>NZ_NTLB01000011.1 GCF_002514725.1 Mangrovitalea sediminis
GCATTGTCGATCTGGTCGAATGCGCGCGCCTCACCAGTACCCCATACTTCGTGACATACACGAGTCAGAGCAGCCGTCAGCGTGGTTTTACCATGGTCAACGTGGCCAATGGTGCCCACATTGATATGCGGCTTGGTGCGTTCAAACTTAGCTTTGGACATTCGACCAATCTCCTTAGTCAATCAAGGATCGCAACATCAACCGAACTACAAACAAATGGAGCTCATGACCGGAATTGAACCGGTGACCTCATCCTTACCAAGGATGTGCTCTACCGACTGAGCTACATGAGCCTCACAAAAACCGTATTCTGGAGCGGGCAGCGGGAATCGAACCCGCGTCATCAGCTTGGAAGGCTGAGGTAATAGCCACTATACGATGCCCGCAAACAAAATAGTGGTGGAGGGGGCTGGATTCGAACCAGCGAAGCTTTCGCGTCAGATTTACAGTCTGATCCCTTTGGCCACTCGGGAACCCCTCCCGAACAAGCACCACTTTCGGCGGCACCTGCAAAACCTTTTAAATGGAGCTGGCGGACGGAATCGAACCCCCGACCTGCTGATTACAAGTCAGCTGCTCTACCAACTGAGCTACGCCAGCTCTGATCTCGCTCATTTGCGAGGCCGGTATGTTAAGTACTTTTGGGTATTGATGCAACACCCGGACAAGCAATAATTTGAATCTCTCGACCTTTCTTTTGCAAATGACCCATCTCAGCCTCCAGCCATTGGTACTGGCTCTCCGTCAGGCGATCAAACTGCACACGATAAACCGTCTGCTGACGCTCAAAGGGCACTTCCTTAACCTTCAAACCTCGCTCCCGCATCTGCCTTAACAAGGTCTGCGCCGAACCCGAGTGCTCAAATATTCCCAAGGAAATGGAATTTGTCCATTCCCCGCTTGTTACCAGGTAGCTATCAATGCCCTGACGCTGCAACAGACGCAACGCCCGCAAAGCCGCAGATCGATTCGTATAGGGAACAATGATCCAATGATACGGCGGGAGCGGAACATCACGCGACTGACTCTCCCCGACCATCCCCTGTGCGGACGCCCGCCCCACCAAGCCTGTCACTTCATCGGGATCCGTCAATCCGGCCACGACCTCACAACGAAGGCTAGGAGTGGCCGGTGCAACCGGCACAGATGCAGGCGGCGCTTGCGGTTTCACCTCAGGTACTGGAAGCACGGAGGATTTTTCCGCGACTGACGGCGACTTAGGTTGCGGTTGCGGTTGCGGTTGCGGTTGCGGTTGCGGTTGCGGTTGCGGTTGCGGTTGCGGTTGCGGTTGCGGTTGCGGTTGCGGCAAGGATCCTGCCTCGCCAGCCAACTGCAACTCCCTCACCCGGGGGAGTAAATGCATCTGATGAGGGGAAACAGGCACCGGCGGAACAACATGCGCCAACGCCAACAGCCCGATATTCAGCAGACAGAGAACATAAACCAACCACTTCACGAAGCGCATCAGCAATCGAGCACCCTCAGTCGTTCATACCGTCGAGCACAATATCGGGCCAATGCTCAGCCTGAAGGCCCAGAGCCAAAAGGCGGCCAGCGTCTCCACCAGTCACAATTGTCCGCCCTATAGCCTGCTGCCGGCAGTCCCTTTCCAGCCTTTCAATGACCGCGCTCCACAACCAGTTACGCCCATGGGAAACACAGGTAGCCGTCGAGTTGCCAGGCTCAACAGGCTCCCCCTCCTCTACGTCAAAACGCACCTGGGCAGTACCCTGAAGCAACGCATTCTCCAGCATTCGCCAGCCCGGCAAAATATACCCCCCGCCATGTACGCCCTGGGCGTCCACAAAATCGACTGTCAGGGCGCTGCCGGCATCCACCACAACAAACGCGGCACGATACCTCTTCCAAGCAGCTAACATGGCCAGCCAGCGATCCACACCAATGCGCCCCGGATCCCGGTAGGCAAGCCGCAACCCAGCCTGTTCGTCGATCGCCTGATAAACGCGAGGTATGCAACCGAACTCTGCGGACAAACGGGCCAACAAGGATGCGAGGCCTGCCTCGCCGGCCACCGAGGCGACGCGCACTTCACTGGTGGAAGACTGCTGTTGAGACGAAATGGCCTCAAACAGACGTTCGTCGCTCAAACTCCCTGCGCCACGAGCGAAAATCGCCCCGCCTTCAATCAGACGCCATTTAGCCCGAGTATTGCCGACATCAACCTGAAGAATCACGCATCCATCCTGAGACTGATTTCCCCGGATTGAACCACCTCGATACCCTCATTGGTCTCAATGCGATAGGCGCCCCCTGCATCAATCCCTCGCCCAACACCCCGCAAATCACCCGGCAAGGTGTAAACGGACTGATCCCTCAATGCATCTCGCTGCATCCAGCGCTCCCGCCAAGGCGCAAAGCCATTCTGCTGAAACGCCTCCACCGCCGAGATCAGCGCACAGATCATTGTCGCCGCCAAGCGGTTTCTTCCCCCGTCCACCACAAGACCGCTGGCTTTTAGCGATGTCCACGGCTGATCAATCGACGCTTCGTTCCCCGGCTCCATATAAACATTCAACCCCAGTCCCATCACAACACGGCAGGCTGTTTGCAGCTCACCCTGAAGCTCAATCAACACACCCCCGAGCTTTCGCCTTTCAAGCCAGAGGTCATTAGGCCACTTGAGAACAACACCGTCGATGCCCATCGCAGCCAAAGCGTCCGCCGCAGCGACGCCGACGACCAGGCTCAAGCCATCCAGCGATGACATTCCACCCGCCAAGTTAAAAGCGAGGCTGAGGTACAGATTCTGGGCAAAGGGACTCACCCATTGCCGCCCCCTTCGTCCACGCCCGGCAGTCTGCTGCTCGGCGAGACAGACGTCATAGGTAGCCCCACTGGGCTGCTGCGACAAATAAGTATTGGTTGAACCCACAGACGACAAGACCGTCAGCTTCAGGGAGGCCGCCAAGCTAGCAGGAAACTGGGACGCGATGACTGTTGCATCGAGAAGATCCATGCCACCGACAATACGATACCCTTGACGATGCGCCCTTTCGACCGGCACACCTTCCTCATCCAGTTTATGCAACTGTTTCCAGACGGCAGTGCGGCTAACCCCCAAGCGGCGGGCCAACTCTTCACCGGAATGCCAGTCTCCATCGGACAGCATTTCCAATAGGGCTTCTTTCATGTGGACTTCGCATCAATCGGGACATCAAAACCAGTGACTGACGCTTTCCGCCAGGCACACATCGGCTTCGAATCTTTTAACAAAGCAGGATTCAATGCAAGCGATAAAGATCTGGGACGGGCAGCAGAAAACTGGCCCAGACCTCAACTGCTACTGGATTGGGGTCGCCGTGAGGTTTGCCGTGAGGTCGACGTTCTGGATACTCACGCCATACAACATGGTTTGGGAGCCGCCAGTCGGATGCACCAGGTTAACACTCCCGACGTCCAGCTCTTTGAACTGGGTATGCGCTTTGACGGCAAAGCCCAGCGGACGATCCGCTATCTGGGCGGTAGTAGGATTGGTGACATACACATAACCCGCGGGCGCGGTCGGATCCATAATCTTCTCGTCGCCAACATTACCGACGACGCCATTGGAGTCCGGGCCAGTCGTCTTCTTAACGACCTTGGTTTGGTAGACGTCAACGTTCAGCTCAGTCTGGATGCCGAAGGTATTGTCGTCGACGCCATCCCCGTTACAGTCACAGCCGTCGCTGGTATGAAAGTTATCAATAACCAGTTGCTCTCCGGTCCCATTTATAGCATTGCCGTTTGCATCGACCTGGCGATTTGTTTCCCAGGTAATCCGGTTGCGCTTCGTCGCGTCAACGGCGGCGGCAAACACCTGTTTCAGGGAAACCGTAACCCCTTGCTGGCCGCGCATCTCCCAGATACCCCCCCCCGCCGTGCAGGTTGCCGAATCGGTACCGGTTGCGCCCACACAGACATTACCGGCGCCGCCAGGGGAAATGGTCATGCTACTGCCGGTCTCATAGGTCTGGACAACGACCCGCCCAAAACTGCCGCCGGTGAGCTTGTCACCTACGCGAAGATTGCCGATATCCATGGTGCTCCAGGCCTCACCCTTAACGATAGCCAGCCCGGTCGACGTCATGTCAACAGTCATGTTCCGAACATGCATGTCGTAATCGAGGTCACTCGCCCAGATTCCATTACCGTTCTGATCGGCAATCAGGGCCGCGTGTCCCTTGGTAATGTGAACATCCGAGTTGATTGTCAGGCCCGCACCGGATTGCCCGCCGGCACCCAGCGTAATCTGGCCGTTCATGGTGAAGTCGTAGGAGGGATAAAGACCCAGTGCGAGGAGAAGCTCAGTCCCCCCTTGGAGCGGTGCATTTTTATCACCGACCCGGAGGCCATCAAAGCTGTAGCCGCCCTTGACGTTTTCAAAACCGATACGGAGGCCGTCGAAGAACTGGGTATTATTAATAGTGCCAGCCTTGGTCACATTTAGGGTCAGGTCACCCTGCCCCCACGACTTCAGACCACTGAAAATAACAGTATTGCCGTCATCCGTGTAAGACAGGTCTGCGTTGGCCAAACTCCATTCCGTCGCCAAGCGAAGGCCCTGTTTCCCGGCATCCGCCTGACCACCGCCTTCTATATAGACGGCATTGGTGTAGTTAACGCCGCTGACGGTCTGGTCGGCCAACGTAAAGTTCAAATCGATTGAACCAATGCTGTTCCCGGCATCGCCAATTTCAACGTTGGCGATATTGATATTGCCATCCAGTTGCCCCAACGTTAACGCCAGCCCTAACCGGTTATTCCAGTCGGGCGCCACATCGATTCGGAGGTCGCTCAGGTTCAAGTTGCCGGTAATCCCCTGCAATGTCAGAGGATGGGTATCATCGATATACGACAGATCGGCATTATTGATCGTAACCTGCCCGTCCAAGCGCATCCCTTGAGTGCCAAACCGCCCGCCGGCCTGCAGCTTGAGTTCACCGGACAAGTCAAAATCACCTGACAGCGCTCCATAACTGGGAAGAGGCTGACCGGTTGTTACATCATTGGAAACGCCATGGTTCAGGGGATTGTTACTATAACGAATGGCGCCGATGTTAAAGGAACCTGTGAAAGACGGTATTTTGAAATCGAGGACATTGCCCACGGTATCCAGCGTCCAATTCGGCGCATTGAAATTCAGGCTCATGTCATCAAGGAAGACTTCATTACCGTTAGTACGATAACCCAGGCGACCGGCAGACAGATTGTACGACGAGCTGACCGTAATACCCTGAGTCGTCAGGGCACCGCCCGGCTTGATCATCAGTGTTCCCAGCGCACTGCCTTCATCGAAAAAGACGCCGCCGCCACTAACGTTTGGATTATCGGAAAGCACCAGGTCAGAAAACTCGGTGCGACTATCGTTAACCGTGTAAGCGATATCCAGGCTGCCGTCCGACCCGATATCGATGGAAGCAATCTCCTGAGCTCCGGCAGACTTCCCGGAAGCAGAACCAATCTTGACGCCTTCAAGTTTGATTCCGTTACCGTCATCAAAATACCCCAGGCTTCCCGCAGAGACGTTCATCGACATTTCCAGCGTCAGGCCACTTTGCCCGCTAATGCCGGACAAGGTTGAATCATCAAGACGCTTGAGCCCGGCTTGTGCCAACAAAGGCATTGCCGAAGCCGCGATGGTCACGGCCAGTAGTGTCTTCCTGAGCAAAAAATGTCGCTGCGTCATCATTAACAGCCTGCTTACGGATTACCGTCCGGAAAGACCAGCAAATTCCCCTGCATGGTGACCTTTCCCTGCATCTGAACACTGAACAGGTCGGTTTGCTGAAAGCCCGCGTCTGTCGGTCGAGATGTACTACTCGCTGCAATATTCATGGAAACGTTGTCAAACTGCACAACATTCGGCAGGCCGATTTCAAGGACATCACGATTGAAGAGTGCACCGTCCCCACCGAAACCACTGGTTATTTTCCGAGTCCGGATCGTCAATCCCTGGAAAGAAAACTTACCACGAAGATCATCCAGGACCAGCCAACCGCCGTTCTGTTTCATCTGTACCGCAATTCGTGCACCGCAGTGCTTGGTGGTATCGGTACAGGCACCAAAATAGGCGTTTTGGAGCGGACCACCATTTTCATTCAAGGTAATATCCCCGGAGAGATAGATCCCCCCCTGAGCGGCCACTTTTGACATGTCCGCATCATTCATTTTCTTTAACTGCGCCCCCGCAGTCACCGGGACACACCAAGCCAGGACTGCAGAAACGACGATGCCCAAAATAGTCCTGTATCGCATCAGATAACCCTCTTACGGCGCCAGATCATGCGTCGTGATCTTTAGGTGCTGAATCAACAAACCACTCACTTCCGCCGACCCGAAATCCTGCGCACCCACGGAGAAGTCGCCAATTTTCAAATTGCTGCGGTACTCAGGATTCGTGTAGTAGTCATTGTAATAATTCCAGGTTGTCGCATCGCTATCAGCCAACTTGCCGTCTGCCGCAATCATTCCCGCGGCCGGCTTTGGAATATCCTGAATCTGAAAGACGAAATTTCCGGTCCCATCCACATCCAGATACATCGGCTGCAGATTGTTGCCCATCGCCAACTCCAACTGGAAGTTCTTCATAAAGATGGTCGAACCACAACTGGTTCCACTCAGGTCACAAGAGCTGATCGAAAGCTCGGGGGTATAGAAGTTGAGCTTGAACTGAGCGACCAGCCGATGATTGGTGTCGTCTCCCCAAAGCCGTAGGTAGCTACCGTCAATAACCGCACTTTTTGCCTGAATATTGAGGTTATGCGCCGCATTGGTACCCACCTGAACATTCATCTGGATACCGATATCAGGCCGTTCCCCATTAGCATAAGTTGCCGTAGCCGGACGACTGGAGCAGGTTCCCGATCCGGCGACCGCAGCAGGATCCAGACAGTCATATCCTACGGAAGCGGCCACCTTGGTCGGAGCGGCGATCTGCAGTACCGCCTTGCCCGGAATACCGATATTGTCACCATTCAGCAGGTCAATGGTATAAGGGTTGATCAGCCGCCCCAGGTTAACCGGCTGCAGATTGGTGCCGTAATTACTGCCAGCACGAGCAATATACAACTTGTTGACGGTGATATTGACCGCTTCTCCCGTGCTGCTTTTGATGCCGCCGATCTTGAATACCTGGCCGTTCTGCACGTCAGTCCCGTGCTCAAACACGAAATTTTCCATCACCATACCGACGCCGCCGCCCTGAACAGAAGAGAGCTCTTTGTCCGACAGCGCGGCAAGATGCGCTGATGCGCTCCGCGCTAACGCCAGCACCAGCAATCCACCGATGTAAACGGCCTTTCTCATGCTCAGCGATGCCCCATTCAGTCAGTTATCCGGTCAGAACAGCCCTACACCGCGGTCGATGTATTCCGTTCTGTAACGCTGTATTCCGTATAATGCCTGGTCCAAGTTCACCTGCGTGGAGCCACTGGGGATATTGAAAAACGCCCCGGGTCCCGCCGTAATGTAATCCGAAGAAGTCGGATTCTGTTTGGAAACGTCTTTCAGCCACTGGACCGTTTTTGTCTCGAAGGACATAAAAAGGCCACTGGATGGGCCAGTGATATAGTTTTGACCGTTAACGTTCGTAATCTGACCTATCGGAAAGCTATTGTATTGTGACAAAGGGAAGCACGCTTGGATGCCAAGTACTTGGCAATTCTGTGCAACTGCATTCACATCACAGGTTAAAAGATTGCAGTTAGTCAGCGTAATGGGAGAACTTAGCGTCGGACTAATCAGTTTGATAACACCCGCGACCAAGGAACTCACCCCTTTCAGCGTGAAATTCTCCCCATTGGGCAAACCGATATATTGTGCCCTCACAGGATCCAACTGCCCGAGTTTTGGATCATTCTGCGCACCATGAACCAACTGCGCCTGGGCGATGAGAGGACTGCTACCGGCCAGTACCGGCGTCAGGAACTTCACCATCTGATCAAAAAGGTTTCCTTGCGACTTCGCATTCTTGAGCCCCTCACCGTGGTCAACGATCTTGACGTTGACGTTCCCCGTCATGTATTTAATATTTCCCGACAAAACACCTTCGGACTGCCCGAATCCCAAGCGCACCCCTACGATGTCATTGGTTGTCTGATCGTACGCAAACTCCAGGTACGGGTCCTTTATCGTGAAGGGAACAATGTCCCCATTCTGGTAGGCACTCCCATCCGGCTTCAACATGCGCGGCAGCTCGGAATTATAAGGATGGGCCGAGGTGTTTTGGTAATACTGATCGTTCTGGATGTAGCCCAGGCTGAAGTTGTTCACCAGAACATCCGATGAACCCGGTGCCTCAGCTTCACCCCCGGTAGCCGTATCGTTACGGTTATAGTGCCCCAGGTCCAATTTGGCCACATTCAGCTGCGTTTCGACATTCATCCCCAGATTTACCCGGGTATAAGCAACGTTCTGGGTTGGATCTGGGTTGTACTGGCGATCAATGGAGACAAAAGCCTGGCCCGTAATATTGGAAAGCTCCTTGTCGCCAAGGGGCTTTAGCTTCGCCTGCACAACCACCGGACATGCAAATACTGCTGCACATACCAACAAAGGCATAAAAATACGCATAACTTCCCACCTCAGGGCGAAAAACCTTGCTGTCTGAGTTCAAAATCCTTTTTGTTCCTTTCCCTGTGCGCCTTATGTTGTTGTGTCTCTATCGTCCGAAAAGTAAAACGTTTTTATTTGTTTAGTTATTGCACAATTGTAACAGTTGGCAACTCAGGCACTGTGCGTCAATTCATATTCTGGATAGATTTCGAAGGGGCGACAGCGGGGTTTGCAACGTTTTGCATTCACGACCAGACGAACCGAATGCAACGAGAAAAAGTTCCAATAAAATTCAATAGGTTAAATCCTAAATCCTGCATTGGCCCCGTTTGACAAGAATGCAATTTCCGACGGTGCAGACAGCCCTGCAAGGACTGAAAATCAGGCCATAGGACAAGGGGTTTTCACAGGCAGAAGACAGGGAGATCCGTCGTAATTGCCGCAGAAGCATCCTGCCGCGAAGAGGTGTTCAGTGACGTGCCGAAGAGCGGTGTAATGGGCCGTTCGGCCGGAGGAGAGGCCGCGCGGCGTCCAACGCCGGCGCATAAAAAAGCCCCGGCAGCTTTCGCTGTCGGGGCTTGGTATTAAGAGCCTGACGATGACCTACTCTCACATGGGCATA
>NZ_NTLB01000012.1:2500-5409 GCF_002514725.1 Mangrovitalea sediminis
GGGGACGGATAGGAGAAGGCTCTGGAAAGTGCCGCCATAGCGGGTGATAGCCCCGTATCCGAAATCCCAACCTGATGAAATCGAGTAGGACGGGTCACGTGTAATCCTGTCTGAACATGGGGGGACCATCCTCCAAGGCTAAATACTCCTGACTGACCGATAGTGAACCAGTACCGTGAGGGAAAGGCGAAAAGAACCCCTGTGAGGGGAGTGAAATAGATCCTGAAACCGTATGCGTACAAGCAGTCGGAGCACCTTCGGGTGTGACGGCGTACCTTTTGTATAATGGGTCAGCGACTTATGTTCAGTGGCAAGCTTAACCGTGTAGGGGAGGCGTAGGGAAACCGAGTCTGAATAGGGCGAATAGTCGCTGGGCATAGACCCGAAACCGGGCGATCTATCCATGGGCAGGTTGAAGGTGCGGTAACACGCACTGGAGGACCGAACCGGGATCTGTTGAAAAAGATTCGGATGACCTGTGGATCGGAGTGAAAGGCTAATCAAGCCCGGAGATAGCTGGTTCTCCCCGAAAGCTATTTAGGTAGCGCCTCGGACGAATACCACTGGGGGTAGAGCACTGTTTGGGCTAGGGGGTCATCCCGACTTACCAACCCCATGCAAACTCCGAATACCAGTGAGTACTATCCGGGAGACACACGGCGGGTGCTAACGTCCGTCGTGAAGAGGGAAACAACCCAGACCGCCAGCTAAGGTCCCCAAATTCCAGTTAAGTGGGAAACGATGTGGGAAGGCACAGACAGCTAGGAGGTTGGCTTAGAAGCAGCCACCCTTTAAAGAAAGCGTAATAGCTCACTAGTCGAGTCGGCCTGCGCGGAAGATGTAACGGGGCTCAAACTGGATACCGAAGCTGCGGCTGCGTACTTTGTACGTGGGGTAGGGGAGCGTTCTGTAAGTCTGTGAAGGTGGATCGAGAGGTCTGCTGGAGATATCAGAAGTGCGAATGCTGACATGAGTAACGATAATGCGGGTGAAAAACCCGCACGCCGGAAGACCAAGGGTTCCTGCGCAACGCTAATCGGCGCAGGGTGAGTCGGCCCCTAAGGCGAGACCGAAAGGTGTAGTCGATGGGAAACGGGTTAATATTCCCGTACCTTGTATCACTGCGATGGGGGGACGGAGAAGGCTAGGTTGGCCGGGCGCTGGTTGTCCCGGTTTAAGCGAGTAGGGAGGGGTTCTTGGTAAATCCGGAATCTCAATCCTGAGACGTGATGACGAGTCTCCTTTTGGAGACGAAGCAATTGATGCCATGCTTCCAGGAAAAGCCTCTAAGCTTCAGGTGATATGAGACCGTACCCCAAACCGACACAGGTGGTCAGGTAGAGAATACCAAGGCGCTTGAGAGAACTCGGGTGAAGGAACTAGGCAAAATGGTGCCGTAACTTCGGGAGAAGGCACGCCGGCATGTACGTGAAGCCCCTGCGGGTGGAGCGGAAGCCGGTCGAAGATACCAGGCCCCTGCGACTGTTTATTAAAAACACAGCACTCTGCAAACACGAAAGTGGACGTATAGGGTGTGACGCCTGCCCGGTGCCGGAAGGTTAATTGATGGGGTTAGTCCTCGGACGAAGCTCTTGATCGAAGCCCCGGTAAACGGCGGCCGTAACTATAACGGTCCTAAGGTAGCGAAATTCCTTGTCGGGTAAGTTCCGACCTGCACGAATGGCGTAACGATGGGGGCACTGTCTCCACCCGAGACTCAGTGAAATTGAAATCGCAGTGAAGATGCTGTGTATCCGCGGCTAGACGGAAAGACCCCGTGAACCTTTACTATAGCTTCACAGTGAACTTTGAACAGTCTTGTGTAGGATAGCTGGGAGGCTTTGAAGCGAGGACGCCAGTTCTCGTGGAGCCAACCTTGAAATACCAGCCTGGTCTGTTTGAGGTTCTAACTCTGTCCTGTTATCCAGGACGAGGACATTGTGTGGTGGGTAGTTTGACTGGGGCGGTCTCCTCCTAAAGAGTAACGGAGGAGCACAAAGGTGGGCTAAGCACGGTCGGACATCGTGCGGTTAGTGTAATGGCACAAGCCCGCTTGACTGCGAGACAGACACGTCGAGCAGGTGCGAAAGCAGGTCATAGTGATCCGGTGGTTCTGTATGGAAGGGCCATCGCTCAACGGATAAAAGGTACTCCGGGGATAACAGGCTGATACCGCCCAAGAGTTCACATCGACGGCGGTGTTTGGCACCTCGATGTCGGCTCATCACATCCTGGGGCTGAAGCCGGTCCCAAGGGTATGGCTGTTCGCCATTTAAAGTGGTACGCGAGCTGGGTTTAGAACGTCGTGAGACAGTTCGGTCCCTATCTGCCGTGGACGTTGGAAACTTGAGAAGAGCTGCTCCTAGTACGAGAGGACCGGAGTGGACGAACCTCTGGTGTTCGGGTTGTGTCGCCAGACGCATTGCCCGGTAGCTATGTTCGGACAGGATAACCGCTGAAAGCATCTAAGCGGGAAGCCCCCTTCAAGATAAGGTTTCCCTGGCCCCTCGAGGGCCCTAAAGAGCCGTTCAAGACCAGGACGTTGATAGGCAGGGTGTGTAAGCGCTGTGAGGCGTTGAGCTAACCTGTACTAATTGCTCGTGCGGCTTGACTATATAACACCCAAATCATCTGACCGGATAACCGATATCGTCAGCGTCTTGCCTTCTTCCAGTGATCAGCCGATCAACGCAAAGCGTTAAACGTTTTGCCTGACGACAATAGCGGTCTGGAACCACCTGATCCCATCCCGAACTCAGTCGTGAAACAGTCCTGCGCCGATGGTAGTGTGGCATATGCCCATGTGAGAGTAGGTCATCGTCAGGCTCTTAATACCAAGCCCCGACAGCGAAAGCTGCCGGGGCTTTTTTATGCGCCGGCGTTGGACGCCGCGCGGCCTCTCCTCCGGC
>NZ_NTLB01000013.1 GCF_002514725.1 Mangrovitalea sediminis
GTTATTCGATTACTCGATCACCTTGGTCACAACGCCCGCACCAACGGTACGACCGCCTTCGCGAATCGCGAAGCGCAGACCATCTTCCATTGCGATCGGCGCAATCAGCGTCACGACCAGCTTCACGTTGTCGCCCGGCATAACCATTTCTACGCCAGACGGCAGTTCGCAAGAGCCCGTTACGTCTGTAGTACGGAAGTAGAACTGCGGACGGTAGCCCTGGAAGAACGGCGTATGACGACCACCTTCTTCCTTGCTCAGTACGTATACTTCACACTCGAACTTGGTGTGCGGCGTAATCGTGCCCGGCTTCGCCAGAACCTGACCACGCTCAACTTCGTCACGCTTGGTACCGCGCAGCAGTACACCAACGTTCTCACCCGCACGGCCTTCGTCCAGCAACTTACGGAACATCTCAACACCGGTACAGGTGGTCTTGCTGGTATCGCGGATACCCACGATCTCAACTTCGTCACCCACCTTGATGATGCCACGCTCAACACGACCCGTTACTACGGTACCGCGACCAGAGATCGAGAAAACGTCCTCGATCGGCATCAGGAACGGCTGATCGATCGCGCGCTCCGGTTCCGGAATGTAGGAGTCCAGGGTTTCTACCAGCTTCTTAACAGCCGTAGTACCCATTTCGTTGTCATCTTTACCTTCCAGCGCCATCAGCGCAGAACCGGTAATGATCGGCGTGTCGTCGCCCGGGAAGTCGTACTGGCTCAGCAGGTCGCGAACTTCCATCTCGACCAGTTCCAGCAGCTCCGCATCGTCAACCATGTCCGCTTTGTTCAGGAACACAACAATGAACGGTACACCCACCTGACGGGACAACAGGATGTGCTCACGCGTCTGCGGCATGGGGCCGTCAGCAGCGGAACATACCAGGATAGCACCATCCATCTGCGCCGCACCCGTGATCATGTTCTTCACGTAGTCAGCGTGTCCAGGACAGTCAACGTGCGCGTAGTGACGGCTCGGCGAATCGTACTCAACGTGCGAAGTCGCAATCGTGATACCACGTGCACGCTCTTCCGGCGCATTGTCGATCTGGTCGAATGCGCGCGCCTCACCAGTACCCCATACTTCGTGACATACACGAGTCAGAGCAGCCGTCAGCGTGGTTTTACCATGGTCAACGTGGCCAATGGTGCCCAC
>NZ_NTLB01000014.1 GCF_002514725.1 Mangrovitalea sediminis
TGAATCGCCACCAGTTTGCTAGACACCTATCAGCCATACACAATGGCTATCAGAGAGGTGCTCATGAGCAGCAAACGTTATCCCGAAGAATTCAAGATTGAAGCCGTCCGCCAGATAACTGACCGGGGCCACAGCGTGGCCCAGGTGGCCAGTCGGCTAGGTGTTACAGCCCACAGCTTGTACGCTTGGCTGAAGAAGTACGGTCCTGAGGCCACTCAGCATCAGGCCAAGGCTGATGAACAGGCCGAGATCCGGCGGTTGCAGAAGGAGTTGAAGCGCGTCACTGAGGAGCGCGACATCCTAAAAAAAGCCGCGGCGTACTTCGCCAAACAGTCCGAGTGAGGTACGCATTTATCGCCGCGCATGGGGAGCAATGGCCGGTTCGTCGACTCTGTGATTTGCTGGACGTCCATCCCAGCGGATTCTATGCCTGGAAGCGTGTGTCGCGTTCGAAGCGATGTCGGGACGATGAGCGCTTGTCCGGGCTGATCAAGCAGTTCTGGTTGGAATCTGGGGCGGTATATGGGTACCGCAAGATCCACAGTGATTTGCGCGAGTGTGGCGAACAGTGTGGCCCCAACCGGGTTCATCGCTTGATGCGCTGTGCAGGGATACAAGCTCAAGTCGGTTACCGGAAGCCTCGCCATAAGGCGGGGCATGTGCACAAGGTAACGCCTAATCTCTTACAGCGACAGTTCAACCCGAGCGCGCCGAATGAGGGCTGGGTGACGGATATCACCCATATTCGTACCCACGAGGGCTGGCTGTATCTGGCGGTGGTGCTGGACCTGTTCTCACGTCGAGTCATCGGCTGGTCGATGCAGTCACGGATCACCAAGGACTTGGTGCTGGATGCGTTGCTGATGGCCGTCTGGCGTCGCAAGCCGACAAGCAAGGTTGTTGTCCACTCGGATCAGGGCAGCCAGTACACGAGTCATGACTGGAGCGCCTTCCTCAAGGTGCATGGTTTGGAGGGGAGCATGAGCCGGCGCGGCAACTGTCACGACAACGCTGTCGCAGAGAGCTTTTTCCAGTTGCTTAAGCGCGAACGGGTGAAACGGAAAATCTACAACACCCGC
>NZ_NTLB01000001.1 GCF_002514725.1 Mangrovitalea sediminis
TCTGCCTCAATGAAGACGCAGCAGTCTTCAGGATCATTCGGTGATGCACCGTAGTCCAAATCAGGGCTCATAATACTTTTCAGTCGAGCGTGCATAGACGGTCCGTTGTCAGTTAACGCAGAAGGTAACGGGCCGCTTTAGCGCGGAGCCAAAGGCGGAGCGGAAAAGCGGTCCCGTTGACCGTATTGTTATGCAAAATTCACCTCCATAGTCCAAGCGCCTGCATCAACACTTTGGCTCGAAAACTCATATTAGATAGGGTGATCCTCCAATAGTGTCTAATGAATGGCCAAATTTTGCCTTGTTGTAGTTCCCGAACTGTATTCGGTAGAGTCCAGCGTAGATTAATTTCTTCCCGATTAATTTGCTTTCCCGAGCTGTCAAAGACATTTTCTGCCACATCCTCGACGCAAATTTCATATTCGTACCTGGGGCGGTAGAGACCGCTTCCAGGTTTTATCTCCATATGTTCCTGCAAAATCTTCTCGTCAGCAGTGCCTTGTACGGGAAATTCGAAAACAATATTCAGGCGTCTTGCTTCTCTCGGCGAAAACTGAATTGGCAACTTAAGTTCTTGGTCACTGGTTTTATCTATTATCTTTACTCCCCCATAGCCAAACCGGAGGGTAGACGTTTTCTTTTTATTCCCCCACACAGCCAAATGCAAATGTGTCACTGTGTTCGGATCGAGACTTTGGTTTTTTAGTATTCCCACGCTGGAAAAGCGATAAAAATGCACTCCCTCGTTGTCGTAATGAGTGCCGGAGCCGCTTTGAAAGTCCAACTTGAAACGCGGCCGTTTACGTAAATTTTGGAAGATCAAATAAATCAGCGAAATCAGGCCTGATACGGAGCCTAACTTCAGTACTTGGTCGATGATGGTTTCGTGCGCCATTTTTGATTCCAGAGCAGATCAATACGCATAACAGTTAATTCAACGACAAATGTCGTATATCACGTTGTCGTTTATCTCCACAAACCCAAAATCGCAAAGCAAGAAAACACTTCAATATCAAAAGCATAGAAGATCACACCTAATCCTGCCTGAATTTTTGCGTCACTTGTCGTCTATATCCGGCTTACCACTCATCACTTATCCATTAGTACCGAAAGACACAATTCCTATTTTTTCAAAAGGATACACATAAACTATCAGCAATATCCTGGAAATCAGCGACATGTGTCGCATATCTACACGAGCAGATGCCTGTTGACATAGGCTTTCTGCAAAAATACTGTATATAAAAACAGCAAAAAGGATAGACGACATGGACGTCCCTCCCCTCCTTCCAGCAAGCCCCACGCGATTCATCGATCGCCTAAGGGCCTTTATTCGTGCCCGAAACCTCGCGTACAAGACGGAAAAAACCTATGTCCATTGGACCAAGCGTTTTATCCGGTTCCACGACCGTCGACACCCGACGGAGCTGGATAGTCAGGACATCGAACGATTCCTGTCTCACTTGGCGGTACAGGGCAGTGCCAGCGTCAATACGCAGCGCACGGCGCTCAATGCCTTGGTTTTTCTATATCGGGAATTTCTTGGGATAGCCGTGGAAGACCTGCAATTTCAGCAGTCCAGAAAACCTCGTCGCATACCTACGGTATTCACCTCGTCAGAGGCGAAAGCGATCATTGATGGACTCGATGGTGAGTTCCGTCTTCTGGCAATGCTGATGTACGGGTCTGGATTACGTATCAGTGAGGCTGTACGGCTGCGCGTCAAGGACGTTGATTTTGGGATGCAACAGCTCATCGTGCGTAATGGCAAGGGTAACAAGGACCGGGTGACGTTATTGCCCGGTGCGCTAAATGCGCCCCTTCACGCCCAGAGACAACTTGTCGAGGCACGGCATCGAGCAGATCTGGAACAGGGCTTCGGGCGCGTCTACCTCCCCAATGCCTTGAGCCGAAAGTATCCCCGTGCAGAAATTGAACTGGGCTGGCAATATCTCTTTCCTGCGCGGGACCTGTCTATTGACCCTCGTTCAGGTGTCCGTCGTCGCCACCATATCCTGGAGCGCACGGTCCAAAGGCAGATCAAAGAGGCACTCCGGAAGGCGGATATTCACAAACTTGCCGGCAGTCACACCTTCCGCCACAGCTTCGCAACGCGACTACTGGAAGCGGGTTACGACATACGCACGATCCAGAAGCTGCTCGGCCACGCTGACGTTCGCACAACGGAAATCTATACGCATGTCGTTCGCAAGGGCGGATTTGGTGTACGCAGCCCCGTAGACGCCTTAATGGAAGACGTCACCGGGTGAGATGTTGAGATCCCGGAGACCTAGCCTGCCACGTCAGCCAGATTACCGTAGGTCTCCAGCCAGACCTTGCGGTCGGATGAACGCTTCTTACCGAGCAGCATATCCATCCGGTCGTCAGTGCCGTCACCTTCGGCAAGCGTGAGCTGGACCAGGCGGCGGGTATCCGGCGCCATGGTGGTTTCACGAAGCTGGAGGGGATTCATTTCGCCAAGGCCCTTGAAGCGGGTGACCTGGGGCTTGCCCTTCTTCTTCTCCGCCACCAAACGATCCAGAATGCCCTGCTTCTCGTGCTCGTCGAGCGCATAGAACGTTTCTTTACCCACATCGATCCGGTAGAGCGGCGGCATGGCGACGAACACGTGACCGGCAGCGACTACCGGGCGGAAGTGCTTGACGAACAGCGCACACAGCAAGGTGGCAATGTGCAAGCCGTCGGAGTCGGCATCGGCGAGGATACAGACCTTACCGTAACGGAGACCGTCGAGCTGATTCGAGCCAGGATCGACACCGATGGCAACGGCAATATCGTGGACTTCCTGGGAGGCGAGAATCTCGCCGGAATCCACTTCCCAGGTGTTCAGGATCTTGCCCCGCAACGGCATGATCGCCTGAAACTCGCGGTCTCGGGCCTGCTTGGCAGAACCGCCTGCAGAGTCCCCCTCCACCAGGAAAAGTTCGCCACGGCTGGCATCGGCACCGGTACAGTCCGCCAGTTTGCCCGGCAGCGCAGGTCCGGAAGTGACTTTTTTACGGGCTACCTTGCGGCTTGCGCGCAGGCGGCGCTGGGCGTTGTTGATGAAAAAGTCGGCCAGCGCTTCGGCAACGTCGGTATGCTGGTTCAACCAGAGACTGAAGGCGTCTTTCACGACGCCGGAGACAAAGGTCGCCGCTTCCCGCGAGGACAGGCGCTCCTTGGTCTGCCCGGAGAACTGGGGATCGAGCATCTTATAGGACAGCACGTAACTGCAGCGATCCCAGACATCTTCGGGCGAGAGTTTGATACCACGCGGCAGGAGATTACGAAACTCGCAAAACTCGCGCATCGCTTCCAGCAGCCCTGTACGGAAGCCGTTGACGTGAGTACCGCCCTGGGCCGTCGGAATCAGGTTAACGTAACTTTCGGTGACCAGATCGCCGCCCTCCGGCAACCATTGCACGGCCCAGTTAACCTCTTCGGTGTTGCCGTTCATCAGCCCGGTGAAAGGGGCATCCGGCACGGTTTCCAGATCGGTCAGCGCCGTGCGCAGGTAATCGCGCAGGCCGTCGGCATAACACCACTCGTCTTTTTCGCCGGTCTGTTTCTGGGTAAAGGTGACACTCAGCCCCGGACAGAGCACGGCTTTGGCGCGTAAGATGTGGCGCAACCGGCTGACCGAAAACTTGGGGCTATCGAAATATTTCGGGTCGGGATGAAAGGTGACGGTCGTGCCGGTATTACGTTTGCCCACAGTATCAACGACCGCCAGATCCGACGTTTTGTCGCCGTTGGCGAAGGTCATGCGATAGAGCTGGCCGTCCCGCTTGATTTTGACTTCCAGTTGGCGAGACAGGGCATTCACCACAGAAACCCCCACCCCGTGCAAACCACCGGAGAACCCGTAGCTACCCTGGGAGAACTTTCCCCCCGCGTGGAGCCGGGTCAGGATCAGTTCCACCCCGGGCACCCCTTCCTCGCGATGCATATCGACCGGCATGCCCCGTCCGTCATCTTCCACCGAGAGTGAGCCGTCTTCGAACAGCACCACGTCGATCCGCGTCGCATGGCCGGCCAGCGCCTCGTCGACGCTGTTGTCGATCACCTCTTGAGCCAGATGATTGGGCCGGGTGGTGTCGGTGTACATGCCCGGGCGCTTGCGCACCGGGTCCAGGCCGCTAAGGACTTCGATCGCGTCGGCGTTGTACTGCTGTTCACTCATTCGCGGGGGTACCCTATCAAAGATGGTTCTTTCGCTGGGAACACTAGCTTAGGCATTAGCGCAGAAAGGTCAACGGGTCAGGGGTGCGAGAGTTGCCAATTTGTCTCACCGGCACCGCTTACCCGCAACTGCTGCCAGCCGTTCTGGGGAATAGAAAGGATCAGACAGGGCGTAGTGATCATCTGTGCCATCGCCAGGCCGGGAGCCGGCACATGCGCAGAGACCCGGATTTCCAGCGTTTTGCCGGTGAGCGTGCTATCCGTCAGTGTCAGCCCATAACCCGGTGTAGGCTTGCGGCCCTGGGCGATAAGCAGGACCCAACGTCCCGTCTCGAGGGGATCGGGCGATGAGCCGCCGAATCGCTGTTGATTGAACGGTAGGCGCTCCCACTGCGCATGCCCGGTGACCAGATGCAGCCCCGCTTGCGCAAACCCGCATTGCCCCCTGGACTGAAGAGTTTTGACATCACCAGCCATTGTCTTCTCTCCCGCCAGCAACGTACAGCCGGCCAGCGAGGCCAGCCACCCGGCGAACAGCGGCAACAGGCAACCTTTCAGGCGCATCACGGCGAGTTCATACTGCGCGTGGCGGGCGTTCCACCGGAGTTGCCTTCCGGTAACCGGGCATAGCCGGAGAAGCCCGGGCGCGGCAGGCTTTGCTGGCTTGCCACGGGGCGACGATAGCTGGTCGTGAGATCGACACTGATCGGAGTCGTGCCGACCGTGATCAACTGCGGCGCACCATTGACCGGATATTCCGCACAGGACTCGCCCGAAGAACAGATGTAGCCATCGTTATCCAGGTCCGAGCCGGCCGACAAGTAATACTGACCAGCCGGGACGTTATCGAAATAGAAGGTATAGACCCCGTTGGAGAGTTGCGCTGTCGCCTGCTTCACGGTTTTCATGCTCCCATCGGCATTCAGTGTCGTCAGCAGCACAAACTGCCGGCCGGCATTCCGGTCTGCCACATTGTCTCCCAAGCGGACGATAACCGGCACCGTCAGCGAACGGGCGTTCCCGGAACTGAAATAGGAAACGGTCAGCTCGGTCCGGTAACCCTGGTCGAGCTTGAGTTGAGTGGTATCGACCTTCAGCGTGGTCTGATAATCAGCCAGGCCATTGCTGAACGACGCTGGCGTTGCTGTCAGCCATGTGGCGCCTGAGCTGATCGAAACGCCGGTGATAGCACTGATATCACCCAGTGGCTTGAGATCCAGCGTCTGCGTGTCCGCCGATCCGGTGAAATCGACGAGCGTCGGCTCCGGTGACAAAATCGAGGGGATATTGTTGTTCGCCGCGGCGTCGACGGCTTTCAATGCGTCGATCAAGCCGTAGCCATAGACGTTATCCCGGCCTGCCGCGCCCAGGTCATCCGTCAGTTGCCCCAGCTCCAACAACTGCCGGAAGCGATCCGTATTCACCACCGGAGTACCTTTCAGGACCGCTTCGCGCTGCATGAGAGCCACGATACCGCTGACATGCGGTGTCGCCATCGACGTCCCCTGCATGCCCGCGTAGGACGCCACCGCCGTACCGCTGCTGTCGTCCGCCCAAGTACTGACGATAACGTCCGCCTGACCGTCACCGTTGGCGTCCCGAGTGGCATCGCCGCCCGGAGCCACCAGATCGACCCAACTGCCATAGTTCGAATAGCTCGCCAGGTTCTTGCCGCCATCGACAGCGCCCACCGCGATGACATTGGAAAATGCTGCAGGATAGGTCGGTGTGCTGGTGGCCTCGTTACCCGCCGCCGCCACCACGACGACACCGTCTGCCACCAACTGATTAATGGCGGCTTCCAGGGCCGTGTCCGGCCCCAGCCCGCCCAGACTCATATTGACTACATGGGCCCTGGGGCTGTGATTATTATCGACCCAAGACAGCGCATTGATCAGGTCAGACGCCGTGCCGGAACCGTTCTTGCCCAATACCCGCACAGGCAGGATCTTGGCATCGTAGGCAACACCGGTAACGCCGATACCGTTGACCACGGCGGCGATGGTCCCCGCCACATGGGTGCCGTGATAGTCCGTGCCACCCGTGGAGTCTCCGCCGGGGTCAATCGCGCAGTTGTCGGGCCCAGGCTGGTTGTCGGTATCCAGGCTGACGGAAACCTCATCGTCTCCCGCCTCGACATTGGCCTTCAGATCGGGATGCCAATCCGCATTGCCAAGACTATCGCATGAGCCATAAGCGAAGATGCCGGTATCCAGGACGGCAACCGTCTGCCCCAATCCCGCGTTGGGTTCAATCTGCCAGGCCAGCGGAAGGTTGATCAGGGGGTAGTTCCACTGCTGCGGATACAACGGCTCTGTAACCGGGGACGCCATTGTTTGGAAGATGTAGTCCGGCTCGGCGCTGGCGACACTCGGGTCCTTACGCAGTTGCTTGATCCACTGCACCGTATCCTGACGCGCCTGCGCCAGGTCATTACCGGACAGGGCCCGGGCTATCCCAGCGGGAATCCGGCGAACCCGCATAGCCTTGCCACCCAAGTGGCTGGATTCGGCCACGTCCAGCGAATCCACCGACGACGCCGAGACCTGGCCGCTGCTATCGGCTTTCATGGTGACAATGGCCTGGTTCGGCACAAAGTCCGCCTGGTTCCACTCGAGGGACGAACTCTTCAGTGCCGCGGCCTGCAACAGGGTGTTGACGGTCAACACATAGCGGATCGGACCGCCCTGCTGGATCTGCAGGTCGATCACGTAATTGCCATCACCGTAGCCGCCAGGCAATTTCAGGGTAATGGGGGCCGTGCTGGAACTACTGTTGTAGGAGGTGGAGGTGACCAGGTTGCCGCTATCATCCCAGAGGGTGAGGCTCGCCAGTATCGGCGTCGACCCGCTGGCGCGACTGGGGAATATCTGCCAGGTGATCACCTGGTCGGTTATCAGTTTGAGCCGGAATTTGTCTTCCGGATCGGCAGGATAAGAAAACCCCTGGCTGCTCAGATGGGTGTCATACGGGTAGACGCCACTGCTGTCACTGAGGAAACCCGCCAGGATCAATGGGCTGGCCGTATCCTGAGGTGTGGTGTTGTTGACCAGCCGGAAGTCGCCCGCCTCCAATTGATCCGCGGTATCGCCATCAACCCGGGTATTGGCCTCAATATGGATGGTCCCGGAGATCTGGTGAGTGGTCGTGACGTTGCTGGAAGAACTCCCCCCTCCGCCACAACCGGTGAGGCCGAGCACACACAGCGCTACAGGCAATATCCGGGAAATCAACCGCATCCAACCACTCTCCAACGGGAAGACTCATACCGCGCCGCCGCGAACCGTCTCAAACTAACGGCAAGCCGACGGGCAACGGCCATCTTGGGAAAATCAGGCAAAACGACCGGAAACCGGTATATACACCGAAAGACAGAGTAGCAAAATCGACGCCAGGATAAAGCTGGAGAGTCGACATGAAAAACACTTTTTACGTATACCCTCCGGACCGGCCCCGCCCGTGAGATAACCGTGCCACAGGGCCGCCAAGTCCGTAGCCCATGTTGACATAGCCCGACCATAAGCTAGCTTTCAATAGATGCCCCACAAAGAGGGCCGACAAACGGCTTCTTGGCCGTTACCCCGCTATTGCGCAAACTCGGACCATTCCTCAATGGACTACGACCTAAAATCCGTTCACGCCCCCCGCCTCGCAGGCGCGACACTGAAGACCCTGGCCACGTTACTCGAAAACGGCTACACCCATCGTTTTCTCCAGCAGCCGCTGCTAAGGGAAGCCGGCCTGGAGACCCTCCGGGAAACCCCGCTCAGCGCGCCAATCACCAGTATGCCATTGCACCTGAACAGCCGGGCCGTGCCTCTCAATCTCGCTGAAGAAAGCCGAAAGCCCCTCGATTCAGGTGAATTGCCCGAACCGTTTACCGACACCGAATTCAAACCGGTAACCGCCGCGGCTCTCGCCCATGCCTATAGGGAGGCGCGCACAAACCCGGTCACTGTCGCGGAAAAGGTGATCGCCGGCATCGAGGCAACCGGTGCCGGCGATACCCCGCTTAACGCCTTTATCTGCAGCCAGGCAGACAACATCCTTCGCCAGGCACGCGAGTCCCTGGCCCGTCTTAAGGATGGCAACCCTCGCAGCCAACTGGAAGGCGTTCCCGTCGCCATCAAAGATGAGCTGGATGCTCTGCCCTATAGTACCTCCGTGGGAACACGCTTCCTCGGCAAAGACGGTTCCTGCCGGGACGATGCCACTGTGGTCGCCCGCCTCAGGGCCGCCGGTGCCGTGATCATCGGCAAAACCAACATGCATGAAATCGGCCTGGGCGTCACCGGCAACAATCCCCACTGGGGCGTCTGCCGCAATCCCTACAACCCCAGGCATCACAGTGGGGGATCGTCCAGCGGATCGGCGGCCGCCGTCGCGGCGGGTCTCTGCCCGATAGCCGTCGGTGCGGACGGCGGCGGCTCCATACGGATTCCTGCGGCACTGTGTGGCGTCACCGGGCTCAAGGCCACCTGGGGCCGCATCAGCGAAAGTGGCGCAGCGCCACTGTGCTGGAGCGTCGCCCATAACGGGCCTATTGGCACCTGTGTCGATGATGTCGCCCTCGCTTATATGACCATGGCCGGCCCGGACATCAACGACCGCTGGACCCTGTCCCAACCCACTGCCCACCTGCGGGATTACCTGAAAGACGATCTGCGCGGCCTGCGGGTCGGCATCTATTCCCCCTGGTTCCGGCATGCCAGCGATGACGTGGTGGACGTCTGCGAATCTGCGGTACGGGTGCTGCTGGAGCGTGGTGCCACCCGGCACGAATTCGAGATCGAACATCTCAATCTGCAACGCGTTGCGCACGCCGTCACCATCGTCAGCGAAATGCTGGCCAGCATGAACGGCTACTATCCGGGAAAACGCACCCATTTCTCTCTGGAGACCCGCGTCAGCCTGGCATTGGGCAGCCAGTTCACCGCCAGGGATTATGTTCGGGCACAGCAGGTGCGAACCCTGGCCATTCAATCCTTTATGCGCGCCCTGAGCGATGTGGACATCCTGTTGATGCCGACCACCGCCATCACCGCACCGCCGATCCACGCCTCGGCCGTAGCCCAGGGCGAATCCGACCTGCACACCTTGACGGAGCTGATGCGCTTTGCCACCGCCGCCAACCTGACAGGCCTGCCGGCGCTGACGGTTCCGGCCGGTTACGACCGGCACGGTTTACCGGTTGGGCTGCAGCTGATGGGGCGCCCCTGGGAAGAGCACGTGCTGCTGCGAGTGGGACGCACACTGGAGCAACATGCGCCGCGTGAAAAGCCTGCCGTGTACGTTAATCTCCTGGACTGACGGCCTATCGCCGTTTTCACTGCCGGGCAGCAAAAAGCAGAATTGAACGCTATCGGGACTTCTGGCTCAATTCGCCATCGCGGTTACGGGCCTGTGTTCTCAGCGCTCCTCCGCATTCCCAGCGGCTTTCGGCAGATATCTGCATGCGGTTCGTCTCGTTCGATCCGTTCCGGACGTTGCACATCCCGAACGTTACTTATGTCAAACCAGAACACTTCCTGGACCGGCTGGATCTGATTCAGCAGGCCGAGTGTGTCCTTTTCCCGCCCTATTGGCTGGTCAACAGCATTGCCTATGGACTTGGCAAGCCGATCTTCCCCAGTCTGGCCAGTTACCATCTGGGCCACGACAAGATCGAGATGACCCGGGTCTTCCAGGCCATTTGCCGCGAACAGGTTCCGCAAACGCTGATCCTGGCCAATGAACCCCACAATCAACAACAGGTGCTCGACACGCTGACCTTTCCCTTCGTCGCCAAGACGGTGAAAAGTGCACGTGGCCAGGGTGTCTTTCTGATCCAGGACCTGCAGGATTGGCAAAGCTACTGTGCGACGCACGACGTTCTTTACGTGCAGGAAAAGCTGGCCATCGATCGCGATTTGCGGCTGGTGGTGATCGGTGACAGCGTAGTGTCCGGTTACTGGCGCCTGCCGCCGCCCGGCGGCTTTCTCAACAACGTTGCCCAAGGCGGCACTCTCAGCTTCGACGCCCTCCCCCCAGTGGCGATCGAGCTGGTCACCCGCCTGGCGCGCCAATTGGGGATCGACCATGCCGGCTTCGACGTCGCGATGGTCGACGGACATCCCTACCTGTTCGAATTCAACCGGCTTTTTGGTAATCAGGGACTGTCGGAACAACAGATCAAGCCAGGTCTGCTCATTCACCGCTGGCTGACCCGTCACGACATGATACTGAGCGAAAGCGTTTGATCGGGAGAGGAGACGCAGCCGCCACTGATGCGACGGCTGCGGAGGGATCACTGAACCAGCTTGAGCATCCCCAACCCGGCACGCTGATGCGTGACCGCCGTCGGATGGATCTCGTCATAGAACAGCCAGGTATTGAAGTTACAGCCCGGCGATACCCCGACCTTGGTCAGCTCGTAGATACAGGGGTCGGTCACGTCGGTGTAACCGTATTCCGCAGGGTTGGCGACCAGCTTGTCCAGAAGATTGAACAGGCTGTACTGTTTGATATCCAGCCCGGTGGCCTCTTCGACCTCGTCCACGGCGATCGCCAGACGCAGGTCATAGTCCTGGGACAACCAACGGCTGACCTGACGCAGTTCAGACGACAGGAAATAGCCGTAAAGTGTCGTCGTGGTCGCTTTCAATTGCGCCGCCTTGATCCCCGTCATCGGCGTCTTGCCGACGTCAGGCGCATCCACCACCAGAATGTGGCGGGCACCTGCAGCGATCAGGGTCTGCAATTCCGTTTTCACCGCCGCCGCTGCCTGTTGCAGGCGCGTGTCGGCTGCCGTTCCCGAATCCCAGGAACCTTGAATCATGATGTCCTGGGCGGCAAAGATATCGTTTCCGCCAATCATCATGACGTAAAGGGCATCCGAGGGGGCATGTCCGCCATGGATCATCAGGAAGGCATTGACCTGGGTCGGCACGTTGATATCGGCCGTTGCAGGATTGCCGTCGGCATCGATGGCCACAGCGCCGGCAACGGCGTAATCGTTACCGTAGTTGCCGTTAACCACGCTGGGCGGCAAAAGGTGCAGTGAGGGACTCAGCGTCAGACCAAGGCCGCTGGCCAGGTCTTCGACCGCGACCGGCCCATTGCTGAAACGAACCGGATACTGGCTGTCGATGGCATGCAGGTTGCCGATATCGGACAACGAGTCGCCAAAGACATAGATCTGGCTATAGGATGCGGCCTGAGCCAGGACGGCCCAGAAGCCGAGGACAACTGGCAGAAGCCAGCGCAGGGAGTTCGTCAGGCGTTTCATTCACAACCTCCACATTCTTGATTCTTTTTATGGGTTGCCGGGCGAGGCGTGAAGCGCTGAGGCAGTTCCCGGCCCTCCCCTGAACGGCCTCTGTAGCATGCCAATATTTACAATTCGTAACAGTTCACAAGCACACAAAATCAGGCACAACGGGCCACCAACATCCAAAAACCAGAGACAAACCACAATCGGCCCGTGATGCCGCGCACAATTATCGGCAAAGGCCGCTAGCGGGACAGAATGGATCGGGGAACATCGCGGAGAGGTGCCGGACCGCAACAGGGTTGCGGTCCGGCCAAGGATGGGATTACTTGGCGTAGAAGAACAGCGGTACGAAAGCGACCAGCAGCAGCGTCGTGCCCATGACCACGAGCGGCAACAGCAAGCGCTCATAACGGTGCCAGAAAGAACCGTGATCCTCCGCAACCAGCACTTCCTTCTCACCAACCACCTGCCGCGCCAGCAGGTGGTTCAACGCGACAGGTGGCGTCAGGTATCCCAGCTCGAAGGCAACCAGGGTCACCACCCAGAAATGCAGCGGGTTGATCCCCTGTTTGATAGCCACGGAGGAAATCGTGGCCGAGACCAGAATCACGGCGCCGAAGGGGTCCATGATCATACCGATAAAGGTCAGGATCACCACGACCGACAACATCACCAACCAGGGGTTATGCAAGCTCTCCGGGAACAGCCACGTCACCAGGTCGGAACGGTCGAGCACACCGCCCATGGAGATGGAAAAGCCGATCAGTGCCAGCAGGGCACCGATATGCACGGCCGAATCGCTGGCCGCCGCCGTCGCCCGGCTCCAGAAGGCTTTCAGCCGGCTGCCCTCTGCACCGAACCTGGCATCATGGAACACCAGGGCCAGCATGATGATCGGCAGGATCAGCGGCGCGCTGTTGTCGTTGAAGGCGAGATCGAGGAACACCCGGAACGCCAACAGCCCGACGACAAAGATCAGCACATGGGGTAGCAGCGGACGCAGGGCACGCACCGACTCACCCATGGCCTGACGCCAGTCGACATCGGTCGGCCACCAGCGATCCTCGGTCTTCCACAGGATCAGGCTGAACAGGGTCGCGGTCAACAGGAAAACGGCATTCCCCCAGGCGTACATCTGGTCCGTCGTCACATCGCGGTTAAGGGCCGCCACGATCACCACCAACAGACAGGGATTGAGCACAACCCCCAGACTGCCCGACATGGCCGTGGTAGCCAGCGCCAACTGACGACGGGCCCCCGCCTTACGTAGCTCGTCGTATATAACGCCACCGGCCGCCAGCACGAAGATCCCCGAAGCGCCGGTGAAGGCCGTTGGAAACGCCGTAGTGAAGATCACCAATGCGGCGAAGGGACCGGGCGGCAGTTTCCAGGGTTTGATCACCTCCAGCAGCAAGTCCGGCAGACGCGTCTGCTTGAGGGCCATCCCGACCAGCACATAGAGTCCGATGTTGATGAACATGGACGACAGGTTGCTCATCTGGCTGAAGTTGACCGCCAGCCCTTCCGAATATCCCGCAACCCCCATGAAGTAGCCGAAAGCGATGATGCCCATCCAGCAGTAGAGCGGCACCGCCAGCAAGGATGAAGGACCGATTCGGCCCGGCGCCATACGTTCCGGCACTGAAAAGAAGCGGAACAGGTTGATCGCCATCAGCAACCCGAAGACCGTCAGCCAGCCCCACTGCAGACTGACAATGGAACCGGCGTCCGGCGACGCCTGCAGACGCTGCCCGTAGGTATACAGCGAGAGGCTCATCAGGCCGTTGACCGCAAACTGGAATGCCTCGACCATCCGCCATTCCGCCCGGTTACGGGCCAGTCGCAGGCTGATCTGCTCGTTGTCGAAAGCAGCGATCGCCGCCGCCATGGCGAAGATCATCATGAACAGGTAGGTCTTGAGCTGGATGTTGGCCAGCAGCCAGTCCGACATGTTGCGTTCGACGGATTTGTAGGCAATCAGTGCCGGCGTGATCTGAGTTCGCATCTGGTCGTAGAGGGCATGCTTCTGCTTACACAGCGCCAGATTGCTTTCCAGTGACTGACGGATCGCCTTGGGGTCCGGCGTGCTGTCGAACAGCGAGTCGGCATCCGCCGTTGACTGCGCCAGCTGCGCCTTGATGGCGGCGTCGATGTCGATATGCGTCTTACAGGTCGGCGCCCTGGCATCGGGGTCGAGCAGGTAATAATTCGGCCAAAGCTTTTCCCCCAGCCATAGCATCTGGGAGTGGATGGAACTGCCCAGACCGAGCAACAGCGTCGCCATCAGCAGCGCCAGCAGGAGCAGCCCCTGCAGGCGATGGATGGGATACACCGCCGTCGGGGCATCAGTCGACATCACCGTCATTGCACGCCAGTTCATAGAGTTGTCCTATCCTGTCCGCAGTCTCGACTCACAACGGTTATTCGTGATCCGACGCCGTACATTCGGACGCACCCGGGTTGTACTTGCAGCGGACTTTCCACAGCAGATGCAGCATCTTGGCGCTGTAGACCTTGGTCACTTTGTGCCCCTCGCTATCCACGCCGTCACGCAGCTGGATGCGGTTCTGCCGGAACATTTCCTGATAACCCTGGATATCCTGCTGCGAGATCGGTATCCATTTGTCTGCGGGAATGTCCTTTTCGTGTTGCTGGATCACATTCATCGCCTTGTCGTAGAGACCGGCCACGATCTCACGCGACTTCTGGGCGAAATCCTTTGAAAAGGCGGAGTCCTTGGCGATCAGCTGCATGGTCAACTGGGCCAGTGGGTACTTGACCACACCGCCCTTGTCATCGACCCCCTTGTACAGTTCCAGCGCCTTGTAGGCATAAGCCGGGGCATAGCAGGCATCGACCATGCCGTTGTTGAACTTGCTGGCGAAGTTGGTGATATCGGACGGCACGACCGTCGCCTTGACGAAGTTCACCATGTGAATGGCGTCTTTCTGGTAATCCAGCGTGGCAATCTTCTTGCCCGCCAGCTTGCCTGCGGTATTGATGTTCTTGTTGTCGACAAACAGGTAGCCCGCGCCCAACGGCAGGATGCCCAACACCTCATAACCGTTGCTGTCCATGTAAGGCGCCGCTTTCGGTCGCGCGAGCGTCATCAGCACGGTTTTCAGCTCCTGATAGGTGGGCAGTGCGCCCACGGCGCTAATCGTGCCCGTAAAGCGGTTGAAACGGCGGGTCCGCAAATCCGTCGCCGCCAGGATGTCACACTGGCCGGAAAGGAAGTCGCCCAGCGCGACGTTCTCATCCGTGTATGGCCGCAGGTCAATCTGCACGCCATCGGCACGGGCCTGCAGCGCGTAGTCTTTCATCAGGTTGAAACTGTCGCCGTTGGCGCCGATCACGTCGAATACGCACATGGTATGTTTTTCAGCGGCCTGCACAGAAAGGGCGGCCAACGCCAGACACAAGGCTCCCAGGAAACGCAACATCGTTTAAATCCTCCAGAATAAATTCAATCCGCCAATGGCAGGACGAGCCCGTTACAGCAGGTCGTCCAGGGCCTTGCCGGACATGCCCGAATCTTTGGTCAAATCACCGAAACGAAGCGCGGGTGTCCGCCGCCCGTAGTGACGGGTCCAGTAACGGTCGGAAACGGCCATTACGGTTTGGCGAGCCACTTCATCCACCAGCCGGTATTGCTTCCAGACCTTCATGGTCTTGCCTCCGGCAGCAAACCGGTGGATGGCGTCTGCCAGGATCTTGTCCTTACCCAGGTTCTCGGCCATGACCACTTCCAGCGCACCGGCCGCCCGCATGCCTTTCTCAACGCCGAGCTTGCTGTCCTGTTTCATCACCGCCCAGGGACTTGGGCCATCCTTGGGTTTCGTGGCAGGAATCAGTAACCAGACCGCTGCCCGGACGCTGTCCGGTAACCCGGCCCATTTCCGGTTGCTCAGACAACGTGCGGCCCGCTCTGCCTCCGGCGCGATATCCCGCGGCACATTTACCATCACACCCGACGCCGAATCGTTCATGATGGCCTGCAGTCCGGTGACCAGCCCCATCAGGAACGTGAGTTCATCCTGATCGGTATCGAAATCCGGGCATTGGACGTTGGGATCGGTGTAGTCGTAATCGTAAGCCTTCATCGCCTCCTCGAAACTCTGCAAGCGCCGACGCGCGGTGACGGCCTGCCAGCGTTTCGATTCGGTTCGGGCATCCTCGGCCTCCGATACCTGGCCTGCACGCTCTGCCCGGATCGACCGTAAATCGGCATCCCAGGCTTTCTGCTCGGAGCATTCAGCAGACAGCAACATCAGCAAAGAACCCGTTTTATAGGGGGTGTCGGTGACGGTCTTGAAGGAATAAACCAGAGGGTCCAAAGCCGACCCCATGGTGCAGGTCAGATCGGGATCCGACAAAGAGAGCACGTAGGGCGTGTTGTAGTTCTCGGCGTAACCGGTCATCACCTTGCCGGTCACCGAGTAAATGGGATTCACCGCACATCCGGCGGAGAACAACAAAGCAAGGCATAACGCGGCCCCTAATGGCGCACGCGACAGCCATCCCTGGATCTGGCTGAAAGACATGACTCTTCCCCGTTGCTGTTGTTTTTGTTGAACAACTGTTTTTATTGAAAAAATTTCTGGATTAACAACCGTTTTATTGAACAACTTTATTGAACGACGATGTATTCGTGTTCTGGTGTTTCGAGCGCGGCAGTCGCCACGATTGTCATACAGTCCAACAAACTAACCGAATGTGATGGACTTGACCAGTTGGCCAGACGACACCAATCACGATTCTGTGACGCGGATACAGAATGCGTGCGTCCCGCGCCGCAGGAAATGACCCAGGCGACATCGGGCAATGCCGATTGGGCCAACGACAGGATGAGGGGCTAACCGGAAACGTAAACGGATGAAGGGCCCCGGCAACCCTGGGGCTCCCGGCGCTCAAGATGACGATCCGTTAAGGTATGAGACTTTGTGATCGACGGCACAGTCCGCAATCCGGATACAACGGACGCACGACCAGATCGCCCCCTCTTAAGCCGCCGGCGGACCTTCAGTATCCACTCGGCGGCCCAAAAGTCTGGCCTATTTCAACCAGTGATCGTAAACCTTCTGGAATGCGCCACTGGCCTTTTCCTGATGCAACCACTGGTCGACATAGGCTTTCCAGACATTGTCGCCGAGCGGCAACAGATAGCCTTTTTCCGAGTAGGTAAAGGGGTGATCCGGATGCACGGCACACAGCTTCGGATGCAGTTTCGACTGCAGGCGCGTCTCCACTCCGTCCGTGATCATCAGGTCGGCCTTGCCGGCCAGGAGCTCATCAAAGATCTTGGTGTTGTCCTTGAACATCAGAATCTTGGCCTTCTTCAGATGCTCTCGGTCAAAGTGCTCATTGGTGCCGCCGGGATTGACGATAACCGTGACATCCGGCCGGTCGATCTGCGCCAGCGTCTGGTACTTGTGCTTGTTCTTGCACAGCGTAATCGGCGTCTTGCCGTCCACCACGTAGGGGATGCTGAAGTAGGCCTTCTGCTGACGCTTCAGGTTCACCGAGATACCGCCCATGGCGATATCACATTTGCCCGCGGTGAAGTCCTTCATCAGGTCGGGCCAGGAGGTGCGTACGAAATCCACCTTGACACCCAGCGACTTGGCCAGGGAATTGGCCATGTCGATATCGATGCCTTCATAGTGGTCTTTGGCGCTGTCGAAATAGGTGAAGGGGCGATAGTCGCCAGTGGTGCAGACACGCAGTTGGCCTTTAGCCAACACCGAGTCGAGTGTCGATTCGGCCTGAGCAGCCAATGCCGAGGCGGCCAGCAAAAGGCCTGTCAGTGTCACAAGCCAGCCACGAGCCAAAAGCGGTCCTTTCATGGTCGATCCCTCCGCGAGATTTTTGTTGTTGTTCAGCGCGTACGGAACGGCGTCGTGCACACGCCTGATCCGCAGTATGCTCGCCACTGGAGAGGTTGTCGACGGGGAATATCGCCGTGGGGAACGGCGTTGTCAGAAGCTGGACTGACGCCGGGCGGTCAGGCCAGCTTGAGCATCAGCATGACCTGTTCGGTGAGGTCATCCAAGGTCATCCGGCCATCCGGCCGGTACCAGGTCGAGGTCCAGCTCAGGGCTCCGGTCAGCAAGCGGCGAGCCACCGACGGCTGGGTTTCCAGTTTGCCTGCCGCCTTGACGCCTTCGAGGGCCGACAGCCAGAGCCCTTCATAGTGATCCCGCATAACGAGGATCTCGGCGCGGTTATCCGGCGACAGACTGCGCCACTCATAAACCAACACCGCCATCGCCTCACCGGTTTCACCGTTGACGGACTCCAGCTCGCAGCGCACCAGGGCACGCAATTGGGCCACCGGATCGCGCTCGATATCCACGGCCGCCTGCATGCGCGCCGTGATCAACTGAATGGTTTCCTGCATCACCGCCTTGAGGATGTCTTCCTTGGTGCGGAAATGGTGGAAGATGCTGCCGGATTGAATCCCGACCGCCGCCGCCAGGTCGCGGACCGTGGTGCGCTCATAGCCCTTTTCCCGGAACAGCCGGGCCGCCTTGAGCAGGAGCCGCCCACGGGGACTCTCGGGATCGGAGACATGTCCGCTGGATACCAGGTTCTGCAACGCAACGTTTTCCATCCGCTACCTCTATACACCGGATCAGGATTCTATCGACCGGACCATGACATCCTGCCTCATCAGCCTCATGTCGAGTGAAGCATGCTTTATGACAGGAGGGCCCGCTGCTGTCCATCGCGTAACACTGGCCCCAAAAGCCAAGGCCACCCAGGGCGCAGTATACCGTGATCTTCTCCCTTTACAAACCAAGCGCTTGCTTGGTAGTGTCATTCCAGTGTTTAATCGAACAATGACAGGTGGCGTTTTTACCGAGAAACCACCCAAGACAACCCCGAAAAAACAGGAATCCGGGTCATGACAGCAACAAGGGATCGGGTGCGCATCGGCTGCGCATCAGCCTTCTGGGGCGATACGGAAACGGCGGCACGACAATTGGTCGAGCGCGGCAACATTGATTATCTGGTTTTCGATTACCTGGCCGAAATCACGTTGTCGATCATGGCCGGCCAGAAGATGAAGGACCCGTCGGCGGGCTATGCCACCGACTTCGTGAAGACAGTCATGACGCCCTTGCTTGGCGACATCAAAGCCCGGGGCATCAAGGTCATCAGCAACGCCGGTGGCGTTAACCCGGTGGCCTGCCGTGATGCCCTGCAGGCCGCAGCCGAGGCCGCCGGTGTGGATTTGCGCATCGCGCTGGTGCTGGGCGACGACGTCCTGATGAAGAAAGGCCAGTACGCCAAACAGGGCGTTACCGAAATGAGCACCGGCGCGCCCCTGCCCGGCATGATGGTCAGCCTCAACGCCTACCTCGGCGCCCCCGGCATCGTGCAGGCGCTGGCGTCCGGGGCCGATATCGTCATCACCGGCAGGGTCGTGGACAGCGCTGTCGTGCTGGCACCGCTGGTCCATGAATTCGGCTGGTCCTGGAACGACTATGACAAGCTTGCCCAGGGCAGCCTGGCCGGCCACATCATCGAATGCGGCGCCCAGTGCACGGGCGGCAACTTCACCGATTGGGAAGAGGTCAGCGACGGCTATGCGGACATGGGCTTTCCCATCGTCGAGGTCAGCGCCGACGGTAGCTTCGTCGTGACCAAACCGGAAGGCACTGGCGGCGCGGTGACCTTCGGCACCGTGGCCGAACAGATGGTCTACGAGATCAGCGACCCGCGCGCCTACCTGCTGCCTGACGTCAGCTGCGATTTCACCCAGGTAGCGCTGGAGGAGTTGGGCAGCGACCGGGTTCGCGTCACCGGCGCCCGTGGTCAGGCGCCGACCGACAGCTACAAGGTCTCCGGCACCTGGCCCGACGGCCAGAAATGTACCGTCACCTTCCTGCTGGCCGGCATCGACGCCCGTCGTAAGGCACAGGTCGTGGCGGAAGCCATTCTGGAGAAGACCCGCCGCCTCTTCACGGATCGCGGTCTCGGCGACTACAGCGAAACCAGCATCGAACTGCTCGGCACCGAGACCACTTACGGTCCTCATGGGCGCCACGGCGACACCCGCGAGGTCGTCGTCAAGATCAGCGTTGCCCACCCCAGGAAAGAGGCACTGGTACTGTTCTCCCGCGAGATCGCCCAGGCGGCGACCGGCATGGCGCCGGGCCTCACCGGCATCGTCGGCGGTCGCCCCACCGTCTGGCCCAAGATTCGCCTGTTCTCCTGCCTGATTCCGAAAGCTTCGGTCAGCGTCAGCGTCGATCTGGACGGTCATCGCGAGGATGTCGCCTTCGACACCCGGGGCGGTTTTGATGTCGACCACCTACCCGACGCCCGACAGGGTCCGGCAACGATCGACGCCACCGATACAACTGTACCCCTGATCCGGCTGGCCTGGGCCCGTAGCGGCGACAAAGGCGATCACAGCAACATCGGCGTCATTGCCCGCCAGCCGGAATATCTGCCGTATATCCGTAACGCGCTCAACGAGGCCGCCGTGGCCGACTGGATGCGCCATACGCTCCATCCCGACAATGGCCGCGTCGAAGCCTGGGACCTGCCCGGCATCCACGCCATCAATTTCCTGCTTTACCACAGCCTGGGCGGCGGCGGTGTTGCCAGCCTGCGGATCGACCCGCAGGGCAAGGCGTTCGCACAACAGTTGCTCGAGTTCCCCATTCCCGTGCCGTCGACGCTGTTCGGCCAGTGATGATCGACCGTTTTTGAGGATCGACTATGTCTTACCGTTCTATTTATAGAGACGACCTTTTCCAGGGCAAGACCATCATCGTCACCGGCGGCGGCTCCGGCATCGGTCGCTGTACCGCCCACGAACTGGCGGCACTCGGCGCCCATGTCGCCATCGTCGGGCGCAACGCGGAGAAGCTCGACCGTGTCGCGGCTGAAATCCAGGAAGACGGCGGAAAGGCCAGCCCCTTCGTCTGTGACATCCGCGAAGAAGATGGGGTGAAGCAGACCGTCGCCGCCATCCTGGAAAGCTGCGGTCCCGTGCAGGGGTTGCTCAACAATGCCGGCGGCCAGTTCCCGGCACCGCTCAGCGCCATCAACCAGAAAGGCTGGGAAACCGTGGTGCGCACCAACCTCACCGGCGGCTTCCTGATGTCCCGCGAGGTCTACACCCAGTGCATGAGCAAGCGCGGCGGCAGCATCGTCAATATCGTCGCCGATATGTGGGGCGGCATGCCGGGCATGGGCCACTCGGGCGCGGCGCGCGCGGGCATGGTCAACTTCACCCAGACCGCTGCCGTGGAATGGGCCGCCAGCGGCGTTCGCGTCAACGCGGTCGCACCGGGCTGGATCGCCTCCAGCGGCATGGATCACTACCCGCCGCACATGAAGGTCATGATCCGCAGCCTGCGCGACGGCGTGCCACTCAAGCGCCTGGGCACCGAGGCCGAGGTCAGCAGCGCCGTCTGTTTCCTGCTTAGCGAAGGCGCGGCTTTCGTCAGCGGCGCCACGTTGCGCATCGACGGGGCGGCGTCTCAGGGCGGTCGTGTCTGGCCCTTGCCCAAGGCGCGTAACAACGACGCCTATCAGGGCTTTCACCGAGCAGTGACGCCCCAGGTCCTTGTGGATCTGGACAAAGACTAAAGACGGTTCCCAGAGCGAATCATTGCCATGCAAATACTCGAATCGACCCTGGCCGCCGGCTCCGACGAATTCCGCACCAACGCCGAGGCAATGCAGGTCCACATCGATGCCTTCCGGGCCGTGGAAACCAAGGTGCAGGAGAAAGCCGAAGAGGCCCGGGAGAAGTTTCACAAGCGGGATAAACTGCTGCCTCGCGAACGCATCGATCTGCTTCGCGACCGCGGGTCCGAGTTCCTGGAACTCTGTTCCCTGGCCGGCTACAAGATGCATGACGACAAGGACGGCAGCATGGCCGGCGGCGGTATCATCGCCGGTATCGGACGCATTTCCGGCATCCGCTGCCTGATCGTTGCCAGCAACAGCGCCATCAAGGGCGGCACTATCTCGCCCGCGGGTCTGGACAAGACCCTGCGCCTGCAGCAGATCGCCCTGGAGAACAAACTGCCGGTGGTCTCCCTGTCCGAGAGCGGCGGCGCCAACCTCAACTACGCCACGGATATCTTCGTGCAGGGCGCCCGCGGCTTTGCCAATCAGGCACGGCTCTCTGCCGCCGGCATTCCCCAGGTGACGGTGGTCCACGGCAACGCCACGGCAGGCGGTGCCTACCAGCCGGGTCTGTCGGATTATGTGATCGTCGTCCGCAACCGGGCCAAGCTGTTCCTGGCCGGTCCGCCCCTGCTCAAGGCCGCGACCGGCGAGGTCGCCACCGATGAAGAGTTGGGCGGCGCCGAGATGCACGCCCAAGTGGCCGGCACGGCTGAATATCTGGCGCAGAACGATGCCGACGGCATCCGCATGGCGCGGGAAATCCTCACGGCCCTGCCCTGGAACGAGTCGCTGCCGGTAGCGCCGGAACGCCACTGGGAAGAACCCCGCTATCCGGTCGAGGAACTGCTGGGCGTCGTGCCTGCCGATGCCAAGAAACCCTATGACGTGCGGGAGATTCTTGCCCGCATCGCCGACGGCTCCCGCTTCCTCGACTTCAAGCCGGAGTATGACAACCAGACCGTCTGTGGCTTTATCAAGCTGTACGGATACAGTGTCGGCATCATCGGCAACAACGGCCCGATCACCCCGGCCGGTGCCACCAAGGCCAGCCAGTTCATCCAGTTGTGCGAACAGTCCGGCACGCCGCTGCTGTTCCTGCACAACACCACCGGCTTTATGGTGGGCACCCATTCCGAACAGAACGGCATCATCAAACACGGCTCCAAGATGCTGCAGGCCGTGGCCAACTGCCGCGTGCCGAAAATCTCCATCGTCGTTGGCGGCTCCTACGGTGCGGGTAACTACGCCATGTGCGGACGCGGTCTCGATCCCCGCTTCATCTTCGCCTGGCCCAACAGCCGCACGGCTGTGATGGGCGCCGCCCAGGCCGGCAAGGTGATGCGCATCGTCGCCGAAGAGAAACAACGCAAAAACGGCATCGAGCCCGACCCCAAGACCCTGGATTTTCTCGAACAGGCCACCGCCAAGAAACTGGAAGACGGCTCCACCGCCCTCTTCGGCACGGCGCGCCTGTGGGACGACGGCCTGATCGATCCGCGCGACACCCGGCGGGTCGTCGGCATGGTGCTCGACATCTGTCATGAAGCGGAACGTCGGCCCCTGCGACCCAACACTTTCGGCGTGGCGCGTTTCTAGCATTGACGCTACCCCCCTTACGACACGAATGACGAGGAAAGGACCATGCTTTTCACCCAGGAACACAACGAACTGCGACGCACCGTACGCAACTTTGTCGAGACCGAAATCAATCCCCATGTCGAAGAATGGGAAAAGGCGGGGGAATACCCCATCCACGACCTGTTTCGCAAACTCGGCAAGCTGGGCCTGCTCGGCATTCACAAGCCGGAAGCCTATGGCGGTATGGGGCTGGATTACAGCTACAACCTGGTGGCCGCCGAAGAACTGGGCACCGCACTGTGCGGCGGTGTGCCCCTGTCCATCGGCGTTCAGACCGACATGTGCACACCCGCCATCGCCCGCTTCGGCTCAGACGAACTCAAACGGGAGTTCCTGGTGCCGGCCATCGCCGGGGAAATGGTCGGCTGCATCGGCGTTAGCGAGACCGGAGCCGGTTCCGACGTGGCGGGACTGAAAACCCACGCGCGCAAGGATGGCGACGACTACATCATCAACGGCAGCAAGATGTGGATCACCAACTCGCCCAAAGCCGATTTCATGTGCCTGCTGGCCAACACCTCCGACGACAAGCCGCACAAGAACAAGACACTGATCGTGGTGCCCATGAAAACCCCCGGAATTACCGTGGCGCCCCACCTCGACAAGCTGGGCATGCGCTCCTCGGAAACCGCGCAGGTGTTCTTCGACGACGTCCGCGTACCCCAGCGCAACCGCATCGGCGCCGAAGGCACCGGCTTCATGATGCAGATGATGCAGTTCCAGGAGGAACGCATGTGGGGCGCCGCCAACGTCATCAAGGCCCTGGAGAGTTGCGTCGAGCGCACCATCGAGTACTGCCGGGAGCGCAAGACCTTCGGCCAGGCGCTGATCGACAATCAGGTCATCCATTTCCGCATGGCCGAGCTGCAGACCGAAATTGAAGCCCTGCGCGCCCTCACCTATCAGGCCTGCGAACTGCATATCCAGGGCAAAGACGCCACCAAGCTCGCCTCCATGGCCAAGCTGAAAGCCGGGCGCCTGGGCCGCGAAGTGACCGACAGCTGTCTGCAGTACTGGGGTGGCATGGGCTTTATGTGGGACAACCCGCTGTCGCGCGCCTACCGCGATGTCCGACTGGTCTCCATCGGCGGCGGCGCCGACGAAATCATGCAGGGCATCATCTGCAAACTGATGGGCATTCTGCCAGGCAAACGCAAGGACTGAGACGATGACGGATTACACCACTTTGCTCGTCGCCACCGACGGGCCCGTACTGACCATCACACTGAACCGGCCGGACGCCCGCAATGCCATGAGCCTGGCCATGGTCGAGGAGCTGCAGTCGGTCTTCGACGATGCCGCGGCCAACGACGCCGTCCGTATGATCGTCCTTCGCGGCAGCCAGGGTACGTTTTGCGCCGGTGGCGATATCAAGGACATGGCCGGCGCGCGCAGTCAGCCGCCCGGGGAACATGGCGATCCCTTCTTTGCCCTCAATCGGGCCTTCGGACGCCTGATCCAACAGGTTGAGCGCTGCCCCAAGGTCGTGGTGGCGGCGTTGGAAGGGGCCGTGCTCGGCGGCGGCTTTGGCCTCGCCTGTGTGTCGGATATCGCCATTGCCCGCGACAACTGCCTGTTCGGCCTGCCGGAAACCAGCCTTGGCGTGATTCCCGCGCAGATTGCCCCATTTGTCGTCCAGCGTATCGGCCTCACCCAGGCCCGGCGCATCGCCCTGATGGGATTGCGCTTCGATGGTGAGGAAGCTTTCCGGCTCGGCGTGGTACATGAAGTCGTGCACAACGAGGAAGCCCTGAATCAGGCATTGCAGGCGGTGCTGACACAAATCCAACGCTGCGCCCCCAACGCCAACAGCGCCACCAAGGACCTGCTGCTGCGCGTCGGCCACGAGCCCATGGACGCCCTGTTGGACGATGCCGCCCGGGCGTTCGCTGAGGCCGTGCGGGGTCCGGAAGGGACGGAAGGCACCATGGCGTTCGTACAGAAGCGCAAGCCCAAGTGGGCGGAATGACGTCGAATCGGTAGGGCGCAATAACCGAAGGGCATTGCACCGCACGGGAATACCGCCCGAGAACGGGAGCGGCCCCTAGACGACGAAGTGATGGCGATGTGGCGTCAGCGCCCCTGGGATTGAACGTTGACTGCCGCCGTTTGGCGCAATGCCCTTCGGTTATTGCGCCCTACCAGCGGATGATCGGGAAGGCGACGGGAGATCCAACCGCCCCACGAACACGAAAAGAGCGAGACACAAACATGTTCAGCAAAATCCTGATAGCCAACCGGGGTGAGATCGCTGTCCGCGTCATGCGCACGGCCAGGGCCATGGGGTATCGCACTGTCGCCGTCTATAGCGAAGCCGACGCCGACGCACTCCATGTGCATGCCGCCGACGAAGCCGTCTGCATAGGACCGGCGCCGGTCGGCGAATCCTACCTGCGCGGCGAGGCGATTCTCGACGCGGCCCGCCGCACCGGCGCCGATGCCCTCCATCCCGGCTACGGTTTCCTGTCGGAAAATGCGGGTTTCGCCAAGGCCTGCGAGGAGGCTGGCATTGTCTTTATCGGCCCGCCCACCGGCGCCATCGAACTCATGGGCAGCAAACGCCTGTCCAAGATCGCCATGCAGGAGGCCGGCGTGCCGACGGTCCCCGGCTATCAGGGCGAGGAACAAAGTGACGAGCGTTTGATCGAGGAAGCCGCGCGTATCGGCTATCCCCTGATGATCAAAGCCTCAGCCGGAGGCGGTGGCCGCGGCATGCGTCTGGTGGCATCCCACGAGGCACTTCGTGACGAACTCAAACGTGCCCGTTCAGAAGCCCGCAATGCCTTTGGCAGCGACGAGCTGATTCTGGAGAGGGCCGTTATCGAGCCACGCCATATCGAAATCCAGGTCTTTGCCGACCAGCACGGAAACGCGGTCCATCTTGGCGAGCGCGACTGCTCCATCCAGCGGCGACACCAGAAGGTCGTCGAGGAAGCGCCATCGCCGTTCATGACGCCCGAGCTGCGCGAGCGCATGGGCGAAGCTGCCGTACGCGCCGCCCAGTCCTGCGGATACCGCGGCGCAGGTACCGTTGAATTCCTGGTCGATAGCAACAGGGATTTCTACTTTCTGGAAATGAATACCCGGCTGCAGGTGGAGCACCCCGTCACCGAGAGCATCACCGGCCAGGATCTGGTCGAGTGGCAGCTGCGCGTTGCGGCCGGTGAGCCGCTCCCGCTGAAACAGGATGAAATAGCGCTGGCAGGGCATGCAATCGAAGTCCGCCTCTATGCCGAAGACGCCACCCAACACTTCACGCCACAGACCGGTCCGGTTCTCGACTGGCGACCGGCGGCGGGCCAGGGTTTGCGCTACGACACCGGCATCCGTACCGGCGCAGTGGTCAGTCCCTTCTATGACCCCATGCTGGCCAAGGTGATTGCCACCGGCCGTACCCGGGAAGAGGCTCGCCGACGCCTGGCCATGGCATTGGAGGATTCGGTCCTGTTCGGCGTCACCACCAACCGCCATTTCCTGGCCCGTATCCTGCGCCACCCGGTCTTTATCGAAGGCGGTGCCACCACGGCTTTCCTGGACAGCCATTTCAGCGACGACGACAGCCTGCAGCCGGTGCCGCCCACCGACACCGCCCTCGCACTTGCCGCCGCGCTACAGGACCATCACGCCCACGGCAATCGCCCTCGGCACCCCGGCTGGAGCAACAGCCTTCCCAGCGCGAGTCCGTGTCGCCTGTCCTGGCAGGACAAGACCTATCCGCTGAAAGTGACGCCCTTCGCCAATCATTTCGACGTTGATCTCAACGGCCGGCAAGTGGCGCTGAAACTCCTGCACATGGATTCCGGCAGCTTGGCTTTCGAGGTCAATGGGGTTCGTCAGCGTTGCCAATATCACCGGGCTGGCGATCAATTATATTTGCAGCTCGACGGTCGGGTCTGGACCTTACGCGACCAGTCCCATGCACCGGCTACAGCGACCGATGCGGCTGGGAGCGGGCGCGTCGTCGCCAGCATGGACGGCGCCATTATCGATGTCCCGGTGACGTTAGGCGACCGGGTCACTCGCGGTCAGACCCTGGTGGTATTGGAGGCCATGAAGATGGAGCATCCCCTGAAAGCGGATGCGGACGGTGTTGTCACCGCCCTGCCGGCCCAGGTGGGCATGCAGGTGAAATTGCGCCAGTTGCTGGCAGAAATTCAGGTCGAAGCGATCGCCTCCCAGGACCCATCGCTCAAGGAGACTTCCACATGAGTATGGACACCTCAGAAAGAGACAACCGGGTCCTTTTCATCACCGGCGCCAGTCGCGGCATTGGCCGGGCCATCGCGCTGGCGGCGGCGCAGCGCGGCATGAGGATCGTCATTGCGGCCAAGTCGGTGGATCCGCATCCAAAGCTGCCCGGCACCATTTTCAGCGTCGCCCGGGAAATAGAAGCCCTGGGCGGCGAAGCGCTTGCCCTGCAGCTCGATGTCCGGGATGACGTCATGGTTGCCGACGTCATGCAGCAGGCTGCCGGGCATTTCGGCGGCATCGATATCCTGATCAACAATGCCGGAGCCATCAAACTGCAGGGCGTCGAGAAGCTGCCGGTCAAGCGTTACGACCTGATGCAATCGGTCAATGCCCGCGCAGTTTTTGTCTGCGCACAGGCGGCATTACCCTGGCTCAAGCAGTCGGCCAATGCCCAGATTCTCAGCCTGGCGCCGCCGATCAACCTGAACCCCAAATGGCTGGGCCCCTATGCGCCCTATACCTTGTCAAAATATGGCATGAGCCTGCTCAGCCTGGGCATGGCCGAAGAATTCCGCCGCTACGGTGTTGCCGTCAACACCCTCTGGCCGCAAACACTGATCGCTACCGCCGCGGTCGAGTTCGAGGCCGGCGGGCCCAACCTGCTGCCGCGCTCCCGCAAACCGGAGGTCATGGCGGACGCCGCCGTTGCCCTCATCAGCCGGCCGCGGATGCAAACCACCGGACAGTGCCTGATCGATGAGCAGGTCCTGCGGGAAGAAGGCCTCCAGGATCTCTCCCATTACCGTTACGAACCGGGCGATACGCCCCTGATGAACGACCTGTTCCTGGACGAATAACGACAAACACGATGCCCCGGACGCATCGACAGCAAATCCACGGATGCACCCTATGACAGATACGATTTCGACCCGAGATATCCTTCGCCAGTTGCCTGAAGTCTTCAGACGGGCGCCGGCGGTGGCCCGCGGTTATTACTATTACGCGATCAAGAACGACCGCAAGATCCTGTCACTGGGCACGCTGATCGAGCGCAATGCAGAACGCTACGGCGACCGTCCGGCCATTCTCTATGATGACCGCCGCATCACCTATGGGGAACTGAATGCCTGGGCCAACCGGATAGCGCACTTCTTCCGCACTCAGGGGCTGCAGAAAGGCGACCGCATCGCCATCCTGCTGGAGAATCGCCCGGAACTGCTGGCCGTATTGATCGGAGCCGCCAAGCTCGGTGTGGCCTGCGCCATGCTGAACACCTCACAGCGGGGTAAGGTTCTGGAGCACAGCATCAACCTGATCGAACCGCACATGATGGTGGTGGGTCAGGAGTTGCTGGACGCCTTTGACGGTGTCCGCAACCACGTAACGTTCGGCCACGCCAGCCCTCTGCTCTACCTGGCGGATACCGATACCCTGCAGGAGCCCGGTGAGGCACCCAAAGACTATGTGAACCTGGCAACGGCGATCAGCCAGTACAGCGACCAGAACCCCACGCTCACCGATCCGCCGCGCCTCGGTGAGACCGCTGTGTACCTCTTCACGTCCGGCACCACGGGGCTACCCAAGGCCGCACCCGGCAGTCATCGAAAATTCATCAAGGCCTATGGCGGCTTCGGCCTGATGTCGCTGGCCATGACGCCGGAAGACGTGATCTATGTGACGCTGCCCTTCTATCACGGCACGGCACTGCTGGTGTGTTGGGGGTCCGCCCTGGCCGGCGCATCCGCACTGGCCATGCGGCGCAAGTTCAGCGCCAGCGCCTTCTGGGACGACATCCGCAAATATCAGGCGACCTGTTTCGGTTATGTCGGCGAGCTCTGCCGCTACCTGCTCAGCCAGCCGGACAGCCCGAACGACCGGAATCACACGCTGCGCAAGATGATCGGCAACGGCCTGCGCCCTTCCATCTGGAAAGCCTTCAAGGATCGTTTCGGCATCGAACAGGTCGCCGAGCTTTATGCCTCCAGCGAAGGCAATATCGGTTTCAGCAACTTTCTCAACCTGGACAACACGGTTGGCTTTTCCACGGCGCCCTACGCCCTGGTGAAGTTCCATGAAGGCACGCGCGACCCGGTCCGCAACAGCAAGGGCCATATGGAAAAAGTGAAGTGCGGGGAGCCCGGCCTGCTGTTGGGGGAAATCACCCGTAAGTGGTCGTTTGAGGGTTATACCCAGAAGGACGCTACTGAGAAGTCCATTCTTCGCGATGTGTTCCGCAAGGGCGATGCCTGGTTCAACACCGGCGATGTCCTGCGAGAAATCGGTTTTCGCCATTTGCAGTTCGTTGACCGTATGGGCGATACGTACCGCTGGAAAGGTGAGAACGTCTCCACCACCGAAGTGGAGAACATCATCGATGGCAGCGGTGAGACCGAAGAAGCCATCGTCTACGGCGTCGAGGTGCCGAACACCAACGGCCGGGCCGGCATGGCCACCGTGGTGCCACTCGATGCCCACCGGGACATCGACATGCAGCGGTTATTCACCTATCTGGAGGAGAACCTGCCACCCTACGCGATACCACTGTTTATCCGGGTGACGGATGCCATTGAAAAGACCGGGACCTTTAAATACAAGAAAGCGGACCTGAAAGAACAGGCCTACCGCCTGAATAAAAGTGATGACAAGGTGTATGCGCGTCTACCGGGTACAAGGGGCTACACGCTGCTCGACGCGTCCATGGTCGAGCAGATTGATAACGGGGATTTTCGGTTTTGATGATGGGGTATGGGGGGATTTTTTGGGGATTCGCTTCCCCCTCTCCCCAGAGGGGCCTACCGCTGCACCTCAGCCCCCGACACGCAACACGATCTTCCCTTTAGCCTTCCGTCCCGTCAGCGCATTCAGCGCCTCCGCATACTGTTCGAACGCAAAGACCTGACTCACACGCGGATGGATCTTCTTCTCCGCATACAGCTGCAACAATTCCATCATATTCTGCACACTGGCCTTGGGATCCTTCATGGTGAAGCTGCCCCAGAATACGCCGACCACGCTACACCCCTTCAGTAACGGCAGGTTGGCGGGAATCTTCGGGATATCGCCGGCCGCGAAACCGATAATCAGGTGACGCCCTTCCCAGGCCATGCAACGCAGCGCCTGTTCGGTGAAGTCACCACCGACCGGGTCGTAAATCACATCCACGCCATTTTTGGCGAGTTTCTTGACGGCATCCTTGAGCGGCTCTTCGGTGTAGTTGATGAGCTCGTCAGCACCGGCTTCGCGGGCAACTTCCAGTTTCTCCGCAGAACTGGCCGCCGCAATCACATGAGCCCCCATGGCCTTGCCCAATTCAACCGCAGAGAGTCCAACGCCGCCACTGGCGCCCAACACCAGCAGCTTTTCTCCCGGCTGCAGGTTCGCACGCTGCTTGAGCGCGTGATAGGAGGTGCCGTACACCATCGTGAAGGCCGCCGCCTCTTCATCGCTCATGGCATCGGGTACCGGCAGAAGGTTGGCCTCCGCTACCACGACTTCTTCGGCAAAGGCGCCATAGCCGGTCAGACCCATCACCCGGTCGCCCGGCTTGTAACGGGTCACTTTTTCACCCACGTCCACGACTACACCAGCCATTTCGCCACCCGGCGAAAACGGCATGGGGGGTTTAATTTGATACTTGCCTTCGATAATGAGGGTGTCAGGAAAATTCAGGCCGGCCGCCTTCACGCGGATCTTTACACCGCTACCCTTGGCAACCGGTGAGGGCAACTCTTCGATCACCAGCCTCTCCGCCGGCCCGTATTCCTTGCACAGAATGGCTCGCATCACTCAATCCCCTTTTGCCGTCAATGGACAGTCCGCAAAAGAGAGACGCTAACCAGCGCCAGGCAATAACGCAAATGAATCCTGCTAATTACATCCCATTAGCAGGATGAATGGAGACGGCATCACACTCAGCCCTTGCCGTGCTTGAGGGGAGCTCCGAACGCACCGGCAATGTCGCGCGCCCGCTCAAGGATCTGCCCCCGATAGCGGTCTACATAATCCATGGCGAGCGCCTGTTTCGGCAAGGTTGAAGGTGCCTGATGCTCCAGCCAATGCAGCAGCACGGATGCGTCGTTCACCTGCCCCAGCGCTTCAGTAAACTCAACCAACTGTTGATGGAGCTGCCTGTCAGTATCGTTCCAACTGGCACGCACGACACGCAGGGCGTGCATCCAGTCCTTCGCCTGCTTCCGGACCTCGTGCAGACTGGCCCAGTCATCAGAACTCTGTGCCTCGGCCCAGTGCTTGAGGGTGTTATCAGCAAATCGCGCCAAACGGCGCTGGTAGAGTGAGCCGGCCTGGTCTACCGCCCACGCCGCCATCAATTGATCCTGTAACAGGCTGATCTGCACGGCCAGACTGTCCAGCTCACCGATCTCCCGCGCCACCGCGCTATGCTGATCCTCAAGCGCATCGGCAATGGTTTTGGCCACCCCCGCATCCACCTTATGCTCCCGGCAGACATCGGACCAGGTCTGGTAGATCACCTGGATATCCCGCGAAGCGGACAGCTTACGCCCAACGTCGCGACACAGCATAGATGCCGCCGACGCTACCCCACCCATTTCAGGCTTAACGATGCGCAAAACGGTCCGTGCCTGCTTCAGGGCCCGCCGGCTGGCATGTACACCGCGTACAGGGTCGTAATGAGCCCGCACCAGCCCCAGAATCGCCCGGTCGAGCTGCCTGCATAGGTATTTTCGAAGCTGGCGTTCACTTTTATCAGCCATGGCCTGCGTTCTCGACATTCACCGTACTGCCTATAATCCATCCCGGTTTCTATCATCGTTAACACCCATCCAGGTGCCGAATCATTGTCATGAAACGCTCAAGACGAAACCTTGATCTGGATTAGAGATTCAACCATTAACCCTGTTTTTATTAGGGTTTAATAGGCCAGCCGGCAGCGACCGCCACTCAATAGCAGGGAAGAGCGATTCATCGGCGGGAAACAGGTGAAATTTCGATCAAAACCCGGTATGCTCGCGCCCCGTTTTGGGTCAAAGGCTAACGCCTCTCCGACGACCTCGTATCCTCAGGCTCTCGCAGGTTGATCATGCCTCATACACTCTATCTCTTGCAGATCATCGGCACCGTCGCTTTCGCCCTTTCCGGCATGATCGCCGCAAAATCCAAGGACATGGATCCTGTAGGGGTTTACACGATTGCCTTCATTACGGCACTCGGCGGCGGTACACTGCGCGACCTGATCCTGAACAACCATCCGCTGTACTGGATCCAGCATCAGGAAATGCCCATCCTGATTCTGGTGATGGCGGTGGCGTTCAGCTACATCAAACCGCTTTCCTCGCGGATACGCGAATCCACCATTGTGGTCCCGGATGCCATCGGGCTGGGCATTTTCACGATTCTCGGCGCCCAGTTGGCGCTGGATATGGGGAACTCGCTGTTCATTGCCTCGTTGCTCGGGGTGATTACCGGCACCTTCGGCGGTGCACTGCGCGATACCCTGTGCAACGAAGTCCCGTTTATTTTCCGCAAGGACCAGGTCTACGCCTCAGTGGCGTTTGCCGGCTGCTGGTTCTATTTCCTCTGTGACCGCTTGCTGCCCAGCCATAATGCAGCCGTGATTCTGGGCTTGCTGTTTATTGCCGGTTTCCGTCTGCTGGCCGTCCGCTTCGACATCCGGCTGCAACGCCAGGCATCCACCTACTGAACGACTCCCCCCGGCGAAACCGGGCAACACCGGTTTCGCCTGATATCATGACAGAGACATCGACACATCACGCTGTGCCCCGCCGACAGAGCGCACAACGTGCACGACAAGAGATCAGGTAGAAGACCGTGGACTATTTCTCCGAGACGATCAAACAAGCGATTCGCACCGTTCCCGACTGGCCCAAGAAAGGCGTCATGTTCCGTGACATCACAACGGTGCTGCAGAACCGGACAACCTTCCGCAAACTGATCGATGCCTTCGTACATCGCTACCACGGTGCCGATATCGACGCGATTGCCGCCGTTGACGCACGGGGTTTCATTATCGGATCGGCACTGGCCTATGAGCTGAATGCCAGCTTCGTACCGGTGCGCAAAAAGGGCAAGCTCCCCTTCGACACCCTGGTCGAGGACTATGAGCTCGAATACGGCACAGCCTCCGTGGAGCTTCACAAAGACGCCTTCAAATCCGGTGACCGCGTCATTCTGGTGGACGACCTCATTGCCACCGGTGGCACCATGCTCGCGGCCGCCCGCCTGATTCGGCGGATCGGCGCCGAGATCGTCGAGGTGGCCGCCATGATAGATCTGCCGGACCTTGGCGGCTCCAAACGCCTACGCGAGGAAGGACTGCAGGTCTACACGGTTTGCGCTTTCGAAGGCGAATGAGCCGGCATGAGCGGCCAGCCTTGCAGGAAGGGTTGGCCCGGTGCGATACGGACTTTAGTCGAGTTGCGCCCCACGTTCGGCAGCTTCTACACTCAAAAATCGAGCGGCCGGCATCCGTAGTCAATCCCGGCGGCCTTGGCTGCCGGGGTTCATCGCCCCGTATACCCGCTCTCGCATATCGTCATCGACGCAGGATGGAGTTTCCATGAGCCCGTACTCCCATCATTTTACCGACGGCACCGCCTTTCCCTTCCCGCTGGGCAAGATCGTCTGCGTCGGTCGCAACTACGCGGAACACGCCCGCGAACTGAACAATCCCGTGCCAACCACCCCGATCCTGTTCATCAAACCCGCCACGGCAGCGGTGCCGATGGAACAGTCCATCGAGTTGCCCGCCGGTGCCGGGAATGTCCATTACGAGACAGAACTGAGCATTCTGATCGGCGCGCGACTCAGTCATGCCAGGGCAGAAGACGTTATGCCGGCGATTGCCGGATACGGACTGGCCCTTGACCTGACCCTGCGCGACCTGCAGTCGCAACTCAAGGAAAAAGGCCATCCCTGGGAAATCGCCAAGTCCTTCGACGGCGCCTGCCCACTATCCCCCTTCCTTCGCGCCGAAGCCCTGCCGATGGCGGACGACTGGCAGTTCAGCCTGCGGGTCGACGGGGAACTGCGTCAGGAAGGCCATACCCAGGAAATGCTGACGCCGATCATTCCCTTGATCGTGTATATGAGTCAGCATTTCACTCTGCAGCCGGGTGACGTTATCCTGACCGGAACACCGAAAGGTGTTGGAAAGCTCGAACAGGGCCAGCAGTTGGAGCTGGAACTGGAAGATCGCCTGCACATTGCCACTCGCGTGGCAAGCTGAGGCCCGGCCGCACTCGCTGCAGGGGCTCCGGCGGTTGCGGACGCCCCACTCGTCTCTGTCTGGCGTAGAACGCAGTATGGCCAAGAAACCCGTAACATCACGGACCGGCCGGTTTATCCGGCTGGCCGGCATGACCGCTTCCGTCGCCAGCCGCTACGCCGGCGAGCGAGCCCGCCAATTCCTCAGCGGTAGTGAGGACGAAGCCCGTCGATCCGCCAACTACACCCGAATGGCCGAACAGATCGCCGATACCCTGGGCGATCTCAAGGGCGCGGTGATGAAAGTGGGCCAGATCGCTTCACAGACCCAGGATTTCCTGCCCAAGGAGTTTTCCGACGCCCTCCAGCGCCTGCAAAAAGAAGCGCCGCCGATGCCGTTCGACGTCATCGTCGAGCAGATCGAGCGCGAATTGGGCAAGCCGGTATCGGCCCTGTTCAAGCATCTGGAAGAGGAACCTTACGCCGCGGCATCCATCGGTCAGGTTCATCGCGGCGTGACCCGAAAAGGCGAGCAGGTCATCGTCAAGGTGCAGTATCCGGGCGTTGACGAGTCATGCGACTCGGACCTGAAACAACTCCGCCTGGCGCTGAAACTTGGCGGACTGATCAAACTGCCCAAGGAAAGCGTCGACCTGCTCTTCGGCGAAATCCGCGCCCGCCTGCGCGAGGAACTCGATTACGAGAACGAAGCACGCAACATCAAGCTGTTCCGCGACTTCCACAAGAGCGACACCGGCCTCATCATCCCTGCCGTCTACGAGAAGCTTTCCTCTCGCCGCGTGCTGACCCTGGAACTGGTCGAAGGCGACCACATCAGCCAACTCACGCCGGACCGCTATGACCAGGCCACCATCAATCGCATCGGCCAGCATCTGTTCAAGACCATGGCCGATCAATTGTTCCGTTTCCAATGCATTCACGGCGACCCCCACGCGGGCAACTTCGCCTTCCGCCCGGACGGCACCGTGATCCTTTATGATTTCGGCTGTGTGAAAAAGCTCAAACCCGAGGTGGTCGAAGCCTATCGAAATGCCGTGATATCCGCGATCAACGAGGATTATGCGGCACTGGACCGCTACCTGATCGACCTGGGAGCCCGGGTCGAGGATAAACCGCCTGTGGACGAAGCCTATTACGCCATGTGGCGGGACATCTTCATCCGGCCGTTCGCCAACCGTAGCGAACCCTACGATTTCGCCGAGTCCACCCTGCATAAGGACGTCGCCCGCAAGACAGCGACGGTTTTCAAGTATCTGGATTATTTCAAGCCGCCGGTGGAAAGCATCTTCATCGACCGCATGATCGCAGGTCATTACTGGATGCTGAAGCGACTGGGCGTGCAGGCGGCGTTTCGGGATCAGCTGGAGCAGTATTTAAAGACTGCGGACGCGGCTTGAGCGTTATCCCGAAAAGCGGCACAAGCCTGTAGGGCGCAATAACCAGAGGGCATTGCACCGCGTGAGAAACCACATATGCCGCATGGCAGAATGCACGACGACGGACCGACGCATCACCACTGATGGAGCCGGTCCCAGGCGTTTACCGTCAGGTTCGGCGCAATGCCCTCTGGTTATTGCGCCCTCCCCTTAATCAAGGCCCAAGCGAGCGGCTTGAAGCCTCAAACGTCCAGCAGCTTGCCGGGATTCATAATCCCGTTGGGATCGAATACCTGCTTGATCGCCTTCAGGTAGCCAATCTCCGCCTCGGAGCGGGTATAGCCAAGATAGGGTTTCTTGATCATACCCACGCCATGCTCAGCGGAGATGCTGCCGCGGTGACGTTCGACGATCTCGAACACCCACTTGTTGACCTTCTCGCATTTGCGGAAAAAGTCTTCCTTGTCCATATCCTCGGGCTTGAGAATATTCAGGTGAACATTGCCGTCGCCGATATGGCCAAACCAGATGATCTCGAAATCCGGATAGTGCTCTGAGACCACGGCATCGATTTCCTTGAGGAAGCCCGGCACCTTGGAGACGACGACAGAGATGTCATTCTTGTAAGGGGTGCGCGGTGCGATCGATTCCGACACCCGCTCACGGAGCTGCCAGAGGTTCTTCGCCTGTGTCTCGCTCTGGCTGATGACACCGTCCAGCACCCAGCCTTCCTCGACACAGAGTTCGAACGCCGCCATGGCGTCATCGACCTGCTGCTCAGACAGCGCTTCAAACTCCAGCAGCGCATAGAACGGCGCCTCGGTGTCGAACGGCGGCTGGATATCGCTGTGGGCGCGGACATGATTCATGGCCTGATGGGAGAAAAACTCGTAGGCGGTCAGATCCAATTTTTCCTGGAATGCCTTGAGCACGTCCATGGTATTGGTGATATCTGCCAGACCGAGCACCAGTACCCGCAGGTCCATCGGCTGGCGGGTCAGCTTCATGGTCGCTTCCGTAATGAAGCCCAGCGTGCCCTCGGCCCCGATGAACAGGTGACGCAGGTCGTAGCCGCTGTTGTTCTTTTCGAGATCCTTGTTCAGCTCCAGGATGTCGCCCTTACCGGTAACCACGGTCAGGCCCGCCACCCAGTCGCGGCTCATGCCATAACGGATAACCTTGATACCGCCGGCGTTGGTCGACAGGTTGCCACCCAGTTGGCTTGAACCGGAAGAGGCGAAGTCCACCGGATAGAACAGCCCCTGCTCTTCGGCGAACTGTTGCAGTTGCTGGGTCACGACGCCGGCCTGACAGACAACGGTGCGGTCGTTGGCATTGAAATCGAGCACCTTGTTCATGGCATCGAACGCCACCACGATCTCGCCGTTGGCAGCGACAGCACCGGCACTAAGACCGGTACGTCCACCCGAGGGAACCAGCCCGATACCGTGCTCGTTGGCAAACAGGACGATCGCCTGCACCTCTTCCGTGGTTTTCGGCAGCACGATAGCCAGCGGGTTGGGCTCATACACCTTGGTCCAGTCCTTGCCGTAGGTCTGGAGATCGTCGGGGTCGGTCAGCACCTTGCCGCTGGGCACCCGTTCACGCAACGCCTGAATGATCTCTTCGGGGGTTTTGGCCGTCATGCAATAGTCCGTGGTCGTCAATTTATAGGGTAAATTACGCGCCGATACGCGGCTCAAAGCGAAAGCAGGAGACCGGCTGCGAAATGGGCTGAATATGGTATCATACCGCCCCTATTCTGTTGATCCCGTCCGGGCTCAACAGCAAGGAGACTCCATAACCGACGCGATGACAGGTCACACAACCCATGGCACAAACCTCTCTCGAAAAAGCCAAGATCAAGTTCCTGCTGCTGGAAGGGGTGCACCAGTCCGCCGTAGATACGCTTAATGCCGCGGGCTACACCAATATCGAGTACATCAGCCACTCGCTCCCGGAAGACGAACTGATCGAGAAGATCGCCGACGCGCACTTCATCGGCATTCGCTCCCGCACCCAACTGACCGAGCAGGTTTTCGAAGCTGCACGCAAGCTGGTCGCCGTGGGCTGTTTCTGCATCGGAACCAACCAGGTGGACCTGCAGGCCGCAACGCGCCGGGGCATCGCCGTCTTTAACGCGCCTTATTCCAACACCCGTAGCGTTGCCGAACTGGTGCTGGCTCAAGCGATCCTGCTGTTGCGCGGCATTCCGGAAAAGAATGCCAAGGCCCACCTCGGCGTCTGGCAGAAGTCTGCCAAGAACAGCTACGAGATCCGCGGCAAGAAACTGGGCATCATCGGTTATGGCAGCATCGGCACCCAGTTCAGTGTCCTGGCAGAGTCCCTGGGGATGCAGGTCTATTTCTACGACGTCGTCTCCAAGCTGCCCCTGGGCAATGCCACGCAGGTCAGTTCACTGAAAGAACTGCTGGCTATCTCTGACATCGTCAGCCTGCATGTGCCGGCGACACCGGCGACCAAGTACATGTTCGGACAGGAACAGTTCGACCAGATGAAGCCAGGCAGCATTCTGATGAATGCGTCCCGCGGCACCGTCGTGGAAATCGATGCCCTGGTGGAAACCCTGAAGAGCGGCAAGCTGCTGGGGGCGGCCATCGACGTCTTCCCGGTCGAGCCCAAGTCGAACGACGAAGAGTTCGTTTCTCCTCTGCGGGAATTCGACAATGTCATCCTGACACCCCACATCGGTGGCAGCACCATGGAAGCGCAGGAAAACATCGGTGTGGAAGTTGGCGAGAAGCTGGCCACGTATAGCGACAACGGTACGTCCGTCTCTTCGGTGAACTTCCCGGAAGTGGCCCTGCCGTCGCACCCGAACAATCACCGCCTGCTGCACATCCACGAAAACGTGCCGGGCGTGATGTCCGAAATCAACAAGGTGTTCTCCGACAACGGTATCAACATCTGCAGCCAGTACCTGCAAACCAACGACAAGATCGGTTATGTGGTGATCGACGTCGACAAGGCGTACAGCGAACTGGCCCAGGAAAAACTGAAGTCGGTCAAGGGCACCATTCGCTGCCGGGTTCTGTTCTAGAAGAAACCGGTCTCGAGATGACTGCCGGGGAGGGCCTTAAGGGCCTTCTCCGGTAGTTGCGTCTTCCAGTGGTTGTCTACTACAGCACCGCGCAGGAATCCCTCCTAAACCCGTTCCCACCGAATCCCTTTGTCGTCGCCGACGACATTCAATCAATCAGACCATTCTCGTCGTAAAACGGATAGGGCCCGTCAAACGCCTCGATCATGCCGAGATGGCTGATCATCGCCTGTTCCGGCGTCCAGCAATGCAGCAGGTATCCCGGCGGCTCCATCACGAAGCAGGCCGCTGCGTCCGGATTGAGATCCAGCGCCACCTGATGTGCCGTCCCCGGGCAACAGCATACGATACTCCCGCCAAAACGCTGCTGGATACTGCGATGCAGATGCCCACACAGCACCCGCTCCACCTGGGTGTGCTTCCGAATGACGGCGGCCAGTGCGTCACTGTTCAATAACCGCTGCACATCCATGTGCCCGATACCGCTGACGAACGGGGGATGATGGAGCATCACCAGCGTTGGCTTGTCCGGCTGCTCCGCCAGGCGCTCGTCAAGCCATGACAGGCGGCGGTGGCACAACTCCCCGTGGGATTGTCCCGGGACCGTTGAATCCAGCCCGATGAGGCGCACAGGATAGTCGTCGATACACCATTGCACGAATTCCGGATCCCTGTGCAAGTGGAGCAACTCAGGAAAGGCCTGCCGCAAGGCCTGACGGTCGTCGTGATTGCCGGGAATCAGGTAATACGGCATATCCAGCGCCGCCAGCGCCGCTTTCAAGGTGGCATACTCGTCGGCGCGGCCGAAATCCACCAGGTCGCCGGTAATCACCACCACGTCTGGACGGGGCTGCAGGCTATTCAACCGATCTATGGTGCGTTGCAGAGCGGCCAGGGTGTCCACCCGGCGGTAGGACAGGCGGCCGCCGGCCTTGATATGAAGGTCGCTGATCTGGGCGATAAGAAAAGAGGTGGTCATGGAGATCCCATCAAAGGTTCAGGGCTAAAGGGAGAATGTTGCCAATCAGGAAGACCGGCGCTATTGGGCATCGGCGATGCTGAACAGGGCCTCTTCCGCGATACTGAGTCCGATGGTTTGCCCCGGCAGCCATTGCTCCCGGCTCGGGCTTTCCACCTGGAGCGGCGTTTCCGCGCCGGTATCCACGAACAGGCGCTGACTCTGTCCGAGGAAAAAGGTCTGCAGCACACGTCCGGTGATGGCCGCCTGCGTGACGGGACAGACTTCGATATCCTCGGGCCTGCAGTAGAGGACGGAAGCCCCGTGATAGCGAGCCACCGAAAGTCGCCCGCCCGCCACCATGAGCTGCCCCTCTTCGGCTCCCTTAATCTCCAGGCGGTTCACGCTCCCGATGAAATCCGCAACAAAAGCGCTACCGGGATGATGATAGATTTCACGCGGCGTCCCCAGTTGTGCGATGCGGCCATTCTCCATCACAGCGATACGATCTCCCAGCGCCATGGCTTCCGCCTGGTCATGCGTCACATAGACCGAGGTGATACCCAGGCTGCGCAGCAACTGCCCGATATCGACCCGCAACCGGTCACGTAATTTGGCGTCCAACGCCGCCAGGGGTTCATCGAACAGCAGGACCCGCGGCCTGACCGCCAGCGCCCGCGCCAGTGCCACGCGTTGCTTTTGTCCACCGGATAACTCATGGACCGGGCGCCGTTCCAGGCCGTTAAGGTGAACCATATCGACCATTTCCCCCACCCGGCGACGGATATCGTCGGGTGAAAGCCCCCTGATCCGCAGGCCATAGGCGATATTGGCCTCGACGTTCATATTCGGGAATAGTGCATAGTTCTGGAATACCATGCCGACATCGCGCTTTTCGATCGGCAGTTGGGTGACGTCCTCCTCACCGAACCAGACCTGGCCACCGATATCCGGCTGTTCGAGGCCACTGATAATACGCAGCGTCGTGGTCTTGCCGCATCCTGATGGTCCCAGCAGCACCAGGGTTTCTCCCGGCTCGACATCGAGGTCAAGCGGCTGAAGCGCAACATGGGGCGCATGACTGCCGCGAGTCCCCGGAAAGGTCCTGCCACAATGGCGCAAACGCAGACTGATCGGCGCCGTCGCAGGGCGGTTGCTGTTTTCATTTCGCACGATATTCGTAGCCATAGTCATTCCGTCAGCTCACCCGGGCAGATGCCTTGCGGGTCATCACTTGTCCCAACCACTGCACAACGATCAGAAACGGCAGGATCATCATGAGAAAAATCAGGGTATAGGCCGAACCGACCTCCAATCGCATGGAAGCGTAGCTATCGGCCAGGCCTACCGGTAACGTCTTGGTCAGGGGCGTGTGCAGCATCCAGGTGATATTGAACTCGCCGACCGAGAGCGTCAGCACCATCAGAGCCCCGGCCAAAATGCCGCTGGTGCAGTTCGGCAGGACAACGGACAGGAACCGCTGGACAGGCCGGGCGCCCAGACTGGAGGCCGCCTCTTCCAGCTTCACCACGTTGATCGACTGCATCACTGCCAACACCGGGCGAATCATGAACGGCAGGGTAAACAGCACGTGCCCGACCAGAATGAACAACCAGCTGCTCCGGAAGCCGCGGAAACCGCCGTAGGCCAGCAACAAAGCCAGCGCCGTAGCCAGGCCCGGCACAGCAACCGGCATCAGCAACAACTCCTCGACCAGCGAAGCCCAGCGCTTCTGACTCTTGAGCAACCCATAGGCCGCCGGAATCCCCAACACCAGGGTCACCCCGAGACAGGACAGGGCCAGGTAGATGGAAAGCCAGATGCTTTGCGCGTATAGGTTCCAGACCTCCACCAGCCAGCGCGTGGTCAGCCCGCTGCTCAGGCCAACGAAATAGTTCTCCGTGAGCCCGGCCGTAACCGACATAACGACGGGTACGATCATAAAAAGACAGATCAGCAGGGTGAACGCGAGCTGCCAGTAGAACATGCCTCGCCGTCCATTCCGCCGCACCGATGCCGTCGTCATGCGCCTCCTCCCACATACTCTCCTGAAAGGCGCCTGGCGAAGAACAGCGATATCCAGGTCACGAGCCCCAGGATGACCGAGAGCGCCGCCGCCATGGCAAAGTTGGCGTAATTGGTGAACTCGCCATATATCGCGATGGGAACGACATTGATCCGAGTTCCCAGCGTAAAGACGGTCCCGAAAGCCCCCATGCTGGTGGCAAAACAGATCGCGCCCGTTGAAATCAAGGCCGGACGAATGGCCGGGATAATCACATCAACCACGACCTGGCGCGTATTCGCCCCCAGGGAGCGGGCCGCCTCTTCGAGGCTGGTATCCATTTTTTCGCAGGCAGCCATCACGGTCATGATGACCCGGGGAATCGAGAAATAGAGGTAACCGACAAAAAGCCCCGTCAGGGAGTAGGCAAAGGTCCAGCGCTCACCTGTAGCCCAAAGGCTGAGCTGTGCCAGCGCACCCTGGCGACCGCCCAGCATGATCACGAGAAAGCCGACAACCACCCCGGGAAACGCCAACGGGAAGGTCAGCATGGAGAGCAGCCAGCTTTTCCCCGGAAATTGATGGCGCGCCAGGAAATAACCGCAAAACCCGGCGATCAGCACCGCCGACACCGATACGGCGATAGACAGCAATAAGGTCGACATCAGGCTGCTCAGGTACTGCTCGTGGGTCAGTACCATCCAATAGCCCGCAATACCGGTGTTATTGTCCGGCCCAGCGCCCATGACAATCAGACGCACGAACGGCAACAGCCAGAAAGCCAGGAAAAAGCCCAGCGCGGGTGCCAACATCCAACTCCAACCGCGCAGGCGCCGCCGCCCTTTCGGTACAGAACGTCCCTCAAAGACAGCCCCGGAACGGGGCTGCCTCCTGCTTTCCCGTCTGTCCGGAGACATTAACGGACCTCAGACAGATAGCGAGCCGCAAAAGCCTTCTGCACGGCCGCCATATGGGAATAGTTGACCGTCTTGGCCCGAGCGTAGTCGGAAGCCGGCAGGAAGTGGGACTGAGCCTCTTTGGAGATCGCGCTGGCGCGAACCGGTCGCAGGAAGGCATTGGCCCAGATCGCCTGCCCCTTGTCCGACAGCACGTAATCCAACACTTTCTTACCCGCAGCGGGGTGAGGGCCGTTCTTCACCAGACTCATTACATAGGGCACCTGAACCGTTCCTTCCTTGGGGATCACGAAGGCGACGTTGGCGTGGTCCTTGTACTTGGCCCGATAAGCGTTGAAGTCATAGTCCAGCAGGATCGGGATCTCGCCGGACAGCACACGGGCGTAGGCCGTCTGTTTCGGCACTATAGGATCGTTGGCTTCGAGTTTCTTGAAGTAGTTGATGGCTGGCGTGAAGTTATCGAGTGTTCCGCCTTTGGCCAGGTTGACCGCCACGGCCCCGACATAGCCGACAAAGGCACTGGACGGGTCAAGGTAGCCGATCATGCCTTTGTACTCAGGCTTCAGCAGGTCATCCCAGGACTGGGGAATCGGCTTCCCGCCGAGGGCGTCCACATTGACCATAAACCCCAGGGTACCGGAATGGATGGCAAACCAGTGACCGGCAGGATCTTTCAAGCCGGCCGGGATTTCATTCCAGTGCCTGGGTTTATAGGCCGCCACAACGCCGGCTTTCTGCGCCTGGATGCCGAAGGTCACACCGTAATAGACCACGTCGGCGACAGGGTTGTCCTTCTCGGCAACCAGCTGCGCCAGCGACTGCCCGGAGTTCTTGTTGTCCTGGGGAATGGTAATACCCAGATCCCGCTTGATGGCCTTCAATTCAGTGCCCCAATCGGCCCATTCGGGAGGACAGTTGTAACAGGTCGCGGCGTCAGCGGACTGCGCCTGGGCATGACCTGCGAAACAGGCGGCGACGAACAGCAGCGGCGAGGCAAACTGGCGCAGCCATGATGACTTCTTCATAATATCTCCTGCTTTGACGTCTAAGTGTATGATCTAGGGACGGCGAGCTACGGTGCTGGGCCGTTGCAGCGGTCCAGCACTCTCCCCTTTACGCAGTTGATGGGGCAAGCGCTTCACAGCTGGCTGTTCACCCCCCATCCTGGCCAACAGCACGGATACGGCAGTGCGGCCGATGATCGCCCGCGGTTGTACAACAGAACACAGCGACGGATAGAAAAGGTCCCCCAGTTCAATACCGTCAAAACCGATCACGGACACATCGTCCGGTACGCGATATCCCCTGCGTTGCAAATCGCTGATCACGCTCAGGGCCAACAGGTCGTTGGAGCACAGCAAGGCAGTCAGGCCTTCGGGACCGCTCAGTTGCGGCGCCAGCAACGGGAATGAGGCCTGGGTATGCTGCGGCATTTCGATTACCGGACGCGCGGTCAGCGCCTGCTCTTCCATCGCCTGGCAATACCCCTCATAACGCAGTCTCGCCCTATCCGACTGCGCCACCGGGCCGGCAACCATGCCGATCTGACGATGCCCCAATGCCAGCAAGTGCTGAGTGGCGTCATACATGGCCCAGCGGTTGTCGACGGTGACGGCCGCCACCTCGTCAGTCGCGGGCTGGTTGTATACCAGCACGAACGGCACGGACTCCTGGGCCAACTTGACCAAAACCTCACTGTTCTCCGCGTCGGCGACCGTCAACACCAGGCCATCGACGCGCTGGCACAGCATTTCCTCGATAACATCGGCCTCCCGGCTGGCGTCATAGCCGGTTGTCGTCACCAATAATGCGTAGCCCTGCTCCCGCGCCGCGACTTCCATCGCCTGCAACTGCTCGGCAAAAACCGGATTGCGTAAATCGGGGATCAGGACGCCGATCATGCGGGTCGCCTGCGTACGCAATTGCTGCGCCAGGCGATTCGGACGGAATGACAGTTCGCGGGCCGCTTCGAGCACCCGTTCACAGGTGCTTTGCCTGACCAGTTCCGGCTGGGAAAATGCGCGCGCTGCGGTGGCTCGCGATACCCCTGCCCGTTTGGCAACTGCTGCCAGATCCGCCATGTTCTCCCGCCCAATTGCTGCTGACCGTCAAAATGAGATCGATCTCATTCCCAACGAGGCTAACAAGGGTTTGTGACGCGGAATTGACAGTTTGGCGACAACCATGAGACGGGAGGTAGGGTAACGGTGGCAGCGCCAGATATCCCCTGACTGACTTGAATAGTGAAAAACCGCCCCCAAACCTTTGTACTGGCGGTGCATCATCCATGGAACAAAGGAGAGACCCATGTCACTGAAGGATTCGTTGATTTCGAAACTCGAAACGCAGATCGAGGCCTGGGAAAAGCAGGTCGACTCGATGAAGGCCAAGGCGCAGGAGCGCAAGGCGAATGCAGATAATGAAAAGGCATCCGCTCAAATCCAGGAGGATATAGCGGATCAGGTGCAGCGACTCCAGCACCATATGGAAGACGCCCGCCGCCAGATCGAAGAGCTGCGACAGGCGGGGGAAAGCCGACTGAACGATTTAAAGCACCGGATCGATCACTGGCTGGGCCAGGACAAAGGCGGTGACGCCCCACACTGAGCTGTGAGCGTCACCCTTAATACCCCTGGGAGCCGGTGTCGGCCCCAGGGTTGAACGTCAGCCCATCAGCCGTTGATTTGCTGCTCCAACGGTACCAGCTTGAGTTCGACGCGACGATTCGCCTGACGCCCCGCAGCGGTGGCGTTGGAGGCAATCGGCGCACTTTCACCAAAGCCGCGGGCCTGAATGCGACCGGCAGCGATGCCCTGGTTCACCAGGTAACTGGCCACGGACTGGGCGCGCTCCTGGCTCAGTTGCATGTTATAGGACGCCTTGCCGGTACTGTCGGTGAAACCGTTGACCTGAATGGCAGTCTTGTCGAACTTCTTCAGTACCAGGGCCACCGAATGCAGGACATCATAGAACTGCGAACGAATGCTCGCCTGATTCAAGTCGAACGTGATGTTGCCCGGCATGATCAGGTTGATATCGTTACCGTTACGCTGTACCTGAACACCGGTACCCTGTAACTGATGACGCAGTTCGGCTTCCTGCTTGTCCATGTAGTAACCGACACCGCCGCCCACGGCGCCGCCGATGGCCGCACCCAGCAGGGCACCACGCACATGATTCTTGCCGTCAGCCGCCGCAGCACCGATAGCCGCACCGGCCAGGGCACCAATAGCGCTGCCCTTGGTGGAATCAGAGACCTTCTGCTCTCCGGTGTAAGGGTCGTAGGTCATACAGCCCGTCAGAGTGTAGCCGGCAATAACACAGGCCAGGATAGCTTTCTTCACTCAGGAACTCCTTTTATCTCGTCGAGAAAGGCCGGCCTCAGGAGGCTGCCCGTTGAACGTATCCGTTATAATATCGAAAACTTGCTGCTGCACATCAGCAATCTCGTTCACCAAGTGATGCCGCCCCTCGGGAAGCTGCATAATATGTGAACGAATGAACTTGTCGCGGATTACCCCTATGTTATGCCGCCAATCGACGGTCATATCCATTTCACCCTGAACCACCGTTACCGGAAAGTCGATCGGAGGCGCATTCTCGATCACCGGAACCCAGGCTTTCAAAGCGCCCACCCAGTCTACCGATACGGCTCTCGGCTGCAACGGATCTTTCTCTTTCAGGAATCGCAAAAAGCGCGGGTTGGCGCTGTTTTCCGAGAACATGCGTTTCCAATGGCGCAGAAAGGGACTGACCATCAGGTGCAGCATCCTGGCCGGCAACCAGGCTGCCGGGCGAATCAGTGGCGCAAGGAGTACGACCGCTGAAAACGTCGAAGTATCCCGCCCCTGGGAAAGCAGATAGTCGATCAGTATGGCACCCCCGGTACTTTGCCCGACCGCAAACCAGGGCTCGGCGGTCCGACCGCGCGCACGGCGCAGCACTTCCCGCAGGATTATCTGATAGGCGCCGAAATCATCGATAACGGCCGGTTCGCCCGACGACAGTCCATGCCCCGGCAGGTCGTAGAACAGGATGTCATATCCCTTACCCAGGCAGTGCGCGAACAACTGCCCGTAAAGCCCGGCATGATCGAAGTAGCCATGGAAGATAAAAACGGTGCCCCGCGAATCAGGGCGCCGATAATAGTGGACCGCGATCCGGTAACCCGTCACATCGATGCGCCCAAGGCGGTGCTCGAGATCCGGGTAGGCTTCATGCAGGTCGAGCCCGTAGAAACGGCAGTAAGCTGTTTCTTCCTCGCTCAGAGGTCGGGTATCGATAAACTCGAAGGGGACCAGATTGGCGCTTATGCGTTCCGCACGCCATTGCGGGTCGGGAATATCATCGGTTTTCCAGTACACGGGCGCCTGACATTGCAAAGGGCTGTCACCGGTTCGCCGGTATCGCCCAGGTTGTCGCTATGCGGCCCCAGGATACCGGCCGCCAGTTTCACACAGCACGCAGTTTAGCCTGTTCCATCCATAAAGGGGACCGAACCGCATCACGTAAATCAGAATGGGAACCCCAGGTTGACGGTAACCGCCTTGAGGTTATCGCCGCGCACCAGCGAAACCCCAACCCGCTGCAACGGGATGTGATGCCAATGCACCGGTTTGGCCAAGCCAAAGGTCGCACCGACGTAAAAGAGGTCCCGCAACGTGATCTGTTCACCGGCGACTCCCGCAAAAGACAGGTTGTTGCCGAAGTGACGCCATAACAGGAAACCACTGGCCGTCAGGCTGTGCTGCCCCAGATGCCAGCCCGTGGGAACCTCATAGTCGAGCCCGTTCTCGAAGAGCACAAAGCCCTGCCGGTTCGGCGACCCATGGATCTCCTGTCCGGCGATAATGGCACCGGTACCGAGACTTAGGATGCCGTTGCCGGCCCTCCAGCGCTTGATACTGCGTACCCCGGCATCCGCCAACGTCGCCGTCTGCTGTTGCTCGATATCCCTCGCCAGCCCGATCTCGAAATAGGGGGACAGGTGCCAGTCGTGCCCCATATCGACATGCCATCCTACCCCGGGCAACAGCGTGTAGGTCCGCACTCCCCTGGGAAGCGAGCGATCCGCCAGCGTTTGCAGATCGAAATTACTGAACCCGGCCGTCGCCGTCAGGCGCAGTTGTGTCTGAACCGGATCTTCGAAGTTATCGGTCAGCACATAGGTCAGCGGCAGGCGAAGCACGGCGATGGTATCGCCGGATGCCTTGTAGTACCCCGTGCCCAATACCGGCGCGTACACGTAACTGAACTCCGGCGGAGGCCCGTCAGCCCGTGCCGCATTGCCGACGACCAGAAGCGCCAGCACCCCGGCCGAATTCAGCAGACGCCGCACCAAGGAAACGGGAGGGAAAAATGCCTTCATGTTTTGTGAAAGTCGTCACTGCCAATGCTCGACACCCAACATGGGAGTCTGAGATAGTGGTTACAAATAATAACAAGAGAACGATCATGGGAGTTCGCTCGCGCTTACACAAGCCCGACGTTTTACAACCTTCGCCGCTATCCCTTACCGACGTCAACACTTCGGTCGGAGACGGCGCAAACGTCGCATACCTACCCGGCCAGTCGCGCAGCTCAAGCCTCTCTGTCGGACACGCACCATGGTGTCCCAGCACGGGTCCAGTCAGCCATGCCCGTTGATCTCTCCACACCCCCGGTAACATGCCAGGCCGCCCGCGTCCTGATTGTCGACGACCACCCCTTCTTTTCGGAAGGTCTGGCCATGGCGTTACGCCAAAGTGGCTGTGCAGAAGATATCCATACCGCCGCCAGTGTCTACGAAGCCCGCCACTATCTGGCTCGACACCAAAATACAGAACTGATCCTGCTGGATCTGGGCCTGCCGGACGCTGCGGGCCTGACGTTGATTCGCGGACTGACCGATGCCGGCCTGCCCATCCCCGTCGTCATCGTCTCCAGCCGTGAAGATGAAGGCACCATACGCGCAGCCCGGGCTGCCGGCGCCCAGGGCTTCATGCCGAAGTCCGCAGGGACGCGCGAACTGAAGCGAATGATCACTGCCATCCTGAGGGGCGACCTTTGGTTTCCGACAGTGGAGCGTCAACAGCTGAACCCGCTGGTCTCGCTGACGCCGCGCCAACAGGAAGTACTCGACCTTTTGGCCGCGGGCCTTCCCAACAAGCGGATTTGCCAGGAGCTCGAACTGACCGGTCACACGGTCAAAACCCACCTGAAAGCCATCTTTGCCTCCTTGCAGGTCCATAACCGGACCGAGTGTGTACTGCTCGCCCGCGAACTCGGCTTGGTCGACTGACGCTTCAAGGCGCTACAGGCACATCCTCCTTGGCCATCAACCGGGAAATCGCTGCCCGTAATCGGGGAGCGCTTAAGGGCTTATGCAGCAACCAGGTCTGACTATCAGGGGCAAACCCCTGGCGACAGGCGGTATCCGCCGTCACCAGAATAGCCGGCAGCGTACCGATTCTCTGGCGCAGACGTTCTAGGCAGGCGCGACCATCCAGACCAGCCCCCAGATGAATATCCACGATGGCCAGATCCGGCGAGCCCGAACCCTCGGCTGCCAGCGCCTCCTCGGCCGACGAAAAGCAGCTCGGACAATACCCCCATTGTTCCAACAGGCGGGCCACCCAGCGTCGGCTTTCCACATGGTCTTCAATCACCCATACCCGGATGTCTTCTGCGGCCACCGGCGACACCCGAACAACATCCACGGCCATCGCCCCAGGCGCCCTGGCACCGAGCAGAATAACGCTGAAGCAGGCACCTCGCGCCGCCGCGGAATGCAACTGACAGTGCCCTCCCATCAATAGCGTGAGTTGTTGCACAATAGCCAGCCCCAGCCCCAGGCCACGTTCCGCCAGGGGAGTCGTGCCACCCTGAACGAAGGGCTCGAACAGGCGGCGCTGGTCTTCACGAGAAATACCTATCCCGTCGTCCCGGACGTCCAGGATGACGCGATTGCCGCGCGCATGACACGACAGTTTCACCCTGCGACATTGTGCGTGCTGTAATGCGTTTTGCACCAGGTTATGCAGAATGCGCCGCAGCAGCACGCTGTCCGCCTTGACGTACAGAGCGTCAGCGTCGGAAACTTCGAGTGTCACTCCCGAGGCCTCCGCCGCCTCCTGTAATTCGCCCGCGACACGCCGCATCAGTTCAACGGCATTCACCGATTCCAGCACCGGCTTGACCATTCCCTCGTCGAGCCGTGAGAGGTCCAGCAGGGACTCCAGCAAGTGATTGAGGTGATCCACGGAACTGCCCAGCTGATCAAAAATGCGCCGTTGCTCCTGCTGGCCCAGCGGCCCGTTCAAATTGGCCAGCAGCAGGTTGATCACATGCAACGGCTGACGCAGATCGTGGCTGGCAACCGCGACAAAACGGGTCTTGCGGCGACTCTCGGCTTCGGCCTGCTCACGAGCCAACTCCAGCTGTAAGCTGTCGAGGAAGTGGGCCCGCTGACTGTATTCCTGCAGCCAGGCCCCCACGATGCCGATAATATGGGCCGTCACCACAAAGAAGCTGTTGTACAGAATCTTCTCGCTCGGCGTGCCCATCCGCCACTCCATCGCCACATAGGACACGACGATCGCACTCGAGATGAAGGTTGCTGTTCGACAGGACAACCCCATCAGGAAATAGCCGAACATCAGGCACAGCAGAATGCCGTCATAGGGCATCGGCACAGCCAGGTCCCGGGCGATACCGATAAGCAACACCAGGCTGAGGCCACCCCACAGGTATGAAAAAGCGTAAAACGGAGGGAAATAGGCCGGTCGCCAGCGCCGGATAACCAGTACGGCAGCAAAGACAGGGCAAGTCACCAGCAAGCGGACCGGAATCGTCCACTCCGATAGACGGGCGGGAAAGGTGGCATAATCCAGGAAGGCGTAAAAGAAAAAGAGCGCGAGCGCACTGACCGCAACCGGGTACGCCCGCTCTCTCATGGCGTCTATGCGACGCCGGCGAAAAAGGCCTTCGAGCTCAGGTTCAAATCGCAGCGAACGGAATCCCCGCTCCGCCTGATCCGTTAATTGTTGTTGTTTCATCGGACACTCTCGGCGAGACGTCCGCGGATACCCTCCGGCATGCTTATCATGACGGAGCCATCGGCGAACCACCCTCTATCCTAGAGCGCCGGGCGGCATCTTGCCTGCGCGTCACTTCACAGACTGGCCTGTTAATCTGTCGTGACGTTCTTATCGTTGGCTCCCTGCGACGCCAGATCCCGCAGTCTGGCCTGGGTACGGGCCTCTTCCGAGCTGAAGTCCCGCTTGAGCAGATCCTGCAACGCCTTGGTCTTGTCCTCCGGCGCCAGACCGGCCTGCTCGATTTGCTGCCGATCCTGCAGATAGGTCGCGTAATCCTGATTGAACTGCTTCTGGGCCGTCATATAGTTGACGACATTCTGGATCTGATCGCTGCTGACACCCATCTGCCGAAGCTGTTCCGCCGCATCGTCAGGTGAGGAAGCTGTTTTCTCGACCTTGGCGATAGCCGCCGACTGATCCGCATTACGGGTCAATTGCACCTGGGTATGGCGAATGATGGGCGGCAGGTTGTCGCGGGCATTGGCGATCATCTGCGCTTTCTCAGAATTGGTCAGATCCTGTCGCTGCTCGATCTGCAGGGTCTTGATCGTGTAGTCCCCATATGCCTCCTGCAAGCCGAAAAATGCCTGCACCGCGTCGGCAGGCATGGTTTCGCGGCGAAGCGCCTTCAATTTGTCCAGGCTGCTCCGGAGCACCTGCAACTGGAACTGCGGAGTCTGCTGGTCGGGGGGCACGTTGATCGCCTGCTGCGACAGGGACAGTGCCTTTTCCTTGTAATTCAGATAGTCACCGAGCAAGGTCATCGCCTGATCCAGGGCCTGCGGCGGCAGGGACCCACGTGCCAGCTTTTCCATCTGAGCCACTGCAACTTCCGGCGACACCTCTCCGACCGTACTCAGGAAGTAATCGAAGAAGTCTTTCACATGGAGGTCGACAATCAGGTTGCCATTGGCATCGGCGCGCAGGGCACCATCGATATTGGTGCCCTGCAACGACTTGGCAAAGGCGGTTCCCGGCAGACGTTTTGGCGTCTGCCAGACGACCTTGGGTTTCACCGTCACGGAGGGCGTAGCCTTCGGTTCAACGGCAGACACGGCGCCTGGCGCCGCCGCGACCGCTGCGGGCGCCGTACGATCCGCTGCGGCGACCATGGACATCGACGCCCCGGAATGCTGCCACTGTTGCATCCCCACAAAGAAGATGCCGGCAACCAGTATCGCCAATACCCCAGCCGTCACCAGGACAGCCGGCCGTTTCAGTTCATCGCGCATCGTACGTGCCATGTCACTCACCTCTCCACCATCGCCAATTACAGGCCGAGGTTCACCAGGCGATTAGCCTGCTGACGGTACAGGGAAACCGGGTCGAGCCAGATCGAACGCACACCGAACAGCTGATTGATGGCATCCAGGTGGTTCATGTCATAGCTGGTGCTGATCACTTTGCCCATCATGGACTCACAGGCACTGACGAGGCCATCGTTGGGTTCGCCGTTGAAGGCCAGTGACGTGATGCTCAGGACCGGATCGGACAGATCAAGTACGTTGGTGAAGGGCGAGTCGCCGTTCCAGGAAAAGAACTTCATGTTATAGCCGCCGATGCTGACGTTTTCATTGGTACCGGCGCAGCTGTAGCGGTTAACACCCTTCCAGCCCAGGGCATTGTTGAGGTCGGTGGTGCCCGGTGTAGTCAGCGTTTCCATGGCCGCAACTGCATCCTGCGGATTGTTGGCGCCGGACAGCAGGTTGACCAGGTCACCCAGCGCGTTTACCAAAGATGCCACGCCATTTTCCAGGGAGGGGTTGGGCTGGAGAATACCGGCAATCACGTCAGCGACCTTGGACCCCTTGTTCACACCGTCGATCGACGTGATAGAGGCAATCCGCGAAGGTACCAATGCCGCCGCGACCCGTGCCGTCGGTGCTCCCTGGCTGTGAGCGAACAGGTTGAACTTCGGATCCGGCAGCGTGTTGATGTAGCTGGCCAACTGCTGACCACGAAGCTCGCTGCTGTTGACGAACGAGACGCTGACCGTATAGACCTTGGCACCGCTGCGTTCCAGGTTCCAGGGGATATCGTAGAAGTAGTCGATCAGGCCACCGATGGTGCTGAAACCGGTCAGGCCATGAACCAGCAGAATCGGATAACGAGTCTGTGTATAACCGGTCGCCAGACTGGGACCGGAGAAAGCAACGGCAATTAATGCCACAAGGGAAACGAGTAATTTTCGCATGGTGTGCTCCTGTTGTTTTTGTAATAAGAACTTCAGCGCACCATTTTCCCTTTCCCCTGCCAAACCGCCCATCGCCCAAATGGGGGACTCCCCGCGCTCGACGCCCAGGAACAGGGTTCGAACAGGTGGGCTAGCCCGCACCTGCCGACAGCGGTACCGCGGCAAACCGCACACCCGACTCGCGCAGCACGCTTTTGCCTCTCTCCGTCAAGTCGGACACAAACAGGAACTGGTCCCGCGGGTCGACCGGATATCCCTTCACCCGATAGTGTGTTCCCCAGGGCTTTTCCGACAGCACAACGAACGCCGGGCGATGGACTTTCAGGTAGGGGCTGGTCAGCACGACATCCTGCAGCAATCGACGAACCTGCACCGCATCGTGGTTCGCATCCAGGTAGAAGTCGGCAACGCACATCAGGTTCTGGGTACCATCGTTGCCGTTGCTGATGAGTGAATTCCAGAGTTTGTTATGGGGAATCACCACCACCGAATCGTCCGGCGTGACGATTTCGGCAGCCCGCATACCGATCGAACGGACCTCGCCGTACTGGCCGTCGACCTCGATCCAGTCACCCGGCCGATACGGCATCTCATAAAGCGTCACAACCCCGGCAATCAGGCTATTGGCGTAGTCCTTGAAAGCAAACCCCAGCGCCAGTCCCAACGCGCCGAAGATAGCGACAAGATTCTTGAAGGTGGGTTCGATCAGGGTCGGGATAATCAACAGGACAGAGATGACGATGATCACCAGCCGCAACATGGGCACGGCCGCCAGCAGGTAGAGCCGGCTTTTGCCGGTAAAGCGTTCCGCCAGTTTCGGCAACAGCCATTGGGTGATCATCACCAACGCCGTGGCGACGGCCAGGATCAGGAAGGCGTCGACCACCGCGGTCGAACTCAGCTTGGTCAACAGGCCCTTGAAATCGATTTCGCCCATGAACCGCTCCTCAGTAACTGTCCACCTGAAAGCCCGCGCCCTGCAGATAACGTCGCACGCCGGGATAGGCCGCCGGCGCGATGTACCAGCCCCGGGGAACCGATATCACCAGTTCGGCACGACGCAGGATCTGCAGCGACTGCAGAACGCGCTCTTCCGACAAGCCGGACACCAGCGCCAGCGCATGCTCGTCCAGCCCCGCATGCAACAACAGCGCATGCAGGACGAAAGCCACCGTTTTCGGTGCATGGGCCGGGACCGACGGGGGCTTGAGTTGTTCCCAGGGCGCCACCCAGACCGTTCTCAGCCCGGCTATCTGGCCGTTACCGTTCTTATCCGCTTCCTCGGCGGCGGCTTCGGCCACCTCGGTTTCCGGTTCAGCCCGCAACGCCAGCCGCCAGAGCTGCCAGGCCACTTCCGGCAAGCCTCGACTGTAGGCCCCCAGATCACGGAGAAACTCACTGTGACGCGCGCCCTTGGGCAACGGCGCCACTTCATTGCGGGCAGTAAGTACCCAGTATCCGTTGTCTGCCTGTCGGAACTGGACCGGTCGCTGCTCATGGGGGTCCGCCAGTTCCTGAAACCAAAGCCCAAGCCTGGCTGCGTTGAGGCTCTGCAGGGTTAGCGCGGACGGTGCCAGCTCAGGCATCACCTGTCGCCAATACTCCCAGGCCCAACTGCCACAACCGATGACACCCTGTCCCAGTTGCCCGCTCCAGACACGAGCCAGGAACCGCCGCATCAATCCCAGCCCATGGACATGGCGCAGGAATAGGTGGGAAAGCTCCGGCAACAGCCAGGGAATGTCGCCCTCGAACTGCTCGAACCAACGATCCTGACCTGCCAGGATCTGCTCGGCTGTGGGCGGCGATATCAGTCGCCAACCCGCCGCTTGCGCTATTCCTTCAAGCATGACGCGGGTGCCGGAAAAGGGCGGCGCCACCACCAGGGCAGCCGCCTGTAGCGACTGCCAGTTGCTGCGCCAGGTTTCCAGGGCCGGCAGCAGCACACTACGCGCCTCGTCCCAGGTCGGCGACGGGACCACCCGCTCCAGTTGACGCCTGGACAGAGGAGCAAGATCATCCTTGCTACGAAAAGGAGCATCGTCCGGCTCGTAGACCGGTCGCAAACGCTCCAGGAATCCCGCCAGACCAACCCGCAGGGTGTGCTGCACCGACGCTGAAGGCAGGACATGCTTGTCGGGGCTGACAACGGACCAGATCGACTCGTTATTGGCTGAGACTTTATCCATCCGCAACCCAACTCCCTTTACCTGTAAATGTCAAACCGGGTTATTGGCCGCCAGGGTGGCAATCAGCCGGGAGTCGGCCAGTGCAGCTGTGCGATGGATCGTTGCCGCCTGATAGTCCGGCATACTCAGCATCTGCATAAAGGCCGCTCCGCTGGGATACTGCACCAGAAGCACCTCATCCCAGTGTTCGTCTTCCGGCGCGATCACGCTGGCAAACGCTTCCGCCATCCACACCGGCTTGGCACCGACCGCTTCCAGCTTACCCAACGCGACACGGGAATAACGGCGATAGGCTTCCCGACCACTACAGGGCGCCGCATCGCTGCCGGCGGGATAGCGGGCATGTTCATTGAAGCGTAACAGATTGAGCATGGTCACCGGCTTGTCCTCCGGCAAGGAACGGGCCAGTTGCTCCAGACTCGTGCGCGTGGGATTGATGCTGGGCATGCGTTCTCCTGTAGGCCAGATTTTTATTGTTGGGCTATTCCGGAATCAGCCACTGCTGTTCGTGACGGGCCCCGACGCCCCATAGTGGCAGCGCCTGAGACAACAGGGTATTCATCTGTTCTTCCCAGTGCCAGGGGGGATTAACGACCAGAAGGCCTGAACCCAGCATACCTTGGCCGACCGGCTCAGGATCAAAAAGCAGTTCGCTACGCAGTACCTTCTGCAACGGTGACTTTTCCACACCACGAATCAAGGTATCCTGATAGCGTTCCCGCAGAATCGGATACCAAACCAAAAAAACCCCATGACGGCAACGTCGCCAGGCGTTGGCCAGGGTGTCCACCACCTGTCGGTAGTCATGCTTGACCTCATAGGGCGGGTCGATCAGCACGCAAAGCCGGGGTTCCCGTGGCGGCACACAGCGCAGCAGACCCGAGAAACCGTCTTCCACATATACCCGCGCCGCCTGGCGTTTGCCCCAGGCTTCCAGCCGTGCAGACTCTCTCGGATGCAATTCGAAGGTTGTCAGACTGTCCTGGCGACGCCTCAAACGGGCAAACCAGGCTGGAGAACCCGGATAATACTGCAAGGCTGTCTTACCGCCATTCGCCGCAGAGATGATCGAAAAAAAATCCTGCCAGGCGGGGTCCTGCAACTTCGACCGTACCTGCCAGAGCGCCTGAATGCCGCGATCAGATTCAGTCGTCTTGCGTGCCTCGGCAGAGTTCAGGTCATAGACGGCACTGCCGGCATGCGTATCGAAACAGGCGATCGCGGTCTCTTTGCGCTGCATGAGCGACAACGCCAGAAACAGCCCCAGATGTTTGTGGACGTCGGCGAGATTGCCGGCGTGAAAGGCGTGCAAGTAACTGAACATGGGGTCTCCGCAACCAATTTTCAGAGGCAGTGTACGGCATGACTAGAAGGAATACAGCAAGGTCAGCGAGGTCTGCGTATCCGTCGTTCGAATACCGGATGGCGTGGGCGAAGTGTTCTGCACCGAAAACGAGGCCTTGAGGGCGAAGGTATTGATCAAATTGCTTTGCAGGGAGGTGGTGGACGTGGAGACCGACTGACCGCTGTGAAAGCTCACTTCGGTATTCATCGACTGTTTGAAGATGACATCCGGCGACAGGTGGTATTGGTAGTTCAGGGCGAACCGCACGATAGGAGACTGCTGAATGGTTCTGCCCTCGGCGTCTGGTGCCGAAAGACGACTGTAACGGTAACCCGGACCGGTGGACACATCGAAATAGTCAGGCCCCCGCTGCCAGAGGCGGCGTCCATAACCGGCAGCCGCGGATGATCGATAGTTATAACCGCTGAAACGGTCACTCTCATAACCCAGGCGGGTAAACGTGTAGTTGACCGGTGATATCTTGTAGTCGAGCTGGGTCGCGGCGAAATAGTATTCAGCTGTGGTCTGGCCATCCTGACGCGTATAGCGCGACTGCAACAGCATGCTGTGACGCCAGCGAGGCAGCTCGTGCTTCATATCCACCCGGCTGGTAAAACTCGTCGAAGGGGCGTTGCCGGATATCATCAGCAGACCGCCTTCAACATCCCCGTTCCAGAGGGATACCGGATGTTCCGGCTTTTCGATACCTCGCCAATACCAATCCGGATCGGCAATCGATTTGATATCGGCGTTGGCGGGAGAAAGGTGCAACATCAACACGGCCAAAACCGCCAGTGGTTGCAGCTGCAAACAATGACGCAAATAGCTCACTGGAAGGCTGGACAGCCACGAGGGTCTGCAGGGAAAAATCGTGGTCGGCCGCGCCACATCCTTGCTCAAATGTTTCATTAGCAGGTATCGGGGACGATTCTTTAAATCGCCAAAAGAACGATGAATACCGTCAGCCGCATGGGCTGACCTCAATTCAGCCACAGGATACCGGCATTCAGTGTCACGGCATAGAGCACCCAGAGCATATAGGGCCAAAGTAACCGCGCGGCCCAGATATCGATCGCCCGGAAACGGACGATATTGAGCATGATCATCACTAGCAGAAGCAGCATATCGATCAGCCCCATCAGCACCCAGTGGCGCCCAAAAAACAGCCAGGACCAGGCCAGGTTTAGCAATAGCTGCAGGCCATAAACCGTAAAAGCCCGGCGCCGGATCGGGCCGCTACAGCGTAACCAAGCCCGCCAGCCGGAAATTGCAATCAACAGGTAGAGCAAAGTCCATGCGACCGGGAATACTGCATTGGGTGGCGTCCATGCAGGCTTGATCAATGCAGCGTACCAGGCACCCGGATGAAAGGCGGCACCGCTGCTAGCGACCAGCATCAGGATCAGCAAAAACGGAAACAGGGCAAGCGCCCTCCGGCTACGCATCCCATTCCTAGACATATCGTTCATCATTGATCGCTCCCGGGTGACCGTTGGGCAGTGGCGTTCCTTGAACGGCATCAATGCATCTTCACAATTGAGCTAACTGTGTTCCAGCAGCTTTCGAGGCTAGAATAAGCGCCCTTCCTTCAACTGGAGTCTAACCGTGTCCTACCTGATGTTCGTGACCGTTCTCTGGGCCTTTTCCTTCAGTTTGATAGGGGTCTACATCGCCGGGCACGTAGACAGCGACTTCGCCGTGCTGACGCGCATCGTCCTGGCCGGCCTTGCGTTTCTGCCGCTGACACGCTGGCACGGCATTCCCGGCCGCCTCAAAGGCGGGGTCATGCTGGTCGGCGCCCTCCAGTTCGGCATCACCTATCTCTGCCTTTACCGCTCCTTCGCTTACCTGACCGTGCCGGAAGTTCTGCTGTTCACGATTTTCACCCCCCTCTACGTGACGCTGATCGACGACGCCCTGGCCCGCCGCTTTTCCCCTATCGCACTGGTCGCAGCAGCGGTCGCCACCATTGGTGCCGGCGTCATTCGTTACAACGGTATCAGCAGCAACTTCATCACGGGCTTTGTCCTCCTACAGGTCGCAAACGCCACTTTCGCAGCCGGACAGGTCGGCTACAAGCACTTGGTTCAACGCTACCCCGTCGATATGCCACTGTATCGTTTTTTTGGTTATTTCTATCTCGGCGCCCTGTGTATCGCCCTGCCGTCTTTCCTGATCTTCGGCAACGTACATAAGTTGCCCTCGACGTCCCTGGAGTGGGGGATCCTGCTCTGGCTGGGATTTGCCGCGTCGGGACTGGGAATGTTTCTCTGGAACCGCGGAGGCTGCCTGGTCGATGCCGGCACCCTGGCCATTATGAACAATGCGCTGGTGCCGGCCGGATTACTGGTCAACCTGTTGATCTGGAACCACGACGCCGACCTGGGCCGACTTTTTGTCGGCGGCAGCATTATCGCTGCCTCGCTCTGGCTCAACGCCCGCTGGTCATCACGTTCAAAACTGCGGCTGAAACCTGGTACCGGCGCCTGATTCCAATTAAAGATCGAGCGCCGCCAAATCCCGGTCGCCCAACTGATCCCGATTGACCAGGGTGGCCACCTGATTGGGATTGTTCGGCGTGTAGAGCACCACTACCTCGCCCCGACGCAGGGCGGCCAAAATGGTCGCCTTGCGCTCAGTCAACGGACTTTCTGTCTCGTTCAGTCCATGTTCACGGATACAGTATTCCTCAATCAGGCCATTGAGGGCATCGTCAGACAACTGGTCCAGAGGGATAATCATGTGCACAACCGGCATAACAATGTTGGCCGACAGTATGCCCATTCCCGCACAGGACGAAAACCTCAGCGGCGCTAACCGATACGATAAGGAGCAGTCAACGATATGACCGGGCGTCCCAGCAAACCATCACGCTTTTGCCTAGCCATCACGTTAAGCGTATTGGCCGCTGTCAGCGATTGCTCGCAAGCGCAATCTTCCGCAAAAACCTCGCTATGTCGCGCTGACGAATCCGTTTTCTTCAACTGTACGATTGGCAGCCACCACAAGATGGTTTCTCTATGCGGCGCCGGCGACCTCAAGCAGCGGAGCGGCCATCTTCGGTACCGCTTTGGCCGTCACGGGCGTATTGAATTGAGTTATCCCCAGGCTGGAAACGGGGTCAACGACTTCAAGTACTCGCACTACAGTCGTTATGAGGTGGAACGAACCGTCGTCAGCTTTACTAACGGCGACTACCAATACCGTCTTTTCGACGACGACGAGAGTGACATTGCGCCTGCCATCCATCGCCAAGGTATCGAGGTCAGTAAGTTGAGGGGAGACGATACCCCAACAACGCTCTATTGCCGGGCACCGGTCTATTCGAAGCTGCAAACGTTAGGGAGAACCCTGCCCTGCGATAGAGACGACCCGCTTAACATGGGCTCATGCCCTGCCCGCTAACCATTCCACAGCTCCCCCCGGCCACTCCAGGCAATTACGCGTTGGAAGGAGTGGCCGGCGATGCCCTGTGGTGCTTATGCGACACGAGATGGACAGTGCTTGCGCGCAAACCGTCTTGATCGCTCAGAGAGACGAAGCTGACCGGACTTCCTTCGGCCAGCTTTTCGAAATCCACGTCCACAACGCTGTTGCGGTGAAAGGGAATTTCCTGGCCGTCCGAACTCATGATCAGCCCGATACCGGCTTCATGATCGATCTCATGAATATGACCGGTCTCAGGCGTCTCATGGTGTTTTACATCGCCACGGCGGCGGCGTACGAAATCTTCCAATTGGCGACGTGCCGCGTCAAAGGCATCGCGTACGGCCACATAGGCATCTTCGTGGCTGTGATCATCGTCCGGCGTTTTGCCGGCATCAATGGTGCCGCCCGATAACGCCAAGTGAACATGCACCCGATACCGATTGCCCTGGTGATGACGCCGCTCAGTCGGCTCCACCACAACATGACAGAAAAGAATGTCGTCCGCGAAGGCCTCCAGGCGCGCCGCATGCTCTTCGATGCTGGCGCGCAAGGCGTCACTCGCCATCATGTTATGGAAGGTGATGTCGACCGACATGCTCATTTGCGGCCACCGCCGCCCATACCACCACCCTGGCCTTGCCTCATGCCCTGGCCTTGTCCCATACCATTACCTTGTCCCATACCATTACCTTGCCCCATGCCTCGGCCCTGACCTTTAGCCGGAGGCATATCCGGTAAGGTAACGCCTCTCTGGCGAGCACGTTCCTGCATCAACTTATGGTGCTCCAGGCGGAAAGCCTGACGCTCCTGATTGGTCTTCATGTTGCGCATTTGCTGACGGTAGGTGGCGCGCTCCTGCGGCGACATCAACTGACTGCCATAGATACGCTCCTGGGAACGGGTTTGGGTTTCCGTCTGCGTACGTGTCTGGGATTGGGTCTGTGTCTGGTCGGCAGCGAAAGCTGTGCTTGCGGCGAGCAACAGAGATCCCACCAATACAGTCGTTTTCACGGAGAATGTCATAATACGTTCCTCAGTAGAGACTCAGACCGTCAAAGGCCTGCAGCGATTTGCATTCATTATCAACGGCCACTTCCAAAAGCGACCCTGACCCAGGTCAAGGTTATCTTTCGTCCCAATGCCCAGAAGAGTCGGAAAAGTACCTACCGCTTTTCAGTCACCTTCGCCTCGGGCCAGTACCGCTCCGGAAAATCGCAGGACCAACTGCCATCGAGAAGAACCGCCCGCGTGGTTGGAGTCAGGCATACCGTAGACTCAGATCAATGTCTTCCAACACAAAAGGATTATCCTGCCCGGACAGTTACCGAAAAGGAGGTCATCAGCATGACAGGAATGATGAAAGCGGCTGTCGTCCGCGAGTTCGGCAAACCTCTGAGCATCGAAGAGGTCCCTATTCCCAAACCGGGTCCCGGAGAGGTACTGGTAAAAATCATCGCTACCGGCGTCTGCCATACCGATTTGCATGCAGCGGACGGCGACTGGCCGGTCAAGCCCACTGTGCCCTTTATTCCCGGCCATGAAGGCGCCGGCATCGTCGCCGCCGTCGGGGCTGGAGTCTCCCATCTCAAGGAAGGGGATCCTGTCGGCATCGCCTGGTTGCACGATGCCTGCGGTGGCTGCGAATTCTGCACGACCGGCTGGGAAACGCTTTGCGAGAGCCAGCATGACAGCGGTTACAGCGTCAACGGCACCTTTGCCGAATACGCCATCGGTGATGCCAATTATGTCGGCCGACTGCCGGCCAATGTCGACTTCGCAGAAATCGCCCCGATTCTCTGCGCAGGAGTGACCACCTATAAAGGCATCAAGGAGACCGAAGCCCGGCCGGGCGAGTGGATCGCCATTTCCGGCATCGGGGGGCTCGGTCATGTCGCCATCCAATATGCGAAGGCCATGGGGCTGCACGTCGTGGCACTGGATGTCACCGATGAAAAGCTCGCGCTGGCACGCCAGTTGGGTGCCGAGGCTGCAGTCAACGCCAAGGCACCCGATGCCGTGCAGCAGGTAATCCAGGAAACCGGGGGCGGTGCTCACGGCGTCCTGGTAACAGCAGTTTCACCACCCGCCTTTTCTCAAGCGCTGGGCCTGGTTCGGCGTAAAGGCACGGTGAGCCTCGTCGGATTACCGCCAGGAGATTTCGCCACACCAATTTTCGACGTCGTGCTAAAACGCATCACCCTTCGGGGGTCTATCGTGGGCACCCGCAAGGATTTGGCGGAAGCACTGCAGTTCGCCGGTGAAGGCAAGGTCCGCGCCCATATTCACGAATCCCGCCTGGAAGATATCAATGATATCTTTGCCCAACTCAAGGCTGGTAAGGTTGACGGTCGCATGGTCATTCGCATGACCCAACGCTGATCGCGCATCGGAGGAAGACGCAGTGAAGATCGAAACCATCGGCGACCTGATCGACTGGACCCGACAACTGCACCAGACCCTGGCCCAAAGCCTTGGCCAGGGGATAGAGGCCCAGTCGTCGGAACGTGCCCGCGGACTGATGCAGTATCTGGCGGATCACGAAGCCACACTGGAAAAGACCGTAAAGGAGTTCGAGCGACAGGCCTCGCACAAGGCATTGGATACCTGGGTCTACGACTACATGGAACATCGCCCCATGCAGAAGGCGTCGCTCGACGACAACACCTTTGCCGACCTGTCGGTGGACGACATCAGTCAGGTCGTCTTCAAGTGGCACAATGAGGTCATCGATCTTTACCGTTACCTGCAAGGGCGAGCCGATATCCCGGAAGCCAGGGAGCTGATTGGCGAACTGCTGGAAATGGAAACCCACGAAACACAACATTTGGCCTCCCAGGCCGGCCGAATGAACGACATGTAGCAGGGACAGTCGACCACGAGGCAACCCCACGTCTCCTTTTGGCAGTAAGGGGTTGCCTCGATACAGATCAGCTCCTGCAGCCCGAAGGGACCACTACAGCAGCCGGCTGGCGACGCGGCAGCGTGGCCACCAGTACCGCACCAATCACCAGGAGACCGCCAACCAGCTGTGCACCTGTCGGGACCTCACCCATGGCACCGGCAATCAACATCGCGAACACCGGAACCAGATTGAGGAAAAGTGCCGTCCGGCCTGCGCCCAGGCGGGCGATTCCCGTCGTCCAGAACAGATAAGCCAATACGGTCCCACCCAGCGCCATCATGACCAAACCCGCGCCTGATTCAGGTCCAGGCATCACAGGCGTTTCCGAACTGGCCACCGCCGCAACTAACAGGACCAGCGTACCCGCCATGATCATCAGCGTTGAGTTGGTAAGAGGCGACCCCGCCGGCATGTAGCGACGTCCCAGCACGTTATAGAAGGCCCAGACCAGATCCGCACACAGCATGATCAGGTCTCCGCTCGCCACATGCAGAGACCGCAGTTGATCCCACCGCCCACCTGAAATCACCACAACGACACCTATGAGCGCCAGCGGTAAGGCAGCAAGCTGGCTTACGCTGGCGCGTTCCCCCAACATCAGCGCCGCAAGCAGCGTTGTCAGGAGGGGGTTCGTTGCCATGATCAAGGATGCATTGGCGGCCGATGTCCGTTGCAGGGCAAAGAAGAACAGCAAGTTGAAAGCACCGATACCAAGCGCACCCAGCAACATAAAGACCCCGGCATGTCGGCGGGCCGACTGCACCAGGGGTTCTCCACGCATCATGGCCAGCACCAGCATGACTGCAGACGACAGCAGGAAGCGGAACGCGGCTGCATAAAGGGGCGGCTCATCCAGCATCACGGGTCCGGCAAGCGCAAAGTTCATTCCCCAGAACAGCGCCGAAAGTGTGATAAGGCCATAAACGGCATTCGTTTTCATCACCCTCATTCCTTTAGCATTACTATGGTAAAACCAATCTAATTGACCAGAATAATGCTGAAAAACTATACTTTCTAAAACGCATATTAAGAAAATCTAATGCCAAGGAAGCTTCCCTCACTCAATGCCTTGCGAGCCTTCGAGGCCGCCGCGCGGCATCAGTCCTTTGCCCGCGCCGCCGAGGAGCTGCACGTCACTCCGGCGGCGATCAGTCAGCAGATCAAGCTACTGGAGGACTATCTCGGCCTGATCCTGTTTCAACGCGGCAAAACCATCAGCCTCGTCGAACCGGCCCAACGGGTATTACCCCTGGTGACCGAAGCCTTCGACCAGTTGGAACGCGCAGTCCAGCGCCTTCGCGTGCAACCGGAAGATGGCCCGCTGATCGTCTCCGCACCACCCACCTTCTCGGCACGCTGGCTGATCTCGCGGATCGACGATTTCTATGCCCGACACCCTGATATCGAATTGCGCATACTGGCCACTCGCCGTAAGGTCGACTTCAACGTCGAAGACGTCGATGTCGCCGTACGCTTTGGCCCGGGCCCCTATCCAGGACTGCATATCGACCGACTGATGCCGGAGGCCATCGTTCCGGTCGTCGCCCCCAAACTGGCCAGCCGTATCCAGCGGGTCGAAGACCTACTCGACTGCACGTTGCTCCACGATGAAAGTCACGACTGGGATCCCACCTTTCCAGACTGGGATACCTGGCTGACCTCCCTGGGCGTAAGTCCGACCCTGCCGCTCCATGTACGCCGGATCAGCGATAACAATCTCGTCCTCCAGGCAGTCAACGCCGGTATGGGCGCTGCGCTCACCTGGTACAGCCTGGTTGCGGATGATCTTCAGGAGGGGCGGTTGGTACGTCTCTTCGATCAAATGCGGCCCACGAGCCTGGGCTATCAGTTGCTCATACCGCCCAACCGCCTCTCGCTACCCAAAGTGGCAGCATTCAGGGAGTGGCTGCTGGAGCAGGCTCATCGCCAGAAAGGACCTCACATAACCGATGACGCAGAACAACGCTCGTGAATTCCCTCCATTGCCAGGGAAACGGATGATTGGCATCATGCAATGATGGACCGCTTATCAACGACATCCTTTAAACGTTTATCCGCTGCTCGCCTGCAGCGTGCGATGTCGTGCGCCATTCCCTCGTCCATTTCTCTCACCGCATTCACTCCGTCGATTCGAATTACTCAGGGTCGTTGAGCTGCGGCAGGAGCCGGTGCTTGGCGTCCCAGGTTATGCCATAGGCGCATCTGCGCAGGAACCTGATAGATTTCGACGGAGAATCAATACCATGTCTCAACCCGAGACCTCGGCAGCACATACGCTTCAACAGGCCCCATACCCGACGCTAACCGACATCCGCCAAACGGCAGATCGATTGTCCGGCAAAACACTGGTGACGCCGGTGTGGCGCTGGCAGACCGGCGAGATCGAGCGCACCCTGAGCCCTGCTACAGAAGTCTGGTTAAAGCTGGAACTCTTCCAAAAAACCGGCACCTTTAAACTGCGCGGCGCTCTGACCTGTATCGAGGCGCTCGACGATACCGCGCGCAAGCGTGGCGTCGTGGCAGCCAGTGCGGGCAACCACGCGGTTGCCGTGGCTTATGCCGCGCAATTGGCCGGAGTATCCGCCAAAGTGGCAATGCCGCATCATGCCAGCCCGGCCCGGCTGGACGCCTGCCGCCAGTCGGGAGCAGAGATACTGCTGACCGATAGCATCCATGAAGCCTTTGCCCTGGCCAACCGTGTTGCCGCAGACGAGGGACGGGCCATGATGCATCCCTTCGACGGTCCCAATACCGCCAAGGGCACAGCAACGGTCGGCCTTGAGCTGATGCAGCAGGTGCCGGAGCTGGATGCGGTTGTCGTGCCGGTCGGTGGCGGCGGACTCTGCGGCGGCATCTCTGCCGCCGTGAAACAGTTGAATCCCGCCTGCCGAGTCTACGGTGTCGAACCCTTTGGCGCTGATGCCATGTACCGGAGCTTCATGTCAGGACACACTGAGGAACTGGACACCGTTGATACGATTGCCGACAGCCTGGGCGCGCCCTATACGCTGCCCTACAGCTTCGGCGTCTGCCATCGGTTCGTCGATGAGATTGTCCGCGTGTCGGATGACGACCTGCGCCGTAGCATGGTGCACCTCTTCCGGGACATGAAACTGGTGACCGAGCCCGCCTCTGCGGCCGCGACCGCGGCATTGCTGGGCCCCTTGCGCGAGCGCCTCAACGGCAAACGGGTGGCGCTGATCGTCTGTGGCACCAATATCGATGCACCCCGCTTTGCCGAGCTGCTCGCCCAGGCCCAGCCTAAGACCTAAATAGGGTCACAGCCCTTTCCGCTCCAGCGGAAAGGGCTGCTTTAGACGACACAAAAAACCTTCCCACTCCCCCGCAAACCACCCCATCTTGACCTTTATCAAGGTCATTCCCCCCATTTCCCACAAAAAAATTGAACTCTCCCGAGTCTCATCTGACTAAAAACGGAACAGGTATCGGCAGTGCCTCCGAGAAAGGTCGCCGGCACCTGACCTGCGGCAGCGGGCCGACACAGCCTGCTGTCCGCAATCGCGCCCAAAAGGCGCATGGAGACTCCGGCGCCTTAACGGCAAAGGCCTGGAGATAAAAATAACGCCGACCATACAATATGGTCGCCCAACCAGTGCGAAGACCTGATGCTAGAAGTCAACGGACTTGGTATGCGGTTTGGCGGGCTCAAAGCGGTGGACGACGTATCCTTCAAGATACGCGAACATACGATTACGGGCCTGATCGGACCGAACGGGGCTGGCAAGACCACCCTGTTCAATTCCATCGCCGGGGTCTATACCCCAACAGCCGGGCAGATTCTCTTCAAAGGAGAGCGCATCGACGGCCTGCCCCCTCACCGAATTTTCCATAAGGGACTGGTTCGAACCTTCCAGATCCCCCGTCCCTTCCCCGAAATGACCGTCCTCGAAAACCTGCTGGTCGTCCCCCCCTCGCAATGCGGCGAAAGCTTCTGGAACAACTGGTTCCAACCCGCTCGCGTGCGCGAAGAGGAAGAGCGGAATCACGACAAGGCCTGCGAGATCGCGAAATTCCTGAATCTCGGCCACGTCCTGGACCTGCCCTGCAAAAACCTGTCGGGCGGACAGCAGAAGCTGGTCGAGATCGGCAGGGCACTGATGGCGGACCCCAGCATGATCCTGCTCGACGAACCCGGCGCCGGGGTCAACCCGTCGCTGCTGGCCGAAATCATCGACCGGATCAGCGAACTGCACGAGCGGGGTATCACCTTTCTGCTGATCGAGCACAACATGGATATGGTCCTCAACCTGTGCGATCCCATCCTGGTGATGGCCAACGGCCGTCTGCTGATGGAAGGCGACGCCCAAGCCGTGCGTAGCGACCCCCGTGTTCTGGATGCCTATCTGGGCGGTGAACCGGAGGCGACGTCATGAGCCAGAACGACATCGTTCTCCGCGTCGACAATGTCGAAGCCGGTTACACGCCGGGCGTTCCCATCCTTCGCGGAGCCAATATCGAAGTACGCAGCGGCGAAATCGTTACCGTGTTGGGTCCCAACGGCGCCGGTAAATCGACGTTGATCAAGGCCATCGCCGGACTGGTGCCCATCTTCGGCGGCAAAGTCAGCCTCCTCGACAAGGACATCACCGGCCGGCCGCCGCACACCCTGGTCCGAGAGGGTCTGGCCTATGTGCCCCAGGTGAACAACGTCTTTCATCGGCTGACTGTCGAGGAAAACCTGGAAATGGGGGCCTTTACCCGCAAAAGCGGAATCGCCAGACGCCTGGAGGAAACCTACGCCCTGTTCCCGGACCTTGCCCGCTTGCGCAAGCATCCCGCCGGCAAGCTTTCCGGTGGCCAGCGCCAGATGGTGGCCTTCGGCCGCGCCCTGATGGTGGAACCACGTCTGCTTATGCTCGATGAGCCCTCTGCCGGGCTGTCGCCGAAACTGGTTGGCATGGTATTCGACAACGTCAAACAGGTACGGGATACCGGCGTCACCATCCTGATGGTGGAGCAGAATGCCAAGGCGGGCCTGTTGATATCGGATCGCGGCTACGTGTTGGCGGAAGGTAAAGAGCAGTTGGAGGATCGCGCCGACGCCCTGCTGAAAAACCCTGAAGTCGGTGAACTGTACCTCGGTTCCAAGGGAGGCCTGCTATGATCGCCCAGTACCTGGCCAACGGCATCGTGCTTGGCTCGTCCATCGCCTTGGGCGCCGTCGGCCTCACCCTCACTTACAACATCCTCAATTTTGCCAATTTCGCCCATGGCTCCCTGCTGTCCTGGGGTGCCTATTTCGCCTGGTTGGTGGTACTGGTCTTCGGCGGCGTACAAAGTACCATCGGGCCGCTGTCGTTCGGCTGGCCCTTTATTCTCGCGATAGTGGCGGCGGCACTGATGGCCTCGGTACTGGCCCTGGTGCTCGACTGGCTGGTGTTCCGGGTGCTCCGCAAAAGCAACATCCAGGTGACGCTGGTTATCGCGTCCTTTGGGGCCTCGCTGTTACTGCGGAACCTGATCGTCGTGGTGTTCGGGCCCGAGCCCCAGTACTACTCCGACAATATCCAGATCGCCCAGCCGATACTGCCCGGCGTGCGCACCACCCCGGACGAGCTGTTCGTGGTCGGGCTGGCCGTTGTCCTGGTCATCGGGCTGCATCTCTTCCTGACTCGCACCCGCCTCGGCAAGGCCATGCGCGCCGTCTCCGACAATGCGTCACTGGCGCAGGTCAGCGGTATCAACGTGCATAACGTGGTCCGCTGGACCTGGGTTGTCGGCGGCTCCCTGGCCGCAGTGGCAGGGGTCATGTTCGGGCTGACCGTGCAGATCCTGCCGGACATGGGCTTCAACCTGCTGCTGTTCCTGTTTTCGGCTGCCATTCTCGGCGGTATCGGCAGTATCTACGGCGCCATTCTCGGCGGTCTGGTGATCGGCATTGCGGCGGACCTCTCCGTCCTCTTCATTTCACCAGCCTACAAACCGGCCGTGGCCTTCATCCTGATGATCGTCGTGCTGCTGATCAAACCCAGCGGCATCCTGGGGGAGAAAGTCCAATGACCGGCATTGTCTCTTACCTCGTTTTCTTCTCGATCCTGGCCTCCATCTACAGCCTGATGAGCCTGGGCCTGAACCTTCAGTGGGGTTATACCGGCCTCTTCAACATCGGTGTGGTCGGCTTCTTTGCCGTGGGCGCCTATACCTTCGCCATCCTGGCGTCACCGCCGGCTGCCGGCCACATCGGCGGTTTCAACTGGCCCTTCCTCGCGGCACTGATCGCCGCCATGATCGCTACCGGCATCGTGGCGCTGATCGTCGGCATACCCACGCTGCGATTGCGCGAAGACTACCTGGCCATCGCGACCATCGGTATCGGCGCCACCATCCAGTTGATTGCCAACAACATGAACTGGCTGACCGGTGGCCCCAACGGCATCTACAACATTCCCCAGCCGCTATCGGCGTATTTCAGCTCAAACCTGGGCTACAACGTCTTCTTCCTGGTAATGATTGTCGTCATCCTGCTGCTGGCTTACTGGAGCCTGGAGCGCATCGTCCACTCCCCGTGGGGACGCGTGCTGATGGCAATCAGGGAGGATGAGACGGCTGCCAGTTCGGTCGGCAAAAGCGGCTTCAGCTACCGCCTTCAGTCCTTCGTGATCGGCTCGATATTGATGGGGTTGGCTGGCGCCCTCTACGCCAGCTTCATCAAGTACATCAGCCCAACGCTGTTTATGCCGGTCCTCACCTTCCAGGTCTGGGCCATGCTGATCGTCGGCGGCAGCGGCAACAATCGCGGCGCCATCCTCGGCTCGGTGCTGGTCTGGGCGCTATGGACCATGAGCGGCTCTGTGGTGCAGGCCATCCTGCCCAGCACACTGCAAGTCAAGGGCGGAGCCTTCCAGATCATCCTGATAGGCCTGGTGTTGATGCTGGTCCTGCTGTTCCGGCCACGCGGCATCATGGGATCGCGCAAGGCAGTAGTCTTCGCGGGAGAGAGCAAGACCGTATCCGGGGAATGAGCCATCAGTACAGCCTCCGGAAACCAAAAAAGGCGGGTGACGACAACTCGCATGACAACAAAAGGGTGTACCAACAGTGGAGAAACCTTCATGAAGAGCAGAAGAATAACCAGCAGCCTGGTTGCTTCGGCGATCATGGGCGTAGCCGCGCTCGCACCACTCGCTGTCCAGGCTAAATGTACTACGACGATAGGCAGTGTCATGGCCCTCACCGGCTCTCTGGGAGCCTTGGGCCAATCCATCGCCAAAGGCGCGGAACTCGCGGTGGATACGGTCAACAAGGCCGGCGGCGTCAACGGCTGTGACCTCAAACTCTCGATGCTGGACGACCAGACCAGCCCCGCTGTCGGCGTTTCCGCCGCCAAGCAGCTGGTCGACATCCATCAGGTACCGGCCATTGTCGGCGCACTGTCGAGTGGTGTCAGCATGGCGATACTGACCTCGGTGACAGCGCCGGGTAAAGTTGTCCAGATTTCCCCCTCTTCGACCTCGCCGTCCTTTACCGAACTGGCGAAATCCGGCAAAACCGGCGGCTACTGGTTCCGGACCACCCCATCGGATGCCCTGCAAGGGGTCGCCATGGCCAAACTGGCCCGCGAAAACGGACTCAAGCGGGTCGCGGTCCTCTATCTGAAAAACCCCTATGGCGAAGGGCTCGCCGGCAAGTTCTCCGAGTACTTCAAGAAGCTGGGCGGCAAAGTCACCGCCTCGGTGCCCTACAACCCGAAACAGCCCTCATACCGCTCTGAAGTCAGCAGCGCGCTTGGCGGTGATCCCCAGGCGGTATTCCTGATCGGCTATCCCGGCGACGGTACCACGGTTGCCCGGGAATGGATTTCTTCAGGCGGCCCGCAAACCTTCCTGCTGCCTGACGGTCTCGAGTCCCAGAAATTCGTGGACGATGTCGGCGCCAAGTACATGAAGAAAGTGCTCGGCACCGCCGCAGGCTCCGTGAATACGCCATCGCTGAAGACGTTCGACAGCGACTTCCAGAAGCAGTTCGGCAACCCGCCGACCCAGGCCTACATGACCAACGCCTATGATGCCGTGATGGTCATCGCCCTGGCGATGGACAAGGGACACGGGACCTCCGCCGATACGGTGAAAAACAATATCCGCGGTATCAGCGGTACAGCCGGCACGGCCATCTATGCGGGTGCAGGCCAGTACGAGAAGGCGCTGAAACTGATCAAGGAAGGCAAGCGCATCCACTATGTGGGCGCCTCCGGCGAGCTGACGTTCGACAAGAACGGCGACGTCTCCGGCCCGATGGCGATCTGGACCCTGAAAGACAAGAAAGTGGTCCAGGACCGCATGATGAGCGTCAGTACCATCAACAAGGTGCTGATGAAGCGCTGATACTTCGCCACCAACCGCAATGCCGGTGCACCTGCGCCGGCATTGCACCTTCCCGCGCACCAGAATCAGCCCCTCCCCCCCTTCCATGGCATCACTCCCGCTTGGCCCGCAAAAGTTTGACATCAATCGAAGCATGCAATAGTTTCACAGTCATCGAATTAACAAGAACCCTCAAGGCCACCGAAAACGGGAAGACATCATGAGCGCCTCCAGTGCCGAGATCCTGGGCAAACCACTGACGCTGCCGAACGGTAGCGTTATCCGCAACCGCTTTGCCAAATCCGCCATGAGCGAAGCCATCGCCACGATCGACAACCGGGTCACCCGCAACCTGGTCGAGCTCTACCGGCGCTGGGCCGAGGGCGGTACGGGACTACTGATTACCGGCAATGTGATGATCGACAAGCGGCATGTGGGCGAGCCCAATAACGTGGTACTCGAGAACGACCGAGACCGGGATCTCCTCAAGGCCTGGGCCGACGCGGGAACCCGCAATGGCACCCAGCTATGGATGCAACTGAACCATCCCGGCAAGCAGTCGCCCAAGATGCTGAACCGCGACCCGGTGGCCCCCAGTGCGATCCCCTTCGGCAAGGCCCTGCAAGGCGCCTTCGCCACACCACGGCCACTGACGGAAGCGGAAATCGAGGAGATCATCGAGCGCTTCGCCACCAGCGCACAACTGGCGAAGCAGACCGGCTTTACCGGCGTACAGATCCACGGCGCCCACGGTTATCTGGTCAGCCAGTTTCTCTCGCCTCACCACAATCAACGCACCGATTCCTGGGGCGGCTCCCTGGAAAACCGGATGCGTTTCGTGGTCCGGGTCTACGAGGCAATGCGCTCCGCCACGGGCAAGGATTTCAACATCGGCATCAAACTGAATTCCGCGGATTTCCAGCGCGGCGGCTTCACCGAGGAGGAGTCGATGGTGGTGGCCGAAACGCTGTCCGGGCTGGGGATGGATATGATCGAAATCTCCGGAGGCACCTATGAGGCGCCTCGTATGGCCAAGGGCTATGAGGTAAGCGGCGGCGAACCCGTCAAGGAAAGCACCCGCCAGCGGGAGGCCTATTTCCTGGAATATGCAGAGAAAATCCGCGACCGGGTATCGGCCCCCTTGATGGTGACCGGCGGATTCCGTCATAGCGACGTCATGGCGGAGGCCGTTGCCAGCGGCGCCACCGATCTCGTGGGTCTGGCCCGACCGCTGGTTATCGACCCGGAACTGCCCAACCGGATTCTCGCGGGCGAATCGGTCGTCAGCACGGTGCGCCCGATCCGAACCGGCGTCAGTGCCATCGACCGCATGGGATTGATGGAAACAGCCTGGTATGCCCGGCAACTGGCACGCATGGGCAAAGGCAAGGACCCGCACCCTCAGGACAGCGGTTTCTGGTCATTGCTGGATGTCATCTGGACCATGAGCCAGCGCGGCTTCCGGACGAAACTGCGTGCCTGAGCAATCATCTCAGCACTCTGGGAACCTCCGATTCGAGCGGCGAGGCGGGCAGCCACCAGTGGGTGTCGACCGGTGAGGTACGCGGCGGAAGGAAGGGGTTCCTCATTACCAGCGTCGTCCGGTGACGCATCTGCGCCCGCTCGATATCCGACTTGTTGTAGCGCAGGAACAACTGTTTAAAGGAGCCGTCCTTGAGGGCGGCTTCCAGTCCCCGGAGCAGTCGATCAGCCAGTGCCGCATTATTCTGATTCACAAAGAAATACACGGGATAGGGGTAATAGAGCGCGAGATGGCGCTCGACCGTCAGCCTGCCCTGGAGTTTGGGATGCATGTCGAGTTCCTGCCAGGCTTCGTTGACGCCACGCGGGAAATAATCGAAGCGCCCCCGCGCAAGCATCCGGAACAGCGCCTCATAGTTCGACACGGAAACGACCGGCAGTCCGTTCGCCTTGAGAATGGCAAGGTCGGCCCATTGAGACCCAAATCCCGCTTTAAGCGTCGACAGTTCACGCAGTGTACCAATGCCGGCTAGGCGTTCCTCTGAGCCCCGGCGAATCATGAGCACACGGTAGCCAAGCAGGCCTCGCAGGATTGGAATGCGAACCGGCAGAAAATGTTTTTCACGTTGGCGGTCAGTGGGCAGGAAGGCGACATCGATCTCGTTCTTCGCCAGCATTCTCAGTCCCCGCGCCTGACTGACGGTTCGGGTCATCCCCTGCAACGAAAAAGGGCCGTCGCTAACACGTGTCTCGCGCAGCGCCAGACGCAGCAAGGCAATGCGATAGGCGTAGCGGACATCGGTCTGAAAGTAACGAACCACCAACGGCTGGGCAGCCCGGGCAGACCATGCCCCCAGCATGCAGGGCACCACTGCGATAAAGACCAGGAGCCTACTCCAACGACTCATTGGGACTCCTCAAACGGCAACAGCGCCTGATCTGCCGACGGGGACGCCAGCCAGGACAGACAGCGATAAAGGATCTGATCATTATAGATGAGAACTGCACCGTTCATGCAGGCTATTTGCCAGGCCCGCCTGCTCCGCACCAATGGAAACTGCTACACTCCGTTCAATACCACCGATTACGACGCCTCGTTTGAAAGGTGCGGCCTGTGGACCTGTTGCGTCAGACGCTAAGCTTCCTGCTGCCCTATGAGTTTTCCCCCACGGTCTTGCTGCTGTGCGGGAGCGCGGTACTGATTTATGTGCGGGGAATATGTGCCGAACGGCGAGCCGGCAGGCCCTCGGGATTCTGGCGCCCCCTGGCCTTCCTGGGGGGCGTGGTACTGATCTACGGCGTTCTACAGACCCGCTACGACTACCTCTCCCAGCACATGTTCTTCATCCACCGGATACAGCACCTGGTGCTGCATCATATCGGCCCCTTCCTGATTGCACTGTCGGCACCGCAAGCCCTGTTGCGTGCCGGGCTGCCCACGCCGCTCTATCGCCGATTGCTGGCGCCCTGCTGGCATCATCCGCTGGTAAGAGGGTTTTACCGGACAGTGCAACAACCAGTCATCGCCGGCATCCTGTTCGTCGGACTGATTTACCTCTGGTTGACCCCCAGCCTGCATTTCTATGCCATGCTGAATGTCCCCTTATATAACCTGATGAACTGGAGCATGGCCGTCGACGGACTGCTGTTCTGGTGGCTGATCCTCAACCCATCACCCCGCAGGGACCGACGCTCGGCGGTGATCGGCTACGGCGGACGCATCGTCCTGCTGTTTACCACCATGGTGCCGCAGATCGCGATTGGCGCCTATATCGCCCTCAGCCGGCATGACCTCTACAACGTCTATGCAATCTGCGGGCGGCTCTGGCCCATCTCGGCCCGGCTCGACCAACAGATTGGCGGCCTGATGACCTGGATCCCCCCCGCCATGATGAGCGTGCTGGGCATTCTAATGGTGATCCGTCTCTGGCGGCGCCAGGAAAACCTGAACCTACTTCATCGCGAAGGACTGCCGGCTATAGAACCCAGACCGCCACTGGGCTAGGCCGCACACGGCGGACACCCTGTGGCTTAGCGGCGGGAAAGGCGTATCATGATCAAAGGCATCCACGACAGGAACGTCGATGCTCACCCGTATCGCTGCCTGACCCATCACAGCAATCAGGGGAGAAAGGTCATGCCGAAAGGTCTTCTGATCGATATTGCCGGAGTTCTGTACGAAGGCGATCAAGCCGTCCCTGGTGCCGTTGACACGCTGGAAAAGATTCGGCGGGAGCGCATTCCCTTTCTGCTGGTCACCAACACCACCCGCAAGACCCGGCACCAACTGCTCGATCGTTTGCGGGCCCTGGATTTCTATCTGGACGAAGGACGTATCCTGTCGGCGGTGGATGCCACTGCAGACTATCTGCGGAACAACAAGTTGCATCCCCTGCTGATCGTCCATCCGGCCATCCGGGGCCTGTTTGCCGACCTGATCGATCCCATTCCCAACGCCGTGGTTCTCGGCGACGCCGGCGACAATTTCGATTACGACAATTTGAACCGGGCGTTCCGCCTGATTATGGATGGCGCCCCCCTGATTGCGATGGGCGACAACAGATACTTCAGCGACACAGACGGCCGGCTCAGTCTCGATATTGGTCCCTTCAAGGCCGCACTCGAGCGGGCTACTGGCACACAGGCAACGGTGATCGGCAAACCCTCCGCGACGTTTTTTCACTCGGCCTGCAAGCGTCTGGCACTGCCCCCGGAGGACGTTCTAATGATCGGCGACGATGCCCAGACCGACATCGCAGCCGCCCAAGCCGCCGGACTACAGGCCTGTCTGGTGAAAACCGGCAAATACCGCCCCGGCGACGAGCGACATTGTCCACAGGCGGAACTTGCCGAGACGTTCAGCGACGCCGTGCGCGGCCTGGTGGAGTGAATCAGGCCTCCGGCGTGACGTCGGAGGTGCAGAAGGGACAGCGTGAAGCCTTCTTGGCAATCGCGGAGTAACAACGGGGACACTCCCGGTTATCCGCCGGATCGGCGACGGCATCGTGGGGCCGCCGAACACTGTTGATGGCCCGCACCACAAAAAACAGGGCCAGCGAGACAATCAGGAAGCTAACCACAGTATTGAGGAAAATGCCGAAATTGAGGGTTAGTGCTTGATCGGCCTGGGCTTGAAGCAGCGAATGGTAAGGCCCGCCATGATGCCCGGGATGCACGACCAGAAACCAGTCGGAAAAGTTGAGCCCGGCCGTCAGCAGCCCAAGGAAGGGGCTGAAAATGTCCTTGACCAACGAATTGACCACCGAAGTGAAGGCCGCTCCGATGACGATACCGACCCCCATATCGACTACGTTGCCTTTGACGGCAAATTCTCTGAATTCCTTGAAAAATCGCATCTTATTTCTCCGTATCGGATGACGGAACGGTCAATCCAATCACAACGCTGTCCATCCCCAAAGTCACCAGTTTAAAAATATCAGGAGGTTCCCCCATGTCACAGACGATTCTCATTACCGGCGCCAACCGCGGCATCGGGCTCGAACTGGCGCGTGCCTGGCACCAGCGTGGCGATCAGGTGATTGCCGTTTGCCGACAGAACTCCGATGCACTCGGTCGCCTCGGCGTCGAGGTGTTGGACGGCATCGATGTCACCCGCGACAGCGATATCCAGCGACTGCGCGATGCACTTCGGGGACGTCCACTGGACATCCTCTATCACAACGCCGGCATTCTGGGGCGGGAAACCCTCGATCACATGGATATCGACCGCGTTCGTGAACAATTCGAGGTCAACACCCTGGCACCGCTGCGCCTGACCCTCGCACTCCTCGACAACCTGAACCCAGGCAGCAAGATCGGCCTGATGAGCAGCATACTCGGCTCGATAGCCCTCAATGAAGAAGGCGGCTACTACGGTTATCGCATCAGCAAAGCCGCCCTCAACGCCGCGGGCCGCACCCTTTCCGTCGATCTCCGGCCACGGGGCATCGCCGTCGGGCTGCTGCATCCAGGATACGTGATGACGGACATGACCGGTCATCAGGGGCACATCAGCCCGCAGGTGGCCGCGGCGCGACTGGTAGCGCGGATGGACGAGCTCAGCCTCGAGAATACGGGGCATTTCTGGCATGCGGAGGGGCGGGAGTTATTGTGGTAGGCTGATAATCAGCGCTCAGGCAACGACGGCGATCCCTGTGTTGAGTCGTCATCGGGTAACGTTTAACCCGACCGCCCCAATTCAGCGCAGGGAAGATAGCCGCTAACTCACTCGCACCATTGAGGTGCACAGAGGGCCTTCAAGGTAGGTTTGAAGCCCCTGTTTCGGTGGCACAGCGTTTGCTGAACCATCGTGAAAGCCTGTGAGGACAGCAGCATGGAAATGCACCTGCCACCAGAAGGTGGCTATGACGAGTTGTTCGACGCCGACAATAAGATCCGCCCGCACTATCAGGTGATCCACGACTGGCTGACCCAGACCGACGATGAACTTATCGCAGAAAAGCGCCGTGAGGCGGACCTTCTGTTTCACCGAGTTGGCATCACCTTCAACGTCTACGGGGAATCCCAGGGCGCCGAACGCCTGATCCCCTTCGACATGATCCCCCGCATTATCCCAGCCACCGAATGGCATATCCTGCAAGCCGGGTTGCGCCAGCGGGTAACCGCACTCAACCGTTTTCTGTTTGACGTCTATCACGATCACGACATCATCAAGGCCGGGCTCGTACCGGCGGAACAGGTCTTCGCCAACCCCCAATACCAGCCGGCCATGCAAGGGCTCCACCTGCCCCGCAACCTGTATATCCATATCACCGGCATCGACCTGGTACGCAACAACGATGGCGACTATTACGTCCTCGAAGACAACCTGCGCTGCCCGTCCGGTGTGTCCTACATGCTGGAAGACCGCAAGATGATGATGCGGCTGTTCCCCGAACTCTTCACCCGCTGTGCGGTGGCGCCGGTCGAGCAGTACCCAGCCATGCTGCGTGAGACATTGCAGGCGTCCACACTCAAACCCAACCCCTGCATCGTGGTGCTGACACCAGGCCGCTACAACAGTGCCTATTTCGAACACGCCTTCCTCGCCCGGCAGATGGGGGTCGAACTGGTCGAGGGTGCGGACCTTTACGTCCATAACAACGAGGTCTACATGCGTACCACGGCAGGGCCGCGACGGGTGGATGTCATCTATCGCCGACTCGACGATGCGTTTCTCGATCCTCTGGCCTTCAGGCCCGACTCCATGCTCGGCGTCCCTGGCCTGTTTGCGGCCTACCGGGCGGGCACGGTGGTACTGGCCAATGCCCTGGGGACCGGTGTCGCGGACGACAAGTCGATCTACCCCTATGTACCGGACATGATCCGTTTCTACCTGGGCGAGGAACCGATCCTGAAAAACGTGCCGACCTGGCAGTGCCGCAAGCCGGAGGAACTGCGCTATGTGCTGGACAACCTCTCCGACCTGGTGGTGAAGGAAACCCAGGGCGCGGGCGGCTATGGCATGCTGATCGGCCCCAGAGCCTCGCGCGAGGAAATCGAGCGTTTCCGCGACGCCATCAAGGCTCGACCGGATAACTATATCGCGCAGCCGACCCTGAGCCTGTCGTCCTGCCCAACCCTGGTCGACGAGGGCATCGCGCCGCGTCATATCGACCTGCGTCCCTTCGTCCTGACCGGCAAACGCATCCAGATGGTGCCGGGCGGATTGACACGGGTCGCACTGCGCAAGCATTCCCTGGTGGTGAACTCATCCCAGGGCGGCGGAACCAAGGATACCTGGGTGCTGGAGGATTCCGAATGCTGAGCCGAGCTGCCTCAAGCCTGTTCTGGATGGCCCGCTACCTGGAGCGGGCGGAAAGCATCGCACGACTGCTGGACGTGAGTCTGACCGCCGCGTTGATGGAAACCAACAGTGACCGCGAGCAACAGTTGATCGCGCCCCTCACGATATCCGGCACCACCGACACCTTCTACGAACTCTACGAGGACATGACCGCACAGAACCTGATCGATTTCCTACTGCTCAACGATCAGCACGGCGGTAGCGTCTTCAGCTGTATCCGCTCCGCCCGGGATAACGCCCACCATGTCCGCGGTAATATCACTGCGGATGTCTGGGAGAGCATCAACTCATCCTGGCTCGACATGAAAGCCATCCGCCAGCGCGGTGTCTCGGAGTCATCGGTCAGCCGCTTCTTCGACTGGGTCAAGGAACGCTCCCACCTGTTCCGGGGCGCCTCCTACGGGACCCTGCTGCGGAACGACGCCTTCCGTTTCCTGCGCCTGGGCACCTTTATCGAGCGCGCTGATAACACCGCTCGGATACTGGATGCACACTACCACCTGTCCACCAGCCTGGAAAACACCGAATCGGCCCGGGACCTGTTCGAATGGACGGCCCTACTGCACGCCCTTGGTGCTTATGAGGCCTATCAGTCGATCTATGCCGACCGCATGTCGTCCGAGAACGTCGCCGAACTGCTGATTCTCAATCCCGACGTGCCGCGTTCGCTGCGCGCCTGCCTGCACGAAACCGCCGAACTGCTCGCACATATCGAGGGAGACGCCGGGCGCGCCGCAAAACGGCTGGCCACCAGCCTTTCCGCCAATCTGCGTTACGGTGACCGCCAATACATCGCCGATCGCGGACTGCACGAATACCTCACCGATTTCCTGGCCCGCATCAACCAGATTGCCGACCAGATCCAGAATGATTACATGGGGGTCGCATGAAACTGCACATCGAGCATGACACCTGCTACGGCTACGAAGGTGAAGTCCGGGCCAGCATCCAGTACCTGCGCCTGACACCAAAGAATAACGAACAGCAAAAGATACTCGACTGGCACCTGGAGTTGCCGGGCGACGCCAACGAGATTGACGACGGCTATGGCAACCGCCTGACCGTCCTGACCCTCGACTACCCTCAGCCGGAGATCACTATCCGCGCCGTCGGCACCGTGGATCTCAAGGGTATCGATATCTGTACCCATGACAGTTGTGTGCCGCCACAGGTCTTCCTGCGTCAGACGGAACTGACAGAACCCGACAACGAACTGCGACGGTTCGCCGAACAGTACCCGCCCAACTACGACGGCCTGCAGGCAATGATGAGGGATCTGCTGTCGACGGTACGCTATACGCCAGGAGCCACCACGGTTTCTCATACTGCCGCAGAGGCCTTCGCCATCGGCGCCGGCGTCTGCCAAGACCATACCCATATCTTTGTTGCCTGCTGCCGCCATCTCGGAATGCCCGCACGCTATGTCAGCGGCTATATCCATACCCAGGATGGCGATCACATCTCCAGCCATGCCTGGGCTGAAGTCTGGATCGACGACGGCTGGTACACCTTTGACGTGGCCAACGGACTCCTGATGCCGGACAGCCATCTTAAGCTGGCGGTCGGACTCGACTATCTGGAAGCCGCACCGGTACGCGGCATACGTTATGGCGGCGGACAGGAAAGCCTGAGCGCGAGTGCCCTCGTCAGCAGGATGGCAAACGAGCAATAACCGGCTAGAATGCAGGTGATCCTGGGACGGCACTGTCCCGGAAGCTTCCACTGACGGTGTCTGTTGCAGGACTGGAAATGACTTACTGTGTCGCTATGCGGCTTGCCGATGGGCTGGTTTTCGCATCGGACTCACGCACCAATGCGGGCGTCGATCATATCTCCACGTTCCGCAAGATGCATGTTTTCGAAGCGCGCGACAACCGCGTGCTGGTCATACTGACGGCGGGCAACCTGGCAACCAGCCAGAGCGTCATCACGTTGTTGCGAAGCCGCACCCATGGCGGTGATGGCGATCACCTGTTGAATGTCCCCACCCTGTACGATGCCGCCGAACTGGTCGGCGAAACCCTGCGCGAGGTCCTGCACCGCGACGCACAGGGTCAACAGCAGTGCCAGGGCGTCGATTTCGGTTGTACCATGCTACTCGGTGGCCAGATCGCCGGTGAGGAACCTCGCCTGTTCATGCTTTATCCGCAGGGCAATTTCATCGAAGCCACGAGCGATACCCCGTATTTCCAGATCGGCGAATCCAAATACGGCAAACCGGTCATCGATCGCGTTGTCAATTACGACACCAGCCTGGAACTGGCCTATCAGAGCGCGTTGATCTCATTCGATTCCACCATGAAGAGTAACCTCTCCGTCGGCATGCCCCTCGACCTGATGGTCTACCGCAACGACAGCCTCGATGCCTCCCAGCGCCACCGGATCGATGACAGCGATGCGCATTTCACGACCGTTCGGGAACTCTGGAACCAGGGCATTCGCGACCTGATACATCGCCTGCCGCTCCCCCAACTGCCTTAACCGAAAAGGCTGGCAGCGCTCCGCCATCGCAGCACAATGCCAATCACCGGACTGATGCTTCCGACTTGAGGCATGTCAACTCGTCAGCAAATGACTAATCCGTAACCAACCAACTCCGGCATAATCTGTTGAAATCGCGTTAACGATCCCAAAATTTTCACAAAACTCTGACAAAAGAGCATAGAGAATGGCCGACCTTCATGCCGATATTGGCAACGGGCGGCCTGAAGCGGATCGTCGGGGTAGCGCTGGAATCCGGGTTCTGAACGCCCGGCATCAAGAGACGGACGTCTCAGCCAGACGCCACAGTGCCCCCAGGATTTGACACGGTTGCTAAGGAGGCGCATGTGCAGATTGCGGATGTCACACTTTTCCACGCACCAAACAGCGGCGGCGTGCGGACCTATCTCGACGCCAAGCGACGACGCCTCAGTCAGCTTCCCGGTATTACCCACCATCTGGTAATCCCCGGGCGTCGGCGTCGCGAGACCAAAGACTGTATCGAAATTCCAGCGCCGCCCCTTCCCTTCTCCGATGGCTATCGTTTCCCGCTCAGGCGGAGCGCCATCGTCCGGGAGCTGGTCAGGCTGGCACCGGATATCATCGAAGCCGGTGACCCCTATGTTCCCGCCTGGGCCGCCTTGCGGGCCGGTCGCCAACTCGGCGTGCCGGTCGTCGGCTTTTATCATTCCGATCTGGTTCGCCTGCTTGCCAACCGGCTTGGGGCAGCCGCGCTACCCGCAATCAGGCTCTATGTCCGGCTGCTGTATCGGCAGTTCGACCTGGTGCTGGCCCCCAGTCAGGTGATGGCGGACCAGCTCCATCAGTGCGGTGTGGACGACGTCACCGTACAACCTCTCGGAGTCGACCTGAACACGTTCAACCCCGCTCACCGCGACCCGAACCTTCGCCGTGAACTGGGGCTGGAAGAAGATAGCCGCCTGCTCATTTTTGCCGGCCGCGGCGCGCGCGAGAAAAACCTGCCGGTGCTGCTGCGTACGCTGGAACAGTTGGGTGACGCCTATCACCTGCTGCTGGTTGGCTCCCACATGCCGAAGCGCGTGCCGGATAATGTCACGGTCATCAACCGTTTCTGCGACGCGGCGACAGTCGCCCGCCTCCTCGCCAGCGCCGACGCCCTGATGCATGCCGGCGATCAGGAGACCTTCGGTCTGGTAGTCTTGGAAGCCATGGCATCCGGTATTCCCGTTGTTGCCGTCGACGCCGGCGCCCTGCCGGAGCTGATACCGCCGGGTTGCGGCGTCCTTGCACGCGCCAACGACCCCGTCGCCATGGCCCGGGCCGTCCGCAATCTCTATAGCGGAGATGTCCGTATGATGGGCGCCCGCGCCCGTCGTCACGTTGAGAAACATCACGACTGGGATGTCATTATCGCCAGCCTGTGCAGCCACTACGAGGAAGTACTGGGAATGCCGCACCGCCTGGCGCTGGAGTGGTCCCATGGCTGAGGCCGATAGAGATACCCACCCGGTCATGCTGGTTTCACTGCATGATGTCTGTCCGGCATCCTGGCCCCTGTACAAACCCTTTCTCGACGAACTGGAAGCTCGCTGCCCGGCTATCCGCAGTACCTTGCTTGTGGTGCCCGACTTCCACCGTCAGGGACGCATCGACAACGATCCCGCCTTCTGCAAGGCCATGGAATATCGCCTTGCAGAAGGCGATGAACTGGTGCTGCACGGCTATCACCATCATGACGAGCGGCCACTGCCCCTGCACCCCCGGGAATTCCTGATGCGCCGTTTGCTGACCCATGAAGGTGAGTTCTATGGCCTCGATGCGCCCGAGGCCGAGGAACGACTGGAAGCCGGCATGCGGGTATTCCAGCGGCTGGGATGGCCGTTGAAAGGCTTTGTCGCCCCCGGCTGGCTGCTAAGCGACGGCGGGCGCCAGATACTGGGGCGCAAAGGCTTCCGCTACACCACCGATCACCGTCATGCCTGGTCGATTCCAGAGTGGCGGTCCCAGAGGCTTCCGACACTGGTCTGGAGTGCACGCAGTCCGGCCCGGCGCGCCCTGTCCCACCGCTGGAACCGCCTGCAGCGTCGCCGCTACCAGGAGGCCCCGGCGCTTCGCCTGGCCATTCATCCGGTTGACTTGCGCCATGCCATCTCCCATCGTTTCTGGATAGAAACGATTTGTGACTTGGCACAGCAGCGACGCTCCCTCACCAAAGGCGAGTGGATGGAGGATCTGTTTTGAAGCGCTGGTACGGACTCACTCTCGCCGCCGTCGTTGCGGCCGCTGCGGTACCGGCACTGATTGGCGGGAGCGCGGCATTCCGCCAACTGGCCGGCGTTTCTCCGCACTGGATACTACTGATGCTGGGACTGGTCCTGGTCGGCTGGAATCTCAATGCCTGGCGTCTGCGGCTGCTGCTCGGCGAGAAAGGCCGAAACCTTCGTCATCACCAGGCCTTTTCCACGGTGCTCGCCACCGAATGCGGTTTCAACGCCACACCGGGCGGTTCAGGTGCGCCCTTTATTCTGGCGGCCATGCTGAAGCGTCATCAGGTACGGGCTTCGGAAGCCTCGGCAGTCTTCGTCATCGACCAGATGACCGATCTGCTGTTTTTCCTGTGCATACTCCCGGCGCTGCTGCTCTACGGTCTCAACCACTATCTGGACTTTGCGCCAACCTGGTTGCTGGGTGCGATCGGTGCCACGCAGGTTGCGCTGATCATTACCGCCTTCAGCCTCTTCCGTTATCACCGTCTGGCCCTGAAACGCAGTGGCGCCCTGCTGGAACGACTGGGCCTGAAACGCAGCGTCCGGTTGCGCTGGGCAAGGAGCCAGCTACGTTTCAATAACGCCGTGAGAACAACCCTGCGTCTGTCACCCTATCGCCTGATGCTCACCTTTGTCCTCTGCGCGGGTCATTGGTTGCTACGTTACAGCGTGCTGTATGTTGCCGTTATCGCCCTTGGCCACCCGATCGACTGGGGCTACACCTTCTTCGTGCAGATGATGTCGATGGCCGCCGGCCACCTGACCTTGCTGCCCGGTGGCGCTGGCGGCACCGAACTGAGCAGCGCCGCCCTCCTCGCCCCTTATCTGACCAAGAGCACCGCAGCCGCTGCCATCCTCATCTGGCGCTGCATCACTTATTACTTCTACCTGCTCGCCGGGGGCATCGTGCTGATGGGCGTCGCAGGTTGGCGATTCTGGCAACGACAGGTTCCGGGGCAACGACAGATCCGGGAAATCGAATCCTGACGCCCTCTTCAGGGCGTCGTCGAATGGGGCGGGAACGATGCCAGCAGCTCGCTCATGGCGGCATCGACCTGGTCCTGGGTGACGTTGCTGAGGTCCACCTGATTCAGCGGCTTGCGCATTTCCCCTTTCCAGACCACCCGCTTCTCGCGCATGTCGACGATGTTCACCAGCACCCGGCCTTCCATCAGGGGCTCCAGGCCGTAGCGGGTCCGTAATCCCTTCTCGAAGGGAATCTGCTCCTCGGTCAGGCGCCCCCCTTGCTCGATGCGGGTACCGAACCGCACCAGCAGATCCGCGGAATCCCCATCGTCTTCGCGGTAGCCTTTGGCCTTCATGGCGTTATTCATACCCCGCACCAGCATGATACGAATCGGCGACAGCGGATGGCTTTCCGGAACGGATTGAACAGTGAAGGTCCGATAGGAACTGAACGGAGCTTTCTTGTTCAGCTCGAACACGACGTCATGGCTGGGCGCGGATGCGCAGGCGCTCAACAGGACACAGAAAACAGACAAGGCAATATAGCGGGCGCACTTCGACATGTGCCACTCCTTCCTTGTGAATTCATGACACCCACTACAACGTTACGCGGGATGAAGAAGGAGCGCCCAGCGCGCTCCTTTCCCAAAACAGTAATCGCCTTTCCAGACGAATCACAGTGTGAACAGCACAGAATTGCGTTTTTATTGATTGCTGTCAGATGACGTTGCGTTGTTATACGCATCCTTGGCGGATTTCTTAACCTCCTGCGCCGCATCACCCACCGAATCTGCCGCCGCCGAGGCTTTATCCTTAACGGTATCGGCACCACTACGCATGGCATCACCGGCATTATCCGCCGCCTGATTCATCGAATTCTGCATCTTGTCGGTCGAGCTCTGGTCGTCGCTCTTCTTGCCGCAACCGGCCATAAACAGGGCCAAACAGACAACCACCAAACCCGCAGTCAACTTTTTCATAACGATGTCCCTCTGTTGAATATATGTCCTCACGGTGGCGACCAGAGACGCCCAAGTCCCGCCCTAAAATCCAGGGTAGGTCTGCGTCTACCGGATCAGGTACCGTGACAGGACCTTAACGTCGATCCCCGACAAGACTCACTACGGGATTGGGCCTATTGACAATCGAAGGGATAACCGCGGATTTCGAAGACAAACGGGCGAAAAGCGAGGAACCCGAAAGGCTTACAGCATCGCCCCGGGAAGGGAAACGAAGGAAGGGCAGCGATATGACAAAACGGTCATCCGGGACAGGATCGTCCCGGAATATTCATCTGTCGCCAAGAGGCATCACTTGCCTTTGAAGACTGCGTCTCGTCGCTCCAGGAAGGATTGAATGCCTTCCTTGACGTCGTCGCTTGCCATTACAGGCTGCAGGTCCGGAAACAGGCGCGCCTTCGCCGCAGCATGGCCCTGCAATTTCGCCGTCCGCGACGAACGCAGACTCCCCTGTACGCCGAGCGGAGCGGCTTTTGCAATGCGCTGCGCAATATCGAGGGCAACGTCGAACTGCTCACCGGGTTCCGTCAGCGCCTGCACCAGGCCCCAGCGATACGCCTCTTGAGCCGACCACTCATCGCCGGTCAACAGATGACGTTGAGCATTACCCCAACCGATCTCCTCCTGCAGCCGGATGGTTGCACCGCCGCAGGCGAAAATACCCCGTTTGACCTCGAGCTGGGCAAAGCGGGTGTTGTTCGCCACCACCCGCACATCGGTATTCAGCATCATCTCGACGCCGCAGGTAAAACAGATACCCTGCGCCGCAAAGACGACGGGTTTATCCAGCGAAGGCGTCACGATACCGAAAGGGTCCCATTCTCCCTCACCCGGTTCGAGCCCCCGGCCGCTGGCGAAAACCCCTGCCCAATCGTCCAACTGAAGGCCGGAGGAAAAGTGGTCGCCGTGCGCATAGAGTAAGCCGACCCGAAGTTCAGGATCACGCTGCAGCTCACCGTAGGCCGCGGCAATGTCGTGATACATGGCCCGGTTCATGGCGTTCATCTTCTCCGGCCGGTTGAGGCCGATCAGCAGGATATGATCCTGCCGCGAAACCGTGATCAAGGACATGTTCAGCTCCTGTCGTTATCCAAGGGGGTCGGACCGCTTCGGCGGTATCAGAACCAGTCCGTCGACATTTCCAGACAGGTATCGTCCATGTTGGTCAGCAACACGATATCCTGCGCCACCGTCGGCAACTCCCAGTGGAAGAAATACTGGGCCGCCTGCAGCTTGCCGTTATAGAAGTGCCGCTCTTCCTCCGAGCCCGCCGTTTGCAGGGCTTTCGTCGCGACATTGGCCTGACGCAGCCACATCCAGGCAACGCAGATATGCCCAACCAGGTGGAGATAGCAGGAGGCATTGGCGAGCGCCCGGTCCGCGCCCTGTTTCATGAGCGCGCTGCCCAGGGTCTGTGTCACCTTGACCGCCTTCTGCACCGTCTCGCTCAGCGAGTAGGCCCATTGTTGGCAGCGCTTGTCCGATGCGGCTTCCAGATCCACCTGCATGCGCCGGATCAGCGCCTGAATACCTGCGCCGTCGGCCTGCCAGACCTTGCGGCCCAAAAGATCGAGTGCCTGGATGCCGTTGGTCCCCTCGTGAATCGGGTTCAGGCGGTTATCGCGGAAGCACTGTTCCACGGGGTATTCCCGGGTATAGCCCGCGCCGCCGTACACCTGAATGGCCAGGTCATTGGCCTTGGGTCCATACTCCGACGGCCAAGCCTTGATCACCGGCGTCATCAGGTCCAGCAGCAATCCGGATTCCCTACGAATCGTTTCATCCGGGTGGGTGTTGCTGTCGTCGACCAAACGCGCACCGTAAAGGCATAGCGCTGTGGCGCCTTCCACGTAGCTCTTCTGTGCCAGCAACATGCGTCGAACATCAGCATGCTCGATGATCGCCAGGGGCGGCGTTTCCGGATCCTTGCTCGAGGGGTGCCGCCCCTGCAGGCGCTCACGGGCATATTCGAGACTGTGCATGTAACCCCGATAGCCGATCATCGCCGCACCGAAGCCAACACCCACCCGCGCTTCGTTCATCATCTGGAACATATACTTCAGGCCCTGATGCGGCTCGCCTACCAGATAGCCATGGCAGTCCGCATCGTCACCGAAGCTCAGCGCAGTCGACGTGGTACCACGATAGCCCATCTTGTGAATCAGGCCGGCCAGCGCCACGCCATTGCGGCCCAGTTTGTTGCCTTCATCGTCGGTCAGGTACTTGGGCACGATAAACAGGGAAATGCCTTTGACGCCCGCCGGGGCGCCTTTGATCTTGGCCAGCACCAGATGAACGATGTTGTCAGTGATCTCCTGTTCACCGCCAGAGATATAAATCTTGGCCCCCTTGATCAGGTAGTGGCCCTGGTCGGTCGGCGTGGCGGAGGTGCGAATATCCGCCAGCGAGGAGCCGGCGTGTGGCTCTGTCATCGCCATGGTGCCGGCATAGTGGCCAGTCAGCATGGGTTCGAGATACTTGCGGCACTGGGCTTCGCTGCCGAACACCCGGATCAGGTTGGCTGCCGCCTTGGTCAGAAAGGCATAACCCGCCGTGCCCGGGTTGGCCGCCGTGAAGAAGCCGTTACAGGCCGCCATCACCGACTCCGGCAACTGCATCCCACCGAGTTCGTAATCGTAGCTGCCGGCAATAAAGCCCGCGGCGGCATAGGCGTCGAAGGCGCGTTTGACGTCCGGAATCATCTGCACCTTGCCGTCGACGAAGCGCGGTTCGTCCTTGTCGGCCAGCGCGTTATGGGACGCGAACAGATCGCGGGCCATCTTGTCGGACGTTTCGATGACGGCTTCGAACGTCTCGCGACTGTGCTCGGCAAAGCGGGTGCGCTCGGTCAGTTTTTCCGTTTCCAGCACTTCGAACAACTGAAAAGCCAGATCGCGGCGGTTCACCAGAATCTCGGACATGGGGCGTCTCCTTTTAGAATGGCAATGATCCTGACACAGCCAGGCCTGGCAGGAAATTGTCATTTCTGACACAATTTTGGCCAAATCCGCCAAACCAGAACAGCACCATGCATCAGGTCACCATCGTCGGCTTCCCCCAGGCCCTCGCCAGCGCCATCACGGGCATGCTGGACCTGTTTCGACTGGCCGGCGTCACTTGGGCTCGCATCCATGACCAGCCCCCCTCACCACAATTCGACGTCGCCCTCGCTACCCTCGATGGCGGCCCCTGCCGCTGCATCAATGGCGTCGAACTCAATGCCCAGGCGGCGCTCAGGGACCGGCAGCACAGCGACCTGGTCGTGGTGCCTACGATTGGCGGCCCCATCGATAAGGTGCTGGGCGAAAACAGACCACTGCTTGAATGGCTTCAGGACCAGCACCGGCGTCAGACCGACATCGCCAGCAATTGCACCGGCGCCTTCCTGCTGGCCGAAGCCGGTCTGCTCGATCACCGTCAGGCCACAACGCACTGGGGCTTCAGCCGCCAGTTCCGGCAGCGTTACCCGCAGGTCGACCTGAGACCCGAACGCCTGATTACTGCTGACGGCAACCTTTTCTGCGCCGGCGGTGGCGTCGCCTGGACGGACCTGGGCCTGTATCTGGTGGAGCGCTACTGCGGCTCGGATCTGGCACGGGAACTGGCCAAGGCCTTTGTCGTCGATCGCGGCCATACCAGCCAGTGGGCCTACGGCACGCTGCCCACCCTCCGCTACCATCAGGACGAGGCCATTCTCGCGATACAGGACTGGCTGGAGACGCATTACGCCGAGCCGGTCGACATCGAGGGGCTGGCGCATCGCATCAACCTGAGTCCGCGCACCTTCCTGCGACGCTTTACCGCTGCCACCGGTGATCGTCCTTTGACCTACCTCCAACGGCTGCGCCTGGAAAACGCCAAGCGCTATCTGGAGACACCTCACCTCACAGTCGAGCAGGTCACCCGCATCGTCGGCTACGAGGATCTCAGTTCCTTCAGCCGCCTGTTCAAGCGTCATACGGGTCTCTCCCCCAGCGCCTATCGCACACGTTTTTCCCGCTAGACCGACGTCGCTTTTGACCACGCACAATGGGCCGCAGGTCGCATTCCTGACATTTGTCACACAACGGTCATAAGAGCGTCGCACAGTGATGTCTGCACGATGTACCTCTCAGGTGTGTTATGAAAATCCGTACCCAGCTTCGACTGGTCATGGCGTTGACCGTGATCAGCCTGTTATTGGTCATGGCCCTGTCAGGACAGACCCTGCTCCGCCTTCGCCATGATTATCAACATGACCAGGTGCTACAACGTTCCGAGAAGGCACTCCTGCGCATTCTCGCCAGCGCCATGGCGGTATCGCGGGACGACCCGATTCTCTACGACGACACCCGCAAGCATCTCGATGCGACCAAGGCCGTCATCGACCCACTGTTCGCCGAGCTGAGTACGGACATTCAGAATCCGGCCTCGCGCAAACAGCTCAAAACGGCGCAGGCCAACTGGCAGCAATACTACGCAGGCTGGCTGGGCGCACTGAAGATCGCCTCCGACAGCCCTGCCGATGCCATCCAGATCCCCGACGCCCTGTTCAAGGATCAGTTGCAGCCCATGGCGGCCACACTGAATACGCTGATCGCCGAGAACCACCAACGCGAAGCCGCCGCCAATCAGCGCATCAGCAGTGCCATGGAGCGTATCGTCTGGACCATCGTCACGCCGCTGGCCTTGGCCGTATTGATCATCGGCCTGTTCCAGGGCCGGGTCAGCGGACGTCTGCGCCGCAATATCATGTCTGTCTCCGCCGCCGTCGATCGCTTACAGCAGGGCCACCTCGATACCCGCCTTCCCACGGCAACCGGGGATGAGATCAGTCAGATCTGCGCCCATATCAACGGTTTTGTCGCCCACGTCCACGAACTGATCGATGTCATCGACCGTTCGGTCACCGACACCGGCGACAGCGCCGGAGACTTGCGCCGTCATGCCGATTCCGTGGGCCAGAACGCCCGGCAGCAGTTCGCCCGTATTCAGTCGGTTCGTGAATCCATGTCGGATATCGAGTCCCAGGGACACACCCTGGCCGACTTCGCCCATCGCCTGACCGGTCAGGTAGACCAGACCCGTCAGCAGATTGGCGAAGGTTCCAACGCCGGTCGCCAGACCGGCACCGTACTGGGACAGGTGGAAGAACGGGTGGATGTCGCGTCGCAGACGCTGGAAGTGCTGGAGTCCGAGTTGCGCGAGATCGGCCAGGTCCTGGACATGATCCACGGCGTTACCGAACAGACCAACCTGCTTGCCCTGAACGCCTCCATCGAAGCGGCACGGGCCGGCGAGCACGGCAGGGGGTTTGCGGTGGTGGCCGACGAAGTTCGCCAGCTATCGCGTAAGACCGCAGCCTCGACGCACAATATCCAGGACTTGATCCGCACCATCCACGAACACGCCAATGCCGTGCTGTCAGCCATGGCCGAAGCGCGACAAGCGGTTCAGGCAGGCGTCCAGTCCGGCACGACCCTGGAACAGGTCCTGGCCGACGTCGAAAAGTCGATGGGCGAAACGATCGGCATGGTGCACAACATGGCAGAAACCACCGCACAGCAAGCAAAAGCCGGCGGGGCAGTGCTTAAGGACATGAGCGATGTTGAAGCCCTCAGCCAGGCCACCCGCCGCGATATCGAGGCAACCGGCGAAGCTATCGATCAGTTGGGACAGGTGTCGGACCAGCTGAGTCAGGCGATGGCAGGATTGCGCCACTGAAACGGCTTTTCCAGGCTAAACCGTGCAAAACGGTAGTCCTGGTAGGGCGCAATAACCGTAGGGCATTGCGCCGTATGAGGCTCAAGTTGGTGTAGTGAATTCGCATGGCATATCAACGGCGACGCTACACCCAGCCCCCCCAACTCAGACTTCGCACGCCACCGCTTGGCGCAATGCCCTACGGTTATTGCGCCCTACGGGTTGCTCCGACGCCGCTCGGGTAACACCGCGGTCCCGCCTTTCCGGTTTCGTTAGAGAGCGGCAGCCACCTCCGTCCCCTGGCGGATGGCCCGCTTGGCATCCAGCTCCGCCGCCACGTCCGCACCACCGACGACCTGCACCCGTATCCCGCTGTCCGCCAAGGCATCCGCCAACTCCCGTCTCGGTGACTGACCGGCACAGATAATGACGTTGTCCACAGCCAGCACACGGCGCTCGTCGCCGATTTTCAGGTGTAACCCCTCATCATCGATGCGCTCATAGCTACAGCCGGCCAGCATCTCTACATGACGGTGCTTAAGCGCGGTACGATGGACCCAACCCGAGGTTTTGCCCAGACCGGCCCCCGGCTTGCTGGTCTTGCGTTGTAGCAGGTAAACCTGGCGTGGCGACGTCACCGGTTGCGGATTCGTCAGGGCACCGGGGCTTTCGAATGCACCGTCCACCCCCCACTCAGCCTGCCAGGAGGCGATATCGATCTGTTGCCCTTCCGGATGAGCCTGAAAGTCATGAGTCAGGAATTCGCTGACATCGAAGCCGATACCGCCAGCGCCGATCACCGCCACCGAAGCCCCCACCGGCTTGTTGTCGCGCAGGACGTCGAGATAGCCCAGCACCTTCGGATGTTCAATGCCGTCTATCGCCGGCGTTCTCGGCGACACCCCTGTGGCGATGATAACGTCGTCAAAACCCGCTGCCTTGAGGGCCTCGGCCTCCACTCGATGATTCAGTTTGAGGTCGATATCAAGGAGTTCGATCTGGCGCCTGAAGTAGCGCAATGTCTCCTCGAACTCTTCCTTGCCCGGAATCCGTTTCGCATAGTTGAACTGGCCGCCGATGCGATCATCCGCCTCAAACAGCGTCACCAAATGGCCACGTTTAGCCGCCGTGGTGGCAGCCGCCAGGCCCGCCGGCCCGGCACCCACCACCGCCACTTTTCGACGTACCGATGCCACGGTGAGGACCAGTTCCGTCTCGCGGCCGGCACGGGGATTGACCAGACAGGACGCTTTCTTGGCCTTGAACACGTGGTCCAGACAGGCCTGATTACAGGCGATGCAGGTATTGATCTCATCCGCCCGCCCCTGCGCAGCCTTGCGCACGAATTCAGGATCGGCCAGCAGCGGCCGCGCCATCGACACCATATCGGCGACACCGCCCGCCAACAGATCCTCTGCCACCTGGGGATCGTTGATACGATTGGTGGTTACCACCGGAATGGACACCTCCCCCCGGAACTTCGCGGTAACACCGGCAAACGCAGCCCTGGGCACCGAGGTCACGATGGTCGGCACCCTGGCCTCGTGCCAGCCGATGCCGGTATTGATCAGCGTCGCGCCCGCACCCTCGATGGCCTTACCCAACTGCACGACCTCGCCCCAGGTCTGGCCGCCCTCCACCAGATCCGCCATCGACAGGCGGTAGATTATGATAAATTCCGGCCCCACCGCCTGGCGGATGCGCTTGACGATTTCCACCGGCAAACGCATCCGGTTCTCGTAGGCGCCGCCCCACTGATCCTTGCGCTTGTTGGTGCGGGCACAGAGGAACTGATTGATGAAATAGCCTTCGGACCCCATGACTTCAACACCGTCATAACCAGCATCCTTCGCCAGTTTGGCGGCATGGACAAAATCCTCGATCTGTTTATCCACACCCTTCGCCGACAGTGCACGCGCCTTGAACGGACTGATCGGCGCCTTGGTTGCCGAGGCGGACACAATCAGGGGCTGATAACCGTAACGACCGGCATGCAGCAGTTGCAGGCAGATCTTGCCGCCGGCTTCATGCACAGCACCGGTGACATGCCGGTGCAGTCGCGCCGTAACGCGATTGTTCATGGTCGACGCCAGCGGCGACAGCTGTCCAACCAGGTTGGGCGAAAATCCGCCCGTCACGATCAGGCCGACGCCGCCTTCCGCGCGCTCTGCGAAGTAGGCGGCAAGCTTATGCAAATTCCAGAAACGGTCTTCCAGGCCGGTATGCATGGAGCCCATCAGCACGCGGTTCCTGAGGCTGGTGAACCCCAGATCCAACGGCGCCAGCAGATGCGGATACGGATTACTCATGAGCAGGTCGGTCCTTGCGGTTTTCGTGTCGATTTTCGGGGAAATCCCCGCGTAAATACAGGAATTGGTCATCATGCTATCACGCAAAGGTTGAGAATCTGTGGCCGAATTGACTACGCTATGCCGCCTACGCAACCTTTGATGGATACCCCACCATGGCCGACCGCGTTCTACTCGACATCGATAACGAGATTGCCACCGTCACCCTCAACCGACCCGACAAGTACAACGGTTTGGACATGCCGATGTTCGACGGTATCGTCAAGGCTGCCAAACAGTTGAAGAAGGAGCGCAAGGTTCGCGCCGTCATCCTGCAAGGGGCCGGCAAGGCCTTCTGTACCGGGTTGGATGTCAAGACGGTATCCGCCAACCCGCTGAATTTCGCCCGCCTGCTGGTCAAGCCCGGCCGCAAGATTTCCAACCTGGCGCAGGATGTTGCCTACCTCTGGCGGCAGGTACCGGCACCGGTTATCGCCGTTACCCACGGCTATTGCTTCGGTGGCGGCCTGCAGATAGCACTGGGCGCGGATTTTCGCTACAGCACTCCGGATTGCGAATTTTCGGTGATGGAAGCCAAGTGGGGACTGATTCCCGATATGTCCCTGATGGTCACCCTGCGCGAACTGATGCCCATCGACAAGGCCAAGGAACTGACCATGACCGCGCGCCGGATTCCGGCCGAGGAAGCCCTTTCCCTGGGCATGGTGACCCGTGTCAGCGAGGACCCGCTGCAAGAGGCCTACGACTTTATCGCCGAGCTGAAGGAAAAGTCGCCGGATGCCGTGGCTGCAGCCAAGCTGCTGTTCAACCAGACCTGGAGTGCCGACGACAAGACCGCGCTGGACTGGGAAACCCGGCTGCAAAAGAAAATCATCGGGCGCCTCAACCAGCGTACCGCCGTGGCGCGTAGCGGCAAGGGAGACAGCAAACCATTCGCCGAGCGGCGCGGTTTCTAGCGCGACTTGGCCGCTAACCGTCATCGTCCAATAGCTGAGAGCGATCTTCTTCGAGGATCGCTCTCGCCCTGTCGGCATCCTCATCCAGTACCTGAACCCGCACGCCGCCCAGGGCGTCGGCGTATAGGGATTGCAGCGTTACCGTGTGCTCATCGGCTATCATCACCTCGAGCCCTTCGGATTCCAGCCTGGCGCGGGCCAGGTGCGCTTCATACAGCTGGGCATACTGAGCAACAGTGGTCCACATCGAAAAACCTCCTGTTCTGCCGTCGGGCCTTTCCCTTACTATAGCTATCCCTTTTATCAGGAGCCTATCATGTTCAAGGTTAACGAGTACTTTGACGGTAACGTCGTATCCATCGCCTTCCAGACCGCCACCCTGCCCGCGACGGTCGGCGTCATGAATGTTGGCGACTATGAATTCGGCACGTCCCAGAAGGAAACCATTACCGTGGTCAGCGGCGCCCTGACGGTCCAGTTGCCGGATCAGGACGCGTGGCAGACCTTCAGTAGCGGCGACAGCTTCCAGGTCGATGCCAACCGCAAGTTCAAGCTGCAGGTAAAAGAGCAGACCGCCTATCTCTGCACCTACGAATAGACAACCCGGTCCGGCGTCAGCCGCCAGCCTGCCGATAGAGCAGAAGCAGCAGGACGCCCACCAGAACGACCAGCAGCCAGACCTTCTTCCGATGATGGCGCGGAGGGACTGGCTGCAGTCGTTTCCGCACATGGTTCCGCAGTAATCGCGCATTACGCAGGTTGGCGCGCCAATAGATATCGAACGCGTCACCCAGCAGCGGCACAACGCCGATTACGAATTCCAGCAGAATATTCCCCCCCATGCGCAGGAGAACGCCTTTCCCTGCTCTACAACGCACCGCCTCGTAGAGGATGACCATCGACAGAATCATGCCGATCAGGTCCCCCAGTACGGGCACCAGCCCCACCAGTCCATCGATACCAATACGGATGCCCGTTCCAGGGATGCGGAACCGGCTGTCCAGCAGCCAGGCATAGCGATCGACCCGGGCCAGCGTTTGTTCCAGGGTCTCTCGCGCCGGTCCATGGGCAAGGCCCCGCGCCGGATCGTTCACGTTCCGGCCACCATGGCGAGGCTTATCCCTGTCTCTTGCCGGCAATGATCCCAAGCGGTCAGAATGCCGTATACCGGGATACGATTTATCATGTTCAACGCCACCCCCACATATTGTCCGATGGCGTCAGTCCCGCTATGCCGATGCGTCATATCGGCCGACAAACGCTGCCGGTCGTTACCCATAGATTCCCCGAAAACAGGAGAGAATGACAATGGCCGAATTGTTCAGCCCGCTAGAGATTGGCCCGCTTAAACTTCCCAACCGGATCGCAGTTGCGCCGATGTGCCAATACAGTGCCGATGACGGCAGCGCTACCGATTGGCATTTGCAGCACCTCATGCAACTGGCCTACTCCGGCGCTGGCTTGGTGGTCGTGGAGGCGACCGGCGTCGAACGGCGCGGGCGTATTACCCACGGCTGTCTCGGTCTCTACTCCGACGCCAACGAAGCCGCCCTGGACCGGGTGCTTAGCGCCGCGCGCCGTGTGGCGTTACCGGGCACCGCTTTCGGTATTCAGTTGGCCCACGCCGGGCGCAAAGCGTCGGCGCAGCGCCCATGGGAAGGAGGCCAAGCCCTGACCGGCGAGCAGGATCCCTGGCCAACCGTCGCGCCCTCCGCCCTGCCGTTCGATACCGGCTGGCATACCCCGGAAGCACTCGACGACGCCGGTATGGACCGGGTCGAGGCTGCCTTCGTACAAGCCGCCCAACGCGCCGTACGACTGGGCTTCGACCTGCTAGAACTGCACGGCGCTCACGGCTACCTGATCCATGAGTTCCTGTCACCGTTAACCAACCGGCGGACCGATGACTACGGCGGCTCACTGGAAAACCGGATGCGCTTCCCACTGCGGATCGCCCGCGCCGTGCGCGCGGCAGTGCCCGAACATGTAGCGCTGGGCGCCCGTATCACCGGAACAGATTGGGTGGAGGACGGTTTCAGTGTGGAGGACGCCGGACGCTTTGCGTGCGAGCTACGCGATATCGGCCTCGAGTTTGTTGGTGTCTCCAGCGGCGGCGCTGTGCCCCATGTGCGGATTCCCACGGGACCGAATTATCAGGTGCCGCTCGCGGAGCAGGTTCGCCAACAGAGCGGCATGGTGACCCGGACGGTCGGCATGATCGTCGCACCGGAACAGGCCGAAGCCATTATTGCCGAGGGTAAGGCCGATCAGGTGGCCTTGGCACGCGCCTTCCTGGACGACCCGCGCTGGGGCTGGCACGCTGCTGAGGCACTCGGTGTGGAACTGCAGCTACCCCGTCAATATGAGCGGGCGGGCAAGGCACTTTGGACCGGAGCACAGCTGATCCGACACTGACGCTGGCTGCAGGAAACGTGGGTCCGCGGGCCCACGTTACCACTGTAGGGAGCTAGTCCCGATAGAAGAAGGGTACCAGTATCAGGGCGACGCCCATAAGCACGGTGGCCCAGACCGACTCGACGAACATGGGGTAGACACAAAGCCCAAGCCCGGCCAGGAACGCCCCCAACCGCTGACGCTTCTTACCGTAAATCAGGTATCCCGCACCGACCGATCCGAACACGATGCCCCAGATCAGCGTACTACTGCTGCCCATCGAATAACCCCTTTCTGGTCCTCAACGATTCCCCTGCTCGCCATAGCGGTGGCGCTCGGCGATTGAATGCGCCGACATTCGGCACCAACCCAGAATAGCCGATTACCTGAAGTCGCTTACCCGGAAAGCCCGCCAACTACACGCACATCAATGTCGACGGTCATCCTCAAGATGCCCGGTCAACGCTTGCGTGCCAGGGTCAATCCATCGCCGATAGGGATCATGCTGAGATCGATGCGGTCGTCACTGTGCAGAGCACGATTAAAACGGCGCAGCGCTTCGGTGTCCTCGTCGTGAACCGCCGGATCGGCAACCTTGCCATGCCATAGCGTGTTATCGAATGCGACGACCCCGCCACCTCGCAGCAATTGCAGACACTTTTCGTAATAATCAGCATAGCCGGTCTTGTCCGCATCGATAAACGCAAAGTCGTATTGGCCGCTACTCCCCTGCTGAATCATGCCGTTCAGCGTCTCGGTCGCTGGCCCCAGGCGCAGATCGATACGTCCACAAACCCCCGCTTCCCGCCAATAGCGGCGGGCAGTCGCGGTCCAGATTTCACTGACATCGCAGGCAACGATACAGCCATCGCTGGGGAGCGCCAATGCCATGGCCAGAGAGCTGTAGCCGGTAAAGGTTCCCACTTCTATCACCTTTTTCGCACCCAGCAATCGGACCAGCATCTGCATCAGCTGCCCCTGCTCGGGCGAAATCTGCATATTGGCTTCAGGCAGGCGGGCAGTTTCCTCACGCAGTTGCGTCAATAGCGGGTTTTCGCGCAGGGACACATTCAGCAGGTAGGCATGCAGCGTTTCGGTCAACGGCGTCGTGCGGTGAGACATGGGCTTTCTCCCAAGGGGGGCGCTTAGATGTCAAGTTCCGGATAGTGCCGAAAAATTCCCTCTTCATTAAACGCGATGCGGCGCTTTGATGCCAGGTAAGCAGCGATATTCGGTCTTAAGGCGACCCTGTCGTGCAAGGCCACCACGCCGGGATAGAGACCTTCGTCACGTGCCATGGCGTTAGGAAAGGCATAACGCAGACCGGCTATCAACTGGAATATCGAGAGATCCACATAAGAAAGGCTCTCACCCAACAGATAGTGACCGCCCGCCGCCTGCAACACAGACTCGAAATATCCCATGAAGCGGGGCATGCGCGCCTCGAGGAAACAGGTCGCGGCTTCCGCGGCAGCCGCCGTCTGGTCCTCGTAATAGAGTTCAGCCGATAGGGGATGATGCACGTTGTGGATTTCGGCAACGAAGTCGGTCACCGTCAGTTGCAGCTGGTGGGCCCAAAGACGTTCCGTCTCCCCTGTCGGCACCAGATCCAGCGCCGGCCCAAGAAAGAACAGGATATTGGCCGTCTGCGCGACGATCAGGTCATCCACCCGGAGAAATGGCGGTGCAAAGGGCGGCCGGTCGCCTTGATCCATCAAGGCGACCATCACCTCGATACCCTGTGCCGGCCCCGATTCCCGCGCCACGTCGATGTAATCCGCCCCAGCGTCCTCAAGCGCCAGCCTGACGAATTCGCCACGACCCTGGATCGAGGGCCAGTAAAACAGTTCGTATTGCATGAGAGCCTCCTTGTCCTTCACATCAGCATACTCGGGGGCCGCCTGGGCGGACAGCGATTATGCTGACCAACCTTCTCACGAAACACGACGATTACAACAGGCTCAGCCCCCCATCACAAGGCAACACCGTGCCCGTGGTAAAGCCATTGCCGACAAGGAACTCGATGGCCTGCGCAACCTCATCCGGACGCCCGACCCGTCCGACCGGCAGGGCCTCCGCCTGTTGCTGGAAAACCGCTGCCTTGAAGTCGGCCGGAACGGCATTCCACCAGGGCGTATCGATGACACCGGGAGACACCGCATTGACCCGCACCGGGCCCAATTCCCGGGCCAGAGTGCCAATCATGGACTCCAGCGCGCCATTGATCGCCGCGAGACCAGACGTTCCGGGATTGGCAATGCGTGCAGAGATAGCGGTCACGAACGTGATACTGCCGCCTTTGCGCAGCCATGGCAGACTCGCCTGGGCCACCTCCAGCTGTGGCCAGAACTTGGCCTCGAAACCTCGTCGTAGAGCGGCCAGATCCAAGGTCGCGAACTCTCCGGCCCCCTCGCCGCCACTTAATGTCAGCACGAGATGATCAAAGTTGCCCAGGGTTGTAAAGAAGTCGTCAAGCGCCTCCCGGTCGGTGCCATCCAGCGCAATACCTCCCACCCTGCCCGGCAGCCCCTCAATGGCCGACGCCAGCCTATCCGCGTTACGGGCTACCGCAATAACTTCAGCGCCGGCCTTCGCGAAGCGCGCCACCGCGGACAAGCCGACGCCCGAAGAACCGCCCATTACCACAATTTTCTGCTGTTCCAGTGCCATAGTGTTTCTCCTGAATTGAAAGCCCTCCGAAAGGATTGGGCCTGCGCTCAGGATCGGTGTTAGACTGACATCATTCAAATCGTTTAATTTTATGAATAACATCATTGAAAATGATTTAAGGCGCCTGGACCTGAACCTGCTGCTGGCATTCCGTGCGTTGATGCAGGAGCGCAGCGTGACCTTGGCGGCGGAACGGCTGTTTCTGGGACAACCCGCCATGAGCGGTGCCCTCAAGCGACTTCGGGCAGCCTTTGGCGACGAATTGTTCGTGCGCACACCTCAAGGGATGGTGCCGACGCCAAGGGCCCAGGAACTCTGGCGGCGCATCGAGCCGTTACTGGCATCGCTGCACCAAGCACTCACCCAGCCGGCAGGTTTTGTCCCTGCCGAAGCCCAACGGGTCTTCAACATCGGCCTGACAGACTCACTGGGGATGGCATTAATGCCCGAGCTGATGGGCCGGCTTACCGATAAGGCACCCGGAGTCCAGGTCGTCACCCGGCAGGCCGCGGACTCGGCGGCACCTGACATGCTCGACGCCGGAGAGATCGATCTGGGCGTAGGCGTCTTCAAGCAATGTGCCCCCTGGCACTGCCTGCGCCCATTGTTTCGCTGGTCCTTTGTCTGTGTTTACGATCCTCAGCAGATATCCCTTGCCGGAGATGCCATAACCCTCCAGGAATACCTCGCGCACCGCCATGTGCTGACCTCATTTCACGCCACGCTGACCGGCTATATCGACGAGCTTCTGGCGGAGCAGAACCTTCAGCGCCGGGTCATCTATGCAGGCCCTAACTTCGCTACCAACCCCTTTATTCTCAAGCGGATTCCCGCCATCACCACCGTGCCGGACTTTACCGCCCGGCTCTGGCGCGACACGCTCGGCCTCGCCATAAGCCCCATCCCCCTAGCCGTTCCGGATTACGAAGTGTCGCTACTCTGGGCTGCCGCCAACGATCGCGAACCGGGACTGCGCTGGCTGATCGGCGAATGTGTCGACGCCTTTGCGACGCCGGCCTTGCCGATCTGACGCTACTCATTATCGCGATCAACGCATGGAACCGCTTTGCTATCGGTTCCCGTAAACTACCGGCCTGGGCCACGACGGGTCATTGCGGATCAAGAGAAGACCCGCTTACCCGAGGAGTGAACTCCCAAAGACCGCCTCGCACCGTTCCACCAGAAAATGCCTCAGCGCCTGCACGGCGGGGCTCAGTTGACGGCGGTCGGCACACACCAGGTTCAACGGCGTGGGCTCTGTTTGCCAGTCGCGACAGAGAGACACCAGACGGCCTGCCCGCAGGTCATCCGCCACATCCAACAAAGATTTGTAGGCGATGCCTTTCCCTGCCAGGACCCAGCGGTGTACGGCATCGCCATCATTCGCGGTCCGATTCCCCCGCACCTTTACCGACAATTCCTGCCCGTCCTTCCAGAAACGCCAGCGGGCATGGACATCCTCGCCCAGCATAAAGCACAGACAATTGTGGCCGCTCAGGGCCAGTGGGGAGTCCGGTTCGCCATAACGGGCCAGATAGTCCGGGGACGCACACAGGACACGCCGGTTCTTCGCGACGATAGGTAAGGCAATAAGGCTGGACTCCGGCGGCTCGCCATAACGCAGGGCGATATCCACAGGTTGCTGATAGATGTCGACCAGTCGATCCGAGAGCTGAAGCCGGACATCCACCTTCGGATAGCGCTCCATAAAGTCGTCCAGCCAGGGCAAAAGGTAGTGGCGACCGACATCGGATGGCATCGACAACTGCAAGACATCCCGAATTACCGTCTGCCCCGTGCGCACCGCCTGAAAGCCATCACCGACGAGTTGCAGGGCCTGCTCGCAGTGCTCCAGGAACACCTCCCCGGGATGGGTGAGGCGCAAACTGCGAGTGGAACGAATAAACAGCGGGGTGCCCAGCTCCGCCTCCAAGCGCTTGACCGCGGCGCTAGTGGCAGCAGGAGAGAGATCCATCACCCGGGCGGCTGCAGTCAGACTGCCCCGGCGGGCCGTTTCGACAAAGATTTTCAAATCCTGAAGTGAGCGCATTTTCAAAATTTAATTGATACAGAATCCATTTTCATCCCATTTTTCAAATTGAGCGAGCGTCTTAGACTGGGCCAAACCGGTCATCAGCGCCGGCAACGGGTCGCCCCGGCCAACAGGACGGCGCGATACACAGGCGGCTACGTTGAGCCACCGTCAACACAGCAGGAGACACCTCATGCCCCACACCATGAAAGCCGTCGGCTACCAGCAATCCCTGTCAATCGACGACACCCGGGCCCTGATGGATATCGAGTGCCCGATGCCTGAAGTTTCCGGCCATGACCTGCTGATAGAGGTCAAGGCAATCGCCGTAAACCCGGTGGACACCAAGGTGCGTCGCGCCAGCGCGCCGTCGGATGGCGCCTGGAAAGTGCTTGGCTGGGATGCCGCCGGCATCGTCAAGGCCGTAGGTCCGAATGTGAGCCTGTTCCAACCGGGGGACGCTGTCTGGTATGCGGGAGACATTACCCGGGCCGGTAGCAACGCCGAATACCAGTTGGTTGACGAACGTATTGTTGGCCGGAAGCCCGACCGACTGAACTTCGCCGAGGCTGCCGCATTACCCCTGACCAGTATCACGGCCTGGGAAATGCTGTTCGAGCGACTGGGCGTGCGGCCGGGAAAACAGCACAGCGGCGATACCCTGTTGGTCATCGGGGCTGCCGGAGGAGTTGGTTCCATCCTGGTTCAACTGGCCCGCAGACTGACCGACCTGACCGTCATTGGGACAGCCTCCCGACAGCAAAGCCGGGACTGGCTGCTCAGGCTCGGCGCCCATCATGTCATCGATCACCGTCAACCCTTGAGCGTGGCGTTGAAGCAGGCCAGGCTGAGAGAAGTCAGTCATGTCGTCAGCCTGACCCACAGTGACGAACATTTGGATGAAGCGGTGAAAGCCTTACGCCCGCAGGGTAAGTACGGCCTGATCGACGACCCTGAATCCCTGAACGTGAAGGCACTGAAAAGCAAGAGCCTGTCGCTGCATTGGGAGTCCATGTTCACACGTTCCACCTATCGGACCGATGACATGATTGCCCAGCACCGGCTGCTCAACGAGGTTGCTGACCTGGTCGACAGCGGGATCGTCACCACCACACTGGGCGAGCACTTCGGAGAGATCAACGCCGAGAACCTCCGTCGCGCTCACGCATTGCTGGAGTCCGGCAAAGCCGTCGGTAAGATCGTACTGGAAGGGTTTGGCGGATGAAGCCCCGAGCAGGACACACAAACCGATAAAATCGATCCACTGGTGCGGCCGACGCTAAGCGGACGCGAGCCGTCGGCCGCACCAGTCGCGAAATGCGCGCCAGTAGGGCCTAGGCCATCAAGTTGACAGGCTATATACCGTACTCACGCTCAACCTTCGCGATCCTGACCCGAAAACTGGAATACCATTGCTGCCGCCCCAGGCGTTGCGCCTCCTGATGCTCGGCGTGTCGCTTCCAATTTTTGATGGCGTCCAGACTGTCCCAGTAGGAAACCGTGATACCCAAGCCGTCCCGTGCCGACTCCACACCCAGAAACCCCGGTTGCGCCGACGCCAGCTTCATCATGCGCTCAGCCATTTCAGCGTAGCCATTGTCCGCGTCCGTCCGAAGACTACTGAAAATAACCGCGTAATAAGGCGGCTCAGGTGTTTGTGCGATATCTGACATACAGCCCCCAGTCCGGTATCCAGTTAACGGACAAAAATTCTAGCGATAACGATTTCCACGAGAACACCACAGGCCGTCGAGAATACTACCATGGCAAAGGTATCTGCGAAGTAACGCCGCATATACCCTTACCTCAAATCAGGGTGTCTGTTAAACCAATATCTGTTAAATCAATAGTAGCCCGCAGGACTACAGGTTTTGGAAGGAACGAGAGGGTTGCGGAGGCGCTCAGATCGAGTCAGATTGGATCAGAAAAACGACGTCGCCCCCATCGGCTGAAACAGCAGTCGATCCCCCCTTGATGAGACGCGCTGCTACCGGTGCAGGCTCCACCTTATTTCTTGCAGGTCGAGATCCCAAAAGGCAGGTACGCAGGGCACCAACCGGTGGCTCCCGTGAAAATGGGAATAACCCCTATGGCTCCCCACCATGATTGAAAATAAACTCCGGCAGCAACGATCACGATGCCGACAACGACCCTTAGCGTTCTATCCGTTTTGCCAACGTTACATTTCATTCCAGCTTCCTTCTCATTGTCCAGATTGTTACCGAGAACGTTATCAGGCGCACTCACATTGGGTTTCATACAACCGTCTATATGACACTCCGAAGACAAATACCTGAAAGCTAACGATGGATCATTCCCCGTTATACTAGCGGCATTACCCGCCCATAAAACTGATTTAGCACAAAGATTCCTGCATAACACCGAACATAGCGGTGACCGAAAACGAATGAAACGGCAGGGCTCGAACGGCCCTCAGGGCCGCTCCTCGAAGAAGTAACCGACCCGTTCCTTAACGCCGAGGTAGTCGTAGATACGGGCGGGGTAGTCTCCCGGCTTGAGGACGTCGGCCACTTCCAGGTCCGGATACTGCTGGAGATCGATCATCAGGGCCTCGGTCTTGGGAATGTCCGGGTTGTAGAGCAGTACGGTGGGCCGCAGCAACGCTTGTGGATCGACCGTCACAACCAACCCCACACTATCGTCGGACAGACGTACAACGGTGCCGGGCGGATACACCCCCAACGTATGCACGAAACGCTCGATCAGTTTGCTGTCGAGCCGCTCACGGTACTTGGCATAGAGAACGGCCAGCGCCGACTTGGGCGTCAACGCATGCGACGAGTCTGCCGGATTGCAGAGATTGTCGTATAGATTGGCAATCGCCACGATCTGGGCATGTATCGACAAGGCTCCACAATCCTTACCGCGCGGGTACCCCGAGCCATCCAGCAGTTCATGATGTTTTTCGATGGCGTCAACGGCGATTTTCGGCAAATCCTGGATGCGCTGGGCCAGACGCGTTCCCAAAAGAGGATGGGAGTCGAGTATCCCCTGCTCAGCGTGGGTCAGCTTGCCTTTCTTATGCAGGATCTTCACCGGCACGGCAATCTTACCAACATCATGCAGAACAGCCCCCATCCCCAGGTGGCGCAATTCCTCATTACGCATCCCCATGGCGCTGCCCAGTGAGAGCGAGAGTACCGTGACGTTCAAGGCATGGTGATAGAGACTGAAATCCGCCGACGACAGATTGATCAGGTTCATCAGGACATTACCGTCCTGTTCGAAGGCGGCTGCCATGTCATCGATGATCTCGGCAGCATCCCGCACGGCGTTGGCCGGCGCCTGCTGCAGGTTTTGCGTAAAACGCTTTACCCGCTTGGCCGATTCCTTGTACTGGTTATAAACCTTCTGGCGACGGAGCCGGTAATAGCTCGCTTTCTCGATGCGATTGCGTTTTTCGTCCCACAGCTGCTCCTGCTCATCTTCTGCCGCAGCGACCTCTTCCACCGGTGCATCTTCGGCGGGCTTGGGTACCTTGATATCGGAGCGACCGGGATAGACGGTGACCGTCTCGAGCCCCAGTCCCTGGATAATGTTGATGTCCCGCTGGGAACGGATTTTGAAACTGCGAAAAAGGAAGGGATGATCCTTCCAGGACAGTTCCAAATCGACATAGAGACCCGGAACCAGTTCACTGGTTTTCAACTTCAACTTCTTATCTTTCATTGCTGCAAACCACTGGGATGATAAAGCCGGACAGCAGAAGGCTGAGAATCATACACACGCCACCGGCCATATTAGGAGAGCTTCGGACGACCGAGGTAAACTTGAGGAAAGGAATAAAGCCTCCACCCCAAAAAGCACACTATAGCCTGAGTGTAGAACGCTTTACCCCGTCTGATTAAGAAATCCCGTAAAAACACGAAACATTGGCCCCTGCCAACTGTTTAGGTATCAACGAGGCGCACATGGACAGGGCCGCGCGCCTTCATATACGATGCCGGACATCAACACATCGCCGCCAGTCACATGATCATGCCCAGGAAAACCGCCACAGGACAACGCCCCCGCCCCCGCCAGGAAGCCAAGGCCGCCAGCCGGGAAGCCCTGATCAACGCGGCGCTCGAACTGATCCCGGGCAAAGGATTGGACGTCAGCCTGGACGAACTCTGCGCCCACGCGGGCTATACCCGTGGCGCCTTCTACCAGCATTTTCGCAACCGCGATGCCTTGATATGTGCGGTGATGGAGCGCGTCAGCCAACAGGTCGTCGACGCTGTTATAGAAAGTACGGAAGGTGTGGAGAAGGGCGATATCGCCACCATGATACGCCGCCTGGCCGCCATCCTGCAGCAGGATGACCTGCCGTTCAGCAAAACCGGGCAGGTACCGATGCACCAGCTGCTGGAAGCCTGCGCACGATCGCCGGACGTTCGACAGGCCTACCAGTCATTGCTACTGAATGCCATGTCACAGATCGCGACCAAGATCGGCGAGGGTCAACGCTGCGAATGGTTGCGTGACGACCTGGACCCGCAGGCGTTTTCAACACTGCTGGTGGCCCTGTTCGTCGGCATGCGAACGCTGAACGAGTTGGCGTTGGCCCAGGATCTCCCCTGCCTCCTCGACCCGATGCTCAACATGCTGCGGGCAGGGAATCCCAGTCCGCCGGAGTCTAACAACTAGCCCTTTCCAGGTTTCAACCCGGCGCCGACACCGGAGCGCCAGCCTGGAAACGGGCCAACTCCACCGGATCATGGGCGCATATCAGTTTGACCTCGTCGCCATGATCCCTGACCAGCATGCGCAACCTAACCTGGTTATCCTTGCGCGCCCTGCCATCGATCTGCACCAGATTCTGGAACATGCGTAATCCGGCGGGGCACTGGGGGTCTTCGGGCACCATCTCACCGTGATAGAAATAGGCGTCGCCACAGTGCAGCAGCCAGCCTTCCCCGGTATCGACCGCCACACCGCAATGCCCCCGGGTATGCCCAACCAGCGGAACCAGAAGCACGCCGTCACCACTGCCCGGTACAGCGCGCACACTGTCAAAACCAAACCACTGCTCACCATCGTTTTCATGGACTACCCATTGCGGGCCGTGGGCAAAGTGAGGTGGCCGGTAGCGGCCTTTTTCGGCAAACGTCGATCGCGCGATGGCCGCCTGTTTCTCGGGCGCGAAGACATGAACCTTGGCGTCAGGAAAATCCGGTAACCCGCCGGCGTGATCCAGATCCAGGTGCGTTACCACGATGTGCCGGACATCAGAGGGCTTGAACCCCAGCGCCTGCACCTGATGCAGCGCCGTTTCCTCCAGTCGCAGTTGCGGGCGGGTCACCAGATTGAACGCTCTCCCCAACTGTTCCGGGCGTTCGACATCTCCCGACCCCAAACCGGTATCCACCAGCACCAGTCCATCCTGCCCCTCGATCAACAGGCAATGACAGCACATTTCCGCCGCCTCCAGCCAGCCGCCCTCGCCGGCGATCAGCCGTTTGCCATGGGGGCACATGGTTCCACAGTTCAGGTGATGAATCTTCAGCGACACGGCCGCATCCTCCTTTCCCGGGCCGACGTCGATAACGCCGGCATCAATCGACAGATAAGGTTCCCTGCCTTGGCATGACGGCCAACCGCATATCCGAAAGCGTCGGACAAGACCCAGGCTCAGAGCATTGGGCTCACTTTAATATACGATTCCGTACATGAACAAGTTGTATCCACAGAATATTTACAACAACAATCATCGACCCCGTCACTCACTGGTCACACGGTCTGACGCGAACGCTCTTTGGAAAGCGTTAAGATGGGAAAATTGGCCGGGTACAGCGCCTGGTCTGCTGCCTGCAACAGAAGACTCAAGCTGTTCAGGATTTGGGGCGACCTGGCGACTCAGCGGTTTCCCACACCGGCTCCCGATGTATGGGAAGCAGTGATCGGCGCTCGCCGCCCCACCAGGATGCAACCGATGACCAGTGCCGCCGCAGCCACCATATGCCAGGTAACCCGCTCCCCCAACAGCAGGCCCGACGCCATCAAGGTGAGAAAAGGTTGTAGCAACTGCATCTGACTGACCCGGGCAATGCCACCCAACGCCAGACCGCGATACCAGGCAAAGAAACCGAGGAACATGCTGAAGACACAGACATAGCCCAGCCCCAGCCAGGCCGTCCACGGAGCGCCCGTCAGCGGATGCGCCATTAGACGTTCACCCACCGGCCAGACCAGGACCGGCGCCGCCAGCAGCAACGCCCAGCAGATGACCTGCCAGCCGCCCATCTCGCGGGAAAGGCGGCCACCTTCCGCATATCCCATGGCGGCCGATGCTACCGCAGCGATCAACAGGAGATCGGCCCCTCGCCATTGGTCCGCGCCGGCATCGAGCATGTATCCAACCACCACCACGGCTCCGGCAATCGCCGCCAGCCAGAAACGCAATGAAGGACGGTCGCCGGCCCTAAGCGTCGCCGCCACCGCCGTGGCCAACGGCAAAATCCCCAGCACCACGGCACCGTGCGCCGCGGGTACCCGCGTCATTGCCCACGCCGAAAGCACCGGAAATCCGACCACCACGCCCGCCGCGACCAGTACCAGACGACGCCACTGAGCCAACGATGGCCACGCCGGGCGACACCACGACAGGACCAGCGCAGCCAGCACCGCCGCAACCAGCGCGCGACCGAGCCCGACAACCACGGGATCAAAGGCGGCAACGGCGACCCGTGTCGCCGGTAACGTCAAACTGAAGCAGAAGACACCGGCAAACCCGTAGAGCAGACCCATTCGCTCCTTGTGTCCATCCCGAGAATTCTCTTGCATAAGATCGGCTCCGGCCATGACGCCCGCTATCCCATTTTGAATGACACACCAGAAAGACCCTAACAAGTCCGCCATAGGCCAAACAGACACAGAAAAATGGATTTGAGACGATACAGAAGCGCTAGGCCCCGGACTTTCCATCGCACGCCTTAGCTGCTAAATAGGGAGCAGCCGAAGATGGTGTCTCCACGGGGATACTGTTATTTCACCGCGCCCCGACCGGGAGGCGCCTCGACCACGCGGGGCAGCAATCACATGATGATGCGTTTTATCAAAGCCACCTGGATACTGTTCTGGGCCATCCTGCTGACCCTGATCCTGTTCCTGCCGATTTTCGTGACCGCCCTGCTGGGCAAGCGAGGCGATGCAGCCTTCGCAGGCACGCAGATATACGCCTGGGTGTTGTTGAAAGTGACCGGCATCCGGCTGCGCGTTACAGGGTTGGAGCACATCCAGCCGGGACAGCGATACGTGATCCTCAGCAACCACGCCTCATACCTGGACCCGCCCGCCCTGGTTCTGGCGCTGGGAATCCAATACCGATGGGTCATCAAGAAGGAGATAAGGAAGGTGCCGCTGTTCGGGCTTGCCCTCGAGACATCGCGCAACCTGTTTATCGACCGCAGCAAGGGCAGCGAAGCCCTGGCCAGCATCAAGAGAGGCGTCGCCCAGCTACCCGATGGCACCGGCGTCCTGCTATTTCCCGAAGGTACACGCTCCTGGGATGGCAAGCTCCTCCCCTTCAAGAAGGGTGGTTTCGTGATTGCCAAGGACGGGAATCTGCCGATACTGCCGATCACCATCCGCGGCTCACACGACAGACTGCCGAAAGGCCATGCGGCCTTCACAGCGGGCACCATCGACGTGATCATTCACCCTCCGGTGACACTCAATCACAAGCCGCTGGATGAACTGATGGCCGAAGTGAGGAATACGATTGAGAGCGGGCTAACACCGACTTCCAGCGGCTAACCCGAGCCCACAAGAGCGTTGTTGACACAATTAACACACTTCACAGACAAACAAAAAGCGCGCCCGGAGGCGCGCTTTTCTTTGTACCGTTACTCTCGTAACGCTACGACTTACTGGGGAACGACGTTAGACGCCTGCGGACCTTTCGGGCCTTGTTCCACAGTAAAGGTGACAGCCTGACCTTCGGCCAGTGTCTTGAAGCCATTGCCCTGGATCGCGCTGAAGTGGACGAATACGTCCGCGCCGCCGTCTTCCTGGGAAATGAAACCGAAACCTTTAGCTTCGTTGAACCACTTTACAGTACCTGATGCCATGGATATTAACCTTCTGAAACGGATTGATTGGAGCTGTTTTCGACGTACAGGTAATGAAAGGAAATTCGGGACTACCGGAGGGAATTGCTCAAACTGCCACTTACAATATCTGTACTAAGAAACACCTTACCTCAGTTATTCGCGGCACGCCACAGAAATTTTGCGAAGAAACGCCCCTGTCCCGTCAAATTATCGCAGTCACCATTCTTGAACTAGACTTTCCCCGGTTCAGGTTTTCAGCTGAGGTGTCGAAAATGACCGGATCGAATGGTCTCCGATCACTAGTTTTATCGTCAGGCATGATGATCGTCGCGGTCGTTATCGCGCTCGCCGCCTGGTATCTGGGACCGGAAGGCGCGTCAGCATGGCAACTGATTATTGTGGCAGTGGCCGCAGCCGGAAGCATGATCCTGTGGAGTCACCAACGCTATCAAAAACCCCTCGATTCACTCGAGGCCGCGGTGCAAACGCTCGTAGAAGGTAACGCAACCGCCGAGGCCAACCTCTCCGGCGCTGAACAATTAAGCGCTTACCGGAAAGACGCCATGACCCGCAACACCGCGCTGGCCGATTACTGTGATCGCCTCGGCATCGGTGCCGCCGAAGTTTCCTTTTTCCTTGACCAGTTAAGAGCCGGTATCAGCCAGGACCGCAGCAGCACCGAAAACGTGAGTGCGGCAGTCGCTGACATCCGCGACGGTACCGAGGCCATCACCCGCTCCGCCACTGAAACCGCCCAAGTTGCCAATGAAACCAGCAAGGCCGCCAACAGTGGCCTCGGCATTATCCAGGACACGATTACCAAGATCCGCGAAGTGGCCGACCAGGTGGAACATACTGCCACTTCCATGGGACGGTTACAGGAAGCGTCCGCCCGGATTCAGGGCATAACCAGCGTCATCAACGAAGTCGCAGACCAAACCAACCTGCTGGCGCTCAACGCCGCCATAGAGGCAGCCAGGGCCGGAGAGCACGGTAGGGGCTTTGCGGTGGTGGCGGAAGAAGTGCGCGAACTTGCCAAGAAGACGACCCAGGCCACCGACGAAATTGCCGCGGTCCTGCAAACGATCAGTGACGAAAGCCAGAACTCCGGAGCCGTCATGACCGAGTTGCGCACGCGGGTCAATGAGACGGTTAAAGTCTCCAGCTCTGTAGTGGATATGCTGCAAGCCATCGTCGCGCAGGCCCACCGCTCGGACAGCGGCATCCAGGACATTGCCGAACGTATGCAGCAGCACCTGGAAGCCGCCGACCGCATCAGCAGCGCAGTGGCCGAACTCAACGATCGCCTGCAAGAAACCGAAGCCGCTTCGGAGGACACGTCAGGCAGAGCGCTCGGCCTCTCGGAAATTGCGGAGAACATGAGCATCGAGCTGGCGCATCTCAAGCTGGCCGAACATCACGACCGCGCGCGCCAGGTTGCCGCCGAAGGCGCCGCGCGAGTCAGCAAGACCTTCGAAGAGGCTATCGCCAGCGGTCAGCTCTCAGAGGCGGATATCTTCGATACCCAGTACCAACCGATCCCGAATACAGACCCGCCAAAGTTCAAGACCCGTTACGATTCCTACGCAGATCGCGTTTTACCACCGATCCAGGAACCCTTGCTCGACGCGCACCCCAACTACCTCTATGCCGCGACGCAAGACAGGAACGGTTTTGTGCCCAGCCATAACAAACGCTATTGCAAACCACTGACCGGCGACTACAAAACCGACATTGTCGGCAACCGGAACAAACGCGTCTTCGAAGATCGCACCGCAGTTCGCTGCGGCAGCCACACCCAGCCGTTCCTGCTACAGACCTACAAGCGGGATACCGGTGACGTTCTCCATGACCTTTCCGTACCCATCTACGTGAACGGACGTCACTGGGGCGCATTCCGCGTCGGCTATAAAGCCGAGACCAAGGCCTGAGTTCCAGCCCTGCCCCGGCGACCTGGCTACCACATCAGGTCGTCGGGCACCTGGAATTCCGCATAAGGGTCATCCTCGTCCGGTTGCTGCGACGACGGCTGCGCCTGAGCTATCGGTATATGGCTGTCGCGCTGGCGAATCTTGTCGGCGACCTGCGACGGTAGCAGATGGTAATCCGCATCCAGTTCGACGATCGCCAGCCGGCCCCGCGCCAGTTGATCGCATAGCTCCTTGCTGACATAGATCTTCTTGACCTTCTTATCCAGCACGAAGTTATAGGCAATGTCCCCGTCACGGCGCGCCACCCGGTGCTGCTCCACCATCTGCCGAACCTGAGCCTGAAGCGCCTTACGCTCGGCATCGAGCTGGCGCTGACGATTAATCTCCCGGTCCCGGGCCGCTTTTTCCGCCTGCGCCTGCTGGGCCCGCTGGCGTCGTTCATCCGACTCGGTCGAGGCCGTCTTCTTCTGCTTCTGCTGTTTCTTGGCCTTGCGCTGCTCTTCTCGAATCTGCCGGGCTTTCTTCTCGTCCGTCAGGCCCGCCGCCAGCAACTGTTCTTGGAGGGATTTCGCCATGGATCTACTCGCAGGATCAAAAGGGGTTAATACGCTATGCCGGTATTATCCGCATAGCGGGTCCCGGCGAGCAACGTTAGCACCCAACTTCACTACATCTTGATGACCGCAGAAGAGATCACAACCTCACGGCACGGGAAAAAGGATGCGCTTCGGATGTCCCCAAGTGTCCGGCTCCAGCAATCAAACGAGCGGAGCAGGCGGAAACCTCTGGGAAAGCCATTTACCGGACCCGTCGAGCCATCACGGCGCCTCAGGGAGTGCCTTGACGGCTGTCAGCTTATTGATCAATGCCTGCACGATGAGCAGGTCGGCCAGCGCGTCTTCCATGGTTTCGTCTTCTTCACGCGCCAGGATCTGCTCCTGATTACGCAGGGCGATCAGAAGGTAGTTCAGTTCCTTGTCGGAGACTTCGATCGTCTTCAAGCACACCTCCAACCACCTATGGCACCCAGTAAGGGGTGCGGTTTCCGGGATTAGCCCGACCATAGCAAAACAAGGCTATCCACTGCCTAGCCCAGATCAAGAAACAATCATTCCCGCAGCCATCCGGCGACACACCCAATGCTGTCGCTCCGATGTGCGAGGCCACCAAATCCGGTAAACTGGCGAATCGGCATCGCCTGACGCGAGCTTACCGCCCAACACACCTGGATTCGTCACATGGTCGTTATCGGACGCTTCAACCGCCTCAAAGTCATCCGCCAGCAGGAGGAAGGCGCGCGCCTCGACGGCGGACCGCTGGGACAATTGCTACTGCCCCGTCGTTATATGCCGGAGACGCTACAGAATGGCGACTTCCTCGATGTCTTCCTGTATCTCGACTCGGAAGACCGTCCCATCGCCACCACAGAGAGGCCGCTGGCCCAGGTTGGCGAATGTGCCTGGCTCAAGGTGGTCTCGGTGACGCCGGTCGGCGCCTTTCTGGACTGGGGTCTACCGAAAGACCTGATGGTACCCTTTGCCGAGCAACGGCGCCCCATGCAGGAAGGCCGGCATTACCTGGTCTACCTGTTCGAGGACAACACCGGTCGCATTGCCGCCTCGAGCAAGCTCAACCGTTTCATCGCCGATACGGCGCCGAGCGGTAGCTACAAGCCCGGCCAGGCGGTGTCGCTGACCATCGGCGAACGCACGGACCTTGGCGTCAAGGCTATCATCGAACACCAGACCTGGGGCCTGCTCTATCATGACGACATCTTTCGCCCGGTTCGTCAGGGCCAACGACTAACCGGTTACATCAAGCGCCTGCGTCCCGACGGCAAGGTGGAACTGAGCCTGCAACAGCCCGGCTACGCCAAGGTCGACAGCCTGACCGACAAGATCCTGCGCGAACTCCAGGCCAATGGCGGCTACCTGCCGTTAAGCGACAAGAGTCCGCCGGAAGCGATCAAGGCGCGCTTTCATGTCAGCAAGAACACGTTCAAGCAGGCCATCGGCGGCCTGTACAAGCAGCAACGGATTCGTATTGAGAAGGACGGCATCCATCTGGTGTAATCCAGACAGCCCCAAGGGTGAGCCCAGGGGCATCAACTTCCGCATGTCCAAAGGTGACAGATGGCCATTATCGAAAAAGAAGTCTCGTTACCCAGCCAATCGCCCGGCGCCAGTCACCGGCTGCTCAGTTACACCTTCAGCGGCCGGCCCGGCAGTCACGCTCGGTCGGTGTACATTCAGGCTGGCCTGCACGCCGATGAACATCCCGGCCTACTGGTGATCCAGCACCTGCTGACCCGGCTGCAGGCCCTGGATGACGCCGACGGGATTCTCGGCCGCATTGTGGTGCGTCCCTTCGCCAACCCGGTCGGCATGGGGCAGCGGGTGTTCGGGCATCTGGCCGGACGCTTCAACCTGGATAACGGAGAGAACTACAACCGTTTCTTTCCAGACATTACCGACGCGCTCAAGGACAATCTGGCGGAGGAACCGGTAGCCCATAACGACGTAGCCGAGGTGAAGCGGCGCTTCGCCCGGCTGATGGCCCCCCTCACCAGCCCGGATACCGTCGGTGCCGGCAAGCATCAACTGCTGAGTGACGCCTTCGAGCATGACCTGGTGCTGGACCTGCACTGCGATTCCGATGCGGCATTGCACCTTTACAGCACCACCAATCAGGCAGAGCGCTCCCTCCGGCTGTCCCGCTGCCTGGGTATCGAGGCCATCTTCCTGGAAGACGATTCCAGCAACGCGCCCTTCGACGAGGCCTACTCCAACGCATGGCGAGTGGTGCAAAACGCCGGCGTGGTCGATGCGGACAAGGTGGGATTTTCCTGTACGGTCGAATTACGCGGCCAAGCCGATATCAATGACGAACTGGCCACGGCGGACGCCGAGGGGATTCTGCGATTCCTCGCCGAGGAAGGTGTGATCGAAGGCGACCTGGGCGCCGCCACGCACCAGGCCGGCGAACCGCAGATTTACCCCCTGACCGGGGTTGCGCCGATCAAGGCGACGACATCCGGCATTGTCATCTATAAGAAGGCGCTGGGTGAGGCTGTTCGCAAAGGAGAAGTCGTTGCGGAAGTGGCACCGCTGGATCAGGGCATCAACCCGCCACGCGAACGGATTCTCAGCCCGGTCGATGGCGTCATGGTAGTCCGCCACCTGATCAAACTGGTGCGTCCCGGTCAGCGACTGGCACTCCTCGCCGGCAAGGAGCCCTTACCGGACCGCAAAGGTAACCTGCTCGGCGACTAAGCGCCCCAAAGCGCCGCCTGCTGGCCGGAAGCCGTCGGCTTTCCGGCCAGCCTCCTCCTGAGGCCCCCGAGCCACCCGTCCTATCCGCAGAAGCGATTATCCCCTTGGGATGACATCTCAATCGATTGCCGATAAACTTGTCAGACAACTGACATCCTATGAAAAATCACTTGCAGGGTTTCCTGGCACGATTCCCTCTTTATCCCAAGGAGCCCACCGTGAGTCCACCAGCGGCGGAAGGCACTCTCAACCTGGGCAGTGTCAACCAGCGGGGCCACCTCGCCGATCAGGTCGCCCGCCAGCTGGCAGCATTGATCCAGGACGGTACCCTGACGCCTGGCGACAAGCTGCCGACCGAGGCCAGACTGGTCGAAGACCTCAAAGTCAGTCGCAGCGTAGTCCGCGAGGCGATAGCCCGCCTGCAGTCCGAGGGGTTTGTCGAATCCCATCAGGGCAAGGGAGTGTTTGTCGTCGACTGGTCTTCGCGACGCCCCTTCCGCCTCGATGGCGAACAGATCAGCGCGCCGGACGACCTGGCCGCACTGATCGAGCTGCGGGTCGAGCTCGAGTCCGGCGCCGCGGCATTGGCGGCTTCACGCCGCGACGACAAGGAGTGCGCCTATCTGCGCGACTGCGTCGAGCGTATGGCGAAGGCCGGTGATGCTGCCTCCATGTCGGAAGCCGACCTGGACTTTCACATCGGCATCGCCAAGGCCACGCACAACGCCTACTACCAGGATCTCAGTCGCTATCTGAACCGCCATATCCGGGTTGCCATCGCGCAGTGCTATCGACCGCCAACGCACTATAGCGGCACTCGCCAGGTTCTCCTGGACGAGCACCGCGCCATTCTCACCGCGATCGAAAGGGGCGATGCCGATACAGCACGCTCCGCCATGCGAATGCATCTGTCCCGTGTGATGGAACGCCTGTCACTCTCGGAGTCCGCCCATGCTTAAGGCCTTTCTCTACCTGCTGATGTTCCAACTGGCCGGCACCTTGATCAATACGCTGACCGGTATCCCGGTTCCCGGCACCGTGCTGGGTTTCATGCTGCTGTTCTTTTGCCTGCTGCTACGGCCACATTGGCTCGGCGGATTGCTGCCCGTCACCCGTCCCCTGCTGGAAAACATGATCCTGCTGTTTGTGCCTGTCGCCGTGGGCATCATGCAGCAGTGGCCCTTGCTGCTGAAGGAGGGCTGGACCCTGACCGGTGTGCTGGTGGTCAGTCAGGTCATTGGCTTTATCGCCACTGCCATGACCATCACGTTCCTCATGTCTGCGCAGAAACGCCTGCGTCGCTCGCGTCAACCGGGAGGCTCCCATGACTCAGGCGCTTAACCTGATCCAGCCGCTACTTCATTCCGATCTGCCCTGGCTGGTCGCAACCCTGGCAACCTATCTAGTGTCGGTCCGGATCTTCAAGGCGTCGGGACGCAAGGCGCTGCTGAATCCGCTGCTGCTGAGCATGGTGATCCTGATCGCGCTGCTGGAACTCACGCATACGCCCTACACGACTTATCGCCAAGGGGCGGAACTGATCAATTTTCTATTGGGACCGGCGACCGTCGCACTGGCCGTCCCGCTGTTCGAATACCGGCACCTGTTGCTGAAGATGTGGATGCCGCTGGCCGGTGGACTGATTGTCGGCTCGCTCGTGACCATCGGCAGCGTGGTCGCCCTGGGACATCTGGCCGACCTGCCCCTACCCGTGATCCTGTCGCTGGCGCCGAAGGCCGTGACCACTCCGATGGCCCTGGGGATCGCACAGTCTGCCGGCGGCGATGTACCGCTGGTGGTGGTTTTCACCATGTCGACGGGTATCTGCGGAGCCGTATTTGGACTGATGCTTTTGCGCGCGCTGCGCGTGCGGGATCATGCGATTTGCGGTTTCACCATGGGGCTCGGTGCTTCCGGCGTGGCGGCAGCCCGCTGTTTTGAGGAAAGCGAGGAAATGGGCGCCTTCGCCGGCCTGGCGGTGGGCTTGAACGGCGTATTCACGGCTCTCGCTGTGCCACTACTGATCCACTGGCATATCTGGGGCCTGTAGAAGTCTACCGAGGGATTCAGCGCCGGACGAGCAGACCTCGCAGCTCGTCCCGGTTCGTCACCAGGTCCGCCAGAACATACCGATCCAGCACCGCCAGAAAAGACTGAAGCGCGTCACCCAATATCCCCTTCAAGCGGCAGGCGGGTTCGATCGGACAGGTCGAATCAGGCCCAAAGCATTCCAGGATCTTCAGGTTTTCCGTCTGCCGGACAACCTCTCCCAAGCGGATACTGTCCGGCGCCATAGCCAACTCCAAGCCACCGCCCCGGCCACGCTGGCTGTGAACATAACCCAACTGCCCCAGCGTCTGCGCCACCTTCGCCACATGGTGTGCAGAGATCCCATAGCGTGCCGCCACATCCTGCACCGTCGCGGGCTCATCCTCTCGCTTTGACGCCAGATGGATCAACAGACGTAACGCATAGTCGGTATGCGTAGTGAGTTGCATGGGACTTGACCTCCTTTAATTTGGTAAATAATATGCTCATTTAAATAGGCATGTAAAATACCCATTTAAATCGCCACCCATCTCAAGGAGAAAGACCGTGCTATCACCAGAAACCACTGCTGTCATCAAGCAGACCATTCCCGTTCTGCAGGCTCACGGTGAAACCCTGACACGCCACTTCTATCAACGAATGTTCTCGCACAATCCGGAAGTCCAATCCTTCTTTAACCCGGCCCATCAGCGCTCCGGCAGCCAACAGCGGGCCCTGGCCGGCGCGATTTGCGCCTATGCCCAACATATCGAGAACCCGTCAACGCTGGCCGGCGCCGTCGAGCTGATCGCCCAGAAACATGTTTCCCTCGGCATTCGTCCCGAGCAATACCCGATTGTGGGCGAAAACCTGTTGGCCTCCATCAAGGAAGTCCTGGGGGATGCCGCTACACCAGCGATCATCGATGCCTGGGCACAAGCCTATGGCGTCCTCGCAGATATTTTTATCCAGCGGGAAGGGGAAATTTTCGAAGAACAGGAGAAAACCTACGGCTGGCAAGGCTTCAAGGACTTCATGGTCGAACGCCGCGAAGCGAGTAGCGGCAATATCCAGTCCTTCTACCTGAAGCCATCGGATGGCCTGCCGCTAACCGCCCACAAGCCCGGCCAGTACATCACCGTGCGGGTAACGCTGCCAGACGGTGCCGTTGCGATGCGGAATTACAGCCTCTCCAATGCGCCCGGCGCCCCCTACTACCGGATCAGCGTGAAACGGGAAACAGCCCTGGCCGCCAACACACCCGATGGCGTCATTTCCAACTATCTGCATGATCATCTCCAGGCAGGCGACAGCCTGGAACTGGGACCGCCCTGTGGCGAATTCACACTGCAAATGCCGGAAGACCCGAGCAAGCCACTGGTGTTCATCGCCGGCGGCGTTGGTGTTACGCCGCTGATATCGATGCTCCATGCGGCCCTGGAACAATCCTCTGCCGAAAGACCGGTCGTCTTTATACAGGGGGCGCTGAACGGCACCGTACACGCTTTCGCCGACGAAGTGACCAGCCTGAAAACACGCCACCCCAACCTGCGGACCCATGTGCGTTACAGTGACGCCACCGAGGCAGACCGTAGCTCACCTCGGCATGACAGCGAGGGGCTGATCGACGCGGCCCTGCTCGAAGAGCTACTGGGTGACGCAGAGGCTGCCTATTACTTCTGCGGACCGAAAGCCATGCTTCAACATCTCTATCCGCTGCTGAAGCGACGCGGCGTTGCGGATGAGGACCTGCATTTCGAATTCTTTGGCCCCGCGGAAGCCCTGGAGGCCTGCCCGGTCGCCAGCCACTAATCGATAGCTCTCACACTAATTGCCACCTACCCTCCATGCCCCGGATACGATACTCTGGGGCATGGTGTCGGCCCATCCTTATCTTTCCTGCACCATCCGCACCCTGGGTATCCTGAACGGACACACCCGAACCGTCTTTTGATCTTGCCCATGAAATGGTATCGGGGCGAAGCTGGCAATTGCAGCAGCGCCGCACTCAGGAAACCCGATGATGACCCAAAACAACAACTGGTTAATGTCCGATTATTTTGCCGGCATCAAGGCAGGCACCCCCATCTGGCTAAGCATGTTTGCCTTCGGCATCGTCGCCGGCATCCTCGGCGTCAAGCTGGGCCTGTCGCCGCTGGACAGTGCCAGCATGTCGTTGATCATGTACACCGGCAGCGGACAGGTGGCCACCCTCCAGCTGTTTCATGAGGCCTCGCCACCGCTGATCATTCTGGTAACGGTGCTGGTCGTCAACCTGCGCTTCGTCATGTACAGCGCATCTCTGGCACCCCACTTTGAACCGTTAAACAAACGGCAAAAGCTGATCGCAGGCTACCTGCTCAGCGACCAGGCCTTTATCGTCAGTCTGCTCCGCTATCAACGGGGAGAGGTCGGATCCAAGTACCGTTTCTATCTGGGAGCTGCCCTGTCCCTGTGGGCAATCTGGCAACTGGGCACGCTGGTCGGCGCCTTTACCGGCGCGCAGATACCGGCAAGCTGGGGCATGGAACTGGCGGCCCCCCTGACCTTTCTGGCACTGATGTTTTCCGCTCTGCGGGATAAACCCGGTGTCGCCGCGGCCGCCGTCAGTGGCGTTGTCGCCGTTTCAGCCGCCGCGCTGCCATGGCATCTGAACATGCTGCTGGGGGCACTGGCTGGTGTCGTTACCGGTATGGTGCTGTCGCGCTAGGAGATCCTTATGGAACCGAAAGATTTCTGGTTCACCATTGTCGGTGCCGGCCTGATCACTCTGGTGCTGCGGTTGTCGTTTATCGCACTCAGCGACGTTCTGAAGCTCCCTCCCCTGGCACAGCGGGCACTGCATTTTGTCCCTCCCGCCATTCTGTCAGCCCTGGTCTGGCCCACCGTGGTCATCCGCCATGGCCAACTGGACCTGTCCGTTCATAATTTCTATCTCATCGCGACGCTGATCGCGGCGATCGTTGCCTGGCGAACGCGTAATATCTTTCTCACGCTATTGGTGGGGATGGCCGCCTTCTGGCTATTGCAGTACTGGTGGGGTTAAGAGAATAAGGGCGCTCAGGCGCCGCAACACTTCTTGAATTTACGGCCACTGCCACAGGGACAGGTATCGTTGCGCCCCGGCGTCAGGGCCGACACCCGTGCGTCACCGTCCCGGTAATACCAGCGCCCCGCTTCGCGGACAAAACGGGAATTTTCTTCCAGCACCGCGAAGCCCCTGCCGTCACGGCTGGTCGCCTTGAAGTGGACCCAGCCGACATCCCCTTCAGAGCCGGCATCCAACACCTCGAGACCAACCCAGCGCTCTCCGCTGTCGAGCGTGAGATCAGCCGGTCGAGTCTCGGGATGCCAGGTCAGCGAAAGGTAGTCGACATGGCTCAGGACAAAGGCGCTGTAGCGCGAACGCATCAGCGCCTCCGGCGTCGGGGCCGCAGCCCCTCCATGGTAGGGGCCACAGCATTCCCCGTAAGAGCGCCCAGCCTGGCAGGGGCAGGTGTCGTTGTCTGTCATCGCGTATCCCGTTCCTGATTCAAGCCAGGCCGACGCAGGCCGTCAACCCTCGACTCAGCCGGCACCCATACAGAGGTATTTGACCTCCATATACTCTTCCATGCCGTACTTGGAGCCTTCCCGGCCAAGGCCCGATTCCTTGACGCCACCGAAGGGCGCTGCAGCATTGGAGATCAAGCCCTCGTTGATACCGATGATCCCGGCCTCGAGCGCTTCTCCAACCCGCCAGCAGCGGTGGATATTCTGGCTGTAGAAATAGGCAGCCAGCCCGAACGGCGTATCGTTGGCCAGGGCGATGGCGTCTTCCTCGGTCTGGAAGCGGGTTACACCGGCGAGCGGACCGAAAGTCTCCTCATGGCAGAGCACCATATCCGGAGTCACCCCAGTGAGCAGGGTCGGTTGCACGAAGCTTCCGCCCAGCTCATGGGCCTCTCCGCCAGCCACCACCGTCGCCCCCTTGTCCAGCGCATCGCGGATATGTTCGTAGACTTTCTCCGCCGCTTCCGGGTTGATCAGGGCCGACTGGGTAATGCCCTCTTCCAGGCCATTGCCGACTTTCAGCTTGCTGATTGCGGCAGACAGTTTTTCGACGAAGGCATCGTGAACACCGTCCTGCACCAGGATGCGGTTGGCGCAGACACAGGTCTGCCCGGTGTTGCGGAATTTCGACGCCATGGCGCCTTCCACGGCCTTGTCCAGATCCGCATCGTCAAAGACGATAAAGGGCGCGTTCCCGCCCAGTTCCAGCGAAACCTTCTGGATGTGCTTCGCGCACTGGGCCATCAGTTTGCTGCCCACTTCGGTCGATCCGGTGAAGCTCAACTTGCGTACGACCGGACTGGAAGTCAGCGCCTCGGAAATGGCGCTGGCCGACCCGGTGATCACATTCAGTACCCCCGCAGGAATACCGGCACGCTCACCCAGTTCCGCCAGGGCCAGGGCCGAATAAGGCGTGGCTGACGCGGGTTTCACCACCATGGGGCAGCCCGCCGCCAGCGCCGCACCGGCCTTGCGCGTGATCATGGCCGCCGGAAAGTTCCAGGGTGTAATGGCGGCGGTAACGCCGATGGGCTGTTTGATCACCACGATGTGCTGACCCGGTCGCGCACCGGGAATGGTGTCGCCATAAGCCCGCGGGGCCTCCTCTGCAAACCAGCGGATAAATGACGCCGCATAGGCGATCTCCCCTTTCGACTCCGCCAGGGGTTTACCCTGTTCCAGCGTCATCAGGCGGGCCAGGTCATCCTGATTCGCCATCATCAATTCGTACCAGCGATAGAGAATCGTGCCCCGCTCGGCCGCCGTTTTATCCCGCCACGCTGGAAAGGCCCGGGCTGCGGCTTCGATAGCCCTGTTGGTTTCCGCCTGCCCGAATCGCGGCACCGTTCCGAGCACCTCACCGTTGGCCGGATTGTCGACCGAAAGGGTCGCGCCGCCGTCAGCATCCACCCAGGCGCCGCCGATATAGCATTGCTGACGGAAAAGTTTGCTGTCGCGCAGTCCAGGATTAGCCATGGTGCCTCCTCGCGTTGATGTGAAACTTAAAGAAAATGACAGGCCCAGGAATCGGCAGGCTTCAAATAAGGCTCCCATGACGGGAGTTGGCCCAGCGGATTCCTCGACATCACAGTGGCACGATACACCCTAGCCACCCGCCAACACCACCTGACACCCGGAGAAGGGCAACAGGTCAGAGATCGATAGCGGACCGACGCAACGCGCTGGGCGTCACGTCATATCGCTTGCGAAATACCCGGGAGAAATGCCCGGCCTCGGTAAAGCCACATTGGTAGGCGATGGACGACACGCTTTGTGTCCGGTAGGCCGGATTCCGCAGCAGCGCATGGGCTGCCTCGAGCCGGCGCTCCTGCACAAAACGCGAAAAGCGCAGGGTCCGCAGCGAAAACAGGCGATGTACATAGCGTTCGGTCACACCAACGGCGCTTGCACAGGCCGCGGGGGAGAGCTGATCGGCATCGAAGAGGTGCTCGTCGATATAGCGCATGATCTGCTGCCAGCGCGATACATTGGGCGATGGCAACTCCGGCTTCGACTGGCTGTGATAACACCCCGCCAGCAGCCAGGGCAGCGCAAAGGCCGTGTAGAGATCCTCCAGACGCTGCCCGTGATAGACGGCCATATCCTGGAGCAACCGGCTGGTGGCATCTGCGAGGATTTTGGCGTCACCGACAATTCGCGGCGCCGGCACCGCGTCGAAGCCGCGTCCGCCGGGCGACAGGTTCAAGGTCGTCGCCGGCAGACGAATGACAAACAACCGCGTCGGCTCCTCGAAAACCACACGGGACGGCTCGTGCAGATTCCGGAAGGAAATATCGCCCGGGCGAAACGGCAGAACCTTACCTCGCTGCTCGATATAACCACCCCCTTCCATGACCACATGCACCATGAGGGAGGAGCGCTCATCACGGGACAGTCCGTCGAGGTGGGCGGCGGCGTGTTCGACCGTCTGCGGCGCCACCGTCAGTTGGGCGACGAGCAGGCGGTTCAGGTGAACCCTTCGCTCTATCCGGCCCGCCGGATTGTCACGCACCAGCACCTGCCCCGGCAGGAAGGTTTCAGTCAGCTGTCGCTCCCACAGCCACGGCGCTTCCGCCGTAACAGGGTTTGTTGACTCGATGTCGGCACCCCTATTCATCGCCCCTGCATCCCACACCCGGTTGATTGGAACACTCCAACGCCAAGAGAACTTCCGAACAAGTTCACTGACATCCCAAAGAAGGGTACAGCCAGGAACCAGGCCCGGGCCGTCACCTTGTCTAGGATAGAGACCTTCAGAATAGCAACGCCTGCGCCCTTTTCTCACTGAGCATCTGAAGGATTCTCACATGTCCGTCAACCTGAAGGCAAAAAGCACCATCACCTCACTGGACGAGCACACCCGGCGGAAGACCGAAGTCCAGCGGATACTGGAGTTCCGTACCAGCCTGGTCCTCGACCATCCCCTCCATCGCATCATTGGCGACGATCCAGAGCGCCTCCTGCGGATGTTCGAACTCTACGCTCACTTCGTCTACGGCTTTGCCGCCTATGTCTGCAACCTGTTTCTGGCCTTGAAGGACGAAGCCATAAAGGAAGTGATCTACGAGAATCTGTCTGAAGAAATGGGTTTCGGTATGCAGGGTTCGGCATCCTGGAAAAACCATCATGGCGAACTCTATCACCAGTTCATTCAAAGTCTGCGCAAGACCCATATTTACCGGGAGCTTCGCATTCAGGAGCAATACCCCCGCCTGGAAGGACGCTCCAAGGTCATCGCCAACCACTTCTACACCGCACACAACGACATCGTGGCCGAAGGCAACGATCTGCAGAGCCTCGCCGCCTTTTCGACCATCGAGTGCTGGGTCGTGGATCAGTATGGATTCTGGAAACGGTCGCTGGAAAACCTTGGCAGCGAGCAGTCACTGATCGATACACGAACCATCGACATGCACTGCGTTTGCGATGAGGAACACAGCGCGACCCTGGACAAACTGATCTATCAGAAATCGGCCTATGGGGAGGATGTCCTGTTTCACATCAAGAAAGGGGTCGTCCGGGGCATGCTGGCGTCCGAGCAGATTTTTTCCGATATCGCCCGGGAGCTGGTGTGAGTCAGACCCAGAATCCTGACAGCGCAGTACAGGGGCGGCGATGGCTGCCCTTTGTCTTACTGACCCCATTCCAGTTCATCTTTGGCCTGATCTACTCCTGGGGCGCCATCGCCCCAGCCATCCACCGGCAAAGCGGCTGGTCGGAGCCGACGCTGGATCTGTGCTTTTCACTGACCCCACTGGCCCTGATGCCTGCCGTGGTATTTGCAGGGCATGCCTTACACAGGATTCCCCCCAAAACCCTGTTGGCCATTGCACTGAGCCTGTTTACCCTGGGCGGATTGCTGGGTATCACGCCCGGCAGCGCCCTGCCCTTTATGGCCGGTTACAGTATCCTGGCCCTGGGACTCGGAGCCGGCCTCTCCACCGCGGCCTGTATCGCCATCGTCTCTCGCCTCTATCCCGGACAACGGGGATCGCTGGGGGGAGCCCTGCTGGCGCTTTACGGGATGTCATCCACACTGAGCGCACCTGTTTTTCAGGTTCTCGATCACCGCCAGGGCTGGCAGGCAGCCCTGGCCGCACTGGTTTGCGGCTATGCGGCCGTGGGCTGGCTGGCCTGGTTCGGTCTGCCGGCCACCACCAGCTCGGCACATCCACCAAAGACACCACGCCCCTCCCTTCGCAGAATGATCGGCCATCCTCCCCTGCTCGCGACCCTTGCCATCGTGATGGCAGCCGCGCCACTGGGATCTGCCTCCTTCGCGACGATTGGGCAACTGTCCCCCAAACTCGGCTTCAATACGGGGTTTGCCGTTATGGCGGTCTCTCTGATGGCGTTCGGGAACGGGTTGGGTCGTTTTGGGTTCGGGGTCCTGGCGGACCTGCGTTCAGCCCGCTTCAGTCGCAATGCCGTATTGACGCTCAACCTGACGGCGGCCGGACTCTTGCTGCTGGCGCTGGAAGGCATAGCTCCGCACCTTTTCGTGATCTATCCGCTACTGATAGGGCTCACCTTCGGCGGCATGGCCGGCAAGCTGCCATCGCTGGCGGCCGCCGTCGCCAGCGATGGACATACCGAAGCCGCCTTCGGACTGCTGTTCGGCACCTTTGCCCTGGCCAGCTTTCTGGGCCCCCTGATCACTGCCTCGCTGGGCGTGCACACAGGCCTGACGGTCCTGACAGCCTGCGCCATGCTGGCGGTAGCCCTGGCCGTTATCACCCGCTAATCGTGGTATCCCGCATGGCGTAATACCACGGGGTCGGTTAACGTGCCGAGGCTATGCGCCTATCGACACTCATCGCGACTATAACGACCACGACGCAGGCAGCCTTGGCGTTCACATGGCGCCATCGTCTGCCTCTCGCGGTGGTCACGATCCTCGCCTACCTGTTGGGCGACATTTACGTGCGCACACCCGCCCCACCCCGGGATCAGGAAAACCTGTGCAGCGTGTTTGCGGAACAACCGGACTGGTATGACGAGGCCGCACAATCCCTGAAGCGCTGGGGAACACCGATTGCGACCCAGATGGCGTTCGTGCAGCAGGAATCCGCTTTCCAGCGCTTCGTGAAGCCGCCACGCCGCCGGTTATGGGGCCTCATTCCCTGGCAGCGCCCATCCACAGCCTATGGTTATGCACAGGCCCAGGATCCCGCCTGGCGTGACTATCGACAGGCGATGGAGCGACCCCTGGCACAACGCTCGAATATGCAGGACGCCCTGGACTTTATCGGTTGGTACAACCTGCAGAGTCACAGACAACTGGGCATCCCACTCAACAATCCTGAGCATCTCTATCTGGCCTATCACGAGGGCCGCAGCGGCTTTCTCCATCGCAGCTACCGCCACAAGCCGGACGTTCTTCAACTGGCTCATCGCGTGGCCACCCGTTCCAGGCGTTATGCAAAACAACTGGCCGGCTGCGAGAAAGCCCTGCGCTGCCGGCACTTCTATCAGTTCTGGCCCTTCTGCCGTTAGGCGCGAGACTTCTTCAGCGCCATGGCACCGTCACCGATCAAGGCAAGCACCAAGGCCGCGACAGTGAGGAAAATGGGATATTCCCAGCCGCCGTGGGGATTCGTGAAGAACCAGCCGTTGCCGAAGTGAACCGTGGACGCGACGAAAAGTTCAATCGCCGATGCAATCGCCACCCAACGCGTAAACACGCCCAGAACCAACAGGACGCCGGCAATAATCTCAAAGGCAATGACCGGGTAGGCCAGCCAGGACGCAAAGCCGACAGAGGCAAAGAAGGCCGCCGTGCCCGCCGGCGTGAAAACGAAAATCTTCAGGCATCCATGCGCCAGAAACATGATGCCGAGTGCCAGGCGCAGCAGTAAGGCGGCATAAGGTGCAGTGCGTGTATCGACCATAACAAAATCCCCGTTCAGATCAGTGTGGCTTCAAGCCATCGGTTGAAATCGGCAGCGACCTCAGCGGTCAACTCGTGACCGATCGGGTACAGCCGGGTTTGGTGATGAATGCCGAGCGCCGTCAACCAGCGATCGGATCTGTCCGCCCAATCCACGGGCAGTTTGTTGTCAAAGCGGCCATGGGAGACAAAGACCCGGAGACCGGCGAGCGCGTTCCGTGGGGCCAGTCGCGGCTCGATTTCCGGCAGGATACGACCGCTCAGGATGGCAAAGCCCGCAACCGCCATCGGTGCGCTCAAGCCGACGCTGGCGCTGAGGATGCCGCCCTGGCTGAACCCGGCCACCACCGTGGGAAGCGGTTTGTCGGCATTGAGGGCGCCAATCAGCCGGACCATCTGTTGGCGGCTGGTTTCAGCCTGGTCTGCGTCGATCTGTGGAGCGCCCGTCTGGAAACTGACCTGGAACCAGCCGAATTGATGTGGCCCCAACACCAGAGGCGCACGAACCAACACCACCTGAATCCGGGCATTTACGGTGCCAGCCAACGCCGCCATACTGGCCTCATTGCTACCGACACCATGCAGCAACAGCAACCTCGCCACTGGCGTCTCGCCAGCCGTCCTCTCGACAATGCGGTAATGCAGGCCCGATAACGGCTCTTCCAGAAGCGTCAGGCCAGCTTCGTTGCGGTCGTTCATAACCATGGTCTCCCGAATCAGGCGGCTTCGCCGAGCACGTAGGCATCCATGGAGATGACGCCATAGGTGATGCCCCCATCGATCACCGCCGTCGCCGCACGGTCACCGGCAGCACCTAAAGCCACCAGCAGGGGCAGGAAGTGTTCTTCGGTCGGATGCGCCCACTCCGCATGGGGCGCCAGCTTCCGGTATTCGATCAAACGCCCCATATCGCCATCGGCAACGGCCTCCCGCACCCATTGGGCAAAGGCCACCGCATAGGGCGCATAGCCTGTGGCCCGTTGCCGAAACTCGTGGAGGTTGTGCGTCAGGCAGCCGGATCCTACGATCAGGACCCCACTATCACGCAGTGGCGACAGTGCCTGCCCCAGCGAAACCGCACGGCGGGTATCCAAAGACCGCGGCATCGACACCTGGAAAACCGGAATATTGGCAGCAGGGTAAAGATGCCGTAACGGCACCCAGGCACCATGATCAAAACCCCGCTTATCGTCGGTCTCTGCCTCGAAACCCGCCTCCCTCAGCAAGGCTGCTGCCTGTGCAGCCAGTACCGGAGCGCCCGGAGCCGGGTACTGCAATGCATAGAGCGCTTGCGGGAAGCCACCAAAGTCGTGGATGGTCTCGGGCATCGGGGTCGTCATGACCCGGACATCACTGCCAGTCACCCAATGGGGCGACACCACCAGCACAGCCTGAACCCCCCACAGCTGTTGCCCCAGAGCCTTGAGCTGGGGACCGACCAGCCCAGGCTCCAGTGCAAAGGTGGGAGCACCATGAGACACGAACAATACGGGGAGAGGAGCTGCCATAGAATTTCTCCAACTGAAGATCCGCGCCCTTGAGAAAGACCCTTCCGGCGCTTAACGAAGGACACTTTATTGATTCAATACCCCCAGATAAACGGCTATCATCGCGATTAATAGTTCCGATTTTCGAGACAATTAAATGGACCGAACACTGGAAATGAGCGTCTTCACGGCAGTCGTCGAGGCCGGCAGCTTTGTTGGCGCGGTCGACAGCCTGAAAATGTCGAAGGCCGCGGTGTCACGTCATATCAATGCGTTGGAACAACGCCTGGGTGTCCGCCTGTTGCAACGCACGACCCGGCGACTGTCCGTCACGGAAGCCGGTCGCCAGTTCTATCAACGGGCCAAGGAAGTCCTGGCCGCGCTGGAAGAGGCGGAGTCGGAAGTAAGCCTGCGCACGCGGGAGCCGAGCGGTCTCATACGGATCAATGTGCCCCTGACATTTGGCGTCCTGCACCTGGCGCCCCTTTGGGGCGCCTTCCTCGACACCCACCCCAAGGTGGATCTGGACATCAGCCTCAATGACCGGGTCGTCGACCTCGTCAATGAAGGCTACGACCTGGCGATCCGCATCGGAATCCTGCCCAGCTCGGCACTGGTCAGTCGAAAGCTGGCCTCGACCCGCTCAGTCCTGTGCGCCTCTCCCACCTACCTCGCGCGGCATGGCACACCAGAACATCCCCGTGACCTGGCCCACCACCAGCTCATTGCCTATACCAACTGGTCGGCCCGGGATGAATGGCCCTTCGAAGGCCCCGATGGCAAGGTTCAGGTTCGCGTCAAACCGCGCGTCTTATCCAACAACGGCGACACCAGTCGCGCCATTGCCCTGCGACACGGCGGCATTCTTCTGGAGCCAAGTTTTCTCGTGGATGACGATATACGCAGAGGGGATCTGGTCGAGCTGATGCCGGAGTACCGGTCGATCGAAATGGGCATCTACGCGGTCTATCCGACACGCAAACAGATGCCCCTCAAGGTCCGGCGGCTGGTGGATTATCTGGTCGAGGCCTTTCGGGAGGTCTCCTGGACGGGTTAGCCGTACCCCCACATCGACGCCAGATTCAGCGGCGGCAGGATATCCGGCATCAGGATCTGTTCGATCCGGTACTCTTCCTGCTGGGTATCTCTTGAAAAAGAGCCCAGATAGGGATTGCCCTTGGGGCTGACGATGGCCTGCACCATCGGCATATTTTCGCGGTGCCCCCGGTGGGTTACCACCGCCACCTCGCGATTGGCCAGCTTTACCAGAGTGCCCGGCGGATATAGCGTCAGCGCCTTGAAAAAAGCATGGTAGATTTCCGGCTGCGGCGCCGCTTTGACAACCGCCAGGATCTCCGCCATGGCCTGGTCTGCCCGGAAACGGTTGCGATAGGCACGCTTGGTGATCATGGCGGTGTAACGCTCTGAAAGGGACAGCAGCTTCGCTTCCGGCAGGATATCGGCCCCCGAAAGTCCGCGGGGGTAGCCGCTTCCGTCGAAGCGTTCGTGGTGCTGGCGAATGATAAGCAGGCACTGCTCGTGTTCGATACCGGCCTTGGCCAGAGCGTCCGCGCTGAGCTCCGGATGCTTCTCCACCACGGCCCGCTGCTGGGCATTCAACGTCGACCTGGACTGGTTCAGTTTATCCTGATGCGGTAACAGCGCCAGGTTGGCCGTCAGCGCCGCCATCAACAGGCGGTGGGATCGCTCCGGATCGAAACCAAGTCGCTGAGCCGCTATCCGGCAAAGAATCGCATAGAACAATGTCTGCTCGTATGCCGTCGGCTCGATCGAATAGATGTGCACCAGGGCCAAAGCGGCATCCGGATCGCTATCGCAGATGGCATCGATATGGCGGGCAAGCCATTCCAGCTTGCGCGCTGCACTTTCGCGCTGTGACGCGATGGCACCCAGGGTGTCCTCGAGGCCCTGCAGCAAACCGGCATATTCCACGAAAGGGCTGAAACGGCGAGGGTCTGGGTCGTCCTGTGCGTCCTCCGGATCGAGAGCGCGGACCTGCTGATAGAAGAGTCCCCGCTGATACAACATTTCCAGCTGCGATTCGTTCTGGATCACATACCCCTGAACGAGTAGAAGGTTCCCCTTCTTGTCATAGACCTTCCATGGCAAGGGTTTCCCCACCGTAAGCACGCCTGGGGCCAGCCTGACCAGGTTGGGCACTGATGTCTCCTTATTATGGACGCTGCTCTTCGAGTCGGCAGGCAGCCGCATTCGGGCAATAACAACCAAACCCAGGGAATAAGTTAAGCATAGACCAGGGGTGGCCGTGGCTGGACATCGTCACAGATAGCAAAATTTAACACTCATCTATCCGTGATTTCGGGCCTTTTCGAAGACATTCCTGAGATAAGTGATGAACCCTTCATCCCGCGACATGGTCTTACCGGGCGCGTCGGATATCTTCGCCACGGGCTGCCCGTTGCAGGACACCATCTTGATAACCATGTTCATGGGCTCGACACCCGGCACATCGCAGGTCAGGCTGGTGCCAATCCCAAAGCTGGTATTGATTCGCCCCTCAAGTGCCATTTTGATCTCCATGGCTTTTTCCAGAGTCAGCGCATCGCTGAAGATCAGGGTTTTTGTCATGGGATTGATACCCAGCTTCTCGTAATGGCGAATACACTTCTCGGCAAAGCGCATCGGGTCGCCGCTGTCATGACGTAACCCATCGAACAGCTTGGCGAAATAGAGGTCGAAGTCGTTGAGGAAGGCGTCCAGGTTGATGGTGTCCGTCACCGCGATGCCGAGATAACCGCGATATTCCTGAACCCAGGCTTCCAAGGCGGCCCGCTGACTGTCAACCAAACGGCTTCCCAGTTGCTGGTGCGCCATGATCCATTCGTGCGCCATGGTCCCCAGCGGGCGAATCCCGTGCCGGCGGGCGATGTCCACATTGCTGGTGCCGACAAAATTCCCCGGAAATTCCGCCGTCAGAATACGGATGATGGCTTCCTGTACCGGCTGAGATAGCCGCCGACGGGTGCCGAAATCCGCAAGATTAAAGCCGGCCAGTTGCTGCGGCGTATAGCGACGACGCAGGTTCTCCAACTTATCCCGCAGCCGGTCTTCGGCTTGCGCGATTTTTACGTCCGGATACAGCACCCGGTTGCGCACTTCGCTGATCATGGCCAAAACCACGATCTCGAAAAGGATGCTGTGCGACCAGGGCCCGTCGATCACAATGCAGAGTTCGCTGCCATCCATGCCCACGTCGACATATTCCGGACGGAAACGGAACAGTTCCAGGAAACGAATAAAGTCCGGCGACATATAGGGAAACCGGCTCAGATAGGCCGACTCCTCCCGGCTCAGCTGCAGGGTGGCCAGGTGATCGATTTGCTCGCGGATATCGGAGAGATAAGGCTTCAGGTCTTCCGCGCTGCGACTGCGAAACTCCCAAGTGACCCTGGCATTCGGGTACCGGTGATGGACCCCCTGCATCATGGTGAGCTTGTACCAGTCTGTATCGAGCAGGGAATGGATAAGCGGGCCGTCAGTACGGTAGGTCTGGGTCATGTGGCCTCGTATAGGTCCTTGTTCACATTGGGGTATTATCGTCACGCGCTTCAGCGGCAAGACGTCTGAAACATCGATGTTCGGCGAATGCCGGAAAGGTGCGGGTCTTCATGCGGGCACACATCGGCCCTTGTTATAACATGGAAGTTACGACGGCGTATGCTCCCCCTGGACGGTCGCGTCAAACCGATTTCCACCCTGCTTCTTGGCCCGGTACATGGATTCGTCCGCCATGCGGATCAGTTGCCGGTAATCGTCCCCATGCTCCGGATAGCCGGCGATGCCAATACTTGGCGCAATAGAAAGACGCAGACCGCCAACATCATAGGATTCCAGCAACACCGAGCGAACCTTTTCAGCCACAATCAGCGCGTCATCAGGGTAGCCGACACCACTCAGCAGGATCAGGAACTCGTCACCGCCGATACGTCCCACGGTATCCGACTCCCGGACACAGGACGTCAGTCGACGAGCCACCTCCTGCAGCAACACATCACCCGTCGCATGACCATAAGTATCGTTGACCTGTTTGAAGCGGTCCAAGTCGAGATAGAGCAGTGACAGCAGGCTTTTGTCACGGCGAGCCAGGGCCAGGGCATTCTCCAGCCGATCATGGAATAACGCCCGATTGGGCAGGCCGGTGAGCGGGTCATGCAACGCCGCATGCTGCAGCCGGTGCTCCATGCGTTTGCGTTCGAGCGCCGCAGCCACCTGAGTAGAGACGTACTGCAACAGCTCGACATCCCGCTCGCGATAGACATCTGCCATGTAACTCTGCACGGCCAGCACCCCAATAGTCCCGCTTGGCGAGACAAGCGGCACCCCCAGCCACTCCAGGGCCCCCTTGGCGATATCCGGGCGATCAGGCTCGTTCAAGGTGGAGCGGCTCAACGGATTCAACAACAGGGCCTGACCGGTACGAATGATCTCAGCACTCAGCGCACCGGCATCCAAGGGCTGTGGGGCAGGCGCCTCATGGGAGGGATCGACAAAATAGGGGAAGCTCAGCTCATCACTGTCGCGGTCATAGAGCGCAACAAAAAAGTTGTTCGCAGGCAGCAGACTTGCGATGACTTCATGGGTGTGCTGAAACAGCTCATCCAGGTTCTGAGTAGAGAACGCTGCTTCTGAAATCGCATAGAGTGCGGCCTGCAGTGCCTCGGAGCGCTTCCGTTCCGTCACGTCGCGAGCAACCGCAATACGCAATTGATCCTTTTCGGACCACTGGGCCGACCACATCACATGGACCGGCTGACCGTCTTTACGGATATAGCAGTTTTCGAAATGAACCAGGGGCTGTCCAGCCAGGACACGATCAGCCGCCTCGAGCGTACGTTCGAGATGCTCAGGATGCACCATATCCTTGATGCAGCGCCCTACCATTTCCTCAGGGGGGTAGCCAAATATTCGCTCGCAAGCAGCACTTGCAAAGACGAAATAACCGTCTGCATCCACCAGACAAACCGCGTCCAGCAAAAGGTCCATGACATTGTCCAGGGACAGAAATTCTCTGGGTTGCTCCCCGGACCCCGGCCGGCCGGCAAAACTGCGGATCATGGACGCTCGCACCTTGAGTAAAGAAGAGAAGACAACTCAGCCCGACTGCAATACTTAAAGCTTACTCGTTCCAGTCTGAAATGCACGTTTTAACCATGTGGAATTATTAGGGAAAAGGATGACACATTGTAAAAAGTGAATACCGAAGGTAACGCAGAGAACGCGCTCACCGGCGAGCGCCACATGCACAAAAATACCGGGCCAATGGCCCGGTATTTTTTGGCGATCACGAATCCCTGTCCGGGGACAGGCGCCTCAGGAGGCTTCATCCAGGATGGCCTGCAACTCGGCATCCGTCAGATACTGGGGTTCGTAGGTCACTCCCAGGGATTCAACACTATCGACAAAGGCCCGGAGGTGATTCTTTGAACCGTCGCGAAGGTTGGTATAGACACGATCGATATCACGGCGATCGGACTCATCGATAGCGTTGGCCAAGTCGCGCATGTCGGTTTCTTCGATCAGGCCGCCGACGTTCAGGGCACTCAGCAGATCCTTGGCGCCAGCAGTTGTGAGCTCATAGTAAAGTGCCTGCAGATCCGGATTGACGAATTGGCCATGAACGTCGTTCGCTGCCGGGTCCTCAATGCCGTATTTCTCGAGAAGCGCGCCGATGGCATCGAAATGCGTCTGCTCGGCGGCCATGATATTGGAGAAAACCGTTTCCCCGTAGATACCATAAAGGGTCAGGTACACATCCCTGGCCAGCTTCTCTTCTTCGCGCATGAATTGCAGCGTTGCAATTTGATCATCCGTCAAAACCGATGCCGACGTGGAATCTGCGGTTGCGTTAACCGTTGGCCGAGCTTGGGAAACCGTGGCGGCCAAAGCCAGGAAAAGACCCAGCATCAAAGCGGAAATACGTTTGTAAGAAACCAACATCATATACCCCCAGGAGTATCTAAATGACCTTAATCAATATAGAGTCTGGAAATTCCCGTTCAAGACAAATACAGCGAAAATAGGGGAAATTACCACCCTGTTCCCTGCCATTTTGACGAAGGCAGTCAACAGGAAAATCTCCGCAACACCTTGAGTAAAAAGCGATCTTCCCTTCCTGACACCTGTAAACCCGGGCCACCGGCGGGTTATAGTGCAATCGGGTTTATCGGGAGCATTCGTGATGCACATCAGAACTTGGATAACGGGCGCAGCCCTCCTGGCCACGTTTTCCTTACCCGTTCGAGGGGAAACTGAAATCACCCCCTTCCTGGGCTACCGTTTTGCCAACAATGTCGCCCTCCGCAGCGACACCACGACGACCACCGACACCCTGAAATTCAGTGACAGCAGCAGCTTTGGCATTCTCGTCAACGGTGATATCGATCCTTACGGAAGGCAGTACCAGCTTTACTACAGCCACCAGGACACTCGCGCCAGCGTCGGACAGCCCGCCCTTTTTTCCGGCATCAGTCAGTTTGATGTCTCCATAGATCGCCTGCAGTTCGGCGGCTTGTACTTTCCCGGAGGCGTCTCCTCCCTGGGATTTATCGCCGGGACACTGGGCATCACGCGAATGTCCCCTGACGCCGCAGGTCTGGAGACGGACTACCAGCCATCGATCTCGCTGGGTGGAGGTGCCAAGTTGCCCCTGGGCCAACACCTGCTGCTGCGTTTCGACCTGCGCGGCATCTACACGGCACTCCATACCAACGCCGCCATTTTTTGTTCCGGCGGTTGCACGGCGCGGGTGGATAGCCATGGCTTCTTCCAAATGGAGACCGCCGTGGGCCTGGGCTTTCGGTTCTAAGGGCTCCGCTAGCTCCCGGTCGCCACGACAGCATCTCTCACTCACCGGAGTCGCTTACACAAACATGCCCCCGGACACTTCGATCCGCTGCGCGTTGACCCAGCGATTGTCCTCCGCCAGCAAAGACGCGACCGCCGGACCGATATCGTCCGGTAAGCCGACACGGCCGAGCGCCGTGACACCGGCGACAAAATCATTGACTTGCTTGTTGTCGCGGACCACACCACCGCCAAAGTCGGTCTCGATAGCGCCCGGCGCAACCGTATTAACGGCAATGCCACGCGATCCGAGCTCCTTGGCCAGATAGCGGGTCAGCACTTCGACAGCACCCTTCATCGACGCATAGGCCGCGTAACCCGGCAGGCTGAAGCGCGTGAGCCCGCTGGACAGGTTGACGATACGGCCGCCATCGGCCATCAACGGCAGCAGCGCCTGGGTCAGGAAGAAGACGCCTTTGACATGGATATTCATCAGCCGGTCAAACTGGGCTTCAGTCGTCTCCTCAAAGGAGGCGTTAATGCCGATACCGGCGTTATTGACCAGATAGTCGAATGACGTCCGTTGCCAGATATCGTTAAGGGCCCCTTTCATGTCGAGGGCAAAGGCGGGGAATGCGGCAGTATTTCCGGTATCCAACTGGAACATCACTGCCTTGCGTCCCAGCGCCTCGATAGCCGAGACGGTAGCCGCCGCTTCTTCCCGGTTACTGTGATAGGTGCCCACCACATCAACGCCCTTGCGAGCGAGGGCAATGGCCATATTCCGCCCAAGACCGCGGCTCGCGCCGGTGACCAGGGCAATCTTCGTACCGTTGTTCGCCATGAACTGTCTCCTTCATGCAGGGAATGGGTCCGGTCGCTCCGGACACAAACAGCATGACATTTCCGGGAATCCAGATAATCTTTCAATTCACGACAACACTATCCGGATATTGCGAAGAATGGACCGACTCGATGCCATGCGGGTGTTTGTGCGGGTTATGGAGCGGCGCAGCTTCAGCCGCGCCGCAGAAGACCTTGGGTTACCCGCCTCGACCGTGACCGAGGCCGTGAAGCAGCTGGAGGCCCACCTAAGGGTCCGGCTGCTCCACCGGACGACCCGACAGGTGCACGCCACTCCCGATGGCGAAATCTACTACCAGCGCTGTCTGACGATACTGGGCGACGTTGAGGAAGCGGAAAGCGCCGTCAGAGGCACCAAACCCCGCGGGCGCTTGAGGGTCGACGTCCACGGTTCCCAGGCGCGGGATTTCATCGTACCGGCACTACCCGGCTTTTTTGCCGACTATCCCGATATCACCTTGTTCCTGAGCGAAACCGACCGTTATGTGGACGTCGTCGGGGAAGGCGTCGACTGTGCGCTGCGCACCGGCACCCCCAAGGACAGCACCCTGGCATCCCGGCGCCTCGCCCTGTTGCGTGAAGTGACCGTGGCGTCCGCAGATTACGTGGAACGTTTTGGCACTCCGGAGCACTGGGAGGCACTGGACGGTCACCGGATGGTTGGCTTTCACTCCTCCGCGACCGGTAGTGTCCTGCCTCTGGAATTTATCGTCGACGGAGATCCCCGGAAAGTGACTCTACCCATATCGCTGGAGGTGAACGGTGGCGAGACTTACCGCCAGGCGGCGCTTTCCGGCTTCGGACTGATCCAGGTCCCCCGTTATTCGGTGGAGCAGGACCTCAAGGAAGGGACACTGGTCGAGTTATTGAGCGATACGCCACCCTCAGCGACCCCCATACACGCCCTCTTCCCGCAGCGGCGCCTGCTGAGCCCCAGGGTTCGCGTGTTTATCGACTGGGTAGCGAAGGTCTACGAAAAACGACAGTAACGCTCACTTGCCACAAAGATTCGACGCCTGGACGCGCCGATATCACCTTCCCACTTTGGTGCACCCGCCCGCGGTAACGCCAGCTTTCAGGGCACAGCGCCCTTTCGACGCGCAAAGCTTATCGATCACCACCCAAGCAACAGACTGATTCTTATGCACTTTGCAAAAATTGAACAGCGATGGCCTCGTTCATGCATCATAAATCGAGACCAAACGTCCCATTTTATGGAGAGGCATCATGCAACATCTGGCAAAAAGCCCCCTCAGTCGCTGGATATTGAGCGCGGCGTTACTGTTTTCATCCGTAGTGACCCACGCAGCCACAGACATCAACGTCGGTGTGCAACCAGCCACACAGCCGATCTACATAGCGCAGGCTGCCGGCTACCTGAAACCGATCGAGCAAAAGTACGATGTGAGGTTTAAATTCCACAGCTTTTCCTACGGCGCACCTGAGAATCAGGCCATGGCTGCGGGAGACCTGGATCTCGCGTCCGCCGGCATGGGGCCCGCCATCGTCGCCTCCGCCCGGCTTCCCGCGCAGTTGCTAGGCATTACCATCCTTGAGCAGACAGCCATTATCGTGCCCGCCGACTCAACGATCACCAGTGTGAAGGATTTGAAAGGAAAGAAAATCGCCTTTCCCGGAGAAGGGTCCCAGCAGTATCCACTGCTGTTGAAGGCGCTGGCTGACGCAGGCCTGACCGTCAACGACGTTCAGCTATTCAAGACCAAAGGCTCCAACGTGTCCCTGCTTGTGGATCAAAAGGACGTCGATGCCGGGATTACCTGGGACCCCCATGTCTCCAAGGCACTGGCGTCCGGCAAGGCCCGGGTCCTGCTGAAAGCCGAGTCGATCCTGCCGCTGAAGTCAGGACATTACATCGGCAACGGCTTTTATGGCCGCACCGCCTTTATCAAGGAAAACGGGCCACTGGTTCAGGACATCATGAGCGCGCTGGTCAAGGCCATCAAACTGATACAGACGGACCCGAACAAGGCGATTACCATGTGGAGTAACGAAATCGGCTTCCCGAAAGACGTTATTTCGTTTTCGCTGAAGCAAAAGATTTCGGTCTACGATCCGGACATCATCCCCGGTGCGGACACCATCACCGCCTATACGAAGTTCCTCAAGGATGCAGGAATACTGAAAGCCAGCGATACGCCAAAGATCGATGCCGCTTTCGCAAAGAAGGCCCTGGCAGATTAAGGACTGAAAGGCGTTGCGCCGGCCTCATGAGGCTTGATTGCCAGCCTCCGGCGCAACCAACCTGACCTGATTTCATCATCTGCCCCACGTAAGACATGACAGGAAATACCCATGGCCTATTTGCGTCACCGGCTCCGTGGCATCGGTCCCTACTTTATCGCCGGGCTGTCCATCATCTTCGTTTGGCAAGCTGTCGTGGAGCTGCTTCACCCTAGCTCAGCCATCCTGCCAACGCCTGCAGCAACCGCTGAAACGCTTTGGACACTGACCAAGTCGGGAGAACTCATCACCGATATCTACGCCAGCTTATCGCGGGTTCTATCTGCCTGGCTCCTGGCGGCCATCATCGCGATTCCCCTCGGCCTGCTCCAGGGCACCAACCGGCGCTTTGAGCGGGTGTTCGAACCGGTGGTCGAACTGTTTCGGCCGATCTCGCCCCTCGCCTGGATTCCCCTCGCCATTCTCTGGTTCGGCATTGGTGAGTCCGGGAAGATCTTCGTGATCTTTATCGCCACCTTTTTCCCGATTCTCCTGAATACGGTCTCCGGCGTGAAATCCATCGATCCCGTCATGATTCGGGCAGGACGGATACTCGGCTGCGACACCTCTCTGAAATTGTTCATCAAGGTCATCCTGCCGGCGGCCATGCCGACCATCCTGGTAGGTCTGCGCATTGCATTCGGCACCGGCTGGGCAGCAATCATTGCCGCAGAACTGGTGGCGGCCAGAGATGGGCTCGGTTTCCTTATTTCCAACGGCATGGAGATCCTGCGCTCTGACATGGTATTGGCCGGCATGGTCGTCATCGGCGTCCTGGGCGTGTTGATCGACTCGGTTTTCCGGGTGATCGGGAAGAAGGTCAACTGGGGAGCACAGTAATGACAACCGTATTCGACAAGACACAGAGTCGAGCGAAAGGCATTCACATCCAAAATGTCGGCAAGATGTATTACCCCCCGAACGGCGATCCTGTCGAAGCCCTGAAACCGGTGAAGCTGGATATCAAGCCGGGTGAGTTCCTCGCCGTCATCGGCCCTTCCGGCTGTGGAAAGAGCACACTGCTCAATATCGTCGCAGGTTTTGAGCAGGCAACGGCAGGCAGCGTCCTGGTGGACGGCGTCAAAGTGGACAAGCCGGACATCGATCGGGGCATGGTGTTCCAGCAGTATGCGCTTTTCCCCTGGCTCAATGTCCGGCAAAACGTCGAGTTCGGGCTCAAGCAGTTGAAGGTCCCGGAGGAACAACGGGCAGCGATAGTTAAGTCCTTTCTTGAGCTGGTCGGCCTTCAGGATTTTTCGGAAGCCAGCACCCATTCCCTGTCGGGCGGCATGAAGCAGCGCGTCGCTCTGGCCCGGGTTTTCTGTACCAATCCCTCCATCATCCTGATGGACGAGCCTTTCGGCGCCCTGGATGCGCTTACGCGCAGCATGCTGCAGCAAGAACTCTTATCGATCTGGCAGGAATATGAGAAGACGGTCATGCTGATCACCCACTCTGTCCAGGAAGCCCTGGTACTGGCCAACCGGATTGTGGTGATGACCAGCCGTCCGGGACGGATCAAGCTCGACATGACTGTCGACCTGCCCTACCCACGCGACAGCAAATCCGCAGAATTCAGGACGCTCGAAGCGGAAATTCTCAGCGAACTGACCGATGAAATTGCCAAGTCCTATGGCTGCAACCCGCCTTCGGTGACCGCGGACTGACATGACACCACTCAAGCCCATTGACCATCGCCCGGCACTATCGCACCTCCGGGCCGAAACCCAGGCCACGATCGACCGTATAGCTCGCTCGACCCTCAACGCCTTCACCTCGGTCTTGAGCGAGCCGCCAGGCCTCAGCGACGACACGGCCGGAGCACTGATCCGTGCTCCTCTCAAAGGGCTCCCGATAGCCGTAAAGGAAGTCATCGATGTCGCCGGCAGCCCTTGCGGGTACGGCTGCCTGGCCTTCGAAGACCGGATACCGCTGGAGAATGCGGAAATCGTCGACCAACTTATCGGGCTTGGAGCGCAGGTGATCGGCATTACCCGCTCGACCGAAATGGCTATCGCAAAGCCCACGATCACTGTGAACCCCTGGTCGCCGGGGCACAGTCCCGGCGGATCGTCCAGCGGGTCGGCAGCGGCTGTGGGTGCCGGTCTGGTTTCCTTTGCCCTGGGAACACAGACCATCGGTTCCGTCATCCGGCCTGCGGCCTACTGCGGCGCAGTTGGCTTTAAGCCAACACATGGCATTGGGTCGCTAAAGGGCGTGCTATCACTCAGTCCCACACTGGATCACCTGGGATTTTTTGCCGATACCCTGGAGCGCATGACGGGGGTACTTCACCTGTTGATGAGCGAGCACCGCCAACAGCCGTCGGCATCCTTCAGATGGGTATTTGTCGAACCCTGGTTCCAGGACCAGGGCCTGAAACCCTTCTTTCGCCTGCGGGAACAACTCCGGCGGTCATGCAAAGGCACAGGAATCGACAGCGCCGACCTTATCTTACCCACACCTATCACCAGGGAAGAAGCCGAGATAACCGACACACTGCTCTGCGTTGAAATGTTCCGCACCTGGGGCGACAGTCTGTTGGGGCATCCGGGAACCAGCGATTTGCTGCAAGGTTTTCTGCGTCGCGGACAATCCATCGCCGACGCGAATTACCAGCGCAGTCTTGAGCGGCGCCAAACCCTGATCGATCACCTTGAGAGCCTGTTGGGGGACGGGGATGTCATTGTGTTCCCCTCGGTGATGGGACCGCCTCCAAGACTGGAGCAGGGAACCGGGTCCAGAGATCCACAGCGGCTCTGGACACTCCTGGGGATGCCAGCGCTCAACCTTCCTCTCGGGCAATCTGGAGGCTTTCCCATCAATCTTCAGTTGATCGCAAAGCGGGGTGCCGATCGCCACCTGCTGGAAAGCGCCGCCATTATCCGCCAGCACCTTATCCAATCCCCACCCAACGATGCACCGCCGTGATGATGGCTTCCGGCACGATCACCCTATCGCTGACGGCAACGATCTTTACCGCAACGCTGGTGAGGTCGGCAACCGGCTTTGGCTTTGCACTGCTGGCCGTCCCAATGATGAGCCTGGTGCTTGAGCCCGCAAGCGCTGTCGGCCTCAGCCTGATGTTCCAGATTGCCAGCGGTCTGCTAATTGCCCTGCGCGGACTCACAGCGCCTGAGATCACCTATGCCCTGAGACTGTCGGCATTCACTCTTATCGGACTGGTGCCAGGCTTATTGGTGCTGCTGGTGCTGCCTCCCGTCTTTGCGCGGGTGATGCTGGTCGCCTGCCTGCTGGTCGCGCTATTACTGATCGCCGGGAAAGTCTCCTTCAAGGCGTCACCAACGACCCGACACTGGATGCTCATCGGTTTATGTGCCGGTTTCATGCAAGGCGTGGCCGGAGCAGCCGGCCCGCCAGTCCTTACGGCGCTCCATGCTGACAAGGCTATCAGCAAGGCCTCGAAGCGGCGCATCATGTCGCTCTATTTTGTCCTTGTCGGCTTACTCTCGCTGCCGCCGATTCTTACCCATATGCCCGGGCAGCTTCTCAATCTGCGACTCCAAAGTTTTTTGCTTGTCGCCATGCTGTGCGGCATATTTGCGGGCCATCAGGTGTTTATCCGGCTCAGTGACCGGCACTTTCATGGGGCAACCGTCCTGCTTCTGATGACAGGACTCGGCCTGGCCTGCTATCCGCTGGTCTCGCCCCTGATAACGGGCCGATAACCGGTGCGGGCCGTCGGCAACAACATGTGGTTAACAGGAGGCGCTTCCGTTGAGCTCTGCCATTGATCGCGCATTTTCCGTACTCGAGTGCTTCGGGCGTCATCAAAAGCCGCTTCGCTTGTCCGACGTCGTCACCGAACTCGATTTACCCAAGCAAACCGCTCACCGGCTGATAAAGCAGCTCGAAGCACTCGACCTGCTGGAGCGGGATATACAACCGGAGAAATACCGGCTGGGTTCCCGGGTCCGCCAGCTTGGCATCGCCGCCGTCGTCTCCCAGAACCGTACGGCGCCGACACGCGCCATCCTCGAAGACTTAGTGGCGCGCTTCGAAGAAACCGTTAACATCGGCATCCTCGACAACGGGGAAGTGCTATACATCGATCGGGTCGAGTGTCACTGGCCACTGCGCGTGCAACTGGCCCCCGGCAGTCGGGTCAAGATGCATTGCACGGCTATCGGCAAGCTGCTGCTGGCTCATCTTCCTGATCCGGTTCGCGCCGTCACTATTCGGAATATGGCACTGGAAAAATACACGCCATCCACGATTACCGATGCCCAAAAGCTGGAAAAGGAATGTGAAAGGATCAAGGCCCAGGGCTACGCCGAAAACGTCGGTGAAGACCTGCAAGGACTGGTTGCACTGGCGGTGCCCATCTTCGGCGACGACGGTCAGGTCATTGCCGGTATTGCCGTGCATGCGCCGGAAGCGCGGATGAGCCTGGAGTCCATGCGATCGCATATCGCGATATTGAATACGGCGGCAGAAAAGCTGGGTGCCGCCCTGATGTCGTAGCCGTCGTTGGGCCGCCCCTGCGGCCTAACGCGCAACCGGTGACTGCAGTAACATCACCAAAAGTCCGGCAAGCCCAACAAACAGCACCAATGCCAGGCCATTGACCATCATCCGCTGCGCCACTCGAGTCATAAAGAATTCTTTGACCACCAGGCCCAACACCGCCAGCCCTATGACCACCCCCACCCAGCGATGCATCAGGAAATCCGCCAGGGACGAATTCATCAGCGGCGCGCCAGCAGGATAAAGGGAGTGGCTCAGTGCCTCGACGGACGGGCGATGCCAGATCGTCGAGATCAGGCCGAAACCGACCACCATGACACCGATGAGCGTCAGGACATTGAATGCATTGAAGAGCATGTCAGTCGATTTGGAGGGGGAGTCATTGCTCATAGGTAGCGCTCGGTTGTTATCGGTGACAGGAAGAATGGGTTTTGCCAACAGTCGGAGCCATAGAACGTCATCACGGCACCTGGGTCAAGCCAGACCGACGACTGAGCCCTCTTTCGGCCGGTTGTTCCCGGGGATCCATTTATGCAATTCTGTTCCAATCAGCCACAGGACTCTGCACCTATCAGGACTCTGCACCTATAAGGACATGGCCCATGGAGACCCAGGGAGGCTCGGGCGCCTCATCTCCCTCCGATACGACCTGCTGCTTCGTCTGTGGCGACCCCGTGATCCCTGTCGACACCCTGTTACAGCAACAGCGGCGCCACAAGGTCTGCAGAAATTTAGCCTGCAGACACATACTGCAGCAGGAATCGACGATGCCACCGGCCCTGTTCCAGGCCCAATTGAACTTCCAGCGGCAGCGCATTCGGGAACAACGAACCCGCGAAGCCGAATACCGCCAGCGTCAGTCCTATATCGAACGAACTGAAGCCGCCGAAAACAAAGCGATCGCGGACGCCGTATTTGCCCATGAGCCGGACCAGGGTAGCCGTCTCGTGGTGACGTTGCCGCAGGGAGCGAATCAGCCGGAAAGGCTGTCATCCGCGCGCAAGGACCGTTATAAAGACCATCTCAAACACATTCTCGCAGAAGCGACTGCTTGCGCCAGCATCGCCGATCTACCCCGCGACCAACATTACGATGCCCCCGAACAGCGCAAAGGTATCGACACGCTTCTGGCAAGGCATCCCCGCCTGGCACAGCTCTGTGACCGCTTATGCGGGCAATGCCGGGGAGGCTGCTGCGCTCAGGGGGCTGACCATGCCTACCTCAGCGCCGTCAGCATGCGGCGACAGTTGGACGCCAACCCCGAACTGAGCGCTGAACGCCTCCTCGACGCCTATCTGGAGCGACTTCCGGAAGAATCGATGACAGGGGCCTGCATCAACCAGACGGCCACCGGCTGCGCCCTGCCTCGCGAGCTTCGCTCTGATATCTGTAACGGGTATTTCTGTCCCGAACTGAAAGTCCTTCAGCGGGCCTGGGATAAAGAACAACAGCAGCCTCACCGACTGCTCGCCATCCAGCGGGCTCATACCAACTGGAACCGTTTCGAGAGCGGAGACATCAATCCGGTCGTAGCTGTAGCCTGGGTCTCCGGGGATGAGGTGCAGGCCGCCGCGGTCCCGCCAACGCCCGGCGGCGACTAACGGCGGCCATCGCAGGAGGTGCCTTAAAAAGACTCCTTGGGCGGATAGGGAACCTCGTCTTCGTCCTCCTCGATTTTTTCCAACTCCAGCGTCAAGCCACTGGTTTTTGGTGTTGTTGTCGCCGCCGCGGCAGCGGACGGTTCAGGTGACGGCGCATCCCCCTCTGCCAGCTTGATCCGAAGCCGCAGGTTGTTGGGGGAGTCGGCGTTGGCTATCGCGTTTTCAAGGCTGATACGCTTATCCATGTAGAGCTTGAACAAGGCCGAATCGAAGGTCTGCATGCCCAGGTTTTCGGACTTCTCCATAATCTCCTTGATTTCAGGAAGCCGATTCTTAAGGATCAGCTCCTGAATGGTCTTGGTCCCGAGCAGGACTTCGACAGCCGCACACCGTTTACCATCCACCGTCGGCACCAGGCGCTGGGAAACAAAACCCCGGATATTCTGCGCCAATCCCATCAACAGCGCCGGTCGCTTTTCGTCCGGGAACAGGTTAATGATTCGCTCCAGGGCCTGGTTGGCATTATTGGCGTGCAGGGTGGAAATCGCCAAGTGGCCGGTTTCCGCAAACTCCAACGCATGTTCCATCGTTTCCCTATCACGGATTTCACCGATCAGAATGACATCAGGCGCCTGCCGCAGGGTATTTTTCAGGGCGTTCTTGAAACTACGCGTATCAACGCCGACTTCCCGCTGGTTGATGAGGGATTTTTTGTGCTTATGCACAAACTCCACCGGGTCCTCGATGGTAATGATATGTCCCCCGGAATTGCTGTTACGGTGGTCAATCAATGCCGCCAGCGAGGTCGACTTACCGGACCCGGTGCCCCCGACGAAGAGCACCAGACCGCGCTTGTTCATCACCAGCTCCTTCAACACCGGCGGCAGTCCCAAGTCCTCGAACTTGGGAATCTCGGTGTTGATGTTCCTCGCAACGATCGCCACTTCGTTGCGCTGCTTGAAAATATTGACCCGAAACCGCCCGATACCAGGCATCGATATCGCAAGATTCATCTCGAGATCGACTTCAAACATTTTCCGTTGTTCTTCATCCATGATTTCATTGGCAATCGCCTCGATTTCACCCGGCTTCATCGACTCTCGCGACAATGGTTTGAGCTCTCCCTGGAATTTGGCGCAGGGAGGAGCCCCGGTACTGAGGTAAAGATCTGAGCCATCTTTCTTGGCAAGAATATTCAGGTATCGATCGATCGGAGTCGCCATCATTCTGTTCCATTCAGTGCGTGATCGCTCTCCAGTGAAGATAACCCTGGAAGGCGAAGGTTTACCGAGAACCGGATTGTCGCTGTGCGGGTGGTCACAAAACTGCTGATATAGCACGATGCAGCGCGTCAGGCGATACCGGTTTACAAGGGCTTACCAAAAACCCTCAATACCACTACCAAGGCGCCAAAAGCGGGGAAGACCGGGCCAATACCCGATTGTGTTATCCACAGCCCTCGTCAATACTGTCAGGCGCAACGATAGACGCTTCCCCTACCCCGCATGCGGCACATGCATGATCACACTTTGTCAATGATAGACGGTCGAGGACATTCCTATGGTCGTGAAACGCATCTTGCTCGCCTGTCTGCTCAGCCTCTTGGCTGCGCCGTTGGTTCAGGCAGCCGAAGACGCCCCAGCGACGACTCGCGTTCTGAAGGTACGCGTTGCGGCATTCCCTCCCTTCTATTTCCGCGACGCGCAGGGTCGGTGGACAGGACTCGACACCGAGTTGGGACAAGCGCTGATACAACGGGCAGGGCTTCAACCCCATTTCGAGGAGCGCCCCTGGTCGCGTGCCTTACTGGAAATGAAAAACGGCAATATGCAGGTGATGATGAATCTTGCTCGAACGCCGGAACGAAGCGCCTACCTGTATTGGATTGGCCCAGAGCGTTACTCGCAGATGGCCCTGGTGGTGCGCCAGAAGGATAGGGACTTGCGCATAGACGGAATCGACGATCTCCCGGCCACGGCCCGAACCCATCACCAGAATTTCGGCTTACAGCAGCATGTCAGCTACTCACCTGTTCTGGATAGAAGACTTAGGGATGCCACGTTCGCTCGATACTTCGAATACATCAGCCGCCCCGAACTCAATGCCGAAAAACTTAAGGCGGGCCGCATCATCGGCTTCTTTGAAGACCGTGATGCCATGGCCTACGAGATAGCCCACAACCCCCATTACAAGGGGCTGGCCCTACACGGTTTTATGCTGGAGCCGGTCCCGGTTTACTTTGGGATCAGCAAGCGTGGTGTCGATGCTGCCACACTGCAGAAGCTACAGCAGGCCTACCAAGAACTGGTAGCGGACGGCACTTTCCAGCGCATCATCAACGCCTGGCAATGACCGGAAAGCCTGGAAGACACGCTTCAATCGTGGATAAGCGGCAGGCTGGCTTGCCTGCGAAGGGCACTGCCAGCCATTCTCCCCGCAAGAAACCGGGAGCTCAGTGACGAGTGTTCAGTTTGGACGGCGTCGAGCGAAGCAATCCCTTTACCCGTTTCCCCAGCACCCGTCCCAATTCAGCCACATATTCACTACGCAGGCGGCGTGCTTCGCGCACGTAGTAATCCACATTATTCGGGTCGTATTCGCGCAGTTTGGTATCGTTTTCCATGGTCTGAGTCCTCATTGAGGAAGGGGTGTTTTGGTGCTCTTGGCAAGACTCATGGTAGGTGCTTCGCGGCTGTTGAAAAAGCGATCATTTCTAACGAGAATGGTGAAAATATTTCATCATCAGTGAAAACCGATATGCGCCGACTCCCGCCACTCAACACCCTTCGTGCTTTCGAGGCATCCGCCAGAAACAGTAGCTTTGTGGCAGCTTCCGAGGAACTTTTCGTGACGGCTTCCGCGATCAGTCACCAGATAAAGACACTTGAAGAATATTTGGGAGTTTCGTTATTCAGCCGACATAAGAGAAAGGTCGAGCTGACACCGGCGGGCGAGCAGTACCTGACCTCCATCCGGCATGCCCTGGACGAGATCGAAATGGCCACCCAACGCCTCGCGAGCAGCCACGAAGCAAACCTGGTCAGAATCAGCGTGGCCCCCAATTTCCTGACCCGCTGGCTGATGCCGCGCATGTCTCACTTCCAGGCGCTCTATCCCGATATCGAGTTACAGATCAACGCTTCCATGGGTCTTGTCGACTTCAGTCGCGGCACCACAGACATGGCGGTCTACTTTGGCAACGGAGAGTGGGACGACATTGAGGTGCACTTTCTCCGCAAGGTAATGCTGGTTCCGGTCTGCAGCCCCCGCCTTCTGGACGGTAAACGCCCCCTCGACTCGCCGGAAGACCTGCGGCGCCATACGCTGATTTATGTCAGCAAGCGACAGTGGGAATGGGAAAACTGGCTGCATCTCGCCGGGGTCGACCTCATCAACCCTAAACGCAACCTGCAGATGTCCAGTGGCCAACTGGCCACCGCCGCCGCGCAGGAAGGCCTGGGGATCGCCCTGGCCGACAGCACCCTCACCTCCAGGGAGATCAAGTCCGGCCAGTTGGTCGTCCCTTTCGATATCCAGCTCGACACCCACAAGGCCTATTATCTGGTCTACCAAAAGAGCCGACCACTAACCGCGGGCATGAAAGCATTTAAGGAGTGGCTGATGGATGAAATGCAGCGGGGAGACGGCGAGATTTCGGAGGAGCCTGCGAGCCAAGAATGAACCGGCTCGCCGGACATCAACTCAATATTTCACGTGGAGATACTGTTCCTGCAGTCGGGCCAGTTCGCCCGACGCCTTCAACTGATCGAACGCCGCCTGCAGTTTGGCAACCGTTGCCACCGGCGTCGATTTGCTCACCGCGAAATAGTACTGGTAACGATCATCCAGTAGGAGTGCCGGAGTCACCCTGTCCCCAGGCTGATGGAGTTTGGCCAGATGATACTGCATCGCCCAGTCCAGCATGATCACCAAGTCGGCATGGTCGAGCAGCAGCATTTCCAGACTCTGTTGCTCATTACCAACCAGCAGCAGATCGACATCCGGCAGACGCTGACTGAGTTCGTTGGCTGCCGCAGAACCGTTGAGACCGACCACCCGATAGGGGCGCACATCCGCCAGACTGGCCAACCGAATGCCCGGCCGACGACTTAATCGGTAAAGATAGATCCGCCGCTGCGCCAGAGGTCCCACCCAGCGGAACAGCGCTTCTCGCTGTTCGGTGCGGGCCATGGTGTAGAGCACTGTATTAGGCTGTTCCTGAACGATGCTATAGGCCCGTTTCCAGGGAAACAGGTGGAACTCGCCCTTAAATCCCGCCAGGGCCAGAATGCGAGTCGCTACAGCGGTGCTGTAACCGGCCACATGACTGCCATCCCGATAATTCAGCGGCGGCAGTTCCTCAGTGTACATTTGCAGGGTATTCGCTGGGCGGGCCGCACTCACACCAGAGGAAAATACGCCCAACAGGCAGGCGAAAAACAGCACGCGATAAGACATAAGGACAGGATCCAACTGGGATTGCGAACATCCATGCCGACCGTCGAGCCGAGATCCATCCGTCGCCCGAATACCTTTCAGTGTAATGCGTTCTCGGCAATTTATCGGTTAACGCAAAGGTTTCCCCTATCCTCAGGGCGGATTGCATCGCAGGCAACCGCTATAGGTGCGGGTGGCCCAAACAGCCATGTCGCAAAAAGGCGCCCTAAGGCGCCTCCACATCATGCGTAGTTATGCACTCGCATGGACTTGTACCGATTATTACGCAGATACGTCTTGGCAAAGAAGCTCGCCAACCAGACCTTGAAGCTGGTGACGTTCGGAAACCAGAACTCACCCATATTCGGATCCATAAACACGACATCCTGGCCGTCACACCAAGCCGAAACCATGTGGCCGGAACCACTCCCATCAAGCGACTGTTTGAGCTGAATCAGCTTATAGCCACCAATCCGGGTAATAATGTCGGCACACTGAAACACGGTCGAATTACTCAGTGCCACAAAGACATTCGCGATCGGAATCCCGGAGATACTCTTATCTCTCCGCTTGATATCAAACTTCGCCATGAAGTTCTCGAAGTAGTTCAACTGGTTGCCGGTCGAAAGAAGATGTTCGCAGGTGATATTCTGCGCCGCACCCAAATTCAGCCCGCCATCGTTAAACAGGTAATCCCAGACCGACCGGTCCCGCGTAAAGGCATTGGCAATTTCACCGGCGCCCTGTTTGGCGTGAAAGACGATCCAGAAAGCGCAAACCGTCGCGCAGACCCCGCCCATCGGATTATTGTTTCGCAGGACCATCTTGTACATCTTGCCCTGATCTTTCCATGTCTTTGTGGGTGTGACCCACTCCGTCTCGGGAGCGACTTTAAACGCCGTTCCCTGGCTGAACGAAAAGGTTCTGGCACCGCCTAACCCCTGGGCCATGATATGCAGATCGTCGGACACACTCACAAATCTTCCTCCTGTTGATAACGGACAACACCTCCCGTGTTCGGGTATGGATGTCGCCCTCTCCCTTAAAACCAAAACTATAAGCCAGCGTATAGCTCCTGACAAAAACGGTTTTCCCAAACCAGCATTTCTGTCGCCCCTACCGATAGTTCCTGGATTGAACGCCACCGCCTCGACTTGGCCAGCCGGGCTTCGATGCGGTGGCCCGGAAACTCAGCGGCCGAACTTTTCGCTGATTTCCTCCAGGATGGCGGGGTCATCGATGGTACTGGGTACCGTGTAAGCCTCCCCATCTGCAATCTGGCGGATAACCCGCCGGAGGATTTTGCCAGAACGGGTCTTGGGAAGGCGGTCCACCACCATGGCGCGCTGGAAGCATGCGATGGCGCCGATCCTCTCGCGAACCATCTGTACCAACTCCCTTTCCAGTTCATCGGGATCGGTGGCGACGCCATCCTTGACCAGGACCAGACCGATGGGAACCTGCCCTTTCAACTCGTCTTGAGCGCCGACGACGCAACACTCCGCCACCGCGACGTGGGAAGCGACCACCTCCTCCATTTCACCGGTCGACAACCGGTGACCAGCCACATTGATCACGTCATCGGTCCGTCCCATCACAAAGACATAACCGTCCTCATCGATATAGCCACCGTCTCCGGAGCTGTAATAGCCGGGAATCGGATCCAGGTAGGTCCGACGGAACCGCTCGTCATCGCCCCACACCGTCTTCATGCAGCCCGGCGGCAACGGCAATTTGACGGCGATATAGCCTTGCTCACCAGCCGGCACCGGGTGTCCAAACGAATCGACAATCTGAACGTCGAATCCCGGTGAAGGGACCGTGGCGGAGCCCGGCTTGGTTTCCATCATTTCGATGCCCACGGGATTACAACATATCGCCCAGCCGGTCTCGGTCTGCCACCAATGATCCAGAACCGGTAGCCCGGTGTGCTCGCTCAGCCATTCGTAGGTGGGCGGGTCCAACCGCTCGCCGGCCAGGAAGATCCGCTGAAGGGAACTGACGTCATATTTCGCCAGCTCCCGGGCATCGGGGTCTTCTTTACGCACTGCCCGAAAGGCGGTAGGCGCCGTAAACAGCAGGTTGACGCCGTGATCCTGAACCACCCGCCAGAAGGCGCCTGCATCGGGCGTTTTTACCGGTTTGCCTTCGTAGAGGATGCTGGTACAACCGGCAAAGAGCGGCGCATAAACGATGTAGCTGTGACCAACCACCCAGCCCACGTCCGAGGCCGCCCAGTAGACATCGCCGGGTTTGGCGCCATACACCAGGCTCATGCTGTAGTTGAGCGCCACCGCGTGGCCGCCATTGTCGCGCACCACGCCCTTGGGTTTACCGGTGGTACCGGAGGTATAGAGGATATACAGCGGATCGGTCGCCTTGACCGGAACCGGATCCACCGGCTGGGCACCCGCCATCAGCGTGTTCCACTCGACATCCCGGCCCGCCTGCAGATCCGCCCTGGCCTGGGGTCGTTGAAGGACTATGCAAAACTCCGGTTTATGACTGGACTGCTCGATGGCCTTGTCCACCAGCGGCTTGTACTCGATGACCCGGTTGACCTCGATACCGCAGGAGGCGGTAATCAGCGCTTTTGGGGTGGCATCCTCGATACGCACAGCCAGCTCATTGGCCGCAAAACCGCCAAACACCACGGAATGCACCGCGCCAATACGCGCGCAGCCGAGCATCGCAATGACCGCCTGCGGCACCATCGGCATATAGATGATCACCCGGTCGCCTTTTTCGATCCCTCTGGCCCTGAGCGCGCCGGCAAAACGGGCGACCTCTGCGGTCAACTCGTTGTAGGTGTAAGCTCGCTGGGTTTGGGTGACCGGGGAATCATAGATAAGGGCTTTCTGATCGCCCCGACCCGCGCGGATATTGGCATCCAGCGCGACGTCACAGGTGTTGAGGACGCCGTCCGGAAACCAGTCGCCATGACCGTTTTCCTTCGCCTGCCAGACGATCTCCGGGGCCTTGATCCAGTCGATCCGGGCGGCCTGCTCCCGCCAGAAGTCATCGCGCTGACTGATCGAACGCTGGAATTCTGAGCTGTAATCCATCAATACCACCTCACTGTGCTTGTTGTTATTCCGACTCCTATCGCAAACACTGTCGGCAGTCCCGTGATGTGACTAGTAGACCATTGGCTTAGTGCGGCAGGGAATCTTCCACAGATTGACCAGGATCATACTGGAGAGGGTTCAAGCACCAGTGCGCAAGCCGCGGTCAGTACAGGGAAATGTCCAAAACGGGCTGGACGTATTTCGGCAGAGCACCGATGATGTCAGCCCTGAAGCAATCGAACGTGGTACCGGAGTGAGACGACATGCAGAACTGGAGCCCCAGCAGTTGGCGAGACAAGCCGATCAAGCAACAACCCGCCTACCCGGATACCGACGCGCTCCGTAACACCGAACAGACCCTGGGGCGCTTCCCACCGCTGGTATTTGCCGGAGAGATCCGCTCGTTACAGAAAGGGCTCGCCGCCGTCAGCCAGGGTGACGGTTTTCTGTTGCAGGGGGGCGATTGCGCCGAGAGTTTTGTCGAGTTCAACGCCAACAAGATTCGCAACACCTTCCAGTTGCTGATGCAGATGGCCGTGGTGCTGACTTTTGCCGGCAGTTGCCCGGTGGTCAAAATCGGCCGCATAGCCGGTCAGTTCGCCAAACCGCGCTCGGCCGATACCGAGACCGTCGAGGGCGTCGAGCTGCCCAGCTACCGCGGCGACATCGTCAACGACATCGCCTTTACCGCCGAGGCTCGCACGCCTGACCCACACAGGCTGCTTGATGCCTACCACCAGTCGTCGGCGACGCTGAACCTGCTGCGGGCCTTTGCCAGCGGGGGCTTCGCCGATCTGCACCAAGTCCACAAGTGGAACCAGGGCTTCGTCTCCCAAACGCCACAACACGAGAAGTATGAGCACCTTGCGGCCCAGATCGACCAGACCCTGGCATTCATGCGGGCCTGTGGCATTCACTCAGGCAACACACCGCAGCTGAAGGAAACCACGCTCTATACCTCCCATGAGGCGTTACTGCTCAACTATGAAGAAGCATTGACGCGGCAGGACAGCCTGACTGGCGACTGGTACGACTGTTCCGCCCATATGCTGTGGATCGGCGACCGCACCCGCCAACCCGACCATGCCCATGTGGAATTCCTGCGCGGCGTACATAACCCGATCGGTATCAAGGTCGGGCCGAGCACCGATACCGACGATCTGCGCCGGCTGCTGGAGCTGCTGAATCCGGGCAACCTGCCCGGCCGCATCACACTGATCGCACGTATGGGTGCCACGGGCATCCAGGAAAAACTGCCGTCGCTCGTGCGCGCCGTCCAGCAGATGGGCGCCTCCGTGGTGTGGAGCTCCGACCCCATGCACGGCAACACGATCAAGAGCTCGAACGGCTACAAGACCCGTAACGTCAAGGACATCCTGCAGGAGATGAAGGGGTTCTTCGAGGTCCATCGCGCCGAAGGTACCTATGCCGGCGGCGTCCATTTCGAGATGACCGGCAGCAACGTCACCGAGTGCATCGGCGGCGCTTACCGGGTGACCGAGGAAAACCTCGCAGAACGCTACCATACCCAGTGCGATCCCCGATTGAATGCCGATCAATCGCTGGAATTGGCGTTTCTGATTGCGGATACATTGAAGGCGGCACGGCAGAGCCGCTAACACCTGGACGGCGCCCAGCGCGGCGCCGGTCTCCTCTGAGGGACGGGAAGATCTCCAGGCCGCCAGGGTCCGTCAGCAGCAGTTGATCGTCATGGCTGATCAGGTATTCGTTGGTGTCGATAAGATCATTGCGTTTATTGGGGTAGCGACCAATCACACGCCAACGGTGCTCGCCCTCCTCAAAGAGGGTGATGGCGGTTTGTACAGACTTGTTGCTTGAAAGTATCGAAAGGGGGTCAGATCGATTTATCCGTAACCGATCCGCCCCTTTCGGAGAACCTCACAAACCCTTCGACATCACTCAGAACAGCCAGCGCGCCTTGACCGAAGCCGTCTGCGCCAGGAAGCCGCTACGCGATTGCAGGTCGTAGCGGGCCGTGATGGTCGTACGTTCGTTGGCCGCGAAGACCACCCCGCCACCGGCCTGGGCCAGCCACGGAGAGAGGTGCATACCATTGGTGGTAAAGGCGGCACCACCACCAACATACGATGAGTTCAGACTGGTCTGCTTGTTGAAGAAGTCATAACCCATTTCAGCACTGGCCACCAGGGAAGCCCTGTCGGAAAGTGCCTGCTTGAGGTGCGCCCCGGCTCTGGCAACCAGTGCTTCCGTGTCGTTGGTGCCCACATTCAGGTTGAGGACACCAGCGCCGGTTTCCGTATACCCCTGGTCCCGGATATAGGTGTAGTCGGCACGAACAGTCGGAATCACGGTTGTCGCATCGCTGAGCTGGAAGGCCCGGGCCACGCCGAGACCGAGGTGGTGGGTAAAGCTCTGGTAACTGGAATGGGCCGTACTGGCCATGAAGCTGATATCCCGGTGCCCCCTGTTTTGGTTGACACCGATATCCGCCTGCCAGTTCACCTCCACATCCGGTGACGATGCCAGCGCATGAGTACCGTAGACGATAGCCTGGTAGGCATCGATAGCCGCATGGTTGCCCGAGGCCGTATCGAGCCCGTCCACCTTCGTGTTCATGTAGGAGAGCGCGAATCCGAGCCGGGTCCGGCTATCGCTGCCGAGCGCACCGTCGACACCGCCCACGATGCCATAGCTATGAGCGCTGTAACCGCTGATGCCGTTACGTTCGCTCTGGTGTGCCCAACTGCCCACAGGCTTGACCCATGCGCCTTTGTTCCCCAGGAAACCGTCGCCACCGGAGAGCCCGCTGAGATTCCACTGACGAGCCCGAATGACTTCGCCGGTGGTATGCATCACGGAGGAGGAGATACTTGTGGTACCGGAGACCAGTAATGGCAGCGTCTGCGCGACAGCGTTGCTGACCTGCTGAACCGTCGGCATTTGACCCAGGGCGGTGATCACACTGCTGAGACCGGTCTGAGTGCTACCGCTGCCGATAACGCTATCCAACACCTGTGCGGCGCCTTCACCGCTAGGCAGGCCTGAACTGGTGACCGCTGCGGTGACCGTCGTTCCCTGGACCGTCTTGAGATCCACCGCGTTACCGTTAACGATGGCCGAGAAGTCGAACAACGCCGAGTTATCCACGACATTAAAGGTGCTGGCATTCAGTGTGCCGGCGTGGATCACGTTGGAAACCGTTTCGCCGTTGGTCAGCGTGCTGAGCGCATTGACGTCGACATGAATGCCGGTACCAGCAGCAAAGGTGGCAGTGCCCGTCACGGCCAGCTTGCTGGCAGCGTCGCCGAGTTGGAGGATGCCGGCCAGGGTCTGCTGATAGTTGCCGCCCAGGCTCAGGGTCTGCCCCTTGGCGATCGCCAGAGTACCGCCATCCACACTCATGGTACCGGTGTAACCCGTCAGGTCTCCGGTGAAGCCGGTTGTACCGCCATACAACCCGATAACATCCGTGCCGACACCCGTGCTGGTGATATTGGGCGCAAAGACATAGTCGCTGCTGGTGTGGTTGAAGACCAGCGTGCCGGTGCCGTCGCCAAAGTCGACGTTCGGCGTCGTAACGGTGCCAGGAGCTGCAGCGGCGGAACCTTTTGCCGCCCCGATGGACAGGGTGCCGGTACTCCCGCTTGCAGATGCGATGCTGATATGGTGATCCGCGTTAAGCAGCGCCCCGTCGGTCACCAGCACATCGCCAGTTCCCCCATAGGCGACGTAGAAGTTGCCGAGCGCACTGAGCGTCGTATTGGCGGCCGCCGAAAAGGTCGACCCCTGACCGGTCAGGATCATGGTCCCGCTCGAGTTGGTATCCAGCGCGACGCCACCCGTAGCCGACGTCACTTTCGCTCCGTTCGATATCGTGAGCTTGCCGTTGCCGCTGCTGGTGCCTCCAGAGGAACCGCCCACATAGACCCGCACCGTCGAATCCCAACGGGTGTTCGCTCCGCTGACGGTCATCTGCGACAGCGTTGGGTCTGTCCCGCCGATATAGCCGCCATCGCTAATGAGGTGGGCGCCATCCGTCAGGGAAATGCTGCTGCCTCCAATGGCGGTCAACCACGATCCAGTCGTCGGGTTGCCCGGGTTTTCCAGGCGCACCGTCGTGCCCGCGCCGCTGATATCCAGCACCGCGTTGACATTCATATAGAGGCCGACGTTATAGAAGTTCATCGTCGCGCCATTGGTGACGACGATGTGGGATCCATTGCCGAGATTGGCCCCCGCATTGGCCGTGAAGGTGCTGCCGGCCCCAGTGGTGGTCAAGGTTCCGTTATTGATGTTAAGGGTGCTATTCGCATTCAACACCACCTTACCGCCATTCTGAACCCTGATGGTGCCACTGGCGGTGCCGGGCTGTCCCAGCGTGACGATTGCATTGCTTGTCCAGGTCGACCCCGTGCCATCGACGGTAACCGCGCCGGTAGCATTTCCCTGATAGCCAATATAGGTATTGTCGCTCGGCGACGTCCCGGTCGTGACCGTAGCGCCTCCGGAGATATTGAGAGCCCCCTTACCATTTTCACCGATGTAGGTACTGCCGTTATCGGTGAAACTGGCCCCAGCCCCGCTGACATTGATCGTTCCGCTGGCTGAAGCGGAATGCCCCATAAGCGTACCGGTAGTGCCGGCCGACCCCGTCGTCAGCGTATTGCCGGCATTGATATTGATCGTGCCGACTTCATTGGCCGCTTGGCCGACGGTGATTGAGGAATAGGTTTCATTGCCTGAGACATCGTAGGTCTGCCCCGTGGGGGCCGCTGCGCTCACCGTGAGCGTCGTCGGCGCGGCCACCACAAAAGAAGGGAAGGAGAACACCATGCCGCATGTCCATGCCGACAACGACAAGGGTCTCATCATTCGGGAGATATAAGCCGATAGGGGGTTACGCCGGAACCGGGATTCCGGTTTTGTGGGCCGTGGAGACTCACTGTCAATGTGCCAGGATGGCGTCTCAGACGCCACGTGGTGCCCTACAGATACTCGAGCTGGGGCCATTTTCGTTATCCTCCCAAATAATTAAAGACATACGTATCAAGGTCCGGGTCTTCGAACCATTGGGTCCCACGTCAGGCAACGACCCGCCACAACAATGGAACCGGTCACAGCGGTTAACCCGCTTTTCTTTTGCTTCGCAGGGCCGGAGGCCATCTAGCACCACCAGCCATTGCCTGCTGACGAGGTACAGGCTTGCCGCCGAATTATCGTGGTGACGACATGGCGGTATAACTATCGAAATCGATAGGTTGACGCCGCAGCCCCTCGCAGGAGCATCCGGTGCCCCCGCCTATACAAACGATTGCGGAGACACCTCCATGGTGCCTCGAGCCCCCCGGGCCCGACAGGCTCAGGGATCGATCAAACCGGCCGCCAGTGCCTTTGCCGCCGCCTGCGCCCGGCTGTTGGCATCGAGCTTCCGCTTGGCATTGTTGATATGAAAGGTGACGGTGTTTTCCGAGATGCCCAGGATTTGGGCGATTTCCCAGGAGGTCTTGCCGCTACTCACCCAGAGGAGGCTTTCACGTTCCCGGGCGGTCAACTCGACATGGCCGAGTGCAGCGTCCTCGGGAAACGCCAGCCGCCGGACCGCCTCATGCAGATGTACCAGCAAGAGGTAAGCCGAACCGATCTGGCGTACGAGATCCCGCTTGTCCTGCGGCCGCGTATTGGCAATGGCCAGGCTGAAGACCGAGTGCTCCCTGTTGATGCCATGGATGGAAAAGGCGACGCCGGTTGCCAGGCCATGTTGCCGGGCCTCATCGAACATCCTCGCAGCCTTCTTCGTATCCGGCTGACGACGCTCGTGCCAGAGAATGGGCAAGGTGGAGCGTGAACAGTGCTGCAGCAGAGGATCTATCTTGAGGTAATGCTGTTCACGGTATCGATCCGCCCAGGCATCGGGATAGTTGGTGAGCATATGCAGGGAGGGTTCGTCGATGCCATCGAACAGGAAGCGAGTCGGCCGGCCATCGGGTCTGACTGGAGCATGGGCACCGTAGTGAAAGGCGGGAAACCCCATCTGTTCCGTCAAGTCTTCTACGACACCGCACAGTTCCTCAATTGAGGTGGCATTGAGTACGGATTCGTAACGGTAGAGAACCGATACCGACATGCAAAAGTGCCCTTCTCGTCCGGCGACAGATGGCTTCCAACGGGATGTCCGGAATGCACTTAAGCAACACCTAAAGGGCTTGATGCTTGGCTTGGGAATTTAACAGCACATCTGGGCCGGATTCAGCAAACACCATCGACGCCTCTACATTTGACAGGCTCATCGGCGCATATCATGAAACGGCTGATTAACTTCCCAACGAATGGAGACAATCCCAATTATTATTTTTGTAGAAAACGGCTACAACCAACCAATAACGCAACGTATTCAATAAACCTTAAGCATTTATTAGGTTCATTAATCTATAGTAGGCACCAAGACTTACCATGTTCCAGATCAATATTTTCTATCATCAATCATCCCTTTTTTCGTTATTCGGATAAAAGAAAAGGGGCGCAATGAAGTCATTGCGCCCCTCTACCATGCGTTATATCGCCACTTGGAACACTATGTTCAAGGCATACGATGTAAGGCACAAATCTTATTGCCTGCGGGATCCCGCAAATACGCCAGATACAACTTCATCCCGGAACCTTCACGAACACCGGGAGGATCTTCGCAAGTGGTGCCGCCGTTAGCGATCCCGACTTCATGCCACTTGTCCACTTCTTCGGGACTCCCTGCAGAAAAACCGATAGTGCTTCCATTCCCCTTGGTGGCGGGATTCCCATCGATCGGTATGCTCAGGGCAAAGACACCGGTTTTCGTCAAATAGAAGCAACGTCCCTTTTCATCGATGACACCGGGCGGATACCCAAACACATCGAGAATCGCATCGTAAAAGGCCTTCGACTCCTGGATATCATGTGCGCCAAGCATTATGTGGCTGAACATTCTCAAAAACCTCGCATCTGGCAATTGTTGATTTTCCGGGTGCAGCACCGCAACCATTCGGCGGCTGTGGCACCACCATTCTTGACGTCCTGCCGCATGGGTTGCAACACCGTCAGGGTCGATTCAGGCATATTGTGCGAGGTCGCAACCGAGGGACTAGTTGTCTTTCACGACCTCGACAAGACTCACGAACACATCCTCTGGGCGAATACCGGAGTTCCTGCCAAGCAGCTCCGTAACCCGCCGAAGATGCGCTTACCGCTCTTTCCGCAGCGTTCCGAAGCACGATACGGCACTAGGTTGCCCTCGGTGTCGCGCGCCTGAAGCCCAGGCGTCAGACTTGCTCGCGAAGACTTCCGCGAAGGAGTCCCGCGGCCAGCCCCTGGGACCGTGACATCAAGGTCGGCAGCACAGCGAATATCCGGTTCAACCCCTGCCGGGTTCCTTCGCTGGCCTGATGATAGGCGGGGTGTTGCTGCACAAGCCCGCGAAAAAGCTCCGGCACAAGCTTGTCGGCGGCGGCCGGCAACGGCTGCGATGCCACTTGATCCGCCAGCGCAGCAAGCTGATCCACATTGCTGGCCAAAGCCTGCACCGCCCCCTGATAGAACCTGGGCAATGCCGTCGGAGCGCTTTCATACCGGAGCGGCTTACCCAAACCATGGACATCTGTCTGGTTCAGGACGCCAAGACTCGACGGACCGATACCCGAGGTCAGGTCATAGCCATAGTGACTGCTGCCGGCCTGATCCTTTTGCTGATATCCCTGAACGAAATCGGAACTTAGATGCTGGCTACCGTGCGTCAGGTCAACGCTGTAATCCAGGGAGAAAAGGCTATAGGAGCGATCCGCCAGCCCGGTGTGCTGCCGTGACTGACTGAGATCCAGGGCGAAACTGGTCAGCTGACTGGCATCAAAGAAACTCAGGTCATTCACGACGGCCAGGTTGCCGAGCCCCGACGTGCCGGAAAAGAAGGAGTGGGCCAGGTCCACCATCTTATTCACCACCTTGCCCAGGGCTTTGCGCTCATCCGCAGAAAGCTTGCCGTCCACCTCATACTGGGCCGAAGTCAGTGGTTCCCGGGAGCCAGCCTTACCACGGGCTTCATTGAAATGCAGCGTGACATGGTCGCCTTCGCGGGTGGTGATCTTTAACGAGAATCCACCGCCGTACAGCGGATTCGAGTTTTCCTGCGAGGTTGAGGCCGAGGCGGAAGCCGTATTGCCCGTCTGCGCGATTTCGGAGTGGGCCCAGTCCCCCAGCCCCTGCATCAGGGGCGAAAGCGAGGAAGGCAACTCCAAGACCGGCACCTCGGCCACGGGACTATCGGTGAGTATTGGCACCGTAGACCGGGAAACAGGCGCGACCACGGTGTTGGTCTGGGTCAGTCCCTGGCCCTTCCCCTGACTGTGCTGATTGTTCGGAGCACTGGTGAGCGTGATGGGCGAAAGCAGTCCTAGCGGTTTATTACTGATATCCATTATCCATTCGCCATATCCAACCCATCTATGATTGTGTAGCGGCCAGCGGTAGAAAAAATTAAACACTTATGAGAGACGATCGCCTCAGAGACTGATTCTGCCTTGCATGTACTCGACGACATGCCCGGTCAATATGACGCGGTCATTGACCAGGTCACAGCCCACAAGCCCGGTCCTTTTGGACAGCTGCCGGGCGCGCAGATGTGTGAGACCGAGACGCTCGCCCCAGTATGGCGCCAACTCGCAGTGCGCCGATCCAGTGACGGGATCCTCATTGACCCTCAGTTTCGGGAAAAAGCACCGGCTGACGAAATCGACGTCACGGCCTTGTGCGGTGACCACGACGCCCCGCAAATCGAGCCCCATCCAGCATGAAAAATCGGGCACAAGCGCCCGAACGTCGTCTTCGTTATCCAGCACGACGATATGATCGAAAGCGGCGAGGACCGCCTGGGGTTCCGCTCCCAACCCCCTCAGTAGCGCGTGATCTGCAGCCACCGGCTTTGGCATGGACGCTGGAAAGTCCATGCGCATTCCCTCACCGGATCTCTCCACGAACAGCTTGCCGCTTCGGGTATCGAATTCGATGGTCGCCCCGGCGTAACCAAAGTGCTTGAAGATCACATGGGCCGCCGCCAGGGTTGCATGGCCACACAGGTCCACTTCTTCCACCGGGGTAAACCAGCGCAGCTGAAACCGGTCCTGATGGGGAACAAAAAAGGCCGTCTCAGACAGGTTGTTGGCTTCGGCAATTTTTTGAAGGAGGTCATCGCTGACCCACTCTTCCAACGGACAGACGGCCGCAGGGTTTCCCTCGAACACTCTTTCGGCAAAGGCATCAACTTGATAAATGGCGAGTCTCACGCGCGCTCTCCATGACACTGTCTCGATAATACCCGTCCCTCAAAATGCCTCATCCTGGATGAGTGAGGGGAAACATCTGCTCAGCCGCTCAGGCGTGCAGTTTTCGCTTCGCGGAGAATTTTAAAGCCCCCGAAAACGACAATCAGTGCAATGACGGTCCCAACCAGGAGGTCAGGAATCCGGCTATCCAAAACGGCAACCAGTATGCCCGAGACGATCACCCCAAGGTTGGCGATCACGTCGTTGGTCGAAAATATCCAGGACGCCCTCATATGCACGCCCCCCTCCCGGTGCCGGGATATCAAGACGAGACAGAAGACATTAGCCGCCAACGCAACAGCGCCAACCAGCATGATCAAGAGACTATGAGGCTCATTGCCGAAGAACAACCGTCTGAGGACATCAAACAGCACCCCGGCACCCAAGAGGATTTGAAGGAAACCACTCCACTGTGCAGCCTTCGCCTGATAGAAAACGCCCTTGCCGACCGCATAGAGGGAAAGCCCGTAGACCATCGCGTCCGCCAGCATATCCAGCGAATCTGCAATCAGGCCCGTAGATTGCGCCAGCCAGCCCAGCCCCAGCTCGACCATAAACATCAAGGCATTGATTGAGAGAAGCACTATCAGCGTCTTCCGCTCCAGCGTCTCCGCCTGTTCCGCCCCACAACCACAATCTGACATGGAAACTCCGTTCTATCGTTAAACTTGATCAGAACCCAAGCCACAGCATCCGCGATCCTGCTGAACAGGCGGGCAAGCCACGGTGCCATAGGAACAGAAGACGCAACAGTCACCCGCCTTGGGTTTTAACAGGGAATGGCAATGCTCGCATTCATAAAAATACTGGCAGCAATCGGTGGGCATGATCTCTTTCTTCCGGTGCCCACATTCCGGGCAGGTGATCGTGGATTCCAAAATGACCTTGTCCATTTCCCCTCCGGTTGACGATGCCCAGGTGATGTTGTGGATGTCGGTTTTATACCGGGAATAAGCAGACAATCGCGCGAACAGCAGCTCCCGACAACCTACTTCTTTCCCCAACGCCACTTTGGAGGCTCGCCTTTTATCCAGCAGATAACCACTAAAATAATGCTGAGGATGCCGCAGTACACCGCAAAGACCGGCTTGCCGTAACGTGCCGGAAGCGTGAGCGCACCAGCCACGAGCAGGGCGATCAGTTACGGCTGAGTTTCATCCCGCAGAACGGGCAGAAATTAACCAGGATCATACTGTGGTAAGTGATTTCGCCGACATACTCCGCCTCGCCGATCTTCACTTCGGTTTCGTCGGCAAAATGGAGACTGTGCAACTGCCACAGATCCTGGCTTACCTCATGGCTCGAAATGCAGTGAACCAGGCGATCACAATCGGGAAAACCGTTTTCCCCGCAGCGATGCTCCTTGTCATACTCACTGTCAGTGATCTCTCCAAGCTCAGCCAGATTCATAAATCCTCGACTATTGAAAAAAGCAAACGGGTACCCGTTATGGCAATACCAGACAACATCTAACGGAACGTTGGAGGGAGATTCAAGGCTTTATTACCGTGCCGGGAATTTTTGTATTCATGCAACCAGCCATCCAGCGGATCAACGTCACCGCTTACTAAGCGGCCACCGCCCTTTGATCCATCGCCCAGGTAGCAATTCCCGTCTATGACCCTGATCCGTTTACGCTTTCCCACCCTAAAATCGACCTATCGTCACAAGCGTCACGTTGGCTCGTCAATATTTTTTACACAAAACCGTTAATTTTCCGCACCGGCCTCCAATCGCAGACTGCAACTAGTTGTTTATTGCAACATATTTTTATTTGGTCGAGCGTTTGCATGAAAGAATAATGAAGCGCCTTTTCAGCTGTATGCGCCGGAAGTTCGGATTCGTATTTGTGAATCGTTATTCGATTAGGAGAAAACGTGAGATGAACACTACGATTAGAACAAAAGGGATTTTTACAGGCATCACGGTTGCTGCAGCGCTAGGATTCAGCAGTCTTGCAGCAGCGGTTCCAGTGACGGCTTCTTACCTCGGTGCCGCTTGCCCTGGTACATGTACTGATCTCGCAACAGCAGGCTATACCGTATCCGGAGGAGCTGTTGTAGATCCTGCGGTCAGTGTAGCTAACCAATACAAAACGCCCGGCACAGATACGGGTAATCAAGGGAATGTACTCTCTTACAACGTAACCAGTAGTGGCAACAATCCTCCTGGTGCGACAAGTGCAGTCTACGTCACCAATCTGAACGATGCGTTTTCGTTCTACTGGGGGTCCATTGACTCCTATAACCTGGTTGAGTTTTTGAGTGGTGGCGTCGGCGGTGCCGTCATCGACTCATTGACAGGTACACAGGCTCATGCGCTGGCAGCCGGCAGCGGAAGCCCTGCGAACTTCAATACTGACGGTTTCTTCAGTTTTGCCGGTAACGGCCAAACCGGGGGAACGTTTGACACTGTCAAGTTGAGCAGCAGTGGCGGCGTTGCATTCGAATTTGCTGCAGCTGTCCCTGAACCGGGCACGCTTGCACTGTTTGGCTTAGGGCTGGTTGCGCTTGGCGCATCAACTCGTCGCTATCGCCAAAGCCGTTTTGCATAGTGCTGTCAGTCAAATCAGGCCGGGATATTAGCCACATCCCGGCCTTTTTTTGTGCATCGCTTCCCTACCAGTAAATCCCCACATTCAGCGCCTCGCTGAATGTCACTGCGCAAATCGGGAGTAACCTTGGAGCACGTCGCTCGTCCAGAGTCAGCACGTTGACCAATGCCGCCCAGCCGGACGCCTAGGGTCTGTTGTTGTCAACTCCTACCGAGGAGGCTGTTCGTAAAAAAAGCTGACGGCTGGCACCCGGGGCCTCGCAGGCGGGCAGCTAATTCAACCGGCCAGCGGTTTACGGACCTAGAATATGCAGAGCGCCAGCCCTGCTCTCACACAGCCAGTGATGGACACCAGCACGCTTCGCCGCTTTCATGGCACTGCCTCGCGCTGCTGGCATCCCAAAACCTACCCCGTCCAATAGTCTCCAGACAAGAACCGTTCCTTGGCCTTGCCGTTTTGCATCTGTGAGACGATGAGCCCGCGAAAAGGCTCGCCACGTTCATGAATAAGCTGTTTGAAGACTGTCGCCACCAAGTCCGCTTGGTCCTTTTTGAAACAGTCTTCGATGAACGTCGCTATCGCGGGCGCGAGCCATTCGTCCCGTAATGAATGGATGTAGGGAAATGCAACCGGGTAGATGGGCTTATCCGGAAAGCAGGTCCAAAAGAGGAGCTGGCCCAGGACCGCTTCATTACCAGGGTATCCGGCCGCAACGACGTTTTTCGCGCCAACGACATCACCCTCCCCCTTGATCTCCACCGCCAAGGCATTCGTCCCTGTTGTCTGAATCGCCTCTGCGTCCGCCAAGTCCTCTGCGCTCGACTTCCGCAACGCATCGAAATTCCGACGATCCTCAGCATATTGGTCCAGGGAATATTCCGGTAATGAAAAATAGGCCTGGGAATCCCTGTCTTCCATATAAGAGAGAATCCGTGAGCGAAATGCCTCGCCACGCTCATTGATGAAGAGCCAGAAGACATCCGAGACGAGATCGGTTTGTCCATGGCTATGATGAAACTCGATAAACGCCGCCATGGCCGGTGCCAGCACCTCATCCCGAAGTGACGAGATATAGGGGAAGGTCACCCAGCAGACTAAATCGTTCGGGAAACACGACCAGAAAATCAATTCTTCCAGCGCACTTTTATTATCCGGGTATCCGACAGCCACAATCTCCGCGGCGCTATCGGTATCCATTTTATCCTTGATGGTGGGCAACTCACTTGGCATGAGGCTCTCCAGGGTCAACGCGGCATCCGCCGGTCACGCCAAAACCGTCAAACGGAAGATCCGCCAGCTTCAAGTGCCCACACACCAGGGCGAAAAACTGGCTGCCCAGGAAATCCGTGTGATTCAGGGAGAACACCAGCATGACAGCACGATGGGTACCGACGAAACCGTGCACGATCCTGCGCCGGTGGCGCCCATCCTTCGCACGAAACACCAGATGTTCATCAAACCCTTCTCGCGACGCCGGTGCCAGAGTGGCGTCGCTAAAAGTCTGCCCGGAGGGCAGTCGGAAATTATTCTTTTGTTCGTTGTAGAAGCTCAGCGCTTTCTCATACTCCGCTCTGCCATGCGGCAGCGGAAAAACGTGGATAAAGACTTGAGCGCCGCTCTCCGGCGCCCGCGCAAACAGGTAAATACTGTGCCGGAGTTCTTGCCGGTAATGCTCGTCACGAAGCACCATGGGGTAGTCACGCAGGGCGCCCAGCATGCAGCCCGAATCACCGTAGCATTGAGGCGAACTCTCGTCAGTCGTCAAAAACTCGGTTACGTCTCTTGGCATCATGACTCCGTTGATGGATAACGTAAAAGGGTACGCCTGGGCTGGTGGGAAAGGTTGATCGTCCCGCTCAAGGGACATCCGTTCCATCCGACGTCACTTACTGATTTTTGGCTCTTCATGGAGAATTTCGGCCGACATGACGCCGGCTCTCGAAAGTCCTCCAAACAACAGAGGAGTCATGGAGAATCGCTTTCGATCAAAGGGGCCCATATTGCTGACGAATAGGTGTCCCGATTTTCGGAAACGGCAGAGATAAGCTGTGCCTTACACCAAGCCAACTATCTGCGACCAGCCCCAAGGTCATGCCTTCCGCACCACCTTGTAAGCGGTAAAAATGCCCAAAAACAGAAAGATAAAATCGGTCACACGCAGGCTGGATTTGAGAATGCTGATGTTGTCCATTTGCTGCTCGGTGTCGCTAAAGACTTTACTTTGCCACGTCTGGAAAGACACCTTGTTGTAAACATCATTCTCATACCGGGGCTTTAGTTGCTGATTGAACAGCGCCACATCGTCGCTGGACACCTTGTCCGCTGAAGCGGCCAGACTCATGTGATTATCAAACATAAACTGCTTCAGGGATTTTGTATCGTAGACGTCATCGACGTACTGCTTGGCCAGGCCCATTTCGTGGTGGTAATCGGCTTTCATTTCTTCCAACTGCGGGCCCGACATATAAGTCGCCCTGAGCTTGCTCTCGGCGTGAAGCAGGATCATATACTTGCCGCCCATGATGGATACTAACGTCAGCGAGCACGCTATCAGGGTCACCGTCATGCCACGCCCACCGGCGAACACCATGGCCGCCCCCACGCCACCACCGATTACCCAGGCCACGAAGCTGACCTCATAGCCCGTACCCATGGCAATGCCATACCAGATGAGTGCGCCCGCCAGCGCGGCGGCAGCCCCCGCCAGCAGAACCGGAGTGGACATATCTGCCGGGGTCAGATCGCCCTTCAGTGCCGCCTGCACCTCCCTCGATACCGACGCTATAGTCGCATCCGGCACGGCGGCTTTAGAGGTTACCTGATGAAGGGCAAATCCGCAGGCTTCGCAGCGGCGGGCCGAGACAGGCTGCAGAGACTTGCATTGGGGACAGAGCCTTTGTGATTTCGCCGGTGCCGACGAGCCACCGGAAACAGAAGGTTCCGGATCCGGCTCTTCATCTTTAGGGACCAGCAAGAGTCCCGGGGATTCCTGCGGCGCTGAAGCAGGCGGCGCCTGCCTCTCAAGTGTCACGACCACGCCAATGCTTTCCAGCTTCTGCTTGTACTTCAACGCCACGGCCTGGTCCACATCCTTTTTCAGCACCCGCCGGGACTTCAGCAGGGTGGCGGCTTTTTCCGGCGAAACCTTGAAGACTGCCGCCAGTGCATCGCAGACCTGCTCAATATCAAAACCGGAATGAAGCTGGCCTTCGATAACCACGTTATAGGTAGAAGGTTCTTCCATGAAATCGCACTCTGCTTGTTATGTTGTCGGTGGGCCGCGCTCGAAAGAGATCGATTTGGTACCCATGCTAGAACGTTACCAACAAAATGTAGGCCTCTGTTGGGCTAGCGTCCAATGGATGCGAGCAGGTATCTCGTAAGATCGTGGGGCATCGCAAGATCGGGAGCCGGTGGGATCAGAGTGATTGACTACTGGTCTTGAGATAGCCTCGGTATCCCTGATCAAAATCCTAAGATCAAAGGATCTCTGACCACATTATCCCGGTGGGTCAAACATCAGCAGGTTGTGAAAGCAGCCAGATCGATTTAATTTGTCTTTGCAGATTCTGCCTCACTTTTTACTTGCAGCATAAATAAGAGCCGCCAGAGCAGCCCCCCCCAACAGCAACAGTCCAGTATTGTCCGATGGGGGCTCGTTGCGCTGCGGCTTGTCATATGAAACTTCAAAACTTTCAACCCGCATTTGTTCAACTGTCTTGTCCGCCAATTCCAAGATCCTATGAGGTGCTGTCTTCATGGCACGAGCAGCTCGGGCAAGCTGATCTACCGACAACACGCTTCCCCCTTTCTCAATCCTCGACCACGCCGGCTGACCAATCCCAACCTGTTCTGCCAGTTGGGCTTGCGACATTCCAACTTCGGATCTCACCTGAGCAATTACAGCTCCAACGACAGCCGCATAGGTAGAACCTGCTTGCATCGATACCTCCTTTGCCGCATAAGGCATAAATGCCTTACAGGCATAACTAGAAAGATAGTAATTTTTGCAATCTACAAGGAAAGCACTATGCAAGCAAATTTTGGATTTAAAGCAGGAGACGCCATTAAAGTGTTTCATCCGACTTATGTTCACTATGGCATCGTTTCAGACCGCATTGGTCCTGACGGCCATCCAATGATTATCGATCACTCTATGGCAACGGGTACAGTAGCGGAACGCAGCTGGGGAGAGGCAACAGGAGGGAAAACGGTTTCAAAGTCCGACCTGGACTCAGACCGCTCCCCTTATCAAATCATACTAGCTGCGCGACAGCTTATTGGGAAAGCGAAGTACTCTCTTACGAACTTCAACTGTGAAGCATTCGTACGACATGTGATGGGACTCTCACCGACGAGCAAACAGGTCACCGCTTCCGCGGTTTCCGTTCCGCTGGCAGGAATTATCGCCTACAAAGCATCCGCGAAAAATCCATGGATAACCGCACTGGCTTGCCTGACGGTATTTGCCGTAACGACACATGCCGTCGCGGAGTAAGATGCTCACAGACAAAAACCTATGGGAATCGAGAGACAAATCTCTCGACCCCATAGATCCACAAAGGTTAGCTTGATGACATAGCAGAGACGTGTTTCTTACTCCGCTCCGAATTCAACACTCGCTCAATCTCGTTCGCCTTCGCACGAATTTCAGACTGTTTTGCTTTCAGCGACTATTTAATTTTGCGCTTCTCACCGGAAAAGCTTTCACGTTCAATCGTCATTCTTACGGTCCCTGTGCAGATCGATTTCGTTTGGCTGTGTCCATTTGCCCGTTGGTTCTTCATCAACATTTTCTTCAGAGCGACGACGATACTCTTCCGCCTCGGCACGCCTTTTTGCGAGTCGGCGCCGAATTTCTTCCATGCCTTCAGGAGTATGGGGATCAGGGTTCATAAAATTCTCCTCTGGCCCACGCGACGGCCATGATAAATCTCTCTATCGCCAAACCCTTGTCCTCGGTAGATACCTTCCAGACGAGGATCTGGATCGAGCACCCAGAGTTCCGTCGCTCCCACGATATCAGCAAATGCGGCAGCGGCAAACGACAGTATGGGTAACGCCTTTCGCCCCAGAGGCGTGGGCCGCACAGGTGTTGACTCAATAAGGTTCATACGCATTCGCGTGCCATTTCGAGACAACTGCCCATAGCAGATGGCACCAAGAACCCCCTCTTTCCAAAACGTTATTTCAAAGCGATTTGGTCGATTGCGATAGAAGGGATACTCCTTTGTCCATTGCCAGCTAGCGCGAGTTGGCCGCCCTGAACCCGGAGGGAGATCTTTCCATCGATCGGCAGTAAGCGCATCCACGTAATTTAAAGGCTTAGCTTCAATCCCCGGAAATTCTTCCACGGTGACTTCATAGGCAATGTCCCGATAGGACTGGTAACGATCTTCCGTTTTGAGATGTTCTCGGCTTTTCAATCCATGAGTCATGACAGGTCCCTTTTACAAAATAAAGAAAGGAACCAACGCAGGAGGAGAAGTTAAAAAATCAATGAAAAACGATGCCGTACAGCAGGTTGCCATCCCTCACTCCCTCGAAGGTCCCGACGAGAGCGATGACACCCTCGCCAGCATTCGTCGCACGTACCTGTGCGCGGCCAATGGGGAATCTATCAATCGTAACTAGCTAAGACAAGGGAACGCCTGAAACCACAGAGGGCAGAGTAATTGATTACTGGTCTTGAGTTAGCCTCGGACGCCCTGATCAAAACCCTAAGACCAAAGGACTCTGAACCCCATTGATCCGAATTGGCATCCATTTTGAGCGCCGTGTTAGGCCTATTCTTTGGCAGACACATGAGCCAACGCTCCGAGGATACCGGCAGCGATGAATAATAACGTTAGTGGCAGCCAAAGCTCCAAAGAACCGGCTAAAAAAAATGTGGATAGATGTTCAGGGTTTGAGTATCCGATAGCGGCTAGCATTGCTATAGGGGCAACCACCGATGTAACCGCACCAATGATTTTATATGCACATTTCTTCTGCCCATAAAACACGCCACCGATAACCACAAGTAGACCTGTTACTACAGAGAACCCAAGCCAAACGATTTTCGGGCCGGACCAGAACTGCTCACAGACTTGGACAAGAAACCCAGACAGTACACCGATAATAGGCGTACCCCACACCAGCGGCTCTTTCTTGGCTTCTTTTGTGATCCGAACAACGAGATGAATCGAGAGAGCGGCACCAGTTGCCGCTGCACCGTAAGAGGCAATCTCGCCTACAGCTGGAGCAATAGTAAAGCCAGCAGCAGTGCCGGAAATTGCAAGACGGATCATTACGCCGAACGCGTGAAATGCAAGCGCGGCCCCGGCACCTAGCCCCCAGAATGCAAGTCCGGCACCAGCTCCTAAGGCGAGTACCAAGATTGGGTTCTTGAAGTAGTCATCCATAGTAGATAGTCCTTTCGAGGCCTAACGAGGCTGTAGAAAAACCCTTAACAGAGCCCAGTCCGCAGCCGTTTTCCAATGTTGTCTTCACTTGCCAGCAACCGGCGCAAGTGCGTTTATTCGTCGGCAAAACCGGGTAGGTGTAATAGTCCGGCCCCATCACCGTCTATTCGCACGTTTCAAGGCCCAACCTGGCTGTAGCATAGACCTACCATCACGCGGCTAACCGCCCGTAATTCGCCAGCTTCTCAATGTTGTGAACCAGGCAATACAGTTGCCATTGGCCCTGCACCTTCGTTTTACCTCGCAAGCTGAAGCGGTTGAGGCCTTTATTGGTGCCGATGTTGCCAAACACCGGCTCCACCACCGACATGCGATGGCTGTAGATGGCTTTGCCTTGATCGCTATCCACCCGTTGCTTCATCCAGTCGGTATACGTCGGATCTCGTCTGAGCTCCAAGGTGTAGGAGACCTGTCGTCCTTTGCCTTTGCGGTGATCCGCCGAACGGGGGTTTTGCATGCACCGCTGTTTCTTCGGGCATCCCCGACATTGCAATAACCGCCCCTGGAAGTGCGCTCTTGGCACACCGTTTGGGTCGGTCCGGGTGCCTTCGTAATGCAGGGATTTTCCCGCAGGACAGATACAGCTCATCGCAGCGGGGTCGAACTGGAATTCGCTCGCTGGAATCACCGCTTTCCAGCCGGTCTTCGCTGGGCTCGGATGACGCTTACCGTACTTGCTCTTCTGCTCGGCGAACTTCGGGTCTCGGCTGCGGAAGCGGTTGTCCGGGATGTAGCCGTTGATCCCCTGTTCGTGCAGATACTGCATGTTGGCTTCGTTGGCAAAGCCCGTATCCGCCGTCACTATCACGCCGGTCTGATAAAGCGTGTCGGCAATGCCCAGCTTCTTATAGCGTTGTTCAATGCTCTCCAACACCGGTTTTAAGGTGTGGTGTTCCTGGCCTTCGCCGAAGGCCTGGGCATCGATGACGATCTGGTGCTTTCTGTCCACCGCAGCCACACCGTTGTAGCCCTGGATCGTGCCCTTACTGGTGGTCATTTTGCCGCTTTCGTTATCGGTGATGTTGCTCTTCACTTCCTTGCGCCGTTTCCCCTGGCCCATCCTTGGGCTGCTCGTCTTTAGGAAACGGTCGACTTTGGTCATCGCTGCATCCAGCGACAGAATGGTTTTTGCCTGGCGGATATCACGATCCAGCTCCGCTTCCGTTTCGGCCTCATCCCGGGCGTAATGCTCTGTCAGATGATGGCGGATAAGGCGGCGCAACTTGTCCCGCTTTTCTCCCAACTCTTTAAACGTGCCCGACCATTCCTTGGCGGCGTTGGAGGACATCTTGCAGCCGTCGATGGCAAAGAGTTCGTTGCCCAACAGACCTTGCTCATGACACACCAACAGGACCTGCTCGAACAGGCCTGCAATCTCATCGGCATGGCCGCTGACAAACTTGGCCAGGGTGGTGAAGTGCGGCACCGTATCGCACGACAGGGCCTTGAAGAGGATGTTGGTTTCGCAGCACCACTGCATCTCGCGGCTGGAGGTGATGCCCTTGGAATAGGCAAACAGGATGATCTTCAGCAGAATGGCGGGGTCGTAGGCCAACCGGCCGGTGTCTTCGTTGCGGTACTTCGGATGGAAGACCGACAGATCCAGCTTATGCTCGATCAGGTAATGAACAGCATGTTCAAACGTGCCGGGCTGGAGCTGGTCCTGGTAGTTGATCACCACCATGGCACTCTGATCGTAGTTGTAGGGCTTGAAGCGGGGCATGCCGACCTTCCCTTGTCCTGTTTTCTGAATCCTATCAAAGCCAGGCGGTGGTTTTTGGGACTTTTTCTACAGCCTCAACGCTATGTTCAACTGTTCAATACCGACAACCTTCAGATTAGCGCGATAGGTTTCGAGCAAAGCGTACTTACCAAACAAGTGCACCAAATATGGCTACCCCTACATATTTCCGAAATACGATCTTTTGCGGAGTTAGCAATGCGTGTCTACTAAACTGGAGGAAGTCCACGTCGCACCGGAAGTGCTTGTTAGATGCCAACTTAGCGACGCAACGTGAGCAGGTGTTTTATGCCGTCTTGAGACACGCGTTTGTACGAAATCTTGCTAGGTTTTCTCGTCTGAAAAATTAGCTTCTTACCCTCGATTTGCTTAAGCGTTGCAGATGCGTTCGACAACTTGATTCCGTGATCCGTTAGAAATTTCGTGACCTCTGAAGTCTTGAACTCATTCGCGTCGGATTTGGATTGGATGAAATAGGCAGCGATGAGCGCCTTCTCTTGATCTGAAGTCTTATCTTTAAATGAATGTAGCCACTCGCCGAACACTTCAGGAACTTGCAACTTTCCGGTGATATCTCCACTGGTTATTTCACTGCCGGAATCTTCTTCAGTGGACTCTGGGTTAGTGGGATTCTGCGAGGCAGGTGGAAAATTGCGTTTGGACGCACCGATCGAATTGAGTATCTGCTCCAAATTCTCGATTTGCTCTTTGACGAACGACTCCGAGCCTTCAACGCGGATTTCGCCAAGACTCAAATTGATATTAACGACTGCTCGTTCTGACATTGTATTTCCTCATAGAAGAATGCCCGATTTGTAGAGTAACTCCTCGATGCAAGCACGATAATCTTGTTTGACCGAAAGTAGATCGGCCCGTTTCGCATTGTAGTGAATCTTGTGAGCAGAGAAATTTCCGAGAGTGCGAAATATCTCTATGCAAGATTTGGAATTACGTGAAAGCCCCAACGTTGAATTGGCTGTGGCGTTCGCAACGATGGCTTGAAGCAATTTGTAGTTGCCATCGACGTCCTTGATCTCCGACGCGATGCCTAATTTTTCGTAGGAGAGAATCAGGCAAATCTCTAGAAGTCTGCGCATTAGTACAGCACAGCCATCAAAGAGATTGTGCTCGTAAGATGCATTTATTTGGTCCGCCAGCCTCTCAATGTATCCGCGGGTCGATCGGTAGAGAGACTCGGGGAGTACAGTTTCGTCGTGCTGAATCACCTCAGATTTTGAACCAACCCCTGGGTACTCGGACGCCAGTTCACGAACTCGTTTTGCGTGAATCTTGAAATGGCCAGCAGATTTTCCATTCACAAATGCACGCTCTTTTCTTAATCGATTCGCTAATCGAGACGGATTTGGGCGTGAAAAATGAAGCTCTCCAAACAGTTCAGTCAATTCCGAGACAGAAAACTCTGATTGGGCCTTTTCTTTCAGCAGGTAGAAGCTCAGCAGCTCACTCTTCTGCAGCTCCGTCCTTGATGACAGGTCGGTCAGTTCTGCGTACTGCTGTAGGTTCATCGACTATGGTTCCCTTGGCATCTAACAGCTTATTCGTCGTCTATTCCGCCCATTATCCGGAGCATTCATTACACAGCAATCTCAGCCTATATTTTCCAACCTCTTCAACTGGGGCGTTTTTTTGGCCTAGCTGACACACATTTAGCCCGCCCACGGCGGCATATCAACTCCGTAAAAAGCGTCGTACAAGACACATATCCCTGGATAAACGACCTTCAAAGACGTATATCTTGGCAAACTCCTGGGTTATGCGTCTAAATAGCAGTTCTCGAGATAGAGAATCTAACGAGCCTCTCCGGGTGACGGGCTACGGGAAGCTGGCTACATGATCTTCAGATTTATTTTTTCACGCCAGTTTTTCGTTCACGCCACCAGCAAAAATAATCCCATCTCGATTTTCGTCCTTACCTGTATCTTCATCATCGCCCTCGTCCAATTCCCTAGAAATCTTCGGAGCAGGCGCTGTCCAAGCCTTCAACCACTGGCCAGCCTCTTGGTAAAAATGCGGCACGGCCTTCTCGATTTCTTCTACAAACACCCTTCGGCCAGAGAATTTGCCCGCCAAATCGACTTCATACACAACCTCCAATCCGGTCGCGACAACTTTGGACTGGTCCAATTCCAGCAATTCCGGCGACTGAATTAACGTATTCAAAGGCTGCAGCGTTGCCGCCGCCTTCCCTGGCCGGGTTGCTCGAATATAGAAGCCTTCGGGATTCGTTTTACGCAGTTGTCGCAACAGCCAATTCACCCGAGCTTTGGTGCTCTTTTTATCCTTGGGTGCCGCAAGCTTCATCGAACAAAAGATCATGCGCCGCTGAATATCGGCGCAAACTTCCAGGTCCGCAGCGGCGTTGGTAATGCTCAATGCGCAATTCAAAATCGGCTCTTTGCAGAGTGCTTCGGCATCATCCTTCACGCGCTTCGCATGATCCAAGCGGTGTTCGTGACTGAGCTTCAATGTCACATCACTCCCCGTCAGACGAGACATGATGAGGCACAAATCGCGCTGTTCCTGATGCCAAGCCGTAATGGTGTTCTGCACTTCGTCACTGGTTTTAGCGAGTGGCGCATTGCTTTTCACTTTATTAACAACGTCTTTCCACTCGCTGTTCATCTGATCAAAGTTGGTAATGCCTGCCACATCGCTCTCGAAGTACCGAAGCAACTCCTCAAGAATGAAAACTTGGTCTTGATCCTCAACGCCATCGTTCTTCAACAGCAAGGCGCACTGGGTGCGAATGAAAGCCCACGACCAGTGAAACAGAGCAACGTTTTTGATAGCGGATTTGGGAACTTTGACGGGGTGGTGCGTTGGGAGGGCGGCGAACTGGTTGGTGATGGTGATTACGGCGTCAATATTGTGCTTTTTGGCTTGCTGGATATAGCGGGTTATCTGTTCTTCCTCGACGACTTTATTGCCAACCTTCGCTTCGATCAGTGCCCGCCATTCTCGTCGTCCTGTGCGAAGGATTAGCAGACCGTCGGGTCGGTCGTTTGTTTTTTTACCCTCCCTTTTGTCTTCTTCAAAGATGACTTCCGTCCAGGCCTCCAATGTTGCTGAGGAACCAACGCGAACGCTGATGGATTTGAGCAGGGCTTGCCGCAATTCATAGACGGAACGCATTCCCGCCAACAATATCGACACCGAGCGCTGTTCTCTCGCGCTATCGGCGACGATCGGGATCAAACGTGCCAGTTCCCCTGAAGCAATAAACTCCGGACGCTGAACCATGTCACCTCCCTGACTATCCTTATGACATGTATCTTTTCTTGAAAGATACTAGCACTGGGTTCAGTCGTAGGCGAACAAAGCGTCAACATTCGCTTCCTAGCGTAGCAACTTCATCTTCATGACCCTAAATGGTATCTTCTGCCAGCTACAACCATGGATGGTAGCAAAGGACTGCGAGCGGCCATAGCCTAGGAAACCCTTTCCAAGCAGGGCGATGTAACATTCTGTCAGTTCGCTATAGGCAGCTAACCACTCCACTGATATCGAATCCGACTCAATGCATAGCAAGGAGGCATAATGCAGGCATTCTCTATCCTGCCCGGCGAGCAATTTCGACAAGAGCAGCTTCGTCGAGAACTCGAATCCCAATTGAACATCAAACGCTTTCTTAAGAAAGTCGATGCCCAACCCAGCCTGATCGGCGCGAAGGTTATCTATTTCAATGGTGCTGACGTGCTGGTGGTTCGGGAGTTCCAGCCGATATGTAGCATTGAGCCTATCTCTGTGCTTATTCGCTCAGTGCCAAAACACGCAGCGTCTTCAGCCGAACCGACAAATAGCCACCTGGAAAGCCAAAACGGACGTGTATACAGTGCGCTGTATGAAGCCACCGGAGCAGCAATTTCTTGCGGTGCCGCAGTATTAGGCTGGGTCGTTGTAATAGGATCCGGCACCGCCATTCCTGTAAGCGGTGGAACCAGTACCGCGCTAACGGTAATAGCAGGCTCCGCAGCCTTGGCCTCATCTGCGCAATGTATCAATGGTATGGGGCGAACCTATCTTGCGATGACCGACAACACGCAAATGTTGAGCTGGCTCGATTCCGAGGAGTGGTACGAAAAGACGTCTGTCGCACTAGATCTGGTTTCACTGGCAGGCGCGGGAGGCTCAACATTTGTCGCGCTCAAAACCTTCAAAACACTCAAAGCAGCAAGTTCCAGCAGTTTTCTGGCCACGCTGGCAAAGCTTTCCAGACCTGAACGCAAAAGGCTCACAGAAGAAATCATCCGCAACCTACACCCAGGCATATCAAACAGCGCGATCAAAGCCTACATTAGAGCCGGCGTTTACCCAGCTCGCTACAGTACACCAGCGATATCTCATGCCTTAAAGCTTGAGCTGGTGGATGCTGTTGGTGCGACCTTGGGTTATACGGGCAGTGCAGTATCTGGAGTCCTCCATAACCCTAAAAGCCAACTCCGGACGTTACTATTCGGAATCTACAAACCGGTAAGGACGCTATGAGCGCGTACCCCGAGCGAGGACGCACAACAAAGGCCGATTACTTGGATCAGTGGAAAGATTCCGAGTTCTGGGCACTGGCGTGTGACTTACAATCGGGCGAGCGAATATTATTTCGCCCGCCAGGGCTCGCAGGCACGGTCGCCGTGCCAATGCTGTCCTTGCTCGCTTATGTTTTTTTGAGCATCAGTTTCGCCAGCCTGTTTTTCAGGGACGCGACAATGCCGGTGCGCGCGGGAATCATTTTCGGAGGTCCTTTCATTCCCTTAGTGATTCAGGCGGTCATTATTGGGAGATTGTCTCTAGGCTTCATGTTCGCACAGCAAGATTTAGTGCGTTTTCAAACGGCACTTTTGATTGCGGTTGCTGCGCTGTTCTTTCTCAACATTGCAGAAAATACCTCTCAACTCTCCCATGTTTTCGACCTCTTGGCCGTGGCCGCGGCGTACTTGGCAAAAAGGTTATCGACGGGGATTGGCGTCACAAGTTACGCGACACTCATCCGGCTCAAGCGGCTGAAATATGAGGGAATGGGTAATGGCTCTTGAGTGTTGAAAAGAGTTCTCGGAAACCAAAGGGGGTCCAAACCAAAGGGGTCACCATGATTATTACCGGTAGCAGCAAACGCTAAATCCAAGACCCCGCATGTGTGCACAAGGTTGTTTATGAGTAAGGAAATCACAGACATCCATGCAGCACGCCGTAAGAAAAGAACGGAAACGCCCGAAGAGATCGCTCGTCGAGTCCTGATGGAACTTCCGGAAGACATGGAAGATGAGCCTCAATACTCGGGCAACCCAAGCAAATTATTGGGCGGCGATGAAGATGTCGATGACAAGGAATAACGGAACGATTGCCAGCTCGCAGAAATAGCACAAACTCGATGAGTCGGGAGCTGGCGATGCGATCCGTCAAACCCCGCCGAAAAATACACCTTGGACGGTGTAACTAAATTTCAGTTACACTGCTATTCTTCTCAACAGATAAATAACATGTCGAAGCAAAAGAAGGCACTGTCCAAACTTTGTTCGGAACCACCCCCGTCAGACTTTGAGTGGTCAGAGCTAACAGCGATCCTGGGACGCCTTGGTTTTAAGTTGCTTAAGAACAAAGGCTCCCGCAGGAAATTTTATCATGAGGAGAAAAACGTCCTGATTATCTGTCATGAACCGCATCCAGAGCCGACCGTCGATAAGGGATGCGTTAAGGACGTTGTCGAAACCCTTAAACTGCATGGTTTCATCTAGGAACGCGCATGGATATTCTGAAATACAAAGGTTATGAAGGCACTGCGGAACTGGACATGGATCGTGGCCTGTGTCGCGGCAAAATCCTGTTTATCAACGATCTTGTAACCTATCAGTCTGACTCTCCAAAGGACTTGCAGCGGGAGTTCGAGGCCGCCGTTGACGACTACATTGAGACCTGCGAAGAGCTTGGCCGACTGCCATCCCGCCCTTTTCGCGGTCAGTTCAACGTTCGCATTTCACCTGAGCTACATAGAGCGGCAGCGCTCAGGGCCGCCGCCGATTGTGTGAGCTTGAACGAGATCGTATTGCGCGCGCTGGATGCCTACGTGAACACCAGTGCCGCCGTGAACCACAACACGTTCTACGTGACCGTCGGCGACGCTGCAACGGACGTGAAGTCTTATAGCGCATCAACCGCTGACAGCCCTATCTGGGAAACGATGAATGCCCACTAATCAAGAAGTGATCGCCCATCAAGGAACTCCCGTAGCTGACCCACTATCGCTTCGAGAGCTTACCGAAGTACTCATCAAACATTACGGTATTCACGAAGGTCAATATGATCTGCTTGTCGAATTCAAGATTGGCGTAGGTGCGTTAGGTCCCAATCAGGAATTGGCGCTGCCCGGGGCTATGGTGGGTGTTTCCCGTTTGGGCTTGGTTAAGTCCACCAAAATGGGCAACAACACCGTCGATGCCGCCGAGGTTAATCCAGTGACGAAGGCTCGGAAGAAAGACTGAACGCCACGCAAGCGAATCAAGGGCTTTTTGTATCGCCGAAACGCAAGCTATGGGCTTGGTAGGTTGCCTGTTGAAGGACCAATGTTGGGGTTTGCAGTTTACAGCACTGGTAAGACGGCTAAGTTCAGCCCGCCCTACCAGTGTTCGCTCGCGGCGTCCTAAACCGTCATATGCCCCCGAACAACCTCCTCATCCATATCATCCCCCCTTCCACTCAAAATAATCTCCCCCCGATCCATCACCGCATAGCTATCCGCCAGATCCCGGGCAAAATCGAAATACTGCTCGACCAGCAGGATCGCCATTTCCCCGCGATCCCGGAGTACTTCGATAACCCGCTGGATATCCTTGATGATGGAGGGCTGGATACCTTCGGTAGGCTCATCCAGCATCAACAACTTGGGCCGCATGACCAGCGCTCGGGCGATGGCGAGCTGTTGTTGCTGGCCGCCTGAGAGGTCGCCGCCGCGGCGGCGGAGCATCTGCTTGAGCACGGGGAAAAGCTGGAAGATTTCTTCCGGAATGCGGCGTTCGGCGCGGGGCAGGACGGCGAAGCCGGTTTTGAGGTTTTCCAGCACAGTGAGCTGGGAGAAGATTTCCCGGCCCTGGGGGACCAGCGCGATACCCCGGCGGGCACGGGCGTGGGAGGCGATGTTGGCAATGTCTTCGCCATCCCAGGTCACCTGCCCGGCGCGGATCGGGTACTGTCCGGCGAGGGCTCGCAGCAGTGAGGTTTTGCCGACGCCGTTACGGCCCAGCAGGCAGGTCACTTCACCGGTTTTGACATCCAGACTCACGTGGCGCAGCACCTGGCTGGCGCCGTAGTACATATCGAGATCTTTTATCTGCAACATGATTAGCGCCCCAAGTAGACTTCAACGACTTTCTGGTTTTGCTGCACCTGATCGAGCGTACCTTCGGCGAGAACGCTGCCTTCGTGCAGTACCGTAACCGGGCAGTCCAACGCACGGATGAAGGTCATGTCATGCTCGACCACCACCAGCGAGTAATCCGCCGCCAGCTCCTTGAAGAGTTCGGCGGTGCGCTCGGTTTCGGCGTCAGTCATACCGGCGGCCGGTTCGTCGATGAGCAGGACATTCGGCTCCTGGATCAACAGCATGCCGATTTCCAGCCACTGTTTCTGGCCGTGGGACAGGCTACCGGCGAGGTCGTCCTGGCGACCGGTGAGGCGCACCAGCTTCAGGATTTCGTCGATACGGTCGCTCTGCTCGCTGCTCAGGCGGAACATCAGTGACTGGAAGACGCCCCTCTGCCCTTTCAATGCCAGCTCCAGATTCTCGAACACGCTGAGACTTTCGATCACGCTGGGCTTCTGGAATTTACGACCGATGCCGAGATTGGCTATGGCCGCTTCGTCGAAGCGGGTCAGGTCGATATTGTCGCGATACATCACCTTGCCGATGTCGGGGCGCACCTTGCCGGTGATCACGTCCATCATGGTGGTCTTTCCTGCGCCGTTGGGGCCGATAATGGCGCGCATACGACCGGCCTCCATGATCAGCGACAGGTTGTTCAACGCCTTGAAACCGTCGAAGGAGACGGTGACGCCGTCCATGTACAGCAGGGGCGTTTCGCCGATGTGCTTGGTCACTGTCATGCCCGGTCTCCTACCGTCGAATCGTTACCTGCAGGTGCGTCCACGCCCTGAATGTCGGCGCTGCCCGCCGAGGGCGGATTCTGGTTCTGCGCACGACGTTCCCGGATGCGATCCGTGATCTGCTGTGCCAACCCCACCACGCCCTTGGGCAGGAACAGGGTGGTAACGACAAAAAGGCCGCCGAGGAAGAACAGCCAGAGCTCCGGGAAGGCACCGGTGAACCAGGTCTTGGCATAGTTCACCAGAATGGCCCCGATAATGGCGCCGAACAGCGTGCCCCGCCCTCCCACGGCCACCCAGATGATGATCTCGATGGAATTGATGGGCGAGAATTCGCTGGGGTTGATGATGCCGATCTGGGGTACATAGAGCGCACCCGCCACCCCCGCCAGCATGGCCGAGAGGGTGAAGGTGAACAACTTGATGTGTTCGACGCGGTAGCCGAGGAAACGGGTCCGCGATTCGGTGTCACGCACCGCGACCATGGCCCGGCCCAGTCGCGAACCGACGATACAGCGACAGAGCAGATAGGCCAGGATCAGTGCCACACCGGACGCAACGAACAGACCGGCACGGGTGCTGTCGGACTGCAGGTCGAAGCCCAGGATGTCCTTGAAATCCGTCAGGCCGTTGTTACCACCGAAGCCCATCTCGTTGCGGAAGAAGGCCAGCATCAGGGCGTAGGTCAGCGCCTGGGTGATGATCGACAGGTAGACGCCGGTGACCCGCGAGCGGAAAGCCAGCCAACCGAACACGAAAGCGAGTATCGCGGGCGCCACCAGGACCATCAGCATGGCAAACGGGAACAGATTGAAGCCGTGCCAGTACCAGGGCAGCGAATGCCAGTTGAGGAACACCATAAAGTCCGGCAGCAGCGGGTTGCCGTAGACGCCGCGATCACCGATCTGGCGCATCAGGTACATCCCCATCGCATAGCCACCCAGGGCGAAGAAGGCCCCATGACCGAGGCTGAGAATGCCGCAGTAGCCCCAGATCAGATCGACCGCCAGCGCCAGCAGCGCATAACAGAGGTATTTGCCCAGCAGCGTCATGGAATATGACGAGACATGGAACAGCGATCCGGCGGGTACCGCCTGGTTGAGAATCGGCACGATGATGGTGACAAGGGCCAGCAGTATCATCAAACGACGACCGCCACGGTCCTGCATCAGCAGGCGTGTCAGGGGACCTTGCCCCCGGGTTGAAACAGTTCCTTGTGCCATGAGTCAGTCCTCGATCGCCCGGCCCTTGAGCGCGAACAGGCCGCGCGGGCGTTTCTGGATAAACAGGATGATGAACACCAGCACCACGATCTTGGCCAGCACCGCACCGCTGAACGGTTCCAGCAGTTTGTTGGCGATACCCAGTGTCATGGCGCCGAAGAAAGTGCCCATCAGGTTACCGACGCCACCGAACACCACGACCATGAAGGAGTCGACGATGTAGTCCTGCCCCAGGTTGGGACCGACATTGGTGAGCTGGCTGAGTGCGACACCGGCGATACCGGCAATGCCCGAGCCGAGACCGAACGTAAGCGCATCCACCCACCCCGCACGGATACCCATGGAGTTGGCCATACGTCGATTCTGGGTCACGGCCCGCATCTGCAGACCGAACTGGGTCTTGCGCAACACCACCGACAACACCAGCAGCACCAGCAACGCAAAGATGATGATGTAGAGACGGTTCCAGGTCAGGCTCAGGGCGCCATTCACGGCAAAGGAGCCCGACATCCAGTCCGGCGTGATCACGCTGCGGTTAAGGGGGCTGAAGATGGTACGGACAGCCTGCTGCAGGGCGAGGCTGACACCGAAAGTCGCCAGCAGTGTTTCCAGCGGCCGGCCGTAGAGATGGCGGATGACCAGCCGTTCCAACAGGACGCCGACCAGGCCGGAGACACAGAAGGCCAGCGGGATGGCGATAAACACCGAATACTCGATCAACCCCGGCCAAATCTGCTGCACCATATAGGTGGTATAGGCGCCCAGCATGATCATCTCGCCGTGGGCCATATTGATGACCCCCATGACGCCGAAGGTAATTGCCAACCCCACAGCCGCGAGCAGCAGCACCGCGCCGAGACTGACGCCGAAGTAAACGTTCTGGAAAATGCCGTTCCACCAGAGGCGGGTGTTGATGCCCTGCAGGGCACTCCAGGCCGCGGCACGGACTTTAGGGTCCTTCTCGCTACCGCCCTTGCCATCAGGACCGACCAGTTGAACCAGGGCATCTTTTACGTCCGGTTCCAGTTGGCCCTCCAGCCCGGCAATGGCCGCCAGGCGCACGGCGGAATCATCCTTCTGCAGGCGAATCAGGTCCTGTGCCAGGACCAGCACCCGATGCACTTTCGGTGAAGTCTCGCGTTCCAGCGCCTTGCCGATACGCGGCATGTCGTCCGGTTCAGGATCGTCAAGCATCTGCCGCGCAGCCTTCAGCCGAAGGCCTTCGTCCGGGCTGCTCAATTCGAGACCGGCGAGATGATCGCGCAGGATGCCGCGCAGATAGTTGTTCACCACCACCCGGTGGAAGGAGAACGGGTCCATGCCTTCGGCTTGCTTACCGGTCAGCACACTCGTGAACTGCCGTTCGCCGTTCTTTTCGCTTTCGAGATAGGGCTGGCTGTTATCTTCGTTGTAGAACAACTGGCCGCCCATCATGGCCTTGAAAATGGTAAGCACCCGCGGATCATTGATCTTGGCGAGTGCCTCTATTGTCTGTTGTTTGGTATTGAAATCGCGGCTCTTGAGCTGAGTGGCCAACGTCGTGAAATCGTCGCTCCAGGCACTGGCCGCGGCGGTGCTGAGGATTACGCCCAGCAGAAGCGCCAACCATCCTCGATTGTTCATGTGGAACTCCTTGGTACACCGGAAATCGTGCTCAGGGCGTCACCGGCGCCGGGGCTTGCCCGGGCCGGTGACTAAAGGTCGTTATTTCTTTTTCTCGCCGGTGCACTTGCCGGTTTTGACGTTGAAGTGGCCACACTCCATCGGCGCACGCCAGTCTGCGATCAGGTCTTTGCTGCCGGGCAGGTAATCGGACCAGGCATCGCCGGCCACTTCACCACGGGTCTGCCAGACCACGCTGAACTGGCCGTCAGACTGGATCTCACCGATCTGAACCGGCTTGGTGATCATGTGGTTCGGCATCATGGTCGCGTAGCCGCCGGACAGGTTCGGCACGGTGATACCGATCAGCGCCTTGCGAACCGCATCGGGATCGGTGGTACCGGCCTTCTGAACCGCTTTCACCCACATATGGAAACCGATGTAGGTGGCTTCCATCGGGTCATTGGTAACGCGCTTGTCGTTACCGATGTACTTGTGCCATTCCTTGATGAACTTCTCGTTGGCGCGGGTATCGTCGCTCATGAAGTAGTTCCAGGCAGCCAGGTGGCCGACCAGCGGCTTGGTATCCATGCCGGACAGTTCCTGCTCACCCACGGAGAAGGCCACGACCGGAATGTCTTCCGCCTTGATACCCTGGTTCGCCAGTTCCTTATAGAACGGCACGTTGGCGTCGCCGTTGATGGTGGAAACCACCGCCGTCTTTTCGCCCTGGGAACCGAACTTCTTCACTTCGCTGACGATGGTCTGCCAGTCGGAGTAACCGAAGGGGGTGTACTTGACCATGATGTCCGACGACTTGATGCCCTTGGACTTCAGGTAGGCCTCGAGAATTTTGTTGGTGGTGCGGGGATAAACGTAATCGGTGCCGATCAGTGCAAAACGCTTAACGCTGCCGCCTTCTTTGCTCAGCAGGTAGTTGATGGCGGGAATCGCCTGCTGGTTCGGGGTAGCACCGGTGTAAAAGACGTTCTTGGAGGATTCCTCACCTTCCCACTGGACCGGGTAAAACAGGATACCGTCGTCATGCTCGACCACCGGCAAAACGGACTTCCGCGATACGGAGGTCCAGCAACCGAAGATGGCCGACACTTTGTCCTTCTCCAGCAACTCCTTGGCTTTCTCTGCAAACAGCGGCCAGTTGGAGGCGGGGTCCACGACAACGGGTTCAATCTTCTTGCCCAGCAGACCGCCCTTCGCGTTCTGCTCCTTAATCAACATCAGGACGGTATCCTTCAGGGTCGATTCGGAAATTGCCATCGTCCCCGACAACGAATGCAGCACGCCAACCTTGATAACGCCGGCAGCCATTGCCTGCACTGACGCTAAAGATGCCGTCAGCGCCATGGCCATCAAGCCAGCTTTAAGCCCTTTTTTCATCGTTTTCATCCTATTCGCTTCCTTCTTGTGAGCGGATTGAGCATCCGTCATCGCCGAGTGCAGCGGGCATTCCAACGGCTTTTTTAGGATTCAAAAACAATGAGTTAACAAAAATTAATGACATTGATGACAATGTCAGGCGCCATTCCGGAGCACCACACTGGAGCGCGCGGCCTCGCGACTGCACCATCCCGACAATCCGGCCCGCACCAAATGCGCGCAACCAGATAACCCACATCAAGACACGCGCACCATCGTCGGGCGCCGGGGCGACTTTTTTCTCCCTCAAAATCGACCTCAATGCCGCTGCACGTCCCAAAAACGCGCATCCCGTCATACCTCCGGCAAGCTGGCACGACCTTCGCAATATGTATGCGAAAAGGTTGGGGATAAGCCTCATCAGCCACGGATACCCCAAACCGGGCCGACGTTGAAAAGCAAGGGAGACGGCGTGACGGACACGACATTGGCGACATGCCCCAAAACGGCCCCCCGGGAATGGCCGGCGTCCCTGACGCTTGCCTTGAGGCGGGACGGTGAGCGCACCGTCCTGGCGCGCAACCGGCATCAGGGCCCCTTACGCGTACAGCGCCCCTTTCATCCGGAGGGGCCCGGTTGCTGCCACCTTTATCTCCTGCATCCCCCCGGCGGATTGGTGTCGGGGGACAGGATCGACATCGATCTCGATGCCGGGCACGGCAGCCACGGCGTTGTGACAACCCCTTCCTCCGGCAAGGTCTATCGGGCAGCACCAACGGGCGAGGCCCAGACTCAGGCCACCCGCTTATCCATCGCGGACGGTGCGCGGCTCGAATGGCTGCCGCAGGACACCATCGTGTTCGATAACGCCCGCGGCGTGATGTCGCTGGACATCGACATACAGGGCTCCGGCCGTTTTCTGGGCTGGGAAATGGTGTGCCTGGGACGTGCCGCCGGGCAACATCCTTTCCGCAGCGGCTCCCTGACACAACGGCTCAGTATCCGGCGCAACGGCAGACCCTGGCTGATCGAGCGCACACCGATTCATGCGGACAGTAGTGCCATCTCCGCACCCTGGGGCTTGGACGGCAAACCCGCCCTGGCAACGCTGGCCGGTACCCTGACCCACCTGAACGACTCTGAGCAGCGCGAACTCCTGGCCGAGGTGCGTGAACAACTCGGTGGCTGGTCTGCCGGTGCTACTGTCACCCGCGACCTGCTCCTGGTCCGCCTGCTCCATTCCGATGCCGAAGCGCTGCGTCATGTTTTACAGCGACTCTGGCAACACCTGCGACCCGCCCTGATGAACTGCGCGCCAAGCCTGCCGCGCATCTGGGCGACCTGAGAACGACGAGGTCCACATGGAACTGACGCCAAGGGAAAAAGACAAGCTGCTGATCTTTACCGCCGCCCTGCTCGCCGAACGGCGCAAGGAGCGCGGGCTGAAGCTCAACTACCCGGAGGCCATGGCCTTCCTCAGCGCCGCCATCATGGAAGGTGCCCGTGACGGACGCACCGTCGCCGACCTGATGGATTACGGCCGCACCCTGCTGCGCCGTGACGAGGTCATGGAGGGTATCGCCGAGATGATTCCGGAGGTCCAGGTGGAAGCCACCTTCCCTGACGGTACCAAACTGGTCACCGTCCACAACCCGATCCCCTAACCGCGACGACCGCAAGGAGAACCCCATGATTCCTGGTGAAATCGACGTCGTCGACGGCGAACTGGAACTCAACGAAGGCCTGCCCACCGTTACCATCACCGTCGCCAATACCGGCGACCGTCCCGTGCAGGTCGGCTCCCACTATCACTTCAGCGAAACCAACCCCGCCCTGGATTTTGACCGCGACCAGGCCCGAGGCTTTCGCCTCAACATCGCCGCCGGCACGGCCGTGCGCTTCGAACCGGGCCAGACCCGGACGGTGGAACTGGTGGCCTTTGCCGGTGAGCGCAAGGTGTACGGCTTCCGCGGTGAGGTGATGGGCTCGCTCTGAGCCCCCAACGAATAAGGACAGCGCAATGGCAAAGCAAAGCAGACAGGCCTACGCGGATATGTTCGGCCCCACCGTGGGCGACCGCGTGCGGCTTGGCGATACCGAACTCTGGATCAAGGTGGAACAGGATTACGCCCGCTACGGTAACGAGGTGAAATTCGGCGGCGGCAAGGTCATCCGCGACGGTATGGGCCAGAGCCAACGTCCCAGTGCCGAGACGGCGGACACCGTGATCACCAACGCCCTGATCCTGGATTACTGGGGCATCGTCAAGGCGGACATCGGGCTCAAGAACGGCCGAATCTGGAAGATCGGCAAGGCCGGCAACCCGGACATCCAGGATGCCATCGATATCATCATCGGCCCGGGCACGGAGATCATTGCCGGTGAAGGCCTGATCGCCACCGCCGGCGGCATCGACGCCCACATCCATTTCATCTGCCCGCAGCAGATCGACGAGGCGTTGATGTCCGGCATCACCACCATGCTCGGCGGCGGCACCGGGCCGGCCACCGGCACCAACGCCACCACCTGCACACCCGGCCCCTGGCATATCGCCCGCATGCTGCAGGCTTCCGAAGCCTTCCCCATGAACCTGGGCTTTCTGGGCAAGGGCAATGCCAGCCTGCCCGAGGCGCTGCACGAACAGCTCTATGCCGGCGCCATGGGCCTCAAACTGCATGAAGACTGGGGCACCACACCCGCGGCGATCGACAATTGCCTGACCGTCGCCGACGCGTTCGATGTCCAGGTCGCGATCCATACCGACACCCTGAACGAGTCCGGCTTCGTCGAAGACACCCTGGCCGCCTTCAAGGGCCGCACCATTCACACCTATCACACTGAAGGTGCCGGCGGCGGCCATGCGCCGGATATCATCAAGGCCTGCGGCTCGTCGAACGTCCTGCCGTCCTCGACCAATCCCACTCGGCCGTACACCATCAACACCATCGACGAACACCTCGACATGCTGATGGTCTGCCACCACCTGGATCCGGATATTCCCGAAGACGTGGCGTTCGCCGACTCTCGTATCCGCAAGGAAACCATCGCCGCCGAGGATATCCTGCACGACCTGGGCGCCTTCAGCATGATCTCCTCCGACTCCCAGGCCATGGGCCGCGTCGGCGAAGTCATCACCCGCACCTGGCAGACCGCCCATAAGATGAAGGTGCAGCGCGGCAGCCTGCCGGAGGACGATGCGTCCTGCGATAACTTCCGCGCCCGCCGCTACATCGCCAAGTACACCATCAACCCGGCCGTCGCCCACGGCATTGCCCATGAAGTGGGTTCGCTGGAAGTTGGCAAGCTGGCCGACATCGTCCTTTGGCGCCCGGCCTTCTTCGCCACCAAACCGGCCATGATCATCAAGGGCGGCGCCATCGCGGCCGCGCCCATGGGCGACCCCAACGCCTCGATCCCGACCCCGCAGCCCGTGCACTATCGCCCCATGTTCGGCAGCTTCGGGCCGGCCTGCCAGGCGACCCGCGTTACCTTCGTCAGCCAGGCGTTCCTCGACCATGGCGACCCGGCTGCACTGCGTCTGCACTCGCCGCTGGTCGCCTGCAAGAACACCCGCAACATCGGCAAGAAGGACATGCGGCTGAATGACTGGCAGCCCACCATCGACGTGGACCCGCAAACCTATGAGGTGCGGGCGAACGGGGAGCTTCTGGTGTGTGAGCCCGCCACGGAATTACCGCTGGCCCAACGGTATTTCCTGTTCTAGCAGGACGACAACGTCCTGCGTCACCTTTGGCGGAATAGGGAGGAGGAGCACACGGAAAGACTTGAAGCGAAAGTGCAACCGCCCCTCTCCCCAACCCCTCTCCCGCGAGGGGAGAGGGGTTGGGGAGAAGGGAGCGAACGCCCCAGGAAACCCTGTGGGAATGACGTACTGAGGACATAACCATGCTGGAACTGATTGAGAAGCTGGATCACAGCCACGAAGCCCCGGCAGACGACCTTCGCCTGCCCTTCGACCTGCGCAAGCGTGGTCGCTTCAAGGCATTGACCGAGGGCGGTCGTGATGTCGGCCTTTTCCTGGAGCGGGGGAAGGTCCTGGTCAGCGGCGACCTGATCCGGGCCAGGAGCGGCGAAATCATCCGCATTATCTCCGCCCCCGAGGATGTCGTTACCGCCTACTGCCCTGCCGGTGCCGGCGACCTCACCTTTGCCCGCATCTGCTATCACCTGGGCAACCGCCATGTACCGCTGCAGATCGGTCCGGGATGGGTGCGGTTCCAACCGGATCATGTATTGGAAGAACTCGTCACCCGCTACGGCCTGCAGGTCGAACGCGAGCTGGCGCCCTTCGAACCGGAACAGGGAGCCTACCATGAGCACAGCGCTCACGGCGGCCATCACCACCACTGACACCGGCCTCGACGAACTGGCCCTGGTGCGCCTGCTGCACCTGGTCAGTCCGGCGTTGCCGATAGGGGCTTTCGCCTGGTCGCAGGGGTTGGAGTCGGTAATCGACAACGGCGTGGCGACCGATGCCGACAGCATCGAGCGCTGGGTCGGCGGAATCCTGCGTCATAACCTGACGCATCTCGACCTGCCGCTCCTGCTGCGCCTGCACTGTTGTGCGCTGCATCAGGATGTCGCGGCGCTGGAATACTGGAACGACTACGCCCTCGCCAGCCGAGAAACCCACGAGCTTTATCAGGAAGACACCCAATTGGGACGTGCACTCTGGCAACTGCTGAAGCGCCTGGAAATCAGGACACACTGGACCGGCACCGACGAGCCCATCAGCTTGCTCACCACCTTCGCCGAAGCGGCCGTGCATGCCCGGGTACCCGCCCGGGCCACCGCCATCGGCTGGCTCTGGAGCTGGCTGGAAAACCAGATGGCCGTCGCCTGCAAGGCCCTGCCTCTGGGCCAGACGGACGCCCAGCGCATCCTTCAGCACCTGATGCCTGAAGTACCTGCCTGCATCGAGAGGGCGGCGGCCCTGAACGACGACGAGCTGGGGGCCTCCTATCCGGGCTTTGCCATCGTCTGCAGCAATCACGAAACCCAATATTCAAGACTATTCAGGTCTTAGGAAGAAACGCGATGACGCCAAGACCTCACAACAAGAGGAAGCCTGCATGAACCCGAGCCAAACCCTGAGAGTCGGCATCGGCGGCCCCGTCGGTTCCGGCAAAACGGCACTGACCCTGGCCCTCTGCCGTGCCCTGCGCGACCGCTACAACCTCGCGGTGGTCACCAACGACATCTATACCGAGGAAGACGCCCAATTCCTGACCCGTAACGAGGCGTTGGAAGCGGACCGCATTATCGGTGTCGAAACCGGCGGCTGTCCCCACACGGCCATCCGCGAGGACGCGTCCATGAACCTTGCCGCCATCGACGAACTGCACCGGCGCCACGAGGGACTCGAACTGGTCCTGGTGGAAAGTGGCGGCGACAATCTCAGCGCCACCTTCAGCCCCGAACTGTCCGATCTGACGCTCTACGTCATCGATGTTTCCGCCGGCGACAAGATTCCCCGCAAGGGCGGCCCGGGCATCACAAAATCCGACCTGCTGATCATCAACAAGACCGACCTGGCCCCCTTGGTCGGTGCCTCCCTGGAGGTCATGGATACCGACGCACGGCGCATGCGCGGAGAAAAGCCATTCGTGTTTACCAACCTGAAAAGCGGCGACGGCCTGCGGGACGTCATTGAATTCATCATCAATCAGGGCATGCTGGCCAGACCCGCCGCCTGACGCCCCAGCGCCCACCCTATAAGGAGATTCCCATGCGCAAATCACTGGTTACCGGCCTCAGCGGCCTCGCACTGACCTTGCTGCCACTGGCCGCATCCGCACACCCGGGCCATCAGATGACCTACAGCTTCAGTACCGGGTTCGTGCACCCCTTCACCGGCCTCGATCACCTGTTGGCCATGCTGGCGGTGGGCTTTGCGGCCTCCCGCATGGGTCGCCGTGGTATCTGGATGCCGATCGCGTTCATGAGCTGGATGCTGGTGGGTGCCGGCGCGGGGGTGGCCGGTTTTGCCATGCCGGGACTGGAAACCGGCATCGCCCTGTCCGTGCTGATGCTCGGCCTGATCATGATGGCTGCGCGTCAGATGCCGACCCTGCTGGGTGTTGGCCTGACCGCTGCCTTCGCCTTCTTCCACGGCTGCGCCCACGGTAGCGAGATGCCCTCCGGTGCCCATGTCGGGAGCTTCTTCGCCGGCTTCACTATGGCCACCGCGACCCTGCATTTGATCGGGATGGCTGTCGGACGTGCGGCATCGCGCAGCTCTCTGCAGTGGCTCACGCCAGCCGCCGGGCTTGGTACCGTCGGCGCAGGCGCCCTGATGCTACTTGGCCTCGCCTGATCGACAGAGATTCCCCGGAGCCACCAAAACCTTCATCACTCCCGTATAACGGCTCCGGGTTTCCTTGCGTCAGCGTTGGCTGACGCCTTTTTCCTGTTTCGTTCTTTCAGAACATAAAGCCGACACTCAGGCTGTTCGACCAAACGTCGTGATTTCCGGAAAAATGCGTGAATTGGATCATGAAGCCGCCATAACCGGAGTAACCGGCATACCCTCCCGAGTTTCCCGTCCCTAAGACGACACCAATGCCATAGGAAGGCCCGCGGCTAATCAAACTCTTTACATCACAGGTCGTTTTTTCCGTATTACTCCATGGAGGATAGACTTTGTAACAATCCCAGTATGGCGTCACAGATGCCACAGAATAACCGCCAACAACATAGGGACTTACGACGTAGCTGGGAAAAGGCTCGATACGCAGCTGAACATCCGCCTGCGCGTCAGTTCCCTCGTTAAAGGCAGATTGGTCTGGGTTAGTGGCGCCAAGGACGTTGTAACCGGCATCAGTCTGCACGAAAATCGGCCCCAGTACAGGAATAACCACCCCGGCACGTACCAGCCCTGTCAGCCGCCATCCGGGTTCAGTGAAGGAACTACCAACCTGCACCGGCAGAACATGCGTTGAGGCAGCTGTCCCGTCGATAAAGGGCCTTATGGGTGGCTCTGCATGGGCGACGGAGGAAAGGAGAAACAGACCCAATAGAGTTACTTCCCTGTAACACCATCTATTCAACGCACACCTCCCTGCTCCCGCATCATCTTAGCCACTTCGAGCGAGTTCTCATCACCCGCCTTCTCGAGATCCTCAATCACCCGCAGTCGATCCTCAGCAGCCCGGTTCTGGCTCAGTTTGAACTTGCCTTGAATGTCGTCGATATGAATGTGAAGGCCGACAATCCGCGACAGCATGCCCGGCGCATAGTGGGGCGACCAGGGCTCGGCCCGGTGCGCTTCATGGCGGCTCGCCAGGGTGTCCACGAGCCAGCGAAGGTCGGCCGGATCGCGCATCAACTCGACGCGGCCGTAGACGTGAACGGCCGCATAGTTCCAAGTCGGCACACCGGCATTGATGTAAACGGACGGCGAAACATAGGCATGGGGCCCCTGGAAAACCACCAGGGCCCGGTCGTCCTGCTCCAGCATATCCACCTGGGGATTTTCAGCCGCCAGATGGCATAGCAGCCTGCGACCGGGGAAGTCCGCCATGACCGGCACATGGCTGGCCTCGCAGCGCCCGCCCGCATGGCTGATCAGAGTGGCAAAGGAATAACGGTCGACTAGCTGACTCAGACGCTGATGGTCATTCTCGACAAAGTGCTTGGGCTGATACATCCCTGCGCTCCCATGAAGGCCCGATAAAGAAACGCATCATGCCTGTCGTGGAACACCTTTGTCGATATGCGTGGCCCTCGATCCAAACCACCTGGAGCCAGCACCGAATCTTCGCTTTGAATTTGTAGCGGGGACATTCTTTTTAAAGATGGAAAGCCCGTTTATTCCGGCTTCAGGGGCTTACGCAAAGACTTCACTCGCCCTCTCGCTACCTTGGAATCCACACGTTTGCGCCGGGCCGAACGTGACGGTTTGGTGGGCCGACGCGGCGGCGGGGTCTTGAGGACACTCAGCAACAACTCCCGCAACCGCTGTAGCGCATCCTCGCGATTGCGCTCCTGAGTGCGGGCCGTCTGCGCCTTGATAACGATGACCCCTTCCTTGGTAATGCGTTTGTCGCTCAACGCCAGCAATCGTTCCTTGCAGAACGCCGGCAGGGACGAGGCAGGAATATCGAACCGCAGATGCACGGCCGACGACACCTTGTTGACGTTCTGCCCACCGGCACCTTGGGCACGGATGGCACTGAACTCGATGTCCTCTTCGGGAATACTCAGGGTGTCGTTAATCGCGAACATCGGGATCCTTGGTTTTATCCTCAGCGGCCTGGGGCTTTGCCGCTGGGGCGACAGTCTTTTCTTCAGGAGCTGGTTCAGCCAGTGTCGCCGCTTCCTGCTCGGCGACTACCAGCTGCTCCTCCACAGCCTCCCGATGCTCGATATCACCAGTCCATCCCTTGCGCCGCTGATCCACGCGCGCCAGCGCAGACTGGCGACCGTAAAGCAACAGAGTATCATCCGCCTGCAAGGTGGTATCCCCGGACGGGGTGCCGATATAACCCTTGCCCCGCCGACGCAGACCGAGTACCACGATGCCCTCACTGCGTGGACGGGCTTCGGACAGAGTGCGCCCTGCCAGCCAGTCATCCTCTTCCAACACCATCTCGATCAGCCGGTATTCGCCGTCCAGGTGCAACAGGTTGATATAGTCGCGCACGTCCAGATCGGTGATCCGGGCCAATGCGTGGTCCACCAGCACGGACATCCGCTGCCGCAACCAGCGACTGAAAGTAAACCAGATAACCAGCATCAAACCGCCGATAGCCAGCAACAACTTCCACAGCAGGGAACCGGAAGCGGCCTCACCGAAATTGATAAAGGTCAGGATGACAGAAGCGATCACCGAAACGATGCCGGCGTTGCCGAACAGCATCAGCCACATGATGACCCGCCGACGCACAGGGTGATTGACGACCTGCTCCGACTCCTGGGTGGTAAAGCCGGCACCGGTGAATGCGGAGCGAGCCTGAAACCTCGCCGTTTCTAACGAGAGGCCGGTATGCACCAGGACGATGGTGGCGATACGCGTCACCGTTATGGATAACAATAAGACAATAACCAGAGACAGGAGCGGGATCATGGTTGTGCGCACTCTCCAGGGAAGACCCGGATTTCGATAAGAATACCGGCAGGCCGCGGAGGACCGATTCGACGACTGTAAACTGGTATATTACCTGAACCACGACGACCGTTCAGACTGCAGCGATCAAGTATCCTGCCGTTTTCCATATTCCAGGGGAACTCCATGACTCAGCCAGCGCCTTTGCTGGAAGCTACAGATTTGTCCTGCACGATCGCAGGCCGCAATGTCTGGCAGGATCTGCACCTCCAACTCAACGCGGGAGAAGGGGTGGGCGTGACCGGCCCCTCCGGTAGCGGCAAGACCCTGCTTTTAAGGACACTGGTCGGTCTCAACCCCTGGGGAGAGGGGAAGATCCTCTGGCGCGGCGAGCCTATCGCACTCCCGAAGCTGACCGCATTCCGGGCTGACATCATCTACCTGCCGCAGCGCCCCAGCCTGCCCGATGGCTCGGTGGAAACCGCGCTCGCAGCACCCTTTGAGCTGAGCATCCACCGAGACAAGCGTTTTTCCCGGCCGGAGGCACTGGAGTACCTGAAAGCACTGGCGGTGGAAGGCGCCTTCCTGGATCAGGACACCGCCTCCCTTTCCGGGGGCGAAGCCCAGTTGGTATCGCTGGTCAGAGCCATGTTACTGAAACCTTCCGTACTTCTGCTGGACGAGCCCACGGCCTCCCTGGACGGCACGCGAGTGCGGCAGGTCGAGTCACTGCTCAGCAACTGGCTGCACGCAAAGCCGGAAAGAGCCTTTGCTTACATCAGCCACGACCCCGAGCAAATCGAGCGCCTCTGTAGCCGCCACATCCGTATTGGCACGCAAACAGAAACCAGCACCACGCTGGAGGCCATCTCGCCATGACCTCCCACTACCTCAATCTCAGCCTCTGGCAGGTTGGCGGCGCAACCGCGCTGATCCTGACCAATATGGCCATCTCGGTAGCCCTTCGACTGGGACTGGCCCGTACCCTGCTCATCGCCAGCGTGCGCATGATCGTGCAGTTGCTGCTGATCGGCGTGATCCTGCAATACCTCTTCGCCCTGGAACATCCGCTGGCTGTCACCGGCGTCGGGCTGGTGATGGTTCTACTGGCGAGCTTTGCGGCCGTCAACCGCACCCAGCGCCGTTTCCGCGATATCTACTGGCACAGTTTTATCGCCGTGTTCAGTGCGTCCTTCGTTGTCACGGGGCTGGCACTTCTGGGCATCCTGCAGGTGAAACCCTGGTTCAATCCGCAATATGCCATCCCCCTGCTCGGCATGGTGCTGGGCAATGTGTTGACGGGCATTTCCCTGGGGCTGGATCATTTCATGGAAGGTGTGGCGCGGGAACGCGGCCTGATCGAAACTCAACTGGCCCTGGGCGCAACCCGCTGGGAAGCGGCGCACGGCCTGACCAGCGCCAGCCTGAGAACGGGATTGATCCCCACCGTGAACGCCATGATGGTGATGGGCGTCGTCAGCCTGCCCGGCATGATGACCGGACAAATTCTGGCAGGGGCCGCGCCGGCGGCCGCCGTGCGCTACCAGATCGTCATCATGTTTATGATCGCCGCCGCCACGGCATTGGGAACCTTGATGGTGGTCATGCTCGCCTACCGCACCCTGTTCTCTCCCAACCTGCAGCTACGCAGCGACCGGCTGTACAAACGGGAGAAGGCCGGCAAGTCAGTCTGAGGCGGGTTTGCGGGCTCGGGTCCGCCGCTTCGTCGCGGGCTTCTTGGCCGGCGGCACCAGCAACGCCTCCAGCTCTTCCAGGGCTTCACCGGTATAGACCGCCAGCCGCTGCATGCTCGGCAGCGTATTACGGCAACCGGTGTAGCCAAAGTTGAGGGAGCCGTCATAGCTCAGGCAGGTGATATTGAGCGCACCGCCATGGGCAATCAGCGACACCGGGTACATGGCCTCCAGCTTGGCGCCTTCGTAATACAGGGCCTGCTGCGGGCCCGGCACGTTGGAAATAGTGACGTTGAAAACCGGCCGCATACGCCCGCCCAAACCCGACATCAGCTGCAGGATGTAGGGTGACATCAGGAGCATGGTGTACTGGTTAAGTGCACTGCGCGGCAACGTCTGCAGGTGCTCCTTGGCGCGATGGGTGGAGACCTTGATCTGCGCCAGCCGGGTCAGCGGGTCGGCTTGGTTCGTTGCCAGCGAGGCAATCATGAAACTGATGGCCGTACCGGTTCCCTGGTCGTCAGCCGGTCGCACATTGACCGGTATCCCCGCGGTCAGGGGAATGTCCGGCAGATTATCGGACTCCAACAGGAAGCGCCGCAAAGCGGTTCCGCACAGGTACAGGACGACGTCGTTCAGCGACGCCTGGCCGAGCTTCGCCAAACGCTTCAGACGATCCAGGCTGTAATGCTGGGTGGCGAAACGGCGCTGGCCCGTCACCCTGCCATTGAGGATCGAACTTGGCCCGGAGAAAGGCGCTGTCAGCTCGTCATCCGCATGACGGGCCGACTGGATCAGGCGACTCGCCGCATCCCACAGGTGAGGCGCCATATCCATCTGCACCTTAAGGGCGTCCATCGCCTGGGAGAACGCGGCAGGAACGCTGGCTTCGCGATCGGTCTTGTTACCGCGGGTACGCTGGGGGCGCACCGACCAGGGCGGCAGCATGTTGGTTTCGCCGGGATCGGTACTCAACACGCGCTGCATCAGTCGCACACCGCTGATGCCGTCGATCATCGAGTGATGCATCTTGGTATAGAGGGCAAAGCGGTTATTCTCGAGCCCTTCGATGATGTGGCATTCCCACAGCGGCCGGGAAAAATCCAGTGGATTGGAATGCAGCCGGGACACCAGCACACCCAATTCCCGCTCGCTGCCCGGCCGGGGCAACGCCGAATGGCGGACGTGGTAGTCGAGGTCGATCTTATCGTCGACAACCCAGGCTGGTGCCAGCAAGCGACCGAGTTTGCCGGTACGGGCCAAACGGTAACACCAGGGCTCCGCCACCTCGCACTCGGCCTTCATCCGGCTCACCATATCCCGGAGAAATGTCTCCGGGGCACCGTCCGGTAGCGAGAAGATCAGCAAGTTGGCCACATGCATTGGCGTGTCTTCGGATTCAACAGCCAACCAAGAGGCATCCAAGGGTCCCAGGCGTTTCATCAGTCGTCCTTATTCTTGTGGGTCACAGCTCAGCCAGTATACGCATCTGACCGTCAATCCAAAGCACTCGGGTTCAGGTTTGCGAATTCCTCATAACCCATATCAGTAATTCTGCGGATACTCACCGCCTTTGGGGAATCGACAGGGTGTGATAACTGGCCCGGAGCCTGTCGCTCTGGTAGCATGGCGCGCGATCAGGCATGCTGCGTTTACTGTCTCGATAGTCCCAATTCGGACAGACTTGCCGTGTAGCGACCGCGACCTCATTTCGCGCCGTCAACATTGTATTCCATTGCCTGTATAATGGGCGGCCGTCGACGCTGGAACAGGCCGGCAGGCGCGCATAGCCCCTCGCTCCTGGCGGGTGAGCGGTGTTTAAGCGCATCAGGGCACTTTCTCTTTACGAGGCTGGATAGCACATCATGCAGAATTTCTTACCGTTTTCCCGTCCGGCAATGGGCGACGAGGAAATCCAGGCGGTAACCGACGTCCTTCGTTCCGGCTGGATCACCACCGGCCCGAAGAACCAGGAACTGGAAGAGGAATTCTGCCGGACATTTGGCTGCCAACACGCCATTGCCGTCTGCTCGGCCACGGCCGGCATGCACGTTACCCTGATGGCGCTCAATATCGGCCCCGGCGATGAAGTCATCACGCCGTCCCAGACCTGGGTTTCCACCATCAACCTGATCTGCCTGCTGGGCGCAACGCCGGTCTTTGTCGATATCGACCGCGACACCCTGATGACCGACGCCGAGCGCATCGAAGCGGCCATCACAGCGCGGACCAAGGCCATCATCCCGGTACACTATGCCGGTGCACCGGCAGATCTTGACCCGATCCTGGCGCTGGGCGAAAAGCATGGTATTGCGGTGATCGAAGATGCCGCCCACTCCGCCGGCACCCAGTACAAGGGGCGCTGGATCGGCAGCAGCGGGACAGCGATTTTCTCGTTCCATGCCATCAAGAACATGACCTGCGCCGAAGGCGGCATGGTCGTCACCGATGACCTGGCCCTTGCCGACCGGGTCCGCACCCTGAAATTCCACGGCCTGGGCGTCGACGCTTTCGACCGTTTGACGCAGGGTCGCAAACCTCAGGCGGAAGTCGTCGAGCCAGGTTTCAAGTACAACCTGGCCGATATCAACGCCGCCATTGCCCTGGTCCAGCTAAAGCGCCTGCCGAAGCTGAACGCACGCCGTGCCGAACTGGCCGCCGAGTACCAGCAGCGCCTGGCCGGACTTCCCGTGCGCCCACTGGCACTGCCAAGCTACGATCACCTGCACGCCTGGCACCTGTTCATCATCCGCATCGATCCGGAAGAAGCCGGCCTCGACCGCGACGCCTTCATGCAGGCCCTGCAGCAGCGTGGTATCGGTACGGGCATCCACTTCCGGGCTGCACACACCCAAAAATACTACCGCGAGAACTTTCCGGGACAGACACTGCCGAATACCGACTGGAACACAAGTCGCCTCTGCACCATTCCCCTGTTCCCGACCATGACCGCCGAAGATCTCGATCGCGTGGTTACCGCCATCAAGGACATTCTGGACTGACATCGTGCTGAAAGAACCCGATATCAACTTGGTCTCCGTGGTCATCCCCGTATTCAACGAGGAAGCCAGCCTGCCCGAGTTGCTGCGCCGCACCCGCGCCGCTTGCGCCGAACTGAAACAGGATCACGAAATCATCCTGGTCGACGACGGCAGCCGTGACCGTTCCGCCGAGATGCTGCTGGAAGCTGCGGAAGAGCCGGACAGCCATGTCGTCGCCGTGATCCTGAACCGCAACTACGGCCAGCATTCTGCCATCATGGCCGGTTTTGACGAATCCCGCGGCGATCTGGTGATCACCCTGGACGCCGACCTGCAGAATCCACCGGAGGAAATTCCGCGCCTGGTCACGGCGGCCGAAGAGGGTTACGACGTGGTCGGCACCGTTCGCCAGCGCCGGCAGGATTCGCTGTTCCGCAAGCTCTCCTCGCGCCTGATCAACAAGGCGGTCAAGAGCGCCACCGGTGTCGACATGCACGATTACGGTTGCATGCTGCGCGCCTATCGCCGGCATATTATCGACGCCATGCTGTCCTGCCATGAGCGCAGCACCTTTATCCCGATCCTGGCGAACGGCTTTGCCCGCAACGTGATCGAGTTGCCGGTGGCCCATGCGGAACGCTCCCACGGCGAATCGAAATACAGCTTCATGAAGCTGATCAACCTGATGTTCGATCTGGTCACCAGTATGACCACGACGCCGTTGCGGCTGCTCAGCATCGTCGGCAGCATGATTGCCGGTGCCGGCTTCTTCTTCGCCATCCTGATCCTGGTCATGCGTTTGATCCTGGGTCAGGCCTGGGCGGCGCAGGGCGTGTTCACCCTGTTCGCCATCCTGTTCATTTTTGTCGGTGCCCAGTTCATCGGCATGGGTCTGCTCGGAGAGTACATCGGTCGCATGTACAACGACGTCCGGGCGCGTCCGCGCTATTTCGTGCAGAAGGTGACCCGCACCCGTAACCTTTCCTCTCCTCAAACACAGGACAAGCACTGATGAAAGTTGTCGTTTTCGCCTACCACGATATCGGCTGCACCGGTATCGAGGCGCTGCTGGATGCCGGCTTCGAAATCCAGGCGGTGTTCACGCACGTCGATGACCCGAGCGAGAACCGGTTCTTCGATTCGGTTGCGCACCTCTGTGCCGAACGCGGCGTTCCGGTTCAGGCGCCGGAAGACGTCAACCACCCGTTGTGGGTGGAGCGCATCCGCCAAATGGATCCGGATTACATCTTCTCCTTCTACTATCGCAACATGCTGAGCCAGGACGTCCTCGACCTGGCCAAGAAGGGCGCCTTCAACCTGCACGGCTCCCTGCTGCCCCGTTATCGTGGCCGGGCACCGGTGAACTGGGCGCTGGTCAACGGCGAAACCGAAACCGGCGTCACCCTGCACCAGATGACCACCAAGCCCGATGCCGGCGACATCGCCGGTCAGCGTCAGGTGGAGATCGAGGACGCAGACACCGCCCTGACCCTGCATCGCAAACTGCGCCAGGCTGCGCGCGAGCTGATGGACGAACAACTGCCGCTGTTCAAGGCCGGCACCGTCAAGTTGACGCCACAGGACGAGTCCCAGGCCATGTACTTCGGCCGCCGCACCGCCGCAGACGGCGAGCTGCACTGGAACCGTCCGGCACGCGCCCTGTTTAACCTGGTTCGCGCTGTCACCCAGCCCTATCCGGGCGCCTTCTCCTTCGCAGGCGACCGCAAGCTGACCATCTGGGAAGCCAAGGCGCTGTCAGAGCAGAGCGATCAGACTCCGGGCACCATCCTGTCCATCGATCCGCTGAAAGTGGTCTGTGGCGAGGGTGTGCTGGAAATCACCAAAGGCCAGACTGAGACCGGCCTCTTCGTTCGCGGCCCGCAACTGGCGCGGGAAATGGGTCTGGTGGCCGGCATGCGCCTGGGTCCGAAGGCCAGCGCCGCCATCATGGATAAGAAGCGCACCCGCGTGCTGATCCTGGGCATCAACGGTTTTATCGGCAACCACCTGACCGAGTGGCTGTTGCGCGACGACGAGTTCGAAGTCTACGGCATGGACATCGGCTCCGATGCCATCACCCGCTTTATGGGCAACCCCAACTTCCATTTCGTGGAAGGCGACATCAGTATCCACACCGAGTGGATCGAGTATCACATCAAGAAGTGCGACGTGATCCTGCCGCTGGTGGCCATCGCGACGCCGATCGAGTACACCCGTAACCCGCTGCGTGTCTTCGAACTCGATTTCGAGGAAAACCTGAAGATCGTGCGTTACTGCGCGAAGTACAACAAGCGCATCATCTTCCCGTCGACCTCCGAAGTGTACGGCATGTGCGATGACGCCATGTTCGACGAGGACAAGTCTCGCCTGATCGTCGGCCCGATCAACAAGCAACGCTGGATCTACTCGGTTTCCAAGCAGCTGCTGGATCGTGTCATCTGGGCCTACGGCAAGAAAGAAGGTCTCAAGTTCACCCTGTTCCGTCCGTTCAACTGGATGGGACCGCGCCTGGACAGCCTCAACTCCGCCCGTATCGGCAGCTCGCGGGCCATCACCCAGTTGATCCTCAACCTGGTGGAAGGCACGCCCATCAAGCTGGTTGACGGCGGTGCGCAGAAGCGCTGTTTCACCGATATCAACGACGGTATCGAAGCCCTCTACCGGATCGTCAAGAACAAGGACAACCTGTGCGACGGCCAGATCATCAACATCGGTAGCCCGGACAACGAGGCGAGCATCCGTGAACTGGCCGAGCTGTTGTGTGCCAAGTTCGAGGCACATCCGCTGCGCGACCACTTCCCTCCCTTTGCCGGCATGATCGACATCGAGAGCCACAGCTACTACGGCGACGGCTACCAGGACGTCTCCCACCGTCGCCCGAGCGTGCGTAACGCCAAGCGCCTGCTGGACTGGGAACCGACGATCCAGATGGAAGAAACCATCGAGAAGACGTTGGACTTCTTCCTGCGCGGCGCGGTGGAGCAGGAAGAACGTTCATGATCGATGTCGGACTACGTGTCGACGTCGATACTTTCCGGGGGACCCGTGACGGTGTCCCCCGGCTGCTGGAACTCCTCGAGAAGCACGGAGTGACGGCAACGTTCTTCTTTTCTGTCGGGCCTGACAACATGGGGCGCCACCTATGGCGCCTGCTCAAGCCCAAGTTCCTGATCAAGATGCTGCGGTCGAACGCCGCCAGCCTTTATGGCTGGGACATCCTGCTGGCTGGTACGGCCTGGCCAGGTCGTCAGATCGGCCGGCACCTGGGCAGCAAAATGCGGGAAACCGACCAATGCGCCCATGAGATCGGGCTGCATGCCTGGGACCACCACGGCTGGCAGGCCCATACCGAGCATTGGACCCACAAGGAACTGGTCGAACAGATCCGTCTGGGCCTGGACTGCCTGAACGATATCCTGGGCCGGGCGGTAGACTGTTCTGCAGCAGCTGGCTGGCGCGCAGACCAGCGCGTAGTGGATGCCAAGGAGAGCTTTGGCTTCCGCTACAACAGTGACTGCCGAGGCAAGGGTGCATTCCGCCCTATCCGCTCCGATGGACTGCCCGGCACGCCCCAGATTCCGGTGAATCTCCCGACCTTCGATGAAGTGGCGGGCAAAGAGATCACCCCGGACAACTTCAATGACTTCATCCTGACACGCATGACGGCCAGTCCGACGGACAACGTCTACACCATCCATGCCGAAGTCGAAGGCATCGTTATGGCCGATCAGTTTGACGCGTTACTTAGCCGGGCCAGGGAACAGGGCATCCGTTTCTGCCCGTTACGGGAACTGCTTCCCGCCCAAAAGTCGGATCTTCCCGAGGGGCGCCTGATCCGGGGACTGCTCGAAGGCCGGGAAGGCTGGATCGGCTGCAAGGGATAACAGAAACACGAGGACCTGCATGAAATTCAACAAGTGGCTGCTGCCCCTTTTCTACGTCTTTCTGTACCTGATTCCCCTTAATCTCCGACCGCTCTGGATTCCGGACGAAAGCCGTTACGCGGAAATCAGCCGGGAGATGCTGGCTACGGGTAACTGGGTGGTGCCGCATCTGCTGGGCCTGCGCTATTTCGAGAAGCCGATTGCCGGCTACTGGTTCAACAGCATCGGCCAGATGCTGTTCGGTGACACCAACTTCGGTGTCCGCTTCGCCCAGGCGTTCTTCACCGGCCTCAGCGGCCTGCTGATCTACTGGTTCAGTATGCGTCTCTGGCGCCAGGAAACGAAAGCAGTTGCTGCGACGCTGATCTACTGGTCCAGCCTGCTGGTCCTCGGTGTGGGTACCGATGCCGTACTCGACTCGATGATCACCTTCTGGCTGAACCTCGCCATGGTGACCTTCTATCTGGCCTATAGTGCGGAAACCACCCGCGGCCGTCTGCTCGGCTATGCGGCGCTGGGCGTGGCCTGCGCCTTCGGCTTCCTGACCAAGGGCTTTATCGCCCTGGCCGTTCCTGTCATCGTCGCCGTCCCCTTCATGCTTCAGCAACGCCGTTTCATGGAACTGGTGAAATTCGGTCCCATTGCCATCGTCGTCGCCACGCTGATCAGCCTGCCCTGGTCGCTGCGCATCAATACGCTGGACCCGGACTTCTGGCACTACTTCTTCTGGATCGAGCACATCAAGCGCTTCGCCGGCGCGCACGCACAGCACATGCGCCCCTTCTGGTTCTATATTCCGATCCTGATCCTCGGCATACTGCCCTGGACGGGGCTGGTCATCTCCGCATTGCGCCGAGGCTGGCAGGTCGTTTCCCAGCGCCGTGACTACCTGTACCTGCTGGCCTGGTTCGTGCTGCCTATTGCCTTCTTCAGCATCGCCAAGGGCAAGTTACCGACCTATATCCTGCCCAGTTTTGCGCCACTGGCCATGCTGATCGCCTGGGGCGCCGTTGAGAAACTGCAGGACAAGAGCAGCGGCCCGTCCTTCCGAATCAACGCAGCCATCAACTTGATTTTTGGCGTCGCAGCCTGCATTGCTCTGATCAATCTGCGTCTTGGGTCGATGGGGCACCAGCCGGTCTACGGTCCCGGCCAGGAGGGCAAGCAGGCGATTGCGATGGCCATCTTCGCCATCTGGGGCATCATCGGCCTGATCCAGTTGATTCGGCCGAAGCAGCTCTGGCTGCTCAGCGCCTTCTGCCTGTTCCCACTGATGTATCTGTTCCCCTCGGCACTGCCGCAGTCCGTCGCCGACTCGAAGCTGCCGGAGTTTTTCATTCATGACCATCGCGCCGATTTTGCGCAGGCCAGCCGAATCCTGAGTAACGACGTCGGCCTGGCTACCAGCGTCGCCTGGGCGCTGAAACGGACGAACATCGATATCTTCGAAAACAAGGGAGAGCTGACCTACGGTTTGGGTTATGCGGACGCCCAATCGCGTTATGTGTCCAAGGATGCGTTCCCGCAGTGGCTGGCAGAGCATCGCCGCAAAGGCTCGATTGTCCTGTTCTTGCGTGACCGCTCGCCGGAGTATGTGCAAGGCCTGCCCAAAGCGGATGAAGACATCAGACGCGGCAAGTTCACCTTGCTGGTGTATCAGCAGCGCGACTCATGAGCCTTTTACTGGTCCTTGCCGTCAGCCTGTTCACCTGCCTGGGGCAGCTCATGCAGAAGCAGGCTGTGGAGAGCTGGAAGGTGCAACCGACCGGAACGCTTGGCATGCTGACATCGCGCTGGCTCTGGCTGGCCATCATCTCGCTGGGTACCGCCATGTTGATCTGGCTGGTGGTACTGCAGCGACTGGAGGTCAGTGTTGCCTACCCGATGCTCAGCCTTAATTTTGTCTTTGTGACACTGGCGGCCCAGTTCTGGTTCGGCGAGAAGACCACGCCCCGTCACTGGGTCGGCATCCTTTTCATTATGTTGGGCATCGCCCTGCTGAGGGGGACCTGATGCGCGGTTACCTCTTCGCCGGCGCCAGCATCCTGCTGACCACCTATGCCCAGTTAGCCATGAAGTGGGGCATGAGCCACCTGCCGCCCCTACACGACCTGCTGGCCATCCTGTCCCACTGGCAAGCCCACCTGGGCATGCTGCTACTCGTGTTCAGCGGACTGGTCGCTTACGCCGCCTCTCTCGGCTGCTGGATGGCGGCCCTGCACGACCTGCCGCTAAACCGCGCCTATCCACTCCTGAGTATCAGCTACGCACTGGTCTACCTCGTCGCAGGCGCTCTTCCCTGGTTCAACGAACCCTATTCGATGATCCGTAGCCTCGGCGTAGGACTCATCGTCGTCGGCGTCGTATTGATCAATCAGCGCCGTCCCGCTTAAGCTCGACCAACACCAGCAGCCATTCTGATCCACGGCGGCTTATGCCGTCCCTCCTGGAGCCGAGCATGCCAAAACACACGAGCACCGCGGGTAAGCGCGCGCCATACGGCGTGGCGCCTCATGCCACTCCCGTTCGCTCACGGGGCCAACAATACTCGCTACGCGGCGACGCCTACCATATCCTCCTGACGGTGTCCTGGCCGACAGTATTATTGGGCACCGTTCTCCTGTATCTCACCATCAACCTGATCTTCGCGGCCATCTATACGTCGCTGCCGGACAGCGTGGCACGCATTCCCCACCACCACTTCGCCCAGTACTTCTTTTTCAGCGTGCAGACCATGAGCACCGTGGGCTACGGCGAGATGTATCCAGCGACCACTCCTGCGAATCTTGTCATGACGCTGGAAGCCATCGTCGGCGCTCTCTTCTATGCCTTGCTGACCGGCCTTTTCTTCGCCCGTTTCTCCTACCCCACGGCACGCCTGATGTTCAGCCGGGTCGCTCTCATCGCCCCCTACGATGGCGTACCGACCCTGATGCTGCGTATCGCCAACCAGCGACGCAACAACCTGATCCAGGCGGAAGTGTCCGTAACCCTATTGCGGCAGGAGGAAAATCTGGAAGGCTCACAAATACTGCGGATGCACGACCTGCGACTGGTCCGCAGCAGGACACCGTTCTTTTCCATGAGCTGGCTGGTGCTGCATCGCATCGACGAAACCAGCCCCCTCCACGGACAGGACGCAAACGACATACAGGCCTGCGGCGCCCAACTGGCAGTCCTGCTATCCGGCGTCGACGAAACTCTGAACCAGACCGTCCATGCACGAGCGATCTATCCCAGTGACAGCATCCTGTTTGGCCGTCGCTTCGTCGATATGATCAGTGTCAGTCCTGAAGGCGACCGCATCGTCAATCTGGACCGCATCCACGAGACCGTTGCCCTCGCCGGAGAACCAGTCCAGCCGTAGGGCGCATTAACCGGAGGGCAATGCGCCCTACAGGTTGTCCAGCACCTCACCCGCTGCCCGAAACGCCTCCTGCGCTGCGGGTGCTCCGCAGTACACCGCCGAATGCAGCAATACCTCGCGAATCTCCTCCACCGTACAACCGTTATTCAGCGCTCCCCGAACATGCCCTTTCAACTCCTGGGGCGCCTTGAGTGCAGCGAGCATCCCCAACGTCACCAGACTACGCGTCCGCCGATCCAAGGCCTCCCGCGTCCAAACTGCCCCCCAGCAATGGTCGTTGATAAAGTCCTGCAGGGGTTGGGTGAGTTCGTTGGCGTTATTCAGGGAACGGTCGACATACTCGTCGCCCATGACTTCGCGACGGACGGTTTCACCTGGGGATTTTCTGGTCATTTCGGTACTCCTTTCACAGAGATATGTCTATAACGGTGGCTTAATTCGGGTATATTAACGACTTTTAACCATAAGGTATCTTCGCTCTTTCCAGAGCCACCATAGTTACGCCATCAACGTTTACGGAAGCGACATGAAAAGGATCTTCTGGCTCTCACTGACAGCACTCTTGCCCCTATTTCTGTCCGCCTGTGGCGGGTCATCTTCAACCTCTCAAGGCAGCATAGCGACAATCACGGCTTCGGGACTGCTCGGCTCTGTAGACATAACACGTCAACTCGGCGCTACCGTCACGACATTGACCGAGAGCCAACCGGAAGAACCAATGGACCTGGGAGATACCAGCGGCCCGGTAACCTTGACCATCAGCGCTGAGCCCGCTTTGCAAGCCTGCTACTTCAAGGGAGTCGGCAAGCAAATCACGCTGCCCAGCTCAGGCGGTGCCCGCTCGCTCCAGATAGTCTGTGAAGACAAGCAGTTCTTCGTCGCGGGGGAGTCTTTCCCGCTCAGCAGCGCAAAGAGCGGCACCCGAAAGCTTTACATCACGGACGGTACCCCGGAGGGAACCAAAGCGTTGACAGCGCAGGTACCAGACATCACCGCATCACCCCATCCCATCAGCAATTACAGCTTACGGCTGGGCAATGCGCTTTTCTTCAAACTGGGAACCGAGTGGGAGCGGAGCGATGGCACCCCTGGCGGCACCATGCCAGCAGCGTGGGGAAGTGCGACAACCGCTGATGTGTCACCTCATGATGGGGCCCTCTACCTCCTTCAAACCCAGGCCGACGGGAGCGCCATCATCACGGCCGTCTACCATCCCGATGACACACCCAGCCTGATCGCCCAACTACCCGATAGCACCTCGCAGCAATACCAATACCTCTACGCTCTGGACAGCGGAGTCCTATTGATTCGGGAAAACAAAACATCTGGCGGCGCCCAGTCGCTGATATTCGTGCCTTACGACAGTTCAGCGACACCCCCACCGCCTTGGCCATATTTCTCCTCCACCGCGGTGGGGCCGGTTGAAACGGGCACCAGCCTTTTCCTTGGAATGGGCAAAAATTCGGCAGGCGTTGGTACACTTTTCATGTCGGACGGTACGGAAAACGGAACGAGGTATATTTCACTCCCGATTGCGCAACCGGAGGAGCCACGCTTTATCGGCCATGTCGGTCATCAGCAGATTTTCGAGATCGACGACAAGACATCAGGCCAGCCCGGCCTCTATGCACTAGACCAAGGAAACTGGAGCACACTCATTGCAGACGCCTGCGCCGGTAAATCCTCAAAGCCGCTTAGCACTCGTTCACTTTCCGGGTCGCGGCTAACCTATAGCTGTGCCGTCACCGACAGCAACGGCGTGATACAGGGAGAGGATGTTTGGCAGGTTCGCGATCTCAACCAATCGACGACACCGATACGACTATTTTCGTATGATCAAGCATTTGATGGTGCCTACTACACGGTTAGCCGACTCATCGAGAGCCACGAGATTCAGGCAACGGAGAGTTGCCCCCTGGCCCCCAGGAGCTGCCAGAAAAACCTGATTTTTAGCTCAGTCAGCCTCACTTCCGAAACATCATCAGGGCTACAGCAGATATATTCCACAACCGCCGAAATAAGCATGCTGGGATATATGCCTTACCTATACAGTCTCTCTGCAGCCAACCGCCAGCCCAGCATCGGGCCTTATCTTTTGTTTAAATCCTACGATAGTGCCCATGGGTGGGAGCCCTGGACGACCGATGGAACCGCTGCCGGGACCCGCCTGCTGATCGACAGCAATCCAGGTCCCAACGACGGTGTCGCTTCCTTTTTCTAGAGCGCAGGGCGTGGCAGATCAGTGACCGCCGTCCACACCCTCCTCAAACAACTGGAGAATACTCGAGAAATCCAGCTTCCCATTCCCCTTTCGGCTGTGGAGCTGGTAGAGGGCCTTGGCGAGGCCGCCCATGGGGGTGGAGGACTTGCTTTGGATGCCGGCTTCGGTGGCCAGGCCCAGATCCTTGTTCATCAGGTCGACCGCGAAGCCGCCCTCGTAACCCCGTGAGGCCGGTGCGTTTTCCATCACACCCGGATAGGGGTTGTAGACTTCCAGCGACCAGTTGCGGCCTGAGCTCTTGAACATGATGTCAGAGAGCACTTTCGGGTCCAGGCCGAGGTTGACGCCCATCTGTATGGCTTCTGCGGTTCCGATCATATGGATCGCCAGCAGCATGTTGTTGCAGATCTTGGCCACCTGACCGGCACCGTGACCACCGGCATGCATGACGTTCTTACCCATATGCTCGAGGATCGGCTTCGCCTTCTCGAAATCGGCGTCGTCCGCCCCGACGATAAAGGTCAGGGTGCCAGCCGCTGCGCCTGCCGTACCGCCGGAAACCGGGGCATCGAGCATGGCAAAACCGGCCGCTTTGGCGACGCCACTGATCTTGCGCGCGGTTTCCGCGGCGATGGTCGAGCAATCGATCAATAGCGGAGACTGGCCTTTGGCCTTCAGTTGCTGGATCAGGCCGGATTCACCCAAATAGACCTTTTCGCAATGGGCGCCCGCAGGCAGCATGGTGATCACCACATCGACATCCGTGGCGGCATCCAATGCGCTGGCCGCGACATTCGCACCTGCCGCCCGGGCCTTTTCCAGGGCCTCCGGCATCAGGTCGAAGACGTTGAGGCTGAGACCTGCCTTGAGCAGATTCAAGGCCATGGGGCCGCCCATATGGCCGAGGCCGATAAAACCGATACGTTGCATGGCTGACACTCCTTTCTTGTTATTGGCCAGTCTGGTTATTGACCAGTGATCCCGGATTCAGTTGCCGAGGTCACGTAAGGGATGCGCGTCTTCCGCCCAGGGGCTCACGAAGAAGCCGTCGACATAGTCTGCAGGCACATCCTCAACGCGGGCGTAGGCCCACTTCGGCTGGTTGTCTTTCTCGATCAGTAACGCCCGCACGCCTTCCCGCATTTCACCGAAGCGGGTACAGCGTACCGACATGATCAATTCGCGGCGGAAGACATCGGCAAGGCTGAGATCCCGTCCACCGTGCAATTGTCGCCAGACCAGGTGCGCCGTCGTCGGGCACCCGTGCGCCAGCGACTTCTGGGCTCTTGCCAGCCAGGTATCCGGCTCGGGGGCGGACAGAATGGCGTTGACCACGTCGATCAGGTTGTCACTACTGGTCACGCGCTGAATCAACTCACGATGATGGGCCACCTGTCCTTCAGGCTGCTCCGCACGATGCGGCGCTGAGCGCTCCAACAACAACGCAGACAGTTCGCTATGGCGGCTCTCTGCCTGATCCCAGACGTGATCGCACAACGCCTGCAGCAAGCTGTCCTTCTCCGAGTGCGGCAGGAAGTGATCGGCCCACCCCAGCTCCAGGGCATCACTGGCGTTGCAATGTGCGCCGGTCAAACCGAGGAACAGCCCGGAACCATCCGGCATTCGATTGAGGAACCAGGTGCCGCCGACGTCGGGATAAAGCCCGATGCTCACTTCCGGCATGGCGATGCGGGCGCTCTCAGTCACCACCCGGTGACTGCAGGCCGACATCAGTCCCAGGCCACCGCCCATCACCACGCCATTACCCCAGCAAATGATGGGTTTGGCATAGGTGTGCATCAGGTAGTCGAGACGGTACTCCCGCGTGAAGAAATCTTCCGCATGCTGGTTGGGGCCACCGTCCGCCTCCACCATGGAGCGATAGAGATGCACGATATCGCCGCCCGCGCAGAAGGCGCGATCGCCACTGCCCTGCAGGAAGACGCAGGCAATCCCGTCGTCATCCTGCCATTGCAACAACCGGGGATAGATCGCGTCGATCATCTCCAACCCCAGGGCATTCAGGGCCTTGGGGACATTCAGGGTAATCAGCCCAATGCGGTGACCGTCAGCGCAGGCGCGTTCTTCGAACAATACAGGTGCGGTATCCGTCATCAGCCGTTCTTCCATTCCGGTGCACGTTTTTCCAGGAAGGCGTTGACACCCTCTTTCTGATCCTGAGTGTCGAACAGGTCGACGAAGAGTTCACGCTCCACCGGCAGCGCCGACTTGGGCGTTCCCTGGCGCGCATGCTGGATCAACTGCTTACAGGCTCGTACCGCAGGCGGACTCTGACGGGCCACTTTCGCCGCCAGTTCCAGCGCACGCTCGCGCACCGTTCCGGTGGGCACGACTTCTTCCACCAGTCCGATCCGCAGCGCTGTCTGCGCATCCACCCGCTCACCCAGCAGGATCATGCGCTTGGCCCAGCCTTCGCCGACCAGCCAGGGCAGGTTCTGGGTCCCGCCAGCACAGGGCAGCAAACCGACAGACGCTTCCGGCAGGGCCATCTGGGCCTGCTCTTCGGCAATACGGATATCGCAGGCGAGAGCAAACTCAAGGCCGCCCCCCATCGCAAAACCGTTGATCGCCGCAATCGACACGCCCTGAAAATCGGTCAGGGCTTCGAAAGCTTCGCCAAAAACGCGGCCCATGGCACGTGCACGTGCCTTATCGCCATCAGCGAACATCTTCAGATCGGCGCCGGCGGAGAAGAATTTCTGCCCGTCGCCGGTCACGACCAGGGCATAGATTTCCTTATCCTGATTCAGCATCTCGACCATGTCGCGCAGCGCCGGCAGGCTGTCGGCATCCCAGGTATTGGCCGGCGGATTGGCGATGGTGATCAATGCGGTATGGCCGATCTTTTCCAGTCGCAGTTTGTCGGTCGTACTCATCGAATCATCTCCAAAGCGTTTTCCATCAATAGACGGCGCCCGATAATCAGACGCATGATTTCGTTGGTGCCTTCCAGAATCTGGTGGACACGGCTGTCGCGCACATAACGCTCCAGCGGGTATTCGCGGATGTAGCCGTATCCGCCATGAATCTGCAGGGCTTCGTTGCAAACATTGAAGCCGGCATCGGTGGCGAAGCGTTTGGCCATCGCACAGTACGCTGTCGCTTCCGGGTCCTTCTGGTCCAGTTTGAACGCAGCCAGGCGCACCATCTGACGGGCAGCAACCAACTCCGTTGCCATGTCCGCCAGCTTGAACTGCAGGGCCTGGAAGTCGCCGATGGGACGACCGAACTGCTGCCGTTCCAGCATATATTGCTGCGCCCGCTCCAAGGCTGCCTGTGCGGTGCCAAGGGAACAGGTGGCAATATTGATGCGGCCGCCATCGAGACCTTTCATGGCGTATTTGAAGCCGTCGCCCTCGGTGCCAAGCAGGTTGCTCGCCGGAATCCGTACATCCTCGAACGTGATGCCCGCCGTCGGCTGGCTGTTCCAGCCCATCTTGGCTTCCTTGCGACCATAGCTGATGCCAGGTGTATCCGCCGGTACCACAAACGCAGAAATACCGGAGGCTCCATTACCGCCCGTACGCGCCATCAACACGAGCACGTCCGTTTCGCCGGCGCCGGAAATAAACATCTTGGATCCGTTGATGACGAACTCATCGCCTTCGCGACGTGCGCTCGTGCGCAATGACGCCGCATCGGACCCTGCGCCCGGCTCTGTCAGGCAGTAGGAGGCCAGCTGTTGGCCGGTGGTCAGTCCGGGACACCAGGTTTCGCGCAGCTCGTCGCTACCGAACGTCGCCACCATCCAGGTCGCCATGTTGTGAATGGTGATGTAGGCGGTGGTGGACGTACAGCCCCGGGACAGCTCCTCGAAGATCAGGCTGCTGTCCAGGCGCGTCAGTCCGAGGCCACCCTCGGACTCTGCGGTGTACAGGGACATGAACCCCATTTCGCCGGCACGACGCAGAACGTCGACCGGGAAAAACCCGGTAGCGTCCCATTCAGCCGCATCCGGCTGGAGTTCCTTTTCGGCGAAGCTGCGGGCGGATGCCTGATAGGCGCGTTGCTCCTCATTCAGGTTGAAATCCATGGAAACCCCGCTCAGCGCATCTGGATGGTCATGTTCGGACCCTGCGCTTCCTCACCATGGTGGAACCAGCGACTGACGACGGTCTTGGTTTCCGTATAGAAACGCACGGCCTGCTTACCGTAGGCGTGCTGGTCGCCATAGAACGAATTGCGCCAGCCGGTGAAGGAGAAGAACGGCAGGGGCACCGGAATCGGCACGTTGATACCGACCTGGCCGACCTGGATATGGTGCTGGAAGTAACGGGCGGCACCGCCGGAGTTGGTGAACAGCGAGGTACCGTTTCCGAAGGGGTTGTTGTTGATCAGTTCAACCGCTTCTTCGATGGTATCCACCTGCATAGCCAGCAGCACTGGACCAAAGATTTCTTCCTTATAGATGGTCATGTCCGGCTTCACACCGGAGAACATGGTGGGACCCACCCAGTTGCCGTCCGGGAAATCCGAGTGACGGAAGTCAGAACCGTCCAGCACGCAGTTCGCGCCCTCTTTCTTGCCCTGGCCAATCAGATCAATCACGCGCTCCCGCGCCCGCACGCTGATCAGCGGGCCATAGCCAGCACTGGCATCATCCCAGGCACCCGGCGTGACTTTACCCAATTCCTCTTTCAGTTCATCAAGCCACTCGATCGAACTGCCGACGAACACGGCCACGCTGATGGCCATGCAACGCTGGCCCGCGGCACCGACTGACGCCCCCACCAGGTTGTTGATGACCTGACGCTTGTCGGCATCCGGCATCACAACCATGTGGTTCTTGGCACCGGTCATACACTGCACGCGCTTGAGGTTCGCAGTACCGGTCTTGTAGATATGCTGTCCGACCGGCGCCGAACCGACAAAGGAAATGGCGCGGATATCGGGATGGTTCAGCAGGTAATCGACCTGTTCGCGGTCGCCATGAACCACCTGAAGAACGCCTTTGGGGAAACCGGCCTCATCGAACAGACGTGCGATCTTCATCGGCGTCAGCGGGTCCTGTTCGGACGGCTTGAGCACGAAGGTATTACCGCAGGCAATCGCCAGCGGGAACATCCACAACGGAATCATCGCAGGGAAGTTGAACGGTGTGATACCGGCACATACGCCCAGCGGCTGCATATAGGAACTGGTATCGATGTCACGGGCGACGTTTTCCACCGTCTCCCCCATCATCAGCGACGGGATGCCACAGGCATGCTCGACCACTTCGATACCGCGCCAGACGTCGCCCTTGGCATCGGCGAAGACCTTCCCGGTTTCGTGGCTCAGGGTCTCGGCGATATCGTCCTGATTGTCCTTGAGCAGTTGCAGGAAACGCATCATCAAGCGGGCACGCTCAGGTACCGGCACTTCCTTCCAGGTTTCGAATGCGGCCTTGGCGCTGGCGACGGCACGCGCCATCTCCGATTCCGAGGCACAGGGAACATCGGCGAGCTTCTGCTGGTTTACAGGGTTCAGGTTGGGCAGGGTCCGTGTGCTGGTGCTATCGACGAACTGGCCTTCCAGATACAGGGGAACACGAGAATCCATGACGATCACTCCGGATTGTTGTTGTCGGATCGCAGCATTCTAGCCACAGTTTTTTCCGGGGTGGGATTGCGAAAACAGACACCCGGATGGACTATATTGCTACAATTGGTGCAGTTTCGATCTTCATCATCGACTTATCAGGCGGACTCTGCAAGCCATGTCACGACCATCCAACTGGCCCCTGCCGCCCGACGGCATCCGTTACGCCCTGCCCGACAGCATCGTCCAGCAGTTGGCGCGACACCCGCTGAGCCGGGATCTGTACCCCCGTGTCTTTGGCTACTACCCGGATGCACAGGGTCATCGCATGCGTCGCGACCGCCACGACGACTATCTCATGATCTTCTGTTCGACCGGCCGTGGCCAACTGGATGTCGAAACGGAACCGGGAACCCGGCAGCGTTTCGACATTCGTGCCGGCGACCTTATCTTGCTATCCCCGGGCCAGTCCCACCGTTACGAAGCGCACCGGCGACAGCCCTGGACCATCTTCTGGCTGCACTTCAGCGGAGAACTGGCCGATCACTACCTGGAGCATCTCGGCGTCACACCAGCGGCACCGGTCTGCCACCTTGGCGTCGCACCCAAGCTCCTCGCGGAATTCCACGAACTGATGGCGCCCCGGCTTTCGGGTAACCGGATCAACACCCTGATTCATCAATCCCTCGCCCTGAAGGAACTGCTCGGTTACTGTGCCCTGCAACGCCGCCGCCAGGACGAGCAACGCACCGGCGCCTTCGATCTGGATACCGTGCACACCTTCATGCAACAGCACATCCGTCAGCCGCTCAGCCTGGAATCCCTGGCGGGCAGCGTTGGCCTCTCACGCCACCACTTTGCCCGTATCTACAAGCAGATGACCGGGGAGACACCGATTCAGCATTTCCTGCAACTGAAGATGCAGCATGCCTGCTTCCTGCTCGAAGTCAGCGACCGCCAGGTGCAGGATGTGGCCCAGGAGCTGGGGTACGAAGACGCCTACTATTTCTCACGCCTGTTCAAGCGCATTATCGGCCTCGCGCCCGACCATTACCGGCGGACGCGCCTGCAGCATTAAAAGGCACCACCTCGGGGCCGGGCTCTACTATTCCGGCATCACCAGCAAAGCAGGCACACGCTGCACCAGGGTTCGGGTCAGTTCATCCAGCAACTCCCCACCGTGGCGCCAGTAATGCCAATACAAGGGCACGCTCAATGCCCCCTCCGGCGCAACATCCACCAGGCGGCCGCTGGCCAACGGCTTCGCGGCCTGAATTTCCGGGATAAAGCCATAGCCGAGTCCCGCCTCCGCGAAACGGACAAAACCTTCCGACGACGGGCACAGGTGAAACGGGAAAGGGTCGTGAAAATCGAGGCCGCGCAAAAACCGTGCGTGCAGTTGATCGTTGGGGCCATAGATAACCGCCGGAGCCTGGGCAATGGCAGCGGGAGTCAGACCATCGGGGAAGTAACGCCGCACATAGGACGGACTCGCCAGTCCCCGATAGATCATGGCGCCCAGCGGCACCACTCTCGCCCCCTGCACCGGGCGTTCGCCACTGCAGAGGCAGGCGGCGACTTCGCCATCGCGCATGCGCTGCAGGCCGACATCCTGATCCTCAATAACCAATTCCATCAGGAGATCATTGTTTACCGCAAAATCGCCTATCGCCTCTGCCCACCAAGTTGCCACGCTGTCGGCGTTAATGGCGATACGCAGCCGGTTACGCTCCTGCCCCAGGGCCGGCACCCTGCGCTGCAGATCCTGCTCCAGTAACCGCACCTGCTGACAGTGATTGAGCAGACGCTGTCCCAACGGCGTCAACGAAGGGATGCCCGACCGCACCAGCACCGGCTGCCCCAGGCGGGCTTCCAGCAACCGGATCCGCTGCGACACCGCCGATTGGGAGAGACCCAGGCTTTGCCCGGCCCTCTCGAATCCTCCCGTCTCGACAACCGCCGTCAAGGCTTCGAGCAGTTTGTAATCCAACATGGACAACCTCGTCAGATGTCATGAAATTTTCTTATGCAATATTACCTCAATTAATTTATAAAATAGCGCGCGTAACGTTACCTTAGGTGCCTCGAAACACGTGACGCACATGGGAAGAAACAGGAGGGGGCATGGATCAGGTCTTGGGGCAAAGTTACTGGAACGGCTTGACACTGTGCGGCAGCCTGATCGTGGCTATCGGTGCGCAAAATGCTTACCTGCTGGCACAAAGCCTGCGCCGCGAACACCATCTGGCCATCGCAGCCCTGTGCATCCTGTTTGATGCCATCCTGATCACCGCAGGCGTTGCCGGAGCCGCCACGCTGGCCACTCACTGGTCCTGGCTCCCCGAAGTGCTGCGCTGGGCCGGTGTGGCCTTCCTCATGGGCTACGGCTTACAGGCCGGTTATCGCGCGCTCTTCCAACAGGAGGGGCTCAATGACCTGTCGGCATCGCCGGTCAGTCTGGCCTCCGCGCTCGCCACCACCACCGCCGTGACCTGGCTAAACCCTCACGTCTATCTCGATACCCTGCTGCTGATGGGGTCTGTCGGTGTCCAACAGGCTCAGCCCGGCCATTTTGTCGGCGGCGCCATTACCGCATCCGCAAGCTGGTTTATGTTGCTGTCGCTTGGCGGGGCGGCGCTGGCGCCCTGGTTACAAAGAGCCGTCGTATGGCGCGCCATCGATGCGCTCGTGGCCATCACCATGCTGAGTATGGCCGTGCGCCTCCTTTGGTCGGCTTGACGCTTACTGGCACCGCACGTATGGTCTGCTTTCGCTAACAGAGACTTTTGCAGGCCACAATGGCAAGACCCCGCCGTAGTCAACAGACCCGGGAAGACCTGCTCCGCGAAGGTTCCGCATTGCTCGCCCGCCAGGGCTATCACGGTACCGGACTGCAGGAGATCCTGGCGCGTTCGAATGCGCCAAAAGGCTCCTTCTACAACCATTTCGAGAGCAAGGAAGCCTTCGCGGCGGAGATTATCGACCGTTATATCGATCAGTTGGTCTCGCTGACCGACAAATACCTCGCCCGCGCCGAAGACGATCCCCGCACACTGATTCGTAACGTCTACAGCCGTCTCAGCACAGAATTCGCCAGACAGGGCTGCGTTCAGGGATGCCTGCTGGGCAACCTCGCTGCCGAAATCGGCGCCAGCAATCCCCTCTGCCGTGCCTCCCTGCACCGTGCCTACGAACTCTGGCAATCCCGTTTCGTGCCCCTGTTCGAGGCAGGACAACGTCTCGGCCAATTCCGCCACGATATCGATGCGCAAACCCTCGCCAGCCTGTTCTGGAATGCCTGGGAAGGCGGGATTACACGGATGAAGGTGGAAGGGTCGACGGAGAGCCTGGACACGACGCTGAACCTCATGCTCGACCAATTGATGGCACCGACGGCCAGCAACGGCCCCCTGGATGCCGCAACAGCGGCCACCCGCCCGGCATCGTCCTGATCAGAACCTCAGCACAAATCCCAGCATCAGGTAGCTGAGACCGGTCACCACCACTATCCCCAACAAATTCAGCACAAAACCGGCACGGATCATATCCTCGATGGCCAGGTGGCCTGACGCAAAGACAATAGCGTTCGGCGGCGTCGCCACGGGCATCATAAAGGCACAACTGGCCGCAATGCAGGCCGGTACCGTGAGCATAACCGCCGGCAATCCCTGAGATAGTGCCAGAGCGCCCAGTAGGGGCAGGAAGGTCGCCGCCGTTGCGGTATTGCTCGTCACTTCCGTCAGGAAAATCACGACGGAAACCACTAAGGCGATCAGGCCGATAAGCGGCCAATGCCCCACCACAGAAAGACTGTTGGCGATCCCGCCCGCCAGGCCCGAATGGTTGATGACATCCGCCAGCGCAAGGCCGCCACCAAACAACAACAACACACCCCAGGGAATGCCTTTCGCCGTTTCCCAGTCCAGAAGGAAACGGCGTGCGCGAAGATCCTCCGGCGTCAGAAACAACACCAGTGCGGACGCGACAGCAATGCCCGTATCACTAAGCCAGGGCATTCCCACTTTCGATAACAAGGGCCGGAATATCCATGCCATCGCCGTGATCAGGAAAATCGCGGCGACCCGCCGTTCCCCTTTTCGAAGCGGCCCCAACGCGGCCAATTCCTCACGGATGAGGCCCTGGGGAATGCCGGCGCCGGCCAGCCCGAAGTCCTTGCGCACCAGCCACCACCAGATCACCGCCAACATGATCAGGGACAGCGGCACACCCAACAGCATCCACTGGGCAAACCCTACCGAGATCCCCTGGGTTTCGTTGAGATAGGCCGCCAGCAGAGCATTGGGCGGTGTACCGATCAGGGTTCCGACACCCCCAATACTTGCCGCGTAGGCTATTGCCAGCATCAGTGCTGTCGCATATCGGCGCACGGCGTCCGAGTCAGACGGGTCCAGCATGGCAATCACCGATAAGCCGATGGGCAACATCATGATCGTCGTTGCGGTATTGCTGACCCACATGCTGAGGAAGGCCGTGGCGATCATAAAGCCGGCAATCTGCCGTCGCGGTTTCGCGCCGACCGCCAACAGTATTTTCAGGGCAATACGGCGATGCAGATGGCATCGCTGCATCGCGAGTCCCAGGGCAAAGCCTCCGAGAAACAAAAATATGATGGGATTGGCGTAGGGCGCCGTAACGGACTTGATCGTCCCCAGCCCTAATGCGGGGACCAGCACAATCGGCAACAAGGCGGTGGCAGGGATGGGAATAGCCTCTGTCGACCACCAGGTGGCCATCAACAACATCAGTCCGAGAGCAGACCAGGCTGCCACACTCATATCTGCCGGGGCTGGCAGCAAGACCGTGAGCAGGAACAGCAAAGGCCCCAGAATCAGCCCCAGCACCTGCTTGGTGGGCAGCCCTGACGGCTCGGCATTATCTTCGGCGCTAACCGGCATGCAGCAAGGTATCCTTCATGAGGACGCTTTCTCCGCGCAGCAGACATCAGCGGATGACAGAAACGGCTCGCGATACGAGTCGCAGATAAACACGGAAACAGGAACTAGGACGTACCGCCATGATCCCGTGAAATCAGCGCGGCGATGACCAATCCCAACCCCAAGCCTGCCAGTAATGAGCCGACAAACGCCAGTGCAGAGGCTTTCAGGAAAACCAGCCCGACCCCCAATCCCATCAGGGTTCCACCACCAATCGCCCATGAACTCTTATCCGTCCCTTTGAACGCCATGACGCCCTCCTTTCCCCTATCACGAAAAGGACACTATACGGTCATGCCCATCCTCATCACCTTGACATAGGTCGGGGTATAAGAAAACGGTCGCCCCGTGCCGAAGGCTCCTGGCATTCGCTGTTGTCACCGAATATCCCAACTGCCCGCGCTGACATACTTTGCGACAAAACCCCGGTTTCAGGACATAGGCTCGCGACAAAGTTGCGTTGGAATATCCCAATCAAGACTTCGTCGCGAAGCCGCAATCCTTTTTGCTCACGGGAGATCCGGACCGATGCAACTCATGGACACATCAACCCGCTACGGCGTGACGACACGCCTGATCCACTGGTCGATGGCGCTATTGATTCTGGGCATGCTGGCCACGGGTGCAGTCAGGGAACTGGTGGAACACAGTCCTCTCGAACGGGAGTTGATGGCCTATCACAAGAGTATCGGCATGGCGATCCTGGCCTTGCTGGTTCTGCGCGTGATCTGGAGACGATTCAATCAGGGCGCGGCAGTGGCCTCAGGTGCCGAACGGATATGGGTCAAGCTCGGGCACGGGGCCCTCTACCTGATGATGTTGCTGATGCCCGCCTCGGGGCTGTTACTGGCCTGGGGTAGCGGCCATGGTGCCAGCTTTTTCGGCCTTCCCGTTATCGCCCCTGGCGCCAAGCTGGAATGGGCCCACGAATTAGGTGAGGAAATGCACGAAGTCGGCCAGTTCCTGTTATGGGCCTTGATCGCAGGGCACGTCGGTGCAGCCCTCTACCACCGGTTCTTCAAGCGCGACGACGTGATGCAACGCATGCTCTGACGCTCGGTAACCCGCTGTTCTTCTGCTCTCCTGCCCCCCAGGAGTTTGGCGCGGACACTCTCTCCGCGCCCTTTGTCATGCTGTCACACCAGCGGGTTGCCCGACGTAATTTTCAAGCTCGAACGACTAGTAACCCCGCTCGAAATCCACCAGATGCTCCAGCGCTTCTCCCCGGCAATAATGCTCGTAATTCACCAGGAACAACCGCACGATATCCGCCGGGAAGCTGCGGGCTGCATTGTGGGGCGTAACCGTCGCATTGGGTAGCCGCCAAAGGGGATTACCCAACGGCAAAGGCTCCGTTTCGAAGACATCCAGCACCGCGTGGCGCAGACGCCCACGACGCAGGGCCGCAATCAACGCCTCCTCGTCGACAGCATCGCCGCGCCCCACATTGATCAGCGTCGCCTCGGCATTGAGCTCGGCCAACGCCGCCGCATCGATCAAGTGATGGGTTGCCGCGGTTTGCGGTAACGCCAGGACCAGATAATCCAATTGCGCCAGGAAGTCGTGCAACCGGTCACCCGAGTAAACCCGGTCCACCTCGTCGCAGGTGCCGTCGCTTCGCCGGTAACCAAGCACCCGCATCCCGAAATGCCGGCCGGTCGTCGCTATATGGCGACCGATGGAGCCAAGACCGCAAATACCCAGCGTCAGGCCACTCAAGCCCCGGTAAGCCAATGGCTGCCACAGGCCATCGGTCTGCGCCTGCCAGGTAGCCGCCAATTGGCGCTCGTTGGCAAGCACATGCAGAAACACATATTCGCTCATGAGCGGACCGAATACATCGCGAACCCCTGTGAGCTGATAATCCCGCCGCAGCCCCGGACGGCACAGCGGCTCGACGCCGGCGAATGTCGACTGGACCCACTTCAGATGCGTTGCCTGCGGCAGGATCTCAGCCACCAGCGACGGGTTACCCAGCACGACATCGCAATCGGTCACCAAGGACTCCGCGCCCTCCACCGTCGTTGCGTAACTCAGCTCGGCATGGGCCGGCAAGGCCGCTTGCAGCCGCTCGACATAGTCTCCAGCGTCAGCACTGACAACCAGTATCCGGTGTTGCTGCACTGCCATAGTGTTCTCCCTCCATCTTGCCGCGAAACCGCAGGCGCCCTGACCGCTGAAAGGCTCCGTTGACCAGGACTTAGCCGCCAACTCCTTTCATCCTAGACTGCCAGCACTGCTGATGCGACATCAACACCACCTTGCTCATGATGTCCGGCCCCCCGTTAATCGCGCGTAATCTTATCTCGCTGGGCGAAAAACCCCGTTTGTGCTAGGGTTTTTAGTTGCAAGCGAATCGGTTGCAAGCAATGCAAAACCAGGAAAGGTCATTCGCGATGGTTGTCGAAAATCAGCGCACCCGTTTCCTGATTACAGCCGTGGTTATGGCAGCGGCGATCCTGCAGATATTGGATACCACTATTGTCACGGTGGCCCTGCCTCACATGCAGGGGCAACTGGGCGCCAACACCGAGCAGATAGGATGGGTGCTGACCAGTTACCTGATTTCATCAGGCATTTTCATGCCCTTGACCGGGTTCCTGACGGACAGGTTGGGACAGAAAAGGTACTTGACCTTCAGTATTACCGGCTTCGTACTGACATCCATGCTCTGCGGGATTGCCGGGAACCTGCAGGAAATCGTCATCTTCCGGCTGCTACAGGGCATTGCCGGAGCCGGACTGGTGCCCACGGCCCAGGCCGTCCTCATCAACATCTATCCCCGCGAAAAGCGCGGCCAGGCGATGGCTATTTTCGGCGTCGGGGCCATGGTGGGACCGATTCTCGGACCGACACTGGGCGGCTACCTGACCGAAGTGCTCACTTGGCGCTGGACCTTCTTTATCAACCTGCCGGTGGGCATCCTGGCGCTGCTCGGCGCCCTGTTCTTCATTCCGGAAACGGACACCCGCGAGCGTCGTATCGACTGGATCGGCTTCAGTTTTCTGGTCCTCGCCGTCGCCTGCATGCAGTACGTCCTGGATCAGGGGCAACAACAGGGTTGGTTCCAGTCCCACACCATTCAGATATTCACCGTTCTCAGTGCCTTCGGCTACCTCTGCCTGATCCTGCGCAACCTGGAAATGGGGCCTCGGGCGATTTTTCACCTCGGCGTGTTCAAGGACCGCAACTTTGCCGTTTCAGTGCTGATCCTGGCCACATTCATGTTCAGCATGTACGGTGCCCTGGCGCTTCAACCGCAGATGCTGGAGTCACTGCTCGGTTATCCGGCCCTCACCACGGGCATTGTGCTGGCCCCGCGAGGGGTGGGCGCCATGGTGTCGATGTTCCTGGCCGGGCGCCTGATCAACAGGGTCGGCGCCAAGCCGCTAATCGTTTGTGGTTTTTTCTGTGTTCTGTTCAGTACCTGGGTCACTACCTGGTACACCCTGCAAATCGATCCCTGGTGGATCATCTGGCCCATCGTCCTGCAGGGATTCGGGCTAGGTATGGTCTTTGTGCCACTGGCAACGGTCTCCTTCGCGACGTTACCAGAGGAATGGTCCGCAGAGGCCGCTGGCGTGCGACAACTGGGCAGAACCATCGGCGCCTCGCTGGGCGTCTCCGTCAGCGGCGCCGTCATGGCACATCAGAGCCAGGTCGCATGGCACCAGTATGGTGGGCACATCACAGCAACATCGGATGCCGTCCGCCAGTATCTGGCACCGCTGCACCTCAGCCCCGACAGCCGAGAGGCCGCTGCGGTGCTGGGACATCTGCTGCGGCTGCAGGCCGATTTCCACGGTCTGCTCAATGCGTTTGAGGTCATGGCGTTGACCGTTGTACTCGGCTTTCCCCTGCTGTTGCTGATCAGCAGGAACGCCGGCAAGGAAGGCCGCGGGAAAGCGGCATAAGGAAACAATGCGGGAATCTGGCTCCCAAAGTCACTTACTGTTTTTTGGATAAGCAATGACCAATAAAAAAATTGATAAAGACCAGGAACAGTTCAGCCAACTCTTAGGCGAAACGGCACGGGCGTGGCGTTTCGAGCTGGACAGGCGACTGCAACCGCTGGGGCTGAGCAAGTCGCAATGGCTGGTGCTGCTGCATGCCGGCGGAAACGGTGGCGATGAACTGACCCAGAAGCAACTGGCCGGGCGCGTGGGCGTTGAAGGGCCCACGCTGGTCGGCCTGCTCGATCGCATGGAGCGGGATCAATGGATCGAACGTCGTTCCTCACCCCACGACCGGCGCAGCAAGACCGTCCACCTCACCGCCAAGGCACTGAATACGCGCCAGAAAATCGAGGAAGTGGCCACCGCGCTACGAAAGGAGTTGCTGGCCGGCATCGACGAGCAGGACATCGACACCTGTAAGCGCGTGCTGACACATATCCGTGACAGCGTTTGCCCCAAAGGTGATCGTGACGAATGCACTGACGGAGGCACCCCGCAGGAGGACGCATGATCCGGACGCTGAAGTGGAGTCTCGTGAGCGTGGCGGCACTCGCTGTCGCCACCGGTGGCTATATCTACTACCGCTACAACGAGCACTACCCCAGCACCAACGATGCCTACCTGCAAGCCAAGGTGGTCAAGGTAACGCCAATGGTCAGCGGGCAGGTAATAGCCCTGCCCGTCAACGATCAGCAGCTGGTGAAACAAGGGCAGCTGCTCTTCCAGATAGACCCCCGCCGCTTCCAGTACCAGGTTCAACAGGCCGAAGCCCAGTTATCCCTGGCCCGACAGCAGGTGGCGGCGGACCAGGCGGCCGTGGCCGCAGCACGGGCGGCGATTGAGGACAGGCAGGCGCGACTGGAAAACGCCCGGCGCCAGTACCAGCGCACCCAAAAGCTCGTTGCCCAAAAGGTGAAACCCCAGTCCGAACTGGATAACGCCCGCGCCACGCTCGATAGCGCCAAGGCGGCGCTCAAGCTGGCCAGGGCCCAACTGCAGCAGGCCGAACAGCAACTCGGCAGCAGCGGCCAACAGAACGAACGCATCCGCAGCGCCCAGGCACAGCTCGACACCGCAAGGCTTGACCTTTCCTATACGCGCCAGACTGCTCCCTGCGACGGACGCCTGGCCAGCCTCGAATTACAGAAAGGAGATCGGGTATCGGCAGGCGCGGCGCAGTTTTCGCTGGTCTGCGAAGACCGTTTCTGGGTCTACGCGAACTTCAAGGAGACCGACCTGACCCGCATTCGCCCCGGACAGGTGGCGACAATCGACGTCGATATGTACCCCAACCACCCCTTTCACGGCATCGTCGAAAGCATCAACCCCGCCAGTGGTACGGCCTTCTCATTACTACCGCCTGAAAATGCGACCGGGAACTGGGTCAAGGTTACCCAGCGGGTGCCCGTACGCATCCTGGTGGTGGACGACAGCCCCGCCTATCCGCTGCGCGTACAAACCAGCACGGAGGTCAGGATCGACACCGGCAGCGCCAGAACACCCTTGGGAAAGCCCCGCGGCGCGGTCCTCAGCGACGCTGAGGCTATGGCGCAGGCCAAGCAGCAGGGCCTGACCCCGGCCGGCACAAGAGCAGGCAACTGACCGTCGGTCGTCAGCCGCCAGCCTTCTTCACCGTCCAGCCCAGCTTGCGCAATTCCTCCAGCAACAGGTCCCGGTGATCCCCCTGGATTTCAATCACGCCGTCCTTGACCGTCCCGCCGGTGCCGCAGCGGGCTTTCAGGGTTTTGGCCAGGGTTTTCAGAGCATCGCCCGTCAACGGAACGCCGGAAATCAGGGTCACCCCTTTCCCTTTGCGTCCCTTGGTTTCCCGGCTGACCCGCACAATGCCGTCACCTGCCGGCACAGTGCTCTCGCCGCAGGAACAGTCAGCCCTTGACCGACCGCAATCCGGGCACATGCGGCCAAACTCTGTCGAGTAGACCAAACCACCGTTTTCTCGCTTCTTGCTCATAAATGGCTGACCTTGGAAATATGCAAAAGGTTGCTCGGCCGTCACAGCTCCCTCAGAGCCGTCGTGACTGGAATCCGCGCCGCCCGGAGTGCCGGGAACAGGCCACCGACAAAGCCGATCGCCAGCGCCCACTGCACGCCCCTCAGTAACAGTGACGGCCCGACCTGGAACTGGAAGACGACCTGGCTGAAATTAGAGCCCAACGTGGACACCGTATAACCGTTGAACACCGCATACGCGACCAGGGCGCCAAGCAGGCCACCCGCCAGCGCCAGCAGCAGCGTCTCCAACAGAACCGAAACCAGTACAGGCCCACCGGTAAAGCCCAGGGCCCGGAGCGTGGCGATTTCCCGCGCCCGCGCCGAAATGGCGGCATACATCGTATTGAGCGCACCGAAAACGGCACCGATGGCCATGATGATGGCGACGCCGGTTCCGAGAATGCGGATCACCCGGGTCAGGCGCTCGGACTGCCTATTGTAGTAATCCCGTGTGGTGCTGACATCCACCCGCAAACGGGGATCGGCGGCGACGGCGGCCTTGAATCGGTCAAACGCATCAGGCCCGGTCAGGCGGGCGGTCACCGACTGGAAACCGGAGCGCCGGTAGGCAGCGGCCACCGATTCGGCATCGCCCCAGAGTTCCGAATTGTGGGCATCGCCCGAGTCGAAGATACCGACCACCTTCCAGCGCTGGTTATTGAGACGAACCGTCGAACCGATACCCAGCCCGGCGAATTGCGCTTCGGCACCTTTGCCGACGTCCAGTTCACGCAATCCCGGCCGAAAGTGCCGACCGGCAATCAGCTGTGCATTGGGCCGAAGCTGCCAGACTTCAGGCCCCACACCCCGCACCTCCACATTGGCGTCGCTACCGGTCGAGCGCTTCGGCAGGTTCGCCACCACAACCACTTCCGCAGACACAATGGGCGTGTTGTCGGCGTCCCGCAAAACGCCCGGCATCTGGGCCAGCAAACGGGTCGTGGCACGATCCAGTCCCGAGGACAGTTCCGCATTGGCACCGGCCCGCAGCACGATGGCGGTGTCGCTACGCCCGGCATCCCGCAGCGTCGCCTGAAAGCCCTCCGCCATGGCCAATAACGCAACCAGCACGCCGACCACCCCGGCAATCCCGACCACTATTACCGAGGTGGCGCCCAGTCGCTGCGGCAGCGTCAGCAGACTGGTCCAGGTAATCGCTATCGTCTGGTGCCCTGAACGGGTTCCGACCAGCCATCCCGAGAGGACCACCGCCAGTACCAGAAACAGCCAGGGAAACCGCATCCAGGCTGCCAGTACGATTAATACCAGCAACAACAGCCCCAGGCCCCGTAATATGCTGAATAGCAACGACATCACCCTAGCGCCCCGCCAGTGCATCGACGATCTTCAGGCGCATGGCCCGCCAGGCTGGCGGCAGCCCCACCAGTATGCCGATCAGCAACATCAGCAATAGCCCCAGCAACCAGGTGCGATCCGTCATGGGCAGGTCGAACTGACCGCCGCTGGCCGCCGCAATCACCGGCAGGATCGTCCGCGCCGCGACCAGTCCACCGGCACCACCGATCAACAGCACCAACACCGACTCCGCCAGGACAATACGCAAGACTGCGCCGTTGCTGAACCCGAGCGTCTTCATGACGGCCAGCTCCGGAATGCGGTCGCGGAAGGCCTGCGCCATGGTATTGCCCGTCAACAGCACCAGGGTGAAGAAGACCGCCCCCATGATCGCCGACACGATCAGGCCGATGTCGCCGATCTGTTTGGCGAACGATAACTGAAACTGACGCTCGCTTTCGGTTTTGGTTTCGTTCGACGAATTGGCGAACAGGTGATCGATGGTCTGGGCCATCTGGTCGGCATGTGCCGGATCGGCAATCTTGACGATATACCACCCCACCGTGCCCTGCCCAAATTGACGAGCCTCGTCGAAATAGTCGTAGTGAAAGAACATCTGCTGCTCCAGGCCGCGCAACTCGGGCTGGGCCGTGTGGTAGATGCCGACGAGGTCGAAGGTCCAAAGGTTGCTGCCGTCCTTCTTGGGAAAGATGGTCGCCTTGAGCGGGATCTTATCGCCGATCTTCCAGCCGAAACGGTCAGCCAGGGTCTGCCCGACGATAGCGCCGGTGCGCGTTTTCAGGAAGGCGGCTTTCTGCGCGGCCGGCATCACCAGCTCAGGATGGGTATCGAGAAAGCTTTTGGCGCTGACGGCCATATTCGCGAAAAAATTCTTGGGGTCCTGATAGACGCCGCCGAACCAATTGGCGTAGGCCACTTCCTTCACCCCCGGCAAGAGGCGAATACGATTGTAATCGGCATAGGGCAAAGGCTGGATGATGGAGAAGCGGGACGCGACAATCAGGCGATCGATGCCGGCGACATTATCCGGTGCGTTGAAGGCCACCCTGACGGCATCGAGCAGTCCGAACAGGGCGAAGGCAGCCACCACGGACAGCAATGTCAGGAGGGTTCGCGTTTTCTTACGCAGCAATCCGGCCAGAATCAGGGGAAAGTATTTCACGACACACCTCAGGCCGACGCGGTCTCGACCAACGTGCCTTTATCCAGGTGCAGCACGCGTTTGGCGTACTCTGCCGCCTTGGGATCGTGGGTGACCATGATCATGGTCTTGCCATACTGCCGGTTGAGTTTTTGCAGCAAGCCCAGCACCTCTTCCGCCGATTGACGGTCCAGGTCTCCCGTCGGCTCGTCACAGACCAGCAAGGTCGGATCGGCCACAATGGCACGGGCAATCGCCACCCGTTGCTGCTGACCGCCGGACAGCTCGCCCGGCTTATGGGAAACGCGATCCGCCAATCCCACCAGCTGCAACGCAATCCCGGCATTACGCCGACGCTGGGCCGCACTCAGGCGGGTCAGCAACAGCGGCAATTCCACGTTCTTCTGCGCCGACAGCATCGGCAGCAGGTTGTAGAACTGGAAGATATAGCCCACGTGGGCAGCACGCCAGCGGGCCAGCGCCGTGGCCGAAAGATTATCGATCCGGCGACCAGCCACCGAGAGGGTACCGTCCGTAGGCGTATCGATACCGGCTATCATATTGAGCAAGGTGGTTTTGCCGGAACCGGACGGTCCCATCAAGGCAAGGAAATCGCCTTCCTCGATATCCAGGTCGACGTGGTGCAGCACCTCCACCTTCTGTGCACCGCGTTCATACACCTTGCTGACGCCACGGATTTCCACCAAAGCCGTCATGGGGTCGCGGTCTCCGCCTTGACCCGCGTCCCGTCACCCAACTGGACAGGAGGATCACGCACGATACGGTCGCCGACCGCCAGCCCCTGACTGATCAGGCGCAAATCCCCATAACTTTGCCCGGCGGTAACCGGTAGCCGGTGGGCTACGCCATCCTGCACGCGGAAGACGACATTACGACCGTCACGCTCCACCACCGCACTGCTCGGGACCAGAACGCCCTTGATCGGCCGCGCCTTCTGATCGGCCTTATCTTCAAAGAAGGAAACCCGCACGCCCATATCCGGCACGATACGCGGGTCCTTCACCTGGAAGCCGATGCGAACCCGTACCGTGGCCTTGCTGCGATCAGCCGCGGGAATGATGGCGATAACCTGAGCAGGAATCTTCCAGTCCGGATAGGCATCGAGCACCGCTGTCACCGGCTGCCCCGGCTTGACCCGGTTAATGTAGGACTCGTTGACATCCACCTCGATTTCCAGCGAGTCCATGTCGACGATGGTGCCGATCCCGGTCCGCGTATAACCGCCCCCGGCGGAGATGGGTGACACGATTTCGCCGGGCTGTGCGGCCTTGGCGATGATCACGCCGGAAAACGGTGCGCGAATGATGGTGTTATCGACATTGACCTGAGCGACATTGACCTGGGCCTGCGCCACCAGGATCTGTTTACGCTGAGCGGCCATCTGCGCCTGCAGGGTGAGCATGCGGGTGCGGGCGTCTTCCAGCGTCTGCTCCGACGACAGCCCCTTGGTATTGAGTGACTGCTGCCGGCTGAGATCCCGCCGGGCCTGGTCCAGTTGCGTCTGCAACTCCCCCAACTGAGACTGCGCCGCACCCAACTGAGCCTGCGCCAGCCGTAGCTGAGCCTTCTCGTCCGCCCCCTCCAGGCGGGCCAGCACCTGCCCGGCCTTGACCCGGTCCCCCTCTTCGATCAGGACTTCGGACAGCTTACCGGTGATTTTGGACGACACCGTCGCCTCAAGGCGCGCCGTCACATAGCCGGTGGCATCCAGTACCGGCACCTGATTGTCCGCCCGGGGCGGCGGCTCGACCGTCGCCAGCCGCACCGGCAAGGCACGCCCCTGCAACGCAAAAAACACGGCGCCGACGCCAACCGCAACGACAAGCAGGAGTATGGCCAGCCAGCGCCACGGGCGTCGGGTACCACCTTCGCGCTGGCCGGGATCGATTCGAAGCTGGGAAAGGAGATCGTCGTCGCTCATGGTGTTTTTTTAGGTGATAGGTGCGGGGAAATGAACCCAAAGTTGGTGCGTAGTATACGGCGAGATGACTGACAGGCACAGGCACTGCCATGCCGGGGTTAACAGCCAGGGAAAGAAGCCATCTCTCGGATTTGTCGCTTCAATTGGGACGGGAGTGTCCCCACGCCTTCCACAGATACCGGATCCCCTCACGAATCGACCTTCTCGCAGGCGCCATGGTTCAGTTTGCGGAGAGGGTTGTGGTGGCCAGTGAGATGGAGGGATCTCCTTCTGATTAGCGTGCTTACGATTCACTTACGTTCGAGTTGCATACTCGGAAAGATAATGACGCCTTGGCACGCCCCTGCGGCAGACCTCGCCACCCCGACCCAGGAATGCTTCGTCCACAACGAAAAAGGCCGGTGTTTCCACCGGCCTTTCATTTTTCATATATTCATCGACAAAGCCATACGACACAGATCTACCCGCACAGCCCTCCCGATCACCCGTCCATGAGGACGCGACAGGCTTATTTCACTTTCGGGTCCAGCTCACCCGAGGCATAACGCTCGAACATCGCCTCCAGCGAGATCGGTTTGATCTTGCTGGCGTTGCCGGCGGTGCCGAAGGCTTCGTAGCGGGCGATACAGATTTCACGCATCGCGGTGACAGTTTCCTTGAGGAATTTGCGCGGGTCGAATTCGGCCGGGTTTTCGGCCAGGAAGCGACGCACAGCCCCGGTGGATGCCAGGCGCAGGTCGGTGTCGATATTGACCTTGCGCACGCCGTGCTTGATGCCCTCGACGATTTCCTCGACCGGAACACCGTAGGTTTCCGGGATTTCGCCGCCGAACTGGTTGATCACCTTGAGCCACTCCTGGGGCACCGAGGAAGAGCCGTGCATGACCAGGTGGGTGTCCGGAATCCGTTCGTGGATCGCCTTGATACGGTCGATGGCGAGGATGTCGCCAGTAGGCGGACGGGTGAACTTATAGGCGCCGTGGCTGGTGCCGATGGCGATCGCCAGGGCATCGACATGGGTCGCCTTGACGAAGTGGGCGGCTTCTTCCGGATCGGTCAGCAACTGGCTGTGGTCCAGAACGCCTTCCGCACCGATACCATCCTCTTCGCCGGCCTGCCCCGTTTCCAGGGAACCCAGGCAACCAAGCTCGCCTTCCACCGAAACGCCACAGGCATGGGCCATTTCGACGGTGGAGCGGGTGACACGGACGTTGTAGCCATAGTCCGTCGGCGTCTTGCCGTCTTCACCCAGGGAGCCGTCCATCATCACCGAGCTGAAGCCCAGTTGGATGGAACGCTGGCAGACAGAGGGGCTGGTGCCGTGATCCTGGTGCATCACCACCGGGATATGCGGAAACTCCTCGACTGCCGCCAGAATCAGGTGGCGCAGGAAGGGAGCACCGGCGTATTTACGGGCGCCGGCAGACGCCTGGACGATCACCGGGCTATCGGTCTTGTCCGCCGCTTCCATGATGGCGCGCATCTGTTCCAGGTTGTTCACGTTGAATGCCGGCACGCCGTAGCCGTACTCGGCGGCATGGTCCAGCATTTGTCGCATTGAAATCAGGGCCATGAGGGTCTCCTTTTAAGAATTCATTCAGGCGCTACCGCGCGCTTCCAGCATCTGTACCGCGGGCAGTACCTTACCCTCGACAAATTCGAGGAAGGCACCGCCACCCGTGGAAATGTAGGAAATCCGGTCTGCAACACCGTATTTGTCGACAGCGGCCACCGTGTCGCCGCCACCGGCCAGGGAGAAAGCGGAGCTACCCGCAATCGCCTCGGCCAGCGCTTTGGTGCCGTTGCCGAACTGATCAAACTCGAACACGCCGACCGGACCGTTCCAGAGAATGGTCTTGGCGGACTTGAGCATGTCGGCAAACTGTTGTGCCGTCTGCGGGCCGATATCCAGGATCATGTCATCTTCGGCCACATCGTCAATGGATTTTGTCGTGGCTTCAGCATCCTCGGCGAAGGCTTTGGACACAACCACGTCGACCGGCAACGGAATGTTGACCTTGGCGGCCACCTCGCGAGCGGTGTCGAGCAGGTCGTGTTCACACAGGGATTTGCCGACCTTGTGCCCCGCCGCCGCCAGGAAGGTATTGGCAATGCCGCCACCGACGATCAGCTGGTCGCAAATCTGCGACAGTGCATTCAGCACATCCAGTTTGGTCGACACCTTGGAACCGCCGACGATGGCGACAACCGGCTTGGCCGGGTTATCGAGTGCCTTGCCCAGCGCTTCCAGCTCGGCCGCCAGCAGGGGACCGGCACAGGCGACCGGGGCAAAGCGGCCAACGCCATGCGTCGACGCCTGCGCGCGGTGCGCCGTGCCGAAGGCGTCCATCACATAGATATCACAGAGCGCAGCATACTGACGCGACAGACTCTCGTCGTCCTTTTTCTCGCCCTTGTTGAAGCGGACATTTTCAAACAGGACAACTTCACCCTCGGCCACATCGACACCGCCGAGGTAATCCTTGACCAGTCGTACCGGCTTGCCCAGCAATGTGGACAGGTGTTCCGCCACCGGCTTGAGCGAGGACGCCTCATCGTAGACGCCTTCTTCCGGCCGTCCCAGGTGGGACATCAGCATGACGCGGGCGCCCGCTTCCATCGCCTGACGGATAGTCGGCAAGGACGCCTGGATACGGGCGTCGCTGGTTACTTTGCCATCCTTCACGGGCACGTTGAGATCCTCGCGGATCAGCACGCGCTGGCCGGCCAGGTCGAGATCAGTCATCTTGAGAATTGGCATCTTCGTATCCTTGAATCACTTATCGAGTTGAATACTTGTCATGCTGGCGGGATGGGCGGCCGGCAAGGTTCAGCCCTTGTCGCCAGCCGCGGTCAACCAGGCATGGCTGACATCCAGCATGCGGTTTGCGAAACCCCACTCGTTGTCGAACCAGCACAGGACTTTCACCATGCGTCGCCCGCTCACACGGGTATGACCGCCATCGACAACGACCGAATGGGCGTCGTGATTGAAATCGCTGCTTGCCAACGGCTCATCGGTAAAGCCGATGATGCGGCCGAGCGAACCTTTCGAGGCCTGTCGCAGTATGGCGTTGACCTCCTCCACGCTGGTATCCCGTCCAACATTCACCGTCATGTCGATAGCCGACACATTGATGGTCGGCACACGCATCGCCACCGAACTGAAACGGCCACTCATTTCCGGCAACAGGCGTTCTATACCGCGGGCCAGGCCGGTGTCGACCGGCACGATATTGTGCAAGGCGCTGCGGGTGCGCCGCAGGTCGTGGTGGTGATAGGCGTCGATAACGGGTTGGTCGTTCATGGCGGCATGGATGGTGGTTGTCGTGCCCTGTTCGACCCCCAGGCTTTCATGCAGCAGCTTGATCACCGGCACGATGCAGTTGGTGGTGCAGGAGGCGTTGGAGACGATCAGGTCATCCGCACTCAGGCTGTCCTCGTTGATACCAAAGACGATGGTGCGATCCACATCGGCTTCCGCCGGCTGCGAGAACAAGAGGCGGCGGGCTCCGGCTTCCAGATGTACTTCGGCGGTGCGGCGATCGCTGAAGGCGCCCGTACATTCGAGTACCAGGTCGACGTCCAGGTGTTGCCAGGGCAGTTCCCGCGGATCGCTGCGGCGAAGCACCTGAATCCGGTCGCCATTGACCACCATATGGGTGTCTTCGGTCTCCACCTGGCCGCGGAAGCGACCATGCGTCGTGTCATAGCGGGTCAGGTAAGCAATGGTGTCGAGGTCGGACAATTCGTTGATCGCCACCACCTGCAGCGACTCCCGGTAGCCGTTCTCGTAAAGCGCCCGCAGCACACTCTGCCCTATCCGACCGTACCCGTTGATTGCCAGCCTATACGCCATTTTTGCCACTCGTGAGACCTGCCACCTGTGTTCCGTCACTGAGACCTGCTACCAGAGCCAGGCAGCGGGCACATAGCGCCCGCCCCAAGCCATCAGTCCGACAGCATGTCTTCAGCCACTGCGACAATGTTATCCACAGTAAACCCGAATTCCTTGAACAGCAGACCGGCCGGGGCCGACTCGCCAAAGCTGGACATGCCCACCACGCGGCCATCGAGACCGACATACTTGTACCAGTAATCCTCAATACCGGCTTCGATGGCAATCCGGTTCGTCACATCCAGCGGCAGGACGTGCTGCCGGTAGTGAGCGCTTTGCGCATCGAACACATCGGTGGACGGCAGCGATACGACGCGGACACTGTGCCCCTTCTCACGCAGCACGGCGGCTGACTCCTGGGCCAGGGCCACTTCGGAGCCCGTCGCCATCAGGATCAGGTCCGGCTGGCCGTCGCTGTCCGACAGGATGTAGCCGCCACGGGCGATCTCCGCCACCTGGGCAGGCGTTCGCGCCTGATGGGGCAGGTTCTGACGGGAGAAGATCAGGGAGGTGGGGCCATCCTGACGTTCGATGGCCGCCTTCCAGGCGACAGCCGACTCGACAGTATCGCAGGGACGCCAGAGACTCATATTAGGTGTCAGGCGCAATGCCGCCATCTGCTCCACCGGCTGGTGGGTGGGGCCGTCTTCGCCGAGGCCGATGGAGTCGTGGGTATAGACGAACAGGGTACGCTGCTTCATCAGCGCCGCCATACGCACGGCGTTACGCGCGTATTCCATGAACATCAGGAAGGTGGCGCCGTAGGGGACAAATCCGCCATGCAGTGCGATACCGTTCATGATGGCGCTCATGCCAAATTCGCGAACGCCGTAGAACAGGTAGTTGCCGCTGGCATCTCCCGCGCTGACACCTTTGCTGTCTTGCCACAGGGTCAGGTTGGAACCGGCCAGATCGGCAGAACCGCCCAGCAGTTCAGGCAGCAATGGACCGAAGGCGTTCAGGGTATTTTGGGAAGCCTTGCGGCTGGCGATGGTTTCGCCCTTTTCCTGACAAGCCTGGATATAGGCCGTCGCCTTCTCGCTGAAATCGGCAGGCAACTCACCGGACAGGCGGCGCTTCAGTTCGGCGGCCAGCTCCGGGTAGGCGTTGGCGTAGGCGTCGAACGCCACATTCCAGGCTTCCTCGCGCGCCATGCCTTTACTGCCGGCGTTCCAGCCCTGATAGATCTCCTCGGGAATCTCGAACGGCCCATAATTCCAGCCCAGGTTCTTGCGGGTGGCCTGGATTTCGTCTTCGCCCAGTGCCGCACCGTGACAGCTTTCGGTGCCCTGCTTGTTGGGCGAGCCGAAACCGATGATGGTCTTGCAGCAGATCAGCGTGGGTTGATCCGCGTTGAGGCGGGCCGCCTGGATGGCGCGATGGATTTCCTCGCTGTTGTGACCGTCGACATCCGGGATCACATGCCAGCCATAGGACTCGAAGCGCTTGGGCGTATCGTCGGTGAACCAGCCCTCGACCTCGCCGTCGATGGAGATGCCATTGTCGTCGTAGAAGAAGACCAGCTTGCCCAGCCCCAGGGTGCCGGCCAGGGAGCAGACCTCATGGGAAATCCCCTCCATCATGCAGCCGTCGCCCAGGAAGGCATAGGTGAAGTGGTCGACGACATTGTGACCGTCACGATTGAACTGTGCGGCCAGCACCTTTTCCGCAATCGCCATGCCCACGGCGTTGGCGATGCCCTGCCCCAGCGGACCGGTGGTGGTTTCGACGCCCGGCGCATAACCATACTCCGGATGGCCCGGTGTCTTCGAGTGCAACTGACGGAACTGCTTGATGTCCTCAATGGACAGGTCGTAGCCGGTCAGGTGCAGCAACGAATACAGCAGCATGGAGCCGTGCCCGTTGGAGAGTACAAAGCGGTCGCGGTTGGGCCACTTTGGGTTTGCGGGGTTGTGTTGGAGGAAATCGTTCCACAGCACCTCCGCGATATCGGCCATACCCATCGGCGCTCCGGGGTGTCCTGAGTTGGCCTTCTGGACAGCGTCCATACTCAAGGCACGAATGGCGTTAGCAAGGTCTTTGCGCGAGGGCATCAGGCAGTCTCCAGCGAATCTATGCGTTTGGCGGCCGGCACAGCGGGCTATTTGGCCGGCGAACCGATAAAAAGAAGGGCGCTATTTTCGCCGATTCGGGGGTACGGGGGCAAATAACATCCAGCAAGAAGGGAACAAAGTTTGTAACGGAGACTAAAGAAGACGGAATTGCAGTGTTTTACCAACGACATAGGCGCCGATCCGGTGGCCGGCAGAAGACCCCGGCAGGTCTGCAAGGACCTCAGCCAACCCCGCCTCGACCTCATGCCGAAAGGCCGTGGCAATGCAGTCCAGGGCTGCGTCCTGGCCGACAATCCGCCACTAACGATCCGTCCCGCCTATCTGGTGCTATCCACCAAGCCGTCGTTCAAGCCGCTCAAGCAGCAGTTCGACCGCGTTCTATGGCAAATCCTGGTCGACGGCACCTACCGAAAACTCTGTCAGCACTATCTGCCGAAGTGCGGCACGCCTGACGTAGCGCAAGCCGCCAAAGCCCACTGACACAATACCGTCACATCTATATCAAAACTTTTTGATATTGATATTGACCCCACATCGAAAGCTTTCTACACTGCGCAGCATGAGCAATCTGGCTGAGTTCCAACCCGTCGATACCACCCCGTATGCGGATCTCGCGACACTCCTCAAAGCGAGCGGAGACCCGTTGCGCCTGGAGATCCTTCGCGTACTGCAGCGGGATACCTTCGGGGTGCTGGAATTGAGCCAGATGTTCGACATGCGCCAATCCGGCATGAGCCACCACCTCAAGGTATTGAGCCGGGCCGGGCTGGTTGAGCCGCAACGGGAAGGCAATGCGATCTTTTATCGGCGGCCCCTGCAGGAAATCGGCGACGGACTGCTGGCTGACGTCATTCGCCAGATTTTCGATGCTGTCGACCGGTTAAGCCTGCCGCCAGCGCGCCAGGCACGCATCCTGGAAATTCGGCGACAGCGCTCGGAGCAGTCCAGGGCCTTTTTCGCCCGTTTCGCCGAACAGTTCCGCGAACAACAGGAACTGATTGCCGAATATGCGTTCTATGCCGAACCGGTGAACGAATTGCTGCGTAAACGTTTCGACGAATCGCCCTGCCAGGCCATTCTCGAAATCGGGCCCGGTGAAGGGGCTTTTCTGTCCAGTCTGGCTTCGCTCGGCGAAAACGTGATTGCCGTCGATAATTCGGCGGAAATGCTGGAGCAGGCGCGGGAGCGCAGGACGGAAGCCCAACTGCACAATGTGGAGCTGGTGCTGGGCGAGACCGGAGACATCCTTGAGCGGGGCGATCAATTCGACCTGATCGTGGCCAACATGGTGCTGCACCATGTGCCCAGTCCTGCGGATATCTTCCTGGACAGCGCCGCCCTGTTGAAAGAAAACGGTTATCTGATTGTCAGCGATCTATGCAGTCATGATCAGGACTGGGTACGCGACAACTGTGGCGATCTCTGGCTCGGCTTCGAGCCGGAAGAGTTAACCGCCTGGGCTGCCGATGCAGGCCTGGTCGCCGGAGAAACACTGTTCATCGGACTGCGCAACGGGTTTCAGGTGCAGGTCCGGGAATTCAGGAAGGGAGATGGCGGCTAGCCGTTGTTACGCCAGCGTCTCCGACGGTAGTGTGAACTTTTGTTAAAGAATATCAAAATTTGTTGATCAACCCATCCAAGAGGGGATCCCGTAGCTATGGCCGAATACAGCCTCTTCACTTCCGAATCCGTGTCCGAAGGACATCCGGACAAGATCGCCGACCAGATTTCAGACGCGGTACTGGACGCTATCATCACGGAAGACAAATTTGCACGCGTTGCTTGTGAAACACTGGTCAAGACCGGTGTCGCCATCGTCGCCGGCGAGATCAGCACGTCCGCCTGGATCGATCTGGAAGAGCTGGTTCGCCGTGTCATCTGCGACATCGGCTACACCTCCTCCCATGTTGGTTTCGACGGCGAAACCTGCGGCGTACTCAACATCATCGGCAAGCAGTCGGTCGATATCGCCCAGGGCGTCGATCGCCAGAAGCCGGAAGATCAGGGTGCAGGCGATCAGGGCCTGATGTTCGGTTACGCCTCCAACGAAACCGATGTCCTGATGCCGGCTCCGATTTGCTACGCCCACCGTCTGGTGGAACGTCAGGCAGAAGCCCGCAAGTCCGGACTGCTGCCCTGGCTGCGTCCCGATGCCAAAAGCCAGGTCACCTGCCAGTACGAAAACGGCAAGGTCGTCGGTATCGATGCCATCGTCCTGTCCACTCAGCACAGCCCGGAGGTTTCCCAGGAAGACCTGCGTGACGGCGTGATGGAACTGATCGTCAAGCATGTCATCCCGGCAGAGCTGATCCACAAGGACACCCAGTTCCACATCAACCCGACCGGCAAATTCGTCATCGGCGGCCCGGTGGGCGACTGCGGTCTGACCGGCCGCAAGATCATCGTCGACACCTATGGCGGCATGGCCCGTCATGGCGGCGGCGCCTTCTCCGGCAAAGACCCGTCCAAGGTCGACCGTTCCGCAGCCTATGCCGGCCGTTACGTGGCCAAGAACATCGTGGCTGCTGGGTTGGCCGAGCGTTGTGAGATCCAGGTGTCTTACGCTATCGGCGTGGCCAATCCGACCTCCATCTCGCTCAACACCTTTGGCACCGGCAAGATCGACGACAGCGAGATCATCAAGATGGTCCGCCAGATCTTCGACCTGCGCCCCTACGCCATCACGCGGATGCTCGACCTGCTGCACCCAATGTACCGCCAGACCGCAGCCTACGGCCACTTCGGTCGCGAGCCTTTCGAGATGACCGTCGGCAACGACACCTTTGTCGCCTTCCCCTGGGAGAAGACCGACAAGGCCGAGATGCTGCGAGAAGCCGCAGGCCTCTAAAACACTCCGTTCCTTTCGGGGTTCGAAAGACGCCGGACAGTCGCAACCGATTGGCGACTGCCTGGCGTCGAACACACCAGACGATTGACTGGCGGCGCGTTTTTGCCCGCTGCCATCCAAGCACGGAGACAGATTCATGCAAGCGCTCGACACCCAAAACACCGATTATAAAGTCCGCGACATCGAACTGGCCGCCTGGGGCCGCAAGGAAATCGAGATTGCCGAAGGCGAAATGCCGGCACTGATCACCCTGCGCGAGAAATACCGGGCCGAGCAACCGCTGGCCGGCGCCCGCATCATGGGCTGCATCCACATGACCATCCAGACGGCCGTGCTGATCGAAACACTGGTCGCGCTGGGCGCCGAAGTCCGCTGGTCCTCGTGCAACATCTTCTCGACCCAGGACCACGCTGCCGCTGCAATCGCGGCTACCGGCGTTCCCGTTTTTGCCTGGAAGGGCGAGACCGAGGAAGAATATGAATGGTGCCTGGAACGCACCGTCGGCGCCGACGTAGCGGACTGGAAGCCGAACATGATCCTGGATGACGGCGGCGACCTGACCGAACTGCTGCACAAGAAATACCCTGAAATCCTGGAGCGGTGCCACGGAGTTACCGAAGAAACCACCACTGGTGTGCACCGTCTGCAGGACATGCTGAAGGAAGGTAGCCTGAAGGTTCCGGCCATCAACGTTAACGACTCCGTCACCAAGTCGAAAAACGACAACAAGTACGGCTGCCGTCACAGCCTCAACGATGCCATCAAGCGCGGCGTCGACCACCTGATGGCAGGCAAGAAAGCCCTGGTGATCGGTTACGGCGACGTAGGTAAGGGTTCCGCGGCGTCCCTGCGCCAGGAAGGCATGATCGTCAAGATCACCGAGGTCGACCCGATCTGTGCCATGCAGGCGTGCATGGATGGCTACGAAGTGGTCTCTCCTTATGTCAACGGCATCAACACCGGCACGGCTGAAAGCATCAACCGCGACCTGCTGGCCAACACCGATCTGCTGGTAACCACTACCGGCAACGTCAACGTCTGTGACCGCCACATGCTGGCCGCCCTGAAATCCGGCGCGGTAGTCTGCAACATCGGTCATTTCGATAACGAGATCGACACCCAGTTCATGCGTGACAACTGGGAATGGGACGAGGTGAAGCCGCAGGTGCACAAGGTTTACCGCAACAAGGCGGAAAACGACCACCTGCTCCTGTTGTCGGAAGGCCGCCTGGTGAACCTGGGTAACGCGACAGGCCATCCCTCGCGCATCATGGACGGTTCCTTCGCCAACCAGGTCCTCGCGCAGATGTACCTGTTCGAGCGCAAGTTCGCCGATCTGCCGGCCGACCAGAAGCCGGGCAGCGTCTACGTCAAGGTCCTGCCGAAGCAACTGGACGAGGAAGTCGCCAAGTACATGGTCCAGGGTTTCGGTGGCGTGATCACGCAACTGACGCCGACCCAGGCCAAGTACATCGGCGTGCCTCAGGAAGGCCCGTTCAAGCCGGAAAGCTACAAGTACTGATCACGCTTGCCGGTGCGTTAAAGCGGTCCGGAGCCGGCAGGCTCCGGACCGGGTATTCAGCCTGTCCCGACTGCGAGATGGACTATGCAATCGCAAAAACAGTTTAAACGCCGCTTCAGCTTTGAGTTCTTTCCGCCAAAGACCCCGCAAGGCAAGGAAAAGCTTCAGCAGGTCCGGGATCAACTGGCCGAGCGTGGCCCGGATTTCTTTTCCGTGACCTACGGTGCCGGCGGCTCAACCCGCGAGCGCACCATCGATACCGTACTGACCCTGCACCAACAGGGGATTTCAACGGCACCGCACCTATCCTGCATCGGCGCCACCAAGGAAAGTGTGGCGGAGCTGCTGGACCTGTACCGGGATAACGGCATCAACCGCATCGTGGCCCTGCGTGGGGACCTCCCTTCCGGTATGGGGGCTCCCGGGGATCTGCGTTATGCCAACGACCTGGTCGCCTTTATCCGCGAGCACAGCGGCGATCATTTCAACATCGAAGTAGCCGCCTACCCGGAGTTCCATCCCCAGGCCCGCTCCGCCGAAGAAGACCTCATCAATTTCAAGCGCAAAGTGGATGCTGGCGCCAGTAGTGCCATCACCCAGTATTTCTACAATGCGGACAGCTATTTCTACTTTATCGACCGCCTGGAAGCTTTGGGCATTACCTTGCCCGTGGTGCCCGGCATCATGCCGATCACCAACTACACCAACCTGATGCGTTTCAGCGATATGTGCGGTGCGGAAATCCCGCGCTGGATCCGTAAGCAGCTGGAAGCCTACGGGGACGACGTAGAGAGCATTCGCCAGTTCGGCATCGAGGTCGTGACCCGCCTCTGTGAGCGACTGCTCGGCGCTGGTGCGCCCGGACTGCATTTCTATACCCTGAATCAGGCCGATGCGAGCCTGCAGGTGTGGGAAAACCTCGGCCTCAGCCCCAGTCGCAAAATCGCCTTCTAGAGCCCCTGGAGCAGGCAGGCATTGACTGCCTGCTCCACAAGCGGCGCAATGCCCTTCGGTGATTGTGCCCTACCCGCAGCATCCGCGATGATCGTCTCTTGTCGCTCAAGCGACCAGCGACCGGATCACCTGGTACTCCCGATTGATCTTGTGCCCGGAATCTTCCGCCAGGAAGCGGGCCACTTTACGCCCCAGTAAAGGCACGTCACAACGCACCGCCAGCGACACGCGATTGGTGGCGCAGTTGGCGTCGCCGGTCAGGTGCATCTTGCCCGCCAGACGGGCCGGAACGCCCTCCACCCTGAGCCGAAAGTCACAGCGCCAGGAATTGTCGGGCTGACGCTCCCAGGTTTCTTCCTGCTCGACAGCGTTCCACTCCTGCTGGAACGGCCGAAGCGCGCCCGGCACGGGTACGGAAGGCTGCATCCGTCGCTGTACAACGAGGATGACCCTGTCGGCCGAGCGTTCCAGACGAGTAATCTTCGCCGCATCGTAGCCCAGTTCGCGATTCTTGCGCAGGATATGCTCCTGATCGAAAAACGCCTCGAGCACCGAGGCCAGTCCAGCCTCAAACTCGTGGGTAAATTGCACTTCCATGATGAATTCCCCGTACGTGGATAGTGGAAAAATCCTACCAACAACCAGGGCATTCGCATTGGCAACACCGGCAAGCCGATGAAGACAGAAGGGCGAACCCCGGCATACCGGTTATCCACCATGTGGCTGGAACCGAACTCACCGGCAAATCCGGTATACTCCAAGACCTGCATAAACCGCACGCTATCGCCACTGACCATACGCTGGGCATTCGATGGACCTGTCCTACCTCATTCAACAGTACGGCTATTACGCCCTTTTCCTGGGAACCGTTCTGGAAGGTGAAACCGTGTTGTTACTTGCCGGACTGGCAGTCAGTCGCGGTTATATGGATTTCTCCCTCGCCGCGCTGATCGCGGCAGCCGGCGGCACACTGGGGGACCAGGTTTTCTTCTCCATCGGGCGCCGCTATGGCAACAATATCCTGGATCGCTTCCCTAATGTCGCCGAACGGGCTCCCCGGGTCAGACAGATGATCGATCGCTGGCACGCAGCCGTGATCGTCCTGCTGCGGTTTACCTACGGCTTGCGGACCGTCGGCCCCATGGTGGTGGGCATGAGCGATCTCAGCCACCTACGCTTCCTGTTCTGGAACGCGCTGGGTGCCATTATCTGGGCCACACTGTTCCTGTTCCTGGGCTTTCAGTTCGGTCAGGCATTAGCGTGGCTGCTGCAGGATATCAAACGCATAGAAGCCGCCATCTTTGGCGGCATCGTCGTGCTGAGCCTCACGGCTTACCTGATCTACCGGTGGCGGCTCTACCAGCGCTACAAGCACCCTGAGCAAAACCGTCAAGCCTCTCAGGAAAAGGAGTAACCGCGAGGTCTTTTGCGTCCCGCGAAGCCCCCCCGTATCATTTCCGCTCTGTTGTACCTGGATTGTCCCAAAGGAGAGCGGCCATGAGCCTCAACCAGCACATCATCGAACGTGACCTCAAGCACGTCTGGCATCCCTGCACCCAGATGAAAGACCACGAGACACTGCCGCTGGTGCCGATAAAACGGGGACAGGGTGTCTGGCTCGAAGATTTCGAAGGTAACCGCTATATCGACGCGGTCAGTTCCTGGTGGGTCAACCTGTTCGGCCATGCCAATCCACGTATCAACTCCGCCATCCGTAACCAGATCGAACAACTCGAGCACGTGATTCTCGCCGGATTTACCCACGAGCCGGTTATCGAACTCTCCGAGCGCCTGGTGGAGATCGCGCCAGCCGGCCTGGAACGCTGTTTCTATGCCGACAACGGCTCCTCCGCCATCGAAGTGGCACTCAAGATGAGCTACCACTACTGGAGAAACAGCGGTCGGCCGCGCAAGAAGAACTTCGTCAACCTCAGCAACAGCTATCACGGCGAAACCCTGGGCGCTTTGGCGCTGGGCGACGTGAGCCTGTACAAGGACACCTATCAGCCCTTGCTGATGGAAGTGATTACCGCGCCCTCACCGGACGCCTTTACCCGTGAACCCGGCGAAAGCTGGGAAGAGGTGGCCCTGCGTCGCTTCGAGGAGATGGAGCGGATTCTCGCCGAGCAGCACGAAGAGATCTGCGCCGTTGTCGTCGAACCCCTGGTACAGTGCGCCGGCGGCATGCGTATGTATGACCCCATCTACCTGAGCCGGCTGCGCGACGCCTGCAACCGTTACGGTGTGCACCTGATCGCCGATGAGATCGCCGTTGGATTCGGACGGACCGGCACCCTGTTCGCCTGCGAGCAGGCAGGCATCAGCCCCGATTTCCTGTGCCTATCCAAAGGGCTGACAGCTGGCTACCTGCCACTTTCAGCGGTGCTCACGACAGATCATATCTACCAGGCTTTCTACGACGACTACGAAACCCTGCGGGCCTTCCTGCACTCACACAGCTACACCGGCAATCCCATCGGCTGCGCTGTCGCCCTGGAAACCCTGAACATTTTCCGCGACGAAAACGTCATCGCCCACAACCGGGAACTTGCACAGTGCATGGCAGACTCGGTCGCGCACCTGGCCGACCATCCCCATGTTGGGGAAATCCGCCAGCACGGCATGATCCTGGCCATAGAACTGGTCAAGGACAAAGCCAACCGCACGCCCTTCCCCTGGCAGGAGCGCCGTGGCCTGCGCGTGTATCAGCATGCCCTGACCCGCGAGTCACTGTTGCGTCCGCTGGGCAACGTGCTCTACTTTATGCCGCCCTACGTGATTACGCCGGAACAGATCCGGCACCTGGCGCAGGTCGCCAGCGAAGGCATAGAACTGGCCGTGAAGGACTGACAAGCATGCGTGTACCCCGCATTTTCACCCCGTCCGCGCTCAGCGTCGGCCAACAACATGAACTCGACGAGACCGCCGCCAATCATGTGGTCCGGGTACTGCGCATGCAGGCCGGGCAGCCGCTGATCCTCTTCAACGGTGACGGACATGACTACGCAGCCGTCCTGGACAAGGTCGGCAAGCGTGACGCCAGTGTCCGCATCGACAGCGCCGTTCCTATCGCGTCGGAATCCCCATTGCACATCACCCTCGGGCAGGTCATTTCCAAGGGCGACCGCATGGACTACGCCGTTCAGAAAAGCGTCGAAATGGGCGTCTCCGCCATCGTGCCCCTGGTCAGCGAACGCTGTGACGTCAGATTGAAGGGTGATCGCGAGGACAAGCGTGTTCGCCACTGGCAACAGGTCGCGAGCAGCGCCGCAGAGCAGTGCGGACGGGCCCGGGTACCCGACATCGCCGCCATTGAAAACCTTACCGACTGGTTGCACCAACTCCCCGAGCACGATCTGGGACTGGTCTTGCATCACCGCGCCACCCAGTCCCTGACCAGCCTGCCCCGACCCGGTCGGCTGATAATCCTGATCGGCCCCGAAGGGGGCCTGACCGACGCCGAAATCGAAGCCGCCGAAGCTGCGGGTTTCATGGCCACCACATTGGGCCCTCGCGTCTTGCGGACAGAGACGGCTCCAATCGCCGCAATGGCGGTCTGTCAATGGCTGTGGGGAGATTTCAACACCTGAACTTGTTCACACAATCTGTGGATAACTCTGTGCATCGCCTATGGGCAACAGTCCCCGACCCGCCAGCACCGGGGCATGGATGATGCTGATCATTTTTACCTCAGGTGATGTCAGCGATGACATTGACTTACCCTCCCCGCCCCCGGATTATCCTCGTCGGTCACAGATTGTCGGACAGGATACGCGATTCTGTGATTGCCTCCGATGTTCATGGGCTGACTCCTCCCTATAATGCCCAAACCCGGTTACACAGAGTTACATAAGCGTCGATGCCTCGCCGGAAACAGTCCCGCACGGTGTCGCAAACGACAAGAATAGGTTTTCTCGCAGGGCGCGTTGTTGATGATGGATTTAGTGCGCAGTGCCACTTTCTGGCAATATTTGAGTATTCCTGTGATTGCGGCCCTGATTGGCTGGATCACCAACTGGCTGGCTATCCAGATGACGTTTTACCCCCTGGAGTTCGTCGGTCTCCGGCCGATCTGGGGCTGGCAGGGCATCATCCCGTCGAAAGCCCGTAAAATGGCGGCCAAGAGCGTCGACGCCACCATTGCCAAGATCGGCACCGTGCAGGAAATTTTCCAGCAGATCGACCCCCAGGAACTGTCTGCCTATATCGTGCGGACCATGGAGCCTCGCACAGAGGAATACGTGGACGAACTGATGCTGCGCGACTATCCCACTTTCTGGGAGAACCTGCCCTCCGCGGCTCGCAGTCTGGTTTACGACCGCGTACGCAAGGCGACCCCGCAATTGGTGGACAATCTGGTCGCCGACATCTCGGACAACATCGAAGGTCTGCTGGACATCAAGGCCATGGTGATCGACCAGTTGGCCGAGGACAAGCGCCTGCTCAACCGGATCTTCCTGGAGTGCGGCGAGGCGGAATTCCGCTTCATCGTCAACTCCGGCCTCTATTTCGGCTTCGCCTTCGGCCTGATCCAGATGGCTGCCTGGTTCTTCTATCAGTCCTGGTGGGTGCTTCCGGTATTCGGACTCATCGTTGGCTGGGCCACCAACTGGATTGCCCTCAACGTGATTTTTCGACCGCTGGAGCCCGTGAAGATTGGGCCCTTCCGCATCCAGGGACTGTTCCTGCGCCGCCAGCAGGAAGTGGCGGAATCCTTCTGCCGGATCATTACTCACGAAATCCTGACGGTCGGCAATATCATCCGCGCCATCCTCAACGGCCCTTACAGCGAGCGCGCTCGCAACATGGTGAAAAAACACGCCAAGCCGCTGGTGGACGAAACGGCCGGCATCAGCAAGCCCCTGACCCAGATGGCTTTCGGCCCCAAAGGCTTTGCCACCCTAAAACATCAGGTGGGCGAGAAGGCAATCGAGATTTCCGCCACCGCCTTCAATGATCCCTTCTTTGAGCGAGACCGGGCTGAAGCCGTGGAAGCCATCATGCGTCAACGGATGAGCGCCCTTTCATCGGCCGAGTTCCAGGACCTGCTGCGTCCCTGCTTCCAGGAAGACGAAATCAAGCTGATCGTGGTGGGAGCCGTATTGGGTCTGCTTGCCGGGATAGGACAGGTTTTCTTCGTTTTCGGCAACGTCCTGTAACGTTCGACCTTCATAGGCTGAGATCTGGGGACAGGCCTGCGCGTTTGGTCGGACGTTTGTCCGCTGTGGCTATCAACTGCCGGTGATTACGCCAATAGTGGCAATTTGCTGGCAAATTCTACCGAAACGCAGGCTGCCAGAGTAAACTTAGGAAACCTATATCCCCAGAGCCGAGTGCGGCAAGGATCCATGATGATGTGGAGCTGGTTCTCCCGAAAGAAAGCACCTGAACCCACTTCGGGCACGAGCCGTTCGATGTCGACACTGGCGTCGGGACATTCCGACGAAGAGTCCGCAGAGCACATGCAGGAAGAGCTGGCCAAGCTCAACCGTTATTTGTTCGGCTGGCTCCTCGATAGCGACTATCACCGACTGGAATTGACGACGGAAAGCACCGTCGCCATCGACCGGGAAATTGCGGAACGACTGGAAAGCGGCAACTTGCAGGAGCTGCCCCGTCAACCCATGATCCTGCCGCAGTTGATGCGCGCCATTGCCATGCCGAATGTCCGCCGCCATGAAATTTCGGAAATCATGCTGGCTGACCCGGCCCTCACCGACCAGTTGTTACAGGTCGTCAATTCACCGTTCTTCCGGACCACTGAACAGTCCATCGAGTCGGTGGATCAGGCGATTTTCATGCTGGGCATGGACGGCATCCGCAGCGTTATCGCCGCAGCGGTCATGCGTCCCATGATGGCGGCCCGCAGCAACAGCGAATCCCTGTTTGCCCGCCGCACCTGGCGCTGGGGCCTGGCCTGCTCCCGGGCCAGCGAGCTGGTCGCGCAGGCACAGAATATCGATTATCACTCACTCTCAGTGGTGGGGCTTTTACCGGCGCTGGCGTATCTCTCCCTGTACCGGGAACTGGCCAACACCCAACGACAGACCGTCCCTGACCCTGCAGTGGCCTATCACGTCATCGTCAAGTATTTCTGGCAGACCTGCCAATACATCGCCACCGAGTGGCAGCTGTCGCCGCGGCATCACGCGATATTGCTACATGCCCAGCGACCGGCACCGGGCGCCGAGCATACGCCGCTCAACGACGGCATGATTCTCGGTACCCGGGAAGTGCTACGTCACGCCCATCAAAGGAACCTGCCGGAAGACACCCTGTGTGCGCTGCTACAGTTGCCACAGAGCCAGTTCCATCAGGTGCGCAACCGCCTCGTTGCGATGCTGAAAGGCGAGGACGCCGGGGCTCAATCCGCCTGACGAACCCACGTCTGGAGCGTTTCCTGCAAACTGGCTTCAGCTTGCAACAAGTGGTCCGAAGGCAGGTGTGTCGGCAGACGTCCCACCAATCCCTCTTCATCCGCCCGGACCACCGCCAGCACATCCGCCAGCGTCATCTGATCCAGCGAGCGCGCGGGCACCAGCTGATCGCCGCGAGGCCCGGCCAACGTTATCAGGCCACCGCGGATCAGCTTATCGCTGATCCGGCGGGTGATCTCTGCCGGGATATGAATCCGGTGCTCGAGCGCTTCCTGTTGCGGCGCCTTCTCGCCCCGATCAAAGGGCTTGGCCACTAACCACATCAGCGCCAACGCCACGCGCTCTTCCAGCTCCGGTGCGGACTTGACCTGACGATTGCGGGAAATCGACCCCTGATACTGGTCATAGAAGGCAATGCTCGACCCGATCAGCAGGATCAGCCAACTGATATAGACCCAGATCAGCAACACGATGCCAATGGCGAAACTGGAATAAATCGCCTCATAACGAGATGAGCCCACCACGAAGGAGGCAAAGAGGACGCCTCCCGCCTGCCAGGCCATACCGCCGAGCACGCCGCCCAACAACGCACTGCGCAGGCGCACCCGAGTATTGGGCATAAAGGTATAGACAAACGTAAAGGCCCCCACGACCAACAGGAAAGGCACCAGCTTGCTGCCGAGCACGATCAGGGAACCAAAAGGCTCGATTTTCAGCAGCCATTGCACAATCGATGAGGAGAAGATCGTCGCCGTCACCCCGACGGCCGATACCATGAGCAGCGGGCCGACCATGATAACGCTCAGGTAGTTGCTAAAGCGCTGGGACATGGACCGCATCTGCGGTACCCGCCAAATCTGGTTGAAGGACCGCTCGATCTTCTGCACCAGGGATATGACGGTATACACCAGCAACGCCAGGCCGAGGGAACCCAGAACGCCCACCTTGATGTTGTCGACGAAGCTGAGCATCTTGTCTGCCATCTCGACGCCCCGCGGCCCAAGCGGCTCGAAGAACTGGTACAACATCGGCTCGATACGGCTGTGAAGACCCAATGCCTTGAGCACCGAAAAGCTCAGCGCCAGCAGCGGCACTACGGAGAGCATGGTGGTGTACACGAGGCTCATCGCGTAGAGCGTGAGATTGCCGCTGATAACATCACGGATCACGGCGTAGGCGATACGCCCGAAATGATGCAGCAGCCGGAGTGGCCCGCCAGCCTGTGGCGATGGCGGCGCGAGTATCCATTCTTCGGCAACGTGCAGCCGGTCTTTCAAGGTCATATTGGCCACGGGGTTTCCTTATTCGCAGGCCGACGACACCTCCCGGAACAACTATGCTCGGCACAGGTATCGCATCGTCCGGTCCAGGCGGAGGTTAAGTTCAACACGGATTATCAGGAAGCCGGTTCCCCGGACAGCGTTGCGACCAGTCTTCGCGAACCGCCATGGTTACGGTGTTCACCCAGATATATTCCCTGCCAGGTGCCCAGCGCCAGACGGCCTTCGCTGATCGGCAGACTGAGCGATACGCCCACCGAAACCGCCTTGATGTGCGCAGGCATATCGTCGCTGCCCTCCAGAATATGCTCGTAGTATGGCGCATTTTCCGGCACTTGATGATTGAAATGCGCCTCCATGTCGGAGCGGACACTGGGGTCGGCATTCTCATTCACCGCCAACGACGCAGAGGTATGCTGGATGAACAGGTGCAGTATGCCCACCCTGAGCGATGCCACTTCGGGCAACTGTTCCAGCACCTCGCGCGTGACCAGGTGAAAACCTCTGGGACGAGGTTTGAGCGTAATGGTTTTCTGAAACCAGGTCATAGTGAATTGATCACACCGTCATGAGTGAATGGCGATAAAGCCCGAAATACGAAAGCCCGCCAACCTGTCTACAGGAGCCCTTTCACACAATAAAACGGGGACTGTCGTCGGCCAGGAAGCGGCGCAGGTTGTCCGCTGTCATGTCCGCCACCCGCTGTCGCGCCTCCCGGCTGGCCCAGGCGCTGTGAGGCGTCACAATCAGGTTCGGAATATCATCGGCCAGTAACGGATTCCCGTGGCGTGGAGGCTCTTCGCTGAGGACATCCACCGCCGCGCCCGCGATCTGCCCAGTACGCAGCGCCTCGGCCAACGCAGCTTCATCGACCAGCCCGCCCCGGGCCGTATTGACCAGGAAGGCACTATTCTTCATCGCCCGCAACGACTCCGCGTCGATCAGATGCCGCGTATCCGCGGTCAACAGGCAATGCAGGGAAAGCACGTCGACCTGCGGCAACAGTTCCCACCAGGGAACCCGAACCACACCACCGATCTCACCACCGGGCTGGCCAGGTCGCGAAGCGACCAATATCCGCATGCCCAACGCACGCCCCAGTGCTGCCACCCCCTGCCCCAGCTCACCATAACCGACGATCCCCAGCGTCTTGCCCGCCAGTTCGATGATCGGACGGTGCATCAGGCAAAAGGTCTCGCTACGCTGCCAGGCGCCGGCTTTGACATCGCCGACATAGTCCACCAGCCGCGTCGCCAGTGCCAGGATCAACGCCAGGGTATGCTGGGTTACGGTGGCCGTGCCGTAGCCCGCCACATTCATCACACGCACGCCATGACGGCGGGCCGCATCGAGATCGATATTGTTGACACCGGTCGCCGTCACCGCCACCAGCTTCAATTCAGGACAAGCGGCAAAATGCGTCTCGCCCAGCACAACCTTATTGACCAGGGCAATCTGATAGCCCTGGAGCCTTCCCACAACGTCAGCGGGAGCCGTTCCAGGCCAGGTATCCAGACGGGAGACAACGCCCTGTATCGGCGCCAGCGTAATCTGCGGCCCCAGGCTATCGGCGTCCAGAAATACTGCGTTTACGATTTGCTCCACGCTTTCCTCCGTTTCACGACAAACAAGGGCGACCTTCGCTCGGCCCGGGCCGTTAACCTTAAACCCTGTAATGTTAATTCGGTGCATTTTGGTGCGTCAGCGGTCTATAGTAAGTGTAAAGGGCAGCTCACTCTGCCATGACGCTTCCTGTAAAGGGGCGCCACGTTGGGCCCTTTCCCCGTCGCGCTCCCTATCTAAAACGGCGCCATTTTTGGGCGCCCTGACAGCATATCATCAGGAGAAGGACTTCATGGAACACGAGTTCTGGCACGCCCGTTGGGCGCAAAACCAGATTGGCTTTCACCAGGACAGCATCAATGCCTATCTCCAGGCGCATTGGCGCGCCCTGGCAGTGACCGGCGACGAAGCCGTACTGGTACCGCTTTGCGGGAAATCCCACGACATGTGGTGGCTGCATGATCGCGGCCATCCGGTCCTCGGGGTCGAGCTCAGCCAGATCGCCTGCAAAGACTTTTTCGAGGAAGGTCAATGCACCGCAACAGTGCGCCCCGATCCACGCTTTACCATTTTCGCGCACGACGACCTGCAACTCTGGTGCGGTGATTTCTTCAATCTCACCGAAGAGGATCTTTCGAGCATCAAATTGGTGTACGACCGCGCTGCTTTGATTGCGTTTCCACCGGAAATGCGGCGGAGGTACGTAGATCACCTGACTCGTATTCTGAAACCCGGGGCCCGAATCTTGCTGATAACGATCGAGTACCCCCAAGACGCTATGCAGGGACCGCCTTTTTCCGTACGCGGGGATGAAATCGAGCAACTGTATGGCCGCGACTATCACATCGAGCGGCTGCATGAGCAGGATCTGGCAAGGGACGACCCCTTTGCGAAAAGACGCGGTTTAAGCGCAGCCCGAGAGGTTGTGTACGGCTTGAGTAAGGATCGTTAACGGTCTGTAAATACGTGAAATTGCGCTGAACATCGTTCTTTTCCCCCTGTCCAACGCTATAAGCCTGGACTATGCTCAAACATAGAGCATCCGGAAAAGGATGCCCCCGAAATGGGGACCCATTGGCAGGGCTTCGCGACGAAAATCGCCGACGAGGCCCGAAACCTGCAAGGGATTCGGTCAAAGGCGACAGACCGTCAAAAAGTCGCCCTAATCGCGGAGGCCACAGGCCCCGCAATCGATGAACCCAATAAGTCCAGTGCCGGCAGTGGATCGTAAGCCGGTAGTGAGTCAGTCAGAAGGAAAGATTTCGTGTAGTCAGGCTTTAGAAACGCTATAAGCGAGGGGGCCAACCCATGAGCATTTTGCAGCACTTCAAGACTCGGTATGACGCCACGCAGGAGGAAGAATACTCCCTGGAAGAATACCTGAATATCTGCAAACAGGACCCGACGGCCTACGCCACCGCCGCCGAACGCATGCTGATCGCCATCGGCGAACCAGCCTTTGTGGACACCTCTCTCGACTCGCGAATGTCGCGAATCTTCTCCAACAAGATCATCAAACGCTACCCTGAGTTTTCCGAGTTCTACGGCATGGAAGAAGCCGTGGAAAACATCGTGTCGTTCTTCAAGCATGCGGCACAGGGCCTGGAAGAGAAGAAACAGATCCTTTACCTGCTCGGCCCGGTCGGCGGCGGTAAATCTTCGCTCGCCGAAAAACTCAAGGCATTAATGCAGAAAGTGCCCTTCTATGCGATCAAGGATTCACCGGTCAACGAATCGCCCCTGGGTCTGTTCGACCCGGACGAAGACGGTCCTATCCTGGAAGAAGAATACGGCATCGCCCAGCGTTACCTGAAGCCCATCATGTCGCCCTGGGCGGTGAAACGGCTGCACGAGTATGGCGGCGATATCAGCAAGTTCCGCGTGGTCAAGCGCTACCCCTCCATCCTCGATCAGGTCGGCATCGCCAAGACCGAACCCGGCGACGACAATAACCAGGACATCTCGGCACTGGTCGGCAAGGTCAGCATCCGCATGCTGGAGGAGTTCTCCCAGGACGACCCTGACGCCTACAGCTTCAGCGGCGGCCTCTGTAAGGCCAATCAGGGCCTACTGGAATTCGTGGAGATGTTCAAGGCGCCCATCAAGGTCCTGCACCCGCTGCTGACAGCCACCCAGGAAGGCAACTACAACACCACCGAAGGGATGGGCTCAGTGCCCTTCGATGGCATCATCCTGGCTCACTCCAACGAGTCGGAATGGCAAACCTTCCGCAACAACAAACACAACGAGGCCTTCCTTGACCGGGTCTACATCGTCAAGGTGCCTTATTGCCTGCGGGTGACCGAAGAGATCGAGATCTACAAGAAACTGCTGCGCAACAGTTCGCTTTCCGGCTCGCCCTGCGCCCCGGATACGCTCAGCATCCTGTCCCAGTTCTCGGTGCTCTCGCGCCTGAAGGAGCCGGAAAACTCCAGCATCTATTCGAAGATGAAGGTATATGACGGCCAGAACATCAAGGACACCGATCCCAAGGCCAAGTCGATCCAGGAGTACCGGGATACGGCCGGCGTCAACGAAGGGATGGACGGCCTGTCGACACGCTTCGCCTTCAAGATCCTGTCCAAGGTGTTCAACTTCGACACCACGGAAGTGGCGGCCAACCCGGTCCACCTCCTCTATGTCCTTGAGAAGCAGATCGAACAGGAGCAGTTCCAGCCCGAGGTCCAGGAGCGCTACCTGCGTTTCATCAAGGAGTACCTGGCGCCCCACTATGTGGAATTCATCGGCAAGGAAATCCAGACCGCGTACCTCGAATCCTACTCCGAATACGGCCAGAACCTGTTCGACCGCTATGTCACCTATGCCGACTTCTGGATTCAGGACCAGGAATACCGGGATCCGGAAACCGGCGAGATCCTCGACCGCTCGGCCATCAACGACGAGCTGGAGAAGATCGAGAAGCCGGCGGGTATCAGCAACCCGAAGGACTTCCGCAACGAGGTGGTGAACTTCGTCCTGCGGGCCCGCGCCAACAACCAGGGCAAGAACCCGTCCTGGCTCAGCTACGAGAAGCTGCGTAGCGTGATCGAGAAGAAAATGTTCTCCAATACGGAAGATCTGCTGCCGGTCATCTCCTTCAATCCGAAGGCGTCCAATGATGACCAGAAGAAACACCGGCAGTTTGTCGAACGCATGATCGAACGGGGCTATACCGAGAAACAGGTCAGGTTGCTGGCCGAATGGTATCTGCGCGTACGCAAGTCCCAGTGATCGGCGGCGTAGCCGCTCTGGAGTAGTTTTATGGGGATGACCCACATTATCGATCGTCGTCTGAACGGTAAGAACAAGAGCGCGGTGAACCGGGAACGGTTCCTGCGCCGTTACCGGCAGCACATCAAGAAAGCCGTGGCGGAAGCCGTCCAGAAACGGTCGATCACCGATATCGAACACGGCGAAAAAGTCAGTATCCCGACCCGTGATATCCAGGAACCCGTCTTCCACAACGGAAGGGGCGGTCGCCGTGAGATCGTTCATCCGGGCAACAGGGAGTTCGTCACCGGCGACACCCTGCCCAAGCCTCCTAGCGGCGGCGGGGGGGGCGGCGGCGGACAGGCCAGCAACCAGGGCGAAGGCATGGACGACTTCGTCTTCCAGATCACACAGGAGGAGTTTCTCGATTTCCTGTTCGACGATCTGGAGCTGCCCAACCTGGCCCGCAAACGGCTCAAGGATACGGAGGCCTTCAAATACGTCCGGGCCGGCTATTCGACACAAGGCGTGCCGGCAAAGCTCGACGTGCTGCGCTCGATGCGAGGTGCTCATGCCCGTCGCCTCAGCCTGGGTGGTGCCCGCAAGCGCCATATCCGGGAAATGGAGCAGCAGCTCAAGGAATTGCAGGAAACGCCGGATATCGCCGATCCCGCCTTCAGCAAGAAGGACCAGATCCAGGCCCTGCAGGATGAGATCAAACGCCTCAAGACCCAGGTCAAACGGATACCCTGGATCGACGAGATCGACCTGCGCTACCGCCAACACGTCAAGCAGCCGCAGCCGGCCACCAGCGCGGTCATGTTCTGCCTGATGGATGTGTCCGGCTCCATGAGCCAGATGCACAAGGACATCGCCAAGCGCTTCTTCATCCTGCTCTACCTGTTCCTGAAGAAGAACTACCAGCGGATCGATGTCGTCTTCATCCGCCACCATACCAGCGCCAAGGAAGTGGATGAGGAAGAGTTTTTCTATTCACGGGAAACCGGCGGCACCATCGTCTCCAGTGCGCTCAAGCTGATGAACCAGATCATCGACGAACGCTATTCCCCGGCGGAATGGAATATCTACGCCGCCCAGGCGTCCGACGGCGACAACTGGAACGACGACTCCCCCGTCTGCAGCAAGTTGCTGAGCGAGGAGATCCTGCCCAAGACCCAATACTACGCCTACGTGGAGATTACCCCGCAAGACCACCAGATGCTCTGGTACGAATACGAGAAAGTACAGGAAAGGTATCCAAATTCCTTTGCTATTCAGCAGATTGCCGATGCCGGCGAAATCTATCCGGTGTTCCGTCAACTGTTCGAGAGGAAAGCCGCATGACCGAGCCCATATCGACCGGTTCAGAGTGGACCTTCGAGCTGATAGAGCAGTATCACGAGGAAATCCGCAAGATCGCGGAAGAATACGGACTGGATACCTATCCCAATCAGATCGAAGTGATCAGCGCGGAACAGATGATGGACGCCTATAGCTCCGTGGGCATGCCCGTGGGCTACCATCACTGGTCCTTCGGCAAACAGTTCCTGAACACCTCCAAGCGCTATCGCCGGGGGCAGATGGGGCTCGCCTACGAGATCGTCATCAACTCCAATCCCTGCATCGCCTATCTCATGGAAGAGAACACCATGATGATGCAGGCCCTGGTGATTGCTCATGCCAGCTACGGACACAATTCCTTCTTCAAGGGGAATTACCTGTTCCGCACCTGGACCGACGCCAGCGCCATCATCGACTACCTGGTGTTCGCGAGGAACTACGTCAGCGAATGCGAGGAACGCTATGGTGTCGAGGCCGTCGAGGAAATCCTCGATTCCTGTCACGCCATCATGAACTACGGTGTCGACCGCTATAAGCGGCCGTCGCCCATATCAGCCGCCGAGGAACGGCGTCGCCAGAAAGAGCGCGAGGAGTATCTGCAACGCCAGCTCAACGACCTCTGGCGCACCATTCCCAAGCCCCTGGACGGCAAGGGCGAAACGCACCGCGGTCGCCACCGGTATCCCGAGGAGCCTCAGGAAAACCTGCTCTACTTCATCGAAAAGAACGCGCCGCTACTGGAAATCTGGCAGCGCGAGATCGTGCGCATCGTGCGCAAGATCGCCCAGTACTTCTACCCGCAACGCCAGACCCAGGTGATGAACGAAGGCTGGGCCAGCTTCTGGCACTACACCATTCTTAACCGGATGCACGAGAAAGGACTGGTGACTGACGGCTTCATGCTGGAATTCCTGCAGAGCCACACTGCCGTCATCTATCAGCCACCTTTCGACAGCCCCTGGTATTCCGGGCTGAACCCCTACACCCTGGGTTTCTCCATCTACTCGGACCTGCGCCGGATCTGCGAGAATCCTACCGAGGAGGACAGACACTGGTTCCCCGACTTCGCCGGCTCCGACTGGCTGAAGACGCTCGACTTCGCCATGCGCAACTTCAAGGACGAGAGCTTCATCCTGCAGTTCCTCTCGCCCAAGGTCATCCGCGACCTGAAACTGTTTGCCATCTGCGACGACGAACAGGACCCCACCTACGAAATCACCGCCATTCACGACGACAATGGCTACCGCTACATTCGCGAGCAGCTGGCAAGGCAGTACAACCTGAGTCAGCGCGAACCCAACATCCAGGTATGGGAAGCCGACGTGCGCGGCGACCGTTCACTCACCCTGCGCCACGTACCGACCAACCGGGTGCCGCTGGGGGAGGATACGGACGAAGTCCTGCGCCACGTGCATCGGCTTTGGGGGTTCGATGTGCATCTGGAAAGTGTCGATGACGATACCGTCGTGGCGGAATATCACTGCCCGCCGCAGACGGTGCCGGAAGAGGAATTCAGCGAAGACTGAGCGCGCCACCTGCGCGGCGGTCCGCTCTCCCGCCGCGCAGGCTTGCGAGCCATTCAGTCAAGGATCATCCAAACGGCTCCCGCCACCTGTTCCCCACCGGATAACCGTAGGTTGATACAGATCAGGCCCGGACCGGCGCCAACCGCTAGAATGGACTCTCCACCGCATAGCGCATAAGGGATCCATGCCATGTCACGGAAAAGCGTCAGCCTCTTACTGTCAGCCCTACTGGCGCTCCATTCGCTGGCAGCTTCGGCCTGGGACCTGGCCAAGAAAAATGATGGTATCGAAGTCTACACAGAATTACCCAAGGGCTCGGAGTTCAAGGCGTTTTACGCCATTACCCATGTGCACGCCAGCTTGCATCAGTTGGTGGCGATGCAACTCCACCTCGATTCGCAGCCGGACTGGATCCAGGACTGCAAGAAGAGTGAACTGGTCAAACGCGTAAGCGACCGGGAATTCTATGTCTATTACGTCACTCACGCCCCCTGGCCGGTGGACGACCGGGATTATGTCCTGCATTCAGTCATCGATCAGGACCCGAAGAGCCTTGTGGTCACGGTGAATTTTCAGGGGGTCGACAACGTTCTGGCCCGAACCCAAAGCTGCGTCCGGGCCGCGAAGGTAGAGGGCTTCTGGCGCTTCACGCCCGAGCCGGGCCATCAGGTCAAAGTGGAATATCAGGTTCATGCCGATCCCAGCGGCGACGTCCCCGCCTGGCTGGCCAACAGCTTCGTGGTGGACCAGCCATTTCAGACGTTGGAGAAACTTCGGCAACACGTCGACGATCCGCGCTATCGAAACGCCAGGGTTGCCTTCATCACGGAGCCACCCGCGTCCCGGTGAGCGCCACTCAGACGGTTTGGCGCCAATGTTCCGCCCCGACGAAGATCAGCCTCAGGTGGGAAACGGTACGATCCCGCACGCGCTGGATTTGCGCTTCGTCCTCGGGATCGAGTCCCAGCAGGTCGGTCAGTGAAAAGGCCACTGTCCGGATCACCAGCTCGCACACCATCTCCAAAGCGGCATCATCCAGATGCGGAAGCAGTTTGAACTGCCTTAAGTCGCTGGCCAGTTCGTGCGCGAAAAACCGCATCTCGGAACGAATGGCTTCACGTACAGCGCGGCTCTCGCCGGCCAGGCACTGGGACATGAAGATAAAAAAGGCACGGTTGGCCAGGACGTTTGCGATAAAGACGTCCACCGAATCGTCAATCAGGCGGTCTGCCATAGGCGCCTGACGTCTTGCATCCCGCATCATCTGACGCAACAGCAAGCCCAGTTCGTCCACCAGACTCAGGCCCAACTCGTCCATGCTGCGGAAATGCCGGTAAAACGCGGTCGGCACCACGCCGGCCCGCCGTGTGACTTCCCGGATGCCCATTCCCGCAAAGTGGCGCCCCTCGCCGACCAGCGCCAGAGCCGCCTCCATCAGGCGCTCCCGATTTTCGCCTCGGCGAGTCCGATGACGCTCACTCATTGCCACCTCTTATTTAAAAACATGTTATCTAAAAACATGTGTTCACATCATTCGAGTCAACATAAAAACGTATTAAACCATAAAACACTAGTCAAAAGGGGCCAACTTCAAGGCGCAGCCCCAGCCATGGACCCACTACCTTCCCTGCCAAAGCCAGTAAAAACCTTGTATAAACAGTAAATCCGGGCCGGTGACGGAAACCTCGCTCAAGCTACCGTTGACAGAAGACAGAGATTGACAGGCAGAAATCCTCTTGTGTACATTCGTTCACATAACGTGAACAGTCGTACACAAGGAGATCATCATGTCGGCTTTTAACGCTCAACGAATCACCGCAATGCAGTGGCTGAGTCGACAACTGCTGAACCAGGATGTTGCCGGTCGCTATTTCGATCCGCTGATAGAACCCCTGAACCCACGCTGGGCTCTCGGACGCATGATCGCCACGGTCGAACGTATCGAGGACGAAACGCACGACACCCGGACATTCGTCCTGCGTCCACCGCGTCGCTGGCGGGGCTTCCTGGCGGGTCAGCACGTCACCCTGGCCCTGGATATCAACGGGGTACGTCATCACCGCACCTTTAGCCTTGCCTGCGCCCCGGAAACCTGGCAACGCGAAGGCCTGATCCGTATCACCATCAAACGAACGCCGGAAGGTCTGGTCACTCCCTGGATGCACAAAAACCTGTACCGGGGCGGTGCATTGGAAATCAGCGAAGCCTTTGGCAATTTTCTGCTACCGGACGTCGAAGCACCGCTGCTCTATATCGCGGGAGGCAGTGGCATCACACCGATTCTTTCCCACCTGGAGAGCTTGGCTTGCCGCGAATACACAGCGCCGATCACCTTGATCTATTGCATCCGTAGCGCTCAGGACCAGATTGGCGCGCAACAGCTCGAGCAACTGCAACACAAGCTGCCCCTGCTGAACTGCCAGATCATTCGGGCCGACCAGGGCGAGGGACAGCCCCCCAGGCTGCTGCAGGCGTCCGATATCGATAGCATTAAAAACATTCAGGCACGCCACTGCTACCTGTGCGGCCCGACCGGCCTGATGGCGGTCGCGACGACCCTGCTCGAAACGCGGGACGTACCGGAAGAACAGGTTTTCCAGACCTTCTTTGCGCCTCTCACCAACCCGCTGACCGACACGGCAGGCGGCGCTGTCACCCTGATGCGCAGTAACCGCGAGCTGACCGTCGATTCCGGCCAGAGCCTCCTGGAAGCGGCAGAATCGGCAGGTCTCAGCCCCCGGTTCGGCTGCCGCATGGGCATTTGCCATCAATGCAGCTGCCGAAAAACAACGGGCACTGTCGTCAACCGAAACACAGGCCATGTATCCGGCCCAGGCGAAGAAACCATTCAGCTCTGCGTATCGGTTCCGCAAGGCCCAGTCTCGCTGGACCTGTAAACCGACACGACGAACAAAGAAAGGATATCTGCAATGAAGACACTCAACGAGACGCAGTTACAACGATTGGAAACCGGGCTCGATGCCATCCGAGAGGACGTCGTCAGCGACCTCGGCGAACGGGATGCCCGCTACATCCGACGTATCATCCGCCTGCAGCGCAGCCTGGAAGTCGCGGGCCGCATACTGATTCCCCTGAGCCTCACGCCGGTGGGATTCGTCGCAGGCACCGCCAGCCTCAGCCTGGCCAAGATCATCGAGAATATGGAGATCGGCCACAACGTCATGCACGGTCAATACGACTGGATGAATGACCCGGCACTTTACTCCCAGGATTATGAGTGGGATACCGCCTGCGACAGCAACTCATGGCGTCGTACCCATAATTACGAGCATCACACCTACACCAACATTATCGGCAAGGACCGCGACTACGGTTACGGGTTGCTGCGTCTGAGCAACGACACTCCCTGGCGCTGGCGCAACCTGTTCCAGTTCGCCGATTACGTCGGGCTCAGCGTGCTGTTCCAATGGGGTGTGGGCCTCCACGAACTGGAATACGAGAAGCTGCTCAGTGGCGAGATCTCCCTGCGCGACAAAGGCGGCTTTCTGAAGGAATTCTTCCGCAAGGGAGGCCGCCAGTTCTTCAAGGATTACGTCTTCTTCCCGCTGCTGACCTTTCCGGTCGCGGGAAAGGTGTTGCTCGGCAACCTGAGCGCCAACCTGGCCAGAAACCTCTGGGCCTCGACCATCATCTTCTGCGGGCACTTCACCGAACAGGCGGCCACCTTCCACGAGGCCGATTGCGAGAACGAGAGCAAGGGGCAGTGGTACTACCGCCAGTTGACCGGCTCCAGCAATTTCACCGGCGGGCGCTGGCTCCACCTGTTGAGCGGACACCTGAGCTACCAGATCGAACACCATCTGTTCCCGGACATTCCGGCGCATCGCTATCCGGAGATGGCACCCAGGGTACAGGCGCTGTGCAAGGATCTGGGCATCCCTTACAACACCGGTTCCTTTGGGCGCCAGTACGCGACCGTGGTAAAACGAATCCTGCGCTTCTCGCTGCCGGAACGGCTGACTCGGCAAGCCGCCTGAAAACCATCGGTGCCGGTTGTGCGTATAAAGGAGACCTCCCTAAAGGCGCACAGCCGGCATGACAGATAACGCCCAAACCCGCCACCTCATTCTGGTTCTCGGCGATCAGCTCTCACACAACCTGTCCGCGCTTCGCGATGCCGATCCAACGTGCGACAGGATACTGATGGCGGAGGTCGCTGAGGAAGCGGGTTACGTCAATCACCACAAGAAGAAGATCGCTTTGATCTTCAGTGCCATGCGGCACTTCGCGATTGAACTGCGCGAGCGCGGCTTTGAGGTTCAGTATCACCCCTTCACACCGGACGCTGCACAGCGTTCGCTGTATAGCGTGGTGGAACAGGCGGTTACCCAGCTTTCGCCAAAGCGCCTGATAAGCACCGAGTGCGGAGAATACCGTCTCGATCAGCAGATACGGAGCTGGGCGACGAGCCTGCACATTCCCGTAGACATCGCGCCCGACGACCGTTTCCTCTGCAGCAAGTCAGACTTTGCACACTGGGCACAGGGGCGCAAACAGCTGCGCATGGAATTCTTCTATCGGGAGATGCGACAGCAAACCGGCTTGCTGATGACCGAAGACGGCAAGCCCGTAGGCGGATCCTGGAATTACGATGCGGAAAACCGGCGCAAATGGTCAGGCAAACCACCGGCACCGGCCCCCTTCCGCGTCGAACCGGATGCGATAACGCAGGCCGTATTGGATCTTGTCGCACGCGACTTCAGCGGACATTTCGGCGAACTCGACCATTTCGCTTTTGCGGTCACCCGCACCGAGGCGCTGCAGGCCCTGGACTATTTCGTCGATTTCGCCCTGCCCTGCTTCGGCGACTACCAGGACGCCATGGCGGCACGGGAGGACAGCCTGTTTCACAGCCTGCTCTCCCCCTACATCAACATCGGCCTGCTGGACCCACGTGAAGTGTGCGAGGCGGCCGCGCAAGCCTGGCATGCTGGACGCGCCCCGTTGAATTCAGTAGAAGGTTTTATCCGGCAGATTATCGGCTGGAGAGAGTATGTCCGGGGCCTTTACTGGCTGCGCATGCCCGAATATGCGGAATTGAACGGCCTGAACGCGCAACGCGACCTGCCAGGATTCTACTGGACCGGCGACACCGGCATGAACTGCCTGCGCCACTGTATCGACGCGACCCGACGCAACGGCCATGCCCACCACATCCAGCGCCTGATGGTCACCGGCAATTTCGCCCTGCTGATCGGTGTACAGCCCAAACAGGTCTGCGACTGGTATCTGGCTGTCTATGTGGATGCCTTCGACTGGGTTGAGCTGCCCAACACTCTCGGCATGGCCCTGCATGCGGATGGCGGCTACCTGGGCTCAAAACCTTATGCCGCCAGCGGCAAGTACATTCAACGCATGTCCGACTACTGCCGCGACTGCCGCTACAAGGTTGCGAAAACGACGGAGCAGGATGCCTGCCCCTTCAACAGTCTCTATTGGCACTTCATTCATCGCAACCGGGTGCACTTCGCCGACAACCCGCGCATGACAATGATGTACCGCAACTGGGAACGGCAAGGCGACAGCAAACGACAGGCCACTCTCGAGCGGGCGGAAACGCTGCTAAACGCCCTGAACACCCTGTAATCCAAGGAGTGCCCGACGGACTATCCCAAAACCAGAGCCACCATCACCGGTATATAGAGCAAAGCCACAATGGTACTCAACAGGGTGGTTCCCGCCGCCTGTTCCGGATGGGTTTCGAGGAGAGTGGCAATGACCACGGTATTGGCGGCGACGGGCACGATCGACACCAGGAACAGCGACCGGTAGACCTGCAGGTCATACCAGTGCGGCCCGAGCCCGTCGATCCACCACAAGAGCAGTACCATCAGGGGCCAGGCCAGGAATTTGCCGACAAATGACAACCCGGTAAAGCGCCAGTCTCCGGCCAGCCCCCGAAAGGTACTGATGCCCATACCGATGATCATCATGCCGAAAATACTGTAGGCACCGCGCAGGTTATCGAACATCGGCACGAAGATATCCGGTATGCGGATACCGGACAGGTTGAGCCCGGCGCCAATCAGGAACGCGTAGAGCGAGGGCAGTTTCAGCACACGCAAGACGCATTCCCGCACGCTGTACCGACCGCGCGCGGCGATATAGAAACCCATGGAGTTTTCATACAGCGTCGTCCCCAGCATGCAGACGACATAGATCCCCAGCGCCTTCTGGCCAAACAGGATCAGGGCCACCGGGATACCGAAATAACCGGTATTGCCGGTCGATACGGTCATGGCCAGGATATTGGCCCGGGCGTCGCCGAGCACCCGTTTGCCAATAGTGAGAAAGCCCAACCCCAACACCAGGCAAATGCACCAGACGAACACCGGAATCAGCAGCACCGTCGTGCTCAGCGGCGCGCTCATCACCCCGCTGAAAATCACCGATGGCGTGATGATGTACAGCATCAGGCTGGCGATATGGCGCCCGTTGACCTGCAGGAAACGACCCGCGATCCAGCCCAACGCAATCGTCAGGTAGAGCGGAATCATTTTGGTCAACAGCGAGAAAACGATGGCCATAACAGTTTCCGATGCAGGTCGCTGCGCAGTCTATCAGTCCGGAGAAGCGCGGAATAGTTGGCGTTTTAGCGCCGTTGACGTGGGCATCGCCTGCGGTTTCTCTTATCCTCTACCGGGCATCCCTATGGCGATACGGAGTTCATCATGCGTTACCGTTACCTGCTCGGCTTGTTCCTGCTGGCACCGCTGCTGGCCCGGGCCGACAGCCTGGAATCCCCTAAAATGGCCGATAAGGCGGTCGCCACCTTCATGCAACAGGCCGACCAGGGCCAGGTGGACCAGGCCTATGTAGGACTTCACCCCTATCTGGGCGTCGATGCCGATGCCTACAACCAGGCCGCCAAAAAGGCTGTGTCCTATTTCAAGGAGGTTTTCGACAAGGTCGGCAAGCCGCTGGGAGACCTTGTCGTCAGGCGTGAACATATCGGAAACAGCTTCTACCGGATCAGCGTGCTGCAAAAATACCAGAGCGCCGCTTTCGAATGGCAGTTCACCTTCTATCAGCCCAAGCAGGGCTGGCACCTGGTTGGCGTCAGCTACTCCACTGACATCGACGACCTGTACCAGACATTACCGGGCACACGGTAAATCTCTTGAACGGCGGCGGCGCCAGCCCGCCGCCACGTCCACTTCCCCGCCATTTTACGGTATAATCTCCGGCCTTTTGTGGGACCGTCGCCGGACTCACAATTAATACCTGACTAAAACACTCTGATATTGTACAATTGCGGTCGAAGTCAGAGAGACAGTTCTCATTTTTAACCCCCAAGTCGAAACCTCCTTGACCGGGAGTCATGCTGACTTGGGCGGGATGCGCATCAAGGTAACCTACGGGGTAAGACATGGCGGATGGCAACAAGCCGGTCAAAGAACTCATCAAGCGCGAGTACGAACATGGTTTCGTGACCGAGATCGAGGCGGATACCTTTGAGCCCGGCCTCAACGAAGACGTGATTCGGCGCCTGTCGGCCATCAAGAATGAGCCGGAGTTCATGCTGGAATGGCGGCTTAAGGCCTATCGCAAATGGCTGGAAATGACCGAGCCTGAATGGGCGCATGTGCATTTTCCCAAGATCGACTACAACAGCATTTCCTATTATTCAGCCCCCAAGTCCAAGGCGGATGCGCCCAAGAGCCTGGACGAAGTCGATCCCGAATTGTTGCGCACCTATGAAAAACTGGGAATCCCGCTGCACGAGCGCGCAAAACTCGCCGGCGTTGCCGTCGATGCCGTTTTCGATTCGGTCTCGGTAACCACCACCTTCAAGGAACAGCTGACTGAAGCGGGTGTGATCTTCTGCCCGATTTCCGAAGCCGTCCACAAGCATCCTGAGCTGATCAAGAAATACCTGGGTACGGTGGTGCCGACCGGCGACAACTACTTTGCCGCCCTCAATTCCGCGGTGTTCAGCGACGGCTCCTTTGTCTATATCCCCGAGGGTGTGCGTTGTCCGCTGGAGCTGTCTACCTACTTCCGTATCAACGCGGCCAATACCGGCCAGTTCGAACGCACCCTGATCATTGCCGACAAGGGCAGCTACGTCAGCTATCTGGAAGGTTGTACAGCCCCCATGCGCGATGAGAACCAGCTGCATGCAGCGGTCGTCGAACTGGTCGCGCTGGACGATGCCCAGATCAAATATTCCACGGTGCAGAACTGGTACCCCGGCGACGAGAACGGCAAGGGTGGCATCTACAACTTCGTCACCAAGCGCGGCGCCTGTATCGGCCGCAACTCGAAGATTTCCTGGACTCAGGTGGAAACCGGTTCCGCGATCACCTGGAAGTACCCGAGCTGCGTGCTGCGTGGCGAAAACAGCGTCGGCGAGTTCTATTCCGTCGCCCTGACCAACAACATGCAGCAGGCCGATACCGGCACCAAGATGATCCACCTGGGCAAGAACACGCGCAGCACCATCATTTCCAAGGGGATTTCCGCCGGTCGCAGCAACAACAGTTATCGGGGGTTGGTCCGTTTCGGACCCAACGCCAAGGGTGCGCGCAACTTCACCCAGTGCGATTCGCTGCTGATCGGCGATCAGTGCGGCGCGCACACCTTCCCCTATATCGAAAGCAAGAACCCCAGCGCCATCGTCGAGCACGAAGCAACCACATCCAAGGTCAGCGACGAGCAGCTGTTCCTCTGCCGCCAGCGCGGCATCGATCCGGAACAGGCGGTCTCCATGATCGTCAACGGCTTCTGCAAGGAAGTCTTCAAGGAGCTGCCCATGGAGTTCGCCGTGGAAGCCACCAAGTTGCTGGAAGTCAGCCTGGAAGGTTCCGTCGGTTAATACCCGGCGGACAGGCTGAGCACCCCGTTTCAACGACATCGAATTCAGATTCAGAGAGAGACCAGAGTCCATGCTGAGCATCAAGAACCTCCACGCGGCCATCGAGGGCAAAGAGATCCTCAAGGGTATCGACCTGGAAGTGAAGCCCGGTGAAGTTCACGCCATCATGGGCCCGAACGGCTCTGGAAAAAGCACCCTGTCCCAGGTTCTGGCCGGTAACGACTCCTATGAGGTCACCGGCGGCGAAGTGATCCTGGATGGCAAGAACCTGCTGGAGATGGAAACCGAGGAGCGCGCCCGCGAAGGCGTTTTCCTGGCGTTCCAGTACCCGGTGGAGATTCCCGGCGTCAGCAACCTGCAGTTCCTCAAGACCGCGCTCAACTCCATCCGCAAGCACCACGGCCAGAACGAAATCAATGCGGTAGAGTTCATGAAGCTGGCCCGCGAGAAAGCCCGCCAGGTGAATCTGGACGAGTCCTTCCTCAAGCGCGGCGTCAACGAAGGTTTCTCCGGTGGCGAGAAGAAGCGCAACGAAATCATGCAGATGCTGCTGATGGAACCGAAACTGGCGATTCTGGACGAGACAGATTCCGGCCTTGATATCGATGCCCTGAAGACCGTTGCCGACGGTGTCAACGCCCTGCGCTCACCGGACCGCTCAGTGATCATGGTGACCCATTACCAGCGCCTGCTCAGCTACATCGTACCGGATTATGTCCACGTCCTGGCCGGCGGACGCATCATCAAGTCCGGCGGTCGCGAACTGGCGCTGGAACTGGAAGCTAAAGGTTATGGCTGGCTCGGTATCAACGAAACCGCTACCGCGGGCTGAAGGAGACGTTGATGACTGCATTGGCTACCCTCGCCCCTGAATTCGCCAGTGTGCCCGACAGCACACTGCCGGGACCGCTTCAGCGCTACCGCGATAACGCCGCCAAGGCGATAGCCGGCATGGCGATGCCGACCCGGCGTACCGAAAACTGGAAATATTCCAGCCGTCACTTGCAACTGGATACCGCTCTCGCGGCGCCGCTGGCGGCGACCGGCACCATCTCCACCGACATCGGAGACGCGTACCGTATCGTCATCCGTAATGGCGTCATCGCAGCGGACGAATCACGACTGCCGGCGATCGACGGCATCGAAATTGTCCGTTTTGCCGACCTTGATGAAGTCAACGCGCAAAAGATCGTCGAGCAACTGGATGGCGCGCTGGACACCGCAGCCCTGCAGTTCGCCCCACTCAACAGCGCTCGCCTGCAAGACGGCCTTCTGGTTCGCCTGGCCTCCAATGCAAGGCTCGACAAACCATTGTTCGTGCTGTGCCAGACGCTGGCCGAACATAGCGGTTCCGCCCATCCGCGCATTCTCGTCGATGCCGGCAGCCACAGCGAACTGACCCTCGTCGAGCAGCACGAAAGCCAGGGAGATGCCCCGGCACTGGTCAACGCTGTCACCGAACTCAATCTCGCAGCGGGCGCACAGGTCACCTACGTCCGCCTGTCCCTCGACGGTACGACGGTCAACCACATTGGCGCCACGGGCGTGCGACTGGCCGCCAATGCCCGTTTTGACAGCCACTGCGTCGGTTTCGGCGGGCCGCTACGTCGCCATGACCTACAAATACGTCTGCAGGAAGCGGGTGCCGAATGCCGCCTTAACGGCGTTACTGTCACGCTGGGCGAGCAGCATTACGACAATCACACGGTTATCGAGCACGTCGCTCCGCACTGCAACAGCGAAGAAACCTATCGCTGCATTGCGGCGGGCAAGTCCCACGCCATTTTCAATGGGCGCATCCTGATTCATCGCGACGCCCAGAAATCCGTCGCCGAGATGAGCAACAAGAACCTGCTGCTGTCCTCGGAAGCGGAAATCGATACCAAGCCGGAACTTGAAATTTACGCCGACGACGTCAAATGTGCTCATGGAGCCACGATTGGACAACTCGATGCAGAATCGTTGTTCTATCTGGTATCGCGCGGCATTGGCCGCACGGAAGCCGGCACCCTGCTGAGCATGGCCTTCATCAATGAATTGGTGCAGCAGATTCCGGTCGAATCGGTGAAAGACGCGATCGAACAACGCCTCATCGATTTCATCGAAACCACCTTTCAGGAGGTGTAACGACCCATGACTCAGGTCGCCCCCGAAGCCGTCACTGGCCTGGATGTCGAACAGGTCCGGCAGGATTTCCCGATACTGTCGCAGACCGTCAACGGCAACCCGCTCGTCTACCTGGACAACGCCGCCTCAGCACAGAAGCCCCGCGCCGTGCTGGACGCGATGACCCGCTATTACGAGACCAGCCACGCCAACGTGCATCGCGGCGCCCACACACTGGGTGACCGCGCCACGGCAGCCTTCGAGGGCGCCCGTGAAACCGTACGTCGTTTCATCAACGCGGCCAGTACCCGCGAAGTGATCTGGACCCGCGGCACGACTGAAGCCATCAACGTTGTGGCCAATGGCCTGGCACCGGAACTCAAGCCCGGTGACGAGATCCTGGTCAGCCACATGGAGCACCACGCGAACATTGTGCCCTGGCAGATGATCGCCGAGCGTACCGGTGCGGTCCTCAAGGTCATCGCCATCAACGATGCCGGCGAACTGGACCTGGACAGTTTCGAACAGCAACTCGGCGAACGCACACGTGTTCTTGCCGTGGGTCACGTCTCCAATGTGCTGGGTACGATCAACCCGATCAAGAACCTGATATCCCGGGCCAAGGCGGCCGGCGCATTCACCCTCATCGACGGCGCCCAGGCCACACCGCACATGCAGCCGGATGTGCAGGACCTGGACTGCGATTTCTACGTCTTCTCCTCCCACAAACTGTTTGGCCCGACGGGGATTGGCGTGCTGTACGGCCGCGAACAACTCCTGGAGCGCATGCCTCCGTTCCAGGGCGGCGGCGAAATGATCGAGCAGGTGACCTTCGAGAAGACCACCTGGAACCAGCTTCCCTACAAATTCGAAGCGGGCACTCCGGCCATTGCCGAAGCCATTGGCCTGGCGGCCGCCATCGATTATCTGGATGCCTTGGGACGCCCGGCCATTGCCGCGGCGGAGGAAAAACTCTGGCAGTCGGTCATGCAGCATGCGGCGGACTTCCCCGGCCTGCGCTTGATCGGCACCGCGCGGGATAAGGTGCCCGTGCTCTCGTTCGCCATCGATGGCCTGCATCCCAGCGACATCGGCACCCTGCTCGACCAGCAGGGTATCGCTATCCGTACCGGCCATCATTGCGCGATGCCCCTGATGGAACGTTTCCAGGTACCGGGTACCGCCAGGGCCTCATTTGCCTTTTACAATACGCTGGATGAAGTGGATCGGCTGTTCGCCGCCCTACAGAAAATCCAGCGCCTGTTTGCCAACTAACCTGGAGGTTTGTGCATGACGGCAGAAGCCTTTACCCCGACGGTCGGCGTCAGCATGACGCCAAGCGCGGTCGATCATGTTCGCCAGCAACTGGGCAAGCATCCCGGCGCCCTGGGCATTCGGCTCGCGGTGAAGAAAAGCGGTTGTTCCGGCTTCATGTATGAGACGGAATGGGTGTCCGAGCCAGGCTCCGATGACGAGATCTTTCAGATCGCAGACGGCGTCGCCGTCTATGTCGCACGCAAGGATCTTCCGGTGGTGAACGGGACCGAGATCGATTTCATCACCAAGGGCCTGAACTCCATGTTCCAGTTCCGTAACCCTAACGCCACTGCCGAGTGCGGTTGCGGTGAAAGTTTTTCGGTGACCTGACAGACAGGGCGAAACGACAATGCACGAACGTGAAGTAGTCCTGACCAAGCGTGAGGTGGAAGCACGACTGGTGCCCTCGGGTACGGAAATCATGATTCCCGCAGACACCTTCGTCACCATCACCCAGGCGCTGGGCGGCACCTTTACGGTGGCGGTCAACGGCAACCTCGCCCGTATCGAGGGCAAGGACGCTCCGGCCCTGGGCAAAGAGCCCCCGGTCAGCAGTTTCGAGACACCCGCCGACGGCACCGTTAACGAAAACCAGGTGTGGGAAGCGCTGCGAAACTGCTACGACCCGGAAATCCCGGTCAACGTCGTCGACCTCGGCCTGATCTATGAGTGCCATGTGGAAAACGGCACCGAGGAAGGCAACCGCATCCGCATCCTGATGACACTGACGGCCGCCGGCTGTGGCATGGGGCCGGTCATCACCGATGACGTCAAACGCAAGCTGGAAGACGTCCCCAACGTCGACAAGGTTCAGGTGGACCTGACCTTCGATCCGCCCTGGAGCAACGATATGCTCTCGGACGAGGCCAAGCTCGAACTGGGCATGCTGTAACTGCCCGCTGAATCCGCTTTTCGCAATGGTCGATTTTTCATGACAGACAGCGCCGCTTTTACCCAAAACGAACTGGGCACCCAGATCTCCATCGATGACGTTTTCGAAGCCTTCGAATTCCTCGGGGATTGGGAAGAGCGTTATGCCTATATCATCGACCTGGGCCGGAAGCTACCGGCCTTCCCCGACGACCAGAAGACCGACACCAACTATGTCCACGGCTGCCAAAGTCAGGTCTGGGTCACCGATTTTCTCGATCCCAGCAGCGGCAAGCTCTACCTGCTGATCGACAGCGACGCCATGATCGTACGCGGACTCGCCGCCATCATCATGATCGCGCTCAACGCCCGCACCCCCAACGACCTGCTTACGGTCGACGTCGACGCCCTGTTCCAGAAGCTCGACCTGTTCCGCCACATCTCACCGACCCGAGGCAACGGTCTGCGGGCCATGGTCAGCAAGATTCGGGATATTGCCGCGCACGCAGTATGATCTTCGGCACCGTCGGTGCCCAAGCCTAAGCCGCACTAACCTACGACCATTGCACAGGGTCTGTCTCCAGTGCATTCGGCGCATTGCCCTTCGGTTAATGCGCCCTACAACTGCGGTATCCAGTCCGGACACCCCATAAAAAGAAGCCCGGGAAACAGGTCCCGGGCAATCGCGAATTCCCCCCACGGGAGTGCGAATAGGTTCAGTACCGATTCACCCCTTGACCCCACCCGCCGTCAGGCCGCCCACAATCCATTTCTGGCAGTAAAGGAAAATCACGGTGATCGGCAATCCCGACAGCACCGCTGCGGCGGCAAAGTCGCCCCACAGGTAATGCTGCTGGTAGAGATACTGGTTGGCGCCCACCGCCAAGGTCAGCTTGTTCACATCCAGCAGCAGTACCGAGGCAATCGGGTATTCCATGATGTTCATGATGAACGCCAGGATGAACACCACCACCAGGATCGGTACCGACAGCGGCAGCAGGATGTAGCGAAACGCCTGCCAGGTGGTGGCCCCATCGACAATTGCAGCCTCTTCCAGGGATTTGTCCACCGACTCGAAGTACCCCTTGATCGTCCAGATATGCAGGGCGACACCGCCCAAATAGGCCAGGATCAACGCGCCGTGCGTATTGATCCCCAGCCAGCTGACCTCTTTTCCGATCTGGTTGAACAGTGCATAGATGGCAACCAGCGACAGCACCGGCGGGAACATCTGGAAGATCAGCATGGCCTTGAGAATGACGTCTTTACCCTTGAAGCGCATCCGCGCGAAGGCATAGGCGCTGGTGGTGGAAAGCAGCAGGATCATGACCGAGGCGATCGACGCCACCTTGATCGAGTTCCACAACCAGAGCAGGACCGGGAACGGCGGCTGAATGACGCTGCCATCGGCCTCATGATAGGGAATACCGAAGGCCAGCGACCAATGTTCCAGCGACGGATGCTGGGGCAACAGGCTACCGGTGGCGAAGTTGCCGGTGCGGAACGAGATGGAGATGACCATCAGCAGCGGAAACAGGATGAGCAGAATAAACGCCAGCAACGACAGGTGTGTCAGCAGGACGCGGTATTTGGTGGAGCGCGGTTGGACCATTGCCATGTCGATTCCCTCCTAGACCTTCACCTTGGACAACTTCAGGTTGATCAGCGAAAGACCGCCGACCAGCAGGAAAATGACCGTGGCAATGGCCGCCGCCAGGCCGAAGTTCTGTCCGGCATCCTGGAAGGCGATGCGGTAAGTGTAGCTCACCAGCAGGTCGGTTGTACCCGCGGGCGTGCTGGCGCCGATGATATCCGGCGCGCCGTTGGTCAACAGCGCGATCAACACGAAATTGTTGAAGTTGAAGGCAAAGCTGGCAATCAGCAACGGCATCAACGGTTTGATGATCAGCGGGATCGTAATCCGGAACAGATTGTCGATGGGACCTGCGCCATCCATCGCCGATGCTTCATAGAGATCCCGGGGAATCGACTGCAGCAACCCCATGCTGAGGAGCATCATGTAGGGATAGCCGAGCCAGGTATTGACGATGAGGATCATCACCTTGGCCAGGAAGGGATCGCTGAACCAGTCGGGGCGGACACCGAACAGGTGCTGGAGTACCAGGTTGATCTCCCCGAAGTTCTGGTTGAACAACCCCTTGAAGATCAGTATCGAGATAAAGGCCGGGACCGCATAGGGCAGGATCAGCATGGTGCGGTAGAAGCCCTTGCCGCGCACCTGATCCCATTGCAGCAAGCTGGCCAGCAGCAGGCCAAGCCCCAGCGTGAAGACCACGGTCAGCAGGGCGAAAGTTACCGTCCAGGTAAAGATCTGGATGAAGGGACCACGGATGGTGGGATCGGTCAGGACCCGGACATAGTTGGCCCAACCGATGGCCACCGTCCAGCCCGGCGACAGCGTCTCGCCCTTCGCCGATTCGTAGAACCCGCTCTTGTCGTTGGGGTAGTAGACCTCTCCCGTCTTGTTGTTGACCAGGGTATTGTCGCTGTGCACCGTGTACAGTGGCTTAACGGCGCCGAAACTGCGCAGGCTGACCATACTCAACAGCGTCTTGTCCGGCAGGACCAGTGTCAGGTCGTTGAGCGCCTTCTTGTGTTGGATGATGCCTCGCAGGTTGACCTTGTCGCCCGCAATGGGCTGGCTACCGGCCGGTTGCAGCGACAGCTTCTGGCGTTTGCCGGACGCCTCCAGGCTAAAGGGTGCGGTGACCAGACGCGCGCCCTGATCATCCGTGATACTCAGTCGATAACGGCCACCCTGCTCCCGCAATTCGAAATCGTGGCGCCCACCGGCAACCTGATAGGTATGCGACAGCAACACCTGCTGTACGCGGGGCAATGTCAGCAGGTTATCCGCGCTGTAGTTGGTAAACCCAATCGCCACCGTATAGAACAGCGGGAACAGGACAAAAACCGACATCCCGGCCAGGGCGGGAAAAATATAGCGGTAGGTATAGGCTTTACTGCGCGCAAAAACATAAAGGGCAGACCCGGTCAGTACCAGGAAGAGTATGGCAAACATGAACTGACGCTGGAGATACAGGGCCAGGATAAGGTAGAAAGCCAGCAGGGACACCGCGCCGAGCGCGCCCCATTTCACCAGGGCTCGGAGGTTCATCAGTCGCTTGCTTCTCGTATACGGTTCGGAAAGGGCTTGGGTGAGCATGACATGAGGCCCCATTGACGGCTACGGATAAAACGTAAAAACCTTGGAAAACCGGCGAAGGCTCACAAAACCCTCGCCGGCATACGGCACCTAGTGGGTGATGCGCGTGGCTGCCGCGTCGAGAGCGGCCTTGACCGATTGACGGCCGGACGTGATGTTCTGCAGGGCAGGCCCCATCGCCGACCAGAAGGCGCCCATTTCAGGAACGTTCGGCATCGGCTCGCCCAGTTGGGCATTCTCGAAAGTCGCCTTGATATGCGGATCGGAGGACAGTTCCTTCATGAACGCCTTGTTGGCGACAGCCCCCAGCGGCACATCGCTGTTGATCATCTTCAAGCCTTTCAGGGACAGCATATAGTTCTCGATGAACTCCACCGCCAGATCCTTGTTCGGACTCGCCGAACTGATCATCGCCGCCATGACGCCCACAAAAGGTTTGCCCGGCTTGCCGTTGATGGTGGGGATGGTGGTTACACCGAAGTTGATACCGCTCTTCTTCAGGTTGGCCCAAGCCCATGGACCGCTGATCATCATGGCCAGCTTGCCCTGGTTGAACTCGGAATCCATGACCCCATAGTCTGCGCCCTTCGGCATAACGCCCTTGTCGATCAATTTCTTGATCATATCGGCGCCTTCGATGGCACCCTTGTCGTTCACGCCGGTTTTCTTGACGTCAAAACCGCCATTCTCGCGCTTGAATACGTATCCGCCGTTGGCAGCCAGCAGCGGCCAGGAGAAATAGGTGTTGTTGTAGTCCCAGAGAATGGTTTTCTTGCCTTCCTTAGCCAGCTTCTTATTGAGGGCGAACATCGCCTCGAACGACTTGGGCGGCTTGGAAATGATGTCCTTGTTGTAGATCAGGCCGACGGACTCGACAGCCATCGGGTAGCCGTAGATCTGGTGGTTCCAGGTCACAGCCTTCCAGGTAAAGTCATAGATGCCGTCCTTCACCTCTTTGGACGGATTGACCGGCGCCAGCAGGCCGCTCTTTGCCCATTCGCCGAGGCGATCATGCGCCCAGATAAAGATATCCGGCCCATTACCGGTGGCAGCCGCCTGCTGGAACTTGTCGGTAACCTTGTCAGGATGCGCGACCGTAACCTTGATGCCGGTCTCCTTGGTGAACCAGTCGCCGACTTTCTGCAGACCGTTATAGCCTTTGTCGCCGTTGATCCAGACGACCAGTTGGCCCTGCTTGATATCAGCCTGGGCCGAGGCGACAGCGCCCGCCGTCAGGACAGTGGCCGCAGCCACGGAGGTGATGAGTTTCTTCCAGGAAAACATAGGGGCATTTACCTCTCTTCGACTTATTCTTGTTTTCGCAGCGGGCCCAGAGAACCTCGACGGGACTCCGCCACCCTGCGAGAACGCAAGACGGCCCTGCGTGTATAGCGATAGTCAATCAGATAGGAGTTAACCGCATCCCCCCTCCCCCGAATAGGGGAGGCGTAGAACGGGGGAGTAGTACGCCCCCCGGAATTCCACCTACTCAAGCCACTCTGAATTTGGTGTGATGAAGCACGGCCGCTATCGGGTCAACAACAATAAGGACGACCGCCATGCCCCTTCACACCCTGCGCTCGCCGGCTATCACAACGCCGCTGCTTTGCCTGGCGATAACGCTGGGGGGCTGTGCCACCACGGCTTCGGACAGCGACCAATGGGTCAGAATCGCCCAAGATGGCAAAGCCGTCAGTCTCGAGTTCAGCCAGCCGGAGGCCAACCAGAAGCGCGCCTTCGCCACGCTATCGCCGGGCGACTACACCGTCAGCGTCGGCCAGGGCGGCAGCCAAACCGGCAGCATGAAGCTCTACCACCGAATCGACCTTCCCGAGGGCAAGCCACTCAACGAACGCTATCAGGTGCATATCGTACAAGCGGGCCGCTACCAGTTGATCTATAACGCCGGCGAACATCCCAACCTGAGACTGTCTCGAGCGCCTACGCCGCCGCCCAAAGAGCCCGTCGTTCACCAGGGACTGTGCAAAGCCGATTACCGCCCTCAGACTGTCACCGTCGCCCCGGTCTTCAAGGACGGCGACTGGGTGCGCGACTTTTACTCTGGCGCCAAGGCGCGCGTCGAGAACGGCAAGGTCACCCTGACACCGGCCCTTCATTCCGAAGGCCTGATGCTGATCGAGTCGGCCAAACCCCGGATCGCATCCTTTACCTGGCATAACGCCACCGTCTATTTCGTCATCACCGACCGCTTCTATAACGGCCGCAAGGATAACGATCACAGCTACGGTCGCCAATCCGACGGCAAACAGGAAATCGGCACCTTCCACGGTGGCGATTTTGCCGGTCTCACCGACAAGCTCGATTACATCGCCAAGCTGGGGGTGACAGCCCTCTGGATCTCTCCGCCCTACGAGCAGATCCACGGCTGGGTCGGCGGCGGCAGCGACGGGGATTTCAAGCAATACGCCTATCACGGCTACTACGCGCTGGATTACACGCGCCTCGACAAGAACATGGGCACCGAGCAGGAGTTACGCACACTGATTCGCGAAGCCCACAAGCGGGGCATTCGCGTCCTGTTCGATATCGTCATGAATCATCCCGGCTATGCCACCCTGCAGGATATGCAGCAGTACCACTTCGGCGCCTTACGCAAGGGCTTTGGGAAGTACCTGCCGGCGCACTGGGGCGACTGGACACCGAAATCCTACGAGAACTACCACGCCTACAATGCACTGATCGATTACGACGCTCCTGCCTGGGCCAACTGGTGGGGCAAGGACTGGGTCCGTGCCGGTATCTACAATTACGATACGCCTCCGGATATCAATATCGATCCCTATAAAGGCTCTGTCGCCTACCTGCCGGACTTCAAGACCGAATCGAAGAAGTTCGTCAAGCTGCCGACGTTCCTGCGCGACAAGCCGGACACCCGCGCTCGCGACCTGCCCCATGCCACCGTGCGCGACTACCTGATTTCCTGGCTGACCGATTGGGTTCGCCGCTTCGGCATCGATGGTTTCCGGGTGGATACGGCCAAGAACGTCGAGCCCGCCGCCTGGAAGCAACTCAAGCGGGCCGCCGACAGGGCCTGGACCGACTACTACAAGGCACATCCCGAACAGAAGCCGCTGAGCAACCGGTTCTGGATGGTGGGCGAAGTCTTCCCTCATGGGGTCGAACGGGACCACTATTACCAGGATGGTTTCGATGCGGTGATCAATTTCGACTTCCAGAAACAGGATGCCAAGGCCGGCGCGGAATGTCTGAGTAACCTGCAACCGGTCTTCCAGCGCTATGCCGATGCCATGAACGGTCGCCAGCCGTTTAATGTGATGACCTATATCTCATCCCACGATACTGAACTGTTCAGCACCATCGCCCACAAGAATCCGCAACTGGAAAAACGTGCGGGCGCCGCCCTGCTCCTCTTGCCCGGTGCCGTACAAATCTTCTACGGCGACGAAAGCGGCCGGGAGTTCGGTCCAACCGGCTCGGACCCCACCCAGGGCACCCGCTCCGACATGAATTGGGCTCAGATCGCAGCCGGGCAGCGGAACGACATGCTCCAGTTCTGGCGCAAGCTGGGCCAGTTCCGCAAAGACCATCCGGCCATCGGCGACGGACGGCACGAAGAGCTGGACAATAGCCCCTACACCTTTGCCCGCATCGACAAAAACGACCGCGTCGTCATCGCCGTGGCACAGGACAGGGGAAACTGAGAAGGAGCCATTGAGAGGGGAAACGGGCGCCATAAAAGGCGCCCGGGCGGGATCAGGCAACGCGATGACCGCGGGCCGCCTCGAGTAACCGGAACCACAGTGCGCGCGGCATCTCGTAGCCTGCGCCAGCCACCGCATCGGCGATGCGTTCTTCGCGCAGGGAGCCGATCACCGGTACCGGCTGCCCCGGCAGACGCCTCAACCAGGCCATCGCCAGCGCCGTGGCGCTCAGCCCGGTTTCTGCTGAGACCTCAGCCAGGGTTTCAGCCAAGACGCCTTCCTGCAAGCGCCCTCCAGCCAGAGGCGACCATGCCAAGAGGCGCAGACCGTCCCGCTGTAGTGCCTCATGGGTACCATCAAACAGGGGTGTCGACGCACGCAGAGACAATTCGATCTGATTGCAGATCAGTGGCCGGGACAGCGCCGACTGCAGGAACCGCCACTGCTCGGGCAGAAAGTTGGACACACCCAGCGCCTGGACCTTGCCCGACTTTACCGCCTCTTCCAATGCCCGCGCCGTTTCCGCCAAGGGCATCAGGGGATCAGGCCGGTGAATCAGGAAGAGATCCAGTGTTTCCACCCGCAGGCGGCGCAGCGATGCATCAATGGCTGCCGTCACATAGGTGCCGGAGGTGTTGTAATGCTTGACCCGCCAGTCCGAGGTGTCGAGCTGTTGCGGCACGATATCCGCTTTGCTGATCACCCGGACCTGCCGACGCAATGCAGGCGCAGCCGACATGGCTTCACCGAAAGCCAGCTCACAGGCATTGCCGCCATAGATATCCGCATGATCGAAGACCGGCAGGCCCTCCCCGATGCGCGCTTCGATCCAACCGGCCAAAGCCTTGGGCGACGCCAGATCAGGATAGTCGAGCAGCCGCATCATGCCGAGGATGACCGGCACGTCGAACAGCTTCGATGCGCCTTCAGACTTCATCATTGGTCAACGCCTCCGCAGCGCCCAGCAATCCCGCATAGGTTTCCGTCACGACATAGACCGGCACCGATTCCATGTAGCCACGCATCCGGCCCTTGTCTTCGAAAGCTGCCCGAAAAGGCGTTTCACGGAAGAAGTCGATAAAGCGGGGAATGATGCCTCCGCAGATATAGACACCCCCCAGGGCACCCAGCGTCAGAACACCGTTACCGGCCACACGGCCCAGGATTTCGCAAAAGCGGGTCAATGTCTCCCTCGCCAGGGCATCATCGTTCTCCAGTGCATGGCGCGTGATCTCGCCAGGATCGGTGAACCGGGCCGTCCGGCTCTCCAGCTCGGCCAGCGCCTGATACAGGTTCACCAGTCCCTGGCCGCAGAGAATACGCTCCACCGACACCCGCCCAAAGCGCTCGCGCAGGATACGCAGGACACCGAATTCCACATCGTCCCGGGGCGAGAAATCCACATGACCGCCTTCGGTGGACAGCGCCACCCAGGCAGCCTTTGTCCGCACCAGACCCGACACCCCCAACCCGGTACCAGGACCTATGACAAGCCGCGGCCGTGCCGGATCACCCTCGCCACCACCGATCTTCACCAAACGCTCATGACTGACATGGGGAACACCCAAGGCCATCGCCGTGAAATCGTTGATAATCTTGAAGGTCGTCAGGTCAAGACGTTGCTGCATGTCGTTACGATCGAAAGACCAGTGGTTGTTGGTCAACCGAATCCGTTCACCATGCACCGGACAGGCAAAGGCCATACAGGCCTGGCTGACCGATTCGACGTTCGCCCGCTGCAGATAATCCGCCACGGCGCCGTCCAGGTTCGCATAGTCGCTGCAGGGCAATACCTGAATCTGCTCCAGCTCCACACTGCCCGGCTGGACCAGCGCGAAACGGGCATTGGTGCCGCCGATGTCGCCCACCAGGGCGTATTGCGTATCAGTCATGCTCGGGATTCCAGAAAGCGGATGCGCCGGTCTCGGCCGTGCTCGCGCCCTGACGCATCCAGCCGAAGAGTTCGCGGCCGATATCCTGACGCACCCGGGACAGGTCCGGCTTGCTGACAGGACGCCCTGCCAGTTCATCTTCGCCAACCGCCACGGCCAGCGTTCCGGCCTCGGCATCGACCCGTATAATGTCACCGTCGCGCAATCGCGCCAGCGGACCACCCTTGGCCGCTTCCGGATAGACGTGAATCGCTGCTGGCACTTTACCGGAAGCACCCGACATACGGCCATCGGTGACCAGCGCGACCTTGAAGCCGCGATCCTGCAGCACACCCAAGTAGGGTGTCAGCTTGTGCAGCTCCGGCATGCCGTTGGCCTGCGGCCCCTGGAAACGGACGACCGCCACCACATCCTTCTCGAGAAGCCCGTCCTTGAACGCCTGCGCCAAGTCGTCCTGATCCTCGAAGACCATGGCAGGCGCCTCGACAATCCGATGCTCCGGCGCTACTGCGGACACCTTGATCACACCACGCCCAAGATTACCATCCAGCACGCGCAGCCCGCCGTCTGGCGCGTAGGCCGCATCGACACCACGCAGGACATCGGGATCGCCGGTTTCTTTCGGCGCCTCCTTCCAGACCAGTTGCTCCCCTTCCAGTACGGGCATGCGCGTGTATTGGCGTAACCCCGGCCCCATGACGGTCTGGACGTCTTCGTGCAGCAAACCGGCGTCCAATAATTCGCGGATCAGGAAGCCCGTACCGCCCGCCTCATGGAAAGCATTGACGTCGGACTGACCGTTCGGATAGATGCGTGTCAGCGACGGCACCACTGCCGACAGCTCCGAAAAGTCGTTCCAGTCGATCAGGATGCCCGCCGCCCGGGCGATAGCAACCCAGTGCATGGTGTGGTTGGTCGAACCACCGGTACACAACAGCGCCACCAGCGCATTGACGATACTCTTCTCGGACACCACATCGCACAAGCTCACCTGACCACCATTGGGCACCGACAGCCGCACGACCTGTTGAGCCGCTGCCGTCGTCAAGGCGTCGCGCAGAAGCGTATTGGGATGGGTGAACGCCGCACCGGGCAGGTGCAACCCCATCACTTCGACCAGCAACTGGTTGCTGTTGGCCGTACCATAAAAAGTACAGGTGCCAGGGCTGTGATAGGACTTGCTTTCCGATTCCAACAACTCGTCCTTGCCGATCTTGCCCTCAGCATAGAGTTGCCGGATGCGCTGTTTTTCCTTGTTCGGCAGGCCGGACGGCATGGGACCTGCCGGCACCAGTATCGCGGGCAGATAGCCAAAACTCAGCGCGCCGATCAACAAGCCCGGCACGATCTTGTCGCAGATACCCAGCAACAATGCCGCGTCGAACATATTGTGGCTCAACGCCACGGCGGTGCTCATCGCAATCACATCGCGGGAAAACAGACTCAGGTCCATGCCCGGCTGCCCCTGGGTAACCCCGTCGCACATGGCCGGAGTACCCCCGGCAAACTGCGCCACGGAGCCCATCTCATGCACCGCGCGGCGGATCACATCGGGGAAGCGTTCGTAGGGTTGGTGTGCCGACAACATATCGTTGTAGGCGGAGACGATCGCCACGTTGGCCTGGTTCATCAGGCGCAGGACGTCTTTGTCCTTCTGCCCGCAAGCAGCAAAGCCGTGCGCCAGGTTGCCGCAGGACAATGTGCTGCGTTGCGGCGACTGTGCTTTCAAACGGCGCATGCGGGCCAGATAGTCGTCACGTGTTGGTTGGCTGCGCTCGATGATGCGCCGGGTGACTGTCTCAACGGTCGGGTGCATAGGGCACATTGACTCCCTTGTTGGAGTGGCTGATTGCGGGGGTGACTGATCGCGGCGAGATCCTTCCGCCATGCCTATCGACCACCGATACACCCATGATCGCGCCAAAGCCTCGGCGGGAAAAGCCTCACGAGGGCATCGATACGCCACCCCCCTTCTTATAGTACTTATCGTTCTATATTAAATGTAAGTTTACTACAAAATATTCCTTAAATTCCGGTAAAAATCTATCTGCGCCCATTTTTATTTGTTATGTTTACTACATTACAAGTTCAACAATACGCACACCCTGACCGAATATGGAGGCAAACCATGGCTATTCGCGTCGCCATCAACGGATTCGGACGCATCGGGCGCAACGTCCTGCGCGCCCTGTATGAAAACAACTACCGCCAAGACATCCAGATCGTTGCCATCAACGACCTCGGCGATGCCTCCATCAACGCTCACCTCCTGAAGTACGACACCGTCCACGGCCGTTTCTCCGGCGACGTCAGTCACGACCAGGACTATATGACCGTCAATGGCGACCGCATCTCCGTCAGCGCCGTCCGGAACCCGGCGGAGCTGCCCTGGGGCGCGCTCAATGTCGACGTCGTTTTCGAATGTACCGGCCTTTTTACCAGCCGGGCCAAAGCCGCCGCACACCTGGAAGCCGGCGCTCGCAAGGTCATCATTTCGGCCCCCTCTTCCGACGCCGATGCCACCATCGTCTTCGGCGTCAACGACAACACGCTGACAGCCCAACACCAGATCATCTCCAACGCCTCCTGCACCACCAACTGCCTCGCACCGGTCGCCAAGGCACTGAATGACACCGTGGGCATCGAAAGCGGCCTGATGACAACGATCCACTCCTACACCAACGATCAGAAGCTGACCGACGTTTACCACCCGGATGCCTATCGGGCCCGCTCAGCAACACAATCGATGATCCCGACCAAGACCGGCGCTGCCGCCGCTATTGGCCTGGTACTCCCGGAGCTGGACGGTCGCCTTGACGGCATGGCGGTCCGCGTACCAACGATCAATGTTTCACTGGTCGACCTGACCTTCATCGCCAACCGCGATACCAGCCGGGAGGAGATCAACCGCATCCTGCAGGAGGCGGCGACCCAGTCAGCCATTCTCGGCTACAACGAGGACAAACTGGTGTCGACCGACTTCAACCATACCGCCCTGTCCAGCACCTTCGACGCCAATCACACCAAAGTGAAAGGCCGCCATGTAAAGGTGATGGCGTGGTATGACAACGAATGGGGCTTCTCCAACCGGATGCTCGACAACACCCTGGCGCTGATGAAAGCGTCCTGAGCCCATCCCAAGGAGATCGCCACATGCTACGTCGCACCAAGATCATTGCGACACTTGGCCCAGCTACAAGCTCACCGGAAGCACTGGATTCGTTGATTCAGGCAGGCGTCGACTGTGTGCGCCTGAACTTCTCCCATGGCGAAGCCGCAGAACACGTGCAGCGCGCGGAACTGGTTCGCGAACTGTCACGCAAACATCGCCGCTTCGTGGCGCTGCTGGCCGACCTGCAGGGCCCAAAACTCCGTGTGGCGCGTTTTATCAACGGCAAGGTCGAGTTAAAGAAGGGGCAAGCCTTCACACTGGACCCGGATTGCGACAAATCGGCAGGCACGGCCGACCGCGTCGGGCTCGACTACGAAGACCTTTGCAAAGACGTTCATGCCGGCGACGTGCTACTGCTCGACGACGGGCGCCTCGAACTCGAAGTCACTGCCGTGAAGGGACGCACCGTGGAGTGCCGCGTCCTCATCGGCGGATGCCTCTCCAACAACAAAGGCCTCAACCGACGGGGCGGCGGCCTCTCCGCCAGCGCACTGACCGACAAGGACAGGGCCGACATCGTTACCGCCGCAAGACTGGGCGCAGATTTCGTCGCTGTATCCTTTGTCCGCACCGCAGACGATATTCAGGAAGCCCGCGAACTGTTGCGCCAGGCAGGCTCCCAGGCAGCCATCGTCGCCAAGATCGAAAGAGCCGACCTGGTCCATAACGAGGCCCGGCTCGAAGCCGTCATCCGCGCAGCAGATGTTGTGATGGTGGCTCGCGGAGATCTCGCCGTGGAAATCGGCGACGCTGAATTGGTCGCCGTACAGAAACACATCATCGGACGGGCGCGCCAGCTGAACCGCGTCGTCATCACCGCCACGCAGATGATGGAATCGATGATCCATTCGCCAATGCCGACCCGAGCAGAAGTGTCCGATGTCGCCAATGCGGTTTTCGACTACACGGACGCCGTCATGCTGTCAGCGGAAACCGCGGTTGGCGAATACCCCGTCGAAGTCGTGCAGGCTATGTCCCGCATCTGTATCGGGGCGGAAAAACATCCGTCGACCCACAACTCCAAGCACCGTATCAACGAAGTCATGGTGCACGTCGACGAAGCCATTGCATTATCGGCCATGTACGCCGCCAACCACCTGGAAGGCGTCTCTGCGATCATCTGCATGACCGAAACCGGCGCCACCCCACTGATCATGTCGCGCATCAAATCCCCGCTGCCAATCTTCGCATTTTCGCGCCACCACCTCGCGCAGCACCGCGTCGCACTGTATCGGGGCGTGCAAACGGTACCGTTCGATACTGAAACGCTGCCTAACGACGAAATCAACAGGCTTGCCGTTGACGAACTGATCCGCCAGGGCATCGTCAGCCGCGACGATCGCATAGTGATCACCAAAGGCGACTACGCGAATGCCCAGGGCGGCACCAATACCCTGAAAATTGTCCGTGTCGGAAGCGAGATCAGGTAAAAAGAGCCGAAAACAATCCGCCACCGTACACCTATTACAGGCTTTTTTTGTCGCACGGTTCAGGGACGAACACCCATCCAGACTCTCTTGTCTGAGCATTAAAGCAGGGCTCCGGAATCCCCTTCCGCCCCTGCTTCTTTTTTCTTTCCCCCAAATGCCAGAAAAAGCACCGACTCGACGCCAGCGGCCTCGTCGTAGGGCGCAATAACCAAAGGGCATTGCGCCGCATGGATTATTTGACAGACGCGCACAACATGCCCCGCCAGATTACAGACAAAAAAAACCGCCTTTCGGCGGTTGCAGGAGGAGTGCCCGAGGAGTGAGCGTCCCTGGCAGTGAGAGAGAACAAGAACAGGTCGAATCAGCCCTTAACCAGCGACAGACTGGCACGAGCGATATCGGTAATCCGCGACCAGTCGCCGGTCGCAATAGCATCTTTCGGCGTCAGCCAGGTCCCCCCCACCGCGGCCACATTGGGCAACTGCAGGTAGTCGGCCGCCGTATCCTGACGAATCCCGCCGGTCGGACAGAAGCACACATCGGAAAAGGGGCCACTGAATGCTTTCAGCGCCGCAATTCCACCTGCCACTTCTGCCGGGAAGAACTTGAACTGGCGATAGCCCAGCCGATACCCTTCCATCATTTCCGACAAGGTCGACACACCAGGCAACAGCGGAGCCTGGGCATCCACACCGTATTCCAGCAATTCACGCGTCGATCCCGGCGTAATCACGAATTGGGCACCCGCCGCCTCCACGGCACGATACTGCTCCACCGTGGTAACCGTTCCAGCCCCCACCCACACATCAGGCAAGGCTTCACGTAACTGTCGAATCGCTTCGACTCCATGCACCGTACGCAGCGTGATTTCCAGGATGGTGATACCACCATCCACCAGGGCTCGCGCCAGCGGCAATGCCTCGTCCAGGTTATCGATCGCAATTACCGGCACCAGGGGACAGGCCGCCGTAATGCGTTCCAGTTCTTCGCTGAGCCGTTCAGACAGCATCTTGGCCATCGCTAAAACCTCTTTTCAATCAATGTCGCGTCCACTGGACAGCGTTATCAGGCATGCCAATAGACCTGCAGCCCCGGATGCAGAAAGGCCCGAATCGGCATATCAAAAAGGCGCTCAGGAGCGGCGAGCGCTTCACCGAGCGTGACCGCCTTGTCGTCACCCACCACATACAACGCGACATGCCGCGCCTCTGCCAGGACCGCCAGGGTCAATGTCATTCGCTCATGGGGGGCTGCCGGAGGATGTATCGCCGCACAAAGGTCCGGACCGCCCGGAGCCATCGCCGCCGCCAGCCCGCCAGCTTCCGGAAACAATGATGCCGTATGGCCATCGTTCCCCATTCCCAAAACCACTACATCGAGCGGCCAATGCAGGGACTTCAGCGCCGACTCGCATAACGAAACCCCTTCAGCCGCCGTCGCCGCGGCATTTTTCATTCCCACAAAGCGCGCCTTGGCGGCAGCGCCCCGAAGAAGATGCTCTCGCACCAGGCGTTCATTGCTGTCAGCGTCGGTCGGTGGGACCCAACGCTCATCGACCAGCATCACATCCACACGCGACCATGGCAGCTCAAAACCGGACAACGCCTCAAAGAAAGGTACCGGCGTCCGACCACCGGAAACGGCCAGAGAAGCCCGCTCGCTATGACGCAACGCTTCCGACAACCAGTCCGCCACCTGCATCGCCAACTTCTGAGCCAGCGCCTGGCGATCGCCGGCCTCCACCAGATTCACACCGTCAGGCCAAGGCAACTCATGCATCTTCATACCAACTCCGGCCATCCCGCGTGATCATGGCGATGGAGGCCACCGGCCCCCAGGTGCCTGCGGCATAGCGCTTGGGCGGAGAACCCAATTCCTGCCAACCGGCAATGACACGGTCAACCCAGCGCCAGGCATATTCCACTTCGTCACGACGCACGAAGAGATACTGATTCCCCTTCATGACTTCCCAGAGCAGACGCTCATAGGCATCCGGCACGCGTGACGCATTGAAGGCTTCAGAGAAATTAAGCTGAAGCGGCCCCTGCCGCAGACGCATCCCCTTGTCCAACCCCTGCGCCTTGGTCAGCACCTGCAACGAAATACCTTCGTCGGGCTGCAAGCGGATAATCAGCTTATTGTTCGCCAGATGTTTCTGGTCCGGGTCAAAGATGTAATGGGGAGCCGGCTTGAAATGAATGATGATCTGCGACAGCTTTTCGGGCAGACGCTTGCCGGTACGCAGATAGAACGGCACCCCCGACCAGCGCCAATTGGCGATTTCCGCCTTGAGCGCCACAAAGGTTTCCGTCGGACTACCGGCATTGGCGCCCTCTTCCTCCAGGTAACCGGGCACAGCCTGGCCATCGCTACTGCCGGCCGTGTACTGGCCTCGCACCAGGTGGGATTCCATCATGTCCGGCGTTATGGGGCGCAATGCCTTGAGCACCTTGACCTTCTCATCACGGATACTGTCCGACGACAGGTCAGCGGGCGGATCCATCGCAATCAGACAGAGCAGCTGCAGCAGGTGATTCTGCACCATGTCGCGCAACTGGCCAGCCTTATCAAAATATCCCCAACGGCCCTCGATACCGATCTTTTCCGCCACCGTCACTTCCACGTGGGAGATGTGATCCTGGTCCCACTGACTGGCGAACAGGTTATTGGCGAAACGCAGGGCGATCAGATTCTGGACCGTTTCCTTACCCAGGTAATGATCAATACGGAACAGCTGCGACTCCCTGAAGTAGGCCGCCAGCTGATCGTTGATTTCTTCCGATGAGGCCAGGTCATGACCAATCGGCTTTTCCACCACCACACGTGTCTCGGCATCAACACATCCGGCCGAGCTGAGGCGCTCACCGATCATGCCGTAAATTGCCGGCGGCGTTGCCATATACACTATCAGCGGCACAGCACTCGACTGCCGCCATGCTGCAAGACGCTGGTAACTCTCCTGGTCAGAGAAATCCATTCCCAGATAATCGACCTTGGAGAGAAAGCGCTCAATGACCGCCTCGTCCTGCTCAGCCTTACGAACGTGGGTGCGCAATCCCTCCAGCAGGCGCCCCCGAAACCCAGACGCATCCAAACCTTCGCGCGCCAACCCCAGGAGACGCAGCTTTCCATGTAACAATCCGGCGCGCTCCAGCTGATAAAGCGCCGGAAACAACTTACGCTGAGCCAGATCTCCCAGCGCACCGAACAACGCCAGGTCGCACTGAGCCTTCTCTTTTTCTTTCATATGCGCTCGTTCGCCAACGTAGAGTGATCGTACCAAAAAGTAGTAATACTAAAAATTATGCGGAATTATTTCAGGATTTCCAGCATTGACGCAAATTATTTATTTGTTTTTACTACATCAAAGATCTGAAATTCGCTCCATGCAGCGCCAAACACCGAAATGGAAGAGCCGAGAACCACGGGCTATAGTGGTAATACGTCCGACGTGGTTAATTCACTACATACCCTGTTGCCCTGTCACCGCTCAACCTCTATCCTGCCCATCCGAAGTGGCAAGGCCATTCCGGAATCAAACCCTGAGAGTCGATGGTACCCATGACCGACAACAGCCAATCCAACAACCTCCTGACCGCCATACGCAGCCGCCTGGAGGACTTGAACAAGTCGGAACGCAAAGTTGCCGAGGTGATCCTGCGCGATCCCAGTTCAGCCACCCGTTACAGTATCGCCGCCCTGGCGCATGCAGCATCCGTGAGCGAGCCGACCGTCAACCGCTTTTGCCGCAACTTTTCAGCCAGTGGCTTTCCCGACTTCAAGATCCAGTTGGCGCAAAGTATTGCTGTCGGCATCCCCTATGTCAGTCAAAGTGTAGAACCAGACGACACCGTTGAGGCCTTTTCCCAGAAAATTGTCCAGAGCACCATCGCCAGCCTGGAGCGTGCACGGCAGGGACTTGACCCCCAGGCCATCGGCAAAGCCATCGACTACCTGATCCAGGCCAAGCAGATTCTATTCTTCGGCATGGGAGGCTCCGCACCCGTCGCACTGGACGCACAACACAAATTCTTCCGTTTCAACATTCCCGTCACGTCCTATGACGATGCCCTCATGCAGCGCATGGTGGCCGCAGCCTCCGGCAAGGGCGACACTATCGTCGTTATATCCTATACGGGACGCACTCGGGAAATGGTCGACATTGCACAGGTTGCCCGGGAAAACGGCGCCACGGTTGTCGGTATCACTGCGCCAAACTCTCCGCTGTCAAAAGTCTGCACCGTGGCACTCGAAGTCACCGGGCCGGAGGACACCGACGTTTACATGCCGATGACCTCCCGCATCATCCATCTGACCATCGTGGACATTCTCGCCACCGGCGTCACTCTAAAGCGCGGCTCCGACTTCCAGTCACACCTGAAGAAGATCAAGGACAGCCTGCGCGCGACCCGCTTCCCCAGCGACGACAGCGCGCCTTAACCTCCAAAAGCCCGAGTCCCCTGCCCACCTGCCATACGCCACTGGCCGGTCGCCTATGCGGCCGGTCGCGCTCGCACCTCGCCGTAAGTATCAAGATTGTTACATTGGCCTTTCACTTTGATACACCACGCATCGAACACCGGGCATAGACTCGTATCCACGTCATGCAGGTATTGCGGGCGCGATTGGGCCACCCTCAGGCCCCATCCTCCCGTCGCATGATGTCAGTATCAGGCTCCAAACAGATCCAGGTTCCGCACAACAACAAAAAGGAACAGCCATGACACAACGCCATCGGACCCCGGCGAGATCTGCGGTTTTACGCCCAGCCCTACGCCCCCGTCATCCTTTCTCCTCCCCCCCGAAAAGTTATGGGCCGGAGGATGCGGGCTACCCCGCCTTTACCCACCATAGGCGCAGGTTGCCCGATAACCACTAAGCAGTATATGCAGTAGCCCGGTGTGTATGACGCTCAGGCCTTCTTCTTGGGCACTGGCGGCATGGGCTAGGCATGGCAATTCCAACAATAATGAACAGGACGCAGATAATGATTCACAACAAGAAACGCTTGATCGCAAAAGTAGCCCCTCTGACGACCGCCATTGCGGCGGCCATGCTGACGACCCAAGCCGCAGCCGTTGATTTCCATGGTTATGCACGTTCCGGACTATCCACCAACCTGAGCAACGGCGGTGAACAAACCTGCCTGGGTGGCAAGCTGTCCGGCCGACTGGGTGACGAGTGCGACACCTACGCGGAACTCGCTCTCGGTCAGGAGCTGTACAACAAGGACGACCAGTCGTTCCGCATCGACTCCATGGTGTCCCTGAACGCGCCCAATCAAGGCAATGACTATCAGGCCTTCACCGGCACCAATACCGTGACCGGCGTAGACTTTAACAACAACACGACGACGACCGCCTCTTCCAGCCCTTACTCCGGCGGCGAACTCGCCCTTCGTCAGCTGTATGTTTCCGGCAAAAACGTTGTCGCCTTGTTCCCTGGTGCCACACTCTGGGCCGGTAAGCGCTACTACCAGCGCCACAACATCGACCAGATCGATTTTTACTACCTGAACGATTCCGGCTACGGCGCCGGTGTCGAGAACATTACGGCGGGAGTCGGCAAACTGTCCGTCGCCTGGATGAACAACGACACCACCCAGAAAGACGCCTTTAACAACAACAATATCGTCCAGAACAACAAGCTGGACGTGCGTTACGCATTCCCGGTCAGCAGTGACAGCACACTGGACCTGGCGGCAATCTACGGCATGGCAGACCGCACCCAGCTACAAAAAACCGATGGCCTGGGCAATAAGAATGGCTTCTTCCTGAGCTCCGAGCTGTCGACCAACATCATGGGCGGCTTCAACAAGTTCGTGCTCCAGTACGGTCAGGACTCTATGGGTGACGCGGCCTACTACACCTCCGGCGGCACCAGCTCCAACTACCTGTCAGCCGGCAGCCTCAAGCATAGCTGGCGCGTTATCGATCATGGCGTCATTGCCCTGAGCGGCCCGTTGCAAATGGGCTATTCGGCCATGTACGAAAAAGGCAAGGCCAACGGCACCGCAACCAAAGAAGATCCGGCAACCACCAGTGTCGTTGTGCGCCCGGTTTACAGCTGGACCAACGTCAGCAGCACCGCCCTGGAGCTCGGTTATTCAAGCGTTGAGAACACGGGTAGCACCAGCTCCGCCGATCTCGAAAAAGTCACCCTGGCTCAGGAATGGCAGGCTGGCCCAGGCTTTTGGGCTCGCCCAGTCATTCGCGCCTACGTAACGTCCTTCTTCGGCAATGTCGCAAAAGATGCCCAAAACAAGCAGGGTGTTGACGGTGATATCCAGGTCGGCGTGCAAATGGAAGCCTGGTGGTAGGTACGACAGAGTAATCGCTCAACTCCATCTTCAGGGCCGCGCATCGCGCGGCCCCTTTTTTTAGGGGGCTAGGCCCCTAAAAACCAATACATCCCTTCCAGTAAAAGAGCTTCATTGGCCTGATATAAGGGTGTTACCGATCCTGAGAAAGCGGCATTATGACAACACCCATCATTATCATAATGCTATAAAAGGGGAGCTCATGCCGCGCTATCAGATCGTGATCAACCAGGACTTCGACCGTCCGGTCGGAGAGGTCTTCAGTGTGCTTGCCGATCATAATCGGCTGGGACAGGTATTCGGCGTTCCCGTGGCGCGCATCCGGGACGGCGCTGACGCGCCCAACGGCGTGGGCTCGATCCGCCGCATAGGTCCCTGGCCGGTCGGCACTCAGGAAACCGTAACCGCGCTTGATCCGAACCGTCGCATCGATTACCGCATCAGCCGCTTTGGCGGGCCGCTCCGACAACATCAGGGACGCATCGAGTTTGCGGAAACCGACAAAGGCAGCCACATAACCTGGACTATCGATTTCTCAGCGCTACCCGGTGTGGGCCGCCTGGTCAGTAGAACCCTGGAACAGGGATTGACACGAGGTTTACGTCGCCTCGCCAAACAGCGCTAGCATCCATGCACTTTCGGCGACCGGTGCCAGTTGCATGGGTCGCCACCACCTCAACTGGCCTGCTGCACCTCGCAGCGATTTGCCAGAAAAGCGGTAATCGGCTGATAGGATTGCGGGTTGAACGGGGGAAGCTGCCGGATGTCGTACGCAGCTTCCTTATGAGGCTGCGCCAGCTGAACCGTTTCTTCGAGGCGCGGCTCGGGGAGGGAATTAATGATGTTATCCGCCCCGAGAAGCTCGCCAATATATTCTTCAAGAATAGCGTTCGGTGTCGCCGGCTGCGCAGGCATGCGCACCACGGCTGTCACCGGCGCATGCGAAAGCGTCTTGGCAACAAAGGCGCGATAGAGCAGGTAAATCCTGAGACACAACGCGAGAGCCAATACTCCCGTCACCGCCTCGGCGTAATGTACAACGGTCGAGATCAACATGACGTACCCTTAGTGGGAAACACCAGGCACCCGAAGATGGGCCTGGCGAACAGCATTCAACAGCCAGCATGTAACCAAAAGTGTACAGATTGTAACCTGACGCCAACAAAATTCCGTGAACTGGCGGTCAAATATTAAACGGTAAAGGCACTTTTAGGCCAGGGCTTGAGCCGGTAAAACCGTAAAGTTCTGGCCGCCATGCAACGACAGCTCGCAACAAATCCAGGTAATGCCTTGAAAATAGCCAAACCTTGAGGCTTCGAGACAACACATACACCCTGCTGATGGCCCAGTGGCATTTACCTACATTAAAAAGCTCGCTATTCCAGCGAGCGAGGAGTAATGTGAGTCCTGTTGGAAACGATTCAACAAAGCCTTTCACGAATATGACGTTCCTCAGTGGTATTAGTAGTGCACCGTCCTGTTTTTGATTACGCCCGTTTTTTGTTTCCGCAAAAAAGCTGATCGAGCATCATATCGATGCGATGACAGCACATTTAATGATTGAATTCAGGAATTTTATTAATGTCTACTACTACCGGTACGGTCAAGTTCTTTAACGAAAACAAAGGCTTTGGCTTTATCACCCGTGAAGATGGTCCGGACGTATTCGTTCACTTCAGCGCCATTCAGAGCAGCGGTTTCAAAACCCTGACCGAAGGCCAGCAAGTGAGCTTCACCGTGTCGCAAGGCCAGAAAGGCCCGCAAGCGGAAAATGTTGTTGCCGTGTAAATTACCGGCGACACAAAAAAGGCAGCCTCGGCTGCCTTTTTTATTGCACAAATATCGCCTTCGACCACCTAGTTATTCAGGAAATCCAGAATCAGATTAGTCGTGACGAAAGGCTTGGTGATCGGCAGGAAGTGTCCCGCCCCCGGAACAATGACCAGTTTGGCACCGGGAATCCGGCTGGCAATCGCCTCGGTGTGGGCCTTCTGTATGATCTCATTCTCCCCTGCCAGCACCAATGTTGGCGCCGCAATGCTTTCCAACGGCTCCAGACAGTAATCGACGGGTGTATTCGCGAAATAGCAGGGCGACTGCCACAGCGCATGCAGCTTATCCCGAAACACCGACCAGTGGTCCGGGTCAGGATTGACGGCCTTGTACTTTTCACTGAACAGCAGGTCGATACCCACGTCGAAGAGGAATTTGCTGTTCAGGAAATACTCGAAAGCCGCTGTGTACACATTGTTCTGATAGGCTGCTCCGATAAGGACCAGTTGATCGACCCTCTCCGGATGAAAGGCTGCGATCTGGCTCGCGATCACGGCGCCGTCGCTCCAGCCGACGAAATGGGCGTTGTTGACGTGTAGCTTGTCCAGTAACGCCAACGTGTCGCTTGCCATCAGTTCATAAGTGATAGGTACGTTGGCGTCGCTGCTTCTGCCGTGCCCGCGGCTGTCTATCTTGATCACCTCGTAGTGCTCAGCCAACAAACGACTCTCGACCGCCCACATATCCGAGTCCACGTACCCTCCGTGCAACAGAACAACCGGTGTGCCCTGCCCCTGGATACTGTAATACATGCGGATGCCGTTAACGTTGGCGTAATCACCGAAGGCAAGGGGACTGACCAGGAGGCAGAAAAACAGAACGAATCGGCGGGCGGTGTTCATGGAAGTCATTAGAGAATGCTCCTTCTCTCAGCGATTGAGTATCCAAGTGGACATCTACAACCTGCTACCGCGTCCTTCAGCATTCATTCTCATTTAGTCGGTTCACACCGATACGTCAATGCGCGCGTGAACCGCTCAGGCGAAAAGCGGAGAAAAGACAGGCCACCAGCGGTGGATAGGGGATGGTCCGCATCCTGCCCGAAAGGGCCCCATCCATGGCGCCCTGCATCACCATGCCAGAGTGCGACGTCAGGCCCACTCCCCCAAAAATTCCGTCTTCACTGAATCCACCCGGGCGCTGTTATCTTCCTGCCAGGGGTGGAAATCGCGGCGGTAATAGCGGAGGTATTTCGGGATAAGGCGTCGAAAGACTCCGGGGCGCCCCCAATAATGATTGATTCCGTTCATCCACATCTTCAAGTCCGTCATGTGGCCGGAACGCCTTAACATCCGCAGGAAATCGATAGAGCTGAAGGTCAGAAACAGAAACGTCGCCAGCATCATCTGTGAAATCCGTACCCACTCATCGTCCACCGTTTCCTTATACACATCGAAAGCCACGGCCTTGTGCTCAGACTCCTCCACCGCATGCCAGGCCCAGATCCTTGCCATCTCCGGCGCCATCTTACGCAACTCATCCAGATCACCCATGATCACGTGCTCGGCCATGATCGCCGTGAAGTGTTCAATGGCTGCCGTATGCGCCAGTTGTCGTTCGGGCGTCATATAGTTGCGGAATAGGTTCATCAGCTTGCCCACCCCACGATCGATACTGTCCACCGGGTAACCCCGGCGCGAAAGAAACCCGTTCAACGCGTGGTGCTGCTTGGCATGATGCGCTTCCTGCCCGATAAAACTGCGAATCGCCTTTTTCAGCGCAGGGTCGGTGATCCGGTCCTGAAAGTGTCTGACCGAGTCGATAAAAAAGCGCTCTCCCTCCGGGAACCCGCCGGACAGAGCCGCTAGCAGAAGCGTCCGGAAAGGATCACCGGCGTACCAAAACTCGGGAATATCGTCGGTAAATTCGAAATCGATCTTGCGAACTTTCAGTTTATGGTGGGCTGCAGCAACGGTATCGGCAGACAGGGCGGCAGTCATGGCGTTCTCCTGGTCGCATTTCACTTCGCTGAATTTCGAAGTGTCAGCTTAGTTGCTATCCAGGCCTGAGCGTGAGATTCTGAGCGGCCAAGCAACTTATCATTTGTGGCCAAAACCAGCGCGATGAAGGAACGTCATCCGACCCTCGAACATGCGAACATGCCGGCCACCTACACCCGGATCTACCTGGAGTGGGCACAGGCCCAGGGTATAGAGACCTCGACGTTGCTCCGGGAACTGGGGCTCCCCCCAACCCTGATGTCGGAACCGACTGCCCGAATTGCCCTCCAGGATCACCTACGCCTGCTGGGTGCAATCATCACTCGCAGCGGTAACCCTGGGCTGGGACTGGCGCTGGGTTGGCAATTACCACTGACCGCGCATGGCAGTTTGGGGTACGCGTTACTTTGCTGCGATACCGTCGGTGAGGCATTGGCGTTGCTGGAACGATTCTGGCATCTGCGCGGAAGGGGGGTCGAGTTCAGCTTTATCGAGCATGACGGCTGCCATATCTTTGAGTTCAGGGCGGAGGCACCCATTCCGCCGGTGCTGAAACGCGTTATCTTCGAATTCATCATGAGCGGCTTCTATCGCGGCGTTCAGTTCCTGTTAGGCGACCAGACACCGGACGGCGAACTTTGGTTCGACCACCCAGCCCCGACACCGGCACAGGATCTGCCCGCCGGCTTTCCGGCGGTCCGTTATGCAATGCCCGCCGCACAAATCCGCTTCGCCGGCTCACAATTGCCGACCCATCGCATCGCCACAGCCAACCCGGAAGCCCTGCATCTGGCGGTTGCCCAGTGCCAACGTGAATATGCGCTGATCGAAGAACACGACAGCGACATCCTCCCAAGGGTCAGGGCCGTTCTGACACTCAGCGACAGAGGCTACCCCAACGCGGACTTGCTTGCCAAAGGTCTGCATATGTCTACGCGAACCCTGCGGCGGAGACTGCAACAACAGGGGAGCAGCTACCAGCAGCAATTGGAGACGGCCCGCCATCAGGATGCCCTGCGCCTGCTGGCTCGCGACGAGTTGCCGATTCAACGTATCGCCGAGCTCCTTGGCTATACGAATCCGGCAAACTTCACCCGTGCCTTTCGTCGCTGGACAGGCGCGTCGCCCCGGGAATATCGGGACACGCTCAATAACGCCACGCCACGCTGATCGAGCCGAACCTCACCCCATGGGTCAACACGCCGGACCGGTGGGTGCGATCAACCAAACCCGCGGCAAGCGTCAACGCTCCTTTACCCCATACCAACCCCAAAGACCGGGTTACGCCGGTTTTCTTTAACGGCAACCCGGAACTGTCCTCGAAGTTATTGCCCTCGACCAGCAGGTCATTGACGGTATAGTAGCCGCCCAACCCGACATAGAAATACCAGAATGCCGGAGCAATATGCTGGTGAATGAAAGCGCTACGGGAAGCCACCAGATCGACACCAGGAAAGCTTGCCGCCAATTGGCGCCCCATCCGTAGCATGACACTCCCGCTCAACTCGGTTTTCAGCAGGCCAGCACTCAGTTGAGCACCGGGAACCAGATCCACGTGCGCCGTCTGCCAGGCACGCCATTCACGGCCCAACTGCAGATTGATCACCGGTTCGTTGTGTAACTGAAAACGCCATCCTTCAGGTGTGTTGCCGTTGATCAGATGATGAACCCAGTGCTGGACCGAGGAGGCACCGGACGAAGGCCCAACCACGCCCACCAATAGGCTCAATCGATCGGTGACACGCGCATTTCCGGCATATAAATCACCCTGCCAAAACAACAGCCCAGCATAGGACAAGTCATCAGCCTTTGGTGGCGTCAGGGCCAGGTTCTCGGGCGTTTGCATGGTTTGCCAGATGGCGTGGGTGACAGCACGGAAATCATAACGGGAGGAAGAAAACTGAAACAGTCTCCCCATCCAGCGCATAGGCCAGGTGGCTGGCGTATCGCTGAAATGCTGGAGCCCGTTACGTGCCCAAAACAGACTCACGCCATTGGTGTAGTGGTAGTCTCGATGGACGAAGATATCGTCTTCCCAGGTAACGCCGACGGTATCCGCCCTGAGCGGGGCGCTGACCAACAGCAAAATGACCAGTAAGACAGCAGAAACCCGGCCTAGACCCACGCAACTCAGCTCCCCATCAACAACAACCCGGAAAAAGGTTCGACCGCGCGCCGCACTTGAGCAAAGGAAATCGCTTCAAAAATACGGGATCACGCCTTTCATCAATCTACCGGTGTGCTGCGCAACATCCTGGCAACAGCAACACCTGAACCAGCATCACCAAGCGCACTCATTTCTCCTTTACCTCAGTAAATAAGGACTCCCTGCCCAACCGAGACCTTGAACACCGCAATCTCATACGGGATAACCTTGGCGACGCACGGAATCATATCTTGGATGCCTCATTCAACGGTAGCGATTACCAGACTTAGGCGACAGGACGCAATATCAGGTATACACCCAAAACCAGGTGAGCCGCCGCATTGCTGGCAGAGCGATGTCCCACTTGGCAGCTTTGGCGTCCAGCGATTAGGGTAATCTCGCCTCGGTCTGGTTCCCTCCGCTCGTCGCGTGCCGGTCTTTATCAAGTCTATTGCTCGCCTGGAAGCCTTTCGGAATGTAGGATGACGGGCGTGAGTTCCCCAACACCCACCGTTCAGTTAATCCAACGGCCAACACCAAAAGGGCATTAACAGATGGGACCGATAGGTGAACGGTGCCAATCGACTCATTCGACAAATCGCCTGCGGCAACATCGACGTATAGCCGTTCTGACATGGAACGGCACATGGGCACTTAATGCCGAACGCTATTACAACGATCGTTGAGCAAAGGAGCCAACCAACATGACAGATACAGCGCCCTATACCCCTCCCAAGGTCTGGACATGGGATCACGCAAGCGGAGGACAATTCGCCAACATCAACCGTCCGATTGCCGGTCCCACTCACGAAAAAACACTACCGGTCGGCAAGCATCCGCTGCAGCTTTATTCCCTGGCGACCCCTAACGGCGTCAAGGTCACGATCATGTTGGAAGAACTGCTCTCGCTCGGGCACACCGGCGCAGAATACGACGCCTGGCTGATCAATATCCGGGAAGGTGAGCAGTTCTCGAGCGGTTATGTGGAGATCAACCCCAACTCAAAGATTCCGGTGATGGTCGATCACAGCACCGAAACGCCAACCCGAGTTTTCGAGTCCGGCTCCATCCTGCTGTATCTTGCGGAAAAGTTCGGAGCCTTTTTACCGAAAGACCACCACAAGCGCACGGAAACGCTGAATTGGCTGTTCTGGCAAATGGGCAGCGCCCCTTATCTGGGTGGCGGCTTCGGCCATTTCTACGCCTATGCGCCGGAGAAATGGCAGTATCCAATCGATCGCTTCGCGATGGAAACCAAGCGCCAGTTGGATGTTCTCGACCGCAACCTGGCAGATAGGCAGTATATGGCGGGCGACGAATACTCTATTGCAGACATGGCAATCTTCGCCTGGTACGGGGCCTTGGCGAAAGGCTGGCTGTATGATGCAGGGGAATTTCTCTCCGTCCACGAGTACAAAAATGTGCTGCGCTGGGCGGACATGCTGCTTGAGCGAAAAGCGGTGCAGCGCGGTCGCATGGTCAACCGGTCCTGGGGTGAGCCTTCGGAACAACTCCGGGAACGGCACGATGCCAGCGATTTTGAGAACAAAACTCAGGACAAGATGCAGGAAACCTGATTTTTATCATTGAGTTATGAGACGCCGGGAACACTAGTCCCCTGGTCTTTTGCATGGTTAATTTGCATGAAAGTGACTGATTCATTTCCGATCTACGTTATCAACCTGGAAAGATCTCGGGATCGGCGGGCGCGTATTACTCACCAGCTCGAAAAGCTTGGCCTGCAGTACACTGTCTTCAATGCCGTTGACGGCAAGAGCCTGTCGGAAGACGAGCTTTCCCGAGACTATGACCCCATCACCACGCTTGCGGTGATGGGGCGGCAGCTTTCGCTCGGCGAAATTGGCTGCTCGCTTTCGCATATCGGTGTCTATCGGGATTTAATCGAAAGCCAGGCGCCGTACGCCCTCATTCTGGAAGATGACGCGGAGTTAGCCGAAACGCTTCCAAAGGCCCTTGCCGCCCTGGAACAGGTGCTCAGCCCCCAAGATAACAGGGTGTATTTGCTGAATCAGGTTCACCGCTACACGCTCTGGAACCATAAAAAGCTGCCATCAGTCGGCAAGCTCTGCCCAATCATTGAAAGCTATTGCGCCAACGGCTACGTGGTTACACGGAAATCGGCGGAAGTCCTTCTTCAGAATTTGTACCCGGTGAATCAGGTTGCCGACAACTGGAATACACTGCTAAAGCTGCGCACCTTAAAAATAGTCGGCCTCATTCCCTACGTTGTTGGGCTTTATAATGATCATGCCGTTCAGTCGAATATCGAGGGCCGCGAAGAGCTGATGTCTCCGCTAAAAAAGCGCGGCCTAAAGCCGTATCTAAAAAAGATGCTTTATCGGAAATTTGCCTATCAGATTTTTATCAAGCCCCTGTTCAGGATTAAAAAGCAAAAGTCACTGAATCTGAACCAGAGGGAGCTGACACCCAAATAATGCGTACACGATGACTTGGCGGTCCAAGCCATTCTCAACGGTGCCCCGCCAAGACTCCTCTTCTGTTGATACAGATCTAATCCGCCGGCCATCCTCCAGCCTTACAATGACCCTATCCCCCTTTCTGCAGGATGCCATTATGGAAACTTCGGCTGAAGATCGCCTGACCACCGCCGAGTTCGACAAGATTCTGGAGCATTTCCTGTTTGATGCAGACGACAGCCCTGCCGGCGAGGTGATGACCGGCATCCTGCCGTTCGCAGAACTGGAAATCGCAGTCCGCGATGACCTTTACGCTGCAGCACGACACCTTGAGCGACGCGAGTTACCGCTGATAGAACAGGCCGAGCAATTGCTACGCGGGGGGCTGGTCGCACTGGCAAAGACGGCCGTCGCAAACAGCTTACCAACGGACACGGCACTGTGCGGCGAGTTGGACAAGGCACTTTACCAGGAGTGCATAGCACGACTGCAGGCCCAGTCCGACCGCTGGCAGAATCAGCCCTAGGCCTTTGTCCGTCTGAAAACGGACTGCCCCGGTATGTGCAGCCCATCGCGGGCGGGATACGCCTTTATTTCACGCCAAGTCTGTCCAGAGACGATTGCAACTCGTCCTCGCTGATAGTGATATGCTCCAGCACCCGTCCGTAGAGCATCGCAGTGGGGACAGCGCGACCGTTGCGCTCACGCTGGGTTTCCCTGAGCACATAAAGCACAATCCGCTCAATGCGGGTAAGGCCATCGCGTACGTCGGGAATGTTATCGAGAATCTCATGAGGACACATGGGACTTGGACTCCACCCGGTTCCGGTCGTCAGGGTATGAAGAAGCACGACGTCTTTCATCATGCTGAGATCTTAGCGGAACCTCAACCGACAGGGCCGCAGTCTTCTTCGGTGGCAACACGATTTCTCCCCGATGTCTTGGCCACGTACATCGCTTTGTCCATACGATCGATGGAATCTTCGACCGAACGTAATGCGCTCAGCTCGGCCACACCAAAGGAGGCAGTAATCTGAATCGACTCACCCGACTTATTCACGGGAATCTGCAGTGCCGCGATAGCCTCACGTAGACGTTCCGCCGCGCCACGCGCCTGTTCCAACGCCGTACCGGGCATGCAGAGAAGAAACTCTTCCCCGCCATAGCGATATATCCGGTCATAGGGCCGAGCATGCGCCTGAAGGCAGTTAACCGTCGCGACCAGAACCGAGTCACCGATGGTATGACCGTAGTCATCGTTGACGCGCTTGAAGTGATCAAGATCCAACATCACGATCGCACAGACTTGCACCCCACGCAGTACCAGGGCGTATTGTTCGCGAAGCGCCGCCAGCAAATTCAAGCGGTTTCGCGCCCCGGTCAAAGGATCCCGGTTCTGCACCAGATCAGCCAGTTCCTGGCGTAGCGACTGAAATTCCAGTCGCATTCGATCCAGGGTGTTGTTGAACTTATCGAAATCGCTTTCCGAAATGGTCTCGTCGTTCACCACCCGCTGCAACAGCGTCCGTGCATAGACATGCATTTTCTCATGGGCAGCGCCGAGAGAGGCATATGTGGGGTGGTTGTAGAGAAATGCCGCTTGTGGACTCTCAAACCACTGTCCGAAACGGCAAAGACGGTGCGCGGCGGGGGCTAAGTCCGATTTGTCGGGCGGGACATGCAAAACCAGTACTCGCAGCACGCCTTTATACCACTGCTCATGACTGGCCAGTGCCTGATCCAATTGGGCAACAGCAGACTGTAATTGCTGGTTGGTGAAGGCTTCCATGTCGTGCTCCCCGCCAAGATGTCTTCCCAAGGCACCCTTTACGCCGGGCCCCAACACTGCAATAAGGCCATCTATCCATCCTCGGCGCTCGAACCCGTTGCAGATGACCATCAGCAAAGACACGGGCAAAACCAACAAGGCTCTCTCTTATAGAGTAGACTCGCCCCCCACACATTAACACCCCATTCTGCGCAAGAAACTTTCCTATGTTCCTTCTGCCGCGGGCTTTTCCCGCGACCGCTGTCGCACCTCTGCCACTTGTGCCTCGCTAAGCCCAAGAGAGTGCAGGAATTCCTGATGCGCGTCCGGTGCGTCGCGCTCGAAGGCCGCATGCCAGCGCTGGCGGGCCGCCTCGTCCATCCCTGCCTCTTCAAGCATTCGAACCCACTGCGTCACATCGACATTGCCGATGGGCAACTGCCGACCGTGGTGCTGCAGTAACTGCGCGACCAGACGCTGCTGGGCACGCAGTTGGGCCAACTCCCGATTGAGATTGACCAACTGTTGCTCCAGTGCTGCCTCCAGACGATCGCCCGTAGTCGCATCCAATACGGACTGAATGGCCTTGAGCGGAAGCCCCGCCTGACGAAGCGTATCGATACGGCTCATGCGAGCCGCGTCTTTCTCGCTGTACAGGCGATAGCCGGCAGAACTGTGAGCGCTGGGACTGAGCAGGCCGATGCGGTCGTAATAGAGTAAGGTCGCCCGCGAAAGGCCGAACCGTTTGGCAAATGCCGTGATCGTCTGCGTTTTCACCGGGAGCCCCCTTAAGGCAAAGACTGGCGGTCCGGCGCCACCCAACCCGCCCTTGCCGTTTCCGAATGAAGGCGTTCGTCACTGTAGTAGTGTGACAGGGTACTTTGGCAATCCGTGAGAAGGTCAGGGTTAGCCTCTAGAAAAGCCTCAAAGTCTTCCCCACTTCGCATGCGACGGGCCATGATGCGGACCAGCGCTTCCGTTAACGTTTGGTGGTATTTTCCCTGTGCGCCAAATTTCGAGGCAAGCCCCCTGAGCCCTTCACAGACCCGCTGCACCGCCTCATCCTCGTCATAATGTATAAGGTGCAACCAGGCGATGAACAAGTGTCCCCGGTGATCAAAATGCTCGGGCCCGAGATCCAGGTTGGCAAATCGCTCAAGATAGGTTTGGTCGTGCATGCAAATGCTCCCGCTACGTGCAAAAGCGCCAATTTGCACTGTGAAGCGATAGACGGGTCAATAACCGCATAAAGGCCTACTTACGCCGGACTCAGGTGCCAGTAATCGGCAAAAAACCGGGCGTTTGGGCAACACCTTGTTTTCTTGTCGCAGACACAGTCCCTTGCGGTGGATACGATTCGGTTCAGATGACCGGCTTTTCGCTCGAGAAGGTCCCGTCCCGGTAGGATTGGCAACAATGGGACTGCGCCCTCAGCCCTTCGATATCCAATAGCGTTACATTGCGGTCGTTGACCGCGATCAGCTGTTTTTCCTGAAGTCGGCTGAAAGCACGGCTAACGGTTTCCACCGCCAGCCCCAGGTAGCCGGCAATCTCCCTACGAGACATCGGTAAAGCGAGGTCCGTTCCAGACAGCTTGTGTCTTTCATTGGTGTGGGAAAGGAAAAGCAGGAAAGAGGACAGGCGCTCGTCGGCAGAGAGCTGCCGCAATATTTGTGAAAGCTGGTGGCTCCCCAGAAGCTCCTCACTGACGGACAGAAACAGATACTCTTCCAATGAGGGAAGCTCGCGGGTCAGCGCCTGCATATCCGCCCGGGAAATCTTGCAAATATAGGTCTTCGTCAGTGCCGCGCAGGACATGGGATACAGGTCACACGCAAGAGACTCCAGCGCAATAAAATCCCCCGTGAAGAAGAAGCCGATGATGTCTTCCTTCCCGTTACGGTCCGTCACAAAGGTTTTTACCGCACCACCGCGAACAATATAGACAGCGTTGACAGAGTCTCCTTGCGAAAACAAGGTGGCTCCCTCATCCAGTACTGCGGAAGATTTGGCGCGCTGCTCCAGAACCTCCAATTCCCGGGGGCTCAGAGGCCGAGGCAAACGGAGATCCTTGAGCGCACAGGCTTCGCATGCACGATTGGACTCCGTCAGAACCGCACCTTGCCCGGTATTCTCCAACATGAAATGGCCTTTTCTATCGATCACCGACAACCCCCTCGGCAAACCAACGTCGCCGAGCGCCGAACCATGGCACCCACGGTACAAAGATAATCACGTTTCCATCTGTGACGTAACGCAACCCGCAACAAAATAATTAGCATTGTCACACACTGACCGGAGTCAATGCTCCGGCAGAATCGCCTTCCTATGATCCTCCGGTTCAACGCATTGAAGCTATTTGATTTATCATATTTCTCTCAATGGGAGCCGACCTACGTGCCCACTCCGTTCGACAAGAGGACTGTCGACCGCTGCCAATCCTGCCATCTTAGCGATGTCTGTCTTCCTGGCCTGCTCGACGCCTCGAACACATCACTCCTGCAAGATATCGTCAAAGGCGGGAAAACCCTCGAAAAAGGCCAACACCTTTTCCTGCAAAACGATCCAGTTTCCACGTGTTTCGCACTACAAAGCGGCGCCATCAAGACCAGCATTTCCAATGCGCACGGCGCCGAACGTATCACCGGTTTCCATTTGTCCGGCGAGATCATCGGCCTCGACAGTCTCGACGCTTCCCACTATGCGTATTCCGCGATAGCGCTGGAAAACTGTGCCGTCTGTGAACTCAGCGGCGATCAATTCGAAGCACTACTGACCGAGCTGCCTACCTTCAAACGGCAGGTCTTTGACCTGATGAGCCTGAAGATACAGGATACGCAGCACCTGTCGGTGATGCGGCGCTATTACACCGACGAACAACGCATCATCACGTTGCTGCTCTCCTTTTCCCGCCACTTTCATCGCCGGCACCTATCGCCCACCCGCTTCAGGCTGCCAATCCCGCTCAATGAAATGGCCAACTATCTGGGGATGACGACTGACACCATCCATGATCAATTGCAGCACCTCAATGCGGCAAAGTTAATCACATTGAAGGGGCAGGAGATCAGCTTACCCGACCCGGATGCACTGAAAGAAAGGCTACGCACGTCACGCTGACGTTTTCAGTACCTCGGCGCCGGAGGCGCTTGACTACACGACCAAGGTCCTCATGATTCTCGATGGTAAGGCGGATATACTCTTCCCCATTGCCCCCTTCCCACGTAATCCGTTGTTTCGAGGAGCCAAGGCATGGCAACTCCCTCCCAGCACGATCTTCGCAAAGACTTCCGGGCGTTATTGGATAGTCATCAATGCCATTACACGGCCTCGACATTCGACCCGATGTCGGCCCGTATTGCCGCAGACCTCGGCTATGAGGTCGGCATTCTCGGCGGCTCCGTGGTTTCACTTCAGGTATTGGCCGCGCCGGACTTTGCGCTCATCACCCTGAGTGAATTCACGGAACAGGCCACACGTGTGGGCCGCGTGGCACGACTACCGATCATCGCCGACGCCGATCACGGCTACGGTAATGCCTTGAACGTCATCCGCACCGTCACAGAGCTGGAACGTGCCGGCGTGGCCGCGCTCACCATTGAAGACACCTTGCTGCCCCCCAAATACGGGCGCAAAACCACGGACCTGGTCCCGCTCGAAGAAGCGGTTTGCAAGATAGAAGCGGCACTGGAGGCTCGAATTGACCCCGCCATGGCTATCTTTGCACGCACTAATGCCGCACAGTTGAATGTTGACGACACGATCGCGCGAGTGAAGGCCTATCAAGCCGTCGGCGCGGATGGCATCTGCATGGTAGGCATTCGTGACTTCGTTCATCTGGAAGCGATCAGCGCGCACCTCTCCATTCCGCTGATGCTGGTCGCCTACGACAATCCGGCGTTGAGCGATCGTGCGCGTCTCGCTGAGAACGGGGTTCGCATCGTCGTCAACGGACACGCAGCCTACTTTGCCGCAATTAAGGCGACCTACGACTGCCTGCGCGAACAGCGGGGCATTGCCGAAGGGACGTTAAATGCCTCAGAGCTTGCGACCCGATACTCCACACTGGAGGAAAACCGCGATTGGGCGCGCCGATTTATGGATGTGCATGAGTGAAGTACGGCAGTTAGCCGCGGGCCACCAAGTTCACGAAAACCTCAGCCCGATCGGCAAGCCGATGTAATGCCGCCGGGCGTCAATCGCGGAGCAACTCCGGCCAATCCTTCACCCAGCAGCAGTGATGGTTGAAGTTTGGAATCACCACCACGTCGGGTTTCTGCCCCGGCGGAAACCGAGCCTGATAGGCTTTGGCAAACGCCGGTCCCATGACCTTGTCCCGACCACCAACGAAGTGCAGTTGAGGAATACGACGCAACTTCCGCCAGGCGTCCGCTGGATTCAGCGAGCCCGCGAGAGGACTGAGATGCTGTTTGGCCACCCAAACAGCCGTATCCAGATTACCCGCCACCGTTATCAGGCGAACAACATCATCACGCCTGGCGCTCACCAGTGCCGCCACCGCACCGCCGCCGGAATAGCCCACCAGCACCAGCTTCCTGGCACGGTACTTTCTGCGCAACGCCTCGATGGCCTGGTTTTCCGCTGCAATCACCTCCGGCGCGAAACGGCGGCTTGTCCAATATTGATTCCGGCAATTACGGCGATTGGCACTACGGACATACTGGCAGGGGCGCGCCAGGTAAACCGCATGGCGGCCGGGGTCACGGATAGCCAGTTTCAATGCCAGAGGGTCGCGCGGCGTCGGGTCGAATGAGGGCGTGTGGGCGTCGACCCAGGCGAGTCCGTCACCTTCGATATAGACCGTCAGGATATCCGCCTGTTTCAGCGAAGGAGGGACGAAAGCCGCAAGGACGAACATCCCGGCATCCAGATCCAACCGCTCCCAGCCGGCATCCTGCGCCACCTTCTCCGACGCCGCACGCCGGGTGTCGACTGACGACGTGGCACAGCCGGCCAGCGACACAAACAAGAACACAACCACCCAGAATGTCATCAAACGGCGCATAGGGCTCAGGTCTCAAGCCGGATGCCAGTTGCTGAAGGGGTTCAGCAATCCTGGCGTGCCTCACTTAGATTTTCGCGCACGACAGGCATCCGCGTTTGAGTTTCACGCTGCCACCCTATCGCACTTGAACTTAGGTGCAGCTTCCCGAAAAGGCGCGATCACAGTCGTCGGAGTCATTTACACTGTTTATGCGTCACTTCCGAACCAAGTAGGTTCCCCGTGATAAAAACAAGTAGGTTCCCAGTGAAAAAGGTTACCTACGCTTCGGCGATAACCTTACGCCATAAGCTTAACCATAAAAGACCATTCGGTGGTATCCCGCTCTCATTGTGAGAACCGAGGCGTAGTCGCTTATCGCCAGTATTTCGCCTGTGGCGTTTTGCCTACTTCGGGATGCAACGCTCACAACGAGCGGTCCAACCACAGATAATAGCCAACAAAAGCGCATGGCCTGAGCGCTCGTTCTCAGGCATTATCTAACGATAATTTGTCGACGAATTATCAGATAAACAGTGAGCGGCAGCCACCGGAACGCCACAGCAAGCCGGTCCCTTGATGAGAGGTTTTCTTTCATGACACGCCAAGATCCCATTGTTTCCTCTGCCCATCTTGTCTCGGAAAAGGCGGCGGACCTCAGCCAGTTCGAATACGGCCTGATCATTGCGAGCAAAGCCTTCGAACGCTGGACCGTCCACTGCATGACCGCTGCAGGCATTCCGGATCTGGCGCCACTGGATATCCTGGTACTGCACAACGTCTATTCCCGTCAGCGGGAAAAGACCATCGCCAGTATCTGCCTCGTGCTCAATATCGAAGACACTCACCTCGTCAGCTATTCGCTGCGCAAGCTGCGTAAACTCGGCTTGATCGAAACCCGCAAACGGGGCAAGGAAGCCGTTTTCGCCACCTCAGAGGCCGGCGCCCAAGCCTGCGAGCGGTACCGGGAAGTACGGGAAGCCTGCCTGATTGATGCACTGGCCGCGTTTGGCGGCCCTGGCACCGAGGATATGGCCAGCATCGCAACCCGGTTGCGAGCCCTTTCGGGCATCTATGATCAAGCGGCAAGAGCCGCAACCTCCCTGTAAGTTCATTCCCGCCCCGTTTTCACCGGCACAGGACAAACACGCGACAACCCTAAAATACAATTTATTGACATTTTGTAGACGTTTTGAGAAAAAGAGAGTGAGTAGATCGTTGCGACGGCATTGCATAGCCGACGCATGCCTGGCATCCGTCATGCTATTCAACGGGAGAGCATCATGCGCGAAACCAAGGTACAGGACCCGGTGGACACCGGTCGCTGGCAGTTCTGGGTAGACCGGGGCGGCACTTTCACCGACATCATTGGCCGCCGTCCCGACGGAGTCATGGTTACGCACAAGGTGCTTTCCGAGAATCCCGAGCAATACCGCGATGCGGCCCTGAAAGGCATTCGCGATCTGCTGGGTATCGCCGCCGATGATCCTATTCCGGCAGACCGGATAGAGCATGTGAAGATGGGGACCACGGTCGCCACCAATGCCCTGCTCGAGCGCAAGGGTGAGCGCACGGTACTGGTCGTCACGGAAGGATTCGGCGACGCCCTGCGCATCGGCTATCAGGCCCGGCCCGAAATTTTTGCCCGCCGCATCGAACTACCCTCGCTGCTTTATGAACAGGTGGTCGAAGCACCTGAGCGACTGGCGGCAGACGGCACCCTGGTTCGGCCGCTGGACGAAGAACGGGTGCGGGCCGGACTCACCGAGGCCTTCAATACCGGCATCCGCGCCTGTGCCATCTGTTTCATGCACGGCTATCGCTACCCCGGCCACGAACAACAGGTCGCGGCTATCGCCAGAGACATTGGTTTCACCCAGGTGTCGGTGTCCCACGAGGTCAGCCCGCTGATGCGGCTGGTGGGTCGGGGTGATACCACCGTCGTGGATGCCTATCTGTCCCCTATTCTCAAGCGCTACGCCGAGCAGGTCGCATCGGAACTGGGCGATACCCGGCTGATGTTCATGAAATCCGACGGCGGACTGACCGACCGGCGCTGGTTCGCCGGCAAGGACGCCATCCTTTCCGGACCGGCTGGAGGTATCGTCAGTTGTGCGCGTACCGGCCAAATGGCCGGGTACGACCGCATCATCGGCTTTGACATGGGAGGCACCTCCACCGATGTTTCCCACTTTGCCGGGGATTTCGAGCGCAGCTTCGAAACCGTGATTGCCGGGGTGCGCATGCGCGTACCAATGATGAAAATCCATACCGTTGCCGCGGGCGGCGGTTCCATCCTGCATTTCGACGGTTCCCGCTACCGGGTCGGTCCCGAATCGGCCGGCGCCAACCCCGGCCCGGCTTGCTATCGCCGGGGCGGCGAACTGACGGTCACCGACTGCAACGTTATGCTGGGCAAGCTTCAGCCTGACTTCTTCCCCCGGGTTTTCGGCCCCGGTGCAGACGAGCCTTTGGATGTCGCCATCGTTCACGAGCGTTTCAGCGAACTGGCCGAGCGCATCCGTCAAGCCACCGGCGACACCCGTTCCCCGGTGGAAGTGGCCGAGGGCTTCCTGCGGATTGCCGTGGAAAACATGGCCAATGCCATCAAAGAGATTTCCGTCCAGCGGGGCCGGGATGTCACCACTTATACATTGAATTGCTTTGGTGGCGCCGGCGGCCAGCATGCCTGCCTGGTGGCCGATGCACTGGGGATGGGCCGGGTGCTGATCCACCCCTTCGCCGGGGTTCTGTCCGCCTACGGTATGGGACTGGCTGACCTGACCCTGTTGCGTGAACATCCGGTGGATGCGCGCCTGGACGATGGGTTACTGGCCCAAATCGCCCCGGCACTCGATGGTCTCGCCAAGACCGCCCGTGAAGAGCTGGTCGCCCAAGGCTGTCCTGCCGACGCCATCCGTGAAGTGCGACGTCTGCATGTCAAATACGAGGGCACCGATACCACGCTGGAAACGGAACTGGGGTCCCTGGCCGGCATCCGCGAAACGTTCGAGACCCTGCACCGTGGCCAGTTCGGTTTTCTCATGCCGGGCAAGGCCCTGATGATCGCCGCAGCCAGCGTGGAGCTGATCGGCGGGGGCGAACAGCCATTGGAAGAAACCCGTGTCGACGCCCGAGTCAGCGGCGAACCCACCGTTCTCGCCCAGGTCGATGCCTTTATGGAGGGGGAGCACCGGCAGACCCCGGTCTACGACCGCCAAGACCTGCTGCCGGGAGACCGCATCGACGGACCGGCAATCATCCGGGATCCGGTCTCCACCATCATTGTCGAACCCGGCTGGCAGGCGGAAATAACCGAGCGCAATCACTTGGTGATGAACCGGGTTCAGGCAAGGCCAAAACGGGTCGCTGTCGGGACCAACGTCGACCCGGTGATGCTGGAAGTCTTCAACAACCTGTTCATGTCGGTCGCAGAGCAAATGGGCGCCACCCTGCAGAAAACCGCCTACAGCGCCAACATCAAGGAGCGGCTGGACTTCTCCTGTGCGGTCTTCGATCCGGACACCCAACTGGTGGCCAATGCGCCCCATGTGCCGGTGCACCTCGGCTCGATGGGCGAGAGCGTCCGGGCTATCGTCGAGCAACGCAGGGACAGTATGCGCCCTGGCGATGTATTCATGCTCAACGACCCCTACCACGGCGGAACCCACCTGCCGGACATCACGGTCGTCACGCCGGTTTTCGACCGGGAAGGCGAGCAGGTCCTGTTCTACATCGCCAGCCGCGCCCACCATGCGGATGTCGGCGGCATTACTCCCGGCTCCATGCCGCCCGATAGTCACACCATCGATGAGGAGGGGGTTCTGCTGGACAATGTGCAGTTGGTCGCCGGCGGCACTTTCCTGGAGGACGATGTCCGCAAACTGCTCAGCAGCGGCCGCTATCCGGTGCGAAATGTGGAGCAGAACCTCAGCGACCTACGTGCACAAATCGCGGCCAATGAAAACGGTATCCAGGAATTGCGCAGGATGATCGATCAGTTCGGCCTGGAGGTGGTGCATGCCTACATGCGCCACGTCCAGGACAATGCCGAAGAACAGGTGCGCCGTGTGCTCGGGGTCATGGATGACGGCCATTACCGGCTGGAACTGGACAGCGGCGCCGCCGTGGAGGTGCGTATCCGGGCCGATCAGCAGGCCCGCACCGCCACAGTGGACTTTACCGGCACCAGCAACGAACAGAGCAGTAATTTCAACGCCCCAAGCGCCGTCACCCGTGCGGCCGTACTGTATGTGCTGCGGACTCTGGTGGACGATGCCATTCCGCTCAACGACGGCTGCCTCAAGCCGGTCGAACTGATCATCCCAGAAGGCAGCATGCTTAACCCCAATCCGCCGGCTGCGGTGGTGGCCGGAAACGTAGAGGTCAGTCAGGTGGTGACCAATGCCCTCTACCTGGCGCTGGGAACCATGGCCGCCGCCCAGGGCACCATGAACAACCTCACCTTCGGTAACGAACGCCACCAGCACTATGAAACGCTCTGCGGCGGCACCGGTGCCGGTCCCGATTACGACGGCACCAGCGCCGTCCAGTCGCATATGACCAACAGCCGGCTGACCGACCCGGAAGTCCTGGAGTGGCGCTTCCCCGTGCGGCTGGAATCATTCGCCATCCGCCCCAATTCCGGGGGCGCGGGTCGCCATCGCGGCGGCAATGGCGCGATCCGGCGCCTGCGATTCCTGGAACCGATGACCGTCGCACTGCTGGCCAACTCCCGACGGATACCCCCACCCGGCCTGGCTGGTGGGCGACCGGGAGCCCTTGGCGAGCAGTGGATCGAGCGGGCCGACGGCCGGCGGGAACCTCTGGGCGGAACCGATCGCTGCGAGATGGAGTCGGGCGACTGCATCGTGGTAGCCACACCGGGAGGCGGCGGCTATGGCAATCCCTGACGCCAGTTCTATAACCGTCAGGCCCACTCAAATCCGCAGTGGGCATCTGGGCGGGGGCTGATAAACTGCGGTTTCGATACCACGAGGCGACGGACTGAAACCGCATGTTTGAATTCAGAGATATCGAGATTCTCCAGGACATCGTCAGAGCCGGCGGCTTCCGGGCGGCGGCCCAGAACTTCGGGCTGTCACAGTCGGCCATCTCCTCAAGGGTCGCTGCACTGGAGAAGCGCCTCGGTGTCCAACTGTTCGACCGCTCCAATCGCCAGGTACGACTTACCGCCAGCGGCCTGCGCTTCCTCGAGGAAGCCCAGCGCCTGCTGCGTGCCAGGGACCGCATCTGGCAGGAGATGACCCACGCCGGCGAACTCAGTGGCACGGTGCGTATCGGTGTGGCCGAGACCATCGTCCATACCATCCTGACCGACACGCTGAACCGGCTGAAAGACGATTACCCGATGGTACGCTTCGAGCTGTCGGTGGATACCTCTGTCCAACTCGCCGACGCCCTGGCTGACGACCGGCTGGACGTCGCCATCCTGCTGCGCGAATCGGTTCCCCAGGGAGCTGCCGCAGCCTCCCTCAAGCCGGTCAGGCTGGGCTGGTATGGTCCGGAGAACATGTCGTTGCCGGATCATCCCCTATCGCTGGCGGAACTGGCCCGAAACGCCATCGTGACCTTTCCCAAAGGCACACTACCGTTCCGTGAAATAGAAAGCATATTCTCGGCCCCTGACATCGCCTTCCCATCCCTGCACGGCTCCGCATCCCTCTCCACGGTCAAGCATCTGGTCAGCGGCGGTTTCGGCATCGGCGTGCTGCCGGCGCTGATGGCCGAGAGCGATGTGGACGCCGATCCAATCCGACGGATCCCGGTCCTGGACGAGGCCCATCTGACCGATCTGCATTTCGTGGTGAGCTATTTTCCCGAGCGTAATCGCGAAATTGGTGAAGCCGTAGTCAATACTGCCCGTCATTTCGATCAATCTGATCTTTAATTTCGATCACCAATTAAATAAATCGATTCCTTGACAAGATCATTCTGTTTTTTCAATCTAGGAGTAGACGAAAAACAGGAATCCATCCCATGCATGCCGAAAGCGAGCCAGGCAGCAAGACCGGGGGCCTTCATGGTCAGGTCCCTTACACCTCTCCGCAGGCACTGCGTCATGCCATCCGCGTCGGTGACTTCAGGGGGCCGACAACCGGCCATGCCGCAGGGTATCTGCAGGGTAACCTCGCTATCCTCCCGCACGCCTTTGCCGACGAGTTCCTGCAGTTCTGTGTCCGAAACCCCAAACCCTGCCCACTGATAGGCATTTCCGAGCCAGGATCCCCTTACATTCCCACATTGGGCCGAGACCTGGATATTCGCACCGACCTGCCCGGATACCGGATATTCCGCGACGGACAGCACGTGGACAGCGTCAGGGATCTCAAGAATCTCTGGCGTGACGATCTGGTGACTTTCGTACTCGGCTGTTCCTTCACGTTCGAAGATGCGATTCAACGGGCCGGTGTGCCGGTACGCCATATCGACGGCGGCCGCAATGTACCCATGTACGAAACCACGATTCCGACTGCCGCCGCCGGCCGTTTCCAGGGACCGACCGTGGTTTCCATGCGCGCATTCAAGCCTTCGGACGCCATCAAGGCGATTCTCTATTCCGACCGCTACCGTCTCGCCCATGGTGCGCCTCTGCATATTGGCGACCCTGGGGCAATTGGTATCAGGGACCTCTCCAAACCGGATTTCGGTGACCCCCCTTTGATCGAAGACGGCGATATCCCGGTTTTCTGGGCCTGCGGAGTTACGCCGCAGGTGGCTATCCGCAACGCCCGGGCGGACCTGGCCATCAGTCACGAACCGGGCATGATGCTGGTGACCGATGTTCCGGCCGAAGCGGCCGAATTCTCGATCACACCCAGCGTGCAGTAGGAACCGGCAAGACCAAAAAATACTAACAGGCAATAACCGGAGGACAGCACAATGAAAAGGGCATTAACTGGATTACTGGCGGCAGTGTCACTGGGAGCTGCCGTCCTTGCGTCGACAGCACAAGCCAAGGACCTGTCCGTGGTTGGCAGTTGGAGCAGTCTACCGCTGCACAAGCAATTTGAAGTTCCTTTCTGGACCAAGGACCTGCCAGCCGATTCCGGCGGCGCTATCAACGTCAAGATGACCACCTTCGATCAGATGGGAATCAAGGGCAGCGACGTTTTGCGTATGCTCAGCGACGGTGTCTTTGACGTGGGCATGACCGTTTCCGATTACGCCGTCGGAGACGCCCCAGAGCTTCAGGGCCTGGACGTCCCGCTGGTCGCCACCACGGCCAAGCAGGCACGAGCCATGGTTAATGCAGCCCGCCCCATGGTGGCGGACATCATGAAGCAGCGGTTCAATGCGAAGCTGCTGGCCATCGCCCCCTATCCGCCACAGGTGGTTTTCTGTAAAGGCAATATCAACTCCCTTGCGGACCTGAAAGGCAAGAAAGTTCGCGGCTCCGGCCGGATGACCACGGATTTCCTCGAAGCCCTGGGAGCGACCGGCGTCAACATTTCATTCTCTGAAGTTCCAGGAGCCCTGCAGCGCGGCGTGATCGACTGTGCGGTAACCGGCGCAGGTTCCGGCTATAGCGCCGGATGGTACGAAGTCTCAGACAGCCTGTACCCCATTCCATTGGGCGGCTGGGACCCGGTCATTACCGCCATGAACATGAACACCTGGAAGAGTCTCTCGCCGAAGACCCAGAACCTGATCACCACGAAGATCAAAAGCCAGTTCGAGAACCCCGCCTGGAACAACGCCGCCGGCGCCCTCAAGAACAACATTGCCTGCCTCACCGGCAACGGCAACTGCTCCGCAGGGAAACCCGCCCACATGAAACTGGTCAAAGTGACCCAGGCCGACCTCGATAAGGCACATCGGATTCTGGTGCAAAAGGTACTTCCCGAATGGGCCAAACAGACCGACAAGAAGTGGGTAGCCCGCTGGAACCAAACCGTTGGCAAAACCGTCGGCGTTCAGGTCCCACTGAACTGATGACAATAGCGCCGGAGCCCTCGGGCTCCGAGCCCTGCTCACTGGCGGAGGACTTCACCCGTGATCATTTCAGTGATTGCCGGTTTACGGCGTATCAACCGTTTCATCGCCCTGCTGGTCGGGCTGGCACTGATCGCTTGTGTGGCGCTGATACTCATCGATATCAGCCTGCGTCAGCTCGGCATATCCTTCGGCGGCTCGGATGAAATCTCCGGCTACGTCATGGCAGGCATCGCCAGTTGGGGTGTGTCCTATACGCTGACGGAGTTGGCTCACGTCCGCATCGATCTGATCCGCGTCCGCTTGCGGCCGTTAGGCAAGGCTATCCTGGATCTGATTGCCATCGTGGCGCTGGCCGGTACGGCCATCGTAATTGCCTTCGAGGCCTGGCCGGTCCTCCAGAAGACCATTGCCCATCACGCCCTGGCCAATACCTCCCTGGCCACACCGCTGTGGATACCCCAAAGCATCTGGTTTGCGGGATGGGTCTGGTTCGCACTGAGTTCCAGCCTGTTGGTGCTGTTGACCGTCGTACTGATGATGAAAGGTGACCTGCGCCAAGCGGATAGTCTGGTCGGCGCCCGCACCGAGATGGAGTTGGAGCTATGATCCCAACGCTGACGCTTTCGCTGCTGGGCTTGCTGGCATTATCGATCCCTGTTGGTATCGTGCTGTTTCTGCTGGGCTTCGGGATCAGCCACTTCTATTCATTCTTCCCCCTGGTCCGGGCCCTGGGTCAGGTGGTTTGGTCATCCTCCAATTCGTCCACGCTGATCGCCATTCCCTTCTTTGTACTGCTGGGCGAGATCCTGGTGCGCGGAGGGATCGCCGCACGCACCTACAACGCGCTGGACAAATGGTTTTCCTGGCTGCCCGGTGGATTGATCCATGCCAATATCGGCACTGCCACCATGTTTTCCGCCACCTCAGGCTCGTCGGTTGCGACCGCGGCAACCGTGGCCACCGTCGCCCTGCCCCAGGCCGAGAAACTGGGTTACGATCCCAAACTGTTCTCCGGTGCCATCGCCGCCGGTGGCACCCTGGGCATCATGATTCCGCCCTCGATCAACCTGATCGTCTACGGGTTCCTCACCCAAACATCGATACCACGACTGTTTCTGGCTGGTCTCCTGCCTGGGCTGTTGATGGCTGCAGCCTTTATCGCGGTGACCGTGGTGCTGTGCACGATCAAGCCATCGCTGGGCGGTTCGAGCCGTTCTTTCAGCTGGAGTGAGCGCTTCGCGAGCCTGATACAACTGGCGCCGATCTTCTTCCTGTTTATGGTCGTCATCGGCTCCATCTACGCCGGCTGGGCCACGCCCACCGAATCGGCAGCCATCGGCGTGGTTATCGCCCTGCTGATAGCCTGGGCCAACGGTGGCGTTTCCCTGGACATGTTCAACCAGAGTCTCACCGGCACGGTGCGTATCACCTCGATGATCATGCTGGTCATCATGGGTGCGTACTTCCTCAACTTCACCCTGACCTCCGCCGGGCTGGGCCGGGAACTGACCCACATCATCACCGGCTTGCACCTTGGCAAGTTCGGCACTCTGGGGGTCATCATCCTGCTCTATATCGTGCTGGGCTTTTTTATCGAAACGCTGTCGCTGATGGTCGCCACCATCCCGATCATCGTGCCGATCATCACCGGCCTGGGCTTCGACAAGGTCTGGTTCGGCATCCTGTTGATCGTGATGATCGAAATGGCCCTGATTACACCACCCGTGGGCCTTAACCTCTACGTGGTCCAGGGTGCACGCAAATCGGGCAGCATGACGGACGTTATGCTGGGCACCATTCCATTCGTACTGGTCATGCTGGCCATGGTGGCACTGCTGGTGGCAGCACCGAACCTGGCCCTCTATCTGCCCGGACACCTCTAACCCTCGGTCGCCCTGCCCGCCGAACGATCACTCACCGTTCCGCAGGCGAGGCCCCACAGCCAGGCTAGCAACCTACGGAGCTCTATGAAACTGCAATTCGCCATCGATGAAACGTCCCTTGCCGTTGATATCCATCATTGCACAGTGGCCGGCTGGACAGGCCGCGACGCACTCGCGATTCAACATCATATTGACGAACTGGCTGCCCTGGGCGTGACACCCCCGTCCAGCGTGCCGCTCTACTACCGGGTATCCAGCGGCATCCTGAGCCAGGCGCCGGAAATCGAGGTGGTCGGCGGGTCCAGTTCCGGTGAGGTCGAACCCCTGGTGCTCGCCAACGGGGGACATCTTTATCTCGGTCTCGCTTCGGATCACACTGACCGGGACCTGGAAAGCCACTCGGTCGCCCTATCGAAGCAGGTCTGTCTCAAGCCAGTTGCCGACAGACTGTGGCACTTCGACGAGGTGGCAGACCATCTGGAGTCCATAGAGATGCGCTCCTGGATACAGGAAGCGGGCTCGGCAGACTGGGTGCTCTATCAGGAAGGTTCCCTGTCGGCCATTCGTCCGCTGACAGACCTGATTGCAGGCGCGGGGCTTGAGCAGGCGGCCGGACAGGACACCGCGGCCGCCATGCTGTGCGGCACACTCGGCGCAAAAGGTGGCGTCAGACCCGCCCAGACGTTCCGGATGGAACTCAGGGACCCCGTCAAAGGCAGGACGATATCGCACGAATATCGCATTTTCGAACTGCCGGTCGTCGCTTGACGGGAACGGGACTTCTGATCGGGCTAAGGAAACTGAGCATGGGCAAAATCGTAGACACCGCACATGATGCCATCGCCAGGGTTGCCCAACTGGGCGACCGGGCACACCGAATCTTCACCGAATTCGATCCGTCACGCATCATCGAGCTGGCGCAGGCGGCCGAAACACGGGTTGCGGCCTCAACCACGCCGCCCCCGCTGGCGGGGCTTCTGATTTCGGTGAAAGATCTCTATGACGAGGCCGGCATTACCACCACGGCAGCCTCCCGCCTGCTAAGCGATCGCCCACCGGCAACCACGGATGCCGAAGTGATCACCCGCATCAAACGCGCAGGCGCCGTACCTTTCGGTCGCACCACCCTCAGCGAATTCGCCTATTCCGGCGTGGGCCTGAATCCCCATTATGGAACACCAGGCAACCTGTTCGATGAAAGCCGGGTTCCAGGCGGCTCCACATCCGGTGGCGCCCTGACCGTGGCCCTGAACATCGTCGACGCCGCTCTGGGCACCGATACGGGCGGTTCAATCCGCATCCCTGCCGCCGTCAATGGCCTAGTCGGATTCAAGCCCAGTCGCAACGCCGTGCCCACCGACGGCATTCATCCGCTGGCGCCCAGCTTCGATACGGCAGGCCCTTTGGCGCGCGACCTTGCAACGGTCGTTCGGATATTCGAAGTGATCGCAGGTCAGCCGGCACCGACCGGTTTCCCGGGGCCGGCCAGGAAATTTCGGCTGGCGCTGCCTCAAAACGCCCTCACCAACGATCTCCATCCCGACATCCAGACGGAATTCGACCGACTCTGCGACGTGCTGACCTCAGCCGGCCACGAACTGATCCCCCTGGACCTCGGCTTTCTGACGGAAGCGGCGCCGCTCAACCGGATACTGGTCGCCGCCGAGGCACTCCGGATCTACGGCGAAGACCTGGAGCGACTGGAAAAGGTCGGCGATCCGAGGGTACTCAAACGCCTTCGCTACGGAGAAACCCTGAGTGAGACGGATGTCGCCCAGGCCTATTCCCGCCGGGATGAGGTCATCGCGCACTTCAATCGCCAGATGTCAGGCTTCGACGCGCTGGTCGCGCCGACGCTCATGATACCGGCCCCCACCATTGCCGAAGCTGAAGCCGATTTTGACCCTATCAACGCCATGATGCTGCGCAACACCAGCCTGCTCAATCTGGCCGATGCCTGTGCGATTTCGCTGCCTACAGCCGGCCTGGGAAAAGCGCCCGCAGCCCTGATGCTGGGATTGCCTTCAGGCAGTGACTGGCAGCTGCTGTCGGTTGCGCATCAGGTAATGTCATTACTCCCGCCGCTGAGACGCTGAGACAGGTGGAAGCGGCGAGCGACCAAAATGAGCATCACAAGACCCAGGTTCACGCCGGGCCTAGCGCGTCCGGCCCCGGTCGCGCTTAGTCATATTGCCGCCTCTTTGGTTAGGTGACGGCATGAACAGACTCCCATAGGGTGTACACAATCCCCGCGCCATAAAGTCCACCGAACACTGCCTTGTTATGGCGCGCAAGCCACAGCGGCAGGTAGATATCGAAGTTGTCCTGGCGATTGGCCGTATAACGCCCCGCAACGTCGGTGAGTGGACACCTCATCCGGTTGACGACGAGCACGACGACCTCAAGGAGCACGAATCCGGTCAGGCGCCACGCCATCGCCAAGTCCCCGATGAACGCGAAGACTGGAATAGCCAGTATGGAAGCCGCAAAGACAGCCCACACCAAAGTGTGGATCGCTTTGATGGTACGCAGTTTCGATTCAGGTTCCATCAGGGTCTCAGCTTGATCCTTACCGCCCGCCTGGCGCTTGAGCGCAGGCTGCAAACGTCAGGGCAATGGCAAATCAAGGCAGTCGATTTCTTACTCGATTGCTTTACACAAGCAGCTTCCTTTCAGTTAAGACCTGCCTCCATGCACCAACAATTAACGCCACCCAGCGACTGCCGGGCCTTGTTAACGTTATTCCGGAATGATAACCGACAACTGGCGCATATCAACGTTCAGCGCCGATGACAATAGCGCCGCAGCGGCTATTGGAGGGCTAGGATGCGCCACCGGGACACTGAAGGGAGAGATGGTGCCGCCAGGAACGGCGGCACCGGTCAACGGGTTACAGCGTAATACGTTGCTCAGTGGCAGGGTCGAAATAGGAGGTTTTGGACATGTCGAACATCAGCTCGGCGACGTCGCCTGGATCGACCGGATGATCCGGGTCGATGCGGCAATGCACGGGAATACCGTTGATGTTGACCAGGGCGATGACGTCCGGCCCTGTCGGCTCGGTGACTTCGATGGTCAGCCTACCCCGGGCCACCAGCGGTTGCCCCTCCTTATGGGCCTGGATCTGCGTGATGTGCTCCGGCCGGACACCCAGGATAATTTCCTTGTTTTCGTAGGCCGACAGCGCCAGCGGTAACGGCAGGTCGATGGTTTCGCCGCTGTCGCTCTTCACCATCGCATGCAGCCCCCGATCCCCTTTTTGCACCGTGACCGGAATAAAGTTCATCGCCGGCGATCCAATGAAGCTGGCCACGAACAGGTTGGCCGGGGTCTCGTAGACTTCTTTTGGCGTACCCAGTTGCTGCAGTTCACCATCCTTCATAACCGCGATGCGGTCAGCCAGGGTCATGGCTTCGATCTGATCGTGCGTTACGTACACGATGGTCGTGCGCAGGCGGCGGTGAAGACGCTTGATCTCGGTGCGCATCTCCACCCGCAGCTTGGCGTCGAGGTTCGAAAGCGGCTCATCGAACAGGTAGATCTTGGGACGACGCGCCAGGGCGCGGCCCATGGCCACACGCTGTTGCTGGCCACCGGAGAGCTGTGACGGTTTGCGGTCCAGCAAGGGTTCGATCTGTAGCAACTTGGCAACGCGCTGTACTTCCTGATCGATCTCTTCTTTCGGCTGACGACGGATACGCAGGCCAAACGCGATGTTTTCCCGGACGGTCATCGTGGGATAGAGCGCGTATGACTGGAACACCATGGCGATATCGCGGTCACGCGGTTCCAGAGTCGTCACGTCGGTACCATCGATGACGATAGCGCCCTGGCTAATATCTTCCAGGCCGGCAATCGCGTTCATCAGGGTCGATTTGCCGCAACCGGATGGCCCGACCAGAATCAGGAACTCACCGGAGTTGATATCGATGTCGATACCCTTAAGCGTTTCCCGTTCGGCCTTACCGTAGGTTTTACGGATGGCTCGCAGTTCGAGTCTTGACATGTTCTGTTACCTCGAGAAATTAGCCCTTGACCGACCCGGCGGTCAGGCCCCGAATGAAGTACTTGCCGGCCAGCACATAGACCACCAGGGTCGGCAGCGCGGCAATCAGCGCGGCGGCCATATTGACGTTGTATTCCTTCACCCCGGTCCCGGTATTGACCAGGTTGTTCAGTCCCACTGTGATGGGCTGGCTGTCACCGCTGGCAAACACCACGCCGAACAGGAAGTCATTCCAGATCTGGGTGAACTGCCAGATGATGCAGACCATGAAAATGGGCACGGACATCGGCAGCATGATGCGGAAGAAAATGGTGAAAAAACCCGCGCCATCGAGTCGGGCGGCCTTAACCAGCGCATCTGGCACGCCGACATAGTAGTTACGGAAAAACAGCGTGGTGAAGGCGACCCCGTAGGTCACGTGCACAACGACCAGACCCGCGGTGGTGTTGGCCAGTCCCATCTTGCCCAATGTTGCCGCCATCGGCAGCAGGATCACCTGGAACGGAATGAAGCAGCCGAACAGCATCATGCTGAAAATCAGGTCGGAGCCCCGGAAACGCCATTTGGAAAAAACGTAACCGTTGAAGGCGCCGATACCGGTGGAAATCAGTACGGCCGGAATCGCCATCTTGAACGAGTTCCAGAAGAAGTGATGCACACCCTCGCAGGAGACACCCGTGCAGGCGGTGGACCAGGCTTTATGCCAGGCATGCATCGTCCAGTGGGTTGGCAGCGCCATGAGGTTACCGCTGCTGATATCGCCCAGGGTCTTGAAGCTGGTCAGCAACATCACCACCAACGGCACCAGGTACACCGCGGCGGCCGTAAGTAGCACCGTGTAGATAAGAACGCGGTTGAAGCTGAACGGTTTACGAACCATCTCAGTCATGGCGCTTACTCCGCAATTCCGAGTAGAGATAGGGCACCAACAGGGCCAGAATCGCCCCCAGCATCATGATGGCGCTCGCCGCCCCCAGGCCTAACTGACCTCGGGTAAAGCTCATGTCATACATGAACAGGGCCGGCAGGTCGGACGAGTAGCCGGGGCCGCCGGCGGTCATCACTTTGACCAAGTCGAAGCTCTTGATGGAGAGATGTGCCAGGATCATGATCGCGCTGAAAAACACCGGCCGCATACAGGGCAGGATGATGCGCAGGTATATCGTGGGCAGTCGTGCGCCGTCGACGCGTGCAGCCTTGATGATGGACGGATCGATCCCCCGCAGTCCGGCCAGGAACAACGCCATCACGAAGCCCGAGGATTGCCAGACGGCAGCAATGACCAGGGTATAGACGGACAGGTGCGAACGCACCAGCCAATCGAAATGGAACGAGGTCCAGCCCCAGTCGTGCATCAGTTTCTCCAATCCCAGGCCGGGATTGAGAATCCAGCGCCAGACGGTACCGGTCACGATCAGCGACAGCGCCATCGGGTAGAGATAGACGGTGCGGATAAAGCCCTCCTGGCGGATTTTCTGATCCAGGAAGATGGCCAGGAAAATCCCCAGCGCCAGACACACACCAATGAACAGCACCCCAAAGATCACCAGGTTGATACAGGCGGTGTGCCAGCGGTCATTGGCTATCAACCGCGCATACTGGGCAAATCCCACAAAGCGGAAACTGGGCATGAAGCTGGAATTGGTGAATGAGAGAACCGCCGTCCAAATCATGTATCCGTATACGCCGACCAGGACGAGAGCCAGGCTTGGCGCCAGCACCAGCTTGGGAAGCCAGGCTTGGATAAGATTGATCACGCGGCTGGCCGGGCGTTTGGCGGGCACAGACAGCACTCCGATTTGAGTTGACATGGAAACCTCCCTCAACCCTGGCACGCCGGCTGCTGGAGCCGGGTGCCAGGACTACGGCCTACAACTGAGCGGATTTCACCGCCACGGCAAGTTGATGGGCCGCTTTCTTGGGATCGGCGCCAGGATCGTTGAAGAAGTTGGTGACCACGTCAGTGATCTGGCCGAGGACAGCATCACTGTCAGCCATGCTTTGTGAGAAGCTCGGCACCAGGCGGCCATCTTTGGAAGCGGCCTTGAAGGCCTTCATGGAGGCTTGGGCGCAGGCATCAAACGACTTCATGCTCAGGTCCGTACGCACCGGAATGGAGCCCTTGGCCATATTGAACACACGCTGGAACTTGGGTTGAAGCATCAGGGCTGCCAACGCATCCTGAGCCTTGATGTCCGCCTTGTCCTTGAGCTGGAACATCGCCAGAGAGTCGATATTCAGAGAGAAATCGCCCTGGGTACCGGGTGCCGGCAGACACTCGTAGTCTTTGCCCGGGACCTTGCCAGCGGCGGTAAACTCGCCTTTCGCCCAGTCGCCCATGATCTGCATGGCGGCTTTGCCATTGATGACCATATGAGTCGCCATGTTCCATTGACGGCCGGGGGAGTTGGAGTCGATGTCATCATGGATTTTCTTGAAGATGGTGAAGGCTTCTACCATCTTGGGCCCTTCCAGCACGTTCTGATCCAGGTCTACGAACGCCTTGCGGTAGTCATCCGGTCCCAACTGGGAGAGTGCGACAGCTTCAAACAATGTCGTGTCGCCCCAGGGGTTGCCACCATGGGCCAGCGGAATGAAACCGGCTGCTTTGATTTTCTTGGCGGCAGCGAAGAATTCCGGCCAGGTATGGGGAATTTGGGCATCCGCTTTCTTGAACACTTCGGGGTTGACCCAGAGCCAGTTCACCCGGTGCACGTTGGCCGGCACGGCCACGTAATGCCCCTTGTACTGCATGATCTTTTGCACCAGAGGCGGCAATTCCTGATTCCAGTGCTCTTTCTTGGCAACCGGGTCGAGATTGGTCAGAAAACCGAGCTTGGCCCATTCCTGAATGCTGGGACCTTTAATTTGGGCGGCGGCGGGAGGATTGCCGGATACGGCGCGGGTTTTGAGTACAGTCATTGCAGCGGAACCACCCCCGCCAGCAACAGCAAAATCTTTCCAATGATACCCTTCCTGCTCAAGCATGTTCTTGAGCACGCCAACAGCGCGGGCTTCGCCACCCGAGGTCCACCAGTGCAGGACTTCAACGGTACCTTTGGCTTGCGCCATGGAGGCCGCGCAGCACAGTGCAAGCGCCGCTGCGGAGCGTTTCAGCATTTTCATAGTTATTCCCTTGTTTTTATTTTCCGAAAAACTGTAGTCACCAGGTTGGGTAAAGCCTGTCGGACGACACACCCTTTTCCGGGGTTGTCTGACATTTCCAGTTTATGGCAGTAGGTACTTCCCGTAGGTATCAAAGGGCAAGCCAAATGTAACGAGCCTGTTACGCTTGCGGGAGGGAATGCACGGACCCAGGAAAAAGCACCGTGGTTGCGGCCCCCTGTCCGCCAGAGGGCTTGAAGTTAAAGGGCTAAGGCTGCCGGGGCAGCTCCAGGAGCATCCTTAATCCCCCCTCCGGACGATTGGACAGGGTCAGTTCCCCCCCATGGGCCCGGGCGATATCCCGCGCAATCCCCAATCCCAACCCAAAACCCTCCTTCTGCGGGGCCAGGCGATAAAAAGGATCAAAAATCTGCTCCAGTTGCTGATGCGGAATACCGGGACCTCGATCGTCAAAGACGAGGGTCAGTTGATCGGGAGAGTCCTGGATCGTGATCGTGACGGACTCGCCATACTTCACGGCGTTGTCCAACAAATTGCCCAGGCAGCGCTTCATGGCCAAGGGTTTACCCCGATAGGGCTTGAGTGCATGACCGGCCAGGGATACCTGGGCCGCTTCGCCACGATAGGGCTCGGTGATATGGGACAGGAGCTGGTATATGTCGATGGGTTCGACGTTCTCATGGATATCCGTGTCTTTCATGCATTGCAGCGCCCCCTTGACCAGGAGTTCCAGCTCGCCAAGATCCTGCTCGAACTTGGCTCGCATCTGATCGTCTTCCAGCAATTCCGTGCGCAGGCGCAAGCGGGTGATGGGGGTTTTGAGGTCATGAGAGATGGCGCTGAACAGTTGCTCCCGATCACTTAGGTAACGCTGGATACGGGTACGCATGAGATTGAAGGCGCGGGTGACCGCCACGATTTCCGAACTCCCCTGCTCCGTCAGCGGAGGTTTGTGTTCATTGAGCGGCAGTTCGCTGGCCGCCAATGCCAGTTCCTTCAGGGGGCGGGTCTGGCGGCGCACAAGCAGGACGATAAACGGCAGCAGGATCAGGGTCATCACGGCAATGAACACGATCTGCTGACGCGGCAGGGTTTGGTCTTCCAGTGAGACATAAGGCGCCGGCAGCATGGCGGCGAGATAGAACCATTCGTTCTTGCCGATGCGGATCTGCGTCACCAGCACCGGTGGATTGATCGGCTCCAGGGTCAGGGCATAGCGGGCCCACGAATGGGGCAATCCTGACAGGGGAATCTGGCTGTTGAGGATGCGCACGTTCTCCGGCGATACGAATTCCACCTTAAGCTCGTGTCGCCGCCCCAACCGCTGATCCAACACCTGCCTGATCTCACCCAGCACCAGTTGCTTACGCTCGCTGTCGGGCAAAGGCTTCATGACGATTTCGTGGTCATTGAGCGAAACGAAGAATCGCGAGCCCCCCATGTTGCGCAACTGGTCCAGCACAATGTCGCGGTACTGGTGCGGCAGCGACGTAAAGAACCGCACGGTTGCCGCAACCGAATAGGCCAGGTTGCGGGTGGAGTTCATCAAGCCTTCCATCTCATGGGCGCGAAAGGTACCCACCCAGATAGCGCTGGAAAGCCCTTGCGCCAGCCCCACCGCCAACAGCGTCAGCAGCAGCATACGGGTCATGAGGGAATTCGGCAGCCAGCGGCGCAGCCCCTTCTTCGTCGGATCAGAGAGGGTCATGGTCGTGACTGACGCTGGCGATAAGGACATAACCGGCTCCCCGAACCGTTTTTATCAAACGGGGGCTTTTGCCGTTGTCGCCCAAACGCTGGCGCAGGCGACTGACCGCCACATCCACGACCCTATCCAGGGGCACAGACTCACGGCCGCGGGTAACGCCGGAAATGGTATCCCGATCCAGCACTTCCATCGGATGGTCGAGAAACAGTTTGAGCAGGGCGAAGTCAGCGCCGGAGAGGGCCACCCGGTGGCCGTCATTGTGGATCAGCTCGTGGGTCTGGGTGTCGAGTCGCCATTCTGCCACCCGGATATAGCGATTGAATCCCTGCTGCGTCAGTTGTGAGCGCCTCAGCAGTGCCTTCACCCGCGCCTGTAACTCGCGGGGACTGAAGGGTTTGGCGATGTAATCGTCGGCACCCAGCTCCAGGCCGATCACCTTGTCCGCCTCGTCAGAGCTGGCCGTTAGCATGATGATGGGGACCGACGAGTGTTCGCGGACGCGGCGACACAGTACAAAACCGTCATCGCCAGGTAACATGATGTCCAGGATCAACAGGTCGGGGAGGCATTCGTCCAGTTCGCGACGCAGCTCGTCACCGTCAGCCGCGGTGCGCACGTGATAGCCGGCACGGCTGAGATATTCCTGCAGGAGTTCGCGAATCTCACGGTCGTCGTCGACGACGAGAATCGATTGGGTTACTGCGGTCATCGTATAGCGCCACTTGCTTTTGTTATTGGACCGAGCGGCTATCAGGAGTCCAGACGGTCGCTATCTGGTCGGGTGGTTGCCAGCGGGCAAAATCCTTCAGCCCGGCACCTGAACACCCCCTATCACCGAAAACGTCCCCTCGCGGGGCCTGCACTGGTATACCCCAAAAACAACCATCGCGCAAAAGCCCGCATTGCCCTGAGAAGGTTACGCCCCCAGACTACGCCCTGCCACGATGCCACATCGGAGGTTGCCAAAACACCCAGACAGGTGAAACAGTACGGCTTCAGCCCCAAACCGGAACACGACATGCAGACATTGCTGGCACGTTGCTGCCTTCTCCTGACACTGGCCTTGAGCCAGACCGTACTCGCCGCCGACGACCATGCACAGTGCCAGGAACAGACCCCCAAATGGGTACCCGCCGAGTATTTCGGGCCAGGAATCATCGTTCATTATCAGGGACACTGGTTCAAGTCGCGGCTTTGGCAGTCCGGCAACGAGCCGGGAGGCACCAATATGTTTGCCTGGGAGGAGGTCAAGGCGCCGCCGCACTGTCCGGCACAGGAAGCGGCACCTGCGCAGGCGACTGCGTCCAGCGCCGCTGAGCCGAAAAATGGTATGAAGTCGATGCCGCCGAAAGCCATCGCACCCGCGGCAGTGCCGACGCCGCTACCGGCCAACACCGACCAGGCGCGCCGGGAACAGGAACAACGGCTGAAAGCGCAGTCTGCGCAGGAAAAGCAGCCGGTCAACATGCTGGAGCATGCGCTGGGCCTGGATAAGCAGGACAAGCCCTTGACCGGGAAGGTCTGCAAACAGGTCACCCGCTGGTCGTTTACGGATTCCTATATCATCGGCAGCCTGGTGAGTTTTCAGGGACACTTCTATCGGGCGATTCGCCCCGCCGCGGGACAGATGCCCGGCAAGTCGGTCCCACCACACTGGGAGCCGGTCAATTTACCCTGCCCAACACGCTGATCAAGAGCAACGCCCGAAACAGGGCGGAGGCTTAAACGCCGTCGGGCCGGACATTGGCCCTGCGGCATCGTCCTCCGCCATCAGCTCCAGATAGATCGACGCTTCCTCAAGGCTGAGAAACGTCGCCACAACACCTTGCCCATCGACCTCCAGCTCATAACGCGAAACCGGGGCGCCGCCCACTTCAGGGCCGCCATCAACAACAAACAGGGTCATGGTTCCATAACGCAGTATCTGACGACGCATGTCGCTCACCGGGTTCCTCAGCGGAAATGGATAGGTCACGCAAGAACCATAGCAAGCAGCGCCGCACCCAATGATAAAATCCTGCAAAACTTGAAAGATGGCCGTCAGCGCGCGGTGGGCGGCACGGGTAGCTCGGTGAGATAGCCAGGAATATACCGCTTCATGATGGCCTGCTGATCGATCATATGAAGGCCCCGGGCGAAGTCTTGCTGTAACACCCGTCCTCGCGGCGTTTTTCGAAACATCAGGTGTACGGTCAAGGTGGCAAGAACATGGGGATTGAAGTCAATACTGGCCCTATAGCGCCGGAGTGTAGGGTCTGTCCGCAATAGGTAATTCATGACATTACGCCCCACCACCGCCAACCGGACACGGCCGGCTCCCAGGATACCCAGTGCCAGGGCGTCGTCGCGCACGGTGTCGGTCTTGATGACACCATGGGCAATCATGGCGTCCAGCCCACCTGGGTTGTAATAGCCGTCGACCACCGCCAGTCGGTAGGGCGCAAGGTCCGACAATGACTGCCATTTGACAGGAGCGTCGCTCCGCTCCGCGAACCCCACCAGGCTGACGGCGATTGGCGCCGATACCAGAAATTCCTGCGCCCGCGCGCTACTGTAGTAGGCAGGATAGAAACCATCGGTTTGAGGGTTCTGACGCGCCATGAACATCGTCCGGCGCCAGGGATAGAAATTGACCACCACCTTGCGCCCGACGGCTGCAAAGGCTTCTCGAATCAGCTCGGTCGTCGCTCCGCCATCCGGTTGCGAGGCCCCCGAATAAGGTGGCCAGGGCGTGGATGCCAGATACACGGTGGAGTCTGCCGCGCCCCAGGCAGCATTTATCGCCAACAGGCACAGCAAGCTAACCCATCCTGCTGCTCTAACGAGCCAGAGGATGCGACGCTTACCCTTCATTTGCCCTACACGATGCCGTTGTTGGATAGTCGACCGTCCTGATCATGGGAGGAGATTCAGCTCCATTTCATCCCGTTCCATCATTAACCCGCTCCATCATTAAGGAGGCGCAGAAGGTAGCCTTCCGGAACGACACCACCCTCCTTCTTAGGAGTAGATCAAAAAAACGAATTCCGAAAGGACGAAAATCGCCTCAATCAATAAATACCAGCGTCCAGGCCTGCCGCCACCGACATCCCCAGCACTTCGCATTGTTCCAAAAATGCCGGTTTGAAATCACCGCGGCACAACAGGGGTTCCTGCACCGCCTTCCAGCGCAACCCCGTCACGATCGACTCTACCGCTCGGCGTGTTCCGGTACCGTCATGGCCGGCCCGGATATAGAGCGCATAAGGCAAGCCCTGGGTTCGCTCCAGGCATGGGTAGTAACAACGATCGAAAAAGTCCTTCAACGCGCCACTCATGTATCCGAGATTTTCGGTCGTGCCGAGAATCAGCGCGCTGGCCCCGAGCACATCCTCTGGGCCAGCCGCCAGAGGCGCAAGGTAACGCACATCCACCGCTTCGATGTCGGGATGCCCCGCACCTCGCAGCACCGCCGCCAACATTTCCTGCGTATTCGGCGACGGCGCATGTGCAATGACCAGTAAGGATTTAGCCTCGGTCATAACCGGTTCAGCCGCCTCAGCGCGGCTGCAACTGGGCGGTCCAGTCATTCAGGCTATCGAGCAGCTTGCCAATCATTTCCCGGGTCTTGTCGTCGTTGAGGCGCCCCTCGTTATCGAATTTCTCGTGTGCGGCACCAATCATGATTTCCGGCTTATTCAGCGGCCTGGCATCCAGGAACACCAGGATCTGGCGCAGGTGGTATTGCATGCGCGCCGTGCCAATCCCTCCCATGGACGCCCCCATAATCGCAACCGGTTTGCCGGCGAAGGGCTGGTTGGGCAGGCGGGAAATCCAGTCAATGGCGTTCTTTAGCACGCCCGGAACGGAATAGTTGTATTCCGGAGAAACGAAAATCACCGCATCGGCATCGGCAACCTGCTCACCAAGGCGGACCACAGCCTCAGGAAAGCCCGAGGCTTGCAAATCGGCATCGTACAGTGGAATCTCATCGATAGCGGCAGTTTCAATGGCATGCCCCTGCTTCTGGCCTTCTTCAATGACAACGTTGAGAGCCATTCGATTGAATGAAGCCTTGCGCAGGCTGCCGCAGATGCCCAGGATCTGAATACCCATAAACTGTCTCCCTGTTATGTGCGTATGATCAACACCAGAATGGCGGATAGATCGTTTCAGCGATTTCGTTCTCAACCTTAAACGAAGCCTCGACCACGTGAAAGCGTTACAACACCGCGAAGGCGTCACGACATAGTGAGTGAAAACATCGGCCCATGTCATCATTAACCCTTGAGTGGCTGGACAGCCTGGCACGCATCGATGCCGATGACTGGAATGCGCTGGCAGGAACAGATAACCCCTTCGTCCGCCATGAATTTCTGCTGTCCCTGGAGGAGAGCCGCTGCGTCAGCCCTCAAACCGGCTGGACGCCGCATCACCTTCTCCTGCGCAATAGCGACAGCGACCTCGTCGCCCTGGCACCCACCTATCTGAAAACCCACTCACGGGGCGAGTACGTCTTCGATTGGGGCTGGGCCGACGCTTATGACCGCTACGGCGTCCCCTACTATCCGAAACTGCTGACTGCGGTGCCTTTCACCCCGTCGACCGGACCACGCCTGATCATCCGGCCCGGCTACAACGCCGCCGACATAGGCCGCCTCATCGCCGACGCTTTGCAAGACAAGGCCCTGGAGACAGGCCTGTCCTCCTGGCACATTCTGTTCCCTGACCAGGCCTCTTTTGACGCCTTACGCGACGCCGGTTTTTCCATACGCCTGGGTTGTCAGTTCCATTGGCATAACGAAGGCTTCCGGGATTTTGACGATTTCCTGGGTGGCATGACGGCCCGCAAGCGCAAATGCATTCGCCGTGAACGGCGCAGCGTCGACGAGCAGGACATCCGCTTCCAGACATTCGAAGGAGCGGACATCGACGACACCGTGCTGGACGCCTTTTACGACTTTTACTGCGCCACCTATTTCAAGCGCGGACAGCCCCCCTACCTGAACCAGGAATTCTTCCGCCTGCTGCGCGAACGCATGCCGGAACAGCTGCTGCTGGTCATGGCCCTCAAGGACAACCGCTACGTTGCCGGTGCGCTCTTCCTGAAAAACCGGGACACCCTGTTCGGACGCTACTGGGGCTGTCTCGAAGAGTACAATCATCTGCATTTCGAAACCTGCTACTACCAGGGTATCGATTACTGCATACGCAGCGGCCTCTCCCGGTTTGACGCCGGCGCCCAGGGAGAGCACAAGATACAGCGAGGATTTCGCCCGATACTGACCCAATCCCTGCACTGGATTGCCCACCCGGACTTTAGAGCCGCCATTGATCGTTTCCTGGAGGAAGAAACCCCGGAAGTCGAGTCCTACCGCCAGGCCGCAGAAGGCCTGCTGCCTTTCCGTCGGGGCGATGAACCCCAATAACTGGCTTCGGCTCGGCGCGAAGTCGATCACAGTTCCAAATCAAATAGCCGCTTTTTGCCAAATTGACCTTCTCCAATGTCAATTCAGCCAAGTCGAGATTGACCTCTTTTGACTAGTCTTAAACCGTGATAACGAAATAATCTGCTCGCAGGTATCTGCCTGAATACCTAAATGTGAGCAACACGAGTCCTATCGCAGCCTAAGAGCGTGACGATGGACCGCTAAGAAGAAGAGAAAAAACGACGCCGTTGTGAGTACAGGGCCTACACCTGTGCTGACAGTCCCCTCCCTATGGTGTCACCCCCCTATAGCCGAATCGTAGCACCGCGCCTGTCGGATGCTGGCGAGCGCGACCCATTATCAAATAAGAATGGAGTACGGTTGATGCTTTCATCTGCCCTGAAGATACGTTATTCGCTGGCTCTTTCCGGCGTATGCCTGTCCTTCCCCGCCCTGGCAAGTATGGGCAACATCGGCACGAGCTACGGTGTCCTTCCTGTGGATATCGCCTCGGCCCAGGCGCTGTCGATGTTCGATAGCCAGGTATCGGCTACGTATTACAACCCCTCCTATCTCGCCAGGGATGACCGCGGCGAACTTACAATGGGGCTTCTCCAGGCCAATCACACGCTCAAGGCCATCAGCGATGGTGGACCGAACGCGCCGGTACGCAAAGGCGATGTCCTGCAGGATGCGCCCAGTCAGCATGTACTGATCGGCATGAAAACCAACCTGACGTCGCTCACCAAGTTCCATCATCCGGTTTACCTGGGGTTTGTCGCCGGCGTCGAGAAATATGGGCGCGAGATGCTCGCGTTCGATTCGACCACCTCGAAGACCGGCCAATATCTCAAATACGGCCGTCAGCCGCTGTTCCTCAACCTGGGGGGAGCCACCCCACTCTGGCGCGGTATCGATGCTGGTTTCTCCGCGCGGATCACGCTGCACGCCGAAGCCAACCTGGTCGCCCAGACCGACTTGGCAGGCAATACCCAATATGAACAACTACAAGTCAACGCCAAGCCCTCGATCCGACCGATCTTCGGGCTGACGGTGGATTGGGGCGATACGTTGTGCCCCAAACAACAATGTTGGGCCAGCGGCTGGCAGACGGCGTTTGTATTCCGGGAGCATTCGAACACCCGCACGTCAGTGACGGCCAACACCACCATTCCCGGCACCATTCCGGCCCCGGGCCTCACGCTGAACGTGTCGACCCTCGACTCGTACCAGCCTGACGTTCTTGAAGCCGCCATCCAATATCAGGGTGAACTGTTCCGCGCCGGCGTGGCCCTGGAACAACAGCGCTGGTCGCAACTGACCGACGAACTGAAGAGCGACACGATCAAGGATCAGGCCAACGCCAAGTTCAAGGACATACTGATCCCCCGCGCCGGTCTGGAATTCAACCTTGGCCCCGACTTTCACGTGATCACTGGCGTGGCCTACCAGAAATCACCACTGGAAAGCAGCCAAACCCTGGATGTGAACTACTTCGACAACAACGAATGGGTTGTGGGACTGGGTTTCAGCGCCGAGTTCGAGCACACCGGTATCCTCGCCTACCCCCTGCGCCTGGACTTCGGCTACCAGCACCATTTCCTCCAGTCCCGCGATTTCCAGATGACGTACAGCAGCGCGCCGACCAACCCCTATGAAACCGTAACGGCCAAAGGCAGCGTCAACGTCTTTGCCGGCTCGGTTACCCTGAAATTTTGAGGAGGATCCGCCCAATGCGACTCTTCATCCCGGTTCGAATTTCCACGATAGCGATGCTGTTGCTGACATCGCTGATCGCCGGCTGTGGCGGTGACCAGTCTTCGTCCTTCGACTGGAACAGTGCGCAGCTGATCTACTCCTATCCTGACAATCTACAGCACGAGGTGCCGCGTCACGCACCCATCGTGCTGGAGTTCTCGGAAGCCGTTCCCAGCACTATTCCCGCCGGCACTTTCGTCATCAAGGACAGCAAGGGCAACACCGTCAGCTTCAGTCGCAAGGCGGTCAACAACAACAAGACACTGATTCTGACGCCCGACAGCGAGCTGCCCCCACATACCCATTACACGGTTACTGCGAGCACCCTGACGACGGCATCAGGCAGCGCGCTGATGCCCACCGGCGGCGTACAGTTCGATACCCGTGCGGCCACAAGTGGACCGGCGTCAGAGGTGTCTGAAGGCCCCTTCACCGTTGCCCGCATGATTCCCGACGGCAGCAGCCAGCCGCTGATGGACTTTTCCACCCTGCGGCTGCAATTCACGCAGCCACTGGACAGCACCACCGTCAACTACGGCACCGATGTCAGCCTGACGGACGCCAGCGGGCAACTGGTCGATGCCACCGTGATCGCCCATGGGCCTTACCTGACCATCGATCCGAACAAGGACCTGACCGCCGGAACGAAATACACTTTATCCCTCAGCAACGCGGTGAAAAGCACGCTTGGCGACGCGCTGATTCCCGGCAATTTCGACAGTCTGATACTGACACCGCAGAACTCGAGCCCCACCACGGTCATGGTGCAACAGGCTGCCGACTCGCAAAGCGGCAGCATCATCTCCCCTCTGACCGGAGACCCGATCAATACGGTGCCGATCAACGCCGTGCTATTGGGAAACAACTCCCGCTCGCAACAAACCGGCGACATTCGGGCAGAACTGGCCTTCGTGCCCCACTATCCAAACGATACGCCGTTGAGGATCAGCAAAGGCACCCTGCTCAACGGCTCCAGCGTGACAGTCAAGATCAATGGCCAGGTGCCTGCCGGCTTCGATACCGGCGCCATCAGCGTACGTTTCATCTCAGACGCCAACGGTTACCTGACGCGCAACCACTACAGTAGCAGTCCCGATGCACCGCGCACGGTCTACCTGTACATGGACATCGCCATGACGACGGCCAATGCCAAGGCCAACGGCGGATTGAGCCAGGACCTGATGCATGTAGAGCTGGTCGGCACCTCGATCGTCAAGGATGGCGCCATGGTGATCGACGCCGTCGGTGTCGTTCAACCCAAGGTCCTGGGGCTGGAAAACGCCTACGGCACCATCTCGTTCCACATGGCCGGCTATAAGGATCAGACCAACCCGCCCGCGGCGGTGGCCGACACCTCGCTGCCGACGCTGCAGTCCTGGGAGCCCGGCGACCACAGCAACATGGCACGCCCCGGCGACCCGATCATCCTTAACTTCAGCGAACCGTTATCTCGCGCCAGTCTTGATGCCTCCGGCGCCGTGACGCTGCTCGCAGACGGCACACCGGCCACCTTCACCAAGACCCTCGATGGCGGCACCCTGGTCATTCACCCCCAAGGCGGGCTGCAGTTCGGCAAAAACTATACGGTGCAAGTGTCGACCCAAGTCACCGACCTCGCCGGCAACCCGCTGGACAAGACCTATAACCTGCCGTTCTCCCTGCCCACCTATGTCACGGGGAATGACCGCTCGCCCATCGTCACCTCGCTGGAGCCCGGCTATCCCTGTGCCGTTACCACCGTGAGCCGAGACCTCGCCAACAACCTGGAAGGTCGCTGCCTCGGCGGCGTCAACAACGATCCCAGCGATCACTATGGCAGGAACGGCACGGAAAACTACTCAGCCTCTACCGCACCGGCCGCCAACACGCTCGACGACATCATTCCCGTCGCCAGGCAACCTGCCAACCGGCCCATCATCGTGACGTTTTCACAAGACATGAAAGCCGGCTCAATCCGACTCGGCACCAGTTGCAGCGATACCAGTGCAACCTTCCGAGTGGAGCAGATCGACACTAATGGCAACTGCGTGGCAACCGTTCCCGGGCAGTTGACCATCGACACACGCAAGGTCACGTTCACGCCGAAAGACCCCTGGACCAAGGACCAACTGTACCGCTACGTTCTGGGATCGGTCTCCAGCGGCCCCGCCTGCGGCGGCAACGACGCCATCTGTTCGACCCAGAACCTGCCGTTGCAGACCGCCTTGCTGGAAGGCTACAGCGCAACCAGCGGCGGCCCGGATATGGAAATCGATTTCCGGGGCGAAGCCGCCGACACCAATGTCTTCAATCCGCTGAAGAATCTGCCGACAGCCGACGTCAACGCCAACTTCGATTACGAGGCCGGCGAACCGGGGCCGACATCCGCCAGCCCCACGACAAACCTGGACAACTCCACGCAGTTGCTCGTCACGGGCGTCGGTGGCGCCGTCACTGCCGCCAACGTCGGTTGTCAAAATGGCAATTGTCCGGCGAATCAGTATGTGTTCCTGACCGGAGCCCTGAACACAGAGGTGGTAGGTTACAACGCCGCGCAAAATGCAGTTCAGGTCAAGCTGCATCCCACACTCTTGATGACGTCTTCGATCGATGTGTACAGCACCGTCGCCTCGCTGATCCAGTCGAAAACGCCCACCGGCCCCATGGTGATGAGACTGCGTTACCAGAAGGACAGCAACGGGCAACGTAATCAGCTGATCGATGGCTGGATCTACTCGACAGCCCAGGGCCCCAGGTTCAAGACCACCGTCGATGCCTACCTGGATGCCCCCAATCTGGTGGCGCCCTTCGAATCGACCAACAACCAATACAGCTATCCGGTGCAGCTGAACTTGGACGGTCCCATCGTGTTCCTGCCGGATGGCCGCATGGAGATCGGGCAGCTCAATACCTCGGCGGTACCGATCGATGTCGCGCTCTGGCCGCTGCAGAGTAACCAGACCATCAGCGACATCACCAACTTCCTCAACAGCATCGGCTCACTGATATTCGGAAGCTCCAGTACCTCGTCGGCCAACCTGTTGAAGAGCGATATCTACCTGAACATCCCAACCGGTGGTGCCGACCTCAACTACATTTCCAACCCCATCAAGCCGTAAAGGCGTTTCATCCTGGACTCACGCCATCTTGGCCGGCCCTTCGGGGCCGGCATTTTGTGACCGTTTTTTCATAAATACATTTATCGACAATGGATTACACAAGCAGTACAGCCCATTGATGGTAACCGCGGTATAACTGGACAAGGACGAGTCAACCTTGCCAGGACGGGTGAAGATCATGGAGCCATTATTGTCTCATCTCGGCATTATCCTTGCGCAGCACCCCGGCGCCTCCCGGCTGTCCCATTACGTCCCCCTCCTGGTGATCCTGTCGTTTGCCATTGCACTGTTCGGCGCTCGCGCCTTCCTTAAAATGGCAATGCAGTTGTTCAGCACCCATGAGTTCCACCGGCACAAACCTTTTTGGGCACTGAGTGCAGCCATCATCCTGGGTGGCACCGCCTGGTCCATGCAATTTACCGCGCTGCTGGCCTTCGAACTCGACCTGCCCGTTGGCCATGACATTTTGCTGACGTTAGCCTCTCTCGCGGCGCCGATTGTCCTGCTCGTGGCCCCATTACATCTCATGGCTCGTTGGCGACAGCGTCAGAATGCCTCCGTCTGGGTGACCGGCCCCGTGGGAATCCTGTGCGGAGGACTCATCGGACTATGCTTTCTGGTCATGCACCTGCTGGGCATGCTGTCACTCTCCGTCGAAGCCCGCACCGTCTATCTACCTAACTATTTCTGGGCCACGGTGGCGCTGGCTATCGTCGCCGGTATGTCAGCCATCACTCTCGGTCTGGTGTTTCATCGCCGCCAGGGGCGCTGGCGCTGGGTCAGTGCCGCAACACTGGCCTCTGCCATCTGCGCCATGCATTACACTGCCATGGCCGGCACTCGCTTTCTGTCCGCTGCGCCCTCGCAACCCGGAACCGATTTCATGACACCACCCCAGCGCATCCTGCTGGCGCTTGGCATTATGGCGATATTGCTGACCATCAGCCGGCTGCTGATCTACGGTACTGCCATGGAGCGGCAACGGGATTTACGTGAAAAGGAACTGGCCCGGACCGACAGCTACCTCAACACCGTGGTGAATTCGGTGCGCTTCTTCGCCATATTCCTGGTCAACCGCGACGGTATCATCCGCACCTGGAATTCCGGCGCACGAGCCACCTTCCAGGCCACGGCAAACGAAGCCGTCGGCGCCCATATCTCACGGTTCCTGCGTAACGGCGACGCACTATTGAAGGAGGCCCACCAAAGCCGGCGCGGCCTTAACCGCAACCTGACCGCTTTGCGCAAGGACGGCACGGAATTCAGCGCCCACCTGGTCATGGAACCGGTCCGGATCGACAACGAGCGCCAAGGCTACGGCGTCTTCGTCCAGGACCTGTCGCATATGATCAGGACCCGCGAACAGATGGCCTCACTACGCGATCAGGCGCGCCATTTCCGTTTCCTGGCCAATCACGACCCCCTAACGGGACTGAAAAACCGGCGGGCTTTCATGGAAGAAGTCCGCCAGCTCACAGCGGAAGCCACGGACACCACCGGTTGGATCGCGCTGTGCGACCTCGATCACTTCAAAAAGGTCAACGACACCTACGGCCACGAGGCTGGCGACCGTGCCCTCCAGGTTTTTGCCCAACGCGCCCGCAGCCTGTTCGGCGAAGCAATTCCCCTGGGCCGTTTCGGCGGCGAAGAGTTCGTCGCCTATATTCCAGGCCCGCGCCCCTTGGTAGAGCGGCTGATTAAGCGGCTGGTGCGAGTGATGGAGGAAGCGCCGGTTTCCACCGAATCCGAGGTGATTCCCCTCACCGTCAGCATCGGTCTGTCGGAACACCTGCCCGCCTCAGCACCCGCCACGCCAGCGGCCAGCACGGAATCCATTCAGGCCGCACTCAAGCGGGCCGACACGGCTCTGTATTACGCCAAGGAGCATGGCCGCAACCAGGCGGTTTTCTATGAATTGCGGGTTTTGATCGTCGATGCCGACCTGAAAAGTGCCGCACGCACCAAGGCACTGCTCAACGCAGAATCCCCCATGCCGGTCAAGTCGCTACACAGCCGAGACGGCCTTGAAGCGATCCTGCACGCCAACCGACTGAAGCCGCACATTCTCTTCATGCACAGATCTCTGCCAGGTATCGATATTCGCCGCTTCTTCGCCTGGCTGAAGGCCCAGCATACTGACATGCAAGTGGTGATTGTCGGCGACAGCCCACCCCATGGCCGGGAGTTGCCGGCGGACTATCTGGTCCTGCCGCCACCCGTGGATGCGCTCACGCTGCGCTCCCTGCTCGCCGGGAGTGTCCAGAAGCTGTTCAGTCTGACAACGGTACCCATTGAGCCAGCCGCACAACCCCGGGGGCAGAATACCGGATAAGGACAAGCTCAAGCGTGGAGTCCGGCAGCACCACCTGCTAACCTGAGCCCAGAACAATAACGAGGATCAGGGAATGCCAGAAACCACCGTTCATCGTCGTACCTGTCACCTGTGTGAAGCCATGTGTGGCGTCGTCGTCAATGTTCAAGACGGCGTGATCGAGTCCATCAAGGGAGACGACCAGGACCCGTTCAGTCAGGGCCATATCTGCCCCAAGGCAGTCGCACTGAAAGACCTTCACGAAGACCCTGACCGCCTTCGGCAGCCCATCCGCAAGACGGCCGACGGCTGGCAACCGATTGGTTGGGACGAAGCTTTCGAGCTGGTCGCAGACCGACTGCACAAAATCCGCGAAAACCATGGCCGCAACGCGGTCGGCGTCTATCTGGGCAACCCCAATGTGCACAACCACGGGGCCATGATGGCCATGCTGCCGTTTCTGCGCGCACTCGGCACCCAGAACCGTTTCTCCGCCACCTCCAACGACCAATTGCCGCATATGCTGGCCAATCTGGAGATGTTCGGTCACCAATTCCTGTTCCCGATTCCGGACCTCGACCATACAGACCTGATGATCTGTATCGGCGCCAATCCGATGGCCTCGAATGGTAGCCTGATGTCCGTCCCCAACGTCCGCGGCCGCCTGAAGGCCCTCCGCGAGCGGGATGGCCAACTGATCGTCATCGACCCCCGGCGCACCGAAACCGCAGCCCTCGCCGACGAATTCCATTTCATCCGCCCCGGCACCGATGCCTTCCTGTTGTTGGGTATGTTGCACACCCTGTTTGAGGAAGACCGTATCGATGCGGGCCACACGGCCAATTGGTGCCAGGACCTCGACCTCGTCCGCCTCGCGGTGATGCCTTTCGAGCCGGAGAAGGTGGCGACGAACACTGGCCTCTCTGCCGACACCATTCGTGGCCTGGCCCGGCGTCTGGCAAACACGCCCCGCGCCTTCATCTACAGCCGTATTGGCACCAGCACACAGGCGTTCGGCGGTCTCGCAACCTGGTTGGTCTACCTCCTGAACATCCTGACAGGAAAACTCGACCGCACCGGTGGCGTACTGTTCACTCAACCCGCCATCGACATGGTCGCCCTAGGCAGCAGCGAAAAGGGCCATATTGGCCGTCGTTACAGCCGGGTTCGCCAATTGCCCGAGTTCGGCGGAGAATTCCCCGCCAGCACCATGGCCGACGAAATCCTGACCCCCGGCGATGGCCAGATCCGGGCCTTTGTCACCGTGGCAGGCAACCCCGTTCTGTCCAGCCCGAACGGCACCCGCCTGGACACGGCTTTCGAGCAGTTGGATTTCATGGTCAGCATCGATTTCTACCTGAACGAAACCACCCGGCATGCAGACGTCATTCTGCCACCGGTAGGTCCGCTGGAACGCAGTCACTACGATCTGATCTTCAACGCGTTCGCCATCCGAAACGTTGCAAAGTATGCCGAGGCCCTGTTTGCCCCGAAGCCCGATCAGCGCTCCGACTGGCAGATACTGTTGGAGCTGGGACACAAACTGGCCCAAAAACGCGGTCTCAGTTTCCGGGGAGATTTGGGGTGGCGGGCCTTCAAGCGGGTAAACCCGGACTGGCTGCTCGACCTCGCCCTGCGCACCGGCCCCTATGGGGTTACTGCGGAAAAGTTCAGGTCGCTAACGCAGCCGCTGGTCGACATGCTGATCGATGTCCTGCCTGCCAGGCATTGGTTATCGACTCTTTTACGCACCAGCCCCCTGGACCGACGATGGCAGGACCTGCCCAAGGGCCTTTCCCTGGCGATGCTCAAGGATAATCCTCAGGGCCTGGATCTTGGGCCGCTGAAACCCTCGCTACCGGAAAGACTCAATACCCGTGACCGGCGGATTCAACTTGCCCCGCGGCGTTATCTGGAAGACCTCCACCGGCTCTATGAGGCATTACAGGAGGGAATGCCGGATCCGGACAGCCTGCTGCTGATCGGCCGGCGTCACGTCCGCAGCAACAATTCATGGCTCCATAACAGCCAGCGGCTGGTCAAGGGTAAGCCTCGCTGCACACTGATGATGCACCCCGACGACGCTAAACGCCTGGGGATCAAGGAAGGCGATACGGTTGAGGCTGCAACACCCGTTGGGCGGATTCAGCTTCCGCTGGAAATCACCGCCAACATCATGCCCGGCGTCGTCAGCGTGCCTCACGGATGGGGACATCAACGGGAAGGTATCCGCCTCGGTACAGCGGCCACACATCCGGGAGTCAGCATCAATGATGTCCTGCGGGATGATCAGGTGGACACCCTTTGCGGAACCTCCGTGCTCAATGGGCAACCGGTAACCGTCACACGGGTAAAAGCCGCATTGGCAGAAGACCGATCCCGCACCGGCGCCATCGCCTCCTGAACACTGACCGGCACCTGCCAGGGTGCCGGTCGCCACGCCGGCGATGATCGTACACAAAAAAAGCCAGCCCGAAGGCTGGCAAGCTCACCCGCTTGTTGCAGTTGCAGAAACATTCCCTGTTTGACGATGGCCTGTCGTCGCATCGAAGGTCGGATTGACCTGAAACTCATTACGCCCTGGGACCTTGCCCCCTCATCAATCAGTCCCTGATTTAAAATTAGCGCATGAAGAAAGAACCGCCCACGTCACATTTGGAGCGTGAAGCAGGCGTCAATCTTTCAATTTTTCACAACTGAATGAAAACCCGGACAAATTCAGCAATAGAATCCTCAAAATATTTACAAAAAGAAACATTTAGTAACAAATCTATCGAGAGATTATCTACAGGTATGAAAAAGCCCCGCCGGTTTATGCCGGTCGGGGCTTTTTAGTCACGTTTTTATGCCAAAATCGAATTCAACCAGCCATCATGCCCGCCATAGTGGAGATATCAGCGCTATTTCCCACCAGCTCGTCGAAGGCTTCGGCCACTTTGGCCTCATCCAACCCGAGGCTGGCCATCAACGTGTCATCGACAGCTTGTCGCGGTCCCAATGCCACACCACGATCCGTCAACAACTGACGGGCCAGCAGGAGGATTTTCGCATAAACCGCGTGCGGCCCCTCATAGGCCGGGTTTTTCTGATGACGCAGCGCCACCACCACCTCCTCGGGCATTGCCCAGACATCCATCAGCTGGCTGCCGATTTGCTCCCGGGTGATCCCCAGCAGGAAGTGTTCGACATATTTCGTGTCGATATGCTGGTTCGCCTCGACATAACGGCAGATCAACGAGAAGTATGGCGGGAACACGTGAGCGAGCACCAGGTAGCCGAAGTTGTGCAGCAGGCCCGCGAGGTAGCTGAGACCAAACGCCGGTCGCCGGTCACGCGGCATCAGCCCTGTCAGGATACCTGCCGACTGCGCCATCCAGATCGCCTGAGGCCAATAGTCCATCAAGCCTTCCGGTGCATCCTGGGGCTGTTTCAGGGTTCGCCCCAAGGCCAACCCCATAGCCAGGTTCATGACCAGATCGAATCCCAGCACACGGACGATGGCATCGTTCACCGAACGTACGCGCCCCGGCGCCGCATAAAACGAAGACGACGCCCAACTCACCACCTGCGCCGCCAGGCTGGGATCGCTCTCGACGATATCGGCCAGATCGCCGACACCGGCGTTCGGGTTAACCCGCAGGTGAATGATCTTCTGAGCGGTTTCCGGCAGCGGCGGCAGCTCCAGCGTATCTTCCAGACGCTGCTTGATCCGCAGCTTGGTAAAACGACGCAGCGCTTCCTCGAATTGCTCCTGGTCGCGATCCGGTTCCGAATCGTTCACTTCGACCCGGGACAAGGGCACAGACACCTGGAAACTGCGGGCGTCCGGCGCCAACCGGAGAAAATCCTTTACCGATATCGACAGCCATTGGTCGGGATAACCGGATTCGATCAGCAGGTCGTTCCCCCCGAGGTCGATATCGCTATCCAAGATCGTCGGCAGCCCCGTAAGACTCGGCACTGCAGGAAGCTGAAGCATCTGGAAGCGTGTCAGCAACTGCTGGACATCACTCCGCGGCAAGGCCCTCAACTCCCTAGCCTGCAACTTGTTCAAACGATCAATGTCGAGCAGGTGCGCTGCAGGAAAAACAACCTGTTGCCGCCCTTGGTCGTCGGCCAGCACGACCATCTTCAGGATGGTCTCCAGAGGCTTTTTTGCGGCGTCAAACACGCGCGGCTCGACCGGCGGCGACAAAGCGCCAAACACCTGCATTAATGCGCCAGGTACACTCATAAATCCCCCAGAAAAACACTCGATAGTCGACAGTTACCCACTGCTCATCTGGCCTGCCCTTTATATTAGTGCCGTACCCGACCGATTGGCGCGCCCTTCGAAACACGCTCTCCGATTGTAAAAGACCCTCTGCCGGATAGGTTACTGCGCGTATCTTATCAAAACCCGGGTCGCTAAACCCTTACACTTAGGCTTACACTTCCCCGTAACGCAACCGCTGCCCCAGCCATCGCCGGACCAAGGCTTCTGTGCGCGGCTCATCGTCCATCAGTGAAGGCGCCCGCTCGCGTATGACCTCGATCCATCCCTTATCGCGCTCAAAATCAGCGAGACGAAACTGCAGCATTCCTGTTTGGCGGGTTCCCAATACCTCGCCGGGGCCGCGAATCTCGAGGTCCTTTTCCGCGATGACAAAGCCGTCCTGACTATCCCGCAAAACCTGCAGCCGAGCCCGCCCATTCTCCGAAAGTGGCGGGTGATACAGCAGCACACAAAAACTCGCGGTATGGCCGCGACCCACTCGCCCCCGTAACTGGTGAAGCTGGGCAAGCCCCAACCGCTCCGGGTTCTCGATGATGATCAGGGAGGCATTGGGCACGTCGACCCCCACCTCAATCACAGTGGTGGCAACCAGCAGATCCAGAACACCGTTCTTGAAGCCCTCCATCACTGCAGCTTTTTCCGCCGGTTTCAGGCGCCCGTGGACCAGACCGACCTTGAGGTCAGGCAGCCATTCCGATAACTGGGACGCGGTCACTTCCGCCGCCTGGCATTGCAGCGCCTCGGACTCTTCGATCAACGTACAGACCCAGTAAGCCTGCCGGCCTTCGCGACAGGCCCGACGAACCCGTTCGATCACTTCCTCGCGACGACTGTCGGAAACAGCGATGGTCTCGATTGGTTGGCGTCCCGGTGGAAGTTCGTCGATAACAGAGGTATCCAGGTCCGCGTAGGCACTCATGGCCAGGGTCCGGGGAATCGGGGTTGCCGTCATGATCAGCTGGTGCGGCACGGCCCCGGCTTCTCCCTTATCCCGCAGCGCCAGCCGCTGATGAACCCCAAACCGATGCTGCTCATCGATGATGGCCAGACCCAGGCGGCGGAAACGAACATCGTCCTGGAACAGCGCGTGCGTGCCGATGACGACCTGGGCATCGCCTGCAACCTGCGCCAACGCCGCCTCGCGAGCCTTTCCCTTGGTCCGCCCGGAAAGCCAGGTCACCCGTATTCCGAGTGGTTCCAGCCACTGGCAGAAACTCTGGTAGTGCTGCTCGGCAAGGATCTCCGTCGGCGCCATCAACGCCACCTGGGCACCCGCCGTTACGCATTGCAGCGCCGCCAGCGCGGCAACCACGGTCTTTCCTGACCCGACATCGCCCTGTACCAGACGCAGCATGGGGCGGGAGCGGGACAGGTCCTGACGGATATCCTCCGATACACGTTGCTGAGCCCTTGTCAGTTGAAACGGCAACTGATCGAGAAACGGCTCCACCAGCTCGCCGGACAGACCGAGCGGTAAAGCCCGCCGCAGCTGGATTTGCCGACGTAGACGAAGCAGGCTCAGGTGGTGCGCCAGCAGCTCCTCCATAATCAGCCGCTGCTGTGCTGGATGCCTTCCCTCCATCAGGCGTACGGGGTCGGCATTGACCGGCGGGGCATGGATCAGGCGCACCGCCCGATTGATTTCCGGCAACTGGAAATCCGCCAGCCAATCATCGGGCAACCATTCCCGAATCGGATAACGATCCAGATATTCCAGCGCCTGGCGACAGAGCATTCTGATCCGGGTCTGTTGGATACCCTCGGTGACAGGGTACACGGGCGTCAGCGTCTCGGTCTCGCCCGGGCGCAAGGCTTCGGGGTCCACCTGATATTCAGGATGGTACATCTCAAAACCGGCGCGGCCTGGACGCACTTCACCATAACAGCGAACGCGCTTTCCCGGTTCGAGCTGTTTCTTCTGGGCGGCGTTGAAATGGAAGAAGCGCAGGACCAGAAAACCGCTCTGATCACGCAATGTCACCTGCAGGCTGCGGCGACGCCCCATGACGATATCCGAGGCGGCGACCTCCCCTTCCACGACACCGCTATCGCCAATACGCAGTGAGCCGATCGGCAGAATGCGCGAACGATCCTCATAGCGGTGGGGAAGATGAAATAACAGATCCTGCAGCGTATGGATATCGAGATGCGCCAAACGCTGCGCCAGCGCGGCACCCACACCACGCAGCACACCGACTTCGAGATCATCCAGTGCAGCCATCGGTAATCCGGCCAGGCGGAATCAGGCTGAAGCGGCGGACGCCAGCGCTTTAGCGCTGTCGCTGCCCACCGTTTCCATCAGGCGGCACTGATTGGCCGCCAGGGAAAGAACATCGATCGCCTTTGGCCGGGGAAAAGTGACCCGCCACGCAAGTGCCACCGTCCGGTAGGGAACCGGCGCCACGAACGGCCGGACCTCCAGCAAATGTTCCCGATACTGCACCGCGTTGGCCGCCGACATGGGCAATACCGTGATGCCCAGTCCAGAGGCCACCATGTGACGGATGGTCTCCAGGGAACTGCCTTCCGTGATCAGCGCGCCGCTGCGGGGTTGTTCGTTCCCCTTGACGTTAAGGGTGTTGAGCAACGCGGGACAGGATTCCAGGACCTGATCACGGAAACAATGCCCCGGCCCCAGCATCAGGAGCTGGTCCTGCAACAGCTGCTCGCTGCGGATATGGTCGAATTTGGTAAGCGGGTGACCGCCCGGCAGCAGCACCACGAAGGGTTCATCATAAAGCGGCAAGGTGACGACTTCGGGCTCGTCGAAGGGCAACGCGATAATGATGGCATCCAGCTCCGAATGCCTCAGTCGCTCACGCAGCACAGCGGTATAACCTTCCTCGATGAACAATGGCATCTCTGGTGCGGCACGGCGCAGTTCCGGCAACAGATGCGGAAAAAGGTAAGGACCGATGGTGTAGATGGCGCCCACGCGCAGCGGTGAATTCAGCTGATTTTTGCCGTCCTGGGCAAGATCGCGAATAACCCCCACCTGATCGAGCACCCGCTGCGACTGCTCGATAATACGCAGTCCGGTTTCCGTCACACGGATATGGCTCTTGCTGCGCTCGAACAAGGCAACGCCCAATTCGTCCTCAAGCTTTTTAACCGCGACGCTGAGCGTCGGCTGGCTGACGTGACAGCGCTCGGCGGCACGGCCGAAATGTTTCTCCTGCGCCAGGGTGACGATATAACGGAGCTCGGTCAGCGTCATGGTATTCTCCCACCGGTGAGGCCCAACTCTGGGCATCGTATGAACTGCGGTAAAAGCATAAGGACAGGACCCCATGAGCGCAACGCAAAGCCCTCGCATACTGCTCGCCGGCTGTGGCGCGCTGGGCACGGCCATTGCCCGGCGTCTCAGTGCGTTCGCAGACGTCTGGGGGCTGCGTCGTCATGCAGATCTCATCCCTGCGCCTATCCATCCTTTGCAGGCAGACCTGGGGGACAGGACATCGCTGGCGGCCGTCCTACCCGACGCCCTGGATTTCGCGATCTACTGCGTCACACCGTCGCAGATGGACGACGCCGGCTACAAGCGCGCCTACATCGACGGCCTGGACAACCTGTTGACCCTACTGGAATCCCGGCCCACCCCGCCGCGCCGCGTTTTTTTTATCTCCAGCACTGGAGTCTACCATCAGAATGACGATGAGTGGATCGACGAGGAGAGTCCGACGGAACCGGCCCGGTTTAGCGGCCAGCGGCTGCTGGAGGCAGAGCAGCGTCTCAAGCAGAGTCCGATCGCTGGCACCAGCATCCGCTTCTCCGGTATCTACGGACCGGACCGGACCCGCTTTCTGCGCATGGTACAGGAGGGCCGTCTGGCACCTCGCGCCGACAGCCCCTTTACCAACCGTATCCATGAAGAAGACTGTGCGGGCATCCTGCACCATCTGGTGATGACCAACTGGGAGGGTGTGGAGCTGGCAGACTGCTATATCGGAAGCGACGACGAACCTTGCCGCCTGAGCGACATCATCACCTGGATACGGTCACATGCCGACTGCGCTGCCGAGCAGCCAGGCGCCGGGGACGGTGCACGTCGCGCCGGCAGCAAGCGCTGCAACAACGCCCGCCTGAAAGCCAGCGGCTACCATTTCCTCTACCCGACCTACCGCGAAGGATACGGCGCCATCATCGATTCGGGGACTCTCGCCGCAGCGCCATCCCCGCAAGTGCCGCTCCAATCCGATCCCGTTTAACTCAGGACCATAATGGCGTCCATCTCCACCTCGGCACCTTTGGGCAGTGCCGCAACACCGATCGCAGCACGGGCCGGATACGGGGACTGGAAGTAGGTCGCCATCACTTCATTGACCGTGGCGAAGTTGGCCATGTCCGTCAGGTAGATATTGAGCTTGACGATATCCTGCAAGGTCCCGCCAGAGGCTTCGCAGACAGCGCTCAGGTTGTCGAAGACCTGACGCACGTTGGCCGCGAAATCCCCTGCGACCATTTCCATGGTGGCCGGCACCAGGGGAATCTGACCGGACAGGTAAACGGTATCTCCTGCCTTGACGGCCTGTGAATAGGTACCGATCGCTTTGGGGGCTTTTTCAGTCTGGATAACGGACTTGTTGGTCATAGCGCCACGCAGGCTCCTGTCTTTTCTGAATAGGTGCGGATTCAATCGATCCGGGCTAAAAGGTCGATAGTCGCCGGGAAGCGACGCCCCAGTCAATGACGAACGCGGGAAATATTGGTGACAGCGCGAATATTGCGGATGCGGCGCATGACTCGCGCCAGGTGTTTACGCCCCTGGACCTGAACAACCAGACTGATGCTGCTGAGATGGGCGTCCTGCTCCTCGACACCGATACGCTCGATGTTGCCGTCCGCCAGCGTTACCGCGTTGGCCAGCTCCGCGATGACACCACGCTGACGCTCCAGTTCGACACGGAGTTCCACCGAGAACTCACTGGTAATGTCCTTGGCCCAGCTCAGATGCACGAGGCGGTGGTTGTCGTCCGGATGCAGGCGGATCTTGTCGCAGCTTTCTGAGTGAATCACCATACCGGTGCCTGAATCCATCAGGCCGACGATGGGATCGCCCGGGATCGGTTTGCAACAGGTCGCAAACCGCAACAATAGCCCCTCGGAGCCATGAATCGTCACAGTCCCCGCCTCGGCGCCCTTGCCGAACTCCAGAGTATTGTCGCTAGCCGCCACATCCGTGTCGCCGGGCAACAGTTGGCGGGCCACGATGTAGGCCATCCGGCTTCCCAGACCGATTTCAGCCAGCAGGTCGTCGAACGTCGACACCTGGTTATGACTGATGACACGCTGAATCCGCTCCGGGCTGACGTCGGAAAGCTTGATGCTGAAACCATTGAGGGACTTTTTCAGCAGTGTACGGCCCAGTTCGACCGATTCTGTCCGTCGCTGATGCTTGAGGTAGTGGCGAATACTGCTCTTGGCTTTACCGGTCATGACAAAATTGAGCCAGGCCGGATTGGGGCGGGCACCGGGCGCGGTAATGATCTCGACCGTCTGACCGCTTTGTAACGGGACACTCAGCGACGCAAGATTGCGATTGACACGACAGGCGACACAGGCATTACCAATGTCCGTGTGAATGGCGTAGGCAAAGTCCACCGGCGTCGCACCGGCCGGCATTTCAAGAATCTTGCCTCGCGGCGTAAACACATAGATCTCGTCGGGAAACAGGTCGACCTTGACGTGCTCGATAAACTCCAGCGAGTCGTCCGCCCGCTCGCGCATTTCCATCAAACCGCGCACCCAGCGATCGACGCGCTGCTGATTGGCCTGACTGACACTTGAATCCTCACTCTTATACAGCCAATGCGCCGCGATCCCGTTATTGGCGATCTGCTCCATCTCCTCAGTGCGGATCTGGATCTCGATATTCACGTGCATCCCGAACAGCGTGGTATGCAGGGACTGATAGCCATTCGCCTTGGGCATGGCGATGTAGTCCTTGAAACGACCGGGCAACGGCTTGTAAATGCTGTGTACGGCACCAAGGATTCGATAACAGTCATCGACGCTGTCCGTGATGATACGGAACGCATAGACATCCATAATTTCATGGAAGGGTTTGTGCTTGAACTTCATCTTGTTGTAGATGGAGTTCAGGTGCTTTTCCCGCCCCAGGATCCGCCCCGGCAAGCCACGCTCCGCCAGTCGCTCTTCCAGGCGCCCCTGGATTTCCTCGATGATCTCGCGATGGCTACCCCGCAGCGTCTCAACCGCTTTGCGGATATAACGCGAACGCATGGGATAGAGGGCACTGAATCCCAGATCCTCCAATTCCACGCAAAGGCTGTGCATCCCCAACCGATTGGCAATGGGCGCGTAGATATCGAGAGTTTCAGTCGCAATACGGTGGCGCTTCTCATAGTTCAGCGGCCCCAACGTACGCATGTTGTGCAGGCGGTCGGCCAGTTTCACCAGGATGACGCGGATATCCCGCGCCATCGCCAACGTCATTTTCTGGAAATTCTCGGCCTGCGCTTCTGCCCGGGTACGGAATTCGATCTGGGTCAGCTTGCTGACGCCGTCAACCAATTCCGCCACAGCCTCACCGAACTGCTCGTTCAGTGCCTCCTTTGGAATACCGGTGTCTTCGATGACATCGTGCAGCATCGCCGCCATCAGGCTTTGATGGTCGAGGTGGAGGTCTGCCAGAATCGTGGCTACAGCCAGCGGATGGGTGACATAGGGCTCGCCGCTGCGCCGAAACTGCCCTTCATGGGCCTGTTCGGCATAGAAATAGGCACGACGCACCTGGTTGATGCGAGCATCATCCATATAGTCATGCAGGCGTTCGGCTAGCGCTTCTATCGTCGACACGTATCCACCTCTGGAGGGTGCTTCCTGCGCACACTCGTCATCTTGTGACCGGGCGCAACCACCCAATTTCAATACTATACAGGGTTCACTATAAAAGCGGTGGCGGCAAATTCAAGGAGGCTATAAGGGTAATAGCCATAAGTGGTAATACCTGAGCAGAAGCGACTACCTGCAGGCGAAGGCCTTAAGAATCCGGCCCACAAAAAAAGCGCCGCGATCAGAGACCGGGGCGCCTTTGCGACGTGTGACAAAAGGCCCTGTCAGCCCTCATCGTCCTCGTCGAGAATACTTTTATCGATCTTGCCGAGAGCGATCTCCCGCAGCGCAATAACCGTCGGCTTGTCGTTCTCCTCCGGCACCATCGGATCGCGGCCCCGGTTGGCTATCTGACGTGCGCGGCGCGAAGCCACCATGACCAGTTGGAAACGGTTATCCACCATATCCAGACAATCTTCAACCGTAACTCGTGCCATGATAACCTCGTTATTCAGTCGACCTATTTACACATAATGTCCTGCGCCCAAGACTCGATAACATGAGCCTTTGCGGACCGCGAATTCTAACCAAAAGCTGACGAACTGTACAGCGCCCGATCAGCTCCCTGCCACCAGGCTTTCCAGAAGAACCTCCTGGCGAACCTTCTGCAGCCGGATGTTGAGACGCTGGGCCCGCACAATGGCCAGCAGGTCGGCCAGGGCTTCATCAAACTGATCATTGACAACGACAAAATCAAACTCGAAGGCATGGCTGCACTCCACCGCAGCTTCGTGCAGCCGACGCTCGATCACCTCCGGCGAATCCTGCCCGCGACCGACCAGGCGTTCACGCAACGTCTGGCTTGAAGGCGGCAGGATGAAAATACTGACACAGTCCGGCAGCAGGCGACGTACCTGCTCCGCACCCTGCCAGTCGATTTCCAGAATGACATCGCGCCCCGTCGCCAAGGTGTCTTCCACCCATTGCTGGGAGGTGCCGTAGTAGTTGCCGAAGACCTCGGCATGCTCGAGAAAAGCGGCGTTGCCGATCATATCCTCGAAGCTGGCGCGATCGACAAAATGGTAGTTCACGCCATCCTGCTCCCCGGGACGCGGTTGGCGTGTTGTGTGTGACACTGAAACGCACAGGCGCGAATCCCGCTCGAGCAGCGCGTTCACCAGACTGGTCTTGCCCGCCCCGGAAGGGGCGGATATCACATAGAGGGTGCCCCGCTCAATAGCCGCGCTCATACTGATCTGCTCCTGTTCCTGTGCCGACGACCTGAATTAAGCCCGCCATTGTAACCGGAACGAGGGCGGGAATCCGCCCTTTGACGGTGCAGAACGATACACCCCATCTATTCGATGTTCTGGACCTGCTCCCGCATCTGCTCGATCAACACTTTCAACTCCACCGCCACCTTTGTCACATCGGCATCGATAGACTTGCTGCTGAGCGTATTGGCCTCGCGGTTGAGTTCCTGCATCAGGAAATCGAGACGCCGACCGATGGACTCATCACGATCGAGCGCCTCCCGGATTTCCTTGATATGCGCATCAAGGCGGTCCATCTCCTCGGCGACGTCGCATTTCTGCGCGAGCAGCACCATTTCCTGGGTCAGCCTGTCGCTCTCGAGTTCGACGCGAGCATCCTCAAAGCGTTGCCGCAACTGCACCTGCTGCCTCTCTAGCAGTTCAGGCATGCGCTGACGCACGACTCCCACCAACTCATTCATACGATCCAGGCGTTCGTCGAACAGGGGGCGCAAACGTCCGCCCTCACGCTCCCGCACGGAAACCACTTCACGGAGCGTGGCCTGCATCAGCGCACGCGCGGCTTCCTTCACCGGCTCCATATCGAATTCGGCGTTTTCCAACACCCCTGGCCAACGCAGAATATCGAGGGCATTGATATGTGCAGGGTTATCGAGCATACGGTTGATGAGGTTAGCGGCCTCATTGACTTGTTCAGCCATCACCTGATTGATCGAGAGCGTCCCACCGGCACCTTCAGTGAGCTGCAGACGCATGCCGATATCGACCTTGCCACGTCGCAACTGGTCCCGAACCAGGTCGCGCATCGTGACCTCCAGATCCCGCAGCGATTCCGGCAAACGGAACTGAGGCTCCAGATAGCGATGATTCACGGTCCTCACTTCGCAGGTGAGCGATCCCCATTCCGCCTGAGTTTCCTGGCGGGCAAAAGCCGTCATACTTCTGATCATCAACACTCCTCTACCCGGACTCTCGCCGGACACTTCAATTCGATCTGGCACACGACATCGGTGAGCCCGAAACATTCAAACGCCTCGCGGCCCGGATGGGCATTGAGGTCTTCGATAGCCACGACTGTATCATCTTCACTCCCATGGAGGCATCCGATCCATGGAGCCACAGCAAGAGCCACGCGCCGGAGAAGCATGCCTACAGGCTCGTGCTACAATGCGAGCCCATTCAGATTTAAGGCAAGAGACAGTACCCATGATGAGACCCAGCGGACGCACACCGGAACAGACTCGCGATATCCGTATCACGCGCCATTACACCCGGCACGCGGAAGGTTCCGTTCTCGTCGAATTCGGCGACACCCGGGTTCTTTGCACCGCCACGGTTGAGACCGGCATTCCCCGCTTCCTGAAAGGAACCGGCCAAGGCTGGATCACCGCCGAATACGGCATGCTACCGCGCTCGACCGGTCAGCGCATGGGCCGCGAAGCCGCGCGCGGCAAGCAGGGCGGACGCACCGTTGAAATCCAGCGTCTGATCGGCCGTTCCTTGCGCGCCGCCGTCGACCTCAAAGCGCTTGGCGAACACAGCATCACCGTGGACTGCGACGTCATTCAAGCCGATGGCGGCACCCGTACCGCCTCCATTACCGGGGGCTGCGTGGCCCTGGTCGACGCACTAAACCATATGGTGAAGGCAAAAATGATCCCCCGCAATCCACTGCTGCAAATGGTGGCGGCGATCTCCGTTGGCGTCTATGAAGGTGCGCCGGTACTGGACCTGGATTATCCGGAAGATTCCGCGGCCGAGACAGACATGAACGTTGTCATGACCGACAAGGGCGGCTTCATCGAAGTTCAGGGTACAGCGGAAGGCGCGCCCTTCGAGAGAGACCATCTCGATGCCATGCTAGCACTGGCTGGCCGCGGCATCGATCAACTTTTCAGCATCCAGAAAGCAGCACTGGAAGGCTGAAACTGACCACAAAAAAAGGCCGCCCTTGGGCGGCCTTTTTTCATCCGGCATCCTTCATTCCATTGGGATCGCATAATCCATCACGATCGGCGCATGATCGGAAAAGCGGGTATCGACATCGATAAACCCACCCTGCACCGTATTGCGCAGCCCGGGCGTCAACATCTGGTAGTCCGTGCGCCAGCCCGCCTGCTTACGCCAGCCCTCGGCCCATTCCGGCCACCAGGTGAATTGGCCGCCCTGGCGATTGACCTCGCGGAACGCATCGATATACCCCATGGTATCGAAAACCTCGTCCATCCAGGCCCGCTCATTCGGCAGGAATCCGGACACTTCCATCTTGTGGTAGCGCGGACTGGCATCGGTCACCAAGTGCGCTGTCTGGAAATTGCCGCAGAAAATAAACTGGCGCCGCTTACGCAGCGTCTTCTGCAGGTGCACCTGGAAAGCCTGAAGGAATTCGTCCTTGTGCGCCTGCCGGGAGGGATCTCCAAGCGCGCAGGGCGCCAGCACGCAGCCGACACTGGCACGCTCGAAATCAGCCTGGATGAAGCGACCTTCCCGGTCAGCCGACTCGTGGGCGAAACCGTACATGATGGCCTTGGGAAAGTGGCGGGTATAAATGCCGACACCACCATCCTCGTTATGCTCCCCGTCGATGAAATAGGCTTCGTAACCATCCGGTCGCAGCGCTGGCTCATCCTCGACTTCATAGGCACGGACGCGATGATCCTGCACACAGATAACATCGGCGTTCTGGCCGGCAACCCAGTCGAAAAACCCATTTTCGACGGCCTGCCTGAGCCCGTTGACGCTGATGGATACAACCCGCATAGATGTTCCCTGATTTAGTTTGCGTGTATGATACCGTTTTAATACTTTTTGAAAAGAACCGGTAGAAGATACTCGCCGCCCATGGAGCATTATCAGCAGCAGTTCATCGAATTCGCCATTACCCGCAATGTTTTGCGTTTTGGCGAGTTTACGCTCAAATCAGGACGCATAAGTCCTTATTTTTTCAACGCGGGACTCTTTCATACCGGTTCCGACCTCGCCCACCTGGGACGCTATTACGCGGCGGCCTTGCAACAGTGGGGTCTCGAATTCGATGTCCTGTTCGGCCCAGCGTATAAGGGCATTCCCTTAGCTGCCGCAACAGCCATCGCGCTCTCCGAGCATCACCAGCAGGACATCCCCTGGTCCTTCAACCGCAAAGAGAAGAAAGACCACGGCGAAGGCGGCAACATTGTCGGCGCACCGCTTCAAGGGCGAGTGCTGATTATCGACGACGTCATTACCGCCGGCACAGCCATCCGCGAATCCATGCAGATCATCCGTGATGCCGGCGCAGAGCCCGCTGGCGTCCTGATCGCCCTCAACCGCCAGGAACGCGGCAAGGGACAGCAGTCGGCGATCGAAGAAGTCGAAGCCGAATACAAGGTTCCCGTATTCAGCATCGTAGAGCTCAACCAGATTCTGGCCTATCTCAGGGAAACCCCTTCCCTGGCACAATATGCCGAAAGCGTGGAAGCTTATCGCGCCAAGTACGGCAGCGCCGGCTGAGTCGAATTCGGCAGCGCCGTATCCACTCGTTTCGCTTCAGGCTACACCGCCCAGATGACAGCCACCGGGATCACGCCCAATCCCGGTGCCTGCTGCCACTTTATGGACCGTCGCAAAGCCACCCCGGACCAGTCTGTTCTGGCGACCTAACCGGGAAAATGTATACTTTTTCAGGTGCCGACGCAGGTTCCCGGAACTTTTGTTATGCTTAGGAGACTTAAGCAAACCGGGCACTCCCTGCTAACTCATCATTATGATAAAAGTACTTAGCAAATCCCCTGCCACGCTCTTAAAGCACATCGCGACGCTATCTTCATTCCTGCTACTCGGCTTGCCGGTGGCTCAGGCAGCCACCCTGTATCGATATATCGATAGCCAGGGTCACCCAGCCATCAGCGGCACGGTGCCGGATGATGCCGTCAAGCGCGGCTACGAAATTCTCAGTCCCAATGGCCGCGTCATCAAGACGATCCCTCCCGCGCCCACTGCCGCTGAGCTAAAAGCCAAAATGCAGGCAGAGGAAGCTCGTAAGGCGAAGGCGCAGGAAATCGCCGACCAGAAACGTCAGGACGAGATACTGCTACGCAATTACAGCTCGCCGGATGACGCCATCCGCGAACTACATCGTCAGTTGCAGGAGATGAACAGCCTCATCAATCTCAAGCGCGGCAACATTGCTATTCTGCAGTCGCAACTCGAACAGGAGCAGGAACAGGCCGGCAATTTGCAACGTGCGGGACGCACGGTGCCGAAAGGCGTGCTTGAAAAGATGCAGCAGCTACAGAAACACATCCGTTCCGTTCAGCTGGAAATTGCTGGACAGAAACAGGAAATCGACAATGTCGAAAAAAATTACCGGGAAAAAGTGACGCGACTTGAGCAACTGACAGGGGAAAAGCCGACGCTACCCTTCGCCTTACCTCTGGACAAGACGGCGTCAGAAAACCAGTGAGGCATGCCTCACTGGCTTTCTGTCCTGCCGATCAGGCCGTCGCTGCTTCGGCTTTTTTCGCGCTCGAAGTCTTGCGAGCAGCCGGCTTACGCGGCGCAGGCTTGGTCGCCTCCTCAACCGCTTTGGCTTCTTCTGCCACTTCCTTCTCGAACCGACCGATCAGGTCGCCGGCATAGCCACCCAGACGCTTGTTCAGCGTACGCAGCGAGTCATACAGGCTGGCAACGTATTCGTTATGACGCTCACGAACCGTCTTAACACTGTAGCTCTTGGCTTCGGCTTCCACTTTTTCCGCCAGTTCAAAAGGCTTGGCTGAGAGCGTCTTGTACTGCTCTTCAACGTTGTTGATGCCTTTTTCGATGGCTTCCTGTACTTGCTCCTGATACGACTTCAGCTTGCCCATAACGACCTCCAACCACGGATAAACGTCAGACGTTGCATAACGTCCCTTATGACCACGAACTGGGACGATAAAGATAAAAATTAGAATATTCATACTAGGGATAAGGCTCGTGCGCTTTTTCCGTCTAACTTTTGATCTCAGCGAACTTCCACGCCCGAGTCACGCCTTATACTGTTTCCGATGCCTTCGACTCAGCTCGAAGGCAGTGACGACCGACACGGACATCTTGATTTAGGCGCCAAGACGATGCTGGAAACTGCGGAACTGGGAAGAACCCTGGACAAGGCTCAGTACAAGGAAGCGCTGCCCGCCCTGCGCAGAACCCTGCTCGACCTGCAATTCCAGCTGCGTGACACCGACCGGACGATCATTCTCATCCTCGAAGGTCTCGACAACGCCACCAAGGGTGAGGTCGCCAACGTACTCAACGACTGGCTGGATACCCGCGGCGTGGAATTCCATGCCTTTGGCCCGAAATCCGATGAAGAACTGGAGCGCCCACGTTTCTGGCGTTATTGGCGGGCGTTGCCGGGGCGCGGCCGCATTGGCATCTTTCACAGCTCCTGGTACACCGGCACACTGGTGCAGTATGCCCTTGGCCAGATCGACGATGACACGTTCGACCGCCACATGCAGCGCATCAGCCGCTTTGAGCGCATGCTGGCCCACGACGGCGCCGTCTTCGTCAAACTCTGGCTACACCGTTCAGAAAAACACCAGAAAACCTACCTGAAACAGCTGGACCACGAGCCCAACGCCCGCTGGATGGTATCCAAGCTGGACCACACGCTACACGCCAGTTACCACCGACTGGTCGCCGGTGCGGAGCGAGCCATGCGCCACACAGACCACCGTGAAGCGCCCTGGACTGCCATCGAGGCGGCCGACCACCGTTACCGCAACCTGATGGCCGGAGAACACCTGAGGGCGGCACTGGCCGGTGAGTCACTCGTCGATGTTTCGAAAGTCCACCGGGAGCACCATCACACTGACGGCACCATCCTGGATAAGCTGGATCTGGATCAGAAACTCTCCAAAAAGGATTACCGCCAGGCGATCGACGAAAAGCTGCTGACGCTCAACAAGCTGAGCTGGCAGGCCTATCATGCCGGCGTCTCACTCTCGCTGGTATTCGAAGGCTGGGATGCCGCCGGCAAGGGCGGCGCCATCCGCCGCATCATGCGCGGTATCGATGCCAGAGTCGCACAGGTTATCCAAATCGCCGCGCCCAACGACGAAGAGCGCGCCCACCACTACTTATGGCGCTTCTGGAGACACGTGCCGCGGGCCGGGCGCGTTACCATCTACGACCGCAGCTGGTACGGTCGCGTCCTGGTCGAGCGGGTGGAGGGCCTGACACCGGAACATCGGTGGCACGAAGCCTATGCCGAAATTAACGATTTCGAGGAGCAACAGGTGGAGCATGGCGTCGTCGTGCTGAAGTTCTGGTTGCACATTGACCCTGAAACCCAGCTTCGCCGCTTCAACAAGCGCCTGGAAACGTCCTACAAGCACTACAAACTCACTAACGAAGACTGGCGCAACCGCGACAAGTGGCCGACCTACGCTGAAGCCGTGGAGGAAATGATCAGCCGCACCAGTACAGATATCGCGCCATGGCACCTGATTGCCGCCAACGACAAACGCTACACCCGGATACGTGTACTGGAAATCGTCTGTGAGGCGCTGAAGGCCCGCTTGCACGACCAGGCTCACAAAGAAAGACACAAACACAAGTCCGCGCTGAACGGAGACGAGTAACGTGAATGATTTTGCCCAGTCCCTATTGATGGATAATCGGGCACTGATCGGCCTCACTGTCGCACTTCTCCTGGGCACCCTGATCGGCATTCAACGCGGCTGGCGGGATCGCGACCAGGAGGCCGGGCAACGGATCGCTGGCATCCGCACCCACGCGCTCACCGGCCTGCTGGGCGGACTCGGCAGTTTGCTGGCAGAGCAATTTGGCCCCTGGATACTGGTGTCGCTGATCGCCAGCTTCTCCCTGATCGGCATCATCGCCTACCGCGCCAGGGTGGACTCGGTAAAAAACTACAGCATTACAGGGCTGGTCGGACTTCTGCTCACCTTGATGTTCGGAGCACTGGCAGTCCTGGGCGAGATCGAGATCGCCGCTATTGCTGCGGTCGTGACAGCCCTGATCCTTGATAACAAGGATGAAATTCACGGTCTGCTGCGCAAACTCCAAGCCCATGAACTGGACGCCGGACTCAAGCTACTGCTGATTACCGTGGTGGTACTGCCGCTGCTGCCCAATCGGGGCTTCGGCCCAGGCGAGGCGATTAACCCCTTCCAGCTTTGGTGGATGGTGGTGCTGATCGCGTCCATATCCTTCGTCGGCTACTTCGCGGTTCGGGTGGGTGGCGCCGAACGTGGCATCCTGTTTACCGGACTCTTTGCCGGACTCAGTTCATCCACGGCGTTGACGCTACATTTCGCACGCCTTTCCCGCGAATCGCGGGAACTCAGCCCGCTTCTGGCAGCGGGCATCCTGATGGCGTGCGGCACCATGTTCCCTCGCATCCTGATCCTCTGCACAGCCGTCAATCGTGCCCTGATCCCCCTCATTATCGCCCCCGTTCTGGTGATGGCCGCGCTGCTGTATATTCCAGCCCTGATTATCTGGTATCGGTATCGGCACCACTCCGTCACAAGCCCTCACCTGCAGCAGAACCCGCTCGACCTGAAAGCCGCCCTCACCTTCGGCGTGCTACTGCTGGTCGTCATGCTGGCGGGCAACTGGTTGCGCGACTGGCTGGGGAGCGCCGGGGTGTACCTGCTGGCCGCCAGCTCGGGCATCAGCGATGTCGACGCCATTACCCTTTCGCTGGGACGCATGACTGGCCAAGGCCTGGACCTGCACACCGCCGTCGTCGGCATCATCATCGCGGCCTCGGTCAACAGTCTGGTCAAGGCGACCCTGGCTGCGACGGTCGGCCAAATGGCACTGGCCCGCCGCGTAACGATCCCCCTGGTTTTGGCCATCATTGGCGGGCTGGCTGTGGCCTGGCTGGTGCCCTCGCCGGCGCTACCGGGCTGACCTGGGGCAGGCTGCTGCTATCTGAAACGGGTTCTGGTAGAATGTCCGACCCCAATACTCGGGTATTCCACCCGCGTGGAACCATTTTTCAAAATCTGTAACCGATAGCTTGTAGGTGCTGGCCATGACTCCGGAACTGCTCTCCCCCGCTGGGACGCTGAAAAACATGCGTTACGCACTCGCTTACGGAGCCGACGCCGTCTATGCCGGTCAGCCCCGCTACAGTCTGCGAGTGCGGGAGAACGACTTCACGATGCCGCGACTCGCAGAAGGCATCGAGCTGGCGCACAGTTTGGGCAAGCGCTTCTACGTCGCCGCCAACATCGCGCCACACAACAGCAAGGTGCGCACCTTCCTGAAAGACATCGAACCGATCGTGGAGATGCGTCCGGATGCGCTGATCATGTCCGATCCCGGTCTTATCATGATGGTGCACGAACGTTGGCCCGAGATGCCGATCCACCTCTCAGTGCAGGCCAACGCCGTCAACTTTGCCACCGTGAGATTTTGGGGAAAGCAGGGCATCAGCCGCATCATCCTGTCCCGCGAGCTGTCCCTGGAGGAGATTGGCGAAATTCGCCAGGAATGCCCTGAGATGGAGATTGAGGTCTTTGTCCATGGCGCCCTCTGTATGGCCTACTCAGGCCGCTGCCTCCTGTCAGGCTACATCAATCACCGGGACCCCAACCAGGGCACCTGCACCAATGCCTGCCGTTGGAAATACAATGCCGTGGAAGCCAAGCAGGACGAAGCCGGCAACGTGATCCCTGTGACACAGCTGGAGTCCGGCGCTGCACCCGGCCAATGGTCGCCGGAGGAAGGCTCGTCGACGCTGGGCGAAGGGACGCCCACCGACAAGATGTTCCTCCTCCATGAGGAAGGCCGTCCCGATGAGCCAATGACCGCCTACGAGGACGAGCACGGCACCTACATCATGAATTCGAAAGACCTGCGAGCCATCCAGCATGTCCAGCGTCTGACGGAAATGGGCGTCCACTCGTTCAAGATCGAAGGCCGCACCAAGTCCCATTACTATGTCGCCCGCACCGCACAGGTCTACCGGCAGGCGATCGACGATGCGGTTGCCGGTCGCGAATTCAACCGTGGTCTGATGGACGAGCTGGAGAAGCTGTCTAATCGAGGCTATACCGAAGGCTTCTACCGCCGCCACGTCCATGACGAATACCAGAACTACAAAGACGGCAACTCACGCTCCCAGCAACAGCAATTCGCCGGAGAAATTCTGGAATTCGATGCGCAGAGCAACACCATCCTGGTCGAAGTGAAAAACCGCTTTGAAAAAGGCTCGTCGATGGAATTGATGACACCCACCGGCAATCTGGTGTTCAACATCGAGTCCCTCGAAAACCGCCGCGGCGAGCAGGTTGACGTTGCCCCCGGCTCCGGTCACCAGATGCGCATCCCGCTGCCGGCTGACGTCGGCGAAGGACTGGAATACGGTCTGCTTTTACGGAATCTGTAGAGTACCTGACGAAAAGGCCGGCAACAATTGCCGGCCTAGGCCCACCACCCATCAATCACGACGCTATTGGCGTCATATTTTAATTGGCATCACTTACGTAATCTTCACTTGTATCAACTCATCAAATCCGCATAATCCCTCTTGTTCCGATCAAGGTGTACGGACCAAATCTTGCCAGCGGCCGCAGAGCCGCACATCATTCATAACCGTAGGCAATGATTCGCATGGCTTTTCTTTCATGCGCCAACTTGGCTTGGCATCGCATCGGCATAGCTTTTGTGACACTTTCGGCAACACTACTCCTTACCGCCTGTGGCGGCAGCAGTTCAGGTTCCGCACAAGCAATGGATTCGACATACACCGGCAATTCGGCAATGCGGCTGATGACTGCCGGCCCGACATCCAGTCTCGTCTGGCAGGAACCCGTGGCACGCGAGGACGGCTCCCTGCTCTACCCCAGCGAGATAGCCCAGTACCACGTCTATTACAAGTTCACTTACGAAAAGCAGTATCACCTGATCACGATCCCCGACGGATCAACGACGGAATTGTCGCTGTCCAGCTTTTCGCCGGGGATTTACGATTTCGAAGTGACGGCTGTTGATCAGCAGGGATTGGAAAGCGGGCCTTCGCAGGCGGTCCAGATAACCGTTATCTAAGGCCGTGCCGGTACCCGCCAGGGACAGGTACACCAGCGCCTGGAACAGTCGTGCCGCTTAGGCGGCACGGCTTGCAAGCGCTATGGTCACCAGCGAAACAGCACCCAGCTCGGCACCAATACCTGAGGCTTGTCCTCACGGATCCAGCCATTGCCGTCCTGCGGCACCAGGTAGTAGGCGGGACCATGCTTGGGCACCACCTTGATCTCCTTGAGAACACCGTTGACCCGGTATTCGTAGAACGTTTTATCTTCCCTATGCCGGATAACGATCTCAGACCCATCCTGGCTCGGCAGGCTGGGTTCAGCCTTCTGTTCCGACAGCTTCGCCGATTCTTCCGCATGGGCACCACCGGCCATACCGACCGCCAGAGACACCCCCAATAACACAGCGTTGATCTTGCGTTTCATGATAACCTTGGCATCCTTCTTAATTGATCCGTTCCGCGTAAACACCCGGTTCAAGAACGACCATCGATCCGACTTCCAGACTTCGAAGGACCCGTATGGCCAGCAATGCTCAGCAGCCCCCCGTTGTACTCGTCGATGGCTCATCCTATCTGTTCAGGGCTTTCCATGCTCTGCCGTCCCTGACGACATCCTCCGGGCAACCCACGGGGGCGATAAAGGGCGTGATCAATATGATCCGCCGCCTGAACAAGGATTTCCCAGGCTCTCCCATCATTGTGGTTTTCGACGCCCGCGGCAAGAACTTCCGGCATGAGCTCTTTCCCGATTACAAGGCTCACCGGCCGCCCATGCCCGAAGAACTGGCCAGCCAGATCCAGCCGATACACGACATTATCCGCGCCATGGGCCTGCCCCTGCTCATCATTCCTGAGGTGGAAGCCGACGACGTCATCGGCACCCTTGCCCGCGAAGCCACGGAAAAAGGCATCGACACCGTGATTTCTACCGGCGACAAGGATATGGCTCAGCTGGTCAGCCCTCACGTGACCCTGATCAACACCATGACTGAAACCCGCATGGATCGCAGCGGCGTCGAGGAAAAATTCGGCGTCCCCCCTGAGCGGATCATCGACTACCTTGCCCTGGTGGGCGACACCGTCGACAACATTCCCGGTGTCACCAAGTGTGGCCCCAAAACCGCCGTCAAATGGCTGCAGGAGTATGGCGACCTGAAATCCGTCATGGCTCATGCCGACGAGGTCAAAGGCAAGATTGGCGAAAACCTGCGCGAGGCTCTTGATCATCTGCCGTTGAGCTACCAACTGGCGACCATACGCACAGATATCGAACTGGACATCGACCTCAGCGACCTTAAGCCGGTTGAGGAGGACAAGCCGGCGCTGCTGGAGATGTTCCGCGAACTCGAGTTCAAGGGGTGGATTTCGGAGCTTAGCGAACCGGGCCGAGAGACGGCCAGGAATGCTGAAGAAACCGGGGACGACCCGGCGGACTCCCCGGCCGAACGCCATTACGATGTCATCATGACACAGGCCGACCTGGACACCTGGCTGCAGCGACTGGCCGCCGCGGAACTTTTCGCCTTCGACACCGAAACCACCAGCCTGGATTACATGCAGGCACAGATCGTCGGCGTCTCCTTCTCCATTACCCCCGGCGAAGCGGCCTATGTCCCGCTCGCACATGATTACATGGGCGCCCCGGACCAATTGGACAGAGAGCAGGTACTCGCACAACTGAAGCCGCTACTGGAAGACCCCAAACACCGAAAAGTCGGCCAGAACCTGAAGTACGATATCAACGTCCTCGCCAATCACGACGTGCATTTACGCGGCGTGGCCGAAGACACCATGCTCGAGTCCTACGTGTTCAACTCCGTGGCAACCCGTCACGATATGGACAGTCTTGCCCTGAAGTATCTCGGCCTGAAAACCATCAAGTTCGAAGACATTGCCGGCAAGGGCGCCAAGCAGCTCAGTTTTAACCAGATCGCGCTGGAACAGGCAGGTGAATATGCCGCAGAGGATGCCGACATCACCCTGCGACTGCACCGGAAACTGCGCCCTCAACTGGCTCGGGAGACCGGCCCCGACTCGGTCTACCGTGAGATCGACATGCCACTGGTTCCCGTGCTGGCGAGCATGGAACGACGAGGCACCAAAATCGATAGCGGCAAGCTGCGCCAGCAAAGCCAGCAACTGGCCGAACGCATGGATGCACTGGAGAAAGAGGTGCATGCAGAGGCCGGCCAACCCTTTAATCTGGGTTCGCCGAAGCAGTTGCAGGAAATCCTCTACGACAAGCTGGGCCTGCCGGTCGTCAAGAAAACCCCGAAGGGACAGCCCTCGACCGCAGAACCCGTGCTTCAGGAACTGGCCGAGTCCGGTCATCGCCTGCCCACGCTGATCCTCGAATACCGCAGCATGAGCAAGCTGAAGTCGACCTATACCGACCGCCTGCCGGAAATGGTCAATCCGCACACGGGTCGCGTACACACCAGCTATCACCAGGCCGTTGCCGCCACTGGACGCCTATCGTCCTCAGACCCGAACCTGCAGAACATCCCGATCCGTACAGAAGAAGGCCGGCGCATCCGGCAGGCCTTCATTGCCGAGCCGGGCTATCGATTGATCGCGGCCGACTACTCCCAAATCGAGCTACGCATCATGGCCCACCTGTCCGGCGATTCAGGACTGCTGAAAGCCTTTGCCGCGGGGGAGGACATCCACCGGGCCACCGCCGCCGAGGTCTTCGGTACGACGCCGGATGCCGTCTCATCTGAACAACGACGCAGCGCCAAGGCCATCAACTTCGGCCTGATCTATGGCATGTCGGCCTTTGGCCTGTCTCGCCAGATCGGCGTCGATCGCGGCACCGCCCAGGAGTACATCAACCGCTACTTCGAACGCTACCCCGGCGTCCTCGCGTATATGGACCGGATCCGCTCCTCGGCGCACGACCAGGGCTACGTTGAAACCCTGTTCGGACGCCGCCTCTATCTACCGGATATCAACAGCCCCAACCGGAACCTGCAACAGGCAGCAGAGCGCACCGCCATCAACGCGCCCATGCAGGGCACGGCAGCAGACATTATCAAACGCGCCATGCTGGCGGTGGAAAGCTGGCTTAACGACAGCCAACTCAACGCCCGCATGATCATGCAGGTGCACGATGAACTGATCCTGGAAGTCCATGAAGACTGTCTGGAGGAGGTCCGGGATGGTTTGGTGACGCGGATGTCGGCAGCAGCAGACCTGGATGTTCCGCTACTGGTGGAAGCAGGAACGGGCCTCAACTGGGACGAAGCGCATTAACACAACATCGGGCATGGCATAAAACACTGGCAGGGCGTTGATAGAATTTTAATCAACGCCCTGCCAATGCCACAGGACGCAACAAGACCAACCCTTTCGGCGCAATGCCCTTCGGTTATTGCGCCCTACGCATGACCTCCGGATCGATAACCCGTTGTAGCTTCCCGCCACTGCTGTAGGGCGCAATAAGCACAGCGCATTGCGCCGCATGAGGCACCAAGTCCATGTCTGGCGGGCCACTCGGCAGCGGAGATCGAGCGCTGGCGCGGCAACGATTAATAGGTGTAACGCACCGTTCCCAGGACCAGGCGGCTGCGACCGCTGTAGCCTGCCACCGTGACCGCATCACGATTGAACAGATTGTCCACTCGTGCCTCCAATTGAAGATCCTTACGGGCCTGCCAGGTCAGCGCCACGTTGGTCAGTGCGAAACCGCCCAGAGTCACCCGCTGGCCGCTGCTGAAGACATTCGACGGGTCGTAGTAGTTATCCCAACTGTAGCCCTGCGCCTGCACTTCGGTGCGGAAACCCAGGCGCCCGAACTCCTTGTACAGACTGGCATTCCCGTTCCATTTGGGACGACGGATCAGTTTCTGGTCCGTACTGTCGTCGATGGCATCCGTGTAGCCCGCGGCCAGATTCAACTCCCAGCCCGCCAGTGTCGTGCCCACAGACACTTCAGCGCCACGGATTCGAGACTTGTTGATGTTGTCCAACTGGTAGCTCGCCGTGTAGGCAATCATGTCGCGGATTCGGGACTCGTAGATATCCGCCGTGTAGTGCCAGTCAGTGAATTGTCCTTTCGCCCCCAGCTCCAGGGTATGCCCTTTCTCCGCCTTCAGGTTGGGGTTGCCGTAATTGGGGTAATACAGGTCGACAAAGGTTGGCGTCACGAAAGCTGTACCATAGCTAACGTAGGGCGAGAAACCTTTACTCACCTTATAGCCAAACACCGCATTACCGGTAACCGCACTACCGAACTGCTGATTGTCGTCATAGCGCAGTGCCAGCTGATGGCTGAACCCGCCCAGGCTGCCAAGCGACTGCACGAAAACCGCGTTGTTGAAACGGCCCGTCTGCGCATAATCTACCGACGATTTGACGTGATCCTGGCTACGCTCGATACCACCGGTCAGCGTCTCATTTTCGGACAACACGTAGTCCAGCGTTGAGCGCAAGGTGTCCCGTCGGCCAATAGTATTGGACGTCGCCACGCCTTTGGCATATTCACGGTCGCGGTCCTCCGAGCGGGACAACTGCGTTTTCCACAGCAGGCTATCGGAGAGCAGGTAATTCGCGTGAGTCGACAATACCTGCTGGACGAAATCGGTATTGGGCAGGTTGCCCGGGTTGTAGGGGTCGTCGAATTGCGTGTTGCCCTGAGCCCGATAGAGGTTGGCTCCCAAGGTCAAACGCCCCGCAAACGAATGCTCGGCGCCGGCATTGATCGACTGGTTATCGTAACCATCGTTATCCGGCTCGTAGCCGGGGTACTGATCCTGGCCGGAGGTTTTGAACGTCCCCAACGACAGGTTCCAGCGGGTACCATCCACATTGCCGCCGAGAAACTGCTGGAAGTGGGTCGTGCCCTGATTCCCCACGGTCACCGCGCTTGACGCACTGAACGGTTTATTGGTCTTACGGGTAAAGATCTGGATCACGCCTCCCATGGCATCCGAGCCGTACAGGCTGGAGCGTGGCCCGCGTACCACTTCGATACGCTCGATCTGATCCAGTGGAATGTATTGGATCAGGGCGGCGCCCTGCGTCGCCGTGTTAATGCGAACACCATCGATCAGCACCAAGGTATGGTTGGAGCTGGTGCCTCGCATAAACAGACTGCTCTGTTTTCCATAGCCACCAGAGTTGGCCACGGACACGCCCGGTACGCCGACCAGGAGTTCATCGAGACTCTGGGCGCCGCTTTGCTCGATCTGTCTGCGGGTAATGACCGTGGTGGAGGCGTTGACGTCTTCCGGTGACTGGGGGGTGTCCGTCGGGGTAACGACCATGTTCGGCAATTCGTCAGCAAGCGTGGGCGGTGACAACAGGACTGTCAGCGCCACGGCCTGGGCCAGACGGGAACGGGATATAGAAATGTTTACTCTCACGGGTTTGCTTCCTGAAGGTCAGCATCAAAGGCCCGGTGAGAGGAGGGAAAACGAGCGGAACTGGCAGGCAGTGTCCACCGGTGAAGCCCTCCGCTACACCGCTGTCACTGCAATCGGCCGGTCTCCGGGCTCGTGAAGTGGCCATCTGGGATGGCCCGGCAATGACGCCTTCCCGTGTCGTGGCACGGTCCGGACCCGAGTCAGGCTCAGGTCGGTCCGTTCCAACGGACACAGTGGCATCGATCATTGCCTCTGTCACTTACCGTTGCGGGGGCAGCACTGGGTTTCCACCAGTTTCCCGTTTCACTCGTGATACGAGCACCGAATGCAGCGGCGGACACTCAATGCAGCATCCGCCGGGATCGTCGCGCGATCCATTTTCTAAACTGAGCGCAATGTACGGATCGACGACGAACCCGTCAAGCCAATCCTGTGGATAAGGAATCACTTAGTCCGCCAAGTCACGCTCCCCGGCCACCCAAAACCGGGTATCCTGATCGCGGATCTCATGCAGAGGGTGACGGTAGAGAGCTTCGAGCCGGGATCGCGTAAGCAGCTCGCTGGCGGCACCGGCTTCGACGGAGCCATCGGGGAACATCAGGATCACCCGGTCGGCGAAACGGGCTGCCAGGTTGAGGTCGTGCACCGACATCATCACCAGTCGGCGTTCTGAGCAGACCAGATGCCGAAAGTGCGCCATCAAATCCGACTGATGGCGCAGGTCGAGCGGATTGACGGGCTCATCCAACAGCAAGGCTCCGGCCTCTTGCGCCAGTAACGTGGCGATAGCCACCCGCCGCTGCTCACCACCGGACAACCGCTGCACGCTCTGTCCGGCAAGCTCAGTCAATGCGCAGGCCCGCAGAGCATGATCGACAGCGGCCCCATCCTCTGGTGCTGAAGGATGCCAGGGCTTGCGGTGGGCATAACGGCCAGCGGAAACCGCTTCCCGCACGGTGAAAGGAAAGGTCATGTCGGACTGCTGCAATAGCATCCCGAGCCGCTGGGCCAGGAGTTTACGGGGAAATCGGGCAACATCGATTCCGTCCAGAAAGACCCTGCCGGAGAGCGGGGGCAGCAGACCGGCCAAGGTCAGCAACAGAGTGGATTTACCCACCCCGTTTTCACCCAGGATCATCCAGAACTCACCTCCCTGGGCCTGAAGTGACAGGGGCGCGCCCAACCGACTCGCCCCCCGGCCGCAGACCAGGCTGTCCAATTGTAGCATCGTCATCCGCGGACTCCCTGATGCCGCAGGAGATACAGGAACAAGGGGACGCCGATCATCGCGGTGAGCACACCCACCGGCAACTGCTGCGGAGCAATGATCGTCCGCGCCAGCGTATCGGCCAGGGTCAGCAGCGCACCACCGGCAAGCATGGAGGCTGGCAGCAATACCCGGTGGCGGGCACCACTCACCAGGCGGATCAGGTGCGGAACCACCAAACCGACAAATCCGATGGGACCGGCCAGCGTCACAGCACTGGCCGTTAACAGCGACGCCGTCACATAGCAACTGGCACGCAGGCGGTGAATCTCCACCCCTAACGCAGCAGCCTGCTGATCGCCCCTCGCCAGCAGGTCCAACGCAGGCGCCATCACCCAGCCCGCCGCCAGCGCCAGGAAAACCACGCCGATGGACCACCAGGGCGCAGATGTCCGGGACAGGTCTCCCATCAACCAAAACAGCATGCCGCGTAACGACTGGTCTGGGCCAACCGCCAGCATGAAGCTGATCATGGAGCCCCATCCGGCGGCGACGACAACACCCGTCAACAGCAGGCGTTCCGAATGCGTTTCGCCTTGGCGGCCGCCCAGCAGGAAAACCATGAACATGGAGATGAGGCTACCGATAAAGGCGCTGCCGGAAACCCAGAAACTGCTCAACCCCAGTAGTAGCGCCCCCAGCGCAGCAACCGCGGCACCGCCGGATATCCCTAGCACATAGGGCTCTGCCAGAGGATTTCGCAACAGCACCTGCATCAGGACACCGGCCATACCGAGCATAGCGCCAACCGTCATACCGGCCACGGCGCGGGGCAGGCGAAGTTGTTCGAGAATGGTCAGTTGCCAGTCAGGAAGATGTCCCGTCCATCCCGCCAACGGATCAATCGTCACCGCGCCATGGGAAAGGGCCAGCCAGAAGGCTGCCAGATCCAACAACAGCAGGAGAAAAAATATCAACGTCGTCCGTCGCACCACAGGTTATCCCAACTGAAACGGAGCGAGTATAACGAGCAAAAGCCCGGCATCACAGGGATACCGGGCTTTTGTAAAGCGGCTTGCCGTTATAAGCGCAGACCGAAAGGCTCGCCTCTGACAGCTCTCTATCAGAACGCCTTGCTGACCTGAACAGCGAGGCCCCAAGCCTTCGGCTTGTAGGTTCCCTGGACATTCGCCGCGCCCGACACCGGCTGATCGTTCACGGTGTGCAACACTTCATTGACGTGCACATCACGAATGATCAGGTAGCCGAAGGCACCGTCAACGGTCCAACCAGTCGGCACATCCTTCCACTGGGCACCAAGCGTCAGCCAGTTACGGTCGGTGGACGGTATCCGTACATTACGGTATTCGCTGGGAATCGGAGATTCATCGTAGGCGTAGCCAGCCTTGAACTTCCATGCCGGCGTTGCCTGCCAGGCCGTACCAATGGAGAACGCCCAGGTATTGTGCCAATGCTCGGCTTCGTAACCGATCAGGTCAGCACTCCCCTTGTAGGTCTGCGACCCCAGGAACGAAATCGTGCCGTATTGCCCGGCGTTGGGCTGGGAACTGAGAATCGCCAGGGAGGGGAAACGGCTCCAGTCCGTCCAGGTCGCGCCCGCCAAAAGGTCCCAGTTCTGCGCCAGCCCCTGTTTCAAACTGAACGTCAGCGTATCCGGAGTGGTCAGCGGCACACGGGCATTTTCCGTCAGGTCGCCGGTGGTATTGCCCGTCAACGCAACCGGAGCGCCCGTCAGTGTAGCCTGACCTCGCAACTTGAACTCAACCCGGGAGCGGTAGGTCATGCCAATGTTGGTTCTGTCGAAGGGCTGCCAGAGAATACCGGCATTCCATCCCAGTCCCCAGTCATAACCTTTCGCTTCGAAGTATCCGTCAGGCTGGTTGTAATAGCTGAAGTCCTGATACTTGGTCAAAGTCCCCTTCGCGCGCATGATATCCAGCCCGAAACCGAGGGAAAGCCCCTGTTGTGTATCGATGGCGATACTGGGCTGAAAATCGACCACTTCGATTTCGGTCTTATCACCAAAGTAACGCCCGACGAAATCGTTGTCGTAGTTACCCTTAAGGCCAAAAGGCACATGGACACCAAAACCGGCAGCCAGATAGTCGTTGACCTGATGGGTGACATAGAAGTTCGGCACGAAGGTCAGCGGAACATAGCGTCCGCCATCCCCTCCGGTGACGGTCTTACCGACCGTGTTGGTGGCCGAACCTTGAAAATCCGACGTCACGTCAAGCAAGGTTGCACCGAAGGAAATCTGGGTGCCCTTCAACTGGGTCATGCCGGCTGGATTGAAAAATACGGTGGATGCGTTCTCCGGGTCCGCTGCCGCACCGGCATTCGCTGCGCCCATGGCGCTGGCACTCTGTTCATTAAGTGCATAACCAGCGGCGAAAGCGAGGGACGGAAACACACTAAAAACGGATGCGGCCAGCAGAACACGACCGCGATTATTATTGATTATCATCTCTAACCCCTTCTCCTGTCTGACTTTTCCGTATCTAACGGGGCGCACAGTATAAGCACTGAATCCCCATTTCACTGTTACGTAATGTAACGAGTACGGGCGCAAGTCTCCGTCGTCCAATGTCGATCGACAGAAAAGAAGTACCTTTTACTGACCACGATCAGGCACGTCGGTCAGGCCGACCTTATTATGATGTTGAACACTTATCAGAGGGGCGGCAACGATCCCGCTGCCGCCCTTACAGTGAGTATGGACTCAATCGCCTTGTATCGACAACTTGTCCACGGAGGAAGAGAGCGTTTCCGGCGCAGCTGCATCGGCTCCCAGCTTGATCAGCAGGCGCAGATCGTTGGCCGAATCGGCATGTGCCAGGGCATCTTCGTAGGTGATCGCCCCTTCGGCATAAAGCCTGTAGAGCGCCTGATCGAAGGTCTGCATACCGGATTCAGTGGACTTCGTCATCAACTCCTTAAGCCGGTGTACCTCACCTTTACGGATCAGGTCCGCCGCCAACGGAGTATTGACGAGAACTTCGATAACCGCCCGGCGCCCTTTGCCGTCGGGTGTCGGCACCAACTGCTGGGCGACGATAGCACGCAAGTTGAGGGACAGGTCCATCCAGATCTGGTTGTGTTGTTCGGGATTGAAAAAGTTGATGATGCGGTCCAACGCCTGGTTGGCGTTATTGGCGTGCAGTGTCGCCAGACAGAGATGGCCGGTTTCCGCGAAGGTCACCGCGTACTCCATCGTCTGTTTAGTACGCACCTCGCCGATCAGGATGACATCCGGCGCCTGACGCAGCGTGTTCTTCAACGCGACCTCGAAGCTTTCCGTGTCGATGCCCACCTCGCGCTGGGTGACGATGCAACCCTGGTGCTGGTGAACGAATTCGATCGGATCCTCGATGGAAATGATATGGCCGCGGCTGTTGCGGTTACGGTGCCCGATCATGGCCGCCAGCGATGTCGACTTACCGGTACCGGTAGCACCGACGAAGATAATCAATCCCCGCTTGGTCATGGCCAGATCCTTGACGATTTCAGGCAATCCGAGATCATCGACCTGGGGTATTTTCACTTCGATACGCCGCAGCACCATGCCGCAGAGGTTGCGCTGGTAGAAGGCACTGACCCGAAAACGGCCGATGCCCCGTGCACTCAGCGCATAGTTGCACTCATGGCTGTCCTCGAACTCCGCACGCTGCTTGTCGTTCATGGTGTTGTACACCAGCTCGCGCGTCTGCTCCGGCGTCAGCGCATTCTTGGTGATCGGCACCATCTTACCGTTCACTTTCATGCTCGGCGGTACACCGGCGGTAATGAAGAGGTCGGAGCCGTTCTTCTCCACCATCAGCTTCAACAGTTTTTCGAATTCCATGACCGTCTTCCCAAGTCGCTAGCCGGCGGCCCATCTCAGGGCTCACCGGATCTGTCCCACTGTCGCTTTTCGAATACTGCGTGCCCCAAAGGGCAATAGCCGCTAGAAATTTTCTGGCGTCTTCGCTTTGGTACGGGCAATTTCCCGCGTGACAACCCCTTTCTGGACCAGGTTCTTCAGGCACTGATCCAACGTTTGCATACCAATGGCACCACCGGTCTGGATGGCGGAGTACATCTGCGCCACCTTGTCCTCACGGATCAGGTTACGAATCGCCGGCGTACCGATCATGATCTCATGGGCCGCTACCCGCCCGCCGCCGGTTTTCTTCAGCAGCGTCTGCGAGACAACCGCCTGCAGGGATTCCGACAGCATGGACCGCACCATGGACTTTTCTTCCGCCGGAAACACATCGACGATACGGTCGATGGTTTTCGCCGCCGAGGTGGTGTGCAAAGTGCCAAACACCAAGTGGCCGGTTTCCGCGGCGGTCAGCGCCAGACGGATGGTTTCCAGATCCCGCAACTCGCCCACCAGAATGATATCGGGGTCTTCCCGCAACGCCGAGCGCAATGCTTCGTTGAAGCCCAGCGTGTCACGGTGAACCTCACGCTGGTTGACCAGGCATTTCTTGGACTCGTGCACGAATTCGATAGGGTCTTCGATTGTCAGGATGTGGTCGTAACGTGAATCGTTGATGTAGTCGAGCATCGCTGCCAGGGTGGTCGACTTACCGGAACCGGTCGGCCCGGTGACCAGCACCAGCCCCCGGGGAACACCGGACACATCCTTGAAGACCTGCCCCATACCCAGGTCCTCCATGGTCAGCACCTTGGAGGGAATGGTCCGGAACACGGCACCGGCACCCCGGTTATGATTGAAGGCATTGACCCGGAAGCGGGCGACACCTGGCACTTCAAAGGAAAAGTCGGTCTCGAGGAACTCCTCGTAGTCCTTGCGCTGCTTATCGTTCATGATGTCATAGATGAGCCCATGAACCTCCTTGTGCTCCATCGCCGGCAGGTTGATGCGACGGACGTCGCCATCCACACGGATCATCGGCGGCAGGCCGGATGACAGGTGCAAGTCGGAAGCGCCCTGCTTGGCGGAAAAGGCCAGGAGTTCAGTAATATCCATACGCGTCCTCGAAAGACTTTCTGATCGGATGTTGCGTTTTCGTGTTATTGAGCTTCATATAGCGGCAGTCGGGCGGACACACGAAACAGGGGAAAGCCTTGGCAACTCAGTATCCTGACGGTAACGTGTAACCCCACTCGTCGATGCCGGTAGAGGGTAATGTCCAGCATAGCAGACAACATTCGGAACGTAAGGCAGCGCATACAAAAAGCAACATTGGCTGCGGGCCGCCCCGCGGACAGCGTACACCTGCTTGCGGTCAGCAAAACACGCAGCGCTGACGAGATCCGGACCGCCGCCGCAGAAGGGCTGACCCGGTTCGGCGAGAGCTATGTCAAGGAAGCCCTCGAAAAAGTACAGGCGCTGCAGGATCTGAAGGGCCTTGAATGGCATTTCATCGGCCCGTTGCAATCCAACAAGACGCGACCGGTTGCCGAACATTTCGAGTGGGTGCACAGCGTCGACCGCGCCAAGGTTGCTGACCGGCTAAACGATCAGCGCCCTGCGGACATGCCGCCACTGAACATCTGCATCCAGGTGAATATCGATGGGGAAGACACGAAATCCGGCACCACGCTGACAATGGTGGAGAGCCTGGCGAATCATATCGGCAGCCTGCCGCGGCTGCGGTTGCGAGGTCTCATGGCCATCCCCAACCCCGATCAGTCCGCAGAGCAGCTTCGCCAACGCTTTGCCACTCTGCGACAAACGCTGGAAACCCTACGCGAGCAGCATCCGGACTGGACAACGCTGGACACCCTGTCGATGGGGATGTCCGATGACCTGGAATCCGCGGTCACCGAAGGCGCAACCATTGTGCGGATCGGCACAGCCCTGTTCGGTGCGCGCCCCAAGCCAGCCAAGACATCCTGCGAAACCATGGAGCACAACCCTTGAACACAGCACAGACCATTTCCTTTATCGGCGCCGGCAATATGGCCAACTCCATCATTGGCGGCATGGTGGCGCAGCAGTTTCCGGCGGCCAATATCTGGGTGAGTTCTCCGGAAGACAAACACCTGACCGCCATCCGCGATCAGTATGGCGTCAACGGCACCACCGACAACCGTCACTGTGCCAAACAGGCGGACATCCTGATCCTGGCCGTCAAACCGCAGGTAATGCGGGACATCTGCCAGGAGATCGCCCCGGTGGTGCAAAACACCCGGCCCCTGATCATCTCCATTGCCGCTGGCCTGGAAACCGATACCCTCGACCAGTGGTTGGGTGGCCATCTCCCTATCGTACGCTGCATGCCCAATACCCCGGCCCTGGTCGGTCGTGGCGCTGCGGGCCTCTATGCCACGGAGTCGGTGACCGCTGAACAAAAGGTTGCCGCAGAAGCAATCTTCAACAGTATCGGGATCGTTACCTGGCTTGACGACGAAGCGCTCCTGCATAGCGTTACCGCGCTTTCGGGCAGCGGCCCTGCCTATTTTTTCCTGATGCTGGAAGCCTTGGAGTCCGCCGCGACGGATGCCGGCCTGACCGCTGAAACGGCCCGCAGCCTGGCTATACAGACCATGGCAGGCGCCGCGGAAATGGCAGCCACCAGCCCCCATGATCCGGCCCAGCTCAAGCGCAATGTCATGTCCCCCGGCGGCACGACCGAGCGTGCCATTCAGACTTTCGAAGACGGCGGTTTGCGGGAACTGGTCAGAAAGGCATTCGATGCGGCAGCCCTGCGCTCGCGGGAGCTCTCGGACCAGTTAGGCAAGGCCCAGGACTGACGAAAGAAGATCGTGGGAAGAGACTCGGGGCGACGCGACAGGCCCGATGAAAGCGTTTTAATCAAGCAATCGAACGGCCAGGACTGGAAATCTGGCCGCGCCGCCCGCATCATTCCCTGCACCGGCGAATCGCCATTGAGGAGTCATCAATGCTGACGCAGATACTGATATCGTCTCTGCAACTGTTAACCACCTTCTACATGACCATCGTGCTGCTGCGTTTCCTGCTGCAGCTGGCTCGTGCAGACTTCTATAACCCGATCACCCAGTTCGTGGTGAAGGCCACCAACCCGGTGTTGCGACCGTTGCGGAAAATCATTCCACCGTGGCATGCACTGGACGGAGCCTCCCTGCTTCTGGCGATTCTGGTGCAGGCGCTATGCTTTATTCTGATCTTGATCGCGCAGACCCAAAGCAGTGAATTCTTCTCGCTGACCGCCTCCAACGCCTCGATCATCCTCACCATATTCGCCTGGTCCATCGTCACGGTGCTGGGGCTGATTCTCCGCATCTACTACTGGACCATCATCGCCGTGGTGATTTTGAGCTGGATCGCGCCGACGAATACGCACCCAGCCACACAATTGCTCGCCCAGCTGACAGAACCGGTCTTAAGGCCCTTCCGCCGCCTGCTGCCGCCCATGGGGGGACTGGATCTCTCGCCCATCATCGCCTTCCTGGCAATACAGGTTGCCTCTTTAATGGTGGGGTACCTGGCTCGCGGCGTGGGCATGGGACAGATCGGCGTCATGTTCTGACATCGCCATATCGGCTAGCATGACCGACAATCCGCAACCCTATCAATGGCAAGGTGATGACCTCATCCTGGTATGCCACCTGCAACCCGGCGCCAAGGATGACGCCTTTATCGGCCTGCATGGCGACGCCCTGAAAATCCGCATCAGTGCGCCGCCCGTCGATGGCAAGGCCAACCGTCACTTACTCAAATTCCTCGCCAAGAGCTTCGGTGTCCGCCAGCGCGACATCGCCTTGCTGAGTGGCGAAACGTCCCGTCAAAAACGCCTGCGAGTCTCAGCGCCACAATGCTTCCCCAGCATCCCCGGCGTAACATTCGCTGACAAAAACCCGCAAAATTAAACGCCAAGCCCATCGCAGACAACTTATTGTTTACGCGCCATTAATTGATCGCAAACGAACCGCCGTAAACGGGACCGACGATCCAGTGTCGATTGCATCACAGCGCCCGGGCATTCCGCGAACTAGCTTCTATACTTGAATGCACTGTCGTTGTGCACAGCGGACGAACCCGTTCACTGCCCACGGCATCCGAGGTGTTCCCCTAAGGAGATATAGAGGTGTTCCCCTCAGGAGATATAGACGACAGGGCCCGTAAACCGGAGAAGGCAAGCACCCATGAAACACGCAGGCAACCTGTCCCATCAGGTGGAAGCCTATCACGCCTGGAAAAAGGAACTGATCAAACAGATCTCCCGTTACCGCAACTGGTTACAGGACAACGACCTTTTTTCCGATGACGTGCATCAGCGCATCCGGCGGGGCATCGAACTGCTGCTCGAGGACGAGCTGACCATTGCCTTCGTCGGGGAGTATTCCCGCGGCAAAACCGAGTTGATCAACGCCCTGTTTTTCTCCGGTTTCGGCCAGCGCATGCTGCCATCGCAAGCCGGCCGGACCACCATGTGTCCGACGGAACTGTTTTTCGACCGCGCTGAAGGGCGCGATTACCTGTTACTGCTCCCCATCGAAAGCCGCCGCGAAAGCATTCCGTTGCAACAGTGGCGTAAGCACCCTCAGCAATGGCAACGCTTTGAACTGGATACCGGTTCGCCGGAGATCATGCGCGAAGTGCTCGCCGAAGTGGCGAGAACCAAGAGCGTTCCGGTTGCAGAAGCTCGCGCGCTCGGTTTTGAAGAAGCGATGCTCGATCATGACCGGGAGAATCGCGATCAGGTGATGATTCCCGCCTGGCGCCATGCCCTCATCAGCCTTCGCCACCCTTTGCTGGAGCGAGGCCTGAGGATTCTCGATACACCGGGACTCAATGCCCTGGGCTCTGAGCCGGAACTGACCATCAGCATGCTCCCCAATGCCCATGCGGTAATCTTCCTGCTCAGCGCCGATACCGGCGTCACCGCAAGCGATATGGCGATGTGGAAGGACTACATCACCACCGAAGATGCCGACCACCGCGCAGGTCGCTTCGCCGTGCTCAATAAGATCGACGTGCTCTGGGACGATCTCCAAGGCGATAACTACACCCAGGCGTCCATCGACAAGGTGCTGCATTACACGGCTGACCACCTGGGCATACCCGCAGAAGATGTCATTCCGATTTCTGCCAAGCAAGGACTGCTCGGCAAGGTTCGCGGCGACAAGGCCCTACGCCAGCGTAGTGGGCTGCCCAACCTGGAAAAACTGATCATCGACCGCATCCTCGTGCAGAAGGAGCAGTTGATCACCCGTAACCTGATCAACGATATGCTCGGCATGCTGCAAAACAGCCATGCGGCCATGCAGGCGCGCCTCGCCGCCCTGAACGAGGAAATGGCAATCTGCGCCGACCAGCATATCGATCGCGACGCCCTACGCCGGCTCGCCGACCGCACACAGGGCGATTACGATTTTTACTACAAGAAGCTCATCACGCTACGCTCCAGCCGCCGGCTGATGCAGTCCCAGGGTAGAATCCTGAGCGAACTGGTTAACCGCGAGCGATTCGACGATCACGTCGCTAAGACACGGCAATTGCTCAAGGAAAGTTGGACGTCGCTGGGCATGAGCCGGGCGATGAACCATTTCTTCAGCCTGATAGAAGATGACTTCACCAACCTGCTGGCGGAAGGCAAGCTTGCGGAGAAGATGGTTTCCTCCATGTACAAGCGCTACAACGAGGAAGCCGGCGCCCAACACCTGGAGCCAATTCCATTGCGGGCGGGACGCCACGTCATCGCTATCCGGGAGTTGCGCAAAAAGGCGGATCGGTTCCGCCACGATCCCCGGAACCTGCTCACCGAACAGACCCTGCTGATCAAGCGATTCTTCAATACGCTCGTCTCTGAGGCGCGCCGTCTCTATGAGAAGGCCCAGGAGGATGTGGAACGCTGGCCTGAAGAGGCCCTGCTTCCCATCATTCAGTTTTCCATGGAGCAGAAACAGTTGCTGGAGCAGCAGATCAAGCGCCTGCACGGAATGGTGCAAAGCGACAAGAGCGTGCGCGAACAACGTGAAAACCTGGAGAACGCCATCGCCGATCTGCGCCGCCAAATGGAGCTGGCCGACAACATCCAGCGCCAGATTCGGCGACCGGCACCCACGCTCGTGCAGCAAAAAGTCGTCAGCCTGTCCGGCATTGCCTGAGAGGCCGCCTCCGGGGCGGCATAACGCCGCCTTACCTTGCGTCCTGCCCCCGCCATCGATAAACTGCCCTGTCCGTCACTGCTCTGTTTCAGCGCAGCCCCCTTTCTTCGGACCGCCAGGATTGAATTGCGTTGATGCCCGATTCATTGCCGCCCGATTCCGTTGGGCTTGTGGAACCCCGTACCCTGCATTTCGATGAGCCGCTGCCTCTACAAGGCGGGCGGTCCTTACCCAGTTATGACCTGGTTATCGAGACATATGGGGAGCTCAACGCCGACCGCAGCAATGCCGTCCTGATCTGTCATGCCCTGAGCGGCAATCACCATGCTGCAGGCTATCACAGCCCCGAAGACCGTAAACCGGGCTGGTGGGATACCTGTATCGGCCCGGGCAAACCCATCGACACCAACCGTTTCTTTGTCGTCAGCCTCAATAACCTGGGTGGCTGCCATGGCAGCACCGGCCCCACCAGCATCAATCCGGCCAACGGACGCCGCTATGGACCGGACTTTCCCGTGGTTACGGTGCGGGACTGGGTCGATAGTCAGGCCCGTTTGGCCGACCGTCTGGGTATCGACTGCTGGGCAGCCGTGGTCGGCGGCTCACTCGGGGGGATGCAGGCGCTGCAATGGGCCATTTCCTATCCGGATCGGTTGCGCCATGCGGTGGTCATCGCGTCCACCCCACGCCTTAGCGCACAGAACATTGCCTTCAACGAGGTTGCCCGCAAGGCCATCACCTCGGACCCCGCATTCCGCGACGGCCGCTACTACGAAGACAACACCATTCCCCGCCATGGCCTGATGCTGGCCCGGATGGTTGGCCACATCACCTATCTGTCAGATGCCTCCATGGGCGAGAAATTCGGTCGGGAACTGCGGGATCAGGCCTTCAAGTTCGGCTACGACGCCGAATTCCAGGTGGAAAGCTATCTGCGCTATCAGGGCGAGCGGTTTTCCGAAAACTTCGATGCCAACACCTATCTGCTGATGACTCGCGCGCTGGACTATTTCGACCCGGCCTACGACTACGGCAATAACCTGGCCGAGGCGATGCGGCAGGCCCAATGCGGCTTTCTGGTGATCTCCTTCAGCTCGGACTGGCGTTTCTCCCCCGCCCGCTCGGAAGAACTGGTCAACGCCATGATCGAAGCACGCCGGCGGGTGAGTTACGCCGAGATCGAAGCACCCTGGGGACATGACGCGTTCCTGATTCCGACGCAACGCTATCTGGACGTGTTTTCCGGGTATATGACGCGGATTTCCGAGGAGGTCGCCGATGCGCGTTGATCTGGAAATCATCCAGGAATGGATTCAGCCCGGCAGCCACATACTCGACCTCGGCTGTGGCGACGGTACCCTGCTCGACTTCCTGCAACGGGAGAAGCGAGTGACGGGCTACGGCCTGGAAATCAACCACGACCACATCACCACCTGCCTGCGCCGCGGGGTCAGTGTGATCGAGCAGGATCTGGACAATGGTCTGGGCAATTTCGGGGACGCCTCCTTCGACACCGTGCTCATGACCCAGGCACTGCAGGTTGTGCGTGAACCGGATGTCATGCTGGAGGAGATGCTGCGACTGGGACGGGAATGCATCATCACCTTTCCCAACTTTGCTTACTGGCGCCTGCGCTGGTATCTCATTCGCCGCGGCCGTATGCCAGTCTCCCAGGCCCTGCCCTACACTTGGTACAATACGCCGAACATCCACTTCTGCACGTTCAAGGATTTCGAGGCGCTCTGTCAGGAGAAGCACATCAAGATCCTGAACCGGACCGTGGTGGACGAAGAATACCGCCACCGCTGGCTCAGTCAGTTGTGGCCCAACATGCTCGGCCAGTTCGCCATCTACCGGGTTACCCGCTGAGGGACGTCGCTATGTCACGCCGTGGTCTGAAACATCTCGGGAATCTCTGCCTGCTCTGGATACTCGGCAGCATGACGCCGAGCGCCCAGGCCGACCAGAAAGTCGACTTCGACCACTACAGCGTGCACTACAATGCCCTGCCCAGCGCCTTCCTGACGCCGACGATTGCCCAGCGTTATCAGATTACGCGTTCCAAGGCGATCGGCGTGGTAACCATCGCCGTCACGCCTCTCGACGCGGCGAACAAGGAGCCAGTCGAGGCCACTGTCGAAGGGCAGGTCAACAATGATATCCAGCAATTCACCACCCTGAATTTTCGCGCGGTGACCGAAGGCAAAGCGGTCTACTACATCGCACCCTTCCAGTTTACGCAGGGGGACATGCTGACTTTTCATATCAAGGCAACACCGATAGGCACCGGCTCGCCATTGGCCATTCGCTTTGCCCAGGCGCTTTTCAACGATTAGATAAGCGGCGACAAAACGCCCAACGACCAGGCCGTCTCAATGACCGAAAAGACCACACTGGTGCTGGCCAGTAACAATACCGGCAAAATTCGCGAACTCACCGACCTCCTGTCACCCCTGGGATTCAGCTTGGCCGCACAGGGAACCCTGGGCGTCGAGCCGGCAGAGGAAACCGCCGTCACCTTTGTCGAAAATGCCCTGATCAAGGCCCGTCATGCCAGCCGCATCACGGGCCTGCCAGCACTGGCAGACGATTCGGGACTGGCCGTGGATGCCCTGGACGGCGCACCCGGCGTCTTTTCCGCCCGCTACGCAGGCGAAACGGCCTCCGACGCGGACAACAACGCCAAGCTACTGGAGGCCCTCAAGGCCGTCCCCGAAGAACAGCGCACCGCATCGTTCCACTGCGTTCTCGTGTATCTGCGACATGCCGAGGATCCGACGCCCATCATCTGTCACGGCACCTGGCACGGCCGGATTCTGAGCGCCCTCAGAGGTGAACAGGGCTTTGGTTACGACCCCCTGTTCTGGGTGGCTGAACGTCAATGTGCCGCGGCGGAGTTGAGTCGCGCCGAAAAAAGCCAACTGAGCCATCGCGGCCAGGCACTGCGCCAACTGGTGGAAGCGCTGCGTACGGAGCGGACTTGAACGCCATCGTGCCCCCCGGCGGTTTGCAAGCGCCGCCGCTAAGTCTCTACATCCATGTTCCCTGGTGCGTTCGCAAGTGCCCTTACTGTGACTTCAACTCACACGCTGCCAGCGGATCGCTACCAGAAGACGCCTATCTGCAGGCATTGCTCGAAGATCTGCAGGAAGATTTGGGCGCGGTGCAGGGAAGGCAGGTCGACACCCTCTTTTTTGGCGGTGGCACGCCTTCGCTGCTGTCACCAGCCTTCTATACGGAGCTGTTGAGACAACTGCGACGATTTCTGGATTTCGCAGACGATGCCGAGATCACGCTAGAGGCCAACCCCGGCACCGTCGAGCAATCCCGTTTTGAAGGTTTCCGCGCTGCCGGCATCAATCGCCTGTCCCTCGGCATCCAAAGCTTTAATGATCGCCACCTGCTGCATCTGGGTCGCATCCATGACAGCGAGGCGGCCAAGCGTGCCATTGACGCTGCTCGACGCGCCGGTTTCGACAACTTTAACCTCGACCTGATGCACTGCCTTCCCGACCAGGATGAGGAAGACGCCGTCCAGGACCTCCAAACGGCCCTGTCTTTCGAACCGCCGCACCTGTCCTGGTATCAGCTCACCATCGAGCCCAATACCGAGTTCTACAGCCGCCCGCCCGCTCTCCCGGAGGACGACACACTGTGGGCGATCCACGAAGCAGGGGGCAACACGCTGCGCAGTGCCGGCTACGATGCCTACGAAATTTCGGCCTGGAGCCGCCCAGGCTGCGAGGCCCGCCATAACCTGAATTACTGGACCTTCGGTGACTACCTGGCCCTGGGTGCCGGCGCGCATGGCAAAATCACCTGGCCCGATAAGAACCTTATCCAGCGCTACTGGAAAACCCGCCAGCCCCAAGCCTACCTGAATCGCGTCGGCAGTCGCACGGCCGGACGGCAGGAGATCGAAAGGGATGAACGACCGCTGGAGTTCCTGATGAATGCGCTACGCCTGCGGGAAGGCACTGAAGAAAGCCAGTTCGAAGCCCGCACGGGGCTACCACTGGACGTCATCGCCGAACCGCTGGAGCGCGCTCGCCGGGACGGCCTGATCGTCGCCGACAGACTGCAGGCAACGCCTACCGGTCAACGGTACCTGAACGGCCTGTTGGAGCGTTTTTTATAGGAACCTATACCGGGGTTCAAAGGCTGCCGGATCCGATCAATCCAACGTCCGCCGATACCTCAACAACCCCACCCCCATCACGATCAGAATAAACAGCAGTAGCGGCCAAAGGTGCGGCCAGGCCAGGGCCCAGTCGTTGCCTTTCAGGAGAAGTCCGCGGATAAAGCGCAGAAAATGCGTCAGCGGCAACGCCGTTCCGATGACCTGGGCCCATTCGGGCATCCCGCGAAACGGGAACATGAACCCCGACAGCAGGATCGACGGCAGCAGGAAGAAGAACGACATCTGCATGGCCTGCGCCTGATTGCGGGACACGCTGGACACGGTAATGCCGACCGTCAGGTTGGCCAGGATAAACACCAGGATACCGACGACCAGCAACAGCATCGAGCCTTCCATCGGCACCTGAAACACCCATTTCGACGCGGCCATAATGACGGCCACCTGCACGTAGCCCACCAGGATATAGGGCACGATCTTACCGATCATGACCTCCAGCGGCTGCACGGGCATCGCAAGCAGGTTTTCCATGGTGCCGCGTTCGTGTTCGCGGGTAATCGCCAGCGCCGTCATCATAATCATCGTCATGGTCAGGATAACGCCCATCAGCCCAGGCACGATGTTGTACTGGGTGATTCCTTCCGGGTTATAGCGCCGGTGGAACTCAATCTGGAAGGCCCCGGCCCTGCCCTTCAAATGTGCCAGGGGTCCCGTCAGGTCGTGCGTAAGCGCCTGCCCCTCGATCTGTTGTACCGCTGCCAGCGCGTTGGCCGTGGCAGACGGATCCGTGGCATCTGCCTGCATCAACAGGGCGGGATGCTCGCCCCGGAGCAATGCCCGCGTAAATCCCGGTGGTATGGCCAACACGAACTGAACCTTGCCTTCAGCGAGCAGACGATCGGCCTCCGCTTCAGAGTCGGTCAGACGCACCAGGGTGAAGTAATCGGTATGCACCAGCGCCTCGATGATGCTGCGGGTATAGGGCGTGGATTCGGCACTACGCACTGCCAGCGGCAAGTGCTTGGGGTCGGAGTTAATGGCGAAACCGAACAGGGTCAGTTGGATCAGTGGAATGCCGATCATCATAGCGAACGTCAGACGATCGCGACGCAGCTGCACAAACTCCTTCAGCACCACAGCCCACAAACGGTAGAGGGAAAAAGCGCTCACCAACGTTCCTCCCGGGACGTATTCATCAGACGAATAAACACATCCTCCAAACGAGGCTCGGTACGCTCGACATGGAACGCAGCTTGTTGCATCAATGGCCGCAACGCCTGCCCCAGCGCCTTTTCGTCGGTACCTGACACATAGAGCCGGTTACCGAAAGGCACCACCTGCTCTGCCGCGGGGAACTGCCGCAATTCGTCTGCCACCCGGTGAATATCCGGGCCATCGACCAGCCAGGTGACCAAACCGGATTCCTCAACCAACGACTGGGGGGAGCCTTCTCCCACCAGGTGGCCATAGGCGATGTATCCCAACCGGTTACAGCGCTCCGCCTCATCCATATAATGGGTGGAGACCAGCACGGTAATACCCCGTCCGGACAACCGATGGATCTCATCCCAAAAGTCGCGGCGCGCCTGGGGATCGACCCCGGCGGTGGGCTCGTCGAGCAACAACAGCTTCGGCTGGTGCAGCATGCAGGCCGAGAGGGCAAGACGCTGTTTCCAGCCGCCGGACAAATCGCCCGCCAACTGGTGCTGCCGTTGTTCCAGCCCCAACTGGTGCAACGCCTCGTCGACTGCCGCCTTACGTCCGGACATGCCGTAGACCCGCGCCACGAAATCCAGGTTTTCCCGAATCGTCAGATCTTCATAAAAGCTGAAACGTTGGGTCATATAACCAACCTGGCGCTTGATCCGCCGGGATTCGGCGAGGACATCCAGCCCCAGACACTGGCCTTCACCGGCGTCCGGCGTCAGCAGACCGCACAGCAGACGGATCGTGGTGGTCTTACCACTGCCGTTGGGACCAAGGAACCCGAAGATATCGCCCTTATGCACCTTCAGGTTCACCTGATTGACGGCCACCTTGTCGCCAAACGACTTGGACAGCCCCCGGACATCGATAATCGCCTCCTGCCCAGTCATGGCGTTATCCCGGAATGGCCATCCTCCGGACGCACATCGACGGGCTGACCGGGATGCAGGGTGACGGCCCGTTCGGCGCCAGGCCAGGCTTCCACCAGGTAGACGAATTTCTTCCGGTTGTCCCGGCTGTAGATGAAAGGAGGCGTGTATTCCGCTGTCGGACTGATATAGCGAATTGTCGCCTCAAACGGCTTGCAGCTGTCGCAACTCACCTTAACCCGGGCTCCCGGCTGGAGCGACGAGAGCGCCGGTTCTGGCACGAAGAAACGGATTTTCAGGCGTGTCGGCGGCAACAGGGCAATAACGGGCTGCCCTGGCGCAACGTACTCACCCGGCCGATACAGCACCTGCTGCACGAGGCCCGCGGCGGGAGCATCCTGCTGTTTTTGGGACAACTGCCACCGGGCCTGATCGACCAAGGCCTGCGCGGAATGTAATTGCTCCCGGGCCGCGTCCAACTGATCCGGCCGGGCGGCCAGTTTCGCCACCTGCAGCTGCGCAGCAAGTGCCTGCACTTGATGCCGATTGCGGGCGTCCGTCGTTCGCGCTTCGTCTAGCGAGGACTGGCTGGCCAGTTTCCGCTGGAATAAGGCCTCCGCTCGCTGCAACTGCAAACTCGATAGCCGCTCGGCTGCCCGCGCCTCCGCATATTGGGCCTGGATAACTGCCAGCTCCTGCGGCCGCTTCCCCTTTTCCATATCGGCCAGCTGCGCCGCCGCCCTGGACAGGCCGGCTTTCGCCTGCGCCAGATTATCGGACTGCGGTGCAGGGTCGAGCGAGAATAACCGCTGCCCCTTGGCTATCCGCTCCCCCTCATTCACGGTAACTGTCTGCAAGGTTCCGCCAACAGGCGCCGAGATAAACAACGATTCTCCTTCGACATAGCCTTGCCAGGCGGCAGGAGACCGGTGATCGCACCCAGCCAGTAATGGCACGGCCATCAGGAACACCCACAGCATTCGCCCGCGGCTTATCATGACGCGTCTCCCGCATCCACCGCGCTATAGGCCGCGATACCAGCCAGCGAAAAGTGCGCTATATGTGCCGCCAGCGTATCGATCCCCTCTTCGGAGGCATAGACCTCCGGCGCCAGACGGGACAATAGCGGCCGCCCGAACAGACAGAACAGGCACTGCCCCACCACGCTGAACGTACAGCGCCGCACAACATCGATGTCGGGTTCTCCGCCCATCAATTCCCTGACCAGGACCGCCACGACCTGCATCTGGGGTTTACTGATCGTTTCCACCACACGCTCCAATGCCTTGGTCGGATTCGCCAGTTCTCGCACCATCAATCGCGACATCATCGACGGGGTATGTGGCGAAATAAAACGCCGTAACAGGTTGCGGACCAAGTGACGAAAGCGCTCTTCAGGCGCCATAGCCCGGGTTTCCTCGGTGATCAGCGGATAGCGCCCGATGACATCCTTTGCCCCAGCGTCAAGCACGGCCTCGTATAGCCCCTCCTTGCTGCCGAAGTGATAGTTGATGGCCGACAGGTTCGCACCCGCCCGCTCGGCAATCTGCCGCATACGGGCAATCTGGAAACCATGCTCAGCAAAGACCTCACCAGCTGCCAGCAAAAGGGCTTGGCGGGTGCTTTCGTTCTGGGCGTTATCAGGAGCTCGACGCATATTTAGAAAACCTGTTTCAAACAACTTTTCTAAATAATATTGTCTGGCTGACAACTTTGCAAATGAGCTCCTCGGTGAAATCCACGAATACCCCTGACGCTTGCAGCTGGTAACATGCCCTCTCATGACCCTTGGGACGACGCGTTCCATCGTTTATCGGAGAACCGAATGCCCTCAGCATTGAAGCGATTTCTGCAAAGCGGCTCTGCCAGCGGCGTCCTGCTGCTGATTGCAACCGTACTGGCCCTGATCTTCGCCAACAGCGGACTGAAAAGCTGGTATGACGCGCTGCTGGATACGCCCGTGGAAGTACGGGTCGGCGCGCTGCAAATCGCAAAACCGCTGCTGCTCTGGATCAACGACGGACTGATGGCAGTGTTCTTTTTCCTGGTCGGACTGGAATTGAAACGGGAAATGCTGGTGGGCTCCCTCTCCAGTGCCCGCCGGATCGTCTTGCCGGCAATGGGCGCTCTTGGCGGCATGCTGATACCCGCACTGATCTATGCGGCGCTCAACCGCCACGACCCGATTGCCCTTAACGGCTGGGCGATTCCGGCCGCAACCGATATTGCTTTCGCGCTCGGTATTCTCGCGCTGCTGGGCTCACGGGTGCCTCCGGCGCTGCGGGTCTTCCTCGCAACTCTGGCGGTGGTCGACGACATCGGCGCCATTATCATCATTGCCATTTTCTATACCGACCACCTGTCAGCCATATCCATGGCAGTCGCCGGCGCGATGATCCTGGCGCTGTTTATCTTGAATCGCTTGAAGGTAGCGGCAGTCGCGCCCTATCTGCTGGTCGGACTGGTGATGTGGGTGGCGGTTTTGAAGTCCGGCGTCCACGCCACACTGGCGGGGGTAGTGTTGGCGCTGTTCATTCCCTATCGCGTCAAAGGCGAAAGCGGACGCCCGCTGTCGGTGGAGATGGAGCATAGCATCGAGCGCACCGTGGCCTTCGGTATCATGCCTCTGTTTGCTTTTGCCAATGCCGGCGTTTCACTGAACGGCATCCATTGGCACAACCTGCTTGACGGCATCCCCCTGGGCATTGCTGCAGGCCTCTTCTTCGGCAAGCAACTCGGCGTCTTCCTGTTCGCCGGAGCAACCATTCTGGTTGGGGCCGCCAAACTGCCTGAAGGTGCCACCTGGCGACACCTCTACGGCATTTCGCTGATTTGCGGGATCGGGTTTACGATGAGCCTGTTTATCAGCTCGCTGGCCTTCGACCCGAACGCCAGCGGTTATGCCTCGACCGACCGCCTGGGCATCCTGCTCGGTTCCTTCCTGTCAGCGGTTCTGGGTCTGCTTTGGCTACGCTATATTGCGCCCAAACCGGTATCTACCAAATAACCGCGACATCATCCTGCTGCAGGTTCAATTGCGAAGCGTCTCGGGCAATAACACCGCGACTGAACTCGGGATTGACCTGCTGCACCCGCATCCGGGTGTGCGTATCCTGCAACTCCGGCATGCTGTCTGGTGAATCCTGAAAGTGGTAGGTGCGGTAAAGCTTCAGCGTATCGCCGGGTCGGATACCGGAACCCGCTCCCGCCGCCAGATAGACCGTCTTATTGTCGACGCGGCTGATACGTGTCATAAAAGGCTGACAGGCGATAGCCTGGGTGACCACGTCCCGCATCTGGCCAATGGCACCACGCACCGCGTCCCCGTAATCGGTCCGCCAGAAGGCTGCAGAGCCAAAGCCCACGTCCGTGGTTTTGTCGATGTTCCACTTGCCCGTTACGGCGATTTGCCGCTCGTCGATGATGCTGCCGCTAAAACCGTCATACACAAAGATATCGACGACGAAGTGCCTGCGCGTATTGGAGAGTCCGACGCCCCGCACCATTCGGTCGACAATCGAAGTACCCCAGGCATTGGGATCGATCAGACCGATATCCCGAATGACACCGGCCACCACAAACTGAACATTCATTTCCCGCGCCAGACGCAACGTTTTATCCACGACATTGTCGGGCTCGATACGCGTCGGCGCATCGCCGACATCCTGAAACAGATCGCGGCGCCCGATCGAAAAAGGCTCCACGGAGTTCGTCTGCAACAGCGATTGATATAACGCGGCCGGCAGCGCCCGGCCAATGTTGTCGAGCGCCCCCATTCCGGCCTGGGCCGGGTGCAACAAAGCAAATCCCGCGACGGCCACACGCTTGCGATAGCCGGCAGCCTCTGAACTTGTGCAACGGGAATTTCCAGCCTGCATGTCCGCCAGCAATACCAGCCGCAGGACATCACCCTCCCGGTGCTCGCTAAGCACTTTCACCTGTCGTGCGCTGGCCTGGCTGGCAACGGTCAGACTGGACTTCGTCAGCACACCGTTTTCCATGGTATCGCTGGAGTCCACCTGAGCCTCGAACTGCAGCGCTGCATCACGCAGCGCCGCGTTACGGGCCTCTTCTCGCGCCTTATCAACGTCTCCATGGCGAATCACCGCCTGCCCCCCTGCCTGGACCCATTGGGCGGACACGGTCGGAGCCATCAGAAAGACAACCGTCGCAATTAGAACGCCAAGACGACACGACATGTGAACACCCACTATTGGTCCAGATAGTAGAGCGAATCGACACCCTTTTTACCGGAGGCGACGTCACCACTGGCGTCATTTCCCCGGGGCATCGGAATCGGGCAATTCGCCGCGACCTCTTCCGGCGTCAGGTGCGCTACGCAGGCACGGAACCGGGGCTCCAGCTTGAGCTGCATCACCGTTTCGACCACACCGTCGGCATGCTCGTTGACCGAAATGACCTTGGCGCCGCGGATATAGCTATCCACATAGGCCCGAAACACGTCGTTATGCAGCACGAAGTCATTGACCGTGGAACTGCCATAGATCACGGTGCCATAGACCCGCTCGGCCAGCGCGCGATAGGCGTCGAGCTTGGAGGCTCGCATGGCCAACAGATGTTTGCGGGGATCCTGACGATCACCCAGCTTGTCGTAGGTGCCATAACCGCTCACCCGTATGACCACGGGTTCGAGATCCACCTTTGACACATTATTCTGCGGCGACTGCAGCCCAGAACAACCTCCCAGCAGCACAGCGAACGCGGCTATCAACCATCCGCGATTTTTCATAATCAGTCTCCACCCGGTGCGTGAACGAACGCGGCAACCCGCCGCCACTCGTCACGGGTACGCAATTTCCCTGAGAAGGGCATAGAAAATTCCATGCCAACATTTTCAGCCAGAAAATCATGATGTTAACCCAAAGCCTACTTGCCGATGCGGCAAGGGTTCGCCGCTTTTTCGGCAGCGGTCGACGTTACCCGATCCCCACCTTGCAAAAGCGCGCCCAGGGCAACGATTCCTGACAATTGGTAACAAGATTTTCCCCGCCGGCCCCAATACCCTTCGAGACCTGAACTAAAATCAGAAGCTGACGGACTCGTCATAGACCGTCCAGACAACCATCAGATATCAGCAGTTTGTTCGGGAGTATATGCATGTCGATGCGACGCCTGGCCTTGGCCGCCGCCATAACCACCCTGACCTCCACAGCTTATGCAGGTCCTCAGCTTTTCAGTGACGCACGTTCATTTGCCATGGGAGGCACCGGTGTCGCTTCTGCGCTACCGTCGGACGCCAGTTTCGCCAACCCGGCCCTGCTGGCCATTCGTCAGCACAGTGACAGTGCAGACGATTTTGCACTGGTTCTGCCTTCAGCGAACGCCCGCTATGCCGACGACAAGAAAGTGATCGACCAGATCAACGCCATCCAGGACGAAATCAACCGTTTCAACAGCGCACTCAGTGCCCTGAACAGCACCGCCGTGCAGCAGTCCGCCGCCACGCTGGAAAACCAGCTACGCGACCTCAACCACGATACCGTTCGAGGTGACGCCGGACTGGGCATCGCCCTGCAGGTGCCTAGCCAGTCCCTTTCCGTCGGCGTATTCAGTGATGCCACCCTGCGAGTCACCGCCCAAAGCGACATTGCAGCCAGCGACCTGACCTACCTGAACAATATTGCCAACGGGACACCCGCCACTTCGATCGACACCAGCGGCACCGGTACCGGTGGCTATAGGCTCCAGTCCTACGGCACGGTCGTCGGAGCCGCCGTCGGCGAAGCGGGCATCAGTTTCGCCCACCAGTTCGACCTTAACGACCATCAGATCGCCCTGGGCATTTCGCCCAAATTCGTGCAACTGCGGACCTTTGACTATAAACAGGACGTTGGCAGTTTCGACAGCTCAAACTTCCACGCTGCCAACTACGAAACCCGAAAAAATGGCTTCAATGCCGATATCGGCGCCGCCTATCAGTTTGGGGAACAGAGTCAGTGGGTAGCGGGCCTGAGCATTCGCAACGTTATCCCGATGAAACTGGACTCGGTGTACGGCCGCACCTTCCATCTCGATCCGAAAGCAACAGTCGGGCTTTCCCAGTCCACCGACTGGCATACCCTGTCCGTCGATCTCGACCTGACGCCGACGCGGTCCTTCGGCTATGACGATAAAACCCAGTGGCTGGCGGTTGGCGGGGAATTCAACATCTTCGAGACCTTACAGCTGCGCGCTGGCGTGCGGCAGAACCTGGCTAAAACCGGGACCGATTATGGTGTTCAGGAGAAAACCCAGTTCACCGCCGGCGTTGGCCTTTCGCCTTTTGGCATCCACCTGGAACTGTCGGGCCTGGTCAGTTCCGCCGAATACGGCGCCGCTTTACAGACCGCATTCACCTTCTAGGCGACACCTCACGGCTCCGCCCCCGCGGAGCCGTTTGCCGCCCTCCCTCAATACCGACATAATGCTCGCCAGCATTTGAGGAGAGCAGCAGTGCAAATCTATCTGGTCGGAGGCGCCGTTCGCGACGGACTGCTGGGACTCCCGGTTCAGGACCGGGACTGGGTCGTGGTGGGGGCCCGCCCGGAAGACATGCTCGCACAGGGATTTCGCCAGGTTGGTGCTGATTTCCCGGTATTCCTGCACCCCGACACTCGCGAGGAATATGCCCTCGCCCGCACAGAACGCAAGCAGGGCCATGGTTATCACGGTTTTTCCATCTATAGCGCACCGGATGTCACTCTCGAAGAGGATTTGCGCCGTCGCGACCTGACCATCAACGCCATGGCCCAAACTCCGGAGGGAGAACTGGTCGATCCATTTGGCGGCCAGCGGGATCTCGACAATAAACAGTTGCGCCACGTATCCCCTGCCTTCAGCGAGGACCCACTGCGTATACTGCGCATTGCCCGCTTCGCTGCTCGCTTTGCCGTCCTGGGTTTTGAAGTGGCGCCGGAAACGATGCAACTGATGCAGGACATGGTGGCGGCCGGAGAAGTCGATCACCTGGTGGCCGAACGCGTCTGGCAGGAAACGCAGCGGGCCCTGCAGGAAAGGCAGCCGCGCGTCTTCTTTGATGTGCTGCGTCGCTGCGGCGCCCTTGCTGTCCTGTTTCCTGAACTCGACGCACTCTTTGGCGTGCCGCAGCCGCCTGAGCATCATCCGGAAATCGATACCGGCGAGCACAGCCTGCTCTGCCTGGAGCAGGCCTGCCGACTCAGCGACGCAACCGATGTGCGTTTTGCCGCCCTGATGCACGACCTGGGGAAAGGTCTGACGCCGCAGGCGGAGTGGCCCCGACACATCGCCCACGAAACGCGGGGGCTCCCCCTGATCCGTCAGGTCAGCGAACGCTGGAAGGTCCCTAACGAGTGCCGCGATCTAGCCTTACTGACCGCGCAGTACCACACGCACGTGCACCGCGCCGGCGAATTGCGGCCAGAAACCTATCTCAAGGTATTGGACGCTGGCGACGCCTGGCGGCGACCCGACCGTTTCGAGCGTTTCCTTATCGCCTGTGAAGCCGACGCACGGGGACGCACCGGCCTGAGTGATCGCCCCTACCCCCAGGCGAACCTGTTCCGCGCGGCCCTGCAGGCTGCGCAGTCGGTCAACCCGAGAGCCTTGATGGAAGAGGGTTTTCAGGGAAAAGCGCTGGGCGAAGCGATCCAACGGGAGCGTCTGGCTCGTATTACCGAGACATTGAAAACGCAAAGGAAAACCTCCTGATGGCCCTCGAAAGCCTATGATCACGGACGCGCCTGTCGCCCTCATCACCGGAGCCGCTCAACGACTCGGCGCCGCCACAGCCCAAGCTCTGCATGCCCGTGGCTACCGCGTGCTTATCCATTACCGCCACAGCGCCGACAAGGCTCTCAAGCTGGCCAGGAACCTGAATGGCATTCGCCCGGAATCTGCACACCCGCTGCAGGCAGACCTCGAGGCAAGCGATCAGGTCTTGGCGCTGGCGAAAGCGGCTACCGGGCACTGGCAACGCCTTGACCTGCTGGTCAATAATGCCTCCCTGTTCTATCCGGCGCCGACGGACACGGCGACGCTCGATGATTGGGACAGCATCATGCACACCAATGTCCGGGCACCATTTTTCCTCGTTCAACAATGCCTCCCCGCGCTGAAAGCCACTCAAGGTAACGTCGTCAACCTGATCGACATCTATGCCGAGCGCCCCTTGCCGCAACATCCGCTTTACTGCGCCAGCAAGGCCGCGCTGGCCATGCTGACACGCGCCCTGGCGCGCGATCTGGCGCCGGATGTCCGCGTCAACGGTGTATCGCCGGGCGCTATCCTCTGGCCGGACAACGGAGAGACCATCGACGCGGACTATCAACAGCGCATCCTCTCCCAAACTCCGCTGGGGCGGACCGGTCAGCCCTCCGATATTGCGGACACCATTACCTGGCTCGCCTGTGAAGCACCCTTCGTCACTGGACAAATCATTGCGGTCGATGGCGGACGAACCCTGAACCAATAACCGCTTTGCGGTAGAATAGCCGCAACTCATCACCTTAATACTGTGGAGACTTATCGATGCGCGATGTTGTGATTGCCGCCGCACGCCGTACCGCCATTGGCAGCTTCGGCGGGGCTCTCGCCGGCCTGAGCGCCGACACTCTGGGCGCCACCGTTATCCGGCAGTTGCTGGAAGATACCGACATCGCGCCGGCAGACGTCGACGAAGTCATTCTCGGCCAGGTACTGACGGCCGGCAGCGGCCAGAACCCGGCCCGCCAGGCATCGATTCGTGGCGGCCTGCCCGATGCGGTACCAGCCATGACCATCAACAAGGTCTGCGGCTCCGGCCTGAAGGCCGTTCATCTCGCCGCCCAGGCCATCGCTTGCGGCGATGCCGACCTGATCATCGCTGGCGGCCAGGAGAATATGAGCCTGGCACCGCACGTTCTGCCCAACAGCCGCACCGGCCAGCGCATGGGCAACTGGGCAATGATTGACACCATGATCAATGACGGCCTCTGGGATGCCTTCAACGGCTATCACATGGGCATCACGGCGGAGAATATTGTCGCCAAGTACGGCTTCACCCGTGAGGAGCAAGACGCCTTCGCCGCCGCCTCCCAACAGAAGGCGGTCGCCGCACAGGAAGCCAATCGTTTTGCCGACGAAATCGTCCCCGTCGAGATCCCCCAGCGCAAAGGCGACCCGATCCGCTTTGATCGCGACGAAGGTCCACGCGACGGCGTCACCGCGGAAGGCCTTTCCCGCCTGCGCCCGGCCTTCAAGGCTGATGGCAGCGTGACCGCCGGCAACGCCTCATCCCTGAACGACGGCGCCGCTGCTGTCATCGTCTGCAGCGCCGAAAAAGCCAAGGCCCTGGGCCTGGAGCCGTTGGCAGTGATCCGCGGGTACGCCAACGCCGGCGTCGATCCCGCTATCATGGGAACCGGCCCGGTACCCGCCACCCGCCGTTGCCTCGAGCGCGCCGGTTGGAGCATTGACGATCTCGACCTGATCGAGGCCAATGAAGCCTTCGCGGCCCAATCGCTTTCGGTCAACCGGGAACTGGGGTGGGATACGAGCAAGGTGAACGTGAATGGGGGAGCCATTGCGCTGGGCCATCCGATCGGCGCATCAGGATGCCGCATCCTGGTCACCCTGCTCCACGAAATGCGCAGACGTAATGTCAGCAAAGGTCTGGCAACGCTGTGTATCGGCGGCGGCATGGGCGTGGCACTCGCCGTCGAGCGCCCGGCCTGAGGCTGACGAGAAATCGGAAGCATGCCGCACATCGTTCTGTTCGAGCCGGAAATCCCGCCCAATACCGGAAACATTATCCGGCTGTGCGCGAACACCGGCTTTCGCCTGCACCTGATCGAGCCGCTGGGCTTCGAAATCGACGATCGCCGGCTTCGCCGCGCTGGCCTGGATTACCGGGAATTCGCCTCGCTGACCGTACATCGGGACTTCGAGGCCTTCCTGGCCCAGGAACAACCCGAGCGGCTATTTGCCCTGACCACCAAAGGCAAGCGCTATCACCATGAGGTCGCGTTCAGGTCGGACGATTATCTGATGTTTGGACCGGAGTCTCGCGGCCTGCCGCTGGAGATCCGCCAGCAGCTTACGGAGTCGAATTGGCTGCGTGTGCCCATGCTGCCGCAGAGCCGCAGTCTGAACCTGTCCAATACAGTGGCGCTGATCGCCTATGAAGTCTGGCGCCAGCTGGATTTCGAGGGGGCTATATAAGAGACAGGTCGCTGCGGGATAACACACTCCGCAGCGACACTGACCGAAGGCTCAGTGCGCGGTGCTGTCGCTCTGCGCTTCTTCCTGCTGACGCTGGAGAGCCTGCGCATAGATAGCATCGAAGTTGACCGGCGACAGCATCAGTGCCGGGAAACTGCCACGATTGACCAGACTGTCAATCAATTCGCGGGCGTAGGGGAAAAGGATATTGGGGCAGTATGCACCCAGCATGTGGCCGAGCTGGTCGCCTTCGAATCCGGAGATAAAGAAGACACCCGCCTGCTGCACCTCAACGATAAATGCCGTTTTTTCACCCACCTTGGCCGTCACGGTCAGGGACAGCACCACTTCGAACTGGGTATCGTTCAGACGTTCGTTCGAGGTATTCAGGTCCAGGTTGACCTGCGGCTGCCACTGTTCCTGAAACACCAGCGGCGCGCTCGGAGATTCGAAGGAAATATCCTTGGTATAAATACGCTGCAGGGCGAATTGCGGCTGCCCTTCGGTCGGCTGTTGCTCGTCTGCCATGTCGAACCCTTCTATCTAGTGTCGTCGTGTTGTGTTGGTATTCAGTCTGATGTGCGCCTTTAGCCCAACATCACCTGTCGCCGCTATGCGCCGAAGGTCCCTATTATAGACGTACATTATATAGACCAGTCCGCTGACAGAACTGTGAAACCGACCATCCGATCAGCTTGCAGACAGCAACCGGTCCAATTCGCCACTACGCTCAAGCGCGTAGAGTTCATCGCAGCCGCCGACGTGGCGGTCCCCGATCCAGATTTGCGGCACCGTATGACGACCGCTTTTCTGCATCATTTCCTGACGTAGCCGGTAATCGTCGTCCACAGCAATCTCCGTGTAGGTAACACCCTTGCTATCGAGCAACCGCTTTGCCCGGACACAGAAAGGACAATAGCGGGTGGTGTAAAGCATCACCGACGACATAATCGACTCCACACTTATCAGACGGGACCACTCCCCGGAGCGTAACGACGCGTGGCCGTTTACTTACGGATTAGGGGCAGGTTACTGCCTCTCCACTCCTCAACGCCACCTCGCAGCCGTACTGCATTCTTGAAACCGGCCTTGTTCAGCATCTTCACGGCGGCACCGGCCGACTGCCCGGTTCTGCACACGAGCAGGATCTGCTGCCCCTCATGCTTCTTCAGCTCGGAGATGCGCTCCTGCAGGTTGGCCAGGGGAATATGCAGCGACCCGGTAATATGTCCGGCCGTAAAATCTTTGCGTTCGCGCAAGTCCACGACCACCATCTGATCCTTATTGATCAGGCTAACCGCTTCATTCGGCGAAATCTTGCGCCCGGCGCGGAACGATTCCAACAACATTAACGCAGCCAGCAATGCTGCGAAGATCACCACCAGGATCCAGTGGTTGACAGCAAATTCAAACAGCCTTTCCATTGATTCAGCCTACGATGGATGTGGCGGCGATTATACACAGGGAGCCTCCCGGACAGAAGGTGCGCCGCATAGCCTAGCCGGGTCAAAACAGGTAAAATCCGGGGCTCTGAAACCCCTGCAACCGAGTTGAGTGATGACTGATACCCGCAAACCGACTGCCCTGATCATTCTTGATGGCTGGGGCCATCGCGATCCTGCCGGCGATAACGCCATCAGCAATGCCCACCTGCCGTTCTGGAATCAGCTGCTGGCCAGCAGGCCCAACACGCTGATCGCCACCTCCGGCATGGCCGTGGGGCTGCCGGACGGACAGATGGGCAACTCCGAGGTCGGTCACATGAACCTTGGTGCCGGTCGTATCGTTTATCAGAGCTTCACGCGAATCACGAAGGATATCGCCGACGGCGGTTTCTATGAAAATCCGGTCTTGACCCAGGCCATCGACAAGGCCGTTGGCGACAACGGTGCCGTACATATCCTGGGCCTGCTGTCTCCGGGCGGTGTGCACAGCCACGAAGACCACATTCATGCAGCCTGCGAACTGGCCGCCCGCCGCGGCGCACGCCGGGTCTATGTTCACGCCTTTCTCGATGGGCGAGACATGCCGCCCCGCAGCGCCGAGCCCTCCCTGCAGAAAATGTCGGCAAAGCTGGACGAACTTGGTGTTGGCCGTGTCGCCTCCATTGTCGGCCGCTACTACGCCATGGACAGGGACAACCGATGGGATCGTGTCGAAAGCGCCTATAACCTCATTACGCGGGGCGAGGCCGACTACAGCGCCGACGATGCCGTTGCCGGCCTGATGGCCGCCTACGAGCGGGGCGAAGACGACGAATTCGTCAAGGCCACGCGCATCCAGGCGCAGGGGCAGGAAGACGTCGGCGTCAACGACGGCGACTGCATCCTGTTCATGAATTTCCGTGCCGACCGCGCCCGCGAAATGACCCGCGCCTTCGTCACCCCGGACTTCGACGGTTTCGAACGGCAGCAGCAGGCAAAGTTGGCCGACTTCGTCATGCTGACCGAGTACGCCGCAGACATCAAAACGTCCTGCGCCTATCCGCCCGAAGACCTGAACAACAGTCTTGGCGAGTATGTGTCCGGCCTGGGACGAACACAGCTACGCATCGCCGAAACGGAAAAATATGCCCATGTCACCTTTTTCTTCAGCGGTGGCCGGGAAGAACCCTTCCCCGGTGAAGAGCGCATCCTGATCCCTTCGCCCCATGTGGCCACCTATGACCTCAAACCGGAGATGAGCGCTCCCGAGGTGACCGACAAACTGGTCGAAGCTATCGAGAGCGGTCGCTTCGACCTGATCGTCTGCAACTATGCCAACGGCGACATGGTCGGCCACACCGGAAACTTCGATGCTGCGGTCAAGGCGGCGGAGTGCATCGACCAGTGCCTGGCCCGCGTTGCGGCGGCACTCGAGAAAGTCGGCGGGCAATGCCTGATCACCGCCGACCACGGTAACTGCGAACAAATGCGTGACGAGCAGTCCGGTCAGGCACATACCGCCCACACGACCGGCCCGGTACCGCTGGTCTACGTCGGGCCGCAGGCGGTTTCCCTGGAAGACGGCGGTCGCCTGAGCGATGTGGCACCGTCGCTGCTGAGTTTGATGCATATCGACCAACCGCATGAAATGACAGGCCATTCTCTGGTAAAACTGGGAGGATAATCTCCCTGCGCCGCTTCCGAAATTCGTCGGAAGCGGCCATATGGCGCCTTATTCATGCCTAATCTGCACCACCAATCCTGGTTCGACAGGCACCATCTGACCCGATGGCTGCTACTGTGCTGCCTGACGCTGGGCGCGCTGCTGCCGGCACCACCAGCCCATGCCGAAGACAGCGTGTCGCCCCAAAAGCTGGAAGCCCTGAAAACCCGCATCAAGGCGGTCACCCAGTGGCTGAACCACGCCCAGATACACCGCAACAAGCTCCTGGAAACACTGCGCGACACTGAGCGCCAGATCGGCAGTCTCAACCTGCAATTGCAGGACCTGCAAAGCAAAAGCGACTCACTCTCTGCAAAACTCAAGCAGTTATCCGACAGGGAAAATAAACTCCGCGGCCAACTCGAGTCGCAGAAGCAGGGCCTGAAGGCGCAGATCCGTGCCGCCTGGATGCAGGGCGACGCCCCCGCACTCAAGGTGCTGCTGAATCAAGCCGACCCCCAACAGGTCGCGCGCACCATGACCTATTACAGTTACCTGAGCCGGCAAGATGTCGCTCAACTCAAGCAGTTCAACGACACCCTTTCAGAACTCCAAAGCACCCGCCAGGAAACCACCCAGGCCCAGCTCGCCCTGGCGGACACCCAGGAAAAGCTGAAAGCCAAGCGAGACGACCTCGGCAAGCAACAATCCGAGCGCAAGGACACCCTGGCCAAGTTGAAGTCGGAGATTACCGACAAGCAACAGGAGTTGACCAACCTCAAGGCCAACCAGCAACGCCTGGAGAAACTGCTGGACAAGGTACAGTCTGCCGTCGCCAATATGCCGCTCCCCAAGGACAGCACGCCCTTCGGCAAACTACGCGCTAAACTTCCCTGGCCGACTCATGGTAGAGTGGTTGGCCACTACGGCGCCCCGGTGGCGGATGGGAAGCTACACCGCAACGGCATACTGATCGCCACCAGCGCCAACGCTCCGGTCATCGCGGTCCACTACGGCCGGGTCGTATTCGCCAACTGGCTCCGCGGCTTCGGGTTGTTGATCATTATCGATCATGGGCACGGCTACATGACCCTATATGGTCACAACAACAGCCTGATGAAACGGACCGGCGATTGGGTCAGTGCCGGCGAAACCATTGCGCTGGCCGGCAATAGTGGCGGAGCCGATACCACAGGACTCTACTTTGAGATACGTCACCATGGCAGACCGGTTAACCCTTTGCGCTGGCTGCGAAAGTGACGCTGACAAAGCCCGAAAACAACACCATACTTGCAGGGTTTTCCCTGGAATGACTCAACCTCAAAGCGGGAAAGTCCCGCGTACTGTCTAACGAGGAACAGGACGAATCGATGAAACTTGCCCGACGTACTCTGTTCAGGACCCTGGCGGCAGCCTCCCTTTCCATGACGCTGGCGTTCAATGCTCAGGGCCAGCCTGCCACGCCCGGCAAGACGCCCACACCGGTCATGCCGTCCCCGGTATTATCGCCGGCTTCTCCCGGCGCCAATTCGGACAACACCGACAACACACCGGTGGACGCGGGCCAGAGCGAAAATGCTCCATTGCCGCTGGACGAGCTGCGCAAGTTCACCGAGGTGTTTCAACGGATTAAGGAGACCTACGTCGAGAAGGTTTCCGACACGACCCTGCTGAACAATGCCATCAAAGGAATGGTGGACAGCCTGGACCCGCACTCCGCCTATATGGGGCCCAAGGATTTCAGTGCCCTGGAAGAGACCACCACCGGCGAATTCGGTGGACTGGGTCTTGAGGTCGGCCTGGAAAACGGCTTCGTCAAAGTCATTACACCGATCGACGATACACCTGCCCAGAAAGCCGGTATGCAACCCGGTGACCTGATCATCAAGATCAACGATCATCCGGTCAAAGGCATGACCCTGGAAGAAGCGGTCAACATGATGCGCGGCAAGGCCGGCTCCGAAATCACGCTGACCATCGTTCGCGAAGGCAAGAGCGGGCCCTTCGATGTCAAGCTCAAGCGCGCCATCATCAAGGTCACCAGCGTCAAGACGCACCTGCTTGAACCCGGTTACGGCTACCTGCGGATCACCGAATTCCAGGCCGGCACCGGCGAACAGTTCATCAAGGGCTTCAAGTCGCTCGAAAAAGTCAATAAAGGCCCCCTCAAGGGACTCGTCCTCGATCTGCGCAACAATCCCGGCGGTGTTTTGCAGGCAGCCGTCAGCGTTGCCGACAGCATGCTGAACAAGGGCCTGATCGTATACACCAAAGGCCGCATCCCGAGTTCACAGCTCAGTTTCAGCGCAAAACCGGGCGATATCACGCACGGCATCCCCATTGTGGTACTGATCAACGGTGGCTCGGCATCGGCCTCGGAAATTCTCTCCGGCGCCCTGCAGGATAACCACCGCGCCGTGATCATGGGCACCCGATCCTTCGGCAAGGGTTCCGTGCAAACGGTGATGCCACTGGGTGAGGACTCCGCCATCAAGCTGACAACGGCACGTTATTACACGCCGAGCGGACGCTCCATCCAGGCGGTCGGTATTACTCCGGATATCGAGGTAAAACAGGCCAAGCTAACGGAAACCGACAGCCAGCCCTTCTTCACGGAAGCGGACCTGACGGGTCACCTGACCAACGATAAGGTCAACGCCAAGAAGGCACGCGAGAAGATTACAAAGGAAGAAGACAAGGATGCCAACAAGGAGAAGGCAATCGATCGCGACTTCCAACTGCGCTCCGCGCTGAACTTGCTGAAGGGCCTGACCATCTTCCGCGAGAAGGGACCTACGACGATACCTGCCGACGATACTGGCGCACTGAAGAATAAGAGCAGCAGCCAGAAGGGCACTAAATCGTGACGAAGCCGTCGCGCCGGCTATTCGTTCATGTCGCCGGGCTGATGCTCGGCGGCATGGCGATACTGGCAGCGGCCATGGTGTCGGCGCAACCGCGACAAACACCACCCACTATCGCCATCATTATTGATGACATGGGCAACGCCGGCTCCTGGGGCGAACGCCTGATCCACCTCAATTACCCGCTGACGCTATCCTTCCTGCCGTTTCGCCCGTTTACCCACGAGCAGGCCATCGAGGCCCACGGCCTGGGCAAGGAAATCATGCTCCACATGCCGATGGCGAACACCCGCAACCTGCCGCTTGGGGCCGCCGGACTGACGCCGAATATGGACGAGGTCACCTTCACCAGGACCCTGCTTCATGCGCTGCAAAGCATCCCTTATGTGCAAGGCGTGAACAACCATATGGGTAGCCTTCTCACCCAGGAAGTGCGGCCAATGGACTGGGTGATGGAAGAGATATCCCGCTATCCGCTGTATTTCGTCGACAGCCGCACCATTGCCACGTCGGTCGCTGCGAACGTGGCGAACCAATATCAGATACCCAACCTGAGCCGCGACGTCTTCCTGGACGACGTGCAGACAGAGCAGGCCATCGACGTTCAGTTCAAGCGGCTATTGGACATCGCGCGCAAGGACGGTACGGCAGTAGCTATCGGTCACCCGCATCCGGCAACCGTGGAATACCTGGAGCAGCACCTGCCGCAACTGGACGCCGAAGGTATCGCCGTTGCCACCGTCAGCGGGCTCTGGCACATCCGTAACGACAACCATGTGATGTTTGCCAGTCATAAGGAAGCCATACTGCCGAACATGGCGCTGGGACAGATCGACATGTCGAGCACGCTTCGAAGCGGAACCGCCAGACCATCGCAGGCGCGCCTGAATTGAAGAGCAAAAAGGGAAGAAAGGCTTAGGAAGAGTGGGAAGAAGGCCCCACTCTGAAGCTGGACACGAAAACCGATGGCACGGCTTTATAAACGGACCTCGACTCCCTGAGCCCGCATAAACGCCTTTGCCTGAGGCACGGTGAATTCGCCGAAATGAAAGATGGAAGCGGCCAGCACGGCATCGGCACCACCCAGCTTGATGCCATCCACCAAGTGCTGCAGGTTCCCGACACCTCCCGAGGCAATCACCGGCACTGACACCGCATCGCTGATAGCGCGTGTCACCCCCAGATCGAAACCCGCCTTGGTACCATCCCGATCCATGCTGGTCAGCAGGATTTCCCCTGCGCCATATGCCGTCATCCGCTGCGCCCACTCGACCGCATCCAGTCCGGTCGGCTTGCGCCCGCCATGGGTGAAAATTTCCCAACGCGCCGGCTCGCCTTCACCGTTGACACGCTTGGCGTCGATTGCCACCACAATGCACTGACTGCCGAAACGCTCGGAAGCCTCGCGGACGAACTCGGGACGAAAGACCGCTGCGGTGTTGATGCTGACCTTGTCCGCACCGGCATTCAACAGGTTGCGGATATCTTCGACGGTGCGCACGCCACCGCCAACCGTCAGCGGAATGAAGACCTCGCTGGCCATCCGCTCGACAGTCTCGTAGGTGGTATCCCGGCTTTCATGACTGGCCGTGATATCGAGAAAGGTAATTTCGTCGGCCCCCTGCTCGTTATAGCGCCGGGCAACTTCAACCGGATCGCCGGCATCGCGGATATCGACAAAATTGACGCCCTTGACCACGCGCCCTTTGTCGACGTCCAGACAGGGAATGATGCGCTTCGCCAGTGACATAGGAGAGCCCTTCCTCTTAGCGCTGCTGCAGTTGCTGATCGCTCCAGGCCTGGGCCTCGGCAACGTCCAGCGTACCTTCATAGATGGCACGGCCGGTAATCGCGCCGAGGATTCCCCGGTCCGCCACAGCCGTCAAACGCTTGATATCCTCCATATCGGTCACGCCACCTGAAGCGATCACCGGAAGACGTGACTTCTCTGCCAGGCGCACCGTAGCCTCTACATTCACGCCCTGCATCATGCCATCGCGCGCGATATCGGTGTACACGATAGCGCTGACGCCGTCATCGGCAAAACGGCAGGCAAGCTCGACTGCATCGACCGAGGAAACTTCCGCCCAGCCATCAGTTGCCACCTTGCCGTCCTTCGCATCCAGGCCAACGATGATGTGACCGGGAAACCTGGTGCACATTTCGGTGACAAACTCGGGTTCCTTGACCGCCTTGGTGCCGATAATGACCCAATGCACTCCCGCATCCAGATACGCCTGGATCGTTTCCGGCGAACGAATGCCGCCACCGATCTGAATCGGCAGATCGGGGAACCGACGCGCAATCGCCTTGACGATTTCGCCATTGACCGGCTCACCGGCGAAAGCGCCATTGAGATCGACGAGGTGCAGCCGACGCGCACCAGCGTTCACCCAGCGCTCAGCCATTTGCACCGGATCGTCGGAGAAAACGGTGGAATCATCCATCCGTCCCTGACGCAGGCGAACACACTTGCCGTCTTTGAGGTCGATGGCGGGAATAATCAGCATGGCGGTATCCAATAGGTTCTCAATCCAGGCCGGAGGCTCAGGCGCCCGACCAATTCACGAAATTACGCAGCAGTTGCAGGCCGGCACGATGACTCTTTTCCGGGTGGAACTGCACGGCGAAGACATTGTCACGCGCAACCGCTGCCGCGATATCGACCCCGTAACGGGTGTGACCGACAACATCCGGGTTTCCCTCGGCTGCGACATAATAGCTATGGACAAAATAGAAGCGCTCGCCGTCGTCGATCTGATGCCAGAGCGGATGATCGCGACTCTGGAAAACCTCATTCCACCCCATGTGCGGAACCTTGAGACGCTCTTCGCCATTCATCAGGTGATCACCAAAATAGCGCACCGTCGCGGGAAACAGGCCTATGGTATCGACACCCTCATTTTCCTCGCTATGGGCCATCAGCGCCTGCATTCCGACACAAATACCCAGCAGCGGACGATCCCGGTATACCTCGAGAACCAGCTTGTCCACATTCAGCCTGCGCATTTCCGCCATGCAGTCACGAATAGCCCCAACGCCTGGCAGGATGACCCTGTCGGCTTCCCGGATCAGGTCCGGCTCGGCAGTCACCAGCACCCGGGTGTCGGGCGCCACGTGCTCCACGGCCTTGCTCACGGAATGCAGGTTACCCATGCCGTAATCGATAATGGCAACGGTTTTCATACCGACCTCGGTTTTGACAACGCTATGAGGAGTGCCCCCAACAAAGACGGCACGCCTTACTAGCAATAATCAATTCAACATGACAGGTGGTTAGAGCGCGCCTTTGGTCGACGGCGTGGCCGACCCCATACGCTCATCATGCTCGATAGCCATGCGCAGGGCACGACCGAATGCCTTGAAGACGGTTTCGATCTGGTGATGGGAGTTATTCCCACGCAGATTGTCGATGTGCAGCGTCACCATGGCGTGATTGACGAAGCCCTGGAAGAATTCACCGAACAGGTCGACATCGAAGCCACCGATCATCGCCCGGGTAAAGGGCACATGCATTTCCAGTCCCGGGCGGCCGGACAGATCGAGCACGACACGGGACAGGGCCTCGTCCAGCGGCACATAGGCATGTCCGTATCGCCGCACACCCTTTTTATCGCCCACGGCCTGGCGAAACGCCTGGCCCAGCGTAATGCCGATATCCTCGACCGTATGGTGCGCGTCGATATGCAGGTCCCCTTTGGCCTGGATATCCAGGTCCACCAAACCATGCCGTGCTACCTGATCCAGCATATGCTCCAGGAAAGGCACCCCGGTATCGAACCGGGCTTCGCCGGTCCCATCCAGGTTAATGGACACGGTAATCTGGGTTTCGAGCGTATTGCGTTCGACCCGGGCCTTGCGTTCGGACATGTCGACTCTGACCTCAAAGGAATGGCAAATACAGAGCGCGCATTATACCTGCAATCACGCGCCCCGTCGCGCCAACTGCGGCTTACTGGAAAGCAGCCTGCAGGTTGCGGGTGTAGACGTCCACCAGCGAGTTGAACTCATGCTTGACCACCGGACTGATAGCCAGCTTGAGCAGGCTCGGCAGCGGTAGAGATAGCTCAGCCTCCGTATGGAAGGACGCATGCGTACGGTCGTCGCCATTGCGCGTGAGGCTCCAGGAGCCCTTCACAACACCGTTGCCCTCACCTTTGACGGGCTCCCACCAGATACGCCCTTTATCCTTGTCAGAGAAATACTTACAGGCATAAATCGTCTGCAGGGCATGCTTGTCAACGCCGATTTTTTCCATTTCCCAGCGAAACGCATTGCCTCCCAGGTCCTCGAGGTTATGCAGCTTGGGGAAATGACTCGCCGAGCGAGGAACATCCGCCAACAGCTCGAACACGTCGTCGAAGCTCGCCGCAAGGTCGAACTCACGACTGATCTCGATCGCAATATTAATCGCCACATTCAACTCCTATTAAGAACACCGGCAGCGCCGGTTACTATTTTTGTAGTTACCGCTTTTGTCGTTGCCGTCTTTTGTCATTACAGACGGTTTTGTCGCGGCAAACTGCCTCGGCCAGCAGTTTGCCCTTGTCATTCCAGATTGACGCGCCAGCTTGCGGTGCCAGACCAGGAGGCCGAACATCGGGATATTATCGAAAAGGTTACGAATCAGCCAGGAAACCTATCGCAACAAGGCAGCGTATCAACTTTTAATTTATGGTGGCTGAGGTATGCTGGCGGCATCCAACCGCCGATTGATGGACACGGCGTGATGATCCAGCCCCCCTGGATCCCAGCGGACAGAAATGGACACGGAAAAGGAACGCTTGACGATGAAAGCGCTACGCTACGCACTCTGGACCCTGCTTGCTCTGATTGTCCTCGCGGTCATCGGAGTCGTCGTTGCGGTATCGGTGATCAACCCCAACGACTATAAACCGCAAATCGAAAAAGCGGTGGAAAGCCATACCCGCCTCGATCTCAAGCTGAACGGCGACATTGGCTGGTCCCTGTTCCCGATCGGCCTGAAACTGAACGACGTGGCAGCAGACCTCGATGGCAAACCCTTCATCCGTGTCAACCGGCTGATCGCGGAGATCGACTTCTGGTCGCTCCTACGCCTGCAGCCTTCCGTCGGCACCTTCGAACTCGATGGCCTCAATGCCGAATTGAGCAAGAACAAGGAAGGCGTCGGCAACTGGACCCGCATTGTGGCGGAGGCGCCCGCGGCAACGAAGACACTGCAGACTCCCGCGAAAGCAGCGCCCCAGCCCCAACCGTCGCAACCGCAAACGGCCCAGGCCGGCAAGCCGCTACAGTTCGACGTCAACAGCGTCAAGATAAGCGATGCCCAGATTCACTATGCGGACGCCGCCACGGGCCAGAAGGTTGCACTGGAAAAACTCAACCTGACCGCGAGCAATATTGCACCCGGCAAGACCTTCCCGCTCGACCTGTCATTCCATGTCGACAACGCAAAACCACAGATGGGCATCGACGCAACATTGAGCGCCAAGGTATTCGCCGACAAGAGCCTGAAGAAGTTCGCGATATCCGACCTCAGCACCAAAGTCACCGCACAGGGACAGCCTTTCAACGGCAAGTCTGTCGACGCCAAACTGACCGGTGCCGTAACAGCCGATCTCGACAAACAGATGGCGTCACTGAGCGGCCTGGAGCTGCAGGTGGCCAATATCACGCTGACCACCAGCGCCGACATTACCGGCTTCAACAACAAACCCGATATCAAGGGCGAGCTGGCGATCAAACCCTTCTCGGTCCGCAAGCTGCTCGACGATCTCGGCCAACCCGATATCAAGACGCAGGATGACAGCGTCCTGAAAAAAGTCGCACTGCAAACCCAGATCTCCGGGAGCGGCGGACAACTTAACCTCAAGCCGTTCCAACTGACACTGGACGACTCCAACTTCAAAGGTTCTCTGGGCTACAACCTGCTCAGCGGCTTCATCGGTGCCGACCTTAACGGCGATCAGTTGAACGTGGACCGCTACCTGCCGCCCAAGGCAGCCAAGGGCAAAACCACCGAAACGGCAGCCTCTCAACAGCAAAGCAGTTCCGGCAGCCCCTCCCCCGCAGCCAACACCCCCGAGAAGGACCTGCTGCCGCTGGATACGCTGCGCCAGCTTAACTTCGACGTAAAACTGGGACTTGGCAAGCTCACCGCGGAAAACCTCAAGATCTCCGACATCCAGGTTCAGGCGACGGGCAATAAGGGCCTGATTCAACTCAAGGCACTCAACGGCAAGATGTACGATGGCAGCTTTGCCACAACGGCCAGCCTCGACGCCCGCAGCAGCAAACCGACCTGGCAGCTCCACAACGACCTCAAGGGGATCCAGACCCTGCCGTTGCTGACCGACCTGGCCAAGGTCAAACTGGTATCCGGAGCAGTCAACCTGAAGGCTGACGTAAAAACCGAGGGCAACCGCATCTCCACCCTGCGCCAGAATGCCAACGGCGAAGCCAGCTTCAATATCGCCAATGGCGCACTGGAGGGCATGAACCTGACCGCCAAGGCCTGTGAGGGGATTGCCCGTCTGAATAAGGACAGCATCGACACCGGTAACTGGCCGGACAAAACCCCCTTCGACCAGTTACAGGGTACCGTGAAGATCAACGGCAACACCCTCAACAACACCGACCTCAGCGCCAAGCTGGTGGGCCTGGCCCTGGGCGGTAACGGCACCGTCGATCTCAAGCAGATGGCTCTCGATTACAAACTGGGCCTGCGCGTGGTCGGCGAGATCAGCAAGGACAAGGCCTGCCGCGTCAATCCTCGCATACAGGGTGTAGTGATCCCGGTTAAATGCGACGGCAGCCTGACCGGCAACAGCAAGTCCCTTTGCCGGTTTGATACGGCCCGCTTTGGCGACGTCCTGAAAGGTATGGCAACCCAAGAGCTGAAAACCAAGGCCAGCGACGCCTTGCAGAAACTGCTCGACAAAAACTCGCAGAAGAGCGACGGCAGCCAGCAGGATTCAACCGAAAACCTGAAGAACCAGCTCAAGAACCTGTTCAAGTAACGCAACAAGCGGCAACGAGCAATAACAGAGAACAACGAGGGACAATGACGACATTCGCCGACAAGCTGCTGTCCTGGTATGACCAACACGGTCGTCAGGACCTGCCCTGGCATCAGGATCGCTCAGCCTACCGGGTCTGGATTTCGGAGATCATGCTCCAGCAGACCCAGGTCGCCACGGTCATTCCCTACTTCGAGCGTTTCATGCAGCGCTTCCCGGATGTCGCCACCCTCGCCGACGCGCCACTGGACGACGTGCTCGAACACTGGTCAGGGCTGGGCTACTACGCCCGCGCCCGTAATCTCCACAAAGCCGCGAAACAGGTCTCAGAGCAATTCGGCGGAGCCTTTCCCGAGGACATCGAAGCCCTGGAATCCCTCCCCGGCATCGGTCGATCCACCGCAGGCGCCATTCTCGCCCAGGCCTTCCAACAGCGCGCGAGCATTCTCGACGGCAACGTCAAACGGGTGCTGGCCCGCCATCATGCGATAGCCGGCTGGCCCGGCCAGACCGACGTGCTGCGCCAACTGTGGGATAAAGCCGAGACACACACGCCAGACCACAGAGTCCGCGACTACACCCAGGCCATCATGGACCTGGGCGCCCTGCTCTGCACTCGTAGCAAGCCCGACTGCCAGCAATGCCCGATCAACGACAGCTGCGCCGCCTTTCAACGCGGCACGCCGACCGAGTATCCCGGACGCAAACCCCGCAAGACCCTGCCCGAGAAGGCCACCTGGATGCTGATGATCGAAGACGGCGAAGGCCGCCTGCTGTTCGAACGTCGTCCTCCCAGCGGCATATGGGGCGGCCTATGGAGCCTCCCCGAAGCCGATCCGGCGCTCAATACCGAGGAACTGGCGGACTACTGCGCCAACCACCTGGGGCTGGACTGCCAGCCCGCCGAGCCCAGGGCCGGCCTGCGCCACACCTTCAGTCACTATCACCTGCAGATCCAGCCCGCCCTGCTGCGCTGCCTCGGCACCCGGGCCGTTGCCGACAGTGACCGCCGCTGGCATTTTCGTGACGACGCGGTACGCGCTGGTATCCCCGCACCGATCCGTAAGCTGCTAACGGAACCGGCCCAGCTCGATCTGGCCCCTGCCCCCTGAACGTTTTTGCTATCATCGCCCCATCATTCAAGCATCCCCAGGAGAAACCCCATGAGCCGTAAGGTCCTCTGCCGCAAATACCAGCAGGAAATGGACGGCCTCGACTTTCCCCCCATGCCCGGCGCCAAGGGTCAGGAGATCTTCGAAACCGTCTCGAAAAAGGCATGGCAGGAATGGCAGCAACAGCAGACCATGCTGATCAACGAGAAACACCTGAATCTGATGGACCCCAACGCACGTAAATATCTGCAGGTGCAAATGGATCGTTTTTTGAACAACGAAGCCCACGATACCGCCGAAGGTTACGTGCCACCGGAAAATCAGGGGTAAAACCGCAAAAACACCCTTGACTAGCGTCGGCCAAATCGGTTTAATAGCGCCCCGTTGCCCGGATAGCTCAGTCGGTAGAGCAGGGGATTGAAAATCCCCGTGTCGGTGGTTCGATTCCGCCTCCGGGCACCAAAAATTCAAAGGCCTAGCTCTCACGAGCTAGGCCTTTTTTTCATGGGACAAATATTCCAGGAACAACAGACATTCACCCGCGCAATATTCGCGGTACCACCAGGCAATTGGCCACCACTCAGCCCAAGCCCAGCCCTTCCCCCAAGCATTGCTTATCCATCAACGAACAATTAGCGCCTCTCACAACCACCCTATCCAGCGCAATCCGTAGTAGCCACAGACCCCAGCCCCCAAACACACCGTGAACGCCCGAAAGGCCCGCGGGCCAAGCCTTTTGGGCATAGTTTCAATTTAATAAACAATTGGTTTATGGAAGGCGAGTTTATCTACATACGGGAAACTGATGAAATACTCCCATACCGCTCCCGCAGCCAAACAAACCGACAGCCCGAGCGAACTCACACAAGCACCACGTAAGGAGATTCATCATGAACACCATCAACACGACATCTGCAATTACTGCTCTGGCACTGGCAGCGGCCTTGGCTACCGGCTCAGGGGCTGCCTTCGCGAACGACCATAATTACAATGGCGTTGCCAGTGGCAAGGTCGTTATGCCGACACCGTATGTAGTTCATCAGCAGGCAATCAACGACCGTAACGTGAACTCGCACAACTATGACGGCATTCCGTCAACCGTGAAGTTCACGAGCCCTCGCACCCAGGTGTCTCATGCGAATACGGGAAGCGACCTCAACGTGAATTCGCACAACTACAGCGGCCACACGTCCAACGTGAGCCTGTCGGGTCTATATGACCAAGCCTCTGCAACCAATGCAGAAAGCTTCCAGCGCGACGCTCACCAAACGACCTGGTTCTAGTTGACGGGCAGAGAGGGCGCAGCCACTGGTCGTCAAAGTAACCGCTGCGCCACTCTCTACCAGGAACCGTGGTTGGTAGGCTTCAAGGAAAGACCCAGCTCCTGCGCTTTGGATCTCACCGCGCTGGGGCTCCTTCCCAGTTTCAGGCATATCTCGTTAAGCGGCAGCCTCCGCTCGACCAAGTCGACCAGAGTCCTCTCGTCGTTTCCACTCCAGCGCTTTCCTGAATTCCTCATAATTTGCGCTCCTTGCTCGCCGTCCGGCACCCTGTTACCCGGTAAACAGACAAAGATCATCATAACGCACACAGGTGATCATCTTTTATACAAACGGATTTTCCTGCAACGGCAGGCGCCTGAAACCAGCGTCAGTCGATAAAGGCAAGTATGGAGGGAGGAGAAAAGAAGAGAATCAGGAACGGCAGCTCATCCTTGGCACGTCACCGCCGCTCCTGACGACGGCATCAACCCAAGTGGCTCTCAACTGCGGCAGCGGGGAGCATACCCGTCACTTTCATTCGAAGTTCATTGCGCTCGGCAAAAAGGGTGGCGACGGCATCCATCACTTCGAGAAGACTGACAAAATGGCGAAACAGTGACTCTCCGCCAATCTCCAAGGCATAACGTGCGACATAGCTGCCGTCAGAAGTAAACTTGCGATCGATTTCCCGAACCCGGACATCTTCGCGCTGGAAGATCACTCTGGAACAATCGTACATAGCTGTCATCCTTTGTCGCTGGATCTGCCCGGCGATTATGGCAAGCCCCCCGACACGACTAAGTCCGGCATTACCCGTATATAACGGCAGCGAAAACGCAGGTTGGAAAGGTTTTTAAAATGGAATTTAAATATTTATTTTCAATAAGTTAAGTGAGATTTCCTGAGAATATCAGAAGTGCAGCATGGGCAAGTTGTTACGCGATGGTAAGCGGGGGACAAGCGACAGATTCGAAAATTCAACCCCAGTCGAGTTGGTACGTATTGGCCTGATCATCGTCGCCCAGCAGCATCTGCAAATATCCCTCCGCCTCCTGGCGCTCGGCAAAGCTGTGTAAGACGCCCTCCCCCTCGACCTCGATGTCATAACGAGCAGGGGATACGCCAGCGTTTTCATCTGCGACGACAACTTCTACCAGCTTTATGAGGCCGGCATCTCGAATCAGAGTGCGCATACGCGTCCTTAGCAGGGATTTGCCGACAAAAGCGACAAAGGTCACATCAGCGTAGGCGACAAACGCAGAACAATCAAAAAAGTGACGGCGAGATCAAAAATTAAAAAAGGCCCCGCTGCCTGCCGGGGCCGAAAACTGGGTGTCTCAGGAGAATGGCAATACAATCCAGACGTTGGCCATCAGTCTGCTCCGGGACGCTTCATCGGAACAGGCACCCAGACCCGAAAGACGTCTCCCGTGGGAGGGAAAAGGACGCCAAGAACATCTCGAGCGCTCGCCAGCGCTCAGCCCTATTTAGCATCCTGAACATGACAGTTTCTTGAAAGGCGGAAATCTTTACCGCCACTCATTCGTAGTAGATTCGAGGCAAGCCCTTCGGGCGACGTTTGAAGCGACGGTACTCCCACTGATATTGGGACGGCTCCAGCGAGATTCCCTCTTCGACACAGCGATTGAGCGCCGTCAACGACGATTTTAGGTCAGGGGCCTCAACGCCATCGGCGGGCTTGATGATCAGACGGAAGCCCTGTGCATTGGGCAAACGCAACGCATAGGCGCACAAAACAGAAGCTCCCGTGCGCGCAGAAAGCCGGGAGGCCAATGTCATCGTACTGGTCTCCAACCCGAAAAAAGGTGCGAAATCCGAGCTTTCCTTCGGAGGCACCTGGTCCGGCAGAATACCAACGACACCGCCGTCTCTCAGGATCGCCAACAGGCGCGCCACCCCTTTATTGGTGGTCGGCACCAGTTCCGCTCCACTCCTGCTGCGCGCCTTGCGCATGTAGTTTTCAAGCCCCTGTAAGCGCGGCGGCCGATAGAGAGAAGCCATACGAAATTTCGAAGCCAGGTACAGCCCGGTCAGTTCCCAATTCCCCAGGTGCGGCCCGAGCACGATCACGCCGCGGCCCTTTTCCAGGCTCTCTCTGATCAGTTCCTCGCCCTCCACTTCGCGCACCAGCGCCAGGCTCCGCTCCAACGGCCACTCCCAGATCGCGCCTGCCTCAACAATGGTTCTGACGGTGTCCTGCATACTGCGCCGCCCCAGGTCCCGACACTGGTCTGGCGTCGCCCGCGGATAGCAGAAGTTCAGGTTGGTCCGAGTGATACGCGCTGGCTTCAACTGCAACCACCAGATCAGGTCGCCAATGGCGGCACCGAGACGCTGTAGGGAACGCAGTTCGAGTTTGGCTAACCAATGCGCCAAACGGACGATAAGCGAGGCGGCAAATTCCTTCATGAGTAAAAGGCGCTCCAGGGAAAAACTGGGTCATTCGAGGCGCTGCGCAGTATAGCGCTTGAAGCCGCCCGGTTGAACGACGGTTTACCACAGGTGAAATGGCGCGGGAGGACGATTAGACTAGGGAGCCTCCAAAACGACAGTTGACCACGAGGATTATCGAGACAGGATGAAGCAGATCGAAGTCGACGTACTGATTGTCGGTGGCGGCGTAGCCGGCCTCTGGTGCCTGAACCGTTTAGTGCAAGAGGGCTACAACGCTATTCTATTCGAAAAACGGGCCCTGGGTGGCGCCCAGACCTGCCTGTCCCAAGGCATCATCCATGGTGGCGCCAAGTATACCCTGAACGGAATGTTGTCCGGTGCCGCCAGCGCCATTGGCGATATGCCCTCCCGCTGGCGCAACTGCCTACAGGGGACAGGCGACATCGACTTGCGCGACACCCGCCTGCTCTCGGATGCCCACTATCTCTGGTCCAACGGCTCGCTGTCGCAACGCATGACGGGTTTTTTTGCCAGTAAGGCCATGCGCAGTCGTACCCAAAAAGTCAGCGCGGACGAACGACCGGCGATTTTCCGCGCCCCCGGGTTCCGCGGCCAGGTGTATCGCCTGGACGAGCTGGTGCTGGACACACCCTCATTGGTCAGAAATCTGAGTGCCCCTCATCAGGATCGCATCTTTCAGATCGATGCGGCCGACGACACGACATTCCACCCGGAAACAGCAACAGCACCTGCCCGGCTGGAACTCAACAGACAGGGCGTCACCCTGATGCCGAAACAGGTCCTGTTGACTGCCGGGGAAGGCTACGCCGATCTCGCCAAAACCTTCGGCCTACAAGAACCGGAGATGCAGTTGCGCCCCCTGCACATGGCGCTGGTTTCCCATCAGGACGGTTTCGACCTTTTCGCCCATTGCATCGGTGCCTCCGCGAAACCGCTCCTCACCGTTACCACACACCGGGCAGCGAGTGGACGCCATGTCTGGTACCTGGGGGGCGAGCTGGCGGAAAGCGGTGTCGATATGACGTCAGAAGAAGTGATCGAACGCGGACAATCCACCCTTCGTCAACTCTTGCCCTGGATCACGCTGAAAAGTCCACAGTGGCGGACCGTCCGCGTCAATCGCGCCGAACCGAAGCAAAGCGGTGGTGTCCGGCCGGATACGGCCTTTGTGGAACGCCGTGGTCCCATCCTCGTGACCTGGCCGACCAAGCTGGCCTTGAGCCCAAATCTGGCAGACCGGGTACTGGAGCAACTCGATCCCCCCAGCGGCACCCACTCTGACCTAAGCGCCTTACAGGCGTCTCAGCCGGTTCCGCTAACCGCTACCGCCTGGGAGGATATGTAATGCTACTCAGAAGACTCGGCAGCACCGACCTGGAGATCAGCCCGCTAGGCCTGGGAACCGTCAAGTTTGGCCGCAATAAAGGCGTCAAATACCCTGAGGCCTTCGAGCTGCCGGACGATGAAACCCTGCTCGACCTGCTGGCCTGCACGCGCGACCTGGGCATCAACTTTCTGGATACCGCGCCGGCCTATGGCGAGAGCGAGGCCCGTTTGGGACGCCTGCTGCGCGGCCAACGCCAGCATTGGATACTCGCCACCAAGGCTGGCGAATCTTTCGATCCCGAAAGCGGGGAGTCCAGCTATGACTTTACACCGGAAGCCCTGATCCGGAGCGTCGAAACCAGCCTGCGGCGACTGGCCACCGATTATCTGGATCTGGTCATGATCCACTCTGACGGCGACGACGAGCGCATCATCCACCGACTGGGAGCCCTGGAAGTCCTGGCAGACCTAAAAAAACGCGGCTGGATCCGGGCCAGCGGCATGTCGACCAAAACCGTCGCCGGCGGTCTCGCGGCGCTGGGTCAGTCCGACTGTGCCATGGTCACGCTCAACATCGACGATCTCGAACAGCTACCGGTCATTGAGCAAGCCAGGACCAGCGGCAAGGGCATTATCATCAAGAAAGCCCTGGCCTCCGGACACACAGCCAAGGATCAGGCACGCCAGGACCCGGTGCGGGAAGCCTTCGAGCTGTCGTTGACACAACCCGGCGTCACTTCGGTCGTCGTTGGCACGATCAACCGCAGACACCTGGAGGCCAATGTGGCCATTGCCAACCAGATTCTCGCGTCGTCGTCACACTAGTTGTCACGATTGATGATTTTGACAACGCGACAGAGGTATCAGATGTACCCAACCCCAATTGTCGGCACCCGCCCCTCCGCCACCCGGCCCCCGATACAAGGGGGAATGCGCCCGTGACGACCTCCTTCAAAGGCCTGTTCCTGGATCGGGACGGCGTCATCAATGTCGACGAAGGTTACGTTTATCGCCCACAGGACATAAGGTTCATTCCCGGCATTTTCGCCCTATGTCGGGCCGCCCAGAAAAAAGGCTACCGCATCGTCATCGTAACCAATCAATCCGGCATCGCCCGCGGCTATTATTCGACGGCACAGTTCGAACACCTTTCAGGCTGGCTGGCCGGCCAGTTCCAGCGTCAGGGGGTAACGATAAGTGGTATACTGCACTGCCCTCACCACCCCGCCGTTGAGGGGCCCTTGGGGCGAAATTGCTGGTGCCGCAAACCCCGGCCCGGCATGTTGATCGAAGGCGCGCGCCGTTATCGCCTGGACCGGCAGCGTTCGATCATGATCGGCGATAAGGTGTCGGATATTCAGGCCGCCCGCCAGGCCGGGATTCGTCGGGCGATACTGTTTCGGGAAGCGCCTGGCAAGCGCTTTCGACGACGCAGTCTGGCGGACCATACGATCACCCGGCTTTGCCAGGCGGAAAAGTTGCTTTAACGGCTCGCGGGCCGACGACAACAGTTTGAGACGACAGGGGAAACAACCTAATGCAGGAAACTTTGGTCACCGCCCATATTCAGCGCAGCATCGAGGCCAAACAGGCAATCCTTGCGGATGCTGCACTACTTGCAGCCCTGCAATCCTGCGTGTCGCTCTGCGTCGACGCGCTCAAGGCCTCCGGTAAACTGATCATTGCCGGGAACGGTGGCAGTGCAGCAGATGCCCAGCATATTGCGGCAGAACTCGTCGGCCGCTACAAGAAGGACCGGCCCGCCTTACCCGCCATCGCCATTACGACAGACACTTCAGCCCTGACGGCCATCGGTAACGATTACGGCTATGACCAGGTCTTTTCGCGCCAAGTCGAAGCCCTGGTTCAGCCGCAGGATGTTTTTATCGGCATCTCCACCTCCGGCAACTCCGGCAACATACTGGCCGCAGCTGATGTCGCCCACGAGCGGGGAGCCAAGGTTATCGGCCTTATGGGCCCCGGCGGACGACTCGCGGAGAAGGCCGATATTGCCCTGAATGTTCCGGCAACGGCGACCGCCACGATCCAGGAATGCCACATCATGCTGGGCCACATTCTCTGCTCGGCCATCGAGGTCGAAATGTACGGTCAGGCATTGGTATAAACCGGGCATCAGGACAGACGACACGACATGAATATCGATTTCAGTTTCTTCCGCAACGCCCACGTACTGATCGCCGGTGACTTGATGCTGGACCGCTACTGGCACGGCAGCACCTCACGAATTTCGCCAGAAGCCCCGATTCCGGTGGTCGCCGTTAACCAGCAGGAAGCCCGCCCTGGCGGTGCCGCCAACGTCGCACTGAATATCGCAGCACTCGGCGCCAAAGCGCTGCTCACGGGCATCGTCGGCGACGACCCCGCCGGCGCGGAATTGACGGGGATCCTCAACGACGCGGGCGTCGAGCCCCTGCTGACCCAGAACGCCGGGTTCAGCACTATCACCAAGTTGCGGATCATCAGCCAACACCAACAGCTTATACGCGCTGATTTCGAAGCCACCTGTGGCGACGAGCTCATCGACGATATGACATCTCGTGTGCGCAGCGCACTGGCCAGCGCCGATGTCCTGCTGCTTTCCGACTACGCCAAAGGGGCTTTGCGCCAGTGCCCCACGCTCATCGACGAGGCACGAAAAGCCGGTAAACCCGTGCTGATCGACCCCAAAGGTAACGACTTCAGTCGTTACCGGGGCGCCACCCTGTTGACACCCAATCTGTCGGAATTCGAGGGTGTCGCCGGCAAATGCGCAGACGAAGCAGAAATGGTGGAGCGGGCCAAGGCCATGATCGCCGAGCTGGCACTCGATGCTCTGCTGATTACACGCAGCGAAAAGGGCATGTCACTGATCACCGCAGACGGCGAGCATCATCACTACCCCGCACATGCCCGCGAGGTATTCGACGTCACCGGCGCAGGCGATACCGTGATCTCGACATTGGCGGTCGGACTGGCGGCTGGTTGCGACCTGCAAACCTCGGTCATCCTGGCCAACCATGCAGCCAGCATCGTCGTTGGCAAACTGGGCACTGCCGTCGTCACCACGCCAGAACTCAAGAAGTCCATCGAGCATGACGATGAACTGGAGGGGGGCATCCTGTCCAAGGAACAACTCGTCGCCGCTGTTCGCGACGCGCGCCATTATGGTCAGCGCGTAGTCTTCACCAACGGTTGCTTCGACATCCTCCACGCCGGTCACGTTGCTTACCTTCAGGAAGCACGACGCAGAGGCGACAAGTTGGTCGTTGCGGTTAACGATGACGATTCAGTCACCCGCCTCAAAGGGCCGGGGCGCCCCGTCAACAAGGTCGATAACCGCATGGCGGTATTGGCCGGACTGAAGGCTGTGGACTGGGTAACCTCGTTTTCCGAAGACACACCGATCCCCCTGCTGGAAGCCGTCAAACCGGACGTACTGGTAAAAGGTGGCGACTATACGATCGACCAGGTCGTCGGCGCCGAAGTTGTCAGGGCCTACGGTGGCGAAGTGGAAGTGCTGAATGTCGAGGCCGGGCTTTCGACAACAGCAACCATCAAGTACATTCGAGAGCATAGCTAGGGACAGGAAGGAGGGCGGACGGTGTCCGAGACGGTCTCCCCTTCTCCCCAACGTGTTTGCACCCATAAAAAAGGTTCATCGCACTTTACCGGGAAAAGCGGCTTTGATTTCAAAGAGAAGTCGCTGCCCCGATACCCCCTTGTCATACCTGGAGGTTAGCGCTTGTTCCATCGGTAGGGCGCAATAACCGAAGGGCATTGCGCCGCATGGCAGCAGGCAAACTCCGAGTTTAGCTTCCGGGTGTAGTATCGCCGTTGGTCAGTCATGGGGTGTTGTTACACCGAGTGGCGTCTCATTCGGCGCTACGGCTCTTCACGCTAATCCGCGATGAACCACAAAAAAGCCCCCACTGACTTCAGCGGGGGCTTTTTCGTTTGTCGCCCATCAGTACGACACGCGGCGATTTACTTCACCGGAGTCAGCCATTCCATGTTTTCTGCGCGACGGCCTTTGACCGCGTCAAAATACAGGGTCTGCATTCTCTCCGTGATCGGTCCACGGCTACCGCTGCCGATCTGACGGCCATCCAATTCATAAATCGGCAGGACTTCCGCCGCGGTGCCGGTGAAGAAAGCTTCATCCGCCACGTAAACCTCATCACGCGTAATCCGCTTTTCACGCACAGGAATACCCAGCTCCTCGGCGAAGGAGAAGATGGTCCGACGGGTGATGCCGTCCAGGCAGGAGGTCAGCTCAGGCGTGTACAGAACGCCGTCGCGGTAGATAAAGATATTCTCACCGGAGCCTTCAGCAACGTACCCTTCGTTATCCAGGAGCAGGGCCTCTTCACAACCGGAGCTGAGCGCTTCATTCAATGCCAGCATCGAGTTAATGTAGTTGCCGTTCGCCTTCGCCTTACACATGGTGATATTCACGTGGTGGCGAGTGTAGGAGGAGGTACGGACCTTGATACCCTTCTCGCGCGCCTCGGGAGACATGTAGGACGGCCAGGACCAGGCTGCCACCATGACATGCACCTTGAGGTTATCGGCACGCAAGCCCATACCTTCCGATCCGTAGAAAACCATCGGACGCAGGTAAGCTTCTTCCAGGTTATTCTCACTGACAGCCTTACGCTGAGCCTCGTTGATCACTTCTTTGCTAAAAGGCATTTTCATGTTGAGAATATGCGCGGAACGGAACAGACGATCGGTATGCTCCTGCAAACGGAAAATCGCAGTACCACGCTCCGTTTTATACGCCCGGACACCTTCAAAACAACCCATCCCGTAATGCAAGGTATGGGTCAGAACATGGACCTTGGCATCGCGCCAGGGAACCATTTCACCATCCAGCCAGATCAGACCATCACGATCCGCCATTGACATAACCGCCGCTCCTATCACCGCGATAAAAAAACCATTCTAGCAAGAAATGCGCACCCGACGAAGTCCGCAGAATCGCTGAGAGCTATTAATAATCACCGCTAATCATCTTGCTTCCCTGCCCCCATCACCAATGCCCACTGCGCCATCACAAAGGCACGTTCTTCGACGAAAGCTTCCGCCTCAACACGGCTATTCTGCTTTTGCAGGGCACGACGGTGAATCGTCGAACGCATGGCAATATAGATTTCGCGTAAACGCTCCGTCACCGCCGCCGCCAACAGACCGCATTCACCCAGTGCTTCCAGTTGACGGATGTTGTCGGACCAGCGCGCCAGGCTGGGATAGGCCTGGGTCCAGGACAGGATAAGGAACTGCACCATAAACTCGATATCGATGATTCCGCCTGGATCCTGTTTGAGATGAAACGCCTCCGGCTCTCCCGAAACGGGGACCGGCGTTGCCAGCGCGTCACGCATTTTCTCCCGCATGGAAACCACTTCCTGACGCAATTGCTCGATATCGCGATGCTTACCCAAAACCTCGCGACGCAGCGCCTCAAAGCGGTGCCCGACAGCAGGGCTGCCAGCCAACCAACGCGCACGAACCAAGGCCTGATGCTCCCAAGTCCAGGCGCTTTCGTGCTGATAGCGATCGAAGGCCGACAACGAGGACACCAGGAGGCCGGAGTTACCTGACGGCCGCAGTCGCATGTCGACTTCATACAGAAGGCCGGAAGGCGTCTGGGTATTGAGGATATGGACGATACGTTGCCCGAGGCGGGTAAAGAAAACACCGTTTTCGACCGGCTTCGCGCCATCGGTAGACAAGGTGGGATCTGCATCGTGAATGAATACGAGATCGAGATCGGACGTGTATCCCAGCTCGATGCCACCGAGCTTTCCATAGCCAATGACCGCGAACGCCGTTTCCGGATCGCTGTCGATTCCCCCTGGCCGGCCATGCTTTTCGACCAGGTTATGCCACGCCAGCATCACCACCTGCGCCAGCACGACCTCGGCAATCCATGTCAGATAATCGCTGACTTTCATCAGGGGCAAGGTACCGCGGATCTCCGAAGCGGCCACTCGCAGCACATGCGCTTTCTTGAAGTGCCGCAGGCACTCCATCTGCTCTTCCAGATCCTCAGCGGGAATCCGCAACAACTGCTGACGCAGCTCGTCCTCAAGTTCGATCTTTGTGGGCGGCGAATAAAGACTGTGGGTATTGAGCAGTTCGTCGAGCAGCAGCGGCGTCTCCGCCAGTTGCTCGGCAATCCAGGGGCTCGCACTGCACAGACGGACCAGTTGCTCCAGCGCGGGAGGGTTCTCGTTCAACAACACCAGATAGGCCGAACGCCGCAACACCGCCTCGACCAACACCAGCACCCGTTCCAATGTTCGCGAAGGATTCTCCGCGTCACTGAGCGCCTGCAGCAGAATCGGCATGAATTGGTGTAAGCGGCGACGCCCCTGGCTCTGCAATGTCTGTACGACGCGACTCGCACGCAGGGCTTGCAACCGCTGGTAGCTGTCCTCGGGCACTTCGAAGCCCTGCCCGGAAAGCCAGGATACTGCTGCAGCTTCCTCTATTTCCCCCTGCCAAAGCTCTTGCCAGGTCTCATCGCATTCCGCATTGTCAGTCTCTTCCTCGTCAGAAGAAATGATATCGGCGAAATGCTGACTGACCACGTCACGATGCGCATTCAGCGTATGCTGGAACGCCGGCCAATCGACGAACCCCATAGCGCAGGCGACGCGAGCCTGATCCTGGGGGTTATCCGGCAGCGTTTGCGTCTGGCGATCAGCGATACCCTGGAGAATGTGCTCAACGCGCCGCAAGAAGCAATAAGCTTCACGCAGGCTGTCGACAACAGCGGCCGGCAGCAACTGTCGCTGGCGCAGCACGAATAGCACCGTCAGCAGTTCGCGAACCTGCAGATCCGCCTCCCGGCCACCTCGAATCAGTTGGAATGCCTGGACGATAAACTCCGTTTCGCGGATGCCTCCAGCACCTAGCTTGATATTGTTCTCCAGGCCCTTGCGCCGGACCTCTCGGCTAATCATCGCCTTCATGCCACGTAACGATTCGAAAGCGCTGAAATCGATATAACGGCGATAGACAAAGGGCTTCAATGCCGACATCAGTTGCTGTCCGGCCAGACGATCACCGGCGACGACACGCGCCTTGATCATCGCGTAGCGCTCCCACTCGCGCCCCTGGTCCTGATAGTACTCTTCCATGGCCGCAAAGCTCAGCGCGAGTGCCCCGCTCTGCCCGTAAGGCCGCAACCGCATATCGGTACGAAAGACAAAGCCATCCTCGGTTGTCTTGTCCAAAGCCTGGATCAACCTCTGCCCAAGCCGGACAAAGAATTGCTGGTTGTCCAGCGCCCGGCTTCCGCCCCGCGTCTCGCCGTTATGGGGAAAGACAAAAATCAGATCGATGTCGGAAGACACATTGAGTTCGTGGGCGCCAAACTTGCCCATACCCAACACCACCATGCGCTGCGGCTGGCCCTCCGGCGACCGGTCAAACGGCGTCCCCCACTGGCGACAGGCATCGTCATAGAGCCACTCAAGCGCCCTTTCGATGCAAACTTCCGCCAACTCGGTCATGTTGGCCATGGTTTCCTTGAGGTCCGCTTTCCCCAACATGTCCCGCCAGACAATGCGGAACATTTCGCGCTGGCGGAAGCGCCGCAGTTGCCGAAACAACCCGGGCTCATCCTCAATCGTTGCACCGAAATCCCGCCACCTGTCAGCGATCTGTCCCAGCTCACCGACGCGATCAAGGTCCCCGCTATCGATCAGGTCGACCATCATGTCCCGGTGACGCAATACGGATTCTTTGAGGAAGTCACTCAGCACCAGTGCCCTGACCCAATGCTCCTGCGATTCGGGCTGCCACGGAAATCGACCGTAGGCTTCCTCGACGGAACGCAAGGCCTCCTCGGCCTTGTCCTGCAACAAAGGCGGAAGACAGCCTACTTCAAACGCACCGCTCGACATGGTCATAGCCTCCTGCTCAACCTGCCGACGCCAACGCTAGCGCCAGCTGCCCCACCGAGGGATCGTCCAACAAAGTCTTGGAATCCGGTTTCGATGTCGCGAGCATTCGAAAATGCGACGCACAAACCGCCACCCACAACGCATCACAACCACATGCCACTGCATGGGAGCGCAATTGGTTAAGCCACCCCCAGGATGCCAGCAAAGCCTCCTTCTCCCCGGCCAGCCAGAAGGCACCAAGCGCATCCAGCCACCCTCCCAAAATCTCGTCGCCGGTGGGGGCAGGGACCTCTGGATGATGCAAGCCGGCCAGAAAATAACCCTGCTCCGCCTTGCTGACGGTATTGAGGAATACAGGTACGGTATCGGCCAAGCGTCGCGCCAGATCCAGCAAGGTATGCGGTTCACCGCCTTTGAGCTCGAACTCCACTTCCGCCAACGGCCGTTGACGCCCCTGTGCTTCGATCAGGCCATGATCAAGCGCGCACTCGACCTCCCCCGACACCGTTACAATGCGCCAGGCGTCCCGTTCAAAGTGATTGGCGAAAACCGGCTGCAAAGCGCCCTCCCCCAATGGCAGCCCCTCAACGCCAGCCTCCTGCAATACCGCGAGATCCAGCGTCGCCCCAGCGACAAACCACTCCCATTCATTACGCTCATGCACACCATTGCGTGCCTGCCCCTTGCTCTTCAAGGTTTGGATATAACGGTCCCCGGCCTTGCGGATACGCAGTGCAACGTGCTGCCGATTCAGGTCGCTCTGATCGGTGTCGAAGTAGATATTTTCCAGGCGGCGAACTCCCTGGGACTCCGCGCCTATATCAATCAACCAGCGGCGGACTTCGGGAAAGGAGGATGGGGACAGTGTCAGCTTGATTTCAGTTTCGCGCGCCATGACGTTCCTTGGTTTGGAAAAGCGACCATTTTGGAGACGTCAGTATGGCAAAGCGAAACCCGCTGCGCACCTGGATAAACCAAAGGCCCCGACGCACCGTTGGCAGCGCGCCAGGGCTTTTCCATTACCAGGTTACTTCAGCCCGCGCACCAACAACCCAGGCGTCATCCACGGAGGAAAGCGCCCCGGGAGACTGGATGTACTGAATATCCGGTTGCAGACTGAAATGATCCCCAAATACCGCTTGATAGGTCAGTTCATACGCTGTTTCAGCCTGCGTGCTGCCCGCCGTCACGTCTCGATAGGCATTGCTGAGATGCACCCTCGCAATGCCGAAACCTGCGGTATCGTCCGGCCGACCGGGCACCAGTCCCGAGAAGGTCATGCCGGCACCCATGTAATGATCGAAGGTGTTACGCGACGCGTCAGCGCCCCCCAGTTGAGTGAATAGGCTAAACGGGACCCCCAGATAACGGGACGAGAAATGCTTCTCTCCCAGGAAATAGAGCCCCTGATTGCTATTACGGAGGTTGCCCTTGGGGTCTTCGAAATCGCCATCACGATGCCAAGCGCCCACCCCCAGCTTGTACCCGTCGTCACCGGACACCTGAACCCCGGCTTCGAGATTGATAAAGGTTCCATCACCCTGGCGCCACTCTACGTGGGTCCCATAAGGATGCCCCGCCAATCCAGGCGTACCGTCATAGACGCCACCCATGACGTAGATTCCCGCATCGTTCTGCCAGCGCATAACGCCCCCCAACGTCGATTCAGGGAAGGTGCTCAGCCCCACCTGGCCAACCGAAGGGTCGAGCCCAAAAGAGCTATTGATAAACAGACCGGCGCTGTCCAGCGTATCGAATAATGCGTTGTAGTCCTGCACCCCCAGCCTGACGCTCAGCCCCTGGGCCTTAAAATCGTGCTGATACCAGGCCTCAAACACGCGTACTGTATTGGTCGCCTCATTGTTATCCAAACCCTGAAGGTCGCCTACGCGAGCAGAAATGGAGGTACCCCCCAAGCCCAGCACATCAAGATGGACAACGTCGTTCCCGGAACCCTGCAAGGCACGACTATCCACTGTCGTCGTGAGATGCAGCGCTGAAGGAGAGCCGCTGCCATGCTCCGCCCCCCCCGAGACGTTGTTGAAATAGTCCTGGGCAAAATCCAGGGACACATCAACGCCGGGCGACAGCGTCGCCGCATTCGCTGCAGTGAGGCCAGCCAACACGTTGAACACCAATAATGAGGACGTTGCAGAAAAGGAACGGCACAATCGTTTTCGTTGCATGAGCGTCTCCGGTCTCTTGTCGCAAGATAGATTCAGGCACCCCAACAAGGCACCACTCAAAAGCCACGCCAGATTGCCAGGAATCAATCTCCAATGCAAACGATTATCATTTGTCGAGTGAGAGTTGCAAGCGCATAACAAAAAACGGGCCCCGAAGGACCCGTTTTAATACTCAAGCCCGAGCCGACGTTGCCGGAACGGGCATCAGGACCGGCAGAGCCGCCCCTGACAACAGCCTCTTAGAAGCTGTATTTTGCAGAGAACTGCAGACGGTTGGCGTTACCAGTACGACCAACTTCGTCAGTTACCCAGTAATGGGCAAATTCAACACCATACATCAGGTGCTTAACCGGAGAGATGGTGTAAGTCAGGTAAGCGTTCTGCTCTTTCTTGTGAGTAGTGGCGCTTGCCATCGGATCGACGTCGCTCTTGGTATAACCGTAAGACAGAGTCAGGTCCGAGTTGGAAGTCAGAGCCTGAGAAGCGGACAGGTTAGCACCAGTTTGCTTCAGAGTCTGAATCTTGCCAGTGGAGTCAACATATGCACCCTTGAAAGTACCCGGATACATGTAGGAGCCCAGGCCTTTACCGTGGAGGATACCCGCACGCAGCGTGGTGCCGGAGTCCAACGCGATCGAGATGTTCGCCATCGCGCCCCAACCGTTAGCGGTGTCGTTGTTGCCGTTGGGCGTGTCAGTCTTGTACTGACGACCCAGAGCACCTACGGCGTAGTTGATCATGCCTGCTTTGCCTTCAAAGCGTGCGGTAAGATCAGGTACTTGGCCTTTGGCACCAGTGCCGTCCAAATCGCCAGACTGAGGCTGCTCCATCGCTACTGACAGTGTGCCAGCACTCGAAGCCATGGTGTAACGGATCTGGCCGTGACGGAAGCCACCAGCGTGACCGGAGGGGCCGTCCCAATCCAGAGTGTCAGCCCAGTCGTTCCAAGAGGTGAAGTTAGTCCAGGTTTGACCAACCAGGATACCTTGCCACTCAACATAGGCATGACGAATACGGAAAGCGTAGTTCGCACCGCCGCTTGCCCAGTCACCTTCCAGTTTCGCCTTCACGTCACCCATGTCGGTACCTTGGGTAAAGTTGAAGCCCAGACGGGTTTGCTGAGAAGTGAAGCTCAAGTGACCGTTGGTTTCGTTGGCGTTGGCCGCCGGAGTGGTCAGCACGCTTCCGATGTCAGCGGCAGGGCTAGTGCTGCCCAAGCTCTCGCCCAGGTCATAACGCACGTCCGCCTTAACATAACCGTAAATATCAACCTTGGTGTTATCGCCGCCGGTAATCGTGAACGCCGATGCCGCCGTCGTGTAGCCCGCAACCAAGCCAGTCGCCGCAATGGCCAAACACAGCTTGTTGAGTTTGTTGTGTTTCATTTTTTTCTCACTCCATCTTTGTTTTTTGGGGGGCGCTTAAAACTCAAGAATCCTGACAACTTGTTCTGCAAAGTTAAACAATTTTCACTTCTGTGAAACATTAAAAGACTTCACCAAATTGTCAAGTTTTTGGGTTCTTGTTCTTTAGTCTTAGTGAATAACCCACCGACCGGATTACAGAGATCTGGGTCCTGTTCTTCAAGTCGGGGATGTCGATCGAAACAACAGACATGAGTGCCGAAGCAACCATTTAGCGTTTCCAATTTTTAATCAATGCGCGACAGCATAGCAACCAAAAGCGAAGCACGTCACGCCCTCTGACACCGAATACGCAAGATTTTAACTGAGACAATAGTGGTAGAAGAAAGGAAACGACAACCTCCAAACCGCAAGAGAAAATATTTTTTCTTTATTTTTCAAATAAATAAGATTCAATGAAAAATTGAAAAAGAAAATCTCTTGCCACCTAAATCATTGACTCAGATCGTCAAAAGGCCCCGGCTAATGCCGGGGCCTGTCAGGAAAAGCAGCCCAATCGTCACGACAGGGCTGCCCGCGCCCCAACCTCGATCAGAACTTGTGTTCCATACCCAGGGCAATGTAGGTGGTCTTGTCCCCATTGTCCTTCTTGAGCTGGGTGACCCATCCTTCAACCTTGGTATTTTTTGCCAGCTTGTAGTCTGCACCGATAGAAGCATCTTTCTTATACTTCGCCAGACCCAGCTTATAGATGTCAGAGTCGCCGTACTCTGCTTTCAACGTCGCAGCACCGATGCTGTAACCGGCGCTGACAAGGTAGCCGTTCTCGCTATCGCTGGCGCTTGCACCGTTGGTCGGAGCACAGGAGGACAGAGTGGAGTCGTTACACTTGGTACGCTGCCACATGGCACCCAGTTGCAGGTCGCTAACCGGCGTTACGACACCGGTTACGCGCAGCGTGTTGGCATTGGCAATGTTCTGGTCATAGGCAACGGCCCCGTAGAACATGCCGGCATCCATCATCACAGCCGCAGAAATACCGTTCTTCTGGGTATTCTTGTTGTTCGAGTTAGCCGCATTGTCCTTGCTCATCACATAGGCAACAGACGCTTTCAGACCGCTCAGCGACGGTGTGGTGTACATCACCAGCTGATTCAGGCGATTTTCACCATTCATGATCGAAGCAAAATCACCGTCGACATCGTTGAACTGGTCAACCTTGCCTTGCGAAGACTTCATCGGGGTATCGTGACGACCACCGATCAAGGTACCGAAATCGCCTTTCAGGCCCAGGAACGTGTTACGGGCGCTCCAGTTGTTACCGTTGTTGATCTGGCCATCGATGCCGTATTCGGCTTGATAGATCACGCTCAGGTTGTTGTAACCTTCAAGCTTGGTCGCGCCCTTGAAGCCAATGCGGGAAGCGTGGCTTTTCAGTTCATTCGTGTTGGTGGTGGTGCCGCTGGTTTCGGTACGTACGTAATCAGCCGACAGACGCAGCTTACCGTATACCTTACCGTCGATCGGACCTTCAGCATGCGCAGACATTGCAGTGAGGGAGGCGACCACCGCAACTAAAGGAATCAGCCTGAACTTCATGGAATCACTCCTTGCCTTTCAAAAATATGGGAGAAGTTTGCACAGGCGAGATGGTGGCGGCGGACGATGACAGTTTGATAAAAACGGAGTGACATTCAGATGACAGAAGCTCAGAAGACCCGCTTCATAACGACTTGAAAAATCGTGTATTTTTTGAGCGAAAGCAACAAAAAGCTCCCTCGCGACAGCACCTTAAGCAAACGAAAAACGAAGCCGTCAATAAGACTTCAGCCGGAGATGGGCCCCATGATCGATGACCATGAAAGAGGCAAAATGAGGGGAGAAACGGCGTTCAGACGTTCAGCAGAAAGGTCACAGGCCCGTCATTGATCAGACTGACCTGCATGTCCGCACCGAAGCGACCGCTAGCCAGAGTCATAGCATTCGACCGCCCGACATTGAGCTCGGAAAGGCGCTCTCGGGCCTTATCCAGAAAGCGCTCGTAGAGTTGCAACCCCAGTGCGGGGTCGGCACCTCCCGAAAAACTGGGCCGTAATCCCTTGTGGGTGTCTGCGGCCAACGTGAACTGTGAAACGACGAGAAGGTCATAGCCGCAATCGACAAGACTACGATTCATGCGCCCCTGCTCGTCAGGAAAAATACGATAGCGGATAACTCGATCGAGTAGGCGCTGTGCCGAGTCATCCGTATCGGCCGCCTCAATCGCCAGGAACAGCAGGATTCCCGCATCAATCGCACCGACCGTGCAACCATCGATCGAAACCGATGCCCGGCTCACTCGTTGTATCAATCCCTTCATACCAGGCTACAGCATCAGTGGGGGAAAAACTGGGGACGCAAACGCTCCCCCATGCGCGCGCAGGCCTGCATGAGTGCATCGATGATGGCAGGCTCCGAAGCCGAATGTCCGGCATCGCGCACAATATAAAGTTCTGCATTGGGCCAGGCCTTACTCAGTGCCGTCGCGTTATCCAGCGGGCATACCATGTCGTAACGGCCGTGCACAATGACACCGGGAATATCCGCAATCCGACCGGCATTACGCAGAATCTGATTCGGCTCCAGGAAGGAGTCATTCATGAAGTAATGGCACTCCACCCGAGCCAACGAAATCGCCACATGCGGATGGCCGAAATGCTCAACGACACGGGGATTCGGATGCAAGGTAGCGCACCGCCCCTCCCAGACCGACCAAGCCTTGGCGGCCTGCATTTGCTCCAGCTCATTTTCACTGGTCAGGCGCTTATAATAAGCCGATACGAGACTACCACGCTCTTCGACAGGAATCGGCGCGACAAAGTCTTCCCAATAATCAGGGAATATGCGGCTGGCGCCGTTCTGATAAAACCAGTGAATATCTTCCGGGCGACAAAGAAAAATGCCGCGGAGCACGAGCGCCAGCACATTTTCCGGGTAGGTTTCGGCATACACCAGGCTGAGCGTGGAACCCCAACTCCCACCGAACAACATCCATTGCTCGACTCCCAGGAAGTGACGGATCTTTTCCAAATCCTCCACCAGATCGAGCGTTGTGTTGTCCTGCAACTCCGCCAACGGCGTAGAGCGGCCACTGCCGCGTTGATCGAACAACACTATCCGAAACAGCTCGGCATCGAAGTATCGCCGGTAGTAGTCCTCACACCCCGCGCCCGGCCCGCCATGCACGACGACGACAGGAATCCCCTGCGGATTGCCGCACTCTTCGACATATAGCTCGTGTAACGAGTCGACCTTGAGGCGGTGCTCTGCATAGGGTCTGATTTCGGGGTAAAGCGTCAACATCGGTGAGGATCCTTTCACGGATTTTTCCTGACTGTAGAGCATCGCTGGCAACGATGCTACAGCGGAAAGACCGAGACTTGATCCAGATGCCGATATCGCCACGGTCGGCCTACGACACCTAGCCGGCAATCAGGCGATAGGCGATACCGGCCACCCAGCGCCGAGGCATCAATCTCACGGAAAAGACGGTCAGGCGATTCATCCAGCCAGGGATCACAATACGCTGCCCCCGCCAAAGCCCCCTGACGGCTTCCTTCGCCACCGGCGCCGGCTGCATCGCCATGCCCAATAGCAGCTTTGAGTCATTCTTTGCCACCGTATGGAAATGCGTATCGACGGCCCCCGGGCATAACGCCGTCACCCGCACGCCTTGCGAGCGCAGTTCGGTATCCAAGGCCTCCGACAGTGAGAGAACGAATGCCTTGGTAGCGCAGTAGATCGCCATCAACGGCCCTGGCTGAAAGGCAGCGACAGATGCCACATTGAGGATACGACCACCACCGCGGCGCACCATATCCCGACCGAACAGATAGCAGAGCGACGTCAGGGCCCCCATATTCAGTTGCATCATGCGCTGCTGATCAGCCAGGGGCAGCTCCATAAAAGCGCCTTTCAGTCCAAAGCCCGCATTGTTGACCAGGACATCCACTTCCAGCCCCAACGCCTGTACCTTCTGGTACAAGGTGTCCGCCGCATCCGGCTGCGCCAGATCCAGGGCTATCACTGTCGCCTCGACATTCCGCTCCGTACGTAGCCGGGTTGCCAGCTGCTGCAGGGCCTCTTCACTTCGCGCCACCAATATCAGGTGATTGGCCCGCCGGGCCAGATCCAGCGCCATATCACGCCCAATGCCCATCGAGGCACCGGTTATTAAAACGGTTTGTTGCTTTTGTTCCGCCATCTCTGATTGCCTCCGTCATCCCCGGCCTTGAGCTTCTACCGAGAACCATCACCAATAACAGTTCGAAGAATATAAAACTATTCTATACTTCGAAATATGTCAAACTATAATAAATGGACAGGCAAACACTGAGAGATTCCGGGGAAGAGGTTTGAAAACCGAGGAAGAGAACGGCTATTCTTGCCGCTGCCAGCAAGGGGGCTTTATGCGCGACACGAAACCAAGTCATCAAGACATCGCCAAGGCATTTAAGGCCCTGTCGAACCCCAACCGACTGCGTATCTATCAGGAAATACTGCAGCGCCAACGACACGATGTCGGGCCAGACGATGGCAGCGGCTGCCTACTCTACGATTTCATCAACTCACTGAAGATCGGCGCCCCGACCATCTCCCATCACGTCAAGGAGCTGGTCAATGCCAACCTGATCCGGGTGGAACGTAACGGCAAGTTCCTCACCTGTTACCTGAATACAGACATGCGACGCAGATTGGCAGAATTCCTCGGCGAGGGCGACGACTGAAAAGGCCTCGCCCCAGCTTCCGACGGCGCATCCGAAGCGACACCACAATCTGTGACGGCGCTTCGATTTTCACACTTCACGGCTGTCACATTGGGCAAAAATCCACCACCCCCCTTCTTTTCGCGAGAGCCGCCCCGTAAACTGAAACAAAATGTTACAAACTGGCGATATGCCAGAAGGCCTCCTCATGAACCCTAGTGCCGTTGCCATACCGTCCCTGACTCTTGCCCTCCTCATACCAGCCTGTGCCTGGGCGGCAAAACCCCTGACAGATACGGCGATGGACCAGGTACATCTGCCGGGTGGAAACGTGCTGAACATTGCCGGCCCCAGCGCGGCCGGCAATGGCAAGGTAACGGCCACACCCTCCCGCGGCGAAAACAATACACTGGGAACCAGCCTGAATTCGGCGAACCAAAGCAACCGGGAGTCCGCCGATGGCGGGCAAAACATTAGACCATCGACCACTCCCATCCTCCCTAGCAACCTGCCCGGCGCCCAGGCTCCGGCTGTGGTGAACGTGGGCCATGACGGGCAGACGCAGATTGCCGCAGACCCGTCCAAATCCGCGGTATCCAGCCAGACCGGCGCGGATGGCGCCCTGAATGTCCAAACCAGCAACCAGATCGGTGAAGTCTCAGTACACAATGCCCGCGATATCGCTGATATGCCCCGCGGGGATTACTCCTTCCGCAATATTGAGATCACTAACAGCGTTCGCATCAAGACTCACCCCTGAGCAGCCCAGGATAGCGGGGCCTGCGTTGTCGCCCGCCAGCCAAACGGACTATAGTTCTCCTCGACAAAAACCGGACCTGCCTTCGAGGAGCAAAAGGGAATGTTCAGCACACCGTCCGTTGTTGTTATCGCCTTGGTGGTTCTGGCCGTGGTCTTTATCACGCGCGCACTGGTGATCGTACCCCAGGGATTTCGCTATACCGTTGAATACTTCGGCCGCTACACCAACACCCTCGACCCCGGATTGCACTTCGTCGTGCCCTTCGTGCAGCGAGTCGGCGCCCGGGTCGACATGCGCGAAACCGTACTCGACATCCCCTCCCAGGAGGTCATTTCCCGAGACAATGCGCTGATTCAGGTCGACGGCATCTGTTTTTTCCAGGTGATCGATGCTGCCGCCTCCGTTTATGAGGTCGCCGAACTGTCCCGCGCTGTCCGCAACCTGGTCACCACCAACCTGCGGACCGTTATGGGGTCGATGGATCTGGATGAAATCCTCTCCGAACGGGATTCCATCAACGCACGTCTGCTGCAGGTCGTGGATGAAGCCACTGCAGCCTGGGGCGTGAAAGTGACCCGGGTGGAAATCAAGGATATTACCCCACCCCAGGATCTGGTGATGGCCATGTCCCGGCAAATGACCGCCGAACGGGAAAAACGCGCCGCCATCCTGGAAGCGGAAGGCAAAAGACAGTCGGAAATTCTCAAGGCCGAAGGGGAAAAGCAGGGCGCGATACTGCAGGCGGAAGGCCGACGCGAGGCGGCGTACCGCGACGCCGAAGCCCGTGAGCGGATGGCCCAGGCGGAAAGCCGCGCCACACTGATGGTATCCAAGGCCATTGCCGAGGGCGATATTCAGGCGGTGAACTACTTCGTTGCCCAAAAGTATATCGAGGCGTTATCCACCATTGCCTCTGCCCAAAACCAGAAAGTCATCTTCATGCCGCTGGAAGCCGGCAGCGTGATTGGCGCTCTCGGTGGCATGAACGAACTGCTGAAAACCATCAAACACTGAGGGGCAACCATGGTCTTCGATGCATCCCTGCTGGCCCGCTGGGAAACCCTCGTCATTGCAGGCATCCTGCTACTGGTGGCGGAAGTTCTGCTACCCGGCTTCTATCTGCTGTGGTTCGGCCTCGCGGCACTGGTCACAGGCGGCTTGATGTTGGTACTGCCACCGCTGCCCTGGGAGTTCGTATTACTGACATTCGCCCTGTTGAGCCTGGTCAGTTGCTACATTGGCAATCGACTGTATCGGCAAAAGATCGTACCGCAAACACCCGCTGACGGTGACGTCAACCAACGCCTGCGCCGATATATTGGGCACGAATATACAGCCGCGAGCGACATCGACGGTTCGTCCGGCCGTGTTCGTATCGGAGACACCACCTGGCTGGCCCGCCTGGAAAAGGATGGCGATAGGATTGAGGCAGGAAAACGGGTCAGAGTGATCGGAGCCGCCGGCACGACCCTGATCGTCGCGCCGATGGGTGATAACAGGCTCGCCAGCTAGACGTAAACAAAAAAGGGTCCCTTGGGACCCTTTTTGTTTCGCCATCGTCGACATTAATACATCAGGGCATACAGCTTTCGCCGATACTGCTTAACCGCAGGATCTTCATTCCCGAGCAGATCGAACAATTCGATCAGCGTCGTCCGTGCCAGGCCATCCCGGTAGTGGCGATCGGCCTGCATCAAGCGGATCAGCAGCTCCATTGCACCCTCATTGTCATCCTTGAGGACACGATGCAGCGCCAGCAAATACAGCGCCTCCAAGTCCTTGCCATCTTGCTCCAGGCGCGCTTCGAGTTCTGCCTCCGGCGGCAGCTCGCCCGCCTGCTCCAGAAATTTCAGGCGGGCCGCCAATTGTTTCGCATGGGGCTGCAACTTTTCTTCAGGCGGCAAGCTGTCGAGAATTTCCCGAGCAGCGACAATATCCCCGGACTCCGCCTTCAACTGGGCAATATCGATCAGGACCGCCAGATTCTTGGGATCTTCCTGGTTGGCTTGCATCAGCAAAGCCAGCGCCTCATCCAGCTTACCTTCGGACCAGAGTCGTTTGCCCTGATCGTAAACGGACTCCGGCGGTTTCTCCACGTGCTTATCCAGAATGCCGCGCACCTGACCTTCCGGCACCGCACCCGTAAACTCGTCCACCAGGCGGCCGCCCTTGACGATTTTTACCGTCGGCAAACTGCGTACGCCCAAATGTGCCGCCAACTGCTGCTGTTCATCGGCATTGACCTTGGCCAGGAGGAAGGCTCCCTGGTATTCGGCGGCCAGCTTTTGCAACACAGGCATCAGCTGATGACAAGGCTGACACCAGTCCGCCCAGAAATCGACAACGACCGGTACGGTCATGGACGCCTCGATAACGTCCTGTTGGAAGTTTTCGAGAGTAGCCTCGAAAACGTAGGGAGAATCCGTCATAGACGATAGCCTTGCGCAATTCGAATGGATTTAACCAATGTATGGGCGAACTCCTGCCGCTTCAAGCATTGCTGCTCACCACACAGCCCGCCATCATACAGTTCATTCCCGCCGCTTGAATTCTCCAATAACGGCGTCACATTAGGAGCATCACTCTTAAATGGCTGTTCGTTTCGAGAACGCCTGTCACGGTGACCTGAGAAGGCGCCATTTCGGGCGTCTGGTCCGACAAAACAGGAAGAGATCGAAGACATCATGACGGATAACAGCGAAATCGAATTCATCGGCAAGGAAGACACTCACAACAGTCTGGCCCTGCCACATCAAATCATGCCCAAGCGGATCTATCTTCTACCGGTGTCCGGGCGCCCTTTTTTCCCGGCCCAGGTCCAGCCAGTCATCGTCAATGAAACCCCCTGGCAGGAAACCCTGAACCGCGTCGCCAATACAGATCATCACATTCTTGGCCTCTGCTTTGTCCAAAACCCCGATGCCGACAACGACCAGCCGCTCTCCAGCGACCTCGCCTCGGTTGGCTGTGCGGTGCGCGTCCATAATGTGCAGCAGGAGAAAGGCAAGATCCAGTTTATCGCCCAGGGCATGCAGCGCTTCCGGATTACCCAGTGGCTGCGCCGCAGCCCCCCCTACCTGGTGGAAGTAGAATATCCACAGGAACCGGAAGAGGATCAGGATGAGCTTAAGGCCTATACCCTGGCCATCATAAGCGCCATCAAGGAACTCTTGCGCACCAACCCGCTGTATGGCGAAGAAGTGAAGCAATACCTGTCCCGCTTCGGGCCGGCAGACAGCTCGCCATTGGCGGACTTCGGCGCAGCAATGACCAGCGCTCCCGGGACCGAGCTGCAGGACGTTCTCAACACCATCCCGCTGCTGCACCGGATGGAGAAAGTCCTGCTCCTGATGCGCAAGGAGCAGGAGGTGGCCAAGCTGCAGGCGCAGATCACCGAAGAGGTGAACATCAAGGTTCAAAAGCATCAGCGCGACTTCTTCCTGCGCGAGCAGCTCAAGGTCATCCAGCGGGAGCTTGGCATTGCCAAGGACGACAAAACCGCCGATGTCGATGCCTTCCGCGAACGGATGGACGAACTGCAGCCACCTGAGCATGTGCGCAAACGGTTTGACGAGGAAATCCAAAAACTGTCGATCCTGGAACAGGGCTCGCCGGAGTATGGCGTTACCCGTAATTATCTTGACTGGTTGACGCAGGTTCCCTGGGGCATTCAGTCGGATGACCATTTCGATCTACAGCAGGCGCGAAAGGTCCTGAATCGCGACCATGACGGACTGGAAGACGTCAAAGACCGAATCATCGAATTCCTTGCTGAAGGCGCCTTCAAGGGCGAAGTCAGCGGCTCGATCCTGTTGCTGGTCGGCCCTCCCGGCGTCGGCAAGACATCCATCGGACGCTCAGTCGCAGACGCCTTGGGGCGCAAGTTCTATCGCTTCAGTGTCGGCGGAATGCGGGACGAAGCCGAAATCAAGGGACACCGGCGCACTTATATCGGCGCCATGCCCGGCAAATTCGTTCAGGCACTGAAAGAGGCAGGCGTTTCCAATCCGGTGATCATGCTCGACGAGATCGACAAAATCGGCGCTTCCTATCAGGGCGATCCGGCGGCGGCCCTTCTTGAAACACTGGATCCGGAACAGAACCGCGACTTCCTCGATCACTATCTGGATGTCCGCCTGGATCTCTCCAAGGTCCTGTTCATCTGCACGGCAAATCAGCTCGATACCATCCCTCGTCCACTGCTCGACCGCATGGATACCATTCGGCTGTCCGGCTACATCACCGAGGAAAAGCTGGCTATCGCCAAGCACCACCTACTGCCGAGACTGTTACACCGGGCCAAGCTGCTGAAGAAACAAGTCAACCTCACCGATGCGGCGCTACGCCAGGTAATTGAAGGCTATGCCAGGGAGTCCGGTGTCCGCAATCTGGAGAAGATGCTGCACAAGATTATCCGTAAGGCGATCGTACGCCTGCTGGAAAACCCGGATCAGCAGATTCGCGTCGGCGTCAACGACCTGGCAGATTACCTGGGACAGCCCGTCTTCAAGAAGGAGCGTTCTCTCAAGGGGGTCGGGGTCGTCACGGGCCTGGCCTGGACAGCCATGGGCGGCGCCACACTATCCATTGAAGCCTCCCGCATCCATACCCATAACCGCGGTTTCAAACTGACCGGCCAGTTGGGTGATGTTATGCGTGAATCCGCCGAAATCGCCTATAGCTTTGTTTCTTCACACCTGAAGCAATACCGGGGCGATCCGGCCTTTTTCGATAATTCCTTCGTTCATCTTCACGTCCCTGAGGGCGCCACTCCGAAGGACGGTCCCAGCGCCGGCGTCACCATGGCAACGGCACTCCTGTCGCTGGCGCGGGGCGAAGTGTTACAGACACCGCTCGCCATGACCGGCGAGCTGACCCTCACTGGTCAGGTCCTGCCAGTCGGCGGCATACGCGAAAAGGTTATTGCTGCTCGCCGCCAGAAAATCGGCACCCTGATATTACCGGAGGCAAACCGGGGAGACTTCGAGGAGCTGCCCGACTACCTGAAGGAAGGCTTGGACGTCCATTTCGCCCAGCATTTTTCCGACGTATTCCGTGCCTGTTTCGAGGAAAAAGCCAAGCGGGGAACCAGCGTTCACTAGAACCAATGTCGATAGCTCACAAATCGTGTCTATTAGCTTAATACCGATCTACGCACAACTCCGTATTGGCGATTGGCACTGAAGTACTAAACTTTTAATCATCAAGCGCAGTGACATGACTGCTGCTGGCCATCATCTGAGAAGAGCCCTTTAGGCGCCATCCCCTGGCGCCGTTTTTTTATCTCCGAACGGCATCCCGACATCCCTCAAACCGCTACAGCCACAGCCGGATGGAAGCGACCGTCGGCGCAAGGCGTGCCGCCCAGTCGGCTTGTTCACCATCCCGCTGCGGCACCGATTCACGCGCCAACGCATCCCGCAATTCACAGAGCGCAGTTGCGTGCGCCACCAGCCATTCGTTCTGCTGTGTCAGCGACAAAAGCAACTGACGACGCTGTGCCTCTAAACGTTCACAGCCCGCCTCGACACTCGGCCAGTCTGCCCCGGAACCGTTATCCCGATCGACGCTTGCCAGCACATCGGCCGCATTCACCAACTGCTGGTTAAGCGACTCCGTCACGTCTTGAATCATCCCTGTGGACTCCCGTGTGCGCCCGACCAGCGCGCGAACCTCATCGGCGACCACCGCAAAGCCTCGGCCGGCATCACCCGCCCGGGCCGCCTCGATGGACGCATTCAGCGCCAGCAGGTTGGTCTGCTCGGCAATGCCGGAAATCATCGCAGCCGCCTGACCGATACGGTCAGCCGACTCCCGGAGATGGGCGAATGCCGACGTCAAGTGTCCTATACGAGCCACCTCTGCTTCAGATTCCGCACGCAGACGCTTAATGGCTGACACCATATCACTCCCGTCTCCATCCGCCACATTGACAGAAGATGACACCCCTTGTGCATCCACTGAAGCCTGCAGCAAACGATCACAATCTTCTGCGAGCTGCTGCCAGGATGAAGCTGCCGACACTTCCGGCGGTGATTGCAGCAAGGCCTCTATATCACCCAGGCGCTGGCATAATATTTGAAGCCGGGACTCAGCCAACGCCGCCTGAAGCGTCGGCATCCCAATGGCTTGCCGCACCCTGGCGACTTCCGGAGCCATTCCTGCGGACAACAGGAGGCCGTCTCCCTCAGTGAGCGGCACCGATCCCTGCAGCATTTGCGCAGTATGCGCATACCAGAACAGGCGTAACGGCAGCAGCGCTGAAAAATGCCCAAGTAGCACGATCCCGTAAGCAGCCCAACCGCCCCCTGCAACGCTGACGGCGACCAGGGCAGCCAGCAAGGCAATCCACAAAGGCCAGGTATTGCGAATCAGCCGCGTCAGCGGCCAGCCATGCCAGAAAGGACGCACAGTACCGAGCGTCGCTTCGGCTTGCGCCTGCAAAGAAGCATCTAGGGGAGTCAAAAGGCAAAGCCGGGCGTCAGAATTGTCACTCGCAATCAGGCACTGTACCCAGGAGGTATCAGCCCATGGTGATCGCAGCGGGAGGGCACCACTCCAGGTAACACCGCTCCGAACAGCCTTTTGCAATGCCGCAAGCGCGTCTGCGGCATCCGCCCGGAACAGGTCCGACAACGAACTCGACTCCCGCGGCAGCGCCGTCGGCGAATCGACCGGAAAGGCCTGGGCCTCACACTGCAGGATGTCACCGACAGGAGAAACCCTTAGCAATAATCGAGGTAGAGCTTGAGATGATGATGAGACAGCGAATGGCATGATTTCCGACGAGTCTGGCCTGAGGAATAGACGGAAAGTGCCCCCGTCACCCTTTTAACTCTAGCCGTCCAGGTTTATTTCGCCAGCTCACAGGGCGCCTTAAATGGAGAGAGCCCTGGGGATACGGAGTTCCTGCTTAACCGGATTCCGCCCGCCGAGAAACCGCATCCTCAGGTTCGGACCACCCGTCCTCGCGATTGATCGGGCCGACATCCAGCACGGGAGAGGCATCGATACGTTCCGCATCCATCATCTGCGCAACCCGCTGCAACGACGAGATAATCATCGTCTGCTCCCACTCATGCAGATTCTGGAATTTGCGAATAAACTCCTCCTGAAGCGGTGCCGGCGCCTGAGCGAGAATCACCTCGCCTTCAGGTGTCAGGTGCGCATGGACCTTACGCTTGTCCGTCTTACTTCGAACCCGGTAAATCAGCTTACGAAGCTCCAGACGGTCAAGAATCGTCGTGACCGTAGCCTGGCTCAGGCTGACCTTATCGGCGATAGTCCCTATTGTCACCTCACCGAGATCCCGGATGGTCTGCATAATAAGTAACTGCGGCGCCGTAAGGCCGGCCGTCTTGCTGAGACGCTTGGAGTGCAGATCGGTCGCCCGCATGACCCGGCGCAGAGCAACCAATACCTGTTCATAGTTATTCATGACGATATCCCACCAGGACTGCTCGGCATGGCGGCGCTCATAGTGCCCGAGCTTTTTTGAGTACAAAGTTTTATGGTTCGACATAATAGCGAAAGAAGCATTGAATCTGGAAGCAATGACTGACCGCTGCGCACGATTTTCAGTGAGCCGACGTCCGCACGAGCGCGAGCCATCTTGCTTCTCGCTAAAACGAAACCCGAGGACGAACCACACCATGCAACCGTGCAGCCCATAAAAAAGAAAGAATGCACACACGCATTTTACTTACAACTCTAACTTTTCTAACACTATTCGTCCACCAACAAAACCCAAGCCATCACAAAGACCCCGGAGCGCAATCGCTCTATTCAGCCAACAATTGCAAACCATCCAATATCCACCCTCACCCCCGGACAAACCCCATCAAGAAAACTTCGACATCAACAGAATATCGCATCACACAACGTCAAATTACCTCACCCTCGCAGGCATTCCCCCCCCAATCAAAGCCCCCACCAGAAGCCGCCAAAAATTGGACACTTTATATACCTGTCCAAAGGTCTTATCCCCTTTCTCTGCCGTCTTGCTTGACAACATTAAGACGCTAGTGTTTGTTTGTTGCATTGTTCGCGGATGTGCGATCACCAAGCGCCATACCCGAACAGCCTGATAAAGAGTGGAAACACACTTAACAATCCAGACAGGACATAAGAATGAAAGGCAAATACGGTAAACTTATTGCAGGGTTAGCGGCATCTGTCGTTTTGGCTGGCGCGGCCACGACCGCCAGCGCGGAAGACACTATCAAGATTGGGATTGCAGGTCCCATGACCGGTCCCGTTGCACAATACGGCGACATGCAGTTCACCGGCACCCGGATGGCTATCAAGCAAATCAACGCCCACGGCGGCGTGATGGGCAAGAAGCTGGTTGCCGTCGAAGAAGACGATGCCTGTGACCCCAAGCAGGCAGTTAACGTTGCCAACGATCTGGTCAACAAGGGTGTGAAGTTCGTTGTAGGCCACCTGTGCTCCAGCTCGACCCAGCCGGCTTCTGACGTTTACGCCGACGAAGGCGTTGTCATGATCACTCCGGCATCTACCAACCCGACGATCACCCAGCGCGGCTACGACAACATCTTCCGCACCATCGGCCTGGACAGCATGCAGGGCCCGATCGCCGCAAACTTCATCGCCGACAAGATCAAACCCAAGCGCGTTGCTGTGGTTCAGGACAAGCAACAGTATGGTGAAGGTATCGCCAGCGCCGTCAAGAAGACCCTCGAGAAGGACGGCGTTAACGTCGTTATGTATGAAGGTATCAACGCCGGCCAGAAAGACTTTTCTTCTCTGATCACCAAGCTCAAGCAAGCCAAAGTCGACTTCGTCTACTACGGCGGCTACCACCCGGAGCTGGGCCTGATCTTGCGTCAAGCCAAGGAAAAAGGCCTGAAAGCCCACTTTATGGGTCCGGAAGGCGTAGGTAACAAAGACATCAACACCATCGCTGGCGACGCAGCTGAAGGCATGTATGTCACCCTGCCGCCCAGCTTCGACACCCTGCCGAAGAACGCTGGCCTGGTTAAAGCCTTCAAGGCCGCCAAGGAGGATCCGACTGGTCCGTTCGTCATGACCTCCTACGCTGCAGTTCAACTGATTGCTGAAGGCATCGAAAAAGCCAAGTCCACCGATCCTGTGAAAGTTGCCAAGGTACTGCACGCTGGCACTTTCGACACCGCAATCGGTGATGTCAGCTTCAACAAGGAAGGCGACCTGAAGAAGTTTAACTTCGTCGTCTACAAGTGGCATTCAGATGGCACTAAAACTCGGGTAGAATAACCACCTTTTTTGCAAAGAACCCAGCACCCTCTCTCCTGATCGGAGACAGGGTGCTTTTTTGAACAGCCTGCCTACCCGGCGGGATCAAAAAGGAGACCTCCGCCAACGCGGGGGTTTCTTTGCAATCGGAGTTCTTCTAACCATGCATGAGCAAATGTTGTATTTCCTGCAGCAGCTCCTCAATGGACTGACCGTAGGAAGTGCCTACGCCCTCATCGCCATCGGCTACACCATGGTTTACGGCATTATCGGCATGATCAACTTCGCCCACGGCGAAATCTATATGATCGGTGCCTACATCGCCCTTATCACCATTACTGGCCTGGCAACCCTCAACATCACGTTCCTCCCCGTCGTTCTGGTTATCGCCCTGGTTCTCGCCATGATCGTATCCAGCGCATTCGGCTGGAGCATGGAACGTGTGGCTTATCGCCCTTTGCGGGGAGGCAATCGCCTGAACCCGCTGATTTCCGCCATCGGCGTGTCCTACTTCCTGAAAAATTACGTGCTTCTGGCTCAAGGTTCCCGCGATATCGGTTTCCCGCTGCTGATCAAAGGCAGCTGGACCTTCGGCGACCCCAATGGGTTTGAGGCCAACTTTTCCTACATGCAGCTGACGATTTTCATCGTCACGATCGTCTGCATGGTGGCGCTGACGCTGTTCATCTCCAAATCCCGCCTGGGCCGCGCCTGTCGCGCCGTGGCGCAGGATTTGAAGATGGCCAACCTTCTGGGTATCGATACACACAAGATCATCGCGGCGACCTTCGTCATCGGTTCCGCGCTGGCCGCCGTTGCCGGCATGCTGCTGGGCATGTACTACGGATCCATCGATCCAGAGTTCGGTTTCATTGCCGGCCTCAAGGCCTTTACTGCAGCCGTACTGGGCGGCATCGGCAGCATTCCCGGCGCCATGCTGGGCGGCATCGTACTGGGCGTTGCGGAAAGCTTCACTTCAGCGTACCTGTCCACCGACTACAAGGACGTGGTGTCCTTCCTGCTGCTGATTCTGATCCTGCTGTTCCGGCCCTCAGGCCTGCTGGGTAAACCCGAAGTGGAGAAGATCTGATGCTAGCCAAAAGACTTCCCTTCGCGGCCCTTTGTGCCGTACTGACCCTGGTTATGGGTTTGCCTATCCTGGGCTTGAACCTGACTCCACAGGGCATCCACATCGTGCTCAAGTCCGCGCCAAGCGCCACGTTCATGTGGATCGCGCTGGGTGCGGCCGTGGTCTTCCTGTTCCAGTTGTTCAAGGATTACCTATCCGGCTTCTGGCGTCAGGTCCCCCTGCCCAAGGCATCGTCCTTCACCCCTAACCTGGAAGGCCGTAAGCGGATCTATGCTGAACGGGCAGGCTGGTTCCTGGTTGCCGTACTGGCATTTGCCATGCCGTTCTTTGCCAGCCGAGGCGCCACGGCCCTGGGCAATCTGGTACTGATCTACGTTATTTTGGGCCTGGGCCTGAATATCGTGGTGGGACTGGCCGGCCTGCTCGACCTGGGCTATGTCGCCTTCTACGCTGTTGGCGCCTACAGCTACGCCCTGCTGCACCAGTATTTCGGTTTCGGATTCTGGGAGGCGTTACCCATCAGCGCCATTCTGGCTGCCACCTTTGGCTTTGTCCTGGGTTTCCCGGTATTGCGTCTGCGCGGCGACTACCTCGCCATCGTCACCCTCGGTTTCGGGGAGATCATCCGGATCGTGATTAACAACATGACCTGGCTGACCGGCGGCCCCAACGGCATTGGCGGCATCCCCAATCCGACCCTGTTCAACATGGAGTTCGGCCGCATCGTCAAGGATCCAGGCGACACCCTGTTCTACAAAGTCCTCGGCATTGAGTACAACAGCAACCACAAGGTGATATTCCTCTACCTCATCACCCTCGTCTTTGCCCTCTTCACCGTCTTCGTTATCAAACGACTAACGAAGATGCCCGTCGGGCGCGCGTGGGAGGCACTGCGCGAGGATGAAATCGCCTGCCGTTCGCTGGGACTCAGTCGTACAGGCATCAAGCTATCCGCCTTTACGTTAGGCGCCTTCTTTGCCGGTTTTGCCGGTTGCGTTTTCGCCGCCAAACAAAGTTTCATCAGCCCTGATTCGTTCAATCTCTACGAATCGGTCATCGTGCTCGTGATTGTGGTTTTGGGCGGCATGGGTTCACAGGTCGGCATCATCCTCGCCGCCGCCATCCTGACCATGCTCCCCGAGCTGGCACGGGACATGGCGCAATACCGCATGCTGTTCTTCGGACTGCTGATGGTACTGATGATGATCTGGCGCCCGCAGGGGCTGATCCCCATGAAACGCACACCTGTCGAACTGGCCCGGGAGTAACGAAGGATGCTTGAAGTACGCGATCTTTCGATGCGCTTCGGCGGGCTATTGGCTGTCGACGGCGTATCGCTGAACCTCAATGAACGGGAAATCTTTTCCATCATCGGCCCCAACGGGGCCGGTAAAACCACGGTTTTCAACTGCATCAGCGGTTTCTACCGACCAACCGGTGGCGAAATCCAGTTTAACGGGCATGCCATCCACAGCATGCCGGACTATCGCATCGCTCGGCTGGGCATGGTTCGCACCTTCCAGCACGTGCGCCTATTCAACCGGATGACGCCCCTGGAAAACCTGATGGTGGCTCAACACCACCAGGTCAACACCAACCTGTTCGCCGGCCTGTTCAAGACACCGAGCTATCGTCATCGCGAGCAGGAAGCCATGGACCGTGCTGTCTACTGGCTGAAGAAAGTCAACCTGCTCGAATTGGCGAACCGGGAAGCCGGCAACCTGGCCTATGGCCAGCAGCGTCGACTTGAAATCGCCCGTTGCATGGTGACCGGCCCGAAACTGTTGATGCTGGATGAGCCTGCCGCTGGCCTTAACCCTAGGGAGACTCGGGACCTGAACGAGCTGATCGTCAGCCTGAAGGAGGACTACAACGTTGCCGTCCTGCTGATCGAGCATGACATGGGACTGGTTATGGGCATCTCCGACCGGATTGCCGTTATCAACCAGGGGCGCCCCCTGGCACAAGGCACACCGGACGAAATCCGTTGCAACCCGGATGTGATCAAAGCCTATCTGGGTGAAGAATAAGCGGGAGACTATGATGCTCACACTGGAAAACGTGCATACGCAGTATGGCAAGATTGAGGCGCTGCATGGCGTCTCGCTAACCGTTGAAGCAGGGGAAATCGTTACCTTGATCGGCGCCAACGGCGCCGGCAAAACGACACTGCTGATGACCATCTGTGGCGACCCGCGGGCCAGCGCCGGGACCATCACATTCGATGGTCGCGACATCACCCACGAGGACACCGCCAGCATCATGCGTTCCGGCCTGGCCATCGTGCCGGAAGGACGCCGCATTTTCCCTGGCCTGTCGGTCGAGGAGAACCTGCATATGGGCGGATTCTTCCGCTCAAAGCAGGAAGTGCTGGAAAGTATGGATTATGTCTGCGATCTGTTCCCTCGCCTGAAGGAGCGCCTCTCGCAGCGTGCCGGGACCATGTCCGGCGGCGAACAGCAGATGCTGGCCATCGGTCGCGCACTGATGAGCAGACCCCGGGCGCTGTTCCTGGACGAACCTTCTCTGGGGCTCGCGCCGCTGATCATCAACCAGATCTTCGAGATCATTGGCCAGTTACGCGAGGAAGGCATCACCATCTTCCTCGTCGAACAGAATGCCAATCAGGCCCTGAAACTGGCTGACCGGGGTTACGTGCTGGAGAATGGCCGGATCGTGCTTCATGACACCGGCGATAACCTGCTGGCCAACGAGGACGTCCGTAAAGCCTATCTGGGTGGTTAGCGTATTGGCGAAAAGGCCTTCTGGGCTATACTGCTGAGGCACCCCCCCATGGCGCTTGACGCGACGGGAATAGAAAGAAAGAGAGCAGTTTCACTTCGTACAAGGAGTTGACAATGAAAAAGCTGATTGCTGGTGCAGTTCTTCTGGGCGCATCTTCGCTGGCCTTTGCACAACCGGGATGTGGCGTTGGCGCCATGATCTGGAAAGGCCAATCGGGTATCGCTCCGCATGTCCTGGCAGCGACCACCAACGGTTCCTTCGGTAACCAGACCTTTGGTATGACCACCGGTACGCTGGGCTGTAACACCAACGAAGCCGTGCAGTCGATGGCCATGTACATGAACAACAACGTGAACAACGTTGCGCGTGACATGTCCCGCGGCCAAGGCGAAAACCTGACGACGGTAGCGGTACTGCTGGGCGTACAGCCGCAGGATCGTGCGACCTTCAACCAGGTCATGCAAGCTCATTTCAACACGATTTTCCCGTCGGCCAACACCACTTCAAACGAGGCAGTCGACAATATCATCAACGTGATGAAAGGCGACAAAACCCTCCAGAAGTACGTCAGCTAAACACGACGTAAAAGGGGCCCCAATCGGGGCCCCTTGTTTTCCGCCCCGCCCACAGTTTCGTTGTTCGCGGGATGCCTTCGATATTCGATCCGGATAACACGTCCTCGTGATTGCCCCACGCTGCCTTCGATATCTGCTGTTCACATTGGGTGCAATGCTTTCCCTGACGGCTCAGGCCTCCACGCTATCCATTGCCGATGCCACAGCACTTGCCCAACAACGCGGCCTGGCCCACAACCCGGCCTGGCTTGCACTTGTCCACTATCGCATCAATCACATTACCGGGGACTACACGAGCGAAGCGGACGATCCACGCTTTTTCCTCAGTCCCAAGGGTAAACACTCGCCGGGCGCGGAACTCAAGGCGACGCTTCAGGCCATCCTGACTCCCGGCCAAGGCAACAAGGATGCGCGTTGCCGCTTTCCGGCCCGCGATCACTGGCTAAGGCAGGTTTTGGGCATACCCCAAACGCCAGTCAGCTGCCCCGCGTTGGACGCCTGGCTGAAGAAACTGGACACGGCACAGGTTACACTGGTTTTCGCCGCATCCTACCTAAACAGCCCTTCCTCTATGTTCGGGCATACGTTTTTGCGGCTGGACCCGCCCTCCAGCAATACAAAAACCGATTTACTGTTGGCCAGCACCGTTTCCTATGCCGCTGATGCCAACGCCACCGACAGCGAGATTGTTTTTGCCTATCGTGGCATTTTCGGTGGTTACCCCGGTGTTACCTCCGTGCGCCCCTACTATGAAAAGATCAAACAATATTCCGACATCGAAAACCGGGACCTCTGGGAATACCGCCTCAACCTGAAGCCCCAAGAAATTCAGCGCCTGCTCTGGCATTCCTGGGAAGTACAAAACATTCGTTTCGATTACTACTTTTTCGATGAAAACTGCGCCTACCGCCTGCTTGAGTTACTAGATGTGGCTCGCCCGGGATTGGACCTGACAGCCCGCGTCACCACCCATGCGATTCCGTCTGATACCGTGCGCTGGGTTGTCGACGCCGGCCTGGTCGATCATGTGCATTACCGCCCTTCCTCAGCGACCGCCGTTGCCTATCAAATCCAGCAACTGTCGCCCCAGGAACAGATACTGACCCGACAACTCGCCGATGGCACACTCAAGCCCACCGCCCCCAAGGTGCTGGCGCTGCCGCCTGCCCGACGTGCGGAAGTGCTCGATACGACCTATAACTATGTGCAATACATGGCAATCGAGGACAAGTGGCCGCGGAAACGAGTTGCACCGCTGTCCTACCAACTCCTTGCAGCACGAAGCGCGCTGGATCTACAGAGCGCCCCTCCGCAGCCGCCGACACCTGAGATTCGCGATGATCAGGGGCATGATACGTTCCGCTTCAGCATCGCAGGCGGACGGGATTCCCACCGGAATATCGTGCGCATTTCGCTGCGCCCGGCCTACCACGACCTGCTCGACTCCCCCGGAGGTTACCGCCCAGGCGCGCAACTCCAATTCCTGCGTTTCGATGGTCGCTATTATCCGGATAACAACAGCCTGCGCGTTGATCAACTCACCGGTGTCGAAATCCGTTCTCTATCGCCGCGCAATGCCTTCTTCCACCCCCTATCATGGCAGGTCGGTTTCGGCGCCCGTCGACGCATGATTGCCAATGGCCAGGAAGCGCTAACCCCCTACCTCGATGGCGGAGCAGGTTTCGCCTGGGCACCGACACCGGAATGGCTGGCTGTCGCCATGGGAACCGCTGATCTGGAAATCAGTCAAAAGATCGCTCAGGGCTACCATGCAGCACCGGGCGTCGATTTGATGCTGCTTCATCAAGGCAGCTCATTGAGTGCAGCGGCCGGTGTGCGCAGCAAACTCTGGATGGCCAGTGGTTACTCAAAGCGCGAAGACACAGCCTATCTGCGGGGCGATTGGCATATCAGAAGGAATTTCGGCCTCTTTACCTCGCTCGACCGAACCCACTACCTGAATCGTTATAGGACATCATGGCTGGTCGGCTTTCACACTTACTTCTAGGCATCATTTTATTATTAAGTCTCGGCCTGAGCGGATGCAGCTCGCTCTTTTTCTATCCGGACAGCCGGCATTACCTGTCGCCACCGGATTTGGGCCTACGCTATCAGGATGTGCCCCTTGAAACCTCCGACGGCACACACCTGAATGCATGGTGGTTACCCGCCGACGGCAATAGCCTTGGCACGATCTACTACTTACACGGCAATGCACAGAACATGGGCGCCTTCCTCATCAACATCGGCTGGCTGCCCAAGGCCCACTACAATGTCTTCATGATCGACTACCGAGGGTTCGGCAAGTCCAGCGGGTCGCCGGATCTCGAAGGTGCCTTGAACGATGCGGAAACGGGCCTACGCTGGGTCTATCAACACCATTCGCAACAGCCAGTCTTCCTGTTGGGACAAAGCCTGGGCGCCGCGCTGACGTTGGACCTGGCGGGACACTGGCGTCAATTTGGCGACAGACCCGCCGGGGTTATCGCCGATGGCGCCTTTACGGGGTTCCGGCGAATTGCTCGGGAAAAGCTCGACCAGTTCTGGCTGACCTGGCCACTGCAGTATCCGCTAGCCTGGACCATCCCAGATGGTCACGAGCCCATTGATAACGTCGGACATATCAGCCCGGTGCCGCTCATGCTGATCAGCAGCCACCATGACCATATCGTTCCCTTCCACCATGGCGCACAGCTGTTCCAGGCCGCAGGGGAACCCAAACGTTTCCTGGCAACGGAAACACCGCACACCGCCACCTTTCTTGTGCCCCGTTATCGACGAGAAGTATTGAGTTTTCTGGCGGAGTACGGACGTTCGCCATTGACTGGCGAACCAGCCCTGAGCGACACCCATTAATTCAACGGCCAGGCTTATTCGTCAAGCCTGTCAAAAACAGCGCCTCTTTAGAAAAGGCTTGCGGGAAGCCCCAACGCAAACGCCCTTCGACGTTGCGGCAACTGACCGGCACGAACCTGCGCCTGCCCGATGGAAAGGAGCTTACCGCCGCCGACGGCCGATACTGCCATTCCGATTCAAAGCATCTCGTAACGGATAGCCTTAGCTGGCCACAAAAAAACCCGGCAGATGCCGGGTTTTCGTTTCAACACATCGAAATCAGTCCAGTTCGGGCGCTTCGCCTTCCTGCACGTCCTTCATGCTCAACTTGACGCGGCCGCGGGCATCAACATCCAGCACCTTGACCATCACTTCCTGACCTTCAGTCAGTTCGTCGCGCACACTCTCGATACGGCGATCCGCGATCTGTGAAATGTGCACCAAGCCGTCTTTGCCCGGGAGGATGTTAACGAAAGCACCAAAATCGACGATGCGTTCAACCTTGCCCTTGTACACCCTGCCCACTTCAATCTCAGCGGTGATTTCCATGATGCGATTGATCGCATCTTCCGCCGCCTTGAGATTTTCCGCGTAAACACGAATCTTACCGTCGTCGTCGATATCGATAGACGCGCCAGTCTCATCACAGATCGAGCGAATGGTGGCACCACCCTTGCCGATAACATCACGGATCTTATCCGGATGAATCTTCAGCGTGTGCATGCTCGGCGCTTTCTCAGACAGCGTTTCGCGGGACTTATCGATGACCTTGGCCATTTCACCGAGGATATGGATACGCGCGTGGTAAGCCTGCTCCAACGCGGTTTCCATGATTTCCTCGGTAATGCCGTTGATCTTGATATCCATCTGCAGCGCGGTCACACCATCGGAGGTCCCGGCCACTTTGAAGTCCATGTCACCTAGATGATCCTCGTCACCAAGGATATCCGTCAAAACGGCGAACTGATCACCTTCTTTCACCAGCCCCATGGCGATACCGGCAACCGGCGCCGCCAGGGGAACACCCGCATCCATCAGCGCCAAGCTACTACCGCAGACGGAAGCCATTGAACTGGAACCGTTGGATTCGGTGATTTCCGATACGACGCGAATGACATAAGGAAACTCGTCGTCAGTCGGCATAACAGCCTGAACGCCACGCTTGGCCAGACGGCCATGACCCACTTCACGGCGGCCAGGGGCACCTACACGACCGGTTTCGCCGACAGAGAAAGGCGGGAAGTTATAGTGGAACATGAAATGTTCCTTCCGCTCGCCTTCCAGCGCGTCGATGATCTGTGCATCACGAGTGGTGCCCAGCGTGGTGACGACCAACGCCTGGGTTTCACCGCGCGTGAACAGCGCGGAACCATGGGCATTGGGCAACACACCAACTTCTACTTCAATCGGACGAACCGTCTTGTTGTCTCGACCATCGATACGCGCTTCGCCACGAATGATCCGACCACGAACAACACGCTTTTCCAGTTTGCTGAAGTAGCCTTTCACCTCATCGGCGCTGGGCTGACCTTCTCCCTCGCCGGAAAACCGTTCAACAGCCTGACTGCGCAACTCACCGAGCTGGTTGTATCGCTCCATCTTCTCGCGAATGGTGTAGGCATCGCTGATCTTGCTTTCGAATTCAGCCGCCAGCCCTTCAGCCAGCGCGGTATTAGTCGCAGGAGGCTGCCAGTCCCATTTCTGGACATCGACTTCAGCGGCAAATGCATTCACCGCTTCAATAACGGCCTGCATTTCCTGATGCGCAAAGAGCACGCCACCCAACATCTGGTCTTCGGTGAGCCCATTGGCTTCGGATTCCACCATGAGGACAGCATCGCTGGTGCCTGCAACGACCATGTTGAGACGCGAGCTCTTCAACTGCTCGTAGCTCGGATTGAGTGAGTAGCCGTTCTCATCGGTATAGCCCACACGCGCGGCGCCGATGGGGCCTTCAAAAGGCACACCGGATACCGACAGGGCAGCGGATGTCGCAATCATTGCAGCGATATCCGGATCCTGATCCTTGTTGGAGGACATCACAGTACAGATCACCTGTACTTCGTTCATGAAGCCTTTCGGGAACAGAGGACGGATGGGACGGTCGATCAGACGCGAAGTTAGCGTCTCTTTCTCGGACGGTCGGCCTTCACGCTTGAAGAAACCACCAGGAATCTTGCCGACCGCGTAGGTCTTTTCCATGTAGTGGACACTCAGCGGGAAGAAATCCTGCCCGGGTTTCATGTCTTTGGCAGCGACAACAGTTGCCAGAACGGAAGTGTCGTCAACGGTGACCAGCACCGCGCCCGTTGCTTGACGGGCAATACGCCCCGTTTCGAGAGTGACTGTTGAGTCACCGTACTGAAAGGTTTTTTTAACTGGATTCACAATTGCTCCTTTCCAGTGTGATGCAAGCTGTCTGAGTACTATCCGACGGCCAGCCCATGCATGGAAAGGCCATCGATCCTGAATGCATGGCCGGCTGACTTTCCGGCCGTTGATACTCTGCTCGCGTCCCTAATATGGGACAATTAAAAATAGACAATACGCGCCGAACTTTATTCACACCCCTGAAGGGTACGAATCTGGACGTTGCGTCCGTCTGGCATTCAACAGGACAGCCCAAGCCCGGCCCTTAACTGGCAACCTCCAACGCCCATCAAAAACGAGGAGTTCTGCACATCGACCCAGGATACTGTCCCCAATGACACCGCCTTGATTGGACGCACGCAACAGCGGCAAAGCAACTTTCAACAACGTGCGCTCAAACCGGAAAGACCTTGGCGTTCTTCAGAGAACCGTGTCAGGCCGCCAAGGCGAGCCTGACACGTCACACAAATCCGCGAAAAACGCTTAGCGACGCAGTCCAAGACGACCGATCAGCTGAACGTAGCGTTCCGCATCCTTGCTCTTCAGGTAATCGAGCAACTTACGACGCTGGTTAACCATGCGAATCAGGCCACGACGGGAATGATGATCCTGTTTGTTGACCTTGAAATGATCTTGCAGCTTGTCGATGTTGGCGCTCAGCAGTGCTACCTGAACCTCAGGAGATCCGGTATCACCTTCAGCGCGCTGATAACCCTTTACGATCTTTGCTTTCTCTTCGGCGTTCAGTGCCATGATTCAACCTCAAAATATGCCTTTTTCAATGCAGAGGGAACCGCGCATATTTACAGCTCCCGCTACCCATTCCTCCGTCCGGCTGCCCTATGCAGCTGGCTCAGGGGGAACTCTGTATGAGACGCCGGGGTTGCACCCGACCGTCTGCCAAGTATTCGCCCAGTCCTACAAAACGATCCGCCCCATACAGGCGCACCGGTCCCGGCACTGGACAGCCGTCTATTCTAACGGGTTGTCCGTTCAATATCGATACGAGATGTTCTGGATTCAGTACAATTTGCGGCAACGCCTTCAATGCCGTATCCACGGGCATCAGACGCCCTTCGCGCACCTCTGGCGGCTCTTCCTGCAACTGTTCAAGGGAGACGGCAACCGCTTCCGTAAAACCCGCCGCCATCGTACGACGCAAAGCCGTCAGGTGAGCGCCACACCCAAGGGCCTCACCAATGTCCTGAACCAGAGACCGGATATAGGTCCCTTTACTACAGCGGACGGCAATCTCGAAACCATCGGCTGCCAGGCTCAGGAGAGTCAGTTCGTAAATCGTCACGCGACGGGCTTTGCGTTCGACCTCCACACCTTGCCGGGCCAGCTCGTAGAGAGGCCGCCCCTGGTGCTTCAGGGCTGAATACATCGGCGGCACTTGATCGATTTCTCCACGAAACTGCGCCAAGACCTCTTCCAACTGCGCTTCATCAAGCGATTCAGGAAGGGGACGCTCGCGGATGATCTCGCCTTCGCTATCACCGGTGGAGGTGACCTGCCCCAGACGCGCCCTGGCAACATAAGCCTTATCCGCGTCCAGCAGGTACTGCGAAAACTTGGTGGCTTCACCCAGACAGATCGGCAACACTCCCGTCGCCAGCGGGTCAAGACTTCCAGTATGCCCGGCTTTCGCCGCATCCAGGCACCGTTTTACACGCTGCAGGACCCCATTCGATGTCAGCCCCTGAGGCTTGTCAACAACCAGAATCCCATCAAGACGGCGGCCCTTACGACGCCTCATGGTCCTCTCCCGCCGGACCGTCCTCGCCATGCTCGTGCTCACCGTCTTCCTTCACGGCCCGATTAATCAAGGCATCGAGACGCCGACTCTCACCCGCCAACGCATCGAAATGGAAACGCAGATGGGGAACGATCCGCAATTTCATGGCGCGTCCCAAGGCGCTTCGCAAAAAGCCGGCTGCCCCTTGAAGCACTTTCAGAGACTGTTCCACTTCAGGTGAGGAAGCATTTAATTCCTCAGTACTGAGCAACGTAAAGTAAACTTCTGCGTAGCCCATATCGCGACTGACGCGAACATCACTGATGGTGACCAGCCCTACGCGGGGATCTTTGATTTCCCGCTGCAGAAGCCAAGCCAGCTCTCGCTGGATCTGGTCGGCCACCCGGTCGGTTCTTTTGAATTCTCGAGGCATGAATATTTTCCGGAATTACCTGACTAGGGGTATAGGCCAACCAAAGGGAGCCCCATCATCGGAGATCCCTTTGGTCTCAACCTTTAACCCAGGGTACGCTCTACGCGGACACGATCGAAGACTTCGATCTGGTCGCCCACTTTGACATCGTAACCCTTGACGCCAATACCACACTCCATGCCGTTACGAACTTCGGCGACGTCGTCCTTGAAGCGACGCAGCGACTCCAGTTCGCCCTCGAAGATCACAACGTTGTCACGCAACACGCGAATCGGCTTGTTGCGATAGACCGTACCTTCCACAACCATACAGCCCGCCACCTGTCCGAACTTCGGCGAACGGAAGGTATCGCGCACTTCGGCAATGCCGACGATATCTTCGCGATATTCCGGCGCCAACATCCCGGTCAGAGCATGCTTGACGTCATCCAGGATGTTATAGATAACGCTGTAATAGCGCAGATCCAGGCCTTCCTTCTCGACGATCTTCTTAGAGGCACTGTCGGCACGCACGTTAAAGCCAAAGATGACCGCACCCGTGGCCAGCGCCAGGTTGACGTCAGTTTCGGCAATACCACCAACACCGGAAGACACAACCTTGACCTGCACTTCGTCGTTACCGATATCCTGCAATGCCTTGGTAATCGCTTCCAGCGAACCACGCACGTCGGTCTTCAGAACGATATTGAGTGTCTTGGTCTGATCCTTGCCCATGTTCTCGAACAAGTTTTCCAGTTTGGTCGCCTGCTGCCGCTGCAAACGCTGTTCACGTTCACGCCCCTTACGGAACTCGGCAAGCTCACGCGCCTTCTTCTCATCAGCAACGACAACGAACTCATCGCCCGCGTCCGGCGTTCCGTTCAGACCCAGAACCTCGACCGGAATCGAAGGACCTGCCTCTTTCACCTGATCGCCACTTTCATTGATCATGGCGCGAACCTTACCGAAGAAGGCGCCGGCAACGATCATGTCGCCCTGACGCAGCGTACCGTTCTGGACCAGAATGGTGGCTACCGAACCGCGACCTTTCTCAAGGCTCGACTCGATTACAACACCCTTGCCGGGCGCATCGGGAACAGCCTTGAGCTCCAGGACTTCCGCCTGCAGCAGAACCGACTCCAGCAACTGGTCGATGCCCGCGCCTGTGTGCGCAGAAACCGGCACGAACTGCGTATCGCCGCCCCACTCTTCAGGAATAACATCCAGGGCGGCCAGTTCGTTCTTGACGCGATCCGGATCGGCCTGTTCCTTATCCATCTTATTGACAGCCACGACCAGCGGAACGCCGGCAGCACGGGCGTGCTGTACAGCTTCTTCCGTCTGCGGCATCACACCGTCATCCGCGGCTACGACCAGGATGACGATATCCGTACACTGGGCACCGCGAGCACGCATCGCTGTGAAGGCCGCGTGGCCAGGCGTATCCAGGAAGGTCACCATGCCGTGATCGGTATTCACGTGATAAGCGCCGATATGCTGCGTAATACCGCCAGACTCACCCGCTGCCACCTTGGTACGGCGAATGTAATCCAACAGCGAAGTCTTACCGTGATCGACGTGGCCCATCACTGAGACGACCGGTGCACGGGGCTGTTCATCACCTTCAAAGCTGATGCCGCTGAGGACGTCAGACTCGATGGCGTCGGAACGGACCAGCCTCACCTTATGCCCCATCTCTTCAACAACCAGAACAGCCGTATCCTGATCCAGGCTCTGATTGATATTCGCCATGACACCCATACCCATCAGGGTCTTGATGACATCGACTGATTTGACGGCCATACGTTGGGCCAAATCCGATACCGTAATCGTTTCGGGTACATCCACTTCACGCACCATGGGTTTGGTGGGTTTCTCGAACGCATGCTTACGCGACTTTTTCTTCTGTCGCGACGGCTTTGCAAGCCGCGCATCGTCATCGTCTTCTACCAGCGCAACGAACTCTTCCTCGACACGTACACGAGGTCCGCGATGCCCGGCAGATTTGCCTTTGGACTTATGCGCTGCTTCATCATCCGCATCATCACGCGGACGCTTTTTCTTCTTGGCCTTGCGGCTCTCGCGTGCGGCTTCCTCTTCCGGCGTCAACACCGGCTCAACGATAGGTGTTTCGCCTTCCGTCGCAGGCGGCTCTACAGCTACAACTTCCGGCTCTACCGCTGCAGCCGGAGATTCCTCGGCGACCTCTGTCGAAGCATCTACCGCAACTACCGGCGTTTCCGTGGCTTCCGACACGGCTTCCACGGTTTCTGGCGATACCCCTTCTGCTGCGAGCTGCTCTTCCTCAGCCTCGAGGTTACGACGCTCCGCTTCTGCTTCAACGGGCGTTTCGGTGCGCTTGATGTAAGTCCGCTTCTTACGGACCTCCACATTGACGGTTTTGCCGCGATTGGCACCAGCGCCCATTTTCAGCGTGGTGGTTGTCTTACGCTTAAGCGTAATGCGATGCGGCTCGCCATCGGCCTCACCATGACTGCGACGCAGAAAGGCGAGAAGGTGCTGCTTTTCATCGTCTGTGACGATGTCGTCTTCCGCGCGCTGCTGCAGTCCGGCGTCTTCGATCTGACGGAGCAAACGGTCAACGGGAGCGCCTACATCATCGGCCAGTTGCTTTACGGTCACATCTGACATACTGGTCCTCCTCCCGATTATTCCTGTTCCTCGAACCAGGGCGCCCGGGCGGTCATGATCAACTGACCGGCACGCTCCTCGCTCATACCTTCAACCTCGAGCAGATCATCCACCGACTGCTCGGCCAGATCCTCTCGACTACATATACCCTTTGAAGCCAAGACAACTGCCAGGTCAGGATCCATGCCTTCCATGTTCAGCAGATCGTCTTCCGGCGCCTTGCCCTCAAGCGCTTCTTCACTGGCCAGCGCCTGATTCAGCAGCACATCCTTCGCCCGCTTTCTCAGCATATTGACCAGATCTTCATCAAACCCTTCGATGCCAAGCATCTCCTCCATCGGCACATAGGCCACTTCTTCCAGGGAGGTGAAGCCTTCTTCGACAAGCACTCCCGCCAATTCTTCATCGACATCCATCTTGCTGACGAAGTAATCCAGCAAGCGGTTGAACTCCTGCTCCTGACGTTGACCGGCCTCTTCCTCAGTCATCACGTTCAGTTCCCAGCCGGTCAGCTCACTGGCGAGTCGAACATTCTGTCCGTTACGACCAATCGCCTGAGCCAGGTTTTCCTCGCTGACGGCCACATCCATCGTGTGACGATCTTCATCCATCACAATCGATGCCACCTCTGCCGGCGCCATCGCATTGATAACCAATTGCGCTGAGTTGTCGTCCCACAACACAATATCGATACGCTCACCGCCCAACTCGTTGGACACTGCCTGGACACGCGATCCACGCATACCCACACAGGCTCCGACGGGATCAATACGGCCATCGTTCGTTTTAACCGCAATCTTGGCGCGCAGACCGGGATCCCGCGCGGCACCGCGAATTTCGATCAGCTCTTCCGCAATTTCCGGCACCTCGATACGGAACAACTCAATCAGCATGCCAGGATTACTGCGACTCAGAATCAACTGCGGCCCGCGGTGATCGCTGCGAATCTCCAACAAGAGAGCTCGCACACGGTCGCCCATTCGAAATGTCTCGCGGGGGATCAACTGATCACGAGGCAACAAGGCTTCCGCATTGCTACCCAAATCCACGATAACGTTATCCCGGGTCACTTTCTTGACGGTACCGGAAACCAGCTCGCCGACGCGATTGCGGTAGCTATCGACAATCTTGCTACGCTCGGCTTCACGGACTTTCTGGAAAATAATCTGTTTGGCCGCCTGTGCACCGATTCGGCCGAAGGCTACGGATTCAGTTTTTTCTTCGTAAATGTCGCCGGCCTGCAGAGAGGCATCTTTTTCATGAGCCTCCTCCAGTGTCAGGTCCGCACCCAGAGAGGGCACCGTATCGTTGTCAACGACGGTCCAGCGACGGAACGTTTCGTACTCGCCAGTCTTACGATCAATGGCCACACGGATGTCGACATCTTCTTCTTCGTAACGTTTTCTGGCGGCAGTGGCCAAAGCCAACTCGATAGCTTCAAAAATAACTTCTTTATCAACGCCTTTCTCGTTGGAAACTGCTTCAACCACCAGCAAGATTTCTTTATTCATCCGATTGCCCTGCCCTTGACTGAAATCTCGTAAAGACTGTAATTCATTCAAACACCGGCACGACATTGGCGCGCTCGATGCTATCGATGGGAAACAAGAACTCGTGATCATCGACGACGATAATCACATCATCTCCTTCAGTGCCTTTCAGGATACCCTGGTATTTACGACGCCCTTCGAACGGCATCCGCAAACGCAGTTGCACCATATGGCCAGCAAATTTCTGATATTGGTCCAATCGAAACAGCGGACGATCCATACCGGGGGAGGAGACTTCCAGGGTATATTCGCTCGGGATGGGATCTTCGACGTCCAATACGCCACTTACCTGACGACTGACCGCCTCGCAGTCCTCGACGACGATACCGTCAGCCTTATCGATAAAAATGCGCAACACCGAATTCTTACCCTGCGAATAGAACTCAATCCCCCAGCATTCATAGCCAAGGCCTTCGATAACAGGGCGCAGCAGATTCTCAAGTTTAAGCAGTCTGGTGGACAAGTTCCCCAGCCTCCCGTAACACCTAAATGATGACTGTAGAGACAGCAATCAACCCAAAACCCACACAGAGTCCTGCATTAACCGCCGAAACAAAAACAAAAAAAGGGCCTTAAACAGCCCTTTTTTAGACGTAAGGGCCCCATACCAAACCAGGCCCTACTTAGCAAAAAACCCCATAAAGGGGCCGTCTGCAAACTTCTCCCGCGGGGCCTGGTCGGTTTATCCGGTCCCCACTTTCGACAAAGCAGCATGCTCACAGCAGCCTTATCGATAGCAGGCCCTCTCCCGACGGGAGAACTACCCCGCTACAGCAACCGACGGAGTATAAAGACGGCCACCACACTGGTCAAGGACTGACCAAAAAAAACGGCTTGGATAAACCAAGCCGCCTGCTTACTTGGTGCCGAAGGCCGGACTTGAACCGGCACGGCTTACGCCACTACCCCCTCAAGATAGCGTGTCTACCAGTTCCACCACTTCGGCTTAACCTTTAATGAAGCTTTGGAAGGCCGGAACCTTCCGCAGGCTTACCTGCATCCTGCTTATCAGAAGCGCTTTGCGACTGAGAAGACGATGCCGGTGTCGCAGCTTTATCAGCTGCTTTAGACGTATCGCCAGAGGACTGCTTTTCGGCGGACGTCTTGGCAGAATCAGCCGACGATGTCGTCGATTGACCCTGCGCTGTTTTCTGAGCTGCAGGAGCGGCAGACTGCTCGGTTTGCTGAACCGAAATCATGGACGCCACTTGCGCATGCTTCTTGGCAAAGATCGCCAAGGAAAAGCTGGTTACAAAGAATACCAAAGCCAGCCCCGTTGTCATACGGGTCAGAAAGCTTCCGCTACCCTGACTACCGAACACGGTCTGAGAGGCGCCGCCACCGAATGCCGCTCCAGCATCCGCCCCCTTGCCGTGCTGAATCAGCACCAGCCCGATGAGCGTCAGCGTTACGACGACATGCACAATCAAAACCAGCGTTTCGAGCAAATCCATCCGGATACTCTCTTAACCTTTATACGGCCCGACAAATCGCGGCGAAGGCCTGGGCATCCAAAGATGCGCCACCCACCAAACCACCATCGACATCTGGCTGAGCAAACAGTTCGCGGGCGTTACTTTCTTTAACGCTACCACCATATATCACCGGAACGTCATCTTCCGGCGCACCGAGCCGCTTCAAAGCCACTCGAATGCCAGCATGAATCTCTTGAGCATCTTCGGGAGAAGCCGTTTTACCGGTACCTATTGCCCAAACAGGCTCATAGGCAACAATGACTTTCCCCCACTGCCCACTACTTACCTCTCGCAACCCGGCAGCCAGCTGCGCGTCCACCACAGCCTGCGCCGAACCACTCTCCCGCTGCGCCAATGATTCTCCGCAGCAGAAAATAACCTTCATCTCTGTCGCCAACACTCGCGCCACTTTGGCAGCAACGACATCGTCGTTTTCGGCGAACAGGGACCTCCTTTCGGAGTGTCCTACCAACGCGTACCGAGCACCGACATCCGCAAGCATTTCTGCCGAGATCTCGCCGGTAAAGGCACCGCTTTCCCACTGCGCAAGATTTTGCGCCCCCACCTCGATGGACGAACCTTTTGCCAAGTCCGACACATCAGCCAGAAGCTGCGCGGGAGGAATGATAACAACCTGCGCTTCTTTATCAAGAGCTGAAAGCGAGGTTTTTAACTGTCCCATCAATTGACGGGCAAAAGCACGATCACCGTGCATTTTCCAATTGGCTGCTACAAGCCGCTGCCGCATCTCATTCCCCCTTATTCAGGGAGGCGAAACTATACCGGAGTTGACGCCACCATACAAGCCAAGCGCAACACCGAATTCATCCACCTCTCGCTCAGGCTGGCGACGCCCCTTTGACGACCTCAGCCAACTCATTCGCGATCTGCCCGACCAGGGCCTCATCCACACCCTCAGCCATGACTCGAATCACAGGTTCGGTTCCCGAGGCCCGCAAGAGCACCCGCCCAGCGCCATTCAGTCGTGACTCCGCATTTTCTACGGCCGCCTGGACCTGCGACAACGTCAGAGGATCAAAACGTTGCGCCACCCTTACGTTAACCATCACTTGCGGCAACTTGTGCATCCCTGCCCGCATCTCCGCCAACCCCTTACCACTTTGCCACAACGCCACCAAGGCCTGCAGGGCAGAGACGATACCATCTCCAGTGGAAGTGCAATCACGACAAACGATATGCCCCGAGCTCTCGCCTCCCAGGAACCACTGATTCTTGAGCAGGCGCTCCATTACGTAACGGTCACCGACAGGCGCCCGCTCAAACGGGATACCAAGCTCTCGATACCCCATTTCAGCCCCATAGTTCGTCATCAGGGTACCAACCACCCCCCCATGAAGACGCCCCACCTCCCGACGTTGCCGCGCGATAATAAACAGCAACTCATCGCCGTCAACCACTGCACCGGTATGATCAACCATCATGACCCGGTCACCGTCCCCATCGAAGGCAATACCAAGATCGGCCTTGGTTTCCAGCACCTTTGCCACAAGGTTATCCAGGTGAGTCGACCCGGAGTTGAGGTTGATATTGAGGCCATCGGGCTCGACACCGATTGCCGTAACCTTGGCACCAAGCTCCTTAAAGACACTCGGCGCGACATGATAGGTCGCGCCATGCGCGCAATCGAGCACGATTTTCAAGCCGTCCAAGGTGAAGGCATTGGGCACAGTGCTCTTACAGAATTCAATATAGCGCCCCGGCGCGTCTTCCAAGCGCACAGCCTTACCCAGTTCGGAAGACTGTACCACTTCCAGGGGACACTCCAGCCATCGCTCAATTTCAGCCTCAAGGGCATCATCCAACTTGGTACCTTCCGCGGAAAAAAACTTGATACCGTTATCGTGATGAGGGTTATGGGAGGCACTGATGACAATACCTGCGGCCGCCCGGAACGTCCTCGTCAAATAAGCTATCGCCGGCGTCGGCATCGGCCCCAGCAACCGGACGTCAACACCTGCGGCAGACAAACCAGCCTCCAGCGCAGACTCGAACATGTAACCGGACAAGCGCGTATCCTTGCCGATGATGACTTTATTGCGCTGCCCCTGCCGCTTAAATGCCTCGCCGACCGCCCAACCCAGCTTCAACATAAATTCCGGCGTGATCGGTGGCTCACCGACGCGCCCCCGAATCCCGTCAGTGCCAAAATACTTTCGTTCCGTCATCACTCGATTTCCCGTAGCGCGCCCCACACCTTGAGCGCATCGATCGTTTCCGCCACATCATGCACCCGGACAATTGCCGCGCCGCGCATCACAGACAGCAGGGCACCCGCAACGCTACCAGCGACGCGCGCGCCCACCTCCCGGCCAGTTATCTGCCCGATCATGGTTTTTCTCGACATGCCGATCAATAAGGGGTAGCCCAGATTGGCCAGAACCGGCAAGTCTCGCATCAGCTGAAGATTGTGCTTCAGGGTTTTACCGAAGCCAAACCCAGGGTCTAGCAATATATTCTCTTTACCAATCCCCGCCTGATATGCCCGCTCTGCCGACCTAGCCAGGAAGTCTAGCACCTCCCTGGTCACATCGCTGTCATAGCGAGGATCCTTCTGCATTGAGTCCGGCTCACCCTGCATATGCATCAGGCAAACCGGCAAGCCCGCAGCATGCGCAGCATCCAAAGCACCCGGACGCCCTAAAGCCCGCACATCATTGATCAAACCGGCGCCGATTTTTCCCGATTCCAACATGACCGCCGGCGTGCTGGTATCCACCGATATCACCACATCGAAACGCTCACGTATGGCCGCAACCATGGGACAGACCCGATCCAACTCCTCCTGCACGCTGACAGCAGCAGCCCCGGGACGGGTCGACTCACCGCCGACATCGATAAAATCAGCACCGGCAGATATCATCTCATCAACATGACGCAATGCCTCATCGCGCCCTAAAAACCGCCCACCGTCAGAAAACGAGTCAGGCGTAATATTCAGAATGCCCATCACTCTGGGCCGGGACAAATCAAGCGTACGTCCGGCAAACGTCATTTCCATACCGCGAGAACCTGAATCAGACTGGTGAAAGACATTCCAATGAAACCATGAAAAACGCCGCCCGAAGGCGGCGTTTCATCTGGGCAATGGCGTCAATGTTCGCCCGCGGGGCGTCCAACCCCATCATCAGGCCGACCACCCTGATCTGTCGACGGCCGCTCTTCGCTATCCGAAGACAATGAAGCACCACCTCCATGCCCCTTGTCGTCCCAACCTTTCGGCGGTCGGGGGTCATTACCGGCCATGATGTCGGTGATTTGGTCGCTGTCGATGGTTTCATACTTCATCAACGCCTCCGCCATCTTGTGCAGCTTATCCATGTGATCGACCAAGAGCTGCTTGGCTCGATCGTAACAATCGTCGATGATCGTACGCACTTCTTCATCAATGCGCTGAGCCGTTTCCGGCGAGTACACGCGAGCACTGTGGCCAGCAGAACGCCCCAGGAAAACTTCCTCGCTTTCTTCGTCGTACATCAGCGGACCCAACTTTTCCGATAGCCCCCACTTGGTGACCATGCTGCGAGCCAATTCGGTCGCCCGCTTGATATCGTTGGACGCTCCCGTTGTCACGCCCTCATGCCCCAGTGTCAGCTCTTCAGCGATACGCCCCCCGAACAAACTGCATATCTGGCTGATCAGGTAGCGCTTACTGTGGCTATACCGATCTTCCTCAGGCAGGAACATGGTTACGCCGAGCGCACGACCACGAGGGATAATACTGACCTTATACACAGGGTCATGCTCCGGCATCAGACGCCCGACAATGGCATGCCCAGCCTCGTGATAGGCGGTATTCCGTTTTTCTTTCTCCGACATCACCATGGACTTCCGCTCGGAGCCCATCATGATTTTATCCTTCGCAAGCTCCAGCTCTTCCATGGAAACCAGTCGCTGATTACGACGCGCCGCAAACAGCGCCGCCTCGTTCACCAGATTGGCCAAATCGGCACCGGAAAATCCTGGCGTGCCACGCGCAATCACACCGGGCTCGACGTTATCGGCCAACGGAACCTTACGCATGTGAACCTTGAGAATCTGCTCACGGCCGATGATATCAGGCAGACCGACCACGACTTGTCGGTCAAAACGACCAGGACGCAACAGCGCCGGATCAAGAACATCGGGACGGTTGGTGGCCGCAATGACGATGACACCTTCGTTGCCTTCGAAACCATCCATTTCCACCAACAACTGGTTCAGCGTCTGCTCACGCTCGTCATGGCCACCGCCAAGACCCGCTCCACGATGACGCCCCACCGCATCGATTTCGTCGATGAAAATGATGCAGGGACTCTGTTTCTTCGCCTGCTCGAACATATCCCGCACTCGAGAAGCGCCGACACCAACGAACATCTCGACAAAATCCGAACCGGAAATCGAGAAAAAGGGTACTTTGGCCTCACCCGCGATAGCTTTCGCCAGCAGCGTTTTACCCGTCCCCGGCGAGCCCACCATGAGCACACCCTTGGGAATACGGCCACCCAGACGCTGGAATTTGCTCGGGTCGCGCAGAAAATCAACGATTTCCTTAACGTCCTCTTTTGCCTCGTCAACACCGGCGACATCGGCAAAGGTCGTTTTAATCTGATCTTCGCTCATCAGGCGGGCCTTACTCTTACCAAAGGCCATAGGGCCCTTGCCCCCACCACCGCCTTGCATTTGCCGCATGAAGAACATAAAAACGGCGATGATCACCAGAATCGGGAAAGAGGCGACCAGCAACTGAGTCCAGATACTTTGCTGCTCCGGCTGCTTACCGACAACTTCGACGTTATGACTCAACAAGTCATCCATCAACTTGTTATCGGCAACGGCGGGACGCACGGTCTGAAAGTGACTGTTGTCGTCACGGACACCGTTAATATCCAGTCCATCAATGGTGACTTTCTTCACCTGGCCGTTCTGGACCATCTGGATGAACTGGGAATAATTGACTTGCTGGCCGGTGGTGGTCGGACTGAAGTTCTGGAACACCATCAGCAGCACGGCGGCTATAATCAGCCAGAGAACCAGATTCTTTGCCATGTCGTTCAAGGTACTCTACCTGTGAGTGAAGTGTCGCGCAGGACACCCTTCGGCAACCTTACACCAATTATACGGTGTGTCGCCAGAGGTGGACCGGCGCTAGGGCCTGAAACCCTTACAGACCTGATACTGCTCGCGGGAACGTGCCCGCGACGCATCCGGCTTGCGACTGCTTACGCTGGAAAAGCTCTCTTTCATCTCGCTTAGCAAGGCATCAAAACCTTCGCCCTGAAAGACCTTCGCTACGAATGCTCCTCCCGGAGCGAGCACCTGACGCGCCATATCGAGAGCCAACTCAACCAGATACATGGCCCGGGGAATGTCGACCGCAGCCATACCACTCATATTGGGGGCCATATCTGAAATTACAATGTCTGCGCGCCGATCCCCAAGCAGGTCGAGCAGTTCATTCAGTACTGCCTCTTCCGTAAAGTCACCCTGGACAAAGGACACACCTGCCAAAGGGTCCATCGGCAATATATCGCTGGCAATCACGACCCCCTTGTCACCAACCAACTGCGAAGCGACCTGCGACCAACCTCCGGGTGCCGCGCCGAGATCCACCACAACCTGCCCTGGCCGAAACAAACGGTCACGCTGGTCGATTTCCAACAGCTTATAGCTCGCACGGGACCGATAACCATCGGCCTGCGAACGCTTGACGTAAGGATCGTCAAAGTGCTCGCGCAACCAGCGACCACTCGATTTGGAACGGGCCAATACCACCTCCGCTCAGTTAATCACCTTCAACGCACGCCAACACTCGGGACAACCCCGGATTCACGGGCCGACGGGCGACTGATAGACTATAAGCTTTAAAGTATACCGCATCGTTCCGGGGAGACCTCGGACGTTTTTTAATCTTCCCGATCAAGAGAATTCATCATGAGTCTGTCCGCGGAACAACGCCGGCAATATCGCGCAATCGCCCACAACCTGAAACCCGTTGTCATGGTGGGCGAGAAAGGGCTTTCCGAGGGTCTGAAACAGGAGTTGGAGCGAGCGCTGGACGACCACGAGCTCATCAAGGTCAAAATAGCCTCCAACGACCGCGAAGAACGCCAGGAAATTGTCGAAGAAATTTGCACGGCAACCGGTGCCGAGCTTGTCCAGAGTATTGGCAAAATCGCGGTCATTCTGCGTCGCGCAGCAAAACCCAACCGCAAGCTGTCAAACCTGATCCGCGCCCTTACCTGACACTACAAGCCTCAAAAACAAAGAAGCCGGCATTTGCCGGCTTCTTTGTTTTTCTTCGACCCGTCACACGGTTACAAGTGCTCGATCCGGTCGATTTCGTACTCGACGATACCCGACGGCACCTTGACCGGCACCACATCTCCCTCAGACTTGCCGATAAGAGCGCGGGCGATAGGTGATGAGACCGAAATCTTACCTGCCTTGATATCCGCCTCGTCATCACCGACGATTTGATAGGTAACCTCTTCGTCCGTATCGAGATTTATCAGGTGTGCGGTCACGCCAAAAATTACTTTCCCCGTGTTTTCAATGCGCGTCACATCGATCACCTGGGCCGCAGACAGCTTGCTCTCGATCTCCTGAATGCGCCCCTCGATAAACCCCTGCTGCTCGCGCGCAGCATGATACTCGGCATTTTCCTTGAGATCACCGTGCTCTCGCGCTTCCGCAATAGCCTCGATGACCCGCGGTCGCTCTACCGATTTCAATTGTTTCAGCTCTTCGCGGAGTTTTGCCTCTCCAGCGGCCGTCATTGGCACTCTATTCATGATGCATCATTTCCCGCATGCAAATCCTGTAAACGACGAACCTTCCGCTCAGGCCCGAACTTGATGGCCCGACAAAACGCCTCTCCACCTGCCAGCGTCGTGGTGTAGGTCACTTTGTGCTGCAACGCAGACTGCCGAATCTGAGCCGAATCAGCAATTGCCTTGCGCCCTTCCGTCGTATTAACGATCAATTGAATTTGCTTGTTTTTGATCGCATCAACAACATGTGGCCGACCTTCACGCACCTTCTTGACGATCTGGACCTCGACACCCGCATCAGCAATCACCTTGGCCGTCCCTGGGGTGGCCACGATGGAGAAGCCGGCATCGCGGAGATCTTTCGCCAACTGTGCCGCGCGATCCTTATCCATCTCACGCACTGAAATAAAGGCCGTGCCCTTCTCCGGTAGCCGCTCACCCGCTGCCAAAGCAGCCTTGGCAAAGGCTTCATCGAAGCTGTCGCCAATGCCCATCACTTCTCCCGTCGACTTCATTTCCGGCCCGAGAATCGGGTCGACACCAGGGAATTTGTTGAACGGGAATACGGATTCCTTAACCGAATAGTAGGTCGGGACAACCTCCTCTGTGAAGCCCTGCTCTTGCAGAGACTTCCCTGCCATGCAACGCGCCGCAATGCGCGCCAGGGGCACCCCCGTCGCCTTGGAGACAAAAGGCACGGTACGCGAAGCCCGGGGATTGACCTCGATAACGTAGATCTCGCCATCCTGCCAGGCCAACTGGACGTTCATCAGTCCAACGACTTCGAGCTCCAAGGCCATGCGCTTGACCATATCGCGCATATCGTCCTGGACCTCAGCGGGCAAGGTGTAGGGTGGCAGCGAACAGGCCGAGTCACCCGAGTGAACACCCGCCTGCTCAATGTGCTGCATAATCCCGCCGATAACGACATTCTTACCGTCGCTAATGGCGTCGATATCGACTTCGATGGCCGCATTCAGGAAGTGATCCAAGAGGACCGGGCTGTCATTGGAGACCAGCACCGCATCGCGCATGTAGCGAATCAGTTCTTCTTCCTCGTAGACGATCTCCATCGCCCGTCCACCCAACACATAGGAGGGACGCACAACCAGCGGGTAACCGATGCCTCGGGCAGCAACGATACCTTCCTCATGACTGCGCACTGTCGCGTTTGGCGGCTGGCGCAACCCGAGACGATTGATCATCTGCTGGAACCGCTCACGATCTTCTGCACGGTCGATCGCATCTGGCGAGGTACCAATAATGGGCACACCCGCCTGCTCCAGGCCTCGCGCCAACTTGAGCGGTGTCTGTCCGCCGTATTGCACGATAACACCCAGCGGCTTTTCAACCTGTATGATTTCGAGCACATCTTCCAGCGTAATCGGCTCGAAGTAGAGACGGTCAGACGTGTCGTAATCGGTTGAAACCGTTTCAGGATTGCAGTTGATCATGATGGTTTCATAACCATCTTCGCGCATGGCCAAGGAGGCATGCACGCAGCAATAGTCGAACTCGATCCCCTGACCGATACGATTGGGACCACCACCGATAACGACCATCTTCTGACGATCCGTAGGGGCAGCCTCACACTCCTCCTCGTAGGTGGAGTACATATAGGCCGTCGACGACGCGAACTCCGCCGCACAGGTATCGACACGTTTAAAGACCGGCCGCACGCCGACATCGTGACGGTGTTTGCGAAAGCTGACCTCCGAGATACCCAGCAAGGCCGCCAGGCGCGTATCGGAAAAACCCTTACGCTTGAGCCGGAAGATGGTATCGCGGTCCAGTTCGCCCTTGGCGGTAGTCTTGAGCGCCTCTTCCTCTCGAACGATATCTTCGATCTGAACCAGATACCAGGGATCAACATGTGTGTGACGGAAGACTTCGTCGACAGTCATACCCATGCGGAAAGCATCGGCAATAAACCAGATACGGTTCGCACCGGGAACATTGAGTTCACGGATCAGGATATCCCGGTCGTCGGCATTCGCCGGATCCAGCCTCGGTTCGAAGCCGGCGGAGCCGACCTCCAATCCCCGCAACGCTTTCTGCAACGATTCCTGGAAGGTGCGGCCAATCGCCATCACCTCACCCACCGATTTCATCTGCGTAGTCAGCCGCGCATCGGCCTGAGGGAACTTCTCGAACGTGAAGCGAGGCACCTTGGTAACGACATAGTCGATGCTGGGCTCGAACGACGCCGGAGTGACACCGCCGGTAATTTCGTTGCGCAACTCGTCAAGGGTATAACCCACGGCCAGCTTGGCCGCGACCTTGGCAATCGGGAAGCCGGTTGCCTTGGATGCCAGGGCAGACGAACGCGACACCCGCGGGTTCATCTCGATCACCACCATGCGGCCTGTCGTCGGGCTTACGCCGAACTGAACATTGGAACCGCCGGTTTCCACACCGATCTCACGCAATACCGCCAGAGAGGCGTCGCGCATGATCTGATATTCCTTGTCGGTCAGAGTCTGCGCTGGCGCAACCGTGATCGAATCACCAGTATGCACACCCATGGCATCGAAGTTTTCGATCGCGCAAACGATGATGCAGTTGTCGTTGCGGTCACGGACAACTTCCATCTCATACTCTTTCCAGCCGATCAGGGATTCGTCGATCAGAAGTTCACTGGTCGGTGACAGATCGAGACCACGGGTACAGATTTCTTCGAACTCTTCCCGGTTATAGGCGATACCGCCACCAGAGCCCCCCATGGTAAAGGACGGGCGAATGATGCAGGGGAAGCCGATATTATCGAGAACCTGATAGGCCTCTTCCATGCTGTGCGCAATCGCAGCCCGCGGCGTTTCCAGACCGATGGCCTTCATCGCCTTGTCAAAACGCTCACGGTCCTCAGCCTTGTCGATGGTATCGGCGTTAGCGCCGATCATTTCAACGCCGTATTTCTCGAGGACACCGTGACGCTCCAGGTCCAGGGCGCAGTTCAGCGCCGTCTGGCCGCCCATGGTCGGCAGCAGGGCGTCGGGGCGTTCACGCTCGATAATTTTCTCGACGGTTTTCCAGGTGATGGGTTCAATATAAGTAGCGTCGGCCATAACCGGATCGGTCATGATAGTGGCGGGGTTCGAGTTCACCAGGACAACCCGGTAGCCCTCTTCCCGAAGCGCCTTACAGGCCTGTGCGCCCGAGTAATCGAACTCACATGCCTGGCCGATGACGATGGGCCCAGCCCCCAGAATCAGAATACTTTTGATGTCGGTACGCTTTGGCATCTCTTCGTTAACCTGTCCTAAGCTCGTGTCTCGCGTGCGGATTCCGGCGACGCCGTCAAACGGCGTCGGGCTGGGGTCATGCGCCTCGATGTTGCTCCATCAAGCGGATGAATTCGTCAAACAAGGGCGCCATATCATGCGGCCCCGGGCTCGCTTCCGGGTGCCCCTGGAAACTGAACGCCGGCACGTCAGAACGCCGAACACCCTGTAGCGAACCGTCAAACAGGGATTTGTGTGTCGGCACCAGACAATCCGGCAGGGACCCTTCGTCGACGGCAAAACCATGGTTCTGGCTGGTGATCATCACCGTACCGTCGGCGATGTTCTGCACCGGGTGATTCGCACCATGATGGCCAAACTTCATTTTTACTGTGCGGGCACCGCTGGCCAGCGCCAGCAACTGGTGACCCAGGCAGATACCGAAAATCGGAATACGCTTAGTCAGCAATGACTCGATCGCACTGATCGCGTAGTCGCATGGTTCCGGGTCGCCAGGGCCGTTCGACAGGAAAATTCCATCGGGCTGCATCGCCAGCACGTCTTCCGCCGAAGTCTGCGCTGGAACCACCGTCAAATCGCAACCGCGATCCGCCAACATGCGCAGGATGTTATGCTTGACGCCGTAATCAAAGGCAACCACCTTGAAACGCGATTGATCAGGGGTGCCATACCCCGTCTCCAATGCCCAACTACCCTGCCGCCACTGGACACTGTTCTCACGGGTGACTTCCTTCGCCAGATCCATGCCTTTCAGGCCGGGGAATGCCTTTGCCAGGGACAGCGCCTGGGCCTCGTCCAACTGGTCACCAGCGATGATAGCCCCGTTCTGGGCGCCCTTTTCACGCAAAATCCGAGTCAGACGACGGGTATCGATATCGGCGATGGCTACAATGTTGTTGTCGCGCAGGTACTGGTCCAGCGATTTCTCGCAGCGCCAGTTACTGGCCATTAGGGGAAGATCGCGAATAACCAGGCCGGCGGCCCAAATGCGATCGGATTCGACATCCTCGGCATTAACGCCGGTATTGCCGATATGGGGATAAGTCAGGGTCACAATCTGGCGCGCATAGGAGGGGTCCGTCAGGATTTCCTGGTATCCGGTCATCGCAGTGTTGAAGACAACTTCACCACTGGTCTGTCCGTCGGCGCCGATAGCCGTTCCCCTGAAAATGCTTCCGTCCGCGAGCGCAAGGATTGCAGGTTTGCTCAAGGCCATGTCCTCTTGTACCGTCGTGGGCTGGGGAGCACGTAGGCAAATTCAGGTCGCAAAAAAGCGAGAGGGAGCTCTTACAACTCCGTCCCGCCCTTTTTTGTCTTAGGAATTGCCGAACACGCAATAAGCAGCAGTTAAACTGCCTTATTGTAAAAAATTTAGGCCGCCAATGTCCACGACAATGCGCACCTAATCTGTAGATTCAGCGCTAAAGAGCCTCTCAGCCCTTCAGTTCCAGCACATCCTGCATGTCATAGAGCCCGGCATCCCGGCCAGCCAGCCATTGCGCAGCTCGCAAAGCACCCCGAGCAAAGGTCATACGGCTGCTCGCCTTGTGCGTAATTTCAACGCGCTCTCCCATAGCGGCAAACATCGCCGTATGCTCCCCCACGATATCACCGGCACGGATTGTCTCGAAACCGATAACCTGCCGAGGACGCTCACCGGTAAATCCTTCGCGACCATAAACTGCACACTCCTTAAGGTCACGACCAAGGGTTTCAGCAATAACCTCTCCCATTCGCAGCGCCGTGCCACTGGGAGCATCTTTCTTATGCCGATGATGGGCTTCGATGATCTCGATATCGACCTCATCACCCAGCACCCGTGCCGCCATTTGAAGCAGTTGCAACAGGAGGTTGACACCCACGCTCATATTCGGGGCAAAAACGATACCAATATCCCGCCCGGCTTCCTGCAAGACAGCCTTCTGGTCATCGGACAAGCCTGTTGTGCCAATCACGATACGCTTCCCGGCAGCACGACAGGTCGCCACGTTCTCGACCGTCAGCGCAGGCTGGGTGAAGTCGATAAGCACGTCGAAATCGGCGATCACATCGTCCAGACTGGGGCTCAACGCCACCCCAATCCGCCCAACGCCGGCGATTTCACCCGCATCGCTACCGATCAATGAACTGTCAGGATGATCGATAGCCGCCGTCAATTGGAGATCGTCGGTCAACGACAACGCCTCAACCAAGGTTTTCCCCATACGGCCGGCTGCGCCGGTGATAGCGATGCGAATCATGGTCTATCCAATCCTTTCCGTCTGCTGCAAACCAAAGCGGCACCCCAGCCTGCCATTTAGAACTTCATGTCTTCAAAGAAGTTTTTCACTCCTTCAAACCACGAACTCTTACGTGGAGCGTGCTGGCTACCGTTACTCTCATCCAGGGTTTTCTGGAACTCATCAAGCAAGTCTTTCTGGCGTTTGGTGAGATTCACCGGCGTCTCGACGACAACGCGACACAGCAAATCCCCGGGACCTCCCCCCCGAACCGGCGCAACACCCTTGCCGCGCAACCGGAACAACTTGCCGGTTTGCGTCTCCGGCGGGATCTTGAGCTTGACCCGGCCATCCAGCGTAGGCACTTCCAGCTCACCGCCCAGAGAGGCATCAATAATACTGATGGGTACTTCACAATAGAGATTGCGACCGTCACGGGCAAAAATTCTGTGTTCCCGCACAGCAACCTGCACATAAAGGTCGCCTGCCGGACCACCACTGACACCCGGCTCGCCCTCGCCCGCAAGGCGAATGCGGTCACCGGTATCGACACCCGGCGGAACCTTAACAGAAAGCGTCTTTTCTTCCTCTACCTGCCCCATGCCATGACAGGCCTTACAGGGCGACCGGATAACCTTGCCCGCACCGCGACAGTGAGGACACGTCTGCTGGACAGAAAAGAACCCCTGCTGCATGCGGATCTGTCCCGCCCCTCGACAGGTACTGCAGGTCTCAGGCTGGGTGCCCTTTTCTGCACCACTGCCACCACAGGTCTCACAGTCGACATGCCCCGGCACACGGATCTTCACCGTGGTACCTCGAACAGCCTCTTCAAGATCCAGTTCGAGGGTATAACGAAGATCAGCACCGCGGGTCGTACGACCGCGCGCAGCCCCACCGAAAATATCGCCAAAGACATCGCCAAAGATATCGGCAAAACTGGCGCCCCCGCCCCCAAAACCGGCACCGGCCTGGCCATCCACACCGGCATGTCCGAACTGGTCGTAGGCTCCGCGCTTCTGCTCATCCGAAAGGACTTCGTAAGCTTCGCTCGCTTCCTTGAATTTTTCCTCGGATTCCTGATCGCCCGGATTTCGGTCCGGGTGATACTTCATCGCCAGCTTACGGTAGGCCCGTTTGATTTCTTTATCGTCCGCCGTTCGGGCGATACCCAGAACCTCGTAATAATCGCGCTTGGCCATGATACTCGTTTATCCGTTTTGTCGTGGACAGCACACCAAAACCCGCTGCCCCGTTTTCAACCGTTATGAATGACAAGACGCGGGAGAATCCTCCCGCGTCTGGACGCTCAACTGCAACGCCTGCAATTAACGCTTATCGTCCTTGACCTCTTCGAACTCCGCATCAACTGCGTCATCCGATTCGCCGCTCGCCTTTTCACCGGAGGCTCCTGCAGCTTGCGCCTGCTCTTCCTGAGCACTGTACATTTTTTGCGCCAACTCAGATGAGGCTTCCGTCAAAACCTTGGTCTTGGCCTCAATGTCATCCTTGTCATCACCCTTCAAGGCTTCTTCCAGATCCTTGATGGCAGCTTCGATCTTCTCTTTCTCTTCAGCCGTCGCCTTATCGCCAGCCTCTTCCAGGGTCTTGCGCACAGCATGCACCATGCTGTCGCCCTGGTTACGCGCTGCGACCAGGTCTTCAAACTTACGATCTTCCTCGGCATTCGCCTCGGCATCACGCACCATCCGCTCGACCTCTTCATCGCTCAGACCTGAGGACGCCTTGATAACGATGGACTGCTCCTTGCCGGTAGCCTTGTCTTTAGCAGACACGTTCAGGATACCGTTGGCATCGATATCGAAGGTCACCTCAATCTGGGGCAGGCCACGCGGTGCCGGCGGAATATCGGACAGATCAAAACGGCCCAGCGATTTGTTCTGGGACGCCTGCTTGCGCTCACCCTGAACCACATGAATAGTGACCGCTGTCTGGTTATCGTCGGCTGTCGAGAAAGTCTGCGATTTCTTGGTCGGAATCGTCGTATTCTTCTCGATCAGCGGCGTCGCAACCCCACCCATGGTTTCAATGCCCAGCGTCAGCGGGGTCACGTCAAGCAGCAAAACATCTTTCACATCACCAGAAAGCACGGCTGCCTGAATCGCAGCACCGATCGCAACGGCCTCATCCGGGTTCACATCCTTACGCGGTTCCTTGCCGAAGAAATCTTTTACCTTCTGCTGAACCAGCGGCATGCGGGTTTGGCCGCCCACCAGGATCACTTCGTCGATACCGCCCGACTTCAGGCCCGCATCCTGCAACGCAATACGGCATGGTTCCAGACTGCGCTCAACCAGATCCTCTACCAGCGACTCCAGCTTGGCCCGCGTCACCTTGACGTTAAGGTGCTTGGGTCCTGTCTGGTCGGCAGTGATATAAGGCAGATTGACGTCGGTCTGCTGCGCTGAAGACAGCTCGATTTTCGCTTTCTCAGCAGCTTCTTTCAGACGCTGCATGGCCAGAGAATCGCCGGTCAGGTCGATGCCGGAATCTTTCTTGAACTGCTCAGCCAGGTAGTTGATCAACTTCAGGTCGAAGTCTTCACCGCCCAGGAAGGTGTCACCGTTGGTCGCAAGCACTTCAAACTGATGCTCACCATCAACGTCTGCGATCTCGATAATCGAAATATCGAAAGTACCGCCACCCAGGTCGTAAACCGCGATAGTGCGGTCGCCACCCTTCTTGTCCAGACCATAAGCCAGCGCCGCAGCGGTCGGCTCGTTAATGATCCGCTTAACATCCAGCCCGGCAATTTTACCTGCGTCCTTGGTCGCTTGACGCTGGCTATCGTTGAAGTAAGCCGGAACCGTAATAACCGCTTCGGTCACCGCCTCACCCAGATAGTCTTCAGCGGTTTTCTTCATCTTTTTCAACACTTCCGCGGAAATCTGCGGAGGCGCCATCTTCTTGCCTTTTACCTCAACCCAGGCGTCACCATTATCGGCCTTGGCGATCTTGTAAGGCACCATCTTGATATCTTTCTGTACGACGTCGTCCTGAAAACGGCGACCGATCAAGCGCTTGATGGCATACAGCGTGTTGTGCGGGTTAGTCACCGCTTGACGCTTGGCCGACTGGCCAACCAGCGTCTCGCCTTCATCGGTATAGGCGATGATCGACGGCGTCGTGCGATCGCCCTCGGCATTCTCGATTACTTTGACCTTGTCGCCATCCATAATAGCGACGCAGGAGTTTGTCGTACCCAGGTCAATACCAATTATCTTGCTCATCGAATAGCTCCAATCCTGAATCCTGTTGAGGACTTAAACCTGAAATCTTGGGCAGATTACGCACCATTTAGAGCCCTATATTGGCTCCCATTTCGAGTTTTCAAGCCTGCTGATTGACATTCCCTGCAGAGTCAGGCTTCGAAACAACGACCATAGCCGGTCTTACCAACCGGTCATTGAGCAAATAGCCTTTCTGCATAACAGCCACAACGGTATTGGGTTCGGCATCCGGCGCCGCCACCATCGACATCGCTTCGTGCACTTGCGGATCGAAGGGCTCGCCCAGCGGGTTGACCTGCTCCACATTGAACTTACGCAAACTGGCAACGAACATCTTGAGCGTCATCTCGACACCCTCACGAATCGTCGTCAGCAGCTCTTCACCCTCGCTGGCGCCAGTGCTCTCAACCGCCTTTTCCAGGCTATCGACGACAGGCACCAGCTCACGAACAAACTTTTCAAGCGCAAACTTATGCGCCTTCTCCACATCCAACTCAGCGCGGCGACGCACATTCTGCATTTCCGCCTGGGCCCGCAACGCCTGCTCTTTCAGGTTATCCACCTGAGCCTTCAGCGCAGCCACCTCGCTGTCGGCGGGTTCGACGGCATCACCCTGCCCCGCTTCCGCCTGCACTTGCTCGGCATCAGAGGCGAGATCCTCTCTCGGCTCATCTGCCATCGAATTCTCGTTACGAGTCTCCTCTGCGCTCATCGGCACTCTCCTGCAACTTATTTGCACACTACGTTCGTTGAGTCACGCCAGGGCCATGGAGGCCTGGAAGTCTTTGCCGCTATATGGGGTCACCACACCGGCTTTCAACCGCTTTCCGTCACCGTTTTCGATATCCCTCTTGCAAATCAACAAACATCACTGTACAAATAATCATATACTGTACGCATGAACAGCTGTTTATATGACCAGCTCACGTACACAGATCCAGACAATGACTTACTTCAGCACTTATCGGAACAGGAACACGGAGATCGAGCATGCTGACGCAACTGACGGTATCCAACTATGCTATCGCCGATCGCCTGGAGCTTCAGTTTGACAAGGGTATGACGGCATTGACCGGCGAAACCGGCGCAGGGAAATCGATTGTGCTTGGTGCTTTGTCCCTCAGTCTTGGTGACCGAGCCGATGCAGCAGTTGTACGAGAAGGCGCAAAACGCGCCGACATTACGGCAGTGTTCGATATCCGCGACAATGAGGCCGCCAGCACCTGGCTGCAGAAACACGACCTCGACGCCGACAATGACTGCATCCTCAGACGCGTCATCAGCCGCGACGGTCGCTCCCGCGCCTACATCAATGGCCAACCCTGCCCGTTACAGGACCTGCGCCAACTCGGTTCGCTGTTGATGGATATTCACAGTCAACATCAACACCAGTCGCTCCTACAGCGGGACAACCATCGACGCTTGCTTGATGAATTTGCCGGCGCAGAAACCCTCGCCGAAGAAACCCTGACGACCTACAAACAATGGAAGCAACTTCAGGAACGTCTCGATACAGCCCGCAATTGCCAGGAAGAGTCGAATGCGCGACTTCAGTTGCTTCGCTATCAGGTCGAAGAGCTGGAGCGCCTTGACCTTCAGCCAAGCGAATTATCCGAACTGGAAAACGAACAACAGCAACTCAGCAACGCAGAACAAATCCTTAAGCAATCACACCTCGCCGCGCAGTTTTGTGCCGAGGACGACTCCAGCGCCGCCTACCTTGTGCGTCAGGCCATACAACAACTGGAGCAACTGCCCGTCGAGGTGATCGCCCTGACGGATACATTGCAGATGCTCAACGAAGCTCACATTCAACTGAATGAGGCCGGCAATAACCTGCGGCACTTTATCGATGGCTACGAACTCGACCCCGAACGACTCTCGGTTGTCGAGGAGCGCCTAAGCGCCATCTATCAGCTAGCCCGCAAGCATCGTATTCAACCCGAGGAACTCCCAGCACTTCGAGAGACTCTACACCGGGAATTGTCCGAACTTGATGGCGGAGCAGACAGCCAGGAGCAGCTGGAAATAGAACTGTCTAACCGGCTGGAGCATTATCAAACGATCGCACGGCAGCTTAGCGAACAACGCCAGCAGGCGGCCGCAGAACTCGACATGCGTGTTGCAGAAGAGTTACATCGCCTCAATATGGCAAACGCGCAATTCGTAACCAGGCTCACTAAGCACAGCGACGGAACACCGCATCCACACGGAAATGAGGACATCGAGTTCCTGGTTAGCGCAAACGCCGGACAACCCGCTCGATCCCTGGCGAAGGTGGCTTCTGGCGGAGAACTGTCCCGCATCAGTCTCGCCATCCAAGTAGTCGTTGCACAAACATCCACCATCCCCTCATTGGTCTTCGATGAAGTCGATGTCGGCATTGGTGGCGGCACAGCGGAAGTGGTGGGCCGACTGCTAAGAATCCTCGGCGAAAGCGGTCAGGTGCTTTGTGTCACGCACCTGCCCCAGGTCGCGGCGCAAGCTCACCAACACCTCTTTGTAAGCAAGTTCAGCGAAAACGACGCAACATTTTCCCGTGTCGAAAAACTGGACGACCAACGACGGGTACAAGAGGTGGCACGCATGCTCGGCGGGGTCGACGTGACCGATCAGTCGCTAGCCCATGCTCGGGAGATGTATGGCAAAGGGCAGGCCACCCATCACTGATGGCCGACCGAAACAAACTGCGCCACATCAGGAGGTAAGTAGCACCCGGGCGACCAATGGCTAATTGTTATCAAACGCCAGCAAGTTAAGGTATGTATCTGGTGCATGTTTTCCGGGTTGCACCAGAACCATTGAGATTCTTCTCACCATACTGCCTTTGGCAGTACTCCTTCTCTCACCCCTGAGAGCCTACTCACGGCGAGCCTATATAGCTCGCCGTTTTTTTATTTTCCATACAAACTAAACACACAGACCCAGAGCAAAGTTTCCTTTGACTGAAGGCCGAAAGGAGCGAAGGGATTTACAAGAACGAGAAAGGCGCAGGCAAAAACACCTTAGACAACGAGGTCACACCGACTTTGCCTGCAGAGCAACGTTATTTCGTTTTCTTTGGCTTAACATAAAGAATCAAACTGTGATCCACAATGTCGAAGCCATGCTCTTCAGCGATCTTGCGCTGGCGCTCCTCGATCACCGAATCGAAAAACTCGACGACTTTGCCGGTTTGCGTACATACCATATGATCATGGTGGTCATCCGTCGCCATTTCAAAAACGGCGTGACCGCCTTCGAAGTTATGCCTTAACACCAAGCCTGCCGCCTCAAATTGCGTCAGCACCCGGTAAACCGTCGCCAGCCCTACATCATCCCCAGCGTCCAGCAAGCGCTTGTAGACATCCTCTGCACTCAGATGATGTTGGTCGGCGCGCTCCAGGATATTCAAAATCTTGACCCGGGGCAGCGTAACCTTAAGCCCGGCCTTGCGTAATTCAGAGTTTTCCGATGACATGCCCTATGTTCGCTCTTGGGGGAACACCTGTGGTTCCGGTATGATGACGGCCTCACCGTCGGCTCATGACTGCGCTCGCCGCTTGGCGCGGAGTCAAGATAGAGGATTTCAAATCCCGATGCAAAAACTCGCCTGTTGCTTGCTGTATGTTCTGTTGCTGTCTGGCTGTATGTTTCCCGGCGTTTATAAGATCAACGTCCAGCAAGGCAATATCGTCGATAAGGCAGAGCTCGCCAAACTGAAGCCCGGCATGACCCACCGCGAAGTTCACTTCGTACTGGGCACACCGCTGGTCATGGACCCACTGGACAAAAGCCGTGAATACTATATCTACACCTTCCAGAAACACGGCGGGGACATCCGCAAACAACAAATCGTAGTCTACTACGATAAGAATCGTTATACGCGCTACGAGGCCCACCTTCTCGCCAGGACGCCGGCCTACTGATCCGGCACGTGGCCCACCTTAAGCGGGCTACCCTCCGACAAGGCCTTACCGACCCAGTCCTTTGCGAGCCCGCCGCGCGCGGGCTTCTTTGGGGTCGATAATCAGGGGCCGGTATATTTCAACCCTATCCCCCGCCCTGAGACGATAGGCCTGGGGATCTTTGAGAACATGGCTAAAAATTCCGATAGAGGCGCTCGCCAATTCGATCTCTGGGAAACGTTGCAGCACGCCAGAGCGCTCAATAGCCTCGGTGGGCGTAGCCCCCTCCGGCACAGCAACCCGCAGCAGAAACTGCTGATCGGGGCGGGCGTAGGCAACTTCGACGTCGATTGTCACAGGAGAGACGCTCCGTAAACGTCATTGGCACGTTTACAGAATGCATCCACCAGCGTATTCGCCGCCTGATTGAAAACCGTCCCGAACGCCATACGAGCCAACGTGCCCGTAAACTCGAATTCCAGCGTCAACTGAACCTTACAAGCCCGTTCATCCAAGGAATGGAAGCGCCAGCATCCTTTGAGCCTGGTGAAGGGACCATCGACGAGCACCATCTGAATTTCACTCGGCGCAACCAATTGATTCCGTGTAGTAAACCGCTGACGCATGCCGCCTTTCGCCACTTCCAGCGAAGCGGTAATTTCCTGCTCATTGGTATGGTGCACCTCGGCACTGGCACACCAGGGTAGAAACTGGGGATAGGCCACCACGTCGTTCACCAGACCGAACATGCGTTCGGCGGAATGCCAGACCAGAGCGCTCCGCTCGATTTTATTCACCATGCTTATCCACTACCTCGTTCGATGCCGGGCAACCCCGTCGAATCGCTTGCTGCTCAGACTTCATGAATACGTCTCCACGCCCCCATATGGTTCGGGCACCACAGGCAGCGGAGTCTTTGAACCGAGTCCCAAGCGGGCCCCTCCTCTCAACTCCGGAGCAGGACTACTGCCTGGCACCACGTTCCCACCCGCCGCAGGACACCAATCCGGAGCTCGGGTCTGGACACACAGCGTCGACATAAAACCATGCACAGACCACAAGCAAACCAGGACAATGGCCAAAGGAGACAGATAGCGTAACGACCAACGGACAGCAATATACAGCGGGCGCCATCGAAGCCCCATGGCCTCACGCATATAGCCCGATGACGCGACTCGTCCGGCAAACAGCGTTATCAGAAACCCCGTCAACGGCAATAGCAGACTTGCCGTAATGAAGTTTATCCATTCGAAAAAGTTCGCCCCGAGAAAGTCCGATTGGCTCCATATGTTAAAGGAAAACACCGTCCCCAGTCCCACCAGCCAAGCAGCGACACCCACCCCAACAACGGCCCACTGACGCGCCATTCCCAAACGCTCCTGGCACCACGCAACCGCAGGCTCCATAACCGAAATCGCGGAACTCCAGGCTGCCAGAGAAACCACCAGGAAAAACATACTGCCGATAAACTGCCCCCCGGGCAGCCCGCCAAAGGCTTCCGGAACCGATTGGAAGAGCAACCCAAATCCAGCACTCGGTGCCAGATTCTGTGAGAATACTGCGGAGAACACCACCAAGCCTGCCGCCAGTGCCACCAGGGTGTCTGCCAGCGCAATCACCACTGCCGATCCCACCACAGAACTACGCGGCGGCATATAGGCACCGTACGCCATCATGACCGCCATCCCCAGACTCAATGTGAAAAAAGCATGGCCCAGCGCGTCGAACAGCGTTTGCCAGCGCAGGTGTCCGCTGTTCATGGAGAAGAGGAACGCCACCGCTTGGTTAAAGTCGGCATGGCGCCAAACATACAGAAGCAGTATCGCCAGCAAAACGAACAGCGCCGGCATGATAACCCGCAACGCACGCTCCAGCCCCCGGTTTACGCCGCGCAAGGAGACGACGATAACCAACGCTATAAACAGCGTATGCCAGCCCACCATATCCTCCGGGCTGGCCGTCAGGCGCCCCAGTTCCGCCAAAACAACGGCATGCCCTGCATTTACGAAATCGCCGAAAGCTGAAAAGAAAACATAGGCAAGCCCGAAACCGCCTACCACGGCATAGAAGGACAGCACCAGGAATCCGGCCAATATGCCCAAGCGCCCGGCCCATACCCATGCCTTGGCGGCATGAACCTCAGCACGCCAGAATTCAATCGCCGCAACAGGGTTGCGCCGGGCACGGCGCCCCAGTGCCACTTCCGCCATCAATAGAGGAATACCCATCAGCACAAGGCACAGGAGGTAAATCAGAATAAAGTAGGTGCCGCCATCAGCACCTGCCATGGAGGGGAATTTCCAGATATTGCCCAGCCCCACCGTCGAACCGGTGGCGGCCAGTACGAAGGTCCAGCGCCCTGTCCAACCGGTCACTGGTTTATCGTATCGCTTCACCATGTGGTCCCTGCCATCGAGCCCGAAAGAGGGGCGTCCTAAGGTTAACGGATACGATAGTGGCGTCCGCTGCAACTACCGCCGGCTAGCGGTCAGGAACGCCGGCCAGTTCATACCTATCGGGAAAGGATCTCGTATTGTAACGGAAAGCCATTCCCGGCTTCATCATTGCTTATAGCCAACATCCGTGCTGGATGCCGTTAATTACGCTACAATCCCGAACGTTTATCGTGTCGCTGCGACGCAAAACCTCTGTCGCAGCATACGCTTGGATTACCTCCTTATACCTCAGCAAAGACGACTCATGAGCAAAAGCAAATCCGGCAACAGTTCCGGTACCATCGCGGTCAACCGCAGAGCCCGCCATGAATATCATATCCACGATAAGATCGAGGCCGGCCTGGTACTGACGGGTTGGGAGGTCAAGTCCCTTCGCGCCGGGAAATGCCAGCTGACCGACGCCTATATCCTGTTCAAGGATGGCGAAGCCTGGCTGCTGGGCTGTCATATCACCCCTCTGCAGACAGCCTCGACCCACGTCATTGCGGATCCGACCCGTACCCGTAAGCTCCTGCTTCACGCCAAGGAGATTGGGCGACTGATCGGCAAGGTCAACCAGTCGGGCTTTACCTGCGTTCCGCTTTCGATCTACTGGAAGGGCAACAAGGTCAAGTGCGAGATCGCCCTGGTTAAAGGGAAAAAGGAGTTCGACAAGCGCGCCACTGAGAAAGAACGCGACTGGCAGCGCCAGAAGCAGCGGGTGGTCAGGGAATTTGCCAGTTGAGGAGCCACCTGATACCTCGCTGGCAGGTCCTGTAAAGGGCCCTTAACAGTACACGAACGTTTCCGACAACAGGGTAGATAACAACGCTGTGGGTGCTCCCCGGATTTTGATAATAGGCCCGTCCTGGGTCGGCGACATGGTCATGGCGCAGTCGCTGTTCATGCTTCTCAAACAGCGAACACCTTCGCCACGGATCGATGTATTGGCGCCCGCCTGGAGCCGCCCCATTCTGGCACGCATGCCCGAAGTATCCGAGATACTGGACATGCCCGTCGGACATGGAAAGGTCAGCCTGGGCGTTCGCCGCAACCTGGCCAAGGGGTTACGCAGCCACCATTACGACCAGGCCATCGTACTGCCCAATTCCCTGAAATCGGCATTGATCCCCTGGTGGGCAAACATCCCTCAGCGCACCGGGTGGCGCGGTGAAATGCGCTACGGTTTACTCAATGACCTGAGAAAGCTGGACAAGTCGGCACTCCCCCTGATGGTACAGCGCTTCGACGCCCTCGCCGTTCCCAAAGGCGCCCCCTTGCCGACGAATTTGCCTCACCCCGCCCTGGTCACTGACGCGGCCAATCAGCAAACGGCGCTGGGCAAATTCGAACTGTCGACAGAAAAGGCAATCGTTGCCCTCTGTCCGGGAGCCGAGTTCGGTGCATCGAAACGCTGGCCCGAGGATCACTACGCAACGGTCGCCCGGCAGCAAATCCAGGCAGGGAGGCAGGTCTGGATTTTCGGTTCACAGAACGATGCCGCCGTCGGCAAGACCATACTGCAGTCTATGCCCGAAGAGCTCCGCCAGCACTGCCACAATCTCGCGGGGCGCACGAACCTTGCCGAGGCGGTCGACCTGCTGGCGCTGGCGAATGTCGTGATCAGCAACGACTCCGGGCTCATGCATGTTGCGGCTGCGTTAAAACGCCCCTTGATTGTCGTATACGGGTCCACCTCTCCCGACTTCACTCCGCCTCTGGCCGACGATGTCAGGATTCTGCGACTCGGCCTCGAATGCAGTCCCTGTTTTGAGCGCGAGTGCCCACTCGGCCACCTGAAATGCCTGCGCGAACTGTCTCCCGAGGTCGTACTGAATGCCTTGAACGACCTGATTCCCAGCAAAGGCTAAGGCCGATATGCCGCTATCCAGCCAACCACGAATCCTGTTGCTCAAGACCTCTTCCATGGGGGACATCATTCACTGTTTCCCGGCACTGACCGATGCCCAACGTGCAATTCCCGGCATTCGTTTCGACTGGGTGGTTGAAGAGGCGTTCGCCGGCCTGCCCGGGTGTCACCCTGCCGTCGACAAAGTCATTCCGGTCGCCTTGCGCCGTTGGCGAAAGCAGCCGTTCAAAGCCCGGAGATCCGGCGAGTGGGCGCGCTTTCGTGCAGACATCAAAGACACACACTACGACCTCATCCTGGATGCTCAAGGGCTAGCTAAAAGCGCATTCCTCACACGATTCAATACCGCGCCCAGCGCAGGTTATGACCGGCATTCGATTCGCGAACCCCTGGCCAGCCTGTTCTACAACCACCGTTATGCGGTCGACCTGCAGCAGCACGCCGTAGAGCGTATGCGCAAGCTCTTTGCATTGGCACTGGGCTACGAGGTTCCTGAAGGGCTCGGAGAATACGGTCTATCGTTGGAACGACTGCCAGGGACCCTGGTTCCCGATGAGGCGTACCTCGTCTTTTGTCACGGAACCACCTGGCAAACCAAGCTGTGGCCTGAAAGCTACTGGAAGCAGCTGACCCAAATAGCCGCCGAGGCAGGCATGACCGTATATCTACCCTGGGGCAATTCCGAAGAACAGGCCAGGGCCCACCGGATTGCGGCGGACATTAAAACGGCCCGGGTTTGCCCAAAGGCCAGCCTGACCGAAGTTGCCGGACTCATCGGACACGCCCTAGGCGTCGTCGCCGTGGATACGGGTCTCGGCCACCTGGCGGCCGCGCTGAGCGTACCGACGACGGCCCTGTATGGCCCCACTCGGCCCGGCCTTACCGGTAATTACGGCGCCCACCAATCGATCCTATCCTCAAAACTGGATTGCGCGCCCTGCATGAATAAACGCTGCCGACTGACCGATGGGGCCAGCGAGCGCTACCCCGTTTATCCGCCCTGTTTTGAGGAGCTCAGCCCCGAACGGGTCTGGACGGATCTGCAGCAGACCCAGGATTCTCTGCGCGAGGCCTCGCCAACATGAAACAGCCGCTGACCGCCTGCATCATCACATTGAACGAAGCCGAGCGCCTGAGTGCCTGTCTGGCATCCTTGGAATTCGTTGATGAGATCGTCATCGTGGATTCCGGCAGCACTGACGACACCGTCGCTCTCGCGGAATCCCACGGTGCGCGCGTCATCCAGCAGCCCTGGCTGGGATATGGACGGCAGAAGCAGTTCGCGGTGGACCAGGCATCCCATGACTGGGTGCTTTGCCTGGATGCGGACGAACGCCTGACACCGGAACTGGCACTGGAAATCCAGTCAGCGATGCAATCGCCCGATGCAGACGCCTATGAAATGCCGAGGTGTAACCTGTTCCTGGGCCGCTGGCTACGCCATGGCGAAGGCTATCCCGATCTCAGCTTGCGCCTGTTCCATCGGCAAAAAGCCCGCTGGAGCGAAGACCCCGTGCATGAGAAGGTGGTTTGCAGCGGTTCTGTGGGGCGGTTTAAGAATGACCTGAACCACCAATCCGCGGACCGGATTGAGCGTTACCTGCAAAAGCAGAACCGCTACACCAGCCTGCAGGCAGAGGCCCTTCATGCCCGAGACAAGAAACCGTCCGCATTTCGAATGCTTTCAAGCCCCGTCACACGTTTTTTCAAGTTTTACATCGTGAGACGGGGCTTTCTGGACGGCATCCCTGGACTGATCCATATCCTGATCGGCTGTATGAACAGTTTTTTTAAATATGCGAAGCTTTATGAGCTACACGCCTCCGACGCCTTTAAAGAACAGCGCAGGTCAGAATAAGCGGTCAAAACATCGTCGACCGTAATACAACCTGCATGGAGGCTATCTGGTTGCAACAATCGATGTGACACCCCCCAAGGGCACCATTGCCGAGCGTCGGAGTTCCCAAAAAAACAGACAATGGGTTTGTGTAGCGCGGCCGCTATATGCATTGCGCCGCCATCAGAACAGATATAACTCTCACAAAGCGATATTCCCGCCATCAGCTCTCTAAGGTTCTGAGTTGCGAAAGCAATCAGCGGCACGTTGGAACAGGCGGCGGCAATCCGCGCAGCCATTTCATCATCGCCTGGATGCCGGGGATCATTCGATGACCCTGGCGCCCAAAACAATAGTACAGGCTTACTTTCTGCCTGCCATAACGCCCGGATAAGCCTGACGAATGCCTCTTCCGGCCAGCGGTTACTGTGTTTACGGGCACTGATGTGAACACCAATCGCACCATGCGAAAGCGCCGCCAGAGAAACCCCGGCAGCTTCAACCACTTCTTCGGCACGACGACGTTCTTCCGGAGCGAGCACCACCAGCGTTTGCGGCGGTTTACTCTCAATTCCCAGGGGCTTGAGCAACACGCTGCCATATTCGACCTCATGCATCGGCCCTAGAGGCCTGATATCGACAGCCAAGGTCAGGCCAGCTGATTTTTGCCGCTCTCTCTCGAAATAACCCAACACATCTCGAGCACCGATAAGACGGGCAAACCGGACGCCACGAGCGGCATAGCCACTACCCGGCAGTATGGCGAGGTCATAACGCTGAGCATACAACGTCATGAAAAGGCGACACTTTGCCCAATAGACGCCAAGCAGCTGCTGGCCCGGACGGCGATGTTTCCCTTTGGTATATTCATACACGTGATCCAGGTCCGGGTTGTTATCAAGCACCGGCCGGTTGTAGCTGTTGACCAGTGCATCAATACGCGCCGTGGGAAACCGCTCGCGCAGCTGACGAATCATGGGCGTGGTACAAATCAGGTCGCCAATGTTATCCCGGCGAATCACGAGGATACGCTGAAGCGTCTGCAGGTCTGAGGAAACGCGTTCCCGCAGGTGATCGTGAATGCTTCTTAACCAAAGTCCGTTGAGCGCCCAGAAAAGCAATAGATTACGCCGCGTGTAGAAGTCATCCGTGATGTTCTTCATCAAATACGCGATCATCAACACCAATCCAGCAGCCGCATAGTGCCGAATAGCAGGGTTACGAAGATGACGCCAATATTGGCGCCATAGAAGCACCCACATCAGGGAAAAAGACACCAGTCCGATAATGCCAATCTCGCTAGCCTGGTTAAGAAAGATGTTATGTCCATGCCCCATGCTCAAGTAACCCCGAGCAGCCTCCGGTTGCGGAACAGGCGAATGCCTCAGGGCGATATAGCGCCCATAGCCATACCCAAGCCAAGGATGGACATCGACCAATCGTATCCAATAACTCCATATTTCCCAGCGCGGGTCCTTATCCACAACCGTTTCAACCTGACTGTCTACCGACGCTGTGGATGGGCCATGGTACTTGACGTACGCAAACACAAGACTCACCGAGATCAGGGCAGCAGCAACCAGAGACAGACTCACCACTTGCCTGGCCCCCCACTGACGCTCTCTACCGCCCAAATGGATCAGAAAAAGCGCCAACAATGTGACGGATGCCGCTGGCCAAAACATGCGATTCTTCGTCAGATAGCCACCATAAAAAATCAACAATACCCCAACGATCGCCCCGATCGTCTTACGCGGATCAAACCCGTCACTTCCGTGAGAAGCCCAATAAAGAATGGGTAAGAGAAGAACAGCATAGGTACTGAAATCGCCGACGCCGGGGTTGTAATGCTGTATCGCGGAGCCAACGTATTGGCGCAAAGCCCCGGATTCCGCCATGAACACAAACGTAATCAGAACCAGGCCGACACCCAGGGCGGCCGTTACGATAGAACGGCTATTCGGCAAGCGGAAACAATAGAAAACAAAGAAAATGAGCGTCGGGATATAGACTTCACGCTTAAGCGCCGTCAACGTCGCCCCCGGCTCGAACGTCCAGGCAAGCGACGCCGTAGAGACCAGGATATATGCCGCGAAAATGCCCAGCAACGAAAGCGGTGGCCGAACTTTCTCAGCAGAAACAATACTCGTCAGCAACATCAGTATTAGCGCACCGAACGTCAGTGCAGGCGCATTTGCTATGGGAATTGAGAAAAAAAACAACCATGCCCAAAATTGCTGAAATTTAGCGGTAATGTCTTTCAAAGCACCATCCAGTCCTGATACAACAAGAAATCGCCTCTTTGGAGACAACAATCCAAGACAGTATTTACGATGTCCAACACAGCCGCCAGCTCCAATAACGCCAAGGTAAAACCTGCGGAGTCAACGGAAAACGAGGCAACGTCATCAGGCCTCGTCAAGGGTAGTCAGGTACGCGAACCCAATACTCGGTGATACAACGAGGCAACATCGCCAACCATGCGTCGATCGCTGAATTCATCACAAACCCGGGCATAGGCGGCTTCAGACATACGATGCATTTCCTCCTGACGCGTCAGCGCGAACATCAGGGCATCAGCTAATGCGCTGGCGTCCGCCGACGGCACCAGTAATCCCAAGCGATCGCCGAGAACCTGACGCATACCACCAACGTCCGTCGCCACAATAGGCTTTTTTGCCGCCATGGCGTCTAATAGCGCAAGAGACAAACCTTCCCACAGAGAGGGCATCACAAAAACATCCGCCGCCCGCAGGATATCACTCACATCCGAGCGTGTACCCATCAAACGCACCTGACTGGCAACCCCCAGGGCTTCAGCCTGAGCGGTCAACGATGCACGCTCTCGTCCCTCGCCAACGATAAGACAGACCGGCCGATACCCTTTTTGGGCCAGTTCAGGAAGCGCCGACAGCAGATATTTGTGACCTTTCTGCTCCTCCAAACGCCCAACCGCGACCAGAACGGGTGTTCCGGCGTCAATGTCCAGTCTTTCGCGGGCTTCAGCCACAGACAAAATTGACTGCACGCGCTCGATACTGATGCCATTGGGGATAACCTGCACCAGGGATTCCGGAACATGATCCCAGCGAACGACATCTCGCTTGATATCATCGGACACCGCTATCAGGGCAGCCGTTCGGCGCCCCCAATACCAGTTCAGCAGACGCCGATGCCATTTTGTCCGAACATAGGTATTGTGAATGGTGACGACGCTGGGTATACCGCACCGATAGGCAGCGATTCTTCCGTAGAGGTTCGCGTGGTAAAGATGGCTATGAACCAGGTCAATAGCCTCTTCGCGAATCAGCTGCGTCAGCGCCGGAACCACTTTTGAGTCCCAACCACCTGAACTCATGAGGTCCAGGGAAACCACCTTAACCCCTCGCTGGCGAACTTCTTCGGCTAGCTCCCCCTCCTGCATTATGCAGCAGACGACTGACTCAAATCGGGTGGGGTCGAGCAAGCTGACCGTGTTCAAGATAACCCGCTCAGCCCCCCCTACCGGCAGCGTGGTAATAACGTGCAGCACGCGAGCAGGCTTATCACTCATCACGTGTCCCCAAACGGACGACCACCTGACGGTACACGTCCTCGACGGATATATCAGCCATACTCGACGTAATGCTGCACTGCGCATCGGAATCGGGATGATCGATCGCAGACAACGCCTTGTGCCCCTGTGGCGCCAGCACCCACGCGCGATGGAGACAATGGTAGAGCACAATCAGAGGGACACTTTTCAGCGCACCGGCAATATGAGAAGGCCCTGTATCACAACCGATATATAAGTCGAGCTGACTCATAATCGCGGCACTTTGCCGCAGGCTTAGCTTGCCCGCCAGGACCGCCACACGGCTGTCGAACTGCTGACGAAAAGCTTCCAGCTTCTCTGGAGAGTGATTACCGCCGAGAAGCACAAAACTCGCTCCCGGATAATCAACGAGAATACGCGTACAAAGCGACTGAAAACTCTCAAGGGGCCAGTCCCGATAGGGTTTCGTCGGAAAGCTCTCCAACATGAGGCCAATCAGAGGGTTCGGTTTTTGAGGCCAATACGAAGCAATGGTCTGCTTCGCCTGTTCAGCCTCGTCCGGCGTCACCGCATAATCCAGGGCACCGCCGGCATCCGGGATGCCCAAACCTTGACACGGAAGTGCGTTCAGCATGTCTACCGCACTCACACTGTCGTTTGGGGGTTTGGGAACCGTCTTTGTAACACGGCGGTTCAAATCCGCATCCTGCTGCTCCCAGCTCACGACCTGATCGGCGACGCGCAAGGCATAGCGAACCAGAGCTTCATCGAAGCCAAACACCACGGCAAGATCCCAGCGGCGACGCCGAAACCGGTCCCGCCAGGGCGCCGTTTTCTTTGTAATACCTTCCACGGCATGAACATAGGGCAGGTTGTCCATCACCTCAACACGCTTGGGATGCCCCATCACCGTGATACGCGCCTCAGGCCAAGCCTCAGCGATAGCTCGGACTGCGGGCGTTGCCAGCAACGTATCACCAATGCGAGTCACATTGATGATCAGGATATTTTGAAAGTGCATCGGCATAGTGATTTGAAATAATTTCCGCAAATGATAGGGGCAGAAGAAAACACCAAATTATGCCTCTGAATGACGGCGTCGACAGACACTCTCAAAGATCTGCTCCATTCGCTCAAGCATGCCGTTCAAGGTATAGCCGTTCGTCACGAGTTGGTAACCGGCACTGGCCAGCTGGCGACCAAGTTCTGGCGCATCCAGAATCCGAGCGATGGTCTCACTGAGAGCGCCGGCATCCTGGGGCGTCGTCATCAACCCCGTTTGTCCATCCTTGATGATTTCATCGACACTGCCCACTGGCGTACTGACCACAGGCAACTGACAGAACATCGCCTGCATAATACTTTGTGGCACCCCCTCGTTCGCGTATGAGGGTAATACAAAGAGGTCCATGGCCCTCAACCAGTCCGCCACATTCTCCTGATTTCCAGCCCAAACCACCTGATCACTCAAACCGAATGTCTCGACCGCCTTCTCCACGTTATGGCGATTGGGGCCATCACCGACCATCAACAACAGCAAGTCCGGTCTATTCAACCTGGCAATGGCCTCCACCAGGTAAACGTGGCCCTTCCAACTACGAATCGTCGCCACAATGCCGATGATGGTCTTGTCAGCAGGCAATCCCAATTGCTGGCGCGCCAAGCTACTGTCTCCAGGCGCAAAGGCTTGCGGGTCAATACCCGTCGGCACCGACAAAATACGCTCTGCAGGAAACCGGTTATCCCGAATCAATGTTTCCCGCAACCGCTCACCCGTCGTCACAATGAAGTCGGTTCCGCGAGTGTACAGCCAACGCGTCGTCCGGTTATTGGAGACCGGCGGCGAAATATGGCGGGTACGGACGATCGCCGGCGGCGCCTTTAGCCCGATGCGTGCCAGTGCGGAGAGCCAGCTGTCGGTAGAACTGTGCGTATTGATAACGTCGACATTTTGCGTTTTCAGCCACCGACGCAGCACAAACAAACCTGTCAGGCTCTTACGCCCTATCGGTAATGCCACTGCCGGCAAACCGCGCTTTTGCGCTTCCCGGTAAATGGGGGCTTGTTCTGGACAGACCAGCGTGACCCGGTGCCCCCGGGCCTGCATTCCGACCGCCTCGGTCAGGATACGAATCTCCTGCCCTCCCCAACCGCACGAAGCTTCTGTATGAACAACATGCATGGGCTTCACCGGCTGAGACTTTGTGGTTTCATTCACGACGTTATACCTAGAAGATTACGATAAAGCTGAATAAGTTGTTGCGCCATAGCGCTGATATCCAGCGTCATGACACTGCTGCGGGCAACATCACCCATCACCCGGGCTCGCTCCTGGTCGGCCAGCACGACGACAGCGCCAGAGAGACTTGGGATATCCAACGCATCTGCGACCATGCCGTTCTTTCCCTCCTGAACGTATTCAGCACCGCCGCACTTGTTCGATGTAATGACAGGAAGACCGCAGGCCATTGCCTCCAAAACCACATTGGGGAATGGATCATAAAGGGTAGGAAACAGGAATGCGTCCGCAGCACCATAAAAGGGTCGAACGTCCTGCTGAACGCCCAAAAAGTGGACTTGCTTCTGTATTCCTAGCCGACGGGCCAGGCGCTCATAACGAGGTTGGTGCTTGTCCTTTCCCACCACCCACAAATGCACGCCCTTATTCGCACCCGCAACGGCCCGGATGGCGGAAGCCAGACCTTTTCGCTCAAAACCCGAACCGACAAAAAGCATGACCGGCGTTGTCTCATCCGCACCGTGCTTACGACGCATGACCTCACGCTGCGACCGGCAATCCGGATGAAAACGCGCCAGGTCGACACCATTATAGATGACATGAATGCGCTCAGAAGGGATTTGAAAGTTCTGCAGAATTTCGTCGCGCACCATTTGCGAGTTGCAGATAACTGCCTTCAGCTCCGGGTTTTCGAAAACCGCCCGCTCCGCCTTCAAAACGTAGCGATGAAACCCGCTTCGAGACTGTAACCAGTTCTTCAACGCCCCCTGCACCCGGCTCCGCTGGCGCAACCACTCCCGATGAACACCGTCACCTGCCCGGTAAATATCGCCACAGGGAACCCGCTCGTGGGACTGGACCAAATCAAACTCATGCTCCTTCAGCAGCGCGCAGACCGCCTCTGAAAACCCCTGTTCCCGGGCGACACGGCCCTTGTAGGACGGATTGCACAAGAGCGTCTGGAAACTGCCGGTGCCGGACCATTCCCGGGCAATCACGGTCAATTCGATGTTCTGCTCGGACAAGGCTTCCATCGCACGGGAAACAAAACGCTCGGCACCACCATCGGGACGATAGGACTGGCGGATAATCGCAACCCGCAAGGGCTTATCCCCCGCCGACGGCATCACGCCGACGCCCCGCTGGCACAGGCCCGCTCAATCGCATCCAGCACCCGCTCAACAGGAATCTGCCAAAGACATTCGCTGACCTTGCCACTGCCGCAACCGTCCTTACCGCAAGGGCGGCAGCTGAAAGGCTCGGTCAGCACCTCGGCCTTTTCGTTCCAGGGCCCCCACTCGGTCTCTCCACTGGGGCCAAACAGGGCCACCGATGGCGTATCTACTGCCGCAGCGATATGCATCGGCACCGAGTCCATGCCCATAAAGCAACGGGCATTACGAGTGACGGCAACCAACTGTTTCAGGCTCAACTTACCGGCCAGGTTGATCGGTTGCTGCGGAAGATCGCGCAGGATTTCTTCGACCATGGCAAGCTCCGCGCCATCGGGTGCTGCCGTGACAACGACATGGTGACCACGTACCAGAAGTTGCCGGATCAACTGGCTGAACTTGGCGGGATCCCAGCTCTTGAACAGCCAGCGGGAGGTGGGATGCAGATGAATATAGCGACCCGGCGCCGTGCCGTTTGCCGTCAACAGCTGGGCAACCTCGGCGTCGGTTTCAGGACTGGTCGCGATGACCAGTTTGCGGGTTTCCGCCGGCGAATGCAGACCGATACGGCGCAGAGCGTCGAGATGAACCTCGACCATGTGACGCCGCGGGACAATCGGGTACTGGTGCGTAAATGTCTTGCGCCACCATTTACTCTGACGGGACGCATAGCTCCCGGCCACCGCAAAACGTGGCCCGATCAGCCGGGTCAGCAGCAATCCCCGCCAGTGTTCCGTCAAGTGAATCACGAGGTCGTAACGGCGCTGTTTCAGCTGACGGATCAGCCCCACCTCAGCCCGCAACTGCTCACGCAACCCCAGTTTTTTCCAGTTGCGGTCAATCAGGTGCAGTTGGGCCATATCCGGATGCAGGCTGAGCATTTCCCCGGTGTCCTTGTACACCAGGCCGTCAACCTCCAGATGGGGATACTGATGCTTGAGCACACGGAACAGGTGGGAGGTCAGCAGGACATCTCCATGATGCCGCAGCTTAATGATCAACACCCGGCTGATCTGCGAAAAATCCACGGCATCCTTGAGGTAGTTGATCATCGTATATAGTCTCGGTCACGTCACGTCTGGCATTTTTCGTTGTCGCCACACGCTGAATCAAACTGAATCAAGCCGCAGATCGAACAGTCCCAAGCTGCAGATCGAACCGAGAGATCCGACAATCACTTTAGACCTATTCAGACAAACGTCCTGGCATAAACCACGCCAACCGATTACGGTCACTTTAACGACAGTTTCCAGGAAACAAGACAAACATCACTCCTGTTTCCCCGTCGGGGAAATGCGCCCAACAGCCACAAAGCCGCCATTTTAGAAGCCCGCCGGAGCAGAGTCCATAAAACCACCTGACCGCAGATCAATTGGCCTGCAGAAAAGAAGGTTAGCATTACAAAAGGGCGCAAAAGCTAACGAATAGCCGCGGGCCCCTGCTCTCAACCTCTACCGATAAAACGCCCAAGCCTGCCATCAATAACACCACTTCCGTCTGACAGGGGCATCTGCCTATACTGGCCCTTCACCACACAGGCGTCACACTACTTCCGTGAACGCCGTCTCACAAAAGCATAGAACCCACGTCACCGACAGGGAGGGGGATATGACTCGGCATCGCACCCCTATGTCTGCAGTGGATAAAGCTTGGCTGCGGATGGAAACATCGGCCAACCCGATGATGATTGGCATCGTTCTTATCTTTGACTCGCCCATTCCTATGGGAGCCTTCAGGCACCTACTGGAAGAACGGTTCCTGAAATACCGTCGTTTCAGACAGAAGGTTGTCGTCGACGGAGAGCGCGCCTGGTGGGAAGATGACCCCTACTTCGATCTCGACAACCACCTCCATCAAATCGCGCTTCCCGGTAATGCAGATAAAGCCGCGCTTCAGCACCTCGCCAGCGACTTCAACAGTTCACCCTTGGACCTCAACAAGCCCTTGTGGCAAATCCATTATATCGATCGGTATGAAGGCGGCTGCGCACTGATGGTCCGAATCCATCACTGCATCGCCGACGGCATTTCCCTGGTTCGGGTCCTATTGTCCCTAACCGATGAAAACCCCCAAACCAAAGTGACGCCGATGCATAAAGCACGACCGTCTCTGCCGGTTCCCGGTCACCGCCTGACACGCCACTTCCGCCGCTGGCAAAACAACCTGGATATGGCCAGAGAGCAGGCCGGCCGGGTTGTAAATCGCGCCTGGAAAGACCCCGGCTATCTGCTGAAACTGGGAAAGACCGGATTGGATGTAAGCCTTGAATGCCTGCGACTGGGCCTGATGCCCTCAGACCCACCAACACCGCTGAAAGGCGAACTATGCGGCCGCAAGCGCGTCGCCTGGGCAGAACCGCTAAGCATGGCCGAGGTTAAGGAAACGGCCAAGGCGCTGGGGGGTACCGTAAACGATGTCCTGATGGCGACAGCGACCGGCGCCTTACGTGATTACCTGCATCAGGCTGGAGAAGAAATCCCGCCGAATGGTATCCGCGTGGCCGTCCCCTTCAATCTGCGCCCCCTGCGGCAGCCGATAGAAACGCTCGGAAACCAGTTCGGGCTTGTACTGGTCCCCCTTCCAGTGGACCTCGTCTCGCCCCTGGCCCGTTTCCACCAGGTTCAGCAGGAAATGAACCGCCTAAAACGCTCTTCCCAGGCCCAGATCACCTACAGCCTGCTGGATATTTTCGGACGCGGCCCCGACCTCCTGGAGCGACGAGCCCTGGAATTGCTCAGCCAAAAAGCCTCTGCGGTCATGACCAACGTCCCAGGCCCACGCAAACCGCTGTATCTTGCCGGTTGCCGCTTGGTACAGCCCATGTTCTGGGTGCCCCAGACCGGCGGCGTCGGTGTCGGGTTAAGCATCTTCAGCTATCACGACACCGTTCAGTTTGGCCTGATTTCCGACAAGCGCCTTATCGATTGCCCTGACGATGTCGTGGCCGGTTTCGTGGAGAATTTCGAAAAACTCCGCCAGCTTGCAATACAGGAAGACCCGACACCCAACGTGAAACCCTTGTTCAAGCCCTTGAATATCGCTTGAGCAACCCCATATACTGCGATGTAGAGGGGACGACATGGCTTCGACGCTGGTGGCGAACCCTGCGGTGCATGCCGAGATGGCAGCGAATCTCGTAAATCCAAAGCTGCTTTAAAATAGTCGCAAACGACGAAAACTACGCACTGGCGGCGTAAGCCGCTGGTCTGCCTGACTCGGATGCTTGTAACCGAGCGCAACATTTCAGGCAGTCATAGCTAACAAGCTGCTCCGACTGACAGAGCTCACTGTCTGACGGCTAAGCTCTAAAGAGATCGCTTCCTGCACCCTGACCTTCGGGTCGCTTGAAGTTAAATTAATAGAAGGACCCTAAGCATGTAGAGCCAAAGGCAGAGTGCTGGCGGACGCGGGTTCAATTCCCGCCGTCTCCACCATATCTCCCGGAATAAGCCCCTGATTTCAGGGGCTTTTTCTTTTCGGCCATATGAAAAACACCACAACGTGTCAACGATGTGTCGACAGACAACGCAAGCAAACGCGAACTACAGCCTCGACAACTCAGAGGCCCCATTATTTCTTCGTGCGGAATGCGGCAAATAAAGCCACTGCAGTGAGAACCGCAGCACTACCCCATATCCAGACCTGAGGCGTTTTTGCCTTGCCTGTACGAAGCCAGCTTGCGGTGTGCTCACAGTTGCGGGTGAGCAAGTTGTAAGAGGCAGGATTTGAAATCGCCGCATGGACTCGGGCCATGAACGCCATTGGTTCCAAAACCCCGGACTCTGTTACCGAAACAGCTCGCCCATTAGCAAAACCTCCAACAGTCGTGATTTCTTCACCACGCTCCGGATGATTGTGAAAGACTTGGCCAAGGCCAACATAAACGCCTACATGCCGATAAAATTGCTGCGGAACAGACAACTCTGAGCCAATTTCATACATAACTATTTTCCTAATTTATTTTCGTGAATTGCTAAGCAAGAGAAGTAACGCAGCAGCGATGCCTGCACCTACCAGAACCGCCCCAATGGTCTCAGTCACTTCCTTTTGCCTTGCAGCCTTTTCGAACTCTGTCATCAAGGCAGACTGGTATTCGGAGGGCTGAAGAAGTCCTCGTTCCCACTTACTAACCGTCATCGGATGTACGCCGAAAAGATTGCCAAACTGAGCTTGATTTAACCCTAGTTTTGCCCTGAGTTCAGATACATTCACAGCTATATCTCCCACCTCAACAAGCCAAAGACTAAGCCTACGCTTAGTCCATGTCAACTAATATGGCTTTCAAAGAAAGTGCAGTAAGCAATCAGGGCGCCCCTCTAAACAGGGCTACTTCCTTACCGAGCCCTCATCTAGCCAGGCATCAAATCCGTTGACCGGGTTAAATCTGACAGCGTCTTCTAGGTGATCCGGTGCAAGATGGGCGTAACGCATCGTCATGTTAATGGTCGAATGACCCAAGATTTTTTGCAGGGTGAGAATGTTGCCGCCGTTCATGATGAAATGACTGGCAAACGTATGGCGCAAAATGTGAGCGCACTGCCCCTGGGGCAACTTCACGCCAGACCGATCAACAGCACGCCGAAACGCTGAAATCGTGGAGGTACCGAGCGACCCCCATTCTCGAAGATGGGCCACCAACGCTTCATAAAGCCCTTTGGAAACTGGCACTGATCGCTTTTTGCCTGACTTCGTCATGTGAAACACGACGCGATACGGCTTCACTCTTTCGAGGGTCAGACTTTCAGCTTCAGACCAACGTGCACCCGTCTCTAGCGATAGACGCGCAACCAGGAGCACATGCGGATTCGTAGCCTTGGTGTGAAGTTGACGGAAGATCGCCATGATCTGCTCGTGTTCCAGGTAGCCCATTTCGCGCTCCTGAATCTTAATCGGTCGCACCGCAGAAAACGGGTTTTCGAACTCAATCTCCCCAGTCCGACGCAATTCGTTATAAACAGCATTCAAATAACCCAACTCGTTGTTGCAGGTCTTCGGTGCAATGCCATCCTCGATCCTGATGGCCCGATATTGGGTATACGTTTTCGCGGTGACCTGGGAAGCGACAGGATTGCCCCATGCAACAACGATCCTTTCAAGATGACGAAACCGCCGTTCACCATCACTCAGAAATCGACCATGTGCGTCGTACCAGGTCTTGATCAGATCCTGAAGCGTGCGCAGATCCTCTTTCAGAGCATCCCATACGTTACCGGCCTGTTGTTGCCCCAACGCCCAACGCTCGAAACGCTTGGCTTCAACCTTGGAATCAAAACTCTTACGGATTCGCTTGTTGCCGCGTCCACCGGGTTGCAGATCAACCTGCCAACGGCCGGACGGTAGCTTCCTCATCATGCGGCCTTACCCCGCAATCGCCGGTCGATCAGCGCCTTTTGTATGAGCTGGAACAGCTCGTTCTCGTAGATCTCTCGTCGCCGGTGATAGTTGATGATGTCCTCCCAGATGCCGGTTTGCTTGAGGCAGGCCCAGACCTGGTGTGCGGGCATGTTATGACGCGCATAAATCGAGAGTAAGTTGCCAAGGACGAGAGCGACATTCTTCTCGTTGCCCTCGCCTGGAGGCTTTCGGAGGCGTTTGTACTCCACGTCATGGGGCTGGCTCACAAAGCGGGCATCCTCACGGAACTTGGTCCATACCGGGTGGACCCAGTTGCGGGCGATATCGAGGCGGTAACGGGTCATGGCAAAGCGCCAGAGACCATCAAGGTGCGGGAACACACCGAGGAAGGTGTTAAAGGCTTCCGGTTGCTGCCGGATCAACTCGCCGGTTTCGGTGTCGATATAGGAGAGGTCCGTACCCTGTGCGATCTCACGCACCACGGAGTGATGGAAACGCATTTCCAGGCGAGTGACAGGCCCCTCCGGGTCGTACTGGGGGTGTTTTTGGTAGATCGCCTCCCAGTAGTGCCATTTGTCCTTTTTCTGGGCCTCTTTGCGCTTGTCGTAGACGCTGAATTGCAGGGCGTTGGCCTTGCCGTAGGTGATGGTTTCAAACTCGCCGTAAATCATCGCAACGGACGGGAGATCGAAGGTCATGGTGCTAATGCCCCTGGCATCCAGATTGGGACGGGCACGAGCGGTCAGGTTGTCGTGGAAGTGACGACCTGGTCGCCATCCCTGCACGTCTACGGCCAGATGAACGGCCACTCCGGTTCCTTCGATGGCTTTGAGGAAGTAGGTGGCGAAGCGGTCCAGATCGGCCTGGAGCTGTTCAGCGGAACGTTCGGCGATGTAATGGGGGGAACACTCGATTTTCAGGTGATTGTGCCTTGCGTCCTGCTCGGCATAGGTGGACTTCACGAAGAGGATCAGCCCCAGCTCATTGTTCTGCAGCCGGTACTGATAACCGGACTTGCCCCCTCCCCCAACAACAAAGGTTTCTCCGAGGACTTTGGTGTGGGTGTCCCTGCCCTCCTCATATGCCATGACGACGTTCGCCAGTTCACGCTCCCGCAAATGGCCCTGGTACATCTGCCGGACGGTATCGACGCCACAATGGAGGATGTGAACGTTCGACAGGTTGAACTGTTGTCCCTGGGGACCGACGAAGAAGTCCCCCTTTCCGGTCTCTCCGGTGTGGAGGTCAATACGTTCAAAATCGCGAATGGTCATGTGTGGTCCTCTGTGGTCGTTTGGCACTTTTATTTGTCAATCTGTTAGACGTGTTACAGGGACGTCTCAGGCCCCGCCGGGCGGCGCGCGATGGTCGCTCCGCTCGCATTCGCGCGCAGCTCCGGCGGGGTTTCTTATCCATCCGGTGACTTGTTGAAGCTGATCGATGGCATGGCCGCATCGAGCTGGCCGGGGTCGTTGGGCTGCTGCGGTTGTTTGGCGCTGTACCAGGTCACGAGGTGGCCGTTCAGGACGCAGTACTGCTCGAAGGTTTGCCGGAAGGCTGCGCAGCGTGTGGCCGGGATGTAGCGGTCCCCGTGGGTGGGGTTCTCGAGGATCAGGGTGTTGTTGATCTGGCCGACGATCCGCCACGTGGGACTGAGGGGGAGCTTGTCGGCGTCCAGGTCCCTTCGCAGTTCCCGTTTCTGCTCGGCGGTGAGCTGGGGTTTCGGGGGTGCGGCTGCAGCGGTTGCGGTTCCTGCCCTGAGCGGGACGGTATGGGCCTCTGCCTCATCCGGGTTGTGATGGAAGAACCGGTAGACGCCGACCAGGGAGAGGATGACGAACAGGCCCGCAATGGGTAAGCCGAGCTTGATCAGGCCGGACTTGAGGACAGAGCCGCGATCATCGGCTTTCTGTTCAGTACCTGCCGCCCCGGTCTGGCTTTGGGTGTGGCTCTGGTAGAACTTATAAATGTCGGCTTTGTACTTGCCGTACATTTGCCGGATCGGCTGGCCGGTGGGCTTTTGTCCTATGGCAGCGCCTTCATAAACATCAATCCGGAATTTCTTCTTGGCACCGATGGCCGTGAGTTTCACGGACCGGAAGGTTTCCTCGACCAGGTCCCGCACAAAGGTGCAGACCTGTTTCAGGTCCTGGGTGACGAGGACGATTTCATTGGAGAAGCCATCTTCCCCGACGACGTGGCGGTGTTCGGTGAAGAAGGAGCGGACCCGTTCGGGAATGTTGTTGGCCTTCATGCCGGAGGGCCAGAAGCGCCAGCATTCGTCGATGACGAACACCGCCCCGGCGGGCTGGTTGTCAGCGTTCCAGAAGGCATCGGTCACGCTGCGGTCGAAGCTGATGACGGTGTTGCCGGGGACTTCCTGATCGAGGGCTTCATGGTTGAGCGGGATGTTGGTGACAACGGTCCTTCCCTGCTTGAGGGCTGGGAGTATGACGTTCTCGACGACGCCGTAGCTTTTGCCGGACCCCGGCAGGCCGGTATAGGCAACGATGGACACGTCAGCCCCCTATGAACGGAATGCGGCGGATCAGGAAGCGGATGCCATAGGAGGCGGCCAGGATCTTTAAGCCGGTGGTGACGGCACAGAGCATCAGGAAGAAGTGGACGTTGTTGTCGCCCTGGAAGATGTTCGAGATATTGGCATACCAGTCCGGGGCCGGAATGGCCTGTAGCAGGGCCGAAAGGCCTTCCATGACCTTGGCGAACAGTTCGCGGGGTATCCAGAGCAACAGGTCTTTAAGGGTGCTCCACATGGCGTGCTCCTTTTACGCTGAGGCAATGACGCGGAATCCGGCCAGTGCATAGAGGCCGATAAAGAACGAGGAGATATAGGCCCCCCAGTTCTGGTAGAAGGTGCAGAAATAGTTACTGCTAACGACGCCCAGCTTGAGCGCCGTGAGATCGAAGCTGATGACCGGACAGGTGCCGGAGACGTCAGGCACATTAAGGGGAGCCAGCAAGGGGGCGCCCTTCACCGAGTCCATAAAGGTTCCCAAGGTAGCCGAGAAGTCGGGGGCGGTGGCGAGCCAGCCGCTATCCGGGGCCTTCATGGTGTCGGCCATCGCCTGGGTGTTGTCGTGGATCTTGGCCAGGGTCTGGTTAGCCGTGCCGAGACCGGCGGTCAGGTCCTGGTGCAGGGTGCCGAGCTGGGTGTTTGTCTGGGAGGCGGACTTGTTGAGGCTGGCCAGTTTGCTGTTGGTGCCTGCCATGGCATCACTGAGGCCCTTGAGGGCGGTGTTGGAGTGCTGGTTGTTCTGCTGGTTCTCGGAGGCGATCTGGTCGGCGGTTTTACCGGCATTGGGGTCCGGTTTGGCAACGGGCTTGCCGTTCTTGTCGAGCTGGGTGTTGTTGCCGTCGGCGGTGATGCAGGCGAAGCCGGTGCCGCCCCCGGCGATGCTGGAGTTGTCGATATAGATGACGCTGTTCCTGGCGCAGGTGGGGACCTGATGATCCTTAGGGACGCAGACAAAGCCCACGGTGCCCTGCCCGGTGGGACCTACACCGTAGGAGCCGCCGGAGGCTTTGCACTGCTGTTCCTGGTCGGAACACATATGGACGGGGTTGCCGTTGTCGTCATAGACGGTGCCGACATAGGTCGGATCGGTGACGCTGCAGGAGAAGTCGGCCATCTTGATGCATTCGTTACCGGTGCCCAGGTAACCGGTGGAGCACTGGGCGACGCAGGCCTTGGTGCTGTCGTCATAGAACTGGCCGGTCTCGCCGCACAATGTGGGGGAGTTGTCGACGCAGGTGTTGGTGCTGGAGTCGAGCACCTGCGGTGGCGTACAGGTGGGAACAGAGCAGGTTCCATCAGTCTGCAAAGTGCTCCCCGAAGGACAAGCCGTTGTACCGGAAACAACATAAACATCCGTTAAATGGGCACCGCCTGGAGCACTCCAGCATTGCACTTGCGTAGGGGAAACCGTCACGAAATAGGTGGAACCCGACTGCGAAAGCACACACATCTGCGGAGCAGTAGGTCTCGTAACGTTTGCCGAATAATAGGGGTCATACCAGTCTGCGCGGCAGAATCCGGAAAAGAGCAACAATCCAACCAGTAAATAGCGCATAACGCCCCCCATAAAAAAGGGCCGGAAACCCGGCCCTATCTGAACAAGATCCAGGCCGCCATGAGGCCACTGACGAAGCAGCACACATAGAGCAGCTGAACGACGATCATTTCAGGAAGTGAACGACCTTACGGACGCCCATGACGGCCAGGGCCAGACCGACCATGCCTGCACCGACGGCCAGGATGGCCGTGATCACGGTGGAGAAATCCACGGCGGTGGTGAGGCTGGTCAGATCGGGACCCGCAGCCGCCGCGGTTCCGGCAGCGAAGGTCATGCCGGAGACCATCAGGGAGGCCATACCGACGCCAACACGGCGGGCCCAGCCACGGGCAGCACGGCGGGAGATGGGAGCAGCGTTTACAGTTACTTGGTTCATAGTCATGCACCTTTGATGAGGTCGTAGATGACGCGGACCGTATGGGCCGCGCTGAAAACCACCAGACCGAGAGCAAAACCGGCCGCGAGGTAGGTGCCGGCGGTGCTCGGGTCCAGGGCTACCAGGGGATCGATCACCATCTGGCTGACGGTCCCCGGGCAGACGTGCGCACCCGTCGTGGTATCGACGGTGTACTGCTGATCACAGACGAGTGCGTAAGCCATGCCCTACCCCTTCCTTATGCCTGCGCGTTGGCAGGTTTCTTGGTGAGGTCGGCGGGCTTGAGTTCGAGGGCCTTGAAGGTGACCTTGCCACCGGCACCGGCCTTCATCTGCGCCTTGACGATGAACATGGCGGGCAGTTTGTCGGCGTGGTTGCGGAGCTGGTCGATGTGTTTGAAGTCGCAGGCAATCTTCATGACTTCGTTACCGACCCGGTTTTCGTCATCGGGTTCGGCGGGGCTGTAGGCGTAGACGCTGCCGCCCTTGTGGCCGTCGATGTCGTAACGGGTGGCGCCGAGGATCATGAGGTTGAGATAGTTTTCCATGGGGTGTTCTCCTTCAGTTGCCCAACAGGGCGTTCAGTTTTCAGGGTGAAGAGTCAAAGGCCTGCGGTCGCTGCGCTCTCTGCGCGCTCCGCTTGCGGCCTGTGCTCCTGGTTCGGAATCAAAGGGCGGTCGTCCACCCCCGGCATCCTCTCCGCTCTTGATGCGAACCGTGGCCCAACCTGCGATCCGCGCAAGGCCAGGCCGTCCGCTGCGCGGCCGGTGCTACGCAGCCTTGCACGGCTCACAGGCCGGACCCCTTGGTGTTCGCGAGCGGTGACGATGACGGGGGCGGACTAGCAGGACTTTCGGCGGAGGCCGGTTGTGAAAATCCAAAATCAGGACAGCCCGCCTGGAGCCATGCCGCGAGGACGGTGCCGCCGAGGGTCCAGAGGTCAGAACCCCGGGCGATGGCTTCCTGCTGGAGGCTGAGATAAACGGACGACGGGGCGACGATGTAGAAGCGGCGTTCCTTGTCTTCGACCTGATCCTGACGTGGGGGAATCAAGGCAGTCATTAGGCGGCCCTCAAGACGTTGACGGAGGTTCCGATCAGCCAGCCCTGGAAGGACGGGCGCGGGAGATGGGGGTTCTGTTCCTGGTGCAGATAGCGGTGATAAGCCAGGACGAGACGGCGGGACTCGACGGCGTAGGACCAGAGGTCGAGATCCAGGTGAACCAGCAGGTCAGCATAGGCCTGGAGCTTGCCATGCCAGAAGGCGCAGACGGTGCCGTCCACATAGAGGCGTTCGGCCAGGGACTCGATCAGGAAGTCGATGTGCCCTTTGATAAGGTCGTATTTGGCGGGGTTGATCATGACCAGTCCTCCGCTTCGTAGACTTCTTTGTTCAGGTGCAACAGGTTCACAAAGCGAGGACGGGCACCGCCGACTTTGACTGACGGCAGGTGGCCTTTCTCGACCATGCCCCGCACTTGGCCCGGCGTCAGGCCGGTCAGTTCGGCGAAGCGTTCCTGGGTCATGATCGGGACCAGGTTGAAGGCTAAGGGCTTTTGCTCGTCCACTTTTCACCACTCTGTTACACTCAAATCCGGGCTGACTTGTATTTCAGCTCAACGGGAGTACTACACCGGTAGTACCTACAACAATAGTACATACGCGAATTGTAGTATGTCAATGTCTATTGCTGAAAAAATTAAACTGATCCGAGAAACCGAAGGGCTGGGACGAAAAGCTTTTACCGATCTAATCGGTGCTTCTCAGCGAACACTGGAAGGGATCGAACAAAGAGGCTCCGAACCTAGAAGTGATTTCTTAATGAAAATCACGACTCATGAGCGCTTCAAGAAATACACACTTTGGCTGATGTCCAACGACACGGCACCGGAATGTGGGCAGATAGATCCGGATACGGAAGTTGCTAGGCGGGCAAACAAGCTAAAAGTAGGATAGGTTTCGAGATCGCTACAAAGGTCGTTAATAAATGGCATAGGCGAGAAATCAGGGAAAGACAACAATAACGCGGGACGAGTTAAAGCCTGGGAAGTTAACTCGCATTAATGAATGTGCTAAATCAGGGATCTGAGAAAGAAAAATGAGGGAACAATGGCAAATTTTGACTTTTTAATTCAATCCATACACGACATATATCACGAAGACGTTATAAATGACCTTCTCAAAGCCAAAAATAACGAAAGGACGATTATAAGTGTTGCCTTTGCAAGCGACAGCGGCGCCCGAGCAATAGCAAAATATATAAAAGGCGACTCGAATACCTATATTTTTGTCGGCATCAGGAATGGCATAACATCACTCCAAGCAATTAACACCCTCTTTCTTGCAACCGAAAACCTTTACATTGTAGATACTGGGTCTCAGCAAAAAATCTATCACCCAAAGATATACTATAAAAGAACACCCGGCCGAGCGGTAGCAATAATTGGCAGCGCAAATCTAACGACTGGCGGCCTTCAAAGGAATATTGAAGCTAGCGCGATAATACAATTAGATCTTTCCGTGCATGAAGACGCAAAGAACTCAAAGCAATTAGAAGACACTTTCCAAAACTTTGCCAAAGAACACCCGGAACACGTAATAAGAATAAATAATAAAGACCAGATTAAGAGTCTTTCCGAACAAGGATTACTAGCTGACGAAAACTTAAAAATAGCAAATCAAGGTTCAAACGAAAAACCCGAATCAAAAAAGAAAATTATTGACACATATTCAAAAAAACAAGAATCGAAAATAAGACATTCAAAAAATCTACCTCTAACTGAGGAAATGCAAAATATTCGCACCCAAAACATGGTTCTCGTGTGGAAGAGTAAACGCCTTACGAGACGAGACCTCAGTATCCCAACAGCAGGAAATACGCATCCAACGGGATCAATGGGCCTAAAGAAAGGGCTAATGACGGGAATAGATCATCGCCACTACTTTCGAGATGAAGTTTTCAATGAGTTAGAGTGGCACACGCACTCCAAAAAAAGTTACATCGAACAAGCTCATGCAAACTTCAGAATAATCATCGCCGGAATTAATATGGGCACATACGAACTTTTAATATCACACAAAACGGACACCCAGTCAGAATCTTACCGGCAAAAAAATTTCATGACCCAGATCCACTGGGGGACCGCTATTAGCATTATCGCAGACGACTCTTTACTAAAGCGGTCATTATTTCTATACAAAGCAGAACACCCAACTATTTCATATGAAATAGAAATCGATTAGCGATCAACCTTTCCGCTGACGCCTTCGGTTTAATGCCCACCACGCGTCAGCAATATCCTGCGCTTCATGTTGAGCCATACCACTTCGCCGCAGAATATCACTTCCTACCTCCAAAAAATAACCAACGTTATTTTTAGCTGAATTCCTAAAATCTCGATCCAATTTCTCTAACTCTGCAGCCGAAAAATGGCTCACCGGAACAAGAAGTCGTTCAATTTCAGAAGGAACTAACTCTAAAACTCCACCACCATAATGCCTACCTTCAAGCTCTGAACTCAACGCAGTCAAAGGATTAAAAAACGAGCAAACAAGAGATGTCGCGTCAACACCTTTCGGTCTAATCCTATAAGCAGTATCAGTAGTATAAGCGCCAAGTTCATTTAGTATCAAACGAGGAAAATTATGACAGCGCTTCAGCATACCAACTGGTGCAGTATAGACAGAAGGTACTTTATACCAAGGCTGGCGAATTCTGCACTTATAACGCATATGCAGCTCCTCTACCTCGCCCGATTTTATATACCTGACGACACTAGCCGGAAGTTCATCCAAAGAGGCCTGAATATAAACAAAGTTTGTCGGAAGACCTAAATCAACATTTATATTATGCTGTTCTTCATTATAAATAAGACCAGGACAGTGCTCACTACGACCAAACATAGGGTAAACGTATTCTTGGAGACCATTATCAGCAACAGTATGCTCTGGAATCAAAAAAAACTTATTGGCGCCCGTAACGATACCAACATCAACATCTGCAATATCCGAAAACTTGCGCACACTTTCCAAACTCAACGAAGACTCGTAAGTCCTTAAGGTTGAGGACGGCAACAGTGCTTTAGTCCATTTACCCTCAACGGTCCTTCCATTTATCGTTGATACAGACCGAAATATATTCTCTGGACTCTCAGAAAGAAATTCATAACCAGAAACTCTATGAAAGCCAACACCCTGACCAATGTCACCCGACTCCCGTTTTTTTTCCGCAAGAAGAATAATAGCTCCCTGTAATGTATCTTCAAACCAAATATCTTCCGGGTCAATTACCAATATACGAGAACATGTTTCGCCAAGATACGTTCTTAGACCTTGGGAGTGAGCCACATGGACCAACTCAGCGGGAAGTATCATCCCAAGTCTCCCTCCCGGCTTTAAGAGCTTTATACTAGCTAAGACGAAAGGAACCCAGGCGTTTGTATGCTTTGTGAAAGGAACACTCAATGTAGAAAATATCTTCTCAGATCTGTCCTGAAAAATTTTTGGTAGAAATTGGTACCTTATAAAGGGTGGATTACCAATTATCGCATCAAACCTAGCTTTCCTGGAGAAAGACGACAGAGCCCAACCAAGAAAATCTTCATTAAGAATATGGCCAGAAACATGTCCTGACTGTATCAGTCTAGACCTCGCTTTCTCAGCTTCATCAAACTCAATCTCCAACCCTAAAAACTCAGAAACCTTCACCCCAACTCGAGTCAAAGAGGATATAAAAGCTCCATCTCCACACGAAGGCTCTAAGATACTATTCGGATTATTATAAGATATCCATCTAACTATAAAATCAGACAGTTTTTCTGGCGTATAATACCCACCCCTTAGCTTCTGAGCGGTTTGTTGAGAGATGAACTTCATTAATTGCACCCTGTAATTTTTAAAAATTATACTACGAAAATTATTTTTTTAAAAGAACAATTATTAATTCATAAGAATTTTGGTATCTTTAAGGACAACAAAGGCCCACCAAAGTTTTTATTAAAAATAATTATTCGAAAATTAAATAATGCAACCCGAAACAAATACCCAAAAATAAAATAGCCAAAACCGCCACCAGCGAGACACAAATAATAAATAGAAAAAAAATCAATCAGCGCACTAAATATAGAATAACCCAACAATAGCACTCAAGTATGCTTCCCGAAGCGGGAAAATGGGATCAGAGTCATTAGCCGACACAATTGACCTGCACCCCCCACTTTCTCAATTTCGGTGTATGCGCTTGTTTCAACGCTACAAATTGTTTCACGGCAGAAGTCAATTTTTCACGAGAAGCCTCTCCTGAGGTAATGGTCCTTGGATCCCTGCAGGAAAGGGGAGCAGATCTATTTTCCGAGGAAAAGTCACTCACAACGTAGCTCACTCCTCTGCACCTATGACTTCTAAGTCATTCCCCACATCCGCCAAGGGAGACGTGACACGCGAAACACGCAGGTCATATGGAAGATGAGGTGCTAGCAAGGAAAGGAAGGCGTCAGTGCCTGAGAAGGTGTGATCGAGCCAGGAATCAAAATCCCTTTCCTCGAGCATCAACGGAATGCTTTTGTCATGGATATGCAGAAAGCGAGGATGAGGAGGTAGCGTGATGACAGAGAAAGACGTGACCAGGTCGTCGCCAAAATGCCATCGTTCATAGAGACCACCGAAGGCGATCGCACCGTCAACCGGTTCGATTCGGTGACATTGTTTGTGGCCCTTCTCTCCCGTCCATTCATAAAAAGCCGATGCGGGAATAACGGCGCGTTGTCGCTCGTAGCGTTCCTTCCATAAGAAGCTACTGGTCAGGCGCCGACTCTGGGCGTTGAAGGTGGAGTATTTGGGATTGGGGCGATAACCGTTGCCGTCAGGCTTAGGTTCGATCAGGAGCGACCAGTAGGCGTCCTCGAGGACTCGGCCTTGCGGGGTTTCGTAAACGATCTGCCCTATTCCGCCTGGTGCGATGTTGAAGCGTTCGACCAGGTCGCCGGGAACGCCGAGCGTTCCGAACAGGTCCCGAGTGTTCGGGCGATCATTGAGGTCATATCGGCCACACATAGCGAGCCCCCCCCTGCGATATCGAACGAATTGAGCAAGCAAACCCAACCGGACACAATCACACGAACCAATGACACCCACTATGCCCGTTTTATTACGCTATTGAGCCGCGCTAGAAAATTCGTTACGGATTGATAGTCAAGTAGATTCCCGGTGGCTTCCTGGCGAGAAAAGGATTCAAAAAGCTTAATCGCGCTCTCATGCGGAGACGAATACCATTCCGTAGTACCGACTTTCACGAGCTTCGAGCCATTCAACGAATTTTGTTCAATAGCTTTGCCGAGATCCGTCGTCGTAACAACTCGAGAAATGTTCGTCTCGTAACTCATTTTGTTGAAGCCAATCGACGGGTTGTGAGTCGTATAACCGGCCCTCAAGACGTCCAGGTTCGGATTATCAGTCACACCAAACTTAATGAAGCAGAACTTAGAGCCAGAACGATCAACGAGATCCCAATCATTCCCGATAATATCTGGAGTAACGGCAACATAGACGTATCGAGTAGCCATTCCCTTTCCCCTCGTCGAAACTTCCGTATTAACCCGACACCGACATCAAGCTGAATGAAGGCGTTGAGCAAATCTGACACGAAAAGGAGAGTGGGCCAAGCAATCTTGGCAAAGTTTGGCGTTACCGAATGAGATACGTTAAGAAAGGGGCCAGAACTCTCCCTGGTAGTCACACCACTGGGCAGGTGTCGCAGCCGCTGGGCATCCATGCGAGCGGTCAGACAACACCCTACCGGCTCAAACCGGTGATTTCAACAGCCGCTTATTTATCCTGGCCTTTCCTGAGCACTAGGCGCGGTATACCGCCATCTACAACGGCAAAGACAACCCCGTTGATGTAGCACCCCTGGACCGCCTGCAAATCACCGACCTTGATCCAGTCATCACGATCCGTGATTCCACCAATTTTATAGTCCATGACATTGATCTTCACGGGCGTTGCTTTTGGCAGCTTCCGGGCCGTTTTCAGATCGATAAACCCCGCCCAGGGCATGTATTTGCACTTGCCGTTCTTGTGGTAGACGAGCACCCCAAATCTAGCGGGCGCATCGTCACTAAGCTCGGTTGTGCTGGCATTGTGTCGAAAGCGTAGTAGTGGCATGGCTAGAATACTGTATACTTAAACAGTATTTGACCGCATCAGGGGCGGTTATTCAAGTACCAGCCGCAACCGCGTAATCAGAGCAAGACCGCTAACCGCCCCTTCACACTAATCAACCTTAACTGGGATAGGCTGAACATACCGACACTTGGGAAACCGACCACATCCCCAAAACTCTGTCCCCTCACGTTTACCGCTCGTAATACGACGTTTAACCATCGGGGCAAAGCACCTTTGGCAAAGAGGAGCATCCTCAGGATCAGAGCTGTCCACCGGCACGAGCGAGGCGCTTGTAGGCTCAGGCGTCGACGATTGCGCCCCAATTTCGATGTATCTGGAAAGGCCGTTTATCACGTCTTGGACGGAATAGGATTTCTGAGCTGGCACGTGCAACAGCGGGAGCTGTACCGCATTGCAGACCTGGTCAACGAACTGATCTCGCGTCTTTCGTTTGGGGCTGTCATGGGACTTGTCATCAAGCTCAATCGCGCAGGCAGGCTGTAAGGTATCAGCAGAGCAGATGACAAAATCAAAATGCTTCTGACTAATCCGCCCGAAAAAACGAAGGTGATTTTTCTGCCTTTTGACCCCGATGAGATCCGCGATCCTGACTTTGGCTAAAAGTTTGTACCTGGTCCCCGCGAGAACTTGCTCTAGAACACCGAAGAAAGAACGCTCAGCTGGTGAGAAGACACTTTTATTGAGGTAATAGACTTCAAACTCTGAGTCACTCAGCCCATTACCGCGATCCTTCAGTTCCTTCTTGTTGAGAACCGCGATAACAACAACACAGACAACAATGAGTACGACAGCAAATAGCTCCATTTCGCTCTCTCAAATCACACGGGAAACATGTCGTATAATAGTCCTTATGATCTTAGGTGCCAGCCAAGGACTTCAACCACACTGCGTTAGGGAAAACTGACGATGAAACGGATATTCAGAGTTTTGGCATTAAAGCTCGCAGTGTTGGGCATCGCGCTGGGCTTGGTAATACTCGGAACAGGCTTCCTGAATTCCTACTTTTCCAATGTCATCACGGACATGAACAAGGCCGATCAAAAGCATGTGCAGGAAGCACAAGCACGCGCCAGAGCAGACGTCGCCCAACAGCATCAACTGCAGGCGATGAAGCAAAACGCCTCTCCTGCATCCCCCCTCGCTTCACGGACAGTGACGAGAACGGCACCCCCTGCTGCCGTCATAAGATGGTCGTCAGCCCCGCCACAAACGGCATTAGACGCATTCAACAAGCAGTACGTCGAATCAGCGCAGTGCCAACAGTGGAACAAGACAGAGCAGCAAATGGTGGCCTGCGTGAATGCCAGAATCCGCGCGCGCCGCGCCTTTATGGCAAAGTTGAACAGCCAAACCGCAAATCAATAGCCCCTCGAGAGGAGGCTACGGTTCCAAAAGGTGTCAACGAAGTGTCAACGCACCAGTGGGACAAAGCGGCGCAATGTGGAAATGCCCCACCCTAACATGCTGTTTTATGGTGATCAGTGGCAGATAGTGGGCCAAGATTGACGCCAGGAATGGGGTTCAATTCCCGCCGTCTCCACCATATCTCCCGGAATAAGCCCCTGATTTTCAGGGGCTTTTTCTTTTCTAAAACTCATTTATGTCTAATAAGCGTCAACCCCGCTCACAGGATTGAACCTTTCCCTGCCGTCCAAATAATCCGGTACAAAAAGCACAGGCCTATCTATCTGACTAGAGGAAGCCGTAGAGGTGCCAAGCGCCCCCTCACTGCCGCCAACGAGACCGCTTCTGCAGCTTCCGCTGCAGCGTGCGCCTGTGCATATTGAGTGCTCGTGAGGTGGCTGAGATGTTGCCGTCGTGCTGTTGCAGCACCTGCTGGATGTGCTCCCATTCCAGTTCTTCGACCGAGGGCGGCGTCTGTCGCAGTGGGGGCTCGGCGCTGGAGACGGAAAACACTTCCATGAGCTGGGCGACGGTGACCGGTTTGCAGAGGTAGTTGACGGCACCGCGGCGCATGGCCTCGACGGCGGTCGCTATGCTGCCATAGCCGGTAATCACCACGACATCCAGTCCCGGCCGCTGCGCCAGCAGTTTGGGCAGAAGTGCCAGGCCACTGTCTCCGGCAAGATTGAGGTCAAGCACACAACGGGCGATCTCCTGCTCCGCCAGGGCGGTTATCGCGGTCTCCGGATCGTGGGCCAAGTGAGCATCAATGCCCTGGCGTCGCAATGATCGGGCAAGGATGTCGAGAAAGGTTCGGTCATCGTCGATCAATAACCAGGGGGTGTCAGAGAGCATGATCAGCCTCCGGCAATACGATAATCATGGTCGTTCCCGACTCATCTACCGTCGCCCGCAGTTCACCGCCGAGGCGCTGTAAGGTTGCATTGGAAAGGAACAACCCTATCCCCAGTCCCGATTCAGACTCGCTGTGACGCTCCCCCGGGTGCTGCGAGCCCCACTCCGTCAGCCCGGCACCGTGGTCTTCGATCGACAAGGTGATGCACCTCGCTTCACGACCGCAATAAATCCGCACATGATCGGGGCTGGCTCGCAGCGCATTGCCCACAATATTGAGCACCGCCTGATCCAGGGTGGCATCGACGGCTACCCCGGCATCCGTTTCGGGCGTTTCCCAGACGATGTCCGCGGCGGGCCACAAGAGCGTGGCCGATTCCCGCAGGCGCTGCAGCCAATCTGCGAGGCGGACGGGCTCCAGACGCGACGCACTGACCAGGCTCGCCGCCTCGGAAAGCTGCCGCAGTTGCTGGCTGCAGACACCCAGTTGCTCTTCCAGGGTGTCAAAGTCTTCTGACTGTTCAGTGGACATGGGCCGCGACCGCATCTCGTTCAGCAAGAGCGCCATGGTATTGAGTGGCGTGCCGATGCGATGAGCGACCGTCGCCGCCGACAAACCCAGCGCGATGATCTGCTCGTCACGCAACTGCCGCTCCCTGAACTGCCCCAGGACTTCCTGTTGCGCCCGTAGCCGTCGCACTAACGCGCCCCCCACCCATAAAAGAATGCCGGCGGTGATCATAAAGGCGACCCACATGCCATGCAGGTGCAGCTGTTCAAGATGCGCTTTGCCGGCATGGGGTATCACCGGGACATACCAGCGCATCAGCAACCCATAGATCGTAATGCCGCCCACGGCCAACAGGATGCTGTGCACCATCGGCAGCAAAATAATCGCCATCGCCAGCGGCAACAGCAGCAGCGCGGTCAGCGGATTGGTATAGCCGCCGGTAAAGGAAAGCCAGACACCCAGCAGCAGGAGGTCCAGTAACAATGAGAGCGTCACTGGCCAGGGGCGACTGGGAGGTCTCCGACGCAACCAGTACGTCATGCCCAGCGCCAGCAACATAGTGCCCAGGCTGGTTAAGGCCGCTTCGGTGATGTCACTGCCGAGCAGGCCCAGATGGTCCGTAATCAGCAACAGCACCAGTTCCGCCCCAACAATAGCGAGGCGCATGACAAGAAGATAATGCGCAGCCTCACGGAAGCCGGCTTGAGAAGAGGTCGTTATTCGCATGGCGTGCATTTTACATGTTTGCGGCGGGGTCGAGGCAGGTGCGACATCTTGTCTCAGGCAAGTACCGCTCCGGGTCCTTATCATGCCGCCCCTTCTGACTTTAACCATCGAAATGAACGCTATAACAATCAAGAGGTATTCCAGGCATGCGTAAACCATGGGCGGAATTTTGTCTGATAGGGCTCACACTGCATGGCGCCACGGCCTGGGCTGGCGATACTAACGATAGCACCTCACCAGCCCAGGACCCGTTACTGATCAAGATTACCGGGGGCCATGAGATGCCGGCGACTCCAGCCGCCGTCACAGCGACACCGGTGGAGACGCTGCGCGACAACCCCGCCGTGTCCCTTTCCCGTATGGGGGGACTGGGTACAGACCCGGTGGTCCGCGGCATGAGCCAGGACCGCGTGAGGGTGCTGCTCGACGGAGTTGAAGTTCCCGGTGCCTGCCCCAACCGCATGGACCCGCCGTCCAGCCGGATCAGTACCGCACTGACCCAGGATTTACAGGTTGAAACCGAGACCCGCACCCTGCGCTGGGGACCACTGTACGGCGGCCAGATCATGGCCACGACACCGGCCCCGAAATTCGCAGACGGCAGCCACTTCAGCGGCCACGCCAGCATGGGCGGCTATGACAACGGCAATGGCAAACAGGCAAGTCTCAGCGCCGCCGCTGGCACCTCCACCGACTTCATCCGTGCCGCGGGGGGTTGGAGCAAGGCCGACGACTACAAGGATGGCGACGGCAACGAAGTCCGCAGTGCCTTTACCCGCCGGGAAGGGCAGCTTGATGGTGCCTGGCAGGGGGCCAACGGCGTCCGCGTCGCCGGTCAATACAGCCGTCAGGAAGAGCGCGACGTCAAATATGCCGGCACCGGGATGGACAGCCCCAAGACCAATACCGACATCTACCGTGCCGAGATCAGCGCCCCGCTGGCCAGCGGTCAATGGCAACTGACCGCCTGGCAGACCAATGTCGACCACATCATGGACAATTTCAGCCTGCGCCCGCTGACCAGCGCCATGAAAATGCTGACCCGCGCCAGCGCCGATACCCGCGGTGCTCGCTGGGTGCTGGACCAGTCCTTCAACGACAACCTGAACTGGTCAACCGGTTTTGACGTTCAGACGATCAATCGTAATGCCGAGCGTTTTTCCGGTTCACAGTTACAAAATCTGCAATCGCTACTCTGGCCTGACGTGCAGCGCGACCGCTACGGACTCTATCTGGAAGCCTTCTGGCGCATCCAGTCTTCAATAAAACTGAGCGGCGGTGTCCGCTACGATCATGTCCGCATGGACGCCAACAGGGCTCACGACAATCTCGGCATGGCGACGCCCGCCATGCTCTACCAGCGTATTTACCAAACCGGTAGCCTCGAGGCCATTGACGACAACTGGAGCGGTTTTATCGGTGGCGACTGGACCCTGTCTCCATGGCAGACTCTCTCGCTCACCTTCAGCCGTAGTGTACGCAGCCCCGATGCTACCGAACGCTATCTGGCCAGTTGGGGCATGAGCTCCGCAATGCGCTGGGTGGGTAATCCAGCATTGGCTACTGAAAAGCACCACAAGGTCGATCTGGCCCTCAACGGCAGTGCCGGTGCCTGGCATTGGCGCCCCAGTGTATGGCTGGATAAGGTGCAGGATTATGTGTTGCGTACGCAGCTGGAAAGCGGTACTTACGCAGGCACCAGCGTTTATCGCAATGTTCGTGCGCAGCTCCATGGTGCTGAGCTGAGTGTCGGCTGGGGTAAGGGTGCCTGGGCAGCCAATAGCGCCCTGGCCTATGTCTTCGGGGAAAACCTGACGGACCACCGCCCCTTGCCGCAGATCCCGCCGCTCAGCCTGGTCGAGAGCCTGGCGTGGCACCACAAGGGCCATCAGGTTCGAGTGGAGTGGGTCGTTGCGCAGGCACAACATCGCGTCGATACCGCCAGCGGTCAGGATCCGGGCCCATCGAACGGTTACGGCGTAATCAACCTGTCGGGCGAACACCCACTGGCTCGTCACCTGTCCCTGAGCTGGGCGGTGGACAACCTGTTCGACAAGACCTGGGCACCAAATGTCAGTCGCGCCAACAGCGACCCGTTCAGCCCAGAGGCAGTTCGTGTCAATGAACCCGGACGCACTTTGCATGTGGCGCTGAACGCCACCTGGTAACCGCAAACGCGATAAAAACTTGCAAGGACAACCGGTCGACCAGAAATAAACTGACCGGTTGTCCTGTCATCGCAAGCCCTATGCCTCCTCAAACACCCTGGCATTCCCGAAATCGCGCTGACTCCAACGCCCGGACCTTGGCGTGCAGACGATTGCCCTGAGGTTCACGATACCCCGCCCGTAACCGTGCCTCGATGACCTCGATTTCGTGACGGTAATGCGCGCAACGACGGATCAACATGGCCCGATGTTTCTGTACGCTGGCTGACGAGCGTCGCTGGGCACGCGCCCTTTGTGCGGTTCCCTCCGAACTTTTTGGTGCGTGGCGCAATTGACCGCTGGATGTAATCACGTTGATATCGGGCAAGGCGGGCGGTGTTAGCACCTTGGCTTTCGCGGACGGCGGCGCTTCATCCGAGTAATGGACAAGGCCGCTTTGATCAACCCATTTGTAAATCCGGGCCTGAGCTGTTTGGCACAGCAGGGCAAACGCACAAAGCGCGAACTGCAGAATCATCCATTGACGCATGTCGAACTTCCATGTCGATACAGGGGGTATTCACCTTCAGACTTCAGTAACGACAACACTATAACGGGAACGGCCCCCGACAAAAACCCATGCCACAGCGGCCCTATCCAAAAAGGCGCTCCCAGCAGGCATCTCCACCAAACACCAATTCAAGGCTTTCTCGCCGGGGCCTGCGGCAGGGGAGTGCTTTGAACTCTGTCGCGATTCCGGCAGTTGCTGGCGAAAAATAGGCATTCACCGAGCAGTGCAGATCGCCGCCACCGAGGAATTGCGTGAAAACAGCCATATCAGAGGGCTCCCCGTACTGACGGTAAGTATGCGCGAAGACCGGTTCGATACGACTGAGAACTGACTGGGCGGTGATGCCATCGCCCAGCGGTAAGAGAAACCATGTATCCATAACAGACGCTCCGACGACTTATAGACTCATCAGAAAAGACATATTAAGAATGCACGGCGAAGAGCGTATTTGCGAGTTTTGGGTGACGGTCCGGAAATGAGCTAGACCATGCTGGCAAACAGCATGTCCATGTAGGTCTCGGCGTGGGGTAAATGGCTAAAGGATTTGATGGCACCTTCCCCTTCCACCTCGACGGCATAGTAGGTATTGCTGACTTCATCGTCGCAAAATTCGGTCACGTGCATTACACGCAATACGCCTCGCTCCCGAACCACTGTTTTGACGACTGACGTCATAACTTCCCCCTTTACGTTCGACGGGGAAGCAGTATATTTTTTAACCAAATTTTTGAAATATGCGCTTATCCGTACGTAGTATCCGGACTCTCGCCCTCCTTCAGGTCTAAAACATATTGAATATCAAAGACATTATGCCGCCTGATCTCTGGCAGCAGCTCGGCGTGATTTGACCGAGCGATGCAGAATATTGCCTTCAAGGTCGAGATATTCCGCACCACACAAGCGTCCGCCAAACGCTTCCCAAAACCGTATTCGTGCGACCTGGCGGCCGTCACTATCCCATTCGCCGAAATACATCACCGTGTATGGCAACTCCCTAACGCCACTCGCGGCAATAGCGGGTTCTACCTGCAGTCGATGCGTTTTATCGATCTCGAACAGCCCATGCAATATGGGTTTCGTCATGTTTTCCTCCCCTTTGGCGCTCGCAGTCATCCACGCACTAACGCCGCAGTTAGCTGAAAATTCGGTTTTGTTATCCTCCCCTGAGCAAGAGCGGTCAATCCGCTTTCGGACTAGACTGTTCGAAAATTGACCAGGATCATTATGTCGGCGTCACAACCATTAACTTAGTGGTAATCCCCACTATGTCCGATGTCCCTGGCCCCTTAGGCTGAATCGTTTATTGCCCGCAGGTCTCCGCTGAACATGAAAACCGTTTACGGAATCTTACGCCCGCTATGTTTACTGGCACTGCTGAACTCCCTCCCTGCCAGCGGGGCGATCTTCCGCTGCGTGGACTCACAAGGAACAATCTATTCAGACACACCTTGCGGCCCTTCCGCCAAGCAGATCCAGGTGCCAGACAATCGAATCGGCGGCAGCTTCGGTCAGGGAGTAGTGCCTTCCGAATCCCGACCTGAAAAGCCAGGTCCAACGCCTGCGCCCAAGGCGGAATCTCCCTGCAAAAGCTTCCTGTCCACAGACCTGCGTCACTACATCATCGGCAAAGACATCGTCCCTGGGATGAAAGCAGAAGACGTGCGCAAATCCCTGGGTTCACCGGCCAGGATCGAATCCGGCTGGGAGGAAACCTGGGTTTACACCGACATCTATCATGGCTATATCATCGAATCCCAGCGCATCGTGTTGCGTGAGAACTGTGTGGTGCGGGTCGAGAAGATCGGTCCGCAATTCCGGTAAGATACAGATCATTGCGACGGCAGACATCCGGAGACCCCGATCTCACGTACATTGATACCGGCCGTTCCCCATCACCACCGACAGAAGTGCAGATATCATGCGTTATCAGGGCGTAGCAGATTTCTCCCACGGTCAACCGACCAAATTGGGCGTTCTCATCACCAATCTGGGTACGCCCGAGGCACCGACAGCCTCCGCTCTCAGACGCTACCTCAGTGAGTTTCTCTCCGACCCCCGTGTCGTCGAAGCTCCCCGCCTGATTTGGTGGCTGATTCTGCACGGCATCATCTTGCGCCTGCGTCCCAGGCGCTCGGCAAAGTCCTATCGCAAGGTATGGACGGAACAGGGGTCACCGTTACTGGTGCACACCGAGGCTCAGTGCGATGCTCTCCGTAAAGCGCTCAAACAACGCTGGGGAGACCACATCGAAGTGGCATTTGCCATGCGCTACGGCAACCCCTCCATCCCCGATACGTTGACCCAACTTCAAAACGCCGGCGTTCGCCAACTGCTGGTCCTACCGCTGTATCCGCAATACTCCGGCTCCACCAGCGGCTCGACCTTCGACGCCCTCGCCCGGGATTTTATCCAGCGCCGCTGGCTACCGGACTTACGTTTCATCAGTCACTACCCGGACTTCGGACCTTATATCGAGGCCATGGCAACGCGAATTCGCCGTCACTGGGAAACCGCGGGCAGGGCTGACCGGCTGATCTTCTCCTTTCATGGCGTGCCCCAGCGTTACCTGAGAAGCGGAGACCCTTACCATTGCGAATGCCATAAAACCGCCCGTTTGCTGGCGAAACACTTGGCACTCGGCGAGAGCGACTATCTGGTCACCTTCCAATCCCGCTTTGGCCGGGAGCCCTGGTTGCAACCCTATACGGACGAAACACTCAAAGCGTTGCCAGCGACAGGCGTCCGTTCCGTCCAGGTTTTCTGCCCCGGTTTTTCCGCCGACTGCCTGGAAACACTGGAAGAAATCGGGGTCGAGAACCGGGACTACTTCCTGCAGGCTGGCGGTGAGCGTTACGAGTACATCAGTGCTCTCAACGCATTACCGGAACATATCGACGCACTGGCCGCCCTGATCGACTGTAATTTGGCGGGCTGGAAGGTGCCGGACAAGGCTACGGTGGAAGCACAGAAGGCCCTCGCGGTGGCCATGGGCGCGGCAAAATAGGCCAACGAAAACGAAACATGTCGCCAAATGCTAGATTTTCTTTGCCAACAATTAGCTTTCGACTAAATTAAGGGAGTCGTTAAACGCCTATCACGAGCGAGTTATTGAGAAAATGAGGGATTACGATCTCAATACACCGGACGCCTACGCAGGTCACCTGGCGGACGTCAACGAGAGCATTCAGGTCGTTGCCACTGAGGACATCTACAACAGCAATGGTATGTTGTTGATTAAGAAAGGCCTCGATCTGAAGCCCGATATTGCCCGCCGTGTCTTGAACCATAAACTGGTCAAGCCGCTGGAAATGCAGGTTGATGTTGAAGAGACGGTAGGCGCTCAGCGCCTATACGAAGATATCAGCAGCTTGATCGAACATTTTGCCGACTGTAAAACCATCCACCGCACACTCAAACTGGACAACCCGCTCGTCCTCGAATGCCGGCACTATGCCGAATATGGGCTGCTCAGACAGAAAATGACCGTCATGGCAGAACGCCTGCCGCAGTTTTACCAGAAGGCCCTGTTCTGTGCCTGGTTTTCACTGGCTCTCGCCCGACAACTGAAACTTTCGCCCCTCAATTGCGAAGCGAGTTTCCTTGCCGGGCTGACCCACGATATCGGCCTGTTGCATATCGATCCGACCATACTGGAAAAGCAGAGCGATTACACCGCTGACGAATGGCGCGCCATGCAGAGCCATGCGGTCATCGGCGACATGATTCTCTCCCACGTGGAGGGACTACCGGAAGCCACGCGCCGTGCCGTCAGGGAACACCATGAGCGCTCGGATGGCAGCGGCTACCCGCAGGGTCTGTTTGAAGAGCAAATGAGGATCGAAGGACAGTTGGTGGCGATGGCAGACATGCTGCTTGCGATCGCCGAAAAGCGCCAGCAGGACAGCCCGCAAGCCCTAAGCCTCAGCGACTTGATTCCGGTCCTGCAAATCAACAGCACCGTGCACACCGCACAAGCGTATGCGGCGACGATCAATACGTTGAAACTGCTCGAACATGCCCCTTCGCCGTCGGTCGACCTCGCCCTGCTCACCGAAACCGTCAGCCGGCTGCTGACGCAACGCTGTGAGCTGGAAAAGCGCTTTGAGCAACTACACAGTCTGAAGCCTCACCTCGGTAGTGATCGCCAGCAGCATCATCAGCTGCGCAGTGCCCGCCTTATCCTGCAACGGCTCTGGATCACCGTCACAGGTTCCGGCCTGCTTAGCGACCCGCTCGCGCGTTGGCTGGAGCATGTCCGCCAGGAAGGGCTCGAAATCGCCGCCCCCGAACTGGCGGAGATTACGCTGATGTATCAGGAGCTGGACTGGCAGCTCAAACAACTGGCGCGAGCGATGCACCTCGTCTCCCACGACGTGGATGAATTACCAGACCAGTCTCGACAAAGTATCCGTCAGGTGGTCGACCCCCTCATACCCGCCCAGGCAGGCGCTGAACAGGCCATGGCCTGGCACAGCGCCATATGATCTTGCAGGCGAGGTGCTGGGAAGAGCGTATTGAAAATTGTCGGCGCTGGAGGAAATTCGCGCCATCCGCGCCCTAGGTATCCCCTGCGCGCTCGACGACTTCGGCACTGGCGCTTCTTCATTCGGCTATCTGAAAAACCCGGGAAATTACCCGTTCGGTCATGGCCATGGCGCGAGCCCTGGGGCTCAAGGTCGTGGCAGAAGGCGTGGAAACCGACGAGATCTGGCACATCATGCAAGATCAGGGATGCGATTTCGGCCACGGCTGGCTCTTTGGAAAACCGGTGAGCGACATCGACTACCTCCGCCTCGTGGGAACCGCCACCAGCGCAGCCTCCTAATCCCGCCGAAAATCCATTAGCTTGCAAATCACTTGGTTTCGTTAGACGATGCCGGCGGCGCCCTGAGCGACAGAGTTCTCTCAATTCCGAGTGCGTCATCGCTGCAATACCGACGATTCTCGATACGACCAGACGACATACCGATGCCAGAATCCGCTTCCAAAGGCCTGATCCTTCTGCTGGGCGCCTTGACCGCCTTTGCGCCCATGTCCATCGACATGTACCTGCCCAGTTTTCCGCAATTGGGGCAGTCACTCCAGGCAAGCCCGGGTGCCGTCCAATTCTCCCTGGCGATTTTTTTCATCGGATTATCGGTAGGACAGGCTATCTACGGCCCCCTCTCCGATCATTACGGGCGCCGCCCATTGCTGCTGATCGGCATCAGCATCTACATTCTGGCCTCTATCGGCTGCAGTCTGGCGACCGACATAGAAACCCTGATTGCCATGCGACTAATGCAGGCGCTGGGAGGCTGCGCCGGCGTCGTTCTCGCCCGCGCCGTCGTGCGGGACCTGTTCGATTACCGGACCGTGGCCCGCGTGTTCTCAGCGCTGATGCTGGTGATGGGACTGGCCCCCATACTGGCCCCGCTGCTGGGCGGCTGGGTGCTCACTCATTACGGCTGGCGCGCGATCTTCATCATCCTGACGCTGTTCGGTTTTGCCTGCCTGGTGGGTGTGATATTCGGCCTGAAGGAAAGCCGGCCAGCTGCAACGGTGCAACCGCTACACCTGGGACGCACCTTACGTACCTACCTTAGCCTGCTCCGCGATCCACTCTTTCTGGGCTATGCCCTGGCCGGGGGCGTGTCCATGGCGGGCATGTTCGCGTATATCACCGGATCTCCGTTCGTTTTCATTCAGCTCTATCATGTTTCCCCCAGCCACTTCGGCTGGCTGTTCGGACTGAATGCGGCGGGATTTATCGCCGCCTCGCAGATCAATGCGAGACTGCTATCCCACTGCTCTCCGGAAGCACTGTTGCGGCCGGCACTGAAGGTCGGAGCGCTCTGCGGCCTCATCCTGTTTGCCTGCGCGGCCACCGGCTTTGGCGGGCTGGTGGGATTGATGGTGCCGTTGTTCTGTTTTATCGCCTCACTGGGCTTCATCAACCCCAACAGCACGGCAGGCGCCCTCAGGCATCAGGGACATCAGGCCGGTTCCGCCGCCGCCTTGCTCGGCGCCTTCCAGTTCGGCGCCGCCACACTCTCCGGCGCCACTGTCGGGCTGCTGCAGGATGGCACCGCACGTCCCTTGGGCGGCGTCATTGCCGTTGCCACTGTGATCGCCTTCCTGGCACATGCACGACTGATTCCCAAAGATCAGACAGCGAACGACTCACATTAAAAAACGCCGAGCGGAATTAACCGGTCGACGTTTTTGGCGGAAGCCTGCTCAGGCCAGCTGGTGCTCTTCACCCTGGTAATACGCCAGCACCCTGGGATTCATCACCCGCTTCCACAGCGGTGGTACCAGTGCCAGCAGGATCATGGTGGCATAGCCGGCCGGCAACTGGGGCGAGACGTCGTGATGGCGCAGCACCTGATAACGCCGCTTGGCATAGGCATGGTGATCACTGTGGCGCTGCAGATGGAACAGGAACACATTGGTCAGGAAGAAATTGGAATTCCAGCTGTGTTCCGGCATGGTCCGCTCATAGCGGCCGTTTTCCAGTTTGCGGCGATGCAGTCCGTAGTGCTCCAGGTAATTGACGATTTCCAGCAGCGTAAAGGCGACGAAGCTCTGCACCACGAAGAAGACAGCGCCCTGCCAACCGAATGCCAGGCTGAAGCCCACCAGCAATGCCAGGCTGATCCCATACCACCAGATCAATTCGTTGCTCAGGCTCATGGGTGACTGCCCTTTGCGCTTCAGACGCGCAGCCTCCAGCTTCCAGGCATTCATGAAGTTATGCCGGTAGGCGTGAGGCAGGAACTGGTAAAGCGACTGGTTGAAGCGCGCGGAGGAGGCATCTTCCGGTGTCGACACATGTACATGATGTCCGCGAACGTGCTCCACCTTGAACCCGGCATAGGTCACCATTGCTAAAAGGAGTCCACCGCTCCATTGTTCCAGACGACTGTCCTTGTGAATCAGTTCATGGGCAACATTAATACCCAGGCCGCCCACCATCCCCATCGACATAACCCACCCCAGGACACCGGCCGGACCGAACGGTTCTGACAGCAGAATATGGCAGCTCCAAACGAGCAGAACGCCGTACAGCGGCACCCAGGCCAGCGTCAGCACCTGATAGAAGCGCTCCTTCTGCATACTCGGCACCTCGACTTCTTCGTCAGGGTTGAGCGCATCCTTGCCGAGTATCGCGTCCAGCAACGGGATAACACCGAACACCACCACCAGGGTTCCCCAGGCGAAGGCGTCCAGATGACCAAAAGTATGACCGCCCCACAGGCTGAGCGGCAGTAACAGGAGAGGCAAAAGGGCAATGAGAAAGCTGAACTTTTTCAGGTGAAGCAGAATTCTGTGTTTTACGGCGTCCGACATGGTGCTGTCCTCTGCAATCGAAACCGGATGTCTTGTTGTGTGGTTACGTTACGATGGCATTGACGGATTGTCAAACAATTAGACTGACGCATCGATGAATTGTATTACTTTTTAGTGGTCGCTATAGTGAGACATCATCGATGCGCCCTCCCGTCCAGCCAGGAGTCTTCATGGAATTCAAAGCACCGGATACGTTGGCCGAGCAACTTGCAAACTACCTCGGACAGCGAATCATCATGGGCGAACTACCTGCTGGCGAACGACTGCATGAACTCTCGATCGCCAACCAGTTGGAAGTCAGCCGCGGTTCAGTGCGTGAGGCGCTCTATATTTTGCAGCGGCGCCACCTGATTACCATTTTGCCGCGCAAGGGCGCTGAAGTGATGCCGCTTACGGCACATAGCGTAAAATCGCTGTATCGGGTATATGCCCATTTGCTGGAGTTGCTGGCCGATGAACTCGTGGGCTGTTGGCAGGAAAAAGACAAGGTGGCGCTGCTGGAACGTGTATCCCAGGTGAAACGATTGATCGAGAGCAACCCGCGGGATGTACCCCGCATCGTGGAAGCCTCATTCGACGTCATGGAAATCTGTTGTACGGTGGTGGGCAACCCGTTCCTGCAGGAAGCGCTGGAGAACTTCAAGCCGGCAATCAGCCGCACCTATTACCTGAGCATGGAACGCTTTCGCAGCGAGATCGAGAGTACCCGTGACTTCTTCGATACCCTGACGATCGCCGTGCTGGCGCGTGACCGCCAAGCGGCGCGGAAAGCGGTTCAGCGTTTCGGCGAACACCAATGCGAAATGATTCTGACATCTGTCGAAACACAGGAAGAAGGCTCCCGACAGAGAGCCTGATCAGTCTTGGGCGGCTTCCGCGCCGGTACCGTTGGTAATCGTCGAACACTGGGGGTAACGACTGCAGCGCCAGCGGCTGTCTTCCGGCGACAGTTTTTCCATGGGCGCGTAGCAGCGCGGGCAAAGCCGCTGACCGGCCCGGTCTCGCAAGACATCAGGAGCTTCAACGCTGCCCGTCGCAGCCGGTGTATCGTCCGCTTCCGGCTCAGCCTCCGGCAACTCGTCAGGCACCGGAGCTTCCACCAGCAGGGGAGAATCCTGGGGCTCCTGATCGGGCGTATCAACCGCCTCGCTCCGGAACAGCACATATCCCGTCAATCGTGCTGCCAGTCGTTCCGGCGTCACGTCGTTCTGAAGTGAGACCCTAACTATCGGCAGTTCGCCCTTGTCCCAACCGGTGTCGAGCGCACTGCGCGTAGACGGGGTCTCCAGTTCATCACGCCATACAATGCCACAAACCGGCCCCCAATCACTTTGCCGGCAAACCAGCAGTTCTATACGAACGCTCGCCAGGTAGGCACTGCTCACCGTCGTGGACGGAACAACAAGATCACTGAGGCGTACCTTGGCCAGTATGCGATAGTGGTTCGGCGCAATAATGCCGTCCAATATCTGGAGAATGTGGTGCTCGGACGCATTCAGTACGCTCCCTTTCAAACGCAGCTGCGCCAGATCGGCACCGGGCTGCGCCCCGGATACCCGAGGCTTGGGCCGAATGCCAAAGAGCCCCCTGATCACGCTAACGATCAGCGCTGCGCCGCCAACAAACAGCAAAACCAGGAGCAGCAACAGCACCAACGGGAAAATCAGTATCTCCATACAGTCGCACGCCTCACCAGACCACTTGCCGGCCAACCTAAACGCCAGCCTTGGCGCCTCGACAGACACCCCCTGTCCCAGCCGACCGACGATATGCGCGCCCTGGGAACAGGGCACATTTGATCAGGAATACCAACCCGTTGCCATTACAAGAGCGCCAGCCCTCCTCACCCCGATGCCGTGCGCCTTAGTCAGCACGCCCCATGAAACGGCGTTCGACGGTGTGGACTTTCACTCTCTCGCCAGGCTCCAGGTATTCCGGCACCTGAATCACCAACCCGGTGGCAAAGCTGGCGGGCTTGCTGCGGGCACTGGCAGACGCCGCTTTCATCGCTGGAGCCGTATCGACAATGGTCATCTCCACCGACGGCGGCAGCTCCAGACCGATAATCTCATCCTCAACCTTACGCAGGCTCAGCCCCTGGATATCGTCGGTCAGGAACAGCAGCTCGTCCTCGATGTCCTTGCGCTTGAGGCTATACTGGGAAAAGTCCTCGGCATCCATAAAGACATATTCGTCGCCGTCGACGTAGGAGAGCGTCACCGGCCGGCGGGTCATCTCGACCGTCGTCAGCACATCGTCACCCTTGAAACGTTCTTCCTGCTTCAGCCCGGTACGCACGTTGGAGAAACGCACCTTGTAAAGGGTCGCTGCGCCCCGCGCACTGGGACTGTGGACTTCAATATCGCGAATCAGCAGAAGCTGGCCGTCGAGCAGCACGACGTCGCCGCGCTTGAGTTCGGGAGCCTTAGGCATAGAAACCTCATCAGGTTGAACGGATGCGCGCATTGTATGACAAGTTCGCCACCGGACGTCAGCCTCCCGTATGATGAGAAGAGGCGGACGCTTCGGGTTTTACGGGAAGCCGTAATATCAGGGCCTGCATCAGGGTGATAGGGTCTGCGCGGAATGGCAAAACGACGCTCATAAATGCGAAAGGCAATTCGACGGTTCATCAAGCGCGGACTCTGGATCGCCCTGGCAATCTTTATCGGATTGCAGGCGTGGTATGCCGCGCATATCTGGTGGTGGCGCACCCATAACCCGGCGTACACCGCCGTGATGCAGGAGCGCCTCATCCAACTGCGTCAGCGGAATCCCCACGCCCGGCTGGAGCAACATTGGGTCGCCTATCGCCAGATCTCGCCCTCTCTCAAACGTGCCGTTATCGCCGCCGAAGACGCCAAATTCATGACCCACTGGGGTTTTGACTGGGCCGGTATCCGACATGCGCTGGAGACGGATATACGCCACGGCGAACTCCGAGCGGGAGGTTCAACCATCAGTCAGCAGTTGGCAAAGAACCTGTTGCTCTCCGAAAGACGCTCCTTCCTGCGAAAGGGCGAAGAGGCCCTCATTACACTGATGCTGGAAGGCATGATGAGCAAACAGCGCATTCTGGAGCTGTACCTGAACACGGCAGAATGGGGTCAGGGCATCTTCGGCATTGGAGCAGCATCAGAACATTACTTTCACTGCACCGCCCAGACTCTGGGGCCGGAGCAATCGGCATTGCTGGCCTCCATGCTGCCCAGTCCCCGCTACTATGACCGCCTGGGTGTGACCACCTGGCTGGCGGAAAAGGCAGGCATCGTTCGCCAGCGCATGCCGGAAGCCCGTATTCCATAACTTGCAGGGAGCGCCAGAGGGCACATAATGGTCAATGCAGGCTCGGCAAGCCATCGATCAGTCACCCAGTTCCGGACAGGGTTAAGCCCATGAATGCGCCCGTCCTCCCCGAGGAGCGTTTCGAGATAACGGATGAATCCACACTCTTCTCAGCCCTGGCCAAGCGCCTGGGCCCCATCCATGCCCGCCAGCGGCTGGGCATAGAACGGGAAAAGGAAGCCCAGGTTTTCGGACAGGGATTGAATTTCTTCCATATCGAAAACTGGTATTCGATTCACGGCGTGATCCGCGGCTGCCTGCGGCTCGTCGGCCTGTTACGACGAGGCGAAACCAATTGTCGCGCCATCAACCTCAAGGAAAACCGCTTCTGCATTCCGGATCTGCCGGCGGCCTTTGAAGGCTTCCGCATCCTTCACCTGAGCGATCTGCATGTCGATATGGACGAGCAGGCACTGGTCGCCATGATCGAAAAGGTGCGGCCCTTGCAATACGATCTATGCGTTTTGACCGGGGACTATCGCCGAGACACCTGGGGTGAAATCGGCCCGGCAATGCATGGCATGGAACGTCTTCGCACCCACCTACGGGGCGACGTACTGGCCGTGCTGGGCAACCATGACAGTATTCGAATGCTACCGCCTCTGGAAGCCCAGGGCTTTCGTCTGCTAATGAACGAACACGTCGTCGTCGAGCGCGGTAGCGACCGGCTCTATATCGCCGGTATCGACGACGCCCATTATTACCGGGTCGACAATCTGCAAAAGGCGGGCGACGGCATACCCTCCGGCAGCACCACGATGCTGCTCAGCCATACTCCGGAAATCTATCGGCAGGCGGCACACGCTGGCTTCGACCTATTCCTTTGCGGCCACACACATGGCGGACAGATCTGCCTGCCTGGCGGCATTCCGCTAACGCTGGACGCGGATTGCCCTCGTTTTGTCGGTCGCGGGTACTGGCAATTCGAAGGGATGCAGGGCTACACCTCAGTGGGCTCCGGCACGTCCGTGGTAAACGTGCGGCTGAATTGTCCACCAGAAGTCACCCTGCACACCCTGACAGCAGGCCCCTGAGGCGGTTAAAGCAGTCCATCGAGCGGGCGAGGCTTTCCCACCCCGAACCCTTGGGCAAAATCCACCCGGATTTCGCGCAAAGCTTCCAGAATCTCCATATTTTCCACGTACTCGGCGATGATGTTCATACCCAGGAAGTGACCGAGTTCGTTGATGGAACGCACCATGGCGTAATTGGTCAGATTGTCGCCCAGATCCCTGACGAAGACGCCATCGATCTTGAGAAAATCCACCGGCAGCTTTTGCAGATAAGCGTAGGAGGCGAAACCGGTACCGAAATCATCCAGAGCGAACTGGCAACCGCTACGCTTGAGCTCGCGAATAAAGTCGGCGGTGTAGTGGAGGTTAGCGACGGCAGCGGTTTCGGTGATTTCAAAGCAGATTTTCTCCGCCGGGACGTCACCGACTTGCATACGCTGCTCCAGGAATGACAGAAAGCCGTCGTCGCTGAGCGAATAACCGGACAGGTTGATATTCAGGCCCCCGATCTGGCCGAGCTTATCGGCATGACTGGCCGCCCACTCAAGCACCTTGTTGACCACCCAGCGATCGAGTCGACTGGAACGGTGGAAGCGCTCGGCGGCCTCGACGAACAACGCGGGCGACCAGTCCCGCCCCGCCTCGCCTTTCAGGCCCAGGAGAATTTCGTAACGGTCCGGCACCCCCTCTTCCAGCGACCGGATGCGCTGGGCTCGCAATTCCAGAGCGTCCTCATCCAGCGCCTTGTCGATCCGGGTGACCCAGGACAGCATTTCCTGCTGGTGCGCCTGATCCCGGTCGCCTTCCCGAAACGGACGCACCCTATTGCCGCCACTACGCTTGGCCGCCGAGCAGGCAAGACTGGCTTGATTCAACAAGGTACCCGCATCCGGGATATCCGACTCAATCAGAACCAGGCCCATGCTGACGGAAGCCTGGAACGCCTGCCCCTCATGATGATAGCGGTGCAGGCTCAGGCGATTGCGCAACTGCTCCGCCAGATCGAGGGCCTGCTCATGCAGGCAGGGGTACAGCAGGAGCGCGAACTCGTTACTCCCCATACGCCCGACCAGATGGGCTCCGGCGAAATCGTCCAGCCCTGCCACCAACACATCCTGAAAGCCCTTAAGCATGGCATCGCCGGCCGCCGTCCCGTAACTGGCGTTGATCACGCTGAACTGGTCGATATCCACCATCAGCAACGCCGCCGAGGCGTGCCTCACCGGGACCTGCAGGACTACCCGTGCTAACTGCTTTTCGAATTCATGACGATACAGGCAGCCGGTCAGGGGATCATGCAACGCCTGACTTGCCATTTTTTTGTAGAGATCCTGCGCCAGCTCGTACAGGCTGCGGTCCACGAACGGGACATCCTGCGCCGCTATAGGTTGCAGGCGCCCCTGCTGGAGCTGGTCAGCCAGTTCGGCAAAACTGTAGGCGGTTTCGTGCAGACCATGTTCCGTCAGAAACACGAACTTATAGGCATCGTCACCGACCCAGACCAGGCTCATACGCTGCGGCCCCTCGTCCGAATCCAGTGTCACCCAGTCGCCAACAGCAAGTTGCTGCGCCCGGTCCGCCCAGCGCCCTGTTTCCGGCGGGCCTTCCGCCGCCGAGTCCTGCGCTTCGCTGAGTGGGTAAGCCGTCAGCCAGACATAATCGACACGCCGTTCTTCCTTGAGGACCGCGTTCAGATGCTGCAGGACCGGCTTGTAGCGAGCGGGCTCACCGGTCGTCACCAGCTCGCGCTCTATCTGCTCAACCAGCGCGGGGGCTTCCAGCTCTCTTTCGAACGCGCTATCACCTTGACTGTCCCGCCCCAGCCAGCCCTGCAGTTGCTCGATCACGGAAAAAAGTGACGCCAGATGGGTGCCGTCTGCCCCTTCTTTCAACAGGGCAAGCACCATCTGCTGTTCCCAGCCCCCCTCCAGCAATTCCAGCAACACCAGAGGTATTTCGCGCCCCGCCAACAGCATATTGATCCGGCGCTGAATCGTCCGGCGCGCATGGTCCAGGCGCTGCTGTCCCTCGCAGGTCTTCGCCACACGCTCTGCGTTGCGGACAAACGCATGCTCCTGCCGCTTGACCAGGGATTCGAGACGATCGCCGATATCCTGCAACTGGGAAGCACTGAGGGTTTCCTCCTGCATGATCTCATCGATCACCGTTGCCAGCATTCTCTCCAGGTTTTTGCTGGACGCCCGGTCGGCCGAGCACAGAGAAACAATGTGATTAAGGATCCGGCGAGCCGGATGCTCCGGGTTTTCCAGAAAGTCATTGTCGCGCAGCAATATCTGCAGCAGCGGCAGGCGCAGTTGCTCCAGCAGCCCCAGAAGGGCCGGCTCTATCCCGTTTTCACCCCGCGACAACGGCGAGAAGAGGCCATCGACAACACTGACCACATCCCAGACGTCCTCTCCGATACCCTCTTTAAGCGGTCGATCCCCGTCGACCACCTCATCCAGCGCCTCTCGCAAGCTGACCTGCTGATGACTCAGCCGGTTACGTAACTGCTGCCGGTGCGTAAACAAGCGCTTACTGACGTCTCGTGGCTCAAGTACGTTCCCCGCCGGCGCCGACACCTCATCACCTCGCCCCATTCGCATCAGGCGTAAAACCGTTCCGCGGTGACGGGGAGAACGGCTGACCGGCACAGTACCCACTGCATCGCGCTCTTCGGCCCGGCCCTCGCCCGTCGACAAAGCGGGACCCGCCTTTTTCGGCACGCGCAACTCAGACCAGTTGGAGCGCATCTTCTCCAGAGGAACCGCCCGCAGCCCTTGCCCCTCGAGCCAGTCAGACAAACGATGCAGAAAGTCTGGCCAGGACTCAGTGAGTGTCTGTTCGAAGGCATGATAAAGGATGGATTTCACGCTGGAAGGGAACTCACGGCGCGCAATGGCATGCTGCAAACATTGGCACAAGACGGTGGGCGCCAACGGGTTATTCTTGTCATCGACATCGCTACCAATCACCTGAGACAGCAACTGGTTGACGATAAACAACTCAGGCCTATGACGATTGGTGACGGCGGTAGCAACCATCTGCAGTTCCAGCCAGTCCTCAAAGAAGACCTTGTCGACCAGGCGGAGATCGACCTGTCGCTGCTTTTCCGTCGCCTCATCCTCGTTCGAACCGGGTTGCAGCCCGGTCCAGTCAGCAAAGAAGTCCCGGTTGATGGCAGGCTCTGCTTCCAGTAACAACAAACGGGCATCGCGCAGCCGGTTGATCTCCTCAAACTGACTGGACGCATCCAAACGATCCTGCAGTGCTTCCAGTGCGAGCCGCTGAAAGTCCGCCAGCAACTGTTTCAGCCAGTCCCGGCTCTGCTGGGCAACGGTTCGCCACAGGCCCCGGCGCTTCGCCGACGAGCGCAGTCCGCCATAGCGCCCCACGTGGGCGTTACCCGGTTCCAGCAAGGTGGACATCAGCTCAGGCGTCGGCTGAACGAACTCGACACCGATGCAGTCGTCGACAACACGTCTGACGCGAGCCAGGACACGGAGATGGGCTTCGGTGCCTGCCTGCTGGCAAAAGAGGTGGACTTCGACAGGACAGTCATCCGACTGGCGAAAGTGCTGGAGCATGCGGTCAGACTCAATATCGGTCACCAGCATGCCGCCTTCACAGATATCGCCCGTGGCGCAAGCGACGGGATTGAACCCGCGCGCCACGACAAAGGCGTCCCGGCAGAGTGGGTGACGTGGATATCGGCGCTGTTCTGACTGCATCATGATGAGTTACTGCCAAATGCCCCGGATATGCGCCGGTCAGCGACTGATACGAGGCTTTCCGTCTCGTTTATTTACAGTGTTATATGTTAGTTATATGCGACGTATAGGACTCTGTCTGCATTTCAACCGATCTTTTGTGCGCCGCGTCAGCCTTTGTCGCCCACTCAATACCAGCCCTAATAAGGACGGCTCCGCACACCCAGTCGAAAGAGCAGCGGAGACGCCATCATCTCCAATGCCATGAACAGTCCTGCAACCAGCACAACCGGCCACCAGGCGTAGTCGAGCCAGTATTTACCCATTAGCAGCGGCAGCAACGCTTCCGGCAACTGATCCAGGCCTGTAGCCCGGGCGCTGGATGCCAACCCCAACCGGCGCTTACAAAAACTGGACAGCAGGTCGCCCAACATACTCAGCAAACCGAACAGGGCGCCAAACAACGCAGACAGCCCAATCAACTCAGCAATCAGGGCACAACTCAGCGTAGCGGTGATCATGCCACGCCATGTTTTGCTGGCCCCCAGTAAAGGGCGCCCGTCGCGGCAACGAAGACCGCCGTCGACCGGCAATGTGAAATGCTTGCCGAACAGGCGTTTCGCCAATACCGGAGAACCGTTGGCGGCAATCAGCAACATCAGCAACTGCAGTGACAACATGACCAATCCCGCCATCTATTCCCCAACCCGCAGTCAGCGCCCCGGCAGACCGCCCCGAGTCATCTTGAGCGGATCAAGAAGCGCCTCGAGCGCCTCCCGCGTCAAGTCCGTCCTTTCGGCAGCCACATCGATAATCGGGCGACCGGATGCGAACGCTTCCTTGGCGATTTCCGCCGCCTTGCCATAACCAATCACGGGATTCAGCGCGGTTACCAGTACCGGATTACGACCCACTGTCGCCGAAAGGTGCGATTCATTGACCTCAAAACCCGCTATGACCCGCTCCGCCAGCAGACGGGCGGCATTGCCCAGCAGCCCGATCATCTCCAGCAGGTTCGCAGCCACCAGCGGTAACATGACATTCAACTGGAAGTTGCCTGACTGGGCCGCCACGGTAACCGCCGCATCCAGGCCGATCACCTGCGCTGCAACCATGGCCACGGCTTCCGGGATAACCGGGTTGACCTTGCCAGGCATAATACTGCTGCCCGGCTGCAATGCCGGCAGGCTGATTTCCGCCAACCCGTGATGGGGCCCGCTGTTCATCCAGCGCAGGTCGTTCGCCACTTTCATGAGCACCACCGCCAACCCTTTGAGCTGGGACGACAGTGCCAATGGCGCATCCACCCCACTCTGGCCGACAAAGCGGTGAGCCAGCGGCTTGAACGGGAAGCCGGTGAGCTTCGCCAGTTCGCCGATACAGCGATCGGCAAAGGCCGGATCGGCATTGATCCCCGTGCCCACCGCGGTGCCACCCAGTGGCACAGACAAAAGATCATCACTGGCACCCTGCAGGCGCCTTTCGGCAGCGGCCAACTGCTCCCGCCAGGTCTGGATTTCCTGCCCCAGGGTGATCGGCATTGCATCCATGAGATGGGTACGTCCGGTTTTCACGATCCGGCCCAGAGAGGGCTCCCGTTCGTAGATCGCGCCTTGCAGATGCGTCAACGCGGGCATGAGTTGCTTCTGGAGTGCCGTAACCGCACTGACGTGAATGGCTGTCGGGATGACGTCATTACTGCTCTGGCTCATATTGACGTCATCATTGGGATGGATCTGGACGCCCTTGCGATCATGCGCCAGATTGGCCAGCACCTCATTGACGTTCATGTTGGTGCTGGTACCCGAACCGGTCTGATAGATGTCGATGGGAAACTGATCGAGATGGTCGCCCGCCAGGATCTGGTCGCAGGCGTCGAGGATGGCCCCTTTGCGATCACCAGACAAAAGGCCTAGGGCGCTGTTGACCCGGGCTGCACAACGTTTGATGCTGACCACCGCCAGGATGAACGCACTGGGCAGCGGTCGTCCGCTGATCGGAAAATTGTCGATGGCTCGCTGAGTTTGCGCGCCCCAAAGTGCCCGGGTCGGAACATTCACCTCTCCCAGGCTGTCCTTTTCGATACGAAAGTCGTCAGAGTCTTGAGCATTGCGCATGGCGGCCTCCCTTTCCTGCCGTTCCTCTGCCCGGAACACCAGAGACTGGGTCAGATGCAGCTGCCGCCTGCCAGACAGCTGCCCAGACCACAGTTTGGCGCTCTCAGCCGTGCTTCAGGCGAACATGATCATAGATTCCGGTAACCTGCTCAAAGTTCAGGATCAAGGTGTGAACCGTATTGGTGTAGGTATCGTGCAGATGAAATTTGAACCGTTTCTGTGTCTGGCCCTGCAGAAACTGGTCGTATTCCCGTGAGAGTTCGCGCACATCGCTGGACGACTCCTTACTCCAGGCTGCATTAAACGGCCCGAGAACGGCGCCGCCCGCCAGACAGATGGTCACTTCATGATTGGTCAAGGCATCTTCGGGGATCTGCATGGGAGCTCCTTCTTCAGCATCTGTATCGGCAAGACCGGCTACGCCGGCTCTTCCAGTGTAACTGCCCAGCCCCCTCGCCGAACAGTCAGACCCAATGATCCAGCGCCGACAGACAAGGTTCCAAATAGATTCCGCAAGATACCTGAGGACAGACTGGAGGTTCCGGTGCCATCCGAGATAGACAGAACGAGGCTGAATTCTGCCAGACTACACCCTGATGAACCCTTCGTGACAGTTACAAAAAATAACACGAACGTACCAATTGCTTTCCTATAATCGAGTGTAAGGCTAGGCCGCAAAAAGAAAATAGCGCTTTAAGAAAACGGTCTAACCATACAACAACGAAGTTGTTTCTCTCACAGGATGTGACGACGAGGCGCAATACCAGAATTTATGGTTTTTTCGACTCCGGTCAGGACATGGTTGTCACAAAATAGAATAAAAACTGTCTTGTCTAAAAATCGTCGTTATGACGATTGAGGAGCCAACCGCCATGAAAGCGAGCCATGCGCGCAAGTTGCTGCAGCCGATCGCGCCGGCCTACTCAGAGATGTTCTCCGGCCGCGTCTTCCGCGTCGGCAAAGGGGCGGTCTCTGTGCGCAACCATAGCGGCAAGGCAGTCCACACGGTTATCGGCGTTCACGGCTTTCTGGAAAATCACTGTTACTTTACCCAGAGCTACCAGTCAGCCACCACAGAGCTGATCCTGATCACCTGCAGCAACTACCATATTCCCGTCAATGGCGTGGAAGTGGAAACACCGGCCTGGGAAGTCCCTATCAAGTACCCAGAAGCCACCATCGAGTACGATGCCTGCCTACTCAATCAGGCACTGGCCAATCTGCCCAGCTCAACCCAGATCCGAGTGCATGGCCACTCTCGCGGCGGCGCGGTGATTCTCGACGCCATCCGCCAGCGCCCGGAGCTCTACCGGGACGTCGAAGTGGTGCTGGAGGCACCAGTACTGCCTCAAGGACGTCTCCACCCGATGGTTATGGCGCTATTGGAACCGGTCAGCAACGGCATGTGGCCCTGGCTGGTCCGGCTGATCAACAGCACGCCATCATCGCCCTACGCCCAGGCGTTCTTCGGCCGCATGAACACCCGCAAGAAACAGCTGTTGAACAAACTCTTCTGTGCCACCCGCGACCACCTCACCATCGTTCGCAATATCGAGAACATCATGGCGTGGATGGAGCACAACGATTACAGCCTGTACAAGAACATTCGCCACGGCACCTTCCTGATTCCGCGCCAGGACCGCATCCTGGACCGCAATGCGATGCTCAAGAGTGCGCGTCACAGTCCCAACAGCGTGCGAATCATCGAGACCGACTCCCCCAGCCATTTCGTCACGCTCGACAATGAAGCCTGGATTCCACCGCTGGAACAAACCGCGATGGCCGCGCATGGCTGAGTGCTCCAGGGCCAAAATCAGGGGCTGAGGCCGTTAACACCCGGCCGATCAACCCCAGATCGATTCATTTTGTTTACAATGCGCCTCCTGAACGGGTTCGTGTCCACTCCCCCATGAGGTAGCACCCATCGTGTACCGCCACAAACTTCTGCACTCGCGCGTGCGCACCGACAACGCCCGCCGCCTTCAGCAGCTGCTGCTGGACTATCACGACTTCCGCAACCAGCAGGCCGCCAGCCCCCAGCAACCGGCTCTCGAGGCACTGAGAACCTGGCAAAGCGAGCGCTTGAAGTCGTCCCACAGGGACCTGTACGAAGACCCGCGCTATCGCGACGGCCTGGATTTCCTGTTGGCCGACCTGTATGCGCCCACGCAATTCACCCGTCGAGACGACGACGTCGACCGTGTTTTTCCGGTGATGGTAAAGCTGCTGCCGGACTCGGTGTTATACACCGTCGCAGAGCTGGTGGAACTCAACCTGCTGAGCCAGCGACTGGATCTGCAATTGACCGAAACCTGGAGCGAACTGGGCCAGCCGCTCGACGAAGCCTCTTATTGCGAGGCATTCCGGCGCTGCGACAACCGCGCCGAACGCCTGCGCCAGATCCAATTGGTCGCCAATATCGGCAACGATCTTGACCGGTACGTCCACAGCCGAACCATCAGTTTCGCCCTTAGCCTGACCGAAGGAGCGGCTGAAATGGCTGGCCTGGGCGAACTGCATGGTTTCCTGCGGCGCGGTTTCGCCGCCTTTCGCGCAATGGAAAGCGTCGACAGCCTGCTAGACCAGATCGTGGAACGGGAAACCGATATTCTGGAAGGGATACTGCAGGGGCGACCGGCACCTTTCAGCGTCCGGTTGGATCAGCCCTTTTCGATCAGATGATCGAGATGCCGGTGAATTTCCTGCTCGATACGACCTTTCAGCGGGCGTAACAGCAAGCCCAGACTGAGACTGACTTCAATCACCGTCGGCCCTACCACCAATTGCCCGCTGGCGCCGGAACGTTTGAAGCGCAGGGTATCGCCCTGCCAGGCGTAGTCGACGTCAAAGCGCTGCGCCAAGTCTCTGGCCAGAGATTCAGCGGCCTCTCTCGCGGCGTGGTGATCCAGAGTGTGATGACGGGTAATTTCGATGGCGGACATGGGACTCCTCATTGCCAGGCCGCCGGCACCACCGCCGGCGCTTCGGATTTTAGCATAGCGGAAACGGGATACCGCACCGGGATCAACTCATGGCCTCTCTTTCAAAGACAAGCCCGGCTTCGGACGATAGAATACGGGCAACATTCGCAGCCTAACCAGCGGGACGCACATCATGAGCGATCAGCCACACCCGGAGACATCCGACAAGCCGGCCGGCACGACCCACTTCGGTTACCGTCAGGTACCGGTCGACGAAAAGGCCAAGCGCGTGGCCGATGTCTTCCATTCGGTCGCCGGAAAATACGATCTGATGAATGACCTGATGTCCATGGGGATTCATCGTCTCTGGAAGCGTTTCACCATCGAACTCAGCGGCGTTCGCAAAGGGCATCGCGTGCTGGATATCGCCGGCGGTACCGGTGACCTGACCAAGCGATTTTCCGAGCTCGTCGGCGATACAGGCGAGGTCGTGCTGGCCGACATCAACGACTCCATGCTCAAGGTCGGACGCAGCCGCCTGATCGACGAGGGTTACGCCGGCAATATCGAATACGTCCAGGCCGATGCGGAACACCTGCCCTTTCCCGACAGCAGCTTCAACGTGGTCAGCATCGCCTTCGGCCTGCGTAACGTCACCGACAAGGACCAGGCCCTGAGGGAAATGACGCGAGTGCTCAAGCCGGGCGGCAAGCTGCTGGTCCTGGAGTTCTCGAAGCCCACGATCCCCATGCTGAGCCGGGCCTACGACCTGTACTCGTTCACTGCACTCCCCATGATGGGCAAGCTTTTCGCCGGTGACAGCGAGAGCTACAAATACCTGGCCGAATCGATTCGCATGCACCCGGACCAGGAAACCCTGAAGCAGATGATGGGGGACGCCGGATTGGTCAACTGCAAGTACCACAACATGACCGGCGGCATTGTCGCCCTGCATGCCGGGGTCAAACCCTGATGGGTCCGGGCCCAACCCTTCGTGCCACCTTCAGCAGCGTCGTCGAGACGGTGCTGAATCAGGTGTTGCGCCTGGATTCTGCCGGCAGCCAGGCGCTGCTGGCACAGCTCGATCGCGCCGTTACGGTCCGGCTGGACCCACCGGGCTGGGATATCAGCGTCAGCGCCCGGGGCGAGCGCATTGGTGTCAGCACGGAGCCTGCCGAGGATGCCGCGCTCGAGCTGGCCGGCAGTCCACTCGCCTTTGCGGCACTTCTGACCGGAGAACAAAGCGTTTTCCATGACGGCCGCCTGCGGGTGACCGGTGACGTTGCCCTGGCGCAAGGCCTGCAAACATCCGTCATGGCGCTGGACCTCGACTGGGAGGGCGAGCTTGCCCGGCACCTGGGCGACCTGCCTGCGCATTTCATCGGCCAGCGGGTTCGCCACGCATTGCGCTGGACCCGGCAGGCACAGGCATCGCTCACGGCCAACCTGGAAGAGTACCTGCAAGAGGAAAGCCAGGCGCTGCCGGCACGCCTGGAAGCCGATGCCCAATTCGAAGACATCGACACGTTGAGACTGGCTGTGGACCGCATCGCCGCCCGCATCGACGCCGTCAAAACCCGCGTTTTTCCCATCCCGCCAACACCGGAGTCCAACTCGCAGTGAGTCGCCTGTTGCGTTTGTTCAGGATCGGTTTTGTCGTTTGCCGCTACCGCCTCGATGAATTCCTCCATCTGGTCCGCCTGCCACTCCCGCTTAAAATACTGCTCTGGCTGGCGCCCTGGCACCTGTTTCCGCGCCCCCGCCTGACACGCGGCGAACGCTTGCGAATGGCACTGGAAGAGCTCGGCCCGATTTTCATCAAGTTCGGCCAGTTACTCTCCACACGCCGCGACCTGATGCCCGACGACATTGCCAATGCGCTGCGCCAGTTGCAGGATCAGGTGCCGCCTTTCCCCGGCGATCAGGCACGCGCCATCGTCGAGCGGGACCTGCGCGCCCCGGTCACCGAATTGTTCGACTATTTCGAGGCCGAACCCATGGCGTCGGCCTCGGTCGCCCAGGTCCATGCCGCCCGGTTGCCAGGAGGACAGGAAGTCGTCGTCAAGGTAATACGGCCCGGTATCGACAAGACCATCCGCCAGGATATCGCCCTGATGTACCTGATGGCGGAACTGCTGCAACGCTACTGGGAAGATGGCCATCGCCTGCGCCCGGTGGAGGTCGTATCCGATTATGAGCAGACCATTTTCGATGAACTGGATCTGCAACGTGAGGCCGCCAACGCCAGTCAGTTGCGGCGCAATTTCGACCAGTCCAGCCTGATCTATATCCCCGAAGTCTTCTGGGATTACATCAGTGCACGCGTCCTGGTAATGGAGCGCATCCACGGCATCCCCGTCGCCGATGTGGAGGCCCTCAACGCCGCAGGCGTCAACCTCAAGGTGCTCGCGGAAAAAGGTGTGGAGATTTTCTTTACGCAGGTCTTCCGGGACAGCTTTTTCCATGCGGACATGCATCCCGGCAACATCTTCGTTAACGCCGAAAACCCGCAGGATCCCCGCTATATCGCCATCGACTTCGGCATTGTCGGCACCCTGACGCCAGAAGATCAGTCCTATCTGGCCCGCAACCTGCTCGCCTTCTTCAAGCGCGATTACCGGCAGGTGGCGGTTTTGCACATCCAGTCCGGCTGGGTACCTGCAACCACCCGTGTGAATGAATTCGAGGCTGCGATACGTACCGTGTGCGAGCCGATTTTCGAAAAGCCGCTGCGGGACATATCCTTTGGGCAGTTCCTGCTCCGCCTGTTCCAGACCGCTCGCCGTTTTGACATGACGGTGCAGCCGCAGTTGGTACTCCTGCAGAAAACCCTGTTGAATGTGGAGGGGCTGGGACGCCAGTTGTATCCTGACCTCGATCTCTGGCAAACCGCTCATCCTTTCCTGGAAAACTGGATGAAGCGCCGGATCGGCCCTCAAGGCCTGTTCAAGGCCTTCGAGCAACAATTGCCGACCTGGCTGGAACAGGCACCGGAAATGCCGCAGATGCTACATGATGCTATCGGACAATTGCGCGCCCTGGACCGCTTCAATCAAAGTCAGGAGTCGGGCATCAGCCGCCTGCGACAGGACTTGCGCCGCAACGAGAGCGGACGTCGCCGCTACTGGATCGCGACACTGTGTTTCGTGGCTGCCTGGCTGGGCAGCGATCAGGCCACCCTGAGCTGGTTGCAGCAATTGCCTTTGCAAAGTTGGCTCTTGGCAGCCATCGGCATCTATCTGATACTGCCCCGTCGCACGGACTCCTGAATTTCCGTCACGTGAATGACTCGCTACCGGATTACTATGAACACGACTGATACAGCGGTAAACAACGATAATACCTGGCTCGATGAAGTCGCCTGGGATGCCAACGGCCTGGTACCCGCTATCGCCCAGGATGCCGACACCGGCGAAGTCCTGATGGTCGCCTGGATGAACCGGGAGTCGCTGGCACTCACCGTTAAAGAGGGACAGGCCGTGTACTGGTCCCGTTCCCGGGCCCGACTCTGGCGCAAAGGCGAAAGTTCGGGGCACATGCAGCGCCTCCATGAAATTCGTCTAGACTGCGATGGCGACGTTATTCTGATGCGAGTGGAACAGATCGGGGGTATCGCCTGTCATACAGGACGAAGGAGTTGCATGTTCCGCCGCCTGGAGAAGGGCCAGTGGCAAACCGTCGATCCCGTGATCAAGGATCCCGAAGCCATTTATGGCGACATACAGCCCCCAAAGAAGGATGGCAACCATGGCGAATGATGTCCTGCGCGCATTGGCTGAAACGCTGGAACAGCGCCGCCAGGCGAGCCCTGAAACTTCTTATGTGGCCTCCCTGCATCACAAGGGGCTGAACAAGATTCTGGAAAAGGTCGGCGAAGAGTGCACCGAGACCATCATCGCCGCCAAGGATGCCGCCATCAGTGGCGACAAGCAGGACCTGATTTACGAGACGGCAGACCTCTGGTTTCATAGCCTGGTGATGTTGTCACACCTTGGGGAAGGACCGGAAGCCGTTCTGGCAGAACTCGAACGGCGCTTCAACCTGTCCGGACTCGATGAAAAGGCCGCCCGATCCGCAAAACCGGACCAGGATGCCTGATCCCACCAACGGCAAAATGCCTTTGGTAATCAACATGTTACGAAACAGCGACACGGACAGTCAGGGATCGATCAGATTGACCCTGAGCAAGAGTCGCTGGTAAACAGCAAGAGTAGAGTACAATAACTGTCTGAGTCGCATATCACGGTATGCGCGACAGACGACACAGACCGACCGCCTGGAGGGCTTTCAGTATGGGTGGCATTAGCATCTGGCAACTTCTTATCATTCTCGGCATCGTTGTGGTGCTGTTCGGAACCAACAAGCTGCGCAATATCGGCAGTGACCTCGGCGGCGCCGTCAAGGGCTTCAAGAAAGCCATGAGTGACGAGAGTGACAAGCCTGCCGAACCGGCCAAGCAGCTGGAAGACAGCAAAGCCGAAAAGGTTGCTGAAAAGCAGGAAGAAAAGCAGCATCAATGAGTGGCGGCGGCTTGCTGCCGCTCGTCCCGCTCACCAACACTCTCGTTATCCACGGGGATTAGGGCGGTTTCGCACGCATGTTTGATATCGGATTTCCCGAACTGGTGGTCTGTGCTGTGATTGCACTCATTGTGCTCGGCCCGGAGCGCCTTCCCGCCGCAGCCCGAACCGCCGGGCGCTGGGTCGGTCGCGCCCGGCGCATGGTACGCCAGTTCAGCGACGAGCTGGACCGTCAGTTGAAGGCCGACGAACTGCGCGAGCGTATCCGCAAGGAGGGCGGCGAGGTTGGCCTGGACGACATTCAGCGCACGGTCAACAGCGCCATGGACGAAGCCCGCCAATACGAACATATGATCCTGCCGGACAAGGCGACCGACTCGACCGCCCCTGAAGCGCCATCAGCCGAGAGTACCGCCGCCTCGCGGGAAGCCGCAGAGGCTGCGACAACGGCTAGGGCAGATACCCCGGCCGCTTCCGATAAACAGTGAGCAGCAGTCATCACCATGACAGACCCGCATGAGCGCGAGCGCTCCGATGATCCACAGGGCGCGTCGCCCGACCCACAGGCCACCACCGAGGAAAACCAGGGCAGCGACATGCCGCTGATCGATCATCTGATCGAACTGCGCAGCCGCCTGTTACGCTCTGTCGCCGTCATCCTGGTGGCGTTCCTGGTGTTGTATCCGTTCGACAACCGCATCTACAGCTGGATTTCCGAACCCCTACGCGTCTATCTGCCGAAAGGCTCGTCGATGATTGCCACCCAAGTGGCTTCCCCCTTCTTCGCGCCACTGAAGCTGACCATGGTGATCGCCGTCTTCCTGTCGATTCCCTATCTGCTTTATCAGGTGTGGAGCTTTATCGCGCCAGGCCTCTATAAACACGAAAAACGCATCGCAATGCCGCTGCTGGTATCATCCATTTTCCTGTTCTACCTCGGCGTGGTATTTGCCTACTTCGTTGTCTTCCCGATCGTTTTCGGCTTCTTCACCTCGGTCGCGCCGCAAGGTGTGGCGGTGATGACCGACATCACGGCCTACCTGGATTTCGTGCTGAAGATGTTCTTTGCCTTTGGTGTCGCCTTCGAAATACCGGTCGCCACCATCCTGCTTATCATCATCGGCGTAACCAATGTTGCCGCCTTGAGTCAAAAGCGCCCTTACATCATCGTCGGCTGTTTTGTGGTCGGCATGCTGCTGACGCCCCCGGACATCTTTTCCCAGTCGCTACTCGCTGTTCCCATGTGGATGCTGTTCGAAACCGGCGTCCTGTTCGGCCGCCTGGTCGAGCGCCAGATGAAGCGACATAAGGCGGACACAGCCGACGAATCGGCATGAACCTGGCGCTGCTTCTGGATGAAGACTTCATCGCTGACGATCGCGTCCTCCTGCGAGGGCGCCGACGGCTGCATCTGGATGAGGTGATTCAGGCGCAACCCGGCCACAGGCTGCCGGTGGGGCGTCTCAACGGACTGATGGGAACCGGCGAGCTTTTACGTCTCACCGATGAAGAGGCGGAGCTAAGGGTGCATCTCGACAGGGAACCGCCCCAGCCGCTACCGGTAACACTGATACTGGCGCTGCCCCGCCCCAAAATGCTCAAGCGCGTCATTCAGAACTGCGCCACGATGGGCGTGAAGCGACTGTACCTGATCAACAGTTACAAGGTGGAAAAGAGTTTCTGGCAAAGCCCATGGCTGGGTGAGGAAAAACTGCAGGAAAATCTGATCCTGGGCCTGGAGCAGGGCATGGATACCAGGCTGCCCCAAGTGACCCTATGCAAGCGCTTCAAACCTTTCGTCGAGGACGAGCTGCCGGCGATTGCCAGCGGTAGCCGCAAACTGGTCGCCCATCCCGGCACAGGCACCGCGTGCCCGACACATGTCGATACGCCGGTCACCCTGTGCATCGGACCCGAAGGCGGCTTTATTCCCTATGAAGTGGAAAAACTGATCGAGACAGGCTTTGAGCCGGTACACCTGGGGCCGCGCATCCTTCGCGTGGAAACCGCCGTACCGGTCCTGCTGACACGCCTGTTTGACAGTACCGTTTGATCAGAGCGCCAGCCCCATGGCCTGACTCGCGATGCGTCGCTTCAGCGCTGCTTGCCCATCCATCCAGCGCATCCCTGTGTTACGCAACCAGCGCGGCAACAGTTCATCCCGGCCAAATAGCTGCTTGAAGCCTTCCATCGCCGCCATCATCGCCAGATTCTCGCCCCGCCGACGGCGCTGATAGCGCTGCAGGACCGAGATATCCCCCGGCGCCAGATGCCGCTTCAACGCGCGCTCCACTTCCTCGGCCAACACCTCCACATCGGCGAAGCCCAGATTGACACCCTGGCCCGCCAGCGGATGGATCGCATGCGCCGCATCTCCCACCAGCGCCAGCCCCTGCCGCACATAGGCCTTGGCATGACACTGTCGAAGCGGAAACGCCTGACGCATCGAAACCGCCTGGATATCGCCCAGACGTTGTTCGAAAGCAGCACCCAGCTCTCGGCGGAATTGAGTGTCATCCAGCCCCATCAAGCGCTCCGCTTCCTGGGTGTCCTGTGACCAGACGATGGAAAGGAAGTGCTCCCCGCCCTGCCCGTCCGCAAGCGGCAGGAACGCCAGCGGCCCTGTCTGCGTGAAACGCTGCCACGCCGTACAATTATGGGGTTTTGCGGTTTGTACCGTGGCCACAATGGCCCGCTGACCATAATCCCACTCGCGGATCGGTAGCCCGGCCCATTGCCGCAGCGGCGAGCGTGCGCCGTCCGCAGCCACCACCAGACCGGCTTCGACACGGGAGCCGTCGGCCAACGACAATACCGAGCGTCCATCCAGCGCCTGCCAGCCCGTCACCGTTACCCCGTCACGCACTTCGACAGGACTCTTGCGCAGGGCGGCATACAAGGCATCGGTAATCAGCCGGTTTTCGATGATATGCCCCAGACTCGACGCACCCATATCAGCCGCGTCGAAATGAATCTCACCGGTCCCTTCAGCATCCCACACGTACATGCGCGTATAGGTCCCCAGGTGGGCCGGGGGGATCAGATTCCAGGCGCCCAGTCGTGCCAGGACACGCTGGCTGGCGGGGCTGATGGCGCTCACTCGACGCTCGAAGCACCCCACATCCGGCAAAGCCGGCATGTCACGGGGTGCCTCACTTAAAGCCTGTCCTTCCAGCAGGAGCACCTTCACATCCAGCGGCGACAGGGCCAATGCGAGTGCGGCACCGACCATACCGCCACCCACAACGACGATATCGGCAGACGACGGTGTGGCTTGGGTCACTTCAAACATGCTCCGGTTTCCTTGGTGGCGGCACCGGACGGCGACCGCCGATGCCCATCGCGTAACGGGTAAACCAATGGCGCAGCCCCGGCATCAGGTCCATTGCCACCAATCCGGCGTCGCGGGCCATTTCCAGGGGGCCGGAGCGGTCGCCAAACAGACGAATCAACCCGTCGGACAAGCCGATGATGCGCTGGCGATCCGGCTCCTGCGCCTGCACATACCGCTCCAGCACAGACAGGCCGCCGATATCCTCTTCCCTGGAGACCGCATCGCGCAGGGTTTCGGCCAGCCCTACCAGGCCGCGAATCGCCAGATTGAAACCCTGCCCGGCGACCGGGTGCAGAGACTGGGCAGCATTGCCGACCAGTACGACACGCGGGCGAATGGGTTGCTGAACCAGACTCAGCGACAACGGATAGACATGCCGTTCGCCAACCTGCGTAAAACGTCCCAAGCGCCAGCCAAAGCGGGCCTGGAGTTGCGACAGGAACGCCGCGTCCGGCAGCGGTTGAATGTCGGCGACTTCGGCTTCCGTCAACGTCCAGACCAGCGCGGCCCGCCCTTCCGCACGCTCCGGATTGCCTCGAGGCAACAGCGCCAGGGGGCCACGATCGGTAAAGCGTTCGTAGGCCACAAAATCATGGGGTTTGGACGTGCTGATATTGGCAATAAGGGCATGCTGGCGATAGTCGCTCACCGACACGCTGAACCCCAATCGCTCCCGCAGGCCGGAACGCCCACCATCGGCGACCACCAGCAACGATGCCCTGAGTTCCGCCTCTGGCGATTCGCCATCCAGCCCTATCAGGGCGCTGTCGGCGTCGACATGCACAGACGCCACGTCCGCAGGACTGATCCAACTGATAGCGCTATCCGCACGCAGGGCTGCCGTCAGGCACTGCCCCAGCCAGCGGTTGTCGGCGACAAATCCAAGGGCGGGTTGCTGATGTTCCTCGGCGTGCAGGCGGGTCGCGCCAAAGCGCGCACGCTCGGACACATGGATATGGCGAATCGGTGTGGCGTGCCGGGACATCTCCGCCCACAATCCCAGACTCTCGAATATCTGCGCAGTGCCCCAGGCCAGAGCCGTGGAGCGCGCATCATAACTGGGCTGGTAGGTCGCCGTATCGTGCGTCTCCGGGAGCGGAAAGCGCTCGACGACGGCCACCCGCAGACCAGGCACCCAGCGGCGCAGGATCAGCGCCAGCGTCGCGCCGGCAAGGCCACCGCCGGCGATCACCACATCATGACTTGTCTTCATTGTCGGCCTTCGTGGACAGGTATCAGACCCCCAACCGGCGCCGTTCAGGCTCCGGCCATCAACGCTTCGATCGCCTCAACCGTTTTCGGCACGCCGTCTGTCAATACGCGGCAGCCGTCGCGGGTCACGGTAACGTCATCCTCAATACGGATACCGATACCACGCCAACGCGGGTCAACCTCTTCGGCATTCGGCGAAATATACAGACCGGGTTCCACGGTCAGCACCATGCCCGGCTCCAAGACCCGCCAGGCGCCGCCCACCTTGTAGTCCCCGACATCATGCACATCCATACCCAGCCAGTGACCGGTACGGTGCATGTAATAGGACTTATAGCTTTCCGTCTCAAGAACCTCGTCGAGGGTCCCTTTCAGGATACCCAGGTCGATCAACCCCTGGCACAGGACTTTCACCGCTGCTTCATGCGGCTGGTTCCAGTGATTACCCGGCCGCACGGCATCGATTGCCGCTGCCTGCGACGCCAGAACGATTTCGTAGATGGCCTTCTGCTCAGGGGAGAACTTGCCGTTAACCGGAAAAGTGCGGGTGATATCGGACGCGTAGTTTTCCAGCTCGCAACCGGCATCGATCAACACCAGATCCCCGTCTTTGAGCGGCTGGTTATTGTCGATGTAGTGCAGAATGCAGGCATTATCCCCGCCACCGACGATCGACGGATAGGCAGGCGCCCGCGAACCGTGCCGCATGAAACCATGCACCAATTCGGCCTCGAGCTGGTACTCAAACATTCCCGGCCGGCAGATCTGCATGGCACGACAATGAGCCTCTGCGCTGATACGCGCCGCCTGCTCCATCACCTTGATCTCGGCCGCACTCTTATACAGGCGCATGTCATGCAGAAAATGTTCAAGGGCGATAAATTCCCCTGGAGGCTGAGCACCACTGCGGACCTTGCTGCGGATCACATTGATCCACTCCATGACATGGGCATCGAACTGGGCATCCAGGCCCATGGAATAATAAACCCGACTCTTGCCCTCGATCATACCCGGCAGGATTTCGTCGATATCATCGATCGGAAAGGCATCATCGAAGCCATACCGCTCGACCGCACCTTCCGGCCCAACCAGAAAGCCGTCCCAGCGCTCCTTCTCGGGATCCCGCTCCCGACAGAACAGCACAGACTCCCCGTGCTCGCGCCCCGGGATCAACACCAACACCGCATCGGCCTCTTCGAAGCCGGTCAGGTATTGGAAATCGCTGTCCTGCCGGAAGGGATAATGTACGTCCCGATTACGGGTACGTTCAGGAGCCGCCGGCAGAATCGCAATGCTCTCCGACGCCATCTGTTCGATCAGGGCTTGGCGTCGATGCGCAAATTCACGAACCGGAATAGTCATGCAGGAGTTCCTCGGAACAGGGAATCAAATGCCCCGCCAGCTGACAAAACAATCAATGCAGGGTTTCAGCTGCGGGCGCGGTGTTGAATTCGGTAAAGACCGTCAATACACCCACGCGAACAAACTCGATCACTTCCGCCAGTTGCAGCTCATCCTCTTCGGCGTCGTCTTCGTCGGCGTCGACCTGACTGATGGCCACGAAATCCCGAATGATTTCACGGATTTCAGGCGAAGACTCACCCAGTTGGCGGCTGCCAACCAGCGCCATGCCTTCCAGAAACCCCCTCACCCATGCCCCCAGGGCCACCAGGCGCTCGCTCAGTCCATACTCATCATCAGGCAACAGGGGCATAAAACTCATGTCCGGCGAATTCATCGCCAGTAAAGTCTGTTCGTAGGCATTCATCAGGAAGTCGCGCAGATCGGCATCCTCTTCCTGCATGGCGGCGACCTGTTCAGAGCCCATGTGCTCTGCCGCCAGTGCAAGCCAGGCGTCATTGGACAGTCTGGCACCCAGTGCCAACTGGCCGCTCAGGTTACCGTGCAGCTCGCTGGGATGATTGACGGCACCCTGACGGAGGAAGACATCCGCCCAGGTTTCGAAATCCTGGGGAACGGCGGCGGACGGCGTTTGGGAAGCTGTACTCATGAGTGCGGACGCGGACCTCAATCTCTATGCGGCAATGCGCTATCCTAGCATTTTGATGGCAATAGCGTCACGACAGGCCCCACGCGAATTGACCCACCTCAGACCCGCAATTATAGTTACTGGCACGTTGCCAAAGTTGTTGGAACTCACATGGAACAGTCTGAATTGCAAACGCTGGCCGAGAAACTCGATCGCCTGCTGGAACGTTATCGGCAGATGGAGGCGGATTGCGCCGCTCTGCGGCAAATGCAGGAGGACTGGCATCGTGAGCGTGCGCAGCTACTGCAGAAGAACGATCTGGCCCGCAATAAAATCGAGGCGATGATCGGTCGTCTGCGCGCCCTGGAGCAACATTGATGCCTGATCAGCCTACAACGGTCCAAGTTAACATCCTGGACAAGGAATACCTTGTCGCCTGCCCCGAAGAACAACGCGATGAACTGGAACGGGCCGCAAAACATCTCGACCGCCAGATGCGCGAAATCCGGACCAGCGGCAAAGTCTTCGGCACTGAGCGCATTGCGGTGATGGCCGCGTTAAACATTACCCATGAACTGTTGCAGAAGAGCGCCTTTTCGAGTGACTCGTCGGACACGCTCAGCCGCATGAATGAAAAGCTGGATCAGGTGCTGTCCGGCAACTGAACGGCGCCCTCCCTTAAAGGCCGGGGGCAGACGGGATACAGTCTGAAACGAAGAGTGTTTGCATACTGCCCCCATATGCCCCGTATAATAGCCACACTCTCTGGGCTGCATGCCAGGCGGATAAGTCCTCGAGCCGATGCATCTCACCAAGGTGGCCACTTCAGGGCAATGTGTGCATGTCCTCCTATGCAGGGGAAAGCCTGATTTGTCACAGCGGCCACCACCTTGAACCATAGGGTTCAAGGGCCACATCCGACAGCGGCAGTCTGGAGAGCGCTTTCCCGAGGACACCATGCCATCGAATTCTGCCATCGATGCCACCCTGCAGGACCAGCGTCAGCAACTGAGACGAAAAATCCGCCGCCAACGCAGAGCCCTCACTCCGGACGCGCAGAAAAAAGCGTCCCTGCTGCTGATTCGGCACCTGTTAAGCCTACCCGCCCTAAAACGGGCCCGGCGGCTTGCCATCTACCTGCCCAACGATGGCGAAATCGATCCCACCGCGTTTATTCAGGTCGCCCGGCAACTCGGCAAAACCTGCTACCTTCCGGTACTGCACCCAATACTGCACAACCGGCTCTGGTTCTATCGGTTCGACAGCCACACCCGTCTACGCCATAACCGTTTCGGCATACCGGAACCCGCCCACCGCAATGCACCACGCTGCGCGCCCTGGGCACTGCATGTCGTGCTATTACCCCTGGTTGCGTTCGATGCCGATGGCGGCCGACTCGGCATGGGAGGCGGCTTTTATGACCGCACCTTCGGTTTTACACGTCACAGCGCCCAGCCCGCACCGCGCCTTGTTGGCCTCGCCCACGAACTCCAGCGGGTGGACCGACTACCCATTGCCGATTGGGATGTGCCGCTGGAAGCGATTGTCACCGACCGCGCCATTTATGGAAGCCGCAACGCAACGGCGATGCAGGGAGCCGGAGAGCCGCGCATTCTGGCGGGCCGCCACCGCTTGAAGTCACGCCTGAAGCGCGCTTGCAGCACCCGAACCTTCCGCATTCTCCAGCAGCGCATAGCACCCGCCTGAGTCAACAGAAGAGAAGACAGCCTGGTTGTGGATTGGACTACTAGGAAAGCGTCGGAGAATGCCGGAGAAAGGTGTCAGCTGGACCACAAAGGCGGAAAGCCCGAAACGGCGGCCTTCCGACTTCGTCCGAATTGCTAGCGGGCGCTGACCATGCCGGAGGCGTCCTGGCGCCCCGATTTCTGAAACAGGTTGTTGTTCAATACCTTCGCCGATAGCTCATCGGCGCGATGTCCTTCAGTCGCCTGCAAGGAGGAAATACCCGTAACAACGAGCCCCAATGCAAACACAATAACGAGGACCCGAATGACATCGGGCTTGCGGTTCATTGATATTCTCCCGAGCCAAAGGCCGGACGTTATAGTTGCAGCCAACTGTTCAGAGGGCGCGACAACTGATGTTTATTTTGAAGAATCAGGATGCTAGCGATAACTCTCAGACGTGATTATAAGAATATCACGTAATTTTAAAGCCGCAATTTTACAGTTATTAAAATTTCTCCATAGAGTAAAGGTTCACAACCTTAATCGCGACAACTCTTTCAATTCCCAAGAAATAAACGATAGGCAGGATCATCCGTCATTTCTTCGTACCGGAAGCCAATCCGCGCCAACATTCCCTGAAACTCCTCCAGCTCATCGTCCTCGACCTGAGCCCCCATCAGCACGCGACTGTAGGCGGCACCGTGGTTCCGATAATGGAACATGGAAATATTCCATCGGGTCCCCAGCGACATCAGGAACTTCATCAACGCACCCGGCCGCTCAGGAAACTCGAACTGGAAAACCCGTTCGTTGACCACCGCTGGCGCATGCCCTCCGACCATATGTCGAATATGCTGCTTGGCCACGTCGTTGTCGGTCAGGTCCAGAACTGTGTACCCGGTATCATTCAGCTCCTTTACCAGTTCCTCGCGCCCCAGCCCGCCAGCCTGGATCTGCACGCCGACGAAGATGCGCGCATCCTGTTGATCGGAGTAGCGGTAGTTAAATTCCGTGATATTGCGTTTGTGCAACGCCTTGATGAACATTTTAAAACTGCCGGGCCGCTCCGGAATGGTCACGGCCAGAATCGCTTCTCGCTCTTCACCAATCTCCGTGCGCTCTGAAACATAGCGCAGGCGGTCGAAGTTCATGTTGGCACCGCTGATGACACCGATCAGGTTCACTCCCTCGATCGCCTCACGCTGGGCATACTTTTTTATACCTGCCACCGCCAGCGCGCCGGCAGGCTCAGCGATAGAGCGCGTATCATCGAACACATCCTTGATCGCCGCGCAGATTTCGTCAGTGGTCACGGTGATCACTTCGTCTACACAGGACCGGCAGATTTCCCAGGGATGCTTACCGATCTGACGCACAGCCACGCCATCGGCAAAGATACCGACTTCATCCAGCACCACCCGCTTACCCGCCTTGAGGGCGGCCTGCAGGCAGTTGGAATCTTCCGGCTCAACACCGATAACCTTGACCTCGGGGCGCAGATACTTGATATAGGCCGCCATGCCCGCAATCAGGCCACCACCGCCAACGGGAATAAAGACGGCATGCAGCGGCTGGGTATGCTGCCAGAGCATCTCCATTGCCACGGTACCCTGCCCGGCGATAACCTCTTCGTCGTCGTAGGGCGGGATATAGGTCAGCCCCTTCTTCGCCACCAGCTCCTGGGCATAAGCCGACGCCTCATCGAAAGCGTCACCCTTAAGGACCACCTTGGCACCGTGGCCGCGTACCGAATTCACCTTGATCTCTGGCGTCGTCTGCGGCATGACAATGGTTGCCTTGATTCCCAGGCGATGCGCGGCCAACGCCACACCCTGCGCATGGTTTCCCGCCGACGCAGAAATGACGCCACGCTCCTTTTCTTCTTCCGACAACTGGCGAATCTTGTTGTAGGCACCACGCAGCTTGAAGGAAAACACCGGCTGCAGGTCTTCACGTTTCAGCAGGATGGTATTATTGAAGCGACGGGAGAGGATACGGGCGTGGGTAATCGGCGATTCGACCGCCACATCGTACACCCGCGCATCCAGAATTTTCTTGATGTAGCGTTGTGGCATGACAGGAGACATCCCGGGAAGCGGCGTATTTGGGGTAAGAGCGCACCGCGCATGATTCCCGAGCACTCGGGCAAACAACGGTAACGCATAGCGAAGGCGCCATATTATGAACTTTTGGTCGCCCCCGTCTACAAGCAACCCGGCCCGACCGATATAATAACCCGCACATTTGCTGGCTACTGGGGAACCGACCATGAATCAGGACGCACTCAAACAGGCCGTTGCCCAGGCCGCACTGGACTACCTTCTGCCTCGCCTTGGCGCCGAAAGCGTTGTCGGGATCGGTACCGGCAGCACCGCCAACCACTTTATCGATCTGCTCGGCGCCCACAAGGCACGCTTCGACGGGGCCGTCGCCAGCTCCGAGGAAAGTGCCCGCCGCTTGCGCGACCACGGCATCAGCGTCTACGACCTCAACAGCGTGAAAGACCTGAGTTTCTATGTCGATGGCGCCGACGAAACCAACCCGCACCTGGAGCTGATCAAGGGCGGCGGCGCCGCGCTGACACGCGAGAAAATCGTTGCGGCTGTCGCCAAGCAATTCATCTGCATCGTCGACGAAAGCAAACAGGTCGAGCGACTGGGCACCTTTCCACTGCCTGTCGAAGTCATCCCCATGGCCCGCAGCTATGTCGCTCGCGAAATCGTCAAGCTCGGCGGCGACCCGGTTTATCGGGAAGGTGTCGTGACCGACAATGGCAACGTCATTCTCGACGTGCACAACATGGACTTGGGGCGCCCCATCCATGTTGAAGAACAGTTGAACCAGATTGTCGGCGTGGTGACCAACGGACTCTTTGCGCGGCGCCCGGCCGATGTATTGCTGGTTGGACGGCCTTCCGGAGTGGAGACGATTGAGCGGATCAAGGGGTAAGCCTCTACCCTTTGAAGCACACAACTCCAGATAGGGCGCAATAACCGCGCCCTGCGAATGCAGTCAATTGCCACAAAAAAGGGCGCCTGACGGCGCCCTTTTTCCTTCGTCAGCCGACGTCTTAAGCCGACTCGATCTCGATCAACACCTCTGATGGCGTAACGCGATCGCCTTTCTTGATATGCGTCGCGACGACCTTACCGCCAATCGGCGCCTTGACCTCGGTTTCCATCTTCATGGCTTCGATGATCAGGACCGGATCGCCGGCTTCGACCATATCGCCTTCCTTGACCAGCACATCCACAATGTTACCCGGCATACTGGTAGTGACATGACCTTCGGCCGAGGCCTTGGCCCGCTTGCCGCCACCGCTACCTTCCGTGTTGAACTCAGCCAGCGTCTCCAGGTTCACTTCTTCCGGCATACCATCGACGGTCATATAGAAGCGGCTTTCCTTGTCGCTGCTCGGGCTGACCCCCGTGATATGCACATCGTAGGTTTCACCGTGCACCGTCACCTTGAACTCGGTGGACACGCTACCCATCGCCTTCATCGTCGGCTTCGGCTCCAGCGGCTCCGGCTGCAGGGTACCGGCCTTACGCTGCTCCAGGTAAGTCCGCGCCTGGTCAGGGAACATAGCAAACGTCAGCACGTCCTCTTCGGACTCCGCCAACTCACCGATCTCATCCTTCAGTTTATGCAGTTCACGGGGCAAGAGGTCTGCCGGGCGCACATCGATCAGGTCTTCCATACCCACGGCGCGCTGCCGCAGGTCCTCATCCACCTTGCCGGGAGCCTGGCCATACCAGCCCTGCAGATACTTTTTCACTTCATTGGTGATGTTCTCGTAGCGCTTGCCGCTAAGTACGTTAATCACCGCCTGGGTACCAACGATCTGCGAGGTTGGCGTCACCAGCGGCGGGAAGCCGAGATCTTCGCGAACACGGGGAATTTCCTCGAAGACATCACGAATTTTCTCCAGCGCGCCCTGCTCCTTCAGCTGATTCGCCAGGTTGGACATCATGCCACCCGGCACCTGGCTGAGCAGCACGGTGGTGTCGACGCCGTTGTACTCGCTCTCGAACTGGTGGTACTTCTTGCGAACCTCACGGAAATGCTGGGTGATCTTGTCCAGCGTCACCAGATCGAGTCCGGTTTCATAGCCGGCATCTTCCAGCGCCGCCACCAAGGTCTCGGTGGGCGGATGGCTTGTGCCGCCGGCGAAGGCGGACAATGCCGTATCGATATGGTCGACACCCGCTTCCACAGCGGCCCACTGGCACATCGTCGCCATGCCGGACGTGTAGTGCGAGTGCAGGAATACCGGCAGATTGAGGCTCTTCTTGAGCGCGCTCACCAGATCCGCCGTGATTTTTGGCGTCAGCAGGCCGGCCATATCCTTGATGGCGATACTGTCACAGCCCATATCCGCCATCGCTTTGGCCTGATCGAGGAACATCTCGATCGTGTGCACCGGACTGGTCGTGTAGCAGATGGTTCCCTGGGCATGCTTGCCGGCCTTCTTCACGGCCTTGATGCTGGTTTCCAGGTTACGCACATCGTTCAACGCATCGAAGACACGGAAGACGTCGATCCCGTTATCGGCGGCTTTCTGCACAAAGGCTTCAACCACGTCGTCGGCATAATGCCGGTACCCCAGCAAATTCTGACCGCGCAACAGCATCTGCAAGCGCGTATTGGGCAGCGCTGCCCGCAGCTGGCGCAGGCGTTCCCAGGGGTCTTCCTTGAGGAAGCGCACACAGGCATCGAAGGTGGCTCCGCCCCAACACTCGAGCGACCAGTAACCGGCCTTGTCCAGGAGTTCGCAGGCCGGAAGCATGTCCTCGGTACGCATGCGGGTCGCGATCAGAGACTGGTGTGCATCCCGCAGGATGACATCGGTAATATGGATCTTGCGCTTTGCCATGGTGTGAATTCTCCTTTCGCCTTACAGGCCGGCCTGGGCGGCAATCGTGGCAGCCAGCGCCGCCGCCAGGGACTCCGGGCGCCGCTTGATGCTGTATTGGGTCAATTCCGGGTGCGCTTCGACAAAACCGGTGTTGAACGAACCCGAACGGAACTCCTCGTGCTTGAGGATTTCCTGATAATAGGGAATCGTCGTCTTGATCCCGAAAATCGACATATCGTTCAGCGCCCGCTGCGAGCGCTCGATCAGTTCCTGCCAATCCATGGCCCAGACAATCAGCTTCGCGCACATGGAGTCGTAATAGGGCGGAATTTCATACCCGGTGTAGATAGCCGCATCAGTGCGCACACCGGGACCACCCGGGGAGTAGTAGCGACTGATTCTACCGAAGCTGGGCAAGAACCCGTTTTTGGGGTCCTCCGCATTGATACGGAACTGGGCCGCAAACCCCTTGTAGGCGATATCTTCCTGCTTGAAACGCAACGCTTCACCAGCGGCAATGCGGATCTGTTCCTTGACGATGTCTACCCCGGTGATCTGCTCCGTGATGGTGTGTTCGACCTGGACGCGGGTGTTCATTTCCATGAAATAGAAATCGCCGTTGTCCGCCAGCAGGAATTCGACGGTGCCTGCGTTTTCGTAGCCCACTTCGCGGGAGACGCGCACGGCAAGATCACCGATATACTGGCGCTGCGCCTCATCGAGCTGTGGCGACGGCGCCAATTCGATCAGCTTCTGGTTACGCCGCTGGATCGAGCAATCCCGCTCAAACAGGTGAATAACGTTACCGTGGCTGTCGGCCAGCACCTGCACCTCGATGTGGCGCGGATTGACGATGCACTTCTCCAAAAACACATCAGCGCTGCCAAAGGCCTTGGTTGCCTCGGAGATGACCCGCTCGTAGTTCTGACGCAGCTCTTTCTCGTCATTACAGCGGCGAATACCCCGGCCGCCGCCACCCGAGGTGGCTTTGAGCATGACCGGATAACCGATCGCCTCGGCCTGTTTGACCGCATCATCCAGGTCACGCAGGTTGCCCTTGGAGCCCGGTGTCACCGGCACACCAGCCGCAATAGCGGCGGTGCGGGCTTCCGTCTTGTCCCCCATCTTGCGAATCACGTCTGCAGAAGGGCCGATAAAACGAATCCCCCGCTCACGGCACACCGCAGCCAGCGTGGCATTTTCCGAGAGGAAACCATAACCCGGATGCAAGGCATCACAGCCGGTTTCCACGGCGAGATTAACGATATGGTGCGGGTTGAGATACCCGGTCAGCGGATCGGCGCCGATGGAGTGCGCCTCATCAGCTTTCTTAACGTGTAACGCATAACGATCCGCCTCCGAATGAATGGCGACCGCCTTGATGCCCATCTCCTGACAGGCCCGCGCAATACGCACGGCGATTTCGCCTCGATTGGCGATCAAAACCTTCCTGATTTTCATCTGAGATACTCTCCCCGGTGGGCAGGAAGTGGTTGTTCCGGACGCTAATCCCCAGACCGACAGACACAGGACCCTGTCCCGTACCAATGCTGTCGGCACTAGCAACTCTAGAGCGCCCGGCGATTGCAAACAACGAATAATGCCATGATTCCAACCCGCCTGCCTACAACCAAGCGCTTGCTTGGTTTTTGTGTTTGGGGCAGACTCAATAGCTAATTACCCTTATCGCTCACTGCAAGGAGAGCCCCATGTCCAACACCGAATATTTTTCGGAGACCCACAACCAAGCCAGGGAAATGGCCAGACGCTTTGTTGCCCGGCATATCCTCCCGCATATCGATGACTGGGAAGAACAGGGAGAGTTCCCGAGGGAACTTTACCACCAGGCAGGAGAGGCTGGCCTCCTGGGCATCGGTTATCCGGAGAAGTTCGGCGGCAGCGGCGAGGGAGACCTTTTCCTGAAGATAGCCGTCAGCGAGGAGCTGTTGCGCTCCACGTCAGGCGGACTCGTGGCCGGACTGGGCTCACTGGATATTGCCCTGCCCCCCATCGTCCAGTGGGCCAGGCCCGAGGTTCGCGACCGGGTGGTTCCGGACGTACTCGCCGGTAGGAAAATTGCCGCTCTCGCGGTTACCGAACCCGACGGCGGATCGGACGTGGCCCGCCTCAAAACCCGTGCCGTTCGCGACGGCGACCATTATCGGGTTTCCGGCAGCAAGACCTTTATCACCAGCGGTATTCGGGCAGATTACTACACTGTCGCCGTACGCACCGGCGACGAGGGGCATGGCGGCATCAGCCTGCTGCTGATCGAGAAAGGGACCCCGGGCTTCAGTGTCGGCCGCAAACTGAACAAGATGGGCTGGTGGGCCAGTGATACCGCTGAACTCTTCTTCGACGACTGCCGGGTGCCCGCAGAAAACCTGATCGGCCAGGAAAATGCCGGCTTCATCGCCATCATGGCCAACTTCCTGCGCGAGCGCCTGATGCTCAGCGTCATGGCCTACATGACAGCCGAACTGGCACTGGAGGCCTCCCTGGAATACACCCGCAGCCGTAAGGCCTTCGGCCGCACCGTCGCCGGCTTTCAGGTGACCCGGCACAAACTGGTGGACATGGCCACCGATGTCGATCTGGCCCGCGAATACACATACCGCTGCGCGGCCTTGATGCAAGCCCGGAAAAACCCGATACGACAGGTCGCCATGGCAAAGAACTTTGCCACCGAGGCCTGCGAGCGCGTCACCCGCGAAGCCGTGCAACTGCATGGTGGCATGGGCTATATGCGGGAGTCTGTGGTCGAACGCCTATACCGGGATGCCCGTATCCTTGCGATCGGCGGCGGCACGACTGAGATCATGAAAGAGCTGATCGCCAAGCAAATGGGCCTCTAGGGCAGGCTGACGTCCAGAAGGCAACCGGGTTTCCCCGGCGGTTTCTCAGGCACCGCCCATCCCGTATAATCACGCCACCTCGTATTCATAAACCCGGCTCAGAAAGGACAACAACATGCTTTTCGACAACATCCCCGCGGGCAAGAATCCACCGGACGATATCTACGTCGTCATCGAAATTCCGGCCAACAGCTCGCCGATCAAGTACGAAATCGACAAGGAGATGGGCGCTGTATTGGTAGACCGCTTCATGTCTACCCCCATGTTCTACCCTGCCAACTACGGCTTTATCCCCCATACCCTGGCGGATGATGGCGACCCTCTGGATGTTCTGGTTGTCACGCCCTACCCGGTCATTCCCGGCTCCATTGTCCGCTGTCGCCCAATCGGCATGCTGCACATGGAAGACGAAGCCGGCGAAGATGCCAAGCTGGTTGCGGTTCCTCACGACAAGCTGTCCACCCTGTACCATGAAGTCAAAGAGGTCGAAGACCTGCCATTGCTGCTGCGCGAGCAGATCAAGCACTTCTTTGAGAACTACAAGGATCTGGAGCACGGCAAGTGGGTCAAGGTGCGCGACTGGGACGACGCAAACGCCGCGCGCGAAGCCATCATGAAATCTGTGGATGCCTACAACGCCGGCAAGTAATCCGAACCGGTTGGCATCAACAAAAAGAGCAGCCCATGGCTGCTCTTTTTTTATTCCCGATTCCCTGTATCTGTCTGCCGAGACAGGATCTCAACCTTGGGCCAGCAGGGATCTCAGGTCGATGATGGCCGCATTGGCCCGAGACAGGTAGGAAGCCATTGTCAACGAATGGTTGGCCAGGACCCCAAAACCGCTGCCATTGAGAATCATCGGGCTCCAGATCGGCTCCTGCGTCGCCTTCAACTCAAGAATAATCTGTTGAAAGCTGACCAGCGCATTCTTATCCACCAGCACACCATGGAAGTCGACCTCCGCGGCCTCCAGCAATTCAATCAGCGCCCATGACTGGCCACGCGCCTCATAGAAAACGTCATCGATCTTGGTCCAGGGTGTCTGCACATATTCGGAAGCCGGTTGTTCCGTCGACTGCCGCGCGCCCTTGTCACCCTTCATCGCTGCATTCAGTTCGACATTGCCCACACTTTGACTCAGGCGCCGGGAAAGGCTGCCGAGACGGGACTGCACGTCTCCCAACCAGGCATTAAGGTTATCCGATCGAGCATAGAACTGTGCCTGCGGCTGTTTGGGGTCAGACAACCGCAGCAGGTAACCGCGCAAGGCTCTCAGGCCTCGGCGATACTCACCCTCCGTAGACGGAATCGCCCAACTGTTGTTATCGAAATTCAGCTGCGGCTCAGCCACGGTGAGGTCCTTATCCTCTGCGGACTGGCTCTGGGAGCGGCTCATATCGCGGCGCAACGCCCGTGCCATGTCGCGCATCTGCACCAGGACGCCGTATTCCCAGTTTGGCATATTGTCCAGCCAGACCCCCGGCGGAAAGATATCGTTGGAAAGGTATCCCCCGGGCTTGGTGAGCAGGACATCTCCCATATGAATCAGGGTCGCGGTGGTCGTGAAACCGATAACGACCTTTCGATTGTTTTGCTGCGCCATGTCGGCCGCCACCTTCTGGACGGAAAACAACGGCGGCTCGGAACTCCAATACATCCCCAGGATGATGGTTACCACCAGGTACAGGGCCACTACCACCCCGATAATCCGCGCAATATGACGTCCACCAACAAAATCCTGGAGACTTTCCCAGCGCTCACCCAGAGCCGCAGTAATTCGATGCCACATGATTGTCATTTTCCTGATTCAATACGTTGCCGGCCTCTGTATCAGGACCGGTTCGCAGACAGCGCCGCACACACACCTTGCCGGAAACAGATAATCCCGGGCAACCGTAACGGGTCAAGAAAACCGCTGATCAAGGATTGGCGCCATTCTCCGGCGCTTCTTGCGGACGCCCCAAATGATACCCCATACCGCCATCGATCGGCTGCTTTCGCAGCAGATCCCACTCGGCGGCGGTTTCCACCCCGTTGACCCAGACTTTCACTCCCCGGCCATGAGCAATCGGCAGGATGGACTGAATAAAGAACAGGTTCTCCGGGTGCTTGTCGATGTCGCGGATATAGCTACGGTCGATGCGGATTCCCTGCACGGGTAATTGGCGCAGGTAGTTGAAGGGCACCCCCCCCACACCGAAGCGATCGACCATGACCTTCGCTCCCGACTCTCCGCCGATACGCAGAAGCTTCTCAAAGCCACTGCGCTGCAACCTTACCACCTGTTCAGGCACCGTCATCCAGACACGGCTGGCGAGATCGCCCACCCTGCGAAGCAACCGCTGCAACCCATCAAGGAAGTCGTCGTCGCCGACGGAGGCTGTCGCAACACTCAGCGACAGGAAGACACCCGGATGCGCTTCCAGCCACTTCAGTGCCAAGTCGAACACAAGGCGGTCCAGCCGCGAGACCAGGGCGAACCGTTCTGCCAACGGAATGAAAACGCTGGCCGTCACCCATTCACTGTCCACCTCAACCCGGGACAGCACTTGATAATAGGCGGTATCGCCCGTCGCAATATTCCGTGCCGGCTGGAACAGGAGATGAATGCGTTCACCGTCAAGTGCATCCTGCAGGATCTGCCGCCAGCGTTCCGCCCCCTCGACACCACCCAGCTCCTCATCGTAGTGGCGAAAGCCGCTGACCATATCGTCTTGCGCCTGACGCAGAGCCGCATCGGCCCGAGAGAGCAGCTCGGATGCCTTGAGACCGCCGCGGCTGGCAGCCAGCCCCGCATGGACGCCGCTGGTCATGGCATCTGCCACCCGACTGTAGACTCGCTCCAACTGGAGAATCAGATCCGACAGCCAATGCTCGGCATCCACCATACCGATGCCGGGCAGGAAGAGGACAAATTCGGCACCGCCCCGCCGCCCGGCAAAGGCGCTGCTGTGGCCCGTGACAAATTCATCCACGACGCCAGCCATCTGCTGCAGCACCGCATCGCCCGCCTGACGTCCACGGGCATGATTGAAATCGGCGAAATAGGCCAATTGAATCAGGATCAAGGTGCCGGTTCCAATCCCATCCTCCGACTCCAGCTCCGCCCGCAGGCGTTGGTCGAACGTGGAGCGGTTGAACAGGCCGGTGACCTGATCTTCCGTGCTTTGCAGGCGCAACTGTTCAATCAGCTTAAGCTGGCCGTCGAAAAGCACGCCCAGATCATCCGCCATCTGGTTCATGGCCAAGCTGACTTTGCGCAGCTCCCGGGTCTGGGGTAAAGGAACATGAACACTGAAATCCCGCTGGCGAATCGCATTCGCCTGATGCTCCATGGCCAGCAGGGGGCGCAGAATCAGGCGAACCATGCGATACAGGAGAAACAGCGCAAGAATCGCAATGGCGAGATACCACAGGGTCTGGTTACGCAGGCTCGCCCACAGGTCCCGATAGGCCCGGGCCGGGCTGCCGGTAACGATCACCCGCCCGAGCTGCTGCCAACCATGGACCACCTGCGCCTGCCCTTGAGGGAACGGCAAATGTACGAGATGAACGAACCAGGGCGGAACACCTTCGATCCCATCGCCCGCCCGGCGACCCGCGACCTCCTGCCCGTTGACATCGAGATACAGGATCGACCGGTAGTCGCCGCTATCGAACATGGCATCAATGGCCAATGATGAGGCTACCGGGTCACGGCCGTCGATGGCATTTGAGAGAGAAAGCCCCAGCGCCGTTGCCGCATCCTGGGCATGCTCCTGGAGCTGCAATGACAAATAGGCGCGAAAACGCTCGAAGCTGACGTAAAAGCTGCCAGCCAACAACACCAGCATCAATATGCCGGTGAATGTCAGCAGTAATGTCTTGAGCCGGTATGGCGCCCGCGCTTCCCTTTGCGTCATCTGAGCATAACACCCGATATTACAATCGTTTACACCTGTGCGGCGAGAGCGACTATAGTTAAGGGTAAGCTGATTCTGTCCCTTGCATCCGACAGGTGTCGGTCCGGTCACATCCTGAACACCGGGGAAAGCATCAGCCTTTAATACACACTATAGTCATCAACGTCGACCCGACAATGATAAAAATACCCATAACCAGACCCGGCACGCTGCCACAGATCGCAAATACCGGACAGGCAAGGCGCAACTCATGACCGACGAAAGTCAGCGCGAAAAACTCAAACAACACTTCGCTCGCCGCGTAACCACTCAGGCCAGGATCGTTCTCGAGACCTGGCAAAAGGTCCGTGACGGCGAAACCGCAGGCGATGCTCTTCTGCGGAGCGAACTTAACGACGCCGTCGACAAGCTCATCAAATATGCCCATCGCTTTGAGATGGAGAAGCACGCGGCCGTCGGTGACGAGCTGAAAACCAGCCTGTCCGGCTGGCAGGCAGGCCAACAGCTGTCCCCCGACACGCAGGAAAAACTGCAGGGTGCCATTGATCGCCTGAGCCAGTGCACCCTGAGGCGGACCGATCAGTCCCAGGACGAGCCGCCCAGGACCCTGCTGCGCACCCCTATCTACATTGCGCTCGACAGCCCGGAGAGCAGCCACCGGGTCATCAAGCAACTGGAATTCTTCGGCTTCCGCGCCGCCGCGTTCGATACCCCACAGGCACTCATCGACGAATGCTCGAGGCACAAGCCAGAAACCATTGTCATCGACGTCAACTTCGGAGGCAGCCCGCAGCAGGGCATTGAGACCATCGAAGCACTTCAACAACACCACGAAACGCCCATCCCGATCATTTTCGTCAGCGAAGATGACGGCAGTATCGGCACCCGCCTGCGCGCATCCCGTTCCGGCGGCGAAGAATTCTTCCACCGGGCAGTGGACCCCGGCCAGCTCATCGAGAAGATCGAGACCTACACTCACTCGAATCCGATCGAGCCTTACCGGGTATTGGTTGTCGACGATTCCCGCGCCCAGGCCAAGTTCATGGAGAACGTGCTCAATCGTGCCGGCATGAAATCCCGGATCATTACCGATCCCATGCTGGTGATGGACGCCCTTGATGAATTCTCTCCCGAAATCATCATTCTCGACATGTACATGCCAGGTTGTACCGGCATGGAGATCGCCCGCGTGATCCGCCAGCAGGACCGCCTCCACAGCGTGCCGATCATCTACCTGTCTGCCGAAGACGACGTCAACAAACAGCTTCACGCCATGAGCTTGGGCGGTGACGACTTCCTCACCAAGCCGATCGACCCCAAGCACCTTATCGCCACCATCCACAACCGTGGCCGCCGCGCCCGCTCGCTGCTGGCACTGATGATCCGCGACAGCCTGACCGGCCTCTACAATCACACCCACACGCTGCACCTGCTCGATGTGGAGATCAACAAGGCGCGACAGAGCGGCCAACCGCTCACCTTCGCCATGCTGGACATTGATTACTTCAAAAAAATCAATGACAGCTACGGCCACCCCATCGGCGACCGTGTGCTCCGCAGCCTGTCGCTGTTCCTCAAGCAGCGCCTGCGCAAGACCGACCACATCGGCCGTTACGGCGGCGAGGAGTTCGCTATTATCCTCCCGGATACCCGGGAACAGGATGCACGCACCGTATTGAATGAAATTCGCGAACGCTTCGGCGAACTGTTACAACCGGCCGGCAACGAGGATTTCCGTGTCACCTTCAGTTGTGGCGTCGCCGACTGGACAGGAGAAGCGTCCCAACAGCTGTGCGAAAAAGCCGACAGGGCACTCTATGACGCCAAACGTGCCGGACGGAATACCGTCGCCGCCGCCAGTGCAGGAGCCGATGCCTGACGCCACCCACGCCAGATGATTGACCGGTCGCCCGGCCCCGGGCGACTGCCCCATCGCCATACGTCGTATGGACCCCCGCCCAATCCTGATTGACAATGCCCTCACATTGACTGACCCGGCACCGGGAGCATGTCTGCACCTCGCAAAATGGGTTGAAGTTGCCAGTAGAAGTCGGCAAACTTGCGTGAAATTGCCGCGATTTGTCGTCTATAGTCGCCAAACGACAGCTTGGCGACGCAAATGTTTCTCGACATAACGGACTCCGTAATGGCCACCATTCTTGTTCTGCATGGACCGAACCTGAACCTGCTGGGCACCCGGGAACCCGAGATCTATGGTCGTGAAACACTGGCGGACATCAATCACCGCCTCCATGACATCGCGGCCGAAGCCGGTCATCATTTGCTTCACCTGCAATCCAACGCCGAATACGAACTGATCGACCGGGTCCATGAAGCCCGGCAGGAAGGCGTGGATTTCATCCTGATTAACCCTGCCGCGTTGACGCATACCAGCGTGGCCTTACGAGACGCCCTGTTGGGCGTCGACATTCCATTCATTGAAATCCATCTGTCCAACGTTCATGCACGTGAACCGTTTCGCCACCACTCCTATTTCTCGGATGCCGCTGTCGGCGTCATCTGCGGACTGGGAAGTCAGGGGTACGAACTGGCCCTGCAGGCGGCGTTAAAACGAATCGCGTCCTGAATGCACCGAGAAAGAGCCCATGGATATTCGTAAAGTCAAGAAACTGATTGAACTGTTGGAAGAGTCCGACGTTGAAGAACTGGAAATCAAGGAAGGCGACGACGCCGTTCGCATTACTCGCCGCCGCCAGCCCGATGCTTACACGGCACCGGCGACCGTCGTAGCGGCACCCGCCCCGGCTGCAGCTCCGGCGCAACCAGCGACCGAAGCGGGCAAGCCTGCAGAAGACAAACCCAAGGGGCATTTGATGCGCTCACCGATGGTGGGCACGTTCTATCGCTCACCGTCTCCGACAGCGCCCGCGTTCGTGGAAGTGGGTCAAACAGTCAAGGAAGGCGATGTGCTCTGCATCGTCGAAGCGATGAAGATGATGAATCAGATCGAGGCCGACAAGAGCGGCACCATCGCCGAAATCCTTGTAGACAACGGCCAGCCGGTGGAATTCGATCAACCGCTGCTGGTCATCGTGTGACGACAGGTTAGTCCTGAATCATGATAGAAAAAGTCCTTATTGCCAATCGCGGCGAGATTGCCCTGCGCATTCTCCGTGCCTGCAAGGAGCTGGGCATCCGTACCGTGGCGGTCCACTCCAGCGTCGACCGCGACCTGATGCACGTCCGTCTGGCGGACGAATCCGTGTGCATCGGGCCCAACAGCGCCACCGACAGCTACCTGAATATTCCGGCGATCATCAGCGCAGCTGAGGTCACTGATAGCGTGGCCATTCACCCGGGCTATGGCTTTCTGGCGGAAAACGCCGACTTTGCCGAGCAGGTGGAAAAAAGTGGATTCCGCTTTATAGGACCACCCGCCCAAGTCATTCGCCTGATGGGTAACAAGGTCTCCGCCATCAAGGCCATGGCTCGTTCCGGTGTTCCCACCGTACCCGGCTCAGACGGTCCGGTCGGCAGCGACGCCGAGCGCACCCTGGCCGTTGCCCAGGAAATCGGCTACCCCATAATCATCAAGGCGGCAGCCGGCGGTGGCGGACGCGGCATGCAGGTCGTGCATTCCGAAGCAGCCCTGCTCAACTCGGTGTATATCACCCAGTCCGAGGCCCGCAACGCCTTCGGTGACGATACCGTCTATCTGGAAAAATTCCTCGATACGCCACGGCACGTCGAAGTTCAGGTACTGGCCGACACCCATGGCAACGTCATTCACCTCGGCGATCGCGACTGCTCCATGCAGCGCCGCCACCAGAAGGTCCTGGAAGAGGCCCCGGCCCCCAATATCGATCCGGACGCCCGCGCCCAGGTCCTCGACGCCTGTGTTCGCGCCTGCCGCGAAATCGGCTATGTCGGCGCAGGTACCTTCGAGTTCCTCTATCAGGATGGCCAGTTCTTCTTTATCGAGATGAACACCCGTGTTCAGGTTGAGCATCCGGTCACTGAAATGGTGACAGGTGTGGATATCGTCAAGGAGCAGCTGCGGATTGCCAGCGGCCTGCCGCTATCTGTCAGCCAGGACGACATCGTCATTCGCGGTCACGCTATCGAATGCCGCATCAACGCCGAGGATCCGGAAACCTTCCGTCCCAGCCCCGGCCGCATCAACCATTTCCATGCACCGGGCGGCAACGGCGTCAGGGTGGACTCCCACCTGTACAGCGGCTATACGGTGCCACCGTACTACGACTCGCTGGTCTGCAAGCTGATCACCTTTGGTGACGACCGGGACATCGCCCTTAACCGGATGCGCATTGCACTGGACGAGTTGGTCGTGGACGGCATCAAGACCAATACGCCGCTGCACCGGCGACTGGTGCGCGATAGCGCCTTCCGCCACGTCGACTTCACCATTCATTATCTGGAAAAACTGATTCGGGACTGACGCCTTCACGGGCGCCCGTCACCCGAAGCCCTCCCAAGGACATCGGCATGGCCTGGATACAACTGCACGTTCACACTGACCCGGATCATGCCGAGCAGCTCGAAGACCTGCTGATGTCGCTCGGCGCGGATGCCGTTTCCATGGACGACGCACTGGACCAGCCGCTGTACGAACCCGAACTGGGAACGACACCACTCTGGAACAGCACCCGGGTTACCGGCCTGTTCAAGAGTGAGCAGGATCTCGACGCCATTCAGTCCCAACTGCAGGCGCTTTACCACGCTGAAACAGCCCAGTCGCTGGGTGACATCGAGGTCGAGCTGCTTGAAGACAGGGAGTGGGAACGGGCCTGGATGGACGACTTCCAGCCCATGCGCTTCGGGCAACGCCTCTGGATTTGCCCGAGCTGGCATACACCGCCCACCGACGATGCCGTCAACCTGATGCTCGACCCTGGACTGGCCTTCGGTACCGGCACGCACCCGACCACGGCGCTTTGCCTGGAATGGCTCGACAGTGCCGAGGTCGGCGGCAAGGAAATTATCGATTACGGCTGTGGATCGGGCATTCTCGGACTAGCCGCTCTGCTGCTTGGAGCGCCCCATGTCATCGGCGTCGATATGGACCCCCAGGCCCTGGAGGCCAGCCGCGAAAACGCCCGGCGCAATAACGTCGCCACCGAGCGGCTCGACCTCTACCTACCCGAGGCGGCGCCGGAAACACAGGCGGACATCCTGCTCGCTAACATCCTGGCGCAACCCTTGATGGAGCTTGCTCCTATGCTCGCACAACGGGTTCGTCCCGGCGGCTGGATCGTACTTTCAGGCATTCTGTCGAATCAGGCAGACGATCTTCTGAAGCGTTACGAGCACTGGTTCGATATGGAAGAACCGGCAGAGCAGGATGGTTGGGTGAGACTGCAGGGACGTCGGCATCAGGCAAACGGGTGACCGTACTCCGGTTTCCGACTACACTGTTTTTCGAAGAGCTGTTTTCGAATACACTTGCCCAGAATCGACGATTCCGCAAACGGCCAAAGCGGTGGCAGACGCTGCAGTGCAGCGTTCACGACACCGGTAGCGGCTAACGCAAGGAAAACGTAGTATACGATGCCAGGTGTGTTACCGGCCTTCAGTCGCCGGACCCACGTTACCGCGATTGTAGTTTGCCAGACACCGGCATTGGCCTGAAGGACGTGCATGAGCATACTCACCCGCTGCCCCCACTGCCAGACCCGTTTCCGGGTAACCGACGAACAATTGAAAATGGCCTCCGGCAAAGTCCGTTGCGGGCACTGCATGGGCGTCTTCAACGCGACGGAATATCAGATCGACGACACGCCCCCTGCACCTCCGGCCGAGCCAGCGCCACAGAAAGCTCCGCCCACCAAGGCCGTCGAGCCGCCACCGGAACCCGAGCCACAAGAGCCGCCAAAGCCTAAGCCGGCAACAGCAGCGCCGGACGAGGACGAACTGCTTTTTGCCGACAACCCCGAGGAAGACAGCACCGACAGCGGATATGCCGGCAACAAGAAGCTGTTCGACAACGATGAATTGAGCGACAGCTTCCTCTCCCTGGACCGTGAAGATGAGCCGGGCTTCCAGGACAGCGACAGCGTCGAGCACACGGAAGAGAATATCGACGAAAGCTGGGCAGAGGAAATACTGCAGGAAGACCACAAGGAAAAGAAGGCACCCGAAACGCCTGAGCCAAAGGAATCCGCACCGCGTCCGTCTTCCCAACCCCGGCCGAGGGCGACCCCTGCACCGTCGGAAACAGAGCAACCGCTGCGCGCCGAGCCCCGGATGACAGTCGAACCCGACGACAGGGAGGCAGTACAGAAACCAAAGGCCAAGCCCGTCGCGGCACAACGGTTCGACCACCTCAGGGCAGAGCCTATCGCGCTCGACGAGCGCCCCTCCCGGCATTGGGGCAAGCGCATTTTCTGGACGCTCGTCCTGCTGGCACTGATCGGTGGCGCCGTTGCCCAGGTTACCTGGTTCCAGTTCGATAAACTGTCGCGTATCCCAACCCTGCGCCCCTTTTACGAAATGGGCTGCCACTGGGTCGGTTGCAAGCTGCCGCCACTGATCGATGTCAGCCAGATCCAGAGCCAGCAGTTGCTGGTTCGCGCCAAAACCGATCAACCCAACGTACTGGTGGTCGACGCGATCATTGTCAATCAGGCACCTTTCGGCCAGCCGTTCCCGGCCATCGCATTGACCTTCTCGAACCTGAACAATGACGTCGTCGCGCAGCGCCTGTTCCAACCGGACGAATATCTGGCTGGAGAAGCCAAAGGCATGAAGACCATGCCACCGAATACGCCGGTGCGGATATCCCTGTCGATCAAGGATCCGGGACGCGATGCCGTCAACTACAACATTGCCTTCTTCGCTCGATCGACAGCCGCCCAATAATCCAGACGGGGCCCTGACTGGGCCCCACTCTCACCGACCTTCCGGCAGGCTCGGCCATTCCCAGAAGGCTGACTAAAAGTCAACCAGCCCGAACGAATATTAATCAACTTTTTCCGCCATTTTCCCCTTTAACCCCTGCAGTACGGGGGGTATCATTAGCGCCCCCGAAACCTGGCTGACATTTGACCAGTTCTTTAGCAGGAGAACAGGGTGGTACACATCGGTCCCTACAAGCTGGATAACGCGTTGATTCTGGCTCCCATGGCCGGTGTCACGGACCTTCCCTTTCGCCTGTTATGCCGAAAGCTGGGTGCCGGACTCGCGGTTTCGGAGATGTTGATCGCCGACAGTCGCCTGTGGAACACGCGCAAATCCCGACTGCGCCTGGATCATACGGGAGAGCCGGAGCCACGTTCCGTACAGATCGCCGGCGGTGATCCGGCCATGCTCGCGGAAGCCGCACGACTGAATGCCGAACGCGGCGCCCAGATCATCGACATCAACATGGGCTGCCCGGCCAAAAAAGTCTGTAACAAGGCTGCCGGTTCCGCGTTGATGAAAGACGAAGCTTTGGTAAGGGACATCCTGCAGGCGGTGGTCGAAGCCGTCACGGTACCGGTGACGCTGAAAATGCGCAGCGGATGGGATACCGACAACCGCAATGCCCCCCGTATTGCCAGGATGGCGGAGGACGCAGGCATACAGGCGCTGGCCGTCCACGGTCGCACCCGGGCCTGCGGCTATCGGGGCGATGCCGAATACGACACCATTGCCGAGGTCAAGGCTGCGGTGTCGATTCCGGTTTTCGCCAACGGCGATGTGGATACGCCGGAAAAGGCCCTTCAGGTGCTGCGCCATACCGGCGCAGACGGTCTTTTGATCGGCCGGGCCGCGCAGGGGAATCCCTGGATTTTCAGGGAAATCGACCATTTCCTACGGACAGGAAGCCAACTCCCCACCCCGGCGCTCGACGAGATTCGGGAAACCTTGCTGGGCCATCTCAACGCCCTGCATGCGTTTTATGGGGATCCCATGGGCGTGCGAATTGCGCGTAAACACGTGGGCTGGTACTTGCAGGTGCATGACCAGGACGGGACTTTTCGCAAGTATTTTAATGCGTTGGACGATAAATCCGCGCAACTGGACAGTATTGAATCCTATTTCGAAGACTTACGGAACCAAGAGGTGTTTGCAGCATGAGTGCCGAAACCATGGCCGAAAACCCACTCGCCAATAATGAGAACCAGACACTGCAGGCTCTTGCCGGCAATGGAACGGGCGTTACCCTGCGCGACAGCGTCGAGCAGGCGCTGACCAACTACTTCGCCCAACTCGACGGCGCCCCGGTCACCGACGTGTACCAGCTGGTCCTGTCCGAGGTCGAAGCCCCGCTGCTCGAACACGTTATGCGCTATACCCGCAACAACCAGACCCGTGCATCCGTCATGCTGGGTCTCAATCGCGGCACGCTGCGCAAGAAACTGAAACAGTACGGCCTGTTATAATCCCTTCCTGAATCCATGGGGACGTCCTATTGCGACGCTCCCCTTTGTCTAGCCGAACGACTGCAGACGACCAGATCATGTCCAAGAAACCGATAGTCCCCATCCGTCGCGCGCTCATCAGCGTTTCCGACAAAACCGGTATCGTCGATTTTGCCAAGGCCCTGAGCCGCCGCGGTATCGAACTGCTCTCCACCGGAGGCACCTTCCGCCTGCTGAGCGAAAACGCCGTTCCGGTGACCGAGGTCTCCGATTACACCGGCTTCCCGGAAATGATGGACGGCCGCGTCAAGACGCTGCACCCGAAAGTCCATGGAGGCATTCTAGGCCGTCGCGGCACCGACGACGCCATCATGGAGCAGCATGGCATCCAGGCCATCGACCTGGTCGTGGTCAACCTGTATCCGTTCGAGCAAACCGTCTCCAGAGAAGACTGCAGCCTGGCTGATGCCATCGAGAACATCGATATCGGTGGTCCGACCATGGTCCGGGCGGCTGCCAAGAATCACGAAGATGTCGCCATCGTCGTCAATGCTTCCGACTACGACCGGGTACTCGACGAGCTCAATAACAACGATGGCGGCCTGACCCGCGAGACCCGCTTCGACCTGGCCGTACGTGCCTTTGAGCACACTGCCGCCTACGACGGAGCCATCGCCAACTACCTCGGCGGACGCACAACCGACAATGACAACCCCGCCTTCCCCCGCACCCTGAACCTGCATTTCCGCAAGGCGCAGGACATGCGGTATGGCGAGAACCCGCACCAGCGTGCCGCCTTCTATGTCGAGCGTCAGCCGAAAGAAGCCTGTATTGCCACCGCAACCCAGTTGCAGGGCAAGGAGCTGTCCTACAACAATGTCGCCGATACGGACGCTGCCCTGGAGTGCGTCAAGCCCTTCTCTGATCCGGCCTGCGTCATCGTCAAGCACGCCAATCCCTGCGGCGTGGCCATCGGCGTCGATATCCGCCAAGCCTACGACCTCGCTTTCGCGACTGACCCAACCTCCGCGTTTGGCGGCATCATTGCCTTCAACCGTGAGCTGGACGTGGAAACCGCCAAGGCCATCGTCGAGCGTCAGTTTGTCGAAGTCGTGATTGCTCCCGTCGTCAGCGATGCTGCCCTGGCCGTCTTCGAAGCCAAGAAAAACGTCCGCGTGCTGGCCTGCGGCGAGTTCGCTGCAGAACGTGCTGCGACGATGGACTACAAGCGGGTGACCGGTGGCCTGTTGGTGCAGGACCGTGATCTGGGCATGGTCGACATGAACAGCATCAAGGTCGTTACCGAGCGTTCGCCGAGCGAGCAGGAACTCAACGATCTGTTGTTCGCCTGGGAAGTGGCCAAGTTCGTCAAGTCCAACGCAATCGTCTACGCCAAGCAGGGCCGTACCATTGGGATAGGCGCGGGGCAGATGAGTCGCGTGTACAGTGCGAAAATCGCTGGCATTAAAGCCGCGGATGAGAAGCTGGAGGTCGCCGGATCGGTCATGGCTTCCGACGCCTTCTTCCCGTTCCGCGATGGCATCGACGCCGCGGCGGCAGCCGGTATCCGTGCCGTCATCCAGCCCGGTGGCTCCATGCGCGACCAGGAAGTCATCGACGCGGCCAATGAACACGGTATCGCGATGGTCTTCACCGGCATGCGTCATTTCCGTCACTGATCCGACAGAGGAAAACACCATGAAGATTCTTGTGATCGGCAGCGGCGGACGCGAACATGCTCTGGCCTGGAAAGCCGCCCAGGCGGACTATGTGGAAAAGGTATTCGTCGCCCCCGGCAACGCCGGCACGGCGCTGGAGCCCAAACTGGAAAACGTGGGCATCGAGGTCACCGACCTTGAATCCCTGGCAGACTTTGCCGAGCAGCAGGACATCGGCCTGACGATCGTGGGCCCCGAAGCACCTCTTGTACTGGGTGTCGTCGATCTGTTCCGCGCACGCGGCCTGCGCATTTTCGGCCCGAGCGCCAAAGCCGCACAACTTGAGGGCTCCAAAGCGTTCACCAAGGACTTCCTGGCGCGCCACCAGATCCCAACCGCCGAGTACCAGAACTTTACCGATGTCGACCAGGCCCTGGCTTACGTGCGTGAGCGCGGCGCCCCGATCGTCATCAAGGCCGACGGCCTGGCGGCAGGCAAAGGCGTGATCGTCGCCATGACCTTGATGGAAGCCGAAGACGCCGTGAAGGACATGCTGGCCGGCAACAAATTCGGCGACGCGGGCCACCGGGTCGTGGTGGAGGATTTCCTCGACGGCGAGGAAGCCAGCTTCATCGTTATGGTCGACGGCGAACATGTACTCGCCATGGCCACCAGTCAGGACCACAAACGTGTCGGAGATGCCGATACCGGCCCTAACACCGGCGGCATGGGCGCTTACTCCCCGGCGCCGGTGGTGACCCCTGCGATCCATGACCGCATCATGGACGAGGTCATCATGCCCACCGTGCGCGGCATGGCGTCCGAGGATAACCCTTACACGGGATTCCTCTATGCCGGCCTGATGATCGCCGCCGACGGCAGCCCCAAAGTGATCGAGTTCAACTGCCGCTTCGGCGACCCGGAAACCCAACCGATCATGATGCGCATGCGCTCCGATCTGGTGGAACTCTGCAATGCCGCGGTCGACGGACGCCTCGACCAGTGCGACTCTGACTGGGACGAGCGCGCTTCCCTGGGCATCGTGCTGGCTGCCGGCGGTTATCCGGACAGCTACGCCAAAGGTAATGTCATCAGCGGATTACCCGAAACGGAAATCGAAGGCGAGAAGGTCTTCCATGCCGGTACACGCATGGAGAACGGCAATGTAGTCACTAACGGCGGCCGCGTCCTCTGCGCCACCGCTCTGGGTCAGACCGTCACCGAAGCCCAACAGCGGGCCTATGCATTAGCGGCCAAGATTCAGTGGCAGGACCTGTATTACCGGAAGGATATCGGCTACCGCGCCGTGGCGCGGGAAACCGCTGAGCAGTGAGCAAGTCCGAAGGGCCAGAGCGAAATACCCGCTCTGGCCCTAGCTGTCACCCTTTACCTCATCGGCAAGCCGACACTTCCCAGTACTCAACGGTCTCAGTCCAAGGCTGCCGCTCCGGCCATTGCCACCTGTGCATCCTGCGTTGACTGCATACCAGACACACCAATAGCGCCGACGATCAGCCCCCCGGCAATTAATGGCAATCCGCCCTCCAGGGCCACCACCCCGGGCACGGACAGCAGTCGCAGCCCCAGACCGCCCTGCTCAACCGCTTGCTCGAGCAGCCGTGTCGGCCGGCGAAAGTCCAATGCCGTCTGCGCCTTCAACTGAGACACCTTGATGCTGCCGTATTGGGCGTGCTCCAAACGATGCACCATGACCAGATGGCCGGTGCTGTCGACGATCGTGATGACCATCGGCCACTGCTGACAGGCCGCTTCCTGCTCAGCCGCAGCCATGACCTGACGAGCCTGATCAAGAGAAAGCGGATTGCCGTATCGCGGCAGGGGCTCGACGGGGGGCGTTGCTAATGAACTCATTGTCTACTTCCTCGAATCGGTTAAGCCTCCGGATAATCCGGTCGAGGAGAGAGCATAAAAGAGGGTGCTAAGCAGACGCCTTAACAGATGTTAAGCCGCGGCTCAGCTCAGGTTACCCGCCACCTTGCGTCGCAGGCGCGAGAGCGACACCTCGGAGATCCCAAGGTAGGAGGCGATGTGATACTGCGGTAGGCGGCCTGCCAGTTCCGGATAACGTTCCAGAAAATCGCGATAGCGCCCGGTAGCATCCAGCCGTTGGAACCCCGTCAGCCGATCCGCCTTCATCCGGAGTAACGCACCAACATAACGTTTGACCATTCCGTCAAGAACGGCGTTCCCGGCCGCCAAAGCACTAAAGGTTGCGGCCGGAGCCTCGAAAACGACGCTGTCTTCGATCGCCTGCATGCCATACGGATCAGGCCAGGACATGTGTGTTTCCGCCAGCGGGCCAGTCAGTCGCCCCTCGGCGGCAAACCCCTTATTCCACTCACGCCCCTCTTCATCGAGGATGAAAAAACGCAAGACCCCACGGGCTACCACCAGGACGCGGTCGAACGCCTTGCCGGGCATGGCCAGGAATTGGCCGCCGGAGTATTGCCGCGCCTCAAACAAGGGTTCCAGCTCACGCAACAACTCGTCCGACACGACACCCCAAGGAGAGAGCGCAGCATGTAGTGCTTGTGAAAGGCGGAAAGGCTCGGCGACCATGTCCATTAAATGTCCCTCAACGCGCAATGCTCGCACGGTAGGCTCGCAATTCACGGAAAGTTAATGGAGTTGGGGATGAAGTACAACTGACGTTCCCGCACAGGCACGGTTTCCTTCGCCACTCATCTTCCAATGCAACAGCCACCTCACTACGTTCTCACAATGACCGCCGCCACTGGCGAGGTTCCCTCATCACACCAACGGTTTGATTCAGATACACCCGTTTCACCTAGCGATGATATTGCAGGATTTGCCCCCGGAACGGCTGCTCCAGATAGTCTGCCGGCTCAGGACGATGCTGTTGATGGGAGTAACCCATGCTGACCATACGTTTGCTGAAGCGCGCATGGTGTCCGCGACCGGGGTCCACCAGTACCACATCCCCCTGGGGCGTCGCATGTCGCTCGACAAACTGGGAGAGCGCATCGACATGCTCATGCTCGTATAACAGATCGCTGCCGATGATCAGGTCGAAACGCCCCAGGGCCGCAGGGTCATCCTCCCAGCCTGTGCGCACGAAGGGAATGCTTTCCCCTTGGTTCAAGCGAACGTTTTCGTGCAGGAATTTTTCCGCTTCCGGATGATAATCCGTCGCCGTAATGTCCGCCTGGCGATGATTCAGCACCAGGCTGGCCAAGGCTATTCCGCAGCCCACCTCCAGGATACGGCGACCTTCGACGTCATAGTCGACCATCAGATGTGCAAGCACCCGGCCGGATGCCCAGATAATGCCGAACAAGGGCCAACTGGCCGAGGAGATCCCCAGCTTTTCGGCAACACCGTCAACATCGGAGAATTGCTGATTGTCCCTTAACGTCCGGACATGGATATCGATGTCATCAAACTCAATGGTCTGATAACGCAGGCGGAGCGCCTTCATGGGGAACCTTTACGCGTGAGTGACACGCAGCTTCCACATCCCGGCAGATAACCCCGGAAGCACCTCACTCTGCCACGCTTGTCCGACACCATACAGGGCCCAAGACCCCACGTCAGCTTCGTTTAAACACGGACAGGCTTCGGAGAGCGGTCCCCGTGCCTGGTTTCCATCGACATGAAAGGTCCGAGGACGCCCCTCAGCCGCCGTACCAACACTAGAGTTTTCGGGACCCATGCAAGGCCGTACCAATCCCCAATGCGATAAATACGGCGCCGGTGAACCACTTGCTTGCAGCCTGCATATGGCTACGCGCACTCAGCCAGGCACCTACGGCACCTCCCGCCAGACCGACTGAAATATCGATGGGCAGCGTCACGATGAACAACAACAAACCCAACTGCAGCAACTGGAGGGAGACGCTACCTCGCGCAGGATCGACAAACTGGGGCAGAAACGCCAGGAAAAATAGAATCACCTTGGGGTTGAGCACATTCGTCACCAACCCCTGGTAGAAAATCTCGCCCAGCTTCGCCTTCGACGTCACCTTCACATCGAACGACTCGCTCTTGCTGACCAACGTCTTGATCCCCAGAACGACCAGATAGGCCGCCCCGGCAAACTTGACCACACTGAAGGCGACTGCCGAAGCTGCGATCAACGCCGACAATCCCAGCGCCGCCGCCAGCGTATGAATCAATACGCCGGCATGCACGCCTAGCGCCGAGACCACCCCCGCACTGCGCCCCTGGGCTACGGAGCGAGTGGCAATGTAAAGCATATCGGGCCCCGGGATCAGCGCCAATACAATCGACGCCAGCGCAAATACCCCAACCGTTGTCAGGCTGAGCATGGATCACCTCTCGCGTCAGACACTGCCGTCTTTCTCTACCACCAGCACACGGGCTTCACCTCGGGGATGCGCAACGTGTTCGCAACCGACACCGGCAAAAAACACATCACCGGACCTCAGCGTTACCACCTTTTCAGCGCCCTCTTCACGATAATGCATATCGACAATGCCATCCAACACGGCAAAGACTTCTTCGCCATCGTTGATATGCCACCGGTAGGGTTGGTCCGTCCAGTGCAGGCGCACAGTGGTGCCCGCCATATTGGCAATATCCAACGCGCCCCAAGCGCGATCTGCCACGAACTCGCGGCCACGAATCACTCTCATCGTCAAACCCCGATTACTCAGCCCAACCACCCTACCAGGGCGAAAGTCGCCAATCCGACGACGACGGTCAGAAACAGACGGCGCCAGATCAGTGCAGTGGCGAAGGCGCAAAGCGCTGCAATAAGCCGGTGGTTGTGCAGTGAGGCATCGATACCGCCATGCTGGATCAGTGTGGCCTGCACCACAATAGCGGTCAGCACCGCGATGGGCACATAATTCAGCGCACGCTCCAATTCGCGGGGAATCTGCAGGCGACCGGCGAACCGCAACGGCAGGTAGCGTGGAATAAAGGTCAGCAGGGCCATACCGGCGATCAGCCACCAGCTAGCCATGTCGCACCTCCGACACCTTTTCCAGCCCGGCACCAACCACAATCGCCAGGACCGCAGAGAACAACAGACCGCTCTGATTCGGCCAGTCATGGGTCAGCAGGGCCGAAACGCCCGCAACCAGGGCGCAAGCCCAATGGGAATGACGACGCAGGGCCGGCACCACGATACCGATAAAGGCAACGATCATCGCGACATCAAGCCCCCAGTGGGTCAGGTCCGGAATACGGTGCCCAAGCACGACGCCCACGCCCGTACAAGCCAGCCAGTTGCCGTACATGAGTAGCGCCGAGCCCAGGTAGTACCAGGGCAGTTCCGATTTGGGCGGCTGCTGGGTCAGCCGGTTCGATACCACGGCGAACGTCTCATCCGTCAGCCAGAACGCCATGGGGACCCGAAACCAGTGTGGCAGGCGCGACGCGTGGGGCATCAGGCTGGCCGAATACAGCAGGTGCCGGGCATTGACAACGAACACCGTCAGCAGGATCACCGGAATCGCCGCCGAGGCTCCCAACAGCGTGACCGCAATGAACTGGGCAGATCCGGCATAGACAAAAGCCGACATTCCCAGCGTGGCCCAAAGACTCAAACCTGCGGTCTGCGCCATGGCCCCATAAACGACGCCGAATGGCATTGCCGCCACGACCAGCGGCAGGGTATCGCGAGCGCCGATCAACACAGCCTGTCGTTTTGATGATGTCACAATACGGAAACTCCAGAACCCGGACCGGGAATAGCCTATGCGGCCCGCCCCGTCCGGTCTTGTATATTCTTGCGGGTGTTTGGTGACTTATGGCGTCAACCCGAGTGCTGTTGTAGGTAAACCCCAGTCGTCACGCCCATGACTCGCCTGCAGTGGCGGGTCGGGTGACGCTGGCCGGTAAATCCGCAATCTGCCGCCACGACGATGGAATTGCCAGGCCCCCTTTCGATAAGGCCAATCGCTTAGCCGTCATGGGAACGCCGTGAAAACGCTGTCGATGATAGCGTGCCTACAGCAACGCCAGGCCACCAAGGTCTTCCGCCCTAAAGAACTGAGCCTGATCTTTCAACGCCTGTGTCATGCCGAATCAACCTGAAGCCTCTGCCGGAACAGGATAACGCAGATGGCCTGAAGCGTTTTGTACGTTCTTGCGCTCAGGGCCCGGGCCGCACCGTCACAGGTCCGTCTTGTAGCGCTCGTCGACCCCGGCATCCAGCGACTGCACGGCATCCCGCGCATCTGCAGATGTTCCGAAAATCTCCTCGCCGAAAGAAATCTTCTCACGCGGCCCCCAGGACGCGGGGGACCAGGCTTTGCTCCGCAGGAAGGCCTTGGCACATTGGAAGTAGCATGTGACCACGCTCATCTCCATCACCAACAGAGCGTCCTGCGTCGCCGATGCCAGCTCCCGGTTCAGCACTTCATCACGGACAACCCGGCAACGGCCGTGAATGCGCAGGGTTTCCGGCGTACCGGGAACCATCAGGATCAAGGCAGCTTCCGGGTGGCTCATCAGGTTCTCGAGCGAAAAGGCCAGCTTGTTGCCCTTGCGCTCCGGCAACAACAGCGTATGGGCGTCGCGAACCCTGATGAAACCGGGCTCATCGCCTTTTGGCGAGATGGTAGGAAACCCTTCAGCATCCACCGTAGCGAACATGGCCAACGGCGATTTTTCGACAAAACGCATCATCCGTGCGTTCAGGCGTGGCTGAATCTTTTTATAGGTTGCCGGATTGGGTGTGCCCAGAATATCCCTGATGAGATCGAACGACTCGATAATATCCATATTATGCCTCTTCACTCACACTCTGCCCTACGGCACGTCAAGCCGCCCTGACCTCGCGCGCTACCGGTTCACTCAGGCCTGCCCCAGGATCGGGCCCATAATAACGGGTGAAGGGCGGCTTAGGCGAGAAGCTATTGCGCCCGGCGTCAACCGGGCGTAGCATTGAAACACTGTACAAATAACCAGTCATTTGGCGCTATGAAAACCCGAGGCACCGGTAACAATCCACACAACCGCTATCAACCGCGCCGCATCGAAACGGTGGCGGACGAACGCCCGCACTTCGTTGCCGCCACGGAGGACAATACCTGGGCAACGCCTGATTCCATCGCCACCACCGTTGTCGAAGAGCAGGCCCGCACCATCATCAGTACGAACCGCTCACCGGACGTGCCTTTCGACCAGTCGATCAATCCCTATCGCGGTTGCGAACATGGCTGCATCTACTGTTTTGCGCGACCGACCCACGCTTACTGGGACCTCTCTCCCGGACTGGACTTCGAAACGAAACTGATCGCAAAACCCAATGCCGCAAACCTGTTGCGTCAAACCCTCGACAAACCCCGCTACCAATGCAAACCCATCGCCCTCGGCGTGAATACCGATGCCTACCAACCGGTCGAAAAGGCACGACGCATCACCCGTGAGTTGCTGGAGGTGCTCTGGGAATATCGCCACCCCGTCAGCCTGATCACCAAAAGCGCCCTGATCCTCAGAGATATCGACCTGCTGTCGTCACTGGCACGGGAGCGCCTTTGCAGTGTTTTCGTCAGCATCACGACGCTGGATAACGACCTGAAGCGCATCATGGAGCCCCGCACGGCGGCACCGGGCACCCGCCTGAAGGTGGTGCGCGAGCTGAGGGCTGCCGGCATTCCAACCGGCGTGTTGGTAGCCCCGGTTATTCCATTTATCAACGACCATGAAATGGAGGCCATACTCGATGCCTCCGCAGAGGCAGGCGCCCAACGGGCCGGCTGGGTCCTTCTGCGTCTGCCGCTTGAAGTCGCCCCGCTGTTCGAAACCTGGCTGCAAGATCACTTTCCCGATCGGGCCCGCCATGTGATGCACCGTATGGAGGACCTGCGCGGCGGCAAGGTCTACGACAGCACCTTCGGCAAACGCATGGCCGGCAGCGGCCCTTATGCAGAGCTTCTGCGTCAGCGCTTCGCGCGCCAATGCCGGAAGCTGTCACTGAACCAGCGCGAGCCCTCCGCACTGCGAACCGATCTGTTCCGACGCCCCGGGGCCGATCAATTGACACTATGGTAGAGACCCGGCAATAGTTTTAACGTATGACCTAAATAAGAAAGTCCGCTTGAGCTAAGGCGAATGAGATTCGTATACTTTTTGTCGTGTTTTTCCGGAATTCGTTGAGGTTTACCGCGTTCGACCCACTCGCTGGAAGCAGAGAAAGGGAGATACAGCAATGCAGAAGCAGGCCACGTCCAATGGCTCGAAGCACGCTGAACAAATGGATTCGAGCCGAGACCATATTCTTTCCATCCCCATGTCGGAACACCGGCTCGCCGGCGCCCCGCTGATGCCGGAACGCTGGCTCGCGGAGAAGTTACTGAGCCTGGCAGGAGCACCGCCCCTGGCACTGGAACTCTGGGATGGAGAGCGCATAGTCGCCCCCGATGCACGCCCCGATTTCGTCATCAAGCTCAAAGACCGTCTCGCACTCTACGAACTGATGGGAAACCCCAATCTGGCCTTCGGCGACCTCTATAGCGCCGGGCGCCTGGACGTGCAGGGGGATCTGCCGAACCTGCTCGGCGAGATCTACATGGCGACCAGCAAGGCCGAACGCGACATGCCGATCTGGCTCAAGCCCCTTTGGCGCAATCATGCACCGCGCTCAACCAGCCTCAACGACGCCCGCAACAACATCCAGCACCACTACGACCTCGGAAACGACTTTTACAAGCTCTGGCTCGACCGGGCTGAAATGCAGTACACCTGCGCCTACTACGAGTCGCCGGACCTCACTCTCGAACAGGCACAATTGGCCAAGCTGGAACATGTCTGCCGCAAGCTACAGCTGAAGCCCGGCCAGACCGTCGTGGAAGCCGGCTGTGGCTGGGGCGGACTCGCCCGCTACATGGCCCGGCATCACGGCGTCAAGGTACGCGCCTTCAATATCTCCAAGGAACAGCTGAGCTTTGCCCGCGAGCAGGCCAAGCTGCAGGGGCTCAGCAGTCGCATCGAGTACGTCGAGGACGACTACCGCAACATCCGGGGCCAATACGACGCCTTCGTCTCCATTGGCATGCTCGAGCATGTCGGCGTCGAGACCTATCCGGAGCTGGCCGCCGTCATCAAACGTTCCCTGAAGCCGAACGGCCTGGCTCTGCTGCACAGTATCGGCCGCAATCAGCCGTCCCGGGTCAATGCCTGGATCGAGAAGCGCATTTTCCCCGGCTCATACCCTCCCAGCATTACCGAGATGATGAGCATCTGCGAAGCCGGCGACTTCTCGGTATTGGATGTGGAAAACCTGCGTCTCCATTATGCCCGCACGATAGAGCACTGGCTGGAACGCTTCGACGAGTCCGAGCAGACCGTCCTCGACATGTATGACGAAGCCTTCGTAAGGGCGTGGCGTCTCTACCTCGCCGGTTCGATCGCCGCCTTCAATGTCGGATCGCTGCAGTTGTTCCAGGCCGTCTTTACCCACGCCGAAAACAACGAGGTGCCGCGTAACCGGAAACACCTCTACGCCACTCCGGCCAGCCCGGCAGAGGGGGACGTATGACCGACTATGACCTGATTATCGTCGGCGGAGGCCCTGCGGGTTCCAGTCTGGCATGGGCTTTACGCGACAGCGGCAAACGCCTGCTGATCATCGATAAACAGACATTTCCCCGCGACAAGACCTGTGCCGGCTGGGTGACGCCGGCGGTGCTCGACAGTTTGCAGGTGGACCGCCATGACTACGCCGCCAGCAACATCATGCAGCCGATACACGGATTCCGTATCGGCATGATGGGTCAGGATGCGGTGGAAAACGACCATGGCGACAAGCCGGTCAGCTACGGCATCCGCCGCTGCGAATTCGATGACTACCTGTTAAGCCGGGTGGATGTCGACAAGGCCTTGGGGACCGGCGTCAAAACCATCGAACGCCAGGAAGGACAGTGGCTGATCAACGGCGAGTACCGGGCACCTCTCCTGGTCGGCGCCGGCGGTCATTTCTGCCCGGTGGCCCGGCACCTTGGCGAGGGTCCAGGCAAGCACGAAACGGCGGTGGCCGCAAAAGAAATTGAGTTCGAAATGAACGACGAGCAGGCAGCACGGTGTGGCGTCCGAGAGGATATCCCGGAGCTCTGGTTCTGCGACGACCTCAAAGGCTATGCCTGGGTTTTCCGCAAAGGCCGCTACCTCAATATAGGCCTGGGACGCGAGGATAATCACCGCCTGACCGATCATCTCAACGCCTTTGTCGACGAAATGAAGGCCAAGGGACGCATTCCCGACGATATGCCGTCACGCTTCAAGGGACACGCGTACCTGCTTTACGAGCATGCGGACAGGCCGCTGATCGGAGACGGTATCATGCTGATCGGCGACGCAGCCGGTCTGGCGTATACGCAGAGCGGTGAAGGGATTCGTCCGGCCATCGAGTCTGCCCTGATCGCTGCCGACATCATTCAGACATTGCCTGATTACAGCACCTCGTCGCTGCAATCCTATGCCACGGCGATCGCTCAGCGCTTCGGCTTACGGTCGGCCGACCGCAAGTCTGGCTGGGATCTGCCAGAGTGGGCGAAAACCCGCATCGCAGCGAGACTGATGCGATCGCACTGGTTCACCCGCCATGTGGTGACCAACCGCTGGTTCCTGCATACGGAAGTACCGGCACTGAAGGCAGGCTGAAGGTTGGCGGGGAAAGCACCGGCATTAGACGATGGCGGGTCGCCCCCGCCCCAGCCCGGGGCGAGGGGAACGTCTCGTCAGTTCGTCTCGGACGGATGCTGTTTCTGCAGCAACGAGACCGGCAGCTTGCTGTTGCGCGACATATCTTCCCAACTCAACACGCCGAGCAGACTTTCGGGCCGGCTGTCATTCCGGTCATTCGACACCAGCGCCGCGCCAGACGCCGAACGTCGCATGCGACCGACAACATCGAACAGCATTTCCTGTTTGCCGACGACGATGAAGGCATCATCCAGGTAGGGCTCAAGCACTTCCCTAACCGGCCCGTCCGGCAGTTTCCTCAGCGCCGGCAGCCACTCGCTGAGCACGATCGCGGTCGGTTTTCCGTCTGAAGTCAGTACCAGGTCGGAGCGCGACAATTGCCCTGCATGGGAGCGAATCTCAGAAATATCGGCTTGGGCATCCACGCAATGCACCGGACGGCTGAGCGCCTGGCTCGCAGTATGCAGCAGGTACAGGTTGGTCTGGAGACTATCCGGCACATGCTGTCCCCTGAGCGACAGTTTGCGGGTGTAGATGCTGTCATTGATCAACAACCGGCGCATACCGAAGGCGACCGAAACGGTGATCATCAGCGGAATGATGATGTTGTAGTCCCGGGTCATTTCGAAAATCATGACGATGGCGGTCACCACAGCCCCTGTCGTCCCCCCCACCATGCCGGCCATGCCGATCACCGCCATGCTGGCCATATCCAGGTGGGCTCCGGGCAAGAGCTGATTGAACAGCACGGCTGCTGCCCCACCCAGGGTGGCGCCGATAAACAGGCAGGGAGAGAACACACCGCCCGAAGCGCCAGACCCCAGCGTCAATGAGGTCGCCAGTAACTTGGCGAAGCACAGCAGCAGCAAAAACCACGGATTACCCAGCGTGTGGGTCAGTACGTCCTGCACCGTGGAATACCCGACGCCCTCGACGTAATACTGGCCGCTGAAGTGCATGAACGAATACATCATGATCCCGACAATCAGCATGCCCAGAACGTGGCGGCTGTAGTAATTACCGGGAATCCGGCTGAACCAGTCTTCAAACTGGTAGATGGCGCGGATGTAGAGCCAGGACATCAGACCCAGCAGCAGGCCGAACAGCAGGTAGGCCACGATGGTGGCGGTGGTCGCCAGGTGCGTCGGCCCCAGAACCAAGGCTGGAATCTGGAACGCCGGATGGTCACCGAAGGCGCTTCGTCCCACAAAGGTCGCCGCACCGGTGGCCAACGCCACCGGAATCAGCGTCCGGGCGCTGACCTCCGGCATAATCAGTTCTATCGCAAACAGCAGCCCGCCAATGGGCGTGTTGAAGGTCGCGGCAATACCGCCGCCCGCGCCGCAGGCAATCAAGGTGAAACGCTGCCACTGCGGCATGTTGATCATCTGCCCCAGCGTCGAACCAAAGGCGGAGCCGATCTGGATAATCGGGCCTTCACGACCGATCGCAGCACCGCTACCGATGGAGATCGCAGATGCCAGGGACTTGATCAATGCCACGACGGGCCGGATGACACCGTTGGTATAGTAGATGGCGCCGATCACCTCTGGCACACCATGCCCTTTCGCTTCCGGCGCGAAGTTCTTGACCAGAAAAGCGACGAGAACAGCCCCTACCACCGGCGCCAGGATGACCCAGGCACCCCAGGGCCCCAGCACCGTATGCACATTGGCGTCGTAGTGCAGCGACACCATTTTGAGAAAAAACAGGTTGTGAAAGAAGGCAATCAGGGCCCGGAAGACCAGGGCACCAAAGCCGGCGGCAATCCCGACTGCAACGGCGAGCAAAGCGAATTGGAGCGGTAAATCGGTGTTTGAGCGCAGTTTCGGCATCATCGTTCCTTTTTAAGTCCTCCCTGAACGTTATTGTTATTGCGACGGAACACTCGGCAGACAGGTGCCGCCACGGCAGGCGCCAGCGGGCCGGCTTCCTGCCGTCCCTCTTTCAAAGCTGACGGGTCTGGAGACCCGTGATTCTTTAGCGGCAGAAGACTCCTTTCATTGATAGGCCTATCAGACGATAGACCCCGGGAACATCCCTTCCAGGAAAATTCCACACACCAGAGATCACATACTGAAAGATAGCGCGGCGCAACCGTTTCATAACCAGAGTTATTATTGATCTTGGGCGAAAAACCGGAGTCACCGACGCTCACGCGAGACAGGATCGCTCTCGCAACGACGGCCTGAAAGCACGCATCTCCGGGCAGGAGACGGTTCAGATCACTGCACTGAAAACACTCAGCCCTGACAGAGCATAAACACCCGATTCCGCAAAATCCAGGCGACAGGATAAGCCAGAGCATTAATGACCCTTGGCCCACGCCCCTTTGCAAAGCTCTACCTAACGCCCGCCCACAAAAAACGGAAGGCCAAAGCCTTCCGTGCATTCCTGCTTATGGGTGCGGAGGTATCATTCCCCCAGGAAGCTCCGGTACATCCAGACCAGTTTCTCCTGTGCGGTCACATAATCGCTCATCAGCGAATTGGTCCCCGCGTCATCGGCTTCGTCTGACAGTTTCAGCAGCCGACGCTGCTTGTCGAGCAGGCAGGCGAAGCTGTCGACGATGTTACGCACCGCTTCCACCCCACTACTGACGTCTTTGCGCTCGTCAATCTCAGAACGTTCGACGTATGCGCTGTAGGCATGCGCGGGACGATGGCCGAGCGTCAGCACCCGTTCGGCGATTTCATCGATTTTCAACAGCAGGTCGTTGTACAGCTCTTCAAACTTGGCGTGCAACTCGAAAAACTTGTCGCCCTTGATATTCCAGTGATAGCCGCGCACGTTCATATAAAAGACCTGATAGTTGGACAACAGATCATTCAGCCCGTCGGCCAACTCCGCCGTTTTTTGGGTATCGAGACCAATCGCATTCTTCGTCATAATTGCAATCTCCTTTGCCGGATGTATTTGCGAATTGGTTCTACCTTAACTGCCGGCTCCAAAAACATTAAATCAATTATAAAAATAAAAGTGATAGCGAATGGTTATCAGCGCTCTGTAGCCGAACGTCAGATGCCCGGCCCGCACTCCAGGCATTTTTCCAGGATTTTCTCATCCATCTGCAACTTGTGATTGAGGTCCTGCAAGGCTGAGCGTATCGCCTCTTCGACCACCGGGTGATAAAAAGGCATCATCAGCATATCGCCGATCGTCATCATTTTCTGTACCGCCCACGCCAGCAAGTGGCCAAGATGTTCCGCTTCCGGTCCGAAAATCTCCGCGCCCAGGAAGCGGCCACTGCCCTGCTCGCCATATAGGCGCATCAATCCACGATTTGCCCCCATGATCCGGCTACGCCCCTGATTTTCAAAAGACGCCTCCCCAATGGCGAAGCAACCGGGATGACGGGCTTCGATCTGATCCAACGACAATCCCACCTGGGCAATCTGTGGCTCGGTAAACACAACCGCCAAGGGCGTCCGGCGATGCGAGACGCGCACATCGGGAAAACGTGCAGCGTTGGCGCCGGCGATACGCCCTTCATCAATGGCCTCGTGGAACAGGGGTAATGCGTTATTCGCATCGCCAGCGATAAAGATGGAGCTCTGGCCGCAGCGCAACGTATAGGGGTCGAACAGCGGTATCCCCCGCTCGTCGAGCGCCAGTCCGGCGGCCTGCAGGTCGAGACCCGCCAGATTGGGTCGCCGCCCGGTCGCGGCCAGGACGTAGTCGAAGGTTTCCACCACCTCGCCACGTTCACGGTGTTGGTAACGTATCTCGACGCCATTCCCGGTCCGGCTGACGCTCTCGACCTGGGCAGCCGGATCGAGATAGAACTCGGTGTTGAACTGTTTCAGTGCATAGGCCTGAATGGCCTTGTCGCGCAGGGGGCCGACTTTACCGCTGGTCCCGAACAGTCGGACGTCCACGCCGAGACGGCTCAATGCCTGCCCCAGCTCAAGGCCAACGGCCCCTGGACCAAAGACGGCGACGGACGCCGGCAGGGTGTCCAATTCGAAAAGGCTGTCATTGATCAGCAGGCGATCGCCCGCCGGTTTGAGCACATCCGGCACAAAGGGGCTGGAACCCGTCGCGATGACAACCCGGTCCGCCACAATGTCCAGATGGTCGTCGACGATGAGGTGACGGGCATCGACAAACCGTGCCATGCCCTGCACGCGATGCTCATCCGGAATGCGGTCGATGGTGTCCAGAACGAAACCCACAAAACGGTCGCGCTCCCGACGGACCCGCTCCAACACCGCCCGGCCGTCGATCTCAACGCCCAGGCTACGCACGCCGAACTGTTCGGCGTGCGTCATGCTGTAAGCCGCTTCCGCGGCGGCGATCAGCAACTTACTGGGCATACAGCCCACTCGGGCGCAGGTAGTGCCGTATACGCCGCCTTCGATCAACACTACCTTGTCCGTGACCTTACGGGCAGCGCTATAGGCCACCATACCGGCAGACCCGCCTCCTACGATGGCAACATCGACTGATCTCGTTTCCATACTCCCTCCATACACCGTTGAACCATCGTCTTATCAGAATCGATGCCCGTTACCGATTCAAACCCGGCCACACCCATCCTCGATAAAGGTCGAAGACAGACTGAAACTGGCCCTGCTTTTGCTATTTTTACAATCATTGCATCCAAATAGATGCCACTCAAACCTATCGACTATGCTTAGGAAATGGCCTGTCTCGGAACGGAATCTGGATTATGAGCCCGACACCAGAACAGGATTAATAGCATGCAAAGCAACCTCCTGAAACCTTTTGCCAGCCGGCTGGTCCTGCCGGTCTATCTCGCGCTGCTGATTATGGCGGCCGTGCAGGTCGCCTTCGTCGTGGTGATGACGAACCACAATGTCGACGCCTTGAGAAATGGCATCAACAGCCGCCTGGAAACCACGACGGCCGCGATAGACCGCCAGATGGATCAGACCCGGCAAAAAATCACCGGTCTGATCACCGGAATGACCCAGCAGGTCAACAGTGACCTTCAGTCCACGTTGAAAACACACCTGGACAAGGAAGGTGCTACCGTCAGCGACACGCTCCAGACGTCATTGGCCAATTCGAGCAAGACCTTGGCCGACGTATTGGCGGAAATTGCCGTTCCTTCCGTGTGGAACAGCAACACGCCCGAGCTGACCCGGCTGGCCCGCATGGCCCAGAACGACCCCAATGTGATTTTTGCGGTCTTCCTGGATCGCGACAAAAAACCCCTGACCCGCTATCTCGATCGCACCAAAGACGAAGTTAAGCAATTGATCGGCGACAACCCGCTGCACAGTTCCGTATTGAGTCTGCTGGCAGCGGCCCCCCAGGATACGAAACTGAATGTCGTCAAGGTCGACGTTACGTCCGACGGCGTTGCCATCGGCCAGTTCATTATGGGCGTCAGTAAAGCCGGTATCGAAGCCAAGACGGCAGAACTGCAACAACGCTTCTCGGCACTTATCAAGCAGGTTACTACCCAGACCACCCAGACCATGAACCAGGCCGCCCAGGGCGTTACGGAGCCACTGACACACACCCTGGGCGCCACCAAACAACACCTGACCGACGCCACGGCAAAGGTTGCTGAAACCATCAGTCAAGGAACCGGCGCCCTCATCGAACAGCTCAGTGCCATGATGGTCATCGCCGCGCTGGCCCTGATTGTGGTCCTGGCAATCCTCATGGCCAGCCGCATCGTGAGCCGTCTCAACAACCTCCGCGACGCGGTCTGGGATATCGCAGAAGGCGACGGCGACCTGACCCGGCGCCTGCCGGAAACCGGCCGTGACGAACTGACCGAGACAGCACGCGGTCTCAACCGCTTTGTTGAACGTACCCAACAGACGCTGCAGGAAGTGCATTCCGCCACCGGCGCAGCCACCAACCTGATTGCCTCGCTGGCCAGTGCCGCCGAAGAAGCCGATCAATCTGCCGAAACCCAGCGCGCCGAGTTATCCCAGGTGTCTACCGCGATTCATCAAATGAGCGCCTCGATCCAGCAGATGGCGGCCAGTATCCAGTCCGCCGCCAGTCACGTGGATACGATTCGCTCCGATACCGAATCCACCGCCGCCATAGGGCGCGACGTCACTGGCCAGCTCAACCAACTGCAAGCCCGCGTCACCGAGAGCGTCGACGTCATCCATACCCTGGACAGGCACTGTGGCACTATCGGCTCAGTGCTGGATGTGATTCTGGGGATTGCCGAGCAGACCAATCTGTTGGCGCTCAATGCGGCGATTGAAGCCGCGCGGGCCGGCGAGAGCGGTCGTGGTTTTGCCGTGGTGGCGGATGAGGTGCGGGCGCTGGCGAGCAAGACACAGGATTCCACCAGCGAAATCCGGGGCAGCATTCAAAGCTTGCAGCAAGGCAGCCAATCGGCGGTCAGCTCCATCGAACAGGCCTCGGACATGGCGGCCAAGGGTTGCTCCGCGTTCGCGGAGTCGGACCGTTTGCAGAACAGCGTCAACCAGTCCATCTCGCAGCTTTTCGATATGACGACGGAGGTGGCCTCGATGGCGGAGCAGCAAAGCGCCGTTGCCGAGGAAATCAACCGCAACGCCCTGCATATCAGCGAAGCGGCGGAAACCACCACCGCGGCCATCAACCGGGCGGCGGCCACCAGTCAGCAGATGCGTGAAGCCATGCAGGAACTGGAAAAGAACCTCGCCCGCTTCCGTATCTGACCCTTCTCCCGAGGCGTCTCACCGAGACGCCTCGCACCTCAAAGGCGGTCGTGCAACTCGCGCAGCAGGGCTTCGGTACGAGCCCAGCCGATGCAGGGATCGGTAATGGAAACGCCGTATTGCAGCGGCTCCTCTGCTGCCTGGCGTCCGTCCTCAAGAAAGCTTTCCAGCATGACACCGGCGATAGCCTGATTCCCTGCCAGACGCTGTGCCAGCACCTCGTGGGCAATGCCCGGCTGGCGCTCAGGCTGTTTGCAGGCGTTGTCGTGACTGCAGTCCACGATCACCCGCGGGTTAAGTCCGGCACCACGCAGGATTTCCTGTGCAGCACCGATACTGTCGACATCATAATTCGTCAGGTTGCGGCCACCTCGTAACACCACATGCGTATCGGGGTTACCCTCGGTACTGCACATGGCCACACGGCCCTCGGCATCGATGCCCAGACCATGATGCGGTCGCGCCGCCGCCTGCATGGCATTGATAGCGACCTCAACGCCGCCGTCCGTTCCATTCTTGAAGCCGACCGCCATATCCAGGCCACTCGCCAGTTCGCGATGGGGCTGGGATTCCGTCGTCCGCGCACCGATGGCTGTCCAGGCCAGCAGGTCGTCCAGGTAGGAGAAAGCCAGCGGATTGAGCGCTTCGGTCGCCAGCGGCAGCCCGAGATCGGCCAGGCGCATCAACAAACGGCGCGAACGTACCAGCCCCTGCTCTAGCGCCGCTGAGCCATCGCGCTGTGGATCGTACAGCAAACCCTTCCAGCCAACGGTAGTTCGCGGTTTTTCCAGGTAGGCCCGCATCACGACCAGCAGACGGTCATCCAGCTCCGCCGCCAGCGTCGCCAGACGCTCGCCATAGTCCAGTGCCGCATCCTCGTCATGAATCGAACAGGGACCAACGATCACCAGCAAGCGTGAGTCGCGCCCCTGAATCACATCGGCAATATGACGGCGCTGGGTGGCGACTCGGCTATCCAATAGCGCAGGAAGCGGCAGCTGCTTTTTCAGTTCTGCCGGTGTCGGCAGGGCATGGGCGCGGTTACGCGAAACTTTGGCGCCGGCATCCAGTGATTGTGCGGCGGCAGTGTCGGTTTGGGGCATGGGCATGTTCATCTTCAACTCCGATCATCATTGCATGTCGTGCTGGGGTTCGAAACCGGATCATCCTGATGGCTGTCCGGGCGGTGCCTGCGATATTGGGGATCACGCCCAATATCGCGCTCCGCTAAATCGCCACGACCAGCGGCCGAGCGCCGCCTGAAGCTGGATCGGATCGTTACTGTCTGATGTCCCTGCTGTCGCCTTCATCTGCTCACCTGGCCGATGTTCTATCCGTCGTTAACGGAAGCCTGAAACGAAAAAACCCCGATCTGCCTGCTGCCGATCGGGGTTTTCTCCGGAAGGCAGCCTCGTCTCTGGGCCAGCCTTCCGCGATTCAGTGAATCGCGCTCACACAGGGGCTGGCCGTCGACTAAAATAGCCGAAGCCAAACCACCAAAACTGAACAACGCCCGGAGCCTTTTCGGCCGGCGTTGGCATGTCAAGCATGCAAAGTGGGTTGCGTGTTGGCGTATTCATGTCCAACATCTTAACCCAAGCCCGTCATAATGCAACCATCACCGAGGCCCCCATGTCCGTGATACGTCATGTCCTGATCGCTTTCCTGATTCTGAGCAGCAGCTGGGCTCTGGCCACACCTGAGACCCGCGTCTACACGCTGCAGAACCGCACTGCCGGACAACTGTCCCAGGAAATCAAGACCCTCTACCCCAGCGGTCAGGTCCAGGTCACCAACGATGGGCAGCAATTGATGGTTCGCGGCGAGCCCGGCACGCTCGACGAAATCGGTCAGCTGATCGAGCGCCTGGATGTACCCCAGCACCAGTTACGTATCACCGTCCGCGTTTTCAGTGGGGGGGATCAGTCCACCAACGGCGCCGGCATCAGCAGTGACGGACACTCCGTCAGCGCGGGCGCCGGCAGCCGGACCATCACCACGGCCACGCACAGCGAACAAAGCCTGGTGGTACAGGATGGCGCCACCGCCCACATCAGCGCCGGTCGCGTGGAGACGGTTCCCATCGCGATACAGGGCGGAGAGAATCCTGCGGCGATCCTCAAGTCCGTCGACATCAAGCACGGGTTCCTGGTTCGCCCGCAGGTGATCAGCGAACGCCAGATCCAGTTGGATATCGTCAGCTTCAACGATCACCCGGAACGGGATAGCAACGGCTATGAAACCGCTGCCGTCATGACCATTCGCCGTGTCGAACCGGGCCATTGGGTCACATTGGGAGCCAGTAAGAAGAACGCCCAGCAACACCGCAAAGGGATCACCTACCAGGCCGGAGGCCGCCAGCAGGACCAGAAAACCTATCAGGTGCGCGTCGACCTGATGTAATCCCCTGCCGCGCCTCACCACTGGGCGCACCGCCCGCCACCTGATATGCTCACGCGACGGCCGGGCGGTCTCTGCGCCCTGCTCAGCACCCCCGTCGATATTACGAGATTCCGGTATGCCGAACTCCCAGGAAGCCACTACCCCACTGGTCGCCTATCAGGGCCATGAAGGTGCCTATTCACACCTGTCCTGCCGTCACGTGTTCCCCACCCACAAGACCTACCCCTGCGCCTCCTTTCTGGAAGCCATGCAGGCCGTCGAGGCGGGCAAGGCCGACGTGGCCATGATTCCCCTGGAAAACTCCACCGCCGGACGGGTCGAGGAGATTTACCGGCTGATCCCGAAAATGGAGCTGTATATCGTCGGCGAGCATTTCGAACCGGTGAATCACTGTTTGATGGCAGCCCCCGGCACCGAAATCGACACCCTGCGGGTAGTCTCCTCCCACCCGCAAGCCCTGGCGCAGTGCGCCGAGCATATTGCCGAACTGGGACTGCAGACCGAGGCCCACCTGGACACCGCTGGCGCGGCCCTCGCGCTGAGCCAGAACCCGGACCCGAGCCGCGCCGCTATCGCTTCGCGCCTCGCCGCTGAACTTTACGGGCTGAATATCCTGCGCGAACACTTCTCGGACCAGACCGGCAACACCACCCGTTTCATCATTCTTGCCCGCGGGGAATCCCTGCCGCCGCTGGAACCCGGCCATGCCTATATGACCTCGCTACTGTTCCGGGTGCGCAACATTCCCGCAGCCCTGTATAAAGCCATGGGCGGCTTTGCCACCAACGGCATCAACCTGGTCAAGCTGGAAAGCTACATCCCCGGCGGTTCACTCAACGCCAGCCAGTTCCATGTCGATATCGAAGGCCACGTCGAAGAGCGTGGCCTGCGCCTCGCCCTCGAAGAACTGCGTTTTTTCGCAGAGGATGTGCGCATCCTCGGCACCTACCGCGCCCACCCATTCCGACAGAGCCGCGCCTTCCACGATTGATCCGCAAACATCGCTTTATTACCGTCACAACCTTCCTTTATGATCGGCGGTAATATCGACCGATACGGTTTGGATCCGCTTTTTATAGCGGGATGGCGCTGCGCGTCAGAGTCCCAAAGACCTCCAGGATATGGGTCGCTCTGTTCGCAATGGATATAACACAAAGAACGGGGAGTCAGTCATGGCAAAACGCATGACCATCATGGTGATCATTCTGGCAATCGTCGTCGGCGGCATTGTCTGGTTCTTCGCCTTCTTCAAGCCGAAGATGATCAACAACTTTTTCGCGCACATGACGCTCCCGCCTGCAACCGTAGCAACAGCACAGGCAAAACAGGCCGAATGGCAAAGCCTGCGCACGGCGATCGGTACCATTGCCGCAACTCAGCAAATTACGGTGACCACCGAAGTCGCAGGCAAGGTCCAGAAAATCTCGTTCCATTCCGGCGACCCGGTCAAGCAGGGCACGGTCCTGGTGCAGCTGGACACCGACGTGGACAAGGCTGACCTGAAGGGTTTTGAAGCTTCCGCCGAGCTGGCAAGAGCCAATTTCAAGCGCGATCAGAAGCTACTCGCGCGACGCGCAACCAGCACCACCGATTTCGAAACTACACAGGCGCAACTTCGTAACGCCGAAGCCAAGGTGGAAAGCCAGAAAGCGGTTATCAGCAAGAAGACCATCACCGCGCCCTTCAACGGTACGCTGGGTATCCGCCAGATCAGCATCGGCGAATACCTGCAACCGGGCACACCGATAGTGTCGCTACAGGCTCTGGACAAGGTTTACGTCAACTTCAACCTGCCGGAACAGGACTTCAGCGCCGTCAAAACCGGCCAAACCGTCAATGTGAGCGTGCCGGCGTTCCCCGGCCGCATCTTCAGCGGCACTGTCACGGCAGTGGATGCCAGGGTCGACGAGAACACCCGTAACTTCACCGTGCAGGGCACCTTCGAAAACCCCGATCACGCCTTGCGTCCGGGTATGTTTGCCGATGTCAGCCTGATTACAGGCGCTCCCATGGCCGTCGTGACGGTGCCCGAATCCGCCATCGACGCCAAGCTCTACGGCACCTCCGTCTTTGTGGTCACCGACACCGGCAAGAAGGACGCCCAGGGTAAACCGGTGCTGACCGTCGAGCGACAGTATGTGGAAACCGGCGACACCCGCGCCCACGAAGTCCGCATCACCAAGGGGCTGAAGGCGGGCACCACCGTGGTCACTGCCGGCCAGCTGAAGCTGCAGAACGGCTCTCACGTCGTCATCAACAACGACGTTCAACTGCAGTGATGGGGGCCGCATGAAATTCACCGATATTTTCATCAAACGACCGGTGCTGGCATCGGTCGTCAGCCTGATCATCCTCCTGCTTGGCCTGAACGCGCTGCGCGAGCTGCAATTGCGCCAGTACCCGCAGTTGGAGAATGCCGTCATCAACATCCAGACCAGTTATCCCGGCGCAAGCTCGGATCTGGTCCAGGGATTTATCACCACGCCGATCCAGCAGGCCGTCGCCAGCGCCGAAGGGATCGATTACCTGACATCCAAGAGCACCAAGGGCAGCAGCACCGTCCAGGTGCACCTCAAGCTCGGCTTCGACTCCAGCAAGGCGATGACCGAAGTCCTCGCCAAGGTGGCCCAGGCGCGACGCGACCTGCCATCCGGCGCCCAGGAGCCGGTGATCAGCAAGTCGACCGGTGACACCACGGCGCTGATGTATATCAGCTTTTTCAGCGACCAGATGGATGAGGCGCAGATCACCGATTACCTGAAACGCGTGGTCCAGCCCCAGTTGCAGACGCTGGATGGCGTCGCCCAGGCTCAGATCCTTGGCGACAAAACTTTCGCCATGCGTATCTGGCTGAATCCCCAGAAGCTGGCCGCCTATGACCTCACGCCCCAGGCTGTCTCCCAGGCGCTGAACACCAACAGTTACCTGACGCCTGCCGGGCAGACCAAAGGCAAGTATGTTGCCATCGATGTGGAGGCCAATACCGACCTGAAATCGGTGGAGGAATTCAAGAATCTCGTCATCAAGCGGGAAGCCAACAAGCTGGTTCGCCTGAAAGACGTCGCCAGCATCGAGCTGGGCGCGGAAAACAACGATTCGGCCGTCTACTTCAGCGGCAAGCGGGCCGTTTTCGTCGCCATCACCGCCCTGCCCGACGCCAATCCACTGGATGTGATCGACCGGGTCTACAAGCAGCTCCCGGCCATCGAGCAGCAGTTGCCCTCGGCGTTGAAGGTAAAGGTCGCCTATGACGCCACCCAGTTTATCCGTGACTCCATCGACGAGGTCATCAAGACGGTGGGCGAAGCGACGGTGATCGTCATCTTCGTTATCTTCCTGTTCCTCGGCTCGGTCCGCTCGGTGATGATTCCGGTGGTCACCATCCCGCTGTCGCTGGTCGGTGTCTGCTTCTTCATGCTGATGATGGGCTACTCGATCAACCTGCTGACACTGCTGGCCATGGTGCTGGCCATAGGGTTGGTGGTGGACGACGCCATCGTGGTGGTGGAGAACATACACCGACACATCGAGGAAGGCCTGACGCCCTATCAGGCCGCCCTGGTCGGCGCACGGGAAATTGCCACCCCGGTTATCGCCATGAGTTTGACGCTGGCGACGGTCTATGCCCCTATCGGTTTCATGGGCGGACTCACCGGCGGCCTGTTCAAGGAGTTCGCCTTTGCCCTGTCCGGCGCGGTGATCCTTTCCGGGGTCATAGCCCTGACCCTGTCGCCCATGATGTGCTCGAAGCTACTGGTACAGACCAACAGTCCCATGGCGGATAAGCTCGACCATCTCTTCGACGGCCTGCGCAACCGCTATCAGCGGCGCCTGCACGGAGTGCTGGAGTTCCGTCCGGTCACCCTCCTGATGGTCATCGCCATCCTGTTCCTGTGCGGCTTCCTGTATGTGTACTCCAAGAAGGAGCTGGCGCGCCCCGAGGACCAGGGCATTATCTTCAGCATCTCCCATGCCCCGCAGAATGCCACGTTCGACTACGTGGACGCCTTTACGCCGGAGCTGGTCAAAACGCTTGAGTCGTTCAAGGAAGGCCAGGATTTCTTCATGGTCGAGGGCATGAACGGCGACATCACCACGACCATCAGTGGTCTGTTGCTCAAGCCCTGGAGCGAGCGTGACAAGAGCCAGATGCAACTGGTACCGGAAATGAAGAGCAAGCTGGACAAGATTGCCGGCTTCCAGTCGGTCTCCTTCAACCTGCCGACCCTACCCGGCGCCAGCGGGCTGCCCATCCAATTCGTCATCGTGTCGCCGGACGACTACAAGGTTATCTATCAGCTGGGACAAGAGCTGATCAATAAGGCGAACAAGAGCGGAAAATTCATTTTCCTGCGTTCGGATCTCGAGTTCGACCGACCGACGGTGACCGTCAATGTGGATCGCGCCAAAGCCAACGAACTGGGGCTGAACATGCAGGATATCGGTCAGGCGCTGACCACCATGCTCAGCGACGGCTACGTGAACCGGTTTACGGTGCAGGGGCGCAGCTACAAGATCATTCCCCAGTCACAACGGGCCTTCCGCGCCACCGCCGAGGACCTGGAGCACTATTACGTAAAAACGGCCAGCGGGAAGAGTATCCCCCTGTCCACGGTGACCTCACTGAAGCACAGTGTGCAGCCGAACCAGCGCAGCCAGTTCCAGCAGCTGAATTCGATGATGATCGAAGGCGTCATGCGCCCTGGTGTGTCTCTGGGGGACGCCCTGACCTACCTGTCGACCCAGGCCAAGCAGATCTTCCCGAAAGGAGTCGCCGTCGACTATGCAGGCCAGTCCCGCCAGTTCGAGCAGGAGGGGAATGCACTGCTGTTCACCTTCTTCTTCGCGCTGATACTGATCTTCCTGGTCCTGGCCGCCCAGTTCGAGAGCTTCCGTGATCCCTTGATCATCCTGATTGCGGTACCGCTGTCGCTGGTGGGAGCCTTGTTGCCAATCGCCTTCGGCGCCAGCTCTATCAATATCTATACCCAGGTGGGACTGGTCACCCTGATCGGCCTGATCAGTAAGCACGGCATCCTGATGGTGCAGTTCGCCAATCAGTTGCAGGTGCAGGAAGGTATCGGCAAGCGTGAGGCTATCGAACGGGCCGCCGGTATCCGTCTGCGCGCCATCCTGATGACGACAGCGTCCATGGTGGTGGGTGTGATCCCCCTGATCATCGCCACCGGTGCCGGTGCGGCCAGTCGCTTCGATATCGGTCTGGTGATTGCCGCCGGTTTATCTATCGGCACCTTGTTCACCCTGTTCGTGGTTCCCACCATGTACATGTATCTCGGCGCCGATCATCATCGTCACCTGGACAATGCGGAACCGCCCGCGAATGCCTGACCGCTGCGGTGGGCAGAACCGTCGACAACGAGGTGATTCATGACGGAACCGATGATCGCTGAGATCGCCGCCTTTGCCCGGGATATTGCCCGGAAGGCTGGCGAGATCATCACACAGGAAAGGGCCGGCGATGCCCTGGAACATCGTTACAAGGCGCAACAGGAGCTGGTCACCAGCGCCGACCTCAAGGCCGATGCGCTGATTACCGGTGCGATTCGTGAGCAGTACCCGTCGCACCGGATCCTGTCGGAAGAGTCCCACCCCGATCTTGCAGAGGCGGAAGATCTGGACTCGCCACTGTGGATCATCGATCCCATCGACGGCACCGTGAACTATGCCTACGGACACAACCAGGTCGCCGTATCGATCGCCTGGGGCTATCGCGGCAAGATTCAGGTCGGGATCGTGCATTGTCCGTTTCAGGGCGAAACCTTCGAAGCTGTGCGGGGACAGGGCGCCACGCTGAACAACCGGCCGATCAGGCACAGCGGGTGCGACAGGCTCAGTCAGGCATTGGTGGCGACCGGCTTTCCCTACGGCAAGGACCGCCTGGCCCCCCTGATCCGCCGGCTCGACGCCGTCCTCCATCATTGCCGTGACATTCGGCGCAACGGCTCGGCCGCCCTCGATATCTGCTGGGTCGCTGCCGGCCGTCTGGATGCCTACTACGAAACGGTGAGTCCCTGGGATTGCGCCGCCGCAGCGCTGGTCGCCCAGGAAGCCGGCGCACGCAGCGGGCATTTCCTGCCGGTACCGGAAGGCCGCAATCCGGAGCTCTGGAGCCAGAACCTGCTGATCACCGCGCCGGCGCTCTACGAGCCGCTTCAAACGTTGCTACAGGAAGCCTCCAGCGAAGGCATTTCCCGGTAAACGTTCTCCGCCCTATGGCTGATGCAGCATTTTCTCGGGATGAGTGAGCTTCTGAAGCATATCCTGCAACTGGTTCTGGTTGCGTAGCTTCAGCAGCCCCTTGTTGAAGACGTCCATGAGGTGACGACCACGCGGCGTGGCTCGCGTGAAGAGCAGGTACAGCGATTCACGATGCAAGGGACGCGGGGCATTGGTGATATCGTGCCAACGATCCCTTGGGAACAGTTGCTTGATCATGGCGTAACCGACGGCTTCGTCCTGCGGAAAAAGCTGAATCCGCCCCATCATCAGCAGCCGCATATTCGTCTCGTCGCTCGCAATTCGCAGGATCTGCAGCTTGCCGGCTTTCTCCATGCGTTCAAAATCGGCTCCGTAGTAATACCCCAGAGTCGCGCCGATCTTCAGCCCCTCCAGATCCTTGACCGTCTTCCATTGGAAGGGGAAATCCGTGCGGTGAAACAACACCAGTTTGCCCGTCACCAGAGGTTCGCTACACAGGTAGTACTTCACTCGGTCGGGAGAGCAATAGGCGGGCATCAGGGCATCGGCATGGCCGTCGACGACCAGCTTTTTGTCCCGCTTCCAGGGCTGGACGACGTATTTAACCTTGTACCCTGCCTCATTGAAGACACGGTTGATGACGCGTGCCAGGGGGCCCAGGTCAGGGGCACCAACGTCCACGTAGGGCGGCCAGTCGTTCGTCGTGATATAGACCGTATCGTCAGGGAGTACTTTCGGCGGTTCGATGACCTCCGCTGCCCAGACCTGCGCTATCGCAAAGAAATAGCTCAGCAACCCCAAGACACACACGCCCAATACATGGAAACGCGAGGTCTGGTGGTGAGTTTTGCCTATAGGGATGGGGTGAAGCTCCGGGCTCATTCAAGTCACTCGCCTGCATTTATGCACAGTGTAGCCTTGATGAGACGTTTTTTCCGTTTTTAAACGCCGCTATTTGCAACGACCCGGCTATCTGTCGCGATGGGGCGTTCCCTGCCCTGATTCAGGTGCCTGGAGGCCCCTTTTTAAAAGAAAAAATCCCGCCGTTAAAAGAAAGTCCCTTCCAGCGGGGACGATGCACTGGCGTACAGTTTGCGCGGCATCCGCCCCGCCAGCCAGGCCTCTCGACCGCTCTCTATCGCCAGTTTCATCGCCCGCGCCATACGTATCGGGTCCCCGGCCTGGGCAATGGCCGTATTCATCAGAACGCCATCGCAGCCCAGTTCCATGGCGATGGTCGCGTCAGACGCGGTCCCCACCCCCGCATCGACCAGCACCGGCACCTTCGCATTCTCAAGAATCATCCGGATATTGTAGGGATTTCGAATACCCAGACCGGAACCAATCGGTGCCCCCAGCGGCATCACCGCGATACAGCCCATCTCTTCCAGACGCTGGGCAATCAGCGGGTCGTCCGTGGTGTAGACCATCACCTTGAAGCCGTCTTTCACCAGGGTTTCGGCCGCAGCCAGGGTTTCCGTCACGTTCGGATACAGGGTCTTCTCGTCGCCCAGCACTTCCAGCTTGACCAGATTGTGCCCATCGAGCAGTTCGCGCGCCAAGCGGCAGGTGCGCACTGCGTCTTCTGCCGTATAGCAGCCGGCAGTATTCGGCAGGATGGTATAGCGCTCAGGGGGCAGGACATCGAGCAGGTTCGGCTCGTCGGGATTCTGTCCCAGGTTGGTGCGACGCACGGCCACCGTGACGATTTCAGCACCTGAGGCCTCGATCGCCAACCGGGTTTCCTCGAGATCCCGGTATTTACCGGTTCCCACCAGCAGGCGAGATTCATAGCGTTTCCCATCCAACACCAACGGCTTGTCTTCGGGAAGAGAGGGGTGTTCCTGTACTGCACTCATGAGATAACCCTCCGGATAGAATGGCAGAGCGGCCCGGACAGGGCCGACCCATGGGATAGGATCGAACGGCGGATCAACCGCCACCGATAGCGCCAACAACCTCGACGCGATCACCTTCGCGCAGTCGGTGCTGGTCATGCTGGCTACGGGGCACGATCTCCAGATTGACTTCGACCGCGATACGACGGCCCGTCAGCGTCAGTTGATTGAGCAGGTCGGCGACAGAGCTGGCATCGGCCAGTGTCATGGGTTCGCCATTGACGATCACTTGCATGGTATTCCTCGGTGTTGCGGCAACGGTCGGCACCGTTGATCAGTCATCTTTCCCGGACAGGATTTCCGGCGTCCGCAAGGCCCTGCGGGCCGCCAGTACCAGACACCCCCAACCGGCAATCAGGCATAGACCGCCCAGCGGCGTGATCACGCCCAGAGGCCGCCACCCCGCCAGCACCAGCAGGTAGAGACTGCCGCTGAACAACACCGTGCCGATGCCAAACAGGGCGAGACTGCGGCGACGCCAGAGGGGATCGACGCGGGAGCCCAGTGCCAACACACCGAGCATCGCCAATGCATGGTACATCTGGTAGCTGACAGCCGTCTGGTAGACATCGAACCACTGGGCGCTCAAGTGCCCCTTGAGCGCGTGGGCGCCAAAGGCGCCGGCCAGCACCGCGAACAGTCCAAGCAACGCCGCAAACTGAAGCCAGCCCACCTCGTTAACGCGGTTGGTTTTGGCATCAATCACAGGGGCAGCTCACCTTACGGCCGGTATCGAGATCCATGACGGTCAGGGTTCCGCCCCAGACACAACCGGTATCCAATCCTATATAACGCTCGCTGCCGGTATTGCCCTGCAGCGCCGCCCAGTGGCCAAAGACGACGCGTGTCGCGTCCTGTCTCGGCCAATCGAACCAGGGACGGAACCCACCTTCGGGCGCCTTGTCGGCGCTTTCCTTGGTCACCAGGTCGAGGGTGCCGTCATCCCGGATAAAACGCATCCGGGTGAAATAGTTGGTAATGGCCCGCCAACGCGCCATCCCCCGCAGCTTGTCGTCCCAGCAGGCCGGTTCGTTGCCGTACATGCCGGCGAAAAAGGTCTCGGCATCCGGACCTTTCAGGACAGCGGCGACCTCGTCGGCCAATGCCAGCGCCTCGGGCGCCGACCAGATATGCGGAAGGCCGGCATGGGCCATAAACAAATCGCGCCGTTGATCATAGCAGGCCAGAGGCTGGGCCCGCAGCCACTCCAGCAGTTCGTCGCAGTCCGGCGCCTCGAGGATATCCTTGAGGGTGTCGTTCCGGCGCAGGTTATGACCGGCAAAGGCTACCGCCAAAAGGTGCAGGTCGTGATTGCCCAGCACCACGGTCGCCGCCTCGCCGAGGTCATGGATATAGCGCAGCGTCCTTAACGAATCCGGCCCGCGGTTGACCAAGTCACCGGCCACCCAGAGCCGGTCTCTCGCCGGGTCGAACTCTATCAGCGTCAACACCTGTAGCAGGCGTTCGTAACACCCCTGGATATCACCTATCGCATAGTCGGCCATGCGCCCCCCTATGCCGGATCCGGCATATTGCCGGCAGCGCTGAGGCTGTTCGCAACCGCCACGAATTCGGCCAGGGACAGGTTCTCGGGCCTCAGCCCCGAATCGATGCCCAGCTTTTCCCAAACGGCGGCGGGAACCAGATCTCCAAGCGCCTTGCGCAAGGTTTTGCGGCGGGCGTTGAACGCCGTGCGGACGACCCGCTCCAGCATCTTGATATCGTCAGCCGGGTGCGGCAGTTGCTGGTGCGGCACCAGCCGCACAATCGCCGAATCGACCTTCGGCTGAGGCCGGAAGGCACCCGGGCCAACCTCGAACAACGGCTGAACCCGGCAGTAGTACTGCGTCATGATCCCCAGTCGCCCGTACGCTGAATCGCCGGATACGGCTGCCAACCGCTGAACCACTTCCTTCTGCAGCATAAAGTGCATGTCGCCAATAATATCGGCCTGTTCCAGCAGATGAAAAATCAGTGGTGTCGAAATGTTATAGGGCAGGTTGCCGACGACCCGCAGCGGGCGGCCGTCATACAGCTTGCGGAAGTCGAAGCGCAGGGCATCGCCTTCATGAATGCGCAGGTCAGGATAATTGAAGAAACGGGTACGCAGAATCGGCACCAGATCCCGGTCCAGCTCCAGAATCTGCAGTGACGGATTGCTCTCGAGCAGCAGCTCCGTCAAGGCGCCCATCCCCGGCCCGATCTCCACCAGCGCATCGTCGGGCTGCGGACGGATGGCACTGACGATACGGTGTATCACGGCCGGATCATGCAGGAAGTTCTGTCCGAAACGTTTACGGGCCTGATGGCCAGCAGGCGAACGACTCATGAGACTTCTCCGGACGCCTCGGCCTGACGATGTGCCGCCATGTCCTGGGCGGCACGCAAGGCAGCATGCAAACTGCCGGCGTCGGCCCGACCGGTACCGGCCAGATCCAGCGCCGTGCCATGATCCACCGAGGTCCGGATAATGGGCAGCCCCAGCGTAATATTCACCGCATTACCGAAGCCCTTGTACTTGAGCACCGGCAGTCCCTGATCGTGATACATGGCCAGGACGGCGTCCGCCTCGGCCAGCCAGCGCGGGGTGAACAGCGTATCGGCAGGCAAGGGGCCCGTTAGGTCGAACCCTTCTGTACGCAGACGGTCGAGGGTCGGCTCGATGACGTCGATTTCCTCGCGCCCGAGGTGGCCGCCCTCCCCCGCATGGGGATTCAAGCCGGACACCAGGATACGCGGATGGGCGATACCGAAATGACGCTGCAGGTCCCCGCGCAGGATGCGCAGCACCTGGGTCAACCGCTCCGGCGTGATGGCCGCAGACACGTCTTTCAGGGGAAGGTGCGTCGTGGCCAGGGCCACCCGCAATCCTTCCGTCGCCAACATCATGACCACCCGCGGCACGCCGCAAAGGGCCTGCAGGAATTCGGTGTGACCGCTGAAGGCAATACCCGCGTCGTTGATCACGCCCTTATGCACCGGCGCCGTGACCATGCCGGCAAAGCGGCCGGCCAGGGCACCCTGCCCGGCAACCCGCAATGTTTCCAGGACATAGGCGGCATTGGCCCGTTCCAGGCGTCCCGCTTCCGTGGGTGCCGAGCGCGGCAGCGAAAGGACCGACAGGGCCCCCGCCTGGCAGGTGGCATCAGCCCCCGGCTCCCAGGGCAACAGGTCCAGGGTCAGGCCGAGCAGCCGGGCACGCTCCTCCAGCAGTTGGCGATCGGCCACCACCACCACTGGCGCAGTGCGGTGCTCCATCGCCAACTGCAGGCAAAGATCCGGGCCGATACCCGCCGGCTCACCCGCGGTCAAGGCCAGAGGAAGCGCTACCCGGCTTGCTGTCATGAAGATTTTTCCAACTTATCGTAAGGTGCCTTGAATTCGACGAAAGCCTCGCTGCGGATTTCATGCAGCCAGTTCTGCAGTTCCACTTCGTACTTGCGACGGAAGAGGATCTGATGGGCTTCATTTTCCTGCAGTTGCTGTCCGATGTCCTTCTTGCGGGTGGCTTCCACTTCCAGAATGTGCCAGCCGAACTGGGAATGGAACGGCTTGCTCAGTTGCCCCACCGGCGTTGCGTCCATCACCTTCTCGAACTCAGGCACCATCTCGCCGGGGCTCACCCAGCCCAACTCGCCGCCATCGGAGCCGGACACGGGATCGTCCGAATACTGGCGGGCCAGGTCCGCAAAAGAAGCGCCCTTCTTGATGCGCTGGTAGATATCCTCAATCTTCTGATGGGCTTCCGCATCGGTCAGGATTTCGGACGGCTTGATCAGGATATGGCGCACCTTGTACTGCTCGACGATGTGCTGCTTGCCGCCGCGCGTATCCAGCAGCTTGATGATATGAAAGCCGCTGGGGCTTTGGAGAAGTCCGGACACATCGCCCACCTTCATGTTCGGTACCACACCGGCGATCAGGCTCGGCAACTGCTCCTGGGTGCGCCAGCCGAGAACACCGCCATTCAGGGCGTTGCTGCCGTCGGAATTCGCAACGGCCATCTGCTTGAAGTCGGCCCCCTTCTTCAACTGGGCCAGCAGGTCCTCCGCCTTTTGCTTCGCCTTGGCCACCTGGTCGGCGTTATTGAAATCGTTGACCGAGATAAGGATATGGCCGATCAGGTACTGCTCGCCGGTATGCTGCTTGCCAGCCTGGGAGGTCAGGTAGGTCTGCACCTCGCGGTCGGTGATGCGCACCCGCGGGTCAACCTTGCGCTGTTCGATACGGCTGATCAGCATTTCCTGACGGATCTGCTCACGCGCCTCTTTGTACGTCAGCCCCTCCGACGCCAGCGCCTGTTGAAACTGATCGAGGGTATAGCCGTTGCGTTTGGCGATGTTCTGCATGGTGTCGTTCAGCTCGTTGTCGCTGACCCGCAAACCTGCCTGTTCGGCCATCTGCAACTGGATACGATCCAGGATCAGCTGGTCCAACACCCGCTTCTTGAGGATATCTGCCGGCGGCAATGGCGTACCCTGGGCATTGAGGCGGGATTCCACCGTCTGGATTCGGGCATCGAGCCCGGATTGCAGAATGACACCGTCATTGACGACGGCCACGACGCGGTCCAACAGTTTCTGCTCAGCCGCTGCGGAAGTGGACAGCAACAGCAGGCCCATGGCGATGACACCGAAAACGGCCTGGATTCTAGACTTCATAAGATCCCCAATCATGGAACGGACTCGGACGTTTTACCGTCCGGCGTGTTCACGCGACTATACCGACAACACCGGCAATGCAGAGGGCCGGTAGCCGCCTATTATGCCTCAGGGCAGCGCGGAAGTGCCCTTTACGTTGGCGTAACGTAATTTTTCCCGCTCGCGGTAACCGTATATGGCGTCATCGAGCTGCGGACCGGCACCGCCACCGCTGCCCAGCCCCTTGAGTGTCACCTGGAACAAAAGCCGGTTTTCCAGCTTGTTGTCGCCCGTCAGATAGCCCTGCTGGACGAATTGCGCACTCCAGCAACAGGTGGTGTATTCGATACCCGCCAGGGAGCCCACGGTGCGATTGGTCACACTATCCCAGAGCCAGCGCCCAATCAGGCTGATCCGGTCGGTGACAGGAAAGACCGTGCTCACATCCGTTTGTTCCACCCTGGAGGTGGTGTCGTAGGTGCGACCGAGATTGAGCAGATAGCGATAATCCTTGGAGTGGAAGGTCATCATCGCCCGGTTCTGCTGGGTCTTGCCGGTACGCGGGTCCCAGAGCTCCGACACACTGAGATCCAGGTTATTCGTCGGCCTCACCAAACCCTCCGCCGCCAGCGGCGAATCACTGCGGGTTCCCGTACCCGTTCCATTGAGACCGACGGTGCGGTCGCCGTAATAGAAGACCTGCCCGAAACTGAACCGTGCCCGTTCATCGCCGGTATCCAGGTTGTTGAAACGGGTCGTCAGGGCCACCGTCAGGCGATTGTTGTCACCAACCCGGTCACCGCCGGAAAAACGGTCACGACTGAAAAGCTCGTCGAAATTAAAGGTTTTCAACGTGGTATCGAAAACCGGGATGTTGTCCTGGTTCCGCGCCGGCGAATACACATAGTACAGGCGCGGTTCCAGCGTCTGGTTGTAGGGGCTGCCGAACAGCTCCGTGCGGCGGTCGAAGTACAGGCCGGCATCCAATTGGTAGAATGGCACACTACGGTTGATCGACGTCGGCACTTCGCCCCCGCCCACCAGCTGGTAGCGGGTGTAGTCCATCAGCACCGATGGATGCACATAGCCCCAGACCCGGTCGAAATTCAGCTGCAGCTTGGGCACCGTACGCAGACGGCTGCCGTTGGCGCGGGCCAGCCCGGTCAGGTCGGCATTGTCGCGGTAGAAGTAGTCATACTCGTTGTCCGTGCTGAACTCGAACAGCCCTTTCTGCCAGTCCATGGACAACAGCATCGATGGTAACTGCGAATAAGGCTGCTGCGCCGGCGTCAGATTGGGGTCGAGGACCTGATAGCCGTGTACCAGCGTTTCGAAATACACATGCTGCCCGGTGTAGGCGACCTGCCCCTGCCGCGCCAGGTAGGTGGTGCGGTTGATAACCAGGGTGCGGTTGAGGTCCGTCAGGTAGTTGTCGTCACTGACCACCGAGTAATCGATATTGGAACTCCAGCCATTACCGTAGCTGGAATTGTTGAGGAAACTGGCCGCCCAACGATCGGACGCCTTCCCCGGATTTTGCTGGCCGTAGTACTTGTCCCGGTTGATATACCCGAGTGAAAGCGTCGACGGCCCGTAGCGGTTCAGGTAACGCCCTTCCACCTCGGAGAGCAGTCCGCGGCCACTAATGTATTGCGGGGTATAGGTCAGATCGTAATTGGGTGCCAGGTTGAAATAGTAAGGCACCGCTGCGAATAAGCCGCTCCCCGTATTGGAGGTACCAAAAGCGGGATAGAGAAAACCCGATTTACGGCGGCTGTCGATGGGGAAGCTGATCCAGGGGAAATAGAAGACCGGCACATCCTCCACATGCAGGCGCACGTTGGTCGCCGTACCGTAGCCTTCCTTCTTGTACAGGTGGATCTTGGACGCCACCAGCGACCAGTCGTTGTGCCCCGGCCCGCAGGTGGTCATGGAACCATCGTTGATGTCGATCTGGTCGGCGGCGGGACGATCCAGGCTCTCCGCATCGCCCCGCATGTCCGCCGCGTGGATCAAAAAGGACGCCGTCTGGATATTCAGGTGGCCGTTATGGACGTTGTACGTGCCTTTATCGCCGGTCAGGAGGAAACCCTGCCCCCGGCTGACCAAAGGCCCCTGCACCGAGACCTTGCCGTCTTTCTGGTCGTAGACGGCCGAACCGCCCTTGACCTGGAAACTGCCCTGGCGGATGTCCACGTTACCGGTCAACCAAACCTTGGTGTTCATCTCGTAGCGGGCATGATCACCACTGGCAAAGACCGGCAGGTTGCCGTCCGCATCCGGCGTGTCGGCACCCGCGGGCAACGGCGACAGCGGCGGCTGGACATAGGTGCCGTCGCAATAGGGCGGCAGCGTGGCGCGGATATCGGCAGGTAACTTGTCCTTGGGCACCCAATCCATCTGCGCGGCACTCGGTGCCGCCTGGCCCGGCCCGGCGGCCGCCAGCAGCGTTCCGCCCAGGATGGTGCCCAAGAGGCGCCTGACCGTTGACCGCTTGCGGCTGCTGATTGTCATGTCTGGGCGTGCGGTCGGCTGCGGCACGTCATCGAATCCTGCAAGTGGGTGGGCGGGCCCCTGACAAGGCCAGCGGAATAATAGAGGACAGTAGGGCGCTTAGTTTACACATCGCATCTGGCCTTGTTAACGGCTATCCACCTTGCGCTTCTTTCATGCACCCATCGCGGAGCTTTTGCCGCCGTCGCTACCTTCTGCTAATTTGCCTGTGATCGTCGCGCATACTGATGGCGCGCCCCAGTTTGAGGAATCTATGGATCGCAGATTGCAGGCCTTGACGGCATGGTCCCAAGCACAGCTCGGCACCCAGAATGTCAGCGTCACCCCGGTCGCCGGTGACGCCAGCTTTCGCCGCTATTTTCGCGTGACGCCGAACCAGCCCGATGCTGACCGGACATCGCACATTCTCATGGACGCACCGCCATCCCATGAGGACTGCGCGCCCTTCCTGCGGATTGCCCGTTACTGGCACCAACACGGCATCCATGTTCCCCGCATCGAAGCCGAGGATACCGGTCAGGGCTTCCTGATGCTGGAAGACCTGGGCGACCAGTTATTCCTCCGACACCTCAACGAGGACACGGCCGACGAGCTATACGGCGCCGCGCTCGACACGCTGCTACAGATCCAAAAGCTACCGGCTCAGGCTGAGGAGTGCCCGTTACCGCCCTACGATACCACCCTGCTCGACCGGGAAATGGGGCTGTTCCGCGACTGGTTCCTGGAGCGCCTGTTGGGGCTGGAACTCAGTGACCAGGAGCATTGCGTGCTCGATACCACTTGCGCATTCCTGCGCGAAGCGGCCCTGTCCCAGCCGCAGGTTTCCGTGCACCGCGACTACCACTCCCGCAACCTGATGCTGCTGCCCGACGGGCGCCCCGGCGTTATCGACTTCCAGGACGCCGTGGAAGGCGCCATCACCTACGACCTCGTTTCCCTGCTCAAGGATTGCTATATCCTCTGGCCGGCAGAGCGCCGCAATGCCTGGGTGGAACGTTACCGGCAGCAATCCCTGGAGGCCGGCCTGCACCGTGCCGACCCGGAGACTTTCCTGCAGTGGTTCGAGCTCATGGGCATGCAGCGCCACCTGAAAGTGGCCGGCATCTTCTCCCGCCTCTGGCAGCGGGACGGCAAAGCCGGCTACCTGCAGGATATACCGCTGACACTGGATTACCTGATTGAGGCCAGCGCACAACAACCAGCGCTACGCGCCTTCCATGATTGGCTGACCGGACGCATCCGGCCCGCCCTGGCCCGCACCGACCTGAAACCGGCAGTGACTGGCGACGGGGCTGCCACCACGTGAAAGCCATGATCCTCGCCGCCGGTAAAGGCGAACGGATGCGCCCGCTGACCGAACGCTGCCCCAAACCGCTGCTGCCGGTTGCCGGCAAACCACTGATCGTCTATCACCTGGAAAAGCTGGCCGCCGCCGGCTGGCGGGATCTGGTCATCAATCACGCCTGGCTGGGCGACCAGATCGAAACAGCACTGGGAGACGGCAGTCGCTACGCGACCCACATCCGCTATTCCCGCGAAGGCACGCCACTGGAAACCGCCGGCGGCATCCGCCGCGCGCTGCCGATGCTGACCGATGCCGGCGAGGACTGGTTCCTGGTGATCAACGGCGACATCTGGACCGATTTCGATTTCCGCGACCTGCCGGCACCACCCGCCGATGCGCTGGCGTGGTTGCTGCTCGTACCCAACCCGCCCCATCACCCGGCGGGCGATTTCGGGCTGGACACTCAAGGCAGAGTCACGACCGATGCCAGCCCGTGCTATACCTTCTCCGGGATCAGCCTGCTGCACAGAGACCTGTTCGATACCGCCACCGGGGGCGCCCCCGACCGCCTGGGCACTGTCCTGCGCAAGGCCATGGGAGCGAACGCCGTGCGTGGCGCACTCTATACAGGTCACTGGTATGACATCGGCACCCCGGAACGTTTGCAGGCACTGGAAGACTGGCTGAACAGGACGCGGGAAACCCTATCGTGAGTGGTAACATCGAGAACATGACCGGCACGCTTTCCGGGCGCGCCGGCGAGGAATTCAAGAACCTGCTCCGCGAACTCCAGGCCTGCGGCCATCAGGCTGCAGAGCTGATCGGTCGTGCCGGGTTACCGCGACCGGCACAACTGCCCCTGTTCCAGTTGCTCGGCTACGTCGCCCGTGCCGAGGGCCGCGTCACCGAAAAGGACATTCAGTTCGCCGAAAGCCTGATACGCGCTCTCGGTTTCTCCAATCACCGGCGCCGCCGTGCCATTGCCGCCTTCCGTCAGGGCAAGGACCTGGCTGAACTCCCCTCCTCGCTGGGCCGCCGGTTACGCCTGCTGCTCCCGCTTTGGCCGGCACCCGCACTGCGAACCGCCTTCATGCTATGTCACGCCGGACAACTGAATGGACCGGGAGCGCTCGTCCGGATACAGCGCGTCGAAGAGGCCGTCGAGCAAATCGGTCTGCCATACGAAGTGGTGCAGGATATCCTGGAGAGTTACCGGCAGAAGGTCTGGGTCACCCGCCCCGAAGGCCGCGGCGATATGAATTACGACGAAGCCTGCCGCATCCTGGGCGAATCGCCGCAAGCCTCCTTCACCACGCTGAAGCAGGCCTACCGCCGGCTGGTCGGCCAGTATCACCCCGACAAGCTGGACGCAAACCTGTCACCGACCGCCAAAGCGGCCGCCAAGGAACAGATGCTGCGCTATCAGGAAGCCTGGCAGCGCATCCGCTACCGTCACCAGTCCCGCTGACAACGCTCAGCCACCACTACCCTTGGCCGGGTAGGCTTTCGCTTTCATGCCCTTGAGGTTCATTTCCAGCCAGCTGCTGACCCGGGAGACGACGTTGTCGGCAGCGCCGAGTCCGAAGCTGTCGTCCAACGGCAGCCACTGTTGCTGATAGTTGGCAAAGTTAGCCCGTCGTGCAGCGCCCTGGCGGGCATCTGCGAACGTCAGGGAACGGTCACTGTTGACGATATCCAGGACCGGCATGGCGAATCCGTCGCCCAAGGCCTTACCCAGATTTTTCGCCGCGTCGCCCGTCATGTCGGCACGCACCCAGACCATCGCCATGCCGGCACGGGGCAGGGTCTTGCTGTTGTCCGCCGCATAATGCGCAATCACGTCAGCACCACGTCCGACACCGATCAAGGCAATATTGCCGTAACCGGCTCCCTGCAGATAACTCAGCCCCGCCGCCAGACGCGCTTTCGCCAGTGTCATAAAATCCTTCGCACTACCGGGCATCGCCTGATCGCCACCCGCCTGGGCGACATCGATAGTAATACCCCCATCCTTTGTGTTCTTGGCGGTGTCTGCCGCTTTATCCTGGGCGCCATTTTGGGTTTTGTCCGTCTTGCCATCGGCGGCCGCCTTCGCATTGGCCGCCCCGGACACCTTGGCAGGCAGGGACCGGGCCGGGAGGGTTGGCAGGGGCGACGGCGGCAGACCGATAGAAAGCGTAAACCAGCCATAATCGGGCAATTTGCGACGCAAGCCTCCCGCCAAACCGCTATCGGCGCTCAGGCCCACATCCGCGATGATCAACACCGCCCCCTGGGGATTACCCGTGGTCTCCGGCAAGGTCAGCCCGACGAACCGGTCCTGACCGGCCGTCAGCCACTGGGCCTGATCGGGAAACTGATCCGCCAGCACCTGGTCGGCCTGTTGCGGCCCCATCATGTAGCGCTGATCCGACGGGGCGTCGGCAGTATTACCAGCGGCATCCTTGCCCCCAGCGGGAGCCGGTGACGGTGCCGCAGGGGCGCCCTGGGCCCTGACCGAGACGGCGGCAAGCATCAACACCAACAGCAACCCCGCCCCAAAACGCTGAAAATCCATCGAAGGCACCTTGTCTCTCTCCCACACACCCAGGATACTGGCTCTGGAGCTTCATCACGGGTACGCGATCCCGTCAGCTCTGGTAAACTAGCGACCCTGTAACGGTCCTGGTCGCCCACGATTGACTTGCGCCGTCTCCGCCGATCCCAAGAGGTTGTAAATGCACAAGCCGATGATTGCCCCGTCCATCCTGTCCGCCGACTTCGCCCGCCTGGGCGCCGAGGTCGATGCCGTCCTCGAGGCCGGCGCGGATATCGTCCACTTCGACGTCATGGACAATCATTATGTACCCAATCTGACCATTGGGCCGATGGTTTGTGAAGCCCTGCGTAAGTATGGGGTCAAGGCGCCCATCGACGTCCACCTGATGGTGTCGCCGGTCGACGACCTGATCCGCCAGTTCATCGATGCCGGCGCCACCTATATCACCTTCCACCCGGAAGCGTCCCAGCATGTCGACCGTTCCCTGCAACTGATCCGCGACGGCGGCTGCAAGGCTGGCCTGGTGTTCAATCCGGCCACGTCGCTGAACTACATGGATTACGTGATGGACAAGCTGGACATGGTGCTGCTGATGTCCGTCAACCCCGGTTTCGGCGGCCAGAGTTTCATCCCCACCGCGCTCGACAAGCTGCGCGAAGCCCGCCGGAAGATCGACGCCAGCGGCAAGGACATCCGGCTGGAAATCGACGGCGGGGTCAAGGTCAACAACATCCGCGCCATTGCCGAAGCCGGCGCCGACACCTTCGTCGCAGGCTCTGCCATCTTCGGCGCAGACGACTATGCCGACGTCATCAACCGGATGCACGCGGAAATCGCGGCGGCGGGATCCGCCGCATGAGTTTACCTGCGTTATTTGGAGACTTACCCAGCGCCGTCCTCTTCGATCTGGACGGCACCCTGGTCGACAGCGCCCCGGACCTGGCCCAGGCCATCGATGACATGCTGCGAGCCCTCGGCCGCGCACCGGCCGGTGAGGAACTGGTTCGCAGCTGGGTCGGCAATGGCGCCACCATGCTGGTGAAACGCGCCCTGGCCGGCACCATGGATGCAGACGCGGTCAACGCGCTGGAAGAAGCCGTCTGGCGACCGGCGCTGGACAAGTTCTTCGAGGCCTACCACCTCGTCAACGGCCGCCGTACGGTGCCGTATCCGGGGATCGAAAGCTTCCTGCAGACCCTGCACGAGCGGGGCTGCCGACTCGGCGTAGTGACCAACAAGCCCGCGGCCTTCACCGGGCCCCTGCTGGATTCGCTGGGCCTCACCCATTGGTTCGATGTCGTCGTCAGCGGCGACACCCTGCCGGTGAAGAAGCCGGACCCGGCGCCGCTGCTGCATGCACTGGCCCGCCTGGACGTCCCGCCCGCCGTGGCCTTGATGGTCGGCGATTCGATCAACGACGTCGAGGCTGCCCACGCCGCCGGTATGCCGGTGGTCGCCGTGAGTTATGGTTACAATCACGGACACGACATTTCCACGGCGGGAGCGGATATTGTGGTTGATTCGCTGATGGACCTTTTGTAACCTACGGCGAATCTTTTCTCTATCGCCGCCCGAGTGGCGGTGGCTGAACCCTTCAAACTGGCTGCGGAGCCCACCCTGGTGACGGGACTGAAAACGACTGCAACTCGTGGTGTTTGCGTGACGCGCGCAACGCGATGGTGGCGATGGCGTAACGGCTGAATCGCTCAGCCTCCGTCAGCCCGCACCCGGGCGATGGAACGACATCGTGGCCGCCGACAAGGTAACAGAAGGCGGCCAGACTACGGTCAGTCTTTTCAGGAAATTCCGACATGACACCCGAACAGTTTGCCGCGTATGCCCAACAGGGCTATAACCGTGTTCCCGTTTTCCGTGAAGTTCTCGCGGACCTCGACACCCCTCTGAGCACCTACCTCAAACTTGCCAATGGCCCCTATTCCTATTTGCTGGAATCCGTGACCGGCGGCGAGAAGTGGGGCCGCTATTCGATGATCGGTCTGCCGACCCGCAACCGGGTGGTGGTCAACGATCATCAGGTCAGCCTGATCCTCAATGACGAGGCAGTGGAAAACACGACGGTGGAAGACCCGCTGGCCTGGATCGAAGCATTCCAGACCCGCTACAAGGTCGCCCCGGTGCCCGGCCTGCCCCGCTTCACCGGCGGCCTGGTCGGCTACTTCGGTTACGACACCGTGCGCTACGTGGAAAAGCGCCTGGCTCGCTGCCCAAACCCGGACACCATCGGCACGCCGGATATCCTGCTGACCATCTCTGAAGAGGTGGTGGTGTTCGATAACCTCGCCGGCAAACTCTACCCCATTGTCCTGGTCGATCCATCCCGTGAAGGCGCCTTCGAAGCCGCACATAACCGTCTCGACCAGTTGATCGATCAGCTACGCCAGCCGACACCGGTCCACCGCCCACTGGATATGAGCGCCGTACCGTTGCAGGACCGCTCCTTCCAGTCCACCTTTACCAAGGAGGATTACCAGGACGCGGTGAACAAGGTGAAGGAATACATCGCAGCAGGCGACTGCATGCAGGTAGTGCCGTCCCAGCGCATGTCGATCCCGTTCAAGCCGGAACCGATCGACCTCTATCGCGCCCTGCGCTGCTTCAACCCGGCGCCCTATATGTACTTCTTCAACCTTGGCGACTTCCACGTGGTCGGTTCCTCGCCGGAAGTACTGGCCCGTGTCGAAGACGGCATCGTCACCGTGCGCCCCATCGCCGGCACCCGCCCGCGCGGCGCCACCGAAGCCGAAGACATCGCCTTTGAAGAAGACCTGCTCGCCGATCCCAAGGAACTGGCCGAGCACCTGATGCTGATCGACCTGGGCCGCAATGACGTCGGCCGCGTCTCCGACATCGGCTCGGTGGAAGTCACCGAAAGCATGGTGATCGAGCGCTACTCCCACGTCATGCATATCGTGTCCAACGTCATCGGCCACATGAAGTCCGATCTCACCGCCCTGCAGGCCCTGCGAGCAATCCTGCCCGCCGGCACGCTCTCTGGCGCGCCCAAGATCCGGGCCATGGAAATCATCGACGAACTGGAGCCGGTCAAGCGCGGCATCTACGGCGGCGCGGTAGGCTACCTGGCGTGGAACGGCAACATGGATACGGCCATCGCCATCCGTACCGCCGTGATCAAGAACGGCGAACTGCACGTGCAGGCCGGTGGCGGTATCGTCGCCGACTCGGTGCCCGAACTCGAGTGGGAAGAAACCCTCAACAAACGCCGCGCCATGTTCCGGGCCGTTGCCCTGGCAGAACGTGGACTCGATGACGCACACCGGGAGCACTGACATGTTGCTGATGATCGATAACTACGACTCTTTTACCTACAACGTGGTGCAGTATCTCGGCGAACTGGGTGCGGACGTGCGCGTCTACCGTAACGACGAGATCAGCATCGACGAGATCGAGCGCCTGGCGCCGGAACGGCTGGTGGTTTCCCCCGGCCCCTGTACCCCAAATGAAGCGGGTATTTCCATGGACGCCATCCGCCACTTTGCCGGCAAGCTGCCCATCCTCGGCATCTGCCTGGGCCACCAGTCCATCGGCCAGGTGTTCGGCGGCCATGTGATCCGCGCCGGACAGGTCATGCACGGCAAGACCTCCATGATCCATCACACCAACCAGGGCGTGTTCGCCGGGCTGGACAATCCGTTCCGGGCCACCCGCTATCATTCGCTGGTAATCGACAAGACCCGTCTGCCCGACTGCCTGGAAGTTACCGCCTGGACCGAAAATCCCGACGGCGGCGTCGAGGAGATCATGGGTGTGCGGCACAAGACCTTCGCCATCGAAGGCGTGCAGTTCCATCCCGAATCGATCATGACCGCCCAGGGCCATGACCTGCTGCGCAACTTCCTGCAACTGCCCCCGGTCGGCACCCGCCCGGCGCCTTGAGGAGACATGCCATGGACATGAAAACCGCACTGGCCCGCGTGGTCGATCACCTGGACCTCACCACCGACGAAATGAAAGCCGTCATGCGCACCATCATGAGCGGCGAGGCCACCGACGCCCAGATCGGCGGCTTCCTGGTCGGCCTGCGCATGAAGAGTGAAAGCATCGATGAGATCGTCGGCGCCACCGAAGTCATGCGCGAACTGGCCACGCCGGTACACGCCACCGCCACGCCGATGGTCGATATCGTCGGCACCGGCGGCGACGGCGCCAACCTGTTCAACGTGTCCTCCGCCTCGTCCTTTGTGGTCGCGGCCGCCGGTGGCCATGTCGCCAAGCATGGCAACCGCTCCGTCTCCTCCAAGAGCGGCAGCGCGGACCTGCTGGAAGCTGCCGGTATCAAGCTGGACCTGAAACCCGACGCCATCGCCCGCTGCATCGACGAGATCGGCGTGGGTTTTATGTTCGCGCCAGCGCATCACGGCGCGATGAAACACGCTATCGGTCCGCGCAAGGAACTGGGGATGCGCACCCTGTTCAACATTCTCGGCCCGCTGACTAACCCCGCCGGGGTCCGCCACCAACTGGTCGGCGTGTTCAGCGCCAAGCTGTGCCGGCCGGTGGCCGAAGTACTGAAGCGCCTGGGCAGCGAACACATCCTGGTCGTCCACTCCAACGACGGCCTCGACGAAATCAGCCTGGCCAACCGCACTCACGTGGCCGAGCTCAAGAATGGCGAGATCCGGGAATACGACATCGTGCCGGAAGACTTCGGCATCCACAGCCAGAGTCTGGTCGGCCTGTCCGTGGAAGGCTCGGCAGAATCCCTGGACCTGATCCGCGGCGCCCTCGGCAAGGACCACAGCGAACGGGCAAACAAGGCCCGTGACATCATCGTCCTCAACGCCGGTGCGGCCATCTACGCCGCCGATATCGCCCAAACCCTGCAGGAAGGCATCGACATGGCCGCCGACGCCATCGGCAGTGGCCTCGCCCTGGGAAAAATGCAGGAACTCGCCGACTTCACACGCTGCTTCGACGCGGAATAGATTCATGAGCACAAACGACCAGATCCCCACCATCCTGCGCAAGATCGTTGCCCGCAAGCACGAGGAAGTCGCCGACCGCCAGCGCCTGCTCTCCCTCGCCGACGTCAAGGCTCGCGCCCTGGAACAGGCACCGACCCGAGGCTTCGCCGATGCCCTGCGCCGCCGCGTCCAACAAAAGCAGCCCGCCGTCATCGCCGAAGTGAAGAAGGCCTCCCCGAGCAAAGGCGTCCTGCGTGATCCCTTCCATCCGGCCGAGATTGCCAAGAGCTACGCCGCTGGTGGCGCCGCCTGCCTGTCCGTCCTCACCGACCGGGACTTCTTCCAGGGCTGCGAAGAATACCTCCGCGAAGCCCGCGCCGCCTGCGACCTGCCGGTGATCCGCAAGGACTTCATGGTCGACCCGTACCAGATCCACGAAAGCCGCATGATCGGCGCCGACTGCATCCTCCTCATCGCCGCCTGCCTGACCAAAGACCAGATGCAGGAATTCACCGGCATCGCCAAGGAGCATGGGCTCGATGTACTGGTGGAAGTGCACAACGCCGAAGAGCTGGAAGATGCCCTGACGCTGGACACGCCGCTGGTGGGAATCAACAACCGCGACCTGCATACGTTTGAGGTGTCATTGGAGACGACCTGGAAACTGCATGAGCGGATTCCGGGGGACCGCATAACCGTTACTGAAAGCGGCATCCTGACTCGCGACGACGTTGTGGCGATGGAAGCTCATGGGATTTATGGCTTCCTTGTCGGGGAGTCGTTTATGCGGGCGGAGGAGCCTGGGGAGAAGTTGAGGGAGATGTTTTTTTCCTGAGCCACCTGCGAACCCGTTAACCGCTACCCTACTGACGAGGCTTGGCCAGTGACGCCGGGCCCTGTTCCTACCTGCCCCAACTGCACTTCATCGCCACAAATCGCCCCTCCAACAATGCTCTAACTCAAAACACGCCCGGCGGCATGTAGCCGCTATACCGGGTTTTGTGTAAGGTGTTATTCAATGTGCAAAAACGAGAAGTCTCGCGAATACGTTGGGGCTGGCTTGAACATGCCATAACCGATTGTTTTATTGATAAATTCAGGTAAAGCCGAAAGATACGATGTGCGGACTTATCTAGAAGTCACTCTTTTGCAATATCGCGGACGGCGGTCTAATCACTGTTAGATTTTTAGGTGAGTCAATCGGAAGGAGATATTTTGTTTAACTTATTGATTTCTCAAGGTCCAGAAAGCTGGATGAACTCTCCTTTCGAGCTGGAAAGAAGCCGGGTGGCCATTGAGTACACCGCTGACGAGATTAGTGAACGATATAAGTTCCTAGACGACAAGGCTATTGAAGAGCTAAAAAGCTTCCCCTCATTATTTGTCGCTGAAAATGAGCAGGTGGAGTCGCGAGTAGGGTATATAACCAATGTACGCTTGAGGCAATCCACAGTAGTTTTCGACTTTGAAATAGATACAATTTTGCCCAGTTTGCCTATCGGTGCGATTGAGGCCTTGCGTGTTGATTTTGATCTTGGCCGATGGGAGTTGGGGAGAACGCATTGGGCCATTAAAGATGAGCCACTATTCGACATACTGGTCCGCAAGGGATATTTCACGCCCCAACAAGTGGAGGCTTCTCAAGCATTGAAGGATAGAGTGGCAAGTCAGCCACCTATAATTCCTACGGCCCCGGGCGAGTTCAACGCTTCTCAGGTTTTTATTGTCCATGGACACGATGAAATCACCAAATTGGAAATGAAGGACTTCGTTGCTGAGCTTGGATTGGAGCCAATCATACTTCATATGCAGGCCAGCTCGAGTCGGACAATAATAGAAAAAATTGAGTACTACTCAAATGTTGGTTTTGGAATCGTTTTGTACACCCCATGCGATATTGGAGCCAAGGCTGGTCAACCCAATGGCCGGTATCGAGCGCGGCAAAATGTTGTTTTTGAGCATGGTTTTCTTATCGGGAAACTTGGTCGTCCTCGCGTCGCCGCTCTAGTCAAAGGCAATGTCGAGACTCCAAACGATATTAGCGGTATGGTTTACATATCGATGGATGAGCAAGGTGCTTGGAAACAAGAGCTTATAAAAGACCTCCAAGCCGCTGGGTACCAGGTTTGAGCGAAAATCTAACCAAACCATGCACCGGATGCCAAAACCTTCGCTTCGCTGCGGCTTTGCCACCGGTGATGGCTGGCTTTAAGAGGTGCTTGGAGGCAAATCGTGCCATTAAAAAATGGCTGACGACAGAGGGTATGACAACAAGATTAGGATAAAGCTAAAATGCTTAATATGAATTGGAAGGACTGGTTGCCGCAATCTGTTGCTATATTTACTGTTTTCGCTGGAATGATGACTAGACAGCCTTACGAATATTACCAATTTATTAGATGGTCTTGCTTAATTTCTTTTGGTTATTTGACAATAAGAAACCTTGAATATGATAGTAATTTATTTGCGCTGGCATTTGCATTATTAGCTGCGGTTTACAACCCAATTGTTCAAGTTCACCTCCATCGACCAGTTTGGGTCGTCGTAAATTCAGCGACTATAATTATCGCCGTTTATTCTATTTTTTATAAAAAAATTAATGAAGGAAAATATACATCGCGGGCCACCAACAGGATATTTTCAGCACTATCTATTACAATGATTGGATCATTAATCTTAGGCTGGAGATTGCCGCAAATAATACGGTCTCAAGACTGGATCGCTCTGCTGACCGGAATTTTCTTTGCCTATGTGGTTTTGTCGATTGCTTGGTGGTATTTGAGGTCGTTAAGAGATGTGCCTTCTTCTGAATGGTACGGCTCACAGTTCACTTTGGGGCGCTGCTGTTATTGCGATAGCGAAAATGTTTCGCTCGAGAACGGTATCATGACCTGCGAGAGCTGTGGCGCTGGGTTGTATTCGAACTGATGTGAACCCGAGATCGCTAGATTAAAGGGGTCAGATCAATTTTATTTTGATCAACCAGCCCAACCAAAGGACATGTCAAATCGACAGGATCAGAGTCGTTGATCTGAGAACCAATGCACAGCTCCACGATTGGACTTCGCCATGACAGGCATTTATCCTGTCGACCGGTAAAGGAGTTGCCCGTATCCCACTTAAAGGACTAAGTGCATGCCCCAGATTTATTTCTCCAGAACCCTTTGCTCCCCTCATGATTTGGTCGGTGACGATCCCGACTCGCTCATAGCTTTCAGCGAAGCCAACAATATCGGCATGGGCGGACTGCTACGCCCCGGGCAGGCGTTCTCCCTAGATTACGATAATCCGCAAACCGTTGGCATTGTGAGCAAGATCAATAATCTGCCAGAGCAGGAACGTCGTACTCTCGCTCAAAGTGTCAACCTAATGGGAAACGAGCTTCACGGTCTTTTCGCGTTCTTCGACCAGAACCTTTCTGACAAGCAAATAGCGACCATGAATTCGTTGGTTGGTGCAACCACGGGGGCGGTCGGCAATCGCCTCAACGCTTTTCAAAAGGCCGTCGTGGCGTACCAAAAAGCCTTACTCGAATTGCGAACAGTCCAGAAGGCCACCGGAGCGAAGGCGGGGCAATTGCGTGCAAAAGCCGAAGCGCAAGCGCGGAGTACCTTCGCCTACTTACGAAAGGCCTTCCAAACAGAATTAAGTCGATTTGCCCCAGTATCCCTGCGCTATAAAAATCGAGGTAATGCGTTAAGCAACGCCGAGCGTGGCATTACCCTTGCTTCGCGCAGACCAAACGCAAAAGCTGATCCAGAGCTATTTGTAGCCGATGCCGTTCAGGCCAGCCGATTGGGCGAGTTCACGCGCTTTTTGGGGTGGTTAGGCAGTTTGGGGGTGGTCGTAGACGCGGGGCTTCGTGCAAAGCACGTTTACAGTACCTATGAAACCGGCGGCAAATGGTTGCGTGATAGCTCGATGCAGATGACGGGATTTGGACTTGGCGGCGCAGCCGGTACGCTTACCACTCGAGTCGTAATAATGGGAGCAACAACTTATGCAATGGAAGCAGGAATGATCGTCGCCGGGCCAGTAGGGTGGTTTGCTCTGGCCATTATCGTCGGAGCTGGGCTTATCGCTGGCTTCGAAGCCGGCTCAATTTTTGATACAGCAGGACAGAAACTTTCAGCGTTGGCTTGGGACCGGAATTGATGGCGCTTATTACATCTACCTACTCAAAAGACATCTATTACATTTTGGTTGGCGTGCTATTCATCCCAACTGCCATTACTTGGATAAGTTTCGCCCGTTTATCCATGGCTCGCATCGAGCGGGAAATGCATCGGGACGGACTTTCTCGCCCGTCTCCTTGGGACGCGATGGGCGCACGCGTTCTTTGGTACGCCACAGCCATTGCCTTCAATAGTCCTCGCTTACATCGCGCCGATGAGCCTTTTATCGATGTCGCCACAGTGCGTCGTTACGCCAAGCCCTTTGACCGTATGCTCGGACTGGTCTTTCTCATTTCGGGCTATTCATTTCTTGTTGTTGGTCTAGTGGGTGGATTGCTGATCGGCCTGTAACTCCGCTAGGGAAGGCCAATTCAGCTGTTCTAGCGCGGGGCACCTTGGCCGGAGGCTGTCGTCTTCTAGCTGGAACCGGAATAACTAAAGATGTTCGAATCCCATCCAGTCAAAGCGCTGTTTATCATCTTTGTCGTCATTCATTTTATGACCATGGCCATTTGTCACATCGGGTTTGCCCGTTTATCCATGGCACGCATTGAGCGGGAGATGCGGCAAGACGGACTCCCCCGACCGGCGCACTGGGACACAATGGGACTACGTGTGCACTGGTATGCAAGCGCCATCGCTTTCAACAGCCAACGCATGAACCGAGCCGACAAGCTTTTCATCGATGTGGAGGCGATTCGGCGTTATGCGACGCCGTTTGATCGAAAGCTCAGTATCGCTTTTCTGATTTCAGGTTATTCGTTCTGTGTCGTCGGACTGGTCGGTGCATGGCTGCTTGGTTTGTAGGAGATCGGCGGAACGCAGCTGTATGCCTACTGACCTATCACTTGGAAACTTCCTTTGCATTCTTGGCGGAATCCTCTTTATACCCATGGCCATTTGCTGGATCGGATTTGCTCGTTTATCAATGGCGCGAATTGAACGGGAGATGTCTCGCGACGGGCTACCCCGACCAGCACAATGGGACACTATGGGGCTACGAGTGCTTTGGTACGCAACAGCCATTGCTTTCGACAGCCCACGCATGCATCGCGCCGACGCGCCCTTTATCAACGTCGCAGCAGTTCGTCATTACGCGACGCCGTTTGATCGAAAACTCAGCATCGCCTTTGTCATTTCGGCGACGCTTTGCTCAATCACCCTCCCTATTGGTGGATGGTTGATCGGCAACTAAGAATACGAGGGAAGGCGCGACCGGTTGTCGCGCCTTTCTTTAGCCAGCCATCAAAGCCTCGGAAACGCTGGCATTGGACGGCTGGTCTTCCAGCCAACCGAACATCGCATCACGCACTTCGCCGAAGAAACGTCCGCCCACCGTCCAGTGGCAGCAGTTGGGGATTTCCACCAGCTGGCAGCGGTCGCCATAACGCTGGGCGATGCGGCGCTGGATGCGAATGGGGGTGATGCGGTCGGCGATGCCGCCAATGATTAGAATCGGGCAGCGAATGCTGTCCGGCGCTACAGCCGCAGGCCCCTTTTTGCTGAACAACAGGCAAGACCTGACCCTGTCACCCACGGTCTGCGCCCATCATTGAGCTTGAGCGGAACCAGCCCACATTGGGCGTCATCGTGAAGGGCGCGGAATTGGTGGTCCTTCTATCGCGGTAACCGTGCGTGGACAGGTCCGCCGAATGGGTATCTAATGATAACGATAGGACTCGTTGGCGCCCTGCCCTGCTACAGGAGGGGGGGGGCAATCTCAATACTCGTTGAGCCCGATAACGGCAAGGAGGACGAGAGATGAGCTGGCAAATCGAGGGTACCTATTTCGAAAGCTGTAATTGCGAGGCAGCCTGTCCTTGCGTTTTTCTCAGCAATCCCAGCGAAGGTCAGTGCACGGCACTGGTGGCCTGGCACATTGATCGGGGCCGGTTGGGCGAGGTCCCGCTGAATGGCCTGAATGTGGCATTTTCGGTGTTTTCGCCAGGGCATATGGCCCAGGTGAAATGGGAGGTTGCGGTTTACCTCGATGCCAGTGCCGACGAATCCCAGCGGGACGCGCTGCTGCGCATTTTTTCCGGTCAGGAGGGTGGCCACCCGGCCCGGTTGGCGGAGCATGTGGGCAAGATTCTCGGGGTTGCCAGTGTGCCCATCCACTATGTGGCGGAGGGGCGTCAGCGTAGCCTGTCGATTGCCGACAAAGTCGAGGTCAGCATCGAGGCCATCGAGGGACAGGACGGGGCAGAGGTGACCATCGCCAATCACCCGTTGTGCATCGCGCCCGGCCAGACCGCCGTCACCGCCCGCTCCCATCACCTGCGCTATCAGGATTACGGCTTCCAGTGGGAGCTGTCGGAACGCAACGGCTTCTATTCCCCCTTCAGATACGCCGCATGAACGCGCGCTGGTGGCCGCTGATCGCCATTCTGGTGGTCGGCGGCCTGGCTTGGGGCGGGTTCATCCAGTTGGGGGCGCAGGGCGTGATGATGTCCGGCATGGCCATGGGGCCGGCCATGCTGGCGCTGATGTGGGTGGTCATGATGGTGGCGATGATGGTGCCAGCCGCCGCCCCGTCTTATTTGATGTACAGCCGGATGGCGCCGCAGCGGTGGCATAGTGGGTTCTATCTGACCGGGTATCTGGCGGTGTGGGCCGGTATCGGCCTGTTGTATGCCGGCGTGCAATGGGCGTTGCGACGGTCGGGATTCATGGCGCCAGACCTGACCCTTGCACAACCGGTCGCCGCCGGCGTACTGCTGATCGTGGCGGGCCTTTGGCAGTGGTCGCCGTGGAAGGGGCGCTGTGTGGCCCGTTGCCGGTCGCCGCTGGGCTTCCTGCTCAATGAGTGGCAGGCGGGCAGCCGTGGGGCGCTGTTGATGGGGCTGCGCTACGCCGGTTGGTGTGTCGGGTGCTGCTGGCTGCTGATGGCGGTGTTGTTTGTGGCGGGCACCATGAGTTTTGTGGCGGCGCTGGCCATCGCCGCCTATATCCTGCTGGAGCGCCTGTTGCCACTGGGGCGGCCGCTCGACCGGGTAGTTGGTGCCGGGTTGGCGGTGTGGGGCGGCTGGCTGTTGGTCGCCGCCTGACAGAGGTCAGTCCGCCAAGAAAACCGGGACGGATCTATTTTTCGGGACCGGTGACCAGAATACGCCACAAGCCCCGACAACACAGGCAACGAGCCAAGCACCCGAAATACCCAATATGGGCACACATTTACCCTGATTGGGTATTCAGCAGCTAAAAGTGCCAGATCGATTTTCTTTTGATCAACCAGCCCCACCAAAGGGCATGTCAAATCGACAGGGTTAGAGTCCTTGATCTGAGAACCAATGCACAGCCCCACGGTTGGACTTCGCCATGACAGGCATTTATCCTGTCGACCGGTAAAGGAATTGCCCGTAAACCACTTAAAGGATTAAGTGCATGCCCCGGATTTTCTTCTCCAGAACCCTATGCTCTCCCCGAGACTTGATAGGTGACGACCCCGACTCGCTCATAGCTTTCAGCGAAGCCAACAATATCGGCATGGGCGGACTGCTACGCCCCGGGCAGGCGTTCTCCCTGGATTACGATAATCCGCAAACCGTTGCCATTGTGAGCAAGATCAATAATCTGCCAGAGCAGGAACGTCGCACTCTCGCTCAGAGTACCAACCTAATGGGAAACGAGCTTCACGGTCTTTTCGCGTTCTTCGACCAGAACCTTTCTGACAAGCAAATAGCGACCATGAATTCGTTGGTTGGTGCAACCACGGGGGCGGTCGGCAATCGCCTCAACGCTTTTCAAAAAGCCGTCGTGGCGTACCAAAAAACCCTACTCGAATTGCGAGCAGTCCAGAAGGCCACCGGAGCGAAGGCGGGGCAATTGCGTGCAAAAGCCGAAGCGCAAGCGCGGAGTACCTTCGCCTACTTACGAAAGGCCTTCCAAACAGAATTAAGTCGATTTGCCCCAGTATCCCTGCGCTATAAAAATCGAGGTAATGCGTTAAGCAACGCCGAGCGTGGCATTACCCTTGCTTCGCGCAGACCAAACGCAAAAGCTGATCCAGAGCTATTTGTAGCCGATGCCGTTCAGGCCAGCCGATTGGGCGAGTTCACCCGCTTTTTGGGGTGGTTAGGCAGTTTGGGGGTGGTCGTAGACGCGGGGCTTCGTGCAAAGCACGTTTACAGTACCTATGAAACCGGCGGCAAATGGCTGCGTGATAGCTCGATGCAGTTGGCCGGATTTGGGTTTGGCGGCGCAGCGGGCGCAATGGTAGGCCGGGCGGCAATGTCCGGTGCTACAGCTTATGCCGTTGACGTAGGGTTGATTACCGCCGGACCAGTTGCGTGGATAGCCCTCGCTGTTATTGTTGGAGCTGGACTTGTGATTGGTTACGAGGCCGGATCACTTGGCGACACATTCGGAAAGAATATTTCCGCATGGCTTTGGGACAAAGACAAATGATACTCACCTCATTTGGTAAGGACTGCCTTTTCACCGCCGGGTTGATCCTCTTCTTCATCATGGCTGCATCGTGGATCGCTTTCGCCCGATTGTCCATGGCACGAATTGAGCGCGAAATGCGTCAAGACGGCCTGTCTCGGCCATCACCTTGGGATGCCATGGGGCTACGTGTACTCTGGTACGCCACCGCAATTGCCTCCAACAACCCACGTTTGCACCGTGCCGACGAACCATTTATCGACGTATCCACGGTACGTAGCTATGCGAAACCCATCGACAAAAAACTCGGCCTCGTTTTTCTCATTGCCGGCTATTCATTCAGTGTCGTTGCCGTAATCGGAGGCCTGTTGACGAGTACTTGAAATAGAGATCAAAGCTGTCTGCAGGCGGTGGATAGATAATGCCGGCGCAATGCCCTTCGGTTATTGCGCCCTACCTGGGCCGATAGGGCCTGCGTCGGTTGATCTTGATACTCCGTCACCTCGCACGGTTCCCACCCGACACTAACGAGCGATTCAGGCTACCGGGAAACCCTTGCTTCGATTAAAAACGTCAAACGGCCCGCCAATTACCCAACAAAACCGAGTACACGAAAGACAACCTCTACCCGCCCGAGACGCACCCGCATCAGATCCTCAAGCCGTATGTCCTGACACGGTCTGCCATTCTGACGCATCCCATTGGTGGACTGATTATCCTTCAGCCACCATTGGCCGTTGTCATAACGGAGTACGGCATGAAGTTCGGAGATACTGGGATCATCGATCAATACATCAGCGTCGGCTTTGCGCCCAATCGTCCACTGCTTCCCGTGTTTCTCCAACGAAAGGCCGTGGACACTGGCCGGGCGATTGCCTGACATCACCACTATTGCCGCGCTGTATAGCTCGGACGCACCGGACAGCGCTGCCAGAATCTTCTGATCCAGTGCACCACGATGGATAGCCGGATGGGAACTATTCCCGCCTTCAAACTGCGCGCGATCCTGAGCTGTCCAGCTTGCCGGCAGGGGGAATCGCTGTTGGACGCTGGTGCCGTCCGGATCATCGGCTTCTGCGCAGACGACGGTCGACCCCAGTTGAGAAAGAGCCGGAGCCAGCTTCGTGGAAATGACGGTGGAATCCGGATCGGTTTCTGTGACGACCAGATAGCCTTCGTCGCCAATTTTAATGACGTCGCCACTGCGCAGCTTGACGACCTCAGAGATTCGCCGGTTGTTAACGTAGGTTCCGTTGGTCGATTGCAGGTCTTCTACAAACAGCCCCTCTGAGCGACGAATGATCCGGGCATGCTCTCGGGACGGGAAACCCTCGGACGCGGGGATTTGGCAACTACCACCACGCCCAACCAGCATGGAAGGCCGGTCTATCGGGTATATCTGGCCATCCTGAAGACGCTTGAGTTGGAAACTGTCATTCATGCGGGGGTTCCTCGGTCACTGGTGCTAGCTTAGCCCCTGGCATGTTCACAACCAAGCAGCGCCGTTGATTCCGGGTGACATTGCAGAGAATTCTACTGCCTGCCTTTCCGGCGGACTCCGGACGCAAAGCCCCAGTCCGGCCGGTTGTTATCTCCAACGCTATGTAATAGGCTTCGCCGCTTAAAAAACTTCGCTGACAAAAAAAAATGAAAATAAAAATCGAACCCATCGGGCCGTTTGCTGGCGTTCTCGGCTTCTTCCGCTCATTCTTTTGCGCCTACAACCCTATTCATTTCAGTGTCGGCTTTGTCGTACTGTTGCTGCTTTCCAACTCAGAGATCGCCGTGGCCGGAACAGCTTGCTCCAGTTTTTCAGGCGGCTTCACCGCTGCGAGCTACGGATATTACGGCACATCCAGCGCATCGGGATTTAACGCCGGCGACAAGATTACAGTGACCGTCAACAATACGGGAAATGCCGGCTCCAGCTATGCAGTTCGAGACAGCACCTCTGCGACAAATCTCCTGGGTCCCACCATCACGACCAACTCGTATTCGTTCCCAGCAAACACCTCGGACACAATATCGATCAATGTAAACAACAATGGCGGCGGATTAGATATTTCCTGGGCATGTACACCGGCCCCCGCGACGACAACCACTGTGAGTGGCGCGCCGAATGCCTCGACCTACGGCCAGACTGTCACCATTACCGCAACGGTCAGCGGCACTGGCGGACCAGCCGGAACCGTTTCGTTCACGGTGGATGGGAACAGTGCCGGCACAGCAACGCTTTCCGGCGGAACCGCATCCATCACCACCTCATCACTTGCGGTTGGCACCCACAACATCGTCGCAAACTACCCCGGGGACATTAATAATGCTTCCAGTGCCGGCAGTTACACACAGACGGTTAACAAAGCGGCTCAGACCATAAGCTTTCCGGCAATTCCGAATACCGCCTTCTCCAGTACGCCGCCAACGCCGGGCGCCACAGCAAGCTCCAATCTTGCGGTAACCTACAGCTCCGCTACCACCAGCGTCTGTACAGTGACGTCCGCCGGAGCCATCAGCTTCGTCTCGACAGGCACCTGTACGATCCACGCCGATCAGGCGGGCAATGGCAATTACACAGCGGCCACGCAGGTATCGCAAAGCTTTACGGTAACACCGGGCAGCAACGTCATTACCTTTCCTACCCTCCCGGCGACCGCCTTCTCCAGTTCACCACCAACACCGGGTGCCACAGCCAGCTCCAACCTTGCCGTAACCTACAGCTCCGCTACCACCAGCGTCTGTACGGTGACTTCCGCCGGAGCCATCAGCTTCGTCTCGACAGGTACGTGCACGATCCATGCAGACCAGCCGGGAAATACCAACTATGTCGCGGCAACGCAGGTGTCCAACAGTTTTGCGGTGACGCAGGGCAGTAACGTCATTTCATTTGCCCCGCTGACTGACCACACGCTCGCGAGTGGCTCATTTAGCCTTTCGGCGACCGCGAGCTCAGGCCTCACGGTGACGTTCGCTTCGGCGACGCCACAGACCTGCACTGTAGCCGGCACCACGGTGACACTGGTAACCACCGGCCAATGCACTGTCGCTGCGTCGCAGGGAGGAAACTCGACGTACTCTCCGGCGACACCGGTCAATCAAAGTTTCAATATCACGAAGGGTGTCACCAAGATCAGTCTTTCGGTGTCGACCAACACGCTTGTGTCTGGCGCACCGTTGACCCTGACGGCCAAAGTAACGGGCCTGAGCCCAACGGGAACGGTCACCTTTTTGGACGGTGCTACAACGCTCGCGAGCGCAGCACTGCAAAGTGGGACCGCGACGGTTACCACCAAAGCGCTTGCAACGGGAGTTCACAACGTCAGCGCACGTTACAATGGCGATGCCAATAACCTGTCCGTCAGTTCAAGTGTTGTCTCTGTTGCGGTAACAGCACTCCCCGATCCATCACATGACCCCGATGTGGTCGGCACGGCCCACGCACAGGTCTCGGCTTTACAGCGTTTCGGTCAGGCACAAATCGATAATCTCGAGAACCGGCTCAGCCAATTGCATGACGTTGTCAGTAGCGGCAACGCATCCTCGAGCTTCGGAACGGCCTTCAACGGGTCTACAGCCAGTCTGTCAGGCGCCCGCCCGCAGGCCTATCCGGCGGCGTATCCGCCCTCAGATTTCCGGATGGTTGCATTCACAAGTGGCGGTGGAAGCCCGGAGCAGACGAATGATCGGACGATGGCAGCCATGGCGGCGACAGATGCCATCAACCATGCCGGCGCCCGCCTGCCTTTTCATGTCTGGGTCGGCGGATCAGTAAACTTCGGCGATTTCACCCAATCTGGTGGCACCGATCACTCCTTCACCACATCGGGCGTCACCCTGGGTATCGACGGTAAGATCCGCGACCGGCTTCAGAGCGGACTTGCCGTCGGTTACGCCTCCGACAAGACGATTATTGGGTCGGATGGAACGCACAGCAACGCCAGGGCCGTCTCGGCGGCGCTCTATGCGAGTTACCACGCGCTGCCCTCTACCTTTCTGGACGCCATCATCGGCTACGGCAACGCCACGCTGAGTTCTGAGCGTTATTCATCAGCGGGGAATGTCTTCCTCCATGGCTCACGTAACGCGAAACTGCTATTCGGTTCGGCGGCACTATCGATTGACAAGAAATGGGATTCCCTTCAACTGGCGCCATACCTACGCCTAGACGCCGTCCACATGATGCTCGCCCCCTATACCGAAACAGGATCGACGCTTTGGGCACTGAGCTATCAGCAAATGACAACCAACGCAGTAAGTGGAGCGATCGGCTCGCGCGCAACTTACGGCATCCCCGTATCCTGGGGCAGACTCTCGGTTGCCGCCCGACTTGAGAACCGGTCCCGGCTGAAGGGGAGCTACAACCAACAGCTGAGCTATGCCCAACTCCTCGGCGGAACGGTGTACACGGTGACGGACCAGGGCTTATCGAGCAACCAAATCGTCTCCGGCATCGGACTACGCGTCCTGACCGACCGCGTCAGTGTTCAGGCGGACTATCAACTTTCGGCGTCAGGCGGACAAGTCGAGGAACAAAGCATCTTTGGAAAAGTCAGTCTGCCGTTCTGATCGCGGAAACCGGGACTGATCTATTTTGGGGGCCCAGTACCTGACGCGGTCACAACCCTGCGGCCCCCCGCCCCCTTTATGTTCGATGTCCAGGCCATCGGAAAATCGCGGTACTGAGCCACCGTAGGGCGCAATAACCAAAGGGCATTGCGCCGAATGGGAGGCTGGCTCAGGATTTTGGTGCTGCTGGATTTGGCCCGGGGCGTTTTCTAGCTGCAGACACGCGCTTGTGCCTTGCTCCAGGTGCGATGCGGCATACTCATGCGGCGCAATGCCCTTTGGTTATTGCGCCCTACCCTCTAATCCGGCACAGCGTTCCATTGTCGCCACGGCTCATTTCCACTAAAGAACCACGCCCATTCTTTAGCCTGTCATCAAGGCTTCGGAACGGCGGGCCTCGGTCTGCCCCTCTTCCAGCCAATCAAACATCGCACCACGCACTTCGCCAAAGAAATGCCCACCCACCGTCCAATGGCAGCAGCCGGCAATCTCCACCAGCTTGCAGCGGTCGCCGTAGCGTTGGGCGATGCGGCGTTGAATGCGGATGGGGGTGATGCGGTCGGCGGTGCCGCCGATGATGAGGATCGGGCAGCGAATGCTGTCTGGTGCCACCGCTGCGGGCCCTTTATTACTGAAGGCCGCCAGGGTCAGTTGAAAGGTCACCCGGCCTGATTCGTAGCCGCAGTGGTCGAAGATGTCCCGTTGGATAGCGTCGGTTTGCGAATTGGCGATGCCGTATCGCACGTTGGCGAGTTTCAGGACCGTGGCCTGCTTCCACAATGGAAAGCGGAACAGGTTGCGGCCGAGGGTGCGGAATACCGACCACCCCAACCCGTTGATCCCCGCCGGCGCCGCCGACGACAGCAGGATAAGCCGCTCGCAGGGCACACGGGCGGCGGTAAGCTGGGCCAGCAACCCACCCATGGAGTGCCCCACCAGGATGGGCGCGCGATCCAGACGCTTAACACAATCCACCAGGAACGCCACGTAGTCCTGCAGACTGGACCGCGCCAGGCTCGCTACGCTGGCGGCGGTATGGTCGGCAAGGGTGTGGTGGTAAGGCAACGTTACAGAATCCACCTCATAGCCCTGCTCGGTGAACGCATCGCGCACATCATGCAGGGTGTCGCCGTCGCTCCACATGCCGTGGATCAGGATAACCGGTGGTTTATTGTTCTCTGTCATGCTGTGTCTCCCGGCGCCTGCCCTGGATCGCTTTCCGGACTCCCTGCGGTTATCCGGGCAGGCACCTAATGTCGGCTATCGATCCCTTCAGGCAGAAGCGCCTGCCAGTTGCCCATTCGCGACAGCGACAGCAGACGGCTTTTCGAACTGGAGACAGCCATCGTCAACGGGGTCTTCCACTAGCATCTTTTTGTCTTTGCCGTAGTGCATGGTCACTTTCCACGGACCGCCGCGGCCTTGCCGGGGCATACGATCCTTGGCGCGCACGAGATAGCCCGGGGCAAATTCATCCAGCATGCCCTCTCCAGAATCGTTTCCTTCGTGGTCAACCGGGCGAACAGCTTTGACTCCCCGCTTGTCCATCTCGGCAAACAGGCGGCAGATGTATTGGCCACCGATGTCACATTTCAGTGTCCAGGGCGCATTGGTGTACCCGAAAATCCAGGCATAGTTGGGAACATCCTGCAGCATGATGCCCTTGTAGGTCATCTTGTTCGGCATATCCACGTCCTGGCCATCCAGCTGTAACTGCAGGCCGCCCATGAGTTGCACTTCCAGGCCGGTCGCCGTGATGATGATGTCCGCCTGCAAAACCTTGCCGGACTTCAGCACAATGCCGTTTTCGGAAAAGTGATCGATGTGATCCGTGGCGATTCTTGCCTTGCCGGAACGCAATGCTTTGAAGAAATCCCCATCCGGCGCGGCACACAGGCGTTGTTCCCATGGGTTGTACGTGGGCGAGAAATGCCGCATGTCGAAATCCGGCCCCACCTGTTTGCGGATATGCCTCAGCATCAGTTTGCGCATGCCGTTGGGCCAGCGCTGGCAGGCCAGATAGAGACCGCGCTGGAACAGGATGTTGCGCTTACGCGCCATCTTGAACACCAGCTTCTTGGGCAGGACTTTATTCAGCGTGATAGAGATCTTGTCGGTGTCCGGCATCGCCATCACGTAGCTGGGTGAACGCTGCAGCATGGTCACACTGCCGGCCTTCTCCGCCATGGCGGGTACCACGGTGATAGCGGTAGCACCACTGCCGATGACCACCACTTTCTTGCCGCTGTAATCGAGGTCTTCAGGCCAGAACTGCGGATGGATGATGTCGCCCTTGAAGTTTTCCTCGCCCTCAAAGTGGGGGCGGTAGCCGTGATCGAAATTGTAGTAACCGGCACAGTTGAGCATGAAGTCGCAGGTGAACTGACGGGTTTCACCGGTCTTTTCATGGGTGGCGGTCAGGGTCCAAAGCTGGTCGACACTGGACCAGTCGGCGCTGGTGATGTGCAGCCCATAGTGCACCTTGTCCGCCAGGTTGAATTCGCGCGCGGTTTCCACCACGTAGTTGCGGATGTCTCCCCCCTTGGCCAATACCTTGTCGGAATACCAGGGTTTGAAATTGTAGCCAAAGCTGGCCATGTCGGAATCAGACCGGATACCCGGATAACGAAACAGATCCCAGGTACCGCCCATGCTCTCGCGGCGCTCAATAATGGCCAGAGACTTGTTCGGGTACTCCCGGGCAATACGACAGGCACTGCCAATACCGGACAGACCCGCACCAATGATAATGAGGTCGAAATGGGGCATCGTCATCGCGTTCTCCTTATTATTAATCTCGCGCTTTCCTCCCATACTATTTCAGATTGGTGTCTTGACAATATTGACGAATGCGGACATCTTTTTGACAAATCGCGACAGTTTTCAAACACGACCATAAGACGCAGTACGGCACAGTCGCCGACAAGATGACTTTCGGAGGTTGCGTGTCCAGCCTTATCCGGGCCACCAATCTATGGGGCTACGACGAACAGGTCCGGTGTAAGGGCGGAGACCCCTTACCACTGCTGGCCCGGCACCATATCCCACCGGAAGCGCAGCGGGACGATCTCAGCTTTCTGGTCTTCAAGCACGTTAATGCCCTGTTGGAAGACACGGCCGAAGCCCTCAATGACCCGGCCTTTGGTATGAGCCTGGCGGAGTACCAGGGATTGGATATCCTGGGGCCCATCTCGGTCATCGCCCGTAGTTCACTCACCGTCGGCGACGCCGTCCACAATATTGCCCGCTACCTGCATCTGCATTGCCCGGCTCTCGGGCTGACGACCTCGCGGTGTAGCGTGGAAGGTCATTCCGCCATCCAGTTCGTGTTCCTGATCGATGATGAAGGCGCCGGCTATAGAATCCAGTCCTACGAACTGAGTCTGGCGAATGCCATGCAGGTGATGAAGCTGTTATGTGGGGATGATTTTTACCCGCTGTCGGTGCATTTCAGGCATCAGCGAACGGCCGATGAAACCGAGTATCATTCGGTCTTCCGTTGTGAAGCCTACTTCGAACAGGACTGGAGCGGGTTCTACCTGCCGGCGTCCATCTTTGCGATGCCGCTCTCCAGCGCAGACCACCAGACCTGGCAACTGGCCGAGCGCTACCTGGATTCTCAGCAGGCGCCCAATGCCAGTTCCCTGTATGAGGATGTCACCCGCCTGATCAACACACTGCTGCCCACCGGCCATTGCAGCAGCGACACCATCGCTTCGCACCTGTCGATGCATAAGCGCACCCTGCAGCGACGGCTGGCCAGGGAAGGCGCGACCTACGAGCAATTACTCAATGAAGAACGCATGAAAATGGCCCGCCAGTACCTGTCGGAGCCCAACCTCAAGCTCAGTCAGATTGCCGGGCTGCTGGGGTATTCGGAGCAGTCCGCCTTCAACCGGGCCTGCCGGGATTGGTTCGACCTGACACCCAAGGCCTACCGGCAGAAACTGCTGGGCCAGTGAGCCAAATAGGCTTTCATTCGTGCAGGTTGACCTGCGCTGGCGGGGTCATGCTTATGGGAGCATCCACTTTCTACCCGAACGCACCTTCGACCGAGTAGTGCTCAGAGTGTTCGCGACAGCTCGAAACAGGCAGCCATAAAAGCCGCCATATTCCGGTGTTCCAGGTGCATCAGCCAGGCATTAAGTTTTTCTCCGCAAAAGCGTTTATTGCACGCCCCGCTATGATAGCTCTCGAAGTACCATGATTTTCTTAACGCTGTCGTTCGTGATTTCATTGTCGGCAAACAGCGTCGTTAAATCCGCCAGGATGGCGCTGGCAATGGAAAAGGTTTCCGGTTCCTTCGATTCCATTTCCATGGAATCAGGCCAGATTATGAGAATCTTGTCCTCCGCCAGACCATCCATGCCATTCCAGAGCGAGTCCGCCAGCGCATCCCAGCTTCGATTGGTTACCAAGGGAGGGTCAAGCGGCAACGACTCCCGGATGCCCTCAAAGAATTGGTCCTTCGTCACCATCAATTTTGGCAAATAGTATATTTTCCATCCTTGAAGGCGGTACTCTTCTATGCTTTTCTCAATACTCTGCCTTGAAAAGGAAAAAACGCCTACACCATTATCCACACATAAATACCTATAATTTTTAAAACGGAAGGCCGCGAAAACACATCAACCCACCCACAAATATAGGTTTAAGCCTCAGTTATTTATACCAATATAGATTTCCCTATTAAGTCTATATTTCAGTTAACCTTTAACTTAATTTTCCCAGAGTGCTTTCGATCTACAAAATAATCACTATTGCGATTTTTCACCGCATCAATAGCTGCCTCAATGTCCGCTATGGTCTCTGGGTCTTTTGTCGTATCCAATGCTTCTTTTAAGTTAACCATGGTCGATTCATCGAGAGCGCATGCCAATAACATGCACGCCCTATAGCGAACCACTTTTGATTTATCAAAGAGCGCCTCTCTTCCCAATTGGACTGACTCCATTGATGATCTCGCATAGCGGATAGCATGGTAGACACACGAGCTTCTCACTGGCCACCGCTTAGAAAGCTTATATTTTTCCAACAGTAGCTTAGGAAGCTCATTATCAAGCTTCCTAAGCTCATTCACTGCATTAAACTCCCGGTCTGATCCGGAGCCGTCCAGTTGATCCAGCAGCTCTTCGATATTCTCTTGATTAAACATCAAATTAATCTTGACGAATGATCCAGCCCAACAATTCACTACAGTTTAATGGATTCGGTCATAGGAAAGCAGACGGATCTCGACACCATGAAGTGATTATCGGTCGACTGGATAGTGAAATGCGACCATAGACTATAGTCAATTTATTTTGCTTTAGTTTACATCACTTTAATTTTCTCAAAGTATCTTCGTTTTCTATAGTCCAACGACGTCAGTCAATCCCAGGTTCCCCTGGCCAGGTAGCGGCCAGAGTTGTCGTAATCTCTTGGAAAACTCCTGACCTATCGTTGAAGCATTTTTAATAAATTCAATGTCCAATTGCTGTTGACTAAGTTCACGCTGCATGAGGACATGGTTAAGAATCCGCTGTTCCAAGTCCGGGCTATTAGGAGGCATGCTTTCGATCTCCTGGACATAAAGGTCAATAGAATCGGTGGCATACTCGGCAGCCTGCACCACTTTCTCAACGTCGAATTCCATCAAAAAATCCAGTAAGGCACATACAGCAAAGCATGCATCTTGTGCAGCAGTGACCAACAGGAAACTGAAATCATCAGAGTGCGGAGCCATCTCCTCGCACAACACTACCGCCCGCATAATATTGTTATTGTCTGCTAACCCTTGATCCACGTATAGCCAGACCAAATCCAATCCCTGGCGTATTGGTTCTAAGCTGCCCCAATTTGCCTGCTCCATGAACGCTGCGTAATTCGGCAGTAAACGCTCACAGCAGGCAGCTCCAAAGGCCGCCTTGCGTCGATTGTCCATGACTCCTAGCTGCCTTTTTAACCTCTCTTGATTTGGTGTCATTTTCGGCATTTACATTTCTCCAGCTCATTCCAACCCACTCCTAAATTTTAGACATGCAATCCTCTTTGGTTTTATTTATGACTTCGACTGCGCCGTATATGACAACCTAATTTTGAGAACCACCCAAAATTTCCTTAACTACTCCAACAGCAATTTTTTTGCCTTCCCAAAGAGATATCCTCTTTCCTTCATACAAATTTTCCAAAGCAATTTCTGGATTGAGAAATCCAACTGCAATCTCATATTCTTTACCAAGTTCGAAGGTTGTAAAACCCTCCAAAACAAATCTGCAATCGAACCCTTTTTTATCGTCCATCATAACTGGACACCCATAACCATCTCCTTCTATTGAAGTGTGGCGCCCCCCTCCGCAGGCGTAAGAAAACGAATAAAGATAATTGCATCGGCTTGCATCACTTTGGGAACATCTATTATTTATGCCAAAATAGATCAACCGGTTCACCGCTGAGACAGGTGTAACTGTTGATCCACTTGGTGTTGGAGACCGCCCTTTTTCTAAATTCTAATTAGGTCCTATTACTGGAATATGCTTGAGGGCTAGACCCACCTTCACATTTACCGTCATCAGCATTAATTATGAATGGCGCATCACAGTTCTTCGGCGCATCCCACCCAATCCCCCGAATAATATTTTGATCAATGCCAACGACCTTTATGCCATCCCAAGATACATCCGGCGTTTGCCAAGTTAAACCAGCTCTTCCGTATGCTGTTAAACGCACGAAGTCAACGAAAACTACGACATTACTTTCGGGGATAGACAAAACCTCCTTTATAGGTGATGAAGGTATTACCTCATACTGCATCGGCGCGTTAATAGGAACCCAATAGCCTTGCCCTTTTACCACAACACAAATTACTTTCTCATTCGGGGTTGCAAATAAACCAGTAATACCCTCTACGCCAGGTTCAAATCGGCCGACCCAGCATGCCCCTTCATTGTCAGTTATACTTAACATTAACCAATCAGTGGATTTTATTGGAACTTCTAAATTCAACTGGCCCGTTTGAGGCGTATTTTCACGTTCAAGCTCGAACAAATATAGGGGCTTCTCGGTAGATACGCTTTCAAACGGACCAACCTCATAATCATTCCAATAGTCCAGAACATTTAATTCCATCTGCTTTCGTTCCTTACCTTGGATCAGGTCTGAAGAATCGATGGGTTATTACCTCTGTGCGGCCTGAAGCCGACGGCCTCACGCCAATTTCGTAGGTTCCAGATCTGCCGTTTAATGTCCCTTTCAATTCGTACTGCACATAATTATCACTTATAGAACTTCGTTCTCCCTGCTCAAATATCTGATTATTAAACGATTCAGGAAAATTATGGTTAGGTCCGGATTCCTCTGCGCGACGAACTAATTCTCGAGCAGAGTATATACGGTTAGGTTGCTCCCCTGCATTTCCGTCACCGCTAACATTATCAGCCCCTTTGGTCGCATTTTCAGCTTCAGCGACTTCACCGGATTCCGCTGCCTCTGCGGCTTCAGCGGCCTGCGCTGCCTCAGCCGCTTCTGCAGCCTCCGCCGCAGCGATTTCCCCAGCAACCGCCGCATCCGCAAGCGGATCTTCCGGTCCGAGACCTACTACTTCCGTCCCGAGAATAGTGGCCGCCAGCCACGGATTCGAAGCCAGCAAGTGCCACAAGCTCGGATTCGTATTGGCACACAGTCCCAACCAGTCGATATACGCCACCGGATCTCCACCGGCATAGGCGTATGTATTCAGCCCGCCCATCAACCCAATCGGGTCGCTCTGAATATAACGCCCCAGAGCGGGATCGTAGTCCCGGTTATAGTTGTAGTCGAGACCCGTTTCCTGATCGTAATACTGGCCCGGATAACGCAGGTTGTAGGTGAAGCTTCCGGTAGGTTGCGCTTCGCCGAAGGGACCGTGATTCCACTGCCACACCAGGGTAGCCGGGCCACCATTGGCGATTTGTCGCGGCGCACCCAAATGATCGGTATAAATGAAGTAGGGTTGCTGCCCATCGGTGAGAATCGCTGCCGGCATGGTTCCCAGCCATACGGTTTCTTCTATCGGCTGACCATTGCCGTCGTATTCGCCCAGGAGCTGGCCACCCAAACCGTACACAAAGTATCGCGCATGCCCTGCCACGGCGCCGGCACCATAGCCCTGCTTCTCGACACGCTGGCCCAGGCCGTTGTAACCATATGCCGTCTCCTCACTACCATTGACGACCTTGGCCATACGACCGCGGGCGTTATAGGTGAAGACATAGTCCGGGCCGCCGGCAAGCTTTTTCTCCGTCATATGGCCTGCGGCGTCGTATTGGTAGGTCGTGCCGGTGTCGTTCAGCAACCAATTGCTATCAGTCGCGTAGTTATACGTTGTACTGGCGGAGGTGTTCGTTTGCGTCAGCCGGTTACCGTCCCCGTCATAGCTGTAACTTCGCTGATCGCTGTCGGCTTGATAGTTGGTCAGCTGGCCCAGGGCATCGTAACTGTAGCTGCGGGACGGCATGACCGAACTCGGCAACATGAACTGGTTGTTGATGTTGGTGATCCGTCCGTTCGGATCGTAGGTCAGCTGGGTCGTGAATGGCGAAAAGTGCGACCACAGGCTGTAACCGGAGAGTCTGCTGTCCTTATCGAAGGTGCGCTTGAAATAGGCACCATTGCCGAGAAGCCAATTTGCCAGCTGACCGGTCGGCGCATAACTCAGGTTCTGGGCAATCGGGCGTCCACTGGCCAACACCATTTTCATTAGCTGGTCGTCGGTGTTGTAGGACAGATCTACCGTTTTGCCGGAGGGATAGGTGAGACTGGCCAGACGTCCCAGCGCATCGTAATTTCGGTGGATTGTGAAGGACAGGCCGCCGATAACCTGCTGTTTGGTAAGCACCTGGCCCAGCGGATTGTAGGTCCAGCTCGTCGAGCCGGAGGCATCCGTCATCGAGGTCATGTGACCGATGGCGTTCGGCCCCTGGTCATATTGATAGCTGACCTGACTGCCGTCGTCGTAGATGGCGCTAATCGGACGATTCAGCGCGTCATAGGCGTAAGCAGTTGCATCACCGCGGGCATCGACTTTCTGAAGGATGTTGCCGGCGGCGTCATAACTGAAGACCGTGTCGCCGGTATCCGGGCTATGGACGGCAGTTCTCTGGCCGGCGACATTGTAGGTGTAGGTGGTTTGCAGACCCCGGGGATCGGTGACGCTGACCAGGGTGTCTCTGACGTCATAGCCAAAATCAGTGGTCTGCCCGCTCGGATCGATCTTGTCTTTCAGACGTCCCGTCAGGTCGTAGTCGAAATGTTGCGCCGTACCGTCGGGACGGGTAATCGTGGTGACCCGGCCTTCCAGATCCCGCGTCCAGGTCGAAACGTTACCGAGGGGGTCCGTAACGCTTTTCAGCTTACCGTTCGCGTAGTATTCGTAGTCGGTAACGGCCCCGGCAGCGTTCGTTTTGCTGACCATATTACGGACGCTGTCGTAAGCGAACTGCGTGGTTTGTCCCTGATGGTTGGTCAACAAGACCAGGTCCAGTTTGTCCCATCCCAACTTGACCGGCTGTCCTTGGGGGTAATCGACCTGAGTCAGCCTGTCCAGGGCGTCATAACTGTACTTGTAGGCCCTGCCTAGAGCGTCGGTCCTTGTCGCCACCCTGCCGAAGCCATCATAGGTAAAGCCTGCCACGGTATTTCCGTTAGGATCGATAACGCTCAGGAGGTAACCGTTACCGTCATAGTTGTATTGCGTCGTATGCCCCAACGCATCAATGCGTTCGGTGATCTGACCACGCGTGTTGTAGGTGTATTGGGTAACGTTGCCGTCGGCGTCGGTATGACTCAGCGGTTCGTGCTGGTTGTTATAGGTGTATTGCGCGATGGTTGTCGCGCCCGTCGGTGTTTTCCGGACAACACTGACAACGTCTATGCCGTTGGACGCATAGGTATAGTCGAACTCTTCACCTTTGGGATCGATATACCTGGTGACATGCCCTTCGGGGTTGTAGCTGAATCGCTTAAGCTGCGTCGCCCCGTCGGCCAGCACCCGTGCAACGGCCGAAGGTTTATCGAATCCACCGGTCCCTCCCGCCCAGGGCTGGTTGGGGTAGTTGAACCACACCCGCCTTTCCAGCGGCTTCTTGACACTTTCCAATACACCGGCGGTCAGGCCGTAGTAGTCCGGCCCCCGTTCGTGTAACCAGTGATAGACGTCGGCTTTGGTGTAATCCCCCGCCGCCGTTTTCATGGCGGTTTTATCCCAGACATAGGTGTTGCGGTCGTTCATATACGCATTGAACGTGCTGATACCCGACGGGACGGGGCTTACACTGAAGGGCATGCCGGGTGCGTTGTGCCGGTATTCGACCTTTTCCTCGTTACCCTTGGGATCGGTAATCGTCAGCCAGCGATCGGTACCGCTTTGTCCGGCGGAGAATTGCGTCGTGCCGTAAGGCGTCGTCAACGCCGTTATAAAGGTGCCGCTGTTGTAGGCGAGATGGGATTGCATACCGATCGTATCGGTAATCGTGATCAACCGCCCCGTACTGTCATATGACAATGTTGCCGACCGACCGAAGGGATCCGTAATGCTGGTGATCTGAAGCGGATACTGGCTGTCGTCGTAGTGGAGGGTCGTCTGCTGACCGATCGCATCGGTCAGCGTCGTCAGGCGCATCTGCGCGTCATATGTCAAATTGACGCTGTTGCCCTGAGGATCGACAACCTGCGTCAAAAAGATTCGACGGGGGTAATAGGTACTCTTATCGGAGGTGCTGAAAATCTGCTTGCTTCCATCAGGCATCAAACGCTCATACTCGATCGGCGAGGATGAAACCCTGACCAGTTGCGCCCCCGTGCGCTCCTCCCGGGTAAAGGTGCCGGTGCTGCTGTTATAGCCGTGATAGAAGCGCGAACCGCCACCCCGCAGGTAGACCATCACTTCGTTGCCGGCGGACGTCGGATCATCCTGCACATAGGACAGCCAGTTGGTCGTCCACTTTTGCCCAATGTTGGAAAAGGTGAAGTTGGCAGGCTGGCTGGCCTCCCGCTGACTGTAGACCACCTCGAACGGCACCGCGGGGCCAACGGGAGGCTTGTAACCGACAGGGGTATCATACAAATTCAAGCTGACCAGCATGCCTTTGACGGCGTACTGGCACATCCCTTTCGAGGACCCGCAACCGATGACGTTGGGGTCGTCCTTGGAGGTCTGCGAGGGGTTGTTACCGCTGGTGTAACCGCCTCCAACGACCGATCGGCCTTCACGCAAAGATACTTGCCGCCAGGTACCCGAGTCGCCTTTCGAAGGAATCAGGAAGTAGCCGCTGGATTCGCTTTGCAGCGCTTCCCGAGTGATCCAGTAATCGCGCTCCATCGCGCCGTCCAGGATATGGAATCGTCCATTTGCCGCCCCTACAACGGTTGCGTAATGCCCCACCTTCCAATGAACCACTGACGGAACCGGCACCTGCTGAGACGCAGTCCGGTGGATCATGTCGGTCGACAGGCCAACTCGCGACGATAGCGCCTGCAACTGGGCGAGCGTCATCCCCCCGGGAACGGCTTTCATGGTTTTCAGCTTGTTCGCGCCGGCGGGGTCTTTATCGGCGCTCAACAGTTCCTGCAAGGCAACAACGCCACACAGGTAAGAAACACCCGGCTGGTGTTGTAATGTCCACAAGCCTTCGAGTGCCTCGGTCTTGGCAACGGTGGCAGAACCCGAAAGCGTGCGCCCCTTCACTTCGCCAAGTAGTCGCTTGACCTGTTTCCCGTGAGCAAAGTTCGTTTGCAGCTCAATCAACCTTCCCCATGCGCTTTCCGCCAAGGCTCGTTGTTGCCGCCCCATTGATAGACGGCCGGACTCCCAAGCTTCATCCAGGACACGCAATGCCTTCGAGTATTCACCCGCGGTCGCATAGGTGAGACCTTCGTTGGTCAGGACGGACACCCGCCAAGCCGAATGGGGATGCTGCTTAAGAAAATCGTCCAGCGCCTGTGTATGAAGAGGGTTACCTGCCCGCTTGTAGCGCTTGATGCTCTTTTCAAGCGCTCGTGTTTCAGTCTGGCTCGGCGTGCCAAAGGGCACCAAACCTTCTGCAAACACACCATAACGATCAGGTTGATAAGTGACGACCCGGTCCACAGGGGACTTGGTCATCGCCAGGGCCAGATTGGCCAAGCAGAAAAGAAGAACAAACCCTAACCAACGGACAATCCAGCGCTCCATGGACATGCTCCCTCCTGTTTCCGTGATTTTTGTCTAAGATTCTTCGAAACGAATTCTTATTGGTTTGATCCCGCCTTAACCGGCAGCAATGTCAGCGGATTAATGAAAATCCCATCTGTAAGCGGTTTTCCGTTAGCCACTCGCAATTGGTGGCCGCTTTTATGATCGAAACGTCCTGCGCGATAACGAGACCTGCAGTCGTCATCGCCAGGAGCACACAACTGTGCAACACATCCCACCAATACCCAGTAAGCTTCATGTACCGGATTTTTATATGAAATCGCATCGTGGGCGGAGTCATGGGGTGAATAGCGTACAAAAGCCCCTATCTGTAGCGATGCGGACTCAAATTCCTGCCGGGTCATCAAGACCGTGACGGAGCGGCGCTCACCGGAAACCGGAACCGATAGGGAGATGAGCTGCATATATTTGAGATAGCCTGCTCCCTTATCCGGCAAGGAAGACCAGTACCCATGGCGGTGGGCCCAAGCAAACACCTTGCGCATCTCTGGGCGGCTTGCAACGCCGTCCACCGTGCCGACAACCAAATCCCGATTATTTCCCTTTGTCAGCAGCCCACACTGATGATTGGCACAATCAAAGGGTTTGGCATCGACGAGCCCGGCGGAAAACAAGATAGCCAGAGCCAGCGCAACGCGAAGAAGCGGTCGCATCTGTGTCGGCTTCACGTATTTAAGATGTTGTGTCACACCAACCCTTTCCCTGTTCCAAACGGTGTATTCAGTGCGAATACTATTTGAAAAGTGCTAGCCGGATTGAAGGGTGCTAAGGGAAAAATTTCGGTCGGAACCGCAGGCTGATCAGGCCGAGTAATCCCAATCCCATCAGGGCAACTGTGGATGGCTCCGAAACCGCCGTTGTCCCCCCTGAGCCCGCGTTGGCAAACTGGACCGCCCCTAAGGCGATTTCATAGCCAGTGGGGGCATTCAATGTCAGGCTCGTGATCTGGTCACCACCGCTGGCATCAATCCCCAAGAAACCGAGCGAGTTCGGAAAGTCTCCTGATACATCGAAGGAGCCAAGTGCCTGACTGCCGTTAAAGGCGGTGAAGTTCAGCGAGTAGGCACCGAACCCGTAGGATGCAGACTCGATCTCAAAGCCTACTTCAGAGATCCCATGGGAAAAGCTCAGCGTCAAAGGTGAGATCGCGATGGGGTCGTAGCCGTAGAGAATGGGGGTGTTGTCCGGAAAGGCTGTGAACAAATAATCGCTGCCAACGACAAAACCAGTTAGATCGCCACCTGTCACCCTCAACGTGTTGCTGGCATCGGAAAACTGAGCACTCGCGCCGAAAGACTCACCATCCGTTCCGGCAAACGAAAAAATTGTGTCGCTTGGTGAGAGGTTATTGGTACTGAAAAGCTGAATCAGCGACGCTTGTGCGGATTGTGCAAGCAAAACGCCCAGCACAATGAAAAGAAACCTACGGGATTGCAAACCGAATGTCATGTGTTCCCTCCTTGGAAAGGGTGCCTCATTGATAATCCATCATCGTGCTTAACATCAGTCAACTCAGCAGTATTGGCCGAAAAGTACGTCGGGAGTTACATGCCCTCTTACCTAGCGAGTTCATTATTTGCACAAAAGATTACAAATCTTTTAACTTGTCGCAACAAGCGAATTTTTAATCTTGACGTAGGTCATCTCCCCAAAAAAGACAGCTCGGATGACTTTGCGTCGTCAGATGTTGACGAGTAGGCCTAGGTTTAGTCAGGGTGCGTGAAAACTTCGCGATAGTCTTTTGCCTGTCCTCTGAACTCAGATTAGGGTGGCCAAAACTTTCTGCATATCTAAACGTGAGCAGTCGGTATCAGCTGCCAGAGACTGAACGAAAAACCAACGCCGGCGCGCAACCAGCCAACCTCCCTACGCGACAAATCATCATCAAAATCCTTTTCTGCAGGGTTATGCGCGAAAGCCGGGACAGACTAACTTTCACCCCTTGGTCGAGACGACAGTTACGACGAGTCGAGCAGCCAGAGATACCTAAAATGGGTGATTTTTCCCCATATTGGGCATCTGTGGCGACCGTCTTCGGCTAGTAGCTTGCAGGTAGCGCCTACGAAGCCACTTGCCGCTCTTTCGTGAAACACGACGTCGATCTGCAGCGAGCCGGATATTCCCGGAAGAGCTTCACACCCTACCCCACCGAACGCCGCATCGACCTCAGCTCGTGCGACACATCCCGCCAGGAGGCCTGGCTCTGGATGACGGTTTCCTTCTGCTCGCCGGCGAACATACTCCCGGTGTTGTTGCGCATTTGCCAGAGCGAGCTGGCCGTGGCAACGGCAATACCTTCGCGGTCGAGATCGCGCATGTGGCGGGTCAGGTATTCGACGGTGACCGGGTGCGGATGGCCGATGGCGACAGCCGAGCCCTTTTCCTTCGCCAACCTGATCAGGCGCTTGAACTGGGCGTCGACGCCTGCCGGCGTCTTGATGTCATCAAGGAAAACGTCGCGGGTCATGTTGGGAATGCGATGCTCCGAGGCGACATCGGCCGCCACGCTCGAGGCGATAGTCAGGCTGTCCACGAAATAGAGTGGGTAGCGGGACACCTCGCGCATCACCCATTCCATTGGCTGGCGTTCCTGCGTCAGCAGGCTGCCCATATGGTTGTTCACACCCTGGACGTGGGGAATATCCTGCAAGGAACGGCGAACCAGGGTGGTCACGGTCAGTTGATCCATGCCAGGTTCCAGTCCGGCAGCACCCAGCTTCAGGTCGTGTACGCTGGCCATGGGCATATGCAGGGTCACTTCATGGCCAAGCGCGTGGGCCCGCGCCGCCAACTGCCGCGCGAAGGGACGGAACGGCAGGAAGGAGAACGTCATGGGGTAATCGATGCCGAGCAACTGATTGCCCAGCGCTTCAGAGTTACCCATATCGTCGATAATGATCGCAACCGTCGGCGGAATCGAGTCTGCCCAGGCCTTTTCTGGAAATATCAGAGTGGGGGCCAATCCTGACAAAGCAGTGCCGAGCAGCCCACGGACGACTCGTCGTCGGGACAGGGGGTAACGATCCAGATTCATGGAGCTTAATGCCTTATTGACGTCGACAATGCTGAGAGACTTTCGCCGATCTAGAGCGAGACTCTATCGGAATTTCCCGAATATACAAACACCTAAAGAAAGAGTAGAAGACCTTTGCAGCGAGGTCCAATGTTGAGATCACAGGGGTCAATAAAGAGGGGCAGATCGATCTCAAAATGCCAGGATGGTACCCGGCATAGACCTGCTTTGCGTCGGATAGCGCATTGGACAGGGTTTTCGGTCCAGCGATTGAGCGTAGTCATAACCTCGACCGGGACGAAGCGGCTGTCGCTAACGGCCCGGGGATACGCTGTCGTCCCCGCTTTGGCCGCGCTCGCCGACCTAAACGATGAGGAATTTTTTGGGCATCTCGCACCTGCCACGCGCGAGATGATCAAGGCCGCCATGAAGGAGATTGTTCATCGGAAAGGTTTGAGAACAATCCCTACTGATTAGCCATGGACAACGTTTTGAAACGCCGGAGAAGACATCCCATGAACACCCAAACACGCGATGTAATACATGAAGTGACGCGAGCTTCCGATGAAAACCGTATGCCCTTTCCGCAGGTGGTAGAAGCATTAATGGCCGTCGGCGTCGAGCGCTACCACACGGATCTCATCGCCGGCAGAAAAACCTATTATTTGCCAGACGGAGAAACTGAAACCGTACCAAGCCACCGCACGTCTGTGGCCGCTGAACTCTTCTCGGCGGAAGGTGTCGAGCAGGCTCTTCGAGCGATCCAGCGCGGCGACATCAGTTACACCGAATTCTGCGACCGCATCGCGGCGGTGGGCTGTGTCAGCTATATCGTTAGCCTGACGGGGCGCTGCGTGATGTATATTGGGCGTGCAAATGATTACTTTATCGAGAGGTTTCCGGACGCCGTGCAGGCGCCATAATGGGCAGCTGCTCTAACGGTCCTATACCGGCAACCGCAATCATGGGCATAGGCATGCCCTTAATCGCAGCCATCAAGGTGAAGCCCTGTCGCCGATGCTGGCTTACTCGATGCGAAACCCGATTTTCAGCGCCACCTGATAATGGGCCACCTTGCCATCGACGATGTGGCCGCGGGTTTCGACGACTTCAAACCAATCCATGCATTTGACGCTCTTCGAACACTCGGCCAGGGCATTGTCGATGGCATCCTCGATACTTTTTTCGGAGGAACCGACAATCTCGATTTTCTTGTACACATGATGCTTGGACATGCTGTCTCCCCCTTTTCTGCTTCGCACACGCCGGACATCGCCGAAGGCGTAGCCGGAAAGTGCGCGCTGGTTGTCGACAACGATCTTCCTTACATCGTACTCGCTAATACCCTGATGGTCTCCGTCGATGTAAAAAGGCGGCCCCACTACGCGGCCCCACGACACAGTGCCGATAAAGGTCTTAGGGCGACCCTTCCGACCAACGCCACTGCGCCATACGCTGTTGGAGGTTCGAGTCGGCGAAGGCTGCCACCAGATAGTCGACGAATACCCGCACTTTCGGTTCGAGCCATTCCCGGCTGGCGAAATAGACGCTGATCCACAGGCGCGGCGCCTGCCAGCCAGGTAGCAGCGGCTCGATCTCGCCCGCCTCCAGCTCATCGAGCATATGGTGCAGGCCCAACAACCCCAGCCCCATACCCTGCCGGACGGCTTCGCGGATGGCGTCCAGTTCGGTGAAATACAGGCGGCCCCGAGGCGGCACCACCACACGCTCATCCGCCCGCTCCAGTATCCAGTCCCGGGCCCTGCCGGTGGTGGCGGAACGCAGCAGAATACAATCGTGCTGCTGCAGGTCGGCCGGGGTCTGCGGTCTTTCCCGGCCTGCCAGATAGCCGGGAGCGCCACAAATCACCGCATCCACCGGGCAAAGCGCACGGGCGACCACACGGCTGTCCGGGTCTAGCCCGGCACCAATGGCAGCATCGAACCCTTCCTGCACCAGGTTGACGCGCCGGTTCTCAAAACTCCAGTCGAGCTTCAGCCGCGGATAACGCTCCAGGAAGGCCGGTAGCAAAGGCAGGACATGCTGAAGTCCGAACGCCGTGCCCACACTGACCCGCAATGTCCCCTCGGGCTCGTCCTCGGTCTGGCGTAAACGGGCCAGGGCATCACGCATGCGAGTCCATGGTTCGCGCACCTCTCGGAGAAGTCGCTCACCGCTTTCGGTCAGTTGCAGGCTGCGGGTGGTTCGCTGGAAAAGACGCACGCCCAAATGGGCCTCCAGCGCAGCAATCTGCTTGCTCACGGCGGCCGCCGTCACGCCCAGCTGCACGGCGGCCCGGGCAAAATTGCCGCTTTCCACGGTCTGAACGAAGGCTTCGATGGCGCGATTGATATCCACATTAACAACCATTGGTTGAAACTTAACTTACACATTATGGACTAATTTTATCTAAAAGGTCGGCGCATACTGCCCATCAAGCGGTTTGGAATCCCATGATCTCAAGCCAGACCCGAGACAATGCAGAGGTATAACCGACCATGAGCGCATCCATCTTTGTAACCGGTGCCACCGGCACCATCGGCAGTGCACTGCAAAACGCGCTGTCACAATCCGAACTCAACATCACCTGGGGCACCCACAGCCGCCCGCTACCCGGCCTGCCCAGCCGCCCCCTGGACTACAGCGATCCCTCCAACCTGGAGCGCGCCTTCGCCGGTCATCAGGTGCTGTTCCTGCTGCTACCGTTGACGGCGGACAAGCTGCAATGGGCCCGCAACGCTATCGAGGCAGCAAAAGCGGCTGGCGTGCGGCATATCGTGCGTTCTTCCGGGGCCGGCGCCGACCCCGCATCGCCCTACAGCCTGCTGCGCCTGAACGGTGAAATCGACCGACTGGTCCAGGCCAGCGGACTGTCGTGGACCCTGATTCGCCCATCTACATTTATGCAGAACTTTGCCACCTACTATAGTGACATGATCCGCGGGGGTAGCCTGTACCTGCCTCAGGGCGAGGGTAAGACCGCCTTCGTCGACGCCCGGGATATCGCAGCGGTGGACGCCGAAGTCCTGGCTAATCCTGAGCGTTTCGCTGGTGAGATTCTCACCGTGACGGGCGCCGAAGCCCTCGACAACGCCACGGCTATGGCCCGGATCGGAACGGTGTTGGGGCGCGAGATGACCTATGTCCCGGTGGATGACGAGGCCGCGCGCCAGGCCATGACGGACCAGGGAGCCCCTGACTGGCTGGTTGACTGGATGCTAAGCCTGCACCGGGCAACCCGGGATGGCCATACCGCCGAGGTCACGGATACGGTCGCCTCGGTTACCGGCCGCCCTCCCCGTCCGTTCGACGGGTTCGCCGGCGACTACGCCGAAACCTGGCACTAACCGCAGGGATAGGAGCCACCCTATGAACATTCTGATCGTGCACGCTCACCCCGAACCCCGCAGTTTCAACGGCGCCATGACCCGTACCGCCCTGGAAACGCTGCGGGATGCTGGCCACAGTGTGACTCTGAGCGACCTCTATGCCTTGCAATGGAACCCCGTTTCCAGCCGCGCCAACTTCACAACGGTAGCCAATCCGGACTACCTGAAGCCCCAGGCGGAAGAAATGCTCGCGACGGAACAGGACGGCTTTGCACCCGACATCGAAGCAGAGCTGCGAAAACTGGAAGCGGCAGACCTGATGATCTGGCAGTTCCCCCTGTGGTGGTTCGGCCTGCCGGCGATACTCAAGGGCTGGGTGGACCGGGTATTCGCCATGGGCCGCACTTACGGCGGAGGGCATATCTACGACACCGGCCGTTTCCGCGGCCGACAGGCCCTGCTCAGTTTCACCACCGGCGGTCCAGCACCCGCTTACCAGAAGGACGGTTTCAACGGCGACATTGACGCCATTCTCCGACCGATCCAACGGGGCATGCTGCAGTTCCTGGGTTTCGACGTGCTCGCCAGCCAACAGGTCTTCGGCCCGGCACATATGGACGATGCCCAGCGCACTCAGGCTTTAGCCGACTGGGAGCGTCGGCTGCGGGCGATCGAGTCTGAGGCCGGTATTGAAGTGGGACGTTATTGAACCGGGTGTCTGGCGCTGAAGTCGCGCGTCAACAAAAGGGGGGGATCGATTTGAAATCGATCGCATCGATCACATCGATCAGGCCCCCGAGTGGGCGTATTTGAATTTCATGTAGACGATCCCCGGATTCAATACCAGCCGCCAGGCCAATTCGACCTCGTCATCGAAACCGCCGTCGAACTCGGCGGCGGTTTCGATCAGGCATTCCAGCCAGAGATCATAAAGTTCAGGGGGTATATCCAGTCGCCCGGCGCAATGGGATTCGGCAATCCTCTCCAGCACACTGTCCGCCGATCCGCTGGCATAGAACGCGACCAGGCTGTAGAAAGACTTTTTCAGCATCCTGCGTTGGCGGGCCATATTCGTGGATTTGAATTTTTCGCGAACAGCGGGCGAGACAAGCAGAAAGCGCTGATAGAAGGCTTCGAAGAAGTCCGTGCCCTCCAGCGTCATTGCATTGACCCGGGCAAAGCTCTCGTCAAATAACCGCTCGTAGGACATGACGGACACCGATCAGTCTTTTCAGGGAATGCTCCCGAGCGTGTCGCGGCTCATCCTCCTAAACTTAGCATGCCCACCTCACCGCATGAGCTGATCTGGAACAAGCCATTGCCGACACCTTGCCCCGGGGCAGTCCAACGCTGCAGTCGACCACTACATGCGTCGGAGTACTTCGACCATGTTCTGCTGAATATCGGTATGGTGATGCCTTATCTTCCAATGGCCGGCCTCGCGTTGATAGACGTTGGTGACACGAACCTCACCGGTGATGGCCTGGCCGCCCAGCTTGAATGCGACCTGCTCGACGCCAACCTCATAGGCCATGTCTCCAACAGCGTGTATGAACTGGTCCTTGAGTTTTACCTTGCCGTCAGAAGACGCATGGGCAACCTGTTCCCAGGATTTCCAGACCTCGTTCCAACCTAGCCGTCGACCACCGATGGGATGCATCGCGGTGACATCCGGCTCATGTGACCAGATTTCGGAGAGCGCCTGAGGATCGCCGTTGAGCATGTGATTCAGCGCGCCATAGAACTGCTGGGATGCATTGCGGACTTCATCTTCAGTGGACATGAGGTGATCTCCTTCGGTGGCGAAATGTTAAGACCTATCGCAGCGACAACCGACCCGTTAAAGGCTTACCTCACCACCCGGGCACTCCCACCTGCAGCTACCAGCTTATACCGATTGGATTCGTGTGGATAATGCTCAATTCTGAGCTATCCCGAGTCGTCTCAGGCGTGCGGAATACAGGGCCGAAGGGGTAAGCGTCGGCGATGCCCGATATCCGGGTAGCACGAAATATTCCGGATCATTGTCAAAGCCACCCTGAGTCAAACCGTCTCGTCATCCATTTCGTACTAGTCTTGTAAAGACAGATGAGAAAAGGTTCTTTATGCGAATTTTGCCATCAGTCCTCGTCATCAGTGTTCTCATACTCACATCCGGCCAAGCCTACGCTGGCTGCAGGCTGCGCATGCGTGTCAACCAGGTGCCACCGCAATACATGGAAAAAAATGGCCAGTGGGTTGGGCTCGGAGTGGACCGAATGAAAGCGCTGCTACACGAGGCCGGGTGTGTGGCGGATTTTGTGTCAATGCCCTGGAAACGAAGCCTCGTCGATCTCGCGAGTGGTCGTATAGACGGCATGATCAACGTTAACTTCACCCCCGAACGAGCCCGGGACTACTGGTTTCTATGGTACGGGCACAACGAGGATACCGTGCTGGTCATGCGCAAGGACGACGCCAATCACCCCAAGAACTTTCAGGATGTGCTGAACCTGCCGGGTAAGATCGCCTACGAAACGGGAGACCTTTTCGGTCCGCCACTGATGGGAGCCATTAAACGCAACAAAACTTTCAACGCAAAGCTAGTTCCGCTCACCGAGGCCAAACAGTACCGAATGCTGACGTACCGGCGTGTCACGGCGGTACTGGATATGGAGGAGAACGCCCGGTACGAGTTGGCCACCAACCCGGAATGGTCGGCGCTGACCATGGTTCCCCTGGTTGTCTCCTCGGTGCCCGACTTCATGGCGTTCAGCAAGGCCAGCGTCTCCAAAGAATTGTTTATGCGCCTGGAGAAAGCCAATATCCGGGTCATCGCCAACGGCAGCTACCGTGCAATAACCCAAGCTTGGCAACAACGCGTAGCGGAGAACGGCAAATGGCACGCAACGGTGCCGGAAACCCACTGAAAAGTTGTTTGCAGGCTTTAGCCGGGTATTCTCAACCACTTTAAGGGAACAGCCACGCACTGCGCCCCAAGACGAAGAGCCATCCAACTCCCCCGCAATAAGCCACTTTGTTTCGTCGGCAGGGGCTCACCGAGTCCAGGTAGAGGAACCGCCTCACCTCACCATTTGCCTTTGCGTAACAACATTACAACGGTTTGCAAAGTCGACTCACGGCATTGTGTACCGTTGTCCTATAATGACAACTTCATATTGTCGTACTGCCGAGAGTCCAGGTCAGGTGAAATCGGAACGCGTTGTTTGGTTTTTCGTTGCGGGTGCGGCCTTGACCGTGATCGTGCTGGTCCTGACCTTTGTGTTGGCGGTTGGGGCCGTTCGCCAGGAAGCTCGGGAACAGTCCACCCATGTTGTGCAGGGCGCCCTGCACGCCGTTCGCACCAAGCTGGAATCACTGGCCGTGGACAACGCCTGGTGGGATGAAGGCATCGACAAGATGATGCTCAAACCCGACCTGGAATGGATCGACCATAATTTCGCCTTACCCACCATGGTCAGCCTTGACGTCGACAGTGTGATTATCCTCGACGGTCGTGGAAAGCCGATTTATGGCTACGTCGGTAACGACAAGTCCGGTGCGACCATCACCAAGGTACTGCAAAGCATTGCGCCGTTGATCCAGCAGGCTCGCACCACGCCCATCGATAAACCACAGGCCCACGCCGCTGCGGTGATCACGCAAGGCGGCAAACTCTGGCTATATGCCGTTTCCGGTTTCTCGCCGGTGGATATGCCACGCGCGCGATTTCAGAGTGCGCCGCGGGGCGCGATGGTCTTCGGCCACCAGTTGACCGGCAAGACGATGAACGACCTGGCCACACGCTTCGGTGTCGAAGGCCTGCAGTTCTCGATACAGGAGCCGACGGATTCATCGCTGGTCAGCCTTCCTATCCGCAACGATTACACCGGCAATGCCGGTTGGCTCAGTTGGCATCCGCCCGAGATTGGCCACCGTGTGACCATACTGGGATTGATGCTGCTGCCGCTGCTGCTCTTGGCGCTGGGGTTCGGATATATCGTTTTCCGGCGCCTGGTTGGCGTGGTAAACCACCTTAACCTTTCGCTGGTGCGAAATGAGCGGCAACACCGGCTGCTGGAGAGCAAGAACCGGCTGCTGGAAAAACTGGCCCTGGGTGAGCCGCTGAACGATGTACTGGGAGAACTGGTGGCATCGATCACAGACCTGCTGCCCGGCACCCACTGCGTCATATGGAGACACCAACAGGGACCGGTCACGACACCCGTTCGGACGTTAACCGATACCAACACCAAGCTTCTGGAAGCGCCGTCACTGGGCACGCCGATACGGGAGGCCTTGCTCAACGGACAACCTATCGAGCTGAATCTGGCAGACGAGGTGCCATTGGAGTGGGAGGCGTTGGCACAAACCGACGTTTCGGCATATACCCGGTTGCATCTGGAACCGGTCCAATCGTCCGGCGGCGAAATCCTGGGCGGCATCCTCGTCTTCAGAACCCAGGCAGACCCGCTCACCAACGATTGCCAGGACATGCTCAGGACCGGCGCTCATCTGGCCGCCATTACCTTCGAGCAGAAAGCCAATGCCGAGCAGCTCGAACTCCTTGCTTACAACGACACCCTGACCGGGCTGCTCAATCGTTACCTGTTCCGGCGTCTGCTGGAAACCCGCCAGCAGGAGGCCCTCGACCAGGGCTATGTCGTTGCGCTCATGTTTGTGGACCTGGACCAGTTCAAGCGCGTCAACGATACCTTGGGCCACGACGCCGGGGACCAGTTGATCGTTGAGGTCGCCCAGCGCATTCGCCAGAGTTTGGGACCCAATGACCTCGCGGCCCGCCAGGGGGGAGACGAATTCACCGTCCTCACCACCTGCCGGACCCCCAGCACCGCCACGGCCGACTGCCGCGAATTGGCGCAACGCCTGCTGGAGGCCATCAGCCAGCCAGTCCCACTGGAGGGAGAATCCGTATCGGTCAGCGGCAGCATCGGTATCGCCCTGTCCGGCATCAATGGCACCGCAACCAGCGACCTCCTAAAACGGGCAGATATGGCCCTGTACCGCGCCAAAGGTCTAGGCCGCAGCCAGTTCTGTTTTTTCGATCTCGCGGTGGAACGGGAGTTGGCAGACAATCTGGCCATCGAGAACGCCATTCCCCAAGGCCTGGAAAACGGCGAATTCCATACCCTGTTCCAACCCATTATCGACCTGGAAAACCATAGCGTTACTGGCGCCGAAGCCCTGTTGCGATGGAACAGCTCGCTGCTCGGTCCTTTGTCGCCGGCCCAGTTCATTCCGGTGGCAGAAAGTTCCGGCCGTATTTGCGAGCTCGGCTACTGGGTCTTCCGGGATGCCTGCCAGGCCCTTGCGGAATTCCAGCGTCAGTGCAGCCGCCCCCTGACCATGTCGATAAACCTGTCCGCACGCCAGTTCCAGTTGCCCGACCTCGCCCTGAAGCTGGAACAGATCGCCCGCGAAGAAGGCGTGACACCGAAAACCCTGCAGTTGGAGATCACCGAAAGCGTCCTGATGGAGGACAGCCGCCAGGCCGCTCAAACCCTCGAAGACCTCCGTCAGCGTGGCTTCAACATTGCCATTGACGATTTCGGCACCGGCTATTCGTCTCTCAGCTACCTGAAACGTTTTCCAGTATCGACACTCAAGATCGACCGTGATTTCATCACTCACCTGTCGGAGATGCATTGGGACCGCGCCCTCGCAGACGCCATCGTCGCCATGGCCCACCGGTTACACCTGAAGGTGGTCGCAGAGGGTATCGAAACCGAGGAGCAACTCAACCTGCTACGGATCAACGGCTGCAACTACGGCCAGGGGTTCCTGTTCGCCCGTCCGATGCCGCTGGAGGATTTCATTGCCTATGCCCAGAACGGAGTTCCTGTAAGAACTGCGGGGGCATCCGACCTCCAGGGACAGGTCTGAAAGGGGCTAGAACAGCCCCATCTGCGGTCGCTCTTCGTCGAGGCACAGGGCTTCCACGCCCGCCACCCTTTCACTCAGCAATCCATGCCATAACGTCGCCAGCGACAGCGCATCTCCGTTATCCGGCATGTGCATGAAAACAAAGGGGTGTGCCCCCGCCTCGATCCAGCGACCCACCCGCTCCACCCAGGGCGCCAGAAAAGCACGATTGGCTTCCAGGTCGGGATGACCGATATAGCGGATGACAGGAGCGGCCTCAACCGGTAGCAGGTGAACCGGAACCCGGGGCTTCTTTCGCTGGGCATCAATGGTCGCCGCATCCTCCGGCGCTGCCGCGAAAAGGGCCCGGCTGTCGAAGCAGACCCGGGCAACGTTCCTTTCACGTAGGCCGCGATTGAGGACTCTTTCCTCTTCACCTTTGCTGAAAAAGGCCGGATGACGCACTTCGACGGTACAGGTCAGCGGCGCAGGCAGGGTATCGATCAGTCGCCACAGGTGATCAAGGCTGGTAGGACCAAAAGCCGCCGGAAGCTGCACGAGAAAAGGGCCAAGTACATCCGACAGCGGGGAAAGGATTTCCAGGAAATCCAGTACCTGCTTATCGACGCTGGTCAATAGAAGATCGTGCGTGATCCGGCGGGGAAACTTGAACAGGAAGCGGAAGTCGTCGGGCACCTGCTGGCGCCATTGTTGGCATTGCTCACGGCTGGGGGTCGCGTAAAAGGTGGTGTTGCCCTCGACACAGTTCAGCACCTTGCTGTATCGCTCCAGCGGACTTCGACCGGCTGGGAGCCGTGCGTTCCAGTCAGGGTGTTGCCACTGTGGACAGCCGAGGAAGTAGGGTTGTGCCATTATCCAGCGATGGTTGTGAGCAGAGGTAAGGATGTCGGTCCGGCGACCGTCCAATCGCCATTCTACCCTTTCTTTCATGGATTCAACCGACCATTGGGCTGCTTTTTGGATGAATGCGCCAGCGCATGCCCTCCCCGCCAGTTCGTCGATCAGGGTATCGTCATTGCGATCATCCAGATTGTAGTGATTCCGACCACAGGCGATCGGCGTCATCTTCGGGGCGTCAGCCACTAGCGTTGGGGGGACGTTACGCGCCGTTATCGATTACGTACGTCAGCAGGCATAACCCGGCCTCAGTGATCATAGAATCCCTCGGCACCCAGGGCTGTGCGAATCAGGCCGACAAGGCGATTGCTGAGCTGCCGATAATCCGGGTAAGGCGTCAGCAGCAAACGTTTGCTGGTATCCACCAGCACCTCAGGGGCATCGGCAAGGGGCTGTGCCTGGTGCTGCAGGAACTCGAAGCGTTGCAGGTTGTCCTTGCCGCCAATCCAATGCCACACAGGCAGGTCCCCTATCTGCGGGGCGAAGCATAACGCCGTGTGCTGGAAGAGTGCGTCGTCTTTGAAGGTGCGCCAGTCGTTCGCGACCGGGCAGGTAATTTTGGCCAACAGCGTCACGATCTTGCGCCAGTGGTTGGAGTTGGCGGCGACCAAAGCCTGGGCACTGGGGCGATCCCGGAACTGCTCAAGGCCATTCGGGCGATGAGGGAGGTAAAGCACCAGTTTCGGATGGGACGGGCCCAGGGAGTCAGGGGGGAGCATAGCGTGGTTACTCAAACTCAATCTATGAAGTACGCGGGAGCCATACAAAGTGGCCAGAACCGCCCTGAAGCGATGCTGCGCCCATTGCTGACATCACTCTATCTTGACCCAAGTCATCTGCATAGCCGCTGGGATTACGTATGGTTATAACCAAGCTTGAGGTGGCCCCGCCAGGAACATTTCCTTAGAGGTGGTAGCCCTTGGACTGCTGTTGGCTTTAGTCCCCTATTTCTGTCTCTATACGAACGGCGCTGCGCTGCGCGCCCAGGCACAGAACACTGAAGATGGACACGCCCAGCAGTCATAACAAGGTCTTTACCTTGCACAAACAGATCGCCCTCCCTATCGCCAGGCATGGCATGTCTCTGCGTGACATCAAACGCCCAAGGCTGTGCTTTTCGGCGGGCGGTATGCACCGAGGCGCACTTCGCTGCGAGGAATGAGCCTGATGTCTGAATTGCCGCGCTAAGCGCTTATAAGGAGATTTGCCCGAATGACCAAAGCAGAGACGCCTGACATCCATCGGCATTGACAGCTCAAAAGGACGTTTCAGCGGCTTGAGTCGGTCGCTCGCACGATAGTGTGCCATGAAGGGAAAAGGAACTCCTTGGAGTCATTCCTTCAAGGAGGAGGTGGACCGTGGGAAAGCGCAACTTACTTTATCTTTCAGAGGTGGTAGCGGGTCCAATCGACCCTGCCGTATTGGCTAACACGTGGAGCATCTATTCGGCCTCAAGTATCAAGGAAGCCTGCGAGGTTGCATCGGATAGCAATTTTCGCGTCGGCCTTCTAGTGCTGAATGGAGGGACATCAACACCGGCAGCCTACGAAGAGTTGATATTGGCCTCGCCGCGAACAGCCTGGGTCGCGGCCCTCCCTCAGGAAGGGTTGCTGCGCTCCGACTATCGCCACTTGATTGGGCGGGGATTTTTCGATTTTCATACGCTGCCCGTCAATTACCCGCTGCTAAATGCCCAACTGGGTCATGCATTTGGCATGGCCCGACTTAAGGATCCGATAGTTCCCCCAGAACAATGCAATAGCGACTACCAGATCGTGGGTGACAGCCCCGTTATCCAGAAAACCCTACGTCATATCGAAAAGATGGCCACGGCCAACGCACCCGTTCTCATTCGTGGGGAAAGTGGAACCGGTAAGGAGCTTGCGGCTCGCGCAGTACACCACCAGTCTGCGCGGCGTCAGCAAGTATTCGTCACCATTAATTGCGGCGCGCTGCCATCGAGCCTGATCCAATCGGAGTTGTTCGGCTATGAGCGCGGCGCCTTTACCGGCGCCAACCGTCGCAAAATTGGTCGCATCGAAGCCGCCAATGAGGGAACCCTGTTCCTGGACGAAATCGGCGACCTTCCCCTGGACTTACAGGCCAATCTGCTCCGATTTCTGGAAGAGCAAACTATCGAGCGCATTGGAGGACATGAATCGATTCAGGTGGATGTCCGAGTCGTTGCTGCCACCCACGTCAACCTCGAAAAAGCAGTCGCCGAAGGGCGTTTTCGGGAGGACCTTTACTATCGACTCAACGTCCTCAATCTGACGATGCCGCCGCTGCGCGATCGCATCGAGGATATAGAGCCGCTGGCACAATACTATTTTGACCGCTTCTCCAACGAACGAAACCTGTCCGTCAAGGGTTTCAGTCATCAGGCCACCAGCATCATGCGCCAACACGGCTGGCCGGGAAATGTCAGGGAACTGGTCAATCGCGTCCGACGGGCGATGGTGATGTGTGAACGACGCCTGATAACCCCAATCGAACTGGGCCTCGATCACCACACCGTCCGTCAAACGCAGTCACTGCACGAAGCCCGGGACAGTGCCGAAAAAGATGTCATCAAAACCTGCCTGCGTCAAAACAACAATAACATCTCGATAACCGCCAAATCGCTTGGCGTCAGCCGGCTCACGCTTTACCGCCTGCTGGATAAACACAACCTCCGGGAATGACTCGGCCCTGATTGTTTCATAAATGGAACATGTCCATCCGTTGCACCAACCACACGCATTTAGTTGAGTTTTCGACATTTTTGCCATAATCCCCAAAATAACCGACCGAACCCAGAAAATCTCTGTATCAAAACTGAAACATGTATCGGTTACCTGCATTTCCATTTCCCGCACACGTCATCAAAAAAAGCCTATAAGAATCAGTCAACTAAAAATCAATCAGCAACTTTCGCACGACTGGCATGAACCTCGCTAAAGGGGTGGATACGGAAGTGGCATTGGGCCGCTTCCCACGACGCCTAATCCTTGGGGGACAACCATGAAACGGACACTTCTTGTTACAGTAATTGCGGCCAGCTTGGGCCTTGCAGGCCAGGCGATGGCCAACCCCACCAACAACAACAGCGGCCAGACCAAATCAGCACTGAAACAGACAGCGACCGCAACCTCAACGCAAACGGGCGCAGGGGCTCTGGCGAACGAGAACTCTACGGCCTATCAAGATAGCCACAACGATAGCTCGACGAACACGAGCAACCAGACCCACACCTCGACCATGACCTTCACCATGAAAAAGGTCTCAGCGTCGACCTCGCTTAGCGGCAGTGTGACCGGCGGCAGCGTATCCGGTATTGGTAACCAGGGCGGTTCTGCGGGCTATGGCGGCAACGGCGGCTTTGGAGGCAATAGCGGACATGCGGGCGCCAGCGCCTTAAGCGGCGCGGCACATGCGGGCAGCGGAGGCGACGGAGGGACCGGCGGCGACGGCTACGCCACTTCTTACAGCGGAAGCAGCACGGGCTCCAACGGCGGCGCCGGCAACGGCAGCGCCTCCAGCGGTCACGCCGACGGTGGCCATGGAGGCTTCGGCGGCCACGGCAGCGGCTTCAGCAGCTCCGGTGGTCTCAGCGTTGGACCGGCGGGTGCAGGCGGAGGCGGTGGCGGTGCTACGGCTGGCGGTACCGGCGGCGATTCCGTCGGCGGCTCTGCCAACGGTGGTGCGGGCGGTGTTCCAGCTGGCAGTGGTGGCGCTGGCGGCACTGGCGGGGCCGGTGGTGCTGGCGGCGCAGGTAGCGGTACCGGTACGGCAGGTGCGGGCGGTACTGGCGGGGCCGGCGGCACGGCGACCAGCGGACAGTCCACGGCTTCCGGTAGTGGCGGAGCCGGCGGTAACGGCGGCGTGGCTACAAGCGGCAACGCTCAGGCAACCGGCTCGGGCGGTGCCGGCGGCACCAATACCACCGGTACCTCGACGGCCAACGGCAATGCCGGTGGCGGTGGCGCCGGTGCAATGGGTGGTGCAGCAACCAGCGGTCAAGCCCTGGCCACAGCCACAACCGGTAACGGCGGCAGTGGCGGACACGGTGGCGATGCCGTCGGTGGCGCAGCCGGTACCTTCGATATGTCCAACTCGATCAGTGGCGGCAGCCTCTCGAACTCGGCTGGCATCACAACGCTCAGCCAGAACACCGGGGCCAACTCGCTGATCCAGCAAGGCGTGACCGTGCAGGCGAACCTGTCACTGCAATAACGCCCTCAGAATGCCGGGGGTGCGAATTTCGCGCCCCCGGTTAATCCATCGGACAGAACGAGGGTCAGACCATGACTGCAACAGGACTGCTGAAGGTGCTGACGCTCAGCACGCTGGTGCTGCTGCCATCACAGCTGTGGGCCGCACCACCGCCCCATCAGCATGATGCTGGCCAGGCGCTCTTGGGGAAAGCGGTTCCGGACACCTTACTGGCGGACAAGCGAGGCGGCCATGAAACGACGTTCAACACCAACGAATTGAACGCCAAGCTTTACGAAAATCAGGCCATCGCCAACGTTACAGGGACAAATACCATCTCGACCAGCGCATTTTCCGGCATGTCCGGCTATGCAACCGTCGTCCAGAATTCCGGCAACAACGTCATCATTCAGAACGCAACGATACTCAACGTAAAGCTGCAATGAATGAGGAACGCTGGTGCGAGCGGAGAAGTAACATGGGACCGAAGACGCTAAAACGCTATGCACCCTTACTGATGGTGGTGACAGCGCTTTACAGCACACCCAGTCCGGCTGGAGACGTTAATCTGGTTGCGCCCGGCTTCGGACAGTTCCGCGCGCCTGTCACCAGTCTGCAGGAGCTACGCTTCAAAACCACGATACACCAGCAATATGACTACAGCTGCGGCTCCGCCGCCGTCGCGACCTTATTGACCTACCAGTTTCACGACCCGGTCTCCGAATCCCAGGTTTTCCAGGCAATGTGGAAACTCGGGAATCAGGAAGCTATTCGTCGTGAAGGTTTTTCCATGTGGGACATGAAAACCTATCTCGAGTCTCGCGGCTATACCGCGAACGGCTATGAAGTCCCACTGGAACGCCTGATAACCGCCGGATTACCGGCAATTGCCCTGATAACCGAAAACGGATACGCCCATTTCGTTGTCATCAAAGGACTGGACAGCCAGGACGTTGTGCTCGGCGATCCGGCGCGGGGAACCCGCATCATGACCCGAGCGGCTTTTGAGGCGTCCTGGCATGTCAGGATTCTTTTGGCCGTCACCAATCACGGCGATCAGGCGATATTCAACAATGTTGCCGACTGGCGCATACGCCCTGAAGCGCCGCTGTCCCAGGCCGTCGCCAACAACAATATGCTCAACGCAACATTACTGTTATCGCGACCAGGCGATTTTTGAGAACGAGCAGACGCTGGGAGAGCGGACGCCATGAAACAACTGTCACGGATTGCCGGTTTATCTGCAAAATGTCTCGGCCTGCTGTTCATCACCGCTGTTGTTATGCCGTCTGCGGTACAGGCGGCCGATAAGCACGCACTGTATGCGCTTGGCGTTCCGGTCAGTATCAGTCGCCTTGCCGAGCTAAGGGGAGGCTTCATTTTTGGAAGCGCTTCTCAGGGTCTGGAAGTATCATTTGCCATTCAACAGGTGACCTACGTCAACGGCCAGCTGGTGGCCGAAACCCACCTGAATGGTCCCGCGGGCGCCGACCTCAGTGGGTTAACGTCATTACAGGCTTCGCCACAGATTATCCAGAATGGGCCGGGTAATACCTTCTCACCCGCCTTAAATGACCTGGCGCATGGATCCCTGACGGTGCTGCAAAACACGCTGGACAATCAAACCATTGCCAACGCAACCATCATCGACGCCACCGTCGCTTCACGCGGTTTCCTGTCTGGCCTGGCATTGTCGAACGCCCTCAACGATGCACTCTCCCGCTCTCGGAACTGACCCCGGCAACAGGCTCAAAAGAATGTGAAAGGCGTCCGCAGCGTAATCTGGACGTCAGGCGTATCCCGCGTGAGTCCGGCACCAAGCGTCAGGTTGATTGAATTCGTCAAACCGTAGCGGTATCCCCAGTTGAGGAGCAACGTACCCAGTTGCGTGGTCACCGCATCGGGGCTGGTTTGACCATCTATCCGGGTTTTACCGACGACGCTGTGTTCGTAACCGATGCCAAAAGAGGAGCGCTCGTTCAGCCCGAGCCCCATCCCCAGGTTGAAACCCAGCACATCGCCCGGCTCCACCGTCCCGATGTGCTGGCCGCCGATATCCCGGTTCACGTCCCGTTTAATATTCCACAGATAATTTACGCCGCCGAAGAACACCGCCGGATCACTCGGGAAAATGATACCCAACCCAGGTTGCACACCATAAAACCCGGAGCCTGTAGGCAGTTCGGACTGAATAAAGCCCGTGCCGGAAGTCGACCCCTGTTGGTACTCGACCTCGAACGGACCTTTCCCTGTGCGGCTTTTGAAACGCATGGTGCCCACATAATACGGGCGATCCTGGCCGCCATCGTTAAACTGGTAACGGAAGGCAAGCTCAACATCGCCGATCCCATCTCCGTTGGCGTTATACACCGTATCAACGTTGGTTCCCTGATTGAGCGGTCGGGTAACCGATTGATCATCACGATAGACGTAGGGAATCTTTATCTCGGCTTCAAGGTGATTCGTAATACCGTAACGGGAGGTGATGGCGGCCACCGTCGTAGCGCTGTTCACCTCTCTCACGTCAATCACCCCGACGGTGATCGCGGGAATAATGGTGTAACCCACCAACGTTACACGGTTGGAGGTTGCGTAGGAGTATTCCAACGAGGGCTCCAGCACCCACTTCCCACGCGGGGTCAACACCCCCAGACGATCGCTGATAGCCTCCACAACGGCAGGCTGACTTTCTGATGTGGGTTGAGGTGGGCGACCAACAGGTGACGGGGATGTTCCGGTGGCAGGCGATGCCGCCACAGAACCCTTCGAGGATTTCGGTTCGGCTTTCTGCTCGGATGATGCAGCTGTGCTGCTTTTCCCCCTAAGGCGCTCAAGCGCTTTCCGGGTATCGTCCAACGCCCGAGACTGCCGTTCCAACTGGTCCTGAGTTTTGCGCAGCGCTTCCTGTTGACGAATCAACTGACGCTGAATTTGATCGAGCTGGGACGAAGAGTATTTTTCGGCGGCCGAAACACCGTTAAGACCTGTCACCCCCAGTACCAGACTGGCCACAATGACCCTTGAGCCGACCATATCCGAACCTCCCTGTCATCAGGAGAAGATTCACCTCAAAAAACCACCTTTAAAAGTCATGGAACACACCCCTGTTACGTTGCGAACAGAGATCCATTATGGCCTTCACCATAAGCCGGCGGAGGGTACCAAGACATTGATACGGATCAAGGGGAAAACACCGGCCGATGAAATCGCTATCGGGCGCTCAATTGGAGGAGCACACACGGACAATGCCGGACAGCGACAATATGGGAGGATGTCGTCAAAGGTGCGAAGGCTTTTGCCTGCCGAAAATGGGATAATGCACTGCATAAGCCCTCCTGTATGTTTTCCTGCGTGAACGCAGGAGGAACCCAGGAAAGCATGGCCCCTCATTTCATGCCCCTATTGACGGAGACGAGCCCTGGTGAACATTGTTCAAAAAATCGTCCGCAACCATTTCGGCAAGGCTTTCATTATCGGTGCCGCCCTGATTGTGATTTTCTCCCGCGTGGTTCACCACGATGCCGGACAAACCGGTGCTCCGGTCTATGTCGGCTTCCTGCTGTTTATCCTGGCGTTGACTTCATTGTTCATTGGGTTTCTGGGGACCGTTCAATACATCAGTCGCGATCGGGACTGATCCCACGAAACGGGCATCCGGCGCCATCTGAGTTCAGGTGTCCGTCTCACTGCCACAGGCAACACGATTGCCGGGATACTATCGACACGACATCCTGGACTTCATGGCTACCGCTTTGCTGCTATAACCAGTCCCCGCTCCCCTCAGTCATCCCGCCCTACACGTCACAGTATCCCCCCCTGTTCAGGGGATTCCCTTTCGATAGACACCACGTTAGGTTACAGAAGTTTAATCATTGGATGCTCGAGAGCATCGATCAGAGAGATCGACAAGCATTATGAATCTCCCACTTCGTGACCGCCCCATCCCCCTGCGATTTAACCGCCCCTGGTCCCTGAAGCTGCTTGCCCTCATGGTCGGCATTGAGCTGAGTTCTGTGGTATCGGCATCACCACAGGGCGCCGCCGTGCAGGCCGGACAGGTGGCTGTCACGACCCCCGCACCGGGTCTGACAGCGGTTCAGCAAACGACTCATGCTGCCATCCTGAACTGGCAGAGTTTCAATGTCGGCACGTCGGAGTCGGTCAACTTTGCGATGCCCGATGGGAGTTCCAGCATCCTGAACAGGGTGACCGGGACCGGTGCCTCCAGCATCCTGGGTCATATCTCCGCAAACGGTCGGGTTTTCCTGATCAATCCCAACGGGATCGTGATCGGCCAGGGGGCGGAGATCAACACGCGGGGCTTTCTGGCGTCGACCCGCGACATTTCAAACGAAGCCTTCCTGAAGGGTGGCCCGCTGGATTTTCTGGGATCGTCCACCGCAAGCATCGTGAACTACGGCACCATCGAAGCGGCGGACGGCAACGTGATGCTGATCGGCCATCAGGTGCTGAACGAGGGCACTATCAGCGCGCCCAATGGCAGCGTCGGATTGGCGGCAGGCAATGACGTACTGTACGTGCCAGACCAGCCCCATCCGATACTGATTCGTTCCGGCATCAAGGTAGGGAATGGCGAAACAGGTGTCGACAACCAAGGGGTAATCCGTGCAGCCCAGGCGGAGCTTCGGGCAGCAGGCGGCGACGTCTATGCTGTGGCGGTAAACCAGTCCGGCGTGATCCGCGCGGATGCCGTGAACAACATCGGCGGACGCATCGTCCTTGGTTCCGACGGCGGCAATATTCAGGTGTCGGGCTCGCTTGGCGCACACAAGGGCTCGAACGGCGGCGACATTTTTATCGGTGGCAGCGTCCATGGCAACTCGGACGCCAACATTCCCAACGCGGCATATACCCTCATTTCACCCTCGGCCACGATTGATGCATCGGCGACCGGTTCCGACGGGAACGGCGGGCAGGTCGCAGTCTGGTCGGATCAGGGCACCACCTTCCTTGGCAGTCTGACAGCTCGCGGTGGCACCGCCAACGGCGGTTTTGCGGAGGTTTCCGGAGGGGTGCTCGATTTTCGGCCAGCCACGATCAATCTCAATGCGTCTGGTGGTAACGCAGGAACCCTTTTGCTGGATCCTGGCAATCTCACCATCACGTCCAGCGGTGCAGATACCAATATCACGACCACCAGCCCAAGCTCAGGTTCAGCCACGTACCTGAGGACCAGCAGCAACACACTGCTCGACTCTACCCTGAACACAGCCACCATCGAAGCCCTGCTCAACGCCGGCACCAACGTGCAGGTTACCGCCCATAATCAGTTGACCGTGAACTCGGATATCACCTGGGGGAGCGCGCAATACCTCATGCTGGCGGCCACCACTATCGCGGTCAACGGCTCCATCACCGGCGGCACCGGCAGCAAACTGGTGCTGTATGACGACGCAGGGATTACCCAGGGTGACGCGTCCACCATCCGGGTCGATAACCTGGAGGCCATGTCTGCCGTTAGCAGCGACAACGCCAACGAGATCTTCAACGGCAAGCTACAGGTAGGAACCCTCAACCTTTACGGCTCCGGGGTCAATTCCATTTCCGCGGTCAATCCCGCGAACCAGATCGGCAAAGTCTGGTTACATGACGACCCGGTGACCGGGAGTGTCGAGATTGTGGACAGTGCGGATGGCCTGGAAGTCGCCCTGAACCAGGCAAATACCACATCGCCGTTGCTCAGTTTCCGCACCGTCGGCGACTTGATTCTCGATGCAGGGTCGTCCCTCTCCTTTGCGACGAGTCCGCCTCCGTCCAGTGCCCGGACCAAACCCTGCGGCGGCTGCCGCGAGCTGGTGCTCGCAACCAGTGACGGGGCCGTTATTAATAAGACCCTGAGTTCGAGCGCCTTCACTTTCGGCCCATACACCACACTGCTCGGGCACCTCTACTCAAACTTCCGGATCTACGCCACCGATTACCATCGCACGCAGGCCGGTGGACTCAGCGGTGGAGAGAGCCTTTTCAACTATAGCTATCAGTCGGCGCCCGCCGGGAAGCTCGACCCGCTGAATAACTACTACATCTTCTCCGGCGCCAACCCCAATGCAGCTTCGACAACCTCACCCACCACGGGGAATGACGACCCGTTCGTCACACGACCGACGACCACGACCATAACCGTGAATCTGAAGCTGAAGCCGAAACCGGTCAAGATACCGACACATACGGATTCCATTGTCATCAGCTATGCACCTACACAGGAAAAAGCGACGCCCGATGATCTGAAGGCGGCATTCCATGGAGTACCGTCCCAGACGATTAAGGATCATGTCCAGGCGGTACTGAAAGCCTGGCCGGCGGATAAGCCGATAGATGCGGCCACCAAGCAGTATCTTGGCAAGATCCAAACCGGCGCCATCACACTCGACCAAGTGATTCAGGATGCCAGGAACGGCAATGCCACCGCGCAGACGTACGTCATGAGCATCATGCCGCAGCTGATCGACCTTCTCTCGCAACAAGACCCCAGCACGCTGACCAACAACCAACGCCTGCTGCTGGCCAAGGTGGCAGGCCGGGTCAATGCGAACCGACAGCGCCAACTGCAAATCCTTCAACAGCGACTTGCTGCCTACAAAAAGCGCCAGAAAAGCGAAACGCGAGGCATGACCGCGCTTTTCGCCGAAAACTACTTCCCGGACATCTACACGGAGGCACGGCAACAGTTCATTTCCGAACAAACCGCGGTCATAGGCGGCGTCGCCGCCCTGACCGGTACCGGTGCAGGCTCCGCCGCCGCGGCGGCAGTCATTGCCAATGCCGCAACCATCTTCGTCCACGCCTCTGGCGCGGGAGGAGGAGCACTTGCCGTCGACACAACGATCGAAGCCGCAACAGCTGCCAGTGGCCCGGTCGGCATTGTGATTGGATCAGCCGTATTACTGACCACCATGGCGGTCAGTGCCGAGATCGAGTCCGGCAACAACAAGGCTGCATACGATGATTTCGTGTCGCTCAACTCGAAAAGCATCAGCAACCCCCATGAGCTTGTATCGAAAGGGGGTGGTTCGCAGACTCAGCGCTCAGAACTGTCCATGGCCTCCCTCGAAGTCGCCGCAGAAATGTTCGGGAATTAAATGATGAAATCGATCCGTCTGCGGCGGCGCTCCGTCGGGAGCTCTTATGCCCTATTATTGACGATGCTCTGTGCCCCTCTGTCGACGCTGGCAGAGACATCCCTCCGCAATGCAGCACCCGAAGCACGCCCTCCCGCGCTGTTGCCAGAGACACCGGCAACGGTCCGGGAGTCCGGCGGGGAAGCGGTGCCCGGGCAACCTGGCGAGCACAAGGTGCTCGACCGCTTGCAGGGACTTGCGCTGGTGCCCGATGAACATATCAACCTGGAAAAAGTACCTAAAGGCCTCTCGATCGAGGTAGAGAAGCTCAAGGGCAACTCAGCCCTGGCGCTGGCACTGCAACCCTTTTTCGGCCACATGGCAACGTTGGAATCGCTGCATCGGGCCATCGCTATCATTCGCCGGGAGGTGAAGCAGGCAGGTTATCCCTTTGCCCTGATCTACCTGCCTCGTCAGACCGTCGCCAACGGCACGATCAAGATCGTCGTCCGCCTGGCGACACTGGACGGCGAGCTCAAGGTGGACGGCGCAAAGTGGTTCAGTGAACAAGGCTACCGGCAGGCGCTGGGTCTCAAGACGGGAAAAAGGATCGACACCCGGCAGATCGATAAGGGACTGGCCTACATCAACCGCAACCCCTTCCGCCACGCGAGACTGGAGGCCGCCGCAGGTACCCGGCCGGGCACCACAGAACTGGCGCTGAAGGTCCGGGAGCGCTACCCATTCCGACTCTTTACCGGCGTCGACAATACCGGCACCCGCAACACGGGAGCTAACCGGATCATGGCCGGTTTCGATTGGGGGCGGCCCTTCGGCCTGCCGGACCTGATGACCTATCAGTACAAGACCGACCCCGGCCTGGACCGGTCCCAGAGCCACTCCCTGAGCTACACGCATTTCAACCGGGAGGGTGGCGATGTCGACCTGTCTTCCGCCTACTCGAGAATGAAGCCCTCGATGACCGCACCCTTCGATAGCACCGGGAAATCCTGGCAGGTCGAAGGTCGCTGGCACAGGCCCCTGGAGGGTTCAGGAGCGCTGTCCCAGGGACTGGTGATGGGCGCGGACTACAAGTACTCCGACTATCAGCTGAATTTTTCCGGCGTCCCGGTGAACGATACCGTAACCCGAGTGGCCCAGCTCGTCGTCGGTTATAACGCCCAGACCCAGGGCACAGGCTGGCAGACGGGATTTGACGGCACCCTCTACCTGAGCCCCGGCGACATCGGCCCCCATAACGACGACAACGACTATAGCCTGGCCAGACAAGGTGCCAGCGCACAATACGCCTACCTCAAGCTGAACGCCCAGGGGCAGCATGCCCTGAACCGCTACCTGACAGCCGGCCTGGCCCTGTCCGGACAGCTTGCGTCCACGAACCTGCTGTCCAGCGAGCAGTTTGCCGGTGGTGGCTATTCCGCTGTCCAGGGCTATGCGGAGAACGAAGCCTACGCGGATAACGGGGTGCTTGCCTCTGCCACACTCAGGTTCCCGGCGGTGCAGCTGTTATCACGCCTGCTGCATAGCGGCCCTACAGACCAGGTGGCTCCGTACCTGTTCACAGATGGGGCGACACTATGGAACCTGCACAACAACCCAGGCGATAGAACGATCCACCTCTACAGCCTGGGCGCAGGGCTAAGCCTGCAGTACGGCCGCTATGCACAGGGGCGTTTCTCGTTCGGCGTGCCGCTGAAAGACGGGCCCGTGACGCAGAAAGGCCACGTGCAGATCCATTTCGCGCTGACCCTGTCCTATTGAGAGATCGAGCGCCCCAGCCACAACGCCATCAGGGCTGCCCGGTTACGGATACCGAACTTTCGGTAGATCGCTTTCACATAATCATGGACCGTATGCGGACTCAGTCCCTGTTCGCGGGCAATTTCCTTTTCCGTAGAGCCACAGAGGAGGCCCTGCAGCACCTGTCGTTCCGATACGGATAAGGGAGCGCTGGCGATACAGTAGCCGTGACTGAGGAGGAACTGACGGTAAAACCACTTGAGGCCACGCACGATGATCCCCATGGCATCCCGTTCAGCGGCGGTAAACGGGGGACACTCCGGCGAACGGGAGACACCGAAGAAAAGCTCTGTGTCCTCATTGACCGGGCAACCGGCCCAGATGGCGTCAGCCCGGCCGATAGCCAGGTAATGTAACTGATAGAAGGCTGACTGGTACCATTCCGGATCGGCAAGATCGGACAGCAGATTGACCCGCCATTGCCCGGCCTCGGCCACGTTGCGGACGCTGGTAATGTCGATTGCCCCGGATTTCACGATGTCGATATAGCGTTCGCCAACACTCTCCAGCTGGGGTGCCGGGTGCAAGAATCCGTACCCCCTCGGTCGCCAGCCCTTTAGCGGATCACCCGGGGCAATATCCGGAAGGTGCATCGAGACAAGCCACGAAACATTGGTCGCACGGAGTTCAGTGCACAGGAACTCCATCAGGTGCCGAAACGCCTCGTCGGAGTTGGCCGCATCAAAATCGGCAATGTCATCCCATAGCGTCAGGATTCGGTGGGATATGTCGATAACGGTACTCCTCGGCGAAAGCCGCCAAACCAACAGCTGTAAAACCAGACTCCAGCGCGCCGAAGCGCTCTATTGGCTTACAGTGTAGCCCTCGCCCGGATATTTTCCGGTCACGGCCCCCTTACTTGCCCAGCCCTTTGCCGGAAAACAGCACCGTACTGTCACCCACAAACTTGACGTTGACGTGGCTGTCGCCGCTCACCCAGTTGCAGTTTTTCACCGTCAGGGCGTCACTGCATTCGCTGGGTTTGCCAAGCAGTTGGGTGACATCACTGTAGCTCATTCCCACCTTGAGCTTGTCGTAGTTCTCCTGGGTCAGCTTGCTGCAACCCGCCAGCGCCACCAATGCCACGATTCCGGCAATACCCCAGCCTGCTTTTCTTAGCCTCATACTGCGACCTTCCTTCTGTGTGGTTCGCGTCTCTGCGTTGGGGCTGCATTCTAGCCCAGCGACAAAACAGGAACACTTGTCGCGACATCGGACATTCGGCGCCTTACGTTGGGGTTTGCGAGAAACTTGTCCGGAATACAACCTCGGACAAAGATTGCCATACGAAGGCAAACGCCTTCCGCCCGTCACGCCAGCGCCTCGAGTTATCTTAAAATACTCTTAAGAAATAAAGATTTACCCGCATCCAACCTCACCTAACGCCACGATATTCCGCTATTAACCGGAGCTGGTACAGCCTTTGCTCTCAGGCCACCGGGACCGTTCGGGCATTGATGTCGAACCGTCCCCTCCGAGGACTTCTTCCTCAGGGTTCGCGTGGAGAGCCGTGTTCCAGCGTGTCGGTATTCGATGAGTCTCGAGCGCCATCTCTCCACACTGTCTTCAAACAAGGGACTTAATGCTATGGGAATGCCCATCAATGGCGCTGCCGGCAGCGGCGCAACACAGCAACTGCAGGGGGCTAACGTCTGGCAGCAGCGAAAACAGAGTTTTGATGCACTGTCACAGGCCCTTCAAACCGGGAATCTGAATGCCGCCAAACAGGCCTTCAGCTCCTTGTCCAGCACCTACCCTGCCGGGGTAACCAGCGACCCCAAAAGCTTTATCGCGAGATTGGGTCAGGCGCTTCAGACGGGAAACATCCAATCGACACAGTCCCTCATCGCCTCTCTGACCGGGGGCGGCACCGCCAAGGCGGCGGGCGACGGCGATGGTGATGGATCGGCTCGCGCCGCTGCGGCGGGCAACCCTGGCCAAAACATCAACGTTTCGGTCTGACACTGGGTTTTTGCTGCTATAGCCGGCGGCCTTTTTGGCGCCGGCACTTCTGAGCTAAGGACACTGACCATGCATCACCGGGGCCCCATCGCAGGCATCGCCAGCCACGGCAACCTGATTGCCACAGCCGGCTACTGCAACACCGTCATTCTCTGGGACGCCGACCGGCGGCAGGCGCTCGCCCGTGGTAACCATGATCACCTGGTCAACCAATGCGCCTTCAACCAGAGCGGCACATTGCTGCTCAGCGCCAGTAGCGATTACACGGCCCGTCTCTGGGACGTACCGTCAATGCGACTGAAAGCCGTGCTCGGCGGTCACGAGGATGATGTCGATATGGCGGCCTTTTCGCCGGATGACCGCTTGATCGCAACCTGTGCGCTCGACCGCAAGGTCCGGATTTTTACCGTAGACGGCCATTGCCTGTTCAGCCTGGCAGGCCATACCGGCAACGTCCTCTCGCTGGCCTGGAGTCAGGATTCCCGCCGTCTGGTCTCCTCCAGCGTGGATGGCACTTTACGCGAATGGTCCGTGGAAGAGGGCCGGGCCCTGCAGACTCACCACCTCGGGATGCGCACCGATTCAGTCGTCATAGACCGGCGCGGACGGATCTGGGCCGGAGACGACGACGGCCGCATCGTCCGTGTGCTGGACGGTGCAATGCGCTGCTGGCCGGCACATAGGGCCGGCATCAAGAAACTGGTATTACACCCGGCCGGAACCCATCTGCTGACACTGAGCTATGACCGCTTCATCGGCGTTTGGCGCATCCACGACAACGGTGAGCCCGAAGAGATCTGCCGTCATCCCTGCCCGGCAAGCATCTGGGTCCGGGCAGCCACGTTTCTGGATGACCGCCGGGTGGCGGTAGGAACCTTCGGCGGAACCTATGCGGTGCTGGACTGGCAAACTGCGCAGTGGGATCTGACCGGCGTCGCAGCGGGCAAAGCCCTCAATGGAATAACCGTCGCAGGCCCCCACATCTACAGCGTGGGGGATGCCGGGATGGTCTTGCGCGACGGCCTGCCTCAGGCGGCGATGGGCAGCCTCTGTAACTTCATCACTCACTCCGGCACCCGGCTGTTCTGTGGCGGTCTGCTGGGCACGCTGTTCGACGGACATACCGGGGAGGCCCTGTACCAGCACCACTCCCCCCTCAACTGCGGTACCCTTTTTGTCCGCGACCGACACCGCTATCTGGCCGTCGGTACCTACACCGGGGAACTCCTCGTTTTCCAACTCAATGACGACGACGGCAGCCTCCAGCCGGTGCAACAGACAAAGGCGTATGCCAATGCCGTCAAGTCAGTGGCAGCCAATGGCTGCCACCTGTTTTCCGTAGGCGCCTCGGGCGATGTGTGCTGGCACGACGTGCAGACGCTGCAGCCGGTCCGGCAACAGCACAAGGCGCACACACGCATCGCCAACGCCTGCTGCGCTATCGGTGAACGAGGCTTTGCCAGCGTGGGACGGGATCGCACGTTGCGCCTGTGGTGCGGCGATGAAGAGGCTACCTATGCCACGCCTCATGCATTTTCGGTCAAGGCCATCGCCATCGATACCGGTCAGCGCTTCCTGATGACCGGCAGCTATGGTGGCACCCTCGCCGCCTTCGATCTGCAACAGCGGTGCTGGCTGCCCCTGCAGCGCCCCACCGCCTCCGGCATCGCCGCCATCGACTGGAATCCCAACCGCTCCCACTTTGTGGCCGCCGCCTACGACGGCAACGTTCATGAGATCAGCCTATGAAACCCTTGCTCCTCTGCTCCGGCAGCCAGCGCCGGGAATCGTTCAACACCCGGTTACTCCAGCACATTCGCACGCGAATGCCGCCCGACAGCACAGTGGACGAGATCGGCGCCACGGAAGTCGACCTGCCGCTGTTCAATCAGGACAGGGAAGATGAACCGCTGGTTGTCGGCCAGGTGCTGGATCTCCACCAAAGGTTTACCCGCGCTGGAGGCATCGTGATCGCCTCGCCCGAGTACAACTGCCTGCCAAGCCCCTATCTCAAGAACCTGATCGACTGGGTATCCCGGCTGGCCTTCCTGCTGCCGGAAGTCTCCCAGCCATTCCGTGGCAAGCCGGTACTGTTGTGCACGGCGACGACGGGATGGAGCGGTGGCGCCGTCGGACTCAATACCCTACGTACGCTGCTCGCCTACCTGGGCGCTGACGTGATGGGGGAGCAGATCTGCGTGCCCTATGCCCGGGAAGCCTGGAACGACAGCGACGCCACCTACGACTTCGACCCGGTTTTCCAGCAGCACATCGATCGTGTGATGACACGCTTCCTGGCCATGACACAGGAGATACCTGCATGACAACACCGGACCGGCAGGCCGGCTGGCACTGGCCCCATTTCGAACAGCCCCTGTGCGGTGCGGTCAGTGACCGGCAACGGCTCGGCCTGCCCGAACGTTTCCAGCCCACCCGCTTCGAGAGTGAGTGGCCCGCCGCTGTTGAGCGCCTGCGTTACAGCTCCCGGGAAACATGGCTGAACGCTCTCCAGGATACCCGGTGCCCGCTACTGGAACGACTCGTCGCCGGCCGGTTACTCGCGCTGTCGGGCGACCCCCGCATCCGCACGGATCAGCCGGATATGGTCACCATCGCAGGCGCCGTGACCCGGATCGGCCTGCCCGCTGAGGAAGTCGAGGATGTGCTGTCCCGCTTTGGCGGACTGGGCCTTCAAACCCACTGGATCGTGAAAGAATGCCCTCGTCATGAGGTTCGCCTGAACGCCTATGCCCTGGCCCGGTTTCCGGTCACCAACGCCGAGTACCGGGACTTCCTGGTGGATTCGGGTTATGAAGAAATCCCCACCAGTTGGGTCTTTGGGCGCTATCCCCACGAGCGGGCCAATCACCCGGTCTACACGGTGTCGCCCCTGGCCGCGCAAGCCTATGCCGACTGGCTCTCCGGTAGGACCGGCCGCCGTTTCCGCCTGCCGACCGAAGCCGAATGGGAGTTTGCCGCTGCCGGACCCGAGGGACTGGAGTTCCCCTGGGGCGATGCCTACGAAGCCGATTGCGCCAATACCGCAGAGACCGGCCTTTTCGACAGTTCGCCGGTCGGCGCTTTCCCAACGGGAATATCGCCCTTTGGGATCGCCGACATGGCCGGTAACGTGGAGGAATTTGTCGCCGACCGCTATGCCCCCTACCCCGGTGGACAGGCCATCACCGATCACCTGACAGAAATCCACGGCACCTATCAGGTTGCCCGCGGTGGCAGCTTCGCCCGTTTTCGCGACCTGGCCCGGACCCGGCGGCGCCACGGCCACAATCCCCGCTCGGCGACCTACGCCATGGGCTTTCGCCTCGCGGAAGATGTTTCCCCACTGGCAGCACCGAGCGGAGATTAGGTATGGCGCACCTGCTACTGATGGAATTGCCCGGTGGTGACGACACCGACATCATCGACGCCATCCTGGACCAAGGGCACAGCTTTACCTTTCTGACCGCAGATCTCGCGTATTACCGGGCCAGGCCCGCCGTCATACCCAGCCTCGAACGGGCGAGGAACATCCTTGAAGTTTCAGGCTTTGACTATGCCGCCGTGGAAACCGCCGTTCTGGCAGCGCATGCACGGCATCCGATTGCCGGTGTGCTGTGTCTGGTGGATATCCGGATGATCGAGGCCAGCCGTCTTGCCCATAGGTTGTCGCTCCCCTTTCTCAACCCGGACAGCGCCCGGCTGCTGCGTGACAAATATGCGGTTCGCCAGTGCCTGAGCGAACAGGGCCTGGCACAGCCCCTCTATCGACTGGCCACCGACAACCGGGAACTGAGAACCGCCACCGAGGCGCTGGGATTGCCGGTCATCATCAAGCCCACCGACGGCTATGGTTCACAGAACGTGGTGTTGCTGCGCGATGCCGAGGACCTGAATCCGTTGCTGGGCCCCGTTGATGATTTCCTGCCCCAACACCTGGATTATGGCTTTGGCGTCTGGGCCAACGATCGCCTGCTGGTGGAGCGGTTTATCCCCGGCCCCATGATCGGATGCGACACCCTCAGCATCAATGGTCGTCATCGCTTTCTGGGCATCAACGAAAAGCTGTATTTTCCTCCGCCATCCTTCGCCATTCGCGGCAGCTGCTTCCCTTCTGACCGTTTCGACAGCGAGACGATCCAAGACTATGTGACCCAGGTGTTGGATGCGGTGGGATTCGACTGGGGTATGGCCCATCTCGAAATCGTGGTGAGCGCACAGGGTCCGATGCTGGTGGAAATCAATCCCCGACTCGTGGGCGCCCGGATTCCCCGCCTGCTGAATCTTGCCTTTCAACGCTCGATTCATGCCGACCTGGTGGCACTGCACCTGGGACAACAGCCTGAACTACCGCAGCAGGCCTCACGACATGCGGTTTCCCGCTGGTTCGCTGCCGACCGGTCAGGAACCTTGAGCGCCCTGAACCTGCCGACCAATATCGACCCGCTGGTTGCCTGCCACGACGTCGTGCACCGGGCCGGCAGCCGGGTCCAGCCACCCCGGAACAACGGCGACCGGATCGGCTTTGTCATGACGGCCGCACCGTCCCGGGAAGCCGCAGAGGACGCGGCGGAAGCCTTTATTCGGGGGATCGGGCTGAGCGTTACCTGACAGGCATCCCGAGCGCCTCCAGATTCGCGCCATTTTTCGGCAGCTCGCCCGCCATCACGCGACGCACGTTTTCCGCGACGGCTGCGGCGATACCCTCGTAGGAACGGTCCGTCGAACCGGCAATATGGGGCGTCGCCAGGATCTGCTCATAACCAAGCAACGGCGATGAGGCTGCCAACGGCTCGGTTTCGAAGACGTCGAGCGCCGCCTTCACCAGGCGGCCAGACGCCAGGGCGGCCAACAGGGCGCGCTCGCTCAGCAGGCCGCCGCGCCCCGGGTTGACGATACAGGCATCGTCCGGCATCAGCGCCAGCCGGCGCTCGTCGATCAAGTCCCGCGTCTGCTCATTCAGGGGAAGGCAGAGGAAAACGTAGTCACTTTCCCGCAGGATGTCGTCCAGCTCATCCGGGCTGGCCAGGCGATCCAGTCCCAACGCCGATGCCTGAGCCTCGTCGGTATGGCGGCGGACACCAATCAGCCGCATGCCGAAAGGCCTCAACCGCTCGATCAGCGCCTGACCGATCCCGCCGAGCCCGATCACCGTTGCCGTCCGCCCCAACAGGGCTCGTCCCATGGGGCCGCCCCAGGCGGCGCCCTCTCGCATGCCCCGCGCCAAGGTGGAGAGATGGCGACTGAGCGCGATGGCGGACATGACACACCATTCCGCAACCGATTCTGCGTTGCCACTGCGATGGGTCGGCACATTGGCAACGGCGATGCCCCGCTGGGTCGCGGCCTCGATATCGACCCGCTCCAGTCCCGCGCCCCACTGCTGGATCAGTTGCAATCCCGCTATGCGATCCATCAGCGCTCCGTCGATCTGGCTCATGGTCGGAATCAGAACGGAAGCCCTGGCGCCGTCGCGGCGTAGCGTGCCGGGATCCAGGGCCTGCACCCGGGCCTCCGGCATGGCTTGCGACAGATACTGGCGAATGGTCAGGTAGCCAGCGCTGGCGATGACGATATCGATGGAATTCACGCGCTTTTCCGCCTTATCGGTAGGAAGGAAAGACTTCTTCTCAACATCACATCGAGAAAGCCTGTTCAGGCGAGTCTATCGCAGCAAGGGCCCGAGGAAAACGGGACTGACGGCCAGCCGCCGTGCCGCCGATTACTGGAGTCGAGCCGCATTTTCAACATGCCGGAGATGTGGCACAGCGATCATCGATAGGCCATCATGCAGCCAGAAGATGAGACATTCTGGCAGTGTTGGCGCTTTGGGCTTGCAGGCGCCCTGTGGGCCGGCCACGCCTTGATGACACCATCGAAGGGAGGAATGAACGTGGAGACTCGTTGTGCCAACGGCCACTGGATTACCGATCGTTTCACGCTGAAGACAGACCCGGGGGAAGTGGAGCGCGGTTATATCTACGCCGCCATCATGAGCTGTGCCGCCAACGCGCTACGGGACGACTGTGCCTACTGCGCCAGGGCCTACATGTTGATTTGCGAACGATTTTCGCTGGACGAAAAGGAACTGCCCGCGCTGAAGGGTGATGACAGACCCGCGAACCGGCTCTCGCGCCTATCCCATATGCTGGACGCCCATTTTCAGGCGCCGGACAAAACCGTATCTGATAGCGACACTCAATGGGCCTTCGTGACACGAAACGGGAAGATCCCCTAGATACCGGAGACCTCCATGAGGGCACCGGCCCCAACGCTTTCCCCAACCACATCACTTCGCTGCATTCCGACATTATCTATCACCATTGTTTACAGAGTAACCACTGACAGACATGCAAACAGCGACCACACTATAAGTAGAGTCAGTGTTATCCAGCAGGTAATGGCCAATGACCGATATACAGCAGGTTTCGAGCACACAATTCCATCATCCCTTCCAGCCGGTGATTACCAGTGCTGATGAGTTGCGTCGCCATCACAATACCCAGTACCGCTACACGCCACGGCCGCTGGGTGAGGTCCTGCTGGATATGCAGATCATCACTACCGCGCAGCTGAGCGAAGCCCTGGAAGAGCAGAAAATCAGCCATCTCCGGCTGGGAGAGACGCTGCAGCAGATGGGCATCGTCACACAGGAACAGATCCTCCGCGGTTTCAGCGAGCATTTCGGGGTTCCCTATATCACCCTGCGCCATTTCGACGTCGAAACCAGGGCGCTGGCGTGCGTGCCGGCCTCTTTCGCCCGCAAACACATGGTGGTTCCCCTTCTGCTGGAAGGCGACCGCCTGTTGATTGCCCTGCAGGACCCCACCGACACCGACCTGGTCAACATGCTTCGCTTTATCACCGGCAAGGTGCTGGAGCTGTGTATCTCATCGCCCGACGATATCGGTTATGCCATTGCCGCCCACTATGGTGGACAGGAAATGCAGAGCGCACTCGACGATATGGATGTTGTCGTCGAGAAAGAGCCGTTTCACCTGGACGTCAATGCCGAGGAACAGCTGGGGCATGAGCGCCCTATCGTTCAGTTGGTCAAGAACATGATCACCGAGGCCCTGGTCCGCCGGGCCTCAGACATCCACATTCGCCCGCAGGAATCCGGCGTGGATCTCTACTTCAGGGTCGACGGCGTCCTGCAGAAAGTCCGCTCATTCGATAAGAAGCTGTTGCCGGCCGTCGTCAGTCGACTCAAGATCCTGGGCAACATGGACATCTCTGAACACCGGGTTCCACAAGACGGCCGCACCCGCATCCATTACATGCAAAAAACCGTCGATTTGCGCCTGTCTGTGATTCCGGCCATTCATGGGGAAAGCGTCGTCATCCGCCTGCTGGATACCCAGTTCGCCCTCAAGAACCTGGAGCAGCTCGGTTTCGAGGATGCCGACGCTCAGCGGTTGCGCCACCTTTTGACCCGCAACAATGGCATATTCCTGGTCACCGGCCCGACCGGCTCCGGCAAGTCCACCACCCTTTACACGGCACTGGGTCATCTCAAGAACAGCAACGTCAACATCATTACCGTTGAAGACCCGGTGGAATACCACCTGAACGGGATCACCCAGATTCAGGTCAACCATGCCACCGACTACACCTTCGCCCGGGCGCTGCGCCACATTCTCCGGCATGACCCGGATGTCGTCATGGTGGGTGAGATCCGCGACCAGGAAACTGCGAAGATGGCCGTGGAAAGCGCCCTCACCGGCCACCTGGTCCTGAGCACCCTGCACACCAACGACGCGGCCACTTCCGTCACTCGCCTGATCGAAATCGGCGTCGAACCCTATCTGGTCAACAGTGCCCTGATTGGTGTCCTGGCGCAGCGGCTGGTCCGTCGCACCTGCCCGGAATGCAAGGCGCCGGAGCCGACGGACCCGGAGATGTGCCGTATTCTCGGCGTACCGGAAGACGAAACCTTTTTCCACGGCCTCGGCTGCGACCACTGCAATGGCACTGGCATCAGCGGCCGGATGGCGGTCTATGAGTTGCTGGAAGTCACGCCGGAACTTCGCAAACTGATTGGGCAGGACGTCGCGGCGGATGTCATCGAACAACAAGCCGTCAGGGATGGCATGACCCGCCTGACCGACAGCGCCCTCAAGCTCGCCAGGGACGGTCACATATCGCTGGCGGAGGTCTACCGGGTTCGCCTTTAACCAACACAACAAGCCCGGACAGGTCTTCCTGCCCGGGCAGCTACAGCTGGCCGTGAGATCAGGCCCTGGCGGAAGGCCGGCTCGATATCCGGTCGTACCAGGCTTTCAAATGCGTTTGCTCCGGGTCGATGCGCAGACTGTTGACCTTGTTGAAGTCGATGGTGCACAGCGCATTGATATCGGCGGCAGAGAAACTGTCGCCAACGATGAATTCACGGCCTTCCAGGTGCCGGTCCAGGAAGCGGAAGAAGCCCTCTGCCTGCTTACGACACTCGGCACCCCACTCCGCGATCGGCGTCATGCGATCTTTGAAATAGCCCGATGAATGCTGGAAGCACATGCCCGTCGGCATGAAGAAATAGAGTTCGATCCAACGCAGCCACTGTTCGACTTGTGCTTTCTCGAAAGGGTCTCGACCCAGCAACGCGGGTTCCGGGTGCAATTCTTCGAAATAGCGGCAGATCGCCATGGTCTCGGCGATATGGCGACCGTCGTCCAGCTCCAGCACCGGCACCTTTTTCATGGGGTTCATGGCTGAAAACTCAGGCGTCAGGTTTTCCCCTTTCTGCAGGTTCAGCTCGACGAACTCCACCTGATCCAGAATCCCTTTCTCAGCCAGGAACATGCGCACCCGTCGGGGATTCGGCGCCACTTTCATTTCATAGATCTTCATCGGATAACCCCACACGCGGATTGTTGTTGGTTAGCGACCCTCTCCGCCGGACCTGGCGGGCACATCGGGAGCACCGACGCTGGAGGGAAAATCGTGAGGTTCAAGACTGCCGCCGCGGGGCGCCATCCGTCAAGCGGAATCCCGTTTCACAATCCGCACACCGACAGGGCAAGGGATATGGGAAAGATGCGTTATTGCGTATGGAAAAAGGAAACCGGGGAAGCAGGCACTCCCCCGGTGTTGCAACCCGTTACTTGGAGATATCACGTCCGAAGTAGCGCTTGCTGATTTCGGCGTACTTGCCGTTCGCCTTGATGGCTGCCAGGGCCTCGTTGATCTTCTTGAGCAGTTCGGGATTGTTCTTGTTGACGGCGATACCGATATTGTCCAGGTCCAGCGGCGCACCCAGACGCTTGACGGCCAGGTTCGCTTTCATGATGGCATTGGAGCCCACCAGCTCATCGGTGATCACGGCATCCAGACGACCCGGAACCGTCAGGTCGTGCAGCGCGGTGACATCGTCGGTATAGGTTTTGATGTGGCTGGTGTATTTCTTGGCCGTCGCCTCGAAGGTGCTGGAAACCAGCACCCCGATGGTCTTGCCGTGCAGATCGTCGACAGAATGGAGGTTCTGGTTGTTGGCGCTAATGAAAACCTGAGCGCCGGATTTGTAGTAGGGGTCAGAGAAGTTGACCGCTTCCAGACGCTTCGGCGTGATTGCCATGCTGCCGATAATGGCATCGAAGCGATTTGCCTTAAGGGCCGCGATCAGTGTCTGCCAGGGCTGAGCCACAGGCTCCGCCTTCATACCCATCTGGGCGGCCAGCGCACGGCCGATGTCGGCATCGAAACCCTCCAGCTTGCTGCCGTCACGGTAGCTGAACGGCGGGTACAGACCGGTCATGGCGAAGGAAAACGTCTTGCCTTCGGCCTGGACATGTCCGGCCGGCAGCAGCGTTGCGCTGAGCGCCAGTACCAGTGCGCCACAGGTCGCGAACAGTTTTCTGTACAGCGTTTGGGTCAGGTTAGATCGTCTTGGGAATGTGCTCATTATTATGCTCTCCTGTTGTCGTAACAGATGTTATATGCAGGACACGAATCGGGCGCTCAAAGCACCCGGCTCAGGAACTGCTGTGCCTTCGGGTGGGTGGGGCAGGTAAAAAAGGTTTCGGGCTCGCCCTGTTCGGCGATAGTGCCGTTGTCGAGGAAGATCACGCGGTCGGCCACTTCACGGGCAAAGCCCATCTCGTGGGTGACGATCACCATCGTCATGCCCTCGGCGGCGAGGCTCTTCATCACCTCGAGCACCTCGCCCACCAGTTCCGGGTCGAGCGCCGAGGTGGGCTCATCGAACAGCATGACCGCAGGCTCCATGGCCAGTGCCCGGGCGATGGCGACGCGCTGCTTCTGGCCGCCCGACAACATCTCCGGGTAATAGTCGCCCTTGTCGGCAAGACCGACCTTCTCCAGCAGATGCCTGGCCTGCTTGATGGCCTCTGCCTTGGGCTTGCGCCGAACATGTACCGGCGCTTCGATGATGTTCTCCAGCACGGTCATGTGCGGAAACAGATTGAAATGCTGGAACACCATACCCACGCGCTCACGCACCTTGTGCAGGGGCGTCTTCTTGGGGTCGATTTCCTCACCGAGCAGGGAAATGGTGCCTTCGTTCTTCATTTCCAGAAAATTCAGGCAGCGCAGCAGGGTGCTCTTGCCCGAGCCACTGGCCCCGATCAGCACGACCACTTCACTGGCATCGACATCCAGGTCGATACCCTTGAGGACGTGCAGGTCGCCGAAATACTTATGAAGGTTTCTGACTTTGATCATTTGGCTGTATCCAGACGTTTCTCAAGTCGATTGAGAAGGAAAGTGAACACCATGACCATGAACAGGTAGTAGAGGCCGGCGATGGAGTAGAACTCCAATTGCTTGAAGGTCACGGCAGCGTGATTCATCGACAGGCTGAAGATTTCCGTAATGCCGATAAAGGCCACCAGGGAGGAGTCCTTGAGACCGATAATGAACTGGTTGCCCAGCGGCGGAATGGCCCGTTTGAAAGCCTGAGGCAGGATGATGCGGCGCATGGCCAGGGAGCGCACCATGCCCAGCGACTCGGCGGCCTCCATCTGGCCGCGGTCGACAGACTGGATGCTACCCCGGAAGATTTCGGCGATATAGGCGCCGCTATGGATGGCCAGCGCCAGGGTGCCAGCCCAGAAGGCCGTCAGCACCACAAACTGGGTGATGCCGAAGTAGAGCCACATGATCTGTACGATGAGTGGGGTTCCGCGAATAAGGCTGACATAGCCCCCATAAAGGGTATGCAGCAGCTTGAACCTGGAGACTTTCATCATGGCGAAGACCAGACCGATAATCATCGCCAGAAACAGCGACACGCCGGTCAGCTTCAACGTCATCCAGGCCGCCTCCAAAAAGGAAGGGAAGGTGGCAATAAAATCATGCAGAAACGATGTCATGTCTTTTTTATCCTATATCGTTCAGCGATGTGTCATGGCCCGCCGCCGGATCGGTCAGCGCTCCAGTATCATCGCTATGCCCTGACCGCCACCGATACAGGCTGCCGCGCAGCCGTACCGGCCCTGACGATGCTCAAGAATCCGTGCCAGGGTGCCGGCAAGACGAATACCCGTGGCGCCCAATGGATGGCCCAGTGCCAGGGCGCCGCCCCAGCAATTGACCCGAGAGGCGTCCAGCCTCAGTTGCTCGATGGCATACAGCGGCACAACGCTGAAGGCCTCGTTGATCTCCCACGCATCGATCTGTCCGGCGTTCAGTCCCGTTTGCGCCAGTACCCGCTCGATGGCGCGAGCGGCACCGCTTCCCATGATCTCCGGCGCCACGCCGCATTCGGCGAAACCGACGATGCGTGCCATGGGGGTGGCGTCGTAGCGGCGTACAGCCTCCTCCGACATCAGGGTAACGGCGGCGGCACCCGAGGTCAGAGGCGAGCTGTTACCCGCGGTAATCTGTCCGTCTTCGACGAAGACCGGATTCAGTGTTTCAAGTTTTTCCAGCGTGGTGCTGGCCCGGATATTGGCATCCTGCCGGACCATGTCACCCGCGCCGTTGGGCAGAGCCACCCGTTCGCCGGCCAGGTGACCGGCCCGTTCCGCCTCATCGGCACGCTGGTGGGAGGTCAGGGCAAAGCGGTCCATGGCGTCACGGGAGATGCCCGCTTCCTTCGCCAGGCGCTCAGCGGTCAGCCCCATGTTCATGGCGACCTTGAGCTCCAGCCCCGGCACCCCGGTCAACGCCTCCGGCGTCGTGAGGACGCCTTCATTGAACAGGGTCGGTCCCATCGGCACACGGGTCATGTTTTCATAACCACCGGCCATCGCCAGTTCGGCTGCTCCCACCTGGATTTCACGGGCGACACTGCGCAGGGCCGCCAGCCCGGAGCCGCATTGCTGATCGATCATCCGGGTGGCGCATCCGTTACCCAGTCGCGACAGCCAGAGGGGATAACGTCCGCCGAAATTCCACTGTTCCTTGACCGGCAGTGCGCAACCGATCGCCAGATCTTCAACCGCATCGACCGGCAGGCCCCGTTGTTCCAGCAGGTGATCGATCAGGCGCGCCAGCAGTTCGTCACCGCGAGTCTGCGCCCAGTCGTCCACTTCCGGCTTGCGGGGATGAGCCCGGCTGAAGGCGCTGCGGGCATAGTCAACGAGATAGGCCTGATTCATGAGCGATTCCCCTTGCCCCAACGGCTGATGAACAACGCGTAGGTCTGCAGAGTCTGGCGGATGGATTCGATATCCACGCACTCGTCAACGCCGTGAATGTGCTTGGCGATGGGGCCATAGCAGGTGCCGGCGATACCGCCCTCCACATGGAAGGCTCTCAGGTCGGTGGTGCAGGTGGACAGGTACTCCCGGGGCAATTCGCCGGTCAGGGCCTCGTGGCATTCGGACAGCAATTTGATGCCCGGCGCCTGCAGGTCGACCAGATGGCCCTCGGAGCGGAAGCCATGGAACTCGATTATCGGCGAGGGTGTGCTCTCATCGGCGATCACGGCATGCCGGGCATCGATCACCGTTCGTACACGATCCATGATCTCCGCCGGCGTCATGCCCGGCGGGAAGGCCAGCCGACCCTCCAGCTCCGCATACGCGGCAACACTGGACGCCCAGTTACCACCGGATATCTTGCCGATATTGAGATTGAACGGGTGTTCGAAGCAGTCGTAGGGAGCCTGACGAGCGGCATTCAGCTCCTCTTCCAGCGCCTCGAGTGCCGGAATATATTGCTGCAGCCGTGCAATCGCGCTGCTTCCCGCCCTGGGATCGAGGACGTGGGTCGGCACACCTCTCACCTTGATACGGAACCAGAGCGCACCTACCTGACCGCTGTAGATCTGAGCCCCAAAGGGCTCGGGAATCAGCACAAAGTCACCGGTGTAGCCCTGGTGCAGACAAGCCAGCGCACCATTGCCCGTACACTCTTCTTCGATCACGGTTTGCAGGGTCAGCGGGAAATCGATGTCCTGACCGGACTCGCGCACCGCCTCGACCGCCATGACCATGGCCGCGATACCGGCTTTCATATCACCGGAGCCGCGCCCATAGAGCCAGCCATCTTTGCGCCAGGGTTCCCAGGGTGGACGTGTCCAGGCATCGACCGGGTCGGCGGGCACCACGTCCAGGTGTCCGTTGAAAACCAGATGTTTTCCGGCAGCATCGGGGTTAAGACGCGAGACCAGGCTGTATCGCCCCTCATTGGACCAGTCCACCGGCGCATGGTGGGGGTTGTCCGCCAACCCCGGTGCGTCGAGAGGGACCCGTTCGACCGGCAGGTCGAGGGCACGCAGCCACTGCTCCATCGTTTTCAGGGCATCCTGCTCGTTGCCCAGTACACTGTAGCCCCGGACCAGATCTTCGGTGAGTTCCAGGGTCGTGTCGAAAACGGCATCGCAGCTCTGCAGCAGGCGTTTTTCGTCAGCACTCAGCATCAGTAGCTCCCCACCCGCGAGGCGTCGATGATCAGCGACGCCTCAGTGGCGGCACGCAGTTCTTCGATACTCAGCCCTTCGGCAATGTCCACGACCTCCAGGCCCTGCGGCGTCACGTCCATCACGGCTTTGTCGGTGATGATCCGAGACACACAGCGGGGCGCCGTGAGTGGCAGGCGGCAGCGGTGCAGAATCTTGGGATTACCGTGCTTGTCATTGTGCGAGCACATGATCACCAGGCGGCGGACCTTCTGGGCCAGTTCCATCGCCCCGCCGATACCAGGCGAGAATTTGCCGGGAATCTTCCAGTTGGCAAGGTTGCCCACCTCGTCCACCTCGAAGGCACCCATAAAGGTCACATCGACACGCCCCCGGCGAATCATCGCAAAGGACATACTGCTGTCGAACAGGCTGGCACCGGGACAGGTAGTGATGTAGGCACCCCCGGCGTCGATCATGTCGTAGTCGATCGCCTCATCGGGATGACAGGGGCGTCCCCCGAGAATGCCATTCTCCGAGTGCACCAGCACCTGGGCCTCATCGGGGATATAGTTGAAAAGCTGCGACGGCAGGCCGATCCCCAGATTGACGATCTGCCCCGGCTCGATCTCCCTCGCCGCGCGGGCCAGGATGCGTTGCTGATCATACGGCATGGGCACGTCTCCCCTGCTCGCTGGACGACATGGGCACCTGCACCAGATAACTGACGAAGGCGCAGGGTGTATGGACCGTCGTGGGACTCAACGCTCCCGGCTCTTCAACCTGAAAGCTCTGGGCAATCACCTCGTCGGCCGCCATGGCCATCAGCGGATTGAAGTTCGCCGCCGTACCGTTGTAGATCAGGTTGCCGTATCGATCCGACAGTCCCGCATGCACCAGCGCGAAATCGGCACGCAATGCCGGCTCCAGAGCCCAGTTACGCCCCTCACATTCGATTTCCCGGCGCGGCATACCGATATCCGTTTCCAGGCCGATATCGGTCAGGAACCCATAGTGACCGGCGCCGGCGCAGCGGATCTTCTCGGCGAGAATGCCCTGGGGATAAATTTCCACGCTGAGCCGCCCTTCGTTCATTTCCTCGATGGCGACACGGTTGAGGCCGATATGCGAGGTGATCAGGCGGGACACCCGCCCGGCCTCGATCAAGCGGCTGATGCCGATACCCGGTTCGTTGGCATCGTTCTTGATCAGGGTAAGACCGTCCTGCCCCTGCGCCAGCAACTCATCAAGCAGCGCGAAGGGTGTACCGGGCGAGCCGAAACCACCGACCATCAGCGTGGCACCGCTGGGGATGCGGGCGATGGCCGCTTCGACCGTTGTCAGCTTTTGCGCGAGACGCGTCATGCATTGACCTCCCGGTCCAGACGCTCCAGCGCATGACCGAGTCGCTCCAACAGCACATCCACTTCGTCCGCGGCAATGGTCAGCGGCGGCGAAATCAGGAAGTGATCGCCCTCCAGGCCGTTCAAGGTACGCCGGGGATAGATCAACAACCCTTCTTCCTTCGCCAGGGCCGTCACACGACTGAACAGGTTGGCCGAGGCAGGGAACGGCGTTTTGCGCTCAGCATCCGCAACCAGCTCGACACCCCAGAGCAGTCCCAGACCCCGTACGTCGCCGATCCAGGGATAGCGCGCCTGCAGTTGTTTGAGTCCTGCCTGGAGTTGCTCGCCACGAGCGGCGACATTGTCGAGCAGCGACTCACGTTCGATCGCCTCAAGCACCGCCAGACCGGTGGCGCAGGCCAGCGGATTGCCAGCATAGGTGTGACCATGCTGGAAACCGCCGGAGGCCATGACCGCCTCGACGATATGCTCCCGCGCCAGCATCGCACCTACCGGGTAATAGCCCGCACCAAGCCCTTTGGCAGTGGTCAGGATATCGGGAACCACACCCCAGTGCTGGTAGGCAAACCAGGCACCGGTACGGGCAACGCCGGTCAGCACTTCGTCGAAGATCAGCAGGCAACCGAACTCGTCGCACAGGCTGCGCAGCCCTTCCAGGTACTGCTTATTCACCATTCGGGCACCGGTGCTGGCGCCACCCACCGGCTCGACAGCCACCGCAATGATCTGATCGCCACCCTCGGCCTCGATCCGCGCCCGGGTTTCGTCCAGGATCTGACGCACGTGCTCACCCAGATCCCGCTCGCTACGCCGATAGAAATCCGGACCCGGAACCTTGATCGAGGCCGGCGTGATGTCGTCAAAAGGCGCCTCCAGCGGCTGATAGCCGGTGAGGCCCAGGGCGCCGAGGGTGCTGCCGTGGTAGGAGGGACGCAGGGAGACGAAACGCTTTCGCTGCGACTCACCGCGGGCAACAAAATACTGACGCGCCAGCTTCAGGGCGGATTCGACCGCCTCGGACCCGCTGGACACAAAGAACACCTTCTCCAGCGCGCCGCCGGTCAATTCCACCAGTTTGGTGGCCAACGCCACCGCCGGCGGATTCTCGAATTGGGTACGGTAGGTAAAGGCGACGCGATCGAGCTGTGCGGTCATGGCATCGCGAATATCGGTGCGGCCATGGCCCAGGCTACAGACAATTGCGCCGGCGCAGCCGTCCAGATACTGCTTGCCGTTTTCATCCCAGAGATAGACACCCTGGCCATGACTCACATTCGGCAGAGCGGGGCCGGCTTGATAGAACAGGGGCGAGTTCGTCATCGACATTGTCCAATTTATATCCAAGTGACCCCAGTCTACGTAGCTTTACGTACTTATTTCAATATATGATGTTTTTACCGAATTCGATGAGTTTTAGTCATGACTGACGTTACGATTCACTCACTGAAGGCACTGGCGATTTTCAAAACGCTGTTCGAGGCAGGCACGGCGTCGCAAGCCGCCAGGACGCTGGGTATTACGCAATCCGGCGTCAGCCGCTCACTGGCACAACTCGAGCAGAATCTCGGCATCCTGCTGTTCCTGCGCGAAAAGAATCGACTGATTGCCACGCCCGAAGCCCGCGAACTCTATGAGGAAATCCTGCGGCTGATGGTGAACGTCGAAGAGATGCGCCACAGCATCCTGGCGCTCAAGGAATTCGGCACCTCTCGCCTGCGGATTGCGGCAATACCCGGCCTGTCTTTCGGCTTTATCCCGCATCTGATCGCCGCGCTCCTGGAACACAACCGCGGCTTCAGCATCAGCTTCGACATGATGTCGAGCCATGACGTCGTGCGGAGTGTGGAATCGGGCTATGCGGACATTGGCGTCGTCACCTCGCCGGTCACCTCCCGCCAGCTCATCGTGGAAGACTGGCTAAGCACCCAGGCCATGTGCCTGTTGCCGGCGAAGCATGCGCTCTGTACCAAGAAGGAGATCGATATCCAGGACCTGAGTGACCAGTACCTGGTGATCAGTAACCAGCCCAATGTGGGTACCGATCCCCTCCTGAACCTGATCTCCCAGCACAGCATCAGCATCGCGGGCAAGACGGAAGCGAATATCGGCACCATCGCCGCGCTGGTTGCCAACAGTGTCGGCATCAGCGTGATGAACCCCATCACGGCGAAAGACCAATTGGGAAACAGCGAGGCGGTGACGCTGCGCCCCTTCAGCCCGGCCGTCAACTTCGGCTTTGGCCTGGTGTACCGGGAAAATTGGAAAAAATCCAACGTGGTGAAGCTGATACGGCAGAAAGGGCGGGAAATGGCCACGGATTACACCTCGTGGCGATAGTCGAAGCGTCGTTCACCGCAACAGGTTAGCCACCATCAAGCTCGCGGCGACTCAGCCCTGCGTCAGGAGTGGGTCTGGCGGTACCACTGCATGATGGCAGCCTGACGCAGCAGCGGTTCCTGCTCCGCCGTCGGCACCCAGTTGCGGTAATGGGCGGTGGCACTGAGCAGGAAATCGATCAGCATCAGGTGCCCGCGCAGCACTCGTTCGTGACGATGGGGCACCAACGGATTGAACAGCCCCTGGATCGAGAACAGTTGGCGCGGCCGCTTTTTGATCCAGCGCCAGGAACCCAGTTCCAGGGTCAGTGGAATGAACGTCGTGTTGCGATGGCGGTTGACCCTTTTGTAGAAGTAATCCCAGAGGTCGCCGTGGGTCACGTAATGGGTCGACTGCGGTTCGAAAACATAGTTGTGATGGGGATAGGTCCGCTCCCACAAGAGCTTGAGTGCCATTACAGAAGCAATACGCCGCATGGGTCGCCGGCGGTAGGCGTAGGGAAACCAGATCTGGTCCTGCCAGCCGAAACCGGAATGACAGTCCAGTGACAACCCGAAGGAATGACCGGAGACCGCCTCCTCGATCACCGATTCCAGCGCCCGGTTTTCCGGTTCCATACCATTTTCCAGGGCATCGCCGGTGTACCAGGGCAGGCGCGGCGAGATTCGCTGGCCACCCAGCAGGAAGGTGATTTTGCCCTGGGCTTCGATCGGCGCGTTGCGCATCAGGTCGACGCCATTCGGGTTACTGCGCTGATTGAGATACATGCCGCCGGGGTTGAGCAGCGGCAAGGCGACAACCCGCACCCGGTCCAGCAAACTGGCCAGGTTCTCGTCCCAGCGCAGGCGTTCAGACAGACTTTCCAGCCAGGCAATCACCACCTGGGTGCCGATACGCTCCAGACCGTGCACACCACCAACCAGCACCAGCGCAGGCGCGTCGGGATCAGAACTGCCGACATCGACCCGATACAGCGGCAACGTCATATCCTCGACTTCGACATGGTGCAGCGTGCGCGCGCGAAACCGTTCGGGCGCATCCAGCAGCAAACGCTCCAACTGGTTCAGTTCGGGAAGGAAGCTGGCGACCGAGCGTCGTTGTCGACTGTCGCGACGGGACTGTTCAGCAACGATCAGAGCGCTGTGCTCCGGGAAGGCATTCCGGTTTGTCATCAGGGAAGGTCCGCGACAAGGGCAAGATTATCTATCGATAATCTCAGCTTAGCGGATTGGGGGCGAGCGCGTGTTACAGTCAGGTTGCAAGCTGGATCTGGGACAAGTTCGATGAACAAGCCAAGTCGACGGGACCCGTAAACGGACCCCGTCCCTGGTCGCGGAATCAGCGGGTACCGTACACCACCATGGTTTTGCCTTTGACCTGCACCAGCCCCTGGTCTTCCAGGGTCTTGAGGACTCGGCCGACCATTTCGCGGGAACAGCCGACGATGCGGCCGATTTCCTGGCGGGTAATCTTGATCTGCATACCGTCCGGGTGCGTCATTGCATCCGGTTCCTTGCACAGGTCCAGCAACGTGCGGGCCACACGGCCGGTGACATCCAGGAAGGCCAGATCGCCCACCTTACGGGTAGTCTGACGCAGCCGGGTCGCCATCTGCTCGCCGATAAAGTAGAGCACACGCGGATCCTGCTGGGTGATTTCGCGGAACTTGGTGTAGCTGATCTCCGCGACTTCGCACTCCGTCTTGGCCTTGACCCAGGCACTACGGGAATCCATGTTGTCGAACAGGCCCATCTCACCGAAGAAGTCGCCGGCATTAAGATAGGCCATGATCATCTCTCGGCCGTCATCATCCTCGATAATGACAGTGACCGATCCCTTAATGATGTAAAACAGCGAATCGCTCTTGTCGCCCGCATAGATAATGGTGCTCTTGGCGGGATAACGACGGCGATGGCACTGGGAAAGGAAATAATCCAGGTGTTTGGTTTTCTGCTCCACCGGTTTGACGATCGTTACCATAATACGCGTCCTGTCTCCTCTGACTGCCTGCCCTTGCTGTTGTCTTTATTATGGCCAACCACATCCGTGTCCTGAAAAAAGCGGAAGGTCGGTTTTATAACAATCCTGTGATTCTGTCACAACAACTCGCGGCAAGCCTGCGGGGAATGCGATGGCACTCCCCCACCCCGTAAAAGTGAGTATAGATCAAGACTTGAGAATGTCTTGCTGTTCAGTTTTCCAGGATCACCGGTCCGCCCCCGACGCAGACAGCCATAACGGCGGTATGTTATCTTTTCGCCCCAAATTCATCGTTGGACCGGGGATCATGTCAATGAAAGCCTCTATCAAATGGACCGGCGGCGCCAGCTTCGAGGCCACCAGCGGCTCGGGCCACAGTGTCGTGATCGACGGCCCGCCCGATCATGGCGGCCAGAACCTGGGACCAAGACCCATGGAAATGCTGCTGCTCGGTCTGGGTGGCTGCACCTCTTTCGACGTCATGAGCATCCTGAAGAAATCCCGTCAGGACGTGACGGACTGCGTGACAGAGCTGACCGCAGAGCGAGCCGACGCGGTCCCCTCCGTATTCACACGCATCCATATCCACTTCATCGTCACCGGCCGCAACCTGAAGGAAGCCCAGGTGAAACGCGCCGTGGCGCTGTCCGCGGAGAAGTATTGCTCGGCCTCCATCATGCTGGAAAAAGGCGGCGTTGAGATTACCCACGACTACGAGATTCGCGACGCATCCTGACCGCGCCGGGTTCCCAAAATTCAGGCACTTGCCGGAAACATCCGGAGCTCCCGCAATCCCGCACCAGCAAAGGCCCGGGCAGCGGGTTCCCTTCGACGAAAAAAAGGTCACGGGGAACCCTGTTCAGCGGCTTGCTGAGTGTGCATAATACGCACCCTCTCCGCCTGTCTGCGCAAATCGTGATCAGCTCACGATCAGACTTCGTTGGCGGTCTTTGGCAAGCCGGAGTGAGCCCTGGCGTACGGGGCCAGCAAAGAGCGCTATATCGCGCCCTCCACACTGGCAACCGCCGCGGCGCTCATTAAGAGCTTGTAGACATTCATCTCCTGTTTATTGGGGAGGCTGTTGATGCAAACGAAACTGCAACTCCACGGTTTCAACAACCTGACCAAGTCGTTGAGCTTCAATATCTACGACATTTGCTATGCGCAGACCGAGGACCAGCGCCGCGCTTACATCGATTATATCGATGAGATGTACAACGCCGAGCGCCTGACCCAGATCCTGACTGACGTCGTCAAGATCATCGGAGCCAACATCCTCAACGTAGCCCGCCAGGACTATGAGCCGCACGGCGCCAGCGTCACCATGCTGATCGCCGAGCACGAGCTGGCTCCCGCCCCGGGCACCAATGAGGAATCACCAGGCCCCCTGCCAGACGCCATCGTGGCGCACCTGGATAAGAGCCACGTGACTGTGCACACCTATCCGGAAAGCCATCCTCACGAAGGCATCAGCACCTTCCGTGCGGACATTGACGTGTCGACCTGCGGCCTGATTTCGCCGCTGAAGGCCCTGAACTACCTGATCCACAGTTTCGATTCCGACATCGTCACCGTGGATTACCGGGTCCGCGGCTTTACCCGCGAAGTGGATGGCACCAAGATCTACATCGATCACGATATCAACTCGATCCAGAACTACCTGAGCGAAGACACGCAGAACGCCTATCAGATGATCGACGTGAACGTGTACCAGGAGAATCTGTTCCACACCAAGATGATCCTGAAGGAGTTCAATCTGGAAAACTACGTTTTTGGCGTCAACGCCAACGAGCTGGATCCGAAGGAAGCGGACAATATCCGCGACCGCCTGCAGCGGGAAATGCTGGAAATCTTCTACTCGCGCAATCTGATCTGACACGGGCGGCTGCCAGGCCGCCTTGCCCTATTTTCGCAATCGGCGTACGCACTCCTTCGCTTCGCTGCGGAATATTTCTCCCAGGGCCCGGGTCGCCGGGCCTGCCAGATCCCGGTCTGCGAACACCAGGAATATCTCAGACTGTCGTTCCGCGCCCTCGCGCAGAGGCAGTGGCTTGAGATGCCCTTCACTCAGGTCCCGCTCGATCATTTCCCTTGGCATCCAGGAAAAGCCGAGACCGGCCTTCAGTGCGCTGATCTTGGTCGTCATGTGCGACACCGTCCAACGCTGGTCCGTCTCCTGCCAGCCGGCATCCCGTCTGCGGTGGACACCGGAATCCCGCAGGATAATCTGCCGGTGCTGATGCAGGTCGCGATAGGTCACCTCGCGCCCCAACTGATGCAAGGGGTGATCGGGATGGGCAACCGCAATGAAATGACTGCGCATGATGACGCTGCCGAGAAATCCCACAGGCACCGTGGTGCAGATCGCCAGATCCACCTGCCGGGTGAGCAGCGCGTCCTCGGTGCCGCTGAGCACCGATTCGTACAGTTCAATCTGGGTATGGGGAAAGGTTTCGGCGAAGCGCGACAACCCGTAGAGCACAATGTCCGCCGGCACCAACTGCTCGACGGCAAGTCCGATGCGGGCCTCGGTGCCCGCCGCAAATTCGCAGGCGGCCCCCTCCAGTTCACTGGCCTCGTCGACCAGGAAACGGGCCCGGCGATAAAGCACCTGCCCGGCATCGGTCAGGACAGCCCGCCGCCCCTCGATGCGGAAGATATTCAACCCCAGCGTCTTTTCCATCCGCTGAACCGCGTAAGAGACGGACGACTGGCTTTTATCCAGCCGTTCGGCAGCCTGCGCATAGCCCCCGGCATCGACCACCGCGAGCAGGGTTCGCCACTGCTCCAGGGTGATTTTGGGATTGGGTGTGTTGGTCATCGCCATAATCTATCTATTCGTTCGATGCTTATACCCGATTTTATACCGTTTTTTATCTGATCAATAAATAGTTTACTGGTCTCATCGACAACGAACCACGGAGACCAACACCATGGCAACCTTACTTCAGATCAAATCCAGCATCTTCGGCGACAATGGCAACTCGTCCAAACTGGCCGACCAATTCGTGCAGTCGTACCTGCGCAAAAACCCGGGCACCAAGCTCGTAGTCCGCGACCTGACCACGAACCCGCTGCCGCACCTGGACGGACAACGCGTTGGCGCTCTGTTCAGCCAGCCGGAAAGCCGCACGCCGGAACAGCAGGCCATCCTGGACGAGTCCGATGCCCTGGTTGAAGAACTGCGTCAGGCGGAAGCCGTGGTACTGGGGGTTCCCATGTACAACTTCGGCGTACCCTCGGTACTGAAGGCCTACTTCGACCATATTGCGCGCGCCGGCGTGACCTTCCGGTATACGGAAAACGGCCCTGAGGGACTGCTGGAGGACCGCCCGGTGTACATCCTGGCTGCCCGCGGCGGCTTCTACAAGGACACGCCAACTGATAGCCAGGCGCCGTTCCTGACGACGTTCCTGAACTTCATCGGCCTGAAGGATCTGAAGTTTATCTATGCTGAGGGCCTCAATGTCAGCGAAGATAACAAGCGTGAAGCCCTGGCACAGGCAGCCGATCATATCGAGCGACTGTCCGCCTGATCAGCAACGATTCCCGGAAGGAGGACACCATGAGTATGCGACCACTGCAACGTGTTATCAGCGGCATGGAAACCAGCGACGGCGCAGGCGTTCGCCTAAAGCGTTCGCTGGGCCAGAGCCAGCAGGCACGACTCGATCCCTTCCTGATGTTGGACGAGTTTTACTCCGCCGATGCCAACGACTACATCGCGGGCTTTCCGGCACATCCTCACCGGGGATTCGAGACGGTCACCTACATGCTCGACGGCCACATGCTGCATGAGGACCATCTGGGCAACCGCGGCAACCTGCGCAGCGGAGGGGTCCAGTGGATGACGGCCGGCCGCGGCATTATCCACTCGGAAATGCCGCAACAAAGCGAAGGACTGATGCGTGGATTCCAGCTGTGGATCAACCTGCCCGCCGCCGAAAAAATGAAGGCGGCAGGCTACCGCGACATACCGGCGGAGGAGATTCCCGTCGCCACGTTGCCTGAAGGCGGCACGGCCAAGGTAATTGCCGGTAGCATCGACGTCGCCGGCGACACGGTTGCCGGGCCGGTTCAGGGACTCAGCACGGAAGCACTCTACGTTGACCTCAACCTGCCGCCGGATACCGTCTTCGAAACGGCATTGCCAGGCGACCGCAACGCTTTTGTCTATGCCTATGACGGCAGCGGCCGGATCGGACAGGAGGCACTGCCGCACAGTGCCGCAGGCGTACTCGGCGACGGTGACAGCGTGCGCATCACCGCCGGGCCTGACGGTCTTCGTGCCCTGCTGCTGGCAGGCAAACCGCTGCGGGAACCGGTGGCGCAATACGGTCCTTTTGTCATGAACACGGTCGATGAACTGGAACAGGCACTACAGGATTATCGGGACGGGACGCTGACCGACTGATGGGGAGCGCAACACTGCCCGCGGCCCCTTGAGCCGCGGGCTTTTTTGTGTTTCCGGAATCCGCTTCCCTCTCTCCCTAACCCTATCCCACGAGGGGAAAGGGGATTATTCCGAGGCTGACTCCACTACCGAGACTAGGCCCCACCTCAGGCAAACTGCTTGTGCGCCATCATTTCCAGCACCATGGGCCGCACAATCAGGTCCATCGCCAAGGGTAACTTGGTTCCCGGAATGACCATGGTGTCGTGCCGCGACATGGAGCTACCGGGAATCATCTGCAGCAGGTAGGGGAATTCCACCGTTCCGCGATCACGGAAGTGGATGACGATCATGCTCTCATCGTCACTCGGCACATCGCGCACGATGAAGGGGTTCGACGTATCCACCAGCGGTACCCGCTGGAAGTTGATATGGGTATGGGAAAACTGCGGCACGATATCGTGCACATAGTCATCCATACGTTTGATGATGGTCTGCACCACCGCTTCCTGCGTGTAACCCCGTTGCCGCGTATCCCGGTAGATCTTCTGGATCCACTCAAGGTTGACGATGGGGACCACCCCGATCAGCAGGTCGACATACTGCGCCAGGTTGTACTGGTCAGTGATGATGCCACCGTGAAGCCCCTCGTAAAACAACACGTCGGTATCCGGCGGCAATGCCTTCCAGGGCGTAAAGGTGCCGGGCTTGTATCCCGCCTCGATCAGGCTCAGGTCGTCATCATGCACGTAATGACGAAAATGCCCCATACCCGAAGCGCTGTAGTCGTGGAACAAGGCCTCGAGCTTGTCGATGTGGTTGGCCGCAGCCGCAAAATGGTTCCGCTCGCCATATTGGCCCTTGGCCGCCAACCGCGTCATCTGTTCCCGGGTGTACTTGTGGAAACTGTCGCCGCTGACCATGGCGGCACGGATATTCTCACCGGCAAAAATCTTGTTGAAGATATTGCACGCCGTCGTGGTGCCCGCCCCCGAAGAGCCGGTCACCGCGATGATCGGATAGCGTTTGGACATCGCATCGGACTCATACAGCCATCTGGATTTCTGGGAAATCGACGATTTCCCGGGGGACAAGTGCGCCGCTGGCTGCCCGTCCCTCCGCGTTTCGGCGCATTGTGGCACGAGACAGCCGGGGCCCGCTATGTCATCCGGCGCCGGAAGGCGGAATCAATCCATGCTGCTGAGCAGCTTCGGCTTTTCGATGATATAGCCCTGGCCATAGTCGACGCCCAGCTCGCGCAGGATATCGAGAGCGGCCTTATCCTCAATCTGGGAGGCGATCACCTCCCGTCCCATGAAGTGCGCCATCTCGACCATGGAGCGCACCATGACCCGGTCAGTGTCGTTGTGATGGATGTTACGGATAAAGCTGCCGTCGATCTTGATCAGGTCGACCGGCAGGCTGCGCAGGAACTCGTAAGCAGTGGCACCAGTGCCGAAATTGCCCAGGCAGAACCGGCATCCCAGTTCCTTCAGCTCCTTAACGAAGTCGATCACACCATGCAGGTTATTGATCGCAGCAGCCTCGGTGATCTCGAACCACATACGTTCGATGGGCGCATCCCGTTCGCTGAGACGATGGTAGATGAACTCCAGCAGGTCTTCGTCGTTCAGCGAATGACCCGACAGGTTGATACAGACGCCACCGTTCCTTTCCAGCCCCTGAGGCCGGCTGCGCAACCAATCGAGGACATGCCCCACCACCCAGCGGTCGACCGCCTGCATCCGATTGTAGCGCTCCGCCATACGGACAAATTCTCCGGTGGAGATCAACTCGCCGTTATCGTCATACATGCTGATCAGCGCTTCGTATTGCGTTCCCATGCGGGTTTCGCCATGCAGCGGGATGATCTTCTGCGCTCGCAGCAGGATGCGTTCTTCGTCCAGGTTCCCCATGCCGGCGATCTTGGCGGCAATGCGTTCGCGTTGGGATTGCTCATCGGCCGCAACCTTCACCCAGTCGATACGGCCGTTACCCTGGCGCTTGGCAAGGCGGCAGGCTTCAGAGGCGGCCTTGAGCCAACGGTCGCCACTGGACAGCACCGCCGAGCTGGCAGCACAACCGACACTGGCTGAAATCTCGTAGGTGCGGCCACCATACATCGGCTGCATACCCTCGATCTCATGGATCAGGGTGTACAGGGTCGACTCCGCATCCACTGTCGGCACCAGGATGGCGAATTCATCACCACCCAGTCTTGCCACACTGCCATCCGCCCCAACATGGCCCCGCAGGCGCTTGGCCACCTGCTGCAACACCTCATCGCCAGCCGCCGAACCGGCGGTATCGTTAAGCAGGCGGAACTGCCTCAGATCGATCCAGGCCAGCGTGGTATCACCCTCATGTCCGCAACGCTCGAGGTAGCGGTCCAATTCCCGTTCGAATTCCCGGCGGGTGGCCAAGCCGGTCAGATCGTCATGACTGCTGGCCCAGGAGAGTTGGTCGTACACCGTCTTCACCATACGATCGATACTCTCGTCGACGATGGGGCGGTCGTAGTTGGGATCCGGCACGATCAGCCCTTGCTGGAGCTGCTGGGCGAGCGTCGTCACGTCGCGCTCGACCACTTTCATCCCCTGGTGATTGACGAAAACGAATCGCGTCAGCTCACGCGCCACCCAAACCAGGCGCATGTACTGGGGATTTGCCGGATCTTCCTGATAACGTAGCCAGTCTCCCACCTGTAACCGCTGAGCCCGGGATATCCATCGCTGCAGACTGCGCTGCTGCATTTCGCTCATCCCGACCGGCACCGAAGAGCTGGATTCCGACCGCTCCGGCATCTCGATCATTTCCTGGGAACCTTCATGCCGCCCGACCAGGAACTTCTTCAGCTCGTCACGGATCTGCCCCGACGGCATGTGGTTGCTGGAAATCGACGCCAGTCCTTCCTGAATAGTGCGCAAGAGCTCTGCCAGATTCACCGGGATCGAGGGGTCGTTGCCCAGCCCCAGCAGGGTATCCAGCACGGCCAGATAATCTTGCCAGAGCGCACTGTCCGGCCCCTGACGAATCCAGGTCAGGGACAGCAAGTCGCGCCAGCCGCCATTGAGGAGGGAAATCATGGCCTTGGGGACTTTACGACCCGACAGGCGGCGATCGATTTCCTCGGCAACGGCGAACTTGGCGTCCTCAACCTTCTGGGCGCCTTCAGCCGCGGCCGTAACCCGCTCCACATTACGTCGGTACACCAGGTTCTGACGCTCGATCATCTCGTCGAGCTCCCCCAGCACATCGCCGAAAACCTGGGTATCCTGTTCGAATTCCGTATTGAGACGCTGAACCAGTCCCTCCACGCGCCGCTGTATCACGCTGCTCATGCGGCCACCCTTGACACCCAGTTCCGCCACACGATTCATGACCGCCCTTACCGGGTTTTCTTCATCCTCGAAGAACTGGGGATCGCGCAATACCACTTTGAAGACAGGCACTTCCAGGCGCCGCAACTGGTCCCTTGCCGTCTCGCCCAAACGCGGGCTGTGCAACATGCTACCGAAGAAGCGGTCGACCACATCCAGCGAGGCCAACTGCTCTTCATTGAGACCGCGGTCTCCGGCCGAGCGAATCTGCGCCAGTATGCGCGAACGCAAACCTTCTTCGGGCGGCGCTTCCTGACGGGCCTCATCGACCTGCAAACCCTGTAACTCCCGCTGCAACTCTCCGGCAGACAAGGGGTTGGCTGTTGTCGGGAAAGAGGGTTCTGCCGGCCGCATACGGCCGCTCTGCAGGGTTCCCAGGAGGTTGCGGACCGTGGCAAATGCGGACTGCGCCTGCAATTGATGCTGATGGAAGGTTCGGCTGCTATCGCCCGGCACCGAACCTGGGCGCGGCGTCGTTCCAGTAGCGGCAGTGCTGCGCTCCGCGGGTTCGGGACTTTTCTCCGCAGGCGCTTCCGCCTTTTTTTCTTCCGGTTTCTTTGGTTTTTCGACGGGCGTCCCGGCCTCCTTGCCGGATTTGCGGTCGGCCAGATAGCGGCTCAGATCCAGGTCAGGCAGGATACCCTGCCGGATCAGCAACTGATTCAATTCCGCGTACAGTTCGCCCAGCGACTTCAGCACGACCTGCTCGAAGGTGCGCAGGCAGATTTTTTCCACGGCACGGGAAAAACGCAGGATTTCAAGGGCATGACGGAAGGCGTCACACGCCAGCACCGGACCCAGCGGGTTCTGCTGTCCGGTCGCGTTAATCACACCGAGCTTGTCCAGCCGCATCCGCAACTGCAACAATTCACCCCGGTACTGGGTCTCGGCCTTGGTCACCATGACCTTGAGCGTCAACCAATCCTCGAACTCACCCTTGTCCACCAGGGACAGCTCCTGGGCAACACCCCCCGCCTGACGCCCCGCCTTTACCGGCGATTCCAGGGCAATCACCATCTGGTGCCAAAGCGGTCGCTGCCGGGCCCGAATCTGCACCACAGCGTCCATCATCTCATTGGCGACCTGGTCGCTGATGGCCGCTGTCGCGGCATTCTGCAGCTCGTTCTCCAGCGTTTTAAAGCACTCGGTCATCAGCGGTTCGATGTGCTGCACGATGGCTCGCGTACACTGCCGCAGGATGAATTGTCCCCGGTCGGAACCCGACCGCAGGACAGAGGCATCCTGCTCGCCACTGCTGCCGCAAAGCCGCAACATGGCATCAATCGTGGTCGTCGATATCTGGCTGAATACCACCCCCATGGCGCCATTGATCGCGCGCACCCGGCGCACCCGCATCCGGTGTTCACGGGCATTGTCAGGCTCCTGGAAGATCAGGTCGAAATCGTGGGGTGTCGGCTCCCGCTCCAACACGCTGTCCAGTTGCCGTCCCGTATCGGTGGAATAACGGATAAAAAGGCCTTCCGCACAGAAGTCGGCAATCTGGCATGACCAATTATGGCGGCCTAACGACAACTGTGCGGCAAGCTTGATCGGCCTGCGGGGACTTGAGCGGCGGTCCTGCGGTTCCATTTAGCGGTTCCGGTTCCTTGATGTTTCTGTCAGCAAAATCCGAGATCGGGCTATTATGCAGGCGTGTACCTATCGATGGCGGTCACGTGCGTTTTTATTGTGGGCAGGCCGAAAAGGTCAGACCATACCCAGCCCCAAAGGACGGCAATCATGACATGTCGCCCACCTATCGCCTATTAGCCAAAGGGAACGGACTGAACATACTCCGTTCCTGGCCGTACGCGACCGCCGAAACGCGTTCACATCCCGTCGGAGGGAACCCTGAGTAATCGGCGCTTTCTCAGTATAGACGGCCCCACGACTTAGTCCCGGCCAGCGGGGTAATCCTTTGGAAATGAGCCATCAGTCTGTTACCGATAGGGCCCGGCCATGCCGGAGCCGGCTTGGGGCGCGAAACATTCTGCTGATGTTTGTCCTGCTGTGCCTGGGCGGCTGCAGCGAGATCGCCTACTACGGTCAGGCCGTGCATGGCGAGCTCAGCCTGCTCTCTGCCCGGGAACCCATTCCAAAGCTCCTGCAAAACCCCTCCACGCCAGCGCCGCTACGCAGGAATCTTGCCGGGATCCAACAACTGCGGCGGTTCGCACGGGACCAGTTGGACCTGCCCGTTGGTGACAATTACTCCACCTATGTCGCCCTCGACAGGCCTTACGTTGCCTGGAATGTGGTGGCCTCACAGCCGCTGGCCCTGAAAGCCTATACCTGGTGCTACCCGGTGATCGGCTGTCACGGATACCGCGGGTTCTTCCACCAGGCGGACGCTCAGGCACTGGCCAACCAGCTTAGGGCAAAAGGCCTGGATACCTGGGTCGGCGGCGTTCCGGCCTATTCGACCCTGGGCTGGTTCGATGACCCGGTGCTCAGCACCTTTTGGGATTATCCGGAGACCGCCCGGGCCGGCCTGGTCTTCCACGAACTGGCACACCGGGTGCTGTTTGTGAAGGGCGATACGACCTTTAACGAGAGTTTCGCAACTACGGTACAGGAGGAAGGAGTGCGCCGCTGGCTAGAGCAGCGTGGAACGCCCGCACAGCGTCAGGCCTGGCTAAGCGGGCAGCAACGGCAGGCACAAATCGACCAGTGGCAGAAAGAGACCGTCCGGCAACTGCAAAAGCTTTATGGGGACGCCTCATTGGACTATCACGAAAAGCGCCGGCGGAAAGCACACATCCTGCTGGAGGCACAAACCCGCTTGAGAGCGCTCATCACCCGCTGGCCGGGCGTTAGCAGCGACTGGCCGAATACGCCGCTAAACAATGCCAAGCTGATGGCACTGCAGCAGTATACCGGCGACGTACCAGCCTTCCGCGCCCTGCTCACACACTGTAACGGTCAGCTACCGGCATTTTATAACGCTGCCCGGCAGCTCGCAGAACGCGCCCCAAAGGCGCGGCGCGGCGCCCTCCAGCAGCTGCAACAGGGCGCAGCAGAGCCAGCTGGCACCTTTTGCGGCCAGCCATAACCGAGCCTCAGACCAGACGCTTCACAAAGATCTTGGAGTTCCGCTGGGCGTTGTACCCCGCACGGCGTTCTTCCGGTAGCTCGGCCAGCGTCGCCGGCTCGAAGCCACGTTCGCGGAACCAATGCTCGGTCTGCGTCGTCAGGACGAACAGTCGCTCGATGCCCTGATCCAGCGCCATCTTCTCGATCATACGGAGAATCTGGTCACCGCGACCGGAACGCCGGTATGTCGTATTCACCGCGAAGCAGGCCAATTCAGCGATACCGTCATTCAGATAGGGATGAAAAGCGGCACACCCCACCACCGTGCCATCCCGTTCGTCGACGACAAAACGATCGATTTCGGTCTCGATCAACTCTCGCGGACGCCTCACCAGAATGCCCTGGCGCTCCAGCGGCTCGATCAACCCAAGAATACCGCCAATGTCTTCGGAACGAGCCCGGCGCACCTGCTCGTAATTGTCGTCATTCACCATGGTGCCTGAGCCGTCTCGGGTGAAAAGCTCCTCGAGCAGCGCACCGTCCCGCACATAACTGATGATATGGGCGCGACGAACACCCTTGGTGCAGGCATTACACGCAGCCTGCAGCAAGGCGGCGTCATGTCCCTCAAGCCGTCCTTCCACCAGGCGATTACAGGCTTCACGCACCGTCAGCTCGCGCACGAGATGGCCATGCTCGTCCAGAATACCCTGGTGGTCCTTGAAGATAATGAGTTTCTCTGCCTGCAGGGCACTGGCCGCCTGACTACCCACGTCTTCATAGGACAGGTTGAAGGCATCGCCGGTCGGCGAATAACCGATCGATGGCAGCAGCACGATATTGCCCTGCTCCAGCAGGCGCTCGATTCCGGCGACATCAACCCGGCGCACCGCCCCGGTATACCCGAAATCGACACCGTCGAGCACTCCCACCGGTTTGGCGGTGATGAGATTCCCTCCGCAGACGCGAATCCGGGCGCCATGCATGGGTGAATTCACGAGCCCCATCGACAGGCGACTCTCCAGCATGGCCCGCAGCGCACCGACAGCCTCCAGAACCAGTGGCAGATCCGCCTCCCGGGTCACACGCAAGCCCCGGTGAAAATCCGAGGTGACACCCACGGATTCGAGACGCGCCTGAATCTGCGGGCGGGCACCGAAGGCCAGAACCAGTTTCACACCCAGACTACTGAGCAACGTGATGTCGTGAATAATGTTCATCAGGTTGCTGTGCGCCAAGGCTTCGCCACCCAGCGTCAACACCACGGTTCGACCACGATGGGTGTTGATATAGGGGGACGAATGGCGAAATCCGTGCAACCAGTCGCTAGTGCTCAATGCAGTGCCTCCCAAAGGGTCTTGCGAATCATCAGAGTGCCGTTAACGGTCTTGCAAACAGGCGTAATCAATCAGTTGCCGCAGGAGCTGTAGGGCAGGATCAATCTGCGACAGCGCCAGGAACTCGTCCGGCTGGTGGGCCTGATCGATACTTCCCGGCCCCATGACCAGGGTTTCCATGCCGAGCTGTTGCAGAAAGGGTGCCTCGGTGGCAAAACCGACCGCCTCGGCGGCATGCCCGGTCAACCGCTCGCAGACTCGCACCAGCTCGGCATCGGCCGGCGTTTCAAATGGTGGCACACCGGCGAAAAGCGGATTCAGCTCGAACTGCAATTCCCGCGCCTCAGCCACCGGCGCCAGCTTCTGGCGAATCGCTTCCCGCAAGCCATCCAGATCCATTCCGGGCAGCGGTCGCAGGTCGAAATGCAGTTCACACTCGCCACAGATGCGATTGGGATTGTCTCCCCCGTGAATATGCCCGAGATTGAGCGTCGGCACCGGAACCTGGAAGCCCGGGTTGCGATAGCGTTCCTGCCACTGTTTACGCAAAGTCAGTATTTCACTGATGGCAGCGTGCATGCCCTCCAGGGCATTACGCCCCAGCGACGGGTCGGACGAATGACCGGATTGCCCCCTCAGGACCAGACGATCCATCATGATGCCCTTGTGCATGCGGATCGGACGCAGCTCGGTCGGTTCACCGATCACGGCAAACCGCGCCTTGGGCCGGCCTGCACGGGCCAGTGCCCGAGCACCTTCCATCGAACTTTCCTCGTCGGCCGTGGCCAGGATAATCAGCGGCTGGCGCAGGCGCTTGCCGACAAATTCGCGGGCTGCCGTAATGGCCAGCGGGAAAAAGCCCTTCATGTCGCAAGTACCGAGGCCGTACCAGCGGTCGTCCCGTTCGGTGAGCTGAAAGGGATCGCTGCCCCAGCGGGATTCGTCGAAGGGTACGGTGTCGGTATGACCGGACAGCACAAGGCCGCCTGGACCCTGGCCCAGGGTGGCGATCATATTGGATTTGCCTTTCAGGCCCGGGACCGGCATTACCTCGACGGTGAATCCCAGGTCCTCCAGCCAACCGGCCAGGATCGAGATCACACCTTCGTTGCTGTGATCCCACTTGGGCGAAGCGCTGCTGATGGAGGGCACAGCAATCAACTGCCCCAGCATATCGCGAATATGGGGTACGGGATCAGACATCATTCCACCCTCCATCGAAAACAGGAACGCCGGCGTTCACCGGCCAACACATCGGCCCCGAAACCCGCCGGCGAAACTGGACGCCAAAAAGTAGCCTGACGTCTAGCGGCTCATTGTCCGTTGCCGGAAGGCGCTGCGGTATCGGTATCCACCGCAGGCGCGCTGTTTTCCGGCGCAGGTGCCTCAGTGACCGGGCTGTCGGCTGACGCTGCGGGAGTCGTTGCAGACGCGTTTTCAGCTGCGGGCGCAGCGGTTGCTGACGGCACTGCCTGCTCCGAAGCCGGAGCCGGAGCCGGAGCCGGAGCCGGAGCCGGAGCCGGAGCCGGAGCCGGAAGAGGATGTGGCGGCGTCTCACTCGATGTCCGCCAAACCTTGAGCGCTGTCACCTGCGCCGTCGGCACCGGATACTCCACGACGCCACCCTGCACATTCTGGGCAACCTGCAGCGTATTGTCATCCACCCGATCCAGCCGACCTTCCAGTGTTCGGCCGCCATAGGTCACCTTTACCATGCGTCCCACCCAAGCTGCCGCCTGGGCAACCGGTGTATCGAGGTAGTCGGGCTTCGGCTGCACCTTGGGCTTGGGTGGCGCAGAAGCCTCATTTTGTGCCGCCGGTGGCGCAAGACTCCGGGTCAGCGTGCCCCTGTCCAGTGATACAGACGGCGACTGTACAGGGGCACCATTGTAGGCGAGCCTGAACCCCAGAGCCTGCAGAGCCTGATCCGGCGTATCCTGAAGCAGGCTCTTACCGGTAACGTCGTCCTGCGGCTGCAATGCCAGGCTCAGCTCACCCCCATTTTCCATCCAGTTCTCATAGAGATCGAGCAGGGTTTTACCCGGTACGATACCGTGCTTGGCCAGATTTTCACGCCAGGCCCCTGTTGCCGACTGTGACCATCGGTGCTCAGAGTCATACCCCTGCTGGGAGCAGTAAGCCGATACCCGGCGCATGAAGCCGCCGTCGCGCAGCACCAACTGCAAAGATTGGGGAATTGGCCAGGCCGATGGATCGCCAAACCTATCCCAGCGATTCGGCGGCGGCATGACGACATTGAGATCGAGGCTACCCAGGGTACCGGCATTCACCGAGAGCTTGCTGCGAATCAGCCCCTCCTGCATGTCGGTCCGGTAGACCAGGGAGGCACTACCATGCACCTGGTGAATCCCTATCGCGATCAATTGCTCGATACTCAAGGTATGAGTGGCGCCGCAGGCATAGAGACCCCAGGGATCAAAGGCGTCACGGGCCCCTTGTCCGTCGGCACCGGTGGCCCACGACTTGAACAGGCCGGGCACCAGGGCCATATCGAGGTCGTTGACGGTCAGCTTCCAGTCCAGGGGCGGCGTCTTCCGATCGCCATAGAGCGTTTTCAGCAATGCCCAGGGCGTCGGCCGGGAAAACGAGACTGCGCCGACACGGATCGGCAGCGTCAGATCGAACAACTGCAGCCGCAGCCCATTGACCGTGACCTCCCCGCCCAAGGTGGAATCAATGCTATCCCAGCTAAGCACCCCAGCGCTTTCAATATTGGCCTGAGCCACATTCAGCCAGTTCATCGTTCCATACCAAACCGCCGCCTTGTAAACGCCAAGCACGGCTAACACCAGGACCAGCACAAAAACCAGTTTTCTCATGACGCCCTATCCACTCCATCCTGTCCGGCACACTATACGCCAGACCTCCGATGCACCGCACCGACCCCAATTTCGATACAGGATCACCCGCTATTGACGGGTTTCCGGCCGACAGTCAAGAATTCGCTACAATGCCAGCAGACCTGGATCGGCATGCCGGAAAGATCACCCATCATGTCGGGCCCTTGAAGCCGCAACAAGGTTCCCCACGTAGAATAGACAAGGATGCAAAAGACTGGCGACTTATTCAGCCATTCATCAGGGTCCACAGACTGGAGGGAATCATGAGCCCGCAGGAACGTGCCTTCATTCGACACCCCGTCGATATCCCCATCGAGGTCCGGCGGCAACGTGGTCGTCAGAGCCGTCACGGCTTGCGCAATCTCAGCGCCGGCGGTCTTGCCTTTTCGTCGAACCGCCCCCTGACCGTCGACGAGGATGTGGTTGTTCGCATCCACATCCCGGACCTGCTCAAGATCAAGGGCCGCGTCGTCTGGTGCGAACCCAATGGGACCCACTACGAGGTCGGCCTTGCCTTTACGTCGCCGGCAGAGGCATACAAGGTCCGCATGGTTGAACAGATTTGCCGTATCGAGCAATATCGAAGAGATGTCCTTCGCCAGGAAGGCCGGGAACTCTCCAGCGAGGAGGCCGCTGCGGAGTGGATTACCCGTTTCGCGGATCGCTACGCGCAGGCTGGCTGGAACGAATCACTGGAGGAACCTCCTGCAACCCGTCCCAAATCCTGAACCGGCTCAGTTCTTAGTGATCAGCGTCCCCACACCCTCGTCGGTAAAAATCTCCAGCAACGTCGCGTGCGCAACCCGGCCATCGATAATGTGCGAGGAACGTACGCCGCCTTCGACCGCTTCGAGTGCACAGCGGATCTTGGGGAGCATGCCACCATGGATGGTGCCGTCATCGATTAAATCGTTTACCTGACTGGCGGTCAGCCCGGTAAGCACCTTGCCTTCGCGATTCTGCAGCCCGGCAACATTGGTCAGCAGGATCAGTTTCTCCGCCTTGAGTGCCTCGGCAACCTTGCCGGCGACCAAGTCGGCGTTGATGTTGTAGGAAGCGCCGTCCGCACCGACGCCGATCGGAGCAATCACCGGAATCACGTCACTGCGCACCAGCATATCGATGGCGTCCGTATTGACGCGATCCACGGTGCCTACATGGCCGATATCGATGATCTCGGGTTTGGTCATCTCGGGTGAGCGCTTCACCACCTCCAGCTTACGGGCGCGAATCAGGTTCGCATCCTTGCCGGTCATACCGATAGCGAGACCGCCATGCTGGTTGATCAGGGAAACGATTTCCTTGTTGACCAGCCCACCAAGCACCATTTCCACCACATCCATCGTTTCGGCATCGGTCACACGCATACCGTCGATGAAATGGGAGTTGATATTCAGGCGCTTGAGCAGGTCACCGATTTGCGGGCCGCCGCCGTGTACGACAACCGGATTGATCCCCACCAGCTTCATCAACACGATATCGCGGGCGAAGCTACGTTTGAGGTCCTCGTTTTCCATGGCGTTGCCACCGTACTTGATGACAAACGTCTTGCCGGTGAAACGCTGGATGTAAGGCAGCCCCTTACTGAGCACCGAAGCCACCTGCATGGCGGTATCGCGGTCGAGAGCCATTGGACGCCGTCCCTCCTGATCTGCGTAGTCGAACAAAAGCCGCTCCAACAAAAAAACCACAGCCAACCGGCTGTGGTCTGGGTATTGTACCCGTTCCCAGGCTTCAGCAACATGCCCGCGCCCCGGGGTTTACGGTATTCAGAAGTTTAGTGGTATATCAGGCGCGACCCGCTGCAGCTGCTCCCGGAATATTGTCTTGATTCGCTCCAGTGCCTCTTCCGATTCCGCCTCGAAACGCAGTACCAGCACGGGCGTGGTGTTCGACGCCCGGCACAGCCCCCAGCCGTCGGGGTAATCCACCCGGATACCGTCGATAGTGCTGATACTCGCCTCGCCGAACTGTCCATCCTTCGCCAGTTTCTCGACGATAGCGAACTTGTTGTCCTCGCTGACCTCGACGTTCAGCTCCGGCGTACTGACGTCTTCCGGGAAATCGGCAAAGACATCATCGCTGGAGCGATCTTCCACACCGAGAATTTCCAGCAAGCGGGCAGCCGAGTAGAGACCGTCGTCAAAACCGAACCAGCGCTCGGCGAAGAAGATATGCCCACTCATTTCGCCGGCCAGCAAGGCGCCGGTTTCCTTCATCCGCGCCTTGATCAGGGAGTGGCCGGTCTTCCACATGACGGGACGCCCCCCGTACTCGTTGATCACGCTGGCCAGTCGGCGTGAACACTTGACGTCGTAGATGATGTCCGCACCGGGGTTGCGCGACACCACATCCCGCGCAAACAACATCAGCAGCCGGTCGGGCCAGATGATCTTGCCTGTATTGGTGACCACTCCCAGGCGGTCGCCATCACCGTCGAAAGCCAACCCCAAATCGGCGCCTTCTTCCTGAACCTTGCTGATCAGGTCCTTGAGATTGGCCGGCTTGCCAGGGTCTGGATGATGGTTCGGGAAGTCACCATCGACTTCGCAATACAAGGGCACCACATCGCAACCCAGCTCCTCGATCAACCTCGGACCCAGCTCGCCGGCGATGCCATTACCGGCATCGAGGACCACTTTAAGCGGAGCCGCCACGGCGATATCGTCAACGATGCGCGTCAGGTAAGCGGAACGCACATCTTCCGAACTACGCTGCCCCTGCCCCCGTGCAAAGTTGCTGCTGCGAATACGGGCAAGCAGCTTCTGGATATCCTCGCCGGAAAGCGTCTTGCCGCCGAGCATCATCTTAAGGCCGTTGTAGTTTGACGGGTTGTGACTGCCGGTGATCATAACGCCGGAGCCCGTCCCCAAATGATGGGTTGCAAAATACAGCACGGGCGTGGGCACCCGTCCGATATCAATCACATCGCAGCCGGTGGACAGGATGCCGCGCGCGACCGCCTCCGCGAGTCCTGGACTGGAATGCCGGCCGTCATAGCCGACACAGAGTGCCTTCTGACCAAGCGCTAGAGCCTCGCTGCCGAGCGACATACCGATTAGGCTTACGATCTCCGGCGTCAGGTTTTCACCAACGATACCCCGGATATCGTAAGCCCGGAAAATACCTGCAGGCACGTCCACCGACGGCACCTCGGCCACCTCCAGCCCATCGACGCCACCAAGACCGCCATGGCTACCCAGTCCCAGGACATCCTCGTCGCCGTCCAGCATATCGATGTCCAGCACGTTCTTGCTCTGGAACAGGGGCTCCTCATCTTCCACCGCCGCCGCAGTGTCTGCCACAGGCGCCCTCGCGGGCTCAGGCGCGGCCGGTTTGCGCTTGGCCTCACGCAACGCGGTTTCCGCTTTGACAACGCGCTTGTCGACAGACTGCGCCAACCGGCCCAACGACTCGCCCAGCGCTGCCAGTATGCCCAGATTCAGTTTCGGAAGACGCACACGCTCCCCGGAAAAGGCCTTCTGTGCCCAGGTCGTCAGCGACACAACGTCCTGACGCAGTTGACGCTGGGCCGCGAGGAACAGAATCGCCACCCCAATCATGCCCAACAACGCAACGACCAGGACACTGCCCCATAAGACGCCGCTATTGAAATAAACGGCGTCACTACTCCCTGTCGGTGCATAGGCCAACTGCCAATGGGTGTTGGGCAGCGTCACCTTCGTTGTCGCCGCCGCCATGGCGTGAGCACTCCCCACGATGACCTGGGTGCTGCCATCGATCGACTGGGTCAACGACAGTTCGCCAGCCAGGGCTCCGGTGGATTGCAACGTCGGCTGCAACACCCGCGTGTCGAAAATCGCCAGCACAGTGCCTACGACAGCAAGATTCTTGGGGTCAATAACCGGTGCGGCAATCTGGATGGCCCACTGCTTCTGATCGTCGAGGAAGGCGTCCGGCTGAGTCTGTTCGTTCCGCTCCGCTTTATGCAGCAAATCGAGACTGGCGAAGCTGAGAACATAGCCGCTATCCGTCTGCTGCGAGATCTGCCCGACGGGAAAAACGAACGCCTGTTGAGTTCCCGGCAGGCTGCCCGCAAAGGCCATGGCCAACCGGTCCCGCCGCGCGGAATCGTTCATGGCCTGGAGTACACCCGGCTCCGCGGCAAACCCCTTGACCATGTTCTGCAGCAATGCCACCCGCTGTTCAACGCGAGCCAGAGCGGCGTCGGCCTGCACTTTATTGTTGCGGGATTGCAGCGCCTGCTCACCGGGAGACAGCACCAACATCTTGACCGCCATCACGGAGAGCACGCCGACCACCAGGACCACCAGGACCTGCCCCAGCAGAATCGAGGTCAAGCTCCCCTTACCGCCAGCAGGCGCCGCCTTCCCATTCCCGCCATTGGCTGGCTTTACAGCGGCCGGCGCCGGCTGCCCATTGGCCTCCGGAGCAGCGTCCGCCGACTTCTTTTTGCCAAATTTCATCACATCATCCCTTATTGATGAGTGCGCATGGAGTTACCAGTATAGAACGTCTCTACAGGATGGTTATCAGTGCCGTCCCGTGGAGCCAAAGCCCCCGTCGGCACGATCAGTTTCCGCAAAAGCGTCAACGATCTCGAAGTCGGCCTGCACCACCGGCACCAACACCATCTGGGCAATCCGCTCGCCAGGGTTGATGGTGAAAGTCGTATGGCCCCGGTTCCAGCAGGACACCATCAGCTCGCCCTGATAATCGGAATCGATCAACCCCACCAGGTTACCCAGCACGATACCGTGCTTGTGCCCCAAACCCGAACGCGGCAGGATCATGGCCGCCAGCCCGGGATCGGCGATATGAATCGCCAATCCGGTCGGAATCAGTTTTGTCTGGCCCGGCTCCAGGACCAGCGCCTGATCCAGGCAGGCCCGCAGATCGAGGCCAGCAGAACCGGCAGTGGCATATTCCGGCATGGGGATATCGCGACCCAGCAGTGGATTGACGATACGAACCTGGAAGGTCTGTCGACTCATGAAATGCTGCTCTCCTTTCTGTCCCTTTCAGCGGGGATCTTGAAACCGGGCCGCCGCATCGGCGTGGCCCGCAGTTAGGGTTTTGCCTGGTATCGCGCCATGATGGATTCCAGCAGTTGCTCGGCAAGCTGCGTCTTGGCGCTCATCGGGAACTGCTGCTGGCCGCCGTCCCAGATGACAGTGACCGCATTGACATCGCTGTTGAAGCCAATACGCTGATCGGAAACGTCATTGGCGACAATCATATCCAGCTTCTTACGGGTCAGTTTGTCCCGCGCATAGTGCTCGACGTCGTGGGTTTCAGCCGCGAATCCGACAGTAAAGGGCGGCGACGGCAGGGCCGCTACCGAGCTCAGGATATCCGGGTTACGTGTCAGCTCGATGGTCATGCGATCACGGGACTTCTTGATTTTCTGCGCCGCCGGATCGATCACACGATAGTCCGCCACCGCAGCCGCAGCCACGAACAGGTCGCCCCCATCGGCAACGGCAGCATGAACGGCTTCATACATCTGCTCGGCACTTTCCACACTGACCCGGTCGACGCCAGCCGGCACCGGTAGACCGACAGGACCGCTGACCAGGGTAACCCGTGCACCCGCATCAGCGGCGGCGCGGGCCAGTGCGTATCCCATTTTGCCGGAACTGTGGTTGCTGATATAGCGCACCGGATCGATAGATTCCCGCGTCGGCCCGGCGGTGATCACCCAATGCATACCAGCCAGGGGGCGCTCCCAAAATCCCGCCACCCGCTCCGCCAATTCGGCGGCTTCCAGCATCCGTCCAAGCCCGACATCACCGCAGGCCTGATCGCCAGCGGCAGGCCCCCAGACATGGATCTGGGCATCCTGCGACAGGCGGTCCAGGTTGGCCTGGGTTCGGGCATTGCTCCACATGGCCTGATTCATCGCAGGCGCCAGGGCGATCGGCGCCGTCGTCGCCAGGCAGAGTGTACTCAGGAGGTCATCAGCCATCCCCGCATTTAGCCTGGCCATAAAATCCGCTGAAGCGGGCGCGATCAGGACGAGATCAGCCCAGCGCGCCAGCTCGATATGCCCCATACCGGCTTCCGCCTCTGGATCGAGCAGGCTGTCACGCACCGGCGACCCCGTCAGTGCCTGGAACGTCAAAGGCGTCACAAAGGCCTTGGCACCTTCCGTCATGACGACGATCACCCTATGCCCCTGCTTCCCCAGCAGGCGCACCAGCTCGGCACTTTTATAAGCAGCAATACCACCAGTGACGCCTACCAGAATTTGTCGAGAAGCCATGGATACTCCTGTTTCGCGGCGCAAGACCCGCCCATATCGTGCATAGCGTCTTACGATACCATCTGCACAGGCCACGGAGAATTCCGTTAGAATGCCGTCGTCAATGGAAGACCCCGGCCACCCGGAAACCACCAAGAGAATGGAAGCATGTCCCTCAAATCCCTGCCGACGGCAGAGCGCCCCCGCGAAAAGCTGCTGGCCTTTGGTGCCGGCCACCTCAGTGACGCCGAATTACTGGCGATATTCCTCCGCACCGGTACCCGCGAGAGGCCCGTACTGGAGCTGTCACGCCACCTGCTCGAACAGTTCGGCGGCCTGCGCAGTCTGGCTGGCGCATCGGCGACCGCCTTCTGCCGCATCAACGGGCTGGGCACAGCCAAATTTGCCCAGTTACAGGCAGCCATGGAAATGGCGAGGCGAGTCCTCGACGAACCCATGCGCACCGGCGATCCCCTCACGTCTCCCGAGGAAACCCGGCGTTACCTGAAGCTGCGCCTGGTAACCCGTCAGCACGAAGTCTTCGCCTGCCTGTTCCTGGACAACCGGCACCGGGTCATCCGTTACGAAGAGCTTTTCCAGGGCACCATAGACGGAGCGGCCGTCTATCCGAGGGAGGTGGTCAGGCGCGCGCTGGACTATAATGCCGCTGCGGTGATTCTGGCCCACAATCACCCCTCAGGTGAAGCCGAGCCAAGCAGCGCCGACATCAACCTTACCGGCCGACTCAAGGATGCCCTGGCGTTGATCGACGTGCGAGTGCTCGATCACATGATCGTCGGCCACGAAAGCGTCGTATCGCTGGCTGAACGCGGCCTTTGCTGAAACACGACGATCCTGTTCAATCCTGCATCAATTCTTTGCCTTTACCCTGGCATTCTGGTATAAAGGCGGGCCTTTCGGAGGCGTCTGGCAGGTAGGCAAGGTAAGCCAGCGGCACGATAAACGCATTCATATTTTAGAGAACCAACGCCCAGGTTGGAGGCAAGGTATGTCCCGAGTCTGTCAGGTAACCGGCAAGCGTCCGATTACCGGTAATAATGTATCCCACGCGATGAACCACACAAAGCGTCGCTTTCTGCCGAACCTGCAAACGCACCGTTTCTGGGTGGAAAGTGAAAAGCGCTTCGTAAAACTGCGCGTTTCTGCCAAAGGCATGCGCATCATCGACAAGAAAGGCATCGATTCCGTTCTGGCGGATATGCGTGCCCGCGGCGAGAAATTCTAAGGAGCCCGATCATGCGCGAGAAAATCAAACTGGTATCCAGTGCCAACACAGGGCACTTCTACACCACGATGAAGAACAAGCGTAACACCCCGGAAAAAGTCGAAATGAAGAAGTACGACCCGGTGGTTCGCAAGCACGTGGTTTACAAGGAAGCCAAGATCAAGTAATTCCTGGCCTCCCCGAAACCGGCGCAGCCGGCCCGTCAATAAGACGAGCTCGGCACCGCCGGTTTTTTTTCGCACTGAAAACCTTCTTACGCGTTCACTACAACGACGCCCCGGCAGCATTCAGGAAACGTACCCCTCCGGTAGCGCGATATCCATCGCGATCGGCAAGTGGTCCGATACCGGATAACTGATAACCCGAGCTTCGCGAATTTCCAGGGAGGGGCTGACCAGAATATGGTCCAGTGCTTTCTCGGGTCGCCAACTGGGAAAACTGTGAGCCGACGCCGGCAGGGGCACCAGGTCGGTCTGCTTCAGCGGCGTCTGTGTCAGCAACCGCTCGGCATGCGCATTCATATCCCCCATCAGAACCACATGGCGATAATCCGCGATCAGTTCCCGCACGAACCCTAGCTGCCGCTGCTGCGCCGCCGCACCCAACGACAGGTGTAGAATCACCAGAACCAACGGATCTTTCGGCGAACCATAGCGGGCCACAATGGCACCTCGCCCGGGAATCAGGCCCGGGAGGCGGTACTCTTCCACATCCAAAGGCCGAAAGCGGCTCAACAGGCCGTTGCTGTGCTGAGCGATGCGCCCGAGATTACGGTTGAGCTGCTGATACCAATAGGGGAAACCGCCAGCCTCCGCCAGATACTGTACCTGGTTGACATAACCGCTGCGTAGACTGCCGCCATCACACTCCTGCAAAGCCACGACATCATAGTTCCGCAGGAGTTGCGCAATCTTATCCAGGTTTTCGCTACGCCCGCGGTGAGGCAGCACGTGCTGCCAGCTGCGCGTGAAGTAATGATGATAGGACGAAGTGGAGATACCGACCTGTATGTTGTAGGTCAGAAGACGGATATGCCGGTGAGCTTCAAAATGAGGTACATGTTCGAACCCCGAGCAGGCACCACGGGGCACATGCTCGCGTCCAAGCCAGACATTCAAGCGATTGCGTAACTTATCGTACATCCACCACCTGCCCGACCGGGGCCGACACGACCCCGGTAACGAATCGACAGCCGGCTGCTGTTACTTGGACTGCCGAGCTTCACGTTCCTTCTTGATCAGGAAATCCGCCACCTTCAGCATATTTTCCTGACTGCCGGCACTCTCGCCGGTGATCTTGTACTTGCCATCGACCAGCAGGGTCGGCACGCCGGTAATCATGGCGCCGCGCACCTTGGAGGCCGCCTGCTGTACCTCGGCATTAACGCCAAAGCTTTCCCACGCCTGACGGAATTTCTGTTCATCCACACCGTGCTGCGCAAAGAACTTGGCCAGGGAGTTCTCATCATCCAACGGCTCGTGATCGCGGGCAAGCGCATCGAACAGCACATCATGCATCTTATCAAATACCCCCAGCGCCTTTTCCGTATAGAAGGCGTGGGCATGCACTGTCCAGGTCCGTCCCAAGGCGGCGGGCAACATCTGGAATTCCACATCCGGGGGCAACGTTTTCACCCAAGCCTCAATCATCGGCCTGAAGTGGTAACAGTGAGGGCAGCCGTACCAAAAGACTTCTGTAACCACGATCTTGCTCTGATCCTGGACCGGTATCGGATAATCCAGCACCTCATATTGATCGCCGGCCTTATAGGGCGCGGCTGATTCAGCCTGCGCGGCGGCGGGCAACAACAGGGCGAACACCACCCCCAACAGCCAATGCTTTACCATGCGATTCTCCGTTTTCCTGGTTCCGAGCCCCGCTTCGACGGGGTCTTCGCCTTACCTGGCCGGCACACTTCGGTCACCCGGCTTCCCTCATCTCCGGCCACCGAACCTTGGACGGTCGGCAACACCGGCCTCTGACAAAAAGGCCCCTCAAACCCGCCCACAAAAGGCTGGGAGGAGGGGCCAGTTTAGCCCGCCGCGATCAAGCTGCAAGCATTAAGACGAATAGAGCGTTATCTGGATCATCCTGCATCAATGCAACCCGGAAACGTAGTTGCTCAAAGCCTCGATCTGCGCGTCGGTCAGCTTGGCCGCAATCTGGCGCATCATCATCGCCGGGTCGTTATCCCGCTCGCCGGAGCGGAAGTTCTTCAACTGTAACGCAACATATTCCGGGTGCTGTCCACTCAGACGTGGAAAGGCCGCCGGATTATTGCCAAGCCCCCGAGGACCGTGACAGGCAGAGCAGGCAGGCACGCCGGTCGCGAGATCACCACCACGATACAGGGGCTGGGCGATGGCAACCTGTTTGGGATCAGCCTGACCGATGGTCGTCGTTTGGGACGAGAAGTACGCCGCAACGTCCTCCAGATCCTGTTCGCTCAGGTTATCCAGGATACCCGTCATCGGCAGCACTTTACGCTTGCCGGACTTGATGTCGTGGAGCTGCTTCAGCAGATACTGTTCATTCTGCCCCGCCAATTTAGGAAAGGTCGGCGACGCGCTGTTTCCGTCGGCACCATGACAGGCCGCACAAACCGCCGTCTTGGATTTACCCGCGTCAGCATTCCCTGCCGCGTGCGCCAAGCCGGCCATGCCGACGGTCATTACCAAGCCTGCAATGAGTCTTTTCATGCGCTTCCCACTTAGAATTCTGGTCAACAAACGACGAATCCGGGTCAACAGCTCATGTACCTGGACATCTAACACCTGCCCGAAATATAGCCTGTTATGTTGAATATCGTTATTGATCCATCACAAAGGGTGACGATATCCAGCCAACGCAATGCCCATTCCATTGTGACGGCCGGCTGTCCAGTCAGCAATGGCAGCCGTTGTGATAATATACCTGACTCACCTCCAAGCTCCAGGATTGATCCGAATCGTGACTGACACCCCGCCCCTCAAGAGTATCTCCTTCAACAGCGCCCGCTTTCTGACCAGTGCGTCGCGTCTGGCCGAATGCCCGCCGGACGAAGGTGCGGAGGTGGCGTTCGCCGGCCGCTCCAATGCCGGCAAATCCAGTGCGATCAATACCATCACCAATATTGGCAGCCTGGCACGCACCTCGAAGACACCGGGCCGCACGCGCCTGATCAACTTCTTCTCGCTGAATTGGCCAAACACTCGCCTGGTGGACCTGCCGGGTTACGGCTACGCCAAGGTCGCGCGGGATATGAAGGAGGACTGGCAGCGACACCTGGACAACTACCTGAGCCGACGGGAATGTCTGCGCGGGCTGGTGCTGGTGATGGATATCCGACACCCCATGACCGACTTCGACGACATGATGGTCAAGTGGTGCCAACACCATCAGCTGCCGATGATGATTCTGCTGACCAAGGCGGACAAGCTCAGTTTCGGTCCCGCCAAGCAGGCCATGCTGAACCTTCGCAAAACACTGGCCGCCTTCCCCGTCGTGGAAAAGGTCGTGCTGTTTTCATCGCTGAAGCGTAGCGGTATCGAGGAAGCCAGCGAACAATTGCGTTTCTGGCTGGAAGCGCCCCCCCTGGTCGAGGAAACGGTGGAGGAGCCGGAGTTTCCTGCCAACTGAGGCGCCGACAAAAAACTCCCGGCTTTTGCAGGGCCGGGAGAACATCGTCAGGGTTTGGTTGCGGCTATTCCCGGAGCTGAATCCGGGAAGACACGGCGTTTTAAGCGACTTCAACTCAACCGCGTCATACTTTGTGACAAATCTCTCAAAATAAAGTTCCGTCGACTCAGCCCAGATAGCCGTCAGGACGGTATTTCTCCCGCAGTAGCCGGACCGGCTCCTCAAAAGCTTCCGTCAGATACGGTACCTCCAGCGTCAACACCTGGTAGATGCCCTGCTTGAGCTGCTCCCGCGTAATCGCCGCATTATCCTCACCGGCATGCGCCGTCTTCAGAAAGGCCATCCAGTTCGTAATGACCAGCCATACATTCAGGGACATGGCGTCCCGCATGGCGTCAGGCTGCAAGTGAATCACCTCGCCTTCGACAAGACCGTCGAGTATGCAGCGAATGGCTGCCAGACAGCGCAAGGTAAAGGACCGATAGTCACGGCGGAGGCGAGTATCGCTGTCCAGCAGGTATTCCAGGTCACGGTGAAAGAAGCGATAGCTCCAGAGTCCGTCGAACACGGACTCCAGATAGAACACCATATCGTCGAGCGACAAAGGGCGATCGGTAGGGATCTGTAGGTAATGATCGACGAGTTTTTCGTACTCGAGAAAAATCTCGTAGATGATGTCCGACTTATTGCGGAAGTGGTAATAGAGGTTGCCCGGAGAAATATTCAGAAAAGCAGCAATGTGATTGGTAGTAACGTTGCGCTCGCCCTTCTCGTTAAAGAGTTCCAGACTAGCCAGGATAATTTTATCTCTTGTTTTCATTCAGTTAGAGCCTGATAGGACGCATGGCAACAGGCTAACCGAAGCGCACCCCTGGAATAAAGGTGCCGGGGGCCGGCGGTACCAAAACGTGACGAGTCGCATCAGGGCACCATGAAGCCGGACTCACACCGATCCCCATCCTGGCCTCTCGGGCCACCACTTCGGTCAGGCTTGACGTGTTAGAGTATATACTCTAATAATACAGCAAATGGCAAATAGGCCACTTTTCATACAGCTTTTGATCGCGAGGCGTCCATCCTGACGTTTCGCCGGCTAGCGCGAGCCCGGCCAGGTCGTCCCACCGGCGCTGGTACGCATAGAGGAGGAAATCCCATGGTCGCCAATGTTGTTCGTCTTACTGAAAGCAAGAAGCAGGTCCAACAGCTCAATCGCATCTATGTCGAACAACGGGAGGCATTCCGTCGCAACGTCATGCCCTCCCTGGCCGAGCGCAAGGAAAACCTGAAACGCCTGAAACGCGCCCTGCTCTCCAACCAGGAACGTTTCCTGGCCGCCATCGACCAGGATTTCGGCTGCCGCTCCCCGGACGAAACCCTTCTGGCCGAAATGATGCCGTCGGTACAGGGCATCAATTATGCGTTAAAGCACCTGCAGCAGTGGATGAAGCCCTCCCGCCGCCATGTGGCGCTGGTCTTCCAACCAGCCTCCAACAAGGTGTATTACCAGCCTCTCGGTGTTGTCGGCATCATCGTGCCCTGGAACTACCCGCTGCTGTTGGCCATCAGTCCGCTGGTCGGCGCCCTGGCTGCGGGTAACCGGGTGATGATCAAGATGTCGGAATTCACGCCTCACACCTCGGCTCTAATGAAAGAGATCCTTGAAGCACACTTCCCGCAGGATCTGGTGGCCGTGGTCAACGGCGATGCGGAAGTGGCGGCGGCCTTCTCCAGCAAACCCTTCGATCACCTGCTGTTCACCGGCTCGACGGCTGTCGGTCGTCACGTCATGCGCGCTGCCGCGGAAAACCTCACACCGGTGACACTGGAACTCGGGGGCAAATCGCCCGCCCTGATCGCCAGCGATGTTCCGATGCGCGATGCCGCCGAGCGCCTGGCGTTCGGCAAGACCTTCAATGCCGGCCAGACCTGCGTGGCACCGGATTACGTTCTCTGCCCCGCAGACCGCGTGAACGAGTTCGTCGACGAATTCCGTAGCGCCTTTGCCCGGATGTATGGCTCGCTGCGCGACAACCCGGACTTCACCAGCATCATCAACGAACGTCAGTACCAGCGCCTGCAACACTACCTGGATGACGCCCGCCAGAAAGGTGCCCGCATCATCGAGCTGAACCCGGCCGACGAAAACCTGCATGACGGCACCCGCAAACTGGCGCCACACCTGGTACTGAACGTCAGCGACGACATGCTGATCATGCAGGAGGAAATCTTCGGGCCGCTGCTGCCCGTTGTGACCTACGGCAGCGTCGACGAGGCCCTGAACTATATCAATGACCGGCCGCGGCCGCTCGCCATGTACTACTTCGGCTATGATCGCAACGCCCAGAAGTATGTGATGGATCAGACCCATTCCGGCGGCATGTGCATCAACGATACCCTGATGCACGTCGCCCAGGACGATATGCCCTTCGGTGGCGTAGGCACCTCGGGCATGGGCCATTACCACGGCAAGGAAGGCTTCCTGACCTTCTCCAATGCCCGCGGCGTTTTCAGCAAGCAGCGCCTCAACAGCGGGAAGATGGTTTACGCCCCGCACGGCACCCTGCTGCACCGTTTCGTCTACTCACTGTTCATACGCTGATGGAGCCGCTCTCGATGGCATCGGGTGTTCAGTCTTCAGAAGGAATAGCGATGGACCGACGCGGCTTCCTGCGTGCAGGTTTGCTCGGAACCGCCGCGCTCTCCACCATCAGCCTCGGCGCCAGCCTGTCGGGCTGCGCGACGACACCGGCAGGCACAGTGGCGCACGCCAGCGGCGCCACTGCCGAGTACCGGTTCCTGACCCGGGACGATTTGGTCCTGCTGCGGGCCCTGGTCCCCGTGATCGTCGCACCTGGCCTGCCCCAGGACCCCACCGCGCGACAGGCTGCCATCGATGGCACCATCGCCCGCATGGACCAAGGCATTTACTTCTTTGGTCCGGCCAACCAGCATGAACTGCGCAAATTGTTCGACCTGCTCAACTTCAGCGTCACCCGTGTCACGCTGGCTCGAGTCTGGTCCAGTTGGGACAATGCCAGCCCGGAGGCCGTCAACGCCTTCCTCAACCGCTGGCGCGACAGCAACATTGGCCTTTTCAATAAGGCCTACATCGGCCTGACCAAGCTAACCAACGTATCCTTCTATGGTTATCGGACCAACTGGCACCTCAGCGGCTACCCGGGACCGCCCCAGCCCGAACTGCAAACGCTGCCGCAATTTCAGGCGTCCTGACTTCGCCCTGGTGAAAACCCGATAAGACCCGCCATCTCACAACAAGAATCGCCTGTGGAATCCATCCATGAGTAAGTACGACATTATCGGCGCCGGCCTTGCCGGCGGCTGGAAAGTGACCGACGCTTCCACCCTCACCGCGAATCAGGTCGTCGAAGCAGACGTCGTCGTCATCGGCACCGGAGCAGGCGGCGGCACTACGGCAGAGATCCTGGCAGCAGCGGGCCTGGACGTCATTCTCGTCGAGGAAGGCCGGCTGTATTACCAGAAAGATTTCAAGATGGATGAGCTGTTCTCCTACAGCCACCTCTACCAGGAAGGCATGAGCCGGGTCACCGCCGATGGCGGCATCTCGATTCTGCAGGGACGTTGCGTGGGCGGTTCCACCACCGTCAACTGGACATCCAGCTTTCACACACCGGACCCAACCCTGAAGTACTGGGCAGACCGTTTCGGCGTCAAGAACGCCAGTCATGCGGACATGGCCCCCTGGTTCGCCAACCGGGAAAAGCGGCTCAACATTCACCCCTGGACCGTCACACCGAACGAAAACAATGCCGCATTACAGCGGGCTTCGGAGCGCTTGGGTTGGGCCTGGGCCATCATCCCGCGCAACGTAAAAGGTTGCTGGAATTCAGGCTACTGCGGTTTCGGCTGTCCGACCAACGCCAAACAGGGCATGTTGCTGACGACAGTGCCGGGCGCACTGGACAAAGGTGCACGCCTGTATCACGGCCTGCGTGCCGAACGCCTGGTGATGCAGGGCGATCGTCTCAGCCACTTGGAGGCGACCGCGCTCGATCAGGACGTCCTCAATCCCACGGGCGTCAAAGTGACGTTGCGCGCCAAGCATTTTGTTGTCGCCGCCAGCGCCATCGGTTCGCCGGGTCTGCTGCTTCGATCCGGGCTGCCCGATCCCTACAGCCTGGTTGGCAAGCGCACCTTCCTGCACCCGGTCAACGCCACCGTGGCCATCATGCCGAACGAGGTCAATCCCTTCTACGGCGCCCCACAATCGATCTATTCCGACGAATTCGTCTGGAAGAAAGGGGTCGAGGGTCCCGTCGGCTATAAACTGGAAGTGCCGCCGTTGCATCCGGCCATGTCCGCCGGCGTGTTGCCGGCGCACGGTGAAGCGCTGTACGAGCAGATACACCAGTTGCCGCACATGCAATCGATCATTGCCCTGCTCCGCGACGGCTTCCATGAGGAAAGTCAGGGCGGCCAGGTCAGCCTACGCGATGACGGCAGTCCGGTACTGGACTACCCGGTGACGGATTACCTCTGGCGAGGTTTCCGAGACGCCTACCTGACCATGGCGGAAGCCCAGTTCGCCGCGGGCGCCAAAGGCGTTCGCCTGGTCCATATGGATTCGCCGCTTTTTTCCCGCTGGCCGGAAGCCAAGGCCGCCATTGCCGATATTCCACTGGAACTCCACCGCGCGCGGCTGTTCACGGCACACCAGATGGGCGGCTGCGGCATGGGCGAAGACCCCAAGACGTCGGTCGTCAACAGCTACGGCGAACATCACCACGTGGCGAATCTGAGCGTTCACGATGCCTCGACCTTCCCCACCAGCATCGGCGCCAACCCGCAACTGTCGGTCTACGCCTTTGCCGCGCGCAACGCGACGCACCTGGCGGGGCGCCTGACTGATAAGGCCTGACCCATTGTGGCCGCGCGGCGCATTGGTTAACATCCGTCGCTACGCGGCCGCCAGTTTGGCGGCTCCTCTCGGCTTTCTGGTGTTTTACGCGCCTACAAGGACTAGAGCCCATGAATACGGTTGTCTACCCCGGCACCTTCGATCCGGTCACCAACGGGCACGCTGACCTTATCGAACGCGCTTCCCGCCTGTTCGATCATATCATCGTGGCGGTTGCTGCCAGTCCGAAGAAAAAACCGCTACTCGAACTGGAGCACCGCGTTCGCCTGATCGAGGAATCCACGGCACACCTGGGCAATGTGACCGTCACCGGATTCAGCAACCTGCTGGCCGAATTCGTCCATGAGCATAAGGCCAATATCATCCTGCGCGGGCTGCGCGCCGTCTCCGATTTCGAATTCGAGTTTCAGCTCGCCGACATGAACCGGCGACTGGCACCGGAGGTCGAGAGCATCTTCCTCACCCCGGCCAATCACCTGTCGTACATTTCCTCAACCCTGATCCGCGAAATCGCCTCACTCGGCGGCGATGTCTCCGAGTTCGTACCGGCGGTCGTAGCGGACGCCCTGTACGCACATTTCGCGAAGTCCTGAAAACCGAACGGCGCTTCGGACAGACCGGGAAATCAGGTAGAATAGCGACCATCCAAAACGGGTGATTTCCCGCCTTTTGTTGTTTGAGGTAGCCGACATGGCTTTGATGATTACGGACGAATGCATTAACTGCGACGTCTGCGAGCCGGAGTGTCCCAACGAGGCCATTTCTCCGGGCGAAGAGATTTATGTGATCGACCCCAACAAATGCACCGAGTGCGTGGGGCATTATGACGAACCCCAATGTCAGTTGGTCTGCCCCGTGGACTGCATCCCGCTGGACCCGAATCGGGCGGAAAGCCGCGAAGCATTGCTCGAGAAATACCATAAACTGACTGGCAAATAGCCTATTCGGAAGCCCATCTATGCACCGAGCCAGGGACGGCCGCCGTCGATACCGGCACCTGATCATCGCCGCACTTCTCCTGCTCGGTGGCTGCGCTTCGATTCAGCCCCCGCCGCCGCAACCGGAAGCAATCGCCACCCCACACCCGCTGGCCACCCAGGCAGCATTACGCGCCCTCGAGCAGGGCGGCAACGCCTACGATGCCGCCATTGCAGCCTCCGCCGTGCTCAGCGTTGTAGCGCCTTACCATGCGGGGCTGGGCGGTGGCGCCTTCTGGCTGATACAGGACGACCAGGGCAAATCGGTCGTCATCGACGCCCGGGAAGCCGCACCCGGTACCCTTAAGAGCCCGGTGACGACAAGTGCCGCAGCCGCAGCAATCCCCGGCCTGCCGGCAGCGCTGACCTATGTCGGTCGCTACTATGCGGAACGCCCGCTGGAGGCGGACCTGGCTGACGCCATCCGCCTGGCCCGCAGCGGTTTTATCGTCGATGCACGCTATCAGAGAATGGCAGCGGCAAGTCTCACACGCCTGAGCACCAATCCCGCCGCCGCACGGGTCTTCCTGAAGAACGGTCAGGTTCCGCCGCAAGGCACCCTCATCCGCCAGCCAGCCCTTGCCCGAACGCTACAGGCCCTAGCCAGGGGTGGCGACGACAATTTCTATCGGGGCGGCATTGGCCACGCCCTGCTACAGGATGCCAATCGGGCAGGCGCGCAATGGACACCGGAAGCACTCAGCCGCTATCGGATCAGCGAACAACTGCCGCTGCGCTTTCATTACCACGGCACGACCTTCCTGACCGTACCTTCGCCCTCAACCGGCGGCATCCAACTGGCCCGTATGTTCGGCATCCTGCGTTTCTCGCCGATACCCCGGTCGGACAACATCGGCCGGATACATCACCTTGCCGAGGTCATGCGCCGCGCCGAGCTGCCTGCGATTCCCGCCATGAACGACTCGACGCTGAAAAACGCATTCCCACAACTGCTGACGACAGAACGCCTTCGCGCATCGGCCGGCACTATAGACCCCCTGCAGGCGACACCCTCAACGCACCTGGCGCAGCTCCTGCCAAACGATGCAAGCGAGCAGGTCTCGATCATCGACAAACGGGGTAATCGCGTCTCGGTCAGCCTCACCCTGGGTCGCCCATTCGGCTCCGGTTTACTCTCGCCGCAAACCGGCATACTGCTGAATGACGCCTTGAACGATGCTCATCCATCTGCCGCCATGCCACTGCCTGCCGGCAGTCGCCCGCTCTCCAGCATGACACCCCTGATTGCCGACTTGCCCAATGGTGCGCTTGTCGCCGGTGCCGCCGCCGGCCGCAACAGTCCCGCCATTCTGTTTACGGTCATCACGGACTTCTTGGACGGACACTCAGCACAGGCGGCGATAAAGGCACCGCGTTACGTCCAGCGCAGCAGTCCCGACCGCCTCGACTATGAGCGCCGCGCGTTCGACCGGGAGCAGCTGTTCCAGTTGCAGGCGCTGGGCCACCGCCCGCAGGTCGCCGCCGGGCCGCTGGGTAATGTGCAATGGGTCGATACCCTTATTGCGCCCCAGCCTGCCGTCGATGCCCAGTCAGATGAACGCGGCATCGGTCAGGCCATTGTCCATCAGCCACAATAATGCCGATAACCTGCCTCTCAGGCACCGGTGAGGCAAAGGTCGCCTCGCCTGCACGATCCTCGCACATTTCTGTTTTTCTGATAGATTTAGAATGTAGAGGCGTGGGCCGCCTGTCGTTTTTAAACTGCTGGATCACCCCATGACCAAAACAGAGCACTCTTCCGAAGAAACACTCCTGACCGAGGAGCAACGCCTCGCGTTGCTGGAGCGCAGCGTCAGCCTCAACAAAATTGTCCTGTTGGCCGTCGGCCTCATTATCATTGTTGCCCTCTCCGTCACCATCACTATTGCCGTGGTACGAGGAATGAGTGGAGACGCCCAACTCCTGAGTGCACCCCATTTCCGCGAGATGCAGCAACAGTTGGTGAAGCTGGACGCCACCGTGGCCCAACAGAAACAGGAAATTCAGCAGTTAAAAACCCAGGTTCAGGCGCTCAACCAGTCACCGGTAGGGAGCGGCGCGGCCATGATGCGGGAGACGCTGATCGGTCAGGAAAAGAGTTTTGCGCTGTTTGTCCGCAGCATGAAGAATGGGATGCACGATCTGGCCAACATGGTGCCGGGTTCGCGGACCTGGCTCGACCTCTATAGCGACGCCCTCGACAAGGTGATTGCCCAGGGCCAGAAGCGCATCAAGACCTTGCAAAACTGGGCTGATACCAGCGCCGCCCCGAAACCGCAGGACAAAGCCGCCACCCCGGATGCCGGCCAGGGCGACACCGGGACACCGGACAATCAGCAGTAACACTCAAATCGCCGGCTAGTTGTGGGCGTTTGGCGGCGACATAACCGCCTCCTGCTTCCGCACAGCATCCAGCGCCAGGCATAACTGCGTCATACCGTCCAGGATCGCCGGCGTCGGTCTCGACAGGCTGTCCGAGTGCACGACGATCAAGTGATGCGCCTGCACGGCCGTGATACCGGGAAGGTCGCGCCAGCGCGCCAGCGGATCATCATTCTCGCCGGCGACCGCGACAATCGCCTCGGGCTGTCGTGCTATAACCGCCTCGAGGCTGACCGAGAAGGCCACCGCGGATTGGTCCGCGAAAATGTTTCGCGCGCCACAGCGCCGCAGGATATCCGTCAGGAACTGGGGGCCGCCGACGGTCATCAAAGGTTGCGGCCAAACCTGGAAGAAGACCGATACCGGCTTACGGTGCTCGAAACGCGCCGTCAATGCCGTCAAATGTTTCCGGTAATCAGCTGCCAGCCTTTCCGCACGGGCGACACGACCGGTAAGCGCGCCCAGGTGTCGAAGTGCCCTGCCGACATCCGGCAGCGATCGCAAAGCCACGACAAAGGTGGGCAACCCCAATTCCCGCAAGCGCTTCGCCGTATCCATACCGTTGCCGCTTTTCCAGACCAGGACCAAGTCCGGATGCAAGGCAACGATGCGTTCGAAATCGAAGCGGTCATGACCGCCCACCCGGGGGATCTGCCGCGCTGCGGCGGGATAGTTGCTGTAGGCGCTGGTGCCCACCACCCGCGCGCCCGCGCCCAAATCGAACATTAGCTCCGTCAGGTTGGGCGCCAGACTGACAATACGTTCAGCGGGCCGGGAAAGTGTCACCAACTGCCCGCCATCATCTTTCAGGCGAATCTCCGCCCGGGCATAAGAAGAAACCAGTACGAAGCCCAGCAGACAGGCATGCAGCAACAGGCGCCGGACACCCGGAAGCAGCGGCAACAGGCGTAACATGACGGTCAGCGATCACCCGCCGGCAAATCCGGCCCGAGCAATACCGATAGCCAGCGGGTGTCCCGATTGGTCTCGAAAGCGATCTTGAGCAACATCGTCAAGGGCACGGACAGCAGCATACCCACCGGCCCCAGCACCCAGCCCCAAAATACCAGGGAGAGAAAAACCACCAGTGCCGACAGGCCCAGCCCCCGCCCCAGATAGCGAGGTTCAAGCACATTGCCCACCACCATGTTGACGATCAGATACCCCAGCAGGGTGAGCGCTGCGTCGGTAAAACCCAATTGAATCAATGCCAGCAGAATCGCAGGCACCGCCGCAATAATCGAACCGATATTGGGGACGAAATTCAGCATGAAGGCGACCAAGCCCCAGAGCTTGGCATAATCGACACCCAGCACGGCCAGCCAGATGTACACGAAGACCCCGGTCAGCAGGCTCATGAGAGTCTTGATCACCATATAGCGCTTGACGTTATCGAGGAAGCGCTCGATTCCGGCCAGGTGACGGTCGGACCCGAAGGCCACCTTGATCTTGCGCGGGAAACTGGAGCCTTCCAGCAGCATAAAGATGACCGTCAGTACGATCAGAAACACATTGGATAGCACCGAACCCACGTTACCCAACACATTGGCCGCGACCTTGAAGGTCAGGGACGGGTCCAGATACTGGTGGATGACATTACTCGGCAGCCGTATCCCCCAGCGCCCCAAAAAGGCGAAAGCCTGATCCGTGATCGCCTGCAGCTTACTCTGGTATTGAGGGAGTTCCTTGGTGAAGTCGGCCACCGACGACGCGATCAAACTGACCAGCGCCAGCTGAACCCCGGTGATGACCACAATCACGATCAGCAGCGCCAGCCAGTCGGGTACACGGCGGGACTGAAGGAAAATGAACGGCGGCGCACACAGGATGGCAAAGAAACCGGAAAGGAGAATATTCACCATGATGGCGTCGGCGGCTTTCATACCGGCAACGACGATAACAAAAGCCGCCAGCGTGATCAGCGCCCTGGAGCCTGCGGAAAATCCCTGCAAATGATTCATCCAATACCAATCCGTTTCTGTGGGACGAAGGCGGCCTAAAAAAACGCTGACGACACCTACTTCGTCGCCAACCGTTCCATCAGGACCGACTGGGCGGCGAACCGCTCTTCAGGGGAGGGCGGCTGGTTCTGCAGGTAGTTGCCATCGGCCTGCAACATCCAGCTCTGGCAGTTGTCACTCAGGTAGACGCCCAGCTCATCGCGAAGTCGAGCCGACAGCGCGGGGTCTTCCACCGGGAAACACACTTCCACCCGATTGAGGAGATTGCGCACCATCCAGTCGGCACTGGAACAATAGATATCGTGGCGCCCATCGTTGCGGAAGTAATAGACGCGACTGTGCTCCAGGAAGCGCCCGATAATCGAGCGGACGCGGATATTCTCCGACAGTCCCGGCACGCCAGGCCGCAGACAGCAGATACCACGCACGATCAGGTCGATCTGAACACCCGCGCGGGACGCCCGGAACAGGGCCTTGATGACTTCGGACTCGGTCAGCGCATTGACCTTGACCACAATGGCAGCTTCCTTTCCGGCCTCGGCGTAACGCGCCTCGCGGTCGATCAGCTCGATCAATTTCGAGTGGAGGGTAAAGGGGGCATGGAACAGCTTCTTAATCTTCAGCGCCTTACCCATACCGGTCAGCTGCTGGAACAGCTTATTGACGTCATCCCCCAGCGCATCGTCACAGCTCATCAGGCTGTAATCGGTGTATAACCGGGCATTACCGGCATGGTAGTTACCGGTCCCGAGGTGCACATACCGCTTGAGACGGCCTTCCTCGCGCCGCACGATCAGCATCATCTTGGCGTGGGTCTTGTAGCCCACCACGCCATACACCACAATCACCCCAGCTTCCTGCAAGCGACTCGCCAGCTCCAGGTTCTCGGCCTCGTCGAAACGGGCACGCAGTTCGATGACGGCGGTCACTTCCTTGCCGCGACGCGCAGCATCGACCAGCGCCTCTACGATCTCCGAATCGGCCCCCGTGCGATACAGGGTCTGGCGAATGGCCAGCACGCTGGGGTCCTTGGCGGCCTGCCGCAGCATATCGATGACCGGCGTGAAGCTTTCGAAAGGATGCAGCATCAACACGTCCTGCTGACGTATCGCGTCGAAGATCAGATCCTTGTTGCGGATGTTGCGTGGCACCGAGGGCGAAAAGCCCTGATAGACCAGGTCCGGACGGCTGACCAGACTGGTCACGGCCAGCAGGCGGGTCAGGTTCACCGGCCCATGCACCTGATAGAGTTCACGCTCGCTCAGACCGAACTCGCGCAACAGGAACTGCACCAGCTCCGGCGGACAGTTGTCGGCCACTTCCAGGCGCACAGCGTCGCCGAAACGGCGGCTCAGCAGCTCGCCTCGCAATGCTGACGCCAGGTCTTCGAGGTCGTCCTCCAGCTCCAGGTCGGCGTTGCGGGTAAGGCGAAACTGATAACACCCCTTGATTTCCATGCCGGGAAACAGCTGGTCCGCATGGGCGTGAATCATCGACGACAGGAACACCAGGTTATCGCCGCCATCGCAGACTTCGTCAGGCAGACGCACCAGACGCGGCAGGGAACGCGGTGCCGGCACGATCGCCATTCCGGTTTCGCGGCCGAAAGCGTCCTTACCTTCCAGTTCAACGATGAAGTTGAGGCTTTTGTTCACCAGCCGGGGAAACGGGTGCGAAGGGTCCAGGCCCAGTGGATTGACCACCGGCAGAATCTCTTCCTCGAAGTACCGCGCCACCCACTCCGCCTGAGCCGGTGTCCAGTCGCGGCGCCGGACGAAACTGATACCCGCCTCTTCCATAGCTGGAATCAGGATGTTGTTGAGGATGTCGTACTGCTCGTAGATATACTCATGGGCGACCCGGCCGATATCCCCCAGCAACTGCTCAGGCAACAGCCCGTCAGGCCCCACGGCTTCCCGGCCATACTTGATCTGCTGACGCAGACCGGCCACCCGGATCTCGAAGAACTCATCCATATTGCTGCTGAAGATGCAGCAGAAAATCAGACGATTCAGCAGCGGATGCGTTTCGTCGCGTGCCTGCTGCAAGACACGGTAATTGAACTGCAGGTGACTCAGCTCCCGGTTAAAGAAGTTCTCATGGGCATTGAAATCCGGCACTGCCTCAACCGTTTCGGTAGCCTGTTCGGTAACTGCTTCGTTCATGGTTCCCGTGTCCTGATTGTCGTCCGTTTCCTGTCAGCGGCGGCTCAGCCGCGCTGTTTGAGGAGGATTGCCGCCCGTTTGGCGAAGTAGGTCAAAATACCGTCAGCTCCGGCCCGCTTGAAGGCCAACAGGCTTTCCATCATCACGCCGTCACCGTCCAGCCAGCCATTTTGGGCCGCCGCCATGTGCATGGCATATTCGCCGCTGACCTGGTACACAAAGGTCGGCACCATCAGCTCCTGTTTGACCCGTCGAACAATATCCAGGTAGGGCATACCGGGCTTGACCATTACCATGTCGGCACCTTCCGACAGGTCCATGGCCACTTCATGAAGGGCTTCGTCGCTGTTGGCGGGGTCCATCTGGTAAGTCGCCTTGTTGCCCTTACCCAGGTTTGCCGCCGAACCCACGGCATCGCGGAAGGGCCCGTAATAGCTGGAGGCATATTTCGCAGAATAGGCCATGATCCGGGTATTAATGTATCCCGCTGACTCCAGAGCCTGGCGAATGGCACCGATACGACCATCCATCATATCCGACGGCGCCACGACGTCGGCACCGGCCTCGGCATGGGACAGCGCCTGCTTGACCAGCGTATCCACCGTCACGTCATTGAGCACATAGCCACTGTCGTCCAGAATGCCGTCCTGCCCGTGAACCGTAAACGGATCCAGCGCGACGTCGGTAATAACGCCCAGTTCAGGGAAGGCCGCTTTGATGGCGCGGGTCGCGCGCTGTGCAATTGCGTCCGGGTTGTAGGCCTCTTCGCCCAGGAGGCTTTTGCGATCGGCAGGCGTGACCGGGAAAAGGGCGACGGCAGGCACACCGAGGCGGACCAGTTCAGCACACTCTTCCAGAAGCAGGTCAATGCTCAGGCGCTCGACACCCGGCATGGAAGCCACAGGCTCCCGCTGTTGCTCGCCATCCAGCACAAAGACCGGGTAAATCAGGTCGTCAACCGACAGGCGGTGCTCACGAACCAGACGACGGGAAAAATCATCACGCCGATTACGACGCGGGCGGGAAGCAGGGAAGGAACGGGAAACGACAGGCAACGTTGGATCTCCTCGTCAGACGCGCGACGGCTACCGCGGAGCCGGACGCCGGTCAACACGGCGGAACGTCGCTGACATGAAGGCACCCTGGAACGGGCACATCCAACCATTATAAACAGCAAATTGCCGCATTCACATGACGGCTTGATGAAAAGCCGGAACCAACGACCCGGAATCAAACAGAAACGGCCGGGGTCACCCGCGTTAACCGCTCACGGGCTATTCCTCACTGGTTTCTGTAGTGAATCCAATGCCTCGACACGAGCGATCTCGCTCGAGGAGAAATACTGCTGGCGCAACTGACTTTGCTGCTGGGCTTTCTCGTCGGCCGAAAGTCCCGCGGCATCGACCTGGGCCACCGCGGCGCGGTACTGCTTCCATCGCCGCTGCCAGTCGGCACGCTGCTGATCCAGTGCCGCCAGCCGCTGCGCCGCTTCGGCGCCGAAGGTCTGCTGTCGCAGTTGGTCGATCTGGGCGGCTGAAGCCCCACTGCTACGAAGCTTCTGCAGGCTTTGCTGGTAGCTTTCAAACCGTTGCGTTGCCGCCCGCGACTGCTGCATCGATTCCGGCAACTGCGACGCCGCTGCGGCCAACTGCTCCTCCTTCTGCTGGGGCGTCAGGCTATCATCCTTCGCGATCCTCAGCCGGGAGAGCGTGTACTGATCCAAAGCCTCATCCCGGGCGAAGAAAGCCTCTGCCACGGACTCGCCCAAGGTACTGCGGCGCAGGTCCCGCACCCTGGCCAATTGCGCGGCGATGGCGGAGGGATCGCTGCCGGGCCCCACCGCACCCTCGCTACCGCTGCCCAACTGCGTTAAAGCCAGACGGTAGTCCAGATAGTGCCCCAGGATTTCCAGCGCCTGCTGTCTCGGGCCCAGAGGGAGTACTGACAGGGCCGCTCGAATACGGGCCACGATCGTCTGCAGCGACTCCTCGCCCAGGGCGGATAGATAGTATTCGAAGAGTTCACGTAATTGGGGTGTCGGCTCCAGTTGGCCGTCCTCGACCTGGAGCCATCCATCCGGCGCCTGGGTACCGCGCAGCGAGCGTGGCAAGGGGCCGGGATCGATCTTTGCGGCCTCTCGCATCAGTACCGGAATACTTTTGGTCTTACCGGATAATGCCGGTCTGGCAGCCGGTACTGCAGCCGTATCGTGGGTTTTGTCCGCCTGCGGCCCCAGCGGCAACAGGGATCCCACGGCGACCACGCCGATAAACAGGGCACTCAATAGCCCCGCGTACAGGACCGTTTGACGACGCATCAGAAAGGACTCCCCCGTCATCGCGCCACCAGCAAAAGCGGGCGATAGTTATTGTTGTTGGAGCAAGGCCGATATCGCCCGACGGCAATAGGTACTCAGCCTTAAAATGGCACGAGTGTGCCTGAAACGGCACAGCAATGACCGTCGGTCAGTTCACAAAAGACAGGGCTACAGGAAAAAGGGGGGCCGGAACGGCATATGGCAACGGCCATAAGGGCGTGGCACAACATTCAACGGGAAAGGGACTGCGCACTCCTTTCCCGTCAGCACGGTCAGATAGGCAGACTTCCGTAATTGGCGTCGGGCTTCTTGGGAGGGTCGGCCCTTACATCGTTTTCAACACGGACAATGGCACCCCCCTGCTGCAGGAACGCCTCGATGTCCGCATTCAACTGATCCCGGATGCGAGTGCGGTTCGCCATTGAGCCAACCTCACTCTCTTCCGGACCATTTTCCTCCATCCGGATTTCTTCCACGCTCATAAGACACTTCCACTAGATAGTCGATAAAAAAGGGTCATTGACTGCGAAGCCGCCGACGATCAACGGTTTCTTGCGTTCTATATAAAACCTGACTGTCTATTTCGCCAGTGCAAGGATACACATTTTTGTGAATTTTTGTATCCCGACAATCACTTTGATTTCAGTACACTGGAGACATCTCATGATACTCATTCCAGAAAGCTGACCTAACTCAAAAACGTCATGACCGATCACAATTTAGCCACGCCAGTGCCAATGTCGCGGCCTGCTCCAGTTTGTAGCGATTTGTAATCTGGGCGGGCAGCCCGCCCAGAACTCACTACACTCAAATTCAGGCGGAGGGCCTCTGCTGTACCCGCCGCTGTGCTTTAGCCTAGTCGTTTTCCCTTCCCTGTATGGAAACGTATTCCGGGGTGTTCGCACCCCGCTTTTTTTTTTGCGTTCCACGCCTTTCCTGCCGCCCCGATATTCACGGGCCAAACTTGACTGTTAATGCAATAAGTGATCAACTAAACATAAAATGAATCGTGATTCACACTTATGGCCTATCGAGAAACAGATCGCGTTCGTGCGCGCAAAGCAGAAGCGCGCAGCCGGCTGATCGCAGCGGCTTTTGCCTTGGTGACAAAAGGCGGATTCCGCAACGCTCAGGTTTCCCAGGTTGCCGAGTTGGCAGGCGTTGCCACCGGCTCTGTATACAGGCACTTCGCCTCCAAGGGCGAGCTGTTTTCAGAAGTGTTCCGCATAGCCACCCAGAAGGAGGTGGATAAGGTCAGTGAGGCGCTGGCAACACCCGGCTCAGCGCTGGAGCGGCTTGAGCGCGCCCTGAGAACCTTTGCAGTGCGGGCACTGAAAGCCCCCACACTGGCATGGTCGCTGATCGCCGAGCCGGTCGACCCCCAAGTGGATGCCGACCGCCTGCAGTACCGACTGGCCTACGCCGAACTCTTCCAACGTGCCATCGAAGAGGGCACTGCCACTGGCGAGCTGCCCCCTCAGGACCCGCGTATCAGTGCCACCGCATTGGTCGGAACCATCGCCGAAGTCCTGGTCGGCCCGCTGTCGCCTGGCAGCCACGCCGCTTTGGGTGCCTCGGGCCCGTCCCATCAACACCACCTGGTCGAGGGCATCGTCCGTTTCTGCCTGCAGGCACTGACAGGCAAAGCGCTGAACACCGATAACTCCCCGCAATCTTTTGCCGAAGGTGCTTCATCATGAACGCCAAAGTGGATGTCAAAACACAGGAAGACCGTTTTCTCGCAACGACCCACGAGGTCCTCAACCAATCGCCGGTACTCGAGAATTACAACCTGTTCGAGCAGGATACCGCGCTGCGTGAGGCGATAGTCCGCGAAGGTGCGTCCTGGGCCCATGACGACCTGGTCCGTTTCGGTGGCATCGCTGGCGACGCGGCCACCATTGAACTGGGCTTCCTGGCCAACGAGAACAAGCCGGTTTTGCATACCCATGACCGCCGCGGTGAGCGGGTCGATCTGGTCAAGTTTCACCCGGCTTATCATGAGCTGATGCGCATCGCCATCGAAGAGGGCCTGCACAGTTCCCCCTGGAGCGAACCGCGCGAAGGCGCCCACGTTGCACGCGCCGCCAAATACTATATGCACAGCCAGGTGGAAGCTGCCCACTGTTGCCCGATCACCATGACCTTCGCTGCGGTGCCGTCACTGCTCAAGCAGCCCGACCTCGGCGAACGCTGGATACCCAAGATCCTGTCCCGCCAATACGATCCCAGGAATGTGCCGGACGGCGGGAAGTCAGCTGTCACCATCGGTATGGCCATGACGGAGAAACAGGGCGGTTCGGATGTCCGGGCCAACACCACCCGCGCTTATCCGGTCGCTGACTCGGGCCCCGGCAGAGCTTACGAGCTGGTCGGGCACAAGTACTTTGTCTCCGCCCCCATGTGTGATGCCTTCCTGGTCCTGGCCCAGGCGCCGGGCGGCCTGTCCTGCTTTCTGCTACCGCGCTGGCGGCCGGACGGCAGTAAGAATCCGCTACAGATACAACGGCTCAAGAACAAGATGGGCAATGTCGCCAATGCCTCCAGTGAAACCGAGCTTCGCGGCGCCACCGCCTGGCTGATCGGCGAGGAAGGCCGTGGCGTTCCCACCATCATCGAGATGGTCGCCATGACCCGCTTCGACTGTATGATCGGCTCCTCAGCCGGTATGCGTCAGGCCGTGGCTCAGGTCACTCACCACTGCCGGCATCGCAAGGCCTTTGGCGCCCATCTGGCCGATCAGCCGCTGATGCAGAACGTGCTCGCCGACCTGATTCTGGAAAGCGAAGCCGCGCTGGCCCTGACCATGCGCATGGCCCGCGCCCTGGATCACCAGGGTTCGGAACAGGAGCGCCTGCTACTGCGCCTCACCACGGCGGTAGGTAAATACTGGATCTGCAAACGCACCCCCAACCACGCCTACGAGGCGATGGAATGTATCGGCGGCAGCGGCGTCATGGAAGATTGCATCATGCCCCGCCTGTTCCGCGAATCGCCGGTCAACGCCATCTGGGAGGGGAGCGGCAACGTGCAATGCCTGGATGTACTGCGCGCGATGGACAAAGAGCCCGGCGTACTGGACGCATTCTTCAGCGAAGTCAGCGCCGCACAGGGCGAAAACCGCCTGTTCGACGCCTTCCTGACCCAACTGAAAACCGATTTCGCCGCCCATCCCGACGATATCGCCTACCGGGCACGCAACCTGGTCGACCGGCTGGCCCTCGCGATGCAGGCATCACTACTGATCAGGACCGGCCAGAGCCAGGTTGCCGATGCATTCTGTGCGGGGCGCCTGCAATCCAGCGGTGGCTTGAACTATGGCAACCTGCCATCCGGTGTGGACTGCAAGGCGCTGATCCAGCGGGCCACGCCCATGGTGGGCTGATGGGACTGCATATCGGCATACTCACGCTGGACTTTCAGCTCTACGGCTGCACGACACTCAAAGACAAGCGCCGCCGCTTCGCGCTCCTGCGCAACGAATGGGGGCGCCAATCCGACCTCGCAGTCTGCGAAACCGGCGACCTGGAGGACCTGGGCGCCGCCACTTGGAGCATCGCAGCTGTCGGCACTTCGCCCGCCCAGATTCAGCAGCGCCTGGATCATGTGGAGAAAGCCATTGCCAGTCGCATCGATGCCCCCATTCTCGACACCCGTTTCGAATGGGCCTGATACCTGACGCTTTCCTACTGGTTTGACCGCTAATCAACGCTTATACTACGCGCCCTGACGCCCGAACGGGGCTGCCGAATCGGCCCCGATCGCACCGCGCCGCATTGTTGCGCGGGCCGGGTTTGAGAGATACTGGGACGACTGGGACTTTCGACCTGTCCCTGTTCGTTCGTCGGACGTCACCACGGCGCTGGACCGTGGCGGCTGCAAGCTCCACGCACCCGCCTCCAACGATCGCTCGACGCCATCAGAGTGGACATCAGACCGCGCCCCGGCAATACCGGGACGCAGGCCAGGGGCATCGGATTCGCCCGGAAACGTCCGCGTATTATCGAACAGGGATACGAGAGATTCCCTCGCCGAAGGGTCTGTAGTAGCAAACCTGACGTGAGTGGCAAACCTGACGTGTGGCGCGCATATGACCGGCAAACAGAAAGCGGCTCAGGCCTCCCTGGAGGCGATGTATCGGGTGTTTACGGTGCCCGAGGCACCGGAATCGACGTTGAGCCGCGTCGACCAGGACATTTCCCGCAATCTTGCAGGCTTTCTGCAGGATCACATCGTGGCGGTCCAAAAGGATGTGGCAGAGATGGAGAAGGACTTCTCCGATGCGCACATCCCGGAAAAGCCGATCTTCGTCTCCGAACAGGCCCAGTTCCTGCTCGATAAGCTCGTTGCCAACTCGGTACACACCGCTTCACCCAGCTTTATCGGCCATATGACATCGGCCCTGCCGTACTTCATGTTGCCGCTCTCGAAGATCATGATCGCCCTCAACCAGAACCTGGTGAAGATCGAAACCTCCAAGGCCTTCACACCCTTGGAGCGTCAGGTTCTGGGCATGATGCACCGACTGGTGTATCAACAGGACGATGCCTGGTACCGCAAGTGGATGCATGACCCCCATCACGCGCTGGGCAGCATGTGTTCCGGCGGCACCATCGCCAACATCACGGCCCTGTGGGTCGCGCGCAATCAGGCGTTCCCCGCCGAGGGCAGTTTCCGCGGCATTCATCGCGAGGGGCTGTTCCGCGCGCTGCGTTTCTATGGTTACGAGGGCGCGGCGGTACTGGTGTCTCGTCGGGGTCACTATTCATTGCGCAAGTCCGCCGATTTGCTCGGCCTGGGCCGCGACGCCCTGATCGCCATCGACACCGACGACGATAACCGCATTCTCACGGATTCCCTGCGCGAAAAGTGCCTGGAACTGCAAAAGCAAAAGATCAAGATCCTGGCCGTTGTGGGCATCGCCGGTACTACTGAGACCGGCCATGTCGACCCGCTCGATGCCCTGTCTGACATTGCCCGCGAATTCGGTGCCTATTTTCATGTCGATGCGGCCTGGGGCGGCCCCACCCTCTTCTCCCGCCGCTATCGCCATCTGCTCAAAGGGATCGAAAAAGCGGACTCGGTAACCATCGACGCCCATAAGCAGCTGTATGTGCCGATGGGCTCCGGCATGGTGGTGTTCCGCGACCCGACGCTGGCCAGCGCAATCGAGCATCACGCCCAGTATGTCATCCGCAAGGGATCCCGCGACCTCGGCAGTACAACATTGGAAGGGTCCCGCCCGGGGATGGCGATGCTGATCCATTCAGGGTTGCGCATCATCGCGCGAGAGGGATACGAGCTGCTGATCAATCAGGGGATCGAGAAGGCAAAAACCTTTGCCGACATGATCGATCATCACGAGGATTTCGAGCTGGTGACGCGGCCGGAGCTCAACATCCTGACCTATCGCTACTGCCCGCCGAAGGTCCGCGAGGCCTTGGCAAAAGCCAGCGCCGAGCAGCAGGAACGCCTCAACGCCTCGCTCAACCGCGTGACGAAGTTCATCCAGAAAACACAGCGTGAACGCGGCAAGGCATTCGTTTCGCGGACCAGGCTCGAACCGGTTCGTTACCACCGCTATCCGGTCGTCGTGTTCCGCGTCGTTCTGGCCAATCCGATGACGACCACGGATATCCTGCGCGCCATCCTGCAGGAACAGGTGGAAATCGCGGCGGATGCCGACATCAAGGAAGAAATGGACGCGCTCAACATCATCGCCGATCGCGTCCTGGGCAACGCTCAGGGACAACAGCCACCTGCCGCCACCGGTTGAAACCAAAACGGCCCCGGCATTTCAATGCCAGGGCCGTCAACTCAGTAAAGCGCCCCCTCGTCATCCAGGACTTCCTGGATAATTTCCAGGAACATGCGGTCGGCATCGCTGAATTTTTCCGGAATGCGCACCGAAGTATTGGCGCCGATTTCCCGCGCGATTTTTTCGTCCGCGTCAGGGTCATCTCTGTATTTGCGCGCAATCTCCATGGATTTCACGGCGATGGTCGGATCACTCAATACCTTTTTGATAAAGACGCGCAGTTCATTGATGATCTTGAGCTGACGGCTCTCATCCACAGTACTCATGCGGGCTTACTCCTGAGGCCAAAATAAAGGACCCTATCACTATAACCCGCCTTTGCCCGCCCGCAACCACCGAAAGCGCCACAGGGGCAGGCAAGACCTCCCCATCGGCGTATCCGACCCGCGTCAGTCCACCAGCGCACCCTGAACCATCGCCCGCAGTTCCTGACGCACCGGATAGGACGATGACGGAATCAGCTGCGTCATGAAAATCACCACCATGTCCTCAACCGGGTCGACAAAGAAATTGGTGCTGGCCAGACCGCCCCAGCCAAATTCCCCCGGAGAGCCATTGGTCTGTGATTTCGCGACATCGATCTTGACCGAAACGCCCAACCCGAAACCAGACCCCTCATAGGGCGTTTCGCTGAAGGCACCGACGGATAACCCGGGAAGATCCTGATTGCCCGGCAGATGGTTGAGGCGCATGAATTCCAGGGTCTTGCGGCCGAGGATGCGCTGGCCCTCCCAGGCGCCGCCATTCGCCAGCGCCTGTGCAAAATGAAAATAGTCGTCGATGCTGGACACCAGCCCGCCGCCACCGGAAAAGTATGTCTGCTCCCGGGTGAAGTGAGAATCCTGCGGATCGTCCTGCAAGACAAAGCGGTTACCCGGTTGGTACTGGTAGCAGGCGGCAAAACGCTCGATTTTCTCCGCCGGCACCGTAAAGCCGGTATCGGACATCCCCAGCGGCGTGAAAATATGCTCGCGGAAGTAGTCCGGCAGGGGCTTGCCGGAAATCAGCTGCACCAGATAACCGAGGACGTCAGTGGACACGGAATAATTCCAGGCCGATCCTGGTGAAAACTCCAGGGGCAATTCAGCCAGTCTCTCGATAAAGCTGTCGAGCGTCAGCCCCTTGCTGCCATCCAGTCCCAATTCCCGGTAGGCTGCATCGACATTGGTGCGATTCATGAAACCGTAGGTCAAACCGGACATGTGAGTGAACAGGTCGCGGATGGTCATCTGACGGGTCACCGGCACCGTCAGGAAATTCGGATACAGGCCGGATTTGTAGACCCGCAGGTTCTTCCAGGACGGGATGTATTTGTGGACCGGGTCGTCGAGCAGGAAGCGCCCCTGCTCGTAGAGTTGCATCATGGCAACGGCCGTGATCGGCTTGGTCATCGAGTAGATGCGGAACAGGGTGTCGCGTCGCATCGGTTTCTGGCGTTCGACATCCATCAGCCCCTGGGGCTTAAGATAGGCAATCTGGCCATGACGGGCTACCAGCGTCAGCGTGCCTGGAAAACGACCCTTGGCCAGGTACTCCCGCTCCAGGTGAGCCTCGATGCGGTTCAGTGCGGCGCCGGACAAACCGACGGCTTCGGCAGACTGCGTCATCCTCAATCCTCTTATTAACTATGGTTATCCACGACTATTCGCGAATGCGTTGCATGACCAGCGATACCCAGAAACGGCATGTTGGGTTATCGTCTACGGGGTTTGGGCGCTCCCGCCTTTGGACTCTCCCATCAGGAAGGAAATCCGACATGGCTTTCGTACAACGTCGACGCCTGCTGCAACTGTTCAGTCTACTGCTGGGCCTCTGCCTCTGGCGCGACGCCGCTGCGGTCTACCCGCCACCGGTTATCGCCAGACATGGCATGGTCGTCACTTCCCAGCACCTCGCTTCGCAGGTAGGACTGGATATCCTGAAACAGGGCGGTAACGCCGTGGACGCCGCGGTCGCCGTGGGCTATGCCCTGGCCGTGGTCCATCCCTGCTGCGGCAATATCGGCGGCGGCGGTTTTATGCTGATCCACTTGGCTGACGGCAAGAACCTGTTCCTGAATTTTCGGGAAAAGGCACCGCTGAAGGCAACCCGCGACATGTATCTGGACAAGCAGGGTAACGTGATTCCCGGTGCCAGCATAGACACCTACCTGGGTGTGGGAGTTCCGGGCACCGTGCTCGGGCTGGATACGGCCCTGCACAAATACGGCACCATGACCCGTTCCCAGGTCATGGCACCCGCCATCCGCTATGCCCGTGACGGCTTCGTATTGGCCCGTGGCGACGTCGATATTCTCAACCGCCGAACACAGGAGTTCGCCGGCCAGCCCAATGTTGCGGCGATCTTCCTCAATCACGGCAAGCCTTACCAACCTGGCGAGCGACTGGTGCAGCCTCAGTTGGCCCACACCCTGTCGCTGATCGAGAAGGACGGCCCCAAGGCCTTCTATGACGGCCCTATCGCCAAAGCCGTGGTCAAGGCCAGTGACGCCAACGGCGGACGCCTCAGCCTGCAGAATTTCCGGGATTACAGCGTGGAATGGGAGAAGCCGATCCAGTGCGATTATCGCGGCTACACCGTCTACTCCTCACCGCCTCCCAGCTCGGGTGGCACCACGATCTGCGAAATCCTCAACGTCCTGAACGGTTACCCCATGGGCTTTATGGGATTCCACTCAGCCCAGTCCGTGCATTATCTGGTGGAGGCCATGCGCCACGCCTATGTGGACCGAAACACCAAGCTGGGTGATCCCGACTTCGTCAAGAACCCGCTACAGGAGCTGCTTTCCCCGGCCCATGCCGCCGCAATCCGCGCCAAGATCGACCCGGACAGGGCCACACCCTCCAGCGAACTGGGTCCCAAGGTACTGCTGCAGGAAGGCCACAGCACCACCCACTACTCCATCGTCGACAAGGACGGCAATGCCGTAGCGGTCACCTATACCATCAACAACTGGTTTGGCACCGGCAAGATCGCCGGTAATACCGGATTCTTCCTCAACGACGAGATGGACGACTTCACCTCCAAACCCGGCGTTCCCAACCTGTTCGGCCTGGTGCAGGGGGAAGCCAACGCCATCGCACCTGGAAAGCGGCCGCTGAGTTCGATGTCACCCACCATCGTGATGAATCCGGACCACAAGCTGTTCATGGTGACCGGAAGCCCCGGCGGCTCCCGCATCATCACAATTACCCTGGAGACCATTCTCAACGTGATCGACCATCACATGGATATCCAGGCCGCCGTCGACGCGCCACGCATCCATCACCAGTGGTTGCCGGACGAGGTCTTCCTGGAGCCGGGCGCCCTATCCGCAGACACGCGTGCCAAGCTATCGGCCATGGGCTATCGGTTCAAGGTCCAGCACCCCTGGGGAGCTGACGAGGCAATATTAGTCGATCCGAAAACCGGGGAACGTGAGGGCGCCAACGATGATCGCCGGCCAGCCGGTAAGGCAGTGGGATATTGAAGGGATCAGAGCCAGGGGGATGGGTTCAACCATCCCCCAACGCCGCTAGTGCTGCTGCATCTGATGGGTATGCTTGATATAAGCCTGATACTGGGGAATCGCGATTGCCGCCAGAATCCCCATCAACATAACCAGAATGGGAACCCCCACGCCAAGGAAGATGATGCCGCGCGTGTTCGGAGCCGGAGGGGGGCCAAACCGATTGAGGGCCTCTCTGCCTGGCCGAAACAGGAGGTAAAGCCCCAGCAGCGCATTCACGATAGGCACGAAAAACAACAGGGCCCACCACCCGGAGTGATCCAGGTCGTTGAGCCGCCGCTTCATGATAATCATGTTGGGAAGTGCAAGGATCAGAGAAGAAAGCCGAAACGCCAGCAACATATGATCGGGGCTCGCCCGCTCGCCACTGGCGATCATCATAATCATCGGTGGAAAAATCAGGAGACAGCCGATAACGCTGACAACCATACCGTAGGCAAGATAACGCATCCGTCCGATACGTCCCTTCAACGCAAAGAACTTTGGCTGGTACGTTTCGACCGTTACGCCCACGTCCAAACGACTTTCCGGACTGCTGTACGGATCAATATTTTCCATAAAACACCTACTCCCTTTTATTGGCCATCTAAACAGTAAGGCCGCTCCATCAGCGCTGTCTGGAGCCGCCGAACGCAATTTTAGCCCAGGTTCACGCAGCAATGCGGGGAAAAGCATCTATTTGGGGACTGGCGCAAAGTCACCCGATAAGGGCACCCCGTGCCGCGCGGCTTTCATCCAATGCCACCCACATCTTGTCGAAGATCAAGATGTCCGGTGGAGTCCTGGCCGAGAATAATCCGGATAACACGTACGACTGCCCGGAGGTTGAGAATGAACGAATCGGCAACCATCAAGGTTTGGGACCCGCTGCTGCGCCTGTTTCACTGGTCGCTGGTCGTCAGCTTCGCCATCGCCTATCTGACAGGGGACGAGGAAGGCGAGCTGCACGTGCTGTCCGGTTACGTCGTCAGCGGACTGATCGCTTTTCGCATTCTTTGGGGAATCGTCGGCCCCCGGCATGCCCGTTTTAGCGACTTTGTGACAGGCCCGGGCAAAGTGGTGGCTTATCTACGCAGCCTTGCCGGCGGCAAGCCGCAACACTATCTCGGTCATAATCCCGCCGGGGGCTATATGGTCATAGCGCTGCTGATTGCCCTGGCCGTCACCTGCTACAGCGGACTCGCCGCCTATGGCGCCGAAGGACACGGTCCTCTGGCCGACGGCACCTCGCTGCCGATTGCCTCAGCCTACGCCGACGAAGATAACGAAGGAATGGAAAATGACCATGAAGGCATGGAGGGCGGCGAAAGCGCCTGGGAGGAAATCCACGAAACGGCCGCTAACCTGACGCTCGCGCTGGTCTTCCTGCATATTGCCGGCGTCTTCGTGTCCAGCCGACTGCATCGGGAAAACCTCGTTCGCGCCATGATTACCGGCCGCAAGAACAAGTCCTGAACGTTTCCGGCCGCTGCGACTGCAGCGGCCTCAGTCCATGTCCTCGTATTGCGGCAGATCGTCGGCGATGTCGTACCAAGGAGCCTTGCTGCCCACAAAGACATGCCGTGTCGGCTTTACCCCGGGGTCCGTATCCAGGGTCCCCAAGGGGAAACCCAAGACCTCCGGCTGCTGATCGAAACGGGTAAAAAGACTGGAGCCGCACTCTGAACAGAAGCCCTTATGCTCACCCGGGGACGACTCATAGAACTTGATAAATCCCTCCCCCCGCACCGTTTTCCACGCCGACGTCGCCACCTTCGCGCGGGTGCGAAAAGCCGACGCATGCAGCTTTCGGCACATGGAGCAATGGCAGTTGAGAACGTCCGTCAGTTCACCGTGGATCTCGTAGGCAACCCGCCCGCACAGACAGCGCCCTTTATGGATCATGGTGTTCTCCCTGTTGAATAAAGCACCGGCCGGGCCTCAAAAGGACTGGCTTACCCGCACCATATACTCGGGCAACTGGTCGCCGATGGCCGCCACCAGCGCGGGGTCGGCATAGGCCACCATGGCAAGCTGACCGAGCAGGCTGATATCGGCAAAGGTCAATTCAGGCCCCGCGACAAAACCCTGCGAGCGAATAGACGCCAGTGTTGGCGCCATGAGCTCCCGGGCTTTGGCGACGAGCTCAGCCTGCTCATGCTTCCAGGCGTCGATACAGCCTGCACCAAATTTCCGCTCTTTGATAAATGCGAACAACGCCTTCTCGAAAGGCGTCTCGAAGCGGGCCTGGATACCGGGCGACGCCACCCGGAACAATATGTCTTCCAGCGTTGAATCACACCAGTCCGCATAGGCCCAGACCAGTGCAGCCAGCGGTTCGGGAACAAGCCTGTTTTCCACCAGACCCAGCAGATATTGGCAGATGACCCGCGACTCGACGACCACGTTGCCGTCGTGATCGATAGCCGGTACCACAACCCGGCCGCCGGTTAGTTCAACGAGATCGGAGCGGTCGCAGAATGGGACGTCCAGCGGCGTGTAGTCGAGGTGTAAGGCATCCAGCAAGTACTGGACCTTGAGCGCATAGCAGCTGTAGGGGAAACGATAGAGCCTGATCATGGAACCTCCCTGTGCAGCAATGGTTTTATCCCCGTTCCCGTAACATGTAGAGCAGGTCCAGGGGATCGGGTTCGGCGAGGCCGAGAATGGTCAGGATAGTATGTGCCTGACCGCGATGGTGGGTCTGATGATTAAAGATATGACCCAGGAGCTGATACAAGGGTTGCAGGTGCAAGCGCCCATTGAGTGTGCGGTATTCCCATTCCCGCTCGAATTGCGCAGCATCGAGCGCTTCGACAAAGGCCGAAAGACGACGATCCTCTTCCTGACGGGCCCTATGCAGCTCGCCAAGGTCCTCGAACAGCACAGCGTCCAGCGCATCCGGATGATCGCCCGTGCCGGTCAGACGGCGCAGCCAGATCCGGTCGGCCGTCAGCAGATGGTTGAGCGTACCGTGAAGGCTACCGAAATAGGCGCCGACATCCTTCCGGTAGTCCGCATCCGGCAAGGTCTTCGCCATAGCGTATAGTTTTTCGTTTGCCCACTCGTTGTATGCCGCCATCATCTTAAAGTGTGCTTTCATCGTCACTCCTTCAACCTGTCAGGGAACCTGTTTGCACGAAAAGCACCGGCTTCACCACGAAAATCACTGAGGCCGGGCGGCCAGTATCCGGATGCAGGGGTTCACGCATCGCCGACAAGCGCAAACCGCACCGGTTCAGCAGCGCGACCCAACTCTCCAGGGTTCGGAAATACCAGGGCGCCGGATCGCTGAACGCATCGCTGAAACCAGACCAGGAACCAGGCCGCCACCCATCCGTATAGGGCGCATCACCACAGGCCTCCACGGGATGCAGAGTCTGAATCATCAACGTACCCCCGGGATTGAGCAGATCCGGAACCGCTGCCAGTAACGCCTCAACCGACGCTTCCCCCAGCAGCGAAAAGTTGCAGACAACCGCATCCATGGCTACGTCCAACGCACCCTCCGCAATGGCCTCATACGACAACTGCCGGAATTCGCCGCCGCCGGCTCCTCGGGCACGCTCCACCAATGCACCGATCGCATCGACCCCCAGCACCCGAATCCCCTTCGCGACAAGCGCGCGGGACAACCAGCCCTCACCACATCCCATATCGAGCACCGACGCTGGCGCCTGCCTTAACACCGTCTCGATGATCGCCTGGTTGGTGACTCGCTCCCGACTGAGGATCTGCCCTCCCCGTACCGCCTCGGTCCAGGGGATCGCATTTCTTGACCAGGATTCGACGATACGCGCGTCGCTGAGAGGCTCCATCACAGCACTGTCCGATGAGGGTTTCATTTGGCATAGCCAAGGATCATGGCATCCAAGGATGATAGCGAACCCTATCAGAACGGTCGACATCGGACGGGACGCCCGAAAAATACGCCATGGCCCATTTTGGTGCCTCACTGCGCGAGCACAGCCCTCTGACGCCTATCAATAATGACGAAACCAATCATTTTTTAATCACTTCAAGCCATTAAACGTGACACCGTCCAAAACGACATCCGCCCTGCCAGAAACCCGCTTCTGATGCTGTAAAAACAGGGCGCCGGAGGTTCCCTAAATCCAATTTTGTTGTTGATACAGATCAACCCAAGATCGCCGTCAACTCGTCACCATGATGTGACAGCTTTCTGTACGGGCCCACATCGGCCTGGTCGCTGCAGCCTCAATCTGTGACCTCTTACTGGGAGAGAACCCATGAAACTAATATCAAGGGCGCATGTATTGGTGGCAGCTATCGGCGCTGCCTGTCTGAGCGCTCCGGCATGGGCGTCGGACTCGGACTTTTCAAACGGAATCACGGTCGACAGTACTGCAGATGCACCTGACGCCAACGTCGGGGACGGTATCTGCGCCGACAGCCAGGGACGCTGCACGCTGCGGGCAGCCATTCAGGAAGCCAATGCACACGCCGGCGAGGATACCGTCGACCTGTCGCAGATCAACGACCCGAACAACCCCATTATCCTGACCATCAATGGTACGGACGAAACCTGGCAGACGACGGGTTCGGCCACGACACCTTTCGAAGCCATAGACACACCTGACGCTTCAAAAGGCGATCTCGACATTACCGACTCCATCAGGATTGTCGGTGCCGGCAGCAGCAAGACCATTATCGAGTGGTCGGCAGCCTCACGGACCGACGGCGACCCATCCACGGGGGACCGCGTCTTCCAGGCTCAGGCACTGACCGGCAACATCACTGTGTATATTTCCGGCCTGACCATCATGAACGGCAGCGTCGGCATTCCCAACTCCACAGACCCAGCCAACCCCTATAACCTCCAGGTCAATGGCGACGGCAGTATCTGGCAGTTCAAGCGCTTCGGCGGAGCTATCACCTTCGGTAAGGGCGATGCCGTATCGCTCTATACCGCGACGGCACACGGCGGCTCGGGCGGCTCGGGCGGTAATGGTGGTAACGGTGGTTCTTCGGGCGGTGAAAGCGCCTACACCATCGACAGCGCCACGCTCAACGATGTGGTTTTGGCGGACAATAGCTCCGGTTCCGATGGCGGCGGCCTTTATAACACTGCCCCGATCACCATCGAAAGCTCGGTCATGTGGGGCAATACCGCCGGTGCCAACGGCGGTGCCATTTACAACGACGGCGCCATGACCCTGACGGACTCCTCCATCGGCACCTTGACCACCAATACCAGTTCCACCGCCAACACGGCGGAAAATGGCGGAGGCCTGTTCGACACCGGCTCACACACCTCGACGATCCTCCGCACAGCCATGAATGGCAACACGGCCACCGGCGGCGGCGCCATCGCGGCCCGCAGCCTGGTCCAAGTCGACATTACCAACTCGACCTTCAACGGCAATACCGGGAGCGATGTAGGTGGCGGCATTACCACCAACGGCACCGTGAACCTACTGAATTCCACCGTGACCGATAACAAGTCCGGCAGCGATTCGGCCAACGGCGGCGCTGGCCTGAACAGCTTCGGCAGCGGCACTTTCCAACTCAAGAACACGCTACTGTCCAATAACCAAAGCGCCGACGCGACCGCCAACTGCGGCTGTACGGGTGGCGAATGCACCTCCAGCCACCAATTTTCCTCCCTCGGCCATAACCTGGAGGACGCCAACACCTGCTCGCTGAACGCCACAGGCGATCTACCGAACACGGCGCCCCAGTTGAAGGCGCTCGCCAACAATGGCGGACTCAGCGATACCCGGGCACTACCCTCGATCCAAGCCGGGGATAGCGTCACCAGCCCGGCTATCGATGCGGCCAACGACAGCGGCTGCCCGAATAACGACCAACGCCAGTCCCTGCGCCCTGCGGACGGCAACCTCGACGGTATTGTCCACTGCGATATCGGCGCCTATGAAACCTATATCGTTACCGCCGACCTGCAGATCAAGGATCTCGTCGCACCGGACCAAGTAGCAAAAAATGCAACGACCGCCGTGACGATCACCCTGCTCAACGGCGACACAACACAAAGTGCCACTGGCGTCACTTTGACGACCGATGCCCTGCCCGCAGACGTCACGATCAACAGTGCCACCTACACCGTCGGTAGCAGTACCACGGCCAACGCCTGTTCGATCAGCAGCCAGACCGTGACCTGCTCAATCGGCACCCTGACCGCCAGCCAAACCGCGCAGGTTTCGCTCAGCCTGACACCCACGGCCGTGGGCACACGCACCTTGACCGCGCACGTAAGCGCCAGCGCACCTGCCGACGCCAACCTTACCAACAACACAGCCAGTGCGACCATCAGCGTCATCGGTAGTTCGGACCTGGCCCTGAGCGGCGCCATCAGCAATCCGCCGCTCTATGTCTTCCATGAGGCCATCGGCCAGTTCACCATCCTCAACAAAGGTCCCAATGCGGCCACCTCCCCGCGTTTTGCCGGAACCGTGTCGGGCGATGTCACCTTGAAGTCGATATCCAGCTCTCAGGGTAGCTGCCGTATCGCCGATGACGGCTACGTCTGCGATCTGAATACGCTGGCCGTCGGCGCTTCGGCTGTCATCAACGTCAGCGTGACCGTTAACAGGGCGACCACACTGACCTTCCAGGCACAGGCACTGGCAGAACCGGAGACCGATCCTGACGCCACCAACAACAGCGCTACCGTCACAGCAAGTGTGACAGAAGGGGATAATGGGGGGGGCGGTTGCAGTTTCGATCCGAAGTCGCCCTTCGATCCGACGATGCCGGCACTGCTCCTTCTCGGCATCGGAGGCCTGATTCTGCGCAGGAACACCCCGCACCGCCCCAAATAACGGGAGGTAAAGGCGAGCCCCTTTCGGGGCTCGCTGACCTCTCCGGAGACAACCATCCCAACACGGAAGTGACGGACTATGGCGGAACCAAAACCTGATGAATGGACTGTGCTTATTAAGATCTTGCGGCCTGGGTGTTACCGCGGGATTTTTGAGGGATGGGCACCTTTGGGCATTGCTCCTCGCTGGCGCCCTGCTGGCATTAGCGGCAGGGAATGCCTATCCGGCCCTCTTCCCCGCCGTGCCCGCAGCCGGAGCCTGGCTGGTCGGTCTGGCACTCTGGCAACCGCTCACCGAGGAAATCGTTTTCCGGGGAATCCTGCAAAATGCCCTCGGCGACATGACCCGGCACAAAGGCTGGCACAAGCTGACCACAGCCAACCTGATACAGGCGCTGGCGTTCGCCCTGAGCCACACAATACACCATCCACCTGCCTGGGCCCTCGCGATGATGCCAACGGGTTTGGTATTCGGTTACCTAAGGGAGCGACACCAGCATATCGGTGGAGCCTTCCTCACGCATGCGACTTGGAACCTGGCTTATTTTTGGGCGGTACCAACCCTTCTCACCTAGCGAGCTACCTGCCGGCACGTATTCACCGGACACGCCTTCGGAAACTGCTTATCCCACCGTCCCCCGGACCCCGAACAAATTGACCCAAAACAACTTTAGACATTGACGAAAGAAATATGATCAATGGAGTAGAGATGAAAGCCGTTGTAACCCGTGGGTTGAATTCATGACATAGCCGTCCTGAACCCTGGGTCCCGTCGTTCCAGAGACTCATTGAGGATATCGTTATGCGCACATTCAAACATCTCGCCCTGGCTTCCCTGCTGGGCTGCACTCTGGCATTACCGGTGTCGACACCGCTACTGGCGGCAGATCAGTTACAAACCCAGGACCGGGACCAGACCCAAGACGTCGACCAGACCCAGGACCGCGATCAGACCCGGGATATGGACCAGACCAAGGACATGGACCAGACCAAGGACATGGATCAGACACAGGATATGGACAAGGATCAAGATCGGGATCGGGATCGGGATAGAGACCGCGACCAAACCTACGAACAAGACAAAACCCAGGACAGGGACAGGGACAGGGACAGGGACAGGGACAGGGATCGCGACCGAACCCAAATGAATGCCCCTGCCAATTCGGGTAATAGCGGTTCCGGCAGCGGCAATGGAGGCTCGGGTGGTGGTTCGGGCGGCGGTTCCGGCGGTGGCTCAGGTGGCGGTGCGGGCGGTGGCTCAGGCGGCGCTGGATCCGGCGGCGGTGGCGCGGGCAGCGGTGGTGGCGCCGGCAGCGGCGGCAGCTAATCTTCTCGACAATGGATTCGGAACCCATTGGTGAACACCAAGCGGTTCCGGATCCGCTATTTCCACTGCACCCGCGTTCCCGATGCCAGATCACCATCGGGATGACGAACCACTTGCTCACCGGCCTTAAGTCCTGATAGCACTTCAGCCATAAAGCCGTCATCGTGCCCCAAGGTAACCTGGCGCTCTACAGCGCGCCCCTGATCGATCACGAAGACCGCGCGACCCTTTGAGGTTTCGAAGGTGGCCGACAAGGGCACCTGCAACACCTTTTCCGATGACCAAAGTACAAATACCGTGTCCATACGATAAGCGTCCCCAAGGTTACGCCATTCATCGCGAGGACTGGTAATAGCCACCACCACGCGAACCCGCTGTTCCTCGACACCCAACGCTGAGACCTTGGTGAACCCCTGGGGCTCGACGAGGCTGACCACGCCTTTCAGGGTGCGGCCGCCCCACCCTTCAAGCTCGACAGGGATACCGGGGTGCAGCTTGACCGCATCGAAGCTCAGCACATCGGAGATAACCTCCAAGGCCGCAGGGTCGCCCACTTCCAGCAATGACTCCCCCGCGCTGACAACGCCTTCGCTCTCGCGAACCAGCTTCAGGACGACACCATTGACGGGAGATTGAATCGGCACCAACTCGTTGAGATCGGCCTGGGGCGTGTCGGCGGCAGAGTAGGCAAGCTGGGTACGTGCAGCATCCACCTCGTGACGGGCCACGTCGGCATTGAAATGGGCGGAACGCAATCCAGCGGCAGCCCGTTGATCCTCTGCCCGAGCCTGCTGCAGCTGGTCTTGCGACACGAAATGGGTATGGCTGAGCTTTTCGAGGCGCGCATAGTTTGCCGCCGCCTGCTCGGCGCTGGCACGAGCGGCAGTAACCTGCTCGGCCGCACCTTTCAGGGCTGCCTCTGCAGCGGCGATGCGCGCCCGCGACTCGGCCCTTGAACGTGCATCGAGCACCTGTGAACGCAAGGGCTCCAGGTCGGTAAGGCGCTCCCCTGCCTTTACCGGGTCACCCACATTAAGATTGATCCGCCGAAGGTAACCCGCCACCGGCGCTGAAATCACATACCGATCCTTGACCCGGGTCTTACCTTCTTCCCGGATGGTGACCTTGAGCGGACCGGTCGCCACGGTCGCCACCTCGACCCAGACCGGCTGCGGCCGGAGGGTGAAAAAGACGGCCACCACAACCAATAGCCCCATCCCGCCCCAGAACAGCCATCGTCCCCATCGCATGCTGCAGCCTCCCTCATTCACGCGTTTTCAAAACGGCCACCAGATCCAGGCGCCGCAAACGTCGCCAGACCACCCATCCAGACAATAATGCCGAGCCCATCACCACCGACGCCGACAGGGCATAGGTATGCACCGTCAGCACCAGCGGGATGCGATACAGCTCCGTGCTCAGTCCCACCACCAATCCGGAAGCCAGCGCCCACCCCACCAGCCAGCCACAGGGAATCCCCAGCAACATCAACACAGCAACCTCGCCCAACAGGATATGCGCCACTTCCCGATGGGTATATCCCAACACCCTCAAACTGGCCAGCTCGCGGCCACGCTCCGCCAACGAGATCCGCACCGTGTTATAGATCACCCCAAAGGCAATCACACCCCCAAGAAGACTGTTGAAAAAGGTGAAAGTGAGAAACGTCTTGGCCAGGGTCTGGAAGAAACTGTCGAGCATGGCCTGTCGCAGGTTGAGCGCCAGGACCTTGGGGCGATCCCGAAGCGAACGGTACACCACTTCGGCCTGGGCGGGATCGATATTGAGTAAGGCCTGATTGATCAGCGGCCCATCACCGAGCAGCCGGTTCAGCGCATGCAGGCGCATATAGGCCTGCACGCCAAGAAATTCCCGGGTTACGCCGGCAACCCTCGCCTCAACAACCTTTCCCGTTCCGTCGAGAATACGGATGGAAAGCCGATCCCCAACACCCACATGAAGTTTGCGCGCCAGATAGTCGGTCAGCAGCAGCCCGCCCGGTGGCAACGCGACAGGCTGCAAACGCTCGTCGATCACAGACTGCAAACGGGCACCGACCGGGATGCCGGTAATCGCCGTACGCCAGTGGGACTGGGCATGGTGCAGTTCGACGGGCACCGTACGGCGCCCCTCCGCATACCGGATGCCGGGCTCCCGCACCAGGTCGTCCAGCGTAGAGGCCTTGATCGGCTCACTGAAACTAACCCCCAGGTCCTGCTGCTGCACCTTGGCGAACTGGGTATGCACGATGAACATCACCGAGTCGAACTGGAAATTGCCGACCACGATGATGCCTGTCGCCAGGGCCATGCCAAGCACCGAAAACAGGGTGCGCCCGGGCCGGCGGTCCAGTTGGCGCAGAATCATCTTGCTCGGTGCGGAGAACCAGCGGCCGCCCCCCAGACGATCCAGCAGGGTCTGATGAAAGCGGACCGGCCCCTCCGGGCGCATGGCTTCAGCCGGTGCCAGACGGGTGGCCCGCCGGATGGCACCGAACGCGCCCAGCCAGGCAAACACCAGGACCGTCACAGCAATCAGCAGCAGCCAGCCCGGGTGCAGGCTGAACAGCAGATCGGGAAACCTGTAGAAGCGGCGGTACATCACCCCCAGTGCCCGGCCCAGCCAAAGCCCGGTTACCGTACCCAGCAATAGACCCGCACCCGCGATCACCATCACCAGCTTGGTGTAGTGCCAGCCGATAGCCCGGTTGGAATAGCCGAACGCTTTCAACACGGCGATGATATCCCGCTGGGTACTGATCAGGCGTCCGACCACCACGTTCAGCAGGAACATGGCCACACTCATGAAGATCAGCGGAAACAGGGTCGCCATGATCTTGAGCTGACTTAACTCGTCGCTCAGGAAACGGTGGGAAAACTGATCGTCGCGACTGTAGGCGCCGCTCCCGCCATAGGGCTCCAGCAGGACATCCAGACGCGATATCAACGTCTTGATCGAGGCTCCGGATGTCGTTCGCAGCACCAAACTGTTGAAGGCGCCGTCCATGTCCATTGCCGCTGCCAGTGCTTTTTCCGGCATCCAGAAAATGCCGTAGCGTTGATAGTCGGGCAGCATGGCGCCGGGCGGAATCACATAGATGAACTCCGGCGATTCCACGATCCCCACAATCCGCAGGGTCTGTCGGCGACCGTTGATAATGGCATCGAAATGATCATCGAGTTTCAGGTGATGGGCCTCGGCAAAGCTGCCGATCACCGCCACCTCGTTACTACGCCGGGCATCCGGCAAACGCCCCCGTTGCAGATAGAGCCGGTTCACCGCCGGCTGACCGCTGGCCGGCAGCGACAGAAAACGCGCGGAAATCGGCTCGTCAAAACCCTGCAGCACCAGGTTCGCATGTGCTTCGATACGCGGCTCGAGACGCAACACCCCCGGCACGGCCCGCAGCCGCGGTACCAGTTGCAGCGGGGCTCGTTTCAGATTCACGAAGACATCGGCAAACTGGTTTCGCGCGTAGTAATCGGCACGGGTCGCCTGCATGGAGAAGTAGTTGACCAGCGACATGAGACAGACGGCCACCCCACCCCCAATCACCAGTGCAATCGCCAGCACCTGTCCCCGCAGATGCCAGAGTTCCCGTCGCAGCTTGGCGTTGAGTGCCGACATGACTTACCAGCTCAGGCTTTCCGGGGAGCGGCGACTTTCGACCCGTCGCTCTCCAGAGACCCGTCCATCGGACAAGGTGATGACCCGATCCGCCATCTCGGCGATCACCGCGTTGTGAGTAATGATTGCGGTCGTCGTCCCCGTTTCACGATTGACGCGCTCCAGGGCGGAAAGCACAAGCACACCGGTCTGCGAGTCCAGGGCGCCGGTCGGCTCGTCGCAGAGCAGGACCTGCGGGCGCTTGGCAATGGCCCTGGCGATCGCCACCCGTTGCTGTTCACCACCGGAAAGCTGGGCCGGAAAATGGTCCAGGCGCGCTTCAAGGCCGACCAGCGCCAACGCCTCTTCCGGGGTCATGGGTTGTTCGGCGATCTCGGTAACCGCCGCCACATTTTCCCGGGCCGTCAGGCTGGGGATGAGATTGTAGAACTGAAAAACAAACCCCACGTGGTAGCGGCGGTAATGGGTCAACTCACGCTCCGACGCCCGAGTCAGGTCCATATCCCGATAGAACACCTGCCCGCCGGTGGCGGTATCCAGTCCTCCCAGGATATTGAGCAGCGTCGACTTGCCAGATCCGGAAGCCCCCAGCATGACCAGCAGTTCACCTTCGTACAGGTCCAGGTCCACCCCCCTCAACGCCTCGACCTTGACCTCGCCCAAGTCGTAAACCTTGGTCAGGTCTCTTGTCCGAAATACCCAGCCCTGCCCCATCGTTAAGCCCTTTGCGGATTCCGTCTCATTCTGGCATGGCACCTGGCGCCAGACACTGCCTCAAGTCAAAGTGGCGCGGAGAACACCCCGGACCATTGCCCGATCAGGCTCGTGGCGTTATGCTAGCGGCTGCATCAAGAGAAGGACTGACCTCCTCACCAACCTGCCGCTCCCGGGTAAGGTGGTGCCCCGGATGAACCTGCCGGGGGATGTGGCCGGATCGGCAATCCCACAGGAAGATCCCGCCTTTGGCGTCATTGACGCTACTCTGTCAGTCCTCCAAGCAATTTATACTGGAGGATACCCATGTTCGAAGAAGCCTGGATTTTTGCCGCCTCGGCACGTCGCCAGTCGGAGCCACCCGCCCGCTCGGTACAGGGCCGGATACAGCATTGCGAGGCCGACTGTCCACTCTATTACTGGAGCTGCGAGGGCCGCATTCGCGGTAAAGGATCGCTGCTGTTCCTGTATATCGAATACCGTGACGCCTCGGGGGCCGCCCGCTATACCCGCATGCAATTCCGTGATTCTGCGTCCCTGCATGTTTTTATCCAGAGCCATTTGCCCTACTGGCCGCTCCCCGGACTCGATGCGGACCAAACCCGGACCCGACCGCTCGGCCGGGCAACCGACGAGCAGCGGGCAACGGCCGCCTGACACCTCAGGGGCTCAGCGTCATCACGTGGGTATACTGCTTATCGATATCCGCCGTTTTCAGCGGCATCGGGCGGGTACCCTCGTGCAACCAGACCGGGATGCCGTCGTCATAATGAGGGCTCAGCGGATTACCCGACTGGCCGCCACTATTAATGACATGCAGGGGCTCCTTGGCACCGAAGTCCACCATCAGGCGCATCGCCGGGATATCCCAGACGTGGAAGTTTTCACCGGTGGTATAGCCCGCAACATTCACGGTATTGCGATCGCCCCCCGCCGGATAGGGCCCGCGGTCCTGAAAACGCCCCACCCAGCGAGCCAGCGCCGCCTCGAACGGCGGCATGTGCGCGGCGAACTGGGTCGTTCCCGACTCCCAGGTGTAGGTATGAAAGCGCCCCCAGGCCCACTCCGCCGGACTGCGGCCCAGATGCTTCGCCAGATAAGGTTCAGTGCCCGCTAGCGCCCGGGCCAGGATATCCGCCTTGGTCTCTTTCTGCGGTGTCCGGACATCGTCCCAGAAGGGACTGTCGTCCCGGCCGCGCAGATGATCTTCCTCGGCCGAATAGGTGATACCGCTCACTTCCATCAATGCCCGCCATGCCGGGCTGGTGTCCGGGCCCAGCTCATCGAGGAACAGACCCCGCACAAAAAGATATTCGAAGACCCCGAAACGGGACGCCGCCGTGGATTCGGGCAGCATATCGCCATCAAAGCCCAGCAGGACCTTCAGTGTGCGCCGGGCACTGGCGGCCTGGGCTTCAGGCAGTCTGGCGATAGCGGCGTCGAGCGCCTTGGCCATGGCCGGCTGGGACAACATGCGATCAACCGTGGGGACCAGCAGATCGTGGCGATCGAACTGGAGCTTCAGGGTCTCATCGGCATCGTGCAGATGAGGTTCGCTGAGAACCTGCTGGATGCGCTCGAAGCGCTCGGGGTAATACCAGGAGCTGCTGAGGTGAATCGGGCCGCCCTTTACCGTGCGATGGTTGGCCGTGGCAATGAAACCGGTCGCCGGGTCTTCCTCGTGCGGGCGAAGAGCATCCGGCGCAAACCCGGTCCAGTCGTACTCGCCGGTCCATCCCGGTGACGGCAGCTGTCCGGTACCGTGCTTGCGAACCGGATAACGTCCGGTCACCTGCCAGCCGATATGCTGCGCGTCCGCAAAGACCATATTGAGGGGGATGGAGCGAATGCGCCGGATCTGGGCCTGCGCCTCGTCGAAGTTCTGTGCCTGCCCCAACCTGAAGATGGCGTCGAGGGTCTGGTCCGGCACCTGCAGCGCGTCCTTCAGCGCCAGCCCATAGGACGACGGTGCCGCGATGGGTTGCAGGCGGTTGACGGCGCTGTCGCCGACCAACCCATTCAGCAGGGGACCATGCCGGGTGCTCCACAGCGTCTTGGTCAGCGTTGCACCATCCTTCACATGGAAAGTTTCCTGACGTGCCGTCGCCGGCAGCCACTGCCCCTGATACAGATATTCCAGCTTCCCCTCCCGCCGACGGGTCTTTTCCAGGAACAGGTCCTGGGTGTCCGCCATCACCATCGTCATGCCCCAAGCCACCTTGCCGTTGCTACCGGCAACGATCCCGGGTATCCCCGCGATGGCGATGCCGCCGACCTTGTATTGGGGACAGCGCATTTCCAGCAGCATCCAAAGTGGCGGCTGGGACAGCATCAGATGGGTATCGTTGGCAAGGATGGGCCTGCCGCTGACGGTGTGGCTACCGGCAATGACCCAGTTGTTAGAAGCAGCCAGCCCCTGGGACCAGACGCGCGTCGTTGCCGCCACCGCATCCAGTACCGGCGAGGTCGGCACCTGACTCAGGTCGACGCCTTTCAATTTATCGGCTTCGGCAAAAGGCAGTGGTTCATCGGGGTAGATCGGGAACAACCAGGCCGCCTTGTGCACCCCGACGCGCTTGGCGGCGGCCAGAAACGCCAACTCCTCCTGCACATTAACGCTCAAGCCTTCTGTGAGGACTGTATAAACCCGCAGGGAGTCCAGCGGCGTCCAGGGCTCGGGCCGGTACCCGGCCAGGGCCAACCCCATCGGCAGGCGGTCCCGGTGCATATGGACCCAGGCGTTTACCCCATCGCTAAACCGTTGCAAAAGCTGCCGCATCGCTGGAGGCTCTGATGCCAGCAGCTTGCGGGCGGCGCCATCGAGATCGAGCGCCCGCATATACTCATCCATCGGCAACGCCACCGGTCCAGCCATCTCCGCCAAACGCCCCTGAGCAATCAGCGAGAAGCTTGTCATCTGGGCAATACGGTCCTGGGCCATCACCCACCCGGTGGCAAACGCCAGGTCTGACGTCGAAGCGGCTTCAATCACCGGTATACCCAGCTTGTCACGGCGAACCGTCACGGGCTTCCCGAGACCCGGCACCTGCAAATGGCCATCTTCCGGTGTCAGCGTATCAGCAAACATCGGGTACCAGAGCACCCGCGGGAACCGGTAGATCACGGCGAGCCCCACCAGCACCAATAACAGGATCCCCAACGGCCAAGCCGTCCGCTCTCCCACCCTCATGCCATCGAATCCTTCTAAGGTTATTGTTCTTCAGGCCTGCCCATCGCATGCGCTCGAAAGGCCGTCAAAGTGTCCCTGAACGCCGTGGATATTTCTAGGGAAGCGGCCGCAATCTCCATGGTTTCTCCCCATTGCGCCCGAACAGGAGGTCTCCCGGAAAGCACAATCCGGCGGGATTCCCAAACGTTTCAATGAGCTGCATAGAAATTATCCAGCGCAGAATTCTCGGGTTATACTATGCGGCCATTGGAACAGCGCTTGTCTGGGTCCCCAATGCGGATTCACCGCTTCGTTCCCACTAATAACAACAATCCAGAGCCGTGTGTCCCCGCAGGACCACCGTCGCCTCGGCGAGAGATGACAGCCCGACTATGACCGACCGGAAAAACAGTCCCCGCTTCCAGAATCTGCTGGAAGATGAGGAGCGCCGCACCGCCCAAATCCTGAGCTGGCTATCACTGACCGCGGTTGTCTTCCTGGTTGCCATTGGCTTGGAGTCCTGGCACGCCGGCCATGAGGTGTACGGACAATCCCTGTTCCTTTTCGCCACCCTGGTATTGGGCAATCTCGCCTATTATCGGCGCACCGGCAACCGGTTCCGTCAGAAATGGGGTCTGTTGACGATCGTTGCCATCCTCTTTGCCTATCTAATCGCTTCGGGCGGGGAAAGCAACACAGGTCCGCTTTGGTTCTATGTGTTCCCGCCGCTGGTCTTCTATCTCACTGGTCTGCGTATCGGGTTGATGATGACAGGCGGCTGTCTCCTGTTTGCACTGATCGTGTTCCGTTTCCCCTCGCTACCCTTCGTCGAGGCACATTACTCGTGGGACTTCGAGATGCGCTTCTTCGCCACGCTGCTATTCGAAACGATCTTCTGCTATGTCCTGGACTACAGTCGGCGCAGCGCCCGTAACGAGCTGGTCGAGCTTGCCGCGCTTTACGAGCGCGCCGCCCGCACGGACGAACTGACCGCCATGTCGAACCGACGCGACATGCTGCAGCACCTGACCAAGGAATTCTCACGCTACGAGCGCAGCGGGCACCATTTTTCGGCGGTGTTGATGGATCTGGACCACTTCAAGCGGATCAACGATGTGTACGGCCACGACGCCGGCGACTTTGTCCTCACCGAATTCGCCCACCTGGTGCAATCGGTTTGCCGCAAGAGCGACGTTGCTTCGCGCTGGGGCGGGGAGGAATTTCTGGTACTCCTGCCGGACACGTCACTGCTGCAGGCGCTGGCACTGGCAGAGCGCCTCCGGTATCAGGTGGAGCAGCACAACTTCACCTTCAAGGACCAGACCATTCCCCTCACGCTTAGCGCGGGCGTCTGCTCTATCACCCAGGCAAATTCGGTGGAAAAACTACTCAAGCAGGCAGACGTCAATCTCTACGAGGCCAAGATGAAAGGGCGTAACCAGATCGTGCCTCGCGTGCGTCAGCAACTTACCGATTCCGTCAATGCGACGGAGCCGTCCACCCGGCAAGGTGAAGAATAATCATCCAGTGATGAGGTTCCACCGGCATCACCGACAAACGATTTCCCGGCCGCAATAAGGGCATATCGGACAACTCAGGTTGCCCGCGCAATATCGACAGCGGCACCACCTTCTCGAAACGCCCGATAAAACGCACATCGACGCAATACCAGCGCGGTTTGTCCTGGGAGGATTTGGGGTCGTAATAGGGCGAATCCGGCAGCCAGGCTGTCGGATCGGGATAGCCCGAGCGCACTATCTCCGCCAGCCCGGCGACACCGGGCACAGCACAGCTGGAATGGTAAAACAGCACCTGATCACCAACCTGCATCTGGTCACGCAGCATGTTCCGCGCCTGATAGTTCCGTACACCGTCCCAAGGGGCCGTCGCATCGGGGCTGCCAGCCAGGTCGTCGATGCTGAAGGCATCCGGTTCGCTTTTCATTAACCAATACGCCATGTCGGAGCTCCTTGGGTCCGGTGCAGAGCAGAAAGTCTTCCGCTGCATCCTCTACAAGCTCTCGCCTCAAGTCCAGTCACTCAAGCGGTGAATTTGAGTAGCGCGCAAAATCTGACTAAGATGCGCCCATCACGCACTGCCACCCTCCGAAAGAGGCGCTGACTCACCCTATGGCCCGATTCCGCATTTTCGTCGGCTCCGTCTATGGCGCCACCCTGTATACGGCACGCGCCGTGGAAGCCGCCCTCAAGGCGGAGGGCCACGAGGTACAGGTCTTCGAGCATCCGAAGCCGGAGGACCTGGGCGATGATGGCAGCGTGCTGCTCGTCTGCACGTCCAGTACCGGGCAGGGCGACCTGCCAGAGAACATTCTGCCCTTCTATCTCACGCTGAGAGACACCCTTCCCCTGCAAAACGGACGCCCCTTCGCCGTCATCGCCCAAGGCGACAGCTCCTATGGCGACACCTACGGTGGCGCCGGCGAGAAGCTCTATGAGCTGTTTCTGGAGCTGGCCTGCCGCCCTCTGGCTGAAATGCTGCTGATCGACGTCCTGGAGACGGTCGATCCTGAAGAACCGGCCGTGACCTGGATCCGAGAACTTGCCTCCCGGCTCGACTGATAAAACAGCCGCGGACAGTTGCCGGCCGGACTCGCCGACCGTGCAATACTGAACTACAGTGAAATAACCAGCGTATTTGGTGTAACGGTCGATATCCGAATTTGCGAACTTGCCCGATACGACTGCTACGATGGCGGAATATGATGGGAAAGTCGTGCAGCCCCGACTGCACCAGGATCGGAAAGGAAGCTGGCACGCGAGAGGCCCCAAGCGTTGCAGGGCAGAATGCCCATGGACACCCCTATAATAATAGCTGAACGCCGTGCGCCACCTGATGTTGTTGTGCACCCTGCTGGGTGCCTTAATCATTACCCAATCGGCCACTGCAGCCCCCTTGACTCAGCAAGGCTGGCAGTTCCCGAAAATACAATATCTGCAGATCAGGGGCGGAGGGCCTGCGCTTAAGCTCAAGGAAGTCGAAGCGGCCAAAAACTGGCAGCCGCTCACCCACAACATCCCCAATTTTGGCTATACCACCGACGCCTACTGGTTCCGATTTTCCCTACCGGCAGTTCAAGAGATCAATACACCCAGAATCATCGAGGTGGCCTACCCTCAGCTGGACAGCATCCAATTTCACCTGCTGCGTGACGGCAAACCCGTCGACAGCGTAACCACCGGCGATCACCTGCCTTTCCATGATCGACCCATCGACCACCCCCACTTCCTGTTCCCCGTGAAGCTGGAGCCGGGTGCTCACTATGAAGTCCTGATGCGCGTGCAAACGCAAGGTACGCTGCAGGTTCCCATCCGCATCTGGAAACCGGTCCCGCTGTTCGAGCACCTGATGATCCTGGATGAGCTGCACTCGGTGTATTACGGCATTCTTATCGTGATCATCGTCTTCAATCTCTTCGTCTTCCTGGCGCTGCGCGAGGCGACCTACTTCTATTACGTCGTCGCGACTTTTGGCTACCTGCTGCTGATGGCGACCTTGCGCGGCACCACCTTTCCCCTGCTCTGGCCCAATACACCCTGGCTGCAGAACCAGAGCATGCTGGTATCGATACCCCTTGCCGCGCTCGGCTCGGCGCTCTTCGCCCGCTCATTCCTCGACCTGAAACGGGAAAATCCCTGGCTCGATCGCGCCGTTAAGGTGTCCATCTATGCCTGCTCCATTGCGCTGCTGGGAACCTTTTTGCTGGACTACAACGAGTCGGTCCGTCTGTCGGTAGGACTGGCGATTCCCACCTGCCTGCTCCTGGCGGTGACGGGCCCCGTACAATGGATACGCGGCAGCCGGGCCGCTCGCCTGTATTCACTTGCCTGGGCGGTACTGACGCTTGGCAGTGTGGTCACCGCGCTCAACAAGTACGGGTTCTTCCCAACCAATTTCATCACCGAATTCAGCATCGAATTGGGGTCTGCCATAGAGGCATTGATGCTGACCCTGGCGCTGGCGGAACGCCTCTACCGGGAACGCGAAGACAAGGTCCGTGCCCAGGATGCCCGTCTGCGCGAGCACGCGGAACGCCGTCAGGCTGAACTGCGGCTGATGGACCAGGCATTGCACCACCCCACCACGGGCATGCCCAACCGGGCCTGTTTCGAGATCCTCCTGCGGGACCTGATTCAACGCGAGTCGACAGGCCGCCATGCCGTTGGTGTCCTCCAGCTCAAAAATTACCATGCCATTCACAAGACCCTTGGACACACCAATACCGACAAGGTCATGCAGGCAGCGGCCCAGCGCTTCAACCAATTGGCGGCTGAGCTACCCGGCATTCGATTGGTGGAAGAGGACGAACAGCACCATTTTGCCGTCGCCTCGCTGGAAGTCGACACCTTTGCCTTCGTACTCGATGCCGACGAGGCGCGGACTCAACCGCGCCGCATTGCCCGTTGCCTGGAAGCCCTGCGCGATCCCATCGACTATATGGGCATGCAACTCCCCCTCGACCCCATCGCCGGCGTCTCCCTCTATCCCGATCACGGCGTCGACTCCAACACGCTGATCCGGGAAGCCTATATCGCGCAGGAAAGCGAGGAAGCCCGCGATCGCGGTCTGGCTTATTACCAGCCGGAGCTGGATATCTACAGTGCGGACAGGCTTACGCTGGTGTCGGACCTGAAACGCGCCCTGGCCCGCAAGGAGCTGGCGCTTCATTACCAACCCAAGATGTCTCTCAAGGATTACAGCATTATCGGGGTCGAGGCGCTGATCCGCTGGCCGGCCTGCCAGGACCGCATTCAACCGGAGGAGTTGATTCGAGTTGCCGAGCAGACCGGACTGATCAAACCACTGACCCGCTGGGTGATGGAGCACGCACTGGAAGCCCGCGATCACCTGCTGGAAAACGGCTACGATCTCTCCGTTTCCGTCAACATATCGCCACACAACCTGCGCGAAACCGAGTTCCCCCTATTCGTAAAGCGCCTGATGACCAGCCACCGTCAACATGCCGGTAAGGTGGTGCTCGAAGTGACCGAAACATCGATGATGCAGGACCCCGGCAACTCGCTGCGGGCACTACGCTCGCTCGACATGGCGGGGATCCCGGTATCCATCGACGACTTTGGCTCGGGCTACTCCTCACTGTCCTATATCAAGCGGCTGCCGGCACGGGAAATCAAGATCGACCGTTCCCTCATCGCCGACCTGCTGCATCAGCAAGACGACCGGGTCATTGTGCAGACCACCATCAATATGTGCCACAGCCTGGGCTATTCCGTTGTGGCGGAGGGTGTGGAAGAGCAGGAAATCATCAACCTGCTGGATAGCATGGGATGCGATATGGTGCAGGGGTACGTGTTGACCCCGCCCCTGCCCCTGGATGAGTTAAAGGTCTGGCTGGATCGTCACCAGCAGACACAAGCCTCTTTACGCGCCTGACTCCGGGCGAATGCGACCCTTACTGTTTTTCTGCCGACGACGGATCAAGGCTTCCTGACAGACCGACGCGACCATCGAGCCCGAACGATCGAAAATATTCCCGCGATTGAAGCCCCGACCGCCTGACGCGCTGGGGCTGTCGGTGTCATACAGCAACCAATCGTCGATATGGACCGGGCGGTGGAACCAGATGGCATGGTCCAGGCTGGCGATTTGCAGGCCAGGGTGCATAAAGGTAATCCCGTGAGGTCCCAGGGACGTACCCAGGAGACCGAAATCCGACGCATACGCCAGGAGACAGCGATGCAGCACCTGGTCGTCCGGCAACTGATCGATGGCGCGAAACCAGCTCTGCTTGTGCGGTTCCGTCGCCACCGGCTTGAGGGGGTTAACCGGCGCCACCGGTCGAATATCGATAGCCCGCTCGCGCGTCAGCTGCTCGCGTCGATTATCGGGCATGTATTCCTGTAACTGGCGACGCAGGGTCAGCTCGGACACCAGCGACTCGGGCTCAGGCGCCGCCGGCATGTCGAGCTGATGGGTATAACCCTCCTCCTCTACCTGGAAAGACGCCGACGCCGAAAGGATCTCCCGGTCGTCCTGCCAGGCGATAATGCGCCGGACTGTAAAAGACCCGCCATCACGTACCCGCTGCACTTCATAGTCGATAGGCGCCAACGGATTCCCGCCACGCAGGAAATAGGCATGTAACGAATGTGGCAGACGACCTTCGACGGTGCGACTGGCCGCCATCAGCGCCTGCCCCAGCACCTGGCCGCCAAAAACATTCGGAAAGCCCAGATCCTGACTGTCCCCTCGAAATCTATCGTCACCGGTCGGCACCAGGTCCAGCAGATCTACCAGTTCTCGCACGACTTCCTGCATACCCGCTCCCATTATCATTGCGCGGCGCGTACCCTACGACGTAGTCAGTGGCACGAGATACCCGACGCGATTCATTACCTGTGGAGATGGAGTTCTACCCGACACTACCGCGTGACGCAATGGCACAATGCACGGATCGAGCTTGGCCTTTTCGATCAGGTGGGCTTAAAAGCTAGCGGAAAATGCTAACCCCCTTTAAGAAGACGGGTAAAAAGACTTCAGTATACAATTGTATTATGAATGGTTTAATGAAGCCGCTCGGTTCACCCGACTCTCGCATCACACAGGTTGTATCAGAATTATCCTTATGCAATACCGATTGGCTGGACACCCGTCAGGATACAGGCTTTTCAGGATGCTGGGCGTCGCACTGCTTTTCGTGGTCGGCCCATGCCATGCTCTGGACCTGAATTATAATCCGGTACTGGACGCTCCCCGCAGCACCCAGGCACCGGCCGTCACTTCCGAGAATGAGCCTCCGGTACTGATACGCCAGACCAAACCGACAACATCGCGGGAACAGGCTGGCGGTTGGCATTGGCTGTCACACCTCTCCGCCTCCCGGCCAAAAGACTGGCAGGGCCGCACACAAGCCGAGCGGGTCGCCAATGCCCAGAACGACACCTATAACGCACGACGCAACCCATTACCCCTCGCCAACGATTTGCCGGAAAGCCTGCAGGATCTGCCCCTGACGGTGGATGTCGGCGTGCAATACCGCTTCTAGCGCCGCTTTTCATCCTCTTCGTGCAGATTCGCGCAACGCACACAGCGTGTCGAGAAGGGGCGTGCCTTGAGACGTTCCAGCGGGATGCGTTCACCGCAGTCCTCACATTCCCCGTAAAGCCCCTCTTCCATGCGGATCAGCGCACGGTTGATGCGAGAGATTTCCATCTCCGCGCCCTTACCCAGCGCGTCCAGCACTTCTCCATTCTCGCGCTCTACGGCCTGTTCTGCGAAATCATGATCGAGCGGCGTACCGATATTCTCCTTGATCGCATCAACCCGCTGTTCCAATTCGGCACGGCGCTGCAGCAACTGGCGTTCGATTTCTGAATAATCCTGCTTGGCATTGTCTTTCATATACCGAACCTGCCTTTAACGAAGCGTGAATAAAAGCAGTTTACCGCGAAAACCTTCGGTATATCTTGACCGGGGACAGCCCGCCGGCAGAACCGGCGGGCAGGGGAGGCATGACTGGATCAGGAGTGCAGGGGGGGCACTTCCTTGGAAAGCTGCTGTTTTTCCAGGGCATATTTGCCGGTCAGCGCAAATCCGATCACTTGGGAGGACGAGTCCCGGAACAGAGCCCGGATATCCAGTCCTTCGCCCTCGATCTCCCATTGTCCCTGCGCTGATAGCGGCGGCGGACAAACCGCCGTGGGGCAGCAGGGCGTCTTGATCACGACCGGCATGGTGCCGTAGGACACTTCCGTCCGGGTGCCCGCAAGTGTCTTTGCCAGCGCCCGGGAACTGGCCATCAACGGCAGGACGTAAAGCAGCACATAGCCGTCCACTTCGGCACAGTCACCCAAGGCGTAGACATCGGGAGCACTGGTTTCCAGCGCGCGGTTGACCACGATCCCCTTCTGCACCGTCAGGCCGGCCGCTTTCGCCAGCTCGGTCCGCGGTCGCAGGCCGACGGCAGATATGACGAGATCGGCGTCAACGGTTTCGCCATTGTCCAGCACCAGGCGAACCCCATCCCCTTCCCGGTCGACACGGCTCACCGCAGTCTCGAAGTGGAAGCGCACACCGATATCCCGCAGCCCCTGCACAATCGCATCGCCGGCCGCGTCGGGCAGCAATCCGGGCAGCGCCGTGGTACAGGGCGCAATCATATCGACTTCGTAGCCGCCATTAACCAGATCGTTGGCAAACTCACAACCGATCAGACCCGCACCCATAATCGCCACGCGACGACGTCCTTCCAGCGCCTGGCGGAAGGCACGGTAATCCATCAGGTCGTTGATCGAGTAAACATGCTCGAGGCCTTCACCCTCCAGGTTGAGACGAATGACATCCGCCCCCCAGGCCAATACCAGCTTGCTGTAGCGCAACCGCTCGTCACCAATGGCGATTTCGTGCCGATCGGTATCCAGCGCGGTCACCGTGGTATAGGTGCGCACCTGGATACCCAACTGCTCCGCCATGGCCCCGGCATCGCTTTGCACCAGTTCATCCGCCAACTTGCCCTTGGTGAAGCCGGTGGACAGCATCGGCTTGGAGTAGCTGTGCCCGTCATCGGCGGTGATCATCAATAACGGCGTTTCCTTGTCCAACTTGCGAAATTCGCGCGCCAGGGAATAGCCGGACAGGCCGGTGCCGATAATGACTACGGGAGCCCTTTCTCTCATTCTGCATTCCTCGCTGGGAGTCACTCTCTGGCGCGGGATCAACCGATCTCGATCATCTCGAAATCTTCCTTGCCGACACCACAATCAGGGCATACCCAGTCGTCAGGTACATCGTCCCAGGCCGTTCCCGGTGCGATACCGTCTTCCGGCCAGCCTTTCTCTTCGTCGTAGATCCAACCACAAACCACGCACTGCCATTTTTTCATTGAATCATGCCTCCTTGGGCATAGTGTCAGCCATCTCAGACAAAATTGTCAAACAATCCTACTGCCACCCAAAAATCCACACAGTGATCCCATGCCAATCGGTGACCAAATTTCCCAGGGGCACATCATACGAGTTGCAGGGGCGCGAACCAATGCCATTGGTGACGGCAATGGGACGAAATTGAGTCATTTCGACCATCGCCTGAGCCGCCTATTCCGTCATTCCTTGGGGTATAATCTCCGCCTTTAATCACGACGCGCCACCTGACAGGAATCATTTCATGACTGAAACCATCGACGAAATGCAGCGGGTTTTCGACGAAGCAGATTGTCTCTGCACCGAAACCGAGGTCCAGAGCGCAATCGAGTCCATGGCGGAGGCCATCACAGCACGCCTGGCTGCATCCAACCCGCTGCTTTTCTGCGTCATGAATGGCGGCCTGATTCTGACCGGGCAGCTTTTACCAAAGCTGAAGTTTCCCCTCCAGGCCGAATACCTGCACGCCACACGCTATCGCCAGGAAACCACCGGCGGTATCCTGGAGTGGCAGGTCAAGCCTGCCAGCAGCATGCGGGATCGTACCGTGCTGATTGTCGATGACATCCTGGACGAAGGCACCACCCTGGCGGCTATCATGGACTTCTGCCGCGCCCAGGGCGCCAGCGAAGTGCTCTCCGCGGTGCTGGTCGACAAACAACACGACCGCAAGGCACGTCCGGACCTGAAGGGCGACTTCACCGGGCTGGAAGTGGAAGACCGCTTCCTCTTTGGCTTCGGTATGGACTACAAGGGCTACTGGCGCAATGCACCCGGGATCTATGCGGTAAAAGGCCTGTAGCACGACGATGGAGCGCTGAACGCCCTTTTGGGCAGATGTGAAACCACCACAAGGAGCGCGGATTCGCTATGCCCATACACGGCAACGGACTGGACCTGTTACTGATCCTCCTGGCCGCTGCCGTCCTGATCTCTGCGCTGTTCCGTCGCATCAACGTGCCCCCCACCCTGGCCTACCTCTGTGTAGGCCTGCTGGTACACCCGGCACCTGACCAACTCAGCACTATTCAGATCCTCGCCGAGTTCGGCGTGGTCTTCCTGCTGTTTTCGCTGGGCCTGGAGTTTTCCCTGCCCAGAATGCTGGCGCTTCGTCATACGGTCTTTGTCGTGGGCGGGCTTCAGGTCCTGATCTGCGGCGCCCTGATTTTCGCGGCAGCCTGGCTGGCCGGCGCTACCGCCGAGCAGGCCACCGTTATCGGCGGGGCACTGGCCCTGTCTTCCACGGCCGTGGTCAGCAAGGAGCTGACAACACGCCATGAGCTGAACCAAGCCCATGGACAGACGGCCATCGGCATCCTGCTGTTCCAGGACCTGGCGGCAGTCATCCTCCTGATACTGGTCCCCGCACTGTCGGATACGCTTCATCACGACGCGCTGCTCCCGGTCATCGGCATTACCCTGATCAAAGGGGCGATCCTGTTTGCCGTACTGTTGAGCCTGGGCAAATGGGTATTGCCGCGCCTCTTCGACGAAGTGGCGAAAGCACGCTCCGAAGAACTGTTCGTCATGACCGTGTTGCTGACTTCCCTTCTTGCCGCCGCGCTGACCCATACGTTTGGCCTCTCCATGGCCCTCGGTGCCTTTATCGCCGGCATGATGCTGAGCGAAACCCACTACCGGCATCAGGTCGAGGCCGACATCCGCCCCTTCCGCGACCTGCTGCTGGGACTCTTCTTCGTCAGTGTCGGCATGTTGATCGATGTGCGCACCCTGGCAACCACCTGGCACTGGGTGCTGATCTTTTCCAGCCTGCTGGTGCTGGGCAAAGCCTGCGCTATCGTGCTGCTGGCACGCTGGCAGGGGCTGGAGCGCCCTGCTGCCCTGCGCGCCGGACTCTACCTGGCTCAGGGAGGCGAATTTGCCTTTGCCCTCTTTGCCCTGGCGGGACAGCGCAACCTGCTATCGCCATCCTGGCAGGCGGTGTTAGTCACCACCGTCGTCATCTCCATCGCCATGACTCCGGTCCTGATCGGTTTCGTCACACCCTGGCTACTGCGCCGCCTGAGCGATCACGACACGTTAAAAGCCGAGCGCGATACCGGAGACCTGCATCAGGCCAGCGAAAACCTGCGCGACCATGTGGTGATCTGCGGTTTCGGTCGTGTCGGCCAGACCGTCGCCCGCTTCCTGCGCCGCGAAGGAATCCCCTTCCTGGCCGTCGACGTCGATCCTGTGCGCGTACAGGAAGCCAGCGCCGCCGGCGAACCCGTCTTTTTCGGCGACGGCACCCGCGCCAGCATTTTGCGGGCCCTGGGCTTACAAAGGGCCAAATTGCTGGTCATCAGTCACGCCGAAACCGACAGGGCCGCGCGAATCATCACGCTTACCCGGGAACAGGGCCTGAAAACCCCCATACTGGTCCGTACCCGAGACGACTCGGAGCTGGCCCTGCTGCAGAAGCTGGGCGCGACTGAAGTCATCCCCGAAACCCTGGAAGCCAGTCTTACCCTGGTCTCCCATGTGTTGATGCTGATGGGGGTTTCCGCCGAACGGGTGTTCCGCGATATCAGCGAAACCCGGCGCGACCGCTACAGCATCCTGCACGGTTATTATCACGGTTTGCAGTCCCGCCTGACCGATGCCCATGGCAGACCCCTGGAACTCCTGCATCCAGTGCGACTGCCTACGGAAGCCTGGGCCTGCGGCAAGACCGTCGCGGATCTCACCCTGGGCACGCCGATCTACGCTATCCGCCGGGAGGACGGCAGCCTGGCGCCCCTTATAACTGAAGAATCCCAACTGAACGCCGGTGACACGGTGGTTCTGCAGGGGCCGCATGACGCCGTCGAAAAGGCTGAACGCAGGTTGCTCGCAGGATGATTCCATGGCCGTCTGGCGTTATGATGGCGCCTCTTCGATATGACGAGAACGAGTCCGTCGCCCTGATGCGCAACCACGCCACCTGCCGCTGGCTCCCCCATCGCCGCATTTCCGCCATGCATGTACCGGCACGGGTGCGTGACCTCCTGCTATCGCGGGGTTCCCTCACACGACGCCTGCGGCATCGAAGCCAGCACAACTTCCACGTGCGGATCGTCCGGGAACAGTTTGCACAACCGACCCTCGACGAGTGTCGGCTCCTGCAACTTCCGACACGGGAACTGGCGTGGATAAGGGAAGTTGAGCTGGTCGGCGACGGTGAAGTCTGGGTGGAGGCGAGAACCGTTTTCCCCCTACACACGTTGCAGGGCAAGCATCGTCGCTGGCGCCACCTCGGCTCACGTCCGATCGGAGAGATCCTGTTCCGGGAGCATGGCTGGCAGCGAGGCCCGCTGGAAGTGGCCATTCCGTCGGACGTCTGGCAATCAGGCCCCTTTACCCGCAGGTCCTGCTTCAGCAACCAGGATCGGCAGGTCCTGATCACCGAACAATTCAGTGCCGTCCTCTGGCAAACCCGCCCCGGAAATCCGGGACAGGGCCAATAGGTGAAGGTTCGAATCCCCGGAACGCCAGGGCTATAATCGGCCCACTACCGTTTATCGGCCGCCCTAACGGTCCACCCCGCTGCAGAGAAAGGCGAAATGACAGTACGCATACCCACCCTGCCCCTTCGTGAGAAATGGCCCCATTACATGCGCCTGATGCGCCTCGACCGCCCCATCGGCAGTTTCCTGCTGCTGTGGCCGACGCTCTGGGCGCTCTGGTTCGCGGCGGGCGGATTTCCCTCGATAGGCAACCTGATCGTTTTTGTTCTCGGCGTCTTCATGATGCGGGCTGCCGGCTGTGCCATCAACGACTTTGCTGACCGCGACTGGGACGGTGCCGTTGAGCGCACCCATCAACGCCCGCTCGCCACCGGCGCCATTCAGCCCCGGGAAGCCATCGTCCTGTTTCTGCTCCTGAGCCTGGCGGCCTTTTCGATGGTCGTGTTGTTCACCAACCGGCTGACCCTGTACCTCTCCTTTGGGGGCCTGGCGCTGGCGTTCATCTACCCCTTTATGAAGCGGTATACCCACTTGCCCCAGCTATTTCTCGGCGCCGCCTTTTCCTGGGCGATTCCGATGGCCTGGGCGGCACAGGCGGACCAATTGTCGCGCCTGACCTGGCTGGTTTTCACCGCCAATGTGCTCTGGACTGTCGCCTACGACACGTTCTACGCGATGGTCGACCGTGACGACGATCTCAAGGTCGGCATCAAATCCACCGCCATCCTGTTCGGCGAAGCCGACCGCCTGATCATTGGCATCATGCAAGCACTGACGGTGGTGGTGCTCTTCATGGTCGGGCATCAATGCGGCCGTGGTGTCTGGTTCAATCTGGGCCTGGTGGCCATGGCCAGCCTGTTTGTCTATCAGCAGCATCTGGTTCGTCACCGTGACCGGCAGGCCTGCTTCCGCGCGTTCCTCAATAACAACTGGGCCGGATTTGCGGTCTTTGTCGGCCTGGTCCTGGATTACGCACTGCACTGATCGAACCGATCTCAAGTCGAGGCAGCCGCTGTCATATAGATGTAACATGGTTTCTTTGTAATATGGCTGCCACGAATCGGAAGCAGGTTGCTTACCCATGTCCGGAAAGACAGTTCTGATTGTTGATGATGAAGCGCCGATCCGGGAGATGATCGCCATAGCGCTGGAGATGGCCGATTACGACTATCTGGAAGCCGGCGACGCCCGTGAGGCTCACGCCCTGATCGTCGATCGCAAGCCCGACCTGATTTTGCTGGACTGGATGTTACCCGGCACCAGCGGCGTCGAGCTGGCAAGGCGCCTCAAACGCGATGAGCATACGGCGGAGATTCCGATCATTATGCTCACCGCCAAGGTCGAGGAAGACAACAAGATCCAGGGCCTGGAAGTCGGTGCAGACGATTACATCACCAAACCCTTTTCACCGCGTGAACTGGTTGCCCGCCTCAAGGCGGTGCTGCGCCGCACTACGCCACCCGGCGTCGAAACACCGGTCGACGTCGACGGCCTGCGCCTGGACCCTGTCTGCCACCGAGTGACCGCCAATGGCGGTGCCGTCAATATGGGGCCGACAGAATACAAACTCTTGCAGTTCTTCATGACCCACCAGGAACGCGTCTATACTCGCAATCAATTGCTGGACCAGGTCTGGGGTGGCAATGTCTATGTCGAGGAACGCACCGTTGACGTCCATATACGGCGTCTGCGCAAGGCCCTGGGTCCCTCGCACGACTATCTCATCCAGACCGTACGCGGCACCGGGTATCGTTTCTCGACCCGCGCCGCCTGATTCCAGCCCTGTTTTCAGGTTCTGCCACCGACGCCTTCCGGGGTGACGGTGGTCGAGCCGTTTTTCCGGAAGATATATGCACCGCAACTGGTCTGATCACATCAAGCTCCTGCTGCTGGGCATCGCCCTGCTGCTCGCGGTCGGCTTGTTGGTCGGCCAGCCGGGCTGGGTGTTGGCCGGCGGCCTCGGCGCTTACCTGATCAGCGTGCTGTGGCAACTCAAGCGACTCTACCAATGGGTCCATTCGCCGGATTTCGATGATGAGCCGCCCCGCGCCTTCGGTCTTTGGGGTGACCTTTTCGAAACCCTGTTCCGTGCGCAACAGGTGCAGCTGCGCGCTCAGGACCGCATGCAGGCCCTGATCAACCGGGTGCAGGAGTCCACCAACACCTTGCGCGATGCGGTCATCATGACAGACGCCAACGGCGTACTCGAATGGTGGAATCTGGCGGCGGAGCAGCTTCTGGGATTCCGTCGGGGCAGTGATCAGGGCCAGTTGATCTATAACCTGATCCGGACTCCCGCCTTCAAGCACTATTTTGAGGCCAAGCAATACCGGGACCTGCTGGAGATTCCCTCGCCCTCGCGCGCCCAGCTCCGCCTGCAGATCCAGATCAACCTGTTCGGCGAGGACGACCGGCTGATCATTGTCCGTGACGTCACCCGCCTGCACCAACTGGAGCAGATGCGACGCGATTTCGTCAGCAATGTGTCCCATGAGATGCGCACCCCGCTGACCGTCATCAGCGGCTATCTGGAAACCATGGTCGAGTATGCCGACCAGTTTCCGCCACGCTGGCAACGACCACTGAACACCATGGCCCAACAGGCTCAGCGCATGGAAGCGCTCATCGCCGACCTGATCCTGCTGGCCAAGCTGGAAACCGGGGAACGCGAAGTTCACACCCGAACGACCGATGTGCCTGCGCTGTTGAAGGCTATCCGCGACGATGCCACAGCACTCAGCGGCGATCGCAAGCACCAGATCAGTCTGGTCTGCGACAGCCAACAGTCACTGCTGGGCGACGACCACCAGTTACGCAGCGCCTTTTCCAATCTGATATTCAATGCGGTGAAATACACGCCAGCCGGCGGGGAAATACAGATTCGCTGGTTCGTGGATAGTGAGGGCGCACATCTTTCGGTGCGAGACAACGGGATCGGCATCGACCCCGTTCACATTCCGCGATTGACAGAGCGTTTCTACCGGGCAGATCCCAGTCGCCATAAGGAAACCGGGGGCACCGGCCTGGGGCTGGCCATCGTCAAGCATGTACTGCTCAACCACGATGGGCGACTGGAGATTCGCAGTACACCGGGAGCAGGCAGCGAGTTCATCTGTCATTTTCCGTCTCAGCGGCTGACGGAGGAAACCGAAGAGACGGAAGCGGAAACCGTTCTGGCTAACTCCCCCGAAAGCCGGCAATAAACCGTGACAGGTCTTCCAGCTTCTGCGGATCTTCGTCGACAAAGCGGATGATCAGACTGACGAAATCGGTATCCACCCGCTTCTCGACCGCCTGCATCTGATGCACATAGCCGTTAAGGCGCGCCACACGGTTATCCCCCAGGTCCATATCCACAACGGCCTGATCCAGAATGCCCGGGAACTGCTGGTCACGCTTGGCGATGACACGGATCTCCGTCAGCGTAATATCCTTGATCACGCATTTGAGTACCGAGTCGGCGAAACGGACCGCCGCCACACCACGCATCCGCTGAGCCGGGTCCTTGCCGCCCGATGCAGCTGCAGCTGGCGCCGCTGCGCCGTTATCGACTTCCGCCGAGCCGCGCGTCGCCTGAGTGAGCAGCGTCGCCGATTCACGGAAGGCGTCCGGGGTTGCGGAGACTTTCGAGCCGTCCGACATCGCCGCCTTCAGCTTGCGCCCCATGACCTTGATGATCTTCTTGGTCAGGGCATCAGGCGAGAACGGCTTGCCCAGGTATTCGGAAACGCCCTGCTGCACGGCCTCGATCACGTGGGACTTGTCGCCCCGGCTGGTGATCATGATAAACGGACAGGTCTTATAGGCATCGTGCTGCCGCATCCATTGCAGCAACTCGAGACCGGACATTTCCGGCATCTCCCAGTCGCAGAGGATGAGATCGAAAAAGGTTCGGCTCATCAGAGACTGGGCCTTGCGACCGTTCGCCGCCTCCGTCAGCTCGATGACCGGGAATTTGCTGCGCACTGTGCGTTTGACCAGATCGCGCACGAAGCTGGCGTCGTCCACAACGAGCGCCTTTATAATCGCCATGTTATATCTACTGCCTGCGTGGCCCAGAGAAGTCTAAAGTGGGCATTCGCCCCATGTCCGACGACATTTTTTGCGGATGCCCAGGTTCAATATAGTTCAGGACGCGAAGACGGCGAGGCCCCAACCGATTCTCCTGCATTTTCCCTCACCCAATACAAGGTTGCACCGCAGACCGCCGCGGGCACCACGAACAAGTTGAGTATCGGTACCATGGCGCCCACCGCCACGGGAACACCAAACCCAAAGGAGGTCATTCTCCGTGCCCGCAATACGGTTTTCAGGTCCGCCAGACTGACGCGGTGGTTGTCTGCCGGATAATCCACATACTGCAGGGCCATCATCCAGCTGTTGAAAAGAAACCAGAGCGCTGTCGAGACCAGGTTGAGGACCGGCACCAGACCGATCACCAGTAACAGGATAGCCCGAGGCAGGTAATACAGCAGCTTGAGCACTTCTCGCCAGACGGCCCTGGGCACCTCACCCAGCACCCGCCACCAGGGCAGATCAGGTCCCGGCTTGTGTCCGGTCAGCCGCTCCTCCGTGCGCTCTGCCAGAAAGGCATAGAAAGGCGAGCCAACGAGGTTGGCCACAACCACGAACCCGTATGCCAGCAACAGGATCAGCAGGGCACCGTAAATCAGCCAGAACAGCCACTGTAGCGGTTCCAGCCAGGTCCAGTGCGGCAGCCAGCCCATCACAGTGTTGATCATGAGTGTGAAAAGATCGTACAGCCACTTGAACATCAGCAGGAAAATCACGACATTGAGGATCAGAGGCAAGATGACGAACTGGCGCAGTCCCGGTTGCCACATAAGACTGAAGCCTTCGCGAAAATAGCGAAACCCGTGCAGGAAATTGCCTTTAAACATCCACAGAACCCTCCTGTCGTCTGCCGCGGCCACCGTCGCGCCGCCCATCAACTGGCGAAGGAGGATAACATGCTCCGATAACGCCGACACCGTTCAGGGACCACCCATGCTGCTTGCGCTCGAAAAGTTCTTCGCACTGCACCGCCTTTGGCGTGCGTTCTGGTTCTTTGCCATGATCGGCGTGTTTTACCTGGCGACAACCCCCAATCCATATCCGATACCGGCCTCCTCCATCGACAAGGTCAATCACATCGCCGCTTTCGTCGCCCTGGCCGTTCTCTTCTGCCTCGGCTTCCCGAAGCGCAGTCCCTGGCTGATGATCGGCGCCATGCTGACATTCGGCATCTTTATCGAGCTGGTTCAGGCCGAGCTGCCCTACCGTGACTGCTCCTTTTGGGATGTGGTGGCCGACAGCATCGGCATTCTTGCCGGCCTGGCCCTGTGTTATTTCCTGCCATTCCTCAGGGAACCCATCGGGTATGGCGCAAAACGACCAACACCCCATCAGGCAAAGTAGGACATTGACCACATTCCGCGTGAGACATCTCTTACATTCACGTGGGAACTTTGCCCTTTGTGCTGTGCGAAAGACCGAAAGAGAAACCCCGCACCTTGGGTAACCGGTTGTTTCGTAGGCCGTGTTACCAAAATCCGGAAATCTGTACGCGCCCCGTATCAGGTTCCATCACCGGCCGGTCGTCGGAGAGCTGGTATAGTTCTAATCGTCAGGGAGTGACAGGGATAGGACGCCACAGGGACGGTATCCTCATAGGATTTGAGGGGAAGCAGGGACTATACGGAAGTTCTGCTTAAGGGACGCCTAATTGGATGGTCGGCTAGGATGCCGGCGCCAGGGACAGGCATAGGGAGAAGAACGAACGACAGGAGTGTCGTTTTCGATAAGCAAGGATGCTGCGACCTGTTCCGACCAGTGGGCGACTTTATGTCGCCCATTTTTATGGGCGAAATGTTTGCTCGCGGGCAATCATCCTCCTTTCCCAATTATCACTTCAAACTGCCGGAAACCCCTCGCCAACCGCATAGAGCCTGACTTGATTGAATTCCTCGAATTCATTGAGGTCCGGCCAGGTGCTACAGGACCGGACCCCCAACCGCCGGTATCGTGCATCGCCCAGATCCTTGACGCGGGAGTCAGCAAGCAAAACCTGCGGAGCCACCTGGCAGAACGCCTCCAGAAATACCCGGTTTTCCGGGTCATAGAGTACATCCGCCGCGGTCACCAGATCGAATTCCCCTGGACGTTGAAACCAATCCGAGCAGAGATTCACACTGACGCCATTAGCGGCTGCATTGGCACTCGCCGCGTCCAGCGCCTGAGCATCCAGATCACAGGCAACAACCTCCGCCGCACCCGCCTTGGCCGCCGCCACAGCCACGATGCCCGACCCGGAGCCAAAGTCGATGACACGACGCCCTGCGACCACCTCGGGATGCGTCAGGATGTAGTGCGCCAACACCTGACCGCTCGCCCAGCAAAAGGACCAGTAGGCCGGCTCCGCCACCACCGCTTGGGCCTGTTCGTGGGTCAGCGGCCCTTCCAGCACGTCGGGATCAAACAGGTAAAGCCCCAGTTCCGGGCAACCGGCCGGATGGGTCAGCGCCACACGGCCGTGCGGCAAGGTTCGGCGCAGGTGTTGGTTCAGTCGCTCTGCGTTCATCGGACAACTCCTCAAAAGAGAAACGCATGGTAATCCCCGGACAAAGCGCCGACAACGCCGCACTCCTGAGCAAAAACACAGGGATTTCGATATACTCCAGTCACCCTTTTGTCACGACTCGACAGCACCCTCCATGACCGAACGCCCGGATACCGACGATTATCACCGCCTGTTTCTCGACGACGTGCCGCTTCTGGACGTCCGAGCACCCGTCGAATTCGAGAAAGGCGCCTTCCCCACCGCCAGCAACCAACCCCTGATGGTGGACGAGGAACGCCGGCGCGTTGGCATCCGCTACAAGGAACACGGCCAGGAATCCGCTATCGAACTCGGCCACCAACTGGTGCGGGACGACATCAAAGCCGAGCGGGTCGCTGCCTGGGTCCGCTTCGCCAAGGAACACCCCGAAGGCTATCTCTACTGTTTCCGCGGCGGGTTGCGCTCCCAAATCAGCCAGCAATGGCTGGCCGAAGCCGGTATCCAATATCCGCGGATCAAGGGTGGCTACAAAGCTTTACGCCGCTTTCTGCTGGATTGGCTGGACGCGCATATCGGCGACCTGGATCTGGTGGTCGTCAGCGGCCGGACCGGCACGGGGAAAACCCGTCTAGTGCACGACCTCCCCAATGCCGTCGACCTCGAAGGGATCGCCAACCACCGCGGCTCCAGCTTCGGTCGCACCCTGACACCACAACCGTCCCAGATCGATTTCGAAAACGGCGTAATCATCGCCCTGCTCAAAGCCGAACAAAACGGCGGCCCCATTTACCTGGAAGACGAAAGCCACCTGATCGGTCGCTGCGCCTTGCCCGAAGCACTGCGCTACCGGATGGCCCAGGCGCGGCTCTGGATTCTCGAAGTTTCACTGGACGACCGCATCGACAATATCCTCGCCGACTACGTCACCGATATGAGCAAGGGTTTCATCGCACGTGACGGCGAAGATGCCGGCTGGCACAACTTCCGCGAATACCTGCTGGGCAGTCTGCAACGCATCCGCAAACGCCTCGGCGGAGACCGTTATACCGAGCTGGACGCCATCATGCGGGAGGCGCTGGGACAACAGGCCCGGGATGGATCGCTGGGACTGCACAGGACCTGGATCGAGCAGTTGCTGAAGGATTATTACGATCCAATGTATGACTATCAGCTGTCTCGGAAGGAGAACCCGGTTGCCCGGCGAGGAGATTATTCGTCGTTACTGGAAGGGGCTCTCACAGCACAGCCTGTTAACTGACAGCGCACGCGTTAACCTCATGCGGCGCAATGCCCTTCGGTTATTGCACCCTGCCCGAGCCGGCCAATCCATTGACTCCCGTCAACATGCGGTTCCGGCGTCGACGTAGAATTGTGGGTGTCCAGGCTGCGCGATGCCTGCCCAACTGATAATGACGAGGTCGTGATGCCCCAGAACCTGCCCCTGGCGCTGGTTATCGTTGGAGCAATCCTGCTGTTAATCGCGCTACTCGGAGGTCAGTTCAAACTGTTCGGCGCTGAGGTTCCCGGTAAGGTAGGTCAGGCCAGCCGCTGGATGTCGGGTTTCGCAGGGGTGATCCTGATCGTGATGGGGATCTATTTAGGCAGCGGCGCACTGCCCCCTTTTCCGTCCACGCAAACACCATCGACGCAGTCGTCTGAGCAACAGCCAAGCTCGGCGCAACCCGCCGAACCGGATACCACGCCTCAACCGCCGAAGACTATACCTCCCGCTCGGGCGCCAGATCCGGACGCGTTGTTTATCGAGACCGCCAAATGGCCGCACAGCGACGATGGTCGGCTGAGCGATTCGCGGGTGCGTGAAGCCGTAGTGCTCGCGCTGCACGGTGAGAATATCCCCCAAGCTCGCAGACTGCTGGCTGAGGCCGGCTTTCCTGATGGATTGAGCGTCGACCTGCCTATGCGGCCATTCATTACGGCGGGAGGCTCCAACGACGACATACAACGCATCAGGCGCAGGCTTGTCCAGGTCGGAATTCGGCTGGAGTTGCGGGACTAGGGAGGTTCTCACATGCAAAGCCGCTTTCTCTGCCCAAACGTTTACAGCCGCCAATCGACACGCTCGTTAGGTTAGAATCCTCATAACATTTGATGGACGCGTCCCCCTTGCCACCAATCAAGATCTGCACTCCATGAAGACCGACAACACCCCCATTCGTCAGGATCTGGTATTGATCGGCGGCGGACACAGCCATGCGCTGGCGCTGCGCATGTTGGCCATGCAGCCGCACCCGGGCGTGCGCATTACGCTGATTTCAGATGGTAGCCTGACGCCCTATTCCGGCATGCTGCCCGGCGTCATTGCAGGTCATTATCGGCATGAAGAGGCACATATCGATCTGGCTCGCCTCTGCCGCTATGCCGGGGTGCGCTTTATCAATGATAGGGTCACCCGGCTCGACCCGGAGCAGCGACTGGTGTTCTGTCGCGATCATCCACCGCTGGGCTACGACCTGGCGTCCATCGATACCGGGTCCGTACCGGATGCCAGCGTGCCCGGTGCCGCAGAACACGCCGTCGCGCTGAAGCCTGTCGCGCCTTTCCTCGCCTGGTGGACGCGCTTTCGTGAGCAGGTTCAAAGTGAACCCCAGCGCCCCTGGCGAATCGCCACCGTCGGCGGAGGCGCCAGCGGCGTCGAGGTGCTGCTGGCCATCCAGCACCGCCTAAAGGCGGACAGTCGCATACAGCCGCTACCGGAACCCAATATCGTTTACCATCTGGTGACCCCGGATGACGGCATTCTCGCCAGTCACAACGCTGGCGTCAGACGCCGCTACGAGCGAATACTGGCGGAGAGGGGAATTCAGGTTCACCGGAATTTCCGGGTCGACAGCATCATGGCCGATCATCTGCTGTCAAAAGAGGGAAAACGCCTCGACCTGGATGCCATGCTCTGGACCGTGTCTGCAAGCGCACCGGCCTGGCTGGGCGAGTCCGGGCTGCAAGTGAGCCCGCGCGGTTTTATCCAGGTGGACGATACCTTACAGTCGCTTTCCCATCCTGAAATATTTGCCGCAGGCGATGTCGCCGACCAGATCAATCACCAGCGCCCCAAGGCAGGCGTTTTCGCTGTGCGGCAAGGCAAGCCCCTGGCCCAGAACCTGTTACGCGCACTGACGGGAAAGCCGTTACAACATTACCGCCCGCAAAAGGCCTTCCTCAGTCTGATCAGCACGGGCGACCGCTATGCCGTGGCATCCCGCAGCGGCTGGTCCCTCGAAGGTCGCTGGGTCTGGGACTGGAAAGACCGCATCGACCGTCGCTTTATGCGCCGTTTCGATGAGGAGCTGCCTCCAGCGGAAGATGCAGCCGCGTCCGAGGAAACAGAGGGCCAAGAGAGCCCCTTGATGCGCTGCGGAGGCTGCGGAGCCAAGGTCGGTCAGTCGGTACTGGAACGGGTCATGAAACAGCTGGTACCCCGGTATGGTACCGACATACTGGTCGGTCTCGACACGCCGGACGATGCCGCCGTTGTGCGGCCACCACCCGGCAAGTTGCTGATACAGAGCGTCGACGCCTTCCGGGCTCTCGTCGATGACCCCTGGATCTTTGGCCAGATCGCCGCGACTCATGCACTGGGGGACCTGTTTGCCATGGGCGCCCAACCCCACTCGGCCCAGGCGTTGGTGACACTGCCCTACGCCGACGAACGCAAGCAGTCCGACGATCTTCTGCAACTGATGAGCGGCGCCCTCACCGTACTCGAGCGGGAAGGCGTAGCCCTGATTGGCGGGCACACGGCCGAGGGGGCTGAAATGACCCTCGGCTTTGCACTCAACGGCTGGGGCGATGAAGCCCAGCTGCTGCGCAAAGGCGGCCTAAGACCCGGCGACCGCCTGATTCTGACCAAACCGCTGGGTACCGGCACCCTGTTTGCCGCAGACATGCGCCACCAGGCCCGCGGGCCTTGGGTCGAACAGGCCCTCGCCTCCATGCTCACCTCCAACCGGACAGCGGCAGCGCTACTTCGCGAACATGGCGCCCGCGCCTGCACCGATGTCACCGGATTCGGCCTGGTCGGCCATCTTGCTGAAATGCTCAGAGCCTCGAATTGCACGGCAGCACTGTACCTTGGCCACCTGCCATTGCTGAAAGGTGCCAGAGAATGCCTGGACGCCGGCTGGCTGAGCTCCCTCCATCCGCAAAATCTGCGTGGCCAGCACCTGATCGGAAACGCTGCCGATTTCGACCAGCATCCGCTTTGGGCGCTGCTCTTCGATCCACAAACTGCCGGGGGACTGTTGGCCGGCATTCCCGAAGCGCAGTCTGAGGACTGCCTGCAGGCACTGCACAGCGCCGGTTATCCCCAGGCGCGCTGCATCGGTCGCGTGGATAGCGCCGGTACACCGGACATCCAGCTGAACCCATAGCAGCAGGGCCATCTGTTTCACCCGGACAGCGTATCAACGAAAAAGACGCTGCCACGGACCTGAATTTGCTTGCCAGAATACCCAGGCAATCTGCTATAAACGACATCAAGCCACTCGGCCCCGGAACGGGCCACAGGCCGGCTCACAGAAATGACAGCCTGATCATTGCGACGAAAGAAAGGAGCTCGACATGAACAACCTCTTTGAGGGTAACGACCAGCTCGCCCATCTGGCTCAAACCGCCTGGACCATGCTGCTGGAATACGCACCCAAGGCAATTCTGGCGATCATCACTCTGCTTGTCGGCCTCTGGCTGATCAACCGGATGGTCTCGGTTATCGACAAGAAACTGCATCAGAAAGACCCCACGCTCAGCAAGTTCCTGTGTGGCTTTGTCTCCATCCTGCTCAAGGCCCTGCTGCTGATTTCCGTCGCCTCCATGATCGGCATCGCCACCACCTCCTTCGTCGCCGCGCTCGGTGCCGCCGGCCTGGCCGTGGGTCTGGCCCTGCAGGGGAGCCTGGCGAATTTTGCGGGTGGCGTCCTGATCCTGATCTTCAAGCCGTTCCGCGTGGGGGATGTGATCGAAGCACAAAGCTACGTCGGCACCGTCCACGAAATCCAGATCCTGTACACCATTATCAATACCTTCGATAACCGCCGGGTCGTGATTCCCAACGGCAACCTGTCCAACAGCAGCCTGATCAACTACAGCTCTTACGACAAACGCCGCGTCGACATGACGTTCGGCATTGGCTATGGCGACGACATCCAGAAGGCCAAGGCCATCATCACCAAACTGATCGCCGCCGACGAGCGCGTCCTGCCAGACCCGGAACCACTGGTCGTGGTCAGCAGCCTGGGTGACAGCTCCGTCAACCTGAGCGTACGGGTATGGACCCAATCCTCCGACTACTGGCCGTTTTTCTGGAACATGCAGGAAAAGGTGAAGGAAAGTTTCGACGCCGAGGGCGTCTCCATCCCGTTCCCGCAGCGCGATGTTCACCTCTATCAAGCCAAGTAATTACAGGCCCAGGGGAGAACAGTAGCGTTAACGGCTGCCGGAAAGCAGCGTGGCCAACGTCACGTTCCGGCAGCCAGATCGTAAAATCATCAAAAACGGAGTTTCCAGAGTCACGAATTCCTGGTCTAAGCTAGACGATAGGGGCGGCTCTCCAGTAGACGCTAGCATCAGTCTCGGAAGAGCCGGCTGTCGATGCTGTTGGGAGGTCGTTGTCATGCCGGTACAACAACTCAAAGATTTTCTGGATCAAAGAGGTGTCGCCTATCAATGTTTGGCGCATCCACCTGCTTTCACCGCCCAGGAACTGGCCCATCACACCCATATCATGGGTGATCACGTCGCCAAGACGGTCATTATCGAACTCGATGGCAAACCAGCCATGCTGGTCATGCCCGCCACAACACGTATTCGCTGGGATCGGCTGAGCCAGGTTCTGGATACGGATTTCATCGAGCTTGCCGACGAGGACGAATTCAAGGATCGCTTCCCCGAGTGTGAGGTTGGCGCCATGCCGCCATTCGGCAACCTTTACGGTATGAACGTCTACTGCTGTGAAGCTTTGACCCTGCAACCGGAAATTGCTTTCGCCGCCGGCAGTCACACCGAGTCCATTCTCATGTCGGTCAGTGATTACCTGAAGCTGGCCATGCCCATCGTGATTCAACGGGGTTTTGTCCGGCCCGATGCCCCCAAACCGGAATGGCTACGCGCACGGCCAAGACCCATGGAACGCCGCGAAGCCGTATAACCCCGAAGGTTTGCGTCCAAACAGAGAAGAGAAGGTCCCGCCGACAGGCGGGACCTTGCGGAGTGGCTCCTGGATCAACGAACCACGAGATAGAAGGAGTTATCGCCGCGCTCGACCCGCAACAGTAGCTGATCGTCGCCACTGGAGAGTTGCTTCAGTTCTCGCACCGAGTGAACCCGGTGCCGGTTAACTGCGACAATATGGTCGTTCTTCCGCAATCCGGCGCCAAACGCCTTGCAGTTTGGATCGATATCGCTGACCCGTACCGCCGTCGGCAATCCCACAGACTCATCGACCACATCCTCGAATTCGACGCCCGCCAACTCTGGATGAATATCCTGGCCCGCTACTTTCTGCGCCGGCGTCGGCTCGATTCGGGCATTGAGCGTCATCTCCTGGCCATTACGCAGGATCTGGGCCTGTAGCGGCTGACCGACCAGGGTCAGACCGATCTGATTATCCAGGTCCCGCGCATTGCGAATCGGGTGCCCATCGACGTCGGTAATCACGTCACCCGGTTGAAAACCCGCCTTGGCCGCCGGGCTGTCTGCATCGACCTGGGAGACAACAGCACCGCGAGTAATCTTCAGGTTGAACGCCTGAGCCAGCTGCGGGGTCACATCCTGGAACAGGATCCCCAGCCGGCCCCGACGGACTTTCCCGAATTTGATCAACTGCTCCATCACATTCTTGACGATGCGAGTCGGGATGGCGAAGCCGATTCCCACGTTCCCGCCCGAGGGTGCGATAATCGCCGAATTGATCCCCACCATCTGGCCATTCAGATTGACCAGCGCCCCGCCAGAGTTACCCGGGTTGATCGAGGCATCCGTCTGGATGAAATCCTCATAGCGGTCAATGCCGAGGCCGCTGCGTCCGAGGGCGCTGACGATACCCGAGGTCACGGTCTGGCCCAGCGCAAACGGATTGCCGATCGCCACCACGAAATCGCCGACCTGGACTTTATCGGAATCCGCCATGGGCAGCGCCGTCAGGTTTTCGGCGGGAATCTGCAGCAGCGCAAGATCGACCTGCGTGTCCGACCCCACAACTTCCGCATTGAAACTACGGCCATCCTGCAACGTGACCACGATTTCGTCGGCGTTCTGAATCACATGGTGATTGGTCACCACATACCCCTTGGCCGCGTCGATGATCACACCGGAGCCTGCAGCCAATGGCTTCTTCTCTTCCTTCGGCACCGCCTGTTGTTGATCCGGCACGTTGAAGAAGTGGCGGAAGAAGGGATCGTTGAGCAACGGGTTTGAGGTCCGAACCTTGGTATAGGTGGCGATGTTGACCACCGCCGGGGACACCTTCTTCAACATCGGGGCCAGTGAAGGCACCTCAGTACCATCAGGCATCTTGGACGGAATTTCCGCCCAGGCTTGCCCAAGGGAAAGCACGGTGATCGTCAACAGGATCAGGAATTGCTGGATCGGGTGGCGAGTTGCAGCCATGTCATCCTCTCGTCAATTACACAGCAGTGCCGCCATGTTACGGTTTTCCGAAACACAGGCCAACGCTTTACAACGACCTTCGGCATGCGCTGGATCAGTGTCTTGGCGATTTTCCGCAGACGCCTGCCATGGATTCCAGTACCATTTCACTGCACTTCCAGTCATATGCCACAGAATCGGTTGCGGACACAGAGATGAATCAGACGTTCGATATCGCTATTGTGGGTGCGGGTATGGTCGGTGCCGCACTGGCCACCGGTCTGGCCCAGGAAGGCTTTCAGGTCGCCCTGATCGACCGAGAAACGCTGGCACCCTTCGACCCCGACAGCACCCCCGATCTACGGGTATCCGCACTCAGCGCCGGCAGCGAACGGCTGTTGCGCCACTGGGGGGCCTGGGGCGCCATCGAATCCATGAGGCTCTGTCCTTACAGGCGTCTGGCGGTCTGGGAGGCACTATCCCCGATGCTGGCGCGCCTGCTGCCCGACGGCTTCAACCGCACCGTTTTTGACGCGACCAAACTCGGCCGCAGCCACCTGGGCCATATCGTCGAGAACGGTGTGACCCAACGTGCCCTATGGGAGGCCGCCCGCAGTCAGGCCAGGGTAACGCTGATCCAGGGACATGAGGTCCGCAGTCTGGAGCAGGACCCAGACACCGCGACACTGCAGTTGGACGATGACCGACTTATCAAAGCCTCGCTCGTTATCGGGGCGGACGGCGCCCGCTCACCTATGCGGGAGATGGCCCACATCGGACTGAACCGCGACCAGTATGCGCAACAGGCCCTGGTTGCCACCGTCGCCCACGAGGGGCCGGCCCAGGACATCACCTGGCAGGCGTTCCAGCCCAGCGGGCCGCGGGCCTATCTGCCCCTGGCCGCTGACCGGGACACCGCCTGGGCATCGCTCGTCTGGTATGACCACCCCGACTGTATCAAAACCCTGTTATCGCTGTCCGACGACGATTTCCTGAAGGCGGTTCAGCAGGCGTTTCCATCCGAGCTGCCACATCTGACACGGGTCACGGCACGCGGCAGCTTCCCGCTGTTCCGCGGGCATGCCCAACGCTATTTCAATGGCCGCGTCGTCCTCGCCGGCGATGCCGCCCACACGATCAATCCGCTGGCCGGACAGGGGGTTAACCTGGGATTCCAGGACGCAGAGGCCTTGATCCACCACCTGACCAATGCGCGCACCCAAGGACAGGACATCGGCGGCGAGGCGGCGCTCTCCGCTTACGAGCGCGAACGCCGACCGGCCAACCAGCGTATGATGCTCGCCATGGACCTGTTCTATCATGCGTTCAGCAACGCCCGCCCGCCACTGCACTTTGCCCGTAACATCGGGTTGGCGCTCGCCGGACACCTTCCGTTCGCCCGCGACGAGGTGGCCCGTTACGCCATGGGGTTGGACGAAGGTCTCTCCGCACGCCTGCTCCGATGGCTGGATCGCCGCTTGCCGGCGTTTCCGATCACCTGATCCGATGGCGCACTGTTCTTTAGCCCCTTACCGACAAGGAACGATTATGGCCGACACTATCTTCACCAAAATCATCAATCGGGAAATTCCTGCCGACATCGTTTATGAAGACGACCGCTGCCTGGCCTTTCGCGATATCAATCCGCAGGCACCCGTACACCTGCTGATCATCCCCCTCAAGCCGATTGCCACCCTGAACGACATGACCGAAGCCGACCGCGAGCTGGTTGGACACCTGCATCTGGTGGCAGCAAAACTGGCGCAAGACATGGGCTTTGCTGAAGACGGCTACCGTGTCGTCATGAACTGCAACCGTGATGGCGGGCAGACGGTATTTCACATCCACCTGCATCTGCTAGCCGGGCGGATCATGGGTTGGCCCCCGTTCACGGATCACGCCAAAGCGCCGGTCTGAACGGATCTACAGCAGCCCCTGCAACCCCTTGAGCTGCTCCCACTGTCGGCCGATACCGTCAATCGGCGCCACAACCGCATCATGTGCCACCTTGGCAACGATGTCGGTATAACGCCGGGTATCCGCCGACTCCAAAAAACCGATGTAACGACGAAGCTCGGCAATCGTCAGGTCGCGGTAGGTATACAAATAGCCTTCATAGACCTGCCTGCGTACCTCCGCCAATAGAACCGGACGCTGTGATGTCAGCCGCTGGTGCAGTTGCCGCTTATCCTGCCCAGGCACCAACGTTGCCAGCGCGGTCTGTGCATCAATAGAGGTATCGACGATGCGCTGCGTCGCCTTTAGGGCATGATCGTAGCGCTGAAACAATTCGGCGCGGGCCGAACCCCGGAAACGTTCCGCCAAGGCGCCTGCCTGATCCAGAACAGCCCCCTTGAGTGCCGCATTGGAGGCCGCCACTTCCAGCCGCACCACCTTACGTCCGAGCGATGACCGGTACCACTGGTCGACACGACGCAAAGCCGTGTCGGTCATGGATTGATCCAACTGCCGACTGACTCTCGTGGACAGGATCGACGGATCGTATGCCTGGGCCAGTGCGCCGCCCAATAGCTGCGCTATCTGCGGACTGATGGTGGGGAAAGCGGCCAGTTGCGCCGAAACCTGTCGCTGTACAAAACCCGGCAATGGCGCCAGTCGCTGTGGAATCGCGGCGTCCTGCACCAGGCGATGGCCCCAATCGCCGTCAGCCGCCATAACCGGCGGAGACAGACCCCACGCCAGCATGAGCAACATCAGACTGCCGTAGAAGCCTGTGCGCCAGCGACGGCCATACGCCGCACATCCGAATGTCATCACCCCTACTCCCCAGATACGTTTTGCCAGAACCTTGGCTGACTTATGCCATCCAGAGACCGCAGGAGCAATGCGCGGGAACCGAAACCCGTTTAGCGTTCGACGATACGGGCCGCTTCATCCAGTGGCGTATGACGGACATCCTTACCTGCCACCATGAAAATGACCTGCTCTGCCAGATTGCAGGCGTGATCGCCTATGCGTTCCAACGCCCGCAGCACCCACATGACAGACAGGCACTGGGAGATATTACGAGGGTCTTCCATCATCGACGTCGCCAAGGCGCGGGTTGCCGATTTATATTCAACATCGACAGAGTCATCTTCCTTCATGATGACGAGCGCGGCTTCCGGATCGAAGCGGGCAAAGGCATTGAGGGCATCACGGACCATTTCAGTCACATGATGGCCGATCTGGCGCACTTCCACATAGCCACGCGGTGCCTGCCCCTCATCCAGCAGACGGAGCGCCATCTTGGCGATCTTCTTCGCCTCGTCGCCGATACGCTCGAGATCGGCAACCATCTTGACCACCGACATGACGAGACGCAGATCGGACGCAGCCGGTTGCCAACGGGCAATCACATTGGTCGATTCCTCGTCGATCGCCAGCTCAAGGCGATCCACTTCCTTATCGCCCAGGCGAACCTGCTCGGCCAAGGCAGAATCGCCCTCAACCAGCGCTTTCAAAGCGTTCTGAACCTGCTGTTCCACCAATCCGCCCATCACCAGCAAGTGGTTGCGCAACCCGCCCAGTTCCGCATTGAATTGCTGGGATATGTGGTGTCGGTAGGTATCTTGTGTAATTTTCATGCCCTTGTCTCCCTGGATGGTATAGCGCCGGCCCGCCTCCATTGCGGTGATGGCGCCTTATTCGCAAAATGCGCTGTTATTATTGACCCCGGATATGCCGAAAAGGTCCAGGACGCGGCGAACGCCAGGGATCGCCGCGCTGTCTAGCCTTCCAGTGTAGTCGTGAGCCGCGCGACATGCACCCGCCGACAATACGGCGAAGGCTGTGGCAAAGGCATTTCCTGCTCATGACAATTCTGCAAAGGGCCGCGGCCATGCCCCCTCGGGGCCAACCGACCTTTGTACGACGTGGCGAAAGGGCAATTCAGTGCTACTCTCCTTTACCAGAACGTCCATAACCGGAATGTCCAATACCGGATCGATAACATCTGTCACCGTTCGCATTTTCCAGCGACGCCCTGGTGGCAACAGAACCCCGGCGGCAAAGCCATTCAGGCGGCTGGCCTTCGGCGCTCGAAAACTAGCGGAGTTCAGTATGCGTAGCGATGACGACAAACCCACCCCTAAGGGTGAACTGTCCCTGATGGTGGTGCCCCTGCCGTCCGATACCAATGCCAATGGCGATGTCTATGCCGGCTGGCTGGTCAAACAGATGGACCAGGCCGCCGCCACGACAGCTGGCCGGATATCCCATGGCCGAACCGCCACCGTGGCGATCGATCGTATGGAGTTCCTGTCACCGTTGCGCGTCGGCTCCCAGGTGAGCTGCTATACGCAGCTGATCGATATTGGCCGCAGCTCGATGAAAATCAAAGTCGAAGTCTGGACACTCGATCGCAACGCCCACCGGCCGCGCAAGGTGACCGAAGCGCTCTTCGTCTTTGTCGCTATCGATGAAAACGGCCGCATCCGCACCGTGCCTGAGCAGAACAGTACCGCCAAGGCCTGAGGCTCTATAACGCCTCCAAGGGTGCGTAGGCGAGGACCAGCCACTTGGCCCCTTCCTCGAAATTGATCTGCACCCGGGCATGGTGTCCCGCGCCCTCACAACTCAGGACCACCCCTTCACCAAATTTGGGGTGGCGGACGCGCTGCCCCAGCTGGAACCCGGCCGGCGATTCATCGGCCCAGGGACTGGGGTTCGGCCGCGCCACCAAAGCCGGACGGCTGATCGTATTGCGCAGGCGAACCTCGTGCATCAGGTTCGCCGGCATCTCCCGGACAAACCGCGACAGCGCGTGAAATTTTTCCTGCCCGTAGAGTTTGCGCGATTCGGCATAGGTCAGCACCAGACGCTGCATGGCGCGGGTCACGCCGACATAGGCCAGACGCCGCTCTTCTTCCATCCGCCCCGGCTCTTCCAGCGACATGCTGTGGGGAAACAGTCCCTCTTCCATGCCTGCCAGGAAAACCAGGGGGAACTCCAGGCCCTTGGCGGCGTGCAGGGTCATCAGCTGCACACTGTCCTCATTGGCCTCGGCCTGCGCCTCACCGGCATCCAAAGCTGCCTGTGCGATGAAATCCGCCAGGGCGTCCACCCCCTCTTCGACCTCATATTCACCAATGGCGTTGACCAGCTCATCCAGGTTCTCGACCCGGGCCTGTCCTTTCTCGCCTTTTTCGCTCGCGTGAAAATCGCGCAGGCCGCTATCGCGAATAACCCGTTGCATCAGGGTTTGGAGCGGGAGATCGGCGGCTCCGTCGGCAAGCTGTTCGATCAACTCGACGAAGCCTCGCAGACTGTTGCTGGCGCGCCCCTTGAGAGCGCCGGCAGCGAGCAGACGTTGCGCCGCATCCCATAGGGACAGCGAATCGTGACGGGCGGCCGCACGCAGGTCTTCCAGTGTCTTGGCGCCGATCCCCCGCGCGGGCACATTGACCACCCGTTCGAAGGCGGCGTCATCGTGGCGATAATGCACCAGTCGCAGATACCCCAGGGCATTGCGGATTTCCTGGCGATCATAAAATCGCAACCCACCGTAGACCCGATAGGGAATCGCCTGACGCAACAGCGATTCCTCAAGCACTCGCGACTGGGCATTGGAGCGGTAGAGTATCGCCACCTCGTCGCGACGATTACCCTGATTGACCCATTCGGCAATGCTGTCGGCGATATAGTTCGCCTCATCCTGCTCATTGAACGCCGCATACAGCGCAATCGGGTCGCCGGCTTCGCCGTCGGTCCACAGCTGCTTGCCGAGACGCCCCTGGTTATGGGCAATCAGGGCGTTGGCCGAATCGAGGATGGTTTTGGTCGACCGGTAGTTCTGCTCCAGGCGCACCAGGCGCGAGCCCGGAAAATCCTGCTGGAACTGCTGGATATTCTCGATGCGGGCACCCCGCCAGCCGTAAATGGACTGGTCATCGTCGCCCACCACCGTCATCGGTATCTGATCGCCTGCCAACACTCGCAGCCAGGCATACTGAATGCTGTTGGTATCCTGGAACTCGTCGACCAGCATGTGCCGGAAACGGCGCTGGTAATGGGCCTTCAGCTCCGGCCGCTCGAGCCAGAGCTCGTGGGACCGCAACAACAGCTCGCCAAAATCCACCAGACCGCTACGCCGGCATTGCTCTTCATACTGACGATACACCTTCAGCATCGTCGCCACGAAGTGGTCGCCATGGTCTTCGATATGGGACGAGCGCAGCCCCTCATCCTTCTGGCCATTGATGAACCACTGCACCTGGCGCGGCTGCCAGCGGCTCTCATCGATGCGCAACTCCCGCAGCACGCGTTTAATCAGGCGCAGTTGGTCGTCGCTGTCGAGGACCTGGAAGTTCTCCGGCAGCCCGGCGTCCTGCCAATGGGCCCGCAGCAAGCGGTGCGCCAGGCCATGAAAGGTACCGAACCACATGCCGCGGGTGGACATCCCCAGCATTTGTTCGATGCGGCCGCGCATCTCCCGCGCCGCCTTGTTGGTAAAGGTGACGGCCATAATGCTGGTCGGCGGTATCTGCTCGACCTGCATCAGCCAGGCGATCCGGTGGACCAGTACGCGGGTCTTGCCACTGCCCGCACCGGCCAGGACCAGCAGCGGATCAGGAGGCGCACTGACGGCCTCACGCTGTGCCTCGTTGAGCGAGTCGAGAATCGAGGAAACGTCCATTCAGCTACCTTTCATTACAAAATCTGTCAGACCCCCGCACCGGGGCCGTACCACGTCAGGCGACCGTCCATTATAACAGCCCGCCACCGACACGACTGGCCCGCCACCGAGACCTTGATTATCATGTGACTTGAACCTTCAGATGCGACAAAACTTTGAAAACACCGCAGATACTGCAGGTCCTCCGGCAAAGCCGGGACAACCTGCGCAAGTCGGAGCAGAAAGTGGCGGAGTATGTACTCCGGCAGCCCGAAGATGTGATTCACATGCGCATCGTCGATCTCGCGACGGAATCCCACGTCAGCGAGCCCACTATCGTGCGCTTCTGCCGGGCGATCGGCTGCGACAGCTTCCAGGGTTTCAAGCTGGCCCTGGCGCAACAGTTGGTCCGCCGCGAGGTGAAGATCCCCTTCGCTATCGACGCCTCCGACAGCGCCGAACAGCTCGGCCGAAAACTGGCCAACAATAGCATGGATTGTCTGGCCGAGGTACGCGACAACCTGGACTGGAAAGCCGTCCAGCATGCCATCCTGAAACTCTCCCAGGCACGGCGCGTCGACTTCTGGGGCTTTGGCGCCTCCGGCATCGTCGCCCTTGACGCACAGCAGAAATTCTTCCGTCTGAACCTTGCGACCAATGCTTACTCGGACCCCGACATGCAACATATGTCGGCCATGACGCTGGCCGCAGACGATTGTGTGATCGCGATTTCCCACAGCGGCCGCACCCGCAACCTGATGTTGAGCGGTACCCTGGCGCAGGAACAGGGAGCCTGCCTGATTACGCTCTGCCCCCCCGGCACACCGCTGTTCGATCTTGGAGACATTTCCCTACCGGTCGCCATCAATCAGGACAACGAAACCTTTACACCCATGAATTCGCGGCTGGCCCACCTGGTCGTACTCGACATTCTCGCGACCGGCCTCTATCTCCAGAAGCGTCCGGATATCGATCACCACCTGGATCGGGTGAAAGGCAGCCTGCAGCCGCTGAAGCTGCCGCCGGTCATGTAAGTTTCACAAGAGGACGCTATGTTTTTCGAAGGTGACGCTCCGGCAAGGCGTCACCTGGAACCGCCTCGAAAGAGGCATTTGCTGCGCCGGTCCGGGCCGTCGGGTTCGGCGCAAACGTGCGGAAAAAATGCGTGTATGCCCACAGGGAGGGTTTAACCCGTGTACTCCGATCACAACACCCCAGACGTGCAAGTCGTGCAAGCCGAACTGCTGGACATCTTCATGGACCTGCATTCAGATGAAGCACGCAACCGCGACAAAAGCGCTGCCAAGCGCAGACTCGCGGCAAGACGCGCCATCGAACAGCATTTCGAGCGCAAGGAACTGGAACGCCAGATCAACGACTACTGGGCCGACGATTAGCGCCCCGTGACGCATCAGGCGCTCGGCGAGAAAACCAGCACATTGCCATGTCCGGCCGCCTTCAGGTGGCCGGCATGCAGACGACTCATCGCGCCCTGGTCGCAGTAGAGCAGATAACGCCGCTGCGCAGGCAGGTCGACGAAGCGCTCGTTCAGCTCGTAGAACGGGATACGCAGGACCTCGTTGTTGGTCAGAACCAACGGCGAACGTTCCTCTTCGCCCGGATGCCGGATGTCGATCACGACATCTTCCAGCCGCGGCGTCTGCACCAGCCCGACCTCGCCACACGGCGTTTCCATGGCGTCGAGCACTTCATCGACGTACATCACCCGATGAGCCGCCAGCGCTTCATCCAACACGCTGAAATCAAAGCGCGCCTCTTCCTCGGCCACCCGCTCCGGCTTGGCGCAGACCGTCGGCCGATCTGAAATCACCCCGCAATATTCCGGCATGTTGCGGGCGAACTCCTCGGTACCGATCTCCACTGACAGGCGGATAATCTCCTGCTTGTCCATCAAGCCCAACGGCCGCATCACCAGCATGTCCGTTGCCTTGTCGATCACCGTCAGGTTTGCCAGCGTCTGACTGGAAACCTGTGCCACGCTCTCGCCGGTGACCAGGGCCGAAACCTTGAGGTTCTGGCAGACCCGCTCCGCGGCGCGCAACATCATCCGCTTCAGGATAACACCCATGTGGGAATGATCGACATGGCGCATGAGCTCGGCGACAACACCTTCGAAGGGCACAGTCACAAAGCGAACGCGGTGGGAAGCGCCATAGCGCTGCCAAAGGTAAAGCGCGACCTGTTTGACGCCAGCTTCATGGGCGGTACCGCCCAGGTTAAAGAACAGGAAATGGCTGCGCAGGCCACGGCGCATGGCCATATAGGTGGACACTGTCGAATCGTAACCCCCGGAAATCAGAGACAACACGGCATCCACGGAGCCGATGGGGAAGCCGCCCAGGCCCGCATAACGCTTTTCGACGATATAGAAGCGATCATTACGCACTTCGATGCGCACCGTTACGTCCGGCTGGGATAGATTGACCCCACTGGCCTCCGTTCGCTGTATCAGGCCGCTGCCCAGATGGACCTCCAGGTCCTTCGAGCTGAACGGATGCTTGCCGGCGCGTTTTACCCTGACCGCAAAGGTCTTTCCTGCCAGCACCTCCCGGTAAACCGGCAGTGTGCGCTCCAGGACCTCATCGAAAGTCGTCAACGGGTAATCATGGACCTCCAGGATCTGCCCGATACCGGGAATTCGCTGCAACGCCTCAGCCACCTGATCGTGAAGGGGGCCGTCGGTGACATTGCCGACTTCGACCCGATCCCACAGGGACACTACCCGGATGTTTTCGTCCATCCGATTGAGCAGTCGGCGGATATTCTGGCAGAGTACACGGGTCTGCTGCTTTCTGACCGACCGGCTCTTGATGGTGATTTCCGGGAACAATTTGATCAGGAATTTCATGATGGCCTGCGGTTAGCACTAAACTGAACATTAAGGGGGCGCTTATTGTACTGGTTTAGACGAGGCGCTGCATTTCCCTGCCCCCGCGGCGCACACGATTTCCGATCGCGACACGACCAATCGCTCAAGCGGTCGCTATAACAATTCCCATGCCTGTCACAGTGGTTAAATTATGGATTATCAGCCCATCAATGCTCGCGTTTCTCCCGAGGGCAGCCTGGAGATTCTTTCCAGCCAGGAAGTGAACAGCCTCAAGGACGATGGCGAAGGCGGCCTCTATCGCCTCTTCCGCCAGTGTGCCCTCGCCGTGATGAACAGCGGCAGTCATACCGATGACTGCAAAGCGATCATGGAGACCTACGCCGACTTCGATATACGCCTGGTGCAGCAACCTCGTGGCATCAAGGTCGAACTGATCAACGCCCCCGCTGCCGCGTTCGTCGACGGAGCGATGATCCGCGGGATGCGTGAAAACCTGTTTTCCGTGCTGCGCGATATCGTCTACACCCATTCCATACTGACCGGCCCGATCGGGGACGACACCTCGACCAGCGCGGGCATCACCAACCTGATCTTTCAGATCCTGCGTAATGCCGGACTTTTCCTGCAGGGCCATCAACCCAACATCGTGGTCTGCTGGGGCGGTCACTCCATCAGCCGCGAGGAATATGACTACAGCAAGGAAGTCGGCCACCAATTGGGCCTGCGGGGCCTGAATGTCTGCACGGGCTGCGGCCCCGGCGCCATGAAAGGGCCGATGAAGGGCGCCACCATCGCCCATGCCAAACAGCGGGAGAAGAACGGTCGCTATATCGGCATCACCGAGCCCGGCATCATCGCAGCCGAAGCCCCGAACCCCATCGTCAACGAACTGGTGATCATGCCGGATATCGAAAAACGCCTGGAGAGCTTCCTGAGGGTGGGGCACGGCATCATCGTGTTCCCGGGCGGCGCCGGTACGGCAGAAGAGATCCTTTACCTGCTGGGCGTGCTGATGCACCCGGAAAATCGCGAGTTGCCGTTCCTGATCATCTTCACCGGCTCAGCCGAGAATGCCGATTACTTCCAGATGATCGACGACTTTGTCCGCGGCACCCTGGGCAACGAGGCGGCATCCCGTTACCGCATCATCATCGACGATCCGGTACAGGTCGCACGGGAGATGAAGGCCGGCATGGAGGTCATACGAGAGTTCCGGCGCCGCTGCCAGGACGCTTACTACTTCAACTGGTTACTGAAGATCGATCCGGTCTTCCAGCAACCCTTCGAACCCACCCATGACAGCATGCGGGCACTGGCCCTGCACCGCAACCAGCCGGTGCATCTGCTGGCATCGACACTGCGACGCGCCTTCAGCGGCATAGTGGCGGGTAACGTGAAGGAGCATGGGATTCGGCAGGTCGAAGAGCGAGGCCCCTTCGAAATCTCAGGCGACGCCGACATTCTGGAACCGCTGGAAACGCTGCTGACGACGTTCGTGCAGCAGCATCGGATGAAACTGCCGGGCAGCACCTACCGCCCGAGCTACCGGATTGTCCCCCGCGAGAGCTGAACCGGCAAACGGTGCCGCTTTAATCCGGCGGCACCGTCACGGCAAACTACTGGGCTTTCAGGCTGCTGAAATAGGCAGCAACGTTCTCGATATCCTGATCGCTCAGTTGAGAAGCCTGCGCCTGCATAATGACGGCCTGTCCACCCTGACGCTGCTTGGAACGATAGGCTTCCAGCGCCTTGATGAGATACTGCTCATTCTGGCCCGCCAGGTTGGGATAGGAAGGGATCAATGCCTTTCCCTGCAATCCATGACACGCAGAACAGACGGCCTGAACCTTGGCTTTCCCGGCAGCGATATCCCCCTTCGCCAATGCACCCATCGAGAAGGTGGCGACGGCCGAGGTCAGGGCAACGGCGGTTATTGTTTTAAATCTCACGGCTTTGGCTCCCGTTTCCGACAATGAAGAATCCTTGGCCGTCACCGACTCAGGACATCGAAGAACCGGTTCCAGCGGACCTGTTTATATCACAGGGATGACTCAACGGACAGCGTGCGACCGAAACCGCTGGTGGCGAAGTCAAGTGGCCCGATTCCCAGAAAGCCACGTGCCATTCGATAATTTAGCTTTGCACCTCAGGCCTCCCTTTGCGTATAACGTAAGGAACCCCTGAATCCTATTCAAGCATCTTTCAGCGGCGACTTTCGGGGGTTCCTTATTCGACGATAACAGGGTCCCATCTGCCATGAAGACCTCCCTGAACCAGGATTCCGGGAAATCACAACAAGGGGCCATGCACGCCAGCAACCAACTGGGCGTGATTCTTACCGGCCTCGGCAGCCCCGATGCCACCACGGCATCCGCCGTGCGTAAGCATCTGCGTGCCGTATTGGGCGATCGTCGTGTTGTGGAACTGCCGGTCTGGCTGCGCTGGGTCTGGCGCCAGTTGCAGGTCATACGCCTAAGCGGCCCCCTCACCCGGGCGTATCGGAACAGCTGGCATCTGGAGGAGGGACCGATGCGCAGCATGACCCGTAGCCAGGCACAGAAGCTGGAACGACACCTGCGTCGCAGCCTGCACCAGCTCAACGTGCAGGTCCTACCTGCCATGACCTTCGGCCGCCCCTCTCTGGAAGCCGCCCTGCAGCTCCTCGGCCAGCGCGGCATACAGCGCATCGTGGTGTTACCGCTGTATCCGCAGTATTCCTCAACCACCACCGGCGCCACCTGGGATGCCGTTGCCCGAGCCCTGCAGCGCACCCGCAACCTGCCGGACCTGCGGTTCGTGCTCGACTATCACCGCCATCCCCTCTATATCGAAGCGCTGGCCCAATCGGTAAGAGCCCACTGGGAACACCGGGGCCGGCGCGGCAAGCTGCTGTTCTCCTTTCTCGGCATTCCGCGGGCCTATGCCGACAAAGGAGACGCCTACCCCCTTGCCTGCCAGGAAACTGCGCAACGGGTCGCCACCGCGCTGGACCTCCCAGTCGGCGAATGGATGTTGAGCTACCAACCGGGCTACGGCCCTGCCCCCAGCCTGACCCCGCTCACGGCCACCACCGTCGAACGCCTGGCTCGAGAGGGCGCCGCTCACTTGGACGTGATCTGCCCGGGTTTCGCCGCCGACGGCATGGAAACCCTGGAATCGGTCAACCAACTGTATCAGTCACTGACTACCGCTTATCGCAACCTCGATTTGCAGTACATCCCCGCCCTTAACGACAGCGAGGTTCACGCCCGCCTGATGCACGCACTGATCCTGCAGCAGATACGCGGCTGGTGGGACTGAGCGTCAAACGCCCTTCAGGCGCCGGTAATCCCGGGGAGAAAGTCCGATCATCTTCTTGAACAGGCGGGAAAAGTAATAGGCATCTTCATAACCCAATTCGCGGGCAATCACCGCGACCGGTTTGCGGGTAGTGTCCAGCAGATAGGCCGCATGCTCCATTTTGAAGCGGATAAAGCGCTGGATCGGCGAGCTGCCGGTCATTTCCTTGTAGCGCTTGGCGAAGTAAAAACGCGACAGGTTGACGTGAGCCGCCAGTTGGTTCAAATCCAGGTGGCCGTGCAGGTGATGCAGCATCTGCCCATGGATTTCATCGAGATTGAGGGGCTGGTGGCCGTGACGTGCCTTGGCAATCTGCACGGCGATATACGTCAGCAGGCGCCGCAGGTGATTAGCCACATGGATGTAGACTTTCTGGCTGAAACCGGACTGACGAACCGCCAGCAGGGTTTCGAAATCCTCCACCACCCGGGGCTGGACGCCCAGCGGCAGCGAAGGCTGCTCGAAACTGTAGCCGAAATTCTCGATGAAATCGTCGCTCAGGGAACCCTCGAAGTGCACCCAGAAGATACTCCAGGGATCGGCGGCATCCGCCTGGTAACGGTGCACGCAATCCCGGGGTAACAGCACCAGATCCCCCCGTCCGATACGATGAGGACGACCTTCCACCTGGAGATCCGCCACCCCCCCGAGACAGTAGATCAGCAGGTGGTCGTCATGCAGGTCACGCTGCATCTCGTGGCCGCCCGCCTTGGGATAATAGCCGAAACTCGTAGGATAGAGGTCCCGACACAAGGGGTGTTGACGCAATGTCTCGACAATATAGTCCGGGACAATGAATCGGATACCATCGGGACCCAGCGGCCACCGAGAGGGTTTCGACATAAAAACCTTCTATATAAACAAGGAACTACGCTTTATGACAGACGTGTTATCAAGCAACGGGAGAACAATAATATCCATCAATACGACAATTTAATCAATCCAGAGCAAGTGCTTGGTATGTTTGAATGACGTCGTCGCTGCTAACGAAGACGCTATAAGCCGACCGCCATAACAAAAACAAGAAATGGCAGGCAAAATAAGAACAAGAGGCAAATAGTGTAAAGCCCTGGGGAAAACGAACAGCTTGGTTAGCAGCGACTTTTGTTTTCTCCTGCCACCTTCCCACCATTTTTTGTCTTGCCAAAGCCAAAGCGGTTTCCGTAGCATTTGAAGGGAAGCCCCACTCCCGTCAACCGCGTTTCAATGCGTGCAGACTCATCATGTCAATCGTGGCCCGAGAAATTTCCTGCGCCGAAGGCCGTATTGGCGTTCTGACGCTATCTTCGCCGCCGTTTAGTGGCCACCTGTCGCTGAAAGGCATCGACGACAGTCTCGCAGCGCTCCGGCGATGGAAAGACGATGCCGCCCTGGCCCTGGTCGTCCTGCACGGGGACGAAAACACCTTTTGCACCGGTGTCGACCTGCGCGCCCTGCACGAAACCCTGCTCCCCGGTCGGAATGCGTTGCCGCCCTACATCGAGAGCACTTTCATCCAACTGGCGTTACTGTTCCACCAGTTGCACACCTATCCCAAACCGGTTTTGGCCTGGGCCTCGGGTGCCGCCGATGGTGCCGGTCTCGGTCTGCTGTCCGCCTGCCGCTATCGTTTGGGCACACCGTCCCTATGCCTCTCTCAGACGGAGGTCCTCAGTGGCTATTGTCCCGCGGCCGGGGCGACCTGGTATCTCAACCGCCTACCCGGCAATATTGGCCTTTTCCTGGCTCTGACCGGAGTCGGCATACGGGCCGGGGATGCCTGCCGCCTGGGCCTGCTCGACAATTTAGTGGATGGGGACAGTCTGGAACCGCTGCTCGAGTCACTGCGGCAAACCCGCTGGGATACGACGATGGCAGCCAACGACAACCGGCTGCACCGACTGCTCAAGCAATTTCCCCGGGAATCGGCGACCGCCGAAAACTCGCCCATGGCAAACCATGAGGCCGCCATCATCGAGGACTGCCGGGCACCACGGGTCAACGACGTGATCTCGGCTTTGCAGGCCCGCTCCGACGACGGCCCATGGTATGCGGAAGTTCAACGTAATCTGCGGCGGGCCAGTCCTGTCAGCAGCCGGCTGATTCATGAACAGTTGCAACGGGGGGCATCACTTTCGCTGGCTGCGGGCTTGCGCATGGAAGTAAACCTGACCGTCAACTGCCTGCAACGCGAAGAAGCCGTCAACGGCATCTGGTCCCGCCTTAATCCGGACAGAGGATCACCCAGTTGGTCCTACCCCAATCCGTGGGAAGTACCGGATGAGTGGATAGCGTCCCACTTCGAATCCCCTTGGCGGAACGCCCATCCACTGGATCACCTGTAAGGCGGCCGAGGGCCTCAGGAGGACTGAGCGCCCGCTTGCACCAGCAGCATTTCCAGGTCACGGTTATGATGATCACGGGCGATCGCCAGAGCAGTCCGGCCATCAGGCGCAACGTAATTAACGTCAGCCCCCGCTGCGATCAGGACCTGAGCCATCAGCAGATCGTTGTTCTGCACCACCTGCATCAGCAGCGATTCACCCTGCCGGGTCACGTTGACATTGCCGCCGTCGTTCAGCAGCTCCCGAACCACCGCCAGGTTACCGGCACGTGCGGCGTAGGCTACAGCGTTGTCCCCATTGCTGTCGGTACGATTGACCGCCGCCCCGGCAGCGAGCAGCACATGCACCAGCTTGTGATCGCCATTACTGGCCGCCAACATCAGTGCACTGGGCTGTCCTGGGGGGCCGATATCGGGACGGGCACCGACACGCAACAGGGCCATGGCGACGCCGTGATGAGCCTTGGCAACCGCCAGACTCAGCGCCGTTCCCTCCGGACTGACCGCATTGACCGGACTACCGTCGGCAATCAGTGTTTGAACCTTTTCCAGGTCCCCCTTGACGCTTGCCAGCATCAGCGGCGTCGGCGTGCTTACCTGTTCGACAGCCTGGTTGGACGCGCCTCCTGAAGACGCGCAGCCGGACAGCTGCGACATCCCCAGTAAACCCGCTACCAGGCCCGCATTGATTAGACGTCTCATTATTATGGTTCTCGCTCCCAAGTCACTGCATTTTCCGCCAGCGCCGGGGACAGCGTAAACCGAACCGGTCACACTTCACCGTTCCCTGGCCTCGTCCTGAAGCCTGACTTACTGTCTTTCGAGATCAGCCACCGTCCGAAAAAGTTCCGCCGCCAGATGACGCAAACGCTGCTCCCCCTGTCGGCGCCCGCCGACAGCGCCTTCCGCCTGCAGCTCTGCCCAGTTTCGCTGTTGCAGGACGGCCGCAACCCAGAGGGCCTGATCGTCCTCCGACCAGGTGGAGGGAATGCCCTTCAGCATTGCGTAATGACTCAGTCGCTGCAAGGGCAGCCGGGACAATTCAAACTGCCGGTGCCCCTCACCGAAATAGTGGAGCTCGCGCTCATCTTCCGGCACCAGCCCGGTGCCGGGCGGTAATGCCGCCATCAACGCACACACCAAGCCCGCATCCAGCCAGCGCCAGTGCGTGGCGAGCAACCCCGGCCAGTGCTCGGCAAAGCGGGCTCGCTGCGCCTCGACAAGCCGTCGGCCAGCCGTCGAAAGCCCTTCACCCAGCATGACGGCGTAAGCGCCACTACTGGCTTCACGATGCAATCCCAGACGCATGACGTCGAGACCACAGGCACACCAGAACGCCAGCAAGGCGACGTCGGCGCCAAAACTGGTACCCAGCACATCCCAGCCCGCCATCAGGGCCTGTTCCCGGGCCGCGGCAATCAGGCGGGCGCCGATCCCGAGACGCCGACACTGGGGATGAACGGCAACCCTGACCACGCGGCCATAACGCAACCCGATGGCAGTCGGATCACCGCCATGATTGGCCAGGGACTGGGGGAGCAGGTGTCCGCGCAGGCGTCGCCGCCCCATGGCCACCGCGTCGCCCAAAGCGGGGTCCAGGCCGCCCTCCTCCTGCACCCAGAGCACCCCCACAACAGTCTCGCCCTGCTGGGCCAGCCACAAGTGCAGGGTATCGTCATCCAGCAATTGCCGAAGGTCATCCGGCGTCGTGCGATAATGGGCTTCCACCAACAGGCCATAGGCTTGGCGGAGCAAACCCTCATCCCGGTCCCGCTCGGACCCCGGCCAGGACCTGACGACAAGCTCTGCCTCAGGCACCTCGATCTGGTGTGCCGCTTCGGCATCGAGCAGCAGGGTCCGCGTCAACCAGCTTTCCACCGGATCCCCCGGTGCCCAACGCACGGGCTGAGACAGCTCCTGGCGACGCCACTGCGGTGTCTCGGTCTCCAGCACCCGTTGGAAGCGCAAGACGAATCCCCGCCCCGATCCCTCATAACCGTGCACTGTTGTCGAAAATACGACCCGGGCATAGGCACGCAACAACCCGGTCAATATCGCCGTCGGTAGGGCTGCGGCCTCATCCACCAACAACAGGTCCGCCGTCGGCCGTTCATGCAGCAGCACGTCCGGCGGAACAAACCGCAGCTCAGCGGCCTCTGTACGCAAAAGGCCTGATTCACCGCGGGCATCCGGCCAGGCCAGGGCGGCATGCCGGAACAGGCTGTCCACGGCAGACAGGTGGGGAGCCGTTACCAGAATACGCTGACGATCCTCCTGCAACAGTCTGGCGGCCGCAATACCGAGTGCGGACGATTTGCCCCGCCCACGGTCTGCCGTCACAACCAGCGGCCGCCGCCGGTGTCCCCGGACCACATGGATAACCGCATCGATAGCCTCGACTTGATCAGGTGTCGGCTCAATAGCGCTGGCAGCTTGGGTGCGAGGAGCCTCCATGACGGGCACCTGCGGCCAGGGATGCGCCTGACGCAACCGCAAGATCGTGGGATCGACCAGCAAACTCTGAATCAGGCGATGAGAGAAACGCTGAGCGGACGCCTTCAGGTCGTCGCCCGTATCAGACAACGTAGACGACCGATCCTCCAACGGTGGCAGCAACATGAGGAAGATGCCACCGGCCACCAGGGTCCCGGTCAGTGCCGCCAAGGCATCGGGAGCATAGCCGCTGCGTCCATTCCAGATCAGCAGTTGCCTTTCGCTACCCAGCCAGCGGTTGGCTTCCCCTGGCGTGCAACAGGGCACCTCTGCACAGGCCCCATCGCCCACCCAAAGCGCCCTCTCGGCAGGAACTTGTGTCAACCAGACGGCAGCAACCTGGCAAGCCCAGTCAGCCGCCCCCTCGACCAACACCATACGGCGATGACCTGACGACAACGCCTGGCCCTGAATCGACTGCGCCAGTACGGGAACGGCAGCTAGCTGATCCTTCATCGTGAAATACCGGCACCTTCAACCGATACGATGGCCATCTCAGCTGAGATCGACTGCATAGCGTTTGAGGGCACCCAGCTCGCAATGCTCCAGCGCCGCTTCGCCGGTCGCCTGAATTCGTACCCGGGGCGGGCAGCCTGCCTCATAGGCCTCCTGCCAGCGCGTGGCGCATAAGCACCAGCTATCGCCAGCACGCAGCCCCGGAAAGCCGAAGGCCGGCATCGGTGTGCTCAGGTCGTTACCCCGTTCCCGGGAAAACGCCAGGAATTCGTTCGTCATTACCACGCAGACGGCATGCACGCCCACATCGTCCGGCCCGCAACGGCAAAAGCCATCACGGTAAAACCCGGTAACCGGGTCGGCGCTACACGACTGCAAAGGCTCTCCCAGTACGTTCAGCGGTGTCGTCTTATCCATTGCAGGCATTAGGGTCTCTCCCTGGGCGGATAGCGGAAAGGCCCCATTATGACGAACTGGAGGACACTGAGCACCCAGAACCGCTGTCGGCGGGCTTCAGCCTCCGGAAAGACGGTGCCTGCGCTGGCGAATCATGCTCCGATAGGTCTCGCTGAGCGCCCTGGCCTCAATGGCAGGACAGCGCTCGAGAATCATCAGGCGCATTTCAAAGCGGGCAATTTCCATCGCCAGCCGGTATTTACGTTCATCGGGAACAGCAGTAGCTTCCGTCATGGGACCACAGACTCCAGGACAGGGGGAAAGAAGTTTGCGCAAACCGAGCACAGAACGTGCCAGATAGGCGATGCACCACTATTCCACTATCACATTGATATCCAATGACATTGTCGTGACAACATGACTACCGGAAGCCTCCTTCGCACCAACAGGGTTCCCGGCGGTGCCGTTACGCGCGATAAGCGGGCACGGTCGGAAACAGTTCCGCCGCACCGGGCGGCTTCAGGTACAATGCGAGGCTTCTGAGCACGAGGAGCCTCATGCAACTGACCGACGAACAACACGCCATCATTACGCAGGGATTCGAGCACTGCGTGATCACGGCTGTTGCCGGCAGTGGCAAGACCACCACCCTCGCCTGGCGCATCCGCTATCTGCTGGAGCAGGGGCACGACCCCGAGCGCATGCTCATTCTCATGTTCAACCGCAGCGCCCGCGACGACTTCACCCGCAAGCTCCGTGAAATCACCCGCGAAAGCGGTCGCACGCTCCTGCCTGAAATCCGCACCTATCACGCCATGGGCTTTCGCCTGTACCAGCGATTTATTCGCGAAGGCTTTCTGCCTGCCTATCAGGGCGATGTGCTCAGCGATCAGGAAATCCAGTACCAGGTCTGGCACCTGCTGCGGCAACTGGTGCCGGAAGATCTGCAGGACGAGGCCCGGCGCAACAAGAAGGAGTTCGTCGAAACCGCCACCGGCTTCGTCGATCGGGTCAAGACGACCCTGACACCGGCAGAAGCGGTTTTCGAGGCCCTCGACTACGGTGAACGTCACCGCTACCTGATCGACCTCTTCCACGCCTTCGAACAATGGCGCAAGCGGGAACGCCGGATCAGCTACGCGGACATGCTGTACGAACCCGTCATGGCCATTCACCAGCACCCGCCCCTGCAAAAGTTGGTCGCCAATAAAATGGACATGATCCTGGTCGACGAATACCAGGACACCAACGAAATCCAACACCTGCTGCTGCGCTACATCGCCGGTGAGCGGGCGCGGGTAACGGTGGTGGGCGACCCCGACCAGACCATTTACGAATTTCGCGGTGCCCGGCCGGAGTTCATTCTCAATCGCTTCGGCGAAGAGTTCGAATCGCCGCTCGAGCAGACGCTCTCCTACACTTTTCGCTACGGTCATCGCGTTGCACTGCTGGCCAATCACCTCATCAGTCACAACCAAGGCCGCAAGGATGTGCTCTGTCATGCCCATGCCAGCACGCCGGATACCCGTATTCATCGGCATGTGAGCGAGGACGACGCCGACGTCGTGGTCCGCCTGGCCCGCAACTATCAGGCCGAAGGGCGCCCCCTTAGCGAGGTTGCCGTCCTGTTCCGTGTCTGGAGCCAGAGTGTGGCGATCGAGTTACGCCTCCTCGCCCAGGGCATTCCGTACCGGATAGAGAACAGTAAAGGCGCACTATTCACCCGAGAGGTGGAAGCCATCATCCATCTGCTGCAGGTGAGTAGCGGCCGCCTCGCCGACCTCGACGGCCCGGCCCGAACCCGCGCGGCCCGCAGCCTGTTACGCTTTCCTCACGTGGGCCTGCGGGAAGGAGAAATGTATGAACTGGCGGAGTACCTCAGTCAGTTCGAGCAGGACTGGGGCAAAATACTGCTCAATCTCGACACCCAGCAATGGAAGGCACTGCCCGCCCGCAAGATTCGGAAATTGGGTCGGGCGCTGGAGGACTTGCAGGGCTTTCCCGGTCGCGCCGGCGACCTGATCAGTCGCTATGCCGAAGCCACCGAACTGAACGAAGGTTTACGCAGCCTGGCTCTGACCCATGAAACCGCCGATGAACGTATCGGCACCGTTGCGGGCTTCCGTCACTACCTGGACGCCCTGGATGTCAACGCCGCCATGGCCCTGGAGCATCTGGAACGGCTACAGGCGGAAGCGAATCAGTCCCGCAGCGACGGCCTGCATCTTTCGACAATGCACCGCAGCAAGGGGCTGGAATGGCCGGTCGTGGTGATTCCCGGCCTGCAGGAAAAATACCTGCCTTACACCTTGCGGCAAAGCGACAACCTGGCCGCCTTCATCGAGAGCGAGCGGCGGCTGCTGTATGTCGCCATGACCCGCAGCCGAGAGGCCCTTCACCTGCTGACCCGGCCTGCGCGCGCCCTGCCCGGTGACACGGAACAGGCGCCCAGCCGCTTCATGAACGAACTCCGCTTCGACCTCTGCGAAGAACTCGGCCGTCGTTTGGGCGAAGACGAAAGCACGCTGACACTGAGCACCCCCGTCACGCCCCTGGCGCGCCGTTATGCACAGCACTATGACCGAACCCTGAGCGGCGCAGAACCCGCCGCCGAATCGGCTGCCGATGGTCAACTGTTGTGGCATCACCGGTCGTTACAGCATGCGGTATTCGGCCCTGGAGAGGTTGTTGGCGAGGATGAGCGGGCTTTTGAGGTCCGCTTCGAGAGCGGCGAGACCCTGAATTTCAGCAAAAAAAGCGCGCACCTGTACTTCACGCCACTCGAATCCTGACAACTCACTGGTTTAAATGACATTTGCGCAATGCGGGATTAAGCCAATTGACTACGGGCCGCGTACTGGTACTTTGTGAGCCGTTCCGCCCCAGAAGCACCATTCAGCAGTAAGACGTGTCGAGTAATGGCCCGAACGGCCGTCCAGAACAGGAGGTTCCGATGAAAAGTTTCCGCGTCCTAGCGATGTCCACCCTGTCCGCCCTGATGGCGGCGGGCGCCATGACGGCACACGCAGATACGCCCCCGAAGGTTTATATCAATCCCTTTATCGGCTATCAGCTTTTCGACCACAAACGTGGCATCGATGATAGCGCCACCTACGGCGCCGGTTTGGAATATCGCTTCCGCGATGCCTGGTCGCTGGAAGGCGTTTTCAGTCACGCTGAACCGGATTACAAGAAAGGCAAAGGCTCCGGCAGCAGCAGTTTCAATGAGTATCGCCTGGATGCCCTGCACTATTTCACACCGGATCAGGCGCTGCAGCCCTATCTGGCCACCGGGGTCGGACACGCCAACTTCACCCGCACCCACGGTGAGACCCGCGTCAATGCCGGCGGCGGTCTTCGCTACGCGCTGACCCCGGCATTCTCCCTGCGCGCCGACGCCCGCGAGTTTTATGGCATGGACGACGATACCTGGGACACCATGTTGTCGGTCGGTGTCAGTTGGGGCTTCGGCGGCCATAGCCAGCCAGTGAGCCAGACCATGGAAACCGCGCCCGCCATGCCGGCGGACAGCGACAAGGACGGCGTACCGGACGCGCAGGACCAGTGCCCGGGCACGCCTGCAGGCACAGCGGTCAACAGTCAGGGCTGCCCCGTCGACAGCGACAAGGACGGAGTGCCCGATGCACAGGACAAGTGCCCCGGCACGGCGGCCGGCGTTATCGTCAACAGCCAGGGCTGCCCGGTGGACAGCGACGGTGACGGCGTTCCCGACAACCTGGACAAGTGCCCCAACACCGCCAAGGGCGTCAAAGTCGACAGCAACGGCTGCGAAGGCAAGAAGGCCGTGGTCAAGACCATCCGGATGAACATCCAGTTCCCAACCAACTCGGCCAAGGTCCCGGCTCAATACGACCAGGAAATCGGCAAGCTGGCGGCCTTCATGAAGGCTTATGAAGATACCGACGTGGAAATCGGCGGACACACCGACAACACCGGTAACGCTGCCTACAACAAGCAGTTGTCACAGCGTCGGGCTGACGCCGTTCGTCAGGTACTGATCCACAAGTACGGCATCAAGCCTTCCCGGATTACCGCCATCGGCTATGGCGAAGCGCAACCGGTGGCAAGCAACAAAACCGCCACGGGCCGCATGCAGAATCGCCGTGTCGAAGCGCGCATCCAGAAGGAAGTGCAGTAACGCTTGGCTGGATTCGCAGAACGGAAAGACCATGACATGGCTCTTTATCTCAAATTCTGAGTAAATGAGTGAATGTATGGATACAAGCCCCGCAATCGCGGGGCTTTTTATTGGTTCATCGCGCTTAAGCGGGAAGGCCGGATTTTGTTTCCGCAAAGGGCTGACCCTAACCCCGTTTTAGTACCGCTCTTTATCAGAAAAACCCGGCAGATGCGTGGCGAAGTAGTGGCGTAACGTGTGGGCGGTGACACGCCTGTTCAGATTCAGGGGGCGGATCGCCTTTTGGATGGTTTTCTGTAGCGTCCTGGGTGACGTGTGCCAGCGCCGATATACACGACGCTCTCTATCCCACCTCACTGAACTGGATGAAAACAGGTATTGCCTTTGAAAGCTGGTCGATGCGTTTTTGTACTTTCTGGCATACGCAAATGGTAGATCCACCTGACCCCAGCCAAACCCTGGCCAAATCAAGAGGATCATCAGAAAGAGTTGGTGAACTCCATCAAAGGGTTTTGTTTACAAGAACAATTTTGGCGACCCCTGCGTTCATGTACTTGAAAACTGGATTATGGTTCATAAGATGCAAGGTGCCTTTTGGTTCTAACGTTGAGACTGTGCGGCGCAAACGAAACGAAGCATAGTTTGCGTCCGAATGAGTGACTTTTTAGCAGTCTGCGTACCATCACTTCGTTGCCGCAGCGACAAGACATTCGCCCGGCGCCTCGAACCCATCTCTCGATTCGAAACTGCGCAGCGATCTTTCCACCTCATTCCACACGGACTCGCGTTCTTCAGGCGGCAGTTGAGCCATCATCGCATTGAACCCGCCGAACGCTTCCCGGGCGACCTGTACGTACTCGGCGGCAGTGGCCGCTCGATGGGGTACCGGCACGGCGCGAATCTCGGGGTTGGCAAAGCCGGCCTGATTAAAAATGCCTTCGAGCACACCGGGACCGCCCAGGCTAAACGGTCCAGGCTGTCCCGGAACGGGGGGTGAGAGATGCGCGCGGCGGCGGATGATGGAAGCCGGCACGGCACCCCAGGCATTCCGGTCGGGCGTGGAAAACACGGCGACCGCAACACGGCCGCCTGCTCTCAGGACACGGCGCCACTCACTTAGCGCGGTCACTGGGTTCGGCATGTACATCAGACCAAGCCGGCACAGCACCACATCAAAGGTACAGTCCGAGAGGTCCAGTTTTTCGCCGTCCATAGTGCGAGTCTCAACCTGCTTTAGTCCGCGTTCATGGGCGACCTGGCGCGCAAGCTCGAGGATCCCTTCCGAGATGTCAGTTGCCAGTACATATCCGCCAGGCCCAACACGCCCGGCGGCACTCACAGTTGGTTCGCCGGCGCCGGCGGCGATATCCAGAACGCGCTGACCTGGCTGAATACGGACGAGGTCGAGCATCCGGCGGGTTACTTCGCCATACCAGCGTTCCAGAAAGGGAGTCCAGTATCGCCACGCTGCGCCATCCTTGTTCCATTGCTCCCGCTGCGTGTTCTTGTATTTCGCTGCATCGAATGAGGGTTGCTGTTCGTCCATGTAAATTTTTCTCCTGGTCAAGCGTTGAACCTGATGCGCGGGCTCAGCGGCCGATTTGGAGGCGCACCGCGCCGGAAAAGCGGTCCGCTGCAGCCCCTGGTTATGCCCTCAATGTAGATAAAAAGGCAATTCCCGCAGAAATTTCCTCAGCACAATATTGGCCCCAGTGTTCGTGTTCTTGGCACCACTCTAGGAAATGGATTAAGCAGAGAAGTTGCTCTTCATTCAGCGCGGCCAGTCTCTGCTTGGTTTCCAATTGATACTTTAAACCTGGGGAAAGGTTGTATATCAAAAACTCAGTTTCTGTCTTATCGTAACTTGCATCTTCCGCCAGCGAGTATCGAAGGTATGAGGGAAGAACCCACCGCCAACCTTTGGCTGACAAACATGACATTTCCTGATGAATCTCTCTGATACCCTCAGGCGGCAATTCTTTTCCTTTAAAGCTTTGAAGATCTTTCCGTAAGTACTCGCATTGAAAGCAAGCGTCTTTGTGGAACGACAAAGCCAGCCCTTGCGGTTTTTCTACAAAGGGGAATGTGGCTTCAATTTCCTTTCTCAGATCCTCAGTATTCATAAGGCATAACAGTGTAATAGAGCGGACCCTACGGTCCGCATATTACTTTGTAGCGGCAGGTGTCTTATCTCGCCACTTTTCTAGGATAATCAGCAGCCTACCACCTTGATCGCTAAATACACAATTGCAATAGTGCGGACCCGATGGTCCGTGTTATTGCATTCTGCACTCAGCCTCAATACAGAATTTCCTTTTTCTGTTCAAACACCTAATTACTACGGTAGAAAACGATGGAGCAATATACGGACCCGCAAAAAGATACTAACGGCTTTCAGGAAAAAGCGAACCATTTAGCGGATAGCTTAGTCGCCCAAGGGCTGAAGGAATATCGAGTAATAGGCGAAAATGAACGTTTTTGGTGAGGATAGGTAAGGGCTGGAAGCTGACATCTCGGGGGAGGCTCACCAATGTCGGCTTTGGCCGAAAAAGGGACATCACATCACCAGGCTTCGTTGGCTGACGTGAGATAGGCACCGTGGCCAAAGCGGAAAGGTCATCTCAGCAAATAAAGCGCCATGACGCACTCAAGAAAAAGCCCCGCAATAGCGGGGCTGATCTCCATACAATCACTCATTTACACGACATCCGCTAAAGAGTGATTGGGTGGCAGGGTTCGGGAATGCTTTCCCCTCACCCACACCCTTTCTCAGGTCAAGACGGCCATCGATTGCTTGGAGAACGCTTCGATGTCGTCGTTGCGGCCTTCGCGGACCTTGGTCAGCCATTCCGGGTCCTGCAACAGCGCACGGCCAACCCCGATAAGGTCGAATTCGTTGCGTTGCATACGCTCGACCAATTCGTCGATACCCGCCTGCTCGACCGTGTTCTGCTTGCTCATGAACGTACCGCTGATGAAGTCTTCCGTCAGTCCGACGCTACCGACTGAAATCGCCGGTTTGCCGGTCAGCTTCTGCGTCCAGCCAGCCAGGTTGAGGGAAGAACCCTCGAATTCCGGCTCCCAGAAGCGGCGCTGGGAGGCATGGAAGATATCCACACCCGCTTCTGACAGCGGCTTCAGGAAGGCTTCAAGTTCCTCCGGGGTCGCCGCCAGCCTGGCGTCATAATCCTGCATCTTCCACTGCGAATAACGCAGGATAATCGCGAAATCCGGACCGACCGCATCGCGGGCGGCTTCGATGATTTCGATAGCAAAGCGCTGACGCTTGGCCATGGAACCACCATATTCGTCGTCACGCAGGTTGGTGCCGGCCCAGAAAAACTGGTCGATCAGGTAACCGTGGGCACCGTGCAGCTCGATGCCGTCGAAACCCAGCGCCTTGGCGTCACGGGCAGCGTCGGCAAAGGCTTTGACCACGTCGGCGATGTCCGCCTGGGTCATGGCCTTACCGTTGGCCTTGCCCGGCGCATAGAAACCGGAGGGGCTGAAACCCGGAACCGACGGATCCGGCTCCATGCCTTCCTTGCGGATGGCGCCCACATGCCAAAGCTGCGGAACGATCTGTCCACCCGCGGCGTGCACTTCTTCGACCACACGGCGCCAGCCGGCCAGGGCTTCTTCACCATGAAAGGCCGGAACATTCTGGTAGCCGTTGGCCCCCGGATGATTGACGGTGGTGCCCTCGGTCACCAGCAGGCCCACACCGCCTTCGGCGCGACGGCGGTAATAGGCTGCAACGTTTTCGCCCGGGACATTGCCCGGCGACTGGTTGCGGGTCATCGGCGCCATAACGACCCGGTTTTTCAAATTCAGTGACTTGCAGCTAAAGGGTTGGAACAGGGGACCGAGATCCAGGCTCATAAAGGCCTCCATACAACGTAATCGGTTTCGACAAGGGGCTATCGCGCAACACGATAACGCCCGTTAATTCGGTTTCAAAATGCAACTCTATTCAATCGAGTTTCTAAATGCAACCAAATTAGATACACTGCCCACATGAGCCGAAAACGTTTTCTCGATACCGAATGCCCCGTCGCCCGCGCCCTGGATCAGGTCGGTGACTGGTGGTCCCTGCGCATCGTCCTGCAGGCCATGTACGGCACCCGTCGCTTCGTCGACTTCCAGCAACAGTTGGGCATCGCAAAGAATATTCTTTGTGATCGGCTGTCGCGCCTGGTCGAGCACGATGTGCTGCGCAAGGAGGATGTCGGAGAACACGGTTCCCGTTACGAATACCGGCTGACCGAAAAAGGTCGCGACCTCTTCACGGTCGTCGTGGCATTGCGCCAGTGGGGCGACAAGTGGATTCCGACGGAATTCCCGCCTCTCGATCTGCGCGACAGGGAAAACGGCGCGCCGATACAGGCAGTCCGGGTGCTGGCGGGTGACGGTCGGGCCCTGGACGTACGGGATGTCTTCACGCAGGTGGACGAACGCCAGAACACCGGTTCCTGAACCGATCATTAATCACTACAACCATCGCGGTACCTGACGACGATAGTCGGCGTAGCGCTCGCCATATTGCGCAGCCAGCGCTCTCTCTTCCGCCATGGCCTGCTGAACAATCACCACCCCACCGACGATCCAGCATATCAGCGAAAACAGACTCGGTAGCGCCAACATGAATCCGAGCTGCCCAAGCAGAATGCCCATGAACATCGGATTGCGGGAACGCGCGAAGGGGCCTGTCGTCAGCAAGGACCGTCCGGGCTCCGGGTCTATCCCGGTACGCCAGTCCATATGCATATAAGCGTGCACATAGTCGATCACGTAAAAGGACAGCAGCAACAGGACGACGCCCGAGACTTCAATAAAGGGACGAAAGGGCAGCTCGACCACACCCAGCCACGGGTCGATCGGCCAGACCACCCGAACCAGGCACACGACCAGGATCGTGGCCCGGAACAGATTGAACAGGTGTCGGCCCCACCAGGTCCGCGATCCCCGGCGTCCATAATGGATATGGGAGAATCCCATCCGATCGAACAGCGCCAGACTGATACTGGTGTAATGCAGGCCGATCATCAGGAAATACAGCGCCAGGAAATCCCGGACGATACTTTCGATGCCGCTGGCGGACATGGGATTGCCGACTCCGGTGGCTTACTCGTGAGTCTCGAGCATGAACTGCAGGTTACGCCGCACAGCCAACCATTCCGGTTCGACGATCGAGAAAACCACCGTATCGCGGAAACTGCCGTCGGCCATCTTGTAATGATGACGCAAAACGCCATCCTGCCTGGCGCCCAGGCGGGCAATCGCCGCGCGCGATGCCCGGTTATGCCAGTGGGTCCGAAACTCGACCGCAATGGCCTTCAGCTCTTCGAAGGCATGGGTCAGCAACAGTAGCTTGCACTCGGTATTGATGCCGGTGCGCTGCGCACTGCGGGCATACCAGGTTGCCCCGATTTCCAGCCGCCGATGGCTCGCCTCGACGTGCAGGTAGCGAGTCGATCCGAGCAGCTTCCCGGACGCATTGTCCCTCACCGCAAACGGCAAACTGACGCCTTGCGCCTGCTCTTCGAGTGCTTCCTCGATGGACGCGGCCATGTTTTCCGGTGTCGGCACCGAGGTATACCAAAGACGCCAGAGTTCACCATCTCCGGCGGCGGCCTGAAGACCTTCACAATGCTCCGGCTGTAGTGGTTCGAGCGTCACACGACGGCCACGCAGTGTGACCGGGTAGATCCAGTCTGACATGACAGGTCCTTGGCAAATGGCGAAAATCCGTCTGATTCCGCCGACCAACGTACCGGCGGACACATAGCATGTCGTAACGGCACCGCCTTGCCAAGCCTGGAATTTTCAGGAAACGCTGGAAACCTGCTGCAGCACCTGCAGATAACCCGGAGGATCGGCAACGACGCCTCGGTTTTTCAGCAGACGGTGCATACGCGGCAGCCGGAAGTACGGCACGGACGCCATCAGGTGATGCTCGATATGGAAGTTCACGCGGACCGGAGCCACCGTCATCCGCGCCAACCAATGAGCCCGGGTGGTGCGCGTATTGCGGAGGCTATCCGCACTGTTTTCCGTCAACGCGTGCTCTGCCAGCGATCGAATACGCACGAACAGGCTAAAGGTGGTGAGATAGGCCGCCACCCAAACCAGATACAACCAGGCCTGTCCCGCGGCTAACAGAAGCATTGCCAAAATCGCATTCGAAATGACCATCCCACGCATATTGCGAAAGCCGTCGCGGACGTAATCCCAGCGCCCCAGCCCTTCCCGCGAACGGCGGCGGGCATCGTTTGCCACCGTAAAGCCGTAATACCCTATATCGATCAGAAACTGGCCGGCGATCCTTTTCAAACCGGTCAGCCCGATAATATCTCGCAGTATTTTGCGTGCCAGCGATAGACGCGTCACCGGAAAAGGTGCCGACAGGCTCAGATCCGGGTCGCCTTCCTGGTTGGTATGCGCATGGTGCTGCAGGTGATGTCGCCGATACCGGGGCAGATCGTTCCAGACAATCCGGGCGCATAGCCAGTCAGTGAGTTTCTCGTTGAGGAACCGGGTTCGAAACAGGGTGCCATGCGCCGCCTCATGCATCAGTATCGCCAGCGCCAGCTGCCTCCCGCCCAGCACCACCAGCCCCACTGCAACCGTCCAGATACCCGGCCAGCGGGCCATCATAACGAAAGTCGCCGCAATGACTGCCCAGGTGGAAAGCACCGCCCACCACCCTGCCAGATCAGAGCGACGCGTCAGGGCCTGAATCTCTTCGCGACTGAAGAGTTCCTTGATACGGGGACGGCTTTGCATCGGTACGACTCCACAACAGGTCATCAATGCAAGGACTTGGCCTCAACGGCGCGGCCCGCGCCGTGAAACTGGAACCGCCGCCGCCAGATGTCGTGACCAGCCTCGTCGAAGCGACGCGTCACTTCGATAAAGCGATGGCGCTCCGCAGCATCCACAAAGGGTTCCGGCAGCAACGGATCAAACACGATCTGACGAATGGCTTTGGCACCTAGCAGAAAAGCTTCCCTTGCCGCCACATCCAGCTCCAGCCCCTCAGCCCGCTCAAGCCAGGCCTCAAGCTGCGTACGTAATCGGTGATAAGCCCCGTTCAGGGATTTGCCATCCCATAACCGCTGAACCAGGGCATCGCGGGTCGCATCGAAATCGCTCGCCAGAAACACCGGGGCACTGGATTCCAGCCCCAAGGTATGCAGACGCTTCCTGACACCAGCAACCCCGCCATCGATATTGTCCGGTCGTATGAACAGCCCCTGTTCCAGCTCCCGGAACCCGAGCATATCCAACGCCCGCATCCGACGCCGAAGGGCCGACCGGTCACTGCGCCCCATCGACACACAGGACACCATGACGAAGGCCCCACTCCAGGGACGTATCCTCGCATCGGCATGCCGCCAGGTAGCCATATCTCGCGCCATATCGGAGGCTGCATCGCCAAACTGGTAGCTTCCGCGCGCCGCCGCCTGAATCAGACCCTCCGATGACAGCCTCACCAACGCAACCCGGATACTGTTTTCGCTGATATTGAACAACGCACCGGCTTCCACCGCCTGGCGCGCCTCGATCGGCTCGCCGCTGGCTGCCAGCAGCAAGTCGAGGATGAGGTTTTTGGCTTTGGGCTTCATATTTAACCTTACAAAAAAATCCAATATCAGGTAATTAAATTAATATTACTGATACAGGAATTTTTAGTCAATTTTAGTAATTTTTTACATCGTGCGGTAAAAAAACAGAATCACTGGCAGGATAAGACCGTACCTGCGACAGCTCTATCCGACGTATGGTTCAGCCAGCCGACGATAGGAACCCCAGGACGATGGAAACGCCAGAAAGGACAACCGTCAGAGGAAAGGACTATTGCGGGGAATCAGGTCCGTCCGAAAAATCGCCGTGTCGCCCGGTACCGGCGCCAAAGCGTCCGGCACCCGCCTGGGCCTCGCCGCTGGCCAGCGTTTTCAAACCATGACGAAACTCATTGGCCAGCGCCTCCTCGAGGGATAATGACGCCTGCTCATAGACGCTCAGGCGATCCTGGCGCAAACATGCCTGCGGAAAAGCCGCCAGTTGCAGCGCCAGGGCTTCCGCCTCGGACATCAGGTCGGCAACCGGCACAATCCGGTTGGCAAGACCGATCTGTAAAGCCTCCTCCGCCGCCACCGGTCGCCCGGTAAGGATCAGGTCGAGGGCGCGGCTCATACCGATCAGGCGTGGCAACCGTACGGTTCCGCCATCGATCAGGGGTACGCCAAAGCGACGGCAGAACACACCAAACACCGCTGATTCGTCCGCCACACGCAAGTCACACCAGAGCGCCAACTCCAACCCTCCGGCCACGCAATAGCCCGACACCGCCGCAATGACCGGCTTGGACAACAACATCCGCGACGGCCCCATAGGCCCGTCGCCGTCCGCTTCCAGCCGATTGATCCGCTCCGGATCACCGCTCGCCACCGCCTTGAGATCGGCACCCGCACAGAAGTGGTCCCCCTCGCCCCGCAGAATGGCAGCGCGCAGTTCCGGATCCTTGTCGAAATCCCGGAAGGCCGCGGCCAATGCCTGCGCCGTGGGTCCATCGACAGCGTTACGATGCTGCGGGCGATTCAGCGTCACCACCAGCAACGGCGGACGTCGTTCTAGCTTGACGTTATCGCCTGCAACAGTCGTCATTGCACACCTCCGGGCAGAACCTCGCGGTTGTATCGAAACAACGGATCAGAGCGACAGGCGCGCCTTCAGCCAAACGGCGATATCGGTCACCTCCTGGGGAGAAACGCCGTGCTCCATCGGGTACGTCTTGTAGGACGCCGGATAGCCAAGGGACTGAAGTCGCTCGACACTCTGGCGCCCCAGGATCTCGGGCACCACCGGATCCAGGCTGCCGTGGCAGACCTGTATCGGCAGATCACGATTGGCGTCGTCGGGTTTGATCGTTTCCCGCGTGGCGAAATAGGTCGACAGGGCCAGCAGGCCGCCCAACCGTTTCGGGTAGGTCAGGGCCACCTGATAGGCCACAGCCCCACCCTGGGAAAAGCCCGCGACAATGATCCTGCGGCTATCGATACCCCGCTCGATTTCCCGGTCGATGAAGGCTCGGATCGCATCCGCCGAAGCCAGGATCTGACGCTCATCGATCTTGCGCTCGATATCCATTTCCAGGATGTCGTACCAGGCCGGCATCACGTAGCCACCATTGATCGTGACCGGGATCGACGGCGCGTGGGGGAAGATAAAGCGAACGGACGCACTCTCAGGCAGCCGTAACTCCGGCACGATGGGCTCGAAATCGTGGCCATCGGCCCCCAGGCCATGGAGCCAGATAACGGTGGCATCCGCAGGTGAACGGGGTTCGATCTCGACACAGGGTAACAGCGACATAGCGAGGGTCCGTGATCAGTGGGAACTAGGGGTAGAGGGATTCCGGCTCAACGGTCACTGTCTGAGTACCGTCACCGATCCAGAGCTGGCCGTCCTGGATATTGCACTGCAGCTGCATGGTTCTCTCGGCCAGCGCTGCCAACGCGCTTGAGACTTCTGCCGGGATATTCACCACATGCAGGTTATCGAAGCGGGCCAGACGGCTTCCGTTCTTCTGCCACCAGAGACTGGCAGCCCGCCCGCCATAGGTATAGAGCCACACCTGCCGGGAACGGGCACAGGCCTTGCGCACCCGGGATTCGTCCGGCAGTCCGAGATCGATCCAAAGCGCGATATCCCCGCTGAGATCCTTTTCCCAGAGATCCGGCTCATCATCCGTACTCAGCCCTTTGGTAAACTGCAGGGCCTCGCTGGCATGGCGGGCAAAGGCCAGTAAACGCAACATCATGCGCTCGTCGGTTTCCGACGGGTGCCGGGCCAGGGTGAGATTGAAATCCTGGTAAAAGTGACGATCCATATCGGCGATTTGCAGCGCCGCTTTGAAGACAGTAGCTTTCAGTGCCATCGGTCATCCGGTTCAAGAAGGGGGCGGGCCTCAGGATACCAGCAAGCCCCAGCGCGTCATACCGTCGCTGACATTCGGCGCAATCTCTGCTTGCTGTTACAATTGCCCCTTCATTTCACGATAAACGGTCCCATGAGCAAGAAGCGCGATATTCCGGTTTTCAGCCACCCGATCATCGAAACCCATTGTCACCTGGATTACCTCAAGGAGATGCCCGTTGCGGATATCCTGGCGGAAACGGAACGGGTCAATGTCGAGCGGGTCATCACCATCGCGGTGGCGCCGGACAACCTGGCATCGGTACGCCAGATCGCCACTGCCCACCGCAACGTTTTCGGCACCCAGGGCATCCATCCCCATGAGGCCGAACTGTTCACTGACGCCGTCGAGGCCGATATCCGCGAACACGCCGCCGCGCTCGACAAGATCGTCGCTATTGGTGAGATCGGACTGGATTACTATTACGACCACGCCGACCGGGAGGTCCAGCGCCAAGTGTTCGCCCGCCAGTTGCAGATCGCGGCGGACCTGGATTTGCCGGTCGTGATTCACAGCCGTGACGCGGACGACGACACCATCGCCATCCTGCGGGATTTCGAAAACGCTGTCCGCCGCCGGGGCGTCATCCACAGCTTCACTTCGGGGCCGGGCCTCGCCCGCTATGCCATCGACAGCGGCTGGTGCCTGGGTTTCAACGGCATAGCCACCTTCAACAAGGCGGAAAACGTACGCGACATCATCGCCATGACACCGCTGGAGCATATCCTGCTGGAAACCGATGCGCCGTTCCTGACGCCGGTACCCTATCGCGGTCGGGAAAACGCACCCTTCTATATTCCGTTCGTGGCGGAGAAGGTGGCAGCCGTCAAGGGGATGAGTGTCGAAGCGCTATTGCCCATCGTCCACGCCAACAGTCTCCGGGTGTTCTGGCCGGAGTAAGCGGACGATGTAGAGAAGGCCCTACCAGATGGGCTCGTGCTGGTCGGGGTCGAACCGGTAATCGCCAACGTTGGTCTCGCGTTCCTCGCGAATACGACGTGCCAGACCTTGCGCCTGCACACTCCAAACCGGATGCTGGCGCTCCATCTGGTAATTCTGGGACAACAGGGAACCGGCGATGCCGCGCAAGGCGGCCTCGGCTTGAGGCGCCGAACGGAACGGGCCCTGGCATTTGGTGCGGTCAGGATGTTGCGCGGGTGATCCAGCCAACGCCACCAACGCAAAGGCATCGTCACCCACCTGCTTGATATACAGCTCCACGCGACGGTCATCGCGTCCCAAAATCAACGCCCGCAAGGGACCTGGGCCGTGAAAATAATGGAGCTTCATACCGCGGCTTCCGCAGACGGCGTCGAGACGGCACGATCCTGCACCAGGACCCAGGGCGCCACCACGACCGTCCACAACTCCGCGTCGCCGTCGAACCAGCTGCGGGCCTGCTCGTCGCTAACCCCGGCCACGCTCCCATCCGCCATCCAGAGCTCCACCTGTTGGCGATCGTCCCGTGCTACAGCCATCGCCGCATCCAGAAGATTCATGTCCGTCGCCACGTGCACCACCTGCCCACGCGCGTAAAACGGCTGCAGCTCAACCCAGCGGATGCGCGACGTTTCCTGATTCAGCTTTTCGCGCAAGGTCGCATCCTGCTCATTCAGGGCGAGACTTTGATCCACAACCCGACCTCCGACTTGCTTTATCGCCGACAGGCGATTCCCAGTCATTCACCATCCCATGCCCCCAGCACAAAGTCTACCGCCTCGGCCCAGGAACCCCGGAATGCAATCGATTCATTAAAACACATGCGGTGCGGCTCGGCATGCTGTCCCAACTCCAGCGTGAAAAATTCTGCAAAATACACATGTATTTCCGCATACCTGCCGCGTTCAGGTCGCAGGGTACAACCCCACACGGGGCCCGTACCAGGCACGGAATCACAGATTCTTCTTGCTACGGAAGACGGCGTGGCACAGAACGGAAAAGCGACAGGGGGTAATCCGTTGGGATCACCCCCTGTCCGGGAACGGAAGGTCTAGGCGGTCATGTCCCGCAGCACATGGTGCAGGATGCCGCCACTCTTATAGTAAGCGACCTCATTGAGCGTATCGATCCGGCACAGCACATCCACCGTCTCGCGACTGCCATCTTCCCGTCCGATAGCCACTTGGAACGTTTGGCCCGGTTTGATGTTGTCGGAAAGACCGAGAATGCTGACTGTCTCGTTACCGGTCAGTTTCAGTGTTTCCCGGTTCTGGCCATCCTTGAACTGCAACGGCAGCACACCCATCCCGACCAGGTTGGACCGGTGAATCCGCTCGAAACTCTCGGCGATCACGGCTTTCACACCCAGTAGAATGGTCCCCTTGGCCGCCCAGTCGCGACTGGAACCGGTGCCATACTCCTTGCCGGCAATCACCACCAGCGGTGTTCCTTCGTCCTGGTAACGCATGGCCGCATCGTAGATCGGCAGTTCCTCACCGGACGGCACATGACGGGTATAGCCGCCTTCAACGCCCTCCAACATCTCGTTTTTGATACGGATATTGGCGAAGGTGCCCCGCATCATCACCTCATGGTTCCCGCGTCGCGATCCATAGCTGTTGAAGTCCTTGGGTTGCACACCATGCGCCTGCAGATACTTACCTGCCGGCGAATCCGGCTTGATGGACCCTGCCGGGCTGATATGGTCGGTGGTGATGGAGTCACCGAACAGCGCGAGGATACGGGCATCCTCGATATCCACCGGTGGCTTCAGCGGCTCGCCGATCTGCTCGAAGAACGGCGGATGCTGCACATAGGTGGACTGGGTATTCCAGCGGTAGGTCTTCCCCTCGGCGACCGGGATGCCGCGCCAATGGTCGTCACCCCGGAATACTTCCGCATACTCCTTGCGGAACATCTCACCATCCACCCGGGACACCATCTCGGCGATTTCCTGGTTGCTCGGCCAGATATCCCGCAAATAGACGGGATTGCCCGCAGCGTCCTCACCGAGGGGATCTTCCTGCATGTTGATACGCGTGGTGCCTGCCAACGCAAAAGCCACGACCAGGGGCGGCGAGGCCAGCCAGTTGGCTTTGACCTGCGGATGCACGCGCCCCTCGAAGTTACGGTTACCGGACAGCACCGAGGAAACGATCAGATTGCCTTCATCGACCGCCTTGCCGATAGCCTCCGGCAACGGACCGGAGTTGCCGATACAGGTGGTGCAGCCATAGCCGACCAGATAGAAGCCCAACTCCTGCAGGTAGTGTGTGAGCCCCGCACGGTCCAGGTAATCCGTCACCACCTTGGACCCCGGCGCTAGGGAGGTCTTTACCCAGGGCTTGCGGTGCAGTCCCTTCTCCACCGCCTTCTTGGCGACCAGACCGGCCGCCATGAGTACGCTGGGATTCGACGTATTGGTACAGGAGGTAATGGCCGCGATGACCACGTCGCCATGGCTGAGCCCGTAATCGGTGCCGTCGACCGGTGCCGACTTTTCCCGCTCATTACCCTTACCGCTAAAGTCCATCAGCTCTTCGAAGGCTGTCTTCATGTCGGTCAGGGCGACACGGTCCTGGGGGCGTTTGGGACCGGCCAGCGACGGTTGCACCGTACCCAGATCGAGTTCAAGGACATCGGTAAATTCCGGCTCGGCACTGTCATCGTCCCGCCACAGGCCCTGCGCCTTGCAGTAGGCCTCGACCAGGGCCAGGGTCTCATCGTCCCGGCCCGACAGACGCATGTAAGTGAGCGTCTCGTGGTCGACCGGGAAGAAGCCGCAGGTGGCACCGTATTCCGGCGCCATGTTGGCGATGGTGGCGCGGTCCGCCAGCGGCAGGCGGTCCAGGCCGCCGCCGAAGAACTCGACGAACTTGCCGACCACGCCCCGCTTACGCAGCATCTGGGTGACCGTGAGCACCAGATCCGTCGCTGTTACGCCCTCCTTCAACTGGCCGGTCAGACGAAAGCCGACGACTTCCGGAATCAGCATGGAGATCGGCTGGCCGAGCATCGCCGCCTCCGCTTCGATACCGCCCACACCCCAGCCCAGGATGCCCAGGCCGTTGATCATGGTGGTATGGGAATCGGTGCCAACCAGAGTGTCCGGATAGGCAAAGGTCTTACCGTCTTCGGTTTTCTGCCAGACCACCTTCCCCAGATATTCCAGGTTCACCTGGTGGCAGATACCCGTGCCCGGCGGCACCACGCGGAAATTATCGAAAGCCTTCTGGCCCCAGCGAAGGAATTCATAGCGTTCCTGGTTGCGCTGCATCTCGATATCGACGTTTTCCTGAAACGCGGTCGCCGTCGCAAACTTGTCCACCATCACCGAGTGATCGATCACCAGGTCCACCGGCGAGGACGGATTGATACGTTCGGGATCGCCGCCGGCCCTGGCCATGGCGTCGCGCATCGCCGCCAGGTCGACCACCGCCGGCACACCGGTGAAATCCTGCATCAGGACCCGCGCCGGTCGGTACTGGATCTCCCGGTCCGAGCGGTGTTTTTCCAACCAGGCGTGAACCGCCTTGATATCATCGGTCGTAACAGTGACGCCATCTTCGTGGCGCAGCAGATTTTCCAGAAGCACTTTAAGCGAGCGCGGCAGGCGGTCGAGATTGCCGAGGGACTGCGCCGCGTCCGGCAGGCTGTGATAGTGGTAGGTCTTACCTTTGACCTCCAAGGTGCGGAGTGTCTTGAAGCTGTCCAATGCAGACATGTCTCTCCTCCCGTATCAGGAATTCAGGGTCATTTCTCGTAAAGTCGGACTCCTCCTCAGTCGCGATAGATCATCTTGCGGGTCATGCCGCCGTCCACCACCAGGTTCTGGCCGGTAATAAAGCCGGCCTCGGGACCGATCAGAAAGGCGCACAGCGCGGCGATATCGTGGGGCCGTCCGACGCGACCGGCGGGATGCTGTTCATGATCTTCCGGCCGCAGGGCCAAAGGCCGACGCTGGGCCGGCTTTTTGAAATCGTCCACGGCAATCCAGCCGGGACTGATGGCATTGACCCGCACATCACCACCAAGACTGACTGCCAGTGCATGAGTGAAGGCCACCAGGCCGCCCTTGCTGGCAGCGTAGGCTTCGCAATCAGGCTCGGATTGCAGGGCCCGGGTGGAAGCGATATTGACAATGGCCCCGCGCCTACGGCGCAGGGCATCGATACTGTGCTTGCAGACCAGCATGGCACCGGTGAGGTTGACGTCCAGCCAGCGTTGCCAATGGTCCAGTTCGAGCTTGGCCAGCGGACCGCTGACCGGGTTGGCAATACCGGCATTGTTGATCACCGCATCCAGCCGGCCCCACTGGTCGAGAACCCGCTGCACGGCAGCAGCCACCTCGGCCTCCCGCGATACATCCGCGGCAATCGCCAGACGGGCATCCCCATGGGGTTCGTCGTCCAGCGCCAGAAGGGCTTCTTCGTCCAGATCCAGCAGTGCCACCCGCCAACCATTCAGCAACAGGTGCCGGGTAATCCCAAGGCCGATACCCTGGGCTCCACCCGTGACCAACACCACAGGCTTTTGCCGATCTTCGCTCATCGTTCCTCCTGTCAGTACCAGAGTGAACGTTAACCCCGGACAGAGTTCAGGATACCCGGCCAGTCACAGTGCCGCCGGCAGAAGTGCCCGGAACTGCCGCACCAGGAAACGATCCACCCAGGAATTGAAACGCCAGTCGTCGATAAATCCACAGTGCCCACCGTAGCCTGTACGGACCACGTGCAATCGTTCACTGCCCGCCAGGCGAGCCAGATCCGCGGCCGGATTGATCGGATCGTCGTCGGCCATGATCAGCCAGGTGGGCACGGACAGGTCACTCAGGCGATCGCCGGTCACGGCATACCCGTTCAGGTAGGCCTGCAGATCGGGAAATTCGGAATGGTATTCGACACAATACTCCGTCAGTGCCGTGATAGTCTCCAGTTTTTCGACCCTGGACCAGTCGATCAGGTCCGGGAAACAGCGCGATTTCCGCCGCAGCGCCTCTCGCCAGTTATGCAGGAAATAACGGCGATACAACCAGGGCCCCTGATCCAGCGCCTCAAGCGAGCTGCGTGGTTCCAGCACCGGAGACACCGCAATGGCGCCATCCAATGGCAAACCGGCGCTCTCTGCCGCCGCGGCGACCCGCAGGGTGAAGTTGCCGCCCATCGAAAAACCCGCCAGGAAGAAGGCCGGCGGTTTTTCCTCCGCCTGCACCTGACACACCGCATCGAGCACTTCGCCAAGGCGCCCCGCATTGAACAATTGCCGATTCAGCGGATAACTCGGCCCGTGGTCGCGCAAGTGCAGCCTGAAAACGTCGAACCCGGCGGTAAAGAGGGCGGATGCCGCCGACAACAGATAAAGAGACTCTGCGCTTCCCTCCCAGCCGTGAATCATCAACACCAGCGGGTGTGGACGGTCGCCGTGCCGCGACAGCATACCGTGCAGGCGGATACCATCCCGGCACAACAGTATGCGCTCTTCCGAGCGTACCCGTAGCGCCTGTGATTGACGCTTTACCGCCGGGCGGCGCAGCGGAATCGAGGCCAGCATGGACTGGACGTGAGGATTGCGGAGGCTTGAGGCGGGTCGCCACCCTTCCACGATTTCCACATGCCGAGGCACGACAGCATCCTTTGCCGGGACAGTGCGTCCAGCAGCTTCAGCAAGGGGAATCGCGAGATCAGAATCAACCATATACTTTAACGAATGGGGATAGAGGCGTTCATTTTCAACCACAACCCTTTGCAATACGTTGACCGCGGCGATCCGGCTCAGCCGGCATTGTCGCAGAAGGGATCGGGACGCCACACCGCGGGCATGCTAACGTTACGGCAAAGTCGTCCCTGTTCCCGAAAGACGGCCACTGGACAACCCTTTCAGCATGGTAGCTCTTGCAGGCGTGAACAACCGTTACTGTCATTATCATCCCGTCGAAACGGCACGCTGGCTTTGCCCGGACTGCCAGATGTTCTACTGCCCCAACTGTATACCGGACGCCGACAGCCGTCGTCACCGGGGCGCCTGCCCGCGCTGCGGGAAAAATCTGCGCTACCTGGGCGATGCCGCCGAAGCCCCGCCGTTCTGGGCCCGCATTCCTGCCTTTTTCCGTTATCCGTTGTCGACCGACCCACTGCTGGTGATCGTACTTTGCACCCTGGTCCCCCTGTTGGTGCAGCGTAACCTGGTCGGCGGACTGGTAACGCTCGCGTTGACCGCAGCCCTGCTCAAATACAATTTTGCCGTGTTGGCGAGAACCGCCGAAGGGACTTTCACAGCGCCGCCGCTGGCAATGGCGTTTCGCGGAGGTTTCGTCATCGTCATCCTGCAACTGTTGCTCTTTGCGATCATCGGTCTATCCACCTTCGCCGCAGGCTATGTCGGCGGCAAGGTGCTGGCCTTTCTGGTGCTGGCTTTCTGCGTGCTCGCGCTGCCGGCAGCCATCATGGTCCTGGCAATGGAGCAACGCCTACCGGCGGCCATCAATCCTCTGGTTCTGATGACCCTTATCACTCGCATCGGTTGGCCCTACTTCGTCCTTTACGGGCATCTGGTCCTGCTGTCGCTGGCTGCCGGCGCCGCCCAGGACTTCGCCCTCCGGCACTTCCCCGACTATGTCGGGCATCCGGTTGCGGGCTTTCTCAACAGCTACTTCACGGTCATCTTCTTCAATATGCTGGGTTATGTGCTCTATCAGTACCAGGAGGCGCTCGGTTACGTCGCCGACGCGGAAGAGAACCCAACGCCCGGCCCGGCGGACCGCCCGTCTGCCCAGCGCAGGGAAGCCGATATCGACATGGCGCTCAAGGATGGCGATTACGATCGTGTCCAGCGTCTCCTGCTGGAAAACCTCAAACAGCAGCCGAGAGATGGCGCCCAGATCGAACGTCTCTACCTGCTGCTGAAAGCGCGTAATGACCATGCCGAGCTGTACCGCCAGCAACAGAGGCTTCTTCCCTGGCTGATCAAGGGGCACGATGGCGGGAAACTGGCCGACTACCTCAACCGCCTGGTCCAGACGGAGCCGGATCTCCGGCTGAACGACCCGGTCGTGGCATTCCAGTGCGCCCAGTTGCTCTACCATGCTGGCGAATATCGCTGGGTGTTACGCCTGTTGCGCGATTTCCACAAGCGTTTCCCGGACTATCAGGACACCGCGAGTGCCTATCTGCTGGTCGCGCGCACCCTCGCCAATGGCTTACACCAGTGGGACAAGGCGGAGGCGTTCCTGCGCTTTATCGAGAAACGCTGTCGCCAACATCCGCTGCAGGCCCAGATTGGGCACTACCTGGCGCAGGTTGCCCACCATGAACGCCTCGAACCACCCACCCGCAGCAAGTAATGCGCCCCACTCCGGGGACTGACGCACCACAATGGCGCACGAAATCGCACCAAAATAGCCTTTCCCCCCAGATTTCAATCGGTTGAAAACTGGCACCGATCTCGCAATGGTTTTGGGTATCACGTTTTTGGCGCTTGATGTTTCAGATTCCTGCCCTGACATCAGCGCCCGCGGAAAAGGCCCAGCACTATGATGCCATTAATGGTTTTCACCGACTTGGACGGCACCCTGCTCGATCACGAGACCTATTCCTGGGAACCGGCCGGCCGTGCACTGGAAACCTTGCGCAGCCTTGAGGTACCGGTGATTCCGGTGTCCAGCAAAACCATTGCGGAAATCGCTGTCCTCGCCCGCCGCATCGGCCTGCGGGGGCCCCTGATTGGCGAAAACGGCAACGTTATCGGACTGCCACGGGAAGACGGCTCCGGCTGGAAAACCCAGGTCGTCGGCACCCCCTACCTTACGTTGCGTAGTCATCTCGCCGCCGCACAGGCGGCAGGCTTCCCCGCCAAGGGTTTCGGTGACATGACGCCGGAAACCATAGCGTCGCTGACCGGGCTGGACCGGGAAGCCGCTGCCCTGGCCCGGCAACGGCAGGCCAGCGAACCCCTCTGCTGGGAGGGCAGCGACAAAGACTGGCCAGCCTTCGTCGATTTCCTCAACCGCCGCGGCTTACGCCTGCAGCGCGGCGGACGTTTCTGGACCCTATCCGGCCTGACCGACAAAGGCGACGCCGTTCGCCATTTGATCGCTCGGCACCGGGAACAGTTATCGGGCGAGGCCGTAGTCTCGATTGCCTTGGGCGACAGCCCCAACGATATCCCGATGCTAAATGCGGTCGATCACCCCGTTCTGGTCGCTCCGGCCCACAGCGCCGACATGGCGCTGCCGGAAAATCCCCAACTGCTGGTGACCCGTTCATCGGGACCGGCTGGCTGGCAATGGGCGATCGACCACCTGCTGGACAAGCTCGGCTGGAGCTGAGCCTTGCGAGGAGAACCATCATGGGCGACTTCTATCAGAACGGTATCGTCACCAATTTCCATAATCTGCGACAGCGGAACACCGAGGAACTGGAGAAGGACCTGCTGAAATTCTCGAAGCGGCGCCCGATCTCGGTTCTGATCCCCTGTCTCTATTCGGAGCTGGAACGTCCGGCCCTGCAACGCATCGTCGATGAATTGTCCCAAGTCCCCTATATCAAGGAAATCGTCATCGGCCTGGACCGCGCTGACGCCGAACAGTTCGCCGCCGCACAGCGTTATTTTGCGAAACTCCCCCAGCGTTTTCGCATCCTCTGGCAGGATGGCCCACGCCTGCGCGAACTCGACAGCCGCCTGCAACAACTGGGATTGTCGCCCGCCGAACCGGGCAAGGGCCGTAACGTCTGGTTCTGTTACGGCTATATCCTGGCCTCGGCACGTTCGGAGGTCGTGGTTCTGCACGACGCCGACATCATCACCTACTCCAGGGACATGCTGGCCAGACTGGCCTATCCCATTGCCAACCCCGATTTCAGCTATGCCTTCTGCAAAGGCTACTACGCACGCGTGGCCGACCATCGCCTCAACGGCCGGGTCAGCCGCTTGCTGGTAACGCCTTTGCTACGTGCGCTGAAAAAGATCTTCGGCACCCACGAATATCTCGAATACCTCGACAGTTTCCGCTATCCATTGGCCGGCGAGTTTTCCATGCGGGTGGATGTTTTCCACGACCTGCGGATTCCCAGCGACTGGGGCCTGGAGATCGGGGTGCTGTCGGAGGTCAAACGCAGTTACTCCACGCGGCGCCTGTGCCAGGTGGATATTGCCGATGCCTACGACCACAAGCATCAGCCGCTGTCCGAAGAAGATCCGCAAGCCGGGCTGTCGAAGATGAGCCGGGACATCGCCAAGGCCCTGTTCCGCAAACTCGCCACGACCGGCATCGAGTTCAACCAGGAGACCTTCCGGACCCTCAAGGCCACTTACTACCGGATCGCCCTGGATTTCATCGAGACCTATTACGACGACGCGCTCATGAACGGCCTCAATGTCGACCGTCATGAAGAGGAAAAAGCCGTGGAACTGTTCGCCCGCAACATTCTCGATGCCGGCCAGCAGTTCCTGGAGAATCCCATGGAGCAACCCTTTATTCCGTCGTGGCGCCGCATTACCAGCGCCATTCCGGATATGCTGGAACTGCTCTACGAGGCTGTTGAGGCGGATAACGGACCCTCAGCCGACCAAGCGCCCGACGTCAGATCAATCCCAACGCCTGCGCGTGATGGCGCAGGTGGTCCTCGATGAAGGTGGCCACGAAGAAATAACTGTGATCATAGCCCTCGTGCATCCGCAGGGTCAGCGGGTGCCCGGCCTGATCGCAGGCCAGCTTCAAGGCATCCGGATTGAGCTGCTCGTCGAGGAAGGCATCTTCCCTGCCTTGATCCACCAGTAACGGCAGCCGCTCCTCGGCACTACCGACCAGCATGGCTGCGTCGTACTGCGCCCAGGCTTTTCTGTCTTCACCCAGATAGGCGGAAAACGCCTTGCGCCCCCAGGGGCAGTCGCTGGGGTGGCAGATCGGCGCCAGCGCCGATACGGACAGGTAGCGTCCCGGGTTTTTCAGGGCGCAGATCAGGGCACCATGCCCTCCCATCGAGTGCCCGCTGATCGCCGCCTTGCGGGTAACCGGGAATTCCGCCTGCACCAGTCGCGGCAGCTCGTCGGTGACATAGTCATACATGCGGTAATGCTGGGACCAGGGGGCCTGCGTCGCATTCAGGTAAAACCCCGCACCTGAGCCAAAATCGTAACTGTCGTGCTCGCCGGGCAGGTCGGTGCCACGCGGACTGGTATCCGGGCAGACGATGGCCATACCGAGTTCAGCCGCCAGTCGCTGCGCGCCCGCCTTCTGCATGAAGTTCTCATCGGTACAGGTCAGGCCTGACAACCAATACAGGACCGGCACCTTGCGCTTCTCCGCCTGGGGCGGCAGGAAGATACCGAAGACCATATCGCAGTCCAACACGTTCGACCGGTGCCGAAAACGCCGTACCCAGCCGCCAAAGGACCGGTTCTGCGCTACCAATTCCATAAAGACCTCAAAGTCGTTTCGACATCATATCCGAGGATCAAGGCGCCGGCAGAGCCGCGCTCCAGGCCATGGACGGCCTCAAGCGCACCTGTGGGACACGGTTTCCGGTCCGCCAGCCCCCTATACAGTCGTTTTAGAACAGTCTTTTTTAGAACACCACTACAGATTTAGAAGACCACTGCAGATTTAGAAGACCAGTACAGATTTAGAACACGACTACAGAACGAATACTCTTACCTTCATGCATAAGATCAAAAGCCCGGTTGATATCCTCCAGCGGCATGGTGTGGGTAACCATCTCATCGATCTTGATCTCGCCCTTCATGTAGCGGTCGACGTAGCCCGGCAACTGGGAACGGCCCTTGACGCCACCAAAGGCGCTACCGCGCCAGACCCGGCCGGTGACCAACTGGAAAGGACGCGTACGGATTTCCTCGCCGGCGCCGGCGACACCGATAATGACCGACTCACCCCAGCCTTTATGACAGCATTCCAGTGCCGAACGCATGACATCCACATTGCCGATACATTCGAAAGAGTAATCGACGCCGCCGTCGGTCAGGTCGACGATCACTTCCTGAATCGGCTTGTCATAGTTCTTGGGATTGACGAAGTCCGTGGCCCCCAGCATCCGCGCCATCTCGAACTTGTCCTCGTTGATGTCGATGACCATGATGCGCTCCGCCTTAGCCATCACGGCGCCCTGCACCACGCTCAGGCCGATGCCGCCCAGGCCGAACACGGCCACCGTCGAACCCGGCTCCACCTTGGCGGTATTCAGCACGGCGCCGATGCCCGTGGTGATGCCACATCCCAGCAGGCAGACCTTATCCAGCGGCGCCGCCTTGTTGATCTTGGCAACCGCGATTTCCGGCAGCACCGTATATTCGGAGAACGTCGAGGTGCCCATGTAGTGATGGATGGGCTTGCCGTTCAGTGAAAAGCGCGAGGTGCCGTCCGGCATCAACCCCTTGCCCTGGGTGGTGCGAATAGCCTGACACAGGTTGGTTTTACCCGAACGGCAGAATTTGCACTCGCCACACTCCGGCGTGTAAAGCGGAATCACGTGATCGCCAACGCTGACGCTGGTCACACCCGGACCGACGGCTTCCACGACAGCCCCGCCTTCATGCCCAAGCACCACCGGGAACAGTCCTTCGGGATCGGCACCGGACAGGGTATAGGCATCGGTATGACAGACACCCGTCGCCACCATGCGCAGCAATACTTCGCCCTGTTTCGGGCCTTCAACATCGATCTCTTCCAGGACCAGCGGTTTGCCCGCTTCCCAGGCCACGGCAGCACGTGATTTCATGTCCAGTCTCCTCGTTTCGATGTGCCTTTGAGTCCCGATAACCGTTCTAGCTCCGGTCCCGACTCAACTCAATCCATACCGTTCCATTTTCTTCAACAATCCTTGTCGCGACAGGCCCAGTGCCCGCGCCGCATGGCTACGGTTTCCTCCGGCCCGGGACAATGCATCTCCGATCAACCGGATTTCCAATGCCCGCACCTGTTCGTCCAGTGAAACTCCTGGCGCTGATACCTCAGCCCCAACCGCCACCGGTGATACACTGTCCGGATTCAACAGGTGAATATCGTCCAGCGTGATCTGCTCACCCTGACAGATTGCCGCCACGCTCTCCAGCGTATTCTTCAGTTCCCTGACGTTTCCCGGCCAGCGCCGACGCAGGAACCAATCGCGCGCCGTTGGCGCCAGTTGCGGACGCCGCCCCTGCTGTATACGCCAACGCTCCAGGAAATGTTCACACAGCAGCGGAATATCCTCCCGCCGCTCATCGAGGGCCCGGGTCTGCAGCATTACGCCCTTGATTCGGTAGAACAGGTCCTCACGGAACTGCCCCCCGGCAACACGCTCCGGCAGATCGGCGTTAGTGGCGGAGATCAGGCGGACATCAATCTGTACCTGCGCGCGCCCGCCAACGGGATAGAAGGTCCCCTCCTGCAACACACGTAACAGCTTCACCTGCATACCGGCGGGCATTTCGCCGATCTCATCCAGGAACAGCGTGCCGCCATCCGCCAGGGCCAACATACCGATACGGTCACGTTCGGCACCGGTGAACGCGCCTCGTTTGTACCCGAAAAGTTCGCTCTCCAGCAAGTCCGGCGGAATAGCGCCGCAATGTACGGAGATAAATGGTCCTTCCCGCCGCTTGCTGAGATCATGTATGGCGCGGGAAATCACTTCCTTGCCGGTGCCTGATGGCCCCGTCACCAGCACCGGGACATCTGTCGGCGCAATCCGGGCAATCAACGAGCGAATACCGGCAATGTTTTCGCTGGCGCCGATCAGGCCGCTAAGGACATCGGGCTTGGACACCGCTGCTTTGAGCCGGTCCAGCTCCCGAGTCAGTTGGTGCTTGCCCACCGCACGACGCACCACCACGGCCAGCATGTCCGGATCGACCGGCTTGGCGAGAAAGTCCCAGGCGCCCCGGTCGATGGCCTCCAGTGCCAGCTCTCTCTGGGCGTGACCGGTCAGGATGATCACCGGACGATCCCCGAAGCGGGCGAGACTGGACAAGGTGTGCTGCGGATCGAATGACGGCGGCAGCGACAGGTCCAGCAATACCAGATCAGGATCGACCTGCGATACAAGACGCCCTGCCTCCTCAAGATCGCCAGCGGTCGCAACCTGATAGCCCGCCTGTGACAGCCAGCCCGCACAGAGTTCGCAAAAGGCCGGTTCGTCATCGACCAGCAGGATCCTTGCCGGTGTACTCATGGGTTTTCACCTATCGGAAAGCTCAGCTCGAAGCTGCAGGGCCAGCCCAGATCGTCGCGATGGCAGACGTTACCCTGGTGGGCTTCCATGATGCGCCGGACAATGGCCAGCCCCAGCCCGCTGCCCCCCTGCCGCTTACTGATAAAAGGCCGAAAAAGAGTGGAGCGGATGGCCTCGGCAATAGGAGGCCCGTTGTTATGGAAGCGCAGCTTGACCGATCCATTCCCTTCATCCGCCTCGACACGGATGCGCGGCTCGCCCTCCGGGCCTGAGATATCGCTACCGGCAAAAGCGCGCGCGTTATCGAGCAGATTGATCAGGACCTGCTGCAGCCGGTGCGGATCGGCGCGCAGGGTCAGTGATGGCTCAATCACCAGTTCCACACGGACGGGTCGCCATTCCGGGCCCGAGAGTAACGCCTCAAGCATGGGACGCAGGCGTACCGGCTGGTAATGCAGGTCCAGGCGCCCGGAATACACCAGCATGTCCTGGATCAGGCGGTCGGCGCGGTCGATCTGGGTCTTGATGTGCGCCCGCCCCTGGGGATCGCATTGGGCTGACGCCATGGCAATGATATTCAAGGGGTTGCGCAGCTCATGGGCCATGGCCGCCGACAGCTCGCCCAATTCAACCAGATGCTGCTGGGCAAGCCGGTGACGCTCGGCCTGCGCCAGGCGCAGGGAGCGTTCGAGCGCCGCACAGATAGAGACCAGCAACGACGCAAACACTTCAGCGGTAAGTCGTTGTCCTGGCGAAAAATCCTGCCAACCCGACAATTCGAAGGTCCATTCGCCGCCTTCACGGACGCACAGCAGCGTCGGCTCGCGGCCAATGTCGAGACCTTCTCGTCCTTCCGGCCCCAGCAACACCCTGACGGACAGACCCACCTGACGGGTCAGCACCGCCGTGGCGATGGCCGCCAGGTCACGCCAGTTGGTGGCCAGGCGCAACTCGCTCAGCCAATGTTCCAACTGGGTCTCGTCAAGGCGGCTGCCGGGATAGACCAGGCTCCGGGCAAAGTTTCCCAGAGGCCGGTACACCAGCATCGTTACTGCCAGCGCCAGTACCGAATACAGCCACAACTGCCACCCCGGCACTTCAGACAGGGCATCCAGACCCAGCCGACCGGCAATCGAACTCATCAGCCCCATGACGCCCAGAAGCACCAGCATCATCACCAGCCAGAGCAACGCCCGGTTGGCCCAGACGTTGACCTCCAGCATCTGGTAGCGGACCACGCCATACACCAGCAGCACGACATAGCTGGGCAGCAGCAGCATGGGGTAGGGAAAGGCATCGATGCGCAGCGAGGGGAGAATGAAACTGGTTGCCAGCAGCAGGCCAAGCGCGCCGGTCAGGAACATGGCGACAATCGAACGGCGCCGGTTGCCGCGATAATGCAGGAAGCCCCAGATCAGCACGCCATGGGCCAGGATACCGACCAGCACCGTGTACGCCATGTTGAACCAGCCCGCCGGCCGCAGGACAAAAAAGGCGGGGAAATCCAGCCACGGCGCCGCCGTTGCGCCACCAGCCATGAGGCTGACGACCATCACTGCCAGCGACAGCGCGTACAGCACGGGAATGAAGCGCCTCAGTCTGCCCGGCCCGGACTCGGACCCTAGCTCCGGGTCGACGAAAGCGACAGCGAAATGCAGAAAGAAGGTCGGCATCAGGGGGTTGGCCAACACCAGCGTCACGCCGAGGCCAACAACGCCTTGCTGGATCAGCCAATGCCCACTGCACCAAGCTGCCATCATGGCGCCAAAGCCTGCCAGCGCCCGCAAATCGACCTGGCCGCGCGCGCGCCACCATAGCCAACCGGATACTGCCAGGGCACTGACGGCGGTGATCAACATCGCCGCAGAAAACGCGGTTACGGCAGTCGGTAGGACGGACTCAGGCAATACAGACGAAGACAACGTGGATGACAACATCGTTGACACCTTTAACGAACGCAACTGTTAACGGCGTTTACACCGCCTGCCCACTATCAAACTTTTTTTGATTTAAATCAATATTTTATTTTAAGCCATTGTTTTGGCATGGGCCATGCAATCACTCCTCTCAAGCATTGGCACCGGTGGATAGCCGCAGGCTTCCGCCACCCCTTTAAGAACGACGAGGAGCAAAGCCCCATGACAACTTCCATTTTCCTGGGCGACGGCCTTTCCCTGTTGACGGTTTTGGTCCTGGCGATGTTGCCTGCCGGTATCGCCTGGCTGAGACGGAGACGCGACAATGCCTGATGCCGCAACACTCTCCCGGCTCCAGTTCGCGTTCACGATCAGCTTTCACATCCTGTTTCCCGCGATGACCATCGGCCTGGCCCTGTTCATCGCCACCTGTGAAGGCCTCTGGCTGAAGACCCGCAATCTGCGTTATCTCCAGCTGGCAAAATTCTGGATCAAACCTTTTGCCATCACCTTCGGCATGGGCGTGGTCAGCGGCATCGTGCTGTCCTACGAGTTCGGCACCAACTTCGCGCCCTTTTCGGAGAAGGTCGGAGCCATCCTCGGCCCACTGCTGACCTATGAAGTGATGACCGCCTTCTTCCTGGAAGCAGGCTTTCTCGGCGTCATGCTGTTCGGCTGGAACCGCGTCAGCCCAAAGATGCATTTCATGGCGACGGTGGTGGTGGCCATCGGCACCCTGCTGTCGGCGTTCTGGATACTCTCCGCCAACTCCTGGATGCAGACGCCTGCGGGCTATGCCATCCAGGACGGTCGCTTTGTGCCCACGGACTGGTGGCAGATCATCTTCAACCCCTCCTTCCCCTACCGCTTCGTACACATGGTCCTGGCAGCGTTGATTACCTCAAGCTTCCTGATTGCCGGCGTTTCCGCCTGGTACCTGCTGAAAAAACGGGACATCGCGTTCGCCCGCAAAGGCCTGTCGATGGCGCTATGGGTCATGCTGATCCTGACACCGCTGCAGGTGGTGGTCGGCGATTTCCACGGCCTGGAAGTGAAAGAACACCAGCCGATCAAGCTGGCCGCCATGGAAGGGATCTGGGACAAGGTCGAGCAACCGGCAGCACTGCGTCTCTTCGCCTGGCCGGACATGCAGCAGGAGAAGGATCGCTGGTCGCTGGCCATTCCCCACCTGGGCAGCCTGATCCTGACCCACAGTTGGGATGGCGCCGTGCAGGGGCTGAAATCAGTGAAGCCGGAAGACCGTCCGTACGTGCCGCTGGTGTTCTACAGCTTCCGGATCATGGTCGCGATCGGCTTCCTGATGGTCGCCACCGCCTTTTGGGGGCTGTGGCTGCGGCGCAAAGGTCGATTCGCCGAAAATCCGCGTTTCCTCAAGCTACTCTGCCTGATGACCCCCAGCGGACTGGTCGCCACGCTGGCGGGCTGGTACGTGGTGGAAACCGGCCGCCAGCCCTGGCTGGTGGAAGGCCTGCTGCGGACGAAAGATGTCATTTCACCCTTACCGGCGCAGCGGGTCGCCTTCTCGCTGATCCTGTTCGTCATCGTCTACAGCCTGCTCGGCTATGTGTTCGTCCACTTCTACCGCAAGCTGATCCGCAAGGGGCCACCGTCGCTGGAGACCCTGCAGGCACAAGTCGCCAGCAACCCTCAGAACACCTCTCCAGCAGCGTCCTGGCAGAGCGGACTCAACGGGAAGGAAGCCTGATATGAGCACATTGCCTTTTATCTTCTACCTGATCCTCGGCTTCGCCATCTGCATGTATGTGATCCTGGATGGCTTCGACCTCGGCCTGGGCATTCTCTACCCCTGGTTCCGCAGCCAGCAGGAACGCGACCACATGATGCGGGCCGTCGCGCCGGTCTGGGACGGTAACGAAACCTGGCTGGTTTTCGGCGGAGTGATCCTCTTCGCCGCCTTCCCGGCCGCCTATGCCCAGTTGCTGTCGACACTCTACGTGCCCATCGTCATCATGTTGCTGGCGCTGGTCTTCCGTGGCGTCGCCTTCGAGTACCGCTTCAAGTCCCATCGCTCCCTCGCCTGGTGGGACCTGGCCTTCTCTGCTGGGTCAACGGTCGCGACGATCTGCCAGGGCCTGATGCTGGGTACGGTGATCCAGGGACTCAATCATGTCACCCCTGATAGCGCCAGTATCGTCTGGCTCAGCCCGTTCGCCATCTTCACCGCTTTCGCGCTGATGGCGGGCTATGCCCTGCTGGCCTGTACCTTCCTGGTGATCAAGACACGGGAAGCCATGACCGCCCGCGCCGCACAACTGGGACGAAGATTGGTCTGGCTGGTACTGGGCGCCATGGCCATCGTCAGCCTCTGGTCGGTGATCGATCAGCCCCTGGTGCGCGAGCGCTGGTTCGGCGGCTACAACTTCGTCTGGCTCTGGCCACTGCCGCTGCTGGCGTTGTTCCTGGGCATCAAGCTCTATCGCGATCTCGGCGACATCCAGCACGAACACCGCCCCTTCACCCAAACTGTCCTGATCTTTATCACCGGCTTTGCCGGTCTTGTTGTGGGCCTGTTCCCCTATGTGGTTCCGCACCAGCTCACACTTTGGGACGCCCACTCGCCGGACAGCAGCCTGATCTTCGTCCTGGTCGGCGTCGTCATTCTCGTGCCGGTCATCCTCAGCTACACCGTCTGGGGTTATCGGGTCTTCAGGGGCAAAGTGGAAGATATGGAGGAGGGTTACTGATGAACCTATCCAGGCCGAACGGGCAAACCGACAACATGCGGCACCCCTGGCGCTGGTTCGCCGGACTCTATGTGGCGGGCGTTCTGGGCCTCGCCCTGATTGCCGGCGCGCTGCATGCACTGACCGCGCTGATTTCCTGAGTTTCGCTCAGTCCTCCCGGGAGGGCCCTCCAGCGCTCCCGGGAAGCAGGTCGGACAGGCATCGCTCGCCCCGGATCAGGCGTTCCTTCTCGGCCCGGGACAGCGCCTTGACCCGCAGTTCCAGACGTAACGCCCGACTCCGGTCACCTACCGCCTCCCGAAAGACCAGCGTCAAAGGCCCCTGACCACGCAAGGCCTTGGCACCTTTTGGCGCGCCCGCGCAGTGTTCCTCGAAACGCCTGTCGACGTCGAGACTGATACCGGTATAGAGCCGGCCGTTGGCCAACCTGACGAGATAAAGCGACCAGTCCGCGGTCATCGCACCTTTTCACCAACTGCCCACGCCGTAGATTTCGACGCGAAACTTGATCTGGATAAATGCTGCCTGGCACCCAACCGTGTCTAAATAGTCCGATACCGACACCCCAGGCGTCATGGGGTCCGCAATGTACCCTCTGCGGCTGCCGCCTGTCATCCGTGTCGCCATCCAATAATACCCAGGAATGGGAAGCGCTATGAAGACGGTGATCAGTATCAGCCTGGGCGACGCTGACCAGGATTACGATTTCAATACCCGCTTTCTGGATGAGGATTTCCGGATCGTACGCATGGGCTGCAATGGCGACCTGAAGCGCGCCGAAGCGTTGATCCAGGAGTGGGAACCCATGGCCGACGCCATCGGCCTCGCCCAGATGCCTGAGCACTACCAGATCGGCCAGCGGTCGGTGGTTCAGCCGGACACCTGGCGCCTGGAAAAGTCGGTCACGCGAATTCCCGTCACCACCGGGAAGACCCTGCGCGGCATTCTCCAGGAGTGGGCGGTGCGTCATGCGCAAAACCAGATGAAAGGCTGCTTCGACAATGCCCGCATCCTGTTTTTTAGCGGCCAGACCCACTACCGGCTGGCCCGGGTGATGGCAGAATTCAGCGATAACCTGCTTTTTGCCGATGCGCTACGCCAGACCGGTCTGCCGAATATGCTGACCTCAATCAACGCGCTGGAGTGGTATACGGCTGCCGGCACGCCCCTGTCCGCCGGTGGCGGTCTCTCGCTACTGGGCTCGACGCTGGCGCTGAGCCGGAAGCTGCCGCTGAACGAAACCTGGCGCCATCACTGGCTGCAACAGGCGGTACGCGACGCCAATGTGGTCGTCGCCAGCTATGAGGAACTGGCACCGTTCAGCCTCGAAGAATTGGCAGGCAAGATACTGATCACGTCCACGATTTCGCCGGAGCGCCTGGAGCAATTGCGCGACAAGGGCGTCAACATGGTGATCGATACCACCCCGCAACTGTTCGAGCGGGCCGTCGGTGTCAACGTCATTGAGGCGATGATCATGGCGGCCGTGGGCAAGGCCCACGACAAGCTGACGGACGATGACTACCTGGATATCATCACCGCACAGGATGCCGAACCCCGCATTCTCTTCCCCAGCGGCTACCACCGGGTGAACCGTTTCGCGTTCGTCATACATCCCCTGTCCCAGCACTACATCACCAAGGCGCCGCCCCTGGACCTGCTGGCCCGTTACGCGCCCCCGAAAGTCATGGACGTGGTGGAGAAGGTTGTCGCCTACACGCCACCGTTCCTTTACTCCCGGGTATCCGGTATCCGTTCGCCCACAGGCGCCGAGGTCGAAGGCTGGCTGATCACCGTGGGCGGCACACCGCGGGAAATCCTCGCCCACGGTCCCGAGTTCACCTACAAGCGACTGGTCGCTGCGGCAGAAATGGCAAAACGGCTGGGCGCCCAAATCATGGGACTGGGTGCCTTTACCAAGGTTGTTGGCGATGCCGGTATCACGGTGGCCCGCCGCTCCCCCATACCGATCACGACAGGGAACAGCTACAGTGCCTCCGCAGCCCTGTGGGCCGCCCATGAGGCACTGAAGCGGCTCGGATTGGTCGACGTGGGCCCCAGCGGGAAAATGGCGGGTCAGGCCATGGTGGTCGGCGCCACCGGTTCCATCGGTTCCGTCTGCGCCCGGCTCCTGGCCAAAGCCGTCGATGAAATCGTTCTGGTCTCGCCGGAAGCTGCAAAATTACTGGCGCTCAAGGAAAGCATCCTGCTGGAGACGCCGACCGCCCAGGTGCGTATCGCTGCGCATCCGGACCGGGATCTGCCGCAGATGGATCTGGTGGTTACGGCCACCTCCGGCGCAGGCAAACGCATCCTGGATATCATGCAGGTCAAACCCGGCTGCGTGATTACCGACATTGCCCGCCCCTTGGATATCTCCGCCGAGGACGTGGCGAAAAGACCGGACGTTCTGGTGATCGAATCGGGCGAGATCCAGCTGCCCGGCGAGGTGAAGATGCGCGACATCGGCCTGCCACCGGGCATTGCCTATGCGTGCCTGGCGGAGACTATTGTCCTGGCCATGGAAGGGCGTTTCGAGAACTTCACCCTGGGGCGCAACATCGAATGGGAAAAGGTCCGGGAGATCTACAAGCTCGGCCTCAAGCACGGCATGAAGCTGGCATCGATCTCCGGCGTCAACGGTGTCTACAGCGACGCCGACTTCGAGCGCGTCCGCAAGCTGGCCCTGGAGAAACGCAAAGGCAGCAGCGCCGCCTGAGGCTTACGGGTTACTTCCAGTCGGTGAGGCCGTAACGCTTGAGAATGCGCGCCAGCTCACCGGAACGCCGCAGGCGCTGTACGCCCTGACTGAGCATTTTTGCGTAGTCGGCCGCTTTCGGGTCGACAGGAGAAAAGGCGATGAAGAGGTTGTCCATCGCCTGTGGTGCCGTCACGGCACCCGCCTTGCGGTAATCCTCAAACCCTAGCTGTCCTGCCGTATAACGGAAGACGTCATCGTCTTCCAATATCACATCGACCCGCCCCATTCGCATCAGCGTTTGCAGGCGGGCGACGGCGTGCGTGCCGGTAATCGCAAGCACGCGTTCCGAGCCCTTCCAGCGCGTGATATAGGGCTGGACGTGCGGACCGTAATCGTAGCCGTCTACCACCCCCAGACGGATATCGTCCAACGATGGCGCCTTGGCAAACTGCCAATGACTGGACGCCAGGGTGTAAAAACTGTTGTGCATGCGCCCCACGGATTCCCGGGGAAAGACGGGAGCCACCTTAAGATCGGCGATGTTGGCCGGTGTCGCCGCAATCAGTCCCTGAAGGGTGCCCTTCTCCAGCATGCGTTTGGCACGCTGCCAGGGAATATTCCGGTAAACGACCTTAATCCCCAACGGTTCAAAGACAGCCCTCGCCACCTCGACCACATAACCCGGATGCGACGAACCGGGCGTACAGTTATAGGGGCACCAGAGATCGGCACCGATGACGAGCGTCTTCGACTGTGCAACCGCAGGCAGCGTGCCCAAAAGCACCAGCAGCAGCATTCTGCAAAAGCGGTTGAAGCCCGACAAACCGGAAAGCATCTATTTCCATCCCACGAGGTGTCGACGCACCGGGGTTATCAGGACCCGCAGCGTCGTCGATGGCAAAATGCCAGCGCGCCAAGCAGTTTCAGCCAATTTGCCTCGTGAACCAACCGGCAAACGTCAACGTTTGTCAGATGCCGGTAGGGGATTTCCGAAACCCTCGATAGTGATTATTCAGGTCGCTGTCGCGGTCAGCCAGACACACTGGTAGGGCTGCAGCTCGGTTTTGCCATCTTCTCCGTGCCAGACCCTTCCACCCAGGCAATCCCGTGCGGTCTCGCCCAACCCCAGTGCCGGCCAGTCCAGGGATGCCGGCCTGGCTTGCAGGTTATGCACCGCAACCAGACGCCGCCGACCGTTCAGGGCCACCCGCTCCACGGCGAAAAGATCCGGCCCCAGATCGAGGATCCTCTGCGGGGCGTCAGGATGAAAAGCCGGTTCCTTGCGGCGGACGGCAAGAAGCCTGCGCAGCTCATCGAAAACCTGACGCTGCGGCGAGAACGGTGCCTCCAGCACCGGCCCCAGCTCACAGAGCTGCCACTTACGCCGGTTGATGGCACGGGTCCGGCCGCTGCGCTCAACCCCCTCAATGTCGTTGGGCGTGGCCAGCAGGGAATGAATATAGACGGCAGGGATGCCACGCAGCGCCAGCATGATCAGCTGCGCGCAGAGGAAACGACGGATCTGCCAGCCATCCTCGCCCTGCAGGGTGCCCTTGCAGGCATCGAAGAAGGCAATATTGATCTCGTAAGGCGATTCAGTCCCGTCGCCGTTGGTCTTCATGCTGACGTAACCGCCGAAACGATGCATGGCGTCGAGCAGGCGATCCAGCGCTTCCGGTGCGACAAGCCCCTCGATCGGCCGAACCCCGATGCCGTCGTGAGACGCCATAAAGTTGAGGAGCGTACACCCCGGCGGTGGCGCATCCAGCGATGAAGCCCAGGCATTCAAGGCACTACCGTCGCCACTGACAAGCGCAAAGAGCACCAGCGGTGGCAACGCGAACTGATAGACCATGTGCGCCTCGTCACCATCGCCGAAATAGCTCAGGTTTTCCCGGTGAGGGACATTGGTCTCGGTCAGCAAAATGGCGCCCGGCCGCACGGCCTCCATCACCAATCGCAGGATCTTCACCACGGCATGGGTTTGCGGCAGGTGAATACAGGGCGTTCCCAATTGCTTCCAGAGGAAGGCGATGGCATCGAGACGGATAATGTCGGCACCCTGCTGCAGGTAGAGCAACAGGATATCGATGAATTCCAGCAGCACGTCGGGGTTGGCGAAATTCAGGTCGATCTGGTCGTCGCTGAAGGTCGCCCAAAGGTATTTCACACCGCGCCGGGTCTGCACCGGCACCAATAGCGGATGGCTACGCGGACGCACCACCTGGCTGAGATCAAGAGACGGACTCATCTCGATAAAGTAGTCCCGCCCGGGCCCCTGCCCCGTAAGGTAATCGGTAAACCAAAGACTTTCCCGGGAGACATGATTGATCACGAGATCCGCCATCAGGCGGTAGTCGCGAGCCAGCCCCCGGATATCGTCCCAACTCCCCAGAGCACCATCGACCGCGCTGTAGTCCACCACCGAAAAACCGTCATCGGAGCTGAAGGGAAAAAACGGCAGGACGTGGACGCCGCTGACCGATTCCGACAAATGGTCGTTAAGGAAGTTACGTAATGTCTGTAACGGCGGACGGTCGGGCTCCTGAACGCTGTCACCGTAGGTGATCAGCAAGACATCGTCCTCGCTCCAGCGCGCGGGCACGGCATCCTCTTCATTCGCCATGAACTGGGCGATCCTGGCCAGGATACGATCGCTGATATCCGGCGCCCGATCGGCGTAGAGTGCGAACAACAGCGCCTGTAGACGACTCGGCAGGGAATTCATGGATGCCTCCGATACGGGCAAACGTTATCGGCTGGCGACGGCTACTCGGCCGGCGTCTCCCACTGTTGCAGAAGCCGTCGGTAGTCGCGGGCCTTCGTCTGCATCTGACGTTTTTCCAGCTCACCGATGAGTAGGCGGCAGCCCTCCTCGGTGAGCACCCTATTGTCACTGTGCCGTAGCCGTTCGAATGCCTTTTCGGCATCCCGCAGGTTCCCCTCGCGGAGACACGCGAACAACACGCGATTGTGGTCTTCCGCCGACAGCGGGAAATGCATCTCGCCGAGCTTCAGGTATTCCTGCCAGATCCTGAGCAACAGGTCCGGCTGCCCCCGGCGCAAGGCCAGCTCCATCAATTCCCGGGCACGCTCCCGATAGGCCGGCAGATCCGGGCGCAGCTTTGTCAGCTGGTACAGGTGTTCGAGCAATACCTGGCGATCCGGATGACGCCGCCAGAGCGCCTCGAACTGCAACTGCGCCGTCTCGAAGGCCATATGCCCCAATTCGGACATCGCTATGGCGTACTGCTTGCGAAAAGCGGCCTCCTGTTCGTCCTCTCCGGGATCGAAGAAACTGTCCCGCACCTGCAACCAACTACGTCCGAACAGCCAGACGAGCCCGGCCCCGGCCGCCAGACCGCCGGCATGAGCCATATAGGCGATACCCCGGGTACCGCCGACGGTGTAATCGAACACTTCCTTCGCAATCCAGACCGGCAGCATGACCAGCGCCGGCGCCGTGAAATAATCGAAATAGACGCCGAGGAAATAGAAGAAGCGGATACGCTGCGCACCAAAAATGGCCACGTACATGCCCATCAGCCCCGAAATAGCGCCGGAAGCGCCCACCAGTGGCTGATCGCTGCCCCATTCGACCAATGCAAAAACCAGTCCTGACAGGACGCCGCAGGTCAAGTAGGCGACCAGGAAACGACCCGCTCCCAGCGCCCGTTCGACGGTAAAACCGAGCAGAAACAAGAACACCATGTTGCCAATGATGTGTTCCCAACCGCCATGCAGGAACTGGTAGGCGAACAGGTCCGCCAGGTCGATATGGGCAGGAATCAGGCCAAAGGCCCGGTAGCTGAGGCGATCCATATATTGTCGCTGGATGGTTGTGCGCGCTTCCAGCCAACGTCGATAGCGGTCGGGCGACCAATAGAGATGACCATTTTCGCCAACGTAGTCGTAAAAGCCGCGGTCCTCCAGCAGGCGCACCGCCAAAGCGATCCGGCGGTGATCGTGAATGGCCTTCTCCACGGCCTCCAGGTCCTGGCTACGATCGACACCCTGTAATCGGATATCGCGCTGCAGGTAATCGGTATACAGTGGTTGCTCCAACGGCAACAGACCATCGTCCAGGTAGGTTTTCACCGCCGCGCCAAGCTTGGACGAATCCTCCCCCTGATAGAGGGTAAAAACCAGGACATTAACCAGGATGAGCGCCAACGTGACCCAGGGAGGGCGCCTCCAGTCGATCTCGCGTTCCGCGGGAATAATCAGCATTGTCCAGAGCCAGCCGTCGTCGTGTCGGACGAGACACGACCCGCCAGATACACCTCCAGCCAGTCGGTCTGCCACGATTCGTCATTTTTTATCGTGATACATCCGCATTTTTAGCATAGCGCCGCCAGATTGGCGCGCTGAAATAGCCCTGTACGCAGACATCGATTCACACGGAGGAGGCAATGTCACAGAAACGTTACAGGGACACCGTTCAATGCCTGTCACGCCCATGCCATCGAAACCGGGCAGCGGCAGGCGAAAGCGATCAACCCGATCAACACCCGATTTCGCCCAGTTCACATGAGGACAATGCCATGACTACCCTGGTGCTCGACAATCCGGATTTGTTGGCCCGCGCCGCACGCATCGACAGCAGCCTGTTGCACCAGCGGCCCCCTGCCACCGTGACCGCGCCGGTTCAGACACTTTTTTACTATGCCTGCAACGCCCATCGCCTCACCGACCTGGATGCCGCCGTTCTGGAGCAACACGGTAACTATCTCGCGGCGCATCCCGATCAGAAACTGCGCATCCACGGACACGCCGATGCTGAGGGCAAGGCGGAATATAACGAATTCCTCGCACGCCTGAGGGCTACCACCGCAGCCCGCCTGATACACCGCGCCGGCGCCCGGGAAGCCCAGGTCGACTGTGTCGGCTGGGGCTCGACTGTACCGCTGAAATCCCTGTCGGACTATGCCTATAACCGGCGCATCGAGCTGCAGTACCTTACTGCCCCGTAACGCTCGCCCGGTGCGTTGGGAACGGGTGTTGCCGGAGGATGGGATCCGGTGACACCCGCAACCGGAAAACGACCGATGCAGACGGCTCAGGAGGCCACGACGAACAGTCCGGCGATACACGCCATACCGAAGAACCAGACCAGGGAGCGCAGCGCTGCCCAATCGGCGATATAGCAGATACCGAAGAGCACGCGGCTAATGACGAAGGCCAGGGCCAGATGATCGATGCTGGGCTGGGGTGCTCCCGCCAGATGGGAAATGATGACGGCGGCGCTGAACGCTGGCGTCACTTCGAAGGAATTCAGCTGCGCATAGTGGGCCCGCTTACGGGCGCCCTGTAACTGCTCGAGAAAACGGCGCGGATCGTGATTGGTCCGCAGGCCGAACCCTCGCCCCGTGAATTTCGCCGAAAATGTAAAGGCGTATGGCAGCAATAAGGCAAAAAGCACACACCAATAGGCAGTCGTCATGGTGATCTCCTGAGTTGATTTCGGTGCGTAAACTGTCACGCACCGCACAGCAAACCATTGGCCGCATGGCCTCTGGTCAACGGCAATGCGGCACGATACCCTGAAAACGGATCATGAAGAAGGAAAGGTATCCGCGTGAACGGACTGCACCGAGCATGGCCGATGTTGCTGGCAATATTGGTATTGGCTGGATGTCAGGCCTCTTCCAGCCTGGTGCCCAGCGGACAGTCGCCCTATGGCACCTGGGCGGGCCTGCTACCCTGCGCCGACTGCCCAGGTATCCGTATGCAGTTGCAGCTTTGGAAACAGCCAAGCGTTTACCGACTGACCCAAACCTACCAAAGTGCCACCACCTCGCCGCGAACCTTCGTCGGCGAAGGCCACTGGCGACGGGTGCCGCGCCACAACGAGGACAGTCTGGGCATGATCGTCCTGCAGCCAAAAGCAAAGGACGGAGGAATACCCCGGCCCGAGCAATTCTTCAGCCAGTTGCCGGACGGCAGCCTGCTCAAACTGGACGCCCAGGGGCGCTCCATCAAATCAACACTGAGCTATCGCTTGCGTCGTATTCGCGTCCCTGGCCCCTGATATGCCAGGGGTCAGGGACACCGAAGGGTTCAGAACCGCCCTGACACCATGGCGACGTTCCAGATATTGAGCACCACCAGCGCCAACAGGACAAACCAGGTGCCAACCATGCCCAGGAGCCGCCCCACGTGCGCCCCGCCCTGACTGCGGATAAAGCCCCAGGCATGCAACAGGCGACTGGCAACGAACACCAGTCCCAACACATAGATCCAAAAGGCATTGACGCCGTTGAGCTCGGCAATTCCCAGTAACAACAGGGTTATCGGCGCATTTTCCACCAGATTGGCATGGGCCCTGATGGCGGTATTGAACTCCCGGTCGCCGTGATCACCCAGGCCGACCTTGAAACGGCGCCGGAAGACGGTGACACGATAGGCGAGGAAAAGCATGAGAAGAGCCGTTATGCTGGCGAAAAACGCAGTTACCGGGATCACCATTCACACAATCTCCTTGATGAGCAAAAGAGGCAGAAGAATAACAAGAAATCCCGGCGTGAGGAGGGACGGAGTTAACGGCGACGCGTCATTCCCACGATCCAGAGCAAGATCAGGGCACCGGCGGTTGCCGTGACCAGGCTGCCGACCAGGCCATGGGAGCTCAATCCCAGCAACCGGAAGACGAAGCCTCCCAACAGCGCACCGACAATACCGACCCCCATATTGCCGAAAAATCCGAAGCCGTCGCCCTTCATGATGACGCCGGCCAACCAGCCCGCAACAGCACCGATGATCAGAAAAAGTATCAGTCCCAAGGTGTTCTCCCTCTTCAGGTGGCCATCCTATACCGTTTACGGGGAACATCCCCGCAAGCTGTCAGTCTGCCAGCCGCCATTGCAGAGATGAATACGCGATACCGACTAGCACGGGGACAAAAGGGTACCCCATGGCCTATGCTGGGATCATTCCCGGAATGTTTCAGGGCCACCCGGACTGTCTCGCGTTGATGAGGAGCCTAATGCTGAACCTGCCACAACTGTTCTGGCTGTTTCTGATGGCGCTGGCGGGGTGCTATTGGTGGAGCGCCCATGGCATCAAGGAACAGGCATTCCGCGCCGTTAAGGACTACTGCCGCCGGGTCGATGTCGTCATGCTCGACGACAGTCTGGTGTTGCGCGGATTCTGGTTCAAGCGCGATGCCCGCGGCAGCCTTCGCGTCTGGCGCTCCTTCCTGTTCGAGTTCACCTCGACCGGCGACGAACGTTACCGGGGACGCGTGATCATGCTGGGCCATGCCGTCGACTGGATCGAACTCGAACCGCACCGGATGGAACCCGCCGACCCCGCGCCCGACCAGGATTAGCTCGCGTTCAACAGACCGTAGAGCTGATCCTTGAGGAACAGACGCTCCTTTTTCTTGTCTTCCAGCATCCTGTCTGACACCGGCAGCTCGATATTTTCGAGACGACAGATTTCCCGATCCAACGTCCGGTAACGCTGGTAAAGGCCCGCGAAATGGGCATCCGATGTCTTGCGTAAGGCAATCGCGTCCTTGTGTTCGGGAAATTCATGCTCAAGGTCATGGGGTTCGACGTTCATAACTTCACCTCTCCTCCGTGAAACCGACGCAACGCCCCCATCCTAGCAACCCGATGGGCCGGAGGGCCATTAAGCTTCGTCAAGGTGACGCGTCTTTTTTCTCCAGGCTGATCGATTGATTTTCCGTCGGCGCAGTGTCAGCCGCCAACAACGACGCGGCGTCACTGAAATCGAACCCGACTTCCTCGTTCAACGTTTCGGGATCATATCGAATACCACAGCCCGCCTTGACGGTCTTTGCCGCAGGCGCCGTGCCCGGCGCCTGCCTGTCGTCACTGCCAGCGTCGCTCATGAGGAAATCTCCGCTCGTTTGGTTACGGGTTATCCGCCACCTCCGCCTGATGCAGGATCAGACTGGCCAGATGCCGATAATCGCCGTCAAAATGATGGCCACCCTCTGTTTTCACCATTCTGACATTTTTCATGTCCTGCAACCTGGGACACAGGGTATCCGTTTCATCCGCACCATAGACACACAGGATCGACAGGTCATCCAGTTTGTGGACTTCCGGGCCGATGGGTTGATCGGTGCCATGGGCCGCGTCCATCAGCCAATCGCTGACATGGAACTCGAACGAGGTTTTCAGGCTGGGCCCCAACAGCCCGACCAGGGTCACCCGTTTGCGCAAGGCCGGCGACAGGCGGCTGACCATGAAGGGCAAAACGTCCGCACCACGCGAATAACCGATCAACATGACCCTGGATCGATGCCAGGCATTGAGATAGTGCCGTATGATCTTGTCCAGATCATCCGCCATACCGGCCGGTTTTCGCGGTGACCAGAAATACTGGAGGGAGTTGAAACCCACCACTGGCAGGCCGCTGGCAGCCAGCTGCCGGCCGATGTCCTTGTCGATACTCACCCAGCCACCGTCCCCGGACAGGATCACGGCGAACGTATCTCCCTTCGGATGGGTCGCCGGCACCTCGATCACGGGCAGGTCGCCCAGAGCCACCGGCAGAACCTGTTTCGTCCCCGCCGCCTGTTGCTCGACGATTTTTCGGTACGCCGCAAGATACTGCGGCATCCAGTGCCGATTGACGGAGAACCCGTGCCCGACATGGGGCAGATTGACGATTTCCCCGTTTTTCACCTGGGCGACGAAGTCGTTGGCCGCCTTCGGACTGACATCCAGATCGATATCCCCCTGCAGCGCAATCCAGGGCACCGCCAGGGCACCGGGCCGCAGCAGGTATTCCTTGCCGTCCTTCGAGCGCACATTGTGCAATCCTGCGCCGCGACAAAGGGGGCGCCGCACTGCCAGGTCGTCGGAAAAGCCCAGGCTGATGCCGCCGATAAAGGTCCCCGGCGGCGCTTCCGCCAGGGCGCCGTAGACCAGGGTCGCACCGGATGAATAGCCGACCAGCAGCGGCGCATGGTAATGCGGCAGACGGAAGGATTTCTCAACGAACTGGGCAACAGCCTCCAAATCACCGGCAGGATAGTGACAGGAGACGTGCCTTTTATTCAGGGAACCGAGATAATGCGGCGTACTGAATCCGATAACCATGGCGCCCTGATCCCTCAAGGCACGGGCCATGTCCAGTACCCCAAGATTCCACCCTCCGTCACCCGACGCGAACAGGACGACCTGTTGGGGATCGCCGGCAGGCCGATAGATGTGCAGGGTACCAAGGGCCCCAAACGTCAGTGTCGTGGAATCGTCCCGTGCTTCGGCCCTTTCAGGGTTTACGATCATCAGGGTGATCGGTAATAACAACAGTAACAACAGCGTCGACAAACGCCTCATGCGAATGCTCCAAACATTAAGAAGACAGGACTATCAGGCTCTCGCTAGTAAATCCGGACAAGGACGGGCGCAGGGCATGGCAGGGAACCAGACCCGTCGGGCACCATCGTACCCGCAATTATAGAAAGACACGACAGGCCACGATGAGTTCCAATCACAACGCCCTGCCCGAAGAGGCCAAGACGGCCCCTGAAGGTCTCAACAGAACCGTCCTCTGGATGCGCCGCCTGGTTCCTATCGTCCTGCTGGCCGTTGTCGGCTGGCTGCTCGCTCGCGAGATCGGCGGGCTCGATATTCACCAATTGCGCAGTCAGCTGCGCGACCTGGATATTGCGCAATTGGTCGGACTCTGCGGGCTGGGGATAAGCGCCGTTTCCGCCATGTATCTGTACGACTGGACCGTCGCAAGATGGCTGAATATCCATATCCCCTGGCAACGCCTCCTGCGCTATTCCTGGATTGCGAATACGTTCAATAACCTGGCGGGGATGTCCGGCCTGACCGGTTCCGGCATCCGCTACCTGCTGCTGACCCGTGAAGGCATCGGCGGGGCCAAGGCCGCCAGCTACTCGGGCACGATGGTGCTGTCGGTTCCCCTGGGATTGTCCACCCTGATCGCCCTGACACTGCCGCTGGCCCCGTCGCTGATCCACCAGATGCCGGCCGCCAGCGGTATCGTCTACGCCGTTGTTGCGCTGTTTGCACTCTATCTGCCGGTGTTCTTCCTGCTGACCGGATCCGGCAGGTTGCACCAGCGCTTTCTGCGCGCCCTGCCACCGCTGAGCCTGCGCTATCGGCTGGGGCTGGTCGGTATTTCGGTACTGGACTGGCTGTTTGCAGCTATCACCCTGTGGCTCTGCCTGCGGGTCTCCGGCGTTCAGATACCTCTGCCCCTGTTTGTCGCGGGCTTCGTGCTCTCGGCCGCCCTCGGTATTGCCAGCCTCCTGCCGGGCGGCCTGGGCGTGTTCGACGGCGCCCTGCTGCTAACGCTCTCCAGCAGCGCCAACCATGCTGACACCCTGGCCGGCATTCTCCTGTTCCGGCTCTTCTACTACTTGATCCCCTGGCTGATCGCCGTCTATCTGGGCGCGGAACTGCTGACCGTCCGCAGCCCGACACTCCGAAACCGGCTGGCGAGCCGTCTGCAACGCTATCCCCTGCTGGGCATCCTGCAGTTGCCCGTCAGCTGGCTGGCATCCTTCGGCGTCCGCGTGCTGGCCTGGATGACCTTTGCCGCCGGTCTGGTCCTGTTACTGTCCTCGGCCTCCCCCTCCATCGCCGAGCGAACGGCCCTGCTGCACGATTATCTGCCCGTACCAGCCATAGAAGGGTCTCATTTCGTCAGCGTCGCCATTGGTGTCCTGCTGGTCGGCTTGGCGCGCGGCATTGCCGGACAGGTGCGTTCCGCCTACCGGCTGACCCAGGTTCTGCTCCTCTCGGGCGCGGTCTTCAGCCTGATCAAGGGCATCGACTATGAGGAAGCCCTGTTCCTGCTGATGGTCGCCGTGCTGCTGAGGGGCCGGCAACGCTTCTTTTACCGCGAAACTTACGCTCTGTTCAGCCGTCGCAACGTCAACTGGTTCATCGGTTTCATCCTGGCCCTGGCGCTTTTCATGGCGGTGGGCGACCTGCTGACCACCGACTCACACCTGATGCACCTCCTTGCCCACTGGGGCTACGGCGTCATGCACCCGACCCGCTTCCTGCAAAGCGTACTGGTGATGGCGATTACCGTGCTTGGCTTTCTCGGCTGGAGCTGGTTCCGCATGCCGGGCCCTCCGCTGCACAAACCCAAGGCCGAGGAGCTCGAACAGACCCGGCGTTTCTTCGAGCGCAACGGCAGCAATAACTTTTCCCACCTGGCCTTTATGGGCGATAAGCATCTTTTCTACGGTGCGGAGGAGAAAGTCCTGATCCAGTTCGGCGCTATCCGAAATGTCTTCGTGGCGCTGGGAGATCCGGTCGGACCGGATGCGCTGATCGATCAGGCGATCCGGGAGTTTCGCGAATTTGCCGATCGCCATGACCGGGTGCCGGTGTTTTACGAAGTGGACGAGGACCGGTTGCACCACTACCACGACTGCGGCTTCCGGCTGTTCAAGCTGGGAGAGGAGGCCCTGGTGCCACTGACCGATTTCACGCTCAGCGGCAAACGCAAAGGCGACCTGCGTGCCGCGGTGAACCGGGCGGAACGGGAGGGCCTGACTTTCGATATCCTGGAACACCCCTTGCCCGAATCCCTCTGGCAGCAGCTGCAGCAGATATCGGATGCCTGGCTGCAGGAACGGCAGGGGGCCGAAAAAGGCTTCTCCCTGGGCGCCTTCACGCGCGACTATCTGGAAGCGTCGCCCATCGCAGTGGTCCGTCGCCAGGACGACATCATCGCGTTCGCCAACCTGATGCCGGGCTATGGACAGAAATATGAATTCAGCGTCGACCTGATGCGCCACGTTCCGGACGCCCCCGGCGGTACCATGGATTTTCTGTTCGTTCGTCTGATGGAGTATGGGCGGGACCAGGGCTATACCTATTTCAATCTGGGCATGGCACCCCTTGCCGGTGTCGGCGACACCCCCTACGCCTTCCGTAGCGAGCGCCTGGCCAGCCTGGCTTACAAGTACGGCAACCGCCTCTACAACTACAAGGGCCTGCGACGCTACAAGGACAAGTTCAGCCCGGAGTGGCGCGGTGCCTATCTGGCCTACCCCCATGGCCGCAACGTCCAGACCCTGCTGCTGGATATCGCGGCACTGGTTGCCGGAGGCTATATGCGAGTCCTGCTGAAGAAGTGATCGTAGCCCGGGAACGGCTTGTCCTGCGAGAAACCTCAGTCAGACAGGCGTGTCTCCACCGTACGGCGCCGGATGGCCCTCGCCAATTCCATCAACTGGTGCTGAGCCTCTTCGTCGAAAAGCGCGCGGGTACGCTCGCGCAGGATTGCCAGGGTGACGCCCTGCTGCTCCGGCAGCGACTCGCCGGACTGACCGTCCAGGTAGGAGCAGGCGCTGAGATGCAGGTAAATATAGCGATCGAGCAAGGCGGTAACGAGGGGTTCGATCGACTCATGGTAAAACGGTATCAGACGGCCACTCACATCCCTGGCCTCCTTGGCCGCGACACGGGCATGCTGCCGATACTCATCGACGCGCTCCCGGTTGTCGACGGAGCGCAGGAACAGACCAAGCGCACGGTGTAATTCGCTGATCGCGTTCCAGATATCCCGATAGGCCTCCAGTTCCATCTCGTACTGGGGCCGGCTCACCCGGCTGCCATTCCTGGAGGGCTGTCCAGACATTGCGGATTGGGACATTGAAAACATCTGACGCCCCTCATCGATCTCATAGCGCAAGGTGCGGAGCGTCTGGGAAAGCTCTTCATGCTCCTGCCGCTGGAGCCGTCTCAGCCACAGGAACAACAGGCCACCGACCACCCAGGTCAGCAACAGCGCCAGACCGGCAAAGCGGCCGAGCGTTCCATCCAGTAAGGTGACAACTCCCGACAACGTCATAGACTGCCTCCTTCCACCACCGCTGCCCCGTCGAGCCTGATTTGCCGACAGGCAGCCGCGCTTCATCCCTGAGTATCAGACTTTGTGGCTCGACATTCAGCCCCCTGATACATGTGCGAACCGGCAAAAAAGTAGCCCTGCAACCTGTATACCCCAATTACCGGGAAATAACTAAGCATCCTCCCTTTTTAACGCCATGATGGTGCCTTGGGCAACGGCACAGACATAAGGGGTTTCCCCGTCATTTTCCGCAATCACGTCGCAGCGGCAGGTAGCCAGCCGGCGGCCACCGGCACTGACCGAAGCCACCGCACGCAACCTCTGTGCTTTCGCCGGTTTCACATAGTTGATCTTGAACTCCACGGTCAGCGCATCGCCAAACGTCGAGCCCCCGGCAAAGGTCAGCGCGTTGTCGGCCAGATAGCTGACCACGCCGCCGTGCACATAACCGTGCTGTTGCAGAAAAGACTCCTTCACCGCCAGCGTGACGACGGCGCTCCCCGCCTCCAGTTTTTCCAGTTCGGCACCCAGGAAACGACTAAAGGGCTGTTGCTGCAAAATACTCTGGCCAAATTCAGTGAGGTTCGACATCGACAATGTCTCCGAGATAGACCCGACGCAAAAAGTAGGGGCCGGTCTGGCCAGGGCCGACCCATCACCCTATACTGACTAGAACAAAATTCTAGAATGATATTCTACTTATGAGCGAAACAGGTCAAGCACGCGGCAAAAGCCGGCGCGAAAGCATCCTCCAGGCCGCGCTGGACTGCTTCACCGAGCACGGCATCGAAGGCACGACCATTGAGATGATCCGCGACAAGTCCGGTGCCAGCACGGGAAGCCTCTATCATCATTTCGCGAACAAGGAAGACATTGCCTCCACGCTCTTTCTGGACGGCTTGCACAACTATTCGGAACCTTTGCTGAAGGGGCTTGCCGCCTGTAGCGATGCGCGCGATGGCATCGAGATAATGGTTACCAGCTATATCGACTGGGTGACAGAAAACCCGGACTGGGCACGCTTTATCTTCTCGGCGCGGGGCCGCGTGATCCGGGGCGCCGCCGCAGAAGCCCTGAAAGACAACAATCGCAAGCAATTCATGGCCCTGCGCGACTGGCTGCAGCCGCACATCGAGCAAGGCGTACTACAGCCGCTGCCGCTGGACCTGTATCACGCCCTGGTCAACGGGCCGATCCAGGATTATTGCCGCGCCTGGCTGGCCGGACGGGTCAGGCATTCGCCCCGCCAGCACGCCAGGACCTTTGCCAATGCCGCCTGGAGATCGGTGGCGGTCTGAAGGGAAAGCTAGTCCCGCGGACGACGATCCCCCTCCAGGAACTTGGCGACGAAAACCGCCTTGCCATGCTGTTCGAAAGACCACTTCATCAGCTGTGACAGGGCACTCATCACATCATCGAAGTCGCCGAACAACTGGGTGCTCATGCGGTTGCTGTAGACATCCAAACCCGACGTCTTGAGAGCCTCGATAAAGGCCCGGATCAGCGGTTTGTAATCCGCATCCAACGGGTAATAACTAAGTTCGACTGACAGTTCCATGGGCGCCTCCCTGGTCTGGCGGAGAATGATGCCTGACAGACTGCGCCTCCCGTACGGCGCCGTCAATCGCACCTGATGTTCCGTTACGCACAGCCGTCACCACATAACGCAGGGGCCCGCCGGGCATAACGGCGTCGAAGGGATAACAGGTCACCAGCATGAGCCGATCCACTCCCCGCGAGGCCGCCGTCAGGTCCAGTTTGGTCTTGCGGCTGTCGACCACCTGCATCGAAACCACCCGATAGTGAACCGCGCCTTTGAGCGGCGCCTGCAGGTCGATGGGGTCGCCCTTGCGGATGTTCGCCAAACTGCGGAAGAAGGTATCCCGGTGACCCGCAATCACGATGGTGCCTTCCGTGCCCGGCGCGGCGGAGGCCTCCAGATGACCCGGCCCGAACGCCAGGCTTTGACCGGATGCACCTTCCAGCACCACCAGCGACAATTTCTGCCGGGGTAATGTCAGGCGGGCGACCGGCCAGGTGTCGGCCCAGGGCCAGGGTTTTTCCGGCCCCAAACCAGCATCGGTTTCCGCCCAGGCCTGATCCAGCAGTCGTTGGGCCAGCCAGGCCTTGGCCGGAATCCAGAGGCCGGCGAGCAGACAGAGGCTCGCGGCGAGCGTCAATCCTCGAATCAGCAGGCTCATGAGCATCTCCTGCTTTGCAGCATCACCAGCGCCATGACCGACATCAGCCCCGCCAGCCCCAATGCGATCAGCAAGGGCGCATCGGTTCCGGTTTGCGGAAATCGGGCCATGTGTGGATCAGAGCCGGCCGGCAGCACCGTGGCCACACTATCCCCGGCCAATGTTTCATCTGCCGGGCGGACCGGCTCCTGATCGACGGCCACGAAGCTGGTCCAGGGGCTAACCAGTTGGTGCCTGAGCGCGACCTGGGTGACCTCTTCCCGTATCGGCCCCGCATCCGCGCCCATGGCCATTTCATCGAGCAAGCCATCGATCTTCTGCCGGGCCCAATAGCGGTGAATACCGGTTGCCGGTGCAGCCCTGGACAGGTCCAGGGTCTGCGCCCAGGTCGCACCGCCCCCACTCTCCTCCTGACGACCACTTAGCGTGAGAATGCCTGTAGCCGGCTCCCCCTTGACCACAATGACCAAGGGCTCACCGAGATAGAGGTCACCAGGCCGTGCCGGATAGCTCTCGGCCTCCGCCGCCGGCCAGTCCAGGGTCAGGTGGCTCAACACCGGTGCGCGAAGTTTACGGAACAGCCGATCCATCTTCTGAGCAACCCGTTGTTCGCTGGAAATGGCCGTGTAGGTGCCACGTCCGAAGCGGGCCGCCTTGCGCATGAAATAGCGGTTGGGTGCAGAACCGATGCCCACGGTGAAAAGACGCGCATCCCCCAGGTGCTGATGGATCAGGCCAAACAGCGCCTGCTCATTGCCGACGGCACCATCAGTCAGAAATACCACCTGTCGCAGCCAGCCCTCGGTGGCGGGCGGTTCCAGGGCACGAATCAGCGCCGAAGCCATCTCGGTACCGCCTTCTGCCCGCAGCCCGTCGACAAAACGGTGGCCTGCCGCCAGCGTTTCCGGTGTGACCGGTTGGCTGCGGTCATACAAGGACGATGTCGTGCTGTTGAAAGCGATGATATTGAAGCGATCCTGAGGTCGCAGACTGTCCAGCGCCCGGGATACTGCAGCTTTCGCCTGACGCAGGGACTCGCCCCCCATTGACCCGGAGGTGTCGATCACCAGCTCCGTTTCACGCGGCAGGCTGTGCACGGCAGACTGGGTACCGGGCAGCAGCATCAGCAGCAGGTAATCGTCACCCGCCCAGTTTTCGTGAAATACCGCCGCCGCGGGCGAAACTCCCAAAGCCGGGCGCCAGTGCAGGACGAAATCACGATCCATACTGACCGGGTCGTCCTGCGGCGTCACCGTGACCTGATTGCCGTGGTATTGCGTTTCCAGTTGATGGCTGGGGCTGGTCACGGAGGCGATAGGGAAACCGCTATCCAACTCGACGCGCAGTGTCGCCCGGTGGTCCTGATCCGGCAGTTGATTGCCCGGTATCGTATAGGGACTGATCCTGTCGGCATCCGGCACCTGGCCGGTCGGCCTCGCCCAACCGTCCTGCCACTGCACATTCGCGGTATCCTCAGGCAAGGTGGTACCCGGCATATACCGCGGCGTGAGGGTGAGCGGCATCGACAGGCTGAAGGTTCCGTCCCGATATTCCACACGCTGCTGATAACGCAGCTCGACCGTTACCCGCTGTCCCGGCGCGATGTTGGCGACCGATGTGGTAAACAGGTTCGGGCGCTGCTGCTCGACCAGCACCGCCGAGTGTCCGCCACTCCGGGCCTCGGAATACTGCCGGCGCGCCTTCTCCCGTGTCGCCACCTTGCCTTCGATAATTCGGTCGCCGACGTGCAATATCAGGTGATAGACCGCCGCATCCGGCGGTAGGGGAAAGACGTAGACGGCTTCCCGCCAATCCCGCGTGGTGTTTTTGAACTGCTGTTTCAGCGTGGTGTCCGCCAGCAAACCACTGACCTGAACGTCATAGTGGGTATTCAGCAGGTCGGCCGGCTGATACTGGTGGCTACCTTTACCGTGCAACATCAGTTGCCCGGTCCCGGCATCGTCTAAGGTGTCGGCTAACGCGGACTGCACAACGCAGAACAGGAGAAACGCCAGCACCAGGCTGACGTCTTCCAGCCGACGCAGCCACCAGTCGGCGTTGTTTGACAAACGATGCCTTGAATCCCCTCGCAGCCGCTGCCCTTGTCCCAGGCGAATGATCATGGTGTTCCGCTCCCTCATCTCGATGGGGATAGTTCACCAGGACGAGGCGGCAAAGCCGTGCCGAAATCGGACAACGCCAGGGTTCAATTATGATCAATTGTGGCAGGAACATCGGCGAAGCTTGCGATGCAACACCGGCATGTTTTAATAGACACCGCAACCGTCGATCATCCGCCAACCTTGCCAGAAGCCCCCATGAAGAGACGTATAGCCCTGGTTGAAGACGAACCCGCGATCCGCGCCAATTATCGCGATGCCCTGGAGCGCCGGGGCTACAGTGTCGCCCTCTATGCCGACAGGCCCAGCGCCTGGGCGAGCTTCCAGCAGCAGTTGCCGGAGCTGGCCATCATCGATGTCGGCCTGGGAGACGAAGTGGACGCCGGATTTGAACTCTGTCGTGACCTGCGCGCCCGCTCCGCCACGCTGCCGATCATCTTTCTGACCGCACGCGACAGCGATACGGATAGCGTACTGGGATTGCGCCTGGGGGCTGACGACTACGTCACCAAGGATATGAGCCTGGATCACCTGTTTGCCCGAATCGCGGCCCTGTTTCGACGGGTCGATGCCTGGCAGGAGGCCCGCCAGGACCAGGAGGAACATCTGGAGCGCGGCCATCTGCGCCTGAACGTCGACCGCATGACGGTATCCTGGCGCAACCAGCCGATCGACCTGACGGTCACCGAGTTCTGGATGCTGCACGCCCTGGCCCGGCATCCCGGGCACGTCCGCAGTCGCAGCCAACTGATGGAGGCTGCCAATACGGTGCTGGACGACAATACCGTCACCTCTCATATCAAACGGATCCGCCGTAAATTCCAGCAGATCGACGCCGACTTCGACGCGATCCAGACGCTATACGGCATGGGTTACCGGTGGCACACGCATGACGGCTAGGGCCCTTTCATGACACTGCGACGGCAATTGCTGATTGCCGGCCTTCTCACCGTACTGATTCCCTGGGCCAGCTTCCTGTTCGTCACGCAGCTGGACGCGGCCCTGCGCGCGCGGGAAATGGACACGCTCAGCCAGCAAGCGGCACAGATGGCGTTCTTCCTGCAAAACCAGCCCGCCGTGGCGACATTGCAGCCCGTGCAACCCGGCCAGCGCGTGCTCTACGCCGAACCACTGGACCACGCGCTGATTCTCGACGGCTACGCCGATGACTGGCCCGGCGCCCATGGTGAGGATGCCATGCCGCCATTGCACGACGCGGGCCAGGGGGTCTTCTGGCAGGCGGCGACCGACGGCACCCATCTCTTCCTCCTGATCGTCGTACACACCAACAATGTGCTGTACATGCAGCCGGATACGCCGGAAACCCCTCACGAGGAAATCCGTCTCAGCTGGGGAGCACCCGATCACCGGACCCAACGCTGGCTGCAGACCTCCGCCCCCGGCCCGGTGCGGGGCGAAGTCCGTGACCGGCCGAATCCGGCAACGACGGACACCGATATTCGTGGGTTCTGGCAGTCTACCCCCACCGGCTATACCGTCGAGCTGCAGCTGCCGTTGCCCGCCGCCGGCACACCTTTCGGCTTCACGGTGCTACGCCCTGACCAGGACGGCACACTCATGTCGCTGGGCCAGGAGGGGCTCCAGAATCAAACCCTGCCGCGGCTCGAATATGCCCGCGCCAATCTCCTGCAAGCCCTGCACCCCTTCCTGCAGTCGGGCGAAACCGTGCAGTTGGTCCAGCGCGACGGATGGCTGCTGTCATCCGCCCAGCGCCCGGTTCCGGACGAAACCACCGATGTCACCGACTGGCGCCCCCTGCAGATTCTGGAAAAGATCATGTTGAATGGTCTGCGGATGCTGCTGGCCACCCAGCAACCGGCAGGCTTTCCGCTCGAAGATAACGGTTCGCGTCTGACTAGCCCGCTCTTCAGTCGGGCGCTGCAAGAGCACCGAGCCGTACACGCAACAACCCGCTCCACACCGGACGAGGACGCCATGCTGACCGCCGTGGCGCCCGTCTCGATCGGTAAGGATCAGGCACTGCTGGTAATACGGCATTCGGTTAACGACCTGCTCTCCCTCTCCAGCCAGACGCTGGGGCATGTACTCTCGCGCAGTCTCCTGCTGATGATGGCCCTGCTGCTGATTCTTCTCGGTTATGCCAGTTGGCTGTCCTGGCGCATCACCCGCCTGCGTCGCCAGGTGGCTGCCACCGTGGATGAAGACGGTCGTGTGATCGGCTACCTGAAGCCGTCCCGTCACAAGGACGAAGTCGGCGACCTGTCCCGGCAATTCGCACGCCTGGTGGACAACCTCAAACACTACACGGACTATCTGGAAAGCTTCGCCAGCAAACTGTCCCACGAGCTGAAGACGCCGCTCGCCGTGGTGCGTTCGTCCCTCGACAACCTGAGACATACCGAGCCGACGAACGTGCAGTACCCCTATATCGAGCGCGCCCTCCAGGGCACAGACCGCCTGAGCCGCATCCTCCAGGCGATGAGCGAGGCCTCACGGCTCGAACAAAGCATTGCCCACGCGGAACCTGAGCTGTTCGACCTCGCAGAGGTCCTCGGCATGGCCACCCAGGCTTACCAGAGCCTCGATCCCGGACACCGTATCCACTATCGCGGCCCCTCAGCCGCCTGCACCATGAGCGGTGCGCCGGAGCTGATCGTGCAGATGCTCGACAAACTGGTCGACAATGCCCGCGATTTCACGCCTGCCGGCGGCCTGATCGAAGTGCGACTGCGCCACGAGGATGGAACCTTGATCCTCGAAGTCGATAACGAAGGCCCCCCCTTGCCGGAGAGGATGACCCGGGACATCTTCGCCGCCTTTGTATCGATCCGGCATCAGGGCGACGATGGTCATCTGGGCCAGGGGCTGCTGATCGTCAAACTGATTGCCGACTTCCACCGGGGGCAGGCGAGCGCCAGCAACCGTCCGGACGGACGCGGTGCCATCTTCAGGGTCCGGCTACCGGCCCTGCACTGAGCAACCGCGGTACAGGCGACCTAAGCATTGTCCTCCGTCACAAAAGTATCATTCAGCACGGCCAGCCAACCCGCTGCGCATCGTCAACTAGCGCATCAATCGCTTCGCTCGGGTAGAATAACCGCCCTTGACGCGGATCGCCGCGCACCCTCGGCACCGGAAATCGGCCCATGGGCTGCGGGCATTACGGATTACAACCACTGCGCATCTTTGTTGGAGTTTGTCGTTCCCGCGTCGCTGCATACAATTCCCTGAGTCGCAGCTGTTGAACTGGAGCTTACATGGTGCATGCCTCTGAACAGGCCTGCAGGCCGGTACATTGCTGGTCGCGCATAGCAAGGAGTTGCACAACATGCGTCGGATAATGTTTTCTATCCTGACCCTTGTCGCCATCGCCTCGTATTCTGTGACCGCACAAGGATTCGGTTTCGACGATGTCGTTGCCAAGGCCAAGGCATTGGCTGAAAAGCCCTACAAGGCCCCAGAACCGATACCCAAGTTCATGACGGACTTGAGTTTCAACCAATACCGCAACATCCGCTTCGACGCCGAGCAAAGCCTGTGGCGGGAAAGTCATTCGCGGTTCCAGGTAACGATGGTCTCGCCGGGGCTCTATTACACCCATGCGGTGAAGATCAACACCATCAATTCCGAAGGCGTTCGCCCGCTGAATTATGACAAAAACCAATTCTCGTTCCCGAGCGATGACCTGGGCAAGCGCGTCCCCCCGGACCTGGGATATGCCGGCTTCAAACTGACCTACCCATTGCTAAAGTCCAGTGTTCAAACCCCGTTCCTGATGTTCGCCGGTGCCAGTTATTTTCAGGGCATAGGCAAACAGAACGTCTTTGGCAGCTCCGCTCGCGGGGTCGCGGTCGACACGGGGTTGCCGACAGGGGAACAGTTCCCGTCATTCGTCGAATACTGGCTGGTAAGACCGGCGCCCGATGCCCACGCCATGCTGTTCTATGGGCTGCTCAACGGCAAGAGCGTGACCGGCGCCTACCAGTTCACCGTCTATCCCGGCACGAAGACCCTGCTGAAGGTCAAAGCTGTCCTGATTCCCCGTCAGACCATCAAGCTACTGGGTGTCGCTCCGCTGACCAGCATGTTTTTCTATGGCGAAAATACGCCGCGCCCCCGGGGCGAGTGGCGGCAGCAGGTGCATGATTCAGACGGCCTTCTGATCCATAACGGCGGGAGCGGTGAATGGCTCTGGCGCCCCCTGATCGATCCCAAGACGCTGCAGATGGACTATTTCAGCACCGAAAGCGTTAGCGGCTTCGGCCTGATGCAGCGCCATACTGCCTTTGCCGATTACCAGGACCTCGGTGCCCGTTACGATCAAAGACCGAGCATCTGGGTGGAACCCCAGGGCGACTGGGGAAAGGGCCAGGTGGTGCTGGTGCAGCTGCCGACCGACAAGGAAACCAACGACAACATCGCCGCCTTCTGGAGTCCGTTGCAGCCCTGGCCGGCGAAGAAGCCTGTCACCCTGGCCTACAACCTGAGCTTCGGCGATGCCGGTATCGCCGGCGAAACCATGGCCCATGCGATCAACACCTTTGTCGGCGATGGCAACCGGGTCGGTGGCGGCAACGTCAAGGGCGCCTACCGGATACTGGTGGATTTCAAGGGCGGGCCCCTGGACAAGCTCCGCGCCAACGCCTCGGTCGTGGGCAGGGTTACCGCCCGGAATGGCGGCCAGATTCTCGAACAATTTGCGGAATACGTACCGCCCATACACGGTTGGAGGCTTTCGATACTCGCCAAGCCGGCGGACGGCAAGCCGCTGGGTCTACGCGCCTATCTGGCTCAAGGCGAGCAAACCCTGAGCGAGACCTGGAGCTACTTTCTGCCCGCCGATAACAACGTGTTGGCCGGAGGCGAATAACATGACACGCAGCATCAGCGAATATGCCCTGGAGCGGGCGCTTGCCTACCTGCACTGGTGTGGTGTGGAGCCAACACAGGAGGTCATGCTTTCGGCACTGGACCTGGTGAGACACGCCATCGCGGAAAGCGACGATCCGCTGACAGCCGTCATGGATGAGCTGCCCCGGCGTTTCGCGGTTTCGGCACTGACATTGCCGACCGCACATCCGACAATCCAGCGCGCCAGTATCGGCTACGACAGATACTGATGAATCCGTCGACCGCGATTCCGGAGTCCCCGCAGCGCAGCGCCCGCTGGCGCCTGTTTGCGGCGTTCAGGCGCGGCCTGCTGATACTCGTCGTCCTGGCCCAGGTGCTGGCAGGCACCTACTACATGATCGCCATCCTGCCCTACCACGGTGGCACCTGGGTGGAGAAGGGCATGGCCGCACTGTTCGCCCTGCTCTTTTCCTGGATCTCGATCGGCTTCTGGACGGCGGTGTATGGCTTTGTCCTGCGCCGCCTTGGCGGCGATTGCCTGTCGTTGGTAAAACGTCATCGCAAGACCGACTGGGACGCCATCGCCCTCGCCCGGACCGCCGTGGTCATGCCCATCTACCATGAACCCATCGAGCGCACACTGGGCGGCCTGCGAGCCATTTACCGCTCCCTGGAGCGGACCGGCAGACTCGACGATTTCGACTTTTTCATCCTGTCCGACAGCCGCGACCCTGAAGTCTGGCTCGCGGAACAGTCCGCCTGGTACCAGCTCTGCCAGGAACTGAATGCAGAAGAGCGCCTGTTCTACCGTCGCCGCACGGTCAACCTCAACTACAAAAGCGGCAATATTGCGGACTTCCTGCGGCGCTGGGGCAAGTGTTACGAGTATATGATTGTGCTCGACGCCGATAGCCTGATGGAAGGAGACACCCTGGTCCGCATGGTGCAGCTGATGCAATTGGAGCCTCAGGTCGGCATCCTGCAGACGGCGCCGACGCTGGTAAATGCCCGCTCCCTGTTCGCCCGGGTCCAGCAGTTCGCCAATCATCTCTACGGGCCGCTCTTCTCGACGGGACTGGCCGCCATCCAGCTGGGGGACGCTGCCTACTGGGGCCATAATGCGGTGATTCGCACGGCACCTTTCATGCGCCATTGCGGCTTGCCGCAGCTCCCGGGATTGGGCCTTTTCAAGGGCCCGATCATGAGTCACGACTTCGTCGAAGCCGCCTTCATGGGCCGGGCCGGCTTTGAAGTGTGGATGGAACCGGAGCTGACCCACAGCTTCGAGGAATCGCCGCCGACCCTAGTGGACGAGCTCACCCGCGACAAGCGCTGGGCCAAAGGTAACCTGCAACACCTCTGGCTCATGCTGTTCAGCCGAAAACTTCGCTTTGCCCATCGCATGGCCTTTCTCAACGGCATCATGTCCTACCTGGCATCACCGCTGTGGCTGGCCTTTCTGGTGCTGACCACCATCGAGACAACACGGCTGACGCTCTGGCCCATCAACTATTTCCCGTCGGCTCACAGTCTGTTTCCCCTGTGGCCGGAATGGCACCCGGAATGGGCAATCCGCCTGGCTGGCAGCACCGTCGTATTGCTGTTCCTACCCAAGATACTGGCAATCCTGGACGTACTGCTGACACATCGACGGCGTGACCACGGCGGGTTTATACGCCTCACCCTGAGCGTTGCGCTGGAGATACTGATCTCGACGCTCCTGGCGCCGATCCGCATGCTGGCCCACAGCCGCTATGTCCTTGGTGCCCTCTTCAATGTTTCTTTGCATTGGGGGGGGCAGAACCGGACCGATGAAACCGGCTGGAAGGCCGCCTTCATCAGCCAGGCTCCCGGTACCGTGGTTGCAGCAGCCTGGGCCGGTTTCGCGTGGTGGCTGAAACCCATGTTCTTCTTCTGGTCTCTGCCGGTGGCATTACCCTTGGTGCTGGCTGCACCGACTTCGGTCCTGCTCAGTCGAGTCGGTGTCGGTCAATGGCTGCGTCGCAGGAAACTGATGCTTACTCCCGAAGAGATCCTTGGCTCGCAATTGCTTGAAGACCTGGCTGGAGGACGGCTACTGACGTCGCTGCACAGGGGATTGATCGCCTTCGAGGAAGCCATTATCGATCCCCGCCTCAACGCGGTTCACGTCGCCCTGGCACGTCCGCCACGCCACGATGTAAGGCGCGAGCGCTTCCGCCAACTGCGCGAGCATTGCCTGCGAGATGGACCCAAGGGCTTGAGCCGGCGAGAACTGACGTTACTGGCCAAAGATGGCGAGTCCCTCGTCTGGCTGCATAACGCCGTCTGGCGGGCGGCACCGGATACCTATTGGGGGCAACTGCTGGAACGGCGAATTACCCGGATCGAAACCGACTGATCGTTCCGGGTAAACGCTGTCAGGAGCGCCGCTTCGGTGTCCAGGCCCAGATCATCTCGATCAGAATGGGCTCACGACCGTCACCATCCTGAATTTCGACCTGCACCGGCGTCTCACCTTTCTCGGTTTCGCGGATCAAACGCACCTGCTCGTCGCTCAAGGTCGCGGTAACCCGCATGTCGCCGCCGGCCCGTTTGACGAAATCTGCCTTGATTGTCTTGATCACCGGCACCCGGTCGTCCGGTACATTCATGCCGACCAGAAATCCCGTGGCCGACTCCGCAATCAGCAACGAGGCCACCGCATGCACACTGCCGATGTGGTTGCGAACGCGTCGGCGGTTGGCAAGGCTTATCACGCAGCGCTGATCGGTCAACGCTTCGATCCGGATACCTGCGGTGCCGGTAAAGGGCACCATCTTGCCGAAGAACAACGACAAGGCCCGGGTTCTGGCTGGCGATGGCAACAGATTGATTTTACTGACGATACGATTGAGCTTGTTATCCTGACTCATGAGATGGACTCTTTCAGGGATCGGAAAAGGGAGCCAAGCCTAACCGATTTGCCGAATGACCGGAATGGCCGGTCACTGTGACCATGACGGGTGCCACAGTCCCCGATATAATACGACTTTCGGCTTAGATGTCCGCTGCTGCCTGTTTGAACGGATTGGCAGCCACCACATGCCCGAAACAGGTTTGACGGAACCCCTCTCGCAAAAAAGGAAAGAAACATGAGCGACCTTAAAGCGCAATTCGAAGACGCCGTCCGTTACATCCAAACCGCCGAGGGCGACTTTCAGCCTTCCAACGAGCTGAAGCTGGAATTCTATGCGCTTTACAAGCAGGCAACCGAAGGTGATGTCAGCGGCAAGAAGCCCGGCATGATGGATATCGTCGGACGCGCCAAATACAATGCCTGGGACAAGGTCAAGGGCCTCTCCGCAGACGAGGCCATGCAACGCTATGTCCACCGCCTGGAAGAACTCCGCCAGAAGCACCGGTAACCCCAGTAGGGGGCACCTTCATGCCTGGCGGCCGCCGTTTCGGGCCGCCCCAACTATTTTTGATGTTTTACAGGGATTTTAAGCGCACTGTCATGGACGACAGGCAGCATAACAATAACAACGCAGTAGGACTCAATTTCCATGGACATGACAGAAGCCCTCGAGCAAAGCCGCTCTGGCCTCCTGGCTGAGGTATACGGTGCGCTGCAACCCCTGCATCTCAATCAGCGCACCCAGCAGACTTACCTCCACTGGATCACGCGCTTTATCCTCTATCACGGATTGATCGACGCAAACCAGCTTGCGCCCAGCCACCGGCAACAGTTTCTCGACTATCTGGAAAGACGCCTCAGTGCGTCCAGGGCGCGAATAAACCAGGCACAGCAAGCGCTGGCTTTCTTCTATGAACGCGTACTCGGACAGCCAGTTGATCAGCCGGCCGCCCAGGCCGGCTGATCAAGCATCAACGCGAAATAACGTTGTAATGCGAGGTCTGGTAAACCCGGTTGGAGGGTAATTGCAGGCTGTGTTCATCGGTGAACGTGACCCCGGGGACCGAGCGAGGATCGCGATAGTTGAAGGTCACAGGAAAAGTTGGTGCCGTAGAACCGTCTCGTTGCTGCTTGTTCTGGAACGCCAGCGGATCGGCACCTGGCTGATCTTCCGACACGATTCGAGGCTCTTGCGACAGACCCGCAGCCGGCGCTTCAAGCCCGCCTTCGATCACCGCATTGGAAAGCGCCGTCTTATCCATCGGTTTGAACGGAATCGTATCGAGAGTACTCAGTTTCTTATGCTTGAAAGGGCCATCTTTCTGCACGTCCTGCGACTTGCTATCCGCCAGGGTGGCGGTGGAGGCGCTGGCCAGCATAAGCCCCAGCGAGGTGAGAAGGAGTGCTTTTCGAAACGGTTTCATGGCCTGATCCCTGTTTTACGATGTTCGAACCTATCCTCAAGCACGGCTTAACCGATCATCACTACCGTCCACCACGCCAATTGGTACGCTCTCACCAAAATAGCCGTCTGAACATTTTATAACCGGTTAAAGCAAGTTCATTAGAAAATGTTACAGAATGTGACCATTATCAAAGTTTGAAGTTCCGCCTGCAATGCCCACCGCTTGTCCTTTCGAGCCAGCCAGCAAAAGTCGCCGCCCTTGCCGCTTTGCCCGCACGACGCAAACGCTACCCCTCATAGCGAATCTCAACAAGATACCAGAGCTGTTGACCCTGCGGCGTTGCCACGCGAATTTCATCGTCGACCCGCTTGCCCAGAAGCGCTCGAGCCATTGGCGCATCGATGCTCAGATAGCCCTTCTCCAGATCGAATTCGTCCGGTCCCACCAGGCGCCAGGTAGCAGTTTCACCCTCCTCATCCTCCACGGTGACCCAGGCGCCGAAATAAACCCGGGAGCGATCTTCCGGCAAGGTGTCCACCACACTCAGTTCATCCAAACGCCGCGTCAGGTAGCGCACTCGCCGGTCTATTTCGCGAAGCCGCTTCTTGCCGTAGATATATTCCGCATTCTCGGACCGGTCGCCCAGTGCCGCGGCTTCGGACACCGCCTGCGTCACCTTCGGTCGCTCCTCCTTCCAAAGGTACTGCAGTTCCTCGCGCAGGCGCTTGGCACCTTCGGGTGTGATATAGCGTGCACTACGCGGTTGGGGAGGACGGTATCGGCTCATTGCGGACTCTTCGACCAGGTCTACGGAAAATTCGGCGCATGCTCTGCACCCTCAGCCCTTGCCATCAACCAGGCTTCGGCCCGCCAGTGTATCGCAGGTTGGCAAAAAAAAACCCCGCAGGAGCGGGGTAAGGCTAGCGCTGTCTTGGAGGGAGCAAATAACAATCAGAGAGCACAGAACAAGAATCGTGAAGTAGTGACGACCTTGCTTGCAGTATCTATCTTACGGATCACGCCTTACCTCCCGGTGGCCACACGATTACGCTTTAGTAAGATGCTGATCGGACAAAAGGCGTTCGCCAGGTGAAGTAGGTTGTGCACTCTATTTTTTCTTTTTACGATGCGCCCATCGCATGTCAGGCTGCTAGCGGCAACGGCGGACGCCTTTTCACAACGCCTGTCATCCACCACTTCAAGCACATCGACAAAGGGGAGTCGCTATGGATATGAACAAGCTGTTGGAGCGCGCACTCATCGGGCTCGACGATATCGGCTATCGTCTGGATTCCCTCGGTATCACGAGCAAGGTCAACCGACACACCGTGATCGCCTACCTGATGAACGAGCAGAAGTATTTCGAGGGCGAGGCGGACAGTCTGAAAGCCCGCTTCGAAAACCGGAAATTCCAGCTTGCGCAGGCCTTCGACAAAATTGAAAGCCTGGCGATGGGCGGTGTTGACCTGGTGTTGCAACCGGCACGGTCCACCATGGCCAGCGTACGCGGCATCCTGAAAGTCTAAATCGACGTCCTGTCGGGTAAGATGCAAAACGGAGCCGAAAGGCTCCGTTTTGCGTTTATCAGGCCCGGTCTGCTTCCGTGTCCTGTGGCGATGCGTTTTTATCGGGGAGGAGCAGGTCCCGCTTTCGCGCCGGCCGGAAGCGTGGCAGGCGGACCGTAATACTGAGCCCTGGCTGCGGCTTCCCGGGATAGTGATCCGCCAGCTCGATCCGGCCCTGATGCATGTCTACCACCGCACTGACCAGACTGAGTCCGAGACCGTTACCCGGTAAGGAGCGGCTTTTGGCGACCCGATAGAAGCGCTCGAAAACCTTACTTTTCTCGCTGTCCGGCACCCCGATACCACTATCCGCCACCTCCAACAGGGCATCATTGCCCTCCTGGCCGACCATGATGTCGATCGTCCCGTTTTCAGGCGTATATTTGATGGCATTGTCGATCAGGTTGCTGACTGCCTGGAACAGCAGATCACGGTCCGCCTCCACCATCACGTCCTGCCGGATATCCAACACCAGGGACTGGGATTTCTCCTCTGCCAGCACCTCGTACAGCTCACAGGCATCCTTGACCAGGGGGCCCAGTTGCAGCGGTGCCTTATCGTTGGAGCGACCGGTCATCTCCAGACGCGCAATACGCAGCAGGGCATTGAATGTCGCCAGCAACTGGTCTGCCTCCGACACCGCCCGCGCGACCTGATCCCTGGCACCTTCATCCTGCACCGTCAGCAGGGTATTTTCCAACTGGGTCCGCAGCCGGGTCAGCGGCGTTCTCAGGTCATGGGCAATACTGTCGGAAACGTGGCGAACGCCTTCCATCAGGTGAACGATCCGATCCAGCATCTGGTTGAGATTTTCTGCCAGCTGGTCGAAGTCATCGCCCGTTCCCCGCGTCGGTATTCGCAGGGCCAGGTGCCCGTTCATGATGCGGCGCGATGTCTGATTGATCACTTCGATCCGTCGCGAGGTACTACGACTGATCATGAAGCCGCCCACCAGGGCCAAGCCGAGCGTAATACCCATCCCCCAATCGACAGCCCGCTCGATCAGGTGCTTCAGCGTCATCAACTCCTGGACGTCGCGGCCTACGAGCAAGCGCAGGCCGCCCTGCACCTCGAAGACCCTGGCCCTCGCCAGATGCGGTTTCCCCATCCAACCGACCTGGTCGTCGAGCATGAAATTGATCCAGCCGTTGTTGACCTGGACCTTGTTGGGCCAGGCGGACAGGTTTCCGGCCAGTTTGATGTAGTCACCCGTGGTGAACAGGTAGAGGGATTTGCCGTTGGGGTCGCGGGCAACCCGCTCGCGAATGATCGCTATAAGACCGTTGATTCCGCGGCTGCGGTATTGCTCCGCCAGCCCGGTGATCTCCGCCTCGATGGTCTGGTCGGTCTGGCCGGTCATGAAACCGGCAGTGCGCCAATAAATAAAAGCCAGCAGCAGGAAAACCGACGTGGCGAAAACCACCATGTACAGTAAAGCCAGTTGAAAGGTAGACGTCCTAAGCTGACTGAGAATCTTCACGCAACATGTACCCTGCACCCCTGACGGTATGCAGCAACGGTTTTTCGAATCCCTTGTCGATCTTCGCTCGCAGGCGGCTGATATGCACGTCGATGACGTTGGTCTGAGGATCGAAGTGATAGTCCCAGACTTTCTCCAGCAGCATGGTCCGTGTGACCACCTGACCGGCATGCCGCATCAGGTATTCGAGCAGACGGAATTCGCGAGGCTGGATATCGATCGACTGGCCGGCCCGCTTGACGGTACGCGCCAGCAGGTCCATCTCCAGGTCCGCCACATGCAGCACGGTTTCCGTTTCAGAGGACTGCCGGTTGCGACGCAGCAGCACTTCCATCCGGGCCAGCAATTCCGTGAAGGAAAAAGGCTTGGTGAGATAATCGTCGCCACCGCCACGCAATCCTTCCACCCGGTCGTCGACATCACCCAGGGCGCTCAGAATCAGAACCGGCGTCTTGTTGCCGGTGGCCCGGATCGTCTTAATGATATTCAGGCCGTCCATACCCGGCAGCATGCGGTCGACGATCATGATGTCGTAGGACTCACCCGCCGCCAGTAAAAGGCCGGTCTTGCCGTCAGCCGCATGGTCGACGACGAAGTCAGACTCCTTGAGCCCCTTGAGCAGATAGCTCGCCACGTCCTGATCATCTTCGATCACCAATACGCGCACGCCGTTGTCTCCCCGTGGTTCAATCTCTACACCGAAGTTACGCTGTGTCGTTGTCACGCTAACATCGAACATCGTAATGAGCCATCTTTTCGAAGCTGAATGGTTACCCGATGACCAGGTCACCGGGCAAAAAAGAATGGACAAGTTTTCACCAATCCAGAACGAAGATTAGTTTCTGGCGACACGTAAGCCCAGTTACGATGTTGTAATGGCGACATTTCCCGCCTAGAAAGCGCCCAGCCAGCGGGACAGACTTTTCAGGCTAGCCACCGTCGTGGTGGACGGCCGATACTCGGCACTGACCCAGCCATCGTAACCCATTTCATCCAGCGCTTCGAAAATCCGTTCATAATTCAGCTCACCGGTCCCCGGTTCATGCCGACCGGGATTATCCGCGAACTGGATATGCCCGATCCGCGGCAAATGGCAAGCCAGGGTCCTCAGGATATCGCCTTCCATAATCTGCATATGGTAGATATCGTACTGCAAACGCAGGTTGTCGCTACCGACAGCATCCATCACCGCCAGCGCCGAGGCAGAGGTATCGAGCAGAAAGCCCGGCATATCGACACGGCTGTTGATCGCTTCGACGACCAACTCGATCCCCTCTCTGGCAAGCTGCGCTGCCGCCCAATCGAGGTTGGCGATCAGCGTATCGCGGGCGCGCCCCGGGTCAAGGTCTGCCGGCCGCACACCGGCGAGGCAGTTCAAACGTTTGCAGGCAAGTGTCTTGGCATAACCGACAGCCGTTTCCAGACCCCGCCGGAACTCGTCATCCCGGCCAGGTAGGCAGGCGATTCCTCGCTCACCGGACTCCCAGTCGCCGGCCGGCAGGTTGAACAGCACCTGGGTCAACCCCTGATCGCCCAACCGTGCGGCAAGATCGGATGCACTCCAGGCATAGGGGAAGAGGCACTCAACCCCCCTGAAGCCCTGAGCACGTGCCGCCGCATAGCGATCGGGGAAGTCGTGTTCGTTGAACAATAACGTCAGATTGGCTGCGAGACGGGGCATTTCAGGATTCCTCATGCCGATGAGGGGTCTTGCCACCCATATGGACCTGGTTGAGGGCCTCCAGTTGCAGGAGCAGGCCGCTGTGGTCCACTTCTCCCTTGCCCTCCGCGATCAGCGCCAGATACGCCTCATAGGTCCTGCTCGCCAAGGGCAACGTCAACCCTTCGAGGCGAGCCTCATCCAGCACCATGCGCATATCCTTGAGCTGGATACGGGCTGGAGCGCCCGGCTGAAACTGACGCTGGATCATGCGCTCGCCATGCAACTCCAGAATCCGACTGGATGCAAAACCACCCATCAACGCCTCACGGACCGCCGCTGGGTCTGCCCCGCCCCTGGCGGCCAGCAGCAACGCTTCAGATACCGCGCCGATAGTGATTCCGACAATGGCCTGGTTAGCCAGTTTCGCCAACTGGCCCGCGCCGACGGGGCCGATACGAGTCACCCGCCCCAGACATTCCAGCACCGGCATCACCTCATCGATATCCTCATGACGCCCCCCGGCCATAATGCTCAGATTTGCGGCCCTCGCGCCGTGGGTACCCCCTGACACCGGCGCATCAACGTAGCGGATATCCTGCCCATCGAGCCGGGCAGCATGCTCCCTCGCCAACGCCGGCGGAATCGAACTCATATCGATGACCACCGCACCAGGCCGGATGGCGGACGCCGTGCCCAGCCCAAACAACACCTCGTCGACGACCGGACCGTTTTCCAGCATGGTGATCACGATGTCAGCCCGAGCCACGGCCTCACCCGGCGTCCCCGCCACATGCGCCCGGCCGGCCAGATCGGCCACCTTGGCTGCCGTGCGGTTCCACAGCGTCATTGGAAAGCCGGCCTTCAGCAGGTTTTCCGCCATAGGCCGGCCCATCAGGCCTATGCCCAAAAAGGCAATATGGGGTCGTATCGTCATGATTCAGAGGCTTCTTCAGCTCAACGAGAAGCCCATCATACCGGGCGGGACAAAGTGCGATAAAGCATCAGGGGACGGCACTGCACGTTCGGCATAAAAAAGCCGCTCGTAAGAGCGGCCCTTATTACTACCGAAGCGATCGTTGAAACGGGATCAGGCCGCTTCATCCATCTGCTTGCGGATTTTCTTCATTGCATTCTTTTCCAACTGGCGGATACGCTCAGCAGACACACTGTACTTGGCAGCCAGCTCATGCAGCGTTGCCTTGTTCTCAGCCAACCAACGCTGGCGCAGGATATCCTGGCTACGTTCATCCAACGCCTCGAGAGCCTCCAGCAGACGGGTGTTGGAATCCTCTGTCCAGTCGGCTTGCTCGGCCTGTTGGGCCGGATCGTACCGACGATCTTCCAGGTAGTAGGCCGGAGCCTGCCATGCCTGATCCTCATCGTCGTCCATCGGGCCATCGAACGCCGTATCCTGCGAGGCCAGTCGCCCTTCCATCTCGCGCACGACCCGAGGCTCGACACCGAGATCCTCCGCAACCGCCGTGACCTCATCGTTGGTCAGCCAGGCCAGACGCTTCTTGGCACTGCGCAGATTGAAGAACAGCTTACGCTGGGCCTTGGTCGTGGCGATCTTCACAATGCGCCAGTTGCGCAGGATAAACTCGTGAATTTCTGCCTTGATCCAGTGAACCGCAAAGGACACCAGACGCACCCCAAATTCGGGGTTGAACCGCTTTACGGCCTTCATCAGACCGACATTACCTTCCTGGATAAGGTCCGACTGCGCCAGACCGTATCCTGAATAGCTCCGCGCGATGTGTACGACAAAGCGCAAATGCGACATGACCAAACGACGCGCCGCCTCAAGATCGTTATCCTGGTGCAGACGCTGTGCCAGTTCGCGCTCTTCCTCCGCGCTGAGCATCGGGATGGTATTGACCGCCTGGATATAGGACTCGACGTTTCCACCCGGAATCAGTTTGTCCACTACCAGTAATTGGTTTCCCATTCTTGCCTCCACAACTCAGCAACCGCTGACTATATCATTTGCCGGCTTCGACAACCAGCATGCACATTAGTTCCCCAAAAGCCTTTTAACTTCTTTAATTTCAAACAGTTAATAAATAAGCAATGGGAGGGACGTGCTTAGTCGTTCATTTCATTGATTACTATTCATAGCACGTCAGGCGCAGAGTTCAATACGGGCAAACCACAACCCGGCACGCCTTCAGGTCGGTTCGATGGCCCGCAAATGGCGCTTCACCGCAAACCAGGCGCCCAGCCAGCCAAACAGCATGCCGACCAGCAACAGCCCGAGACTCCCGGAAAAACCGGGACCGGAAAGCTCGAAGCGGCTCCCGTAAAGCGACGCCAGATGGGAGACCGGCTCGTTCAGCCAGGCAAGCGCCACCTCCACCAGCAGCATGGCCACAACGCTGCCGCCCAGCCCATACCAGAGGCCGGTGTACAGGAATGGTCGCCGGACAAAGGCGTCGGTGCCACCGACCAGCTTGGCGACCACGATCTCATCGCGCCGGTTCTCGATGGCCAGCCGGATCGTATTCCCAATCACCAGGACCACTGCTGCCGCCAGGACCAGCCCCAGAATCCAGATCGCATTGACCAGCACGCCGGCAATGGCGTTCAGGCGCTCCAGCCACGCAAGATCCACCTGCACACTATCCACCTGTGGCAGAGCCTGCAGGCTCTGCACCAGCGTTTTCAACGAGGCGGCGTTCCTCATCATATCCATGGGAGAAACCACCAGCGTGTCCGGCAGTGGATTTTCCTGCAGATAATCCAGTGCGTCCCCCAGGCCAGAGGATTGGCGGAAGCGCGCCAGGGCCTGCGCCTTGCTGATGTATTCCACATCCGCGATGGCCGGGCGCGCCTTGAGCGTCTGCACCAATTGCAGCGCCTGATTGCTGTCGACATCGGCCTTCAGGTAAACATTGATCCGCGCCGCCTGATCCCAGCCGCTGCTTAGCGACTGAACCGCCCCCAGCACCAGCATGAGACCTACCGGCAACGCCAATGCGATCCCCATGACAAGCCACGTCATGAGGCTGGCGACCGGCGCGCGCAGCATGCGACGCAGGCTGCCTGCCGCACTCTTGCGGTGGTGGGCCAGATAGCTGTCGAACAGATCCCGCACCGGGTTTCGGGCAACGGCGGCGCCACGCTGCCCCGTCCGCACCTGCTCACTGCCACGACGGGGTTCAGTCGCCATACATCGCCTCCTCGTCCGGCATGACGTCACCCTGAACCAGGTGGCCATTGTGCAACGTCAATACCCGCCGCCCCAGATGGCGGATCAGGGAAATATCATGACTGGCAATCAACACCGTCACACCCACCTGATTGAACTGTTCAAACAGGTGCATGATGTCCGCGGACAGTTCGGGGTCAAGGTTACCGGTCGGTTCGTCCGCCAACAGGACTGGCGGCTTGTTGACGACCGCACGAGCGATCCCGATACGCTGCTGCTCACCACCGGACAGGTGCACCGGATTCAGTTTTTCCTTATTCAGCAACCCCACCTTGTCCAACGCCGCCCGCACGCGCCGCCCTATTTCCCGGGGCGACACACCCATCACCTCCAGCGGTAACGCCACGTTGTCGAAGACGGTCCTGTCGAACAGCAACTGGTGATTCTGGAAGACCACCCCGATATGACGGCGGATATAGGGAATCTGGCGGCGCGGCACCCGATCGAGGTACTGGCCGCCGACGACAACGCGCCCCTCGGACGGGCGTTCCATCAGCATGACCAGCTTCAACAGGGTACTCTTCCCCGCACCTGAGTGGCCGGTCAGGAAGGCCATTTCGCCCCGATCCAGATGGAAACTGACCGCCTCCAGCGCCGTATGCCCGCCTGCGTAACGCTTACTGACCTGCTCAAACTGGATCATTGAAACATCCCGTCACTGGCCGGCCTCTCCGGGCCGGTCTTCCGGCCGTCAATCGAAGAGAGCCTGCACGAATTCCTCTGCGATGAATGGACGCAGATCCTCGATCTGCTCGCCAACACCGATAAAACGGATCGGCAGCTGTAACTGACGGGCAATGGCAAAAATAATTCCCCCCTTGGCCGTGCCGTCCAACTTCGTAAGCGTAATGCCGGAGACGCCCACGGCTTGCTGGAAGACCTGCGCCTGACTCAACGCATTCTGGCCGGTGCCCGCATCGAGTACCAACATCACTTCATGCGGCGCCTCCGGGTCCAGCTTCTTCATCACCCGGACCACCTTCTGCAATTCGCTCATCAGGTTGTCTTTATTCTGCAGACGACCGGCAGTATCGGCGATAACGACATCGATACCCCGCGCCTGGGCGGACTGGACAGCATCGAAAATGACGGAAGCACTGTCAGCCCCGGTATGCTGTGCGACGACCGGCACTTCATTACGCTCGCCCCAGACCTGTAGCTGTTCGACAGCCGCCGCCCGGAAGGTGTCTCCGGCCGCCAGCATGACCTTTTTGCCTTCGGACTGAAAGCGTCGCGCAAGTTTACCGATGGTCGTGGTCTTGCCGACACCATTGACCCCGACAACCAGGATCACAAAAGGCTTCTTCTCTGCAGACAATTGCAGCGGCGAGGTGCTGTGCTCGAGGATACGGTGCAGCTCCTCCTTCAATGCCGCCTGAACGGCTTCGCCGTCTTTCAACTGTTTACGTTCCAGCTTGTCGGTCAACGACTGGACGATTTCAGTCGTTGCAGTGACCCCGACGTCAGCCATCAGCAGCAGCGTCTCGATCTCCTCCAGAACGTCGTCATCGATACGCTTGCCGGCGCCCACCAACCCCGCCAACTGCTGGGACAGGTTGCCTCGGGTCTTGGCCAGGCCACGACGCATACGCTGGAAGAGACTGACTTCCGCCTCCGGCTCCGCGACCGGCGCCTCCGCCACTACCGGCTCGACAGCCGGGGCTTCCTCAACCGCTGCCGGCGCTTCCTTTGCCGGTTCAGCGACCTTCGGCTCCTCGACCGGCTCAGCCTTCGCGGTCGGCACCTGCTCGACAGGTGCCTGCGCTTTACCCTCTAGCGGCTTCGCCCCCGGCGCCTCTTCGGGAGGACGCTGGGTGACACGCGGCGGACGGGGCCGCTGCCGGCGGCGAACCGCCACATCTATCGCGAAAGCCAGGACCAATAGGATCAGCAGGCCAAGCGTTATCCACTGTTCAGTCATCGTTCAGGTTCCGTCGTTACACATTATCTACCGGAGGCAGGAGGAGACCGCCCTTCGACCCGAGACCGGAACAGCACTCGGGTCGCCTTCACGGCGCAAAGGGCTATCCGGAGCGGCCTCAACGACACTGAGTGCCACGAAGCATCCCCGAATGCGGTGCCATACCGCATGAATGTCGCGTATTCTAACGGGCGGTTCGAGGGCCGTCCAAACCATCCCGGCCCTAACCTAGCCGAACGGAGTTTGACCATGTGTCCACCCAGACCCCAAAAATCCCAACGACCCGGCCGCGGCAGGCGTGATGCAACGGCCGCCGAGTCGCGGTTACGCATTATCGGCGGCCAGTGGCGCAGCCGCCAGATCAGTTTCCCCTGCACGGAAGGCCTGCGCCCGACGCCGGACCGTGTACGTGAAACCCTCTTCAACTGGCTTGCCGCCTACGTACCCGGCAGCCGCTGCCTGGACCTGTTCGCCGGCAGCGGAGCCCTGGGACTGGAAGCATTGTCCCGCGAAGCCAGCAGCGCCACCTTTGTCGACGCTAACAGCCAGTCGGTCCAGGCGCTGCGTCATAACCTGAACCAGCTCGGACTCGCCGACGATCAACGCGCCACAGTCATCGCCAGCGATGCCTTGGCCTATCTCCGGGCGGGCGCCACAGAAGCCTGCGACATTATTTTCCTCGATCCGCCTTTCCGCCAGGGTTGGCTGGAACGGTTACTGCCCCTGCTGGAATCCGGCGGCTGGGTCCATCCCGGCAGCTGGGTCTACATAGAACATGAGCGGGAGCTAGTCACACCTTCGGTTCCCCCCCGCTGGCAGTCATATCGTCGCAAGGAAGCCGGCCAGGTCGTGTATACGCTCTACCAGATCCCCTCTCAGCCCCAGGAAGGAACCACGCCATGAAGGCCACCCGTCTCATCGCACTCATACTGATCGTAATCGCCCTGGTCGCAGGCACCCTGTATTACGGCTTCCCCGGCACTGTAGCCACATTGGCCCGTCACGCGGAACTGGCGGCAGCCGATCTGCACACCGAGAACATACAGGTCGGCGATCATCGCATCCATTATGCTATCGGCGGCAGCGGCGAAACGGTGCTGATGCTACACGGCTTTGCTGCAGACCTATATAGCTGGCCACGTATGGCGCGGAGCCTGACGACACACTATCGCGTTGTTGCACCGGACTTGCCCGGCTTCGGCCTCAGCAGCCAGGTACCCTCGGACAACTACGATATCGCCCATCAGGTGGAGCGGGTTCGGGCCTTTATGGACCGGCTGGGCATCAAGCAGGCACACCTGGTCGGCAACTCCATGGGCGGCTGGATAGCGGCTGACTTCGCTGCCCGCTACCCCGACCGGGTAAAAACCCTCACCCTTATCGACACCGGCGGCATCACGACACCGCGCCCCAGCGTACTCATGAAGGACCTCGAAGCCGGCAGGAACCCCCTGGTCGTGCATAACAATGCCGATTTCGACCGGTTGCTGAATCTTGTTTTCTACCGCCAACCCTGGTTGCCGACACCCCTTAAAAAATACTTTGCCGACGAAGCCATCACCCACGCGCCCTTCAACGACAAGATCTTTAACGACCTGAAAGACAATTACCTGGCCCTTGAACCCCTGTTACCCGCCATCAAGATGCCCACACTGGTCATTTGGGGAGCGCACGACCACATCATCGACCCAACAGCCGTTCGCGTCCTGCAGGCAGGCCTGCCGAACGTTACGGTCAAGATTCTGAATACCGGGCATGCGCCCATGCTGGAGCAGCCCCTGGCAACGGCAGATGAATTCCTGGATTTCCTGAAGGCTCACGGCGACTGAGCACACAAAACAAAAAAGGCACCCCTCGGGTGCCTTTTTTGATCAAAACGTCAACATTCCGCTATCAAGCTGGACGTAACGCATAACTGCGCAGAGACGCAGCAAACTCTTCCAGATAGCGAATGCCGCTTTCTTCCGCCTGCTTACACCACTCGGCCAACGCATTGAGCTTGTCTTGCGGGCGCAGTCCGGAGCGGCGCTGCCAGATCACCTGCAGCTCATGACTCTTCTCATAAATCAGGCGAATCACCTGATTCTGCTGCAGCATTTCCTCCAGGCGCTTCTGTTCCTGGGGCTTGATCAGCGTGACCTCACGGTACAGCAGCTTACGGGCGCGGCGATAGAGAGACTTGGCATCCTTCTCCATACCGGTGCTTTCCTGACGCAACACCGGTTCCAGCACCCGCTTGCGATATTGCCGCATGATCTGGAAACGGTTATTGGCAATTGCCTGAACGGTTTCCACATCGACCTCCTGCTTGCCCGGAATCTGGTGGGCAATAGGGCCGACGACTTTGGGTTTCGCCAACCCAAATAACTGAAACAGGCGAATCCAGCCCCACCCCAGATCCACTTCCCACCAGCGACGCGACAGCTTGGCCGAGTTGGGAAAGGTGTGGTGATTGTTGTGCAGCTCTTCACCACCGATGATGATGCCCCAGGGCACAATATTACGGGCGTTATCGGTGCACTCGTAATTACGGTAACCCCAATGGTGGCCGATACCGTTGATGACGCCGGCAGCCCAGAACGGAATCCACATCATTTGAAGGGCCCAGATCCAGATACCATTGACACCGAACAGCGCCAGATTGATCACCGCCATCAGGATAATGCCCAACTCCCGACGCCCGGTGTAGACGTTCCGCTCCATCCAGTCGTCGGGCGTGCGATGACCGTAACGATTAAGGGTGTCTTCAGTGGCCGCGCCCTGGTACAACTCGGCGCCGCGCCACATCACTTCATTAAAGCCCTTGACGACCGGGCTGTGTGGATCTTCTTCTGTTTCGCAAAAGGCGTGGTGTTTACGATGAATTGCCGTCCACTCCTTGGTGACCATCCCGGAGGTCAGCCACAACCAGAAGCGGAAGAAGTGCGCCAGCGCCGGATGTAGATCGACAGCGTTGTGCGCGGAATGTCGGTGCAGATAGACAGTGACGCTGACGATCGTGACGTGCGTCAGACCCAGCGCGACCAGTATCAGTTGCCAGACGGAGAGGTCCAGGAGACCGTTATACCACATGCAATATTCCTCACTTTTCAGAGTGCCGGACCGGCATATACCCTTATCCGGTACTTCACCCGACGATATTAGCGTACACCTGTACGCTGAAACAACCTAAAGGCCCCATTCGTTACAATTTTCCACCCGCGGCCACCCTTCGCCACTGCATAAATAATAGACAATAGCGACACCTTGACCAACTGCAGGCCGCACAGGAACCACCCTTACGCGCCAACGTCGTTGACAGGCGCACAACCTTCGATAAAGCTGGGCAACTCTGGTCTTTAGAGAGCCCATTGTGCCCGAATTACCTGAAGTTGAAACCACGCGCAGGGGCATAGCCCCACACCTCGAAGGCGTCCGCATTCGACAGCTCCGGGTCCATGACGCCCGACTGCGCTGGCCCGTCCCCACCGAGCTGCCGGAGACACTCGAAGGTCAGACGGTGATCGCCGTGGAGCGGCGCGGCAAATACCTACTCACACAATTCGCGACCGGCACGCTGTTGATTCATCTCGGTATGTCCGGCAGCCTCCGGCTGATTACCGACAACAGCCCGCGCATGAAGCACGATCATATTGAGATGGTGCTGGAAAACGGCAAACTGCTGCGATACAACGATCCCAGACGCTTTGGCGCCTGGCTCTGGGCCGAACACTGGCAGGTGCACCCGCTGCTGGCGAATCTCGGCCCTGAACCGCTGTCACCGGAGTTCGACGGCGCCTACCTCTATAACCGCGCCCGTGGCCGCAGCAGCGCCATAAAACCCTTTCTGATGGACAGTCAGGTTGTCGTCGGCGTGGGCAACATCTACGCCAATGAAGCACTGCATATTGCCCGGATAGACCCGCGGCGGCCCGCCGGACGCATTTCCCTGGCACGTATAACGCTGCTGGCGGAAGCAGCCAAGAGCGTCCTGGACAAGGCCATCCACCAGGGCGGCACCACACTGCGAGACTTCGTTAACTCCGACGGCAAGCCCGGCTATTTCAGTCAGTCCCTGCAAGTGTATGGGCGCGGCGGCCAGGCCTGCTACCGATGCGGTCACACCCTTGCCGAAATCCGATTGGGGCAGCGCAGTACCGTATTCTGCAAACAGTGCCAGACATAATCGCCCTTGCCGGGGAGGCGTGCGAATTCTTGGCCGCCACCACACAACAGCTTGAGATCATGACGATTTACGGCGAGCAGGGGGCCAAAGCGGTCAATAGTGACATTTGGTCACAAAAATTCTTTTGAAATTACGTAAATATGAGCCATAGTTAAAGCAACGACTGGAATTCCCGGTGGCCGTTTGATCAATGCCGTGCCAAATATTGCGGCGCAGCTATACTGAATTGACATGGGGCCGCACAACCCCGGAAAACTCAGGTATCGATTACCAGTCATTCCCGACATTACGGTTATACGGCGGGGTTACCGGCTGGGCTACGCCTCGCCACGAGAGACCATGACCCGAGGCCGGAAAACAAAGTTACCTGTCGTCTGTGATCAGGATTTATCAGGAGAGCATTATCATGTCACCCAAACTGACTCGCGCATTGACCGCAATGCTGGCAGCCTGCCTGCTGAGTCTGTCGTCTTTCTCCCAGGCTGACACGGTCAAGGAAACACCTTCCGCACTGGCAATGACCGGCGATGCACTGTTTGCACGTCCGGCCCTGCTGGCCATGACCGTGGCCGGAAGCGCGGTCTACCTGGTGTCCCTGCCCTTCTCACTGCTGGGCGGCAATGCCAGCGAAGCAGGTAAGGTACTGGTGGTTGATCCTGCGAAAGCGACCTTTGTGCGCTGCCTCGGCTGCACGATGTCTGGTCGCGCCGACGACAATGTCGTCAATGCCTCGGCGCCATCGTCCAGCAGCGCCACACAGTAAGACATTCCGGCAACGTCCCTTCCGACATGTCTTGACGGCCGCCCCTGGCGGCCGTCAAACTGTTCTTCAAAGTTTTACGACACCTCATCCTGAGGCGTCTGCGTCTGGTTCAATGTCATGCTTTCCTGGTCCGATATCGACACAGTGTTCCTTGATATGGATGGAACCCTGCTCGACCTGCATTTCGACAGTCACTTCTGGCTGACCCACCTGCCGCGCCGCTACGCCGAAATCAAGAATATTCCTGAGAGCAAGGCACGCGATCACCTGAAGCGGTGGATCGACTGCGAGCGGGGCACATTGAACTGGTACTGTGTCGACTACTGGAGCGAGCGCCTTGAGGTCGACGTAGGGCAGCTCAAGACAGAGGTCAGGAACCGCATCGCCTACCGAGCCTCGGCCACAGCCTTTCTCGCCTGGCTGGCAGAAGCACCACAGCGGGTTGTGCTGGTCACCAACGCCCACCCCAAGAGCCTGTCGCTCAAAATCGCCGAGACCGGCCTTGACCGCTATTTCGAGCGACTGATCACCACCCACGACAAGGGCTTGGGCCTGCCCAAGGAAAACCCCGCATTCTGGACGGCGCTACAGGACACTGAGCCGTTCGATCCCCAACGAACCCTGTTGATCGATGACAGCTTGCCCGTACTGACCAGCGCACGCACTTACGGCATACGCCACCTGATAACCATCCTGTCTCCCGACAGCACGGCCCCCCACAGGCCAGCCAGCGACTTTCCGGGCATTCACGACTTTGGCGAAATCATGCCTCGTTGAGGTCCGCAATCGAAACGCTGCGACAAGCCTTCGACAGGCGTTATAATGGCGATGACGACGAGCTGATCAGGATACTATGTCCAATACCAGTCACCGCGAGCCCAGCAGCAACCGCCACGCCGATGCGGAGGACCCCAAGGTCCGCCTGGACAAATGGCTGTGGGCGGCACGCTTCTACAAGACTCGCAGCCTCGCCAAACAGGCGGTCGAAGGTGGAAAAGTCGAATACAACGGTCACCGCAGCAAACCCGGCAAAGTGGTAGAGGTTGGAGCGGAAATTCACCTCCGCGTAGGGTCTGTGGAAAAGGATGTTGTCGTCGAAGCCATTAGTGACCAGCGGCGCGGCGCCCCCGAAGCACAACAACTCTATCGTGAGACCGATGACAGCGTCGTCCGACGCGAAGAACAGTCCTGGCAGCGGCGGATGATCATGGCCTCACAACTCCCCCCGGCTCGACGCCCAAACAAGAAGCAACGCCGGGACATACAGCGCCTCAAGGCGCAGGGCGATGACGCCCAAGGGTAGCGACTCACGTAAACCGCCCAACCGACCGGGCCGCCCGGTCACACTGCCTGTTCCCTGTTTTATGCACGAGGTTATTTCATGGCCGGCCAAGACCAGCTCCAACGATTTCTATTCGAAGACTCCAATGTCCGGGGCGCCCTGGTGCAACTCGATGACAGCTTTCAACGCGCGACACGGGAGCACGGCTATCCGGCCCCCATCACGCGTTTACTGGGAGAAAGCCTTGCCGCCAGCACGCTTATGAGCAACACGCTGAAATTCGAGGGCTTACTGACACTCCAGGCGCAGGGGGATGGCCCGGTACGAATTCTGGTGGCGGAGTGCACCCACAAGCTGGGTATTCGCGGCCTCGCCCGCTTCGACGACGTGCCGGAACAGACCGACCTGCCAACCCTTATCGGCAACGGCCGCCTGGTGATCACCCTGGCGCCTCGCCAGGGGCAACGCTATCAGGGCATCGTTCCCCTGGAACGAGACACCCTTGCCGGCTGCCTGGAAGACTACTTTGCCCTTTCCGAACAGCTGGAAACCTTCATTCTCCTCTTCGCCGACGACAAGCGCGCCGGTGGCTTACTCCTGCAGAAATTGCCCGGCGAAGCGGCCGGCCCGGACCACGATCTTTGGCCCAGACTGCTCAAACTCGCCGAAACCACGACAGCCGATGAGTTACTGCACCTGGAACCAACGACCTTACTCCGACGCCTTTTCCACCAGGAGCCGATTCGCGTATTCGATCCGACACCGGTTGAATTCTCCTGCAGCTGCACACGCGACCGCAGCCAGAACGCGTTGGAAGCGCTGGGTGAAGAGGAATGCTATGCATTGCTTGAGGAGCAGGCGGAAATCGATATCGACTGCCAGTTCTGCGGGCGCCGTTATATTTACCGCAGAGCAGACATCGAAAGCCTGTTCGGCGGTCCCAGCGTGCACTGAGTCCGCCTATTGTCCAACCCCGTACATCGCCGCCAGAGCGCCCGCGAAGTCGTATTTGTGGGCGAGATCTGGCATAATGCCCCGCTTGACGCGACCGGACGGTCGTCAGTCCGTCCCACCTGCGGCAGGCCTAGCAGGGCATCGCTCCCGATTCAACTTTATGCTTCTGGGCGTTGGGCGTCGCGTTGACGGGCCAGGGCCATGCAGCTGACGGAAGACTGTCTTATCGGCCGCATAGCCGGGTCGCCCATCTGCCGATGAATGGTGTGCAGATATGATGATCAGGCCTTTTACAGGCACTGGTCATCCGATTTTCACGGTGATTGGCCAGGATAGGATGCAAGCCACCTGTCCGCCGACACGCCGGCATCGGAACATTCCCAAAGGTTATCGAGGGCGAGGACGAAGTGAGCAACACATATACTGATCTGTGTTCGGCGCAGCTCGTTGAGCAGGCACTGGAACGCAAAGAGGGGCAACTGGCCGCAAACGGCTCCCTGGTCGTCAAAACCGGTGCGCGCACCGGGCGTTCACCGATGGACCGGTTTATCGTTGAAGAGCCAGGCTCTGCCAGCAATATTCACTGGGGATCGATCAACCGTCCCTTCGAGGCCGACAAATTCGACGCCCTGTGGGCACGAGTCGCAGCCCACCTGGGCGAACGCGACAGCTTCGTGTCACACCTGCACGTCGGTGCCGACGCTGCTCACTACCTGCCGGTTCGCGTTCAGACCGAAACGGCGTGGCAGAACCTTTTTGGACGCGCCCTCTTCATCCGCCCCGAGACCTACAATCCGGCCGGCAAGGGTGAGTGGCAAGTGATTAATGCGCCAGGTTTCGCCTGCGATCCCGCCCGTGACGGCACCAACAGCGATGGCTGCGTCATTCTCAACTTTGCCGAGCGCAAGGTGCTGATCGCCGGTATGCGTTACGCTGGCGAGATGAAGAAGGCCATGTTCTCGGTGCAGAACTACCTGTTACCGGCGAACGACGTCCTGCCGATGCATTGCTCCGCCAACGTTGGCGAGAACGGCGAAACCTGCCTGTTCTTCGGTCTTTCCGGTACCGGTAAGACAACCCTGTCGGCGGATCAGGATCGTTACCTGATCGGTGACGACGAACATGCCTGGGCCAAAGGTACCGTCTTCAATCTGGAAGGTGGCTGCTATGCCAAGTGTATCGACCTGAGCCGCAAGAACGAGCCGATCATCTGGGACGCCATCCGCTTTGGCGCCATCGTCGAAAACGTCGTGATCGACGAGCACACCCGCGAGCCGGACTACACAGACGTTTCGCTGACGGAAAACACCCGTTGCGCCTACCCGCTCGAACATGTCGAAAAACGCGTGGTGGAGAACTTCGCTGGCGAACCCACTGCCGTCATCTTCCTGACCTGCGATATGACCGGTGTCCTGCCTCCGGTTTCGCTGCTCAGCAAGGAAGCCGCAGCCTATCACTTCCTGAGCGGCTACACCGCGCTGGTAGGATCGACTGAAATGGGTTCCAGCTCCAAACTGAAATCGACGTTCTCCACCTGTTTCGGCGCCCCCTTCTTCCCACGTCCCCCCAGCGTCTATGCAGAGCTGCTGATGAAGCGGGTAGAAGAGTACGGCAGCCGTGTGTTCCTGGTAAATACCGGTTGGACAGGCGGTCCTTATGGTGTCGGCAAGCGCTTCAGCATCCCGACAACCCGCGCCGTGATCCGCGCCATTCAGCACGGTACGCTGGACAACGTCGAAACCGAGCACCTGGATGACCTGAACCTGGACGTTCCGCTGGAAGTCCCGGGCGTCAGCACCCATCTGCTGAACCCGCGTAAAAACTGGGCCGACCCTGCCGAATACGACAAGAAGGCCAAAGAGCTGATCGCTCAGTTCGTCGAAAACTTCAAGAAGTTCGAAGTGTCGGACGCTATCGTTAACGCCGGCCCCCGTCTCCAGGGCTAACCGGCCTCGCAGGGCCTCATCAAGAAGGCCCGCGAATTCCCCCCACGAAAAAAGGAAGTCCGAGGACTTCCTTTTTTTGTTGCCGCCAGGAACAACTTAACGTGCGTAGTAGAACAGCGGCCCAAAGGCGACGATCAACAGGGCGACCCCCATCACCAGCAAGGGCATCATGACCCGTTCATGCCGCTGATAGAAGGTGCCTTCCTTCAGATAGGAGGCATTCATCTCATCCTCACCAACCACCTGTCGCGTCAAGAGGTGGTTGAGAGCCACCGGTGGACTCAAGTACCCCAGCTCGAACGCCACCAAGGTCACCATCCAGAAATGAATCGGGTTGATACCACTGTCATAGGCAATGCTGGCGACGGTTGAACTGACCAGGATAACGGCACCGAAAGGGTCCATGATCATGCCCAGGACGACCAGAATCGCCACCATCAACAGCATGGCCGACCAAGGGCTTCCCAGCGCCTGCGGGAACATGCTCATGACATCGGAACGCTCTATGACACCACCAATACTTACCGAGAGGCCAAAGAGCAGCAACAGGGCGCCAATCTCGGAAGTTGTCTCTGTCGTTGCGGAACGCAGGCTCTGTTCGAGCCCCTTGTGATCTATCTCTCCCGAGACATGCTCGCGGGAACCCTTGAAGCGGACGTGCTCGTAGACCAGGATACCCAGCATGATCACTGGCAGGATCCGTGGCGCCGAGAACTCGTCCATAGCGACACCCAGCACCAGCCAGTAAAAAACGACCACCGCTGCAATCACCAGAATATACGGAATAACCGGCCGCAGTGCGGTGATCATCTCCGGGAAAGCTTCGCTGGCCGGTGCCAACTTAAAGCCGCGCTGCCGATTGAACACCATCGACATCAGCAGAAAGAGTACCGAGGTCAGCAAAAAGACCCAGCCACCCCAGTGGTACAAATTGTCGGTGGTGACCTGCCGGTTCAGATAGGCGATAACAACGACCAGCAAGCAGGGACGCAGCACCACACCCAGCGATCCAGACATCGCCGTCGCCGCCAGCGCCAGCTGACGACGGGCGCCGGCATTGCGCAACTCGCTGTAGATCACCGAACCCGCTGCAATAACGAAGATACCGGAAGCACCGGTATAGGCCGTCGGCACCGAGGCAACCATAACGGCCACGACAGCCAGCAGCTCCGGCGGCATCTTCCAGGGCCTGAACAGGTTGAAGACAAGACTGGCCAACCGAGTCTGCTTGAGCATCATCCCCGCCCAGACATAGAGGCCGACATTCAGGAACATGTCGGACAACTCCATCATCTTGTCGAGGTAGATCCCGATTCCGGCCGCGTTGTGCGCCACCAGCGAAAAGTACGACCCGGACACCAGACACATGGTCGTATAGAGGGGGACCGTCAGGAAGGCATGCATAAGGCTGCCGCCTTCCTTCATTTCCGAAGGGACGCGGAACAGTTTGTAGACGCTGACCAGGGTCAAGAGCAGGAAGCCGCCGATCCAGAGATCATGCAGCACCTCCTGCCCGGTGGTCATGATGGCTCCCGAATCGTGGGACATCTTCCGGTACATATAACTCGACATCAGCAACATGCTGTTGGCGAGAAACTGCAGGAAATGCGACACCGTATAGTCCAGCCGCGTCTCCATCCCGCGCATGGCGATATGATGTCGGGTAAAGGTCGCGGTCGCGGCACACACCATGACGATCAACGCCAGGATATAGCGCTGGGCCGTCAGTCCAAAGGCCACCACATCAGCAATAAACAATTCAACACTGCGGTAAACCTTTACCCCTGGCGTAATCCGCGACTGAATCGAGCGATAATCGGCAAATTGGGCCTGACAGGCTTTCTTCGCGTTCTCGATGGAAGCTCGAATCGCCTTGGGGTCAACGGGACCTGAATCGAGCAGCCCGCCCAGGAGTGCATCGTCACCCGAGGGCTTTTGGGCCAATCGCTGCTGGACTGCGGCATCGACATTTATCGCGGGATTACAGGTCGGCTGCACCGGATCGAAGCGCAGCTGATAGTAACCTGACCAGAGATCCTGTCCGAGCTGCAGCACCTTGTTATGAATGTCGCTGCTGGTACTAAAAATCACCACGGCCAACAATAGGAAACAGGCTGGCAGCGAGGACAGCCATTCCTGTCCACTGCGGCCGGCGACGGTGCGCTTCTCCATCAGCCGGTAATCCTCTGCATCCAGAGTTCGGGTTGGCGTTTCCATAAAACCTCCATACAAAAGAGCGCCGGGGCTCCCGTCCCGGCGCTCTCGGGTCTGAGACCCCGGTCTCGAATCAGGGTTATTCGCGCTGTTCCGCGCATTCGCCCCGGCTCGGATCGGTTTTGCATCGAATCAATTTCATCAAGTGAAGCGCCTTACCGTCATAGGTACCGGCATCCCGCAGGCTGATACGCACCTCTCGCAGCATCTTGTCATAGCTGGCCACCTGCGCCGGTGTCGGTTCCATCCAGAACTTGGGGTTAATCTCGGCACGCGCCTTGTGCACGATATCGAAAGCTTCATCCAGGCGACCGTTGGTGTAGCTGCGCATCTGGTTGCCAAAATCTTCCGGGAAGCGGCTCTTGTGGATGATGATCTGGAAGTTCATCTGACCGATCACGTAATCGAATACGCCACCGTTGGGACTCAGGCCCTTGTAGAGTTCCAACGGCGTATAGGCCACGGCCGGCGCGTAACAGATGTCGACACTGCCATTGTTGAAGAGACCCGCAAAACTGGCAGAACTGGCACCGACCACCGAGGCCCCTACATGGCGAACCATGGTCACCGCCGCGTTGTCGTAATCGAGCGTCGCGATTTTCTTGCCCTGCAGTTTCTCGACCGTATCGATACTGCGGTCACGCGTGAACAGGTAAATCGCACCGGCCGGCAGGATACCGACCACTTCATAATCGCCATTGGTCAGCAGTGGTCCCGCCTTGGGCTGGTTGAGCGTTTCCATCAGGATACGCATCTGCTTCTCGTTCTTGATCGCGCCCAGCGCCTCCAGGGTGCCGGTAAACTTGTTGAACGCACGGGCCCGGGTCCCGGTCAACAATACCGAATCACACTGGCCGGCCTTAAAGTCCTCGGCAGCGATCTTCTCGTCGGTGTATGCGCGCATCGTCAGCTCGACGCCCCACGACAAGGCCGCCGGTTTAACCGACTTCATGACACTGAACAAGGGCCCATTGGCCCCGATGGGATCGAAAACGCAAAATGTCCGTTTAATGGGTCCGGCCTCGGCGACCTGAACCCATGTCAGGGTGCCGAGCAGCACCCACATCACAACGCTGAGCTTGCCCAAAAGTTTCACCACCAGTCTCCCTTCCATCAGCCATCCGGGTTTTTAGCCCGATTGTGTTTGTTATCGTTAGCGTTCCGCCCGGCAACGTCGGAACGCGATAGGCGTAAGCCGCCCCTGGCTCTCTACATGATCGAATTCAGATCGATGACTTCACCACTGCTGGGCTTCTTATCGTCCCAGAAAGTGCCCAAGCCACCGATCGGCGTCCGATGCCCGGTGTGTTCGATCCACAGACGATCGGAAACGGCCTGCAGGTTCAGTGTCGCCAACTGGTCGACCATGGCCCACTTGGGATCCGGCGGCACCCGGCTCACGTCTTTCGCGTGACGCCGGATAATGTCTTTCACCATCGCCGTCTTGTTCTGGTTCCAGGCCGCGATGGCGTGAAGCACATCGGCCAGTCGGACACGCGCGTCCTCACCTTTTTTATCGGCGGCCGCCAGACGCTGGAAGGCATCCTCGCCCTGCGGTTGGGATCCCGGCAACATCGCCCAGACCGTCGCCCGCAGCGCCATCGGCACGCCCCACCACTTGTCGTCGTCCAGGCAACCTGACGCCCGCGCCACCTTGGCGGCGATATTCTGGGGAACGCCGGTGTTATCCGACGTGGATTGGATTTCGCTGTTGAGCGCCTCCAGACCGGCCAGCAGGCCCATCATATAAATGAACTCGCTCTGGTCATTGTCGAAGGAGGGGCAGCTGCTGTCGCCCACATCACCGTAACGGGCATTGAGATGCTTCCAGGCCCGGTAATAGCGTTTGGCGGCGACGATGTAATGGCGCTTCTCGACGATCATGGCATCCTGGGCTTCTTCCGGCTGCTGAGCGCGTAACGCCTTCATGTACCGGAACTCGTACTTCCAGGCCTTCTGCTCCTCGCAGTTACCCGCGGACAGGTCCATCATCACGCCCAGTTCGTCCGGATTCTTGGTCACCTGCCCGAAAGACATCAGCAAGGGCGTCATCGCCTCGCTCATGGCACAGTTCATCCCCAGGTCATCACTGCTCAGGACATAGGGCACCGTATGCTGTTCAGCAAAGCCCACCATGACGTCGCCAGTCGTCTTGTACATCATGTTATTGATGGCGCCACAGCCCGACAGGCCGAGGAAGGCCGTCAGCATCAGCAGCCAGGACCACCGCACGTGGCAGCCCTTGAGGACGTCAGATCCGGAACCCGGAAAGCGCATGATCCGCCTCGCTTCTTTTGTGTTTGTTATGGCCATTCATGATGGCAGTTCGTCATCAGGGTGATGACCGACGCTGTGCAGGGAACGTCGAGAAATGTTTTGTTACCTGTTGTAACCAACGAGTTACAGTCGAAGCATTATCTACGACTCATCCAGTGAATTGTGAGACGGACACCACAAAGCCGATAAGCTTTCTCACATTCCTGTAAATTTGTACCGTTTCCAGATAAGAGTTTGACAATACCCTCTCACCGGCTATACATCCCTATGGCGAGCGGCGAAACGCACAACGGAAGCCGCTCACCATCGACTACCGGGCTAGCCGGTTCGCCCAAACCCCAAAAGGAGAATGCCGATGCATAAACCCGAACTCGCCGCTGAAATTGCCGACAAAACCGGCCTGAGCAAAGAAAAGGCTATGGAAGTGATCACTGCCTTCACCGATCAGGTTTCCGCAGCGGCGGCACGCCAGGAAGACACCGTTCTCACTGGCTTTGGCACTTTCAGCGTGCGTGAACGCCAAGCGCGTGAAGGCCGCAATCCGCAGACGGGTGCCACCATCAAGATTCCAGCCAGCAAGTCCGTCGGCTTCAAGCCCGGCAAGGTCCTGAAAGAGAGCGTACGCTAACGCCCTCACAGCCTTCGTTACGCGCCGAACGGCGCAACGAAGGCTGTAAGCAGCCTACTCCATCGCCAGCGCACATTCCGCGCGCGTGGGATCGACCTTACACCGCACCGCCCGCATCAGCTTTAGCGCACGGGCGTCGTAGACCCCCTCATCCCGCAGTTTCAAGCGGACCTTGGCCAGTATCGCGTTGTACTGCTCCACTTGGTTTGGTGTTGGATACATCCAGTATTTCTTGGGAACTCCCGCCTCAGCATCCGCAATAATCTTGTAGGCTTCATCGATCTTCTTACGTGACTCGTCACGAACCATCTGAGCCGCCTGCGGCGGGAAACGGTGGCGATGCAGGATCACCTGGAAGTTCATGTAGGCAACCGCATATTTAAAGATACCCCCCTTGCTTCCCAAGCCCTTGTAAAGCTCCAGAGGCTGATAGGCGACCGCCGGCGCATAGCAGATGTCGACACTGCCATTATTGAAAAGGCTGGCAAACGTCGCCGCATTAGCGCCCACCACCGAGGCCCCCACATAACGCACCATGGTGAGTGAAGCCTTGTCATAATCCAGCGTCGCGATCTTTTTGCCCTGCAATTCTTCCACACGATCGATCGAACGATCCCGGGTGTACAGGTAAACTGCACCCGCCGGGAAAATCCCCGCCACCTCGTAGTCTCCGTTCGTCATCAGCGGCGCGGCTTTCGCCTGGGTCAGCGTGTTGAACAGGATCTTCATGTCTTCCTTGTTTGGAATCGCCCCCAGCGCCTCAAGGGATCCCGTGAACTTGTTGAACTGCCGTGCCCGCGTACCCGTTAGCAGCACGCCATCGCACTGCCCCTGTTTGAAGTCGGCCGCTGCAACCTGCTCATCGGTATAGGCGTGCAACTTCAACCTGACACCAGCCTCTAGGGCGATCGGCACGAAGGTTTTAACGATGGCAAAGAGCGGGCCGTTGGCGCCGACCGGGTCGAAGACGCAGAAATTCCGGGTGATCACCTTTCCCTTTTCAGCGGCCTGGGCACTGGGCGCCGCAGACAGGCTAATCGGGGCAATCAGCAATATCAGGATGAGCAGACGGGAGCGTAAAAGAGGACGCAACAAACGTAGCATCGCAGAGATCCACCTTGATTCGGCACGGCATGAAAGAAGCCCCGCTTATCCAGCAAACGGGCGACAGGGCTGCCAAACTAAGCAGTGGATTTCATGAATTCGTTGGCATCGCTGCCGAAGCCCTTCAGGCATTACGGCAAACGGGAGGGGCAGGAAAAGCGGAAACCGCATGACGCAAGGCTCGGGAGGGTTTCCCGGACATTGCGTCACATCAGGCAATAACAGACGCTATGCCGTTTTTGCGAACCGGATCACGTCGTCTTTTTCGAGCTGCGGGCGGGTTTGGCCGGGACGGACGATTCTGCCGGAGTCTCTCCCTTCAGCGCATCGGCCAGCTCTTCCAGTCGCTTCTCCAGCGACACGATCTCGTATTGCAGGGCTGTCTGTTTGTCGAGCGCGTCGCCGGTGTTCCGGCAGATGGTCCAAAGCAGCCAGATAATGACGATCAGCGCTACCAGAATCAGAAAGCTCATGGTGGATCTCCTTCCAGGATGCCTGTTGAATTCTCGTTATTGTCATCGATGCCAGGATTCAGGCGGGCTCAGCCCCAACACCTTAACCTACGACCGCGGCGCCGACTCAGTCGTCGCCGCCAGCCACAAAGGCCACTTTACCATTACAGAGTGTCGCACGGACGACACCATTTAACGCCTCTCCCAATACGGCCGCATGCTTGCCTGTCGACAAGAGACTGGCGGCAGTGACGGTCCAGGTCTCGCCCGGCGCAAACACACAGAGATCGGCCGGTGCGCCGACATCCAGGCGCGGCGGCGTGCGCCCCAGCACCTGAGCGGGACCTGACGTGAGCGCAGCCAAAAGCACCGGCAGGGACAACTCACCGTTTTCGACAAGACGCAACCCCATGCCCAACGTGGTTTCCACGGTCGAGAGACCGGGCGCCGTCTCCGCAAGAGGTGCCTGCTTTGCCGCGGGGTCCTGTGGGCGATGCTGGCTGGTGATCGCCGTAATGACTCCATCCCTCACCCCGGCCAACAGCCCCTGGCGATCCGCTTCCGAGCGCAACGGCGGTCGGACGTGAAAACGGCTGTCAAAGCCCCTCAGTGCCGATTCGTTAAACAACAGGTGATGCATTGCAACGTCAGCAGTGACCGCAATTCCGCGAGCCTGCGCCCGACCAATCAGTTCTACCGAGCGCGCCGTGCTCACCTGACTCAGGTGCAGCCGGACGCCCGTTTCCTCCGCCAGCAGCAACAGTTCGCCGACGGCGATGGTCTCTGCCACCTCAGGAATGCCCGGCAATCCCAAATGGGTCGCGACCGAGCCTTCGTGAGCACAACCTTCCGCCGCCAGGGCCTTGTTTTCCGGCTGAATAAACAAGGTCAACCCGAAGGTGCGGGCATAAGCCATGCAGCGCCTGAGCACCCGCGAGTTGCCCAACGGACGGTCGCCATTGCTCAGCGCCACACAACCGGCATTTGTCAGACCCGCCATGTCACTCAACAGCTCGCCTCCGAGGCCGCGGGTGATGGCGCCAACCGGCAACACCCGGACAGCGCCCGTGCGCGCCGCGACATCGAGAATCAGGTTGGTAACGGCACCGGAGTCGTTCACTGGCGACGAATCCGGCGACGTGCACAGGGTCGTAAATCCGCCATGAGCAGCAGCACGGGTCTCTGATGCGATAGAGCCTTTCTGGTCGTCACCCGGTTCCCGCACGTGACAGGAGAGATCGATAAATCCCGGAACGATCAGGCACCCCTGAGCATCGATACGTCGATCCACCGCCTGTTCGGGCGCTTCCAATGCGGCGATTACGCCCTCTTTGACGAAGACGCCGGTCTCGGTTTCCCGGCCGCTGACGGGATCGAAGACCCGCCCGTTTTCAATCAGTATCTTCATAGGGTCAGTATCACTTGGAAGCCTGCGTCTCGGCCGCCGCCTGACGCTCGGCAAGCTGGCCACTCATCGCCATGGACATCACCGCCATGCGAACGGCAATACCATTGGTCACCTGGTTCAGAATCACCGACTGTGGGCCATCCGCCACGGCAGACTCGATCTCCACCCCCCGGTTGATCGGGCCCGGATGCATGACGATGGCATCCGGTCTGGCGTAGGCCAGCTTCTCCGTCGTCAGGCCATATTGGCGATAGAACTCGCGTTCGCTGGGCAGCAGAGCCCCTTCCATGCGCTCACGCTGCAGCCGGAGCATGATGACCACGTCGGCATCCCGCAATCCGCTGCGCATGTCATTGTGGATCTTAACCCCCAACGTCTCCGCATCCCGCGGCAGCAGCGTGTTGGGGCCGACGATACGCACCTCTTCCGCCCCCAGCGTCAGCAGCGCACGAACCTGCGAACGCGCCACCCGCGAATGCAGGATGTCGCCGACGATCGCCACCACCAGGCCTTCAAAACGTCCTTTGTGCTGACGGATGGTCAGCATATCGAGCATGGCCTGGGTGGGATGGGCATGACGGCCGTCACCCGCGTTGATAATGGCGACACCCGGCGTCACCGATTGCGCAATAAAGTGAGGCGCGCCACTTTGCGCATGACGGACGACGAACATGTCGCTGGCCATGGCTTCGAGATTAAGCAGGGTATCGGAGAGCGACTCGCCCTTGGAGGTCGCCGACGTGCTGATATCCAGGTTCAGCACGTCGGCTGATAGGCGTTTGGCCGCCAGTTCGAAGGTGCTGCGGGTCCGGGTACTGGCTTCAAAGAACAGGTTGACGACCGTCCGGCCCCGCAACAACGGGACCTTCTTGATGGAACGCTCGCCCACCTCGATAAAGGAGTCGGCCGTATCGAGGATTTCTGTCAGCAGGTTGCGATCCAGTCCGTCGATACTCAGGAAATGGCGGAGCTGGCCGAACGGGTTGAGCTGGATGTGGCGGTCGGATGCAGGCGACGTGCTCATGCGCGGCTATCTCTCGAACAGCGTGATGGGTGATTCAGGTATTTTCGCGGCGTTCACGCAACTCCACACGCAGTGGGTCGGGGCCCAGCAATTTTACCCGTTGATGACGTTGCAGTTGAAGCGACTGACCGACAATATCCGGCTGTATCGGCAGTTCGCGGGCCCCCAGATCCAACAGGGTCACCAGAATGATGCTCGCGGGACGGCCATAATCGAAGATTTCGTTCATCGCCGCCCGGATGGTTCGGCCACTCATGATGACATCATCGACCAGGATGATATGTCGATCCTCTGTTTCGAATGGTAGATGAGACGGACGCACCCGGGGATTCAAACCCATGCGACTGAAGTCGTCGCGGTAGAAGGAGATATCCAGCTCACCAAAGGGCTCCTCCAGCGCCAGCGCCTTGTGCAGGTAGTCGGCCAGCCAGACGCCACCGGTGCGGATACCGATCAGGGCTGGTTGCTCGACCGAGCGGGCCTGCAATTCGCCCTTGAGCTGGTCACACATGGTTTTCAACAGGTTTTCGACGTTGATCAATGCAGTCATGCGACTCCCTCTGGGTCAGCGCGTGCGTATCTTAGGTCGGCGACTGTGCCTGCTGCAAGAACCAGCTCTCCAAGATCAGCACGGCCGCCAGGTCGTCGATACCGGCTTCGCCGAAATTACGGCTTTTTCCGCGGGCCAGTACTACCGACTTGGCTTCGAAACTGGTCAGGCGCTCATCCATCATGGCGTAGGGACGGTGATAGATACCGTGCAGGCGCCGTGCAAACTTGCGCGCCCGCCGGCACATCTCGCTTTCGCTGTCATCCATGTTCAGGGGCAGGCCCACGACAAACAGATCGGGACGCCACTCCTTAACCAGCGCTTCGATGCGGTTCCAGTCCGGGATGCCGTCGCGAGCCGGGATCATCGCCAAGGGCGACGCCGTGCCGGTTAGCGACTGACCGATGGCCACACCCATGCGCCGGATACCAAAGTCGAACGCCATGACACGTTCCGGGGTTTGTTGATCAGGCATGTCCAACCGAATCGGAAAGTTGATTGATATCGATGCCCATACCCGCCATGGCCGCAGCGAAACGCCCCTGCCAGGGCGTGCGGAAAAGTATGTCGGGATCAGCAGGACAGGTCAGCCAGATGTTACCCGCCAGCTCCTGCTCCAACTGACCGGCACCCCAGCCGGCATAACCCAGCGCGACCAGGAAGTCCTCCGGCCCCTCGCCTGCACCGATGGCGGCGAGGATATCGCGGGACGTGGTCAAAGCCAGGTCCTTACCCAGATCCAGGGAACTCTGCCAGTCGCCCAGCGGTCGATGCAGCACGAAACCACGCTCCAGTTGCACAGGACCCCCACCGTATATGGGCAGGTCAAGACGACCGGACTCGATATCCAACTGCTCGAGAATATCACCCAGGGAGAAGTCCATGGGCCGGTTGATGATCAACCCCAGCGCGCCGTGCTCGTTATGATCGCAAATATAGGTCAGGGTCCCGCTGAAATTCGGGTCCTTCATATAAGGCATGGCAATCAGGAAATGATTGCAGAGGGACGCAGTCGACTCGGTCATAGGGGTAGTATTCGCATCGCGCGCGGCTTTGGCAAGCACCGTCTGGCGGAGACTAGCGCGAGGACATACCTTCCGGCTCGAAGGACCAGGTACGGATAATCTCCAATACGTCCTTTTTCTTGCGCAGTTCTGACGGGAACGGCGCAAAAGGTGCCGAGAGTTTGACGATGCGGATGGCGGCCTGATCGAGTACCTTGTGACCGGATGACTCCAGCACCTGCACATCCTTGATGGTGCCGTTGGCCCACAGTGCCACGAGCAGGCGCAGCGTGCCATGAATGCCGCGCCGGCGCGCTTCGTCGGGGTAATTGAGATTACCGACACGGGTCACCTTGTTGACCCAGGACTGCACATAGGCGGCATCGTTGGACTTCAGCGTCGACGCGGCCGTCACCCGCATGACCCGGGGGCGGCGCGCATAATCCCGCTGCTCGGTATCCAGCCGGGCTTCCAGACTGGCGATTTCAAGGGCCCGCTGCATCAGGCTCTTGCGCGCGACCGGCGCGGCTGGCTGATCCTCGGCAACTTTCGGGGTTTTCGAGGGAGCTACCTGCTCAGAACGGCTTGTCGTCGTCAATTCGTGGCGCACCGCAGGTTGCGGGTGGGCCTGGGCGGCCGGCTGCTGAAGCGGTTCGATCTTGTGAATCTGGTCATCCGGAAGCGGCGCCAGTCGGGTGGTCGTGATCTGAGTCTTTTCTTTCCGGGTACCGCTGCCCTTCTGATTGGTCTGTGCCAGGAAGTCCGGGTGCTCAGGCGCCTGCCGGTCGTCCGTATGAGACAGCGTGATATCCAACGTCTGAGCCGCCGGACGGGGGTCCTGCGGCTTGAAGGTAATACCGAGTACCACGATGGCATGCAGTGCCAACGCGAGAAAAACGGTAAACGTCAGGCGATCTGAATCATTGACCCGTACAGCCATGCTCGCCATAAGCTACATGATCGACATTTTACAATTTAACAAAATCAGAGTTGGATGGAGTTTGACCGCAAAGTCGCCCCTTGTCCATTTCATACTGTAAAGAAGCGCTACCGGCCCGCCGTTGACCGCTACCCCCTCGGCAGAGAGAAGCGGCAGCAGGCCGGAGTGGCCATGATCACCCCAGACGCTTGGCAATGGCATCCATCAACTGGCCGGCGATATCCAGCCCATAGGCATTATCCAGCTCACGCACGCAGGTCGGGCTGGTAACGTTAATCTCTGTCAGATAATCCCCGATCACATCCAGGCCGACAAACAGCAGGCCTTTCTCCTTGATCGCCGGCGCCACCTGGGCGCAGATCCAGCGATCACGCTCCGTGAGCGGACGTCCCTCGCCACGACCACCGGCAGCCAGGTTACCGCGATTCTCGCCCTGGGACGGGATCCTCGCCAGGGCATAAGGAATCGGCTCACCGTCGACCAGCAGTATGCGCTTGTCCCCCTGCGTAATTTCCGGCAGGTATTTTTGCGCCATGATCTGGTGGGCACCGTGATTCGTCAGCGTCTCGATGATGACACCCAGATTGAAGTCGTTCTCGCGAATACGGAACACCGAAGCCCCACCCATCCCATCGACCGGCTTCATGACGACATCCTTATGCTCGTCATAGAACGCACGCAAACGTTTGGGATCCCGCGTCACGATCAGCGGCGGGGTGCACTGTGGGAACCATGTCGCAAACAGCTTTTCATTGCAGTCGCGCAACGCGGACGGCGGATTGACGACCATGGCGCCGTCACGCTGGGCGGCATCGAGAATCCAGGTCGCCACCATGAACTCGCGATCGACCGGAGGATCCTTGCGCATCAGGATCACGTCGAGATCACCCAGCGCAATATCCTGCTCCACATCCATGTCATACCAGTGCGACGGATCCATTGCCACCCGTAGCTGCCGGGTCCTTGCACGCGCCTGGACTCCCTGCAGGTAAAGATCCTGCTGCTCCATATAATAGAGCTCCCAGCCACGCGCCTGAGCGGCCACCAGCATCGCCAGCGATGTATCTTTCTTGAAGTGGATGGCGGCGATGTCATCCATCACGATACCCAGTTTTACGGTCATCCGGCCTACCTACCCTCGTTGCGAATGGATCTTCTGGAACGCCAGGCGTGCTGACGAGATGTTGCTTTGGCTGCTTATCCGAACACTGTAATGTAAGGTCACATTCCCGGAATACACGGATTGCTTCAGTGCGTCCCTTGCGGTGCAGTCGCCTAAATAGCTGCTATGCTGAGAGAACAGAAGTCGATTTGTGCAGTCCTCATGGCGAAAAAACGCAGGCGGGACTGTAGGGAAGCGGAAGGTTTTTGCGCCGCCGCTACACCCGGGAGTGGCTGTTGAACCTGGCATTATAATAGAGATACTGCGTCGGTTTCCGTATCGATCACAATTGGTCACAAACAAAATCTTTTGCGGTCAAGATCGATAAACTATAAATAGTAAAGGTTTATAGAACGGCTTCCGATTCTATGTTAAAAAGGCGCGTCAACGTGCCAGCTGCGACAGGAAAAATAAGGCCACAGGAACCCAACGACGTCAGTGGGTTGCGCCTACTCCGGTGCAATGTAACCTGTAAGATTATCCGGTTTTACCCGCAGATCCTTTTCGGTGGCAATGCTGCCGGAGAGCTGACTCCGGGGCGGATACAGACGGCGCTGGCTGGCTTGGCCTCCGACAATAACGATTCCCCGTTTATGCGCAAGGCTGTTGGACAATGGAAGACAACTTCGAAAATCTGAAGATCATGGTGATCGACGACAGCAAAACGATTCGTCGCACCGCAGAAACCCTTCTGAAGAAAGTGGGTTGCGAAGTCATTACGGCAACGGATGGATTCGACGCCCTTGCCAAGATCGCGGACTCCCACCCCGACATCATCTTCGTCGACATCATGATGCCGCGGCTGGATGGCTACCAAACCTGCGCCCTGATCAAGAACAATTCCGCCTTCAAGACGACGCCGGTCATCATGCTCTCGAGCAAGGACGGCCTGTTTGACAAGGCGAAAGGCCGTATTGTCGGATCGGATCAGTATTTGACAAAGCCCTTCAGCAAAGACGAATTGCTCAACACGATTCGCCAGCATCTGCCCGCTCGGGAACAGTAATCTGGACCTGATGCAGACTGGACCTGACGCAGATATATAGTTACCGAGGATTCACATGGCCCGTATTCTGATTGTTGACGACTCTCCTACTGAAGTGAAGAAGATTTCTTCGCTGCTCGAAAAGTACAACCATGAAGTGCTGACGGCCGACAACGGTGCCGACGGCGTGGCGAAGGCACGCTCTGAAAATCCGGACCTGGTCCTGATGGACGTGGTCATGCCTGGCCTTAATGGCTTCCAGGCAACCCGTCAGCTGACCCGCTCGCCGGATACTGCCGATATCCCCGTGGTTATCGTGACGACCAAGGACCAGGAAACCGACCGCGTCTGGGGAACCCGCCAGGGCGCCAAAGGTTATCTCGTCAAGCCGGTCAATGAAGACGAATTGATCAAGACCATCAACGACTTGTTGGCTTAACCCAGCATACGGAGAAAGCATGTCCGCCCAGGCCGCCCCATTTGCCGTACTGACGGATATTGCCAAACGCAGCCGATCGCTGGCCGCTGGTCTTCCTGCACAGGAAGAAGCAATCGAGCTATGGAATGGCATCGGATTCATTCTTGCTGGGGAGCGTTATGTAGCGCCGATGGGCGAAGTCGTGGAAATCCTCCATGTGCCCCGCTACACACATATTCCAGGCGTCAAACCTTTCATGCTCGGCGCGGCCAACGTCCGCGGCCGCCTACTACCGATCATCGATCTCGCCATTTTCCTCGGTTTTCCCCGTTCCAGCCGCGGCTATCGGGATCGCCGGGTACTGGTGGTGGAAAGGGATGACGTCTTCAGCGGCCTGATCGTGGATAACGTAATGGGCATGCAGTATTTCGCTGTCGACAGTTTTCTGCCGGAGCCGCCGGGGACACCGGATAGTCTGCGTCCCTTTATACAGGGCGGATATCGGCGTAACGAGGAGGTCTGGAAGATCTTCTCAACGTTTAACCTGAGCGAAGACGAACGTTTTCTCGACGTATCCCAGTGGTGAGCGACATTCACCCGCACATTCTAGTGACAAACGGGCTTGTGACGTGCAGGAAAACAATAAGCCAATGATGAGGCCGGGAGCCAGAAAATGAAGAAACGAACCGGAAGATTCAACACCGGACAGGGGGTCAACAAGTTTGTTGCCGGCCTGATTTCCGTGTTGGTCGTACTGACCGTGTTGCTGATCGCGGTCCTGTTCATCATCAACCGGAACAGCCGGTTTGACCAGGAATACACCGCACACGCCAGCCAGTTGCGAGTCCTTTCGCAGGAGATCGCAAAGAACGCCACCGAAGCTGCCGGGGGAAAGGACAAGGCCTTCGCCCAGTTACAGCGCTCACGTGACGATTTTGCCCGCCTCTGGGGTTTCATCACCCAAGGCGACCCGCAGACCGGCCTCCCGGCCAGCACGATAGTTGGCCAGACCCAGGTCAAACATTACTGGGACATCGCCCGCACCAGTGCCGACCAGATCCTGAGCAACAAAGACACGGTCCTGTCACTGCATAAGGTTGCAGCAACCCTTAACGAGACGATTCCGCAGCTGCAGGCGGAATACGACGATATCGTCCAGATCCTGCTGGAAAAAGGCGCTCCCGCCGACCAGGTCGCCAAGGCACAACGTCAGTCCCTGCTGGCCGAACGGATCGCCCGAAGCGTCAACAACATCCTGAACGGCGACAAGGACGCGGTTATCGCAGCGAACCGCTTCGGTAACGATGCCCGCGAATTCGGTCGCGTCCTGAATGGCGAGATGGAAGGCAACTCCGCCATGGGCGTCACCAAGATCACCGACCAGGACGCCATCTACGGTCTGGAATCGGTGCAGGAGCTGTTCGATTTCGTACAGAAGAACGTCAATGCGATCCTGCAGGCTTCTCCCGACCTGTTCAAGGTTCGCAACGCGGCCAACAACATCTTCGTCAACTCGCAGAATCTGCTCAACCAGACCTCGAATCTGTCGGACCTGTTCCGTGACCAGGCTGAATCGCGCCTGATCGGACCGACCCTGGCCTACATCGTACTGGCGGCTCTGGTGGTCGTTATCGTACTGATCGGTGGCGCCTTGATCGGGGTGTCCCGCTCCCGCCTGCGCCATACCCAGGAACAGAACGAGCAGAACCAGAACGCCATCCTGCGACTGCTGGACGAACTGGCTGACCTCGCTGACGGTGACCTGACTACTGAGGCCACGGTAACCGAGGACTTCACCGGTGCTATCGCGGACTCCATCAACTACGCTATCGACCAGATGCGCGGATTGGTAAAAGCCATCCGGGATACCGCGGTGCGGGTCGCGTCCGCCGCCCAGGAAACCCAGGCGACCGCCATGCACCTGGCCGATGCTTCCGAGCACCAGGCCCAGGAAATCGCCGGCGCCTCGGCGGCCGTCAACGAAATGGCCGTTTCCATCGACCAGGTCTCCTCGAACGCCGCCGAATCGTCTGCGGTTGCCGAGCGCTCGGTTGCTATCGCCAAGAAAGGCGCAGAAGTCGTACAGAACACTATCCGCGGCATGGATAACATCCGCGAGCAGATCCAGGAAACGTCTAAGCGGATCAAGCGACTGGGTGAATCGTCCCAGGAGATCGGCGATATCGTATCCCTGATCAACGACATTGCCGACCAGACCAACATCCTGTCGCTCAACGCCGCGATCCAGGCCAGTATGGCCGGAGATGCGGGCCGGGGCTTTGCGGTGGTTGCCGACGAAGTCCAGCGCCTGGCCGAACGTTCCTCCGCCGCGACCAAACAGATCGAGGCACTGGTAAAAACCATCCAGTCAGATACCAACGAAGCGGTTATCTCGATGGAACACACCACTGCCGAGGTGGTGCGCGGTGCTCGCCTGGCGCAGGACGCCGGTGTGGCGCTGGAAGAGATCGAGAACGTTTCGATGAACCTGGCGGAACTGATCCAAAACATCTCCAACGCCGCGCGCCAGCAGTCCTCGTCGGCGGCCCACATCTCCAACACCATGAACGTCATTCAGGAAATCACCTCCCAGACATCGTCCGGTACCAATGCCACCGCGAAGTCGATCGGCAACCTGGCCGAAATGGCGGCGCAGCTGCGGTCTTCGGTCGCAGGCTTCAAACTGCCGGAAGAGGAAGGCGAACTCGAAATGACCATGGAAGAGGAAGAAGTGCCCACGGTGGGCTGAGGCCGGGACGCCAGGACTGCTGTACCTGAATAATGGTCATGGCCGATTGCAACGACAAAACGCCAACGGGCGCATGGACTTTCAGGCCGATGCCTGAGATGGATGAGCCGCAGTTCCGGCAATGGCAGCAACTTCTGGAATCACGTACCGGAATGACGCTGCCGCCGGAACGCCGCTCATTCCTTCAGGCGAACCTGGGCATCCGAATGCGCGAAATTGGCTGCGAGAGTTACCAGGAGTATTTCGAAAAGGTAGCTTCCGGCGGCGGCGCCATTGTCGAGTGGGCCACATTGGTGGACCGCCTGACCGTTCAGGAAACCCGTTTTTTTCGGGATCCCGACGCCTTCTCCCTGGTTTCCGATTACGTGCTGACCCGTCCCCGCGAGGAATTACTCGCGGACCCGCTCGAAGTCTGGAGCGTGGGCTGCTCCACCGGCGAAGAGGTCTACACGCTGGCCATGCTGATACAGGAATGCATGGAGCACCTGGGACTGACGAAGACGTACTTTGGCATCACAGGAACGGATATCAGCCAGCCCGCGCTGGACAAGGCAAAACGGGGACTCTATGGCCCCCGAAAGCTGGTCTCCACCGACGAGCGGCTAAAAGAAAAGTATTTCATCGGGCGTGAAAACAACCAGCTCGAAATTGTTCCGGCACTGCGTGAGAGGGTGTGTTTCGCCCGCCTCAATGTACTGGAACTACAAAAGGCACCCATGCACGGGATGAACATTATCTTCTGCCAGAACCTGTTGATTTACTTCCGGCGGTGGCGCCGCCGGGAGATCGTCAACTACCTGGCAGAGCGACTGGCCCCCGGGGGGATGTTGATCCTGGGACAGGGCGAACTGACGGACTGGCATCACCCCGAGCTACAACGGGTGCCGTCCGACTACGTGCTGGCATGGATTCGCCGTCCGACTGATGACGAATAACCGGAGTGGTTATGGGTAATCACCATGACAATGTCGCCCTTGACTGGGTACGGGGCGAGATACAGGAAACGCTGAAGCAGGCCCAGCATGCGCTGGAGTCCTATGTCGAGAATCCCGAGGATAGCTCGCGTCTGCGTTTCTGTCTGAATTACCTGCATCAGGTGCACGGCACCCTGCAGATGGTCGAATTGCAGGGTGCGGCCCTGCTAACCGAGGAAATGGAGAAGGTTACCCAGGCGCTGCTTAACGAGACCCTGGCTCAAACCGAGGATGCCATTCAGGTGCTGATGCAGAGCATCCTGCAACTGCCCCGTTATCTGGAAAAACTTGGCAGCAGCCGAGATGATTATCCGCTCCTGCTGCTGCCTCAACTGAATGATCTGCGCGCCGCACGTGGCGAAGCACTGCTGTCGGACACATCCCTGTTCAATCCGGACCTGAGCCCGGCCCGATTCAGGCCGGCGTCGGGGGTCGGGCAACGGCTGCAGGACCCCGTTGTTCTGGGACACGTGCGTAAACTTCGCCAGATGTTCCAGTTCGCCTTGGGGGCCATCCAGCGCGATACCGACCTCGACTCCAACTTCGACTACCTGGACAAGGTCATCCAGCGCCTGATCAAGCTCTGCCAGCAAACGCCGACCGGCGAAATCTGGCTGGCAGCCGGCGCCTTCATCGATACGCTGAAAGCCCATCGCAACCCGGTCAACTCAGCAGTCAAGGCGCTGTTGCAGGATCTTGACCATCAATTGAAACGACTGGTCGACGAACACATCGACATATTGGTGCAACCAGTCCCGGAAGCCCTGCTGAAAAACCTGCTTTATTATGTGGCACGGGCCGCCGACCTGGAATCTCCGCGACTGCAAAACATCGTCGAGCGCTATCATCTGGAACGCGCCCTGCCCTCGGAACAAACCCTGGACGAAGCCCGCCAGCGGGTCTCCGGTCCCAGCCGCGAAGCCATCCATTCGGTGGTGCAGGCGCTGAACGAAGAATTGGCCAAGCTCAAGGACCAGCTCGATCTTTTCGTACGGGCGGAATTCCGACAGAACGCCGATCTCGAGGAACTTCTTCCCGGGCTACAACAGATTTCCAACACCCTCGCCATTCTGGGGCTGAACATTCCCCGTAAGGTTATCGGCGACCAGATAGAATTGATCCAGCAGCTTGCCGGCCAAACGGATGCCATCGACGACGGCACCCTGATGGATATCGCCGGTTCACTGCTTTATGTCGAGGCGACCCTGACCGGCCTGGACGATGAACGCCAAAAAGCACCGCAAGGTCCTGCCGACACTCCAGACCTGGGCAGCCTTGAGCTGGGGCAGGCCAACGAAGCCCTGCTACGCGAAGCGCGCAATTCCCTGGAGCAGGTGAAATCGGCGGTCGTTAATTTCATCGCCTCGCAGTGGGATCACAAGGAAATCCAGCAGGTTCCCGATCTGTTGTACGGCATCCGGGGCGGACTCCGCCTGATTCCGCTGGAACGTGCCAGCGATCTGCTGGAGGCTTGCGAACGCTATGTCCGGGACGTGCTGCTGTCCGGCAAACGCATACCCGACTGGCAACAGCTGGACACGCTGGCCGACGCTGTCACCAGCATCGAATATTATCTGGAGCGCCTGGCAGAGGGCATCGACGACAACGACGCCATTCTGCAGGTTGCCGAGGAAAGCCTGAATACGCTGGGCTTCCCAGCCGGCGCAGAACCGACCTGGCAGGAGGATGTCACTCCCCAGGCCTCTACCGCACCGGAGCCCCAGGCACCGAAGCAGAACGACGAAGATCTGGTCGACGACGAGATTCTGGACATTTTTGTCGAGGAGGCCGACGAGGTCGTCGAGACCATTCGTCAGTTCTATCCCCGCTGGCGGGATGAGGCCGAAAACCGCGAGGCCCTGACCGAAGTTCGCCGAGCCTTCCACACCCTGAAAGGCAGCGGTCGGCTGGTTGGCGCATCCAGTATTGGAGAGCTGGCCTGGTCGGTAGAAAACATGCTCAACCGGGTCATCGATCGCAGCATCACGCCCTCGCTGGCCATGTTCGAGTTGCTGGAAAGGGTCCTGGCCCGCATCCCGGAGCTGATCGCAGCCTTCCGCGACGATCGCAGTAATCCCGATATCGATGACTTGGTTGCAGGCGCCGAAGCGCTGATCAATTCGCACAAAGCGGGAGTCTCCGAGCCGAAGATCGAAGCCGAAGCCGAAGCCGAAGCCGAAGCCGAAGCCGAAGCCGAAGCCGAAGCCGAAGCCGAAGCCGAAGCCGAAGCCGAAGCCGAAAACAGTATCGCGGCAGCCCCCGCGAATGACAGCGATAACGACCTGATCGACGATGAGATTCTGGAAATCTTCGTCGAAGAAGCCTGCGAGGTTCTGGATACGATCAATCAGTACCTGCCGACACTACTGACGCAGTTCGATGACCGGGAGGCACTGTCCGAAGTCCGTCGCGCCTTCCATACGCTGAAGGGCAGTGGCCGTCTGGTCGGTGCCGGGGTCGTCGGCGAGCTCGCATGGTCCGTGGAAAACCTGTTGAACCGGGTAATCGACGGCAGCGTCTTTATGAACAGCGATATTGCCGCGCTGCTGCAGGAGGTCGTCGGCAAGCTGCCCGATCTGGTGGCCGATTTCGAACACCAGCGAGCCCCAAGCCATCCGGCAGAGCCGCTGATGGCCAGAGCCGATGCGCTGGCCCGCGGTGAAGTGGCAGAGCCGGGAACGCCTGTCGAAGAAATGCTGCCCCTGGCCGAGTTCGAACACAATAGTGCGCTGGGCTCGGGCGACGACCAGCCCGAAACAGACCCGGTGCTGCTGGAAATTTTCCGCAGCGAAACCGAGACCCATCTCCAGACCTTGCGAGAGTTCCTGGCATCGGCGACGGAAGATGAGGCAATACCGTACACAGATGCCCTCTCGCGTGCACTGCACACACTCAAAGGCAGCGCACACACCGCCAGCATCGAGCCTATCGCCCAAATCGCGACACCGCTTGAGAAGTATGTGAAAACCGCCAGGGCGGAAGGACAAACCGCCGACGGGGAGGTACTCGAGCTGTTGGCGCGCGCCGCCGATTTCATTCAGGCGGGCCTGGATCAACTTCAAGACAGCCCCCAAACACCATTACCCGGAGCGGACCAGTTCACCGCCGACCTGGAAAACCTGTCGCTGCGGACGCTAACCACGGACGCACACGAACACGACCTGGAACGTACGCGCCCGGATCCACAACTGATTCAGTTGTTCCTCAACGAGGGTATCGACATCCTGCTGGACGCCGATACCATTCTCGACGCCTGGTCTCGCGATCCCCAGGAAGACGAGCGTTTGGCGCAATTGACGCTGGAGCTACGGCGTCTGGCCCGGGGCGCTGAAGAGGCCGGCCTCTATGACGTGGCCGAACTCGCCGATACCCTGGAAATGCTATACGCCCTGGCCCGCCGGGTCAGCGACCATCCGGCAGCCGGTTTCTTCAGCTGTGCCCGCAACGGCCACGAAGCCCTGATCAACATGATGGATCAGGTGGCCGCCGGACTCGCCACCCGCCCGGACAACGCACTGCTGGCAGAGTTACGCGGGCATATCGGCACCTTCGAAAAATCCCTGGAGCCGAAGCCGCTACCGCCGGAAATGGCCGATGACCTGGATGCCATCGATCGCAGCTTCACGGAAGACCTCGAACTGGCCGAGGTGGCGGACAAATCGGCCGACGCAACACCGCTTGAGCCAATAGAAGCTTTGCAGCACGAGAGTCCGGAAGGACTGGACCCCGAACTCATCGGTATTTTCCTGGAAGAGGCGACCGACCTCATCCAGCACAGCGGCGAGCTGCTGCAGCAATGGGTCGAGGAACCGGACAATATCGATCTGCTGCGTCACCTGCAACGCGACCTGCATACCCTCAAAGGCGGCGCCCGACTTGCGGACATCGCTTCAATCGGCGATCTGTCACACGAGCTGGAAACACTGCTGGAAGGTCTCAGTGAAAGACGCTTGACGGCCTCCGGGCCGCTTGACGATCTTCTTCTGCGATGCCATGACCGGCTCGCAGCGATGGTTGAAGCCATCGGCCTGGGTCAGCCCGGCCGGCCGGCACCGGACCTGATCGAAGAGGTTCGCGCCTACATGCAGGCGCAAACCGCGAGTCTGCCGATACCCGAGGTCGACGAGGTCGAAGAAGAGGCTATCGGGACCGAGACAACCGACACGGCAACGGTCGACGCCATAGAACCGGAACTCGACGAAGACGCGCCCGTCATCGAAGATGCCAGTCTCGCCCTGGACCCGGAACTGGCCGAGATTTTCCTCGAAGAAGCCGGCGACATCGTCAACAATACCAGCGACCTGCTGCACCGCTGGCAGGCCGACCCGGCACAGAACGAACTGCTCAAAGCGCTGCAACGGGAGCTGCATACCCTCAAGGGCGGCGCGCGGATGGCAGAAATCGGTCCCATCGCCGACCTTGCCCACGCCATGGAAACGCTGTTCGAGCGTATGGTTGAGGGGCGCGTCGTACCGACGGCAGCACTGGTCGACCTTTCCCTTCGCTGCCACGACCAACTGGCAACCCAGGTGGAGTGCGTCGCCGAACATCGCCCCTGCCCGCCGGCGCCAGAACTGATCGACGCCCTGCAGAAGGGTGCACGCGGCGAGGCGGCCGAAGCGACGCCAGAGGCCTCCGTCGAAACGACACCGGACAATGTACAGGCGACACCGTCCGAAGACCTTGATCCCGAACTGGCCGGCATCTTCCTCGAAGAGGCCTATGACCTGATCAACTCTACGGCCAGCAGCCTCCATGCCTGGACCGAAGATAGCGATAACCGGGATCTGGCCATGTCGCTGCAACGCGACCTGCATACCCTCAAGGGGGGCGCCCGCATGGCAGGTGTTGCCGCAATCGGCGACCTCTCCCATGTACTGGAAGACCTGTTCGAGCGCATCACCGAAGGGCGCCTGGCCGCCAATGCATCGATGAACGACCTCCTCTTCGCCTGCCATGACCGGCTGGCGCAGATGGTCGAGAATGTCGCCGCCGGTAAGCCCTCCGCTCCGGCTCTCGACCTGCAGGCCCAAGTCGAATCCCTGCTTCACGGCGAAAGCCCGACGGACGCCGCGCTGGCGAACACGGTGGAAGAACCGGAGCTGACCGAAGCGCTCTCCGGCGAGGACGACCTGATTGCCATGTTCCTCGACGAAGCCCGGGATATTCAGGCGACCGTCGTCGACGCAACCGAGCAGTGGCGCGAAGAAACCACCTCTCTGCAGATCGTCACCCAGCTGCAGAACGAGCTGCAGACCCTCAAGGGCGGTGCGCGATTGGCTGATATCGATGCCATTGCAGACCTGGCCGCGGCCTGGCACGAGATGCTGGACCACGTCATGGCCGGTACGCTGGTCGCGACAGACGGCCTCAGTCTCAGCGATGCCTGCAATGCAGTCCTCAACCGTATGCTGGAGCAGCTCGAGCAAGGGCAACCGCTGATTACCGACGCCGCATTGCTCGCCCGCCTGCTGACCCGCCCGGAGATCGTACCGCCGGCGGAACATGCTCCGGCCGACGTGGCTCCCGCAGCGGAAGACGTCGATACCGAGGTTCTGGAAATATTCCTCGAGGAAGCCGGCGAGCTGATCGACAACCTCGATCATATCCTTGCCGACTGGCGCAAGGACGCGGCGAATCCGTCGTTCAACCAGGAAGCCCAGCGTGTCATGCATACGCTCAAGGGCGGAGCCCGCCTGGCACAACTGGTGGATCTGGGCAACGAAGCGCACACCTTCGAAACCCTGCTGATCGAACTTCAACAAGCCGGTCAAACGCCCACCGACGAGACCTGGAACCAGATCAACGGCCATCACGACCAACTGGTCAGCCTGGTCGAAGCCGTGCGGATGCACTATCAGGCCGCCAGCCACCAGGAGACCCAGGCACCTGCCATACCGCCCCAAACGGAAGCCGCCCCGGAAGCGGCGGCCGCTCGCGCCCCGGTAGAAGCGACCGCTGCACCGACGCCGGTTGAGCAGAAGGCTCTACCGACAAAACCGCCGGCGCCGAGACCCCGCAAGTCAGCCCAGGATACCCAGCGCCAGCAGGAAACCATTCGCGTCAGTGCGCCGCTGCTGGACGAACTGGTCAACCTTGCAGGCGAGACCAGTATCACCCGTGGCCGCCTGGAGCAGCAGACCAGCGATTTCAGCCACACCCTGGACGAAATGTCGGCCACCATCGAACGTCTGCGCGAGCAGCTGCGGCGGATGGATATCGAAACCGAGGCGCAGATCCTGTTCCGTGCCGAGCGGGAAATGGGGCCGAATTACGATGAAGAATTCGATCCGCTGGAGATGGACCGTTACTCCTCCATCCAGCAGTTGTCGCGCGCCCTGACCGAGTCCGCCTCCGACCTTGCAGACCTGCGCGAGACCATGTCCGACCGTGTTCGCGATACGGAAACGCTGTTGGTGCAGCAGTCCCGGATCAACACCGAGCTGCAGGAAGGCCTGATGAAAACGCGGATGATCCCGTTCTCATCCATGGTCCCCCGCCTGCGCCGTATCGTCCGCCAGATCAGCGGTGAATTGGGCAAGAAGGTCGAATTCGAAGTCAGAAACGCCGAAGGCGAAATGGACCGGAATGTCCTGGAGCGCATGATCGCGCCGCTCGAGCACATGTTGCGGAACGCGCTCGACCACGGGATCGAGTCGGTCGAGGATCGTATCAAGGCCGGCAAACCCGACAGCGGCACCATCGAACTCAGTCTGCAGCGGGAAGGCGGCGACGTCGTTCTGCGCATGACCGACGACGGTGCGGGCATTCGTATCGATCGGGTACGGGAAAAGGCCATTCGCCAGGGTATGCTGCGTGAAAACGATCAGCTTGCTGACCGCGAAATCCTGCAGTTCATCCTGCAACCGGGCTTTTCCACCGCGCAACAGGTCACGCAGATCTCCGGCCGAGGCGTCGGCATGGACGTGGTCGCCAGCGAAATCAAGCAGCTCGGCGGCAGTCTCGATATCGACTCCGAGGTCGGTCAGGGCACCGTCTTCACCATTCGCCTGCCCTTCACCGTGTCGGTCAACCGGGCACTGATGGTAGCAACCGGCGAAGACTTCTATGCCATCCCGCTGAATACGATCGAAGGTATCGTGCGGGTCAGCACCTACGAACTGGAAGAATATTACAAGCCGGATGCCCCCGAATACGAATATGCCGGCCAGCAATACCGCCTGCAGTATCTGGGTGCGCTGCTGCACAGTGAGCACCAGCCCAAGCTGCAGGGGCAGGCTCTTCCGCTGCCGGTGATCCTGGTTCGCGGTGCCGAGCAACCCATGGCCTTGCAGGTCGACAGCCTGATGGGCAGCCGCGAGATCGTGGTCAAATCCCTGGGGCCGCAGTTCGCTTCGGTACGCGGCGTATCCGGCGCCACCATTCTGGGTGACGGCAACGTGGTCGTGATTCTCGACCTCCCGGCCATGATCCGCTCCGATATCCTGTCGCAACGCCAGCGCATGCTCAGCGACGTCAGCGGCGGCGAAGGCGGTCGCGACGGCCGGCCGACGCTGGTCATGGTGGTGGACGACTCCGTCACCGTGCGCAAGGTCACCTCGCGTCTGCTGGAGCGTAATGGCATGGACGTGATCCTCGCCAAAGACGGCCTGGATGCGGTTGCGCAGCTCCAGGATCACCTCCCCGACGTTATCCTGCTGGATATCGAAATGCCCCGCATGGACGGCTTTGAAGTGGCAAGCTTTGTACGCCACGATGAACGCCTGCAGGGCATTCCGATCGTCATGATCACCTCGCGGACCGGTCAAAAGCACCGCGAGCGCGCCATGTCGATCGGGGTCAACGAATACCTGGGCAAGCCCTTCCAGGAAAGCGAACTGCTGAGCACGATTGAACGACTGGCCGGGATCGAGTAATGGCCAATGAGCCCACCGTAGCCATCATTTCCGATAACCTGCTGCAGCGTCACCGCCTGCAGCAGGCGGTGGGCAAATACGGCCTGAAAACCGGCTTCAACGGCGATCCCGCCCGGTTCCTCGCATTGGTCGACAAGCCCGAGGCCGGTCTTTGGATCGTCGAGCTCGAGGACGAAACCGACCACCCGGAGCTGATCGAGCAGTTGATGGAATGCAGCGAATCCCCGGTCCTGTTCGGCCTCGGCATGGCTCCGGATCCGGGCAAAACCGAATACGCGCGTTGGGAACGCCGGCTGTTCGGTAAGCTGCAGGATAATCTGGGCGAGCTGGAAGTCCTCGACAGCGAAATGACGCTGGAGGCATTGGATGCCACCTCTCCGGAAGCACCGCCGACGCTGTCGCCCTGGATCAAGCCGAGCGACAACTCGACGACCGCCAAGGACATCTGGATTCTCGGCGCCTCCCTGGGCGGCCCCGCCGCGATCAAGGAATTCCTCGACCAGCTACCGGCGGGCCTGCCGGTCGGCTTCATTTATGCCCAGCATATCGACGCCAATTTCTCCAACGTCCTGGCCAGGGTCCTGGGACGCCATGCCCATTACGGCTTGGTGGAAGCAAAGGAAGGCGAGCCCGTGCGCTGCGGCGAAGTCACAATGATACCGGTGGAGCGCGAACTCTACCTGGATGGCGATGGCCTGATCCGCTTCCATAACCGCGCCTGGCCGGGCCCTTACGGCCCCTCCATCGACCAGGTCATGCTTAACGTGGCCGATTACTTCGGGCCGCACTGCCATGCCATTCTCTTTTCGGGCATGGGCAACGACGGTGCCATCGCCGCGCCCCTGCTGAAGGCCTACGGCAGCCGCATCTGGGTACAGTCCAGCGACAGCTGCGCCAACAGTTCCATGCCGGATTCCGTGGCCGAAACCGGCTGCGTCAGTTTCGTGGGGACACCCACGCAGCTGGCCCGGCAACTGATCAAAACCATCGAAGAAAACTGTCTGCTGAGCCGCCGCCAGCAACGCGACTCTGCCTGAGGATCGACCGATGTCAGAAAACCCGCAAATCCTGTCCTGTGTGCTGCTTCCCGTTGTCGACCGACAATTGCTGCTGCCCAACGTCTCGGTCGCCGAGATCGTCGACTACGCACAACCTGAACCCGTGGACAACGGGCCTGCCTGGCTGATGGGCTATCTGGTGTGGCGGGGTATCCGCCTCCCGGTGATTTCCTACGATGCCGCCAACGGCGGCGATGCCGTGTTCCCGGAAAACCAGCGTGGCCGTATCGCCGTACTCAACACCATCACCGATACCCATCAGCGCCTGCCCTTCGTCGCCATCGTTACCCAGGGCATCCCCCGCCTGGCGAAGGTTGAAGAGAGCCTGCTACGCCAGTTGGAGGCCGATACCGGTCCAGCCGACCTGATGGTCGTCGACATGGAGGGGCAGACGCTGACGATTCCCAACGTCGAGTACCTGGAACAACTCGCCGGACAGGCCGCCTGATTGCGTCGCGGGCCACCCTCGGCCCGCAACGACTACCCTTCGGGGGCCCCAACACGTAGAATCCCTCCCGGACTTTATCTTCCCGGCCTTTCGCTCCGCCTCTGCAGGACACCATTGTCCGCGGCACCCAAAGGCCCACGACAGGGTTTATCCAACCAGACCGACCGCCCTGCCGCCGCCCACTTGGGGCGGGCAGTGATTATTGCCAACGAGGAGCCTATGAATTCCGTGTCTTCCATCGATGTCGCCCAACACACGCTGCTGGTCTTTGCCGTTATTCTCAGCGCCGGTGCCATCACCAGCTTTATTGCGGAAAAGCTCCGAATACCCGATATCGTGCTCTTCATGCTCGCCGGGATTACCCTTGGCCCTGCCATGGCCGGCGCCATCGACGTTTCCGCCACCTCCGCCCTGAACCAGATCATCCTGATCTTTGGCGCCTCCTATATCCTGTTCGACGGCGGTGCAACACTGCGCTTCTCCGTGCTGAAGGAGGTCTGGATTACGGTAGTGGTGATTGCCACCATCGGTGTACTGATCACCGCGGCCATCACAGGCCTCGCGGCCCAATGGATCCTCGGGCTGCCGCTGATCACCGCGCTGCTGCTGGGGTCGACGATCGCCTCCACCGACCCGGCAACCCTGATTCCTGTTTTCCGGCAGGTCCGCATCAAGGATCGCGTCGCCCAGGCCGTTATGAGCGAGTCGGCACTCAACGACGCCATGGGCGCCATTATCACGGTTACCCTGCTATCGCTCGCCATGGGCTCGGGGCACTTCTCGCTGGGTCATTCGCTGGCTGAGCTGGTCAAGGAGTCGGGCATCGGCATCCTCGCCGGCGCCATGATGGGCTATCTGGCCGTCGTCTTCATTGCCCACGAACGTCTGGGTTTCCTGCAGCAGCATCTGCCGCTGGTGTCCCTGCTGGTGGTGGTCGGCGCTTATCTGGGGGCAGCAGACTTCCACGCCAGCGGCTTTATGGGTGTCTTCGTCGCCGGTCTCTTTATCGGTAACCGGGAATCTTTCGGTTATCGCCTGACCCATTCCCAGCAGGAAGGCCTCCAGGATTTCATCGAGACCACCGCCCTGATCATGCGAATGTTCATCTTCATCCTGCTCGGGTCCCAGGTGAACTTCGGCCTGATCAAGGAGCACCTTTGGGGGGCGCTGGCGATTGTGCTGGTCTTTATGGTGGTGGCTCGCCCGCTGACCGTGTTCCTCTGCGCCGGTATCGACCGGCGGGCACGCTGGAGCCGGAACGAACTGCTTTTCATGTGCTGGACCCGGGAGACCGGCGTAATCCCCGGCGCCCTTGCCGGCCTGCTGCTGGGCATGCGTGTACCGGGTGCAGAGTTGATCGCCTCGGTAACCTTCATCGCCATCCTCGTCACCATCATGCTGCAGGCGACAACCACCCAGTGGGTCGCGAAAAAGCTCAACCTGTTGGAAGAACCGCCGCAGTTACCGGCCCAGGACGCCCCCGGGCAATGACATAACGGACAGGCTTGGCGCCGGTTTCCCGGCGGCAAGCCGAACTGTTATATTGTTGCAATCCCTCGACCGCCGCGGATACCCGAATGACGACACCGCTGCCTTACCGTCAGCACGACCATGCCCATTGCGTTGAACATGCCCTGGCCGATGCCCGGGAGATCTGCAAGCGCAGCGGTGCCCGGCTGACGCCCATTCGCGAGCGAGTCCTGCAACTGATCTGGCAATCCCATCAGCCACTCGGCGCTTACGAGTTACTCGCGGCACTCAGCCAGGACGGTCACCAGGCGGCGCCGCCGACGGTCTACCGGGCCCTGGACTTCCTGCAGCAGCATGGATTGGTGCACCGTATTGCATCCCTCAATGCCTTTGTCGGCTGTCCACATGCCGGGCGCGCGCATACAGGCTGTTTCCTGATCTGCCAGACCTGCCGTAACGTGCTGGAGCTGACCGGCAAGGAGATATCCGCAGCTATCGAGCAGCAAAGCCAACGGCAGGGATTCAGAATTGATCACGTCATCGTCGAGATTTCCGGTCAATGCCCGGCCTGTCAGCAAGCGGCGGCCAATTCCTGACACCCCATGGCCAGCCCCCATCGATTAACGTCATTTCTGCTCGCGTTAGGTGGCGCAGTTGCCGCGCATGCGCTTTTGCTGACACTGCCACTGCGCGAATTGCCGGTTCCATCCGATTCCCGGGAAACCTTGCAGATTCACCTGGCTGCCCGCGCCGGCTCGAATGCGACATTGCCCTCTGCGCACCCGTCACAACCGGTGCAGCGCGCTCACCCAGCGCCGACAAGAACGAAGACGATCGCCCGGGAAATCACAGTGAAGACGCCCATAACGGCGGAACCCGAGCACCCGTCCCCACAGCACCAGGCGCGTCCCTATGGCGAATCAAAGCCCCTGATAAGCACTCGCTCACCGCTCGCAGAAACCGTTACCGGGAATGATCGGGCGCCGAACCAGCCCCAACCGAAGCCTGTCCAGCAGCCGCAGACATCTGGCTCAAGCGCCCCTACTGCTGTCACCGGCGTGGCCACGGCGGGATCGCTCCGAGCGCCCCGGGTCAACGCGGATACAACCCTGAATCCTGCCGCGCAACGTCAGATGAATAACGCCTTCCAAGCCCGTCTGAGCGCCTACCTGGCGCACTTTCGACATTATCCGCTGCTCGCCCGCCGGGAGGGACAGACCGGTACCGTCAAGCTGCACTTTGTCATGGACCGCCAGGGACGTGTTCTCTCCCGAAGCCTGACCCAACGCACGCCCTATCCGCTGCTTAACCGCGAGGCGCTAATGTTGCTGGATCGAGCCGCTCCGCTGCCCCGCCCGCCAGCTTCCCTGGCGGGCAACGCCCTGAGCTATACCCTGCCCATCACCTTCGAAATCCGCTGATCCGAACCGGCCGCAGTGCCCTGAACCACTGATAGATCCACTGCCCCATAAAGCCATTTCATCCGGTGGACTTTTCAGGACAGGGAGACTCGACTAGATTGGAAGCATAGGTGCCGTCTGAGGCCTCTTCCTCAGTTCAGGCTCGTATCCCCATTCAGGCCCCTTTGACGGAGCCAGTCATGTCAGGAAGACATTCGCTGCGCCGGTTCGTGCCCTGGTTGGTCCTGCTCATAGGCTGGCTGGTCACGGGCTTGCTTTGGCAGGCACTTCGCCATCACTTCGAAGCGGATGCCCGGGCGCCGCTCCAGCACAACCAGGACACCATGGTACTGTCCCTGTCGCAGGCCATCAGCGACCGGCTCGCAGGTGTTCGGCAACTGGCGCGCAGTATGGACATCGCCCCCGACCATGCCGGTGAACTCTTCGCTGCCGGGGGACAACGATTACTGCGGCGCTTCCCTGACCTCGTTGCTCTGGAATGGGCGGTCACTGTTCCCGACAGCGCCCGCGAACTGGTCGAACAGTCGCTCAGCGCCGCCGCCGGCCAATATGTCACCATCAACGATTATATCGGACCGGGACAATCCCGCGTGGCGCCCAAACAACCGCAATACCTGGTCGTTCAGCATGTGCTGCCGGCAAACGCCGATCAGGGTGCCCTGGGCCTTAACCTGTATTCCGTGCCGTTCTGGCAGACGGCACTGACGGAAGCCCTCGACAAGCACGAAGCCCGCGCAACAGCCGCCTCGACCCTGCAGAACAACGGTCAACATCAATATGCGGTACGCATCTTCGTGCCCATCAATGGCTCAGTATCGCACCGGCCAGAGTCTCCGGCACTGCTGTGCCTGGTTTTCAAGCCGGCATCGATGGCCGCCGGCCTACTCAGGCCCTTGCTGCCGGATGGGGTCTCCACCGCCGTCTACGACCTCGACCAATTTACCAAGCAGCCGCTGTTCACTCTGCCGGAAAACAGCCCATCAGCCGCTACCAGCAGGCCGCTCCCGACCCTACACAGCACACTTGAATTCGCCGGTCGTCACTGGCTGGTCCTGACTACACCTACCCGCCACTATATTCTCCACGATACCCAGCTGATGCTGGAGGCCATCGTTCTATGCGGTCTGGTGCTATCCGTTTTGGTCACGCTCCTCGTCCACCGCCTCACTCGGGCGTACCAGCGCATCGAAACGGAAACCGGAGAGCAGAGACGACAATGGCGTCGTGACCAGCAAGCACTGCAGAACAAGGAAATTGAAAAGGCCGTATTGGTGAGGGCCCTGAGCGATTGCGAACAACGCAATCGCGATTTCATCGATCTGGCCACCAGCTTTTCCTGCGAACTCGACGAAGAGGGTCGTATCGGATTCATGTCATCGCAGATCCACGACATTCTCGGCATTCCACCTGCCTCACTGGAACACCGGCCGTTGATCGAACTTCTACCGGAAGCAGAGCAGCCCCGCTTTCAGGCCGCCCTGGACGCTAGCCGACGCGATCGGCACAGCGTTCGCCTCGACACCTTGATGCTGGATAGTCATGAACAGGCACTGCCGGTCGGCCTCCGGCTGCGACCGGTCGCCGATGCGATCAATCAGTGTCAGGGGTTCCGCGCCGTTGGTTGGGCCCTCCCCAGTGTTGTCCTGGATCAAGCCGAGCCCAATCAGGTGTAGCTGAGAAGCGCAGGGTGGGTGACACTCTCCAGGTGATGCCCCGAGGGGGTAGCGTCATCCTGTAAGTACATGGTTTACCTTGCAGATTAGCCGATACAGCCCCATCTAGAAGGGTTAACAGGCCCTGAAAGCCTTTCTCCACCATCGCTTGGGGAATCGAATTATGGAGTTTAAGGATTACTACAAGATTCTAGGCGTTAGCGAGACGGCCGACAGCGCAGAGATCAAGTCGGCCTATCGCAAGCTGGCGCGAAAATACCATCCGGATGTCAGCAAGGAAGAAAACGCCGAAGAGCACTTCAAGGAGCTGGGCGAAGCTTACGAGGTGCTCAAGGATCCCGAGAAGCGCGGCGAGTATGACCAGTTGCGCAAATACGGCGCCCGTGGTGCAGACGGCAGTTTCCGTCCGCCACCCGGATGGCAGTCCGCCACCGAATTCGGCGATGGCGCGTTTACTGGTGCCGATGCCGCCCATTTCAGCGATTTCTTCGACGCCATCTTCGGACGCGGCGGTACGGCGCACCGGCACTATCGGACGGACGGACGGCAATCCGGCTTCAGCATGCGGGGCGAAGACCTCCACCAGCCGATTGCACTGTTTCTTGAGGAGGCCTTCAACGGCGTCGAAAAATCCCTGCGCCTGCGCGTACCGGAGGTCGACGAACGCGGACTCATTACCCATCGCGAACGCACGCTCAAGGTGAAGATCCCGGCCGGCGTTGGCGACGGGCAACATATCCGCCTGCGGGGTCAGGGGGGACCGGGTGTTGGCGGCGGCGAACCGGGTGACCTTTACCTGGAAATCCGCATTGCCCCTCACCCGCATTTCAGGGTCCAGGAAAAGGACCTCTATCTGGATCTGCCACTCGCCCCCTGGGAGGCGGCCCTGGGCGCCGAGGTCGAAGTACCAACGCTGGCCGGTCGGGTCAAGATGAAGATTCCTGCCGGTTCACGCGAAGGTCAGCGTCTACGCCTCAAAGGCAAAGGGTTGGCCGGCAAGCCGGCTGGCGACCTATACGTCGTTTTGAGCATTGCCATGCCGCCCCAGGAAACGGAAAGTTCACGCAAACTCTTCGAACAATTGGCGAAAACCGTGCCGTTCAATCCGCGGGCACACCTGGAGGACTAAGTCATGGTCAAACATTCCCAGACGACCCTGGAAATCCTGGATGACCGCCTGCGGCTGAGCTTACGCGAGCTGAGCGTCCAGACCGGCAGCCACGCTGAATTCATCATGGATCTGGTGGAGTACGGCGTCTTGCAGCCAGAGGGCGGGCAACCCCGCGAATGGCGTTTCCCTGGCACCGACCTGATATTGATCAAACGGGCCATGCGCCTGCGCCGCGATTTTGACCTCAACCTGTCGGGTCTGGCCCTGGCGCTGGAGTTGCTGGAAGAGATCCGGATGCTGCGTCGTACCGTCGCCGAACTGGAGGAACGTCAATGGGACGAGGAAAGCTAGCCACTTCCACCTGACGATCTCCCTACATCTCGGAACCAAATGGTTCATCCGGACTCAAGCGTTTGTGGGTGCCGTCGCAGAATGGCGGCGTCCCGCTTCGCTTGCAGCCGCATAACCAGAGGTACTCATTACGCTCCGCCACAAACACCAGGGGTCTGATGGCTGAGCCCTCATGGGACCCGTCGCAAAAGGGTTGATGCTGACTCCGTCCGCAGGCGCACCAGTAATAGCGCTTGCCCTGAACGACCTGTACCGCAAAGGGTGTAAGTTGCCGCGATGCCATGACCCAGTCCCTCCCAGTTTTGGCCCGCCCCATTATCGCCCTCGAACACCGGTGGCACCGGCGATCGACTGGCGGCATTCCACTCTACACCGATTCGACTTTCTTGATCCGGAACAAGCAAGCAGTCATCGGTCATACGCAGGCATCTATTAGCTGCGTATAGTGGAAAAATCTCCGGTCGAGGCACCGGCCTTATCAAGACGCAGACGATAGAAAGGGAGGTTCTGTATGCAACCCATCAAGATCGGTATCAACGGCTTTGGCAGGATCGGCAGACTGGCCATGCGGGCGGCCTGGGGCTGGCCTGACGTCGAATTCGTTCATATCAACGATCCAGGCGCCGATGCACGCACCCACGCCCATTTGCTGACCTACGACTCCGTCCACGGTCACTGGCATCATGAAGCGCGTGCCGAGGAGAACCGGCTGCTTGTCGAAGATCGCAGCATTCCCGTCAGCAACGCACGCGCTGTCGATGACGTGGACTGGTCCGGCTGCGACCTGGTGCTCGAGTGTAGCGGCAAGATGCGCAAGCCCGAACTTCTACAAAGTTATCTGGACCAGGGCGTCAAGCGTGTGGTGGTCAGTGCACCGGTCAAGGGTGTGCCCAACATCGTTATGGGCGTCAACGACGGCCGCCTCGATCTCGACAAGGACCGTATCGTCACGGCCGCCTCCTGCACGACCAACTGCCTGGCACCGGTGGTTAAGGTGATTCATGAAGGCCTGGGGATTCATCACGGCTCCATGACCACCATTCACGGCCTGACCAACGACCAGGTGGTCCTCGACGTTGCCCATAAGGATCTGCGTCGTGCCCGCGCCTGTGGTTCATCGATGATCCCGACCACCACCAACTCCGCCAAGGCCATCACGGAAATTTTTCCGGAACTGAAAGACCACCTCAACGGCATGGCCGTGCGCGTACCTATCACCAACGCGTCCCTCACCGATTGCGTCTTCGAGGTCCAGCGCCAAACGACGGCGGAGGAGGTCAATCAACTGCTGAAGGCGGCCTCAGAAGGTCCACTGGCGGGAATTCTGGGCTTCGAAGAGCGGGAACTCGTGTCGATCGACTTCAAGAGCGACCCTCGCTCAAGCATCGTCGACGCACCATCGACGATGGTGATCAACGGTACCCAGGTGAAGATCTATTCCTGGTACGACAACGAGTGGGGCTACTCGAACCGACTGATGGAGTTGGCCCGCCTGGTGGGCAAGGCCTGATCAGAGCGGCTGCACACGATCCAGCAGGCGGCCGCTGTCGACGAGTTCGAGGAACTCGTCGCCAAGCCGCTCGCTTTCAGCCATGGCACGGCGCCAGTAGGCCTCGCGTCCATCGTCATCGTTCAGGTAATGGGTAAAATCCTTACGGTCCGGCAGTTTCCGGTGCGGTAGACGGTGCAGGTACTCCGCGGATGGCGATACCAGGAGAACATCGGCCAACCGCCCGGGGTCGCCCTGCCGCCAGCGCAATGGTTTGTCGAACCAGCCGGGAATCACCCGATCGGTAAAGTGGGGATAGAGGATCACCCCAGGAGTCCGATAAGGCAGGTCCAGGTGATAGTCGAGCAAGCCGCCGTCCCGATATACACCGGGCGGTGCGCCCGCGACGCCGGTCACCCCCGACATCACCATGGGAATCGATGCCGACGCCAGTAAAGCCTGACGCAGGTTTTGCGCCGTCAGCGCGACGCGGTGAGTCGTGAAATCATTGAGCGGTGCCAGGGGCATCTCATGCCCCGAAGGCGCCACCAGCACCCGCTCCAGGAAACCACCCAGCAGTCGGCGATGAATCAGGTTGGCCGCCATGACACCCACCAGTCCGGCGCCGAGACGGCCACGGGAGTCCGCCGCCAAAAGACCGCGGCTGCGGTTTATCAGGATACCCAGGCGGTAGTGGGGATTCGAGACGATCCCTTCATCCTCACCCTGCAACAGATCGTCCAGCATGATACGGCTGCGACGGCTCACCTCGGCATGATCGCTGTCCCTGGGGAAGCGCTGGATACTGTACAACTCCCCGAGACGCCGGATGCCGGCCACCGGATCAGACATACTGAGACTGGCGAAACGCCAACTTCCGATAGAGGCACCAATCAGCGTACGCACCTGCGGCACACGCGGCAGCCACTGACCGAAAATGGCCAGATCCAGCCCCTGGATACCCAAAGCCTTGGGCCCACCTGCCGCCCCCGGGATCAGGTGCACATCCCCGGGTTGCAAGCCCTGGCGCCGCAAGTGCGCCAGGGCCCGAGTCCCGGCGCGGATCGTCAGTGCCGGCTCCTTGACCTGTACAACAGTCATGCCAGCTCCGGACTCAGCATCCTGTCAGTCACGGCCAAGCTCACCAAAATCAACCGGTTTGCGAACACAGAACACGTGAACACCTTCCGCCGTGACCGCATCGATCAGACGGTCGGCAAGATCAGCCTCCAGCACGAACATCACCTCCACCGGCTGATCCGCCAGCTCGAAGAAGTGCCAGGAGTGTAAATGACCGCCAGCGCCGCTCCCTTCGGCATCAAGTCGCTTTGTTACCCGCTTGATACCCAACTCCTTGGCTTTGTCGACGATCCAGTCCGTCACCCGTTTCTGACCATGGAAACGGCTTTGGGGTGCCATGAATATGACTTCGTAGCCCGCTTGCATCATCTTCAACCTCCCAGTGTCCTACGGATAAGGACTACAGTACCTAATCCCAGCAACGTCATCACCAAGGATCCACCCACATGGATGCCGATACCGGCCAGAGTCCAGGGCCACTTACCCTCCTGCAGCAGTGTCACCATCTCTGCCGAGAAGGTGGAGAAGGTGGTCAGCGCCCCCATGAAACCGGTAACGACGAATAAACGCCATTCCGGCGCCAACTGTGGCATCTGACTAAAAACGGCAATCGCGATGCCGATCAGGTAGGCCCCGAGCAGGTTGGCGATCAATGTACCCGGAGGGATGTTGGGAAACAGGGCGTTGAACTGCATCCCCAGCAGCCATCGGCTCACCGCTCCACAGGCGGCTCCGGCGCTGATGGCGAGAACGGAACTCCACATGCGCTGTCCTCTTTATCGAGATATCGAAATCTGGCTGAAGGACAGACGCACCAAGCCTGCGCACGCCTGTCCGGCGATTGACGCAGGCATCATCAGCGCGGCTGAGCACGGAAGGTCCGAAAGGCCGGGCGGTTCGCGGGATGAAGCGAGCCGTCAACTGACGCGGCCGCACCGAGGACGCGCGTCTCTCGCTTCAATCCAGGCAGGAGGAATGCCATCTCCAGAAAGCAGAATTCTACCGATCTGGACTGAACTGGCAAGTCAACCGTGATGACGCGCGTGCGCAACGCCCACCGGTTCGGCATGTACGACCAGGGTACCGATTTCCGGGTACTGCACACGCAACGACTCTTCCAGCCGCTGAGTCAATTCGTGCACCCGCCCCACCGGGACTTCGGGTGGGAACAGGCAATGAAAACTGACATAAAGGCCATCGGCACTATCATGCACGTGCAGTTCGTGAACGCTCTGGATATCGGGTTCGGACGACACCAAGTGCCGAATCGTCGTTTCCAGCTCGTGGATGCGCGAAGCAGACACGGGGCGCCCGCGGGATTCGTGATGGCTGACGGGGTCGATATGGATATCGACACGCACCTCGCCAGCGAGGTCGCTCTCCAGGGTATTCTCCAACTGTGTTACGTGCTCGTGAGCCCGCTCTATGGTCCAGCGCTCATCCACTTCCGCATCGAAACCGATATGCTTGACCCCGCCGACCTGATAGACACGGACATTGTGGACCGGCAGTTGGAAGCGCGCGGAAACGGCCCTGACAGCATCGACCAGACTCTCGTTGTCCAGGCTCAGGGGCGTCGCGATAAGCGTGATGTCCGAATCCGGCAATTCCGTGCGAATACTCGACAGCATCTGCGCTTTCAGCTGCTCGACCTGCTCCAGCGACAACCCGCGCGACACCGCGACCTGTACCTCTGCCACGAGGGTCGCACCGACCAGCCGCGCCCGGACCTGCTGCACCTTGGCCACCCCAGGCACCAGCGAAACAATGCGGGTCAGGTTGTCAGCCGCACCTTCCGGCGCCGAATCGATCAACACATCCACGGTACGCCGCCCCAGACGGTATCCTGCCAGCATCACGAACAGCGCCACGGCAATCGCCGCCACCGCATCGGCGCGGGGCCAGATCAGGGTGAGCAACAGACCGACCAATACCGCCGCGGAACTGAGGATATCCGAGGTGAAATGCAGGGCATCCGCTTCCAGGGCCTGACTGCCGGTCTCGGCAGCCACCTTACGCAGGGCCTTGGCACGAGTGAAATCGATCACCATGGACAACAGGATCACCGCCAGCGCATACCAGGTAACCTTGACGTCCCGGGACCCTTCAGCCAGCCGGCTGACCGCCTCGTAAATAACCCAGCCGCCCGTTGCAAACAGCAATCCCGTTTCAACCAGCGCCGACAGGCTTTCCACCTTGCCGTGGCCAAAGGGATGCTCAGCATCCGCCGGCTTGTCAGCCACCCGGACCGCCAACCAGGTCAGTGTCGCCGCGCCCAGATCCAGCAGGGCATGGGCAGCTTCAGAAAGGATGGCCAGACTGCCCGTCATCAGGCCGACAACCAGTTTGGCAACGGCCAGAAACAGACTGGCCAGCATGGATGAGAAGGCGACCGCACTCTTCGCCTGGGATGCTTCGCTCAAGAAACCATCTCCCCAACATGTGTAGGTTTTCCGTCGGTCGCCCCATCTCTACCGGAAAGCGCCTAAGGGGGTTAGATCGTAACGGCAACGCGTATGTCGCAAAGCGACCGGGTGCAGCGGGCCGTTCGGCCACACTACCGCATTTTCTTCTCAATATTTTGACAAAGCGTATGAAGAAACCGCACATCTTTGTCGGCCAGCAATGGTAACCGCTCCAGCGCCCATTGATATAGCTTGCTGTCCGGCGCCACATCAAGGGAGGGCAACAACACCTGAAGGCGATCGCGCAATGCCGTCCACTGCCCCACCGCTGCTGTCTCCGCAGCCGCATCCAAACGAAGACCGGATAATGCATAGGCGTAAAGCATCACTGCCTGTCCCAGATTGAGCGACGGATAGCTCACCGCAAGCGGAATGCCGGTGACCAGGTCGCAACTGGCCAGCTCCTCGTTGGACAGCCCCCGATCCTCCCGCCCGAACACCAGGGCCGCCTGCGCCACGGTATCGCCCTTGTTGCCCAGCAGCACCTGCAGCGCTTTCGGCGTATACAGCTCACGCTTGCCATGCCGCGCCTTGGCAGAGGTGCCGATCAGGAGATCCGCGTCAGCCCGAACCGCCTCCAGCGAATCATACGCCCGGACCGCTGCAAGAATATCGTCGCTGCCATGGGCCACCCAGCCTGCCGCAGGCTCGCGATGGACCTGACTGTTCACGATCCAAAGCTGACCGAACCCCATGGTCTTGAGGGCCCGGGCGGCAGCCCCGACATTTTCGGGCACCTTTGGCTCTACCAGTACGAACGCCAGTTGCATGCAGATATCCTCCGGCGGGCAGTTTAGCGGCAGCCTTCACGGCGAACCAGTCCCGTCGTCTTTTGCCGAAAACGACGGCGCCTCGGATCAAGCCGCCCGTTGCATTCTCCGTTATCCTTTCCTGCAGAAACCCGACAAACAAAAACGGCTAAAACCGGGCGTTCCCATGACTGTGCTGTCCTCACTGATCGAAATCTACCACGACCCCATGTTCCTGAAGCTGCCGGTTGCCAGCCTGGCGCTCGGTATTGTCGGCTTCCTGCTCTTCTCTTTGCCCTGGACCCTGCTGGCGATACTGGATCCGGCCTGGGCAAGGCCCTACCGGATACAGGACAAGCCCTTCGACGCCTTGCGCTATCTGCCGGAAACGATCCGCCGCATGACCGTCAACACCCTGGTGGTCGCCGGACTGCTGGTGCTGGCCTGGCCGCTGTTACGCCTGTCGGGCATCCACGACGGACCTCGTCCGGCGTGGTATGTCTTTGTCTGGCAAATCGTTTTCTTCGTGTTCCTTGACGATTTCCTGTACTACTGGATGCATCGCTGGATGCATGAGAACAAGTGGCTCCTGCGCCATGTCCATGCCGTCCACCACCAGGTCCGCAACCCCTGCGCCCTGGCCGGCAATCATTTTCACTGGATGGAACTGGCCATGACGTCGGGCCTGGTACTGGTCGGCCCGATTCTCGTTGGAGCCCATGTCGAGGTGGTTTACTTGTGGGTCCTGCTTCGCCAGCTGGAGGCTGCAGACGGGCATACCGGCTATCACTTTCCCTGGGATCCCCTGCACCGGCTGCCGCTCTATGAAGGTGCGGCGTTCCACGACTTCCACCATGCCCGCTTCCAGGGGAACTATGCGGGATTCCTGCCACTGTGGGACCGTATTTACGGTACCTACGTGCCCCAATATCTACATTGGCGTCAACAACATATCGGTGAAGGCGGCCTGGTTCCACCGCCACCCGGCGAGCCCAAGGTAACGCCGGGGCGCTGAAACCGGCACACGATTCCCGCTATAATCGCCCACGACTACGCCTCCCGACGGTAACGCCGCCGGGAGGCTTCCCGTTTTCGTGGACCCCCAGCATGACCGCAGCCGACAATCCGGGCGTCAACACCCGCAATACCATCCTGTTCACAGCCATGCGCCTGTATGCAGAAAAGGGGCTGCAGGGCGTATCCTTGCGCAGTATCAGCAGCCAGTCCGGCACCCGCAACTCGGCAGCGGCCCATTACCACTTCGGAAACCGGCTGGGCGTCATCGAAGGCGTTATCACCCTTATCCTGGACTACCTCCGGCCCGCTTTTGAAAAAGGTATCAGCCAGGTGGAACAGCAGCCGGCCCCCAGTCTGCGCGATATTGTTCAGGCGGTCTTTTCACCTTACCTGGCGTTGAGCGTTCATCCGGAGTGGGGACGCTGGGCCCTGCGCTTCATGGCGCATCTGCATACCGACAACTCCCCGGAAATCGCCGCCATCCTCAACCGGCATTTCCGCCTCGACATGGAACGGATCGAGGCTCTACTCCACCGCGTTCGTCCCGATATACCCAGAGATTTGCTACGCATCCGTCTCGCCTTCTGTCTCGTAAATGTCGTGCATGGCAGTGCGGAGGTGGACCTTCTGGTCGACACGCCTTTCGGAAATATTCGCCCAGACGACATGACGCTGTACAATGCATTTCTTGATTTTTTGGAAGGAGGTCTCGGCAAACCCTGCCCGCCTGCGGTGTGATGGCGATTTCGCCATTTCAGGCGTGCCGAGCCGGCCACCTCAGCCCCTGGACCGGGGTGTACAAAAAGTGGCCAAACCGAAGCCGTCCTTCTATCCTGGATTGGATAGAAAGGTGTCATACATGAGATACAGCTCGCTGGGTGTCGGCTCAACCAATCCGACAGAAACCATCCTGGGCTACCAACGCCAGATCGTTTACCACATCCACTTCTGGACGTTGATGGTTGTGGCTCCATTGTTCGCCATCCAGCTGGGGGAAGGCCACACCCTGCTCTCGCTGCTCCTGGCCCTGTTCTGCCTGAATGCACTGGCCGTTATCGTCATGTTACGCCGATACGACCTCTATCTTTTCCAAGGCCGCTCCTTCTCCCTGTTCGCCGCCGCTTGCACCGTCTATTCGACGTATCTTAACGGTCACATCGGCTTGTTTTGGGCCTATCCATCAATTACCGCCTTCTTCTTCCTGCTGAGTATGAGGGAGGCGACCGCCCTGAACCTGGTTTTCCTCGGCAGCATGATCATTGTGTCCTACTATCGCTTCCCCGAGGACGAATTCTGGCGCATTACCTTTTCCCTGACCCTAACCGGCGTCTTTGTCTCTATCTTCGCCTGGCTGGTGGGCCGGATGCAGAGCGAGCTCACCATCATCGCCAGTACCGACCCCCTGACCGGCTGCCTGAACCGCGCCCAGATGGAGCACACGCTGCAGATGCAAAAGCAGTTGCATGAACGTTATGGCCGGCCCGCAAGCATCATTCTGCTGGATCTCGACCACTTCAAGGCGATCAACGATGAATGGGGCCATGTAAAAGGGGACGAACTTCTCAGGGCCAGCGCGGTGCGCTTACAGAAGCATCTACGTGACAGCGACAGGCTCTTCCGCGTCGGCGGCGAGGAGTTCCTGGTTGTGCTTCCGGAAACCGATGCCGCAGCGGCCGAAGCAGTCGCCGGTAAACTGCTGGACGTTATTCGCAGCCCCGCCTTCGACGACGACATTCAGGTGACGGCAAGCGCCGGCGTGGCCGAGGTCCATAGGGGAGAGTGCAATTCCGCCTGGTTAAACCGGGCGGACAAAGCCTTGTACAACGCCAAGGATGGTGGACGCGACCGAGTGCTGCGCGCGCCACAGCCGGCAGCCGGAACACCATCCCCTCAACCCGGCTAAGCCGGAATCCGGCCCAGGCGCTGGTATGCCTGCCAAACCCGGTCCGGAGCCTCAAGGTGTGGATAGTGACCAATATTATCGAGCCGAATGACAGATTCGGAGCCCAGTAACGCCGCATACCGGTCCGCCATCTCCCGCCCGGAGACAGGGTCGGCCATCCCGGAAATCAGGGTCAGCGGCTGCTTTGCCCGCTGCAGGGCTCCCACCCAGCGATGCCGGTGGCAACGACGTTCCTCCATATAGCGCATCAACCGGTGTATGACGCCACGCCCGTTGTTGTAAAGGAGCAACTGCCAGAACGCCTCCAGATCCTCAGGCGACGGACGGGTGTCCGGACCGAAAATCTTGGTCAGGTTGTATTCGAATACCGGGCGCGTGATACCCCGGCTGGCGAGGCCACCCAGGGGGCCGGCCAACAGGCGCTGGATAAGAATGGGGCGGTGTACCTCCGGAAACAGGGCGCCATTGAGAAAACAGACACTCGCCAGCCGGAACGGCAGCTCTCCTTCCTGCTCCCGTGCCAGCATTTCCTGTGCCACGCTACAACCGTAATCGTGGGCCAGCACCTGCACTTCGGTTACGCCAAGCTGTTCAAGCCAACCCTGGTGCAGATCCGCCTGGTCGACAATGCTGTAATGGTAGCGTGGCGGCTTGTCGGAGAATCCAAACCCGATCATATCAGCCGCCAGTACCCGATAGTGCTCCTGCAGATAGGGCCAGAGGCGATGCCAGTCCCAGGAAGCCGTTGGAAAGCCATGGAGCAAAAGCAGCGCCGGCCCGTCGCCCTCCATACGGCTGAAAATGGCATGGGGACCGTAACTGAACCATTTCCCGCTGTGCTGCCAATGTTCCAGAGCCGTATCGCCTCCGAGCCCGGAGTGACCCTGGATACCTCGAGAAATCTCAGACACCTTGTCCATGCAAAGCTACCTGTCCCTGTGGGCGAATAGTGGGTTAAGGAACCTTTGAATACACCGATACGCTATAAGTTCAAACCGGAAAACGTCTGCCCCCTCTCCGACCGGCCACCTGACCCATTTCGTCACACTGTAAAGGAAGGTTTACAGTTTTTTGGCACCTGTCATCGACTACCGGCACCAACACCTCCGGAAAAATCATGACACCAAACGGTAAGGTCGACAAAACAGCTACATTCTCAAGGCGTTAACGTTAAAAATCCGTGACGAAAGTTAATTATTACGACAAGAAGCCGTGCCTGGCAGAGGAATTGCTTTATTAAACGCAGGCGACGCTGTGCCGCCACAACTGTAAAAAAAGGCTAACAGGTGACCAAGATGCGAGCAGTATCTGATAGCAGCAACCAGCGGGCAGACGCCAATACGCGCCTTAATCGCCTTTACGATCTCAAGCAACAGCAACTGCTGCGCGCTCAAGGGCATAGCGACAGCCTGCTTTACCGGGTTCTCAACGCTGAAGCCGAAGCCATCAGCGATGCCCTGAAAGACCATCAGCAGGACACCCCCTGATAGCCGACTTCTCCGGTGGTGTCCCGCGAGCGCTGCATAATGGCTCGCTCGATGAGCCATAGCCGGTCTTGCCCCCAGGCACGCGTATCGCCATAGCGGAAGGCCGGAACGCCCCAGAACCCCTGTTGATAGAGGTCCTCCAGGTTTTTCTGCGCCCATTCCGTCCACACCGTGTTGCCCAACTGGCGACGTGCCTCTGCCCAGTCCAGCCCCGCCCGCTCCACAACGCACCGCAACCCCGAACGGGTTGAAATATCGACTCCCTCGGCATAGACGCCCCGCGCGACACTCAACAGATAGTCCACCGCCCGCCCCTGTTCCCGGGCATAGTCAAAAAGTTGATAACAGCATTCGACGCCCGCACCGAGAGGATCTGCCGTGAACCCGAAGGGAATACCGGCTTTTTCCGCCTCCCGCTTCGCATCCAGGAAAATATAAAGCGTCTTCGAGCGGGGCACACGCAATCCCCGCATCACCATCGGCAGCACCGGCCGGACATCGAGCGATAGTCCGTAATGGTGGCACAACTGTGCAGCCTTCTCGAGACCGAGATAGGAATAGGGGCTGCGGATGGAAAAATACATTTCAAGCGGCAGGTCGCGTGCCGCCTCGCTCAGGTCATCGGCATGTCCCAAGAGGCAGAAATCCCGTTCCTGACGGTTATATCGCACCTGCATACCCGGGCAGCGATTCCGCCCTTCGTCCAGCAAACGCTGCTCCAAGTGACCAAGCCGGTCCAACCCCCAATACCACTCGCCACCAAAATACACCATGCCACTGCCGTAATGCCCCCACTGCGTCAGCAAGGCTTCGTTCCGGCTCATATGCTCCCGCACCTGCAGCGGCTGAGCCGGCGTTATCCCCGACGGCGTCCCGGCGTGCCCGGCCCACAGCGCTTCGAGCCGAGACGGCAACTGGCCGAGGAAATCCTCACCGGCGTCAGCCCTGGCGATCAATTCCGCTTCCAGCGCATCGACCCGGTCGGACGCCGGAAACGCGTCAGCAGCTTCGAAGCGCAAACCGTAAAGCGCCGCCAGCGACTGACAGTCCCTGACGGCATTGAGTTGCCATAATTCCGGTTCCGGGAACATTGCAGCCGGGAGTTGCCGTACCAGATAGCAGCGCACCGTGACCCGATAACGGCGCTGAAGGTCGCTCAAGACCTGCGCCAGCAGATAACTGTATGGGTCGCTGAGTTTCAGGAAGACGTGCAGGACAGCACCTCCCTGCTCCTTCCGGGAAAACCAGTGGCGGCGCAATTGGCGGACTTCGCGGCTGGACAGCAGCCGGGCGAGCCAGGGCTGAAGCTTTCTGACCAGAGGATCGACCGGCTTCATGGATACCTCGCATCCCTCGATAGGCGGGCCGCTTCCCAGCACACCCGTATAGAGACCGTCACCCCGATGCCAGCATCGACGGCCACCTGGTAACACATTGAAATATAAAATATCACGAAACTCATACAGGCCTCCCGCCAAACGCCTGTGCAGCTGCTAGACTACCTTTTAACGATACTCCGTGCCATCTGCGTTCGGATCAAAGAGTGCAGTGGCCGACCGCTCATTGCATGACAACACGAAGGCAATACATTCATGCGCCAGGCAGTTCCCGTGCACAGGCTATTCGGGCCGGGCTCTTTTCGATTTGAGCCCCTATGCTGAACCGCGCCAACTGGTCCATTCGCGTCGCGATTCCAGCCATTATTTCGCTCGTCTTTCTGGTCCTCCTGACCGTGCTCTCACTGCACTACTGGCATGTGACCTATGGTAACGCTATTGCCGAAAGCACCCGTATCAATACCCACGAATTCCTGGAACTGCGCGACAGGCTCCTAAAGAACATCCAACGGGCTGACGCCGAGAGCATTCGCCACCTGTTCAGTCATCCCGACAAGGACAGTAACCTGGCACGCATCGCGTTACTCGATGCCCGGGAAAACACGCTTTACAGCAACGATCCCGGCCTGACGGGAAAACGTTTCGTGTCGGGCGATACCCCACAGAACCGGCGCCTGCAAGCCGCTTTACTCCAGCCGGATTTACAAAGCCTGCGCGAGGGGAGCCGGCTGACGCTGAGTATTCCAATATCCGCCCACGGCACGCCGGAGATTCTCGTCGCCGACGTCAACCTGCAACCGGCTATCCAAACGGCCTGGCATAGCGCCACGCAATCCATCGGCCTGTTCTGGCTGGCCGGGTTGTCGATTCTCGGTTTGCTGTTGCTGCTCCTGCAGCACCTGATCGTCCGCCCACTGGCGCAACTGGAAGAACGGGCCCGACTCATCGGTGAGGGCCAGGAACTGCCTCCCGCCAAGATACCGATGCTGCGCGAACTCAGCCACCTGATGACGCGCCTCGACGCCATGCACCATCAGACCGCCACTTCCATGCAGGCGGTCCAACGGAGCGAGCGACACTACCGCCAGCTGTTCGAGGTGGCACACGAAGGTATCTGGGTTATGGACTGGCGCGGCGTGACCCTGATGGCCAATCCGAGCATGGCATCGATGCTGGGGCTGACGACGCAGGAAATGACCGGCCGGCACCTCTACGACTTCCTGGACGACGCAGGCATCGAACAGGTCAAGGCGATGTACGAGCATGGGGGGGAAGCTGTTCATCAGGACGTGCGGGTTTTCGACATTCAGGGCCATTGCCACAGGACGCTGGTATCGACCCGCGCCATCTACGATGAGGAGGGGCGATACAGCTCAACGATCGCCAGCGTACTCGACCTGACCGAGCGATATGCAGCGGAAGAGGAGGTTCGCCGCCATGCATACTTCGACTCGCTGACCGGCCTGGCCAACCGCACGCTGCTCTTCGAAGAGCTGGAGCAGGAAATGGCCCGCGCCCGACGCCATGGCCATCAGGACGCCCTGCTCTATATCGACCTGGATCAGTTCAAGGACATCAATGATTCACTGGGTCACGACACTGGCGATCGCCTCCTGCAGGATGTGGCCCGCCGTATCCAGTCGATGATCCGCCGGGAGGATAGCCTGGCACGGATCGGCGGCGACGAATTCGTGCTCATCATGTGCGAGGTCGGGCCGGATGACGACCAGCTCTCAACCCGCGTCCAGACCATTGCCCGGAACGTACTCGGCGCCCTAAGGCAACCCTTCCGCATCGATGCCAACAGCCTGCATATCTCGGCCAGTATCGGCATCACCCTGTTTCCCCGCGGGGACACGACGCCGAGCGACATCTTCAAGCAGGCCGACACCGCGCTCTACCAGGCCAAGCGCGAAGGCCGTAACCGAATTGCATTCTTCTCCCATGAAATGCAGGAACAGGCGACCGAACGCCTTAGCCTGATCAACCACATGCAGCGGGCGCTGCGGGAAAATCGCTTTTCACTCCATTACCAGCCCCAATACAACAGCGATGAGCATCTGGTCGGCGCCGAAGCCCTGCTACGCTGGCAGGACCCTGAGTTGGGGCAGGTTTCTCCCGCACGTTTCATCCCGGTCGCGGAAGACAGCGGACTGATCATCGATATCGGCAATTGGGTGATCGAGGAAGCATTATCAACGCTGTCCCGATGGCTGGAGCGCGGCATGCCGCCTCACTTCAACCGACTCGCGATCAACATCAGTACCCAACAATTCCAAAGCGACCATTTCGCCATCGACCTTATTTCAGCCTGTCGCCGCCATAAAGTGCCTCACCATTGGCTGGAGTTGGAAATTACCGAATCCATCTTTATCGACCGGGCCGACCAGGCCCTGCACCAGATCCAAACACTCAAGCTCGCCGGCTTCCGTTTTGCCCTGGACGACTTCGGTACCGGATACGCCTCGCTGAGCTATCTCAAGCGGCTACCACTGGACAAGCTGAAGATCGACCAATCCTTCGTACGCGACATCGACACCGACGTCAGCGATGCCTCCATCGTCGAATCCATCATTGCCATCGCGGCTCTGTTCCGGCTGACCGTTATCGCCGAGGGTGTAGAGACGCCGCGACAACTGCAGTTCCTCAAGGAGCACGGCTGCGTGCTTTATCAGGGCTATCACTTCAGCCCACCATTGTCGCTGGACGACTTCGAACAGCTGTTTTACGCCCCCAACGGGATCTCATCCAAACCGCATCGCTTGTCGTAAACAGCAGACGACACCCGTTCGGCGATCACCGCCCGGCTTACTGGGCTTGCCTCTCCGATCGGGGTAGACTGTATGTTTGCCTCGCCACGGCGCTTAGTGCGACATGGCCGAAGCCCGAATTCGAGCCGAGAAGCAATGACCGAAAATCTGGATTTACTGGCAGACCGTTACCGCGAAATTATCACCGGGATCGGCGAAAACATTGAGCGTGACGGACTGCGCGATACGCCCGAGCGCGCGGCCAAAGCCATGCAGTTTCTGACGCAAGGCTACGCCACCGACCTCGACGGCGTCGTCAACGGCGCCATTTTCGAGTCGTCCACAGACGAAATGGTGGTGGTTCAGGACATCGAACTCTATTCGCTGTGCGAACACCATTTACTGCCCTTCATCGGCAAGTGCCATATTGCCTATCTGCCGAACGGCCGGGTGCTGGGGCTGTCCAAGTTCGCGCGCATCGTCGATATGTTCTCGCGCCGGTTGCAGATCCAGGAAAACCTGACCCGCGAAATCGCCGATGCCATCCAGCAGGTAACCGGTTCACGCGGCGTCGCGGTCGTGATCGAAGCCAAGCACATGTGCATGATGATGCGCGGCGTGGAGAAGCAGAATTCCGTCATGAGTACGTCGGTTATGCTGGGAACCTTCCGCGAGTCGCAAGCGACCCGCCAGGAGTTCCTCACGCTGACCAGCCGACGTTAGGGAACCTTCATGAGCCTGAATTTCGACAGAATGGCGACCATCAAGGTCAAGAACCTCCGACTGCGGACCTACATCGGTATCAAGGAAGAGGAAATCAACAACCGCCAGGATGTGATCATCAACGTGGTAATTCACTACGATGCTGGCGCGGCGGTTCAGGAAAACGCGATTGACTCGGCTCTGAACTATCGCACCATCACCAAGGAAATCATCCGCCACGTGGAGAACGGCCGTTTTGCCCTCCTTGAGCGCATGACCCACGAGGTACTGGCCATCGTGATGGAACATGAGGGTGTTTTGTCGGCACAGGTGGAAATCGACAAGCCTTTCGCTTTACGCTATTCGGACTCCGTTTCGGTCAGCCTGTCCGCACGCCGGGACTGACCTGCCCCACCCCAGGCAGGGCGGCCGACCTCCTTACAGCTCGATTATTTCCGAAGAGGTGCCCCATGCCTGTGGACCATCCTGACGAGTTGCGCCGCATCCTGACCGACATCCGCACGCTGGCGCTGGTGGGTGCCAGCGACAAGGAAAACCGTGACAGCTATCGCGTTATGGCCTATCTGCAGGGCCGTGGTTACCGGGTCATCCCCGTCAGCCCGAGACTTGCCGGTAAAACCCTGTTAGGCGAAACGGTCTACGACTCGGTCAGCGCCATTCCGGACGCCATCGACATGGTCGATGTTTTTCTCAACCCCTCGCGCCTCGCACCGGTCGTCGATGAAGCCATCGCCAGCAAGGCACGGATTCTCTGGCTGCAACTGGGAGTCATCAATGAGGCCGAGGCCGCACGCGCCGAGGCGGCAGGTATGACGGTCGTCATGGACCATTGCCCGAAGATGGAGATTCCCCGTCTCGGTGTACCGCCAATCCGCTAAAGTCTGCCAGCCAAGCCTGCGCGGCGGCGTCGAACAGGGCCAGGTCGCGCCAGTCGTCCGGTCCTGCCGGCCGCGACAGCGTCCCGCGTAAAAGCCTTCCACCAGCCGCATCCAGGCCAGCTTCCAGCATCAGGTTATCGGCCATGCCGAAATGTTCGACCGCCAGCCCCTGGGCATCGACAACAGCCCCGGCCGCCGCGCGCTCGGCGTAATCACGACAATCCAGCGTATAGGCGATAACGGGTATACCTCGGGCGAGGAAAAAGCCCAACTCGAACACCGTACCAGGATCAGCGCTGGGACCGCGGAACGGCGTCAGGTTCACCAGGGCACCATCCGCCTGCATCATCAATTCGCGATTGGCCGCGTAGATAGCCTTTCCCCTGGCCATCGGCGACGCCGGCAGGATCTCGGCATTATCCAGGGGAAACAACCCCCGCAGACCATATCCTGCCAGCAACTCGCACTTTGCCGCACCGACAGCAACAGCGTCCGGCAGGAACACTTCGGGACCGGCCAGATAGAGACTGTGCACCGGCTGGGATACTCTGGGATAAACTGGCATATTCACCTATCAGGGAACCACGACTGGAAACGTCGACACAGGATTCACCGAATGCAGAAAATCCGCAACTATCTCTCCGGCGCCTTTCTTGCAGGCCTGGTCATGCTGCTGCCCATCGTCATTCTGGCGATGCTGTTCCGCTGGCTGTTCCGCCTGATCACCCAGCAGATAGCCCCGCTGACGGACATCCTGACACAGCATACCCAGATTCCCGCGCTGCTCAGCGATATCCTGGTCGTACTGATCATTGCCCTGTTGGTGCTGATGATCGGCGTCCTGGCCCGGACCACGATGGGAACCTACCTGCATGGGCTGTTCGACCGCAATATGCAGCGCCTTTTCCCCGGCTACCAGATGGTCCGGGAAATCGTGCAGCAGCTGTTTGGCGATCGCGCCAACTCTCCCTTCGCCAACGGCACCGTTGCCCTGGTCAAACTCTATGGCCCCAGCGTGGAGCTGACCGCCACCGGGATCGTCACCAGCCGTCATGACGACGGCAGATTCACGGTCTTCGTGCCGACAGGGCCCAACCCGACAACCGGGTTCATCTATCATGTGAGCGCAGACCTGGTGGAACTGCGCCCCGATATCAAAGTGGAAGCGGCACTTCGCACCGTGATCGCCTGTGGTGCGGGTTCGGCGCGGCTGCTATCGCCCAAGCCGTCATCAACCGACAAGGAGGATTCCCATGACCACGCTACATGATTTCACCCTGACCGCCATCGACGGGAGCGCCATGCCCCTGGACCAGCTGCGCGGCAAAACCGTATTGCTGGTCAACGTGGCCAGCGAATGCGGCCTGACACCTCAGTACCAAGGCCTGGAAAACCTCTACCGTGAGTTCGCCGATCAGGGACTTGTCGTGGTGGGCCTGCCCTGCAACCAATTCGGCGGACAGGAACCGGGCACCGAAGCGGAAATTGCCGCCTTCTGTCAGAGCCGTTTCGATGTGACCTTTCCGATGACCGGCAAGATCGAGGTCAACGGCGCGGGGCGACACCCGCTGTATCAGTGGCTGATCGGTGACGGTGACGATATACGCTGGAATTTCGAGAAATTCCTGGTCGATAGCCATGGGCGGGTCGTGGAACGTTTCGATCCTCGTACGACACCCGAAGATCCAGCCTTGCGGGAAAAGCTGACGGCAACGCTGGCCGCCGCGTCATAGAACAGGGTCAACTGACCCGATTGGGCGGCTAGCGACGTGACAGGACACCCCTCCCCAGTCGCACCGGAATCCGGCAATCCCTCCCATGGCGCGGGATTGCCGTCCTGTCGCCGAAATGGCGCTGTCATGATCTTTTACAACAGGACCTGAGATAATTTCGGGCAAAATGGTTCAACCCTTGAACTCATTGGTCTTTTCCTGACTTTTGGTACAAGCCTTGCGGGAGATAACGGCGTAGTCGCGACGCAGCATCACAATACCGGTATCGACAGCCTGCAAGGAGGTCCACCATGTCCGACACTGTGCTTTCGCTCGCCAAGATCCTGTTTGCCCTGACCGTATTCATGGTGGCGTCGAGCCTGGCCAACGCCACAGCCCCTGTCACACCTCAGTCGGCGCCGGCCCAGATCGCTCGCTGAATGGGATGGCCCTCGGTCCGAACGGTCGAGGGCGTCACCCGGCAAACAAACTCACCGATCTGCTGAAGGGCTTCGCGCCCTTCCGGCAGGAGGCCGGCTGCAAACTGCCAGACGTGGAACATCTCCGGCCAAACCTGTAAGTCCATCTCGACACCCTCCCCGCGAGCCCGGACGGCAAAAGCTTCACATTCCGCCGACAGCGCTTCGTCGGCACCCACTTGCACCAACAAGGGGGGCAGGCCGGCGATGTTGCCGAAAAAAGGGGACACTCCAGGGTGGTCCAACGGATGCTCTCCTGCGTACTGACGCGCCAGATAGCGGATACGCTGGGCTGAAATCAGGGGATCGCGGGCTCTGGCGGGGCTGTTGGCGGCCTGCTCACAGGTAAGATCCAGCCAGGGTGACATGGCGACGACACCGGCTGGCCCGGGAAAGCCCTGATCGCGTAGGCGCATGGCGGCAGATATCGCAAGGCCGCCACCCGCGGAGTCTCCCGCCAGCACGATCCGGGAGGCATCGACACGCCGATCCAGGAGATAGCGGTAGGCTGCGACGGCATCCTCCAACGCAGCCGGGAAGGGGTTTTCCGGCGCCAACCGGTATTCCAGCATCATCACCTGGGCTCGAGCCGCCTGCGCCAGACGTCCGGCCAGTTCCAGATGGGTACGGTTGGAACCGATGACATAGCCGCCACCGTGAAAATACAGAATGACCCGCGCATCACACTGCCGTCCATGAGCCAGCCAGTGGGCCTTGAAACCATCGAGACAGGTGGGGGCGACATCACAACCCTGCAAGGGACGGACAAGCAGGGGAGCCAGGCGGGAGCATAAACGGTAGGCAACCATCCGGTTGGGCACACAGCGAATGCCCCAGCGAATAGCCTGTTTCAGCACAACGACACGGTCCATGACAGACTCCCGGGGCATCTGCGCACCCTTCCGATCATGTCATTCCGTCACATTAGCCGGGCTGGCACCGGACAGCAAAGCACCCGCAACCCTGACGAAATACCAGGAACGTTCCGGCGCTGACGGTTTTCACCTCAATGGTTAGTATCTTTAGGCCAAACCCCTCACTCAGACAAGTGTCGCAGTTCAAAAAAATGAACAGCACGTTGTTTAAAATCGTTAAAACCCATCTAATTAACAAGCGACGTAAAAATCATGGTGTAGACTCAAAACTATAATAAGACGGTGCCGAAGAGAACGACGCCGCCGATATCATCGGGACTTTTCGGTTTTGATATATGCGGACCCCAAAAAATCTTGAACAGCAGTCACGGCTCACCCGCCTGGTTCAGATTAAGCTACCCACTGATGCCTTACGCCTGGGCATGCACGTCGTTGAGTTGGATCGCCCCTGGACAGAACTCCCGGTGTTGTTCCAGGGCATGGTCATCGAAACCGAAAAGCAACTGGCCATCCTCCGCCACTATTGCCTCTGGGTTATCGTTGAACTGAGCCAGAGCTATGTCGACAAGAATCCCTCCCTCTCCCACCAGTTCGAGACACCACGCTACAGCCAGTTACCCGAGCGGGTGACAATCGAGCGGGAGCTTCCCCGGGCACGGCGGGCCTACCATCAGGCCAAGGATTACATCAGCCATCTTCTGAGCGAAGTGGAAAAAGGCTCCGCGCTGAACCTCGACGAGGCAAGACCGGTGGTACAGCAATGCGTGACGAGCATTCTCGCCAATGCAAACGCCATGTTCTGGCTCAACCGCATCAAGAATGAGGACGTCTACACCGCCGAGCACTGTTTGCGGGTCGGCATCATGGCCATTGCCTTCGGGCGTTTCCTCAATATGGCCAAGGAAAACCTGGAGATTCTGGGCGTCTGCGGCCTGCTGCACGATATCGGCAAGGTGAAGGTGCCCGCCGAGATCCTCAACAAACCCGGCGCCCTGGAGCCGGAAGAATTCCGGCAGATGCAGAAGCACACCGAGTTCGGTCATGCCATGCTCAGTGCCCATCACAAACTCGAACCGATTGTCAGCGATACCGCGCTCACCCACCACGAGAGGCTGGATGGAAAAGGTTATCCCAACGGGCATCATGCCAGGAGCATCAGTCGATTCGCACGGATCATTGCCATCGTCGATGCCTATGACGCCATCACCAGCGACCGATGCTATAGGCGTGGCCGGTCACCGGCCGACGCCCTTCGCATCCTGTACCAGGAGCGAAATGCACACTTCGACCCGGAGCTGACCGAAGCCTTTATCCGCATGATCGGCATCTACCCCCCCGGCAGCCTGGTCGAACTCGACAGCGGTGAGGTCGCTATCATTATCGCCACCAACCCCAACCATAAACTGCGCCCCAAAATCGAGCTCCTCCTCGACAGCCGCAAACGCCCCTGTGCCAGCCGGGTTATCGATCTCGCAGCGGTTGCCGATAACGAGGCACCGCCGACCATCAAACAGGCCATCGCCGACGGCGCCTACGGTTTCAGTCTGGAAGCGCGCATCGAAAACCACATCAAAGCCGCCCAGTACCATTCGGCACCCACCGAAGACACGCCATAAGTCGCCTGTTCCCAAGCCCCCCGCCCGCGCTAGAATGACGGCCCTGTCTCTTGGTGTGGCGGCGTTCATTCCGTGAATTACCTGCAAATCCTCATTTTCGCCTTTTCCGCAACGGCACCTATCTTTCTGGTACTGGTCGTTGGCTGGGTCCTGAGACGCACCGGGCTGATCGACGATCCCTTTGTAGAGACTGCTTCCCGTCTGGTCTTCACCGTTGCCCTGCCCTCTTTGATTTTCGTCAACCTGGTGCAGTTGGACCTCAGTCACACAGTGGATGGTCGGCAGTTGCTCTATTCGCTGATCGCAACACTGGTGGGATTCTTTCTGCTGTGGTGGGGAAGCGGTCCGCTGATTACCCGCGGTGAAGACCGTGGCGTCTTCGTTCAAGGTTCCTTCCGCGGCAATCTCGGCATCATCGGTATTGCGCTCTGTGCACGCCTCTATGGCGCCCAGGGCCTGGCCGCGGGTTCGCTCCTGCTGGCGGTCATGACGCTCAGCTACAACGTGCTTTCGGTGTTCGCGCTGACAGCAAGCCAGGGGCGCAGCACACTCCCCTGGGGACAGATTCTGCGCAGTATTCTACGCAACCCCCTGATACTGAGCATCCTGGCCGGCGTAACGGTCGCCGCGTTCCACTGGAAACTCCCCGGCCTGCTGATGACCAGCGGACACTATTTCGCCTCGATGACGCTGCCCCTGGCACTGGTTTGCGTCGGCGCCTCACTATCCAGCGAGGCCATCAGCGACGGGTCTCGCATCACACTCACTGCCGTCGCCATGAAACTGGTCATCCTGCCGGCCCTGATGATTACCGGCGCCGCCCTGCTGGGGTTTCGCGGGATGCCACTGGGTACACTTTTCGCGATGTTTGCGGCACCTACCGCCACTGTCAGCTATGTCATGGCACGGGCCTTGGGAGGAAATGCCAAAATGGCCGCCAGCATGGTCGCGCTGACGACACTGATCTCCCCTCTCAGCCTGAGTCTCGGTCTCTATTTCCTGCGGTTATGGGGACTGATCTAGCCCCCTGCCACGGGAATTGTCATTAAGGACCAATCCGTTAGCATCGTTGCACAAAATGGCTATACTCATATTGCAATGTGCGACACGAAAACAGAATGTTCGATCGGGTTCCACCCCCTAACGGCTGGAACCCGTTTGAAGTTTTGCGCCGTTAAAACCCGCGCTGCGATCACTCGCTTTCCACCGACATCATGGTCGGGGCTCTGATCGATTTCCCGGTGCCTGTTCGCGACTCGGAGTTTGCCTTGTGGAAGTACGCAGCCTGCTGGACATTATTGACGGTATCCGCCGATGGCTGAAAAAAACCTATTCCATGCTGGCGCTGTTGTTACTGGCGTTGCTGGCATTGGTCGTACTCTGGTCCAACGACAGTCTCAGCGTCACCACCGATCTCGAGCAGCAGCGGGTCGGGGCCCTCATTCACCACCTGCAAACGCAACTGGATAACGCACCCGGCGATTCCGAGCTTCTGCGCAACGAACCCTATACCCGCCTTCAGGTCAGCGCCGATGGGCACATCCTGGCCGCAAATGCCCGTACGCTTAAAGGCAAGGACATCTCCAAAAGCCCACTGTTCAAGGCGTTAATGCCCCTGCCGGAGCATCAGCGTTGGCTGCTCTTCGAGCCGGACCCCATCAGTGGACAACGCGTTCCGACGCTCGCCGAAAAGCGAAATGATGTATTTGAGCTGGCCATGACCAGCGACTTCAGCCTGACCCGTAGCTCCCACCTTCAGCTACGTAGCCTGATTACCGACAAGTACGGCAAGATCGTCTTCGACAATCAGGCGGTCCCGTCGGGAACCATCGCCCAAGGCCGCCTGAGGATCGCCAACTACCATGTTATCCGTCAGTCCAGCCTGCCATTGCCGGTGAATAACAGCCTGTATCTCGTCGTAACGGAAGACGTCACCAACTTGCTGATATTCGTTCTGCTGGCGGCCCTGTTCTTTACTCTGGCGATGATCCTGTTGAGCCGGCGAATGCGGAATATTTCCCATCGATTGCAGGAGCTCAGGACTGAATTCGATCAGATTGCCCGGGCGACCTACCGTGTCCAGCTACCGGAAAATCCGAAACAGTCACCGCTGACGCACCGCCTCGACGATATGCAGGCTGTCGCAGGGCGCCTGCGCGAACTGTCACTGCAATATGAGGAAAACCGCCGGGTCGTTCATCTGCTCGAATGGCTCATTGCCAATGGTCTCGATCTGGTACATGCCCTGACTGAGCAACAGGATCGCTACGAGACGCTCACCGGCATGGCGCCTGTCGGCGTCTTTCAAACCGACAGCAGCGGCACCCTGGTGTATGCCAACCCGCGTCTCTGCCAAATCCTGGGGCGGGAGCTGGATGACCTGCTTGGGCAGGACTTCCGGCAATTCCTCTATAGCAACGACCGAGCACTCTATCAACACCGTATCTGGAGTCCTCAGCGCACCAGTCAGCTGCAACTTCGCTGCGTCACCGGCTCTGGGGAACAACGTCATATCAACCTGGACGAAGTGGCGCTCGGCGATCCCAAGGCATCGACCGCATCCATCGGCGCCGTGACCGACATCACCGACATCAAGGCCACAGAACTCGCCCTACAGGACAGCGAAGCACGCTGGCAGTTTGCCCTGCAAGGCAGCGGTAACGGCGTATGGGACTGGAATATCCGCACCAACACCGCCTGGTTCTCCGCACAGTGGGGCGAAATTCTCGGCTATCAGCCGGAGGACATTGGCAGCCACGTTGAAGAGTGGGTCAATCGTGTCCATCCAGACGACCTGGCGACGGCCGAAGCCGAGGTCGAGCGCCACCTGAAAGGGGAAACCCTGTTTTACCAGAGCGAACATCGGCTGCGCTGCAAGAACGGCGAGTACCTCTGGGTGCTCGACCGCGGCAAGATCATCGAACGCGATAGCGACGGCACACCGGTCCGCATGATCGGCACCCATACCGACATTTCAGATCGCAAGCGTAGCGATGCCCGCATTCAATTCCTTGCCTATCACGACAGCCTGACCGAACTGCCCAACCGAGCCTACCTGCAGGAACAGCTGCACCTGCGGCTGAATCAGTTGCTGCGTGACGAGGAGCAATGTGCGCTGCTGTTCCTCGATCTCGACAGGTTCAAGATCATCAATGACTCCCTGGGACATACCCTGGGCGACGAGATCCTGCGGGAGGTGGCACGGCGCCTGCGACGTTGCCTGCGTGAAGGCGACATCCTGGCACGTTTGGGCGGCGATGAGTTCGTCATCCTCATGGGCAATAGCAAGGGTACTACCGAGCATGTGGCCCTGAGTGCACGCCGGGTGGCGGAGAAGGTGCTGGGAACCTTCTCCGAGCCTTTCCTGGTCGGCGATCATCAGGTCACCAGCGGGACCAGCATTGGCATTGTCCTGTTCCCGGCCGATGGCCGTTCCGTACGGGAAATCCTGCAGCATGCCGATGCCGCCATGTACGAGGCCAAACGCACCGGGCGCAACACCTATCACTTCTTCGAAGGCGTCCTCGAACAGCAGGTACGGCGCCGGCTCACACTGGAAAACGCCCTTCGGCAAGCGATCGAACGTGACGAGGGGCTGACCCTGCATTACCAGCCCAAGCTGGCCCTGCCCGGCAACGAGCTGCTGGGCGTCGAAGCGTTGATACGCTGGCACCATCAGGGGCAATGGATCTCACCTGGCGAATTCATTCCCGTTGCTGAGGATTCCGGCCTGATCATCAGTCTCGGTGAATGGGTGCTCGAACGGATCTGCACACAAATCCTCTTCTGGCGCGAACGCGGGTTGCTTGCTGAGGACAAGCACATCGCCGTCAATATCAGCGCCCTGCATTTTTCCCAGAAATCATTCGCCTCCATGCTGCTCGACCTGCTGAATCACCATCGAATTCCCGGCTCGGCAATCGAAATCGAGCTGACGGAAAGTGTTTTCATGCAACATCTTGAGCAAGCCCGCGCAACCATGCTGGAGCTGCGCGATTTCGGAATCCGGTTTGCGGTGGACGATTTTGGTACCGGCTACTCCTCGCTCGCCTACCTCAGGCAATTGCCTGTCGATGTCCTCAAGATCGATCAAACCTTTGTACGCGACATGGTGAGTAACTCAAACGATGCGGCCATCGTCCGGACCATCGTGGCAATGGCCCACAGCCTTGGCCTGAAAGCCGTGGCCGAAGGCGTTGAAACCGAGGAGCAACTTCGCCTGCTGCGTGACCTCGGGTGCGAGGGCTATCAAGGATTCCTGTACAGCAAGCCGATGGCGCCCGGAGATCTGGAGCACCGCTGGCTCTCCGATCAGGTGGAGAAAACCTATTGATTTTTCTGATATCACCGACTTATGGTGCAGGGGGGATTATGGATCGAAGAAGGAGTTCCGGTCTGCATTTTGCCATGCCTGCTGTAACCTGAAGAAGAGAACCAATGGCTCGCACCGAAACCCAACGACCGGCCTGGCCGCTGAGCCTATGGCTACCCATCTGCGTCATGCTGGTTTTTTTCTGCTTGGGCGCCTTACTCTGGGTGGCCGCACGGAACCATGATCAGGAACAATTGAAACTGGCCCTGCAGGTTGAAACGGCAAACGTCGCACAACAGTTGGAAGACGACTTCCGCACGCATATACAGGCGTTGATCAGGATGGCGGACCGACGGGCCATCGATCCCTCGATCACTCCCGCCCAGTGGAAAGCCGACGCGGAGAACTACCGCAAACACTTCCCCTATTATCAGGCCCTCGAATGGATTGGGCCGGACATGCACATCCGTTGGGTCAACCCTATAGCTGGCAATGAAGCCGTCCAGAATTACAACGTCGCCTTTAACACTACCCGTCGGCATGCCCTCGAAAGGGCAGCGGCCACCGGCAAAGTGGACATTACCCCTATTCTGACCCTGCGCCAGGGCGGCACTGGCGCCGTTGTCTACGCACCTATCGGCAAAGGTGAGCACTTCAACGGCTTTATCGCCGGCGTATTTCACTTGCAGAACCTGTTGCAGGGGCTGCTTTCCGATGAAGTTCTTCGAAACTTCGCGGTGACCGTCAGCGACGGCGACGGCAAAACGCTATCACTGACACCAAACACACCACTGGTCGCCGGCTTTACGCGCAGTCAGGCGTTAAGGATTTTCGACCTCAACTGGACCCTGACACTGGAACCCAGCCATCGCTGGGCCAATGCCCGGCGCAGTGAATGGTCCAACTTTGTATTGCTGGCCATTCTCCTGTGCGGCATCCTGATCACAGGACTACTCGTGCTCGCCCAGGCCGCTATGCGTCGCAAGCAGATCCTGCAGGAAACGCAGGACGCCCTGAAAGCCGAGATAGACCAGCGCGAAATGGTGCAGAGCGATCTCGAACGCGCTGCCAATTTCAATCCGCTGACCAATCTGCCCAATCGACGCTTTTTCATGGAGGACCTGGAGAGCACCCTGCGGCAAAGCGAGGAAAACCAGCGGAGCCTGGCGCTGATCCTGCTCGATCTCGACCGATTCCAAACCCTCAACGACACCCTTGGCCACTTACACGGCGATACCCTGCTGAATGCCGTCGCCCAACGTTTACAGCAGTTGACGAGCAAGCGGATTTCGCTGGCACATCCCGGCGCCGACGAGTTCATGTTCTATCTGCGCGACATCAGCGGTCCCGAGGATATCGTGCCACTGGTGTCGAGGATTCGGGGCTGCTTCGAGCTGCCATTCGACATCCAGGGCATCCAGCATAAGGTCACGGCAACACTGGGCATCTCCCTCTTCCCGGAAAGCGGGCACGATGCCAACACCCTGCTGCGCAACGCCGACATCGCGCTCTACCGCGCCAAGGAGAACGGCCGCAACAACTACCAGTTCTTCACCTCGGACATGCACCAAAGGGCCCTGCAACATCTGGAACTGACAAAGAGCCTGCACCGTGCCCTGAGCCAGGACGAATTTGTGCTCTTCATGCAGCCGCAACTCGACCTGCACGAGAACCGCGTCGACAGTGTCGAAGCCCTGATCCGCTGGCACCATCCCGAGCGCGGCCTGCTACCACCCAGCGAATTCATCCCGGTCGCCGAGGAAACCGGCATGATCACGGAAATCGGCCGCTGGGTTATCCGCAAGGCCTGCGAACAGATAGCGCGCTGGCAGGGCGGGCCTTTCTCTCACCTGCGCATCGCCGTCAACCTGTCGGGACGAGAACTGGAAAGCCCGGAACTCGTTGATTTCATAGAGAACTCATTACTAAGCAACGGTATCAATGCCGCCAATCTCGAAATCGAGCTGACGGAGGAAATCTTCATCGACAATATCACCCACAACCTGGAGCAACTGGTGCGGGTGAGTCGTCTGGGGGTGCAACTGGCCATCGACGATTTCGGCGTCGGTTATTCGTCTCTCGCCTACCTGCGAAACTTCCCGGTCAACCTGCTGAAGATCGACCGCTCTTTCGTCGAACACGTCGATACCCGGCAGGACGATGCCATGATTGTCCGCGCCGTCATCAACCTGGCCCACAACCTCGGCGTCCGCGTCGCCGCGGAAGGCATCGAAACCGAGTCGCAACTGGCCTTCCTGCGAGCCCATCACTGCGATGTTGCCCAAGGTTACCTGATCAGCAAACCCGTTCCCGTGGACAAACTGGAAACGGCCCTGCTGGAACAGCGCTACAGCACGGACAATACCCCGTCCTGACCCTCATCATGGCGCTGCGGAGATATACTGACAGCATTGCCAAGAAGGCCTGATGTCACTCATGATGCGGCAGATCCTTCCGTACGAGTGACCTCATCTCATGTTCATCGATGAAAACCCCATCATCGTTCGTGCATTGAACATCGCAGAAGCCATCGATATCCGCCAGTTGGAGCGTACCAAGGTGCTGGCAACCCAGCCGCTCACGCTGCGCATCTGCGAAGGCGGTTATGCGGTGGTCTTCCGCTATGGCACCACCGTATTGTTCAATGTCGCACCTCACGAGGAAAGCGCCTGGCTGCGGGAGCTCGGCAACTTCGCGAGGGAACCCCTGGCGGAGCCTGTCATCGAGGAAACTCAGCTCTTCATCGAACCCGAGGGCAAAGAGGGTATCGAAGGCAACAAACTGGTGGTGCGGGCGCTGTCCCTGCAACAGATGCAGCTCATGGCGCAGGTGCTAGCCAAAAGTGCCGTGCTCGATAGCTACGAACAGCGCGCCACCCGCGCCTTCGAACGCATCGAGCCCCTGGCTCAGCGCCTGATGCAACTTGGCAGCCGCGGGGTGCGCACCCAGGACCTGCTGAAACTGATCGGCGAGGTGCTGGTGCACCAGCAGAAGATGGTCGGGCGCGTAGAGGTCAGCGAAAAGCCCGATCTACTCTGGGATCACCCGGAACTGGAACGGTTCTATCTGCGCATCGAAGACGAGTTCGAGATCCGCGAACGGGATGTGGCCCTGGAGCGCAAACTGGAACTGATCAGCCGCACCGCCCAAACCGTGCTGGATGTGGTCCAGGCCAAGCGTTCACTGCGGGTGGAATGGTACATCGTCGCCCTGATCGTGGTGGAAATCATTCTGAGCCTCTACACCCTGTTCTTTCAGAACGGCGGACACTGAGACGGAATACGGGCTGGACCTCACCGTGCTGAGCGGCAATGATGGAACAGCATTGCCGCCACTGGAGAGTTGAAGCTATTGAGCCGTTTTATCGTTACAGCCCTCACCCTGATTTTGCTGGCACATGTTTATGTCGGCCTACGCCTGCTGCCCGATATGCCCATCGGCGTCCTCGGGACCACCGCCGGAATCGTCCTGCTGACGCTGAGTTGCGTGCTGATGCCAGCCGGACTGATGGCGCGACGTATGCGCCGGCAACCCTGGGCGGACAGGCTTGCCTGGATAGGACTGATCACCACCGGGCTGTTTTCCTCGGTGTTCGTCCTGACCCTGCTGCGCGACCTGATCCTGCTGCCGACCGCTTTCCTCGCCAGCCCTGAAGGCCTGGCCACTTTCAGTCGCGATTCGGCGCTGGCCGTACCCGTGCTCGCCGTCATCGTGACCCTGATCGGCTTCATCAACGCCCGCCGGGTGGCCCGTGTCGTCGACGTCGAAGTACCGATCCCGGACCTTCCCGACGCCCTGGACAATTTCACCATTGCCCAGATCAGCGACATCCATGTGGGCCCGACCATCAAGCGGGGCTACCTGCAGGCGATTGTCGACCGCGTCAATCACGTCGAGGCGGACGTTATCGCCATTACCGGTGACCTCGTCGACGGCCACGTCAGTCATCTCGCCCCCCACGTCGAACCTCTGGCCGAGCTGAGTGCTCGCCATGGCACCTACTTTGTCACGGGAAATCACGAATACTACTCCGGCGTGCACAGCTGGGTCGCCGAACTGGAAAGACTGGGGATCCACGTGCTGCTCAATGAACACGTCGTTATCGAACACGAGGGTTCATCGCTGCTCATCGCCGGCGTCACCGACTACAGCGCGCACACCATTGAACCCTCCCATCGCAGCGACCCCGGAGCCGCTCTGGCGGGAGCGCCGGAAACCGTTGCCTTCCGTCTGCTGCTCGCGCATCAGCCCCGTTCCGGGATGGCAGCCGCAGACGCCGGTTTCGATCTGCAGCTGTCCGGACACACTCACGGAGGGCAGTTCCTGCCCTGGAACTTTTTCGTACGTTTCCAGCAGCCCTTTACCGCTGGCCTGCGCCGCATCGATCAGCTTTGGGTCTACACCAGCCGGGGCACCGGCTACTGGGGTCCGCCAAAGCGGTTGGGGGCGCCATCGGAAATCACCCGCATCAGGCTGGTCAAGGCAAGGTCCCGATAGTTCGCCTTTCTACGGTATCTCTTTCTCTAGGAGAACCCGGCCACCCCCACTCCAGCAGCACGGGCAACTGGAGTGGGGGTCTCAGGGTTTACAGGATGTTGGGGAGGTTAACGGTCGCTGTCTGGTTGGCCTGTACGGTGACGTTGGTCGTCGAACTGTACTTCAGCGACTCCGCAGTAGACGTGTCGTCCACACTGCAGGTATAGGCGAGAGTGTAATTGCCCGGCGGCAGATGAGCCAGTGTGTAGCGGTAGTTGCTGGTCGCGCCATAGGTCACGACCGATGCCAGGTAGGGCTCGTTATTACTACCATAGTCTCCGACAGTGGCATTACTTCCGGCATACAGATAGACGACGCCGTTATAACCCGACGGCAGATTGGTGCAACCCAACTGCTGTTCCAGCGTCGCCACATCGACCGTCCCTGTGATCTCACCCGCCGTACTCTCATCCACGATACGCAGGGTTGGTTTCAGGAGATAGGCACCATTGGCCAGTACCAGCGATTTACGCAGGTTGAAGTCGAGCACGAAATTGATATTGCCACCGGAAGGAACCGTAAAACCGCGCACCAGTTTCAAACCGGTTTCCGCGCCGCTGGGGATGGTCAGTGGCTGGGTGCCGCCCGTCGCGTTCACCTGAACGGACTGCTGACTGGTATCCAGTATCAACCGGACCCAGTTGTAATCGCCTGCAGGCAGTGGCCGCTGCAAAATGAGGTTGGCGGTTTTCCCATCCCTGAGGTCCAGTAGATTCAGGTGTTTAGGACGATCGAAGGTAATCGTCTGGACGGAACCGCTGGCCGGCTTGAGCTCCAGACCGGTGACGGTGACATTGACGGCAGTGACACCATCGACAGGGGCATCCGTCAGCGCAAAGGTCGCATTGCCGGTCGCTATTGCTGCAGTATCACTACCGCCGCCACAAGCGGCCAGACCCAGAGAGGACAGCACAAGTACCGAGACCTGAAGTATTCCTTTCATCATGGCAACCTCCTATTCATGAACTGTTCATTTAACGCAATTTAACAGGTCAAAATCAGGGATTGACTTACAAAACGGCAATTTAGTCCTGGGCTAAAACAGCCGAATCGGCAACCGTTTGTATTGAGCGTGGTTTTAATAAACCAATACGTATAATTCAGGACGTCAGGATCTCCGGCCGGACCGCTACCGGCCTGATGCGCAAAGAACAACACTGCAGGCCGACAGAAAGGCTGACTTACATCCGGCTCCCCATCACGGCGATCACGATCACCGCCAGACCGAGCAACAGATTGATACCGACAATCTTGCGAATCTGGCCAACGCGCTTCGCACCTTCCTCCACGGCATTGTTCGCCACGGCGATTTTCAGGCGCCGGAAAGGGGCGAAATAGACATGGAAATACAACAGCATCATCAGCAATCCCAACCCCATCATCAGGTGGACATGGAGGCCGATGTTTGCCATGCCGCCGAAAACGCCAAAAATCATCCAGAAGCCGGTCGCCAGGATCAGGACGATAGAGAGCCACACCCAGCGGAAGAATCGCTCCAGCGTGTTGGCCCACAGGGCCGGCCGTTTGGCGGGCTCCACCACTTGGCCGACAGCAGGCCGCATCGCCATATAGGCATAGAACATACCGCCGACCCAGACGACAACGGATAACACATGCAGGGTGATCGCTAGCGCGAAGCTCATAGCAGGTTCCTTAATGCAGTTTGAAAATGGGCCGGAAGGCCACGGCAAAAGCTGTTCCGTATCCTGCATCAAAGCGACGGGCAGGCCAAGAGAGGAAAACGCTTTCCTGCCCCGCCGATCGTTCGTTTGTCAGTGCCTCCCACCCGCTGCTACCATGTATGCCCATACAGTATTCAGCGCAGCCGCCCGGGATGAATCCGCTCGACGATCCCTTTTACTACCTGAACAACTTCCGCACTGTCCTGGACTGGATCGAGGCGCGCTACTGCGACCTGCTCTCTGCCGGGGAGCGAGCCTTCAACGATGCGTTCAGGCAGTTGCCTCAACGATCCCAGGCGTTGCTGGTCCGCATGGTCATGCGCAAGGGCTGCCTGTTCCGGGCCAGCCGGCTGAGCTATGTCGAGATCGGTCCTACGCTTGAGGCGGTTGAACCCCTGATCGCCCTTGGCTGGGTTAATCCCGAGGCGCCGTTGACCCTGGACGACCTGTTCGGCCTGCTGACCCGGACCGAGCTGGCCGCGCTGTTCCGGGACCGGCTTTCGTCGTCACAGGGACGCAAGGCCGATTGGCTGACCGAATTATCACCGCAGTTCGACGAGGCAAAACCCTTTGCCTCCTGGGCCCCCGACAGCGACGAACGCCTCTTTGCGCTCACCTGCATGCCGCTCTGCGACCGCCTGCGGTTGATGTTTTTCGGCAATCTGCATCAGGACTGGTCGGAATTCGTCCTCGCCGACCTCGGCGTCTTCCGTTACGAAACGGTAGCATTCAGTGACGCCTCGCGCGCGTTCCGCTGTCGCAAGGACGTCGATACCTATCTGCACCTGCACGCCTGCCGGGAACGGCTCGATGCCGAAGAGGCGCTGGACGATATCTTTGCCGATCTGCCGGCCATCATCGCCGACAACCCCTGGCTCGAAGCACGCCGCGCCAAACTGCTGTTCAGAATGGGACAACAGGGCGAAAGGACCGGCGAATGGGAAACCGCCCAGCGCCTGTATGAGCAAAGCCATTATCCCGGCGCCCGCGGCCGCTGCATTCGCGTTCTGGAGCGACAGGAGCGCTACCAGGACGCCTTTGAGCTGGCCGCAACCGCCGTCCTCGCACCGGAAAGCGATGCCGAGCGGCAACAGCTGGAGCGGGTAATGCCCCGCCTGCGACGCAAGCTGGGGCTACCTGTCCAGCGCCCCCCCCGGGAAATGCCAGCCGAACGCATCGACCTGATCCTGCCGCCGCCCACCACACCGCTGTCCGTGGAAAATCGGGTCCAGGCCCACCTGAGCACGGACGATGTGCCGGTTCACTACGTTGAGAACACGCTGATCAACGGTCTGTTCGGTCTGCTCTGCTGGGACGTCATCTTCGCCGCCCTGCCCGGCGCTTTCTTCCACCCCTTCCATACCGGTCCAGCCGACCTGCTGCAGCCCGATTTCCATGCCCGCCGGGCCGGGTTATTCGAGGACTGTTTCGCCCTGCTGGAAACCGACGCCTACCAGCAGCGCATACTCGATACCTTCCATGCCAAGCAGGGTATCCAGTCGCCCTTCGTTTTCTGGGGTGCCTTGAACGAGACATTGCTTGAGCAGGCCCTCACCTGTTTCCCCGCGGACCACCTGAACGCCTGGTTCCGTCGTCTCCTCGCCGACATCCGCACCAACCGGGCGGGCCTGCCGGATCTGATCCAGTTCTGGCCGGACCAGGCCCGCTACCGGATGATCGAGGTGAAAGGTCCCGGTGACCGCCTGCAGGACAACCAGCGTCGCTGGATCGATTTTTGTGCCCGTCACGACATGCCCGTCGCGGTCTGTTACGTGCGCTGGCAGGAGACCGCGTGAGCGCCTATCACATTGCCGTGCGCGCCCTGTGCGAGTTTACCGCCAAACAGGGTGACCTGGACCTACGCTTCACGCCCTCACCCAGCGCCCAGGAAGGTATTGCCGGTCATGCTGCAGTACAGGCAAAGCGCTGGCGCGATTACGAAGCGGAGCTCCCACTCAAGGGCGACTATGGCCTTCTGGAAGTGCGCGGCCGTGCCGACGGCTACGACCCGGCACGCAACCAGTTGGAAGAGATCAAGACCTTCCGCGGCGAACTGGAACGCCAGCCCGAGAATCACCGCCTGCTACATTGGGCGCAGGCCAAGGTCTACGGCTGGCTGCTGTGCCAGGAACGCGGCCTGGACGGCGTCTGGGTGGCGCTCGTCTACTACGATATCGTGCGCCAGAAGGAAACAGTGATTCGCGAGTGGCATGACGCCGAGAGCCTGCACGCCTTTTTCGACGACCAGTGCCAGCGTTTCCTGGCCTGGGCCAAACGCGAAATGGCCCACCGCGAGGCCCGCGACCAGGCGCTCACCACACTGCGCTTTCCCCACCCGGATTTCCGCGACGGCCAGCGCCCCCTCGCCGAAGCCGTCTACAAGGCCGCCTGCGCCGGCCGCCCCCTGATGATCGAAGCCCCGACCGGGATCGGCAAGACCATCGGCACGCTGTTTCCCCAGCTCAAGGCCATGCCCGGCCAGAAGCTCGACAAGATCTTCTACCTGGCAGCCAAGACGCCCGGCCGCCAACTCGCCCTGGACGCTCTGAAGGCGCTGCGCCAGGACAGTTCCGCACCGCCACGCGTGGTGGAGCTGATCGCCCGGGACAAGGCCTGCGAGCATCCGGACAAGGCCTGCCACGGCGAGTCCTGCCCCCTGGCTCGGGGTTTCTACGACCGTCTGCCGGCAGCCCGCGAAGCCGCCCTGGACGGGCGTCAGCTCGATCAGCTCACCCTGCGTGCCGTGGCGCTGGAGCACGGCATCTGCCCCTATTACCTCAGCCAGGAGCTGGTACGCTGGGCCGATGTGGTGGTGGGTGACTACAACTACTACTTCGATCTCTCGGCGCTGCTCTATGCCCTGACCGAAGCCAACCAGTGGCGCGTCGCGCTGCTGGTGGATGAGGCGCACAACCTGGTAGACCGGGCACGCGGCATGTACAGCGCCGGGCTGGATCAGGCCCGGTTCCGCCATCTTCGCCGGACCTTGCCCGCGACCCTCAAGCGACCTTTCGACAGTCTCAACCGCGCCTGGAATGCGCTGTACAAAGACCAGACCGTCGCCTACGAAACCCGTGATGAGCTACCGCAGCGCCTGCTCGACGTCCTGCAGCGGGTGATTGCTGCCCTGACCGACGAGTTCACGGAGAACCCGGCCAACGTCGACAGCGAGCTGCAGCGGGTCTATTTCGACCTGATCCACTTCGGTCGCATTGCCGAATTATTCGATCGCCATTTCCTGTTCGATATCAGCCTGCAGCCCGGGCAGCGCCACCGCACCAGCACCCTTAACCTGCGAAACCTGGTGCCGGCCCCGGTCCTGCGCGAACGTTTCGAGGCGGCCCACACCGCCACCCTGTTCTCGGCGACCCTGACACCCCGGCATTACTACCAGGACCTGCTGGGCCTGCCGGAAAACTGCACCTGGCTGAGCGTGGATTCCCCCTTCCAGGCGGATCAGCTCAGCGTTCATCTGGTCAGCCGCATTTCCACCCGTTATCGGCACCGGGCCGCCTCGGTTGCCCCTATCGTGCAGCTGATGGCAGATCATTATGCGACCCACCCCGGCAACTATCTGGCCTTCTTCAGCAGCTTCGAATACCTGGATCAGGTGGCCGATGCCCTGGAGAACGCCTATCCGGCACTGCCGGTCTGGCGCCAATCCCCGCGCATGGACGAAGAGGCCCGGCGGGCCTTTCTGGCGCGATTCACGGAAGGGGGGCGAGGAATTGGTTTTGCGGTCCTCGGCGGCGCCTTTGGGGAAGGCATCGACCTGCCGGGCGAGCGGCTTGTCGGCGCCTTCATCGCCACCCTGGGCCTGCCGCCCCTGAATCCGGTCAACGAGCAATTCGAGCAGCGCCTGCAAGCCATCTTCGGGCACGGTTACGACTACACCTACCTGTTTCCCGGCCTGCAGAAGGTCATCCAGGCCGCGGGACGTGTGATTCGTACCCAAAGCGACCGGGGTGAAGTCTTCCTGATCGACGATCGCTTCCGCCAGCCCCGAATCCGGGCCTTGCTGCCCCGCTGGTGGCACCCCCAGGTCGAGCGGTGAGGGCGGACTTTCAACGACCTTTGTCCGGCCAATACCAGGCCGGGGCATCCAACAATCCCTGATCGGCGATTGCGGTGGCGCCCAGGGCCTTTTGAAGGACAATGGAATGACAGTCAGGATGGGCTTCAAGCGCCGCGATCAGGCGGCTGGCATGGGTAACAACCCAGACCTGCGCCTGCTCGGACGCCTTGATGATCAGGCGCGCCAGCGCCGGTAACAGATCCGGATGCAGGCTGGTTTCGGGCTCGTTCAGCACCATCAACGACGGTGGGCGCGGGGTCAGCAGCGCCGCCACCCACAGGATGTAGCGTAAGGTGCCATCCGACAGCTCCTGCGCCGACAGCGGCCGGAGCAACCCCTCCTGGTGAAAGTGCAGGCTGAAACGGCCGTCGTCGTGGCGTTCCACCACCAAGTGGGCACCGGGAAATGCATCGCTGATAGCCTCATCCAGTCCCAGACCATTGCCGATCTCACGGATGGTCTGCAGTGCCGCCGCCAGATCGTGGCCATCGTGGTGCAGAACCGGGGTACGCGTTCCCAGCTGTGGCTGTCGGGCCGGTGCATCCCGGTCGGTACGGAAATGATCGTAGAAACGCCAGCCGCGAATGGTATCCCGCAGGTCCAAGACCTCCGGCACCTGGGTGGGATCACCGACCTGATCGAACAGGCTGTCGAAACCGCTCAGATGCTGGGCGACCACCCGCCATTCGCGGCCAGCCCGGACCTTGAGGCAGGGACCTTCGCGATCGACCAGCACCCCGGCCGGCCGGTAGAAGGGGCCCGCCCAGATACACTCACGCTTGATCTCCGGGTCCAAGGCAAAGGCCGAGCTCGACGGCGACGGTAAGCCGAGGGAGATGGCGTAACCCAGGGTCTCGGTGGAAAACCCCAACCGTAGCCGCACGACTTCCTGACGCGGCCCGCCCTGTACCGGAACCCGCCCCGAACGCATACCGCGCGACAGGTCTTCCGGACCGGCCCAGTAGGTCGACTGCAAACCGCCCTCCCGTGCAATGGCGTTGATCACTCCTGCCTGCGCCGTCTCCGCCAGCAACCGCAGCGCACGGTACAGGTTGGACTTGCCGCTGCCGTTGGGGCCGGTAATCACATTGAGCGGCCCCAGGGCCGTACTCAAATGCAGAATCGAGCGGTAATTGTCGACGGCAAAACTGATCACGCCGGTACGGCCCTCCTACAGAATGCGCGAACCCCGCATCCAGCGGAATTTGCGGCCAAAACGATAGTTGTTGCCTTCCAGCGAAATAAACTTGGCGAAGCCGGGGAATTTTACCCGCGCCACCAACTCCGTCATCACTGCCTGATTCTTTTTCTTGCTCTGCGGCAGCCAGAAAGGGGTTACCGTAAAACCGATGACATAGAGCGGCCGCTCCGGCGCCAGCGTCATCCGTTTCTTGACCAGATAGACTTTGCGTAAGCCCGGCACGGAACGCAGCTGCTCAAGCAACGTCGCCAATTGTGCCTCGGAAAGGTCATGGCGATCGAATTTATCCTTAAGGCGAATCTGTTCCCGCTCCAGGGCAATTTTCTGTTCCATTTTCTGCTGTTCCACCAGTCGCTCATGCCAGCGGTGAGCTTCCTCTTTGTCGTCATGTTGCCAGTAGTAATCACGCAGCAGCTCACAGGCGTGCGTGATGGCCTCTTCATCCAGCGTCATCGCCCGTTCCAGCAGGGCCTTGGCGGTATCGAACTCCGTTTCCAGCAAGCGTGCGCCGAGCGCGTAACAGACCACGGCATCGTCCGGCACCCGTGGATGCAGCGCGCGAAGCTGAGCCAGGGCCTCCGGGGCGTCATTAGCCACGGACTCGGTCAACATGGCACGCTCATAGGCCTCGGACGGCTCCAGTTCCGACGCCTCCGCGATCCGCTGGTTGAGTTCGGCCAGTCGTTCCCGCTTCTGCCGGGTTTCTTCGTAGTGCTGCTCCCAGGCGCCCTGAATCCGTGCGCGCCACTGGCTGTCCAGTGTCTCGGTGATGCGCTCAAGCGAGGGGTGCAAGAGCTGATCGGCAGCCTCTCCCGCCTTGGGCAACACAAGCTGAGGCGTGGCGCCTATCGCCTGCAAACGATCCGACAGCGAGGGGTGCGTATCGGCCATCGTCGTCTTTGAAGCCAGCGCATTGTCCAGCCAGACGCTGGCGTCCTCTTCGTCGAGTTCCTCCAGCATCCGGCGCCCCAGGTTGGCGTTGGGCGCAAATGCCGGTCGCGGCGTTTCTGATGCCTGGCGATGGATCGAGGGCCAGAACTTCTCCGACAGGTAACCGCCAACAACCTCCACCCGCGTTAGGGCTTCGGCCGCCGCCTGGGGCGATGTCAGTCGGGCTGAGGTGGCATCGGCTTCGTATTCATTGGCACGCGCCAGCGGAAAGGAATAGGCATTGAAGTAGGGGCTGTACCAACGGAGAAAGGGCTTAAAGAGGGCCGCGCCCTTGTGGTTCTGCGCTTCCAGTGCCCCCATCAGGCGACTCCAGCGCAGACGTTGCCGGTAAAGCCAATTGGCGACTCGCCCGTGGCCTCGGGACAAATGTCCGAATTCATGGGCCAGCACCGCCCGGAACTGCTCGACGGTCAGCGCTTTCATCAGCGGCAGGCCGATTACGAGATAATTGCGGGTACCGCCGAAGATGCCGAACCGAGGCGCCTGATAGACGGCGGCATTCAGTTCGTCCGTCACCAGCACGCTGTGAAACGCCGGTGCCTTGAGCTGCCTGCGCAGGTCATTGATGATGCTGAACAGTTCAGGCGCGTCGCCGGCCCTGACCAGCAGGCCTTCGGGGGGATCGACCTTGACCCACAGCGCCCGCACCAGCGTCAGCAGGAAAACGCCCACCACCAGAATCAGCTTCACGGCGATCCACTTGAGAAACATGACAGAGGCCGCCAACCCCCCTAACAACACGAGACACAGGAGCAGGATGGCCCCGAGGTAGAGATTGCCGAGCAAGGCGAGCAGAAAAACGCGAAACTGGTAGGCCCGTGGGTTTTGACGCGCCTGGATTTCCAGACGGGCTACCAGCGCTTCGAATTGTTCGTTAGTCATCAAGCACTCCTTGTCGACGAACAATGATCCTCACGATTGGACAGGAAACAGTATAGGAGTTGCCGACAGCGGCGGTGAGTACGGAATCTCACTTTGCCCACCGATCAGGCTGCGGATGACCCTGAAGGCATCAACCATGCCCCGCCGGATAATGAATCAGGTTATAGAACCGCACCGCGACATCTCCCTCGTTCCGATAGCCGTGGGGGCGGTCTGCGGCAAAGCGCACGGCACCACTCTCCGGAACGGCGCGCCACTCGCCGTCCAGCAGCAACGCCATGGCGCCACTGATCACCATCACATGCTCCACCACTCCCGCTTCATGGGCGTCGGAAAGATGCTCCGTGTGGGGCGGCAGACTGAGCTCGAACAGCTCGAAGCCAAAGCGGGCCTCGAAGGGAAACAGGGGAACTACCTGCAGGCTGTCTCTGGGGAGCGCAGCCTGGGGATCGGTACCGGAGCGGAAGACCGGCGCATCCAGGGGTTCCTCCGGTGTTGTCAGCAGACCGGAGAAGGAACTGTTGAAGCCGGTGGCGATCTTCCAGAGGGTGGCGACGGTGGGACTGGATTCGCCGCGCTCGATCTGCCCGAGCATCGCTTTGCTGACCCCGGTTTCCGTCGACGCACGGTCCAGGCTCCAGCCTTTTTGCTGGCGCAACCCTTTCAGGGTACACGCCAAATGTTTACTGATATCCGTCATCCGGAATTCCCTTGTCACCAACGAAAGCACATCCGCGCAAACTATTGTGCGCTATAACGCACGAATGCTACGCTACTGACTTATTGTGCGTTAAAACGCACGCCCTCGAAACCCAGGAGTTTCATCCATGCGCGCCCGGACAGGATCCTCGTATTCGCTCTCGCATCTGGCAGCCGGTTTTATCGCCGTACTGGTGGGCTTTACCAGCTCCGTCGTGATCATTATCCAGGCCGCCCAAAGCGCCGGGGCGGATCAGGCGGTCGTGAGTTCCTGGATCTGGGCACTGGGGCTGGGCATGGGTCTGACCAGCGCCGGGCTGTCCTTCTATTACCGGGAGCCGATTCTCACGGCCTGGTCGACACCGGGTGCGGCGCTGCTGGTCACCAGTCTCGCCGGCCACTCGCTGGGTGAGGCGACGGCCGCCTTCCTGTTTTCGGGTCTGCTGATCGTACTGGCAGGCTGGACCGGCTGGTTCGAGCGCCTGCTGCACCATATTCCCAAAGCGCTGGCCGCGGCCATGCTGGCGGGGATTCTGATGGAATTCGGCCTACAGGCCTTTGCCGCCCTGCACAGCAAACTGGCCCTGGTGGCGCTGATGTTTGCCACCTACCTGGTCGCCCGCCGACGCTGGCCCCGCTATGCCGCCCTGCTGGTGCTGATCGCCGGAACCGCCTATGCGGCCTTTAGTGGCGACCTGCGCTGGCAGGCACTGCATCTGGCACTGGCAAAACCGGTGCTGACCGCCCCGACCTTTTCCCTCTCGGCACTGATCAGCATCGGCCTGCCGCTGTTTATCGTCACCATGACGTCCCAGAACGTACCGGGACTGGCCGTCCTGCGCGCTAACGGCTACCAGACACCGCTGTCGCCCCTGCTGACCGTGACCGGCATCGCGACGTTGATTCTGGCGCCCTTTGGCGGCTTCGCCCTCAACCTGGCCGCCATCACCGCGGCCATCTGCATGGGCGAGGAAGCCGGAGCCGACCGTCGTTCGCGCTATCTGGCTGCGGTCTCCGCCGGTGCCATCTACGTGGTCATCGGGCTGTTTGGCGCGACGGTGGTCTCCCTGTTCGCCGCCTTTCCGCACGCCTTTGTGGTTGCACTCGCCGGCTTCGCCCTGCTCGGCACCATCGGCAACAGCCTGCATGCCGCGCTGGAGGATGCCAGCGAGCGGGAGCCGGCGCTGATCACCTTCCTGCTCACCGCTTCCGGCGTCACCCTGTTTGGCATCGGTGCCGCCTTCTGGGGGCTGGCGGCCGGCATTGTGGCCCGCACCATCCTGCGTCAGCGGGTGGCGGCGAACCGGGCCAAACTATCGGCCGACCAGACATCCTCCAACTCATAGTATTCGTCCACCGCAGGCACCTCCGGGGGCAGGCAGACCCAGGGCTGACGCGAGGCGGTATAAATGTGGATATCCGGGGGACAACGCTCCGTGAAGTCCAGGGTGCCGACGCGGACAAAACAGATGGGTGCCCCGGCATCGGGATAATGACTCCATAACGCCACCTGACAACGAGGACAGCGGACAATGGTCTGCCCTCTGCCGCTGGCCGAGGGCGTTGGGACCGCCACCACCTCACCCTGCAGGAGATCGACACATTCCCGCTCCACCAAAGCGTTGAGGACAAATGCAGAGCCAGTCTCCCGTTGGCACCAGCGGCAGTGGCAGCAGTGAACGATCATGGGATCGCGCTGCAGGCGGTAGCGGACAGAACCACAGGTACAGCCGCCTTCAGCATGAAGGAAGCTAGTCGTCATCGGGCAATTCCTTATCCAACCAACGAAAGGCGTGGCGCGACTAGAAGGCCCCCACGCCACCGATAACACAGGATGATAGTCCTTGGAGCTCGTTTCCTGTAAGCTGCATGACCGCTGACGGTTTATCGTCGGCACCCCAAGAGAACGAATACGCAGTGATTAATGAAGATTCCGGCTTTGCCTCCCTGGGGTTATCCGCCCCGCTCCTCAAAGCCATCGCAGAACAAGGTTACACAACCCCCACACCGATTCAGGCCCAGGCCATTCCCGCGGTAATCCAAGGCAAAGACGTCATGGCGGCCGCCCAGACCGGGACCGGTAAGACCGCTGGCTTTACGCTGCCTATCCTGGAACGCCTGTCCAAAGGTGAACGCGCCCAGGCCAACCAGGCCCGCGTCCTGATCCTGACACCGACCCGCGAACTGGCTGCCCAGGTGGCCGAAAGCGTCGCGACCTATGGGAAACATTTGCCCCTGCGCTCTGCCGTGGTCTTCGGCGGGGTCAAGATCAACCCGCAGATGATCAAGCTGCGCAAGGGCGTCGATATCCTGGTGGCGACACCGGGACGTCTGCTGGACCTGTATAATCAGCGGGCCATCCGATTCAATCAGTTGGAAGTGCTGGTGCTGGACGAAGCCGATCACATGCTGGACATGGGCTTTATTCACGACATCCGCCGGATTCTGGCTCTCCTGCCCAAGCAGCGTCAGAACCTGATGTTCTCTGCCACCTTCTCGGAAGAGATCCGCACCCTGGCCAAGGGACTCGTGAACCAGCCGGTGGAGATTTCCGTGACGCCGCGCAACTCCGCAGCCCCCACGGTCAAGCAATGGATCAGCCCGGTGGACAAGAAACGCAAGCCGGCGCTGCTTGCGCACCTGATCCAGGAACAGCGCTGGGAGCAGGTCCTGGTCTTCTGTAAGACCAAGCACGGAGCCAATCGCCTGACCCGCTTCCTGGAAGCCGAAGGCATAAGCGCCGCCGCGATCCACGGCAACAAGAGCCAGAGCGCACGGACCAAGGCCCTGGCCGACTTCAAGAAAGGCGCCACCCGGGTCCTCGTGGCGACCGACATCGCCGCTCGTGGCCTGGACATCGACCAGTTGCCGCAGGTGGTCAACGTCGACCTGCCCAATGTGCCGGAAGATTACGTGCACCGCATCGGTCGCACCGGTCGAGCGGGTTCCACCGGTCAGGCCATTTCGCTGGTTAGCGCTGACGAATTCGATCAGTTGGCTGCCATCGAGCGCCTGATCAAGAAAATGCTGACCCGCACAACGGTCGACGGTTTCGAGCCGATACAGAATCTGCCGGAATCGAGCCTGAATCCGCGGACGCCCAAAGGCCGACGTCCGAGCGCGCCCAGGCAGGGACAGCGCAACGGCGAAGGTGCTGGCGAAAAGAAACAGCAGGGCCAGAAGCCCCGCCAGGGCGGCAGCAGCAAACCGGCAGCCCGCGCAAGCGGCAACGGTTCCGGGGATGCCCGTCCGGCGGGCAATCGCCGCAACCGGCGCCCCAATCGCAGTGGCCCGCGCCAGGATGGTGGGTCTCAGGGGCAAGGCGCGTCTTCCCGACGCTAGCCACCACTGCAACGACTGGGGCCTTGTATGGCCCCAGTCGTTTCTACACAAACCGTCCTTCCGTCCCCGACCGCACCATAAAGGCGGATCCGCGCACGTTTAAGCCCCACCCAAATCCCTATTACGCCCGATCTCACCGAAGAATCACTCACCCCAGCCACTGGTCTGTTTATTGCTCACCTCCCGACCAGGGTCCTCTGTCTATGCGCTGAGAGGCCACATCCCGTCAACGGAGGAAAAACCATGGATAAGCAGACCATGCGCACCACCATTCTGGCCGCCAAGAAAGCCAGGGGGATCAGTTGGGAAGCACTGGGCACAACGCTCGGCATGTCGCCACTCTGGACCTGCTCCGCCTGTCTGGGCGAAAACAGCATGCCGGAAGCCGAAGCCGAGAAACTGACGGCCGCTCTGGGGCTGGGGCCGGACATAGCCGAGGCCCTGCAGGAGTGTCCTTACAAGGGCACCAGCATGACCAAGGACATTCCCACCGACCCGTTGATCTACCGTTTCTACGAAATCATGCTGGTCTATGGCGAGTCGGTGAAGGAGATCGTCCACGAGAAGTTCGGCGACGGCATCATGAGTGCCATTGATTTCACCCTGGACGTCGACCGGCAGGAAGATCCCAAGGGAGACCGGGTGGTCGTGACCATGAACGGGAAGTTTTTGCCGTATAAGCGCTGGTGAGCCCCCATAAGCGGACGGCCTCTTAAGGTCTGAAGAGGCCGTCGAATGATCGGGATTGGCGGGAGGCCCCCGGCGCATTGCCCGTTGGTTAATGCGCCCTACCGGAACCGCTGAAAGCAGGATCCAGCGGATCACCAGTGAAGGTGTACCGGAGGGCATTACACCGCAATGGGGGCCGAAGCAGTCGTGAGGACGCTCCGGCCAGGCAACAGGCTCAACTGCGCTGCTGACGCACCGCATCGACCAAGGCGAACACATCGCCGGGGGATCCCGCCGTCGCTTGCGGCCTGTCCATCATCATTCCCCGGCGGACATGCTCCGCCGAGGCTACAGCGACCCAGAAACGGCTCACGCGGCCCCCAGCGCATAGACCCGCAGCCGATGGCCATCCGGGTCTTCCGCCACAAAGGTGTAGCCGAAGGGCATCATCGTCGGCTGCATCAGGATGCTCAGACCCCTTCGCTGCCAGTCTTCGAACCGATCGTCGACCGCGGCGCGGTCCGATGCCATAAAACCGATTTCAGTGGCGCCGGGCAATGCCACCAGTGGCGGTTGTGCCCCGTCGCGGTTACGCAGGGCCAGTTGGGCGCCTGAGGATAACTGGAACATGACGAAGGCCGGTGTGTCTTCGAGTGGCGACAGGCCTAGCAGGCTGCCGTAGAAATCGGCGCTGGCCTGGGCATTTTCGACATAGAGCAGTATCAGGGTGGGCGTTGTCATCTCGATCGTCATCTTCATCTCCTTGGCAGTGTTAGGGTGACAACGCCATCCTAAGGAGAGCGACTGACAACTTTTGTCAGTAGTGTTTTACTGTTCCGCGATGCCTTTCGCCATACGCCATTCCTGCAGCAACTGCTGGCGCCGCCGGGGATAGCGTGTTTCCGTCAAACGCATCGCCAAAATCCGGTCGACACGAAAATGGCGGATGGCTTCACGCCGCTCGCACCAGGCAACAATCATCCGGAAATTCTCGAAAAAACCCAGGGCGAAAGGCCAGATGACCCGGCAGCTATCCTGACCATCCTTATCCTGATAATCGATATCGACCTTGCGCTCCTGCCGGATCGCCAGACGGATTTCCTCCAGCATGCGGCTGTCACCGAGCACCGGATCGCCCGGACCGATCAACAACGCCGAGGATTCCAGCTCATGACGCAAGGCCTGCGGCAGGACACCGGACACCTTGGCCAACATATTCCGCGCCGCCTCCGCCAACTGCGGATCGGACCGCTTCGCCACCCAGCGCGCACCCAACACCAGAGCCTCGATTTCCTCTTCCGAGAACATCAACGGCGGCAGCGTAAACCCCGGGCGCAGCACATAACCGACACCCGCCTCTCCCTCGATCTGCGCACCCTGCGCCTGCAAAGAAGCAATATCGCGATAGAGGGTACGCACGCTCACCCCCAACTCCTCCGCCAGCGCCGCACCACTTACCGGATAACGGTGGCGACGCAGTGACTGCATCAGTTGCAACAGACGTTCGGCACGGGACACAGCGGTTCTCGATCCTTGATCGTGGTGGACGGTGAGAGGCCCTTAACGCAAACTGCGGCATTGTGGCACGGGTTTGGCGGGATCAACTATAGCGATCCTGTCGGAGCCCATATAAACATTACTCGGGGGAAACGCCGTCACCCAATAACCCCCGCGCCTCAAACACTTCCTTTGCGGCAAAAACCCCATTAAGCGCTGCCGGGAAGCCGGCATAGACGGCCATCTGGGTGATCACTTCGATGACTTCTTCCGGCGAACAGCCAACGTTCAGGGCGGCATGGATATGCACTTTCAATTGTGGAGCTGCGTTGCCCATGGCGGTGAGTGCGGCTACGGTGGCAATTTCGCGGGACTTCAGGTCCAGGCCGGGACGGCTGTAGATGTCGCCAAAGCCAAACTCGATGACATAGCGCCCCAAATCAGGCGCAATCCGTTTGAGGGACTCGATGACGTTCTCACCTGCATGGCCATCGATTTCTTTCAGTTTTTCCCAACCACGGGCATAGCGATCCGGGTTTTCACTCGACATGGGTGTGCTCTCCTCGGCAGCTGAATGTACGTTCAAGTCCAGCCTACGAGTTAGAGTTCACTCTAAGTCAAGCGCTCCCGCTGTCTCCGCCTCTTCGATCAGGGCGTCGTAGATCACCACTTTCTCCCGGAGTTTCTCCAGGTGCTGTTGCTGAACAGCAATATTGGCCTCCACGGCCCGGGCATGATCACGCATCATCTGCTGGCGTTCGCGCAAGGTCTCGGCTCCGGCGGCCCGCAGATTCGCGTAATGAATCATCTGCTCCAGGGACATGCCGGTTTCTTTCAGGCGCAGGATAAAGGCGATCGACGCCAGATCCCGCTCGGTAAAATCCCGATGACCATTGGGACGCCTGCGCACATCGCCGAGCAACCCGATTTTCTCGTAGTAACGCAACGTATAGGTGCTGAGACCGACGCGTCGGGAAAACTCAGCCACATTCATATGAAACTCCTTCGTAGACCGGCCGGCGCCATCGCATCCGGATTCACGCCTCAGGCCGCTGCCGGGCATAACGCCGGATATATCGCATCAGCGGCACCAGGGCCAACAGGGGAACGAAGAGATAGACCGGCGCCCAGGGGCTGCCGGGCTCTGGTGCGAACGGACGCCCCAGAAAACCACAGGCCACCAGGAAAACGCCAAAACACAGGAAGAGCCAGCCGCCGAACGCATTGATGGCATACCAGTTACTGTCCGATGTGTAGGCTTTGCGTACCCGGATACCGTAGAAGTGATTCATCGGCACCCGGCGCAGGATAAGCGGCACAGCCAGCGCCGCAGCCGCCAGCCCAAACCCGATATGGACATCCGGAATCGGTACGATCATAAGGCAGACCGCTCTTCCCTTGTCATCAGCACCCGCTCGATACGGCGGTCCGGAATCAGCCACATCAGGGCGACCAGAATGTAGAGGGTGCCGGAAATCCAGGGCGAGACGAAGGCCAACGGAATGGCCGCACAATACAGGACCGGTGAAAGCTTACCTTTGACATCCCGGCCCACCGCATAGGCAAGCAACGAATCGTCGCCCTGAGCGGCGATGATGGCACGCTGCAGCAGCCAATAGGCCATCGACGCCATTAACAGCACCAGGCCATACAGGGCTGTCGGTGCCGGCGCGAAATGGTTTTCGCCCATCCAGCCGGTGGCGAACGGAATCAGCGACAGCCAAAACAGCAGATGCAGATTGGCCCAGAGTATGCCGCCCTTGACGGTACCCGCCGTATGAAACATGTGATGATGATTATTCCAGTAGATACCGACATAGATGAAACTGAGCAGATAACTGAGGAAGATCGGAATCAGGGCCAGCAGGGCACCCAGGTTATCGCCATGGGGAACCTTCAGTTCCAAAACCATGATGGTGATGATGATCGCCAGCACGCCATCGCTGAACGCCTCAAGCCGGTTCTTGCCCATGGGAATTTTCCGTTGTTTTCGACATCCGACCATCATAACCAGTCGTGCGAACGAGACTAGCCTTTTGCCCGAAACCGGTAGCCATTTCTCTCCCCGAATCGGCTCAAATGCCTTGATTCATGCGCCATCCCTAAGATTGTCCGACAATCGATTTTCCTAGAAAAATCACGAAAATAAGGTCGTTTTGTGACCGCCATCATGTCCCCGAAGATACACACCCGTGTCTGTTCACAAAATTACCGCCCCCCCATTCTCATCCTCAGATAATGGGCGTAACGTTTACTCACAGATCATTACAAACCGGGACAGAAACAAACCGGTGTAACAACAAGAAGAACTGTCCCAGAGAGGTGATTAGCCGTGACCGCATCGATTCCATCATCCGCCCTGATACTGGATCGCCTGGCACTTCTTGAGTCGGCGACCGATCATTCCCTGTCGCTGCAGCAATGTCAGCGCCTGATTGCCCGTTTTGGCGGCCAGTCCAGCGCTTACTTCAACCTGCAGGAAGGGGTTCAGCGTTTTGGGATCGACGAAGTCGGCTTCATCGCCTACTTCCCGATGCGGACCATCATGGGCCGGGTCAATGTGGTCTTCGCCAACCCGGTCTGCGATCCGGCTGCCCGCCCCTGGCTGATGCGCGCCTTCCTGAATCGTGTTCCCGGCCGCACCTTCTTTGTCGGTATCGATGCGGACGTGGCTCGCGATCTGCGTACCATCGGTTACAACATCAACGAAATGGGTACCGAATTCTCCATTCCCATTGCGGACTTCGATGTCAAAGGCAAGCACAAGAAGCAACTGCGCCATGCAGCCAATCTGGGTGAGCGTTGTGGCGTCGTGGTCAAGGAACAGACCTGGGATGAAGTGGATCAGGCGCAAGTGATGCAGATTTCTGATGCCTGGCGCAGCCATAAGGCCGTCAGCAGCCGCGAACTGCGCTTGCTGACCCGCCCTCCCGTTTTCAATGACGAATGGGGCGTGCGCAAGTTCTACTGCTATGACGGCGACCGTCTGTTGGGTTACGTCTTCTTCGACCCTTACTACAAGAACGGTAAGGTCGTCGGCTACACCGCCAACATCCTGCGCCAGCAGTTCGATAACGTGCCCAGCGGCCTGCTCGATTTCATCATTCTGGAAGCCATGAACATCTTCCGTGCCGAAGGTATCGAATGGCTTTCCCTGGGCATTTCGCCGCTACATGGTGTCGCACCGGTAGAAGGCGAGCGCAAGATCGTCCGCAAGATCTGCAGTTTCCTCTACGAACACGGCAACAAGTTCTATGCCTTCAAGGCACTGGCCTACCACAAGTCCCGCTACCGCGGCATCGAAACCAAGTGGTACGTCGCCACTGATGACATCCCGGCCCTGAAAGTCGCCTGGACCATCCTCCGCGGCACCGGCATCCTCGGCCAGGTCAAGCTGTCACCGGCTGGCGCCAGTATCATGGCAGGACTGCTCTGAGCCGATCCGGTTCGACGACACTGAAAAGCCGCGCGAATGCGCGGCTTTTTTTCGTTGACGGGCTTGCACTGCATGGTGGCGACTCAACTTCCGCCCGTCCCAGGCTTTATGCCAGCCATGCGAACCTCTATGATGCGATCAAAGTACTCGAAGAGGTTTCAGTGAGCGCGCGCCCACATTCACCACCCCCATGACAACACCACCCGATACCCTGACCCCCACCCAATATGCCCGGATCCTTCGCTGGGAGCGCTGGCACCGCCGCTATGCCACTATGGCCTTCATCGTGCTCGGCAGTGTCATCGTGCTCGGCCATCCCGGAGGGCAACTCCACCTCGGCCTGACAGGGCTGGCCCTGGCGGCACTCATTGTCCCCATTCCGCTGTTCCAGCTTTTCCTGCGCTGTCCGGCCTGCGGAAGATACCCCGGTTGGGAAGCCCGCCTCGAAGCGCCCCGACGCTGCCACCATTGCGATGCCGCCCTGCACGATGATCGAACAAATCCTTGACCTATGACCTACTCAAAGGTTTTACAGTAGACGTAGTATTGGGCTGAAGCCCATTGATGCCGACGCTGCAAAAGGGGAAGCGGATCATGCACGTCTCTGAGATTGCCGCCGCGGCCGGGGTCAACCCGGAAACCGTTCGCTACTACACCCGGCAGCAACTGCTGCACCCGGAACGCAATCCGGATAACGGCTACCACCGCTATTCCGTGGATGACCTCAGGCGCCTGCGCTTCGCCCGCAAAGCCCGGCAACTTGGCTTCAGCCTGCAGGAGATCAGTGAAATCCTGCACGAGGCCGACGAGCACAACTCGCCTTGCCCCATGGTCCGCCACGTCTTCGAACAACGATTGGCGGACGTGGAAAAACAGCTGAATGAATTACAATCCCTGCGGGACCGCATGCGCGAGGCGATGAGCATCTGGCAGGAAATGCCGGACGGTGCACCCGACGGCCACACGATTTGCCGCCTGATCGAACACTGGGACGATCAGGAAGTCCGGAAGGAGGCCTGACACCATGAACGAAATCACACACACGCCCAAAGCCGACTTGCTGCTCGGTATTTCAGGAGCCAGCTGTCAGGGCTGTGCCAAAAAGATCACCCGGACGCTGGAAGCCCTCGACGGTGTCGAGTCCGTCTCGGTAGACCTGGAGAACCAGCGTGTCGCCGTGACCGGTCACCCCGATGCCGCAGCCGCCGCCCAGGCCGTCACCGATGCAGGCTATCCCGCGCAGGTTCTCGACACGGGAAGCACCAGTGAAACGACGCCAGAGCCGCAGGATGCAAATCTGGTGCTCGGCATCTCCGGCGCCAGTTGCCAGGGGTGCGCCAAGAAAATCACCCGGACGCTGGAAGCTCTCGACGGTGTCGAATCCGTCTCGGTAGACCTGGAGAACCAGCGTGTCGCCGTGACCGGTCACCCCGATGCCGCAGCCGCCGCCCAGGCCGTCACCGATGCGGGCTATCCCGCGCAGGTTTTGGAGGCCCAGACGGCCCGCGAAGAGGCTGACGAAACGACAGCACCAGCGTGCGAGCTCACCGAGACCGCCACAGCTGAAACCGCCGCCCCGGCCGGGACTGGACAAACCATCAACCTGAATGTCACCGGTGCCAAGTGCGCCTCCTGCGTGCGCACCATCGAGCAGGCCCTGCGCAGCGTGCCCGGCGTCAGCGCGGCTTCCATGAATTTCGCTGACCGCTCCGCCCAGGTGGAAGGCGACGTAAACCCTCACCAATTGGTCAAAGCCGTGGAAGATGCCGGTTACGGCGCCAGTGTCATCGAGGATGAGGAGAGCGGCGATGCCGAACGGGAAGCGGCCGAAACGGCCCATTACCGGTCACTGATTCGCAATATGTGGATTGGGCTCGGGCTGGGCGTCCCCTTGATGTTGTGGGGCCTGTTCGGGGGCAGCATGTCAGTTGCGCCGGATAGCATCGGGCACTGGGTCTGGCTCGGTATCGGCATCCTGACATTGGGCGTCCTCGCCTATGCAGGCAACCACTTCTTCACCGGCGCCTGGAAGGCCTTCAGGCACCACAGCGCCAACATGGACACGCTGATCGCGGTCGGCACAGGAACCGCCTGGCTGTACTCGATCGTCGTGGTGCTGTTTCCAGAATGGCTCCCCCCCGGCGCCCGCCACGTCTATTTCGAGGCATCGGCCATGATCATCGGCCTGATCAACCTGGGCCAGGCGCTGGAGGTGCGGGCCCGGGGCAAGACCTCCCAGGCCATACGACGCCTCCTCGATCTACGCGCCAAAACCGCGCGCGTGCTGCGCGACGGGTCAGAGCAGGACATTCCCGTCGAACAGGTCCAGCAGGGTGACCTGATCCGTGTAAGACCCGGAGAGAAAATCGCCGTCGACGGCGAAGTCGTCGAAGGACAGAGCCGTATCGACGAATCCATGCTGACCGGGGAACCCATGCCGGTCGGTAAAAATCCGGGCGATACCGTGGCCGGCGGTACGCTGAACCAGAGCGGCAGCCTGGTGTATCGGGCCACTCGCGTCGGTCGGGACACGGCCCTTGCCCAGATCATACGCATGGTCAAAAAAGCCCAGGGTGCCAAGCCGCCCATCGGGCGCCTGGCAGATGACGTCGCGGCCGTGTTTGTTCCGGTGATCCTGCTGATTGCGGTTGCCGCCGCACTCATCTGGTACGACGTCGGACCGGCACCTCAGATCGTGCACATGATGGTGGCGGCAACGACGGTCCTGATCATCGCCTGTCCCTGCGCCCTGGGCCTGGCCACTCCCATCTCCGTCATGGTCGGGGTCGGCAAGGCCGCCGAGTACGGTGTCCTCATGCGTCAAGGCGAAGCCTTACAGACTGCGGGACAGCTCAATACCGTGGTCCTCGACAAGACTGGCACCATGACGGAAGGACGCCCCACCGTCACCGCCATCCTGCCGCAGCCAGGCTGGGACAACGACGCCCTGCTGCGCATCGCGGCCGCCGTCGAACGCCCATCCGAACATCCGCTGGCGACAGCGGTGACCGGTGCGGCAGAGGAGCGCCAGCTGTCGCTGCCGGAATGCACCGAGTTCGAGGCGATCAACGGCAAGGGCGTGCGCGGCCGGATCGAGGGCCGGGAAGTCCTGATCGGCAACCGCAGCTGGCTGTCGGCACAGGGCGTAAGCACCGAGGAACTGCAGAGCGCCGTCAACGAGGTCACGGCCGGCGCGGGCACACCGCTGCTGATTGCCGTCGATGGCGAAACCGCGGGGGTGATCGGTATTGCCGACCGCCTCAAGGACGACACCAGGGCCGCCATTCAGCGTCTGCGCAAGCTCGGCCTGCACGTCGTCATGCTGACCGGCGACATTCGCGCCACGGCAGAGGCCATTGCACGGCAAGCCGGGGTCGATGAAATCCATGCGGAAGTCCTGCCGGAAGACAAGGCCCGCATCGTACGTGAACTGCGCGAATCCGGAGCCCGGGTTGCCATGGTCGGCGATGGCATCAACGACGCACCGGCCCTGGCCGAGTCCGATGTGGGCTTCGCCATCGGCACCGGCACCGACGTCGCTATCGAAAGTGCCGCGGTGACCCTGATGCGGGGCTCGCTGCACGGTGTAGCGGATGCCATCGAGATTTCTCGGGCGACCGTGCGCAATATCCGTCAGAACCTGTTCGGCGCTTTCGTCTACAACAGCCTCGGTGTTCCGATCGCCGCCGGCGTGCTTTACCCGCTCTGGGGCCTGCTGCTCAGCCCGGTGATTGCCGGCGCCGCCATGTCGCTGTCCTCGGTCACCGTGGTCAGTAATGCCGGACGTCTGCGCTTTTTCAAACCGGGCTCGGCGGGCCTTACGGGTGAAACGGGGAAGGCACAGGACACTGACGTCAACACGCCCACCCCTCAGCCAACCGCAGGAGGTCGTTCATGAACCTGCTCGTCAATCTGGCCGGCCTGCTGATTGCAGCCTTTGTCGTCTGGTGGTTCTGGCTCTGGAAACCCCGCCAGGCGCTGGTATCGGCCGGTCGCCCCATCGATATTCTGGTGGACGACGGCATTTACGAACCCGCCTATATAGAGACCCCCAAGGGACAGCCGCTGACGCTGCGCTTCCTGCGAAAGGATGCCAGCCCCTGTGCCGAACAGGTCATCTTTCACGGACTGGATATCAGCGAAACGCTGCCGATCGGCAAGCCCAAGGAAATCCGGTTCACCCCGAAACAGGCCGGTACTTTCCGCTTCACCTGCCAGATGCAGATGTATCAAGGGCAGCTCAAAGTCACGGACTGATGGGCGGCGCGTCTTGAGACGCATCAAGGCTGGAGATCAAAGACAAGCTTCGTTGTAGCGCTGCCGGCGACGGACCGTTACCATGTCGAACATCGCGCCGTTGCTGTCGGCGATGACCGGTTTCCCCCCGAAACCTTGGCGGCAACGGCTTTGTCCGCCTGACCACTCGATGCTGCCGACACATGCGCCTGTTACTGGTTGAAGACGATCTGCCTCTTGCTGGTACGCTGCAATCATTGCTGCGAGAACACCATTACACCGTCGACTGGGTCGACGATGGCCGACAGGCGCTCAATGCCCTGGCAGACGAGCGTTTCGATGCCATTGTCCTGGACCTGACCCTACCGGGGCTGGACGGCCTGGAGGTGATCGCCAGAGCCCGGCAGCAAGGCATCAATACCCCGATCATCGTGCTCACGGCCCGCGGCGAGCTGGGCAATCGGCTGGAAGGCCTGGATGCCGGCGCCGACGACTACCTGCCCAAACCTTTCGCCTTCGACGAACTGCTGGCGCGCCTACGTGCGGTTATCCGGCGCACCGGAGGGCAGGGCTCACCCACCCTCGACGTCGGCACCCTGCAAATCGACCCCGCGCATTTTTCCGTGTCGCTGAACGACCTGCCGCTGACGGTGTCCCGCTCCGAGTTCATGCTGCTCCACTGCCTCGCGCGCAATGCCGGCAAAGTGGTGACGCGCAGCCGGCTCGAAGAACAACTTTATGGCTGGGAAGAAGGTGTCGAAAGTAACGCGCTGGAAGTGCATATCCACAACCTGCGCAAGAAGATTGGTAAGACCGGTATCCGCACAGTGAGGGGTGTCGGCTATCTCCTCGATCCGAAAACCCTGACCAGCGGCGCCTGAGCCATGCCGATACGCCGCACCCTGATTCTTGCCATCCTCGGCGTCGTCGTTACCATCTATGCCGTCGCGCTTTTCCTGAGCTACCGGGAAAGTACACAGACACTGAGCCGTCTGTTCGACGGTCAGCTGGCGCAATCCGCCCACGTGGTCGAAGGGTTGATCCGTGAGCATGTCTCCGGCGAAGCTCTCGAACGCCTGCGGGAGCGACTAACCCGACCGAGGGAGGACGTTGAGGACAAGGACAGTGCCATCGACAACCTGGGCATTCTGGGCAAAGGCACAAGTGAGCATCTCGATAAGGCGATGGCCTTCCAGGTCTGGACGCCCGATGGCGACCCCCTGCTGGATAGCCCTGCCGCCCTCAACGCCCCCCTTAAAGAAACGCCGGCCTATGACTGGATCCGGGACCAGCACTGGCGCTGGCGGACCTATACGCTGCACGACAGCCGCACCGGATACTGGATTCGCACCGCCCAGCGAGGCGACCTGCGCCAGGAGTTGGCCACCAAGCTGGCCCTGGGCAATACCATGCCGCTGCTCATCGCCCTGCCCTGCCTGATGCTGGTGCTGCCAGGCGTCATCTGGCTCGGCTTCCGCCCACTTGCCCGCCTCGAACGGCAGATCCAGGGCATGGCGCCGACACAGGTGGAACCCCTCGACGAATCGGTCGCGCCGAAAGAGGTCCGCAGCTTGGTCAGGGCGCTCAATAAACTGCTGATACGTCTTAGCGAAGCGCTGGACCGGGAACGGCAGTTCACGGCCAACGCCGCCCACGAATTGCGCACTCCCCTGACCGCCTTGCGGCTCAATATCGAAAGCCAACTGAAACAGGATCCTGAGCGTCGGCAGGCACTGCTCGCGTCCGTGGATCGTATGGTCAATCTGGTGCAGCAGATGCTGTTGCTGAGCCGGCTCGATCCGGAGCGTTCCATAGACGCCACGCCCTGCAACCTGAACCCTCTGGTCGCCGAAGTGCTGGCGGAGCTGGCGCCGGTGGCGATGAAGAAGGACGTCGAGCTGATGCTTGAGGAAAGCGCAACCACGGCTCCCGTCGTCAAGGGTAACCCCGTGTTGCTCGCCACGCTGGTGCGGAACCTGGTCGGTAACGCCATTCAATACAGCCCGCCCGGCAGCACCGTGGAGGTTTTTCTGCACGTCGCCGACGCAGGCCCGACGCTGCTGATCAGAGACTATGGTCCCGGCATACCACCGCTCGAACGCCAACGGGTCATGCAGCGCTTCGTGCGGCTGGATCACCGCCTCGGGCAGGGGTCCGGGCTGGGGCTGGCCATCGTGTCACGCATCGCAGAACTGCATGGTGCGGAGATCGCCCTGGACAGCACGGATGATCGACAGCAGGGGTTGAGCGTGACGGTCCGTTTTACATTGACGGCGACGGACTAAGTCTCGATCACATAAAGGAATTGAGCAGCGGGAAGCGCCACGCCGGATGGCAGTGGCGCGAAGAGGGCAATATCGGCAGGCTAGCGCTGCGCCGTTACCCCAGGCGTCTTACTTGGTCTTCTCAGCTTTCTTGGCGGGCTCAGCTTTTTTGCTGGCTGCTTTCTTGTGATGGACCTTCTTCTTGGTATGTTTCTTAACATGTTTTTTGACGTGATGCGTCTTCTTTGCTTCCTTGCCAGCTGCTTTTCCAGCAGCTTGCTGCGTCGCGGGCGTCTTCTCCGGCTGAGCACCGCCTTCAGCGGCCATGACCGGTGCGCTGATCAGCGCAGTAGACAGAAGACTGGCAATAACGACACTCCGAACGTTCATGTATTTCTCCTGAGAGTTGAATGCCAATTGGCCCGCGAAGTATCCGGCCACTTTGGTTTTCGCGCAATCCGGCAAATTCCGGCTCCCGCACCACAATATTGATCTACGTCATGACAATGGTTGGCGTTACGGATTGCATTTTGCATAACGCGTTGGCGAGGACCTCGCCTCCTTCATCCGCTATAATGGCGGCCCCCTAAAATGACGTCAGGAAAGGATCGTTATGCTCAACGCCGACGTGCTCCAGCAGTTGCGCCAACTCAAGGCCGACATCAAGGCCAACAAGGAGGTGTATCCGGGAACCGTCAAGGCTACTCAGGGTCGCTTCGGCTTCGTCACACTGGACGACGGACGTGATATCTACCTGCCACAGGAGCAGATGCAGCGCGTCCTGCCCGGTGATCGCATCGAAGTCACACTTCAGGAAGATGCCAGCGGCAAGACCTTTGCCGAAGTCGATGCCCTCAAAGCCTCCAGCCTGACCACCTTTGTTGGCCGCTACCTGGTCAAAGGTAACGGCCATTTTGCCGTCCCGGATGTGCCCGGCCTCAACCGCTGGCTGTTCATTCCGCCCAAGAAACGCCAACAGGCCAAGTCCGGCGACTACCTGTATTGCCGGCTTACGCAGCACCCCTTCCGCGATGGCAACCCCCAGGTGGAAGTGCTCAAGGTACTGGGCAACGACGAGACACCGGGTATCGAGCGCGCCTACGCGATGTGTAAATTCAACCTCGTCGAGCAGTGGCCCGAGGCGGCGCTGAAGGAAGCCCGGGCGCTGACGGCCGATAGCCTGGCTACCGCCGCCCCCGAGCGCCGCGACATGCGTGACCGCGCCTTCGTCACGATCGATGCGGCAACGACGCTGGATATGGACGACGCCCTGCATGCCGAAAAAGACGGTGACGGCTGGCGCCTCTGGGTGGCGATCGCCGATCCCACCGCGCTCGTCGCCGATGGCGGTGCTCTGGAGCAGGCCGCGCGCGAAAGGGCGACCACCGTTTACTTCCCCGGCGACATTCGCCCGATGCTGCCGGACAACGTCAGCACCCAGCTCTGTTCACTGGTCGCCGGCGAGGATCGACTGGCGCTGATTTGTGAAATCCAGGTGGGCGCGGACGGCACGCTCGGAGACTATGAACTCTATGAAGCACTCATTCACTCCCGCGCCAAACTGAGCTACGAACAGGTGGCCTCCTTCCTCGACAGCAAGGTGGACGAAGCCCTGGCCGCACTGGACGACAGCACCCTGAACGGACTGCACAATCTCGGCGAACTCGCCCAGACCCTGCGCCGCTGGCGGGAAAGTCATGCCCTGCTGACGGAAGACCGCGTCGACTACCGCCTGCGGCTGGATGACAAGCGGAAGATCCGTTGCATCGATCGCCTGGTTGCGACACCGGCCCATCGCCTGGTGGAAGAGTGTATGGTCGCTGCAAACCGCTGTGCCGCGGACTTCCTGGGCAAGCGTGCCGGCCACGGACTCTTTATCACCCATGCCGGGCTGCGCAAGGAACGTGTAGAGAACGTCCGCAAACTGCTGGAGGATAAATTCCCGGCACTGGCGGAACTGGACCCGTCCACCCCAGAAGGTTTCGCGACACTGCTGCGCAACGCCAACGGACTGAAAGATCCGCTCCCCCTGCGCAGCATCGTCACCCGCCAACTGGAGCGCGCCGAGCTTTCCAGTCAGCCGGCACCCCATCAGGGCATGGGCCTGTCAGCGTACACGACCTTTACCTCGCCTCTGCGCAAATACCTGGATTTCTGCATCCATCGCCTGATCCGCGAGGTACTGCGCAAGGGTGAGGCCAAACCGCTGGATGCCGCTGTGCTGAGCGATCTGCAGCAGCGTCAGGCACAGGCGAGAGCCGCCGCCAACGACGCCGAGCAATGGCTCAAGTGTCAGTATATCCAGCAGTTCCGTGACCAGGATCTAAGCGGCACCATCGTGCGTACCTTGCCGGCCGGTTTCACCGTCCGCCTGGACGAGACGGGTATCGAAGGTTTTGTCAGCAGCAAGGATCTCGAGGGCAAATACGCATTCGATCCGGTGACGCTGACGCTCAGTAACACCGAGCGCAGCTTCACGCTGGAACAGCCGGTCACCGTCAAACTGGCAGATGTCGACGCGCAACGCCGGCAGATCCGTTTCCAATGGATCGCCTGATCCCCTGAGCCACATCAGCGGCCCGCCGAATGGCGGCGCCGCTGCTCTCTCAGCCCCTTCTCTCGCAGGGGCGCACTCAGTTGCCGGGACAGTACCGGGAAACAGTTCCCCAGCTTCGCCAACCAGCCCCTCCAGCCGGGCAGCAACACTTCGTCCCTCGGGCGCAGGATCAGGCGCTCGATCGTCCTGACGACATCGGCAGTGCCTAAGGCACGGGGGGCCGAAAAAGTCAGCGCCGCCTCGTCCCAGTCCTCCTGCAACTTCAGCATCGGCGTTTCGATGGCGTCTGGACAGACCACCGACACCCGCACCCCCTTCGGTGCCAGTTCCTGGGCCAGCAGCAGGGAAAAACCGCGGACGGCAAACTTGGACGTACTGTAAAGCCCAATGCCCGGAATCGGCGCAACGCCAGCCAGGGAAGCGATATTGATGATATGGCCATGCCCGGCTTCCACCATGGCCTCGCCAACCACGCGGCAACCATGGATCACCCCTTTGACGTTGATATCCAAGTGACGATCGATCTGGTCGTCGGGTGTTTCCAGGATATACCCCGGCAACAGGTAGCCCGCCACGTTGCAAAGAAGCGACGGCACCCCCCACTCCTCAGACAGCGTCGCCAGATGCGAACGCCATTGCCCGGACTCACGCACATCCAGCGTCACCAGCCTGCAGCGCCGCTCATCCCAACCCGCATCAGCGGCGGTCCGGCTCAACCCATCGGCATTGATATCGCTGGCCAGCACCTGCCAGCCACCTCGTAACAAAGCCGTTGTCAACGCCGCGCCCAGACCGCTGGCGCTGCCGGTAACCCAGGCAATACGTGTCGATGGTGCACTCATCATCGCTTCTCCCCGCTCGTCCTGATCGGAGCGCCATAGGTCAATTCGCCAAAACTGAAGGTCGGCCGTAACCCGGGGAAGGCCCAATAAGCGGACAATTCAGAGGAGGGAACCACGTTGCAGAAATCGGGGTGACGCCGGGTCGGCCCGGCAATGGTTTTTTCCATCACCATGGAGATGTATTGATCCAGGCCGGATTCCTGGGTATTCCCATTCAGAATCACTTCCATACCCGTTTCGAGGGCATAGCGGCGCACGCCGGGAATACGCGAATGCCGCGGCGAGTAGCTGTCGGCGGACACCCCGTTTTCACTACTGACCAACAGGCCGTCGGGTGTATGCGCCACCAGTGAGTGATTGCCCTCGGTATGCCCTGGCGAATGCACCAGCGCCACACCGTCGCCCAGTTGCACCGAGCCGGGTAACAGAACGATACGCGCCGGATCGATCCCTTCGATACCGCGGGGGCAGTACCAGTCCCGCTGAGGCGGCAGCAATGCCTGGGTCGATGCCCACTCCTGCTGCATAACCAGCAGTTTGGCCCGCGGGAAATAACCCGGCTGGCCATCCGCACCCAACCATTTCCGCACATCCTGGGTATGCAGGTGATCGTAGGAAATGAAATCGACCTGCTCCGGCGCGATACCCGCGATAGCCAGCGCATCCTCGACCCGGTGCAGAACCGGCGCCAGGAAGCCATCCAGCGGACCCGACAGGGGCCCCATCTGGCGCGAGAGCCGCTTGAAAAAGGGGGTTTCCCGATTACCGTCGATATCCGATGGCGAGAACAGCAGGGTTTTCAGTCCCACCGGTGAATCGTACTGGATGACGAACATCCGGTTGAGAATATGCATGTAGGGCGACGGCACGCGAGCCGCGTTATACAGCCCGTAGCGGGTCGGGTATGGCGCACGGATCAGGTCGACGGTGCGGTAATAGCGGACCGGTGTCCCTTGCCCCAGCATGCGTTCCCGGAAACCTTCAGCCGCCTGACGTACCGATGCCAGCCGGGCTGTCGGTCGGGGGTCATCGCGACAGTGCTCGAAATCCGTCAACGGTCGAATCCCCAGCGTTTCCAGCTGCTCCGGATCTGCCGGCACAGGAGTCACAATGGCGTTCATAGAGGCTTCTCTCTTGTCCGATGGTCAACGCGACATTGTCGGACAAGATAGTCCTTTTACCCCGAAATGGCACCTCATAACGGCACGGCAACTGGTCACAAAACAGTCACAACCCTTGATCTGAATCATAAGGGTTCAACCTGTCTTCTCGTATCGTCTCAATTTGCAGGATGCGGATATACGCGACCCCGCCCCGCGACATTCAATCGGGCTATAAATGCGTCGCCGTAACCGTTATGTCAAAAATCGTGAATATGGATCAACCCTTAATCAATCATGCCGTCTGCCTTAAGGCGCCCCTTGCCTTGGTCGGCGAAGCCCTTCGAAAACAAGTCCCCGGTATCCGAATCCAAGGGAATCCAACAAGTCCGGGTGGCGATCACCAGGCCTTCATGGGTGTTGTTGCCCTCCCCGATATACAGGCCACCTATATCAATTACGGACAAGCGGTACAGGTGCAAAGCAGGCACTACGACCATTACAGCATGCTCTGGATAGAGAAGGGACGCGCTGTCGTTTGTCAGGAGGCGTTCGACAGGATCACCTATGACAAACTGCATTTCCTGCAACCGGACTCACCGCTGGAAATCTTTTATGCCGAGGATACGCCACACCTGGCGATACGCCTCACCCGGAAATCAGGCAGACAGGAGATCCTCGACCGGATATTCCGGGACACCAAGCCACAGAGTTCACCGGTTTTACGCGATGGCATCATTCGGGCCTGCCGACAGTTTCTTGAACACCAGCGCCATGTGATCTCTCACAAGGAAAGCCTGAACGGTCTTCAGCAGCTTCGGGAGCAACTCTACAACCTGTTCCAGTCGAGCCTTGAGGGACGCCCGATCACCTTGCCGGAGATCTCGCCCCTCGACCCCCGCATCCGAAAGGTTGCCAATTTCCTGCGCCAGGAGCCGCGCTGGGAATACAACGCAAACCTCCTGTGCGAAATGGCGGGTATGAGCCTGCGCGGACTGTACTACGCATTCGAGCGCGCCCTGGGCAGCACGCCCTATCGTTACCATCGCGCCCAGAAACTGATTCGCGTCCGAGCCGCCTTGTTGGCCGACCATAATCAACGCCACCCCATTGCCTGGCACGCCACCAACGAAGGTTTCTATCACCTGAGCCGCTTCGCCGCCCAGTACCGCTCGCTCTTCGGTGAGCTGCCCAGCGAAACCCTGCAGGGCATGCGACAGTTACAATATCCGCTATCGCTCAGCGCTCTGGGTAACGGCCTCACCCAAAACGAAGAGGAGTAACAGGTACGGCGGCGAAGCCGTCCTCCCCCAAGCCTGAGCCAAAGGACGCCGCTTAATTACCCTTACCAAATATCATCAAGCGCGTGCGCGGAGGCGAGCCTGCGCCTACACTGGCTATTGACGATACCGATAGCAGACTGCGATTCTCGGTATCGTAAACCCGGAACATAGTCTCGACAGGTAACCCTCATGTTCGCCGTGCGCCTTTCTCATCGCCCTTTACTGGCAGCCTTTCTCGGCCTCTTTTCCTCGCTGGCAGCGCTGCCGGCGATTGCCGATGCCCCGTTCGATACCTGTGTTGCCCAACTCCAGAGCCAAGCGCGACAGGATGGCATTTCGGCCAAAGTCGTCGACGAATTACTCGGCAAGGTCAGTCATAACCCGACGGTCATTCACCTGGATCGCAAGCAGCCTGAGTTCACCCAGACCTTTGCCGGTTACCTGAACGCCCGCGTGACGGACAGCAAGGTGGCCGCCGGTCGCGAACTGCTGGCCGAACACCGTTCGCTGCTCGAACGTGTGGCACACCAGTATGGCGTACCGGCCAAGTACCTGCTGGCATTCTGGGGCATGGAAACGGATTACGGTCGCTACTTCGGCAAGATGCCGATTGTGGATTCCCTGACCACCCTGGCCTGCAACCAGCGACGCAGCGCATTTTTCAGCAAGGAGGTGATAGCCGCCCTGAAAATGGTCGACGAGGGTGCCGTCAAGCCCGCCGACTTCAAGGGTTCCTGGGCCGGAGCCATCGGTAACTTCCAGTTCCTGCCCTCGGTCTTCCTGCGCTATGCCGTGGATTACGACGGCGACGGCAAGCGGGATGTCTGGCACAGCCTGCCCGACGCCCTGGCCTCCGCGGCCAACTTCCTGAAAGGTCTGGGCTGGAGCGCCGACACCCGCTGGGGACGCGAAGTCCTCCTGCCCAAAGGCTTTCCCTACCAGGATGCCGGCATCAACCAACCGCGCTCGCTGACCGACTGGCACAAGCTGGGCGTTGAAACCGCTTTCGGTAAGCCCCTCCCCCAGGACGATCAGGTCCAGGCGTCACTGGTGATTCCAGCCGGATACCGCGGACCGGCATTCCTGGTCTATCACAACTTCCATGTCATCATGGATTGGAACCATTCCGAGTATTACGCGCTGTCCGTCGGTTACCTTGCAGACCGGATTGCCGGTGCGGCTCCCCTGCAGAAAGCACCACCCGTCAATCTTCCGCGTCTGACGCGGGAAGAGGTACAGAGCCTGCAGAGTGAACTGACCGCCAAGGGTTTCGACGCCGGACAACCCGACGGCATACTTGGTACCGCAACTCGCAGCGCCATTCGCGATTACCAGCAGCATCACGGCATGATTGCCGACGGCTACCCCGGCGAAGAAGTGCTGGCCTCCCTCGGCGTGGGCGACCAGACCGCCGCCAGCCACTGACCCGGCTTTCGCGCGGGACGACTCAGTTCCCGCGCAATTCCGCCAACAGGCGATAGGACAGCAGGCGGGCACCGTGGTCGAAGATGGCGCTGTTGACGATCAACTCGTCGACAGCGGTCCTTTCCAGAAAGCTTTCCAGCCCCTCTCGCACCCGCGCCGGCGAACCGGTAAAGGACGCCGCCAGCTGGGTTTCCACCATAGCCCGTTCAGCGGCACTCCAGAGCCCATCCATAGAATCGACCGGTGCGGGTAGCGGCTTGCGTACGCCTCGAATCAGGTTGAGGAACTGTTGCTTGTGGGAGCTTGCCAGCTTCTGCGCCTCGGCATCGGTGTCCGCCAGATACACGTTTACCCCAGCCATGGCATAAGGTTTGTCGAGCACCGCAGATGGCTGGAAACGATCCCGGTACAGCGACAGGGCCGGCAACAGGTGTTGCGGCGCAAACTGGCTCGCAAAAGCGAACGGCAGCCCCAATTCGGCGGCCAGACGGGCGCTATAGTCGCTGGACCCCAGCAACCAGATTGGCACATTCACCCCGGCACCCGGCACCGCCCGGACGGCACGCGGCCGAAGCTGGTCGTCCTCGGGCTCGAAGTATCCGCGCAATTCGGCCACCAGCGCCGGAAAATCCTCGGCATTACCGACCAGATCCCGCCGCAGAGCCCGCGCCGTCATCGGGTCCGTACCGGGCGCACGCCCAAGTCCCAGATCGATGCGGTCGGGATAGAGTGACGCCAAGGTCCCGAACTGTTCGGCAATAATCAACGGGGCGTGGTTGGGCAGCATGACGCCGCCTGCGCCAACGCGGATACGGCGAGTACCGGCGGCGAGATGGCCGATCACCACCGAGGTCGCAGAGCTCGCGACGCCCGGCATATTATGATGCTCCGCCACCCAATAGCGCTGGAAGCCCAGCGCTTCCGCCTGACGGGCGAGATCCAGGCTTTTGCGCAGGGCATCGGCCGGCGTTTCCCCCGTATTGACCGGCACCAGATCCAATACCGATAGGGCCGTATCGGCCAACTTTTTCATAAAGACTCCTTCGGCCATAACGGCCGACAGCTTCGCGGATATCCCGGGTTATTTTGTCTTTCGACAGGATGTGAGCCAGTTCCAGATATGGCCCAACCGGCCCGTTGACAGCCCACCCCAACCATTACATTCTTCAATGTCATCATTCAGGCAACCTGCGCCAACGGGAGTCCGTCACCATGCACATCGATTCGCATCGTCCCAGCGCCTGGGTCTCTGCCAGCGACGGCATTCGACTGGCACTGTACACCTGGGGGGATATCAACAAACCCACCGTCATTCTCGTGCATGGCTACCCCGACAGCGCCCGGATCTGGAAGCAGGTTGCAGAGAAGTTGGCGAACGACTTTCACGTCGTCGCGTACGATGTGCGGGGCGCCGGGGCTTCGGCCAAACCGGCCCGGCAACGCGACTACCGGCTGGACTACCTATCCGCCGATCTCTGCGCCGTCATCGACAAAGCCAGCCCGGACCGCCCGGTCCATCTGGTGGCACATGACTGGGGATCGATCCAGACCTGGGAGTCGGTCACCGACCCCAAGCTGCGCCCGCGCATCGCATCCTTTACCACCCTGTCCGGCCCCTGCCTCGATCATGTGGGATTCTGGCTACGCCAGCAACTAAGGGAACGCCGTTTCGGCAAGCTCGCCCGGCAGGCATGGCACTCCTGGTATATCGCAGCCTTCCACCTGCCGCTTCTTGCGCCCCTGGCCTGGAAATTTGGCGGCAGGCGGTGGCCTGCCTTTATCGCGCGTCTGGAAAACACGCCTGTCGCGCCGGATCCGCTACAAATCGACAACGGCCGACGGGGCATCGCCCTGTACCGCGCCAACATGCTACCCCGCCTGCTCCACCCCCGGAACCGGTTTACGGAAGTGCCGGTTCTGCTGCTGGTGGCACGCCAGGACCCCTTTGTCGGCCCCGAGCTGTACCTCGGACTGGAGCGCTGGGTTCCTCATCTGGAACGTGAGGATCTCGAGGTGGGCCACTGGTCGCCGTTGTCACAACCCGCATTGATTGCCGATAGGGTCGCCGCCTTCGTGCGACGCCTCGAAACCTCTACGCGGGGCGCAGCGAAGGGCCAGAGAAAGCCCGTGTCAGCTCGTCAAAGTGAGCAATCACCCAGTCAGCCTGTCGGATGAGTTCGCGGTTGCGGGCATTCAGGTAGAGGCAGGCCTTCATCCCCGCATTGCGGGCAGCGTCAAGGTCGAAGCGGAAGTCGCCGATGTAGACCAGTCGGGATGGGTCGCACCGCCAGTGGGCGGCAATCCGCAATAGTCCCTCAGGATCGGGCTTGGGCCGACAGTCTTCCCGGGTCAGGATCATGTCGACGTCAATTCTCAGGCTATCCACGGTCAGGGTCACCGCATCCCGCTTGTTGCGGGTCAGAATCGCTGTCGGCAGGGAGCGCCCGTGCAGGCACTCCAGCAGGGCCCGCGCTCCCGGCATCCAGGTGGCAGCGCGGGCACCGGCCATTTCAAAGTCATGAATCACCGTCTCGGCCGCCCTGGCGGCCTCCCGGTCAGCCAGGGCGGCCACGAATTCCAGCACACCGGTATCCGGCGGGCACCCCAGCTGATCGCGCAGAGCCGCAAAATCCAGGCGTGAATCCACCAATGTGCCATCAAGATCGAAGACAACGCCTTCCACCTCTAGGATACCCGCCAGACCGTTCGCCATCATACCGCGTCCCCCCACAACAAAGACCCATTATGACGCGGGAGACGCCAGGCGTCAGGTTCCGTTAGAGAACCGGTACCTTGAGCACGGACTGCCGGCTATTGGTAAACGGAAAATCGACCTTGTAGGCATCGCTGGTCGGTTGCTTGTACAGCAAGTCCTGCGTGTCGATGGCCAGAACCAGGTGATCCCCGGCCGGCAGGTTATAAGCCGTGGTCACCAACGGCAGCGTAACAGTGGTCGCCTTACCCGGTTGCTGGTTCAGCAGGGTCACCGGCGCATGGGTAATCAAGGTACCGATCCCCAATGCGTTCATATCGTATAGGTAGGCCACCAACTGCGCCTTGGTGGACTGTGGCGTCACCTGCAGCGTAACGGAGGGCGTGCCGCGAATCTTGAGGCCGTCGCTCAATGTATTGGTTTCAAACCAGATACCGTGCGAAGGATCGATCAGCGGCATCGACGCGACAGTCGGCAGATTGACCTCTTCGAAGATCTGGGACCCCAGCGGAATACCGGTACTGGCTACCGTATCCATGCCCGCATGGATACTGTTGGTCACCGGAAACCAGTCCTGCCAGGGAGTATCCTTGAGGTAGCCCGGATGAAACAGGCCGCGCGGGTGCAGATACCATTGGTCGGTATGGGCCTGAGGGACCGGGAAGGCTGAAAAACCTTCGTAGCCGTTGTTGGTGAAAGGCACCTTCATCTGGACCGGCGGAGCGGTGTCGATGGCGGTCGTCATGCCTTTGAGGTGACTGTCGAACCAGCGATGGACATCATTCCAGATGTGAGTATCACCGCCCCCCAACATGCCGAAGATTTCCGTGCTGGCATGGGTGCCCGGCTGCAGGTCGATGTGTTTGGGCCCCGTCAGCTGCCGATACATGTCGAGGATGCTGTTGGGCTGGAACAGGTTGTCACCCCAGTTCTTCGACAGATAGACCGCTGTGCCATTGGCATTGAGCCGGTTAACGTAGCTGATCGGCGAACGTTCCGCAGCCCAGGAGTCGATATCGGGTGTGTCGTCATTGCTCAGCAGCTGCGCATAATATTGCGCAATGATCGGGTCGGGATGCCCCAGCAACTGGCTGGCAACCACCAACAGGTCACCCCACACCATACGCGGCGTCTGCTCGCCATAGAGCGACTGCTTCAGGCTGCCCCAACTACTGAGGGCTGCCACTGCATGGATACGCGGGTCCTTCGCCGCACCGATCAGGCTGATGCCGGAGCCGTAGGAAATCCCGGCCGCACCGATACGGTCCGGATCCGTCGGCGTATTGGCAATCAACCAATCGATGGCCGTGCTCAGGTCGCTGATATCCTTGGGTCCCGCCGTGTCGATCAAGCCACCGGACTGCCCGAAGCCACGCGTGGTGTAACTGAGCACCACGTATCCCTGACTCGCGAACTGTGCCGCTTCCGTCAGGTATTCGTACTGATTCAAGCCCCAGCTATTGATGAAGATGACGGCCGGATAAGGCCCCCCGTTTCCATTGGGAATAAAGACGTTACCAGCCAGTTGAACGCCATCGGCCGCGGTGATCCGCAGATCCTTGCGAATGGTGTAGGCATCCGAGGAGGGAAACACCGGTTGATTGAGCAGGCCGGCGACAAAAGAGAGTGCGGGGAACAACGGCGATGATGTCGTGGCGGCCAGTGTGGGCTGAGCCACGGAAAACGTGATCATCGCCACCAGCCCCAGCAGATGCGCGCGCAGGGTTTGTCGATTCATGGTTTGCCTCAACTCCTTTCCTTGTTTTTATTGGGCGAAGTGAACATCCAACATCAGACTGGACCCGTTCATGCTAACGCCAAGCGGCGCAATGCCGGGGAAAACTGGCCCCGTTTAACCGGGATGATCGGGCCATCAGCCATGAAGTGTGATCCGCCACGCAAACTCAGTTCTGTCGCAAGACCGTAACAGGCCCTCATGGCAGAAGAGGCCGTTCGTGGCGAACGGACACCAAAGCGTCACAATCATTGCGGATGGGGTGGAAGCAGAGGAAGATCTCCTTGCTACACTGAATAAACCGGCCGGGAGTATGGCGCTATCTGAGGTGGATGCGCAGCCCGGCACGAGGTCCCGATGCAGACAAGACAACATCACATCTCGGACTTCAACGAACTGTCCGTCGAAAAACTCATCGGCTGGCTATCCTGCGCCGCTTGCGTCCTCCTTTGCCTGTTCGCCCTCAAACACTTCCTGGCAGCGAATTTTACGGTGGCGGCGGTTCTGGCCGGACTGGCGGTGGCCCTGATTGCCAATCTCCTGATCTACCGACTAACCCGGCGACTGCCGCAGTTGCAGTGGGGCTTTATCGGCCTGGTCTGGACCATGTTCGTTTTTCTGGTCCTGTCGGGTATCGAACAGGGCTCGGGCATTCTTTGGCTCTATGCGTTTCCGCCCCTGGTTTTCTATATCAGCAGCCTGCGGGTCGGCGCCTGGCTGTCGTTCATCGGACTGGCACTGGTAACACTGTTCCTGCTGCCCTTGAGGGGGATTATCGGCCATGACTACGACATGGATTTCCGCGCCCTTTTCCTGCTCAGTTTCGCCTTCGAAGTGGTCTTCTGCTACGTGCTCGATACCAGCCGGCGCAAGGTACAGAAACGTATGCTCGCAGTCCTCCGTGACCTGGACTTCGCCGCACGGCACGACGGCCTGACGGAGCTGTATAACCGGCGCGAGGCAACGCATCTGCTACAGCAGGAATTCGAGCGCTACCAGCGCTCCAAGCGCCCCTTTTCCATCCTCCTGATCGATATCGATCACTTTAAACAGCTTAACGATACTTACGGCCACGAGGCCGGCGATCTGGCATTGAAACAGGTGGCCCGAGTGCTGCGAGAAACCAGCCGCAAGGTCGACATGGTCTCTCGCTGGGGGGGAGAGGAGTTTCTGATTCTGCTGCCCGATACGTCTCAGGCCGACGCCAGCTCGATCGCCCAGCGAATTCGCCAGCAGATGGCAGCGTTGACGGTGCCCTATGGTGACGCCCGGCTCCAGGTCACACTGAGCGCGGGATTGACCGATATCGAGGGCATTCAGGACGTCGACGAACTGCTCAGAGTGGCCGACACACTTCTTTACGACGCCAAGGCGCAGGGCCGTAATTGCATCTGCGCACGCCAGGCGACCACAACAGCCAGCCATTCAAAAGACAGACCAGCCACTGGCTTCCAGCAATCGATATAACCCATAACGCCATCGCGAAGCCTCGGCATAAACACCATAGGCCACGCTGAAATGCTGACCCGGCGTATTGTGCCACTGCCGTTCGAACAGGGTCTCGGCATCGCGGATCGCATCGGTATCGCCCGGTGCAACGAGGCGGATATCGGTTTCCAGGTTGTAGTCATTGAGATTGCGCCGCGTGGCATTGGCGGACCCCAGGATCAATTCCGCATCGCGCTCTGGCCCGGTGACCAGCAGCAGCTTGGTATGACACTGCTCGCCATGTGTATCGGCCCAGCGAACAGGAATGCCTTCCTTCTGCAGTTCATGGGCGACCGGCCGGTTTGGGATTCCCCGTTTTTCGCGGCCGAAGGCATCACGATTCGGATCGAGCAATATCCGAAGGCGGACACCACGACGTACCGCCGCTTTCAGCGCCCGGACCAGGCCCCGGTGCGCCAGGAAAAACATGATCAGACGCACTTCATCACCGGCCCCCGCGCCCTCCAACGCACACAGCATGGCATCGCGGATACGAGATTCGGTCAACACCTGAAGGCCCACCTTCGCCTCCCGCTCTTGCGGGATCTCCGGCTCTTCGGCCATCGCAGCGCCAGAAAACCGGGCAACGGCAAGCTCCGTTCTCAACAGGTCATGCGCCGCCGCTCCCGAGAACACCAGGCCAACATTGTCATGAGCGCTGCTTGCATCATGCGGATTGGCGGACGTCACCAATCCACGCCATCCGTCACCCTCATCGACCACCAGGGTCTTGCGGTGATTCGCCTTAAAGTTCAATAACACCAGGTAGGTACGGAGGGTCACCTTGCCGGGGCCTACCGGATTGGGCAGCCAACCTCCCCGGCAGCTGTTGCCGAAGGGACGACAGGCAATCCGCCAGAAGACTGACCAGAGCGGATTCGAGTCCCGTAACCGGGTCAATCGCGTGTTTATGACCTGTACACCGGCAGCGGCCAGGCATTCGAGGTGTGGCGCCCTCATGCCGCCGTAGAGTGTATTGAAAGGGTCCGTCAGGAGCAGGATGTCGAGCTCGGGTAGCGCCCGCTTGCGTTCCAGCAGGACAGAGGTCAGTTCGTCACAGAGACTTCGGTGCCGCTCTGGCAATTTGCCCTGGAAGGGATTGAACAGGAACATGTCGAGGACGATGCGCCGACGGGCACCCCGGACCATGCGGATAATCTCGTCGAACAGTTGCTGATCGCATGCCCGACGCCCTTCCCCATCGACATAGGTGACGTCGGACAGGAAACGGACGCCGGATGCGGCTCGCAAGGGCGTGGCGATAGAGAGTCCCTTAGGCAGCGGTTTCCGTGTCTGATAAAGCGCCAGCAGGATCGCCGCTATCAGCAGCAGCCCGGGCGCCAGCCAATGAAGAGGCATCGATCATCCTTTGCACGGCGCTCGACCGGGCTTCACAAGCCATTCCGGGCACGGCCGTATCCGTTATCGACAAACAGGAAAGCCCGCAGGGGCTTTCCCTTCATTCTGGCGTGAGGGATTCAGGAGGCGCAAGGGCGAAATAGCCGTTGCGCAGCGCGAAGAAAAGCCGTCGTCAGCCGGCAATCTCGACGCCGTCGACCCGCCCCCATTTCAGGACATTGTCAAGGGCGCCGCTTGGCATGGGCGAACGGATATGGTGCCCCTGGAACAGGCGGTAACGACGACCATGCAGTGCCGCCAGCTGCTCAGCGGTTTCAACGCCCTTGGCCACAACGTCGAGTCCCAGGCTTGCGGCCATATTGTATGTGGCCTCGACCACCGCCCGACAGTTGTCGTCCTGATCCATACCCGCCACGAAGCTTTCATTGAGCTTGATCGCAGTGATCGGCAGGCGCTTGAGCTGTGCCAGCGAACTATATCCGGCACCGAAATCGTCAACAGCAAAACGGATGCCTCGCTGACTGATGTTCAACATGGCCGCCTCCAACCCGGGATAGTCATTGTGCAGGGTGGTTTCGTCGATATCGAACACCAGGCGATCCGCCGGCGCGCCGGTTTCGTCTAGGATCATGCCGATACGCTGGACAAAGTCCGGCAACAACAGATACTGGGCGCTGATATTGACCATCAGGCTGAAATCGTCGGCTACGGCAGGGTCCTTCGACCAGGTCGCCAACAGGCGGCAGGCCTCCCGGATGACCCAGTTGTCCACAGGAACGATCAGCCCGGTCTGCTCCGCCACAACAATGAATTCGTCCGGCATGCGCAGGGATTCGACATGGGGCCAACGGACCAGCGCTTCGAGGGAGTGCAAACGCCCCTCATCATCGGCCAGCGGCTGGAAATACAGCTCCAACGCATCGTCCTGCAATGCCGTTCGCAGTTCATTGTGCAGGCTCCGCCGGTATTCCGCTTTTGCCTGCACAGCATCGGAAAAGAAGTGAATCGTGTCGCGTCCTCCTTCCTTGGCATGGTACATGGCGCTATCGGCCTTCTGCAGCAGGTGCTCTGCCCCCATCCCATCCTCAGGATACAGCGCCAGACCTGCGCTGGCCGAAATGGAAATATCGAACTCGCCGGCAGAGACCGACTGGCGTACGGCCTCGAGAATCTTTTCGCCGACCCGGATGGCTCTCGCCATCGCCTCGTCCCTCGTGCCGGGCTCAGCACCCAGCAGGACGACGAACTCGTCACCTCCCAGGCGGGCAGCCATATCCTCGGCCCGGAGGATATCGTGAATGCGCTGGGCTATTTGGGTCAGCAGACTGTCCCCTATCCGGTGCCCGTGGGTATCGTTGATCTGCTTGAAACGATCCAGGTCAATGAACAGCAAGGCACCGAATCCCCTGATACGCCTCGCCCTCCCCAACTCCTGTTCCAGGCGGGTCAGCGCCAGTCGCCGGTTCGGTAGTCCGGTCAGGGGATCGTAAAGGGCCTGACGCTGAATCTGTGCCTCGAAAGCCTTGCGCTCGGAAATGTCCTGCCAATGGCTGACATAGTGCGTGATGCGGCCGTCCTCGTCGCGAACGGTGCTCACGGTCAGGAAGACCGGTAACTCAGAGCCGTCCCGCCGATGCTCGAGCAGTTCACCCGACCACTGGTCGTTGGAACGCAGATGCAGCCAAACGGGCTCATAAGGTGATTTTTCCGACGCCGCCTCGCGATCCAGGTCGTGTACCGAGCGCCCCGCCACTTCGTCGGCGTCATAACCGAACAGCTCGCAGAAGGCGCGGTTGACCCGAACGAACACGCCTTCCGGGCTGGTGATCGCCAGTGGATCCGCGGTTTCGAAGACAGAGGCGTTCAAGCGCAATTCTTCCTCGGCTCGCCGCTCCAGGGTCACGTCACGGGCCAGGGCGATGGAGCCGATCGTTTCATGGCCCAGACGGGTCAGCATCCGCGAGTTCCAACTCAGGGTGACCTGCTTACCCTGCTTGGTGCGAATGGTTGTTACGAGGTCTAGGGCCACAGAACCGCGTTTGAGGATATCCATCGCGCGGGAAAAGACGTAATTGCGGTAGGCTTCGTCGGGATACAGCTTGGCCCAGATATCGGACCGCCCCATCACCTCTTCCCGGCGATAGCCGCTGAGGCGCTCAGCGGCCTTGTTCCAGATAACGATACGACCGGCATCATCCAGCGTGTTAAGCCAGATATCCGCATTGTCGATAATACTGTCCATGTATTCGTTCAACGAACGGACCTGTTCAGCCACGGCGCGCTGCTCCCGGTTATCTCGCACGAAGACCAGTGTCAACGTCTGTCCGCGGAGATCTACGGTACTGGTACGGATCTGCACGGGTATAACGTTGCCTTCCTTGTCCTGAAGCATTCTGTCGCAGTTGCCCTCCGGCAACTTTTCACCCGATAACGGGCCTGAAGTCCCTTCCCCCCATAAACCGGCGAAGTGCGAGTCGCGCAATTCTTCGGGCGCATAACCCAACAAGGTGGCAAACGCCGGATTGACATAACGAATGCGCCCCTGTTCGAGCATGACAATACCGTCGCCCGCCCGCTCGACCATCATGCGGAACTTGGGCGGCGCTATCCCATCACGCCGCCTCCATCGCCCCTGGGCAGAAAGAAAGGCGCCTGCCATCAACGCCGTTCCGGCCACAGAAAACAGGGTGGAGTGCAGCTGCGGTGTCTTCAGCGACCCCCAAACAGCTGCCGCGACCAGCAACACACCGATGGAGCCAAGAGCCCATCGCAAAGCACGACGCGGCATGGGCACTATTCCTGAACCGATAAGGGTGGCCAGGGGTGATAGGCGCCACCGTATCCCAGGGAACGATTTACCGAGGCGAAGTTCTCGATAATGACGGGATTGCGCATCTCCGGAGCGGCCTGTATCGCCAGCACGAACAACTCCAGGCGGGTGTCCGGGTGCTCCCGATAAAGACGATTCATATCACTGTTGTCGATGGCCAGTGGATCCCGGCCGGCCGTGACATAGGAAATCGAATCCGGCCCGAGAACCACCGGCACCGCACTGTCGCTGCGCATGGCGTAAACGTTTTCATTTTCGTTGTAGATAGTGAAGGTAACCCCGGAACCACTGGCATCATCCAGCTCGATGCGCCCCACGTCGACCCCGCCTTCACTCTGCACGACCTTGGTCACGCGCCCGTGCCAGATCACCGCGCTGGCCCGCCCCTCCTGACGAATGCAGTCGGCAACCGCCTCCGCACGCTCCCGCCCCGTCAGGCTTTCCAGCAGGCGACCGATCCGCAAGGCAAGGCTCAGGGTTCCCGGCACGGGCGGCGTGCGCGTCAACAAATCACCCGCCATAAAGGGATACATGCTCATGCCCGCAATACCACCGAACGGCGAGGACATCACCAAACCGACAATCGCGTCTTCCGCCGCCACTTCATCGTCGACCCAGATGGTGCCGCTGTTGTAGCGGATTGCCGCCAGATCCTGTTCAGAGGGATTCAGGCTTTCACTGGCCACGACGGCAGGGGAGACCGGCATCCCGTTAGCCGCAAAGACCGTCAGGCTCAGCGTCGGAATCGAGCGCCCGGCCCCGTCGGCATCGACAACGGCAAACCCGGGACGGCTGCGTCCCAACTGTGCTGCCACGGTCAGCGGCGAAGCGCTGTTGATGGCGCCCACTTCGATGGGCAGGACCCAGGAAAAGCCGCTTTCCGGGAAACCTGCAAAACGGGGGTTAAAGGCCTTCAGCTGAAGGAGCTGCTGCTCCATCGCCTGATAGGCATGCGTCGGTGCGCGGGGATTGGTGGTTTTGAACAAGGCATCCGGGGCGCCCATATTGGCAGACGCCGCGAGCCAAGCTCCGGGCTCTTTGGCAATCTCATCCAGGTCGACCACTTTTACGTGATCCTGGTCGAGCACGCCTTCTTCGATGATTTTCTGCGCGACCTGATAGGAGCCACCGCCTCCAGACGCCAGCACACAAGCGCCCGCCACAATCGTATGCATCGTTTCCTTGTCAATGGTGAATGCCATGACCTCTCCTTTGGCAATGCGTCGTCGCAAACAAACCTTAAGCCCGTTTGCCAGGTTGACCCATTCAGACAGATGATCTCCAGAAATATAGTCGTTGGATACAGAACATCCAGAGGCAAATGGTGGAAAAACGTAAAATTATGTCCACCTCACCGACACATCGGTGACAAGAGCGGCTTTTCCGACAAACGGCAAAGTGTGGAACAATAGCGCCTCACCCCCGACAGAAGGCATAGCATCATGAGCGATCTGGTCACCTACACGCGGCGTGACGCAGTGGCAACCATTACTCTCAACAACGGCAAGGTCAACGCGCTATCGCACGAGGTGTTCGCTGAGCTCAATGCGGCGCTGGATCAAGCGGAAAGCGACCATGCTGTCGTCATCCTCACCGGCCAACCCGGCATTTTCTCGGCCGGCTACGACCTCAAGGAGATGACTCGAAGCCCGGAAGCCGCCGGCGCCCTGGTGGAAGTGGGCTCATCCCTGTCGCTGCGGCTGCTGTCCTTCCCGACGCCGGTGATCGCCGCCTGCTCCGGCCACGCTATTGCCAAAGGGGCCTTCCTGCTCCTGTCCAGCGATCTGCGTCTGGGGGTCGAAGGCCCCTTCAAGATCGGCCTCAACGAAGTGGCCATCGGCATGACCATGCATCACTCCGGCATCGAGCTTGCACGCAACCGTCTGCAGCCAGCCGCCTTCCAGCGCGCGGTGATCAATGCCGAAATGTTCGATCCGCAGGCGGCTGTCAGCGCTGGCTTCCTCGACCGCCTGGCGCCGGCCGACGCCCTGCTCGACAGTGCCCATGCCGAGGCTGCCCGGCTGGTCGAACTGGATATGAAGGCCCATCATCAAACCAAGCTCAAGGCCCGCGCCGGATTCCTGGCCAGCCTGAAAGACGCCATCGAAAAGGATGCCGCCCATCTCGGCCTGCGTTAATCGCCCGGCCCGGTCCGCCGCGTCCTGCGGCGGACGTCATTCCCCGCATATCACTCCCGGCCGAGACGCGATAGATCACATTGATCAAGTCCTTAGACCTTACTGTTATACCGCTACCACACCGAATACCCTACGCTGAATGTCAGACCTGTTAAAAATGACCACTGCTGACACAACGAACCACCAACACAGTGGCAACACCTATGTAGGGGGCATACATCATGTTGCTGTTCGAACGGCTTTCCATTCGTGTAAAGCTGATCGCCCCGGTCTTGGTGATATCACTGATGCTGGTCGGCTCACTGACACTGCTGGTTTTCCGCGTTCTGCTGCCGCAGATGAATCAGGCCTCCGAGCTGGAAACCGCCAACCAACTCACGCGATGGGCGCTGGCTGCGGCCAGAGCCGAAGCCAGCGAGCGGGGCCTCACCGAAAGCTACCTCTGGGGCATCATGGCCGGTCAGGCCAATCCGTCCCTGCTGGCCAGGGTCAAACAGCAACGCCAAGCTGGGGATGAAGCGCTGCAGAAAGCGCTCGCGCTGGTTACAGACCTCCCCCAAAACGACTATCTCGATGCAGCCCATGACCGCATATTACAAGACCTGAAAACCCTTAACGCCGCGCGCGACAGGGTCAACCAGTCGGCACCGGGCAAGGTCAGGGAAAAGCCCTGGGACTGGAAAGGGACCATCACAAACCTGATTACGACGACGTCAAACCTCCGTACAGCCGCCTTCTCCCCCACCAACTACCGACAGCGCGTCATCTACAACAATACCCAGTTGCAGCAATCCATCTGGCTCGCCACGGAATATACCGAGCGGAGCCGGGATATCCTGGCCAACGCCGCCGCCCAACACCTGCCGCTGGAGAGTGATGAAAAGTCCAAGGTCGCCCAGTACGCGGACGATATTGCCCGGCAACTGGACACCATTGGGCACCTGGGACCAGCCCTGCTGAACTCGTCGAGCAACACGCAACTGGCCAGCCAGTTCGACTCCGCCTGGAAAGCCGTACAGACCGTGGTTATGGGCAGCTACAGGAAGCTGAGCGACAGCATGCTGGATGGCGCAGGTTCCGGGAACTATCCGGTAGAAAAGGATGTCTGGGTGCAGCGTTCCGATAAGGCCATCGGTCTGCTCGATACCCTCAATCAGGCCGCCCAGGCCTCGGCCCAATTCGATGCGCAAAGCTCCAGCAGAACCAACACCCGCCTGTTCGTCCTGGTCGCCAGCGAAATCGGCGTCGGTGTCATCCTGGCCCTGTTGACCATCCTGGTCACGGTCCGCATCTCCGGCCGCGTGGGCCATGCCGAAAGGGGTATCGCCGCCGTCGAGTCGGAACGGGATCTCAGCCTGCGCCTGCAGGCAGAAGGGAGTGACGAGATCAGCCGGCTCGGACAGGCGTTCAATGCCATGCTGGAACGCTTCGAAGGCATCATCGCAGCGGTCAGAAAGGCGGCGACGGAAGTGGCCTCCGGCACGGATCAGGTCGCCAGCGCGTCAGAACAAACGGAACGCGGCGTGCAGGAGCAACAGGATGCCACCCACCAGGTGGCCACCGCCATGAACCAGATGTCCGCCACCGTTCAGGAGGTTGCCCGCAATACCGCCGAAGCCGCCACTCAGGCCGACAACGCGGCGACGGAAGCCCGCAGCGGCCAGTCGGTCGTCGATGAAACCATCAAAAGCATCCGCGCCCTGGCGGAACAGGTCCGAGCCGCCGACGAGACGATTCGCCAGTTGGAAAACGACAGCAAGGATATCGGCCAGGTTCTCAAGGTGATCAACGATATCTCCGAGCAGACCAACCTGCTCGCCCTCAATGCCGCCATCGAGGCCGCCCGTGCCGGAGATCACGGACGCGGTTTCGCGGTGGTCGCCGGTGAAGTTCGCACCCTGGCACGGCGCACACAGGAGTCGACCCAGGCCATCCAGGACATCATTGAGCGCCTGCAGACGCAATCTTCACGCGCCGTGGAGGCCATGAGCAGGGGTCAGGGCATGAGCGGCGCCTGCGTCGAGCAGACGCAACGTGCCGGGGAAGCGCTGGGCCGCATCGTTTCCACCGCCGAGCAGATCACGGACATGAACACCCAGATTGCCACGGCTGCCGAGGAACAGGCCAGCGTCGCCGATGAAATCGATCGCAACATCAACAGCATCACGCATGCGGCGGAACAGACCACGGAAGTCGCCCGTACGACCGTCTCAACCGCTGGCGACATCCGGCGGCAAATGGAGACACTGACCGAGCTGGTCGGCAGCTTCCGTATCAGCGGTTCTTAGGGCCCGCTACCGGACGGATCAGAGCAACAGTTGCCAGTATCCGACGTCGATCCAACGATCGAACTTCCAGCCCACTTCCTGCAGGTGGCCGACTTTGCGAAACCCCATTTTTTCGTGAAGGGCCACACTGCCCGCGTTCGGTAAGGTGATACCACCGAATACCGCATGGACGGGCCGCTGGCGCAGTGCATCGAAAAGCGCGCCATACAGTCGCGTCCCCAAACCGCGCCCCGACGCCCCCTCGGCCAGATAGATACTGCTTTCGACGGAATGGCGGTAGGCGGCACGCGGACGCCAGGGCGTCGCATAGGCATATCCCAGCAATTGCCGGCCCTCATAGCAGACCAGCCAGGGCAGCGTCGTTGTGACGGAGGCAATCCGTTGGGCCATCTCCTCCGGCGTCACAGGCTCCACTTCGAAGGTGATCGCCGTATTGAGAACATAGGGGTTATACAGCTCGCAGATCGCCGCCGCGTCATCGGGGGCGGCCTCGCGCAGGGTTGGAGTCATGGTTTCGCCTGAAAGGGTTCAAATCGGTGCTGCCAGCCTACCATGACGCTACCGGCAGGCAAGCCGGTCGACGGCATGTCCCCGTTCGACCGGCTGATTTTCCAGCGCAGGACCTTACCAGCGCAACGAACCGCCGGTCTGGTAATCGATCACCCGCGTCTCGAAGAAGTTCTTCTCCTTCTTCAGGTCCATGATTTCCGCCATCCAGGGGAAGGGGTTTTCCGCGCCCTTGAACTGCGACGGCAAACCGATCTGGTTCAGGCGACGATTGCCGATGTAGTGAAGGTACTGAGTCATCATCTCCGCGTTCATGCCCAATACCCCCTGAGGCATCGTATCCCGCGCATAGGCGATCTCCAGCTCAGTCCCCTCCAGCAGCATCCGGGTCGCCTCAGCCTGGAAATCCAGCGTCCAGAGCTGGGGGTTTTCCTGCTTGATCTGGTTGATCACATCGATCCCGAAATTCAGGTGCATGGATTCGTCACGCAGGATGTACTGGAACTGCTCGGACACCCCGGTCATCTTGTTGCGCCGTCCCATGGAGAGGATCTGGGCAAAACCACAGTAGAAGAAAATCCCTTCCAGTACACAGTAGAAGGCGATCAGGTTGCGCAGTAGCTCCTGGTCGGCTTCCAGGGTACCGGTCTGGAAGTTCGGGCTGCCCAGCGACTGGGTATATTTCAACCCCCAGGCCGCCTTACGCGCCACCGAGGGAACTTCACGGTACATGTTGAAGATTTCCCCCTCGTCCATCCCCAGGGACTCCACACAATACTGGTAGGCATGGGTATGAATGGCCTCCTCGAAGGCTTGGCGCAACAGGTACTGGCGGCACTCGGGATTGGTGATCAGGCGATAGATGGCCAGCACCAGGTTATTCGCCACCAGGGAATCCGCCGAGGAGAAAAATCCCAGGCTGCGCTTGACGATACGCCGCTCGTCCTCGCTCAACCCATCCGGCGAACGCCAGAGCGCCACGTCGGCGGCCATATTCACTTCCTGCGGCATCCAATGGTTGGCACAGGCATCCAGGTACTTCTGCCAGGCCCAGTCGTACTTGAAGGGCACCAGCTGATTGAGGTCGGCACGGCAGTTGATCATCCGCTTGTCGTCGACCTGTACCCGCCCGGCGTTCATGTCCAGTTCTTCCAGGCCGGGCGCCACCTCGAGCTGTCGCAACGAAGCGCGGGCGGCGTCCAGTAACGACTCATGACTGGCCGGTGCCTTCTCGGTAACCGGTTTGGGCTCCATCTCAGGCGCGGGTATCGCCGCCGCAACACCCGCCGTTTCTTCGGAATACTCGTTCCAGGAAAGTAGTGACATGACAAAATCCTCTCTGTATCCAGTTACTGGCAGGCTTCACAACCGGGATCGTCCAATGCGCACAGCTTCAGCTCCGGCTCGGGTGTGGCCTTCACCGCATTCAGCGCGCCATCGTGTAACGTCGATTTCTCAGCCGTGGTGGCGCCCTGACTGCGCAGGTAATAGGTCGTCTTGAGGCCACGCAGCCAGGCCATGCGGTAGGTGACGTCCAGCTTGCGGCCATCCGGCTCGGCGATGTAAAGGTTCAGGGACTGCGCCTGATCCAGCCACTTCTGGCGCCGGGCGGCAGCTTCCACCAACCAGCGCGGCTCGATCTCGAAGGCCGTCGCAAACAGCGCCTTGAGGTCGTCCGGGATACGGGCGATGGGCTGAACGCTGCCGTTGTGATACTTGAGGTCGTTGACCATGACCTCATCCCAGAGGCCCCGGGCCTTGAGGGCATCGACCAGCAGCGGGTTGATGACCGTGAACTCGCCGGAAAGGTTGGATTTCACATACAGGTTGCGGAAGGTCGGTTCGATGGAGGCCGATACGCCGACGATATTGGCGATGGTGGCCGTCGGCGCGATCGCCATGACATTGGAGTTACGCATACCATGTTCACGCACCAGCTCCCGGACCGGCAGCCAATCCAGTTTCGCCGAGGTATCCAGTTCCAGATAACCCTCCGGGCGGGCCTCCTGTAGCAGGCGGATGGAATCGATGGGCAGGACGCCCTGATCCCAGAGAGAACCGGCGTAGCTTTCATAGGCGCCACGCTCCCTGGCCAGCAACGCGGACGCGCGGATCGCATGGTAGCTGATCTGCTCCATCACACTGTCGGCGAAGTCGACCGCCTGCGGGCTGGCATAGGCCATACCCAAGGCCTGCAGGGCGTCCTGGAAGCCCATCAGACCGAGCCCCACCGGTCGGTGCCGCAGATTGGCATTGCGCGCCTGGGGTACCGCATAGAAGTTGATGTCGATGACGTTATCCAGCATCCGCACCGCCAGGCTCACCGTGCGGGCGAGATGCTCGGTGTCCAGGGCACCGTTGTGCAGGTGGTTCGCCAGATTCACCGACCCCAGGTTACAGACCGCGATCTCGTCGACGCTGGTATTGAGGGTGATCTCGGTACAGAGATTGGAGGAATGCACGACACCGACATGCTGCTGGGGCGATCGCAGGTTGCAGGGGTCCTTGAAGGTCAGCCAGGGATGGCCGGTCTCGAACAGCATGGACAGCATGCGCCGCCAGAGATCACCTGCCTTGACGCGCTTGTACAGCTTGATGGCGCCACTGTCGGCCTGGGCTTCATAGTGCTCGTAACGGGTACGGAAAGCAGTGCCATAGAGATCGTGCAGGTCGCTCACATCGCTGGGCGAAAACAGCGTCCAGTTGCCGTCATCGAACACCCGCTCCATAAACAGGTCCGGAATCCAGTGCGCCGTATTCATGTCGTGGGTGCGGCGCCGATCGTCGCCGGTATTCTTGCGCAGCTCGAGGAACTCCTCGATATCCAGGTGCCAGGTTTCCAGATAGGCACAGACCGCGCCCTTACGCTTGCCACCCTGATTGACCGCCACGGCCGTGTCGTTGACCACCTTGAGGAAGGGCACCACGCCCTGGGACTTGCCGTTGGTTCCCTTGATGGCCGCGCCCAGGGAGCGCACCGGGGTCCAGTCGTTACCCAGGCCGCCTGCCCACTTGGACAACAGGGCGTTGTCGCGCAACGCGCCGTAGATGCCGCCCAGATCGTCGGGCACGGTGGTCAGGTAGCAGGACGACAACTGGGAGTGGGTTGTGCCGCTGTTGAACAGGGTCGGCGTCGATGCCATATAGTCGAAGGATGAGAGCAGCTCGTAGAAGGCGATGGCCCGGTCTTCCCGCTCAGGTTCATTCAGCGCCAGCCCCATGGCCACACGCATGAAGAAGACCTGAGGCAGTTCGAAACGCAGGCCTTCGTGGTGCAGGAAGTAGCGGTCGTAAAGGGTTTGCAGTCCCAGGAAGGCGAACTGGCCATCCCGTTCCGGGCGCAACGCCCGTCCGAGACGTTCCAGGTCGAAGGCCTCCAGCCGCGGATCGAGCAGGTCCTTTTCGCAGCCGAACCGGACGGCGGCAGCGAGGGCCTGGGGGTAGAGCATCGCCATCTCACAGGCCGTCGCCTGAAACCCCAGTCCCAGACACCGCAGCGCTTCGCCACGCAGGCTATCGAGCAGGAGGCGGGCGGTCACCTGGCCATAATCCGGCGCCTTCTCGATACGGGCGCGGGCGGTAATCACCAGGGCGGTACTGACATCCGATTCCGGCATGCCGTCATAGAGGTTGCGCAGGGTCTCCTCAAGGAGACCGGGACCGTCCACATCGTGAAGACCTTCGCAGGCCTCGGCAATGAGCGTGCGCAGACGTCCCAGATCCAACGGATGGCGCTTGCCGTTGGCCAGGGTGACGGTCAGGCTCGGATGGGCTTCGCGGGGATCGCGCTCGGCCCGCCGCCGGGCATGGTCTTCACGATAGAGCACATAAGCACGAGCGACGCGATGGGCGCCGGCGCGCATCAGCGCCAATTCCACCTGATCCTGGATCGACTCGATATGTACCGTGCTGTTGGCCGGCAAACGCCGCAGGAAAGCGTCGACGATATTGGCCGTCAATTGTCGGACCTGAGCCTGGATACGGGAAGATTCGGCTCCTGCCCCCCCTTCAACGGCGAGAAAGGCCCGCTGCATGGCATCGCGGATCTTGCCCGCATCGAAAGCGGCAAGTTGTCCATTGCGCTTGATAACGCGCAGAGACGGAAAGGGATCGGAAGCAGCACCGTCGGATGGACCGGCTTCGGATAGGGTTGCGGATACGGACATGACTCTCTCCTGAACGCGTTGAAATCCTTCACGTTCAGGAACAGCTGGACAGGCAGGAAAACGAAGGGCAGACCGGCCTGATTCGCTGTCCGCCTCAAACGCGAAGGCGCAGTCGTGTCGCTTCCCCAATGGAAAGGACACGTCCCTGGCAGGTCTTCGGACTCAGGGGCAATTCGTTCCGCCTACTCCCGGCGACTTCCCGAAGCGTTAAGCTTCAGTGTCCATGCCGGTTTCGTTCCCCAATACCGCTGCGCGTCAGTTCCGGATTCTCACCGGATTCCCTGTTGACATGGCACGCGTCGTGTCGATCAATCAAAAACACTACATATCGTGCCATACCAGAGACAGGAGCACTATATAGCCGTTTAGCACCCAAGTTCAAGCGATCAACGCAAGGCGTCCAGCACCGCGTCCCGGGACACCACCTCCGCCTGCCGCGGGAACACGCGCTCAACCAGCACCCGATGCACCTCCTCATCGCGATCCAGGCACAGGTCGGGCACCACAATCATTTTGTAATCCGCATCCGCCGCCCAGCGTACCGTGGACAGGACAACGCCACTGGTGGAAACGCCGAACAGGATCAACTGGTCAATGTCCCGGGCATCCAATACGGCTTTGAGGTCAGTCGTGGAAAAGGCCCCGACCCGGCGCTTGGTGATCACCACATCCCCGGTTTTGGGTGCAACTGCCTCACACAACTCGGCGGAGTCGGTCCCCTCCTGCAGCGCACCGGCGCTGCGGATACCGCTGAACAGCTTATTGCGGTCGCTAACCTCCGGATAGCCTGGTCGAAAGGCGACCCGGATATAGATAACCGGCAGACCAGCCTGGCGGGCAGCGCCCAGCAGCGGCTGGGCGTCGTTTAGCAACCGCGCCCGCTCTGGCTCGGGGTAGCTCGCCAAAATGCCGTTCTGATAGTCCATAACCAGGACAGCAGTGCGCGCGTTCTTACAATCGATGGCAACAGGCATGACCCGCCCTCCTCGTAGCGTTGGTTTTCTGGACCCAAAGGCATGGCGGTGGCGCGGCAGCCGATGCCTCGCCACCGGGAAACGGTGAACAGCGGACGACGGCGCCCGGTAACGCTATTCCTGCGGGCGACCGTCAGCCGTGTGAGCGGTCGTGTTGAACGAGTAATACGCGACGATGTTGTGGTCGTTGAAACGTACGACCAGATCCTTGGTGGAGGGCTGACCAAACGCCGAATAATGATATAGGCCGTAGGTCCAGGTGCGCTTGCCATTCTCAACGCCGACACGCCAGGGGTTACCGAACATCTGGCGGATCTGCGCCTGGGTGGTCTGGCCCAGATGAATCTGCGTTACCTCACTGACGGGGAAATCGTGCCCTACCGTGGCACAACCGCCCAGAAGCAGCAGGGCCGTGAGAGCAGCCGGCAACCGGTACCCGCGTAGGGTGTTAAACGCTGGAAATAGCCAAGACATGTGATTCCCTCCCGTTGCAGTGGACGACGGCTAATGAGATCGCACGCCCCTTAGCCGCCGGATGTGGCTTCAAACGCCGATGGGGACAAGGCTGGAGACTGAGGCGATGTCTCTGCATCGCCTCAGGGGGTCACACCAGTTTACTGGATTCGCTGACGGATATAACCGTGACTGTTTGATGCCAGCAACTGTGTGGAGTTCTGGTGCGCCTCGGCCAGCAGGACCTTGGCATTGGCTTCGAACTTGGCCAGGGCGGTTCCCCGGAGCTGGCGGTGGCGCGGCAGGGAGGCGGTCATGGCGTTGACCGGATGTCCCTGATAGAGCAATTCGTAATGCAGGTGTGGGCCGGTGGTACGTCCGGTATTGCCCGACAGCGCCAGGATCTGTCCCATTTTCACCTTTTCGCCCCGGTGTACCAGGATTTTGGAGAGGTGGAAGTAGCGGGTCATAAAGTAGCGCCCATGCTGCACGGCCACATAGTTACCGGCATACCGCTGGTGCCCGGTTTTAACGACGACACCGTCCGCCGGCGCATAGATATGGGAGCCGACCGGCATCCCGAAATCCGTCCCGTAATGAGGCGCATACCGGTGCGTGACAGGGTTCAGGCGATGCAGGTTGAAGGGCGAGGTCAAACGGTAATGGTGATAGAAGGGATAGCGCATGAACGCCAGCTCCAGGCTGTTGCCTGTGGGCGTGTAGTAGTGCCCGTCGTCAGCGCGCATGGCGACGACCTGCTTCCGCTTACCGTGATATTCGACCAAAAGGATGCGCACATCCTGTGTCGGCGTGTCGCCCAGCCAATCACGCTCGACAACCACCGTAAAGGTATCGCCCTTACGAACGTCACGGGCAAAATCAATGCGGTTACCGAGAATATGGATGCACTGCGCAATAACCTTGGACCCAAGGCCGGCTTTGCGGGCCGAAGCGCCCAGGGTGCCATCCACTGTACCGGCAAAATATTCCTGATAGCGTTCAACCGGTTTTTCAATCTTCTCGTAGTGATACTGCCCATCGGTCTGGCGCGTGAAGATGTAGTTCACCCTCAGGCCGTCACGAATACGCAAAGCCACGAGATCACCACTGCCATCGATCTTGTAATCCAGTTCGTCACCCGGATTCAGTTTTTCCACCAGATCCGCAGAGGGCGCGGCCTTCAGGATTTCTTGAGCGACGGTGTAAGGCTGGGACCAGCTGCTGAGGATGGCGGAAAAACTGTCCCCGCCCTGAACGGTGTAGCTGCTCCAATCGAGCGTCGGCGCCGTGTTGTGGGCACCGGTCGGCTTAGGAAGCGGCAGCTCGTCGTCGGTTTGGAAATCGAAATCCTGCGGTTCCTGAGACGCGGTCTGCTGGCCCGAGGTAGCAGTGTCGGTCGCCGGCTTTGACGTCAGCGCCACTTGCGACGCGACGGGTGCCTGGGAGGGCGCGAGGACGATAGTATGGGAAACAGGCATCGCCTGCGGCTTGGAAGAGTAGAATTCCACGACCGCTGTCACCAAAACGACGACGCCGACAAGTGTGGCAAGATGTCGGCGTCGCAATCGATGCAAATAGCTCTGTGGCAGACGCATGCAATAATTCCTAACCTTTGAATAATAAATAAATTTTAGTAAAAACAAAAAGCCCTGTCATTTCACCATGACAAGGCCGAAACTTTCCTGTTTTGTCTCCGTCCCTTTGTTGAGCTGGAGCGATCGTCACCGACAGACGGAAAGCTTCTCTCTAAACAAACAGTTGCCGCTTCGTTTTATAGCAGCTTGCAACAAATTTGTCAGATTAAATCTCCCCGGCGCAGAGCACCGGCGGGCCGCCTAAACCCGCCCGCACGGCCCCAAATCAGCCAGTTCAGGGTTCGTCACGACCGGTGAAAATACCGGCGCACCTCGGCAACGATGTCCTGGTCGCTCAACTTATCGGCCGCCGACACCTCCCGGACTCGATCCCCCAGTTTCGCCTGATCCCGCAGGTAATGGTGAAATTCCTTGTGGGCTTCGCCAGCGCCAAAAATATAATAGGCATCCGCCGTTTTCAGGCAGTCCGCCACTTGCGCGTAAAATCGTTCCAACTGCTGACGATAGACGTGATCGCGTCGATCCCCTGCCACCACGTCCTGATGCCCGAACGGTTCAGCCTGATGTGATCCTCCTGACGACCGCGACGGCTTTTCAGCCTCGGACAGGAGCGTCTGAACCGTTTCCTTGTCCTCGCCCAGCGTCACCACCACCGCTTTACGATGATCGATCCATACACCCGCTTTGCTCGACATGATCCATTCCCCCACGCTTACGCATTACCGTGCACCGGCCTCTTGGAAGGCATGGCACGGCCCCAGAAAATCACGTTAGCGCGAGCGGGAAGGAGCACTCTTGACCGGCATCAAGGGAACCGCATTGGTGCCTGATGGGAAGACGAAAGGGAATAAAATGACCAGCCGCCGGAGGCCCCAACGCCCGACGGCCAGCCTAGACTGGCATGGCTGCACCGAGGTCTATACCTGAGGAACAGCCCGGTGGTGGCAGAGAGTTCAAGGACATCGATATCAAGGCCTTTACCCCAAGAAGCACTGCTCACCGCCTAACCATGACGACATAAATCCGGATCGATACCGCGATAGCTCTTGTTAGTCAGGGGCGTTCCTGAACGCCCCTGGAAGACAGACATCTCATCAGAAGTTATAGGTCGCACCCAGGGCAACGCCCGTGGTGCTCTTGTCACCGCCGCTGGACAGGGTGCCAGTGAGCCCGCTTGCGTTAGCCTTCTTGCTGGCGTTTTGCAGTTCAACCGAGAAATACAGATTATCGGCAGGCACGTAAGACGCCATCAACGTGACAATGTTCCCTTCCTTCTTGCCATTGACGCCATCGTCACTTTGGCTGGTGCTGGAGACGTTCGCCACCAGGCTAACCATCTCGGTGACGGCGTAGGAGCCGGTCACCATAACGGTATTGATGCTCTTCGTGTTCTGTGCGCCGGTATCAGCCGGTTTAAACATGGTGTCGGCCAACACAAGGCCCATTTTGCCCATGGTGTAGCCCACGCTCACACCCGCCTTATGCTTGAGTACTTCACCCGAGTAGGTGTTCGTAGCCTCAGCAAACTGGTTCTGATCGGAAGCCGCCGTAAACTTACCGTTGTCCGAGTAATCGGCATAGCTCGTGTAACCGGCCCCCAGCGTCAAGCCGTCCACAGCGTAGTTAACTGCGGCAACATAGTTGTTGTGCGTCTTGCCGGTCGTGCTGTCCTTGCCGATATCAAAAGCCTGTACACCGACCTTCAGACCGCCCAGACTGGGCGAAACGTATTTGATCGCCTTATCCACGTACTGCGCGGACATACCCGGCGCAAAGAACCAGTTGGTCTGGTAGATGCTGCCATCGACCAGATCATTATACAAACCGTGATCGCGACCTGCGGAAACCGTACCGTAGGGACTGTCGACACCGATCATGCCCAGGTGAGTGGACGGCTTGCTACCACCCGCGGTCATATCAAAGGCGGCATTAAAGTCGTAGAAGAATTTTGCATCGCCAAGCACCGCGGCGTCCCCTTTAACACCGAGCAGCGACAGGTTGTCACTTAACGAGGCGCTGGCATTACCGCTGGACGTTGATTTCGTGGTGTAGGTCGCCGCCAGCGCCAAGTCGCCATATAGCGTCGGCTTGAGATCAGCTGCACTGACTGAGTAACTCATGGCACAAAGGCTGGAAGCCACAGCCAGAGAAAGCAGGTTCTTTTGCATGCGCATGTATCGTCTCCGGGTCATCTATTGGTTTCTAGTTATGGGGCATTCCGCCCTTCAACTTCGGCAAAAGCAACTATCAAGCCAATGCCGCCAAATTTACCTAATACATTGTTTTTAAAATGCAAAAATGGACAATCCATACTGAATACCCACGCTACAAAACACATCAGACGACGCCCCGCTTTTGTGCAATGCGAGCGTGCCGGTTCCCGTTTTAGTGCGGCGCGCGCCAGACGGAGAGAAACCGACGAGACACATAGGGCAGTGTGTGACTGAGGAATTTTTTGGCCAAAGGACTGTCACCAGACAGAGCAGCATGCCCACATTGACGCGGCGCCGGATTCGGCAGACTGCGATACCGTTTCCATTTTGTTCTGGTCACAGCAAGTAGACTGAGAACAGATATCCCAAATAACCCCTAATAACCGATATCAAAGAGCTACTCGGGACCCCATCATGAAAGTCACAACACCCTACGACGTTGCCATTGTCGGTGCGGGTATTGCCGGATCGACGACAGCCCTGCTCTACGCACAGAAAGGGCTGCGGGTGGCACTCATTGAAAAGCAGCGGGAGAGGGGGGCGTACAAGCGCCTTTGCACACACTTTCTTCAACCCTCGGCGGTACCGGTGCTGAAAAAACTCGGTCTATACCGCGAGGTGCTGGAGACGGGGGGAGTGCATTCCACCATGCGGCTGCGTACCCGTTGGGGGGCCTTCAACGTCCCTCACCCCGGCACTGCGCGCGGCATCAACATCCGCCGGGCGCTGCTGGACCCATTACTGCGCGAGCGCGCGGCAAGGCACCCGATGATTGATCTGTATGCGGGCTACAAGGTCACCCAATTGTTGACCGAGAAGCAGGAAGTCATCGGCTTCACCATGCAGGACGACGAGGCCGAACCGCAGGACATCCACGCAACGCTGACCGTGGCGGCCGACGGCCGTCATTCGAGCATCGCCAAACTGGCTGGCGTGCCCACCGTGACCCAGGCGAACGAACGCTTCAGTTATTACGCCTACTACCGCCACCTACCGCGCTATCCGGACAACAACACCCAGGTCTGGCTGGTCGGTGAAGGGCAGGCCTACGTTGCCGCATTTCCCCAAAACAACGACCTGACCCTGGTCAGTTGTTATGTTCCGGAGAAACAGTTCCACGAATGGCAGGGGCAGGCCGAAGCCCGGTATCAGCAGTTCGTTGCGGATCTGGACAATGGGCCACCCCTAGGCGAGGGCGAACGGGTCGGCGAATTGATGGGTATGCGTAAAGCCCCTTCGGTATATCGGCGCCCCACCCTGCCCGGCCTGGCCCTGGTGGGCGACGCGGCATTGGCGATCGATCCGCTGGCAGGGATCGGTTGCAGCTGGGCAATGATCTCAGCCACACAGTTGGTCAACAGCACCCATCGGGCCCTCCATCGTCACCCCACCGAAGCACCCGTTGCAGGCACCGCACTGGCTCGGGCGCTACAGGGATACCGGTTGCGCCACAACCTGTATTTCTGGCCACAGTTTTGGCTGCTGTCGCGATTTTCGCGCGCCAAGCGCTACCACCCGATTACGCGCGGGGTGCTGCTGGCGGCGGTCAAGTTATTCGGCGGTGCCTTCGATCGGCAGCGCGGCGCGGCGCTGCCGGAAACACCGCCGTTGTGAGCGAGCCCTCTACCGAGAGGCAGATGCCCCCTCCTGCCGACAGCCGATATCGTCGGCGCTGGCTAGCCGGCGCACTGTTTCTGTGCGTCGTTGTGTCGGCCTGGGCCGCAGAGAATCGGCCCACTTCCTTTTCGCAGCTCACGACGTTGAACGGCAGCGGTTGGCAACCGCTGCATTTCCCGCATATCGACCGTCACACGACATACCGCCTCGTGACGGATCATGGCCAACAGGTCGTGGAGGCCCATACGCAGGACAGCGCTTCCGGCCTGATTTACCCCCTTCGCCTGGAGCCCGGCAGGCACGTCCTGATTCACTGGCGCTGGAAAATCAGCAACACCTTTGCCAGGGGCGATGCCCGACATCGCGACGGCGACGACTATCCGGCTCGGATCTATGTCACCTTCGCCTATCAACCGCAACGGGCGACCTTCTGGCAAAAGCTCAAACGCAAAACCGCGACCTTGCTCTACGGTGGCACCCTGCCCGGCTCGGCATTGAACTATATCTGGGCCAACCGACTTCCCAAGGGTGACCTCATCGCCAACGCCTACACGGCCCAGACGCAGATGATCGCCGTGGAGTCCGGCGACCGGCTCGCCGGCCATTGGGTCAGTGAGACGAGGGACCTGGTGGCGGATTACGAGAAGGCCTTCGGCTACCCGCCGCCAGCCATCACGGGCATCGCCATCATGAGCGACAGCGACAATACGGGCGGGACGGCGACAGCCTGGTATGGAGATATACGACTGGAAACGACAGCAGACGGGGATAGGAAAGGAGACGGCGCCGCAACGTCGTCTCCTGTAGCGATTACCAGGCAACCGAGTCGGTAGAGCCCCGCTTGATGATGGGCGTCTCGCCTTCCCAGATCGCCAGACCATTGCGCAGGTTGGTCAGCGTCAGCTGGAAGTAGTACTCCACCTGCTGGGTGCTGCTGTTCTCCCGCATATTGCGTTGGATAATCTTGCCCGACAGGCTGAGGTCCGGTGTGATCAATTGCCCTTCCCCGATCTTGGTGCTCGACTTGAACTCCGGAGACACCCGTTCCTTGCGCACCTGATTGATCATGGCATCCGTCGAGCCGTTCGCAGAGATGGCTGAAGTGGTTACGACCTTGCCGCTCTGCAACAGCGCAATGCGGATTTTCTTGATCAGCTGATCGGTGTCGATCCGCTGCATGGTGTCGTTGGTCACTCGGGAAATCGCCATGACATAACGGCCGCCGCCCGGCTTGTCGAGTGTGCCGGAACTGAGCATCGACTGCACCGCGCTCATCGCCGCATGTTCGAAATCGCGGTAATCCAAGGCCAGCGGTGTTTCGCCCTGGTCGGTAGCCTGATCGACGATGACATTACGCTGGGCACAACCCGCCAGCATCAGCAGGCCCAGAAAGGTAACGACAGCAAAGCGTTTCATGGTTTGTCTCTCTCATCCAGGTAAAGTCTGAAATCGGTCACGGCCGGTGAGGGCGCCACGCCACGGATGGTGAACCAGCGATTGCGATCCGCCGTTACCCGTGTCTTGGCGGCCAGCAGGGAAGGTACGGCCTGGCCGTTCTTGTCCAGCCAGTCGAACTGGTAGTACATGTAAAGCGGCTGATCGCTGGTGTTCTTGCCGGTGACTTCCACTTGCAGGAGTCCCGACGGGCTGACCGACTTGTGTATGCTCTTGATGGTCACGTATCCGTTCAGCGAGGGGTCCAGCTGGATACTGGGCGGCGGAAGCGTGGCACAGGCCCCCAGGGTCAAGGCCGCGGCAATGATCAGTAGCCAACGGGTGCGACGAAATACCTTCGCCATACAGTCTCTCCTTCGTAACATCGGCTCAATGTGACCCTAGCGGAATCACCGTAATCGCGGGCTTTGCTGCCGCTTCCGGCAACCGGACCCACACCAGGACAAAATGACTGGCAGGCAGTTGCACCGTGGTGGGTGGGCCACCGCTCCAGCTCAGTTGCAGCCGGTTGGCGCCATTGCGCTCCAGTTTGGCCAGCTCGATGCTCTTTGGCAAGCTGCTCCATATACGTGTATCCGCACCCAAGGTGGTGACCTGATAGGCGAATCCGAGCAGCCCAGCCAAGGGTCCGGCCTTGCGACTCAGTTGATATTCCAACACCGCCTTCGTAATCGACGATATCACCGCCCGCGTCACCACGCCGGGCAGGCGCTTGGCAAATTCGGTGCTGACCACGGCGTCCATATTCGATAACACCGTGGTGTCCTGCCAGTCATCCGCGCCCAGGGAAACCCGTAACGCCTGAGCAGCCTTCCGGCGATAGACCAGCTTGGGATAGGCGAACCCCGCCCAGGCGGTATAGCCGTGCCGGTCACCAATGACTATGGGCAGCCCCACCTGCACCTGCCGCTTGACCGGCCCCAGCCCATTTTCGAACAGCACCCAAACCGTATCCGGCAACTGGGAACGGCTCAGGGTGCCGCTGGCCAGTTGCTCGGCCCAGTCATGATCCTGCCGCACCACCGCATTTTTCGGCACCATTCCCGCCGTCGCCTTGAGCGCATCCGCCGCCTGGTTGAGGTCGCCCGGAGCCGGGCCCACCGTCATCAGGAAGAGACCGTCCAGCCAGGTTGCGAAGGGGTTGATGAAATCGGGATAGAGCCGCCAGGCATCCAGGTAGTTGTCCTGGTTGGCCACCAGTTGCTGGGCACGCAGCACCGCGCCGCCGACGTCCACGTTTTCGGTGCTGTTTTCCTTGTCGTAGAGGGCGGACTGCTCCGCCTGGATTTCCTTGGCAAAGAAATCCCCCGCACGGCGCTGCCGATCGCGGGCGCGGTTCAGCTCAACCCGGGCATCGTCGTCGTTGCCCAAGGCCAGGAAGTCCAGGGCCTTATAGGTATTCACCATAATGGCGTCGTAAACGGTGCCCCGATAATCCAGGGCCGCATCGTTGCTCAGTACCGCACCGACCTGATTAAGCCACTGCTGATAGTCCGCTTCCAGGTCGAACCGCTTGAACCAGGCCTCTGTCGCATCGAACTGGCGGATGCTGCCGGCATAGTCACCGGCATTCTGCAGCGCCGTCGCCTGTTGCAACGACCACAGCAGGCTCCCACTCTCGCCCTTGGCGGTATTATTGCCGCCATAGCCTGACGCCAGCTTCGCGGCCTGCTGATAATCGCCACCGACATAAGCACCGTCGAACGACGCCTGACGGCTTTGCTGTTGGATCGCGCAGCCGCCGAACGACAGACAGATGACGAGCAGCGCAAGACGTCGCCCAAAACGGGAAAAAGGGTTGCCCGCAGTCACAATGGGTTCGCGGTCCTTAAAACAGCCGAAGGTCACTGATTCTCCGGTTTAATGACCCCTTTCTGCAACAGCGCCGAATACGCCCGATCAAGTTTTTCCATCAGATCCCAGGCGTGGGGGATTTTCCGCGAAACGATAAAGGCGGCATTGCGCTCGCTCAGGGGGGAGGCCCGCAGGCCGGTGATCGTCATACTCCGCAGGGCCGTCTCCACCGGGCGTTGGTAGTCGATCAGGTAATCCGCTTGCCCCTTGGCCAGCATCTGTAAGGCTGCCTGCTGGGTCGACGCGAGGATGATGGTGTTGTGCCTGGCGCGCTGCCGCAACATGCGCCCGAGTCCACCGTAGGTATATCCTTCGATATAGATCAGCCGGCGACCGCTGAGGTCGTCCAGGGAATCTACCGGTGCCGTCGGCGCCACAGCGTCGGCCGACAAACGCAGATGCATCAGGGTATGGCGGCTCTGATAGATGTGATTCTCAAGATCCGGCACGCCGGTCAGGCCGGGCCAGACATCAACGGTGCCATCCCGAAGATAGCGGTACAGCTGCTGGGGTTTCAGCAGACGAAACTCCAGTCGCAAGCCGGCTTCGTCAGCCACTTTGCGCAGAATATCGATCAAGGGGCCGCGCGGGCGACCGTGATCGGAATATTCGTACGGTGGAAAGTTCAGATACCCCACCTGCAGACGCTGTTCCGCCGCCCCCATCAGGGGTAGCGACAGGATCAGTATTCCCAGCAGCGCTGGAAGGGTACGCCGGGAAAAGAATACGCGTCGGACTGTAGTGTGTTGTACTCTCACGTCTTAACCACCGAATCATGAACAACAGTTCAACAAGATTAGCAGGCAGGAACAAACAACAGGATCAACAGCAACGATAGTCGTCTTTATAAAAAACCTTACGGATACGTCGATCCAGCGCAGTGGGTTCGACTGACGCCTCAGACCTGGCTACCTAGAGTAGTCACCTGAGGCTGCCACCTAAAGTCGCAACCTGAACTAGTTGCCCCGAATATGTCTCTGCGAAATCTTGATGGATAGCATCGTCACCGGCTGTCACCTGGCCGGCAGAGGCGAGGGGATTGATTGATCGGGGTGACACCCGAATGCCGCGATGCTGCCAATGGGGATGGCGTAACGCGCCCTTAGACTGACGACTAGCCCTTGATAACGTCCACCGATTTCATGCGGGAGTGTGCAGCGTGACAACGTCCGAGCAGGATCTTCGCGGCTGGCAGGCCCAGATATCCGCTGTCGCCAGCGGCTTCATCGGCGACTGGCTGGAAGCACAACACAGTCCACTGGCGATTCCCATGCAGCTTCGCACCCAAACCGGTGCGCTGCTGCCGGACAGGGCATCGATCCAGACAGCCCTGCCGGATGCCCGCCCACAACTTGCCCTCTTTATACACGGCCTGACCGAGCTGGATACCATCTGGCGCTATCCCCGCCAACCCGGCGTCGACTACGGCAGCCTGCTGGCAGAAGAGCGTGATTTCTCTGCCCTTTACCTGCGCTATAACACGGGGCTGGCCATCGCCGACAACGGCCGCCGGCTGAACGATCTCCTCGGAATGCTCATCCGGCATTGGCCGGTGCCGCTGGAACGCCTGGTACTGGTCGGCCACAGTATGGGCGGACTGGTGATCCGCAGCGCCTGCCACCAGGCGGACCATGACGGGGCTTCCTGGGTCCGCCGGGTCAGTGACTGCATTTATCTGGGCTCGCCCCATCAGGGATCGCCCGTTGCCAAGCTGGCGCACGGAAGCGCAGCCCTGCTCCAGGCCATGCCCCGCGATTACCTCAAGGTGATCGGCGAACTCATTGACCTGCGCAGTCAGGGGATCCGCAACCTGACACATGGCGATATCGCGGAGCGGCCAGACGAACGCCTGCCCCTGTTGGCAGGCATCCGGCATTTCGCGGGCATCGGCGCTCTCGGCCACCGGCCAGGTCACCCGCTGACAACAGTCCTGGGCGACGCCCTGGTCAGGCCCGGCAGTGCCCAGGGCCAGAACGAGCCGGGCTGGCAGTTGGCCGGTACCCGCGAATTTCACGGCGTCGGCCATATCCGGCTGGCACACCATTCGGATGTCTATCTGCAAATCAGGGACTGGCTGTCATGACACCGACAGAAACCGAAAACACCCAAAAGCCCGCGCAACGCCTCCGGGCACCGACACGGGCATGGTGGCTCGGCGTGACGGAAATGCTGGGCCAGGGTCTGTACCAGGGGACAAAGCGCGTCGAACGGGCACATCTGGCCATCGCGGAGGAAAGCTTTCGGATACTACGGGAAGTCCCGCTGATAAAGCCCGTTTCGGAGAGCGTTAAACGAACCCACGACCTGGTCGCCGTCGGCACCTATGCCGGCGTGGGCGGCTTGGGGAAGTTGCTGAGCGCAGCATCGAGAACGCTCAGGCAGCCTAGGGATGCGGATGCCGGCAACCTTCAAGAAACTGGGTCACAACCTGACGCAGGTAGTGAGTCCGATCGACATCCTGCACGTTAACCCGCAATAGCGCGCGCCAGAACAGGTCTCCTCGCAACAGCGCCAGGAAATCCCGTGCGGCCTCGTCGACACTGCGCACTGAAAGTTCACCGGCCTCGACACGCCTCCGCAGCAAGCGGGCAACCGCTCGCTGCGCGATGGTCGGCCCCACCTCATGAAAGATACGGCCCAGTTCCGGATCATTCTGGCTCTCTGCCACCACGGCACGAATGACTGCAAGGCGCTTCTCATCCAGCAAAAAGGCCAGATAGCAACGCCCGAGGCATTCGAGCGCTTCGGGTAACGCGAGACCGCTCAGCTCGACCTGATCGAGGTTCTCCACCAGCGCCTCGCTGGCCCGTTGTACGGCCGTCCGGAACAGGGCGGACTTGCCGGGGAAATGGTTATAGAGCGTGGCCTTGGAGACATCGGCCTGCCTGGCGATCCGGTCCATCGACGCGCGACTGTAGCCGACCTCGCAAAACACCGAGGCCGCCGCCTGTAATATCTTTTCGGTACGCTGGGGGTCCAGTGACATTTGTCTGCCGTCGCTTTTTACTTGTACAATCGCAAAACTAAACTGAACGGTTCAGTTTTTTAGCTTATCGAAAATTCGCCTTCTTTGCCATTAGCCCCGCAGGATGGGATAAGTGACATGTCTCCACGTCTGAAGCGACTTTTTATCGGTTTCGCAGTGATTGCGGTGATCGCCATCATCCTCTGGTGGTTGAGCGCCGGCAAACAGAGCACTGACGATGCGTTCATCGAGCGCAATGTTACCTATCTCAAGCCCCAGGTCAGCGGCCCCCTGATTGCCGTCAAGGTCACGGATAACCAGGCGGTGCATAGCGGCGACGTCCTGTTCCAGATCGATCCGGCGCCGTTCAAGGTTGCCCTGGAAAGCGCCCAGGCCAAGGCTGCCAGCGCCTCAGCAGAAGTCAGACGTGCCCAGGCCAACCTGGAGGCGTACAAAGCCAGCCTGGAAGCCCGTCAGCAGGATGCCGAGGCCGGTGTCGCGGTCGCCCAGGCACAGGTCACCCAACAGAAGAACAGTCTGGTCGCAACCCAGGCTCGCATAGAGCAGGCGCAACGCAACCTGACCCGCTACGAGAAACTGGCCGTGCGCAGACAGGTCTCTGCGCAGACCGTCGATGATGCCAAGACCCAGTTGCGCACCCTCAGCGCAGACCTCAACACCACGCAGGCCGCCATTCTGGTGGCACAGCGTCAGGTCGGCGAAGCCAAGGCCAACTTGGCCACTGTCGACGCCGATCGCAAACAGCTGGCAGTCCTGGGAGCGTCGATCGAGCAGGCGCAGGGCGCCCTCAAGGAAGCCAACGCCGCCGTCGATCAAGCCCAACTGAACTTGCAGTGGACGACGATCACCGCCCCCGTCGACGGCCACATCAGCGAAGTGGAAACCAAGGTCGGCAGCATGGTCGGACCCGACACCACGCTGGTCATCGAAGTCGCAGGCAAACCCTGGGTAACGGCCAACTACAAGGAAACCGATATCGGCGGCATGCACGTCGGCGACAAGGTGAAGATCAAGGTCGATGCCTACCCCGGCCAGACACTCGAAGGCCAGGTCCAGTCCTTCCAGCCGGGTACGGGTGCCCGCTTCAGCCTGCTGCCACCGGAGAATGCCACCGGCAACTTCGTCAAGGTGGTGCAGCGGATTCCCGTGCGCATTACGCTCGACAAGGTGCCCGACGACATGCAGCTGTGGCCGGGGATGTCGGTCGTACCGACGGTCTACCTGAACAGCGGCAAACCGCACTAACGGAGCACGGGCATGGCTGAGGCAGCCGCCGGGGGAGCCGTCCTTCCCCGCGCCAAACGCAGCATCAATCCGTGGCTGATTGCACCCATGGTGGCGCTGGCCGCCTTCATGGAAGTGCTGGACATCTCTATCGCCAACGTGTCGCTGCAGAATATCTCCGGCAGCCTGGCGGCCAGCCCCGACCAGGCTACCTGGATACTGACCTCCTATCTGGTCACCAATGCCGTGGTGCTCCCCATCTCCGGCTGGCTGTCGGAATATTTCGGACGCACCCGCTTTTTTATTGCCTGCATCATTGGCTTCAGCCTGGCCTCCCTCGCCTGCGGGCTGGCGCCCAACCTGGAGCTGCTGATTGCCTTCCGCGCGATTCAGGGTATGGCGGGCGGCGCCCTGCAACCGGTGTCCCAGGCGATCCTGGCCGATGCCTTCCCGCCCGAGAAGCGGCCCATGGCCTTTGCCATGTACGGTATCGCCGTGGTGGCGGCACCGGCCATCGGACCGACGTTGGGCGGCTGGATTACTGACCAGTTCAGCTGGCACTGGATTTTCCTGATCAATGTGCCGGTCGGCATCGCGCTGGTCATGCTGATTCGTGCCTTTGTGCCGGATGAGCCGCCGAACCATGACGGCAGCCCGGTCGACTACTTGGGTTTCGCCCTGATCGCGCTCGGCCTCGGCAGCCTGCAGTGGCTGCTGGATCGCGGCCAGACGGCTGACTGGTGGGCATCGACGCAGATTCGTGTCCTGGCGGTTATCGTCGTGGTATGTCTGTCGACCTATATCGTCCGCGCCTTCGACCAGAAAAACCCCATCGTCGACCTGCGCCTGTTCCGCTACAAGAATTACGCTGTGTCCAACGTTCTGATGTTCGTGCTCGGCTTTGTGCTGCTCGGCTCGACGGCGATGCTGCCGCTCTTCATGCAGTCGCTGCTGGGATACACCGCACTCGATGCCGGCCTGGTCATATCGCCGGGTGGCTTTGCCATCATGGCGCTCATGCCGATCATCGGTAAGCTGATCACCAGGGTGGATATCCGTGTTCTGATCACCTTCGGCCTGATCATCGGCGGCACTGCGCTTTGGCATATGGGTACCTTCAACCTGAATGTGGATCAGGCGACACTGGCGATGGTGCGCGCCTGGCAGACTGCTGGTATTGCCTTCCTGTTCATACCGATATCCACCGTGGCCTATATCGGCCTGCCGGCATCAGCCAACAACCAGGCTTCCGCCATGCTCGCCTTCATGCGTAACCTCGGCGGCGGCGTCGGCATTTCATTGCTGGTCACGCTGCTGGCCCGGTTGAGCGCGCACGACCGGGTCCCCCTGGTTGCGCATACCAATCCCGGCAACCCGGCCTGGACTCAGCATATACAGACGCTAACGGGCATGCTGGGCAGTCATGAACGGGCGATCGCCATGGCCTCCCAACAGTTGGAACAGCAAGCCAGCCTGCTGTCCTATATCACCGGCTTCCATCTCCTGGGGCTGCTGTTCTTTGCCATGATTCCGCTGGTCTGGCTGCTCAAGGTCGACGGCGACATCGCCGCTCCCGCCGGCGCCCACTGACAAGGTCCGGGCTTGAGTGCGGTCATGCCGTTTATCTGACCGCACTGGACCTGGCGATCAAGATTGCCTAATGTCGAGCCATGCACGATAAAGCGCGCTGGATCCCATCGTATTTCGTCAAGTTGCCCGACGGTCGTCATCTGGCCTATACAGACTATGGCGACCCGGAAGGCTATCCATTGATCTTCTGTCACGGCGTGCCAGGGTGCCGCCTGGAAGGACGTTATTTCGACGAAATGGCCAAGGAGTGGGGTTTCCGGATCATAACGCCGGACCGACCGGGCATTGGCCTGTCCCAGCCGGATAAGGATCGCTCCCTGCTCAACGATGCCCGCGATATCGGCTGGCTTGCCGACGCCCTGGACATCCATCGTTTTGGTGTTTTCGGCTGGTCCAGCGGTGGGCCGGTTACCCTGGCGACAGCTTACAGCCACCCCTCGCGGGTCACCTTTGTCGCCTCCCTGTCCGGTTACACCAATTTCGCCATCTTCCCGAAAGGCCGGGATATGCTGCTGCGGACCGGCTGGCCCCTTCCCAAACTTGCCCAGTGGAGCGGCTTGCTGTTCAAGGCCGTACTGGCGATTTTCGTCCTGTGCGCACGCCTGGTTCCGGGGTTCTACTATCAGGAAGTCCTCAAGGCCTGCGGCCAGCGGGACCGGGACATCCTCAGCCGGGCCGACCAGGAAAGCGAATTCCTGCGCGATCAGATCGAGGCCATGCGTTCAGGCATTGGTGAGCTCGCCCGCGAGCTGAACACCCAACATGGCGACTGGGGATTCCGCATGAGCGATATCCAGGTTCCGGTGGAACTGTTCCAGGGCGATGACGACCATTTCGTTCCTGTCGAACTGGCCCGCCACCAGGCCGCCCGCCTTCCTCACTCCCGCCTGCATATCCGCCATGGCGACGGTCACATGTACCCCCTGGACCCGGAGTTCCAGGCCATGTTCTTCAGCCTCGCACGCCGCAGCCTGACCGAACGTCATCCGAAAGCCGTCGTCGCAGAGTGACCCTATCTGCATAGCCATGATGCATCCGCCGATGGCTTAGGAGGGCATCGCCTGATTCGCCCTCCCCGAGGCAAAGGACCATTCATCAGCCTCCGTCGTATTGATCACGACCATCACATCTTCCGGTCGCACACCCGGCGCCTCCGCCAGCAACGCCACCAGGCGCTGGTAGAAGGCTGCCCGGGTCCGGGCATCCCGTTTACGACCCGCCGTTACCGCAAACAGGATAAAGTCATCGCTGCGCGGTCCACCCAGATAGTGGCGGTCGAACACCAGCTCTTCCGGGGCCAGTTGGTGAATCACCTGAAAGCGGTCGTCCGGAGGAACGTCGAACGCTTCCACCAGCGCTCGATGCAGGCTGTCAGAGACAGCGTTGAGGTAGGTGGGGGATTTGCCGCTACACAGCGAAATGCGGGTAAAAGGCATCTGGATTTACCTCCTATCGAGTCATGCCCGTTGACCGGACAAACCGGTATCTTCAGACCGGGTCTGGAATCTCGTTCAGCAACGCCAGCGCTGAAACCGCATTGGGCCAGCCTGCGTAGAACGCCAGGTGGGTCATGACCTCCGCCACTGCTTCACGGGACAGACCGTTTTCCAGGGCCAGTTTCAGGTGATAAGGCAACTGCTCCAGGCGATACAGCGAGACCAGGGCGGCCACCGTGATCAGGCTCCGCTCCCGCTTCGATAACTGGGCCCGCTCCCAGATATCCCCGAACAACACCTCGTTCGTCAGCGCCGCCAGCTTGGGGGCCTGATTCATCATGGCTTGTCGAATCGTCTCGGTTCTATCGTTCATTCGTCACGCTCCGTTTAGCTTCGTTCACCGTTTCGGTCTCGGTTTCAGAAGACGTTTCTGTTTTGACAGGAGCACGATAACCTGACAGATTAATCCCGAATATCAGAAAGAATTTAACCAATAATCCCAAAATTCTGGACTATGGCGACAAACCGGCTGACCTTCGATCTCGATGTGCTGCGCAGCTTCGTGCTGGGGCTGGAACTCGGCAGTTTTGCCTGCGCCGCCGACCGCATCGGCCGCTCCACCTCGGCCGTGAGTGCCCAGCTCAAGAAACTCGAAGAACAGGTTGGCGAACCCCTCGTGCGCAAGGCCGGTCGCGGCCTGCAACCCACGCCGGCCGGCGAAATCATGCTGAGCTACGCCCGCCGCCTGCTGGCCCTCAATGACGAAGCAGCCAGTGCGGTCCGCGGCGCCGATTTGAGTGGCGGGGTACGCATCGGTATTCAGGAGGATTTCGGCGAAAGCATACTGCCGCAGGTGCTGGGCCTGTTTACGCGGGCCCATCCGCGGGTCGAAGTCCGGGCCCGTATCGCACGCAACGCGGAGCTCATCGAGGGTATCCGTTCAGGCGAACTGGATCTGGCCCTGGCCTGGGACGGCGGACAGCAATTACCCCACAGCGCGTCTTTAGGGCACTGGCCACTTTGCTGGATCGGCACCGAGCGTAGTGAAGAGGAAAAAACCCCTGGGAATCCCCTGCCACTGGCCCTGTTCGAAGCGCCCTGCCTGATGCGCAGCATCGCGCTGACAGCGCTCGACAACGCCAACCGTCCCTGGCGCATCGCCTTCAGCAGCCCCAGCTTGAGCGGTATATGGGCGGCAGTCGGCGCCGACCTCGGTGTCACGGTTCGTATTCGCGCCACCGTACCCGGGCACCTGCGGGTGCTGGAGCATCTGCCGCCCCTTCCTCCTATCGAGTTGAGGCTGCACCAATCCGATGCCGAACCTGCCGATGCAGTCAGGCGGCTCGCGGCGATCCTGCAACAAAGCCTGCATGAACTGGCGCAGAACGCCGGCGCTTAACAGGTTACCCGTCACACAACCTGTGCTAGCCTCGTGCATGAATGGCTTAAGACATCATGACGAGGAAGCTCCACATGAAACGGATAGTTCCGCTCCTGCTGGCACTCAGCCTGCCCTCAATGGCCCTGGCCGACCTGGAGGCGACCTACAAGGTCGGAGGCAACCAGTCGACGATGACGGTCGATTATCAGGATGCCCATCACCTGCGCATGTCGACACCCGGCAGCGCCTATATGCTGGTCACTGGCGACAAGATCTACACCGTGGTCAACCGTAATGGCCAACTGATGGCCATGGACGTCCAGAAAATGGGCGAAATGATGGAGAAATACCGCAAGCAGACCCATCAGGCCCAGCCGAAGGCAAAACCGATGTCGTTTTCCCTGAAGAACACCGGCCGTACCGAGAAAGTTGCGGGCTACAGCGGTAAGGTGCATACCATGGAAGTCAACGGCAAAACCGTCACGGTCGTCCTCACCGACGACAAGGATGTTGCCCGGCTGACCGAAGGTTTCATGGGCGCGATGCTGAAGATGGGTCAGTCACTGAGCGACGACCAGACGATGGACCCCAAGAAAATCCTGGGGGAAATCAGGAAAACCGGCTACGGCGGCCTGCTCAAGCAAGGCAACGACTTCGTGCTGATGTCCCTGCATAAGGTCGACAAGCCCGACAGTTTCTATACCCTGCCCAAAAATGCGCACGTCGTGGATATACCGACCACCCCGCCGGGTGCCGGCACGCAATAAACGGACACGCCGGAACGCCGTCAATGCGCTCCGGCCACCCTTTTCTGTTGTTCACGCATCTGCTGCGCCTGCATCGCCAGTTTTTTCCCCGGCTCGCAGGTCACGGAAAACAGGTCGGTCACCCATTCGATAAAGGCCTGTACCCGCGCCGAGAGATGGCGGCGCTGCGGATAGACCAGCCACAGCGGCGAGCCGACGAACACCGTCTCCGTCATCACGATTTCCAGTAATCCCTGCGCCAGCATCCGCGCCGCGAAACAGTGCGGCGCATGAATGATGCCCAGTCCTGCCACCGCGGCCTGAATCACCGATTCGCTGTCATTGATCAGCATGTGGGCCTGGATATCCAGCGCCACCCTGCCGTCCGGCGTGTCGAACTGCCACTGGGAAGGGCGGCCGGTCGCCGGGTCGACATAATTGATACAGCGGTGATCGATGAGGTCATCGATCTTCGAAGGCGTTCCGAACCGCTTCAGATAGGCCGGAGAGGCGCACAGCACATTGTTGAAATAACCGATCTTGCGCGCGATGAGATTGGAATCCTCCAGCTCGCCAATACGAATGGCGCAGTCAAAACGTTCCTCGTTCAGGTCGAAGGCGTAATCCCGCAGGGACAGCTCCAGGCGAATATCGGGATAGCGGACTTCGAAGTCCGCCAGATTGGGAATCAGCGCCGTGCGCCCGATAGAGGTCGGCGCCGCGATACGCAAGGTGCCCGAGGGTTTGCGGCGCGCCCGGCTGAGGGATTCCGTCGCTTCCGTGAGGTCCGCCAGGATGTCCTTGCAGCGGGCGTAAAACAGCGCACCTTCGTCCGTCATTTTCAACTGCCGCGTGGTGCGGAAGAACAGCCGGGTATCCAGTTGCTCCTCCAGCCGGGAGATCGCCCGGCTGACACCGGAAGGCGTCATATCCAGCTGTCGCGCCGCCGCGGAGAAGCTCTTGGCCTCCACCACACGGACAAAAGTGGAAATGCTGGACAGGTCTTCCATAGGGGCTCCGGAAATCACTTGTGACTGAAACTCAAAGGGGCATTGATTATAACCCCGTTTTTAGAATGGCAAGCAACCCATATGTTCCGCAATTGCAACTGTTAGCCTCCGCCGACGGCTGCACTTCATTGAAAAGCGGAAACGGAATAAGTCATGAAGAAAAAAGCGCTGATCACCGTCGCCCTCGTGGCGGCTATAGCGGTCGCTGTCCTCTCCCTGGACGGTCCCGCCGCTTCCAAGCCTCAGGCCGGTAAACATCCTTACCAGCCCGAGGTCACCGTCGCTCCGGTCATAAGCCGGAACATAGACGATATCGCCGTATTCACCGGCAAACTGCAGGCCGTCAATACCATCGACCTGCGCCCGCGTGTCAGCGGCTATGTCGAAACCGCCCACTTCAAGGAAGGCTCCCTGGTCCACAAGGGCGATGTCCTGTACCAAATCGATGCCAGGCCCTACCAGGCCGACGTCGACCGGCTCAACGCCAACCTGGCGCAGGCCAGGGCCCAATTGAAACTGGCCAGGGAGAATGCGGCCCGGGGGCAGCGCCTGCTGGCACGGCATGCCCTGTCTAAAGAAGAGGCGGACAGCATGACGACCGCCGCCGCCACCGCCCAGGCCCAGGTCGACTCGACCCGTGCAGCCCTGGAATCCGCCCGCCTTAACCTCAGCTTCACCCAGGTAAGGGCACCGATCACCGGCCGCATCAGCAGCGCCCTGGTCACGCCGGGCAACCTGGTCACCAGCAGCAGCATCCTGACCCGTATCGTCACCGTCGATCCCATCTATGCGGATTTCGATGTCGACGAACAACACTATCTGGAGCTGGCCCGCCAGCAGCGTCAGGGCCACCCCCTCAGTCAGGTGGAAATCGGCCTGGCGGATGAATCCGGCTTCCCGCACAAGGGGCGTATCGACTTCGTCGACAATGCCTTGCAAAGCCGTTCCGGCACCATGCGCATGCGCGCAGTCCTGAGCAACAGCGAGGGTCTCTACACGCCCGGGCTCTATGTCCGAGTGCGCCTGCACAGCGGCGCGCGGCGTCCGCGCATCCTGATCGACGATCGCGCCGTCGGCACCGATCTCAGCAATCGTTTCGTCTACGCCGTGAACGACCAGAACGCCGTCGTCTACAAGCGTGTCGATATCGGCCCGCTGTATGACGGATTGCGTGTCATCGAGAAAGGCCTGTCGCCCGGCGACCGCATCATCATCAACGGATTGCAGCGCGTTCAGCCCGGCGTCCACGTCCAGGCGGTGATGTCCTCCATGCAGGCCAACCTCTCGTCACACAATCGCGCTCTGCTCGCCGCATCCGACACCGCCGGACCCACGACGCTCGCCGATGCCAGCGCCCAGAAAGCACAACACTGAGGCCGCTCATGAAAAATATTGCCCAGTATTTCGTCAATCGGCCGATCTTCGCCGGGGTGATCTCGCTGCTGATCGTCATCGCCGGCGCCATCGCCCTGCCGTTGCTGCCGATCAGCGAATACCCCCAGGTGGTACCGCCGACGGTGGTGGTGCACGCCAGCTATCCGGGCGCCAGCCCTGAAACCATCGCCCAGACAGTGGCGACACCGCTGGAAACGGCGATCAATGGCGTCCAGGGCATGCTGTATACCTCGTCCCAATCGACCAGCGATGGCCAGATGACGCTGACCGTGACCTTCGCGCTCGGTACCGATCTGGACAACGCCCAGGTGCAGGTGCAGAACCGCGTGGCCCAGGTCCTGCCGAAACTGCCGCAGGAAGTGCAGCGGCTCGGCGTCACCACCCAGAAATCCTCGCCGGACCTGGCGATGGTGGTGCACCTGGTGTCACCGGACAAACGCTACAACATGCTCTACCTGTCCAATTTCGCCCGGCTGCGCGTGCAGGATCAGCTGCTGCGCCTGAAGGGTGTCGGTAACGTGCAGGTTTTCGGCGCTGGCCAGTACAGCATGCGGGTCTGGCTTAATCCCCGGAAACTCGCGGAACGCGGCCTGAGCACCGGTGATGTGGTCAAGGCGATCCAGGAACAAAACGTCGAAGTGGCGGCCGGTAAACTGAATGCACCGCCCGCCCCCAGCGACGCCAGCTTCCAGCTCAACATCAATACCCGTGGACGCCTGGTGACCGCCGCGGACTTCCGCCACATCATCCTGCGCACCGATCCGGACGGCGCCGTCGTCCACCTCGGGGATGTCGCCCGTGTCTCGTTGGGGGCCGACCAGTACGCCCTGCGCAGCCTGCTGGACAACCAGCCGGCCGCCGCCATGGGGATCTTCGCCCGCCCCGGCTCCAACGCGTTGCAGATCTCCCAGGAAGTCCGCGCCACCATGAAGCAACTGCAGAAGCAGTTCCCTCAGGGCGTCGAATATCGCATCGTCTACGACCCGACCGTGTTCGTGCGCGGCTCGATCAAGGCCGTGGTGCATACGCTGTTCGAAGCGATCGGGCTCGTCGTGCTGGTCGTGATCCTGTTCCTGCAGACCTGGCGGGCGTCGATCATTCCCCTGGTCGCCGTGCCGGTATCGCTGATCGGCACCTTCGCCGTCATGTACGTGTCGGGCTTCAGCCTCAACGCCCTGTCCCTGTTCGGGCTGGTGCTGGCGATAGGCATCGTGGTGGACGACTCCATCGTGGTGGTGGAGAACGTGGAGCGCAATATCGGCCTCGGTCTGGCACCCAAGGACGCCACGCGACAGGCCATGCGAGAGGTCACGGGCCCCATCATCGCCACCGCCCTGGTGCTCTGCGCGGTTTTCGTGCCGACCGCCTTCATCACCGGCCTGACCGGCCAGTTCTATCGTCAGTTCGCCCTGACCATCGCCATCTCCACGGTGATCTCGGCGTTCAACTCCCTGACCCTGAGCCCGGCGCTGGCGTCGATTCTGCTGAAATCCCACGACGCACCCAAGGACCGGCTGGCCCGCATCATGGACAGCCTGCTCGGCTGGTTCTTCCGGCCGTTCAACTATCTGTTCGAGCGCGGTTCGCAGCGCTACGTCGGCGGAGTGCGCCGCATCCTGCGCCGTTCGACCGTTGCCCTGGTGCTCTATGCCGGTCTCATCGGCCTGACCTATATGGGCTTCTCCAAGGTGCCGACGGGGTTCGTGCCGCAGCAGGACAAGCAGTACCTGGTGGCCTTCACCCAACTGCCGGACGCAGCCTCGCTGGATCGCACCACGGCGGTGATCAAGCAGATGTCGGCCATCGCCCTGAAGCAGCCCGGCGTGCAGAGTTCGGTGGCCTTCCCGGGACTGTCGATCAACGGCTTCACCAATGCCTCGAATGCGGGCATCGTCTTCGTGACGCTGAAACCGTTCGACCAGCGGCGTGATCCCTCACTGTCCGCCGGTGCCATCGCCCAGGCCCTGAACGCCAAGTTCAGCGCCATCCAGGACGGCTACATTGCGGTCTTCCCGCCGCCTCCCGTGATGGGCCTCGGCACCATCGGCGGCTTCCGGATGCAGGTCGAGGATCGTGGCAGCGTCGGTTTCGACACCCTCTACAAGGAGACGCAGAAACTCATCGGCGCCGCCTACAAGACACCGGGGCTGGCCGGACTCTTCTCCAGTTTCCGGGTCAGCGTGCCGCAGGTCGATGTCGATGTGGACCGGGAGAAAGCCAAGGCCGAGGGCATCGATCTGGGTGATGCCTACCAGACCATGCAGGCCTATCTGGGCTCCCTGTACGTCAACGACTTCAACCGCTTCGGGCGCACCTATCCCGTCAACCTGTCGGCAGAGCCCCGGTTCCGCCGCGACCTGGCGGATATCGGCATGCTCAAGACGCGGAATGCGGATGGCAACCTGGTGCCCCTCGGCTCCTTCGTCAAAGTCCACGAGGGCGCCGGCCCCGACCGGGTAATGCATTACAACGGCTACCCAACCTCGGAAATCAACGGCGGACCGGCACCGGGCTTCAGTTCGGGACAGGCACAAGCCCTGATGGAAAAACTGGCGAAACAGGTCCTGCCCAGCAACATGAGTTACGAGTGGACCGACCTGACCTATCAGCAGATCCTGGCCGGCAACACCGCGCAACTGGTATTCCCGCTCTGCGTGGTGCTCGCCTTCCTCATGCTGGCAGCGCTCTATGAAAGCTGGTCGCTGCCGCTGGCGGTCATCCTCATCGTTCCCATGGGATTGCTCTCGGCCATTGCCGGTGTCTGGCTGAGCCACGGCGACAACAACATCTTCACCCAGATCGGCTTCATCGTGCTGGTCGGACTGGCCTGTAAGAACGCCATCCTGATCGTCGAGTTCGCCAAAGACCGCCAGCGGGAGGGTATGGACCGGCTTTCGGCCGTGCTGGAAGCCGCCCGCCTGCGTCTGCGGCCGATCCTGATGACGTCCATCGCCTTCATCATGGGCGTGGTGCCGCTGGTGTATTCCCACGGCGCCGGGGCGGAGATGCGCCATGCCATGGGCGTTGCGGTATTCGCCGGCATGATCGGCGTCACCGCCTTCGGTCTGATCTTTACGCCGGTGTTCTATCTGGTGATTCGCGGTCTGGTCGAACGTTATCAGGCCCGCAAGCGCCAGGCACCGCTGCTGACAACGGCAGAGGAACTTTGAAATGAGTAAAACCCTGTTCGGGGCCGCCTTCGGGCTGGCCCTGGCCTTGGCCGGCTGCAGTAGCATCGGCCCCAACTACCACGCGCCGCACACCGCGGCGCCCGTCCTGAGTGCTATCGACAAGACACAGGAAAGCAACGCCCACTTCCAGGCCCAATGGTGGCAGCAATTCGGCGATCCCACGCTGGACACGCTGATGCACAAGGCCGCCGCCCATAACCTGGATCTGCAGGTGGCCCTGGCCCGGTTGCGTGCCTCCCGCGCCCAGCTCGGCCTGGCGGAGGCCTACCGTTGGCCGACCGTCAATACCGGCGCCAGCTATAGCCGCAGCCGGGAGCAGCAGCCTGGGTTCAGCACGCAGCGCAGCACGGTCAACCGCTACCAGGCCGGCTTCGACGCCACCTGGGAACTGGACCTGTTCGGCGGCATACGCCGCTCCGTGGAAGCCGCCAACGCGGATCTCGGCGCCAGCGAAGCGGGCCTGCAGGATGTGCAGGTCAGCCTGATGGCGGAAGTCGCCCGCAACTACTTCAACCTGCGTGGCACCCAACTGCGCCTGAAAATCGCGCAACGGGGTGTCCGCATCCAGAAGGAAACCCTGGCGCTGACCCAGTCCCGGGAAAGGATCGGCACCGGCTCCGACCAGGATGTCGCCAGCGCCGGTGCCCGCCTCGCTGCCGTCGAAGCGGAACTACCACAACTGCAGGCCGAAGCCAAAGCCAGCGAGTACCGCCTTGCCGTGTTGCTCGGTGAACGCCCGGATCAGTTGAACGTGGACCTCTCCCCCGCCCACTTCCAGCCGATCACCACGACGCTACCCATCGGAGACGCCGGCAACATCCTCGCCCGCCGCCCGGACGTGCGGGTCGCAGAACGGCAGTTCGCCGCAGCGACGGCCCGAATCGGAATTGCCAAGGCGGACTACTACCCCAAAGTCGCCCTCGGCGGCTTTATCGGCTTCCTCACCGGCGAAAGCCACGACTTCGGCCGCTCCGCTTCCGAAGCCTGGTCGCTGACACCCAGCATCAGCTGGTCCATCCTCGACTGGAAGCGCCTGGGTGCGAGGCTGGACACCAGCAAAGCCAACGCCGACGCCGCCCTCGCCAACTACAAGCAGACCGTCCTACTCGCCATCGAGGACATCGACAATGCGCTGACGGGCTTCAATCAGCAGCGGGCCAGGGTCGAGAAACTGATGGATCAGAGTCGGCTGAGCCGTAAAGCGGCGGATATTGCCAAGGTGCGTTATCAGGAAGGGGCGACGGACTTCCTGGCTCTGCTGGATGCGCAGCGGACCGCGCTGACGGCGGATGATGATCTGGCGCAGGCGGAGACGGCGGTGAATACGCAGGCTGTGGCGTTGTATAAGGCGCTTGGTGGGGGTTGGCAGGCTTGTGGGGATGCGGAGTGTAGTGCGCTTGCTGCTAATCCGTAGAAAGTGGATTTAGTTTAGGAAAGGCACGCCGGGCGGTTTTTTGCCCGTTCCGGCGGTTGCCTCGTATCAACCCGCCGTACTGCATCGCTAGCGGCCACCTTTAAGCCCCTCGCCCCTTGCGGGAGAGGGGGCAGTCGAGGCCCGCCTCGACCAGATCACATCTCACCCATCAGCCACGCACCTCATCCCGCGACTCTTCTCCTCATCCTCTCCCACAAAGCCCCCGTAGGGCGCATTAACCGAAGGGCAATGCGCCGAATGGTGGCGGATAAACGTGGAGTTCAAGCTCCTGAGTGGTGAATTGGCGTTGAGTGATGTTATAAGCCGCAGACACCGAGTGACTTCGCATGCGGCGCATTGCCCTTGGCCGTATACGGCGGGAAGCGTTTGACGCCTCGAACGTGCCCACCGAAGCCGCCGTCTTCAAAGACCCGGCGACCGCAAGGTCGCGCATCTATATCAACCGTGCCGGCAAGGCGATCGTGGATGAGCTGATCGCCTCGGCCGGTCTGACGGGTATCGAGTGTGCTGACTGCGAAACGAGAGCGCTGAGTGTGTTGTAGCTCGCTGCAGGCGCATTGCCCTTTCGTTACACAGGCTCATGCAAAATCGCCTGAGCAACCAACAGCATAATTAATACAAAAAGCATAACTCTTATAACATATACATAATACACATCCATCCTGCCTCTTGTAGGCGAAAGCAAATAGGCTAGATATTTCCAAGTCGTAATAGCATTGTTTTTATAGATAGGATGAAATTGATGGGTGGCCTCCCAAGAGGCGGGTAGTTTTTTCTTCATAAAATTACAATGCAGACAAACAATGATAAAATAAACAACAAATAGAGGTACATATATAAGCAGATACATCAGTAGCTCCATAGTTTCCGTGTATATCCTTTGACGACCAGATGTGACAATCCGTATCCGTATCACTTGCCTGGAGATTCAAGAATTCGCTAGACGTTGCCTATACTGGCGAATTCGGTGTCAACTATAAGCCGAAAGCGCTTGCAAGTAACGACTCAGCCCGCGTAGGACGCATTAACCGAAGGGCAATGCGCCGAATGGTGGCGGGTATACTTTAATTTCAGGTTCCTGGGTGATGAATCGGTGTTGAGTGATGTTATAAGTCGCGGACACCGAGTGACTTCTCATGCGGCGCATTGCCCTTCGGTTAATGCGCCCTACCCTCCTCACGCTTTTTTCGCGCCTCATACTGTGCGGGACCCCATTGATCTGTTGACAGGCTCTCGACGGTGGATTCGGGTGGCATTAAGGGGCCCGGACGACCACGGAAAGCTTAAAAATGAAACTGACCCGGTTTCTGCATATCCCGTCATTCCATACCCTACCGGCGTACAAAAATACGACAAAAGCTGTATTTCGCATTTCAGTGAACAGTTGTACGCTGAATACTCTATTTACGGTTGTCGAGTGGTTTGCGGTCTATGCGAATTCGAGCTTTTTTCGCCTGGAGCTACTGCGCACTGGCGTCCTGCCTTGGATTTTTGGTGTGCCTGATGCGCCCGTTCAATGCCAACAACAACTGCGTTAACGGTTGGCTGTTTGCGCGGGGCGGGCGTTCGTGCCTGGGTATGCGGGTGGACGTGGAAGGGCGCGAGCATCTCGATTTTGCCGGCCCGCGGGTGGTGATCGCCAACCATCAGCACAACGAGGATGTGTTTGTGTTGGGGGATATACTTCCGCCTCGCACCGTCGTCGTGGGCAAGTCCAGCCTGCGTTGGCTACCCCTGTTCGGACAGATGTTGTGGCTGGGCGGCAATGTCCTGATCAACCGCCGTCACCGGGGTAAGGCAATCGCAGCCATTCAGGCAACGCGAAAGGCACTGACCGAACAGCGCAAGTCCATCTGGATTTTCCCCGAAGGCACCCGTAATCACGGCGGTGAGCTGCTGCCCTTCAAAAAGGGCGCCTTCCACGCCGCCATTGCCGCGGGCGTTCCCATCAGTATGGTCTGTGTCAGCCGCTATCAGGGATCGGCCGGCCACGGCGCCAACGGAAATCCGGTCCGGGTGAAAATTCTGCCGCCTGTGGCCACCGATGGTATGAGCAGCAACGATGTGCCACAACTGATGAGCGCCTGTTACGAGCACATGCGCGAGGCGATTGCCGAGCTTAATCACTATCTGCCAGCGCCGGATGCCGCATGATTGTCAGGCGCGGATAACCAGACTCCCCACTTTACACCCCATGTGGCACGCGCCACATCAGGCCCGCCAAAACGGCTTCTTCATCTCATCTCGTCGCTGCGACTCGCTGATCCCGGCGTCCTTTAGGTGCGGCCCTCTGTCAGCACATGCTTGGCAGACAATGGATAAGGCGCAATCCGAACAGTCGCGTGCTAGCGATCACGCCGACAGGCGCTCGCGCATTGAGTGGCTGGCTGGGCATCCAAGCCTGGGACTGGATTCAATCAGGACCGTCAGCGAAAACCGGGAAGGATCCCGTTTGCGGATTTACCTCTCAATAACACCACCCGGTGCAATGACAGAGGCCGCCGTACACGCTTTCGGTCGTCACACGGGTCAATCCGGCGTCGGTCCCCGATCCGTCACCAGTTGCCTGTAGTCGGGCAGATTCGTTACTCCCTTTGTGGCCTCTGCGTAGGCTTCTTCCAATTCATCGGCCAGTGACTCGTAGTCGACCAATAGCAACTCTTCCGCCGGCACGATGGTCTCGTCCGGTAGGTCGCGCAGGCGATTGATCTCTCGATCGACCGCTTGGATGATCAGGACCAGTGATCTGTTTGTTATTTCTGCCATGGAGGAAACCTCTAGCACTCCGAACACCGCAAATGCGGCTTGCGGGTCAGCGTTGAGAAATGGGACCCCTTCTTTTTTCAGCCCGCGTAGGGCGCATTAACCGAAGGGCAATGCGCCGAATGGTGGCGGGTAAACTTTAATTTCAGGTTCCCGGGTGATGAATCGGTGTTGAGTGATGTTATCAGTCGCGGACATCGAGTAGCTTCTCATGCGGCGCATTGCCCTTCGGTTAATGCGCCCTACCCTTCTCATGCATTTCCGCGATCCCCCATGCCGATGACTCCTTCAAGATTTGGCACCGGCTCCACCGCTGACCGGTTTGCAAATGCCGTAATGGGTGCCCACGACATCAGGCTTGTCCGTCAGCTCGCAGACAAAATCGAGCGGCTGCCCATCGAGCTCGGTATTCGCCGCGAAGGTCAACTTGCCGTGCTTCCAACCCTCGTATTCAACACCGTCAAAGCGGATAACGATCGATTGATTGACGACCGGTTGTCCCGGCAACAGCCGCCACAGCAAGCCGAGTTGTTTCACGATGGCGGGGAAATGAAAGGTCCCATCCGCACCGGTCACGGCGCGCTGCACGCGGTTCTTCGCGTCGTCCCCGGACATACGCGCCGTCTCGATCACTTCCGCACCCTCGACCGGTTTACCCTGCATGAGCACTGTGCCGTGAACCTCGGAGAACAACACCCAATTTTTCGGAGCCCCCATCGCATAACCTCCAGACATCACCGACAGCAAACCCATCATCGCCATCAACGCAACCGTTCGCATCGTCATCACTCCATTGGATTCACTCGCGCCCTACCTGCCACGTTCGCTTGCCAGGAAAAGAGAGGGTACGTTGGTTGCGGTTGCGTCCTATACTATCGACAAGGACGTGTGGCATCTGCGATGCATCGCGCTGTGAAAGGTACGCTTCGTACCTGCAAATATTGGCTGTTTTTTTCTATCTAGGCGAATCATTTTGAATTGCTGTGCCGGGACCCTGGATCAATGAGTGGTAAGTGGTTACTGACGGGCACTCCAGTCTCCAATCAGCGCCGCCGACCCTCCCGCTTTGGGCGGGGTTCCAGCCTGATGGGTTGCTGCCTGCTGCTACTGAACCTGCTCTGCGTCAATGCCGCCAGGGCTGAGGAGACGTTGCGTGTCCTGACGTGGCCAGGCTACGCAGACCCCGATATTGTGCAGCGCTTTGAAAAGGAGACCCATACCCACGTCACGGTGACCTATATCTCCTCCGATGACGATCTCTGGAACAAGATTGGTCCCAACCGGGGGCAGGATTACGATGTCTTTGCAGTCAATACCGCCGAGCTTCAGCGCTATATCGACATCCACGCCGTGCTGCCCATCGACCTTTCAAAAGTGCCCAACCATCGGAACCAGACGCCGCGTTTTCAAAACCTGAAAAACGTGACCGGGATGACGCGTCACGGCAAGGTGTTCGCCATGCCTTACACCTACTCGGAAATGGGGCTGATCTACAACAAGAAGCTGGTCCCCACGCCTCCGACCTCTATTAATGCGCTTTGGGATCCCAAGTACCGCGGCAAGGTACTGGCGTACGATGCCAGTAATCACAATTTCTCCATCGCGGCGCAGGCGCTGGGTTTCAAGGATCTGTTTTCCTTAAACCACGACGAAATGATGGCGGCGGCGCGCAAGCTGGTGGATCTGCGGCGCAACCTTTTTACCTTTTACACCGACCCGGACCAGGCCCTGGACATTTACCGCCATTACAATATCGCGCTGGTCTATGCGAACTTTGGCACACAGCAGGTCGACAAAATGCGCTCCAAGGGTCTGGATATTGGTTACGTGATTCCCAAGGAAGGTGCCCTGGCGTGGCTTGACTGCTGGGTGATCAGCGCTGGCGCCAAGGATATGAATCTCGCCCTGAAGTGGATCAACTATTCCCTTGACCCACAGGTCAGTGAAACCTTAACCGAACGCCAAGGGCTCGCGAATACGCTCAAGCCCGGCGCCGCGGACAAGGGGGATGCAAAAATCATCTGGCTGCAATCCATTGCTCATCCCGAGGAACGCATCAGGCTGTGGCAGGAAATAAGGGCAGGAGCCCAGCCGGATGCGTTATAAGGAAACTCTGATTAAGTCCCTGTGCGCTTCTGGCATTCAGAGGCTCCATAAGCCAAGAAGAGCCCGTGCATTATGAGTATTCGGGTCAAGTTGTTGTTCTGGTTATCCCTGGTGTCCGTGCTGATGACAGCCTCCATGGGGTATATCAGCTTCAATAACAGCCGCCAGCTGGTGATCAAGCGCTTTACTGACGAACTGTCCGCCGCGACGCGTAGCATGTCCAGCCGCTATCAGGCGGCCATGGGCGGCGTCACCAATGACCTCATGGTGCTATCCCACCTGTCCAATCTTCGACGCCTGTATGAAAAAGAGGGGCAGGCCCAAGCCAACGCAAAAAATGACCTGGCCGTGGTATTCACCGATTTTATGCGGGTCCATCCGGAATACCTCCAGATGCGATTTATCGAATACCAACATTTCGGACGTGAAGTGGTTCGGGTAGACCGCAAAGGCAACGAGCTCGTCCGTATAACGGGCAACCGGCTTCAGGAAAAGGGCTACTATCCCTATGTGTATCAAACCAAGCTATTGAAGCCCGGTGATTTCTTCTTTTCCGGTATCAACCTGAAGCAGGAGAACAGCTATGCGCTGCGCCCCAACAGTCCCAGTTTCAAGGCAGCCTTACCGGTCTTCGATGAAAACAACAAACCCTACGGTGTGTTGGTCATCAACGTCGCGCTCGACACCCTGTTCACCGCCCTGAAAAACGACACCGCGAGGGATGCCCTGCTCTACTTGGCCAATCATGAAGGCGATGTCCTGATCGATCCCGATCCCAAGAAAACTTTCGGTTTCGACGTGGGGAGACGCTATCTGCTTCAGAATGACTTCCCGCAACTGGCAGGTTTTTTCAAAAATAATCGAGAGAATCTGTCCATAAACGATCCGGGCACCCTGCAAAAGGCAGGCTACCTCGCCTCCTTTACCCGGATTCCCATGGGACCCATGAGCGATCGCCAGTTTCTCGTCCTGGGGATCAGCATCCCTTACGATAACGTGCTGTCGATCACGCAACAGTTGCAACGCAAGACGCTGGAACTGTTCGCCATGTTCGCCCTGATGGCGGTGGTGTTTTCGTTTTTCATTTCACGTTTTCTGACCGCCCCGCTCAACCAGGTCATCCATGCTATCAGCCATGCTGATGAAAACCTGCGGTCAACGTTTCCGCTGCCGGTCAGGCAACGCGATGAAATTGGCCTTTTGGCCCGAACTTACGCATCCATGTCCGCGCGTATAGCCAGCCAAGTAGAGGCCTTGCGGGACAAGGAAAAAAATCTGAACGAACTCCTTGAAGCCGCGCCCTCCATGATCGTCATCATCGATTGGGAGACCGATGAGGTTCTGTTCATGAATAATCGGGCGAAAGCAAAATTCGCTCACGCCAGTCCCGGTGGCGTGGTGAATCCGCTGCAATCGTTTGAGACGCACGCAACGGCACAACGAATTCGCAAAACACTCGAAGCCCAAAAGGTCCTGTTTGACCAGGAGACCCGCCTCTACGACAGCGAGGGCTCTCCCTTCTGGCTGCTTTTTTCCGCGATCCACACGCAATATCAGGACCGGCCCGCGATCCTGATGTCGTCCACTGACATCACAGAGCAAAAACGCAACGAGCAACGTATCACCCAGCTCGCCTTCTATGATCCGCTGACCAATCTCCCCAATCGCCGTCTGCTATTGGATCGCCTCAACCACGAGATCGCCCTGGCTCACCGGGAAGACAAATATGGCGCCGTTCTTTTTATGGACCTGGATCGCTTTAAGGTGCTCAACGATTCCTACGGTCACCATCTTGGCGACGAACTGCTGATTCAGGTGGCCAATCGCATCCTTTCCGTGGTGCGGGCCGAGGATACGGCCGCGCGTCTGGGCGGAGATGAATTCGTGGTGATCGTTCACGGAAACGCCGCGACGCCGGAAGAGGCCGCCGATGAATCACTGGTCGTCGCAAAGAAAATCATGGAGGTCCTCAGCAGCCCCTTTGATCTTGGCCACACCCGGCACCATACCACCCCGAGTATGGGTATCGCGCTGTATCCTGTCGGCAATCTACCTGCCGGCGACTACATCCAGCAGGCGGACACCGCCATGTATATGGCCAAGGATCGCGGTGGGAACACGCTCAATTTCTTCCAGCCCAGCATGCAGGAATCCGCCAATAAACGTCTGCAGCTGGAAAAGGAATTGCGCACCGCCCTGGAGGAAGATCAGTTCTGTTTGTATTACCAACCCCAGGTTGACGATACCGGTAGAGTCATTGGTGTAGAGGCTTTGGTGCGTTGGAATCACCCGGAGAGGGGTATCGTATCGCCAGCACACTTTATCGACCTGGCCGAGGAAACCGGCTTGATCATTCCCATCGGCAGCAAGGTGCTGGAAAAGGTCTGCCACCAGATCAAGCAATGGGAAAGTGCCGGCATTCGTCTCAATCACGTATCTGTGAACGTCAGCTCGAAGCAGCTACGTCAGCCAGAGTTCACGGAGCAAATCGAGGACATCCTGAAAGCGACGTCGGTCGAGCCCGACCGGCTGATGATTGAACTGACCGAAAGAGTCGTTATCGACGACCTCGACGACACCATACGGAAGATGCTGGCCCTTCAGCGGATGGGTATTGGTATCTCGATCGACGACTTTGGCACGGGCTATTCGTCGTTGAGCTACCTGAAAAAGCTGCCGTTGAAGCAGCTTAAGATCGACCAGAGTTTCGTTCGGGACATTACCACCGACCCCAACGACGCCGTCATCGTTTATACCATTATCCAGATGGCCAAGAGCCTGGGCCTGGACGTCATCGCCGAGGGCGTGGAAACGGAGGAACAACTCCGTTTCCTGAAGGAGAAAGGTTGCACGGCCTATCAGGGCTACTTTTTTGGCCGGCCATCACCGGATGGCGGCTTGGGGCAACATCCGCGCCCCCATTCAAACCCAGACCCGGTCACCAGCCCCGCCACTGCAGCCGGCGTATCCCGCCCAGCTCAATCCTGATGGCACCCTTAACACTATAACCACAACCACTACTCCGTTATAAATCATCAACGGGGCCGGTCCATAAGACTTGGGGAAACTATCCAATGCGCTCCATCAGCGAAAGAGACCTGACTGTCGTCATTCCTTTGCTAGCGGCAAAGATCCGCGACATAAGGCTCGAACTCCTCGCAGGTGAAGGGCGGGAAGATGAGATGTCGGATGAGGAGTTCGACGAGCAGACCGATACTCAGGATTTACTCGCCACCTATGAAATCACCATGGATAACCTGCGAGAGGAATACGAGGCCGGGCTTCGGGAGGGAATCCTGCTTCCAAGCTTCGAGCAGTTGACCAAGGCCTTTGAGATCGATGTGCTACCCAAAGGATGAGTGCAATCTGCGTAGGGCGAATTTACCAAAGGGCAATGCGCCGCATGAGACGTCACTCGGTGCTCACGCACAATACTATTGCTCAGCGCCGATCCCCATCCAGCACCAAAACTCCGCGTATACCCTCCACCATTCGGCGCATTGCCCTTTGGTTAATGCGCCCTGCCTGTCGCGTTCGCCAGGCGTAAAAGGAAAGAGAGACCAAGGACCTGCAGGTTGCTCCCACAGTGATACAGGTCGGTGCTATTGTAGGAACCTAAGCGTTTTCTCTCGTGATGCCTGATAGCCATACAGCTTGAGGCACAACCATCGGGCTGGAGAGAAAACAATCTCAGCATCCATGGCGTTCGTCAGAACGCGCTTGATGTCTCCTGATCCGGGAACCGTCCTGCATGTCCGAATTCATCATCCTCGGCGCCGGAATGATCGGCGTCTGTACCGCACTGGAACTTCAGGCCCGGGGCCACGAGGTAGCCCTGGTGGATCGCCGCGAGCCCGGCCGGGAAACCAGCTATGGCAATGCGGGTATTATCCAGACCGAGGCAGCAGAGCCTTATCCGTTACCGCGAGATGTCGCCACACTATTCGATTATGCCTTGGGCCGGAAAAACGACGTTACCTATGATTTACCCGGTCTTTTGCAGATGGCACCGGCGCTGTGGACGTATTTTCGGTCATCCGCGCCTGAACGCCATCGCCGGATCTCCCATTTCTATGCTCAGCTGACAGCCAGGGCGACGGACGACCATGCTGACTGGATCGAGGCGGCGGGCGCGCAGTCCTTGATTCGCAAGGACGGTTATTATCAGGCCTATCGGGATCAGGCGGCGCTCGACGAAGGGGTGCGGAAAGCGGCGCGTTTTATGGATGAATATGGGGTGCCCTCAGACATTCTGGATGGCGCCGAACTGGCCGCAAAGGAGCCCGCGCTCAAAAAGCAGGTCGCCGGCGCCGTTCACTGGCATGACAGTTGGACCTGCAGTGACCCCGGCGCTCTGACCGCCGCCTACGCAAAGCTGTTTCAGGCACGAGGTGGGCGCCTGTTGACGGGCGATGCGGTGACCCTTCTGCCGATACAGAATGCGGGGTGGCGGGTGTTGACCGATGAAGGCCCCGTGGAGGCGCCACAGTGTGTCGTTGCGTTGGGCCCCTGGGCACCCCGCCTACTTTCGCTCCTGGGTTATCGCATCCCGATGGTCTTCAAGCGCGGCTACCATGGACATTTCGATGCACCGTCCACCTTGAGCCGACCGTTAATGGATGTGGCCCACGGCGTATTGCTGTGTCCGATGCAGCAAGGACTGCGCATGGCGACAGGAGCCGCATTGGTCGCAACGAGCGCACCACCCAGACCTCGCCAGTTGTCCCGGGGTGTCGACGCGGTGGCGGACTTGATCGAACTCGGCCCGCGGGTCGAAGAACCGCAGTGGTATGGAATGCGTCCCTGCATGCCGGACATGCTACCCCTGGTCGGCCCCGCTCCCCGCCACAAGGGACTTTGGTTCAACTTTGGCCACGGCCATCAGGGCTTTACCCTGGGACCGACCAGCGCGAAGCTGCTGGTGAAAGCTATTGACGGTGAACAGAGTGAATTACTGAACGCTTTGGATCCTTCACGGCGCAGCGTTGTCATCGACTAACCAGCGATAGGCACGAAACGCCGTTCAGACAACAGCAGAACACCCGTTCGAAGAGAATCGTTAAGCCGCACACGGATGGAAACAGCGCCTTACGCTAACAATCAAGGACTCCGTATCCACTACCGCGCTGAGGGAGAAGGCCTTCCTCTCATTCTCCAGCAGGGGAGTACTTCTAGTATCCAGGCGTGGTATCAGATCGGATACGTTGACGGTCTCAAGACGTATTACCAGCTCATCCTCATTGATGCCCACGGGCATGACATCAGCCCACTTAGGGCGCATTAACCGAAGGGCAATGCGCCCTACCGGCCATGCTTGGTGAATACCGCTGATTTTATGGGCTGACAAGAGATGGTTGGCCGAAAGGCACCGGAGGTTTCCCCTTAACCCCTCAAGCCAGGACAGAAAGCCAGGCATTCCCTTGCCCGGCGTCCAGAGACAGTTACTGCAAGATCACCGGCTCGAAGGAGAAAACGTTCTTCGTGCGCGGATCAACCGTCATTTCAACCCAGCTGTTGTCAGTGTTGCCGAAGACTTCAACCCGGGTGAAGTTACGGGTCAGGGTGCCATCGGCTTCGTACATGGCTTTGTCGATACGGAAGTAGTGCGAGTCGCCGTGGATCAACAGTACCTGCCCATCGAAATTATGGGTCTCTTCAACCAGGGTGTTGAAGAAGTCGGTATAGCCATTGTCGGCATTCAGTTGCTGCAGGAAGTTGTCCTGATAGCCACCGTCAGCCAGTTCGAACGGGGCGTAGATATCCGCCTGGATAACAATCGCAATCCCTGCCAGATGTTTCTGCCGCGCTTCGTCGAATGCGGCTTTCATCCACGCCAGGTCGGCGGCGTTCCGAGCCCGGTATTCTGCCGTCGCGGCATCGCAATCGGCTTGAGTGCGGTTTGATTTGTGCGTGCACTCTTTGGCCGTCGCAACCAGGTTGTTGTTGCTGCCAGGCACGTTCAGCGCCACAAACTCCACACCGTTACGGATAAAGCGGCTGTTCTCGCTATAGGGCTGGCCGGGCTTACCCTGACGCATCAGCCGAATAGGGTGCGGTCCCTGGCTCTTGTAGCTGGTAAAGAACACACTGCGCAGATAGGCCAACCGTTCCAGGGGGTTATAGCTGCCGTTGTTGGTGCGATGGCAGTCGGTCCACTCGTTATCGCCCAAGCTGTAGACCGTCGGTGTGTTCAGGCTGTTGAAACGATCCATCAGATCCTGACCGATCACCTGATCGGTACACTCACTGTGACCATTCTTGGAATCACCGGCATACAGCGTGAAATCCAGGTGGTGGCTGTTCATCGAATCGATCGTCTGCTCGGCCATCAAAGCCCGCTCAGTCAGATCGTCCGCATAGAACTGATCACCCCACAGGCCGACCTTCAAGACATGGTGGTGGCCCCATTCCTGATGATGCCAACCGTCGCGATCAACATCATGAGCCATCGCACTCGCGGAACCCAACGTGACACAGGCTCCCAGCGCCAGTACTTTCAGTATGCTTTTCATCCTACTTCCCTCTGCTCGGTCTTTTTTAGGTTTTGCATTTCCCTTAACTTGCCGTGCGGCAAGACAGCCGCTCCAGCGTAGGGAGGGTTAATGACAGAGGGGTGAAATTTTTAATACGAGAAAAGGACTGGAGAGCGCCTGAGTCACGCCAACGCAGAGCCGCTATGCTGAGTTATGGTCTTCAAAGGGACGAAGAATGTAGTGGGTCATTGAAGGTCGACGCAACGCATTCGGCGCAATGCCCGTTGGTTATTGCGCCCTACGTGTATTGACTGAGTTGCATAAAAACTTGAATTTTTTCAAAAAAAACATCACATCCTCATCAGACTGATGTAACCCAGAATCAATTCTGTTAACGTCAGAATTCATATTATTTAAAGCCCATTCCACTGCATCAAGGTATCTTTCAACTTCTTCCTTAGAATAATTATTCTCCAAAATACTGGACAGAGATTTATATTTATCCTCGTTATAAACATCAGGGATATAGTTGAGAAAATATAAAACAGCCTTCAGGCCGCTCGGATACACTTTATCTACGTTGCCCATGATTAAAATTCTGCCCAGCTCGCGTAGGGCGCAATAACCAACGGGCATTGCGCCGTATGTTAGTCCCCGTAACTCAATTCCCCATCTAAACCACCGGCCCAATCCAAGGGGTAAACTCCCCCCTTTACCAACCGATGAAAAGTCGAGTAAGGCCAATCCGCTACCTGCGTCACCAATCCATGCTTAACCGGATTGATATGCACATAATCCATATGCGCCCGATAATCACTGTCATCACGAATCCGGTGCTCCCAAAACCGTCGTTGCCAAATGGCCCTTTCCCCACGCCGTTAGCGAACCGGCGATCGGAATTCTGAAGACGGAATCCGTTTGGAAAAATCCGCCTTGATCAGGCGCCAGCGGGTCGAAAAATCTCGCGTATCAGGGGGTAATTCGAGAACGCAGTGCAAGTGGTCCGGCAACACCACCCAACCATGAATCGAAAAGGGGTGTCGGTCGCGAACCGATTTGACAACTTGGCGTAGGATGTCGATGTGTTGTATCAGAAGGTCGTTGTTCTTCCGTTGTAGTAACGTTACGGTAAAAAAATAGGTGTCGCCAGGCATCCAATCTCGGCGGTAATTTGGCATATTAGTTTTGGTATTTGGTTCATTCGGCGCAATGCCCTTCGGTTATTGCGCCCTACGGGGCTGCCACTTCGAGGAGCGGTCCCAAGGAGACGATAAACGTGAAGCGATGTCAGGGGGTCATTTAAGGGTATACGCAGACACTTTAATTTCCCTTTATACGACGGACACTTTCAGAAACTGCCGCCACAAAATCACTCACAGGCCTATAACTATACTTAGAAATGGAATATATTATAGAAGAATTACAATAAAAAACCTTTCCACAGCAATTTGAAACTCTAATTTGACAATCAATTATTGGGATTTTTTTTGATTCACCATCAACGATAAATTCAACCACACACTCCTCATAATCGCCATCAGGCAATTTAAATGAAGCAATATGCCTTCTTTTGTTGACAACATGACCATTAGTCAACAAAAACAACAAATCAGAAATCAAAGAATCTCTTTCACAACTAAGCTTAGGAAATACTTGTCCATCCTTGTAGTCCTCAACATAAATATCATCTTTATCATGGGAAAAAATTCCACCTGAAAAACTTCCTATTTTCATATCTCAATCCACTCCTCACCGTCCTGCTTAAAGTATTTGGTACCTAATTGTTTATAAACACCATCAACATGAAAAATCATATTTGAATTCGGATGTCCAGCCTTCCATGTACATGCAGCCCATCGACACCCTCCCATATTAGGTTTCAAAAGCTCATCAATATTCGTATCTCTTTTAACTTGATAAGAATTTGGATTTATCGTCAGCTGGCCATCATCAGGGTGCAGTGTAAGCATTGGAATTTTATCTCCTGGCTTATATGTTTTTTTATAGACTCCTTCTAACGGATCCCAATCCTCGATAGCAACACCAAGATCATCAGTAATTGTCGATCCTGGCAAACTATATACTGTCAACTCAGTCCCTTGGGGCATAACAAAATGGTTATTTTCATCAATTGAGCCATGCCCGGCGAACACAACCCCCTGACAGTCCTCCTTTTTCGCCGACAACCCCCATGGATCAATCCAGCCAATTGGATTCGGCACATAGCGATAAAGATTGCAGCCCCCCAATAACCCAATCGGATCCTGATTAACAAACTGCCCCACTCCCGGATGGTAATACCGAAACCGGTTGTAGTGCAGTCCAGTTTCCTCATCGAAATACTGCCCCTGAAACCGAATCGGTGTCCGGACCTCCGCCACCTCTTCGCGAACCACATTGCCATAGGCGCTGTATCGAACCGACCACACCAGATTCCCGCGGTAGTCGCTCAGCTCCCTGGGCGTTCCCAAGTGGTCCAGGTGATAGTAATAGGTCTGCCCATTCTCAAGGTGCGCCAAGGGCCGGAAGGTGCCGGGTTCGAAGAGGTAGCGGCGTTGATGGTTGCCTCTGGATTCATTCAGCAGGACATCACCATCCCAAAGGAAGGTTGTCGTGCCAAAGGCATCGGATTTTTGGGTGCGGCGGCCCAAGGCGTCGTAGGCGAACTCTACGGTTTGGCCGTTGTGCTCGACGGCCACCAGCTGGTTCCAGGCGTTGTACCGATAATGTCGTTCCTGGCTGCGGTTGGCGCCCCAGCGTTCCTCGATCAGGTTGCCGGCGTCGTCATAACTGAAATGGCGATCGCCCTGCATGATCAGGCGGCCGTGGCGGACCGGGCCGGGTGCGTTGCCGAGGGTTTCGTCGGGGGGCCCGAGCAAGGTACCGGCGGGATCGAAGGCGAAGCGCTCCTGAAGGTCGCCTTCCACAGCCAGCAGGCGATCGCGGGCGTCGTAGCGGTAACGGGTTTCGCCCTTGAGTTCGTCCCGCAATGTGCTGAGGCGTCCGGCGGCATCGTAGCCATAGTCCCGCTGCTGACGAAGGCCGCCTTCGAAATGCTTGATGGTCTGCCGTGACAGGCGTCCCTGAGGGTCATAGTCGCTGTCGGTGAGGAGCTGCCCCTGGGTGCGGCGGATCTCTCGCCCCTGTGCATCGTACTGAAAGCGGGTCAGGGTCTGGCCATTCATCTGGACCGATTCCAGCAGCCCCGCACGGTCATAGACATAATCGATGCGAGTGCGGTCCGGCCATTCGGTGGCGATCCTGCGGCCCATCCCATCGTAGCGATGGCTGGTCACCTGATCGTCCTGCCATTCGGCCGTGCAGCGACCCAAGGGGTCATAGGCAAAACGGACGGCCCGGTGGTCGTTAACGGCCTGGGTCAGGAAGCCGCGGTCGTCGTAACCGAAATGTGCGGTCTCACCATCATTGGCGGCTTTCCTGAGCAGCCGCCCCAAACGATCACGCTCAAAATCGGTGTGCCGCGAGCCATCGCGGTGTTGAATCAGCTCCCCGGCGGCGTTGTAGCCATATTCCTGAACACGACCGTCGAAACCCATTTCTCGGATCAGGCGTTCGGCCCCATCGTAGGCCAGCTCGTAGCGTTCGCCGCGCTCATTGATCAGCGCGGTAAGATTGCGCTCCTTATCGTATTCGTATTCCAGTACCGAACCGTCGGGATTGATGCGGCGCTTTACCTGGGACAGGCCTTCATAGTCATAGGCGGTGGCGTGACCTGCCGCGTCGACGTAGCGTGTGAGTTGTCCAGCCGGGTTATAGGTGAAGGTTTCCGTCAGTTTTCCGATGTCCGCACCCTGACGCGTGCGTTCGAGCAGGCGCCCTTCCGGGTCCCAAACCAGTTCAATGCGGGAGCCATCGTCGCGTTCGATGCAGACGGGGCGGTCCTGATCGTCATAGCGGTAACGGGTTCGGCGCTTCTCCGTATCGAGAATCGCACCGATACGCCCTTGGTTATCGTAGTCGTAGTGCGTCGAGTGACCGAACGCATCCCCTTCCGCCTGCAGCCGGCCCCATTGATCCCAGTGATAGGTCAGCTGGTGGCCGTCAGGTAACAGGACGGCCTGCAGATAACCCCGTTCGTCATACTGCCAACGGGTGACACTACCGTCGGGTCGCCTCAGTTCCAGCGGCTGTCCCCAATGGTCGTATTGGCGGCGCCAGCTTCGGCCATCGGACTCGATAAGGGCAACTGGCCGGTCCTGTTCGTCGTATTCCAGCGACGTCGTCTGGCCGATCGCATTGGTCACGCCGGTCAGCCGGTCGCGGTCGTCGTAGTGATACTGCTCGGTCCGCTCTAAAGGGTCGCGCTTTGCGGACAGTCGGCCCCGGTCGTCGTAATAACGCACCCAAGCCTGTCCTTCACCGTCTATCTCGGCAGTAATCTGACCCTGCGCGTTGTAGCGGTATCCAAGACGTATGCCGCGGCTGTCGGTCGCGTAGCTGGCCCGGTTATCCGGATCCCATTCGAAACGGTAATCGTAGATACCGTCCTCACCCCAATTTCGCAGGCAGCGCGCCTTTTCGTCGGCCCTATCCCATTCGAAGAACAAACGAAACCCCGAACGAAGCTGGCGCTCAGACAGCAAGTGGGATCGATAACGGTAGCGCTCGCCCGGCCCGCCGGGATGTTCGACCGCCACCAGATCACCGTTCTCGTCGTAGCTGTAACGGATAAGGAAACGATGATGCGCCTCCAGGCCCTGGCGATAGCGCCTAAGCTCACAGAGCCGCCCATCATCGCCGTACCGCAACGAAAGTCCATTTCGCGCCCCGGCCACCCGCACCAGGCGCTCCTCGCGGTCATAAGCGAACATCAGCCGATGAGGCCCCTTGGCCAGGGCCATCAGACGCCACTGGCCCGGGGTGCCGGGAACGGGCGCAAAGAGGCGGTCGGGTTGTCCCGGCTGTCTCAGGCGGACCGTCATCTCGCTTTCGCGATACAGCACCAAACCTTCGGCAGCCTTGCGCGTCTTCTCGCCCGTGACGGGCCAGTGAATGGCCTGATGGCGACCTTCCGCGTCGACGAGTACCGCGTCATCGCCCTGGATTGCCAGGGTCTGCAAGGCATTGTGGCGCCAGCCATGGCCGAAGCCATGATCGCTCAAGTCGCTGGAGCGATAGGTGCGGATGAAGGTGAACGGCAGGGGCCCCTCAATCGAGGCATCCTCCTGACGCAGCAATTCCTCGCCGGTCACCATGCTGATGGGGCAGCCGTTAGTACAGATTTTCGATTCGCTGTCGGTGGCCAGGCCACTGCCGGTCGCTGCCGGCCGGGTTTCCGCTGTTTCCGGAATCGCACGTGGCCGGTGTTCCAGCTCGCGTACCGCCAGCTTTTTCCCGACTTCCTTAACCCTGCTGTCCGTCGTCGTGCCGGCTTCGCGAAACAGGCGGCGTTTGGGAATCAGTTCCGCCAGATCCTGGATCAGTGCCCTGGCTTTGGCGAGCTGTTTCGAAGCGCTCAATGCGGACGCCGCTTCTCCAACCCCATCGGTCACCAGCGCCAGAAGCAGATTGAACGCCACGCTTCCCAACATGTGCGCCTTGTCAGCCAGGGGCATCGCCTGGAAATACCGCTCCGGAAAATCCGCCAGCAAGCGGTACACCCTGGGATCGGTCGCCAGGACCTGCAACGTCTTGAAGCCACGCTGAAGCGCGTCCAAAGCTGCCGAGCCTTGGGCTGCCGCATGCTCCAATGCGGCCTTGAGCTGCGCCATGTCTCCATGGGTCATGAGTTCGACCGCTCTGGCCTCCGCGTGCCACTGCGCCCCGGCAAGATCCACCATTGTTTCGACACCGGACTTGCCGCTTTGGTAGAGTCCATCGAAAACGGCACCGGTCAGGATCACCCCCTCCATGAGCCAGCCGCTCTGGGCCAACTGGGCGTCCATCGTTTTGGCCCGTGCCCGGGTCTCGCTGACCATACCATCGAGAGCCGTTTGCAGCTTGGCGGTCGCCTCATTGATCTTGCGGTTAACGTCCGGGTCGCCGAACGTCACCTGGGCTTTGCCCAGCTTGAGCCGGGTCAGGTGTGCCTTACCCTGGCTGTCGAGCGTGCCGGTGTAAGTTTGACCGCCCGTCACCACCTTGTAGGGCAGGCCGCTCACCGGTGTTTGATCGTGCCAGTGATATTCCAGGTGAAGGTCGTGGAGCGTCTCGGGCTCCTGTGCGGTTTCGGTCGCGCGATTTTTGGCGACGTTGCTGATTTCCGGCGTGACCACCGGCGGTAGCAGGTCAGACATCGTCCATCCGGGTGCCCGATAGAGGGGCAGGGTTGGCCTGGCGGCGGCATTCTCCCGATAAAGCACCAACTTCCCGGCGACAACCGCTTCCGCCACCCGTTGAATCAGACTGTCATGGTCAAGAGAGTCCACCCCGTCGCCAGGACGCCATTGACCTGACTTGATCAGGCAGTCGTACCAGCAGGAAGGATAGGCGTCGCGGGGCGCCATTTGCTCCAGCCAGCGTACCAGTTGGCGGGCGTCGCTGTAGTCGTGGTTGATGGGGATATAGTGGGCCAGGTTGCGGGCATCACGGCCCACCTGCCAGTCGAAGGTGGCGATATCGACGAGGCCGTAACGGCCATTAAAAGGGTCTTCCAGCTCAACAGCGCCTAACAGCACGGCAATAACTCCCTCTGCCTTGAAACAACAGGTAGGCGGAAAGCAGGGAGAGGAGCACAGGAGAAGAGCGGCCCTTAATCCTTGGGGAAATCTTGGCTTTCCTTGCCAAAACCTGTTCCGGCCTGTCAGTGGCCGGGATCAGTGGGTTGGAATCTTAGCGATATCGCAGCCGAATGCCAACCCGGAGGTGGGCCGACCGAACAGGCCTCAGCGCGGCCGCGCCTCGAAATGCCATTCGCCCGGTTCCAGGTCGTTTCGAATCGCCTGCTTGACACTGTCATCGATGTCGGTAGAGCCCTCACGGAACAGGCCGCACATCCGCCAGGCCTCGCGGAGATTGAGTCGACGGCCGAGGTAGTCGTAAACCACGCGGGTGCTGGTCGGCACCCTTTCGGCGCTGGCTGACACGCCGCTCCGCAATCCCGTCAGGCGAGCCACCCGGTTCTTGAAACTGGGATACAGAATAGTCTGGGTGATCTCGTTGCCGGTCAGGGACTCGTAATCCACCATGAAGATACGATCGGTCAGCAGGAAAGCCATCCCCAGGTACTTGCCATGATAGACCCGCTCTCCGCTGTCGCGGCGGGCGATGCGTTCGGTCCGTTGATAATAGATGCCGCCCTGATCGGCCCGGAAATGCACCAGCGTGCGAAGGATGCTGCCGGGATAGGCCATCGACTGGTAGGTTTCAAAGTAATAGCCGAGATAGGGCTCAAACGCCGCAGTCCCCAGACGCTGCAGCCGCTCCAGATGCTCGCCGTATGGCGCAGGCTTGCGCTCCCGGCGTTGATTGGGCCGCACTCTCAGCAACTGCGTGAGTTGGGCATGCGGCATCAGGATTTCGTGTTCCTCCAGCCCAAAGAAGTCGCAGAGCCTGCGCATATGATGGGCGGAGGGCTTGTACTGGCCGCTCAGGTAACGGTTGAACTGGGAACGATTGAGACTCAGCCGGCGACAGACTTCGGCAATGGATTTGTAATGACTGCACAGCAGCCGCAGATTCTCTGCCAGATCCGAACTCACAACCGACCCCCAACCCTCGACGACATATCCACACCCCTAAAACACCCGCATTTTCCTGCATAAGACAGGCTATTCGCAGTTTGATGCAGTTTGTACATACAGGCACACCATTATAGTTCAAACTGCGAAATTGTCTGTCGCACTGCCCCATGTTTCCATGAGCGCTGTCATTCCACTCCTTTTATGGCCCTTCTCCGAGATGAACATGGACATCGCAAGCAGTACCACCACTCCCGCCTTTCGCCTGGAACACGACCTGTTGGGTGAAGAGCCTGTTCCCGTCGATGCCTATTACGGTATCCAGACGCAGCGGGCCGTGCAGAACTTCCGGATTTCCGGTGTCCCTATCAGCCATTTTCCCGAGCTGATCCGTTCCCTCGCGATGGTGAAGCAGGCCGCCGCCTTTGCCAACCTGCAAACCGGCCAGTTAGATGCCAACAAGGCCTCGGTCATCGAGCAGGCCTGCCGCGAAATCATTGCCGGAAAATGGCATGACCAGTTCGTCGTCGACCTGATCCAGGGTGGCGCCGGCACCTCGACCAACATGAATGCCAACGAGGTGATCGCCAATCGCGCGCTGGAACTGATGGGGCGGCGTCGGGGTGAGTACGAGTACCTGCACCCGAACAACGACGTGAACATGTCCCAGTCGACCAACGACGCCTATCCCACTGCGGCGCGGCTGGCGGTAATCTTTGCTGCCTTTCCCCTGCTCGAGGCACTGGAAACCCTGATCGCGGGGCTGGAGGAAAAGGCCAAGGAATTCGAGCCGGTCCTGAAAATGGGGCGTACCCAGATGCAGGATGCGGTACCTATGACGCTGGGCCAGGAATTCAAGGCCTTTGCCGTGACCTTGCGCGAGGAAATCGAGCGCATTTGCCAGGCCTCCGCCCTGCTGCATGAAATGAACCTGGGCGGCACCGCCATTGGCACCGGGCTTAACGCACACCCCGATTATGCTGCCATCGCCATTGCCGAACTGGCCGCCATTTCCGGCCAGCCGGTGGTAGCCGGCGCAGACCTGATCGAAGCCACCTCCGACGTCGGCGCCCTGGTCATGTTCTCCGGCACGCTCAAGCGTCTCGCGATCAAGCTGTCCAAGGTCTGCAACGACCTGCGTCTGCTGTCGAGCGGCCCGCGCACAGGTTTTAACGAAATCAACCTGCCGCCCATGCAACCAGGCTCGTCGATCATGCCGGGCAAGGTCAACCCGGTAATTCCGGAGGCCGTCAACCAGACCGCCTTCCAGGTCATCGGCAACGACGTCGCCATTACCCTGGCCGCCGAAGCCGGTCAGCTACAGTTGAATGCCATGGAACCGCTGATCTTCTACAACCTGCTCAACGGCATCCGCATGCTCGGCGAAGCCATCACCATGCTGAACGAGCGCTGCATTCGCGGCATCACCGCGAACCAGGAACATTGTGAGACACTGGTACGCAACAGCATCGGTATCGTGACTGCACTGAATCCCTATATCGGTTACGCCAACGCGACACGGATTGCCAAGCGGGCACTCGAAACCGGACGCGGCGTGGTGGAACTGGTTCTAGAGGAGAAATTGCTGTCACCGGCGATGCTCGACGAACTGTTGCAGCCGCGCACGATGCTCGCGCCGCGAAGGAGGTAGGTTTGGTTTCTCGCATCCTGTTGATTTACACCGGTGGCACCATCGGCATGATCCGCTCCGATGAAGGTTACGTGCCGACCAAGGGCTTCGAATCCCTGCTGCGGCAGCGGCTGGAAGCGGCCATGCCCAGCGACAACTTCGAATTCGACTATGTGGAGTTCGAGGAACTGATCGATAGCGCCAACATCCAGCCCTACCACTGGACGGCGCTGGCGGAGCTGATTCGGCATAACTACCGGAACTACGCCGGTTTCGTGGTATTGCATGGCACCGACACCATGGCGTTCACCGCCTCGGCCCTGTCGTTCATGCTGAGGGGCCTGGACAAGCCGGTCATCCTGACGGGGTCCCAGATTCCCCTGACGGAACTGCGCAACGACGCCAAGGACAACCTGATCACGGCCATGCTGTTGGCGCGTGACTACCCGATCCACGAGGTCTGCCTGTATTTCAACGGCCGCCTGATGCGGGGCAACCGGACCACAAAGGCGAATGCCACCGGCTTCGAAGCCTTTGACTCGCCGAACTTTCCGGACCTGGGTCAGGTGGGGATCGACATCCACCTGCAGCAGCAGCCCCTGCCACCCACCCGTCAGATGCTGTCTGCGCCGCTGTTCGAACCCCATGCGGTGGTTGCCCTGAAACTGTTCCCCGGGATTTCGGCGGATTTTGTCAGCCGCGTCTTGGCGGATGCGCGGATCCGCGCTTTTGTGATGAGCAGTTTCGGTGTCGGCAATATGCCCCATCAGAACAAGGCCCTGGTCGCCGCGCTGACCGACGCAAGTCAGCGGGGTGTGGTCATTGTCAATATTACCCAATGCATGCGGGGACGCGTCAGCCAGGAAACCTATGCCACGGGCAGGGTGCTGCACGATGCGGGCGTGGTGAGTGGCGCGGATATGACCTTCGAGGCAGCCTTTACCAAACTGCATGTTCTATTGGCGGAAACGCCCCATCCAGAACAGGTGCGCCAACAGGTTGCACAGAATCTCTGCGGAGAATTGAGTCTGCCCCATTAAACCGGGAGAAAAGGGAGGAACCGTTTTGCGTCAGCAATACATCATCAATTCGAAAGACCATCCGTCAGCCCAGGCATCGAACCTGAGCGACGAGGCCGGGACCCCGGCCCGAAGCTATCTTCAATACCGTTCACTGCGAGACAGCGCCCTGGACCCGCAGGCAGGGCCCGAGAGCGAGCGTCTGCCGACCAAAAAGGCATTTACGATGCGACTCGACGCCGATGTGCTGGCCTGGTTCCAGAGTCAGGGACGCGGTTACCAGACGCGAATCAATCAGCTCCTGCGCCAGCACATGGAAGCCCAGGAGTCCTGATCACCGGCTTAACGCCGCCGGCGATCGGAACCCAGGAAACGTTCAACCAGATCGTGCATACCGTCAGCCAGACCGAGCAGGGCTTCGCTGGCCTTGTCGGCGCCGTCCGCACGATCGTTGCTCTCATCGGCGAGCTGGGCAATGCGGGTCACCTGCTCGTTGATGGAATCCGCCACTGCGCTTTGCTCTTCAGCCGCTGCGGAGATCTGTAGGAAGCGGTCGGTAATACGGTTGATGCCTTCCACCGTTTCCTGCAGGGAATGCACCGACGACCGAACCTTATCGAGACCTTCACCGGCACGCTGCTCGCCATCGCTGGACGCCTCCAGCGCCTCCGTCGAGCGTCGCCGGAAGTCCTCGATCACCTCATGGATGCGGCTGGTGGATTCCCGGGTACGGGCTGCAAGAGAACGCACCTCATCCGCGACCACCGCGAAGCCCCGCCCCTGCTCGCCTGCCCGCGCCGCCTCGATGGCTGCGTTGAGTGCCAGCAGGTTAGTCTGTTCAGCGATCTCTGAAATCAGATTGACGGTTTCGCCGATGCTACCGGTTGCTTCACTGAGAGAGGCAATGGCCCGCCCCATATCATTCACCCGGGCGACCAGACTCTCGATGGAATCCAGCGCTTCCCGCGCCAGCGTTGCCGCCGCTTCCGCATGGCTGTTGGCTTCCCCGGCTTCCTTGGCGCTTTCCGTGACGTTTTGCGAAACCTCCTGGATCGACGCCGCCATCTCATGGATTGCCGAGGCGGTCTGATCGGTCTCCGCGCGTTGGCGGGCAATAAACTGGGCGCCCTCGTTGATCAACTTGTGACTCTGGCCCGATTCGCGAAGCACCTCGACCGCCGTATCCTCGATCCGCATCAGGGCCGTATTCAGTCGCGCTTCTTCACTGATCAGAATCATCGCCAACTGGCCGAAGGCCCCATATTGATCCGAGTAGGTCAGTGCGATAAGCGGATCGGAAAAGGCATCGGGCCGCAGCGCGATCAGGGCCTCGAAGCGGCTACGGATCATGGCGCGGGCCAACCCAAAAGCGATCAGGTTTGCCAGAATGATCACAGCTGCAGCAACCGTTGTCGAATCGGCAAAGACCACCCCCAGAACACTGACGATCAGAGAGAGGATAAAGGGCCAACTGGTGTCGATCACACCACGAACTTTCGACAGCGTTGTGAGCGCCGAGCCGCCTTTGTTCAGCTGGGAATAGAGTCTTTCGGCGCGGGCAATCTGTTCGCGGGTTGCCGCGGTCCGGACACTTTCGTAACCGGTAACCTGACCCTTCTCGAAAACAGGGGTCACGTAGGCGCTGACCCAGTAATGGTCACCGTTCTTACAGCGATTCTTGACGATCCCCATCCAGGGTTTGCCCGCCTTGATCGTATCCCAGAGATGCGCGAATACCGACTGAGGCACATCCGGGTGGCGCACCAGATTGTGCGCTTGACCGACCAGCTCGTCCCGAGTGAATCCGCTGATACGCACGAAGTCATCGTTACAGTAGGTGATAACGCCTTTCAACGTGGTAACGGAAATCAGGCGGTCCTGCTCCCCCACAGATTGTTCTTTTTGGGTAACCGGCAGATTACGCCTCATGACTTCGGGACTCCGTAAACAACGGGGGGTATACCCCGGATAAATGTTAACGGCTGATCGACCCTTTCCGAATCCTTTTGCGAAATGAGTGGAGACAGCTATTGCAAATGAAAACTAGCAGATTCCGCGGAGTTTTCACGTAAACAAGAAGTCTTTTCCGGGAAATCAACAACAAAACCCGGCAGAACTCCTCGCGATAAAGGGCGCTACGGCCATAAAAAAAACCGGCTGACGGCGGCGCCGTGCCGGTTATCGATCACTCGATGCTCAGTATAACGTCAACGGGCGGCTTCGACCATTTGGATGGTGGCATCTTCGACATCCTGGGCCGTTTGCAGCAGCGTTTCGTCCTGGGAGAGGCCCGCCAGCATGGCTGCAGGTTTGATCAGGCCAATTTTGGTGACCTGGTTATCGGTGAAGACCGAAATTCGACAGGGTAAGGCCATATTAAGGCGCATATCAGCGGACAGCACCTTGGCGGCCTGCCCCGGATTGCAAACCTCAAACACCTTGCATTGCTCTTCGAAGTCGATGCCCTTGCTGCGCAGGGTAGTGCCAAGATCATGGACGTGCAGCACACCAAATCCGTGCGCCTTAACCGCCGCTTCCAGATCGGTGGCGGCCTGTTCGAAGGATTTGTGGGTTTCCACAATGTAGTACATGAAATACTCCCGTCCGACGCATCAAAACCCTTGTTGGAGAATCTTCACACAGCCGCGCCGGAAACTCGAGAGCGGATCACCGAAATGATCGCTTTCCGGCTATTCCGCGCTACCCCGCAATGAGGTGCGGACGGCGTCGACGATTTCCCCGGAAAAGTCCGGATCATCCACCGCCCGCGCCATCACCAGCGCGCCCACCAGGGCAGCCATGGCCGTTATCGCCCGCTGACGCGAAGTTCCCTGTCCTGTGTCGGGCACAACGGTCTCCAAGCGTTCAAACGTCTTCTGCAATCCTTCCGTGAAAGCCTTGGCAACAGCCGGGTCATGACGGTGCGCTTCGGCACCCAGGGCCGCATATGTGCAACCGTTCCCCGGATTGTCGCGGTGGGCAGGGGATAGATAACGCTCGACATAAACACGCCAGGGGTCGGCTTCCGCGTCGAATACCCGGGCCCAATATTCGCTGTTTTGCTCGATGGCGCGCGCCGTAGCCTGGGCAGCCAGATCTTCTTTCGAAGCAAATTGATTGTAGAAGCCGCCATGCGTCAGTCCTGCGCTCTTCATGAGATCGGCAATACCGATGCCATCAAAGCCTTTCTCGCGGAACAATTGTGCAGCCACATCCAGAATGCGCTCCCGATTCTCCGCCGCCTGCTTTCTGCTGACTTTCATCCCGCCACTCCTCTATGCCCAACACCCATGCTTGACAGATTACATTACGGTCAACATATAATCAATAAATTACGATCATAATATAAAATGCCACAACCAGACCTACGGAGGAGAACGTCATGAAAACCCTGCAACGCACCGCCATTCTCGGAGGCGTCCGCATTCCCTTTGCCCGCCAGAATACGGCTTACGCCGAAGCCACCAATATCGACATGATGACCGCGGCGCTGAAAGGCGTGGTCGACCGTTTCGGCCTTCAGGGAGAAAGACGGCTGGAAGTCGCGGGAGGTGCCGTACTCAAGCATGCCAGAGATGCCAATATCAGCCGCGAAGCCGCACTTGCCTGCGGGCTTTCACCGCAATGCCCCGCCTATGATGTCCAGCAGGCCTGCGCGACGTCGCTGGAGACAACGATCCTGATCGGCAACAAGATCGCCGTGGGCCAGATCGAGGTGGGCATTGCCGGCGGCGTGGATTCGGCGTCTGACGCGCCCATGGCGCTGGACGACAATCTGCGCCAATGGCTTCTCCACTTCCGCCGTGCCCGGAACCGCAGCGAGCGGCTGCGCCTGTTGAGCCGTCTGCGGCCTTCCATGTTGTCACCATCCATTCCCAACGTGAATGAACGCCGTACCGGACTCAGTATGGGAGAACATTGTGAGCAAATGGTGAAACACTGGCGGATCAGCCGCGAAGCCCAGGACATCCTGGCGCTGGCCAGCCATGAGAACGGCGCCAAGGCCTATGCGCGCGGTTTCCATGACGACCTGATCACCCCTTATGCCGGGCTCGATCGCGACAACAATCTGCGAACCGACACTTCCCTGGAAAAGCTCGCCCGCCTGAAACCCGCCTTTGATACCACTTCCGGTAAGGGTACCCTCACCGCGGGCAACTCGACGCCGTTGACCGATGGCGCAGCTGCCGTGTTATTGGCTTCCGAAGCCTGGGCCCAGGAACGGGGCCATACGCCATTGGCCTGGTTGGTCGATGCGGAAGCCGCAGCGGTGGATTATTTCGGCCCCCACGCGGACGGCCTGCTGATGGCGCCGGCCCATGCCGTCCCCCGCCTGCTCGCCCGCAATAACATGACACTGCAGGACTTCGACTATTACGAGATCCACGAAGCTTTCGCCGGTCAGGTACTTTGTACCCTGGCAGCCTGGGAAAGCGCGGATTATTGCCAGAACGTCCTGGGACTGAGCGCACCGCTGGGCAGCATCGACCGCCGCAAGCTCAACGTCAACGGCGGCTCGGTCGGCCTGGGCCACCCCTTTGCCGCCACCGGCGCCCGTATTATCGCCAGTGCCGCCAAACAGTTGGCCGAGCTCCGGGCCAAAACCGGACAAGCCGGGCGAACCCTGATCTCGGTCTGCGCGGCAGGTGGCCTCGGCGTCACCGCCATCCTGGAAGGTTAGAGTCCGGTAACCCGTCGTTCTCCAAAATGGCGAGGACCGCCCCCATGGCCATATCGGCATCAAGGCCATGGGAGCAGTCTTGCTCCGGTGCACCGCGTAAGCGGATGACAGTGATCATTTTAAATATCAAGACTTCCGATGTTCATCCCAAGGCGATACCGTGCAAGCTAGACGTTCATCTCTACGGAAACGGCGCATGATCGCGCCAGGAGAACAGCAATGGACTATGTGAAATTCGGCTTAACCGGATTGGAGGTGTCCCGCTTGTGCCTGGGCTGTATGACCTACGGCGTCCCCCAGCGCGGCACCCACCCCTGGACACTCGATGAGGCCCGGAGCCGGCCGCTGATCAAGCAGGCACTCGACCTCGGCATTAACTTCTTCGACACGGCCAATGCCTATTCGGACGGCACCTCGGAGGAAATCGTCGGTCGCGCCCTGACGGAATACGCTCGCCGCGAAGATCTGGTCATCGCCACCAAGGTGTTTATCCGCATGCGGCCCGGCCCCAATGGTGCAGGGCTGTCGCGCAAGGCGATCTTCACCGAAATCGATAACAGCCTGCGCCGCCTAGGCACGGATTACGTGGATCTCTACCAGATTCACCGCTGGGACTACGACACCCCGATCGAGGAAACCCTGGAAGCGCTGCACGACCTGGTGAAAGCCGGCAAAGTCCGTTACATCGGGGCCTCCTCCATGCATGCCTGGCAGTTTTCCAAGGCGCTCTACACCGCCCGCCTCAACAGTTGGACGCCTTTCGTCAGCATGCAGAATCACCTCAACCTGCTCTACCGGGAAGAAGAACGGGAAATGCTGCCCCTGTGCGCCGATCAAGGCATTGCCGTCATGCCCTGGAGTCCGTTGGCTCGCGGCCGACTGACCCGCGCCTGGGATACAGGCAGCGAGCGCCAGGCCAGCGATGAGTTCGGCAAGACACTCTACGGTCACCGGGAAGAAGCCGATCGCCAGATTATCGAGGCGGTGGGACGGATTGCGGAGAGTCGGGGGGTTCCCCGAGCCCAGGTGGCCTTGGCCTGGCTACTTCAGAAGAAAGGGGTGACATCCCCGATCATTGGCGCCAGCAGGCCACAGCACCTGGACGATGCCGTTGCCGCATTGTCGCTGACGCTCAGTGACGACGAAATTGCCATGCTGGAGAAACCCTATACGGCACAGGAAGTGGCTGGGTTTCGGTAAGGCCGTGAAAGGGATTGGAGTAAGACGGGAAAGGCCCGCAATAGCGGGCCTTTCGTCCATCAATCGAGTATCCGTACCGTAATCTGGCCCGCTGCCGGCTCACTGGGAACCTCTGGTGTGTAAAGCCCCAGGTTGTTCTTCTCGAACACCCGGTCCGCCCGATAGCTGGAACGCACCATGGGTCCGGCCGCCACTTCCATAAAGCCCTTTTCCAGGCCAATGTCGCGATAGCGATTGAACTCCTCCGGGGAGTAGTAACGTTCGACCGGCAGATGGTTCTTGGTGGGGCGCAGATACTGGCCCAGAGTGAGGATATCGACACCGATGGCGAGCAGGTCGTCCATGGTGGCGAGGATTTCCTCGTCGGTCTCGCCCAGCCCCAGCATCAGGCTGGTTTTGGTCAGGATGTCCGGCCGGTATTGCTTGGCATGGGCCAGGACACTCAGGGTTTTCTCATAGCCGGCGCGGGGATCGCGCACCCGGCTGGTCAGGCGCTTCACCGTCTCGACGTTCTGGGCGAAGACATCCAGTCCGGAATCGACCACCTGCTCGACATGCGCCATCACCGCATCGAAATCCGGCGTCAGCGCCTCGACTTTCACCTGAGGCGTGCGCGTCTTGATCGCCTTAACGCAAGCCGCGTAATGCGCGGCACCGCCGTCGTCGAGATCGTCCCGGTCGACCGACGTCAGCACGATATAGCGCAACCCCATCAGTTCGACCGACTTGGCGGTATTCTCCGGCTCGTCGCTATCCAGCCAGCCCTTGGGATTGCCGGTATCCACCGCACAGAAGCGACAAGCTCGGGTACAGACAGCGCCCATCACCATGATGGTGGCGGTGCCGTTGTTCCAGCACTCGCCGATATTGGGGCAGTGCGATTCCTGGCAGACGGTACTCAGCCGGTGATCCTTCACATTCCGCTGTACCGCGTCATAGCGCTCCCCTCCCGGCATGCGTACGCGCAACCAATCCGGCTTTCGCTGCACCGGCGTTTCGGCGTGGGACGAGGCTTTGATTCCGTCCTTGATCGCAGAAAAACCGTGCTCACTCCGGAACTTGGTGCCACTGACTACGCGTTTCTTCGGGGATTGGGAGGCTTCGCTCATGGATACCCGGCTTCGTATAAGGGTTTATGGGGACTTTTAAGCCTAAACACTGCTCGAAGGCGATACAAGGTATATAGGGGAAATCACGGGCACGACATTAGTCGGTTCCCGTTCGCACAAGCCTCGTGCCTTACTCGGCCAAAGCCCGCTCCGCCGCTTGGAGGGCATGCAAGCCGGTGGTATCGAACAGGGGTACGGAAGCATCCTCAGGCGCCACCAGCAAAGATATTTCCGTGCAGCCGAGAATCACACCTTCGGCACCACGGTCGACCAGGCGCTGGATGATGGCGCGATATTGGTCGCGGGAGCGGTCGCTGATGATACCGAGGCACAACTCTTCATAGATGATCCGGTGCACGCTTTCACGGTCGGCCTCGTCGGGCACCAGTACCCCGATACCATGTCGGTGTATCAGGCGGTCCCGGTAGAACCCCTGCTCCATGGTAAACCGCGTCCCCAGAAGCCCCACGTTCTTTATCCCGGCACGCTTGATTTCCGCCGCCGTGGGATCGGCGATATGCAGCAGGGGAATATCGACCGCCGACTCGATGGCTTCCGCCACCTTGTGCATGGTGTTGGTACAGAGCACCAGGAAATCGGCGCCTGCCGCCGCCAGCGAACGGGCCGCCAGAGCCAGCAGGTCACCGGCCTCATCCCAGCGCCCGGCGTGCTGGAGCCGTTCGATATCGTGGAAATCGACGCTATAGAGGACGATTCGGGCAGAATGCAGCCCGCCCAGCCGGGCCTTGACGGTTTCGTTGATCTGGCGGTAGTACGGAATCGTGGATTCCCAGCTCATACCGCCGATCAGGCCGATGGTCTTCATAAGGATCCTCTCCTCCACACCCATTCCGAAGGATGCATCGGTTTCGCGCTACTGGGCGGCGTGCTGTTGCAGGTAGCCGACAATGGTCCTGATCTGGCTGTCCGTCAGGTCCTGCTGACCATATTGCCGGAGGTGCTGACGCATCCGATCCACCACCGCCGGCCAGGCTTGTGCCGAATGCAGCGAGGGCTGCGGCACGGCATGGCATTGACCGCAGGCCTGGCGATACAGTTTGCGGGCACCGTCATGGTTGCCGGCCACGGCCGGCGCCGGCGCGGCATCGCTCTGGGCAGGTTCGGGGGACGTCACCGGCGCAGGTGACGGGCTCATCATACCGCCATTCATCATGCCGCCCCCCATCATCCCGGCCGACCTGGGGCCACCCTCTCCAGGCGAGCGGTGACAACCGGCCATCAATAAGGTCACCGTCAGCATGGCACCCACCGCAAACGGCCACCTCCGTGCTGTACGCATTGTCTCCCGCTCCAACAAAACCGCCATTATGATCTTGCCGCAATCAGCCTACGAGTATGCGTCAGAACCCTTTCGCCGACCATAAAGAAAAGGTCCCGGGCGCCTTCTGCCTGAGTGACGCTCAGGGATGCATTCGAGCCCCCTTGGTGATTTTATCCACCTGTTTCTTCTCTTCACGTAGCGCGATGCCCACTATTTTTGCGGACTCCGGCCCGTATTCGGCGAAGACGGCACGGTTCGCCGCATCGTGCCCCGTGCTGAACATCTCCTCGATATAGAGCGCCGTACATACCTGCCGCTCGAGAGCACGCCGATGAATTTTCGCCAACAGCGCGGCATCCGCCGCCAGCACGATTACCGGCTGAACGGTGAGGCTGTGGTATTGGTTACCGGCAGCATCTTCATAGGGTTGGCCAATGATTTCCGGTGCGGCGCCAACAATACCGCTCATCAAAAAGGCTGTGACATTCAGCTTCTGCCAGGTGTGTAAATCCTCTTTGACGACGATCGCAATCTTGGTATCGAACATGAAAACTCCTTGGTAATGGAAGCCAGGCCGCTAACCCCCTGTTACCGGATTGTGGCGCGACGTGTCCAAGCCGTCTTGAAAGAAATTGCGCTCTCGCCGTCGACAGAAACCTGCACGACTGTTTTAAGATGTCGCCCACCGAGGTTGTTTCAGGAGGTCATACCATGCCCGAACACATCGTCATACTCTCTGGCGCAGGCATCAGCGCCGAAAGCGGGTTGGCCACCTTTCGTGGCCAGGGCGGCCTCTGGGAACAATACAGCGTCTACGATCTGGCAACACCGGAAGCGTTTCAGGCACATCCCGACCGGGTGCTGCGCTTCTACAACGAGCGGCGCGATCAGGTCCGCGCGGCCCGGCCCAATGCCGCCCATAAGGCCCTTGCCGCACTGGAAACCGGCTACCGGGTCAGCGTGGTCACCCAGAATGTGGACGACCTGCACGAGCGCGCCGGCTCGAGCCACGTGCTGCATCTGCACGGGGAAATCCTGAAAGCCCGCAGCTCCAGAGATCCCACGCGGGTCTATGCGCTGTCAGGAAATATCGAACTGGGCGACCTCTGCGACCTGGGATCGCAGCTCCGACCCGATGTGGTCTGGTTCGGCGAAGCGGTTCCCCGCCTACAGGATGCCGCCGTCCTTATGGCCACCGCCGACCGGGTGCTGGTGGTCGGCACCTCCCTCGAAGTCTATCCCGCCGCCTCGCTGCTGGATTATGTCCGCCCCGGTATCCCGGTCACCGTCATCAACCCTGACGCCAGCACCACCCCCAGCGGCGCGGAAAGCATCTCCGCTACCGCCTGCGAAGCCTTACCGGGATGGGTGGGGGCTTTGTTGGAGAAGGTCAACTGACCGATGGTGCCCCAACCCACAGGCGAGTCTGCTGAAGGCTGGTGGGTCCCTATAAAGCCGATGACTCACTCCGGCTTAAAACGATAATACCGGCAACAATGAAGAGCCCGCCCATCACCTGCGCCATGCCGAGATGTTCGCCAAAGAACAGCACGGAAACGATCAGTACCGAGACCACCTCAAGGTGCGTCACCGCGAAGGCCGGCCCTACCGGTGCGTGCTTGAGCAGTGTCATCCAGGTCACGAATGCCCCCAGATACCCCGCCACAGCGGCATAGGTCCACACACTGTGAAGCGCATCCTTGAGCCACACCAGCGTCAAGGCAAATCCGCCGGCCTGACCGGCGGCGAGTTTGAACGACGTTTGTGTCCAGGTATCGAACAGGACCAACAGGCCGAAGCCCAGGACATAAAACCAGGCGCGGTTCATAGATGCTGCCCCGCGACCGCCACGCCAACGGCAATCATGCACATGCCCACTACACGATGCCGGCTCAGCTGTTCGCCCAGGAATAGCCAACCGGCCAGCATCACCGCCACGATATTGATCGAAGCAATCAGTACGGCGAGTGACAGGGGAACCAGGGAAAGCAGGGCGAACCAAACACCAAACTGCAGGACAAAACAGGCGATGCCGCACCAGAGCACCGGCGAGGACAACATGATCTTCCAACGCTCAAACTCGACTTCATGCTCAGTGACAGCGGCCGACTTGAACGCCAGATGGCCGGACGTATCCAGCACAATATTCATAAGCCAGAAAAAAATAGCGAGTTTTGACACCCTGTAACGTCTCCGGGAAATAGATACCAGCAGTATAAGCTTCCGTCACTGAAACCTGGCTGAAGACTGACGATGACACGGCTCTTCGGTGTAACAGCGATGCGTTATGTGATGACCTTTGCGCTCCGGCTCTGCCAACGGCCAGGCAACGGGCGAGTCGATCGCACAATATCGGGTTGCAGAACCTCCAGGCGCCCGACAATTCGGCCATCAGGGGTGACGCTCCTGAGGGCTGTATCCGTGGACAAGGGATAGAAGAAACAGTTCACCATCAGGAGCTGCGCATACGCCCTTCCCCATAGACCAATCCCTATACGACCAATCCCCTACACTCTCGCGATTGACATAAAACTCTCACAAAATATATCTTACGATATATTCTATGACAGAGAACATATCATGATGCGACATAGACATCACCGCGGAAACGGCGGAGAAGAAGGCCTGACCCGGGGGCGCAAATTTACGTCGGACGATGTTCAGCTGCTATTGCTGGCCTTGCTGGGCGATGAACCCCGCCATGGCTATGAGCTGATCAAGGACATCGGCGCGCGTTCCAACGGCGTCTACCAACCCAGTCCGGGCATGATCTATCCGGCACTGACCTATCTGGAGGAGCTGGGCTACGCCAGCGTCGAAGTCCACGGCAACCGTAAGCGCTACCAGTTGTCGCCGGAAGGCCGTGAAGCGCTGGAGCAGCGCCGGGACGACGCCGATCTGCTGCTGAACAAGTTACGCCATATCGCACGCAAAATGGCCTCTATCCGGCGTGCCATGCACGAAGAGGAAAACGACGACGCCTTCCTGCCGGAATACGTGGAAGCACGCCGTAACTTCAAGAGAGCGCTGCTATCACGCACCGACGCGTCACCGGACGAACAACGTCGCATCGCCACCATCCTGGTCCGTGCCGCCGCCGAGATCACCGGTACGACTGACACTGAATAAAGGAAACCCCATGACAACCACCGAACTGGCCCCCTACCGGGTACGCCACCCGTTGAAGTTCCGCCTGCTGCAGGTCGCCCGGACCGAAACCCTAAGTCCCAGACTACGACGCATCACCTTGACCGGCGACGACCTTGCCGGCTTTACGTCGGCCTCTTTCAACGACCATATCAAACTGATGTTCCCGCTCCCCGGCCAGGAAAAACCGGTACTGCCTATGGCGGGACCCAATGGCCCTGTGTTCCCGGAAGACAGTCCCCGCCCACCGGCACGTGACTACACACCCCGCCGTTACAATGCGGAGCGCCAGGAGCTGGATATCGATTTCGTCCTGCACGGCGATGGTCCTGCCTCAACCTGGGCCGCCACGGCCAAGCCCGGCGATTATGTGGGCACCGGCGGACCCCGCGGCTCCCTGGTGATCCCGGCCGAATACGACTGGCATCTGCTGGTCGGCGACGAAACGGCGCTTCCGGCTATCGCCCGACGCCTGGAAGAGTTGCCGGAAGGCAAACCGGTTTTCGTCATCGCGGAGGTAGCGGACAGCGCAGAACATATCGGTTTCGACACCCGCACCCAATTGGAAGCCCTGTGGGTTGATCGCGACAGCATCGAGCCCGGTACCCACGAAGACCTGGAGCAGGCCGTCCGGCGTTTCGCCTTACCCGAAGGTGACGGCTTTATCTGGGCCGCCGGCGAAAACAGTGCTATCCGTGCCATCCGTCGCCATCTGGTGGGCGAACGGGGATTCGACAAGACCCGGATTCATGCCGCCAGCTACTGGAAACGCGGTTCGACGGACGGAAAGGCCACCCTTAACGATGACGATTGACGTGCCTGGCTCAGCGGCCAGGGCTTAAAGGAGCCGGGTCGAACGACCCGGCCTGATCGTCACGGAAAGTCACCTCAACGTCTGGCGAGCACGCTCACGCCGCCCAGAATCACCAGAGGCACCGCCAGGCCCGCCTGGCTGGGATAACCCGCCCGGACCAGTGCGAATTCCAGGGCCACCAGCAGGATCACGAATCCCAGGTTGATCCAGTCACCAAATAGTGTCTTGAACAAGGCCTTCATGAGGTCATCTCTCCAACTTGCCGTGGTTTGAGCAGGGCGGCCAATCCAAGGCCGCCCACCAGATAGAAGGCGACCAGCGCCAGCAGGCTCCAGTCACCCATCGGCCAGGCGGCATCGCCGGCCAGGGCTTCCAGTGTCCAGAAAGTGCCGAAGGCGACGATCATGGCGCCAACCACAAATTTGATGGCATTTTCCGGCACGCGCCGCAATGGTTCGCGCACCGCCAGCCCCGCACCGGCGACCACCGCCAGCGCCAGGATCGCCGCACCGGACGCCAACACCGTGTGATGGCTCTTCATGCCCAGTGCCACGACGATCAGCCAGACTTCAAGTCCCTCCAGCAACACGCCTTTGAAGGCAATCAACCAGGCGGCATGACGGTCGCCCTTTTCCAGCGCCTGGCGGGTCTCGGCAAACTCTTCGTCCTCATCATGCAACGCTTTCAAACCCGCCTGACGCGCCACGGCCTTGGCCAACCAGCGCACGCCGAACAACAGCAGGAAGACACCGATCACCAACTGCAGCCACTGCATGTCCATCCCCAGGCTCAGGGCGCCGCCGGTCGCCAGCGTCATCACCGCCAGCAGCAGCAGGGCGGTCAGGGCGGCGCCGGTTGCGCGGCCCCAGCCAATACTCATACTGACGGCCAGGACGATGGTAAACGCCTCGACCCATTCGACAGTGGCGGCCAGGTAGGTCGCCAGAAAAATACCCCAGTCAGACATGCGTGTTTGCTCCTGTTGTTGGATGTGTTGGGTAAATGAAGATGTGTTCGGGGTCGATCCGTAGGCGGGCGGTTGAGCTCACCGGCGGCGTGGATTCCAGACTGCACAACGGATGCCCGATACCGGCAATCCGCCAATAGGCGCGGTAGCTACCCGCCTCGAAGGCGCAGTGCATCAGTTCGGCCGCGACGCCTTCGCTGTGAGGGCGGACACCCGCCGGCCGGACGAAGACGATGCCGTCCTCGCCCTCGCCCACCCCCATCGGCGTCGCCGGATGAAAGCAGCCATTGAGGTCGACGCCCAGACGTCCCTCCTGCCGGATCAGGCGTGCGCCGAAACCACCATGCGCGCCGATAAAGCGGGCCACTCTCGCTGTCGCAGGCTGCGCATAGAGATCCTCGGGTGCCGCGGCCTGGATCAGGCGGCCCTGTTCAAGCACAACCACCCGATCCGCCAGGCGCCAGGCATCGACCGGATCATGACTGACGAACAAGGCCCCGGCGCCGTATTCGCGGGTCAGGCTGCGAATTTCCAGACGCAGGTGCTCACGGGCATCCACGTCCAGGCTGGAGAGCGGTTCGTCGAACAACAGCAGGTCCGGCTTTGCCGCCAGTGCACGGGCAATCCCCACGCGCTGCTGCTGACCACCAGACAGGCGCTGCGGCGGCTGCCCCGCTCGCGCACCTACGCCGACCTTCTCCAGCAGCGCCATCGCCTGTTGCCGGCGGTCCGGCGTACGGGCCGGAATCGCCGCCATGACGTTGTCCAGACAACTCAGGTGCGGCCACAAGGCGTAATCCTGGAACACCATGCCCAGACGCCGCTTTTCCGGTGCCACCCAGACACCGCCGGCCGGCGCATCCACCACCTGGGAACGCAACCGGATAACGCCGCTGTCGGCCGTTTCCAGCCCACCGACCAACCGCAACAGGGTGGTCTTGCCCGAGCCGGACCCCCCGATCAGTACAACGAACTCCCCTGGATCCAGGCGAAAATCGATGTGCGTCAGGACAGGGGCCCGGCCATACCGTTTTTCCACGGCGTCCAATTCCAGCAATGCCGTCATGAGGTGGCCTCCTTGGGGATGGGTTGCAGAATCGCCAGACGCAGCGCCAGTGCCACAACACCGGCGATCAACAGGCACAGGCCGATACCTGCCAATGCCAGGCGGGACGCTTCCGTATATCGCAATGATTGATTGAGCGCGACGATGGCCACGCCAACCGGGGCATGACCGGCGGGATACAACAGTTCCGACACCGGCAGCTCAAAGAAAATCTGGCCAAACGCCATGGTCCAGCCCCAGAGAAAGGGCGAGAGCAACAACGGCGCCTGGATATCCACCGCCCGAGTAGCCCAGGGGAGACCATGCAGACGCGCCGCATCGGAGAGGTTCTGATGGACCTGGCCCATCGGCGCCTGCAGAAAGCGCACCAGCATCGGCACCTGCGCCGCGACATAGGCGATCACCAGCAATGCCGGCGTCCCATAGAAGGGAAGCCAGCGGGAGTTGAAGGCAATCACATAGGCGGCCCCCAGGACCAGGCCGGGAATCGCCATATTCGCCAGGCTCACCCCCTCGGCCAGCAGGGTGGTGCGGCTGCGGCGTCGTTGCCGGACAATCAGCAGCATGGCCAGCGCCGCCGCCAATAAGGCACCGATGCTGGCAAAGACTGTGGAATGCATCAGGCTGTCCCAGGGCACCGGCAACGGGGCCTGCGTCTGCGCGCTCCCCAAGGCTGCATGAACCACCGCCACCCCGGGAATACCCACCCCCAAACCGGCCAGCAAACCTGTTGCGGCCTGCACCGCCACTCGTTCGCCGCTGCTGCAGGCCGTGGCCGCCTGCGCCCGCTGACGGCCATGGACCAACGCGCCGCCGTAACGACTGCCCAGATAGAGATGCACGGCCGCCGCCACAAACGCCAGCGCGACCAGTGACCAACTGAGCCAGGCGGCATTGACGAAGTCGACCGGGGTCGTCGCCAGTCGCTCATAGATAGCGTAGGTGATGATCGGCAGGTGGATCTGCGCACCGAGGGTCGCCGGGATACCGAATTCCTGAATGCTTTCGATAAAGACCACCGCCACGGCCGAACCGACCGCTGGCAGCAACAGGCGTAACAGCACCCAGCGACGGCGCCAGTCGGCCACCACCAGCATGCGTGCGGCATCGAGGATTTCCGCACCGATGGCCCGCCAGCTCGCACGGGCCGCCAGGGTGGCAAAGGGCAACCCCTTGAGGGCGAGCAAGGCGACGATGCCCGGTTCGGCAAAGAAATATCCGGCCAGGGTGCTCCGGTGCAGCATCGGCAGAGAGAAAACGATCTGCCAGCCGGTGGTCAGCAGGTAGCTCGGCGTCAGGAACAGCAACCACAGCGTGAGTATCAGGACCGACTGGCCGGTCCAGCGCCGGCGCTCCAACAGCCAGCCCAGAGCAAGCCCGACCGGCACCGCCAACAGGGTACTGACAAGACCCAGCCGCAGGGTGTTACCGATGGCCGCCCAGGGCAGCCCCGCAACAGCGCCAGTGGAGCCCGTCGACCCGGCGGGCCCCAGAGACGGCAGCCAGGGCAACAGCAAAAGGCGCCCTATCGGGTAGACGAACAGCAGGACAAAAGCCGCCGGCACGAGCAGCGCCTGCAGATGCCCTTGAAGACCGTGACGCCCTTGAGTCATTGGCCGACGACCGCGTGGCTGAACCATTGGTTAACCTGCGACTCCAGCGCCCCCCAATGGAAGGGGTCCAACGCCTTGAGACTGACTGAAGCCAGCGGCGGCAAACCGGCCACCGGAGGTGGCGCATCCGTGGTGAGCGGCCAGAAATACCCGTCCGCACCGCCTTTGGCCATACGCAGACGCTGGATCTCCGGCGACATGGCAAACTGGATGAAACGTTCGGCTTCGGCCTTGACCGGAGCCGGTGCTGCCGCCGCCACGGTCAGCACACTCGGCAGTGCAAACGCCGGTTTCGGCAGAACGACCCTGAGCTCCGGATGCTGCGCGGCCAGATACCAGGCGGCAGAAGACTGCGTGACGGCAACCTTGATATCCCCGGCCCGCAGCGCGGCCAACGTATTATCATTCTTCGGGTAGACGTGCAGGCCGTGGTCCTTCAGGGCCATCACCCGTCCCTGCCCTTTAGGCCAGCCGCCGCCTTCGCTGAGCAGGCCTGCCAGCAACGGATACATGGGACCGGAAATCGCCGGGTTGTTCATGCCGACGGCGCCCTGCAAGTCGGGTCGCATCAGGCCGGGCCAGCTACGCGGAGGATTCGACAGGGTTTCCGGTCGATAGGTGAAGGCACCAGCAAGGGTCAGCCCCGTCGGTGTATAGCTCCCATCCTTCGGTACCAGGCTGCTGCCCTGCGCATTCCAGCGCAACGTGGGTACGCTGTTGCGGGCCAGCAGGCCGGCTTGGTCGAGTGCCGCCGCCGCATCGTTGCCATCGAACCACAAGAGGGTCCAGGCCGGCCGCTTGCCTTCGGCGGAAACTCGCGCCAACAGGGCGCCGGTGGACAGGCGAATTGTGGTGACCGGTATACCGGTCGCCCGGGTGAAGGCCTTGGCCACCGCCGGGCCGTAATCCACGGCACAATAGAGCACCAGGCCCTGCTGCTGACGCGGCCACAACGCCCAGACACTGCCGGCGATAACGAGGGCAAGCACGGCCCCCAGACCCCAGATCCGTTTCATTGAAGTCTCTCCTGATAAAGATGGCGTGACGGACTCCGGCCCGTCAGTCGTCGCTGGTTTCCCGGAATTGCACCCATACCGTCATATGCACCGACTGATGCAGTAACGCCGACGGGGGCTCGGGATAGTGGGCCTTGCGCACCGTGGCCAATGCCGCCCGGTCAAGCAGTTGGAAGCCGCTCGAGTGCACCACCTGGATATGGCTGACCGCTCCGTCCCGGTAATCGAAGGCCACCCGTACCCGTCCCTGACGGTTCAGCATCCGGGCTGCCGGCGGGTAATACAGCGCTGCCTGCACCGCCGTGTTGACCTGCCCTTCGAAGACCGCCATTACATCCGGACTGGCCGACGGCGCAGGGGCAGGCACCGGCTTGGGCGGAGGAGGAGGCGCCTTGACCACCGGCGGCACCACCTGGGGTTTGGGAACCGGTTTCGGCAACGGTTTGTGCACCACTGGATGGACCTTGGGTGCCGGTTTCGGCTTGGGTACCGGATGCGGCTTGACCCGGTGTTTGGGGATCACCCGAGGCTTGGGTTTTGGTCTCGGTACCGGCTTGGGCTTTGGCTGAACCTTGGGCTTGGGTGGCACCGGTTTGGGCAAGGGTTTCGGCAACACCGGTTGGGGCTTGGGAGGCGGCGGTAACGTCACCAGTGACAGGTGCATTGGCGCCTTCACTACCGCGGGTATTGGCTGGTGCGCACTGACCAGCCACCAGATCGCACCGCCCAGTAGTGCGCATTCCAGCAACAGCGCCACCCCCAGGGCCCTGGACAAGCCACCCCGGCCGTATGGCGGCAGGGAAAGTTCTGCCACAGTCGCCGTCATCTCAAGGCGCCTCTTTTGCCGCGACCGAAATTTGCGTCACGCCGGCCTTGCGACAGGCATCCATAACCGCCAGCAGATTTTGCAGCGACACCGCCTTGGCACCGGCAATGGTCACCACCTGCTGCTCTGGATGGGGCGCTGCAGCAAGCTTCGCAGTCAATGCCGCCAGCGTCATCACCCGATCGTTTACCCGGATACTGCCATCGCTCTGCAACACCACCAGCAGTTTGGGGTGCGGCAATGCCTGCGCCGTACTGCTTTGAGGCAACTGCGAGGAAATACCCGTTGCCGGGATCATGCGGAGCGTGATCATGATGAAGAACACCAGGAGAAAGAACATGATGTCGATCATCGGAATGATCTCGATCCGTGCCTTTCGCTGTTCGAAATAACGCATGTTCAAGTCCCCAGGGAAACCGCAGCCGTGCGGGCGGCGCTCAGACGGGGACTTGACGACGTCACTTCCGCCGACGTTTGACGGGGCGCAGGGCGCGGAGCATCCAGGCGGTTCACCAGCATGACCTTGATGGTTTCCAACTGGTGAATGATCAAGCGCACGTAGTTGTTCAGGCCGTTGAAGCACACAAGCCCGATGATCGCCACAAAAAGGCCGCTGGCCGTCGCCACCAGTGCTTCAGCAACACCGCCGGTGATCTGGGTCGGCGCCGAGCCCGGGCTGCCCAATACCTGAAAGGCGTTGAACATGCCGATAATGGTGCCCAGCAACCCCAACAGCGGCGCCAGGGTGATGATGGTATCGAGCATCCAGAGGCTGCGGTCGATACGCGGTGCCTGCCAGAGGATCGATTCTTCCAGCAGTTCGGACAGGCGTATGGGATCGCTGACTTCCGGGTAGCGCAGCGGCACTGTCAGCAGGATTCCCTGCGGGTAGCTTTGGGCCTGCTGGGAAAGTGCCTCGATGCTGCGAATATCCAGGTGGTGCAGATCGGCGATGGCCGTCGAAACCACTTCGCCTTTCCGGATGACCCGACGCAGGTACCAGGCCCGCTCCAGAATCACCGTCAATGCGACGAGCAGCAGAAACGCCATGATGTAGAGAATGCCGCCGGATGCCGCGGCGATGTGATAGATACGATCGAGGTTCATACGCAATCCTCTCGGTAAGGCAGGCTCGGGGGTTCGCGGCCTTTCGAAGCCGGTCCCCCGATGTTTATTGCCCTTCAATTTCCGTTATGTGACAGGTTGCTCGAGAACATCACCGGGATCATGAAGCCCCCGGGAATCCCCTCCCCCGGGGCGGTCGATGGTTCTCCCGGCCACCGACCGCCCCTGCCGATACCTATACTCAGAAGTTCGCGGACAGGGTGACGTACAGGTTGCGCTCCGGAATGGTCCAGTAGAGCGGCGTATTGTTTTGCGCGGTATAACCAGCCAGCGCGTTGATGGACTTGTTGTTGAACAGGTTGTTGAGCTGCAGGTTGATGCGCGCCTTCTGCAACCAGGCGGTCGCCTGCGACTTGAAGGTGTAGCTCACAGCCATGCTGGTCACGCTATAACCGCCCAGCGCCTGGGTTTCGCCATCGTCGCCGTAGCGCTTGCCGATGAACTTATCCAGCAGGGAGCCGTACCAGGGACCGCGGTTGTAGATGAGCCCGCCCGCCGCCGTGTTCTTCGGCGTGTTGGCGATCCACTGATGCGTATCCTTGGTCTTGGCATCATTGACGCTGCCGTTGGCATACAGGCTGAAACCCATGCCCGCGTAGTAGGTGGCTTCCATTTCGAAGCCCTTGTAAACCACACCGCCTTCATTGAAGAAGATGGTGTTGCTGCCCACCTTGCGATGGCCCACCTTGTTCTTGAAGTTGATGTAGTAAACGTCGCTCGACAGGGCCAGACGATCATGTTCCCAGGTGGTACCCAACTGGTAGTTCATGGTCTCTTCCGGCTTCACGTCGCTGGCACTGGGGTCGACCGTGTAGAAGGTATTCAGGTTAGGCGCCAGGAAACCCTTGGCCACCTGGGCATAAGCCACCCAGTGCGGCTGGATCTGGTAATGCAGGTCCACCGACGGCAGGACGGAACTCCAGGTCTTGGAGTAAGACAGCGGCGCCCCGGTTTTCTGGTTGACGGCGGCGTCGAGGGTGCGGCGGAACCAGGCGTACTTGACCCCCGGCGTCAGTTTCAGGGACGGCGTGATATGCCAGGCGAACTCGACGTAGGGCTGAACGTTGTCCAGCGTATCCTTCATATCGCGTTCCGTGGCTGCCGAGGAATTCGGGTTCAGCGCACCGTTGAGAGTCCAGTCGACCAGATACTGGAAGCGGCTGTTGTACTGGTGATCCAGCCAGAGTCCGGTGTTCAGGGTGCCTGCACCCATATCGCGGGCGAAGCGGGCAAAGTCACCCACGGAGCGGTAGTCCATGCCCATCTTCTCGCCTGGTACATCGGTCGCGCTGTAGGTGGTGCCGTTCGGTGTTTCGCCGTTCGGGTCCAGTCCGTTGTAGCCGCGGTGGTAGTAGGCGTAGGTGTACAGCTTGTTGTCCACCATCCAGCCGCTATCCAGATAGGACTGCAGGTCGATGTATTCGAAATCGGTGTGGATGTCGTCGTAGTTGTAGCCGTAGTAGTTCTGCTGGGTCGGGTCGCTGCTCAGGCCATAGTTGGCACCGAACTGGTCGATCTGGGCCTTTGTCGCACCGACCGGCACATTCTGGTGAACGGTGTTATGCATCGCCGCCACGGTCACCGAGGTGCTGTCGCCGATGGGGCGGGTCACCTTGAGGAAAACGTTGCTGCGCTTCTGCTTGCTGTTGGTGAGGTAGCCGTTCGATTGCGATTTCTCGTAGTCGATGAAACCCGAGGCGCCGCCGTACTGGGGCAGAACGCCGGTGTCGTACTCCAGGCCGAACAGCCGGGTGCCGAAGCTGCCGAACGTGGTATAAGGGTTGATCGAGGAAACCGCGCTCGGCGCCTTCGACTGCAGACTGATGGTTCCGCCGAAGGGGGCCGTTCCCACCGTCGCCGCCGTACCCGGACCACGATCCACCGATGCCTGATCGAGATCGTGCGCCATGAAGTAGGAGGTGCTGTGATGGGTGAAATCGTTCGAGTCGCTCCAGGGCATACCGTCGAAGGTGATGTCGTACTGCCCGTCCTGGAAGCCACGGATGCTCAGGCCCATGTTTTCCATCATGCCCGGCCCGTTGGGGCCGACACTGGAGACGCTGGGTGTGTTCTTGACCACGTCGTCGTAGTTGCTGGTCGCGACGACGTTGTGCTCGATGTAGTGCTTGCTGACGACGGATGTCGGCTGGGACACCTTCAGCGGGGTTTTCGATGGTGCCTGATAGGGCGCAGACTCGACTTTCCTGGTCTCGGCCGCCGCGCCCGATCCCGCAGCGGTCGCTTGCACCGTACCGATATCAACCGATGATTCCGCGCCCCATGCAGGCTGCATGGCGGCACCGATGAGAAGCACGCTGCCCCAGAGTCCAAACTGGACCCGGTTTACTGAATTGCGGCTGGCCGTGGCCATCACTCGCCTCCTGATTGCGATGAAAGTAGTAGGTGTAAATACGGGGGGCGATGCTAGCGATGGAGCCGTGGGGAAGGCATGACGCAAACCTGACAGGGATTTCATTCGTCTGAAAAAAATTCTTCAAGTCATTGGCTTATGGTTCTGTGGAACTTTTCTTAACCTTTTGTTTCAGATTGACTTAAGGGTGTGTGGATAACATGGCGCGAACCTTGCTGTTGGCGGGTCTGGAGGACATTCCCTTCGTCGAATACCGGCACGGGTTCGTCGCTGAGGGATTCCAGGTCGACTCCGCCTACCAGCTCGATCATGCGGTCGGCATGGTGGCGATGAACGCCTATGACGCCGTCATCGTCTTCAGCCGTTCGGCCGGTGCCATCCACCGTCTGCTGGACGCCATGTCGGCATCGTTTTCGCTGACCGCTATCGTCCTTTGTGTTTGCCCGGTCAACGACGATGAGGAAATGGCGCTGCTGCAGGCCGGTGTCACGGCCTGTCGTCCTGACGGAGTCCGGTTCAGCGAATTGCTGGCGCAAATCCGGGCGATGCTGCGTAGACTCAGCGGCTATCCAAAGCACTACCGAATCGGGGATCTCGGTATCGACCCGGTTGGCCGACGGGCGAGCCGTTGCGGGATTCCCCTGCGATTACGTCCGCGCGAATTCGACCTGTTATTGCTGCTCGCGGAATCGGAAGGTCAAACGGTTCGAAAGGAAGCACTGATGGAACAACTTTGGCCCGCAAGGCCATCATCGGCCAACCTGCTGGCCGTACATATACGCAACCTCAGGGCGATATTGGAAAAAGGCCATCGCAACCGGTTGCTGCATACGGTTCCGAACCAGGGATACCTGCTGAGCGAAACGCCACCGTCACGGCAACGGACCTTGCAGGAGACACCTTGTGCGCGCGCTGCTGATTGATGAGGGCGGCGCCGAGCTGGCGCGATTTGGCCGGGTGCTGTCCGATCACGCGTGGCAGGTGAGTCATCGGCGCTGGCCGACACCGGAGGAATTTGCGCTTTTGCCGACAACGGTCGATATGGTTCTGATCGCCATAGCGGTTGTTGACCAGCGCCTGCATGATTGCCTGTCGCTCTTCCGCCAACGGGGGGATGACGCCGTCATCATCGTGCTTGGTGAATTTTCCGTCGAGGACCGCATTAAGGCGCTCAATTTTGGCGCCGACGACTTTCTGCGCCGGGAAAGTCCGGGGGAGCTGCTGCTCAGTCGCGCCCTGGCGTTGCTGCGGCTGCGCTCGAACCGGTTCAAGCCCCACTACGAAATCGGCGACCTGCAGCTCGACCTCATCCACCGGCGGGTCAATCGCTCGGGCACCGAGATTCTCCTCTCACACCGCGAATTCCAGCTGCTGGTCCTGTTGGCGCAGCATGCCGGGCAGACCCTTTCCCGCAGCTTCATGATCGAGCACCTCTGGGGACAGGATCAGGCCGCCGACGATAACACCCTCGATGCCTATGTCTCCCGACTACGCCGCAAACTGGATGCACCGTTCGAAACCCGCCTGGTCTCTACCGTACGCGGTGTAGGCTACCGGCTCGCCGCCACCGACAACGCACCGGCCCAGCCCGTTAGACCAATTTATTGATTGCCATTATCATTCGAACTGATGAAAATATCGGCAACGAACACAAATCAGGCGAAGCCGTGATGCCTGGCATCGCTCCACTGTTCTCAGGGGCTTCAACGCAATCACCGGTTTTCCCGATCCAGGATCGTCGGTACAACCAGACTCCAGCTATGCGAATGTGTTCCCTGGTGACCAGCGACAGTCTGCATTATTCCACGGACATGGCAGCGTTTCTGCACCGATAAATGAAAGCCAGCATGTCGCAACGGGCCCATCTCGTGGCGTCATGACGCCCCACATGTCAACGCGGTCTTGTCCATGAAAGCTGTCAGGCTCGTCCTATCGACCATCGTACTGTTGTCCGTATTCCTATGGCCGCAGGGCGCCGCCGCCGAATTACATGTCACCTTCCTCAACCCGGGACACCAGAACGAATCTTTCTGGGGTGACGTCGATCGCTTTATGGAAGCGACTGCAAACAACCTGCACATCGACCTGACAATTCTGCATGGCGAGCGTGACTCGGCGCGCATCATGCGCCTGGCGCAACAGATCGTCGACGCCCCGCGGCGTCCGGATTTCATCGTCATCGTCAATGAGAAGGGCACCGGACCCGCGCTGTTGCAGAAGCTGGCGCCGACCGGTGCCGGCATCCTGATGATTCTCAACGACCTGACACCGGCCCAGAAGGCCGTGCTCGGTCAGCCACGGGGCAAAATCAGGAACTGGCTGGGCAGCCTGATCCCGGACAATCACTGGGTGGGTTTTCACACAACCGAAACCCTCTACCAGAAACTGCGTCAGCAAAAACCGCATCAGAAACAGTACCGGCTACTGGCCATCTCCGGCGACCGGGTGACACCGGCCTCCGTGCAACGCGAACAGGGTATGCGCGACTTCGTTGCCACACACCCGGACCTCAAGTTGCAACAGGTCGTTTACGGGCACTGGGTGACCGATCGGGCCCACGACCAGACCCTGCTGCTGCTCAAGCGCTACCCAAAAACCGATGCTATCTGGACGGCCAACGACATGATGGCCTTCGGCACCATTGCCGCAGCAAACGAAGCTGGCCGGACGCCGGGTAAGGATCTCCTGATCAGCACCGTCAACAGTTCGAAGAAAGTCCTGCGGATGACCGATGACGGCGAGATCACCGCCCTCGGCGCCGGCCACTTCACGGCCGGAGGCTGGGCGCTGGTCATGCTGTATGACTATGCCCATCACCATGATTTTGCGCACGACGGACTGGTCATCCAGCGACCGCTGTTCAATATGATCCCCGCCCACAGCAAGCTATTGGACATGTTGCTGCGCGGCGACTGGTCCAGTATTGATTTTCGCGCTCACAGCAAAGCCCTCAACGGCGGCAAACCCTATCAGTTCAGCCTTGAGTCGCCATGACAGGGCTTACTCCGCAGGCACGACAGGGCTCGGCCAAGACCCGCACGCCCCGCTTCGGCATCGGCCGCAAACTGCTGGCGGCCATCTTGCTGACGAGTTCCCTGATCACGATGGCGGCGATTGGGGTTCAGTTGGTCTCCGAGTACCAGCGGGAATCCACCCTCCTGCAGCACAACCTGCACCAGTATTTCGATTCGACCTTACCCTCGATATCCCAGGCCCTGTGGGACGCCGATCTACGCCTGGTCGAACAGCAGTTGGAGGGCGCATTGAGCATCCCGGGCCTGCGCGGCCTGAACCTGACCAGCATCGAGGGTTACGTGATCACGCGGGGTTCATCGAAAGATGACCTGGCCTGGCCAATGCCATTGGTCCACGAGGGCCGCAACATCGGCACCCTCACCGCCTACGTCTCACTGAAAAGCGTCCGCGAAAAGCTCCGCGATAACCTCATGGTCATCGTCCTGACGCAGGCAGTGAAGACCTTCCTGATGTCCATCGTGATCCTGTGGCTAATCCACCGGATTGTCACGCGCTACCTGGTTCGCGCCGCCCGCCAGCTGGCTGCCGTCGAGAGCGACCGGCAGCCCACGCCCCTGCATCTCGGTCGCCCGAGATCCCACCGGCAGGACGAACTGGACCTGTTGGAATCCGCCTTTAACAGCCTGCACAAGCGCTGGCAGTATTCATTGCAGGACACCGAGAGGCTGAATCGGGAGCTGCAAGACCAAAGCCGTGTGCTGGAAGACACCCTGGCCCGCAAAACCGCTACGTTACGGCAGCAAACCGAGGCCTCCCAATTGCTCTCCTCGCTCTCCGTCGCCTTGATGGAGATGAGCGACCAGCAACTGGGACAACAGATTGCGTCGGTCCTGCATCGGGCCGCCTCCTTGAATCGCTCCCAGGCGCTGGCCTTCTATCGCCACGATAACGACGGATACCGTTCGATCTACCGCTGGCCGATGGAGGGCACGAGCCATTTCGATCTGCCCGAAACCCCGCCGGTGACAACCGCCGTCATCGTAAAAGCGTCAAATGGTGAAGACCATTATCAGGTGCAATTCCCGGTTTATCTGAGGGACGCCTTCGTCGCGCTATTGTTGGTGGATTGCCAGGGCCCGAGCGACCGCAGCAGCGATGATATGGAAGTCAGCAACACTTTTTACAGCCAGCTGGCGCGCCTGCTGTTCAATGTCAGCGAACGTTTTGAGCGGGAAAGGGAACTGCAGAGCGCCAATCGTCAGCTGACGCAGAAGAATGCGGAACTGCAGATGCAGGCGGAAACAGACCCGCTGACCGGCATCCTCAACCGGCGCCCGTTCAACCGGGCCCTCAATCGTGCCATACGCCAAGCGACGCGCCAGACACAGACCATCGGCCTGCTACTGGTCGATATCGACCATTTCAAGCCCTTCAACGACAGCCTGGGACACCTCAAGGGCGACGAAGCGTTGATTACCGTGGCGCACATGCTCAGCGAACGTTTCCAGCGGGCGACCGATATCATCGCCCGCTTCGGCGGCGAGGAGTTCGTCGTCCTGATGACAGATATCGACGAAACCTCCTTCGCCGAACTGGCAGAATCGTTCCGACAGTTGGTATGGGACAAGGCCATTCACCATCCAGCCAACGACAGCGGACGTCTCACGGTCAGTATCGGCGGTTACTGGTGCCAGGCCACCCCGGACCTGGTTGAAGACAACCTGATCCGGCATGCCGACGAGGCACTCTACGCCGCCAAACAATCAGGGCGCAATCGCGTCGTGATCGATTCTGCCCATACCTTTGTGAATGATCGGACACCTTCCTGAGTCGCATTTCGGAGCACACACCCAGCATCAGGGTAAGGTCACACTGTCTCCCGGCTTCATATCCAACACCTTGATCGACGTCTTGCCGAGCGCCGCCTTGAACGCCTCAGGTGTGCCCGTCAGCGCCGGGAAAGTGCCGTAATGGAACGGCAGGACCATCTTCGGCTTCACCAGTTTTTCCACCGCGTAGGCCGCATGCGCCGGGTCCATCGTGTAGTGACCGCCAATGGGCACCAGTGCCAGGTCCGGATGGTAGTAGGAGCCGATCCAGGCCATGTCGCCGAAGACATCGGTATCGCCCATATCGTAGATCGTAAAGCCATTGGCGAAGCGGATGATGTAGCCGGCCGGCTCACCGCCGGGATAGACCTGGGGCTTGTCGGTGACCGGGTTGGTGTAGATGAAATCCGAGCTGTGCTCGGCGTGGGTCATGGTGATGGTGATGCCCGGCCCCAGCGGTTGTATCGGACCACCCTTGTTGAACCCCAGCAACTGCTTGCCCGGAATCACTCCCAGAGTGCGCAGGGTACTGGCGAAGTCTGCATTCAGCGCAACCGTCGCACCAGTCAGCTTGGCCAGGGCAGCAGTATCGCCGAAATGATCACCATGGGCATGGGTCACGAGGATCAGGTCGACAGGGCCGATCGCCTTAAGATCCTTGTATTTGGCGGGAGTCGCAGGGTCCTTGGTCAGGAAGGGGTCGATCATAATGACCTTGCCGTCCGGCGACGTCAGTTTGATCGCCGACTGGCCGAGCCATTGCATCGTGAGCTTGCCATCGGCCTGGGCCGACAACGCCAGGGCCGATAACAGCAGTGCACAAACGAATGTCCATAAGCGTGCCATGAGCGCATCCTCGCTGCAGCGGTTGAGGGCTTCGGTGACCACCGGGATCCCGAAGGAAACGACAACCGCCCCAGTGTAATCCGAATGCGCTGACGGGCAGTAGAGGGCGTTACAAATCCCTGTGGAACGCCCGGGCCGGCTCAGGAAACCTCAGGCGCCGCCGGAAGTCCGGGGAATGAGCACTGCAGTCAATGTGCCGCTGTCCTCCAGGATCCACGGCACCATACGCGGTGCCAGTCCCATGCGGTCGAAGGGCGGACGTTCCCGGCCCGCAGGCCAGGGCATTGATTTAAAGACTGGGCAACAGGTCCGGTTGAATCAGTCCACTCAGTATCCGGCTTTCCAACAACTGCGTGGCGTTGTCGATATCCGGCGCAAAATAGCGGTCCCTGTCGTAGTAAGGGACGTTCTCCCGCAGTGCCGTACGGGCGCGTTCCAGAGGCGCCGTAGTGCGCAATCCATTACGGAAATCCAGCCCCTGACAAGCCGCCAGCCACTCGATGGCCAGAATGCCCCGGACGTTGGCCGCCATCTCCCACAGCCGAGCACCGGCCGCCGGCGCCATGGACACGTGATCCTCCTGATTGGCGGAGGTGGGCAGACTGTCGACACTGCGCGGATGCGCCAGGGCCTTGTTCTCACTGGCCAGCGCCGCCGCGGTGACCTGGGCGATCATGAACCCCGAATTGACCCCGCCGTTCTCGACCAGGAAGGCTGGCAACTGGGACATGTTGCGGTCCATCATCAGGGAAATACGGCGTTCGGTGAGCGCACCGATCTCGGCCAGGGCCAGCGCAATGTTGTCCGCGGCCATCGCCACCGGCTCCGCATGGAAGTTACCGCCGGAAATCGCCTCCCCTTCGGCAGCAAAAACGAGCGGATTATCCGAGACGGCATTGGCCTCAACCATTAGCACTTCGGCGGCTTGACGCAGCTGCGTCAGACAGGCACCCATGACCTGGGGCTGGCAACGCAGGGAGTAGGGGTCCTGCACCTTGCCGCAATCGACGTGGGAATCGCTGATATCGCTGCGTTCGCCGAGCAGCAGGCGATAGGCCGCTGCTGCATCGATCTGGCCGCGCTGGCCGCGAACCTCATGGATCCGCGGATCGAAGGGCGCGCGGGAGCTCAGGGTCGCCTCCACCGTCAGCGCACCACAGACCGTCGCCGCGGCGTAAAGGTCTTCCGCCTCGAACAGGCCGCGCAGCGCATAAGCGGTGGAAACCTGGGTACCGTTGAGCAGCGCCAGACCTTCCTTGGGCGCCAGCGACAAGGGTTCGAGACCGGCCACCGCCAGCGCTTCCGTTGCCGGCAGCCACTCGCCCCGATAACGCGCCTCGCCCTCGCCAAGCAGAACCAGACTCATATGGGCCAGGGGCGCCAGGTCGCCCGAGGCGCCGACCGAACCTTTCAGTGGAATGCGGGGATAGACGTCGGCATTGACCAGTGCGATCAGGGCATCGAGTACCTGGCGACGGATACCGGAATAGCCGCGCGCCAGACTGTTGATCTTGAGCACCATGATCAGCCGCACCAGGGCGTCGTCGATCGCCTCGCCGACGCCGGTCGCATGGGACAGCACCAGCGAGCGCTGCAACGCTTCCAACTGGTCACCCGGAATGCGGGTGCGGGCCAGCAGGCCAAAACCGGTGTTGATGCCATACACCGTGCGATCCTCGGCCACCGCCTGATTGACGCAATCAACGGCCGCACCAATGGCCGCATCGGCGGATGCCGGCAGGACGATGTGAATCGGCGCTTCGTAAACCCGGCGCCAATCGGCCAGGGTCATCTGACCCGGCTGAATGTTCATGCTGCTCATTGCTGACCTCCCCGGTTGAGCATCGGCAGATCCAATCCGTTTTCCCGTGCACAGTCACGGGCAATCTCGTATCCCGCATCGGCATGACGCATAACGCCGGTCGCCGGATCGTTACGCAGCACCCGCCCCAGACGCTGATGCGCCGCATCGCTGCCATCGGCCACGATGACCACGCCGGCATGCTGGGAATATCCCATACCGACACCGCCGCCATGGTGTATTGAAACCCAGGTCGCCCCTCCGGCGGTATTCAACAAAGCGTTGAGCAGCGGCCAGTCGGAAACGGCGTCCGAGCCGTCCCTCATACTTTCGGTTTCCCGGTTGGGGCTGGCCACTGAACCCGAGTCCAAGTGGTCACGGCCAATCACGACGGGCGCCTTCAGCTCACCGTTGCGTACCATCTCGTTGAAGGCCTGACCAAGACGGGCCCGGTCTTTCAGACCCACCCAGCAGATCCGGGCCGGCAGGCCCTGGAAGCTGATGCGCTCACGGGCCATGTCGAGCCAGTGGTGCAGGTGGGGATCGTCGGGAATCAGCTCCTTCACCTTGGCGTCGGTGCGGTAGATATCCTCCGGATCGCCGGACAACGCCGCCCAGCGGAAGGGACCGATACCCTGGCAGAACAGCGGCCGGATATAGGCGGGCACGAAGCCGGGAAAATCGAAGGCATTAGTGACGCCTTCATCCCGGGCCATCTGACGGATGTTGTTGCCGTAATCGAAGGTCGGCACACCCTGCGCCTGGAAAGCCAGCATGGCCTGGACGTGGACCGCCATCGACTGCTTGGCCGCCTTGACCACGGCGGCAGGTTCCTTCTCAGCGCGCTCGACATACTCGTCCCAGTTCCAACCCACCGGCAGGTAGCCGTGCAGCGGGTCGTGGGCGCTGGTCTGGTCGGTCACCATGTCGGGACGGACACCCCGACGCACCAGTTCCGGCAGCACATCGGCCGCGTTGGCGCAGAGACCGATGGAGACGGCCTTGCCTTCGGCTGTATAACGTTCGATGCGCGCCAGCGCGTCATCCAGGTCCGTGGCCTGCTCGTCCAGGTAACGGGTACGCAGACGAAAGTCGATGCGTGATTGCTGGCATTCGATATTCAGGGAACAGGCACCGGCCAGACTGGCGGCCAGCGGCTGTGCGCCCCCCATACCGCCGAGACCGGCGGTCAGGATCCAACGTCCGCTCAGGTTGCCGTCGTAATGCTGGCGTCCTGCCTCGACGAAGGTTTCGTAGGTGCCCTGCACGATGCCCTGGGAGCCGATATAGATCCAGGAGCCGGCGGTCATCTGGCCGTACATCATCAGGCCCTTGCGGTCGAGCTCGTTAAAGTGCTCCCAGTTGGCCCAGGCCGGTACCAGATTGGAGTTGGCGATCAGCACCCGCGGCGCATCGGGATGGGTTTCGAAAACGCCGACCGGCTTGCCGGACTGGATCAACAACGACTGGTTGTCCTCCAGGCGCTTGAGGGTCTCGACGATGGTGTCGAAACATTCCCAGTCGCGGGCGGCGCGGCCGATGCCGCCGTACACCACCAGATCTTCCGGCCGCTCAGCCACATCCGGGTGCAGGTTGTTCATCAGCATGCGCATGGGCGCCTCGGTGAGCCAACTCTTACAGGTTAGCTCGGACCCGGTGGGTGCTGCGATCCGGCGACTGGGGTCGTGACGCTTGCCAGTGGGAAACGGCTGATGCTGTGTCATGTCAAAGTGCCTCTTGTTCTGGATCTGTCGTGTTCAGCGGCCAGACCGGGCTCAGCCGGTCAGGGTCACCAGATGGATCAGACGGGCGGCAGCTTTCGCCGTGCGGCCGTCAATGTCGTAGTCGGGATTCAGTTCGGCGAAATCAGTCAGGCGCAGCTTGCCGCTGTCGCGGACGATCTCGATCAGCGGTTCGAGCAGAGATAAGGGCACGCCACGGGCCGCCGGTGCACTCACACCCGGCGCCTCACAGGCGGGCAGGACGTCGAGGTCTATGGTCAGGTACAGGTGGTCGCACGCCTGGATAAAGCGCTCCAGGTCTCGGGCGATCGTATTCAGGCCGGCTTCGGTCATCTCATGGTCTTCACGCACCATGACGCCCAACGCCTGCGCACGCTGGAAAAGGGCCCGCGTGTTACTCGCACGACTTACACCCAGGCAGGCATAGTGGAAAGGCCAGCCGCGGGCTTCACACTGCTGGGCGATCTGGGCAAATGGCGTCCCGGACGAGCGGACGGTTGCAGGATCACGCAGGTCGAAATGGGCGTCGAAGTTGATAATGCCCAGGCGAGTGGTCGCATCGCGCTGACCAAGATGGCGAGCCAGCCCCAGCCAGCTGCCAAAGGCCACCTCATGGCCACCGCCCAACACCAACGGGAAATGCCCACCATCGAGCAGTGCCGACACCCTTTCGCCCAGCGCCTCCTGGGCCGATTCCAGTTCATCGCCATGGCAGTGGATGTCGCCAGCGTCATAAACCGGACCTGCCCGGTGCAGAGCCAGGTTGGCCAACGCCCGGCGCAGTGCCTGAGGCCCCAGGGCCGCCCCCGGACGCCCCTGGTTGCGCAATACCCCGGCATCGGAGGCGAAACCCAGCAGGGCCAAGCCCGGCGCTCTTTCCAATGCATGGCTCAAGGGCAGGATATGCTGGTGCCAGCGCAGGCTATCCGGTTCCGGATCGATACGCCCCTGCCAGGCCGTCATATCGATATCAGCCATGGGTCACTTCCCCCCTGAACACCCGTTGAGCCAGACGGCCGGGCTGCACGGCATAGGCCAGTTCTGCCGGCTGCTGGACATGCCACAGGCAGAAGTCCGCCATGGCCCCCACCATGATCCGGCCATAGTCGATCGCTCCCAACGCCCTGGCCCCATGAGCCGTCATGCCGGCCAGGGCTTCCCGCGGCGTCAGGCGAAACAGGTTGCAGGCCATATTGAGCATCAGCGTGGGCAGGAAAAGCGGTGAGCTGCCGGGGTTGGCATCACTGGCGATGGCGATGGGCACACCGGCAGCACGCAGCGCTTCGACCGGTGGCAGCTGAGTTTCATGGAGGCTGTAGAAGGCACCCGGCAGCAGCACCGCTACCGTCCCCGCTGCGCGGATGGCGGCAATACCGGCGCTGTCGAGATATTCGATGTGGTCAACGGACAGGGCGCCATAACGGGCCGCCAACGCGCTGCCTCCAAGATTGGACAACTGCTCTGCGTGGGCCTTGACGGCTAAACCCTGTCGCTGCGCCGCCTGAAAAACCCGTTCGCACTGGTCGACGGAAAAGGCGATGTTCTCGCAGAAAACATCGACCGCATCCGCCAGCCCTTCGGCCGCGGCCGCCGGAATGATGTCCTCACACACCTGCTCGATGTAGGCGTCGCTGTCATCCCGGTATTCCGGCGGCAGGGCATGTGCGGCCAGCAACGTAGTCACCACCCGCACCGGAAACTGCTCCCCCAGGCGACGGGCTACGCGCAGCATCTTCAGTTCATCGTCCCGGTTGAGCCCGTAACCGGACTTGATCTCTACCGTTGTCACACCGTCATCCAACAGCGCCTGCAGTCTTGGTGCCGCCGCATCGAGCAGTTCGCTGTCACTCGCAGCGCGTGTGGCCCGGACGGTACTCAAAATGCCACCACCCTGGCGGGCGATCGTCTCGTAGCTGGCGCCTTCCAGACGCTGTTCAAATTCGTCAGCACGGGAGCCGCCAAACACCAGGTGGGTGTGACAATCCACCAAACCTGGCGTCAGGACACCACCCTGCCCGGCTTCTTCCGCGCCGATCAGCAAGTCGTCGGTGAGCTGCGCCATCGGGACGACTGCCGCGATACGCTCGCCTTCGGTGATCACCGCCATGGGTTCCGGCAACGTTTCCAGGCCATCGAACAGCGTCAGGTCGCGCCAAAACCGTCGTTTTCCGGTAAATGAGGACATGCTGCATCCGTTCTCGAATTTATTTGTATATACATTTAAAGCGAGACGATGCAGATGTCAAGCGCTTTGCGATGCCCACCATGGTCGCAAGCTGTAAAGCCAGCAGGTACTTGAGACGCCACAAATTTCAGGATTAATTATTGATATTTATGTAGTTAGCAAAGCTGCAGCGATTTTCGGCACCGCCAGTGCATGCATTGGATCGCGAGGTAAATCCAGTCCAGGCGAGCGATACAATGTATATTCAATAAGGTTGAGTTGTATAGCTCAGGCATGACCTGCCAACCTGAATGCATTAACATCGGCCGAAACCGGCAACAGGACACCCGATGGCGACCAACCCTCCCCGCTACCTGCAGATACAACGCTACCTGCTCGAACGCATCCACAGCGGCGAGTGGCCGGCGCATCACCAGATCCCGCCGGAAGAGCAACTGGCCCGGGACTTCGATGTCAGCCGCATGACCGCCAACAAGGCCATCCGCGACCTGGTCCAGCAGGGTTACCTGACGCGCCAGCCCGGGCTGGGCACCTTTGTGACCGATAGAAAGGCGGAGTCGTCGCTGGTCGATGTGTTCAACATCGCCGCAGAGGTGCGGGCGCGAGGCCATGTCTACAGCAGCGATCTGTTGAAGCGGGAAACCGTGACGGCCAATGACGAGGTGGCACTGGGCCTGGGTGTGCGGATTGGCGCGGAGGTGTTCCATACCCTGCTGATTCATCGCGAGAGCGGCATACCGATCCAACTCGAGGATCGCTACGTGAATCCACGCTGGGCGCCGGATTATCTGGAGGCGGATTTCTCGCGGATGACACCGAACGAGGTATTGGTCGACGCTTACCCGATCAGCGATATCGAGCACGTCGTGGAAGCCATACTGGCCGATGCCGAGACGGCGATGCACCTGGAGATTTCACGGACAGCACCCTGCCTGTGCATGACCCGGCGCACCTGGTCCAACGATCACCTGATCAGCTATGCGCGACTGATACATCCGGGAGACCGCTATAAGTTGCGGTCGACGATGCATCGGGATGACCGTAAGAGCGGCGGCAGAACCTAGCGTTCAAGCGCGCTGGGGAAAAACCTAACGCCGATCTGCCAGCAACGCCACGTCCGCCATCGAGTCGTCCTTGAGACCGACACCCGACAGCTGGCGTCGCAGCGACTCCTCCATGAGGTAGGCAATCTTCTGCGCCGCCAGCGGATAGGAGAGCCCTTGCGGACGAATATTGGAGACACAGTTCCTCTCGCCGTCATTCCGGCCCACCTTGGGCCTGTAGGTGAGGTAGGCCCCCAGGCTGTCCGGCGAACTCAGGCCGGGGCGCTCGCCGATCAGCATCAGCGCGACCTCCGCACCGAGCAGCTGGCCGATTTCATCCGCCAGCGCCACCCGGGCCTGCCGCGCCAGGATGACGGGAATCCGCGCCCAGTCCAGCTCAAGCCGCTGGCGCAGCAGCAGCAACAGCGGCAAGGCATGATGCTCGACGGCCACTGACGACAGACCGTCCCCCACCACAATCGCCACAGGACTCGACTGTGCCGGATCGCCCAACAGGTGCCGGCCGCGCTCATTCAACTGGCGCCCCCAGTCGGGACGCATCAGGTACGTGGGCCGATCCTCACAGCGGGAGGCGACCCGCAGCACGGGGAAACCGTTATTCTCCAGCGTCTCGCATAAATGATCGGTATCCATAGGCGTCAGCACCGCATCCCGGGCCTGGGCATGCGCCAGCCCGAACCGCAACACTTCCGCCGTCGGTAAACTCGCGCCCACTCGCCCCAGCGCAATGCGGGCGGCCGTATGGCGCCGTAACTGTTCCCAGGGATTGGGCTGTACCCAGCGGCTCATCTGGCATCCTCCGCGTGATGCACCAAGGCACGCAGCTGATCGGACACCGTGGACTGGTCGCTGAGCCGGCCGGCCGTGTCGATCAGGGACATGCGCACCAGCCAGTCCTCGAATTCCGGCGCCCGCCGCAACCCCAGCACTTCCCGCACGTAGAGCGCATCGTGGAAGGAGGTGCTCTGGTAATTCAGCATGATGTCGTCGGCGCCCGGCACCCCCATAACAAAGGTGACCCCGGCGGTACCGAGCAGTGTCAGCAGGTTATCCATATCGTCCTGGTCGGCTTCGGCATGGTTGGTGTAGCAGATATCGCACCCCATCGGCACGCCCAGCAGCTTGCCGCAGAAATGGTCTTCAAGCCCGGCACGGATGATCTGCTTGCCGTCGTAGAGATACTCAGGACCGATAAAGCCGACGACAGTGTTGGTCAGCAGCGGCTTGAAGTGGCGCGCGACCGCATAGGCCCGGACCTCGCAGGTCTGCTGGTCGACGTCGTGATGGGCGTCAGCCGACAGGCAACTGCCCTGCCCGGTTTCGAAATACATGACATTGTCGCCCACCGTGCCGCGCTGCAGGCTCAATGCCGCCTCCCGCGCTTCCTGCAACATCGCCAGGTCGATACCGAAGCTGGCATTGGCCTTCTCGGTGCCGGCAATGGACTGGAATACCAGATCGATCGGCATGCCCTGTTCGATAGCACGGATCTGGTTGGTGACATGAGTCAGCACGCAGCTCTGCATGGGAATTTCGAACTGACTGCGCACCTCGTCCATCATGCGCCAGAGATTGCCCAGCACCGGCAGGCTGTCGCTGGCCGGATTGATGCCGACCACTGCGTCGCCACAACCGTACAGCAACCCATCGAGGATGGAGGCGGCGATCCCGCGAACGTCGTCGGTGGGATGATTCGGCTGCAACCGCACGGCCAGCGTACCCGGCAAACCGATGGTATTACGGAATCGGGTAATCACCCTGCACTTGCGGGCGGCAAGGATCAGGTCCTGGTTGCGCATCAGCTTGCTGACAGCCGCCACCATCTCCGGCGTCAGGCCCGGCGCCAAACGACTCAGGTCTTCGGCCGAGGTGGATTCGAGTAACAACCAGTCACGGAACTCGCCCACCGTCAGGTGGGCTATCGGCGCAAAGGCCGCCATATCATGGGTATCAAAAATGAGACGCGTGACTTCATCCTGCTCGTACGGAATCAGCGCCTCGTTGAGAAAGGTACGCAATGGCACATCGGCCAGCGCCAGCTTTGCCGCCATGCGTTCCTCGGCGCTACCCGCGGCAACGCCTGCCAGACAATCGCCAGACCTGAGCGTGCTGGCTTTCGCCAGCAGGTCGCGCAGGTCGGCGAAACGGTGGTTGTGCACGCCGATGCGACAGCTATAGCTCATCGGACGAAACCTCCCTCTCGCCGTTTTCCAGATTCAGGCGGACACTCAGGCCGACGCCTCCGCGGGGGACATCGAGTCCTCGGCAGTGGCACGCTGTGCGCCGGTCAAGGCGAAGTACAGGTACCCCGCACCCATGAACACCAGGAAGACGATGAACAGGGCAAAGTTGTAGTACACCATCGCCGCCATGCAGATACAGGCCGAGACCAGGGCGAAAGCCGGTGCCAGGGGGTACCAGGGTGCCTTGAAGGGACGCTCCATGGTCGGCGCCGTCTTGCGCAGTTTGAACAGGCTCAGCATGGACATGATATACATGAGAATCGCCCCGAATACAGCCATGGTGATCATATTCGCCGTCAGCGTCATGCCACCGAACTGCACCAGATTGTCGCTATAGATCGCGGCAACGCCAATGATCCCGCCCACGATGATGGCCCGGTGGGGCGTGCGGAAACGCGGGTGCAGCTTGGCCAATGACGTCGGCAGGTAACCTGCCCGGGCCAGTGCAAAGATCTGCCGCGAGTAGCCCAGGATGATGCCGTGGAAGGACGCGATCAGACCGAACAGGCCGATCCACACCAGCATGTGCAGCCAGCCACTGCTGGCACCGACCACCGCTTTCATGGCCTGCGGCAGCGGATCGTTGACGTTGCTCAGCGCTTTCCAGTCGCCGACACCGCCCGCCAGGATCATCACGCCCATAGCCAGCACCAACAGGGTCAGGATACCGGCGATATAGGCCAGCGGAATGCTGCGGCGGGGGTTCTTGGTTTCCTCGGCCGCCATGGCCGCGCCTTCGATGGCAAGGAAGAACCAGATGGCAAAAGGAATCGCCGCGAAGATACCGCCGACAGCCGCACCGCTGAAGACACTGGAACCCGCCCAGCCGTTGGCAACGAAGTTGGACACGCTGAAGCCGGGCGCGACCACCCCCATGAAGACCAGCAGCTCGATGATCGCCAGGATGGTGACGAAGAGCTCGAAGGTCGCCGCAATCTTCACACCCAGGATATTGAGACCGATAAAGACCACATAGGCCCCAACGGCCGCCGTTTTCGGGTCCAGCTCGGGAAACTGGACGTTGAGGTAGGCACCGATTGCCATGGCAATCGCCGGCGGCGCGAAGACAAATTCGATCAGGGTCGCCAGCCCGGCAATCAGGCCACCGTGCTCACCGAATGCCTTGCGCGCATAGGCGAAAGGCCCACCTGCATGGGGGATGGCTGTCGTCAGCTCGGTATAGCTGAAGATAAAGGTCGTGTAGAGCGCGGCGACGAAAATCGCCGTGATCAGGAACCCCAGGGTGCCAGCGGTTCCCCAGCCGTAACTCCACCCAAAATATTCCCCTGAAATCACCAAGCCAACGGCGATTCCCCAGAGGTGCAACGCACTTAACTCCGGTTTCAACTTGACCGCATTACTCATGGACTTGCCCCCAGACGGATTTTTTTAGAGCTGTCACAAAGGGCGTACCAAGGTAAAGCAAGCGCCAAATTATCAATCAGTTAAACAAAAAATATTCGCAAAAACATCTAATTACCCACATCATTTCGCCCCGAAACAGCGAGGCCGATCCCGTCTCGTGCCCCAACGAAGTGCGGGATAAACGCTACACCACATCCAGATTGAAGCGGTCGTGCAGGAAGTCCGTGAGGGAACGGATGAGCAAGGAAGACTGACGGTGTTGGGGGTAGACGGCATAGATGGATGTCGCCGGTGGACGAAAGGCGTCGAGCAGACTGACCAGGCGCCCGTCCGACAGTGCCGGCGCGATAATGAAGGTTGGCAGGAACGCCAGCCCCAGACCGGCGATGGCAGCGTCGCGCAACAGCTCGCCATTATTCACCCGCAGGCGCCCGCTGACAGGCACCGACAGGGCCTTGCCGTCCCGGACCAGGTCCCACTCCATACTCCGGTTCAGGCCGTAGAGCAGACAGGTGTGACTGCGCAGAGCTTCGGGAGACGCCGGTTCGCCGTGCCGCTCCAGATAAGCGGGACTGGCACAGATCACCCGGTCCAGCGGCGCAAGCCGGCGGGCAATCATGCTCGAATCCTCCAGTTTGCCGATGCGCAGGGCCATGTCATATCCCTCGCTGATGAGATCCACGCGCCGGTCGTTGAGATCCAGGTCCAGCGAAACCTCAGGGTAACGTTGCAGGAAATCCGGAATGGCCGGGCTGAGGTGCATGGTGCCGAAGGACATTGGCGCCGCAACCCGCAGCAGACCGCGGGGCTCCGCAACCTGGCTGGCGACCATCTGTTCGGCATCGTCCACCTGCTGGAGAATGCCCCTCGCCCGCTCGTAATAGGCCAACCCCAGCTCGGTGACACGCAGCTTTCGGGTTGTGCGGATCAGCAAGCGGGCGCCCAGTCCCGCCTCGAGCGCCGACACCCGTTTACTGACGAACTGCTTGGATAACTCCAGGCGCTCCGCCGCCGCGGTAAAACTGCCCGCGTCCACGGATTCGACGAAGATCCGCATATCCTCCAATCGGTTCATTGTCTTCATCCAGTTGACAATCTTACGCGAATCATCCGCTTTTTAGCGCCATTTGGCGACACTAGAATGAGATCAAGCTGATGAAAAGACATCCTCATCCGCATCGATCGAACCCATTTAGGAGAATCGCCATGAACACGAATCTGAGCGCCACAACCGCCCTCGCCGCACGCCTTCTGCTCGCCTCACTGTTCCTGATCAGCGGTGTCGGCAAGATCGCTGCGCCCGCCGCCACCAAGGCCTATATTGCCTATGCCGGTCTGCCGGCACCGGATCTGGCCTATCTTGTCGCCATCCTGGTCGAGGTCGGCTTCGGCCTGGCACTGGTCCTCGGCTACCGCACCCGGGCCGTAGCCCTGGTCATGGCGATTTTCACCCTGGCGACGGCCCTGGTGTTCCACCATAACTTTGCCGACCAGAACCAGATGATCCACTTCCTGAAAAACATCTCCATTACCGGAGGCCTGCTGCAGGTCGTCGCTTTCGGCGCCGGCGCCTACAGCCTGGATGCCCGCCGCGGCCGCATGCTGAAGCCGGCATACTGACAGGGTAGCGACGCCAAAGGGGCTAATGAGGCTTCTCAACGAAAAGGCTTTCCTGCCAGAAGACGTTAAGCTAGCGTTGTCATACTCTAAAACGGCGGGCCTGGATGCAGGCCCGCCGTTTTCGGTGTTCAGCCTCCGCCAAACACATCGCTACCAGACAAGGCCAAGCCCACGTGAAGCAAGCACCCACCCTGAAGAACTGGATACTCAGTCTCTATGACAGAGCCGTAGACATCGTCATGATCGGCCTCGTGCTGGTGATGCTTGTGGTACTGCTGTTTGGCTTTGTCGACGTGCTGACCAACCTGATCCACCTTATCCCCGGCTTTCGCACCAGTGGGATCGACGAACCGGAATTCCGGGAGATGGTCGCCAACGTGCTGGACGTCTTCATCATTGTCGAACTGTTCAGTATCTTCACCAACTACCTGCGAACCCGGCACGTCCGCCTGTCCACACTGCTCGACGTCACTATCGTGTTCGCCTTACGCGAGCTGCTGATCAAGCTTTACGCCACAACGTTTTCCAACGAACAACTGCTCGGCCTTTGCCTGATCGTGTTGCTTCTCGTGATTTGCCGCAGTATCGCCGGGCGATTTTCCACAGCATCAGGGCATACGCAGGAGACCTAGGTGTCAGACGGAAGGGCCGGTCGAGGGTCCTTCCGGCGCCCTTTCGGTGCGATTCCTTCCTGACTCCTTGGCGGTGTATAGCGCCCGGTCCGCCCGAAGCAGGACCGATTCAAACCGTTCTTGCGGACCGCTGCAGGCCACGCCAAGGCTAATGGTGAATGTTGTTGGAGTGTCAATGGCCATAACCGCCTCACGCAGCCGCTCGGCAGCCTGATAGGCGATATCGAGGTCGGTATCTGGCAGAAGCACGACGAACTCCTCACCCCCAAAACGCGCCACCACGTCGTTGCGACGCAGACTGGTTCTGAGTATTTCTCCCAGCTTTGTCAGCACGATATCGCCCTTGGCATGCCCAAGGCTGTCATTGATCCGCTTGAAGTGATCGATATCCAGGGTGATGACGGAGAAACGACTTCTTCCTATCCGCCCATTAGCCATCAGCCCTTTCAACGCCGCCTTAAAACCACGCCGGTTACGTAGATGGGTTAGGGGGTCCCTTTCAGCTGCCCGACGTTGGCTAATGGCTTCTTGCTTCAGGTGGGAGACATCTCTTTCCAAGGCGATGAAGTGGGTGATACGCCCCCGGCTGTCGAGAAGGGGCGAAATAGAGATATCCAGCCAATAGGGTTTGCCAACCTTGTTGTAGTTCAACAGGGTTTCCCGTATCGGCCGCCCATCGACAAGCGCCTCACGAATACGGTCCAATGCTGCACGGTCGGTGCCCTCGCCCTGCAGAATCCGCGGCGTCTCCCCGAGCAGTTCGACGGAGGAGTATCCGCTCAAAGTGCAAAATGCGGCATTTACGTAGGTAATTCGCGGCCATGGGCGGTCGCTTGGATCGGCCGAGGTAATAACGATCGCCTCGTCAACCAACTCGAACGCTTCCTGAAAAGGGACGGGGCGCTGCCGGCTCAGTTCCGTAAAGGTAACAACGACAAACCGCTCTGGCGAATGCTTGTCCAGATAGGCGCTGACGACCACCCAACGTAATTGATGAGCCGTCCCGAAGGTCACGCCCAAAACCATATTATTCAGCGGCTTCCCGTCAGCCATGACGCGTTCGAACGGGTGCCCGCTCACCGGCAACGGCCTGTCATCGCTACCACGAAGTTCCCACGACGGATCATCCGCGAGCCGGCCCACCAACTGGGCGCTCGGCACCCCGAGTATCCTCTCGGCCTCCGGATTGACGTATACGATCTGGCTGTTCGCTGCATAGACGACTACACCGGCAGGCAGATTCTCAAGCAGCAAGGGCAAGTCGAGATTCGACAACATATCCTGAACGATGCCTCCAGTGGCACTGCAAATCGACTGATCGTCAACCCGGTTCCGATGCCTCATCTCCACTTGTGCTGACTAGCCGGCAACTGGATGATGAGGTTACGTTAAAACGGGATCCTTCGATGACGGGCACTACAATTCTTTACATCATGACCCTATCCCAAAGCTGCCGTATAAACGCAGACATCCTGCGAAATCCCGCTAGACAGGGTCTTGCCCGGAGCATCATTTGCCCTTATCCGCAAAAGCGTTACAAATTTGAACAAAAGCCGGCGGTCTGCGGCGAGCTGCGCTACGTAAAAGCGGGTCTTGAATCTCTATTGGAGACTGATCGAGATGGCTTTCATAAAGCTAGCATATATCAGCCGCGCCAACTTCACTTCCTTCGCATCTGCGCAAGGGGTGGAGCCGTCCGTCGCGCGCATTCTGGCAACGTCTCGAAAAAACAACCTGGAGAAGGGTGTCGTCGGTGGTTTGTACTACGGCAACGGCTGTTTTTTTCAATACCTTGAGGGCGAAGCGGAAACGGTTAGGAAACTGTTCGATCGCATCAAAAGCGATAATCGCCATCGGGACATCCAGTTAGTCCTGGAGGGGCCGATTGAAGAAAAAAGTTTCGGCCAATGGTCGATGAAATACGTGCCCATCGCCGGGGACATCGATACCTTATTAAGGCGTCATCATATCGCCACGTTTGATCCCTACACCTTCTCATCAACGATGTTCAGTGAACTGGTTGACCTGATTCATCGCTCCGGTGATACCCCTTCCCATGTCAGTCATACAACAATGACGCAACGGCCACTCATCGGAAAAGATCCTGCGGAGACAATGGAACGAAACTTCCTGATCGCCGTCTCGGCAATACTGATCACTGGGCTTGCGGTTGGTGGATGGTTGCTCTTGTGAAACCTTTCCGGGTAACCGTTTGCCTCTTTTCCAAATCGCAATTCCTTTGCCGTGTTCACCCGCCTTGCCGCGCAAAACTTTGAATTTGGCAACGACGTCTGCAACACTTTCATCGAAACATGAGGTCAACGTTTCTTTGTTGAGCAAACAGGTCATGGTGTTACGCAGCAACCTCGCTCGTAACCTGGAATGGTGGATGAAATAATGTTGGACAATCACTTCGATGAAAACGCCTTGTTCGACGAATCTCATTGCCAGCTCTGCGTCTGCGGCGCCAATCTCGATTTTGATTTTTCCTTCGCGTTTCAACCCATCGTCGACGTTCAGTCGCGCTCCGTTTACGCCTATGAAGCGCTGGTGAGAGGCACCAAAGGCGAAGGCGCCATGACCGTGCTGGAAAAGGTCAACAGCCGGAACCGTTACCGGTTTGATCAGGCCTGCCGGGTTCGGGCGGTGAAACTCGCGTCAGAGTTAGGGCTGCAGGAGTACCTGAGTATCAACTTTATGCCCATGGCGGTTTATCGCGCGGAAAGCTGCATACGCACCACACTGGCCGCCGCCAAGGAGTTCGGATTTGATACCCGGAAACTCATCTTTGAAATCACCGAACAGGAAAACCTCTCGTCCACGGATCATCTGAAGGCCATTATCAATGCCTACAGCGAAATGGGTTTTCAGACGGCGCTCGATGATTTCGGCGCAGGCTTTTCCCGCCTGAACCTCCTGTGTTACTGCCAGCCCGAGCTGCTGAAACTGGACATGGAACTGGTTCGGGATATTCACAAAACGCGCAGCAAACAAGCGTTGGTAAAAGGCATCTGCCTGTCAATGAACGAACTCAATTGCACTGTCATCGCCGAAGGCGTCGAAACGGTGGAGGAATATGAGTGGCTGGCCGATCAGGGCATTCGCTATTTCCAGGGTTATCTCTTTGGCAAGCCAGCCTTTGAACGGCTGGAGACACCCATCTTTCCCCCGGCCTAGGGCGGTGTGTAAAGATGGATCCGTCGCCGCTGGTCCAGCGAAAGCGCGCGATCCACTCCACCCCAGTATTTTTGTTGCAAGGTCGCCATCAAGCCGGAAGCCCGGGCAGCTTCGAGTGCGGATTCGATCAGTGATGCATAACGGGCGTAAGGCCGGGATAGGTAAAAGCGGAAATCCCGGTCGTAAACCAGTAGCAGATGCGGCTCTATGGCCAATTGCGGATAACGCTTGGCGTCGGACAGGATTTCACTAACTCCACGCGGAAAATAATCGATGTCTCTCCCGCCGGCCTGCAACATGCCGAAAATCCGCGACCAATCGCCAGATAACGTGTGAAGCGGCAAACGATTGGCCCGCCAAACGGCAACGTCAAACCAATGCCCCCCTAAGATCGCGACAGCACCCGTGGCCCGAAGCTGATCCAAGTCTGTAACACCGGCAAAACGCTCGCGTTCGTCGGGTCGGACCAGCAATATTCGCTCGCCAATTCGTCCTCCCGTGAGATCCACAGGCACCTGTACGAGAGTGCTGTCCACAGCCCTTGAAGGCAACAGGGGCCTCAGAGCGGTAATGCCTTGCTGCAGGTCCCGCAACATCCGAGGCTGGGAGACGGTTGCATGAACCTGAAACTCTGCCGTGACACCAACGTTTTTAAGGGATTCGACCAACAGCTCGCGATAATAGGCAAACTCATTATCGGGAAGCAGGTCGATAGGAAAAATGATGTTACGTGGCGGCGCTATGGTTTGCGCGCCAGCAGAGGAAACCATTCCCAACACCAGGAGGACAATGACCAGTAGCCACCCGGTTCGGGGAAGCCCACTTCTGACCACGTCTCACCTCGCGACACAGGGATTTAGCCCAGACAGCGGCCCGGCCATGAGTCTGAAAATGTAGACGGGTTTGGTTGAAGACACAAGGCGCCCAATCCCGAGGAAACGTTAAAATCGTTCGCGAATACCGACACCGAATCCATCCGGCAGGATGCTCAGCAACAGGGACTCATGCCGGGAATGAGTGTAATAGCCGATGGCCGTTCCCAGCGCAAAACCCGCCAGCACGTCCGTCTGCCAGTGGCCATGCACCTTCAGTCGCGCAACGGCATCGTAGGCAGGTAGCACTTCAAGCCCGTAGACCCAGGGGTGATCCGGACCGAACTCCAGCACATAGGGCGTCACAATCGCGGCGGCCGTGGTGACTTCGCCGCTGGGAAAACTGTGATGACCTCCGCCCTGGAACCACAGGTTGGGGTTGTCGGTATGGGACGGGCGGGCGCGGGTGAAGGTGTATTTCAGCGCCTGGGCGGAAAGGGCGCCGATCAGGGTTGCATCCATGGCCTGCCAGGAGGTCTTGCCCAGGCGGGTATTTCCACCCTGCCAAAGCCCCAGCCCCACTTCGCTACCGACCATGAGGTACATCAGGTTCAGCTGATTGCTGCGTTTCCAGATCCCGGTGTTGTCATATCCCAGACGATGATCGATACCCAGAGGCCCGCCAGCCGCTGCCGCCGGCAGTGACACAAATAATTCACCCAATAGCAGCACCAGAGCACCACAGAGGCCAAACCGCCGCATTCCACTTCCTCCAACACCGGAAAACCAGACCGGCCATCGCCGTTTGACGGCACTGGCGTGCAGTCCAGTTTGCATGGAGAAGGTTAGATTTAGCTTAGGAACGGATTAAAGGTGATCCAGCGGCAGCGGTGACGGCGGTTTGATTTCCCGCAGCACCACACTGGAGCGGATTTCGCTGACACCCGGCAACTTGAAGATCACGTTGTGCAGGAAGGCGTCGTACTCGCCGATGTCCGGCGTAACCACCTTGAGCATGTAATCGGCCTGGCCGGTCGTCGCATAGCACTCGATGATCGCATCGTGCTCCTGCACGGCCTTTTCGAATTCCTCGACGACATTTTCCACATGCCGCGCCAGGTTCACCTCCGCCAGGACACAATTCTTCAACCCAACCCGCGCCCGGTTGAGGACTGCCGTGTAGTGGTCGATAACGCCGGCCTTTTCCATCTCCTTGACCCGTTTCCAAGTCGGCGTACTGGACAGTCCTATGCGACCGGACAGGTCCTGCACCGATAGCCTCGCATCCTGCTGGAGCGCCTTGAGGATTTTGACGGAAGCACCATCCAAAGGATATTTATTTTCCATACAACGCCATTTGAAGAATGATTTCCTCAAATACTAGCTCCAACAAGGAATATAAGAAACATATTCTCGTGCCGGACTTCTATCATGGATAACAACAGGGGCTCATCTGAGGGCCTCGCTTGGCCAATAGTCAGGACAACAACAATATGACTGCCATCCAACGCAAAACCCGGCAACCGAGTCCGGCCGAAATGGCCAAAGCGGCCTTCGACTGGCGCCAGGTCGCCTACCATCTGCTGGTTTCCCGCGCCCTGGACGAGCTGGAAGAGAAGGTGCTGGTCCCGGAGAAGAAGGTTCTCTATCAGTTTTCTGCCCGCGGGCACGACATGGCCCAGGTCATGCTCGGGCTCAAGCTCAACGATCCCCATGATGCCGCCTGCGGCTACTACCGCTCACGTCCGCTGCTGCTCTCGCTGGGTGTCGACGTGGCCGACGCCCTTGGTTCCTCCATGGCGCGGGCCGGAGGCTACTCCGACGGACGCGATATCGGCGTCGTTTTCAACTACCCCAACCCCGGCGGACCGGCAGCACTGCCGATGTGCGGCGGGGTCGGCGCCCAATACACACCAACGGCGGGCTGGGCGCAGGCGATCGAATACCGCGCCCAGGTGATGAAGGACAGCAGCTACGACAATGCCATCAGTCTGGTGCTCGGCGGTGACGGCTCGGTCGCCACCAACGGCTTCTGGTCGGCACTGACCATCGCCACCACCCAGAAGCTGCCGATGCTGTTCTATATCGAGGACAACGGCTACGGCATTTCAGTCCCCTCCACCTTCCAGACGCCCGGCGGTGACATCGCCCGTAACCTGGCCAGTTTCCAAGGACTGCATGTACTTTCCGGCGATGGCAGCAAGCCGCAGGACGCCGCCCTGCTGATCAGCGAAGCGGTCGAGCACGTTCGCAGCCGCCAGGGACCCTGCCTGCTGCGCCTCAAGGTGCCGCGCCTGCAAGGTCACAGTTTCCAGGACACCCAGACCTACAAGTCCGCCGCCTATGTAAAACGTGAATGGTCCCATGATCCGCTGCCCCGCCTGCGCAGCTACCTGGTGCCGAAGATTCTCAGCAACAGCGAGTGGAACCAACTGGAGGCCCAGGCGGAAGCCGCCGTCCAGCAGGCTCGGGAACAGGCCGAAGCCCGCCCGGTCAGCGACCCGGCGCAGGTGACCCGTTATGTCTTTGCAGAAGACGACCTGCAGCAACGCGGTGGCCAATGGACCGAAGGCTATCAGGCGCCGGCCGCCTCCGAGACGCCCAACACCGAAGGCCAGCGCATCAACATGGTCACCGCGATCCGCAAGACGCTGGATCATGAACTGGCGGTCAACCCCCGGGTGCTGGTCTTCGGCGAAGACGTCGGTCCCAAGGGCGGTGTCCACGCCGTGACCCTCGGCCTGCAGGAAAAACACGGCGCCGACCGGGTCTTCGACACCAGCCTGTCCGAGGAAGGCATTATCGGCCGCGCCGTGGGTATGGCGATGGCGGGTCTGGTTCCGGTGCCGGAAATCCAGTTCCGCAAATATGCCGACCCGGCAGTGGAGCAACTCAACGACTGCGGCACCATGCGCTGGCGGACGCACAACCGCTTTGCCGCGCCCATGGTGGTACGTATAGCCGGCGGTTTCTTCAAGTGCGGAGATCCCTGGCACAGCCAGACCAACGAAGTCCAGTTTGTCCATTCTCCCGGCTGGAAGGTCGCCGTGCCGTCCAACGCGGCCGATGCCGTCGGCCTGCTGCGGGGCGCCTTGCGCGGCAACGACCCGGTGATCTTCTTCGAACACCGCGCCATGCTCGATGCGGCGTCGGCACGCTGCCCCTATCCCGGCGACGACTACGTCCTGCCGTTCGGCCAGGCGCGCACGGTTACCGAGGGCGACGACCTGACCATCGTCACCTGGGGCGCCATGGTCGAGCGCTGCGAAAAGGCGGCCGAAGGCCGCTCCGTCCACGTACTGGACCTGCGTACCCTGATGCCCTGGGACCGGGAAGCTGTCCTGGCGTCGGTCCGTCGCACCCACCGCTGCCTGATTGTCCACGAAGACCTGGGAACCGCCGGCTTCGGCGCGGAAATCGCGGCCGTGGTTGCCGATCAGGCCTTCCTGGATCTGGATGCACCGGTGGCCCGCCTGACCATGCCCGACATCCCCAGTCCCCATCATCCGACGCTGATGGAACACGCCTTGCCGTCCGTCGACGACATTCGCGCCAAAATCGACTATCTGGTGGGGTTCTGAGATGAGCGACAGTGCGATCCTGAACGCGCAAGACACCGACGTCGGCAGCCGTACGGTGGATATTCTGGTCCCGGTCGAACAGGAAGGCACCCAGGCCACCGTACGCACCTGGCTGAAGCAGTCCGGCGACGCTGTCCTCAAGGACGAACCCGTGGTCGAGCTGGAAACGGACAAGGTGGTGGTGGAAGTTCCGGCCCCCTGCGACGGCATTCTGGAGATCGTCCTGGCGGAAAACTGCGAGGCCGAACCCGGAGCGATACTCGGCCACGTCGTAACCGGACAGGTTGCCCCCCAGACAACAGCCGCGAAGAAACCCGAAGCAACGCCGGCCCAGCCACAGACAGTGCATGCACCGCAGGACGAGTTGCCCGAACACGAAATGCGCCTGTCCCCGGCGGTGCGTCGCCTGATCGCCGAATTCAACCTCGATCCGACGGCCCTGACCGGGACCGGACGCAATGGCCGCCTGACCCGCGCCGACGTGGTCGCCGCTATCGATGAAGGCCCAGCGCCCACCGTCGCCCGCGACGAATCGCCGGCCAGGGTGCCAGCCTCTCCCCAGCCGGGACCTCGCGCGGACGGCAGCGGCCCCAACGCGCCGCGGATCGCCCGCCAGGTGCCTCACAGCAGCATGCGGCGACGCATCGCCGAACACATGACGCACTCGGTCACCACCGCGCCCCATGTGACGGCGGTATTCGAGGCCGATTTCGGCGCCATCATCGCCCATCGCAATAACCACAAGGCCGCCTTTGCCGGGAAGGGCGTCAACCTGACCTTTACCGCCTACTTCGTCATGGCCTCGATTGCCGCCATGGAGGTCGCACCGGAGGTGAACAGCCGCTGGTATGACGATTACCTGGAGCTCTACGACGACATCAACATCGGCGTCGGCGCCGCCCTCGGCGACAAGGGCCTGATCGTGCCGGTGATTCACCGTTCCCAGACGCTGTCCCTGCTGGGTATCGCCTCGCGCCTGCAGGAAATGACAGAAGCCGCCCGCAACGGCACACTCAAGCCTGCCGACGTGCAGGGCGGCACCTTTACCATTTCCAATCACGGCGTTTCCGGTTCACTGCTGGCGACCCCGGTCATCATCAATCAGCCGCAATCGGCGATTCTGGGGATCGGCGCTCTGGAAAAGCGGGTGGTGGTGAAGGAAATCGACGGTGTCGACAGCTTCCAGGCCCGCCCCCGAGCCTATGTGTCGCTCACCATAGACCACCGTGTCATCGACGGCAGCCAGACCAATGCCTGGCTGAAGCGGTTTGTGGAGGTCATCGAAAACTGGCCCCTGGAAGGGTAATCCCCACCGGCTCCCGGGCGTCCGCCGGGAGCCGCCGCGTTGCATCCGGCATCGCTAGTACCTTTGTCGTAAGACCATCCCGCATTTGCCGACCCGGCCACCTCACCGTTACTATCGAAGCGTATTCCTGACCTATCCGCACGACCGGCGAGCCAACCTGGCCCAGAGAGACCCGGTCCAGTCCATTGGCATTTCCTGACAGGCCCGCGTATTCGCCGACAGTCGTTACCTGAAGGCAGGGATGTGCTGGAAACCTAGCCGCGTAGCAAACCACCGTCTTTACATTGCGCCTCAAGAGGAGCGGACGCCCGTTATGCACACCTTCGCGCTCGCGCTTTCACTGGTCGGCTGCCTCATGGCATTGGTCGCTGGGTTGGAGGCCTTTGCCGCCAAAATCCGGGTACCAGCGTCGACCCTGCTCCTGCTCGTCGGCAGTCTGTTCGGGCTGGTCCATATGTTCTTTCCCGCTATTCCCGGCATCGGGCATGGCTTCTTTTCGCCACTTTTCTCGCCGGCCTATTCGGCCGAGGCCTACCTCTGGCTATTCCTGCCCCCACTGCTGTTCCAGGCCTCGCTCACCGTCGACGTAAAGAACATTCTCTCGGACTGGGCGCCGGTACTGCTGCTGGCCGTCGTGGGGGTTGGCGTCAGCACGCTGCTGGTGGGCGGCTCGCTGGCGCTGGTGAGCGAACAAACCCTGATCAACTGCCTGATCCTGGGCGCTATCGTCGCCACCACCGACCCCACGGCAGTGCTGCGGGTCTTTCGGGAACTCGGCGCGCCGGCCCGGTTGATCACCCTGGTCGAGGGCGAAAGTCTTCTCAACGACGCAGCAGCCATCGCCATTGTCAGCGTGCTACTGGCCATGCTCGGCACCGATCCGGCTCAGGCAACACTCGGCACCGGCCTGGCGACGCTGCTGGTCTCTTTGATCGGGGGCATCGCAATCGGTGTCCTCGTCGGCCGGTTTGCAGCAGCGCTGCTGCCCTGGCTGGAAGGCGCCGCACCGGCTGAAACCGCCATGACGCTGGGGCTGCCCTATCCGCTGTACCTGTTCGCGGATCAGGTCCTGCATGTGTCCGGCGTAGTCGCCGTGGTCAGTGCCGGCCTGATGCTCAGCGCGTTGGGCCGTACCCGCCTCGAACCCAAGAGTTGGACGCGGGTACAGTCGGTCTGGGGGCAGATCGCCTTTGTCGCCGGTTCGGCCGTCGTCTTTGTGGCGGCGGTACGGATTCCGGAAATGCTCAGCGGCATAACCCCCACCGACCTGGCCCTGATACTGGTTGTGGTCATCGCCGCCCTGGCGGCCAGGCTGCTGGTGCTTTACGTGTTGCTTCCCCCCATGACCTGGCTGCACCTGAACGACCCGGTCAGCTCGCCCTACCGTCTGGTCATTGCCTGGGGCGGACTGCGCGGCGCTGTCACCCTGGTGCTGGCATTGGGTATTGCCCAGAATACCGCCATCGGTTCACAGAACGCCCACCTGCTGTCACTGCTGGCGACGGGCTTCGTCATCTTCACCCTCCTTGTCAACGGCACCACGCTGCAGTGGCTGATCCGGACCCTGCGACTCAACGTGCTGTCCCGTCAGGAACAGTTCCTGCAGAAACAGGCCATCGAGCTGTCGGTCGCCAAGGTGGGTCAGTCCGTGTCCCGGGTCTCTACCGCCTTCCAGCTGCCGGACACCGTCTCCACCAACGTGATGGATGAATACCGCCAGAGTATAGAGGCGGGGGCGGGACCGCTGGAGGTCAGCGATGTTTCGGAGGTGGAGCGGCTGGCGACGGCGCTGGTGGCATTGGCCACTCGGGAGCGGGAACTGATTCCAGACTATGGCAACGGCGCCATCACCATACGCAACCTGGACGCCATGATGCGCAATACCGAGCGGATGATCGACGCGGCGCGCCTACAGGGACGCATCGGTTACAACCGGGCGGCGCGGAGCATCCTCGACTACCCCTGGAGCTACAAGGCTGCACTGTTCCTCTATCATCGCGCAGGCCTCTCCCGGCCGCTGGAAATCGCGCTGGCCAACCGCTTTGAATTGATCGTCTGCCGACGGGCCGTCTTCGAGCGCCTGCAGCTCTATATCGACGATTCACTGGCACCGGTCTTCGGCGAAAGGTTGGCGACGATCCTACACAGTATTCTGGAAGGCCGGATCGCCTCCGTGGACGAGGCGCTGGCGGCAATGCGGCACCAGTTCGGCGCCTTTACCCTCGCCCTCGAACGGCGCCTGCTGCTTCTGGTCGCCTTACGGCGGGGAATATCGTCGATCGAACTGATGCTGACGGAGAGCATTATTTCTGCAGAAGTGCACAACAAGCTGCGCCAGGCCCTGATGAAGGGCTGGCAACGCAGCATGCCGCGCCCGACCCTGCGCTCGCCACTGGCGGACAGCGCCAAACCCTGACGCGGTTTCAGTCCGGTATCAGGCGCCCTGGATTGAGAATCCCGTGGGGATCGAAGGTCTGCTTGAGACGGCGCATCACCGCGATTTCTGCCGGGTCGCGGCTGTAGTGCAAAAAGGCCTTCTTCATCATACCGATGCCGTGCTCCGCCGAGATGCTGCCGCCCACGTCGGATACCGCCTGATACACATAGTGTTCAATGGCCTCGATCCGGGCTTCGTCCGGGAAAGGACCGCAAACCAGATGCAGGTTGCCGTCACCGAGATGGCCGAAGAACAGGTGGCGCTGGTCGGGAAAATCAGACGCCAGCCCGCGCCGCAGGTAGGCGACAAAATCGTCCATGTGCGGCATGGCCACACTCACATCGAAGGCAATGCAGGGTTTCATCTGCGCAAGCAGTTCGCTGACGCCGTCGCGCAGGTCCCATAGCTGTCCGGCCTGTTCGAGGCTGTTTGCAATGACCGCATCGCAGACCAGCCCCTGCGTCATCATCTGTTCGAAGAAATCTTCGATAGCCCGCTGCCCCGCCTGTTCGTCACCGCCCAGAGTTTCGACCAGGGCATAGAGGGGATACGCATTGCGGAAGGGCGGCTGCCGTTTCAGGGCCAGCAGGCAGGCCTCGAAATAATCGTCCCACATCAGCTCGAAGGCGGAGAGGTCCGGCAGTTGACGCCGGGCCTCGCGCAGCAGCTCCGCGGCGGCACGGAAATCCGGCAGGGCACACAACACGGTACAACTGGCACTAGGCTGCGGCTCCAGCTTGAGCGCCAGCCGGGTGATCACCCCCAGCGAACCTTCAGTGCCGATGAAATACTGTTTCAGGTCGTAGCCCGCATTGTTCTTGATCACACGATCAAGCATGGTGAGCAGGGTACCGTCCGGCAGGGCGACCTCCAGCCCGAGAATGGATTGGCGCATCATGCCGTAGCGCAGTACCCGGTTACCGCCGGCGTTGGTCGCCGCATTGCCGCCGATCTGACAGGAACCGCGGGCCCCCAGATCGACCGGGAAAAACCAGCCCTGTTCTGTGGCAAAAGCCTGCAAGGCCTCCAGGGTGACACCGGCCTGCGCCACCAGGGTGCCACCCAGCGGGTCCATCTCCTCGATGCGGTTCAACCGACTGAGGGACAGCACCAACTCACCCTCATGGGGATTGGCGCCGCCGGTAAGGCCGGTCAACCCGCCCTGAATGCTGAGCGGTTGACGATATTCCGAACACAACCGCAGCGCTGCCGCCACCTCGGCGGGTGTACGAGGCAGGAGGATGGCCAGGGGTTGGGCGGCGGCGGTGCCGCTCCAGTCTGCTGTCTGGCGTTCAGTGACTGCCGTTCCCGTCAGCACCCCGCTTTCGCCCAGCTCGCGGCCCAATGCCGCCAGCAGCGATGACAGTTGGGGGTCCTGCATCTCGGGCCGGTCACTCATGGTGTCACTCCAGAAAGGGGTTCAGAAGGCGCGGGATAGCCACCACCGCAGGATAACCCGAGGGGCCTCACCTCCGCGAGGCCCGGGCATCGCCTACAACGTATCCATAACCCGCTTGAGATGGCCATAGGCAGGGCGAACCCGCTGCGCCAGCACCTCGCGGACAGCGCCGAAATCCCCTTGGCGCGCAGGCCCCAGCATGGCATCCCTGGCCGCGCGATAGTCTTTCAAGGCCGCGGTAAACGCCTCGGCCTCCGCGACGGCGCCTTGCTGTTTGAAACGCTGCCAGTTGTCATCGATCTGCCGGTCCACCTCGACGATCCGGCTGATGGGCGCCGCGGCTTCGTCCCTGTTACGGGAGTTCATCACCAGGATATTGCAGACCCGCATCTCCTCTATCGCTTCCACCAGCCCTGTTTTCGGGTCCTTGTCCGGATTGAGCGAGGAGGTGGAAGCCTTGACCGCGACCACCTTGTCGATCAGCAGACGAAGTTGCTGGTTGCACTGCAACACGGCATCGTCACCCGCCTGCACTGCAGTCTCGAGCGCTTCCAGCTGGCCGGCCACCTCAACGAAAATCCCCTGCTGTGCCTGGCATTCGCTCTGCAATACCTCGCTCACCCGCTTGGCTTCAGCGGCATGGCGGTTGATGGCCTCCAACGCCGTCGCCGCCTGTGACGACAGCTCGACGCTGCGCCCCACCTCCTCACCGGCACCCGTCAACGCACCCGCGACAGACTCCGTGCTACCGGTGATACGACCAATGATGGTCTCGATATCGGCGGTGGCCACACTGGTTCGTTCCGCCAGCTCCCGTACCGAATCGGCGACGACGGCAAAGCCTCGGCCCTGCTCGCCCGCGCGGGCGGCTTCGATAGCGGCATTCAGGGCCAGCAGGCTGGTCTGCTTGGCGATATCCTGAATGGTGCGGGCGATTCCACCGATTTCATCCGAGGAACTGACGACACCCTGGAATTCGGCGATCACGGCGTCCACGGTCCGGGCCACCGTCTCGATGGCCTGTGACGCATCCCGTACATAGCCGCCGCCCGCTTCCGCATTGACGAAGGTTGCCGCAACGCTGGCGGTACACTGGCCGGCCGCTGCGACCGTGTTGTCCGAACGTTCGCCGAGTTGTTCCTTCAGGCGCAACACTTCCTGCGCCACCGCCACCTGACGGTCGGCGCTGTCCATCACCCCCGTGAACTGGGATACCAGGGTGGCACTGGTCACCGTCAGGTCCAGGCTGGCACTGTCGAGCCGGTCCAGCTGATATTCCGTCATCGTCGGACCATCCGCCCCGTCGATAACGCTTTGCGCCCTAGGGGGCAACAGCACGAACGCCGCACCGGTCAACGCCAAGCCATAGGCCAGATAACGCCAGTCCGGCTGCTCTGCGGCAAGGAGTACAGCCAGCAACAACATCGAGGTGCCCATCCACAGCGCGAGCGGGATTCCAGCTAAACCAGGCTTATCCCCCTTATCGGCAACGCCCGAAGAGGCCCTCATATCCTTTGCACTTCCGCGCTTCACACCAGCCGTACTCATAGTCGCGTCACCGGGTGCCAGCATCGATTGACGCGAATCCCATCCAGCGACGGAAACAGCCGCCTGCCAGCGAGGTCGCGATAAACGCTTCGGAATTTGAAGTACAGGTACAGATCAACGGGCTGCGACATAAAAGCCTCCACACGATGACGACGGCAGTACGGCTGCCCACTCCCAAAAAAGGCCGGAAATCGCTCCCGGCCAACAACAGCCCCTGGAATATCAGCGCCCCAGAGACGGATCTTCAGGCGGGCATGTCAGCGGCCAAGCTCCTTGGCGGTTTTCCCTCCGATTCCCCACTGGGTCTTGGGCACATCCTGAACCAGGACCCGTATCGCCTCGGGCGGTGCGCCCAAGCTCTCGGCAATGGCTTCGGTGACCTTGCGGATCAGCAGGGCCTTTTGCTCATCGGTGCGGCCTTCCAGAATCTGAATATGGGCAAAGGGCATGGCACATTCTCCTTATCACGTGAATTGCTCAAGAGACCGACAGACCGACAGACCGGCCGGTCAGACGAAACGCATCGATACCGAGCCCAGCCCCTGGGCACGCATGACGATACTGTCGCCCGCTTCCACCGGAATGGCCGCCGTCACCGCGCCGGACAGGATCAGGCTACCGGCGGGAATCTCCTGACCCCGTTCGGCCAGCATGTTGGCCAGCATGGCAATGCTGGTCGCGGGATGCCCCAGCACGGCGGCACCGGCCCCCAGTTCCATGATCTGGCCGTTCTTCTCCAGCACCATGCCCATATTGCGCAGATCCAGCTGAGCGGGATCGCCCATGGTCGTGCCGGTGACGAAGCGGGACGAGGAGGCATTGTCCGCGACCACGCTGACCAGGTCGAAGCGGAAGTTCTCGTAACGGGAATCGATGATCTCCACGGCGGGGATCACGAAATCCGTCGCTGCGAGCACCGCGCCCACATGGCAACCGGGACCACGCAGGGCCTTTTTGGTGACAAAGGCGATCTCGGCCTCCACCTTCGGGTGGATCAGTTCGCTGACCTTGATCTCGCCGGAATCGGGGCGCTCGAAGTAATCCGCCAGGAAGCCGTAGACCGGGGTGTCTACCCCCATCTGCTGCATTTTGGCGCGGGATGTCAGGCCCATCTTCATGCCCACGATGCGGGTGCCGCGGGCCTCCTTGCGGGCGCGGATGGCTTCCTGCACCGCGTAGGCGTCATGGAAGTCCATGTCCGGGTAGTCGTCGGTGACCTTCTTGACGTCATGGGGCGCGAGCTCGGCGTTCTCCAGGTGCTCGGCCAGGGCCAGGATCTGTTCTTGGGTCAGGCTCATGCGCTACCTCCGGCCATCTGATGCTGTTGTTCGGTGTCGCCCCGGGCCATGTCCAGAGCCACGTCTTCGATCATGTCTTCCTGTCCGCCGATGGTGCCGCGACGGCCCAGTTCCACCAGGATGTCCCGGGCCGGCACGCCATACTTCTGCTCCGCACGCTTGGCGAACAGCAGGAAGGAGCCATAGACGCCGGCATAACCCAGGGTCAGGGCATCGCGGTCGATGCGCACAGGGGTGTCCATCATCGGCACTATGTAGTCTTCGGCCACATCGCTGAGCTTGAAGACATCGATACCGGTTTCCACACCCATTCGGTGCAGCACCGCGTTGAGCACATCCAGTGGCGTGTTGCCGGCGCCGGCACCCAGTCCTGCGGCCGAGCCGTCGATGCGGTTGGCGCCCGCCTCGATAGCAGCCAGGGAGTTGGCCACTCCCATCGCCATATTGTGGTGACCGTGGAAACCCAGTTCGGTGTCCGGATTGAGTGCGGCGCGCAGGGCCCCGATGCGGGCCGTGACATCGTCGGGCAGCATGTAGCCGGCCGAGTCGGTGCAATAGATGCAGTTGGCGCCGTAGGACTCCATCAGCTTGGCCTGTTTGACCAGGGCTTCCGGCTCACTCATATGGGCCATCATCAGGAAGCCCACCGTATCCATGCCCAGCTTGCGGGCCAGGCCGATGTGCTGCTCGGAGACATCCGCCTCGGTGCAGTGGGTGGCGACCCGCAGGGTGCTGACCCCGCAGTCCCGCGCCATGCGCAGTTCGTCCACGGTACCGATGCCCGGCAGCAGCAATGCCGAGATCCGGGCGTTTTTCATCCGGGGCACCACCGCCTTGAGGTATTCCTCGTCGCTATGGGCGGGGAAACCGTAATTCACCGAAGCGCCACCCAGGCCGTCGCCATGGGTGACTTCGATCAGGGGTACACCGGCGTCGTCCAGGGCGGTGGCCACGGCGATCATCTCGTCGAGGCTGATCTGGTGGCGCTTGGAGTGCATGCCGTCACGCAGGCACATGTCATGCAGTGTTACTTTCCTGCCTTTGAGATCCATGATGCAGTCCTCCTCAGCTGGCCGCCGCGGCGGGTTTGAGTGTGCCGTTGGCGATTTCCTCGGCGAACATTTCCGCCGTGCGCAGCGCCGCCGCCGTCATGATGTCCAGGTTGCCGGCGTACTTGGGCAGGTAGTCCCCCAGCCCTTCCACTTCCAGGAACATGGACACCCGGTTGCCGTCGAAGACCGGGCCATTCTTGAGCCGGTAACCCGGCACATATTTCTGTACCTCGCGCACCATGCGATGCACCGAGTCGGTAATCGCCTCCTGGTCCGGCTCGTCTGCTGTCAGGCAGTGCACCGTGTCACGCATGATCAGCGGCGGCTCGGCCGGGTTAAGGATGATGATCGCCTTGCCCTTGGCCGCGCCGCCCACCTGCTCTACGGCACCGGCCGTGGTACGGGTGAATTCGTCGATGTTCTTGCGGGTACCGGGCCCTGCGGAGCGGGAGGCCACTGTCGCCACGATCTCGGCATAGTCCACCGTCTGGACACGACTCACGGCCGCCACCATGGGAATCGTCGCCTGGCCGCCGCAGGTCACCATGTTGACGTTGGTTTCCTGCTTGCCGACATGCTCCTTCAGGTTCACCGGGGGCACGCAATAGGGCCCGATGGCCGCAGGCGTCAGGTCGATGACCAGCACGCCCTGGGCCTGCAGCTTGGCGTTGTTCTCGCCATGCACGTAGGCCGAGGTGGCATCGAAGGCGATCTGAATGTTGTCGGCCGCCAGGTGCGGCACCAGACCGTCGACGCCCTCATGGGTGGTCTTCAGTCCCAGTTCACGGGCCTTGGCCAGACCGTCGGAATCCGGGTCGATGCCCACCATCCAGACCGGCTCGATCCAGTCCGAACGCAGGGCCTTGTAGAGCAGATCGGTGCCGATATTGCCGGACCCGATCAGCGCGGCTCTGATTTTCATGATTGTCATCCTCCCATCACACAAAACGGACCGAGGCGGTACCCAGCCCACCCACGGATACATGGACATGATCCCCGGCAGCGACAGGCTGCAGCGGCACCAGCGATCCGGACAGGATCACCTCGCCGGCTTCCAGCTTGATACCGAAACGCCCCAGGGTATTGGCCAGCCAGGCCACGCAGTTGACCGGCGAACCCAGGGCGGCGGCCCCGGCGCCGGTGGCGCAGATCTGACCGTTCTTTTCCATCACCATGCCGCAGGTCACCAGATCCAGCTGGCGCGGGCTGATAGCCCGGTCGCCCAGCACGAACAGACCGCAGGAGGCGTTGTCGGCGACCGTGTCCTGGATGCGGATCTGCCAGTCCCGGATACGTGAGTCGACTATCTCGAAGCAGGGCATGACGCATTCGGTCGCGGCCAGCACCTCGGCGTGGGTGATCCCCGGCCCAACCAGATCCTTCTTGAGGATGAAAGCGATTTCCCCTTCCGCCCGCGGTGCAATCAGCTGCTCGCTGATGGGCATCTCATCGCCATTGGCGAATAGCATGCGGTCGGTGAGATAACCGAAATCGGGCTGGTGCACATTCAGCATGTTCTGCACCGCCTTACTGGTGACGCCGATCTTCTTGCCGATGACCCGTTCGCCGTCCGCCAGTCGTTGCTCAAGCATGCGCAGCGAAATGTGGTAGGCGTCGTCGATACTGATGTCGGCCTCACGCTCGGTGAGCGGCGCGACGGTGCGGCGATGGCGCAGGGCCTGATAGAGTTCGTCGCCGTAGTGCTGTATTTGTTGGTCGGTCAAAGCCATGGGTTAGCTCCTCAGGATGCCGGACCGGCTTCGGCCAGGAAGTCGGCCACCAGCCGGTTGAAACGGGTGCTGTGTTCGATCTGGCTCCAGTGGCCGCAAGGGCCGAACACATGGAGCTGGGAATGGGGTAGCAGGTGATGCAGACGCAGGCTGCATGCCAGCGGGATCACGGCATCGTCCCGGCCATGGACGATCAGCACTTCCCGGTTCAGTGCTCGAATTGCCGCCTCTGGCGTGGCCAGGGCGTCGACCCAACGTTGGCGCGGGGCCGGGAACATGGCGGCATAGGCTTCCTGCACGCCCGGCCGGATACTGGCCTGGTAACGCAGGTCCGCCAGTTCGTCGGTGACCAGGCTTCGATCCGCCGCGAAGATATCCAGCAACGCCCGCATGTTGGCCACCGAGGGGGTATAACCCCAGACCGCATCCAGTCCCGGCGTAAGGTCGAAGCTGAGACCGGCACTGCCCATCAGCACCAGCCTGCCCACCCGCTCGGGGTGACGTGCAGCCAGAGAGAGCGCCAGGGCGCCACCGAAGGAATTCCCCACGATGTGGGCCTTTTCGATATCCAGGGCGTCCAACAGGTCCAGGGCATGGCGGCACCAGGTGTCCATGGTGTAGTCGATACCCGCAGGCCTTTCCGTGTAGCCGAAGCCGACCATGTCCTGGGCAATAACCCGGAACTGTTCGGCCAGTGCCGGCAGCACCAATCGCCAATTGGCCCAGGCGCTGACACCGGGACCGGAACCGTGGATCAACAGTACCGGCTCCCCGCTGCCCTGATCGTGGTAATTGGTCAGGAAATCGCCGGTGCGGATCTGACGGCCGATTTCAGGGTTGTCGCTCATGACCGACTCCTCAGAGCTTGATGCAGACGTTGGAGAGCTCGGCATAGAACTCCAGGCCGTGGACACCGCCCTCACGACCGATACCGGACTGCTTGCTGCCGCCGAAGGGCGTGCGCAGGTCACGCAGGAACCAGCTGTTGACCCAGCACAGCCCGACATCGATCTGTGGCGCCACACGGTGGGCGCGGGTCAGGTTCTCGGTCCAGATGGCGCACGCCAGACCGTAAGGCGTGTCGTTGGCCAGACGGACGGCTTCTTCTTCGGTATCGAAAGGCGCAATGTGGCAGCAGGGGCCGAAGATTTCCTCGCGGATCACCGCTGAGTCCTCGGACAGACCGGTCCAGATGGTCGGCTGGACCCAGGCGCCGCGGCCCAGCTCCGCCGGCATGTCAGGAACGCCACCGCCGGTCACCACGGTGGCGCCGTCCGCAACCGCCCGCTCGTAGTAGGACAGCACCTTGGCCCGGTGCTCCTCGCTGATCAGGGGGCCGAAATTGTTGCCCGCATCTTCCCACCAGCCCATGCGCAATTCTTCGGCACCTGCTTTCAGGCGGGCGACGAACTCGTCGAACAGCGAACGGTGCACGTACACCCGCTCGGTACCGAGACAGACCTGGCCGCAGTTGGCGAACGCCGAGCGCATGGTGCCCTCGACCGCCTTATCCAGGTCCGCATCCTCAAACACAATGGCAGCGTTCTTGCCGCCCAACTCGAAGGACACATTGCGGATACCCTCGGCGGCGGCCTTCATGATGGCCGTGCCCGTGCGGGTCTCGCCGGTGAAGGTAATGCCGTCCACACCCGGGTGCCGGGTCAGGAACTCGCCGGCCGAATCGGGCCCGAAACCATGCACCACGTTGTAGACGCCCTTGGGAATACCCGCCTCGTTCATCACCTCGCCCAGCAGTGCGGCGGTATGAGGCGTTTCCTCCGAGGGTTTGACCACCACGGCATTACCGCAAGCCAGCGCCGGTCCCACTTTCCACGTCATCAACAGCAAGGGCAGGTTCCAGGGGGAAATCACGCCGATGACGCCGCGAGGCTTGCGCACCGCATAGTTCAGGGCACCAGCGCCGTCCGGCGTATCCATATGGAAGCTTTCGGTGGGTACGTTTTTGACCAGGTCGGCGAAGACCTTGAAGTTGGCCGCCCCACGGGGAATGTCGATATGGGAAGCCAGGGACTTGGGTTTGCCCGTATCGAGGCATTCCGCTTCAAGGAATTCGTCGAAGCGGGCATTGATGCCGTCGGCCACCTTGTGGAGCAACTCGGTGCGCCGTGCGACAGGCATCTTGCCCCATTCGCCGGCCATGGCGGCTCTTGCTGCCGCCACGGCCTGATCGATCTCAGCCTGACCGCCCTCGTGGACCCGGGCGATCACCTCGCCGTTGGCCGGGTTCACGTCATTGAAGACACGACCTGTCGAGGAAGCCACGTATTCGCCGTTGATGAAGTGTCGGATCTCTTTCATGTCGCTCACCTGATACGCTTGACCAAAATGCACTAACCCAGAGCAGCCAGTCCCGCCCGGGCACAAATCTCATCCTGTTCCTCACTGCCGCCGGAAACACCGATGCCACCGATACAGGCTCCCTCCAGCATCACCGGCAGCCCGCCGCCGAACATCACCAGCCGTTCCCGGCTGGCCAGCCCCTGACGCAGGCCGTCGTTATCCGCCAGGACAGATGCCCAGGCAGCGGTCGAAAGACCGAAGCTCGCTGCCGTATAAGCCTTGTCTTCCGCGATACCGATGGAATGCAGCGGCGCACCCGACATCCGTAGGAAAGCCATGGGCAGTCCGGCGCGGTCCACCACGGCCACATTGATGCGAATCCCCAGCGCTGCGGCTTTTTCCACGGCAGCCCTGGCGGCGGCCATAGCCGCTTCCCAATGGATGCCGGGCAGGGTTTCCGTCAATAGCATGTTGGGTCTCCGATTTGCCGCCGACGCTACAGGTCCGGCGAGGCCTCAAAACAACTTATCGATTGTTTATTTAAATATCGATATTTTGTAAAAGCATGGATATTACGTGGATGGATGTCAATAGCGCTGATATACTTTTCAGCAAATTTCCAAATCCAAGATCGCCGGCATGTCCAACAACGAAAACATCACGCTCTCCGAAAGCGCCTACGAGCGACTGAAAAAAGACATCATTCGTGGCACCCTCCCGCCCGGTACCCGCCTGGCAGTGAAACAGCTCTCCGACAGCTACGAGATCGGCGCCAGTCCCATCCGTGAAGCCCTGGCCCGCCTGGTGGGCGAGGGCCTTGTGCGGGTATTCGGCCAGCGGGGCTTCCGGGTGCCACCAATCGATCTGGCTGATCTCTGGGACGTCACCAACACCCGCGTTCTGGTCGAATGCCAGGCCCTGCGCCAAAGCATCGAAGCCGGTGACGACGCCTGGGAAGCGAATGTGGTCGCGACCTATCACCAACTCGAAAAGATGGAATACAAGCCGGACCACGACTTCGCGGAATGGGAGCGCCGCAACCAGGCGTTCCACGAAGCCCTGGTCGCCGCCAGTCCCTCCCGCTGGCTGCAACGGATGCGCGCCATCCTTCACGACCAGCATCGCCGCTACCGTTTCCTCAGTACCCGCTTCGAGCCCAGTCGTGATGTCGCTGCCGAGCACCGTGCCCTGCGCGATTCCGCCCTGGCCCGCGATGCGGACAAGGCGACCGAGGTGCTGAGAAGCCACATCGAGCGCACCGCCCACAACGTGGAGCAGGTGCTGGCTAGCGGCGATACCGAACTACGGGAAGCCGCCGGCCTTAACTGACGACGGCTAAGCGCTGGATTTCCAACCCTCTCCCGGCCCTCCTGGCTTTCGGCTGAAAGTGCCCGGCATAACGCCGGGCATGTCACGGGGGACCGCAGCGCCTCAGGTCACCACTTCCAGGAATCGCTCGTTGAGTTGGCGATCGTGGTAGAAGATTGCCTTGCCCAGTTGGTCCGTGGTCCAGGTAATGGTGGGCTGATCCGGATACCAGGTGGACCCCCCGGCAAACACCTCGTTGCGGTTACCCGAAGGATCGAAGAAATAGATCGTCTTGCCCCGGGTGATCCCGTGACGGGTGGGACCGATATCGATGGAGATGTCGTATTTCGAGATCAGGTCCGCCGCTCGCAGCACTTCGTCCCAACTCTCCAGGTAGAACGATGCGTGGTGGAGTTTGCCTTTCTCCGCATGGCGGATGATGGCCAGGTCGTGGGCCTTGTTGGAACAGGTCAGGAAGGCGCCGATCATCAGATCGCCATCCATGACCTGCTCGGTCAGGTCGAAACCCAGGGCCTCACGGAACAGCTTGACGGTGCCGTCCAGGTCATCGCCGTACAGCAGGCAGTGATCGAACCGATGCGCCCCCATGCCTTTGACTTCGTCACAGAAGCAATCGGGGTTGGTGGTGCCGACCGCGTTGCCGTGAAAGTCTTTCTCGGCGTAGAGCTCGAACGTGTGTCCGGTCGGCGAATCGAAACGGACTCGCTCGCCACAGTGCTCCAATTCTCCGGCGGGGATGCGCTCGACGTTGCAGCCAAACTCCCGCACCGCCTTCTCGAGCCGGTCCAAGGCGTCGGTGTCACGGACCTTGAAGGCCATGAAGTCCATCCCCGGCTCATCGGCCTCGCGCAGGACTACCGAAAACCAGTCGTACTCGTCCCAGGCCTTCAGGTAGACCCGGCCCTGGGCGTCACGGCCGGTCTCGATCAGACCGAGACGCTTGGTGTAGTGTTTGTGGGCATCGTCCATATCCAGTACGCGGAGCTGAACGTGCCCCGGTCGCAGTACATCGTTACAAGCCATTTTTTATTCTCCTCCTGAAAAACTCAGGTCTGCTTATGGCCCGCCCCGGGGGCGGATTGAATACGACACAGGTTCTTTCGCATCTTCCCAATCACTGCCAGGCGCAGGTCCGATAGCGGAAAGGCCCGGCAGGCAAGGACAACACCCTCGGCCTCCTCTTCCGCCGTGACATGGGCCCGGCTCATCTTCAGGGCGCGGATCCTTCCCTCGCCCACTCGGATCTTGCACACACCGCAACCGCCGCCCCGGCAACCCACCGGAATCCCCTTACGTCCCAGGGCCTCCATGGCTCGCAGCAGGTTCTGCTCATCGCTGCAGGGATAGCTTTCGCCGGTGTCCGACAGGCTCACGGTGTAGATACACTCAGACATGCTCGGGGTCCTCCGGCTCAAAGACTCTTGAACAGGGGTGAACGCCGGTTGCCCTGAGAGGCATCAGCCGCCGTGATGAACTTCTCCATATAGATGTCACGCTCGAACAGCCGACCGCGCATCAGCGTGGTCAGACAGGCATCGATCATTGGCGGCGGCCCGCACAGGTAAGCCTTATGGCCGGCGAACATGCCGTCGAAACGCTTGCGCGCCACGTCGTGCACGAAGCCCACATCGCCGTCCCAGTCGTCGTCCGGCGCGGGTTCGGACAGGGCCGGGATATAGGTGAAGTTGTCGTGTTTGGCGGCCAGGTCGGTAAACAGGTCGTGGTAATACAGTTCGGCCCTGTTGCGGGCGCCGTACACCAGGGTGATCCGGCGCGGGTCGCCGCTTTCCAGCAGGTCCAGGATCATCGACTTGGGGCTGGACAGTCCGGTCCCGCCAGCAAAGAAGATCAGGTTCTCCGGTGCCGACTTGCGCACGAAGAAACGACCGTAAGGGCCGGACAGCTTCAGCCTGTCACCCACCTTCAGCGACTGGTGGATATAGCTGGTTGCCTCACCGCCCGGCACCAGACGGATATTGAGTTCGATAACCCGTTTCTCGCCCGGCGCGTTGGCCAGGGAGAACGCCCGCGGCAGAGCAACCTCCGGCACATGCAGGTTGATGTACTTACCCGCCTGGAACTCCAGATCCCGGTCCAGCTCGATGAACACACCCTTGGCAGTGGGCGACAGATCCACCAGCTCCACCACGGTGCCGTCGAAATCCTGAACCGGCTGGATCAGAGCATCGGGCTCTTCCTCGATATCCGCCTCAATCACCACGTCGGACAGCGGGCGGGCGCAACAGGCCAGCGCCAGCCCCTCTTCCCGCTCGAAGTCCATCAGCGCGAAGGGCGATGCATCGCCATGGTCCACTTCGCCTTCCACCACCTGCACCTTGCAGGTGCCGCACAATCCGTGGCAGCAGGCATGGGGCAGATAAAGGCCGTTACGCAGCGCGGCGTCGAGCAGCGTCTGCTCTTCATCCACCTCCAGGCGCTCGCCCACCGGCTCGATGCTGAGTTCGTATGTCATGTCGCGTTACCTCCCGCGGAAGCCCTTGGTGCAGTGTTCAGCTGGCCGAACCGGCAATACCGTCGAGACCGGGCACCCGGAAGCGCAGCAGGGATTTGTGATGAATCCCCTGGGCCTCGAGCGACTGCTGGGGATCCGGCGTAAACGGCTGCTGATCCAACGACCATTCCGCCTGCTCCCAGTCGAGCCGGGCCCAGTCCGGATGACTGCCGTAGACACCGGGCAGCACTTCCGTGAGCACCGCACCGAAGGGCATGTCCGGTGGCAGCGGCAAGCACACCGGCGCACAGAACATGAGGTGTTTGTCCCAGCCGAAATACACCAACTGGTTACCGTGGAAATTGGCCTGGACGTCTTTGGGTTGGCCCTGGTAGTCGTACATCGCTGTTACTGGCATCTGTCTTCTCCCGGGGGAGCCGTTGCTCCCCCTTGCGCAATTCAATCCCCGGTGGCACCAAGCCTTGGGGCGCCACCTTCCGATTACCCGTTGACCACGGCCTTGAGCGTGCGCTCGGCCTCTTCGGTCAACCCCTTCCACTTGAGCCAGTTGGCCCGGTCCTGGGAGTAGAGGTAATCCTTGTTGTCCTCGCCGTCGCGCAGGTGGTACCACTCCAGGACCTCCGGGACACTGGCGCCGCCGCAGTTGCCCTGATAGATCTGGTGGACCGGCAACCACGCCTGGACATACTTCTCCGGTTCGTCGTCGAAGATGTCCTTACAGCCGTCGGAGCAGAAGTGATACTTCTCGCCCTTGTAATCGCTGCTGCGATAGCAGGTGGTGGTGGGATCGTCCGGCTCGGTGAAGACCATGGGGATCTGACAGGTCTGGCAGAGCATGGGCAGGGTGTTGTTGTACCAACGCTCTCCCTTGTCCGTTTGCGACTGCCAGTGCTCGAAGCGGGGGCGGTAGTACTGATCGAAGGTGTGCGGGTACTTGGTCGTCAGCCACTGCATTTCAGCTTCGTCCGGCACCCAGGAATGGAAGGCTGCAGCGTGGTCGTAGTTGTAGAAGGTGCTCCAGACCTCGTGGGACAGGCGCTCCTTCTCCTTGACCGTCACTTCCCAGTACTTGGGCATGCGGATACCGTAACGGGCCAGGTCCTCGAACAGGGCGCCGCCGTTCTGCTCGAAGTACATTTCCCAGGCTTCCTTCCAGGACATGACCCGCTTGGGCAGCATGTAGTCCATCATCATGGACACCAGCGCCAGCAGGCGGTAACCGCGCCAGAACCACTTGTCGATCCACTTCTGGACGATGGGAACGTTGCGCTCGTCCTGTTCGAGCATGAACTTGATGACTTCCAGCCCCAGGGTCATGTGACGGGACTCGTCCGACTGGGCGGAGAAGCCGAAGGTCACGGTGGCCATATCGCCGTTGAAGGCGGCACCGGACATGAACGGCATGAACAGCAGGTTGGTCAGCACGTACTCGAAGCTGAACGAGATCGCGGTGACGAACTCAAAGGGTCCGGCGGACATGGCGTCGTCGAAGAAGCTCTTGGGCACGGACAGGTACCAGACCCGGTCGTGCATGTGCTGCCAGTCGTGGAAGCCGTTGAAGTACTTGTTGTAGTGACTGATGGTGTGAATCTGGGTCTGCACATGACGCAGCTCGTCGATGGACTGCATCTGGCAGGATACCTGCGGCCCCACGCCGCCGAACTGCCGGCCGGCCATGGCGAAACCCCGGTGGGCCGCGTATTCCAGCGGCGACACTCCGGTCAGGAACAGCTTGAGCGCATTGATATAGCGCGCGTCGGTGACATTGAGCTGGCCGTTGTTCTGGGCGAAGGCATCAATGATGGAGTAGAGCTTCTTCTCCTTCTCCGCCTGGTATTTCCAGTAGGCGTCGACGGTCAGGCGGAAAGGGTCCTCCCACTTGTCCCAGTCGTGGATGTGAATCCCCTCGAAATCGGTCTGGGGAAAGATATCCGACTTCTTCTGGTAGCTCGGTTCCCAGGCCAGATCACGGGTGAATTTCTGGTATTTCTCACGCAGGTTGAGACGCTGGTTGGCACTCATTGTTGTTCTCCTCGAATCGTTGAATCACGACGGCAGGCTCAGTTGGCCCGCTCCAGCCCGAACTGGTCCTCGTCCTCGATGACATTCCCCGAGAGCGAGATCAGATTGATGTGGATTTCCTGGGGGTCCCAGTCCCGGCCGATCAGGTCCTCGACCGTTTCACGCCGGATGACCAGGCGTCCCGGCGCGTCGATCTTGACCATGGCCGGGTAGAACTCGACCCGGGCGTCGCTGTTGTCGTGTTCGATCGCTTCGATGAGGGGGCGTGATTCCTCATTGTTTTGCAGAGCGATGTAAACATTGTTGTTTTTGTTGACCATGTGATGCTCCTCGGCCCCGGCGACACCGCGGCCCTAAACGTGATTCGCGGGGTTCAACTGGCCATTGCCGGCGCAGGCTCGCCGACATGCAGACCGCATTTCTTGGTGGCTCGCTGCGCCAGTGCCGTCTGCAGCTCGTCCATGACGGCGCCGGCATCGCTGCCCAGCATCTCCACAGCGACCGGCGTCAGTGCCTCGGCGACACGGTCCACCCAGTGACCCATCCACTGTTCGAGCTGCGCCTTGTTGGCGTCGGATTCGGCGGCAGCCGTTTTGAGGGTCATATCCACCCAACGACTGGTTTCGGTAAACCATTCGTTCATGAACTCGGTGAGCATGGAGATGGTGGAACCGCTGTGCTGCTCCAGCACCCGATCGAAACGGTCATAGACCAGCGGGTAAAGGATTCCATCAAGCACAAAGTCCTGGGCCACCAGCAGCTCAAACCAATCCCTGGTGACCATCAGGTCCTCTGCCAGGCGCCGCAGAGGCTGCCATACAGGAGCCTGCATCCAGTCCTGCTTCGCCGCATCCAGGGATTCAGCGCTGCCGCCGTCCAGCATCAGACCGATACGGGACAGGTATTGGGCAATGCCCAGACGGTCGATCCCCACGAACATCGCGGCCTGGGTGATGGCCGTACCGTAGCCGTAGGCGGCGACATAGCAGTTGTTCATGTTGGCGGCGTACTCGAGGTGACGCAGCGGTACCAGCAAACGGGCGGCCTTTTCGCGCCAGGCGCTTTCCAGGGTGTCGGCGAGATTGCGCTTTTCGACGAACGCAAAGTTGCGCTCGGCGGCATCCTGCTGCTTGGCCCGCGCCATGGTCCAGGTGCCGTAATAGAACTGGCGTGGGTCCTTGAAGACGTACCAGTCCGTCATCTCGATACGGGTGCGACCGGTGTCGTACAGGGCGTGGTCGGGATCCCAGTAGGGGCGATAATGGAAGTTGGCCGTGGGCTGCAGATCGTACATGGCCTCCAGATAGCGGGAAGCCGGTTTATCGGCTCCCAGGCGACGGGCCACGTTATCGAAGGTGTGTCGCAACGGTTCAACGGATGTGGTCTTGATTTCTATTGTCATTGTTATCCTCCAGTTTTCCGGAACGGGACCGGTGCCCGATACTGCGATGCGTAACTGCTGGGTCCGGCCACCCACCGCGGGCCGGAACGCTCTTCAGTTCAGCCCTCCTTCCCGCCATTTACGCCGGTCGGCGTCGAGCGCCGCGGCATCGTTATCGGAGAGGTAGGCCACCTGGTTGTTGGCACAGAATTCGCTGAATGCCTGTACCGGCAGAATCAGCTCCACGTAGAGATCCGAATCCCCGTAGGAGAAATCGAACTCGACGAAACCATCCGGCCGGCGGTCGGTCACCCGCACATAGGGTTGTCTGTCGGTCAGTCGGTTCATGGCACTTCCACCTCAGTGCCCCGCGCGAGGCGCAGGGACGCATTTCCCCAGATACCGGCCGGTAAAGCAGGCCAGTCGCTGAACACAGAAAAGCATCAAGCGTGCCAAATCGATAAGATGATGTTTTATCGATATTTTGAGCGGGTAAGGGAAATAATCGAGGGAAAGCAGGTGACCAAATCATCAAAACAGTGAAGGGAATTGATGATTTGATTAATCATTTGGGAAAGGAAGGATGTCGACAGCCCCGGTCGGAACCGACCGGGGCCCATTCGGGTCAGGTGACCTTTTTCAGGCGATACGCCAACTGGGCGCGGGTCATGCCCAGCATGCGGGCGGCCGAGGTGAGGTTGCCGTCGCTACGTTCTACCGCCGCTTCCATCAGGCGCTTTTCCAGATCGTCCAATGACGCCCCGCTGGCGAGGGCATCTTCCACAACAGCGTCCATGCTGTCGCCCGCCGGTGCCTCGACCGGGGATGCCCCGGCTGAACGGTCTCCCTCGGGTACAGGCTCGCTGCGGGCGGGAGGACGATGACTGAAGGTCACTGCGGGGAACAGATCCTTGATATCGATGCAGTCGCCATTACCAACCAGGATCACACCACGTTCGATCATATTCTCCAGTTCACGGATATTGCCAGGCCACTCATAGGCCTTAAGCGCCGTGATCGCCCTTTCGGTAACGCCGGTGATACGCTTGCTGTGCCGTGCGTTGTACTTGTCGAGGAAGCGTTGTACCAAAAGCGGCACGTCTTCCTGGCGCTCCCGCAACGGGGGTAACAGGACCGGATAGATATTAAGACGGTAATAGAGGTCAGCGCGAAAGCGCCCATCCTGCACGGCCTGCAGCAGATCCACATTGGTCGCGGCCACCAGACGCACATCGACGCGTCGGGTCTGGGTGTCGCCCACCCGTTCCAGCTCCCCCTCCTGCAGCACCCGCAACAATTTGGCCTGGGCAGCTGGAGACAACTCGCCCACCTCGTCCAGGAACAGGGTCCCGCCATGGGCCCGCTCGAAACGACCGGGCCGGGACTGTTGCGCACCGGTAAAGGCGCCCTTCTCCACCCCGAACAATTCGGACTCAATCAGCTCTTCAGGCATGGCAGCACAGTTGACCGCCACAAAAGCACTGCTCGCCCGGGGACTCATCTCATGGAGCGCCCGGGCAAACATCTCCTTGCCGACGCCGGTCTCACCCAGCAACAGCACCGTCACATTGCTCTCGGCGGCCTTGCGGATCATATCGGCGGTGCGCCGGAAGGCTTCGGAGACGCCCACCATGTCCCCCACGGTGAACTCCTGGTCCAGCGAATAGCGCAGGTGCTCCACCTGATTCTGCAACTGCACGATCTGGTCCGCCACCCGGTCTGGCTGGAAGTACCTCAACTCCTGCTTGATCTCCGGCCCCCACTCTTCGACGGTGCGGCCGATGATCCGGCACCGGCTGTCACCCTTACCCTGACAGTCCACTTCACGGAATACCACCGGCCGGCGCATCACGGCACTGGTGTAACCCGAGGCATAGCCCACCTGCATCCAGCACACGGATTCGTTATGCATCCCGAAATGTTCGAGGTGAACTTCAGCTTCGTAGGCGTGGTCCCAGGCAAACTCACCATGGAAGGTACCGGCAGCCACATCGATCTCGAACTGGATCGGCTTGACGTCGACGATACCCTCAAGGGAATGCAGTTGGGGACCCAGATTCATCAGGTCCTCGTCGGAAGCACTGGGCATCATCTGACGCACCATCTTCGCGTCACGCTGTCCAGAGGCATAGCCCATTCGCGTCAGCACGCCGCGGGCGCGATCGAGGCCCAGCGTATCCACCATTTCTTTACGCAAGGAGCCCAGCGCTCCGGTATGCAGCAGAACCATGCGCTGCCCTTCCAGCGATATATGGCCGGACCGGAAGGACAGGTGAAGCTGCGAGGCCAGTTCAGGCAACTCGTCGAACTCAAAACCGGATGTCATATTATTCTCCTGCCTCGACAAACCGCGCCGAGGGGCCACCTCTCAACACGGGGACGCACACCGTTTTTCCTCAGTTCCTTCCCTGTCCTTTCAGTGCACTCGATTAAATGCAGCTCCTATCGAAACTCCCCAAATCGTTAACGATATCATCAAACGCCACCCCTGGTTTTATGATTTCATCAACCAATTCCAGTCTACATTTTGCCCATATTCAATACAAATATCGATAAACATAAACATTATCGACATGGCATAGTTGATGCAGACGGCTTTTCTCCGGTTGTCTGGCGTACCCGAGACAGGGGCAGATATCTCTTCAGCCCTCCCGCCAACACAACACCCCCTCCCGCTACCGGGAGAAACCTCTTTGACCACTCTTGAGTGATAAGACAAAGACCTAATAAGAAGGAGGCATAATGAAAATCATCAAGGGTTCATCCATCGCGGCCCTCGCCCTATCCACTGTCGCCCTATCCACCCTGGCCCCCGCGGCTTTCGCCGCCGGCCATTACGTGACCGGGGTGGAGGGCATCCAGGCGGCGTCCGCACCGCCTCCCGGCCTCTACTATCTGGGGTATGTGGTTAATTACAATATTGACTCCGTGAGCGGAGCACCGGGGGACAACACCGGGACCGTCTCCGCACTTGCCAACCGCTTCGTCTGGATCTCCGACTATACCTTCCTTGGCGCCAACTACGGCGCAGAGGCCATAGTGCCGTTTCAGGCCACATCCCTCACCTTCAACGGCATCGGCTTTAACGACACCAGTCGCGGACTCGGCGACATCTATCTGGGACCGGTGGTCATGGCCTGGCACGGCAGCCAGTGGGACGGCATTTTCGCCCTGGGGGAATGGCTCGATAACGGCAGCTACTCAAAAACCAACCCTTCGTCCATCGGGCTCGGCTACAAATCGACCATGGTCACCCTCGGGGGAACCTTCTATCCGGACAGCCAAAAGCAGTGGTCGGTAACCGCCCTGTCCCGCTTCGAGAAAAATGGCAAGCAAACCCAGACGGAGATCACGCGAGGCAATCAGCTCTCTGTTGAGTGGGGAGTCGCCAGACAACTCGGTGGCGGCAAGCAGTTAGGTGTCGTGGGCTATCTGCAAAAGCAGACATCCAATGACAGCGGGCCCGGTTCGAATGACCTCAGGCCGCAGAAATCAGCGGTGGGCCTGGAATTCGACTATCCGATCCTGAGTCAGGGCCTGTTCCTGAAATTTGCCGGCTATAAGGAGTATTCGAGTCGCGACGGTGCGACCAAAGGCAGCTTGTTGCGAATGACGGTCGTAAAGGCGTTCTGATGGCTCCAGAGTGTTGGGGGCTCAATGTGATGCCCCCAACTCTCCCACCAGCGGCACCTGCACCTCATCCCGCCCCTGCCGAGGCCAATTCCTCGAGCTGCACGACATTGGTGACGTTGAAACGTAGCCGCCCCTTGAATCCCTTGGGCGAAGAAAGTTCCATAACAAAGGTGTTGTCGCCTTCCCGGTTAACCTTAGTGCCCGGGTTCTCACTCCAGTGATCGTCCGTCAGTGTATAGCGGGCAGACCAGTCCCCTCGATTATGGGCCAGCTTAAAGGTAATGGTGTTCCGGAAGAGGTATTCCCCGTCGACATGACGGCGTAGCAACGGCACCGTTCCGACATAGTAGCCTGTTGTGGATACAGCGAGATCCAGGCTGAAAACCAGCGTCCTGCCGACGGTGATACGCTGCGTATCCAGAAAGATGGAAAACAGGACCGGGGAGCGGGCTTGCGTCATATTCAGTCTTTCAGTACGCATCAGCTCATCAAACCCCCGAATGACAGCGCTGTAGGTATCCTTGCGCCGCTCCGTCAGCTTGACGCCCATCGATCCCCGCGTCGCCACGGTTGCCTCGAAATAGTAAGAGGCCCGAATCTCCTTGCCATCGTCATAGGCCTTTTTGATAGACGGCGGTAAAGGCAGGTTATCGACCTCCAAAATGCCATCCACCCGCACATCGCCAAACAGGAAGCGCACCAGATTCTGATAGCCTTCCTCGGAATTAACCACGCCATAGGGTCCGCTATGACTGCGGTAGGCAAAGGCACGAGGCGCACCGGATACCGTCGCATTAACGATTTTTACCAGGCCGTCACTCATTTCACCCGCCAACCTGCGAGACAGTCCCAGCGCAACGTCATAGTCCCGATGATTAGTGCCTACGAAGCAGAAGAAACGATCCGCCTCGAACTTGTCGTCCAGACTATCGACCCGTTCCGAATCGTCCGGCAGCCCCAGATAGGTCGCCATATGTTTGCGGTTGAAATTGTTCAGGTCCCAGAGCCCGAGAATCGAGGGGACATTAAGACCGGCCATGTCGATACCGTTGTGAGGCGTGGCGTAGGTAAACACCTTATTGACGAGTTCACGGTCTGCCGGCGTGCTGATGTCATCGTTTTGCAGGAAGCAACGGCAGACCAGTCCCCCCATGGAATGGGCAACCAGATTGACCTTGAACTGCTCCCGCAAATCGTCGTCATCGCCACAGACCTGGTCACGAACCCTGTGGATCAGCTCGCGTAAACCTGTGGCAGCTTCTGGAATAGACAGCACCTGACCATTGCCGAAATCCTTATCCGCCGGGTCATAGTAGCGATAGATGACGATACTCCTGGCCGGTAGTTCGCCCGTTTTCTCTGCCCCATCCTGATAGTTATCGCTGTACCCATATTCTTTCATCAGGCGAATCAGCGCGGACTCAAAGATATGTCGCTGGACGCTTTGGTCCCAAATTTGCCGGATCTTGGTAGATCCAAGATTGAAGCCCATGTATGGCGTAGAAACGGTTTCGGCAATTTCGCCAGGTGTCATGGCATAGCCACGAACGTAGATGATGGGGTAATGAGGCCCCAGTGTCTTGGCCATCGAACAATCTCCCTTTGCACGGTTATTGGCGCATACCACTCCGAATAGATATCGGCTACATCAATCGGAAACACCGACGCAAGCGCTATACCAGTCAGGGAGAAGGGGTTTCAAGGCAACGACTCGGCACGCAGAGGCAATGTCCGCATGCGGGAGAGGTGTATAGTTTGCTGACAGCAGATGGCCTGGCATAAAAGAAAGCCCCTGCGATATGGAACCTGCAGGGGCCTAAGGGGAAATCATGGGGCGCTTAGAAGGATCGCTTCCAGAGTCGCCCGATTTCACCGACGATCCCTCGCCGGAAGGCCAGTACACAGACAATAAAGATCATGCCGATAATGACGGTGACCCAGGAACCGATGCCGCTCAATTCGTGTTCCAGGCCCACCACCGTGAAGGCGCCGACAATCGGACCCAGCAAGGTGCCCATGCCGCCCAGCAGGGTCATCAGGATCACGGAACCGGAGGTATGCCAGCTGACGTCGGTCAGGGACGCCGTCTGGAAGACGATGGACTTGGTCGCACCCGCCGTGCCCGCCAGGGTTGCCGATAACACGAAGGCCAGCAGCTTGATGCGCTCGACGTTGTAACCAAGCGAAATGGCGCGCGGCTCATTTTCGCGGATCGCCCGCAGCACCTGCCCGAAGGGAGAATGCACCGTGCGGTGGATCAACCAGAAACAGGCGACAAAAATGGCAAACACGGTGTAGTACATGTTGAGCGGCTGGTTCAGGTCGATAAACCCGAACAGCATGCCGCGGGGAATCCCCTGCAAACCGTCTTCACCGCCGGTAAACGGCAGCTTCAGCGACAGGAAGAAGACGATCTGTTCCAGCGCCAGGGTGATCATGGCGAAGTAGATGCCCTGCCGGCGAATGGCCAGTAAGCCGAAGACCAGTCCGAGCGCACCCGCGAACAGGGTGCCGGCGACGATGCCTGAAAAGGGTCCAAAGTTCCACTGCGTCATGACGAAGCCGGTGATATAGGCCGCGCTGCCGAAGAAGGCGGCGTGCCCGAACGACAACAGGCCCGAGTACCCCAGTAAGAGGTTGAAGGCACAGGCAAAGAGCGCGAAACACAGCAGCTCCATCATCAGTACCGGGTAGACGGCGAACGGCGCCAGCAAGCCCAGGACGAACAAGATTATCCAGAAGGTTTTATTCATTACCGCGCCCTCACTGTTCCCGGCCAAACAACCCGGCCGGCCGTACCAGCAGGACGATTACCATCACGAAGAAGATCACGGTATTGGCCGCTGGTGGGTAGACCACCTTGGTAATCCCCTCGATCATACCCAGCGCCAGGCCCGTGACGATCGAGCCCATGATCGAGCCCATGCCACCGATCACCACCACGGCGAACACGGTAATGATCACATTGGCGCCCATCAGGGGGCCGACCGAATAGATCGGTGCCGCCAGCACGCCGGCAAGGGCAGCCAGTGCCACACCGAAGCCGTAGGTCAGCGTAATCATCAACGGGACATTGATACCGAAAGCCTGCACCAGATTGGGGTTTTCCGTGCCGGCACGCAGATAGGCGCCGATCTTGGTACGCTCGATCACGTACCAGGTCAGGAAACAGACCACCAGGGAGGCTGCGATCGCAAACAGGCGGTATTTGGGAAAGTACATGAAGCCCAAATTGACGATGCCTTTCAGCGACGCCGGTATTCCCGGATAGGGTGTACCGTTAACGTTGTAATAGTTGGTGAAATAGCCCTGGAGAACCAGGGCTACCCCAAAGGTCAGCAGCAGACCGTACAAATGGTCGAACTTGTACAGCCGCTGCAGCATGGTCCGCTCGATCAGAACCCCGAGCAGACCGACGATCAGAGGAGCCAGAACCAATGCTGCCCAGAAATTGATCTGCAGCTCCGGTTCACCGATCCAGCCGCCAAATTGCGTCAGGCCGATTAACGCCACGAAGGCCCCCAACATGTAGAAGGCACCGTGGGCGAAATTGATGATATTCAGCAAGCCGAAAATCACCGCCAGGCCCAGACTCAGGAGCGCGTAGAACGCCCCTTGATTGAGGCCCAGCATCGCCTGGGCAAGCACCGCATTCAATGGCAACCCCATCTTGCTCCTCCGCCGTCTGTTCCGATGGTTACTTGGCCAGCGGGCAGGAGCCCTGCGCCAGGGTCATGTAGGCCTTGTCGCCCGGAATGGTCTGCTCAACCTGCAGCAGATCCCAGCCATGACCGTGCTTGGGATTGGATTCCTTGGGGCTCTTGACCTTGACCAGGTACATGTCGTGAACGTTCAGACCGTCGGCACGGATGTGGCCGGTGTCACCGAAGAAGTCGATCTTCATCTTGCCCAGCTCCGCACGGACAGCATCGGCATTGTCGGTACCTGCTGCCTTGACGGCCCTCAGATAGTTCAGGACAGCCGAGTAGACGCCTGCCTGGTCCATGGTCGGCATCTTGCCGAACTTGGCATAGAAGGCATCGCCGAACTTACGCGAGGCATCATTGCGATCCCAGTAGTAACTGGTGGTGAACTGCAGACCCTTGGCGATGTTCAGACCCAGGCTCTTAACGTCCGTCAGGAAAACCAGCATGCCGGCCATTTTCTGGCCCTGGGCCACGATACCGAATTCATTGGCCTGCTTGATGGCGTTGATGGTGTCGGCACCGGCATTCGCCAGGGCGATAACCTGGGCACCGGAAGACTGTGCCTGGATCAGGTATGACGAAAAGTCAGTGGTGCCCAGCGGAGCCTGGACTTCACCTTTGACTTCACCACCCAGTGATTTAACGACTTTCGCCGTGTTGTCCTGCAGCGAATGGCCGAAGGCATAGTCAGCGGTGATGAAGTACCAGCTCTTGCCACCGCCCTTCACCATCGCAGTGGCTGTGCCCACCGGCAGCGCATAGGTGTCATACAGGTAGTGGATGCCGTACTTGGTGCAGTCCTTATTGGTCAGTGCGGTGGAACCGGCACCGGTGTTCATGGTGATGGTGTGCTTCTCCGACGCCAGCTTCTGCACGGCGATACCGACGGCAGAGTTGAGAATGTCGGTAATCATGTCAACGTGATCACGGTCGATCCACTCACGGGCCACCGCGGAACCGACATCGGCCTTCTCCTGGTGGTCAGCCGCAATGATTTTGATCGGCTTGCCGAGAACGGTGCCACCGAAATCGTGCACAGCCATCTCCGCTGCAACCACGGAACCTTTGCCGCCGATCGCCGAATAGACACCGGACATATCGGTCAGGACACCGATCTTGACCACCCCGTCGGAAATGCCGGCGGCGTTGACAGGTCCGGCAACGGACAGCCCTAGAGCCGCCGCGCAGACCAACGAGCGAGTTAACTTCTTCATGAAATATCTCCTCAGGTTTCTGGTTGTGCTTGTTGTTGTTTCAGAGTCGGCGATCAGACCGCCGGTCGTGTTCACACACTGAGATAACGGTTTATCTTGTCCATGTTCGCCTCCAGGTCCGCCGCCTCGATCATCTCCGCCACATGGCCGTGGTCCATGACGTAGTGGCGGTCTGCCAGGGGCGCAGCAAAACGGAAGTTCTGCTCGACCAGCACGATGGTGTAACCGTTGTCCTTGAGCAGACGAATGGCCCGCCCCAACCCCTGTACGATGACCGGCGCCAGGCCCTCGGTGATTTCATCGAGCAGCAGCAGGTTGGCACCGGTGCGCAGGATACGGGCCAGGGCCAGCATCTGCTGCTCGCCGCCTGACAACCAAGTACCGACGCTCTTGCGGCGCTCGTAGAGGTTGGGAAACATCTCGTAGATCTCTTCCACCGACATGCCGCCGGAGCGGATGCGGGGCGGCAGCATCAGGTTTTCTTCCACCGTCAGGCTGGAGAAGATGCCGCGTTCTTCGGGACAGTAGCCAATCCCCAGGCGGGCAATCTTGTGGGTCGCGGTACGCATCACCTCGCGACCATTGACCATGATCGAACCTGAGCGTTTACCGACCAGACCCATGATGGCTTTCAGGGTGGTGGTACGGCCGGAGCCGTTACGGCCCAGCAGGGTCACGACCTCGCCGCGTCTCACGGTCATGTCGATGCCGTGCAGGATGTGGGATTCGCCGTAGAAGGCGTGCAGATCGGTAATCCGCAACAGTTCACCGTCAGGCATGCTCGACATCACTCGCTCCCATATAGGCTTCGATCACTTCCGGATTCTTGGAGACGGTTTCGTAAGGCCCTTCAGCCAGGATGGCACCGCGCTGCAGCACCGTGATGCAATCGGCGAGGGTCGAGACCACGCCGAGATTGTGCTCCACCATCAAAATCGTGCGATCCGCGGAAACCCGCCGGATCAACTCGGTGGTCATGCCGACGTCTTCCGCACCCATGCCCTGGGTCGGTTCGTCGAGTAGCATCAATTCGGGGTCGAGGGCCAGCGTCGTGGCAATCTCCAGGGCACGCTTGCGCCCATAGGCCAGCTCTTCGGTGATGTTGTCGGCGAACTTGCCCAGGCCGACATCCTCCAGCAACGCCATGGCTTGGTCGTTGAGACGGTGCAGCATGCTGTCCGAACGCCAGAACTGGTAAGCGACCCCCAGCTTGCGTTGCAGCGCCAGTCGAACATTCTCCAGCACGGTCATGTTCGGGAAGACGGCCGAAATCTGAAAGGACCGGATAACGCCGAGATGGGCGATATCGGCCGGGCGCATACGAGTGATATCCCGGCCCTTGAACAGGATGCTGCCGTCGGTCGGCGTTAGGAATTTGGTGAGCAGGTTGAAGAAGGTCGTCTTGCCCGCGCCGTTGGGGCCGATCAAGGCATGGATGTGTCCACGCTGAACCTTCAGGTCCACGCCATTGACGGCGGTAAAGCCACTGAATTCCTTGGTCAGGTTACGGGTTTCCAGGATGCAGTCCGTCATGACCGAGCCTCCCTGCAGACCAGGGGAGCGCTCTGCTCACACGAATACCGAGAGGAAAGAACCGCAACTGGGGGAACAAACATTCCGCCTCCTACATTTCTTGTTGTCATATCTCGACCGGCCGATATCCCTGTCCGCACGGCGATTCGGCGGCGGCAGCCCTTGCCGATTCGCCATCGTTTCATAACAGGTTCCGCTAGCGCGCGTAGGTGTGAATTTGCGCAGCGGCTTCCTGTAGCGCCGGCAAGTACCGGCTCACCAGGGTATTCATGTCGACCCGTACGGCATTGGTACTGATATTGATGGCACCCAACAGCTCACCATTCGCGGCGAATACGGGGACCGCAACGGACAGCAGCCCCAGCTCGAGTTCCTGGTCGACGATGCAGTAGCCTTGCTGTCTTGCCTCGAGAATCCTCTCGCGCAAGGCTTTGACATGCGTCACCGAGTACGCGGTATGGGCTTGTAGCGTCTGCCGCTGCAACCAAGCATCCAACGTCTCATCGTCCATTTGCGCCAACTGCACCCGCCCCATGGAGCTGTAGGCCGCCGGCAGGCGAGTACCCACCGACAGCTGGATCGCCATAAGCCGTTGCGGAGGAGTCGCACGCAGCACGAGCACCGCGCTATCGCCGTCCAGGACCGTCAGGGAGGTCGATTCACCCAGGGTTGCCGTGATCTCGTCCAGGTATTGCTGGATCATGGGGCGATACTGGTTCGATGCCTGATAGGCATAGCCCAGTTGCAATACTTTGGGTGTCAACTCGAAATACCGACCGGCACGCTTTACGAACCCCAGCGCATGCAACGTCAACAGGAATCGGCGCGCCTTGGCCCGGTCCATCTCCGCTTTTGCGGCGACTTCGCTCAGGGTCATCCGGGGATGCTCGGCATCGAATGCCAACAGCACGTCCAGGCCTGACGCCAACGCACCGACATAATCCCGATCGCCGGGCTGCAACACCTGATCGTCCAAGACCTTCCCCCTCAACCCCACACGCTTGAAGCCTAAACCAACAACCTTCGCTGCGTTCGCAAGGCGAACGAGGCCGGTTAAATAACCGTCTACATCTGGCAGTGGTTGATCGCCATCAGAGGCGGCGGCTCAAAATGTTCGGATGCCAAACTTACATTCGCATTGCGAACTTGTCAATCAGACCAAAAAATGGCCCTTGTATTTTCACGTCAACTTAAATTATGATCATAATATATATTAACGTTATGTTGGTGGTAGCACCAACGAACAAGGGAGTAGAAGCAATGAGTCTGGTGAAAGAAGTCGGTCAGGCAATGAATGGCCTGGAACAACTTCGTGCCCTGATGGCCAAGGGACGTCGCCCGGGAATCGGGGATTCTCTGGATTTCGACCTGCTGGAAATCGACGAGGGCCGGGCCGTCTTCGCCGGTATCCCGGGAGATCATGCCTATAACCCTATCGGGACAGTACACGGCGGTTACCCCGCCACACTACTCGACTCGGCCTGCGGTTGCGCCGTGCACTCGAGGCTCGAAGCCCACCAGAGCTACACGACGCTGGAGTTGAAAATCGCCTATCACAAGGCTATGCGACGGGATACCGGCCAAGTACGTGCGGAAGGGGTCGTCATCAGTATGGGCCGCCGCGTCGCCTTCGCCGAAGCCAAACTGGTTGATAGCGAAGGCAGGCTGTATGCGTCCGCAACCTCCACCTTGCTGGTGATGGAGCGTTAACAGCGCGCTGATACACCAGTCGATATGAAAGCCCGCACGACACCGGTTAAGGCGCGCTTCCCAGGCCGCCGTCACGGTCAGGGCTTTCAGGAAACCGCCCCTTGAAGGCCAGCAACGATTCGAACAATGCCTGCGCCGCGACGGAAAGCTCCTCATCGGATTTCGTCAGGATACCGATAGGCTGCTCGATGACCGGATCGCAAAGCGGGATGCAGTGCGCGCCCAATTCCTTCATTTGCCCAATGCAAAGCGCCGGTACCGCACTTACGCCCAATCCACTGGAGACCATGCGTCCCACCGTGGTCAGTTGATGGCTTTCAAACTCCACCGGCAACGACAGCTTCCAGTCCCTGAGACTCTGCTCGAGCATATTCCGAACGGCGGATGGGCGTTGCAGGGCGATGAAGGGTTCCGCCAGCAGTCGCTCCCATGGAACGCGACTGAGTCCTGCCAGCGGAGACTCCGAGGACACCACAGCAACAAAGCGATCCACGTAAAGGGGCGTAAAATCCAGGCCGGACGCACTCGACGGTTCGAAGGCAATGCCCAGCTCCACCTGACGGACCTGGAGCATTTCGATCACCCGTTCATTAATGACATCTTGAATTCGCACGCTGATTTTCGGGTAGCGTGAACGAAAATCCCGGAGAATGACCGGTAGCAGATTGCCCGCAAAGGACGGCATGGCCGCTATAGTCACCAGCCCCTGCTGAAGACGGAATCGTTGCCGCAACTCATCCCGCGCGTTGTCCCAGTCCGCGATCAAACGCCTTGCCAGGGGTAGCAGCGCCTCGCCTTCTGGCGTCAGCCGGACATTACGCGTCGTACGCTTGAACAGCGGCCCTCCCAGACTCTCCTCCAGCGCCTTGATCGACAGGCTGAGCGCTGACTGCGAGACATGCATCATCTCGCAGGCCTGCGCAAAACTCAGCGTTTGCGCCACGGCGAGGAAAGCCCTCACCTGTTTTACCGTCATGGCCTCACCCCGGTCTCATAGGCGTTCCAAGACGAAACAACGTCTTAGAACATTGATCAGTTTTACAAATCAATCAATTCCAAAAATCAATTTAACAAATTACTGATCGAAGGCAACACTCTTACGTTATCGAAAAATAAATACAGAGGAGGCGTTATGGCCGGGTTCGACAAACGGGTGACTTCATATGAGCAGGCGCTGGAGGGCCTTGAGGACGGGATGACCGTTCTTGCTGGCGGTTTCGGCCTCTGTGGCATTCCCGAAAACCTCATTGCAGAAATCAAGCGCAAAGGCACCAAAAACCTCACGGTCGTATCCAATAACTGCGGCGTGGACGGTTTTGGCCTGGGCTTGCTGCTTGAGGATCGTCAAATCCGCAAGATGATCTCCTCCTATGTGGGCGAAAACGCCCTGTTCGAAAAGCAACTGCTTGATGGCGAGCTGGAAGTGGAACTGACGCCCCAAGGTACCCTGGCCGAGAAAATGCGTGCTGGGGGAGCCGGCGTTCCCGCCTTCTATACCGCCACCGGCTATGGCACACCGATTGCCGAAGGCAAGGAAGTGCGCCAGTTCGATGGCCGCCACTACGTGCTGGAACACGCCATCACCGGTGACTTCGCCATCGTTAAAGGCTGGAAAGCCGATAAATACGGCAACGTGATATACCGTCATACCGCTCGCAACTTCAATCCTCTGGCTGCGGCCGCTGGCAAAATTACCGTCGTAGAGGTCGAGGAAATCGTCGAACCCGGCGAACTCGAACCGGGCGAGATCCAGACCCCAGGCATCTATGTCGATCGACTCATCTGCGGCACCTTCGAGAAGCGCATCGAAAAGCGGACCGTCCGCGACTAATCCGCGCGGCTGTGACTACAACAACATATTGATCCGCACTGATCGAATCAGCAGTAAGAGGAATGAATCATGGCACTCACGCGTGAACAAATGGCGCAGCGCGTCGCCGGTGAACTCAAAGACGGTTTCTACGTTAACCTGGGCATCGGCATCCCCACCCTCGTCGCAAACTATGTACCTGTCGGCATGGAAGTCATGCTGCAGTCCGAAAACGGTCTTCTCGGTATGGGCCCGTTCCCGACGGAAGACGAAATCGATCCCGATATGATCAACGCGGGCAAGCAGACCGTTACCGCCCGCATCGGGGCCTCCATCATGGACTCAGCAGAAGCCTTTGCCATGATCCGGGGCGGTCATATCGACCTCACCGTCCTGGGCGCCTTTCAGGTGGACGTACTGGGCAACATTGCATCCTGGATGGTACCAGGCAAACTGATTAAAGGTATGGGTGGCGCCATGGACCTGGTCGCCGGCGCCGAAAATATCATCGTCACCATGACCCACGCATCGAAGGACGGCGAATCCAAACTGCTGCAGCGCTGCACCCTGCCGTTGACCGGCGCGGGCTGCATCAAGCGCATTCTGACCGATCTGGCCTACCTCGAGATCGACCAGGGCGCCTTTGTTCTCAAGGAACGCGCACCGGGTGTGTCCGTCGGGGAAATCGTGGAGAAGACCGCTGGGGAGCTGGTCGTACCGGACCATGTACCGGAAATGCGCTTCGCCTGAGCATGCGATCCACCCTTGCAGCTCCTGTAAACGGAGCTGCAATCCCGGGAACTGACGTAGACCCGATCACGCGCGAATGGCACACAGCGCCTCGTCAAAGGGTGTAATGTCCCCGATGTGCTCGGCGACCCACGCCCTATCCCAATAGGTATCCGGATATCGCTCCCCGCCGTCGCACATGATGGTCACGACTGAGCCTCGCTCTCCCCGCACCTTCATGTGACGGGCCAGTGTCAGTGCTCCCCAAAGGTTCGTCCCTGTCGAGGCACCGGCACAACACCCGGAAATACGTTCCAGCCAATACATGGCAGCAACGCTGGCCGCGTCGGGCACCTTGAGCATGTCATCGATCACCTCCGGCAGGAATGACGCTTCGACCTGCGGACGCCCGATGCCTTCGATCCGGCTTCCCTCATGACGGGTAAGCGCCCTGTTCCCAGTGCGATAGCTGTCGAAGAATACCGACCGCTCCGGATCCACGACGACAAGACGTGTATCGTATCCTTTATAGCGGATATAGCGTCCCAGGGTAGCAGCCGTCCCACCGGTCCCGGCACTCATGACGATGCCTCGGGGGCAGGAACATTCTTCCGCCGACATCTGGCGGTAGAGTCCGGCAGCGATGCTGTCCTCCCCGCGCCAGTCCGTCGCCTGCTCCGCATAGGTGAACTGATCCATGTAATGGCCCGTGTTTTCCCGGGCAATTCGCCGGGCCTGTTCGTAGACCTCAGCCGCAGATTCCACAAAGTGGCAATGCCCGCCGTATCCACGAATCTGCTCGACCTTCCTTTGCGTTGTGCTCCTCGGCATGACCGCCGTGAACGGTAGCCCCAGTAACTGGGAGAAGTAGGCTTCCGACACCGCGGTATTTCCGGAGGATGCCTCCACGATATGGGTGCCTTCCTTTACCTTGCCGCTGCATATCGCATGCACGAAAAGGGATTTCGCCAAACGGTGTTTCAGGCTGCCTGTAGGGTGGGCACTCTCATCTTTCAAATAGATATCGATGCCTTTCAGCGAAGGAATCCCAAGCTTCATGATGGGGGTATCAGAGCTTCCGAACGGGTCGCTCGACAGTTGCTTTATCGCCCGGCGGGCCCACGCATTGAGCAATGGCGTTCTCCTTCCATCTCAAAATGACGTCCGACGCCGCCTGAGAACAGCCGCGCTGGGAATATTGCCAGCCCACTGCCAAGGGCCAGGGTGTCGGTTCAGCCACAGTCTAATGAAGGCTCAGGGGGATATTTTTCCAAAATTTTTTGCTTTAAGATTTTCTGTTAGAAAATTTTTCTCTTATGAGCGGCGAAAATGGATAAATTTGACCTCCAGATTCTTTCAGCGCTGCAAAGGGACGCCTCCTTACCGTTGAAAGACCTTGCCGAGGAAGTCGGCTTATCGATGACACCCTGCTGGAAACGGGTAAAACGTTTAGAGTCCGAGGGATACATCAGGGGCCGAGTGGCGCTCCTCGATCAGCATCGACTCGGCCTGGGCCTCTCCGTGTTCGTGCAGGTAAAAACCCGGCATCACGAAGGCGAATGGCTCAAGACATTTGCCGATACGGTCACCCAGTTCGACGAAGTCATGGAGTTCTACCGTATGTCGGGCGAGTGGGACTATCTTTTGCGCGTGGTGGTCAGCGATATCGCGGCTTACGATCGCTTCTACAAGAAACTGATCAGCAGCACGGAGGGGTTGGCGGACATCTCCTCCAATTTCGCCATGGAGCAGATCAAGTACACGACGGCCCTACCGCTCCGGCGCTAATGTGGACGTGGGGCAATAACCATTCCGGACGAATTTGCGGCGCCCCCAACATCTAGAGGCGCCGCCAGGAAAGACACTTATTCTGGTTAGAGCAAAGGTTTCACTTCACATGCCTTTTAGTGCAAGGCGTTAGCTCATTCGACAGTCACAGATTTTGCCAAATTCCTGGGCTGATCCACATCCGTCCCCTTCAGCACGGCGACATGGTAGGACAGCAATTGCAGCGGCACCGTGTAGAGAATCGGAGCCAACAGGTTATGCACTTCCGGCAGGGACATAACATGAACACCCTCCTCTTCATGCAACGAGGCATGCTGGTCCGTAAAGACGAACAGCTCGCCACCACGGGCACGGACTTCCTGAAGATTGGACTTCAACTTATCCAGCAGTTCGTTGTTGGGGGCAACGGTAATGACCGGCATTTCGCTGTCGACCAGGGCCAGCGGACCATGCTTGAGTTCGCCGGCCGGATAGGCTTCAGCATGGATATAGGAGATTTCCTTCAGCTTGAGCGCACCTTCCATCGCCACCGGATACAAAGATCCCCGCCCCAGGAACAGGCTATGCGACTTTTCGACGAAGTGGCGGGCCATGGTTTCGATACTGCCATCGAGGGAGAGCACGTCCTGAACCTTGCCCGGAAGCATCCGCAACTCCCGGACAATATCCGCTTCCAGCTCGGCGGGCAGGCCATGGTGACGGGCCAACGCCACCGTAAAGAGCATCAGGGCAATCAGCTGAGTGGTGAAGGCCTTGGTAGAGGCAACACCAATCTCCGGCCCGGCTTGGGTCATAACGACAAGGTCAGACTCCCGAACCAGGGAGCTTCCAGGCACGTTGCAGATCGCCAGCGCGGCGAGGAATCCATCCTTTTTGGCCATACGCAGCGCCGCCAGGGTATCCGCCGTCTCACCGGACTGGGAAATCGTCAGGAATAAAGTATCCGGCTGCACCACATGCTTGCGATAACGGTATTCCGACGCCACTTCGACGCTGCAGGGAATACCCGCCAGTTCCTCGATCCAGTAACGGGCTACCATGCCGGCATGGTAGCTGGTACCACAGGCAACAATCTGCACGTGACGGACATTTTCCAGCAATGCTCCTGCGTCAGTACCCAATGCCTGTTCCAGCACCCGGGAGTCCGTGAGGCGGCCTTCCAAGGTCGCCTTGATAACCCGTGGCTGCTCGTGGATTTCCTTGAGCATGAAATGCCGGTACTCACCCTTGTCTACCGCATCGACACCATGCTCATAGCGGCTGACCGGCCGTTCAACAAGGGTGTCGTCTCTATCCCAGATACGAATTTCGTCCTGGGTGATCTCCGCCACATCCCCTTCTTCAAGGAAAATAAAGCGGTCCGTCACCGACAGCAGTGCAAGCTGGTCCGATGCGATAAAGTTCTCGCCGATACCCACACCGATAACCAGCGGGCTCCCTTCACGGGTCACCACCAGGCGGCCAGGCTCATCCGCATGCATCACCGCCAAGGCATAGGCCCCGTGGATTTGGGTAAGCGCCTTCTTGACTGCCGCGACAAAATCGCCCGTTTGACGGTAGCAACGCTCGATCAAATGAGCGACAACCTCGGTATCCGTCTCGGACGTAAAGTCGTAGCCCTCATTGGCCAGTTCTTCCCGCAGGGGTTGGAAGTTCTCAATGATACCGTTATGCACAACGGCAAGCCGGTCGCCGGACATATGTGGATGGGCATTCAACACCGAGGGACGGCCGTGTGTTGCCCAGCGGGTATGGGCGATGCCCGAGTGGCCCTTGATCGGACTGGCCTCAATCAGGTCGGCCAGTGCAGACACTTTCCCGACTTCACGCTGACGCTGGACGGTACCGTTGGGCGTCAGAATCGCCATCCCGGCCGAGTCGTAACCACGGTATTCGAGGCGATGAAGGCCCTCAAGCAAAATTCCCTGCACATCCCGCTGCGCCACAGCGCCCACAATGCCACACATCTGTTGTCCTGCCTCTTTCCGTCGTTACCGGAGCTATTCATCGCATTGGAACGCTTCAGGCATTCGAATGCACGTTAAGTATCCCCGCCATGCGATCACGATTTCTTACGCGGTCGCTCCCAGCCTTCGATATTGCGTTGCTTGCCCCGGGCGACAGCCAGCTCCCCGGCGGCGACATCCCGCGTAATCGTCGAACCCGCACCAATGGTCGCATCCCGACCGATAGTCACCGGCGCGACCAGGGCACTGTTGGACCCAATAAAGGCACCGTCTTCCATCACGGTACGGAACTTGTTCACACCATCGTAGTTACAGGTGATGGTTCCGGCGCCCACGTTCACATGACGGCCGATTTCGGCATCGCCAATATAACTCAGGTGATTGACCTTGCTCCCCTCGCCGATGATCGCTTTCTTGACCTCGACGAAGTTGCCGATCTTGCTGCCTTCCGCCAGGCGCGTGCCCGGCCGGATACGTGCGAATGGGCCTACATGGGCATTAGTCCCAATGTGGGCTTCTTCGATGACGGAGTTGGCCATTACCTCACAACCGGCCTCCAGTTCGGCATCCCGGATCACGCAGTTGGGCCCTATCCTGACGCCATCTCCCAGACGGACGCGACCTTCGAACACCACGTTGATATCGATAAAGAGGTCCCGCCCGATCTCCACTTCGCCACGGATATCGACACGGCTGGGATCTGCCAGGGTGGCGCCTTCAAGCATGAGGCGTTCCGCCTGCCGATGCTGATACCAACGTTCAAGCGTCGCCAACTGGACACGGTTGTTGACGCCTTCGACCTCTTCCTCGCAGGGTGGCTGGGCGACTTCGATGGCCAGCCCACCCTGGGCAGCCATGGCAATGACGTCTGTCAGGTAATACTCGCCTTGAGCATTGCTGTTGGACAGCTGTGGGAGCCACTGTTTGAGGTGACTTGCCATGACTGCAAGGATACCGGTGTTGACTTCATCAATCTGCTTCTGTTCCTCACTGGCGTCCTTCTGCTCGACGATCGCCGTCACCTTCCCCTCGGCGTTACGCAAAATCCGGCCATAGCCGGAAGGATCACTCAACCGAACCGTGAGTAACGCCAGGCTTTTTTCGCTCAAGCCCGACAGCAAACGCTCAAGTGTCGCTGTCGATATCAGCGGTACGTCCCCATAAAGCACCAGGACTTTAGCGTCATCGGGAACCTGAGGCAGGGCCTGGGCCACGGCATGCCCGGTACCCAGCTGTTCCGACTGCAGCGCCCAATGGATGCTCTTGCTTGGCGTCGCGGCCTTGACGTTATCCGCGCCATGACCAATCACGACATGGATGCCATCAGCACCCAAGGTTTCCGCCGTATTGATCACATGATGCAGCAGGGGTCGGCCGGCAAGGCAATGCAGAACTTTGGGCAGCGACGACTTCATACGAGTGCCCTGCCCTGCGGCCAGAATGACGATGTGCAACGGTTGATTCATAAGCTCGCTACCTTTCCCTGCTTTACGGCGCTATAGGTAATCGTAGACGAAAAAAAACCGCACTCGATTCGCCCGGCGCCAGACAGTACCGGCCCCGAATATGCGATCGCGTGCGGTTTTACGTCGAGATGATCGACGATCGAGACCTCAGCCCGATTTGCGGCGCAGGTGCTGGATCGTACGCAAACGCGCAGCGGCTTCTGCAAGCTCGACAGCGGCGCGCGAATACTCGAATTCGCCCGTTTTGTTAGCCAGGGCCTTCTCGGCCGCGCGCTTGGCTTCCTCTGCTGCAGCCTCATCCATATCCTCTGCGCGCATTGCCGTGTCGGCAAGTACGGTCACAAGGTTGGGCTGTACTTCCAGAAAGCCACCAGACACATAGAAAACCTCTTCCTCACCACCTTGCCGGATAATCCGGACGGGGCCCGGCTTAAGGCGAGTAAGCAACGGCGTGTGTCCTGGCGCGATACCCAAATCCCCCTCGCTCCCGGTAGCGATTACCATCTCTACCAAGCCGGAGAAGATCTGATCTTCAGCACTGACGATATCGCAATGCACAGACATACCCATTATCGATGCCTCTTAACAGAAGGGTATCAGAACAGGCGATGCCGCTCATCCATGACGAACGACACCCCGAAACATCAGGTTCCGCCTGTTACTTCTTGCTACCCTTGGCCTTTTCCAAAGCCTCGTCAATGGTGCCGACCATATAGAACGCCTGTTCAGGCAGTTCGTCGAATTCACCATTGAGAATGCCCTGGAAGCCACGAATGGTTTCCTTCAGCGAGACGTACTTACCGGGGGAACCGGTAAAGACCTCGGCAACGTGGAACGGCTGAGACAGGAAACGCTCGATCTTACGCGCACGGGCAACGGTCAGCTTGTCTTCTTCCGACAATTCGTCCATCCCCAGAATCGCGATGATGTCCTTCAGTTCCTTGTAGCGCTGAAGTACGGTCTGTACGCCACGGGCAACATCGTAATGCTCCTGACCGATAACCAGCGGATCCAGCTGACGGCTGGTGGAATCCAGCGGGTCGATCGCCGGGTAGATACCCTTGGCGGCGATATCCCGGCTCAGTACGACAGTGGCGTCCAAGTGGGAGAAGGTGGTCGCTGGCGACGGGTCGGTCAAGTCATCCGCCGGTACGTATACCGCCTGGATTGACGTGATCGAGCCGGATTTGGTCGATGTGATCCGCTCCTGCAGGATACCCATCTCTTCTGCCAACGTCGGCTGGTAACCTACCGCAGACGGCATACGGCCCAACAGTGCCGATACTTCGGTACCCGCCAGGGTGTAACGGTAGATGTTGTCGATGAACAGCAGTACGTCACGGCCTTCGTCACGGAACTTCTCAGCCATGGTGAGACCGGTCAGCGCCACACGCAAGCGGTTTCCAGGGGGCTCATTCATCTGGCCGTAAACCATCGCGACCTTATCGAGAACGTTGGACTCCTTCATTTCGTAGTAGAAGTCGTTACCTTCCCGAGTCCGCTCACCCACACCGGCGAATACCGACAGACCGCTGTGCTCTTTGGCGATGTTGTTGATCAGCTCCATCATGTTGACGGTCTTACCAACACCGGCTCCGCCGAACAGACCGACCTTACCGCCCTTGGCAAACGGGCAAACCAGGTCAATAACCTTGATGCCGGTTTCCAGCAGCTCCGCGGAGGCTGCCTGATCGGCGTAGCCCGGGGGCTTACGGTGGATGGCCCAACGCTCTTCCTCGCCGATATCGCCGCGCTCATCGATCGGGCGACCCAGTACGTCCATGATGCGACCCAGGGTCTGGGTTCCCACGGGGACGGAAATGGGGGCACCGGTATTTTCCGCATTCAGGCCGCGGCGAAGACCTTCGGTGCTACCCATCGCAATGGTCCGAACGATGCCGTCACCCAATTGCTGCTGCACTTCCAGCGTGGTTTCGCCACCTTCGACCAGCAAAGCGTCATACACATTCGGCACGGCATCGCGTGAAAACTCCACGTCGATGACAGCGCCGATGATTTGAACGATACGTCCGCTACTCATGCTCGGTTCCTCGTAAATTCAGTATTCGGTCTCGCCTCAGACGGCGGCTGCCCCGCTGACGATCTCGGAGATTTCCTGCGTGATCGCTGCCTGACGGGCCTTGTTATAAGCCAGTTGCAGGTCTTTGATGATATCGCCCGCGTTATCCGTAGCGCTTTTCATCGCGATCATCCGCGCGGCCTGTTCACAGGCCAGGTTCTCAACCACACCCTGATAAACCTGGGATTCCACGAAGCGCGTCAGCAGCCCATCCAACAGGGGCTTGGCGTCGGGCTCGTAGAGGTAATCCCAGTGATGCTTGAACTCGTCTTTATCAACGGGCTTCAGGGGCAGGAGTTGAGTAAACTCCGGCGTCTGGGTCATCGTGTTCACAAAGCGGTTATTGACCAGGAACAACCGGTCAATACGGCCTTCGCCATAGGCATCCAGCATCACCTTCACCGCGCCGATCAGGTCGTTGGCACTCGGCGCATCGCCGATGTGCGTCAACGCGCTGACCACATTGCCGCCATAGTTGCGGAAAAACATGGCGCCTTTCTGCCCGATGGCACAAAGATCGATCTCAACGCCTTCCTTCGCCTTGGCACGCATTTCAACGGCCAGTCGCTTGAACAGGTTGACGTTGAGGCCGCCGCAAAGGCCGCGATCGGTACTGATAACGATGTAGCCGACGCGTTTGCTGGGCCGTTCTTCCATATACTTGTGGCGGTACTCGGCATTGGCGTTGGCAATGTGCCCGATTACCGTGCGGATCTTTTCAGCATACGGACGCGTCGTCTGCATGCGATCCTGAGCCTTGCGCATCTTACTGGCGGCGACCATTTCCATCGCGCTGGTAATTTTCTGCGTGCTCTTGATACTGGAGATCTGGTTACGTATTTCTTTTCCGACGGCCATGGTTTCACTGCCTCGTCAAGTTAGGAGCTCAAACCGGTAGGAGCGAGACCCGCCATCACAAAGATCGCGGGCCGGCTTCATTACCAGCTCTGAGTCGACTTGAATTTCTCGATTGCAGCTTTCAGGCCGGCGGCGATCTCATCGCTGAAGTCGCCTTTCTCGTTGATCTTGGCCAGCAGCTCTGCTTGCTCGGAACGCATCCAGGACAGCAGGGCAGCTTCAAAGTCCACGACCTTCTTCACGTCGACATCATCGAGGAAGCCTTCGTTCGCTGCGTACAGCACCGTACCCATCTCCGCCACGGACAGCGGCGAATACTGCTTCTGCTTCATCAGCTCAGTGACGCGCTGACCATGCTCAAGCTGCTTACGGGTCGCTTCGTCCAGGTCCGAGGCGAACTGCGCAAATGCCGCCAGTTCACGATACTGGGCCAGGGCCAGACGGATACCGCCACCCAGCTTCTTCATGATCTTGGTCTGGGCTGCACCACCTACCCGCGATACCGAGATACCTGCGTTCATGGCAGGACGGATACCGGAGTTGAACAGGTTGGTTTCAAGGAAGATCTGACCGTCGGTGATGGAGATAACGTTGGTCGGCACGAATGCGGAAACGTCGCCCGCCTGGGTTTCGATGATCGGCAACGCCGTCAACGAACCGGTCTGACCTTTGACTTCGCCGTTGGTAATCTGCTCGACATAATCGGCATTGATTCGCGCGGCGCGTTCCAGCAGACGGGAGTGCAGGTAGAAGACGTCACCCGGGTAGGCTTCGCGGCCCGGCGGACGACGCAGCAGCAGGGAGATCTGGCGGTAAGCCCAGGCCTGCTTGGTCAGATCGTCATAAACGATCAGGGCGTCTTCGCCACGGTCACGGAAGTACTCACCCATGGTACAACCGGCATAGGCCGACAGGTACTGCATGGACGCAGGATCAGCAGCGCCGGCAGCGACGATGATCGTGTGGTCCATGGCATCGTGCTCTTCCAGCTTGCGCACAACCGCAGCAATCGAAGACTGCTTCTGGCCGATGGCAACGTAGATACACTTAACGCCGGTACCCTTCTGGTTGATGATCGCGTCGATCGCAACCGCGGTTTTACCGGTCTGACGGTCACCGATAATCAGCTCACGCTGACCGCGACCGATCGGCACCATGGTGTCGATAGCCTTGATACCGGTCTGAACCGGTTCATCAACCGATTGCCGTGCGATAACACCGGGAGCGACCTTCTCGATCGGCGCCAGAGTCACGTTTTCCAACGGGCCCTTACCATCGATCGGAGTACCCAGAGAGTCGACGACACGGCCAAGCAGTGCTTCGCCGGTCGGCACTTCCAGGATACGGCCGGTACACTTGACCTTCTGACCTTCCGCCAGGCCTTCATAATCGCCCAGCACGATGGCGCCAACGGCGTCACGCTCCAAGTTAAGCGCCATACCGTAAACGCCATTGGAGAACTCGATCATCTCGCCGTACATAACGTCGGCCAGGCCGTGAATCAGGACGATACCGTCGGAAACACTGACGATGGTCCCTTCGTTGCGTGCTTCAGAAGACACATCGAGTTTTTCGATGCGCTTTCTGATGATCTCACTGATCTCGGATGGATTCAGTTGCTGCATGCCTTTGTCCTCAAACCTAAATCTGAAATCAGGAACCTATCGCTTCGACGAGCTTCATCAGCTTGCCGCGTACGGAGGCATCGATAACCATATCGCCAGCCCGGATAACAACTCCGCCAATAAGGCTCTGGTCGATTTCGGCAGTAAGCTTCACCTGCCGGTCGAGCTTCCGGGTCAATGCCTTCGTCAGCTGTTCCTGCTGCTCTTGGTTCAGTTCGAACGGCGAGGTCAGTTCCACATCGACGGAACGCTCCAGTTGTGCCCGGAGCGTCTCAAACATTGCGGATATTTCAGGTAAGAGGGTCAAACGCTTGTTCTCAGCCAGGATCACAATAAAGTTCCTGCCCTGGTCTGACAGCTTACCTTCGCAAACATCGATGACCGCTGTGGCCTTCTGCTCATCAGTGAGCACCGGGTGATTGAGCACCCGCTGCATCTCCGCGTCGCGAGCCACTTCCGCCGCCAATGCCAGCATTGCGGACCACTCCGCCAGTTTGTCGCTTTGCTGCGCAAACTCGAAAGCCGCCCTGGCGTAGGGTCGGACTAGCGTTGTCAACTCTGCCATGTCAAACCTCTTTTACAGTTTCGCGGCCAGCTTCTCCAGCATGTCGCTGTGAGCCTTGGCGTCGACAGAGGTTTCCAGGATCTTCTCTGCACCGGCAATCGCGAGTGCGGCTACTTCAGCACGCAGCGCTTCTTTCGCCCGATTGCGTTCCTGTTCGATCTCCGACTTAGCCGCTGCGATCAAACGCTCGCCTTCTATGCGTGCCTGATGCTTGGCTTCATCGATAATCTGGTTGGAGCGCTTGTTCGCCATTTCGACGATTTCGGCGGACTGTTGCTTGGCCGTACGCAGTTCCTGGGATGCTTTTTCCTGCGCCAGTTCGAGATCACGCGCAGCGCGATCAGCGGCACTGAGCCCATCGGCAATCTGCTTCTGCCGTTCAGCCATCGCTTTGGTTATCGGCGCCCAGACATAGCGCATGGTCAGCCATACAAAGATGGCGAACGCTATCATCTGCCCGATAAACGTGAGGTTAAAATTCACACCGCTTCTCCACTGGATGGAATGAATGGGGTGGTGATTTCGGCGCTTAACCGGCCATGACGAACAGGATGTACAGACCCAGACCAACGCCGATCATGGGAACGGCGTCAACCAGACCCATAACAACGAAGAATTGGGTACGCAGCATCGGGATCAATTCCGGCTGGCGGGCACCGCCTTCCAGGAATTTGCTGCCCAGGATACCTACGCCTACAGCGGCACCAACAGCAGCCAGACCCATAAGGATACCGGCAGCCAGTACGATCAGAGCATGTGCTTCATTCACAGTTTTCTCTCCCGTTTAGTGGTTTTATATCAAATCGACATCTATTTAGTGGCTTTCACCGGTGTCATAGGCCTGCGCCATGTACACAATGGTGAGCACCATGAAGATAAAGGCCTGCAGCGAAATGATCAGGATGTGGAAGAAGCCCCAGACAATCTGAAGCGCGCCCCCAAAGACACCCAGAACAATACCGCCGCTATACATCAGCGCGATGAGGATAAAAATCATTTCGCCGGCGTACATATTTCCAAACAACCGCAGACCGAGGGAAACGGGCTTGGCAATCAGGTTCACCAGCTCCAGGACCAGGTTGATGGGAATAAAAACGATCTGAAGAAGAATATTCTTGCTGCTGAACGGATGCAGGGAAAGCTCCCCGATAAAGCCGCCCAGTCCTTTCTCCCGCACGCTGTAGAAGAGGATCAGCAGGAAGACGTCGAACGCCATACCCAGCGTCACGTTGGGATCGGTCGACGGAACCACCTTGAAGAAGACCTGATGCGGCTCGGCGCCCATCAAATGCACACCGACCAGCTTGGCTACCCAGGGCAGCAGGTCAACGGCAATCAGGTCCATGAAGTTCATCAGGAACACCCAGACGAGAATGGTCAGGGCCATCGGCGCAACCATCACGTTTTTATAGGGGAACATGTTCTTGACGTTGTCCTGCACGAAATCGACGATGATCTCGGCGAAATTCTGCAGCCCCCGAGGTACGCCGCTGGTCACGTTACGCGCAACGGTGCGAAACAGGGCAAAGAAAATCAGTCCCAGGACCAGGGACCAGCCCATCATATCCAGGTGAACGGCCCAGAAGCCCATCGCACCGGCTTCGTTCGAATTGTGAGCCATGGTCCATACAGCTTGATCCTGACCTGGCCGGGTATGCGCCGGCAACTTACCAAAGGTCAGGTTGGTCAAGTGATGATGGATATATTCCGCTGAAGTAAGAGTCTCTCCGGCCATGTTTTTCTCTTCTATAACTTTTTAAAAGTCTTTGTGCTCCAAAAAACCGGAGCAAACGAATTCGATATCAGCACCGCAACAAAGGTTACGACGAACGCAAGCATGCCCAACGGTCTTACCCATTTGAGGACCGCTGCGAACATGACTGCAGCCAGGAACAGCTTGATGAATTCACCCCTGTAAAAGGAACGGAGCATATGTCCAACCGCTCCGGCCCGAATCGGCGCAAAGGCATGCTTCAACAAAAAGGCATTGGGAACGGTGTAAACCAAGCCGCCCAACAATGCCGAGTACGCTGCTACCCAACCTGAAAATAGAAATCCTGTCGCGACCACCAACGTAACCACTATCTGCACGAGAATCAGGCGGTAAACTGGAGGCCGCGTCGTATCAGTTCGTCGGTCTCTCGCCTGCATCATTTTTCCCGGTTACCGGTCGTCGTTGCCTTGCCTCTTATTGTCAAATTTCGCCGTGGACAAGGCGCTCTCTTAAAAGTTCCCGCGCTGCTCAAAAATCCACTAACGTCAAGGCAGGCAGATTATATGGGTTAAGAACACCCGGTTCAACAAAGGAAAAAACGAAAGTTTGTTCAGAAATCAGGCAGGACGCCGTCTAAAAAACTGACGCAGTAGCCCTAGTAGATAAGCCGTTTTTCAGGCACCAGATGTAGTGTTAGGCTCGTTCGAAGGGAACATCCCAACATTACTTGATGTGGTTCAAAATCCCGTCCAATTCGTCGAGAGTGTTATATTCGATAACGAGTTTACCCCGACCTTTCGCCGAATGACTGATTGCCACCCGGGCACCCAGGCGATCAGACAGGTCATCCTGCAGTCGGCGAATGTCCGGGCTCACAGGCGTTTTGGCTGCTGTTTTCTGGGCGGCCTGGGTCTGCTGGAGGTGGCGCACCAGGGCTTCGGTCTGACGAACGGACAACCCCTTCGACACCACTTGCCGCGCAACCTGCATCTGCAGCTCGGGCGGTAGGGTCAACATGGCGCGGCCATGGCCCATTTCCAAATCGCCATGCTCCAGCATCAGGCGCACATCCTGGCAGAGCCCCAGCAGGCGTAAGAGGTTGGTGATGGTCGTGCGCGACTTGCCAACGGCTTCGGCGACCTGTTGCTGGGTCAAACCGAACTCATCCTGCAGACGCTGCAGCGCGAAGGCTTCCTCGACCGGATTGAGATTTTCCCGCTGGATATTCTCGATCAGCGCCATGGCAATGGCTGCTTCATCGGGCACATCGCGGATGATGGCGGGAATACGGTCCATTCCGGCCATCTGTGTCGCCCGCCATCGCCGCTCGCCGGCAATCAATTCGTAACGCCCTTCACCGATGGCTCGCACCACGACCGGTTGCATGATGCCTTGCTGACGAATGGAGTCCGCCAACTCCTGCAGCGCTTCCGGGTCCATATCACGACGCGGCTGGTAACGTCCCCGTTGGATCAGGTCCACAGGGATATCACGCAGTTCACCGTCGTTTTCGGAGGTTTCGCGGTTCAGATTGACCTTGGAACCCGCCAACAGCGCGCCCAGTCCGCGTTCACCCAACCCTCTTTTCTTAGCGGCCATTGTCTGTTCTGTCATTGTGCTGATCGGAAAGGCTTATGTGTCTGGTTGGTTCTCTTCGGCGCCCTGGCTTACACCGCCACGGCCTGCTTGGGCTTACCCAGACCTGTGCGACGAACGACTTCCCCAGCCAGTGCCAGGTAGGCGATAGCCCCCTTGGAGGCACGGTCATATTTGAGGGCTGGCAGTCCGTAACTGGGCGCTTCCGCCAGACGCACATTACGCGGAATGACGGCCTTATACACCTTTTCTCCGAAGTATTCGTTCAACTGGGCAGAGACATCCAGAGTAAGGCTGTTACGTGGATCGTACATAGTACGCAGAATGCCCTCGATTTCCAGTGCCGGGTTCACCGTTTCCTGGATCTGTTCGACGGTATTCATCAGGGCTGCCAGCCCCTCCAGCGCGTAATACTCACATTGCATGGGGATCAGCACGCTGTCGGCAGCCGACAACGCATTGACGGTAAGCAGGTTCAGCGACGGCGGGCAGTCGATCAGAATGTAGTCGTACTCCTCGCGCAGGCTGTTCAATGCGATACGCAAACGGTGTTCGCGACCGATCTCGTTGAGCAGCTCCACCTCGGCAGCGGTGAGATCGCCGTTGGCTGGCAGCAGGTCATAGCCGGCAGCTTCTGCACGAATGCACACTTCCTGCGCTGTCGCCCGCTTGGTCAGCAGATCGTAGCCCGAAAGCTGCAGCGCATTCTTGTCGATCCCGCTCCCCATGGTGGCGTTACCCTGAGGGTCCATGTCGATAAGCAGGACACGACGACGGGTAGCGGCCAGGGACGCAGCGAGGTTGACGCAGGTGGTGGTCTTGCCGACCCCGCCTTTCTGGTTGGTGACCGCGACAACGCGCGCCATGGGTATTCCTCCTGTCCGCTACTCGCGACCAATGATAAGCAAGTGTCGCTCGGCTTCACAACCGGGAACCGCCAGACGATGACTTTCCAGCACTTTCCAACCAGTTGGCAAATCAGCGATTTCCGTATCGGGAAACTGCCCCTTCATCGCCAGGAAACGCCCCTCCGCTGCCAGCAGGTGGCCGCACCACGTTACCAGATTCGCCAGTGCCGTGAAGGCGCGACTGGTGATCTGCATAAAAGGCTCCCGAATCGGGAAATCCTCGGCACGGGCGTGAACGACGTTCAGGTTGGATAATTGAAGCTCTAAACGGCACTGCGTCAGAAAGCGGGTTTTCTTGCTATTGCTATCCAGCAGAGTGAAGTCCTGTGCCGGGCGGGCTATTGCCAGCGGTACGCCGGGCAAACCGCCACCGGCACCGACATCAAGCACCGGCGCCTCCTGCAGGAAAGGCAGGATGCTGAGACTGTCGAGCAGTTGGCGCGAGACCATTTCGGCCGGATCCCGCACCGCCGTGAGATTATAGGCACTGTTCCACTTGTTGAGCAGTTGCAGGAAACCCAGCAGTTTTTCCTGCTGACCGGCATCCAGCGGCAGGCCCAGCGTATCGATTCCCGCGGCGATTTCAGCCGCCCAGCGTACGTCGCTCACTGACGAATCATGCCGGCTGCTTGCGAAGCAGATCACGCTTCTTAAGATGAATCAGCAACTGCGACACGGCAGCCGGCGTCACGCCGGGAATCCGCGACGCATGGGCAATGGTTTCCGGCCGCACTGCCTTGAGCTTCTGTTTGACCTCATTGGAAAGCCCACCGATCGCATCGAAATCCAGTTCGGTCGGCAGAAGCATGTTTTCATGGCGTCGCAACCGCTCGATATCGTCCTGCTGACGCTGGATATAACCTTCGTATTTGACCTGGATTTCGACCTGCTCAGCGACCAATGGGTCGATGGCACCCTCCCCACTGATCTCGGCGATTTCGGCATAGCCGATTTCGGGGCGGCGTAGGAGGTCGGCCAAAGTATGCTCCCTGCTCAGCGCCCGATCCAGGTAACGATCAGCGATAGCACTCTGCTCACTGCCTGGCCGCACCACCGTGCGATCGATGCGCGAGCGGTCGCGCTCGATGGCTTCACGCTTCTCGCAAAAACGCGCCCAGCGCTCATCGTCGACCAGCCCGAGCTGTCGCCCTTGTTCGGTTAAGCGTAAATCGGCATTGTCTTCACGCAGAATCAGTCGATGCTCCGCACGGCTGGTGAACATGCGGTAAGGCTCCTGGGTACCCAGCGTAATCAGGTCATCGACCAGCACACCCAGATAGGCCTCGTCCCGACGGGGATACCAGCCGTCCTTTTCCTGTGCACGCAGCGCCGCATTTACTCCAGCCAACAGGCCCTGGGCGCCGGCTTCTTCATAGCCGGTCGTGCCGTTGATCTGGCCGGCAAAGAACAGGTTCTGGATGAACTTGGTCTCCAACGTGTGGCGCAGATCCTGCGGATTCAGGTAATCGTATTCAATGGCATACCCCGGACGCGTGATGTGCGCATTCTCGAAACCGGCGATGGAACGTACCGCCGCCAGCTGAATATCGAAGGGCAGGCTGGTCGAGATACCATTGGGGTAAAGCTCATGGGTGGTCAGGCCTTCCGGCTCGACGAAAATCTGGTGGGAATCCTTATCGGCAAAGCGGTTGACCTTGTCTTCGATCGATGGGCAATAACGCGGCCCCACCCCTTCAATAACGCCAGCGAACATCGGCGACCGGTCAAAACCGCTGCGGATGATCTCATGGGTACGCTCATTGGTTCGCGTGATGAAGCAGTTCACCTGCTGCGGATGCTCCTCCACAGAGCCCAGGAAGGACATCACCGGCGTCGGCGTGTCACCCGGCTGCGGCGCCATGACGGAGAAATCCACGCTCTTGCCGTCGATACGCGGCGGCGTGCCGGTTTTCAGACGACCCACGTTGAACGGCAATTCACGCAGGCGGCGCGCCAGGGCGATCGAGGGGGGATCGCCAGCGCGACCACCGGCATGGTTCTGCAAACCAATATGGATCACACCGCCGAGAAAGGTACCCGTGGTCAACACGACCGTGGCGGCATGGAAGCGGATGCCGGTCTGGGTCACCACACCGGTAACACGATCGCCTTCGACGATCAGATCGTCCGCAGCCTGCTGAAAAATTTCCAGGTTCGGCTGGTTTTCGAGGATCTGACGAATGGCCGCCTTGTAGAGAATACGGTCGGCCTGGGCCCGGGTCGCGCGCACGGCGGGACCCTTGCGGCTGTTGAGCACGCGGAACTGAATCCCCGCCAGATCCGTGGCATGGGCCATGGCACCACCCAACGCATCGATTTCCTTGACCAGGTGGCTTTTACCGATGCCCCCAATGGCCGGATTGCATGACATCTGGCCCAGCGTTTCGACGTTGTGCGTCAGGAGCAATGTCTGGCAGCCCATGCGCGCCGCGGCCAGACAGGCCTCGGTTCCGGCGTGTCCGCCACCGATGACAATGACATCGAATCGTTTGGGGTAATCCACAGCGCACCTCAGGTAAAGAGCAGTGTTCAAGTAACCGGCTAGTATACCGGGCAAGCCCAAAATTTGCAGCGCGAATGCCTAGTTTTTAACCACCCCACTCCATAGGTACAAACCGAAATGGCAAAATCTGCAAAATATGTCAGTTGTTCAGTCGGTTAGGCGTCCTTCTTCAAAAAAGTTTTCAAGATAGTTATCCACAGGCGAACAGGCTTTGCACAAAGCCTTGTAAGCAAACTAACAAACTGAAATTAAAAGATTTTCCAATCAATATCCAAAACTTGTTCGCTACTTATCAAAAAAGTTATCCACAAAAATTCAGAAAATTCACCGGGAATCACCACGCAGCTGACGTACCTTCTGCTCCAACACCTCGGCACTCACATCCGCTGGCGCCAAGGGTGCACTGGCCACCAACCCGATCCTGGACCAGAAGCGCTTTGGCAAGTGGGTGAATGCCTGTCCGCCGCTATGGCTGAAGAAGCTCCCCCACAGACCCTGCAAGGCCATCGGAATGACCGGCACCGGATTACGCGCGATAATCGTTTCGATACCCGGTCTGAACGCCCCGACATCCCCATCGGTAGTCAGCTTCCCTTCCGGGAAAATGCAGACGACGTGACCTTCGCCCAACTCGGCGTCAATGGTGTGCATGGCGGCATCATAGATCTCGGGATATTTTTTCTGGGAGGCAATCGGCACTGCCCTTGCAAGCCGGAAAAACCAGCCCAGCAGCTTCGAGCGAAAGATGTGATGGTCCATCACAAAGCGCACGGGACGCCTTACCGCACCGGCGATCACCAGGGCGTCCATGTACGACACATGATTGCAGACCAGAACGACCGGCCCTTCGTCGGGAATATGCTCCAACCCTTCATGCCGCACCCGGTAAATCGTGTGGGACAGGATCCAGATAATAAAGCGCAATGCAAACTCCGGGACCTGCTGATAGACGAACACCGCGATAGCAATGTTCATCAGTGCCAGAATCAGGAAGAACTCCGGAATACTGCCCTTGAACACGCCCAATACGAGCATGCCCACCAGGGCGCTGGCCACCATGAACAAGGCGTTGAGAATATTGTTGGCGGCAATGATCCGTGCGCGTTTACCGGGCGCAGTCTCGTGCTGAATGAAGGCATACAGCGGAACAATGAAGAAACCGCCGAACAACCCAATGCCCAGTAGATCGACTAGGATGCGCAAATAGGTAATGCTGCCCAGGACCTGATGCCAATCCAGCACGGCAGCCGGCATGCTGGAAGGGACTGCCAGGAACAAGTCGATTCCGAACATGCTGATACCGATGGAGCCGATGGGGACAATACCCAACTCCACCCGATGACCCGACAGCCGCTCACACAGCATGGAGCCAACGCCAATGCCGACGGTGAAGGTGGCCAGCAACAGCGTCACCACCGACTCGTCGGCATGTAGCGTGTGGTGGGCGAAGTTGGGAAACTGGGTCAGGTAACCCGCTCCCAGAAACCAGAACCAGGAAATCGCCAACACAGAAAGGAAAACCGAGTGTTTTTCCCGGGCGATACCCACCACTCGCCACGTCTCGCTCCAGGGATTGAAGTTCAATTTCAGGTCTGGCTCGATTGCACCGGCCTTGGGGATACCGCGGCTGAACAGGTATCCGACGATGGCGGTCGTCAGTACGGCGATAGCGGCAAAATGACCACTTCCCATCTCCATCAGGAAACCGGCTGTCAGCGTACCCACCAGGATGGCCACAAAGGTTCCCATCTCCACCAACGCGTTGCCGCCAACCAGCTCATGATCATCCAGTGCCTGCGGCAGAATGGCGTATTTGACGGGGCCGAAGAAGGTGGAGTGGATTCCCATGCAGAACAGCAGGAACAACAACATCAGGTACCAATGGTAAATCAGCGACGCTGCAGCGGTGGCCATAATGATGATCTCAGCCACCTTGATCCAGCGAATGATCACCGACTTTTCGAATTTGTCGGCCATCTGGCCCGCCAGCGCAGAAAACAGGAAAAACGGCAAAATGAACAGTCCGGCGGCCAGATTGACGACAATATCGCTGGAAAGACCCGCAATACCGCCAGCCGTGTAAGTCACCAGTAACAAAAGGCTGTTCTTATAAAGATTGTCGTTGAAGGCTCCAGCAAACTGGGTCAGAAAAAAGGGTAAAAAACGGCGGGTTTTCAACAAGCTGTACTGGCTGTGCTCTGACATGTAGCGATCTGCCTCTCAAAAGTCCCTGGGAGAGTTACCCCGGTCCGCAGGGGCCTAATCAGCATATGTTATTGGAGACGGACAGCAACCCATATAGCCCTTAAAAATTCACAACCGCTTATCCGGTAGGCACTATAAAGCGGCATATTGCACTGAAAAATTGCACTCGGAACTGACTCAATAAGTTAACAAAATCAATAATCATCGCGAAATCCCTTGATATAAGAGCCATCCATAAATAGTTTATTTTTTGGCACATTATTGGCTATTGACAGGTCATTGTTTTGACAGAACACCTCAACGTCATACATTCAAACGATCTCTTGAACCGGCCGTCACACCCCTGACGACCACCTCTTTAGGAAGGGCTGAGCAACTAACCATGGCGCTGACACAAACGCTCATGAACGGTGGCAACGACACTCTCAAAAAGGGCAAGGTAGCCAACCATCTATTGTTTCGCGGCATGAAGGTGACGTCGGCGTTCCAGCCCATTGTCAGCCTGACCCATCAGCGGACCGTCGGTTACGAAGCATTGGTGCGCGCCAACAGCAGCGGTACCCCCGTTGCGCCCCCGCACCTTTTCGAAATGGCCCGCAACCTGGGAGGCATTGACCGCCTGGACCGTGGCGTTGCACAACTGCACCTGAACCAGTTCGCCCGTTCACAACCTCCTGTCTGGCTGTTTCTCAATCTCCACCCGGCCAGCATCAGCGCCGGACCGGAAGCGCTCCCAGCAGAGTTGAGCGCCCAGATGCATCATCTTGGAATCCACCCTCAACAGGTAGTTCTCGAAGTCATTGAAGAAACACTCGCGGATGCGACCGTACTCGACAATTTCATCGTCAAAGCGAAGGACATGGGTTTCCGCATCGCTATCGACGACTTTGGGGTCGGCGACTCCAACTTCGAACGTGTTTGGCGCCTGTCTCCACACATCGTCAAATTCGATCGCGCCCTGTTGCTCAATGCAGAGAAGAATCGCAGGGCAAGGCAACTGTTCCGCAGCCTCGTCGCCATGATCCGGGAAAGCGGCAGCCTGGCCGTCGTCGAAGGCGTCGAAACCGCAGCGCAGGCGGAAATTGCCCTCGAAACCGATGCCGATATGTTCCAAGGCTTCTTTTTTGGCCGACCCAACACATTGCAGGATCACCATCCGAAGCTGGACCCGGAGCTGGCCCATTTTGTCCATGGCCATCGGCAGGCCAGTTGGCTTCAGTCACAGACGCATGGCGACTTCCTGCGCCTGTTGCGCTTTGAAATCCTGGCGGCCTGTCACAAGCTTGCCCGTAAGGAGCCCATGCGGGAAATTTGCCAGGATCTGGTTGCCCTGCAAGGTGTAAAACGCTGCTTCCTGCTGGATGCCAAGGGTATCCAACAGGGCGAAATCGTCAGTTCGGAGCATCGAACCGGTCATTCACCTTTCTTCAATCCGCTGTATCAATCCAGCGGTGCCTGTTGGGCCCACCGCGATTATTTCCGCAACGCCATGGATAACCCCAGCCAGATCAACATCTCCCGGCCCTATGTGGCGCTTCCGGACGCCGAGCGGACCATCACCCTTTCTGTCTTCACTTACACCAGCCAGGGAAACATGGTGCTCTGTGTGGATATCCATCCTGACGAATTGTTCGACGGTCGTTTCGATCTGCCCCATAGCCTGTAACCAAGAAGACGGGGTAAAAGTAACGGCCCTAATTTCCGTTGTCCGGCCCCGGTTGCGGCAGTACACTTCAGCCACACACCCGTTGATGGACCTCGACCGCTGCAAACAGGAGTTGCCCGATGTCGCCGCTTTTCCGTTCTTCTCTGTTCGCTCTGGGTATCGTGCTGACACCACCGGCGTTGGCCGGCAGTTTTCTGGATTCAGCCTCCAAGGCACTCGATAGCGCCTCGCAGATGACCCAAAACCTCAGCAGCAATACCGCAACGACGGCACCAACGACCCGGACCAGCACCACCCAATCACTCACGGACCTGGCCATGAGTTCATTAGGTGTCGGTAACAGCCAAGCCACATCCGGGCTTGGGGTTCTGTTTGGTCTGGCACAGCAAAATCTGACCGGCAATCAGTTTCAGACGGTCAGCCAGTCCGTACCGCAGATGTCAGCGCTACTTTCCGCTGGGAAGCAGGCAACCGAGCAGGCTCAAAAGAGCAATGCCAGCGGCGGCTTGCTGGGTAATGCCCTGAGTATGGCCAGCCAGGTCAGCCCGACGGCGGGAACCGCTTTGAAAGCTTATAATACAATGAAAAATTTAGGGTTTACGCCTGAGCAGATTGGTAGCCTGATTAATCTGGTCACTCAATACCTGCAAGGTGCTCCCTCCGCCAACAGTGCTTCCTCGAAGAGCAGCTCAGCCGCTGATCTATTCCAGCAGGGTGTCAGTGCCCTGGCTTCGCAACCCGGTGTTACCGCCAAATAACATCCCGGTTCAAGGTGAATGTCGGTGAATGGCCAACACCACTTCACCGACATCGAAACCCCACTTCGACATGCTTGTTTGGTTAATGACGGTGTCAGGCGTCACGGCGTACATCCAGTCACTCATATGAATATCGAGTGTGCGATTATGCCAGGGGACGCGCAGGACATAGTCCATATGTGCGGCATTACCCTCGAAACGCCAAATCCCCGGTTCCACCACATCGTCTGCAGTTGCCTTGTAACCGCCCGTTTTTAAAGGCGTAAATTTCCACAAGCGCGTCTGGATTTCGCCATCGTCATACACAAATCGCTCGTCCAGGGTTCCCGTTCCATTCTCAGACCAATGCCCTTTCAGCGTTGCGTCGAAGGTGCGTATCACCTTCCCCGAGCGATCCTTGACGATGCCGCGAGCCCACAGTTCACCGGTAAAAAAGGCGCGGGGATCGAAAACCGGTTTGCGTGCTGCGTAATCCATAAGAGAAGGATTGGCGCAGCCGGTTATCAAGATACCCATCATCGCCAGCAATACCCATCGCCACGCGCGAAGATCGGCCAGTGAGGCCTTGGATTGGTCCGCCATATTGTTCTCCACCAGGTTGCACTAACTGGGACTGTGTACGGCGACCCGATGGTTTCGGACCTGTGTGCGTCATTTCAGCCAATTGTCCCAAGTGACAACCGGCGAGGCCCCATTCGTCAATGCCCAGATAGCGGCTTTCCAGTAAAAAGGCCTACATCGGACGACAGAGGGTCGTCCCCCTGAGATGACGCAAGAGGTATTCAGATGCCGACATATAAGGCCCCCCTGCGTGATATGCGATTTCTGCTCAACGAGGTCTTCGACTATCCCGCACACTATCAAACGCTCAGCAACGGCGCTGACGCGACGCCGGATATTGTCGATGCGATCCTGGTGGAGTGCGCCAAATACTGCGAGGAAGTGTTGAGCCCGCTTTACCAGTCTGGTGACGAGGAAGGCTGCCGCCTGGAAAACGGCGAAGTGTTCACACCGAAAGGCTACCCCGAGGCTTATGCACAGTATATGGCCGGCGGCTGGCAGGGACTGTCCCATCCCGTTGAATACGGCGGACAAGGGTTACCTGCGTCGATGGGCCTGTTCAAGCAGGAAATGATGGGATCGGCCAACTGGTCTTTCAGCATGTATCCCGGACTGTCGTTAGGTGCCATGAATACCATACTGCTCCATGGCGATGATGAGCAGAAGCAGACCTACCTGGTCCCCCTGACTGAAGGGCGATGGGGGGGCACCATGTGTCTGACCGAACCCCAATGCGGCACCGACCTGGGGCAGGTCAAGACGCGGGCTGAACCTCAGGCGGACGGATCCTACCGTATCAGCGGTACCAAGATATTTATTTCGTCCGGCGACCACGACCTGACCGAAAACATCGTTCACATCGTGTTGGCCCGGTTACCTGATGCGCCCAAAGGGACCCGAGGCATTTCCCTGTTCATCGTGCCCAAGTTCCTACCTGACGGGCAGGGCGGTATCGGCGATCGCAACGGAGTGACCTGCGGCGCCCTGGAAAAGAAGATGGGGATCAAGGCATCCGCGACCTGCGTCATGAACTTTGATGAGGCTCAGGGTTTTCTTATAGGCCCGCCGAACAGAGGTCTCGAGTGCATGTTTACCTTTATGAACACCGCCCGTATCGGCACAGCCATCCAGGGGGTCGGTCCTGCAGAATTGTCCTATCAGGGGGCGCTGGCGTATGCCCGCGACCGCCGCTCGATGCGTGCCCTATCCGGCAAGAAGGATCCAGATCAGATTGCCGATAGCATCATTCACCATGCCGATGTCCGTCGTATGCTGCTGACGCAGAAGGCGATCGCCGAAGGCGGCCGGGCCATGCTCTATTACGCGGCCAAGTTTGCGGATCATATGGTTTGCGCCCACCTTGAAGGCGATACCAAAAAGGCCGAGCGTTATGACGACAAACTGGGTTTCCTGACCCCCATCCTCAAGGGCTTCCTCACCGAGCTGGGTTATGAAGCGACGAACCTGGGTGTGCAGGTGTTTGGGGGACACGGTTATATTCGCGAACACGGTATGGAGCAGATCGTCAGAGACACCAAGATCGCCACACTTTACGAAGGTACTACAGGTATCCAGGCACTGGACCTGCTGGGTCGAAAAGTGCTGCTGATGACTCAGGGCAAAGCGGTTCGCGATTTCACCCTGAGCATGTCCAACTTTGCCCGCAAACACCTCAGTGATAAGACTCTGCGACCCTTTGCCTGGGAACTGCTGAAACTGGCAGCCCAATGGAATGTGCTGACGGTACGACTGGCGCTCATAGCCCGCAAGGATCGGGATATCGTCAGTGCAGCCGCCAATGATTTCCTGATGTTCAGCGGTTACGTCTTCATGGCCTATATGTGGGCGCGCATGGCGGTGGTCGCGCAACGCGGACTGACAAATGGTAGCGGGGAGTCGCTGGAATTCTATCGGAGCAAGCTGGCCACGGCGGATTTTTACTTCGAGCGTCTGCTGCCACGGGCCCAGACACATGCGGCAACTATGCTTTCGCCATCGAAAAAGCTGCTGCAGCTGGATCCTCAATATCTGGCGTTTGTAGATTAAGGAAGGATGCCGAGCAAGGGACTCAGGGATGAGCCCGCTATTTACCGATGCAGAAACTGCCGAATATCTTTCCAAGCAGCTCGTCGGCGGTTACCGCGCCGGTGATTTCGCCAAGGGCATCCTGGGCTTCCCGCAAATCTTCCGCGAGCAGTTCGCCAGCACCATAGCCTTCCAACTGAGCCTGGCCTCTGGCCATGGCATCGCTGGCGCGATTCAACGCGTCTATATGGCGACGACGGGCAATAAATCCACCTTCAGTCGTGGTTTGAAATCCCATGCACTGTTTCAGATGTTCCCGCAGGGCATCGATTCCAATCCCTGATTTGGCAGAGAGCCGTATCACCGGAAGATCAGCGCTGTTTTCGATACCGTCGGACTCACCCGAAAGATCCGTCTTATTACGCACCACGGTAATAGGGGAGTGACGAGGCAAACGGTCGACGAAGTCCGGCCAGATCAGTTCGGGATCGGTTGCCGTCGTGGTCGTCGCATCGACCAGCAGCAGAATACGGTCGGCACCTTCGATCTCCTTCCAGGCACGCTCGATACCGATGCGTTCGACCTCGTCGCCACTATCGCGTAATCCGGCGGTATCAATAATGTGCAGAGGCATCCCATCGATGTGGATATGTTCCCGCAGGACATCGCGGGTGGTCCCTTCGATAGGGGTCACAATGGCGGCTTCCCGACCAGCCAATGCATTCAGCAGACTGGATTTCCCTGCGTTCGGCCGGCCGGCGATAACCACGTTCATGCCTTCGCGCATCAGGCTGCCCTGTCGGGCCTCGGCGAGGACCTGATCGAGTTGGTGACGCAAGGCCTCCAGATCGGTAGCCACCTTACCGTCCGCCAGGAAATCGATTTCCTCTTCCGGAAAATCGATGGCGGCCTCGACATAGATCCGTAAGTGGGTGATGGCTGCGACCAGGGAATCAATACGTCGGGAAAATTCACCTTGCAACGAACGCACGGCACAACGTGCAGCCTGCTCCGAACTGCTTTCGATCAGATCCGCAATAGCTTCGGCTTGGGCAAGATCCAGTTTGTCGTTGAGAAAAGCCCGTTCAGAAAATTCTCCAGGACGTGCCAGACGGACACCAAGCGCCAATACCCGCCGCAGCATGAGGTCCAGGATCACGGGACCACCGTGGGCCTGCAGCTCAAGGACGTCTTCTCCCGTAAAGGAGTGAGGGCCAGGAAAATAGAGGGCAATGCCTTCGTCTAAGGTTGAGCCATCGTCATCGAGAAAGGCACCGAAATGGGCATGACGGGCTTTGGGGGCGTATCCAAGTACCTGCTTGGCGACTGATTCGCTAAGCGGGCCGGATAGACGGACGATACCCACACCGGCCCTACCGGGCGCGGTGGCCACCGCTGCTATGGTGTCGGTTCTGCCGGGTATCGTCACGTTGAAAGTCCTGGGACGGAGATTACTCCGTCCCGTAAGGCGTCAGGCCTTGGCTGTCGACTTTTCGATCTGCTTGGTGATCAGCCATTGTTGACCGATCGACAGCAGGTTGTTGACCAGCCAGTACAGCACCAGACCAGCTGGGAACCAGAGGAAGAAGATGGTGAAGACAAAAGGCATCATCTTCATCACTTTCGCCTGCATGGGGTCCGGCGGTGTCGGGTTCAGGCTCATCTGCACAAACATCGTGATGCCCATCAGGATCGGCAGAATGAAGTACGGATCCATGACGGACAGATCCTGAATCCACCCGAAGAACGGTGCCTGCCGCAACTGCACACTCTCATAAAGTACCCAATACAGCGAGAAGAAGACCGGCATCTGCACTGCGATGGGCAAACAGCCACCCAGCGGATTGATCTTTTCCCGTTTATAGAGCGACATCATCTCTTGCGACAGTCGCTGGCGATCATCGCCGTACAGCTCCCGTAACCGCTTCATCTGCGGACCGACCGCTCGCATTTTCGCCATCGAACGATAGCTGGTTGCCGATAGCTGGAAAAACGCCGCCTTGATCAGCACTGTCAGCAAAATAATGGCGACACCCCAGTTGCCCACAACACTATGGAACCACTTCAGGACAATGAAGAGGGGATGGGCAATGAAGAACAGGAAACCATAGTCGACGGTCCGGTCCAGTCCAGGCGCGATTTTTTCCAGGCTCTTGATGATTTTCGGTCCGACGTAGAACTGGGCACCGACATTCGCCGTTCCGCCCGGTTTGACCACCGTCTCAGGACTGACAAACCCCATTACATGCAGACCGTTTCGCGTTGTGGTCTGGTACTGGTGCTGAACATTGGGATCCGGGATCCAGGCCGTCAGGAAATAATGCTGGATAAAGGCAATCCAGCCACCTTTGACCGACGTATCGATCGGTTTTTCCTTGAGGTCGTCAAAACTGACTTTCTGGTAAGGATCTGCAGGCGTATGCAGGATCATGCCCAGGAAGGAGCGGGAACCAACATGGTGACGATTACTGGGATCCGGGCTTTGATCACGCACGATATCGGCAGAGAAATTGCCTCGCCACTCTTTATCGGACTGGTTGACGATATGGTAATTGAGCTTAACGTCATAGTTGCCGCGGCTGAAAATGTACTGCTTGACGACTTTGACGCCACTGGGGGCGGTATAGGTCAGGTTGACCTGCAATTCGTTTTGCCCAGGAGCCAGCTCGTACTGCTGTTTCGGCGTCTTGTAAACCGGTGGTTTTCCATTCTTGCCGGAATCGAACCCATCCTGGCCGATTAACGCACTTTCCAGGAAATAGGTACGCGTCTTATCGTGTTCCAACAACAGCATCGGCGTTTTGTCGTGTACCGAAACATCGTATTTCAGGAGGCTGGCCTGAACGACGTTGCCGCCCACCAGGTTGATCTTGGTGTCCAGAACGTCCGTTTTTACCTCAATGGTCTCACCGTTAAGCGCAATATGGCCGCCAGAAACATTCGGCTGACTATTTTGCTCAGGTGTCTTGAAACCATTCCCACCCTGTAGGGAACCTTGCGTTGTAGAAAGGCTGGGGGAGGTCTCTGAACCCTGCGACGAAGTGGCTGACTGCATAGCGACTTGACTGTTGTCGGGTGTCGCCTCGTGATAGTCGTGATTCCAGGCCAAAACCATCAGATAGGCTACGACGCCTAGTCCAATCAGGATCAGTGTGCGTGGGATATCCATAGGTCAATACATCGTTCTGTGAGAATGGGATTTCGTGTGCGTGCAGTCGCCGGTGGGGGATGAACACACGTCTGATTCAGTACCGGGAACGGGATCATAACCGCCAGGGTAGCCCGGATGACAGCGTAAAAGTCGACGTAGGGCAAGCCAGCCACCCTTTATCGCGCCATAACGGGTGATAGCAATCTCTGCATATTCCGAACAGCTGGGATAATAACGGCAATGACTGGCCATCAGAGGACTGATCAGATAACGGTATGCGCGGATGAGGAGCTTTAAGAGCTGGCGCATGATCAATCCTGACGCTGGGTCGTTTGAACGTCCGATTTGGCGGCTTGACGGCGTTTTGCTTCTTGGCAAAGTCGCTGCCACAGGCGATCGAGAATGAGTATGACGTCGCGATTATCGAGAGTATCGAGACCGCGTCGTCCAAGTACGACAATATCCAACTCGGGTAACGTGCTTTGCTGGACCCGGAAGGTTTCACGTACCAAACGTTTGATACGGTTTCGCTGTACCGACAGTTTCAGGTTCTTTTTGGAAAAAACCAACCCGACCCTGGGATGGGAAAGACCAGTATCCGTTGCCAATATTAAAAAATGGCGATGTGAAACCCGGATGTCAGCCTTATTGAACACAACGCGATAATCCCCGGCCTGCAGTAAGCGGCATTGCCGGGGAAACGCGTATTGGCCCATCACCTAGCTAAGGAATCAAGCGCTCAAACGCTTGCGACCTTTGGCACGACGGTTAGCAATGACCTTACGGCCGTTCTTGGTTGCCATGCGGGCACGGAAACCGTGGGTACGCTTACGCTTGAGCACGCTGGGCTGAAATGTTCTTTTCATGATCGTATCTCACAAATGCAAAGCGCACCTCAGCCTCCTTACCTTCTCTGGATCAGGCGCCGGGTGCGGGACTTAAAATCAGGAGCGGAATTCTAGTCAAATCTGTTGAAGGATTCAATCAAATTCGGGAATTCCAAGGAAACTCTGTGGCGTTGCTCCCGATGCTGCTGGTAACCCAGCGTTGTCAGTAGTCATAAATATAGGTTTTAAAGAAAAGATTATTTTTTAATAACTGTTATTACTAAGGGGCTGATTTTCTGTGAACAAGTGGAAAGTGACTTTATTTTTCAGTAGGTTATGCAGCATCAAACATTGGGGAAAAGCGGTTGTTAAGAGGTGTACCTCCTGTGCTGGAAAACTGGAAAAGTTGAGGGACGAGGATCAAAACGGGGTTGTGCACAGGTTTACTTGAACGAACCACACAGGGTTGCACCCAAGGCGCTAACAGGGGGCTGTGGATAAAAGAAAAAAATATTTACAAACCAATATTTGTGCACAAGGCTGTAGATAAGAAGCTAATTTGCTGAAAATTCTAACAAAAGTTATCAACAGGCTGTTCATGAGCTCGATCTCAGGGGCTTTTACTTCGATCTGAGCAGGGTTAGAATCCTGGCTTCGGTTAGGTGTTGTGGGGTTAGGGAGCGACATCTTCCGCACGCAGAACTCCTGAATGAGAATCTACACAGACGGTTGGATTCATGCCGACAGGTAAGTTGTGTCCGCCTGAAAACCTGTGTACATAAAAAATACATATTTTTGTCAGGTATCCGACAGGGATAGCTGACGAAAGAGCAGAAACGCTTAACCCTTACGGGAAGGTTTCTGTGTTTTGGATTGGGAGCGAGTTGTCGTGCCGCAAGAGATCTGGAACCAGTGTCTTGAGGTACTCCGGGATGAATTCCCGGCTCAACAGTACAATACGTGGTTACGGCCTTTGCAATCCGATCAACACGACGGTCAGTTGATGTTGTTTGCACCGAACCGGTTTGTGATGGATTGGGTCAATGAGAAGTACCTTCGCCGAATAGAAGAAGTACTTAAGGAATTGCAGGGCGGGCAAGCGCCACGCGTTCACATGCGTGTTGGCTCTGCTCCGGCTAAGGGCAACGGACAATCAAATGGCAAGGTAGTCGAAAGAGTATCTCGCGAAGTCGCCCTGGTTGAGCAGGAAAATCGTGGCAGCCTGACGGATGAAGAACAAGGGTTGCTCGATGCGGCACCGTCGGCCGGTACGTCGTCAGAACGTCGAGGCAACGGTGGCAGGCGTAGTACCACCCCCTCCGTGCAGGTGGAAGGCGGCATCAAGCACCAAAGCTTTATTAACGAGAGTTTTACCTTCGACACCTTTGTTGAAGGTAAGTCCAACCAGCTGGCTCGTGCAGCGTCCATGCAGGTCGCGGAAAATCCCGGTGGCTCCTACAATCCATTGTTTCTTTACGGCGGGGTGGGACTGGGCAAAACCCACCTGATGCATGCGGTAGGCAATGACATTGTTCGGCGCAACCCCGGTGCCAAGGTGGTTTATCTGCGATCGGAACGCTTTGTCGCGGATATGGTCAAAGCCCTCCAATTGAATGCCATCAATGAGTTCAAGCGATATTATCGGTCTGTCGATGCGCTGATGATCGACGACATCCAGTTCTTCGCTCGCAAGGAACGTTCCCAGGAAGAGTTCTTCCATACTTTCAACGCGTTGCTTGAAGGTGGCCAACAGATCATCCTAACCTGCGATCGGTTTCCAAAAGAAATCGACAATATGGAAGAGCGCCTTAAATCCCGGTTCGGTTGGGGATTAACGGTGATGGTCGAGCCGCCGGAGCTGGAAACGCGGGTCGCCATTCTAATGAAGAAGGCGGAGCAGGCCGGTGTGCGTTTGAGTAGCGAAGCCGCTTTCTTTATTGCGCAGAAGATCCGGTCCAACGTTCGTGAATTGGAAGGCGCATTAAAGCTGGTTATCGCAAATGCCCACTTTACCGGGCAGGATATAACGCCGCCATTTATTCGGGAAAGCCTTAAAGATCTGCTCGCCCTGCATGAAAAACAGGTGAGCATCGACAATATTCAGCGTACCGTGGCAGAGTATTACAAGATTAAAGTGTCGGATTTGCTGTCGAAGCGTCGGACGCGATCAGTAACGCGCCCCCGCCAACTTGCTATGGCGTTGGCTAAGGAGCTGACCAATCACAGCTTGCCGGAAATCGGCGATGCGTTTGGCGGTCGCGACCATACGACGGTGCTGCACGCTTGTAAAAAGATTGTGGAGTTGCAGGAAAGCGATCCCGCAATCCGCGAAGACTATCAAAACTTCATGCGATTGTTGACGGCCTGACGCGCCGCACGGTTGGAACCCGGCCATTACAGTAGACAACTACAGCAGACAAGAATCTGACAACGATGAAACTGACGATTACTCGAGAAGCCTTGTTGACGCCTCTTCAGGCGATCGCCGGCGTGGTCGAACGTAAACAGACCATGCCTGTGTTGTCCAACGTCCTGTTTGTGGCTGAGCCCGACAGCCTGACACTGACCGGCACCAATATGGAAGTGGAGTTGGTGGCGCATGTGAACGAGGGCTTAGCGGTCGAGTCGCCCGGTCGTATTACCATTCCGGCCCGTAAGCTATCGGATATCTGCCGGTCTTTGGGTGAGGGTACCCAGGTTGAGCTCGCATTGCAGGGCGATCAGGTACATGTTCGTTCCGGTGCCAGTCATTTCACGCTGTCGACACTGCCTGCAGAACACTTTCCCAATGTGGAAGAGGACGCCGAGAGTTTCCGACTCGAGCTGGCCCAGGCGGATCTGCGTAATTTGCTTGAAGCGACCTCTTTTGCCATGGCGCAGCAGGATGTTCGTTATTATCTTAACGGCCTGATGCTGGAAGTCGGTTCGAACTACCTGCGTGCTGTTGCCACAGATGGGCACCGCCTGGCGATGTCGACGCTGGCTGTCGTTACCGGCAGTGAGGAGGTCCGGCAACTGATTTTGCCGCGTAAGGGGACTCTAGAGCTGATTCGGTTGCTGGCAGATGCTGATACATCGGTCATGTTGGTGTTCGGCGATAACCATTTGCGGGCGACCCTGGGGGCTTATACGTTTACCTCCAAACTGATCGAAGGTAAGTTCCCTGACTATAACCGCGTTATTCCCCGTGGTGGCGACAAGACCTTTATTGCTGACAGGCAGTCGCTGAAAGCAACCTTGCAACGGGCTGGTATTCTTTCCCACGAGAATATCCGTGGCGTTCGACTGCAATTACAGACGAATGAGTTGGGTGTTTTCGCCAACAACCCCGATCAGGAGCAGGCGGAAGATTCGTTGCCGGTGGATTACGTGGGTGAGAGTTTGCAGATTGGGTTTAACGTCGGCTATCTGATCGATGTGCTCAATGCCCTGGAAGGCAACAATGTACGTATGACGTTATCCAACGCCAACAGCAGTGGCCTGATTGAGGATGTGGATAACGGCAATAGTGTTTATGTGGTCATGCCGATGCGACTGTAAAGGTCGCGGTGGCTAATTGAGGGAACGGGACCATGAGCCTGGTGATTCATTCCATTAAGGGTGCGTTGCGCCTGGGTCAGACGGCCAGCATTCTTTCGCGAACGGGGCTTAGTTGGTTGCGGGGAGATCGTCCGCCCGCGCCAGTGTTGTTGCGCCAGGTTTTCGAGGAGTTGGGTGCGACCTATATCAAACTGGGTCAGTTTATTGCCAGCTCGCCGACCTTTTTCCCGGCGGAGTATGTCGAAGCGTTTCAGGGATGCCTCGATCAGACTCGTCCCCTGCCCTTTGCCACGATGAAACGTATTTTGCAGCAGGAACTGAAAGTTCCTCTGGAAACGGTCTATTCGGAAATAGACCCTGCCCCTCTGGCCTCCGCATCTATCGCGCAGGTACATGCGGCGCGACTTGTAAGCGGTGAGGATGTGGTGATCAAGATTCAGAAGCCGGGTGTGGAAAACATCCTGCTGACGGATCTTAATTTCCTGTATGCCTCTGCGCGCCTGCTGGAAACCATAGCGCCGAAACTCTCCTGGACCTCTCTTTCAGGGATCGTCGAAGAAATCCAACAGACGATGATGGAAGAGTGCGACTTCATCAAGGAAGCGAATAATCTTCAGACATTCCGTCGTTTTCTTGAAGAAAATCATAATGATGAGGCAACTGTACCCCGAGTCTACGAGCATTGCAGCACTCGACGTGTGCTGACGATGGAGCGTTTTTACGGTGTACCGCTGACAGATCTGGAAAGTATTCGCCAAGTTACTGAGGATCCTGAGCGAACGCTGATTGCCGCGATGAATACCTGGTTCGCTAGCCTGACTCAGTGCGAGTTTTTCCATGCGGATGTGCATGCCGGCAATTTGATGGTATTGCGTGACGGTCGGGTTGGATTCATCGACTTTGGGATCGTCGGTCGTATCGCTCCGGGCACCTGGGAAGCCGTTTCGGATTTCATCTCATCTGTGATGATTGGCAACTTCGAAGGGATGGCTGACGCGATGGTTCGTATTGGAATCACGCGCTCTCAGGTCGACGTTGACCAATTGGCCGATGATCTACGGGACTTGTACCAGCAGCTCGACCGGATGGTTCCGGATTATTCACCCTATGCGTCGGAACAGCAGACGGATGATCAGGTGAATAATGTCTTGATCGATATGGTGAAGATTGGCGAAAGTCACGGTCTGCACTTCCCCCGGGAGTTTGCGCTGCTGGTGAAACAGTTTCTGTACTTTGACCGTTACGTCCATATCCTGGCGCCGGAGATGGATATGTTTATGGATGATCGCTTGAATATGCTGCATTAAGGCAATACGCGTCGGTATTGTCGGTTGTTGCCGATCTTTTACGCGAGAGTCAGAGAGGCCCTTATCTTCGGATGAGGGCCTCTGTCGTTTAGGGTTGCACTCGCTTTTGCTTGCCTAGAGGCCTTTCTTATTGGGTTGGGGTTGGTTTCATGGATATTTTGTCTGCCACCATTTTGCTGTTATTGATTATGGACCCGTTGGGTAACATCCCGGTGTTCCTGACCGTGTTGGAAAAAGTCGAGCCTCGAAGGCGTCGTTGGGTATTGGCGCGAGAGCTGTTGATATCATTGGTGATTTTGGCGGTGTTCTTGCTGGTAGGGCGGGATCTTCTCAATCTGTTTTCACTGGGCGAGGCCGCTATTGGCATAGCCGGCGGTATCGTTCTGATGATTATTGCGATCAGAATGATCTTTCCAGGAGATCGCAGTTGGACCGACGAATTTCCAGACGGAGAGCCCTTTATCGTTCCGATGGCCATTCCGTTTATCGCAGGTCCATCGGTCCTTGCAACCTTGATGCTGCTGACCAGCCGCGAACCTAACCGGTTGTTCGATTGGGGGCTGGCGTTGGGACTCGCCTGGTTGGCAAATGCGATCATCCTTATGGCGGCCACCTTTCTATTTCGCTTTCTTAAGCAGCGTGGTCTTATAGCGATGGAGCGGCTGATGGGGATGATTTTGGTTGCCGTATCTGTTCAGATGCTGCTGGATAGCCTGGGGCGGTATTTACCCTCTATCCTGAACCATCGTTAGGCGCCCGAAGAGGCGCTGTCTATTGAATCCGGGGAATAAGAGAGGAACAACGTGGGACTAGCCAATGCATTAATTTCATCTACGCTCGGCTTTTGGCGTGGTACTCACATTCGTGAAGATGGCTTATCCAGGGAGGGTAAAGAGCAACTCCAGGCATTGCAGCTTTACGATATGGAGGGCTGCCCATTTTGCCGTTTGGTCAGAGAGGCACTGACGGAGCTGGATCTTGATGTGGTGATCTATCCCTGTCCGAAAGGTGGTCAGCGTTTTAGGTCGCGAGTGTTGGCGTTGGGGGGTAAGGAACAGTTTCCTTTCCTTGTTGATCCCAATACCGGCCGCTCCATGTACGAGTCTAGGGATATCGTCGAGTATCTCTTTCGCCAATACGGTCAGGGCGAGACCCCGGGAATCTGGCGCCTCTTTACGTTGAACAAGGCAAGCGCGATTGCTGCGAATATCGTCAGAATGGGCGCGGGGGTATTTGCTCGACCTTCCAAGCGGCCTGACCTGATGTTGGAACTTTATGCGTTCGAATCGAGTCCCTATGCAAAGCCGGTTCGGGAGCGACTTTGTGAGCTGGAAATACCCTACCTGCTGCACAATATGGGCAAGTCGGGGTTGGCAGATTATATGCTGCCGGTGTTGAGGCGACGTTTCTATCCTGGGTATGCGCCGGCGACACGAAATCGCCAGCGTCTGCTGAGTGATACTGGGTTGGTCATGGCCCCTCACCTCGTGGATCCTAATACCGGCGAGCGGTTATATGAAAGCCGTCAGATTAATCGATACCTCAATCGTCAGTATGGTATCTGAAGGCCTCGATTGAGATTACTATGCCGGTTACGCTTTTGCAGACACAGGGTTTTCGGAATTTGGTGTTCGAGGACGCCACATTCTGTCCGGGCGTCAATCTTATATTCGGCAACAACGGTAGCGGTAAGAGTAGCGTACTCGAAGCAATTGGCGTCCTTTCGTCCGGACGTTCGTTCCGCAGTCATCGCCACGAAGCCCTGGTTACACACGGGCATGACAGCTTCACGATATTCGGTATCGTTGAAGGCGAAGGGCGCTCCGCATTTCATACCGAAGGTCCACCACATCAAGACCTCCGCTTTTCTCACCGACTGGGTATTTCCCGAGATTTGAGGGCCAAGGAGACCCTGCTTAAGTTGGACGGCGAGCGCCGGCGTTCGATGTCCGATCTGGCGCGGTTGCTCCCTGTCTCTGTTATCGATCCAGGTACCTTTGATGTCATTGCCGGTGGGCCGGCAAAGCGCCGGCAATTCCTCGACTGGATGGTGTTCCACGTGGAACATGAATTTGGTCGTGCCTGGCAACAGATGCAAAGGGTGGTTTCACAGCGGAATCAATTGCTGAGAAATGCTAGAATAGATGCGGCCCAGTTGAAGGTATGGAACGAACGCTACGCAGCACTCGCGGATATGGTCACGCTTGCCCGACGCGCGGCATTTGAACAGTTGCAGCCCGTTATCCAATCCCTACTCTCACAGCATTCCGACTCATGGTGCCGGTCTGTCACCCTTGATTTCTTTCAGGGTTGGGACAGCCAAAAGCCCTTGCTCTCTGTATTGGCGGAGCATCTCGACCAGGAAGTTAAATCCGGTCATACGCTTTATGGCCCAGGACGTTGTGATATTCGAGTTAGGGTTGATGGCAAGAATGCGAACGAGGTGTTATCTCGGGGTCAGCAAAAAACGCTGATTGTTTTGATGAAGCTGGCTCAGGTCCAAGTCATTGGAGATTTGACCAGTAAGCGTTGCACGTTTTTGCTCGACGACATAAATGCGGAGCTTGATCAGCACCATCGCCAGATATTGGCCGATCGCCTTCAGGCGTTAAATAGCCAAATTTTTGTGACGAGTATCGAGCGGCCGGAACCAGAGGTTCTTTGGGGAGCTTCCGTCGGAAATCTGAAAATGTTCCACGTGGAACAGGGCCGACTCACAGAAGAGACTTGACGCTTCAGGAGCGTATTTCTATGGCAGAGAATACCTACAATTCTTCCAGTATCAAGGTCCTAAAAGGACTGGATGCTGTGCGCAAGCGTCCGGGGATGTACATCGGTGATACCGACGACGGCACCGGCCTGCACCACATGGTGTTCGAGATCGTGGATAACTCTATCGACGAAGCCCTGGCGGGATACTGTTCCGAGATCGGTATTGTTATTCACCCGGACGAGTCCGTTACTGTAAGAGATAATGGCCGTGGCATTCCGGTGGACATGCACGAGGAAGAAGGTGTTTCTGCCGCGCAGGTCATTATGACTGTGCTTCATGCCGGCGGTAAGTTTGATGACAACACCTACAAAGTATCCGGCGGTTTGCACGGGGTTGGTGTGTCGGTGGTCAATGCGCTCTCATCTACACTGAAACTGACAGTACGCCGGGATAACCGGGTTTATGAGCAGATCTATCATGACGGCGTTCCTGAAGAGCCGCTGAAGGTGGTAGGTGAAACCGACCGCACTGGTACGGAAGTTCACTTTGTCCCCTCGCCTAATACATTTACCAACATCGCTTTCCACTTCGATATTCTTGCCAAGCGACTGCGGGAGTTGGCGTTCCTGAATAGCGGCGTTCGCATCGTTCTGAAGGATGAGCGTTCAGGCAAGCAGGAAGTTTTCCAGTACGACGGTGGCCTACGCGCTTTTGTCGAACATTTGAATACCAACAAGACGCCGATTAACAAGGTATTCCACTTCACCAAGCAACGGGATGACGGTATCGCCGTGGAAGTGGCGCTGCAGTGGAACGATGGTTTCCAGGAAAACATCTTCTGTTTCACCAACAATATTCCGCAGCGTGATGGTGGGACTCACCTCGCTGGGTTCCGCAGTGCACTTACTCGTAGTCTCAACCTGTACATTGAGCAGGAAGGCTTGCTGAAAAAGACCAAGGTCGCCACGTCAGGTGACGATGCGCGTGAAGGTATTACCGCAATTATCAGCGTCAAGGTGCCGGATCCGAAGTTTTCCTCGCAGACCAAAGACAAGCTGGTATCGTCAGAGGTCAAGACAGCGGTCGAGCAGGAGATGTATCAGCAGTTCGGTGACTTCCTGCAGGAGAGTCCCCAGGAAGCCAAGTCCATCGTCAACAAGATGATCGACGCCGCCCGTGCCCGTGAGGCAGCCCGTAAGGCTCGTGATATGACTCGCCGCAAAGGGGCTCTGGATATTGCCGGATTACCGGGCAAGTTGGCTGACTGTCAGGAAAAGGACCCCGCCCTTTCCGAACTGTTCATTGTGGAGGGTGATTCCGCTGGTGGTAGTGCCAAACAGGGCCGGGACCGTCGTACTCAGGCGATTCTTCCTCTCAAGGGTAAAATCCTCAACGTAGAGAAAGCGCGATTCGACAAGATGTTGTCTTCCGCCGAGGTCGGTACGCTCATCACCGCGTTGGGTTGTGGTATCGGTCGGGAAGAATTCAACCTGGAAAAATTGCGTTATCACAGCATTATTATCATGACCGACGCTGACGTCGATGGGTCGCATATTCGAACCCTGCTTTTGACCTTCTTCTTCCGCCAGATGCGCGAAGTCCTGGACAATGGCCATATCTTTATCGCCATGCCGCCCCTCTACAAGGTCAAGCGTGGGAAGCAGGAAGAATACATCAAGGATGAAAAGGCCATGCAGGCCTACCTGACGCAGTCTGCCTTGGAAAATGCGCTGCTTTACGTTAATCCAAGTGCGCCACCAATCGGTGACACGGCGCTGGAATCTCTGGTTAAGGAATACCAGAGTGTGATGGCAATGATTGATCGTTTGGCTCGCGCCTATCCGGCGAAGGTCCTGCAGCAGATGATTGGCAACGCGACGCTGTCAGTCGAGGACCTGAATGACCAGGCTAAGGTACAGAGCTGGGTTGACCAGATGGCCGAAGGGCTGACACTGGATACCAAGACCGGCACCAAGTACCGCTTCCTTGTGGAAGAAGATAAGGAGCGTAAGATCTTCCTGCCGCAGGTTGAGCTCTCCGTTCACGGTATTCCCCACCTCCATACCCTGGGCAAGGATTTCTTCGAATCTTCCTCCTATGGGGCTATTGCCCGGTTGGGCGAGAAACTCGACGGCTTGATCGAGGATGGCGCCTACATCCAGCGCGGAGAGCGTAAGCAGGCCGTGCTGACCTTTGGTGGGGCACTGCAGTGGTTGATGAAGGAAGCCCAGCGCGGCCTCTCCATACAGCGCTATAAAGGGCTGGGAGAGATGAATCCGGATCAGCTGTGGGAAACTACCATGGACCCGGAAACACGGCGCATGATGAAGGTAACGATCGAGGACGCCATCGCAGCGGACCAAATCTTCACCACCTTGATGGGTGATGAGGTCGAACCGCGTCGCGAATTCATCCAGACCAATGCACTGACCGTGACAAATCTGGATATCTAACGACTTTCCCTGCCTAAAATGGGGGCGGCACTGTTTGTGCCGCCCCGTTCTCCCTGTTATTTCTATCCGGTTACCCGTTACTACGATTGCGGGACCATACCATCTTCGAATTCCACCTTATCTTCAAGCTTTGCGGCCTGCGTACCTTTACCGGCGAGATAGGGTGAGGTCTGGTGCTGGTTCCCCTGCGGATTTGGGGGCACAGGAAGGCAATACGTCCACGGTCTAATAAGCTACGCTCGAGTGTCGTGAACAGGTGGAGACCTTCCGAAAGCTGGAAGTTATCTGTATTAACCGAATGACGCGGGTTTGAGGTTATTTAGTTAAATAAAAACAGTAGGTTAGCCGCTGGCTGAGGAGATGTGTTCAGACTGGAGAAGCAACGCATACGCGCTTAAGGCGGGAAATTGGTCGGCGTGAGAGGATTCGAACCTCCGACCCCTTCGTCCCGAACGAAGTGCGCTACCAGGCTGCGCTACACGCCGATTCTGTGCGGCCGCTATTATACAGGATCGGGATCCGATTACCAGTCGTTGATGGGATAAGAAGGTGCTTGAAATGACAGGTATTATTTCGCAGTAGCGGGCGAGGGTTGAGGGGCGATTTCGCTATCGCTCAGCGCCTCTACAGTGTCGTTGATCCAACGTTCTCCGGTCGCTGTCAATGCCTCTACAGCGAGCTGATCAGGCGCGATAGGACGGCCTATGACGACCCTAACGGTGCCTGGGAATTTAAGGAATCGGTTGTTGGGCCAGAACAGGCCGGCATTGTGGGCAATTGGTAGTAGCGGGTAGCCGGATTCCTTGGCCAGGGTGGCGCCGCCTCGACTGAAGGGCTTTCGCTCGCCGGGATTGACGCGTGTACCTTCGGGGAAAATCAGCACCCAGATGCCGTCGTCGAGACGCCTTTTGCCCTGGGTTATCACCTCCTCCATCGCTTCCCGGCGTTTTTCGCGGTCGATGGCGATCGGTGCCAGCAACGAAAATGCCCAGCCGAAGAACGGAATGGCCAACAACCCCTTTTTGATGACCTGGGACTGAGGTGCAAACAATGTCTGCAGGAAAAAGGTTTCCCAGGTGCTTTGGTGCTTGCTGTAGATAACACAGGGGCGCTCGGGAATGTTATCGAGGCCGCTCACGTGATAGTGGATATCGCAGCACCAGCGAAGGAGCCACATGATGGCACGGGCGTAGTTGCCGATAATAAAACGGAAGCGCTGATTATAGGGTAGCGTTGGCCCGGCGATCATGGCCAGGATTGACCAGACTATCGTGAACAGGAAGAAGCACAGGTAAAAGCACCCGCTGCGTAAATAAATCAGGGGGAGAGCCGGTTTCATGGAGATCAGTCTGTCCGCTGTAGGATCGCGTTGGCAAACTCTGACAGACTGTTGAAAACGTCGACGGTTCCCAGCGGCGCCATTTTCAATCCCTCTTCCGTGTTACGGCCGTTGCCGGTTCTGACCAGGGCGAGCTGGCACCCGGCCTTTTGGCCGGCCTCAAGATCTGTTCGACTGTCGCCTACCAGCCAGCTGCCGTCGAGCGTGTCGAGCGCCAGTGCATCGCGGATCTGAACGAGCAGCCCGGTCCCTGGCTTGCGACAATCGCACCCCTCGCTGGGGAGATGGGGACACCAGGCAACATGGTCGATTTGACCGCCGGAGCGCTGTACCAGCTCGCGCAGGCGGTCATGCATGACCGCGAGGGTCTGCTCGGTGTAAAAGCCGCGGCCAACCCCTGATTGGTTGGTGGCAACGGCAACTTTGTGGCCGGCCCGGGACAGGCGTGCGATTGCCTCGATGCTGCCGGGCAGCGGAATCCAATCCTCGGGACGGCAGATATAGTCGCCGTCTTCGTAGGCATTGATAACGCCGTCTCGGTCGAGAATGATCAGCACGCCTGATCGGAGCCTCAGTTATTACTCGGTAACAGGGAAATGTCGGCCACCTGAAGGAACAGGTCACGCAACTGCTGCAATAACGCCAAACGGTTGCGGCGGACAGCTTCGTCGTCGGCCATGACCATGACATCGTCGAAGAAGCGATCAACGGACTCCCTCAAGTCGGCCAGTGAGCTGAGAGCGTCAGCATAGCGGGCTTCGGCAAACAGGGGCGCGACGCGCGCTGCCTGATCGTCCAATGCCTTGGCCAAGGCCTGTTCCGCTGCTTCGCTCAGCAGGGCCGGATCGACGGCTGCACCGCTGTCGACCATATCGCCGCCCTGCTTGGCGAGGATATTGGAGACACGCTTGTTCGCCGCCGCCAAGGCGCTGGCTGCCGGCAGCTGCCTGAAGGCTTCCACCGCCATAACGCGCTGGTGGAAATCCAGCGGGCGGGTCGGCCGGCGAGCCTGCACGGCGAGAAACACTTCGGCCGGAATGCCGGACTCTTCGTAACCGGCACGAAAACGTTCCAGAACGTAGTCGATAACCTGGTTGACCGTGCCTTCAGCGGCGAGTCCGGAATAGCTTTCCTCGGCCCATTGACAGCAGGTGTGCAGATCCAGCGGCAGCTCGCGCTCGACGATAATGCGCAGAACGCCAAGTGCCGCCCGACGCAGGCCGAAGGGGTCGCGGGTGCCGCTTGGCGGTTGCTGAATGCCGAATAGGCCGACCAGCGAATCGATTCTGTCGGCGAGCGCCAGCGCAGCTCCTGTCAGGGTTTCCGGCAGGACGTCACCGGCGAATCGGGGCATATACTGCTCGTTCAGTGCCTCTGCGACGTCATCGGCTTCACCGTCATGCACGGCGTAGTAGCGTCCCATGATCCCTTGCAGTTCCGGGAACTCGAGGACCATTTCAGTGACCAGGTCGGTTTTCGCCAGTTGCCCTGCCCGTTCGGCCTTTTCCGCATCGCCCCCGATCGCGTCGGCGATACGGGCTGCCAGCGATGCCACACGCATGGACTTGTCATACAGGCTGCCCAGTTTTTCCTGGAAAACGATCGGCTTCAGGCGGTCGATACGGTCGCCCAGCGGGGTTTTGCGATCGGTTTCATAGAAGAAGGCGGCATCCGACAAGCGCGGACGGATAACGCGTTCGTTGCCGGCGACCACTTGTGCCATATCGTGGCTGTCGATATTGGCCACGGTGATGAAATTCGGCAACATGCGGCCGTTGGCATCGACGACGTGGAAATATTTTTGATGTTCCTTCATCGACGAAATCAATGCCTCGGGCGGTACCTCGAGGAAACGTTCCTCGAAGCGGCCCACAACCGGCACCGGCCATTCATTGAGGGCCGTGACTTCGTCGAGCAGATCCGGGTCGATGACGGCTTCGCCGCCAGCCTGCTCGTGCGCGACTTCGATAATGCCGGCACGGATGCGCTCGCGGCGATCCTCGAAGGATGCGATCACCCGCCCTTCGTCCTGCAAGACCAGTTCGTAGTCGTTCGGGGTGGAGACGATCAGGCTGCGTGGACAGTGGAAACGATGGCCAACTGTCTGATTCCCGGCTTTCTGGCCAAGAATTGTGCAGTCCACGACCACACTGCCGTAGAGCATGACCAGCCAATGGGCGGGACGCACAAACTCGTCCTTATGAGCGCCCCAGCGCATACGCTTGGGAATCGGCAGCTCGGCCAGTGAGCGTTCGACAATGCCTGGCAGAAGTTCTACGGTGGGTTTGCCTTTCTCGACAGTGCGATAAATGACCCAGGCACCCTTTTCGGTTTCCAGCGTATCCAGCTGCTCCGGGGTCACACCGAGAGAGCTGGCGAAACCTTCCAGTGCGCGGGTGGGATTGCCGGCGTCGTCAAAGGCCGCCTTGACTGCCGGGCCGCGTTTTTCCACCGGCTTGTCGGCTTGAGCGGCCTGCAATTCCCGCACTCGAACCGCCAGGCGGCGCGGCGTGGCGAAGGACTCCAGCTTTCCGTAAGTCAGACCGGCTTCATCCAGACCTTTGCGAATACCGTCGGTGAACGCTGAAGACAGAATCTTGAGGGCCTTGGGTGGCAATTCCTCGGTGCCCAGTTCGACGAGAAAATCCTGTACTGCTGCCATCTTATGCCTCCACCGTGGATTCGGGACCGAGCAGCTCTTCTCTCAGGGCTGCCGGCGCCAATGGGAAACCCAGCGCCTGACGACGGTCGTAGTATGCCTGTGCCACCGCACGGGCCAGGGTTCTGACCCGCAGGATGTAGCGTTGGCGTTCGGTGACGGAGATGGCATGACGCGCATCCAGGAGGTTGAAGGTGTGAGATGCCTTCAGCACCTGTTCGTAGGCAGGCAGCGGCAGGCCCACTTCGATCAGTCGCTGGCTTTCCCGTTCGTAAGTGTCGAAACACTGGAACAGGAAGGCGGTGTCGGCCTGCTCGAAGTTGTAGGCGGACATTTCCACTTCGTTCTGGTGGAAGACGTCGCCGTAGGTGACCTTGCCTTCGGGACCTTCTGCCCAGACCAGGTCATAGATGCTGTCGACGCCCTGCAGATACATGGCCAGGCGTTCGAGGCCGTAGGTGATTTCACCGGTAACCGGATAGCACTCGATCCCGCCCACCTGCTGGAAATAGGTGAACTGGGTGACTTCCATGCCGTTGAGCCAGACTTCCCAGCCCAGGCCCCAGGCGCCGAGCGTGGGGGATTCCCAGTTATCCTCGACGAAACGAATGTCGTGGACCAGCGGGTCGAAACCGAGCATACGCAGGGACCCCAGGTACAGTTCCTGGATATCGTCAGGCGAGGGCTTCAGTACCACCTGGAACTGGTAGTAATGCTGCAAACGGTTGGGATTTTCGCCATAGCGGCCGTCGGTCGGACGGCGGCTGGGCTGGACATAGGCTGCGTTCCAGGTTTCCGGGCCAATGGCGCGCAGGAAAGTGGCCGGGTGAAAGGTTCCGGCACCAACCTCCATATCCAGCGGCTGGAGGACTACACAGCCCTGGCGGGCCCAGTATTGTTGCAACGCCAGGATCAGACCCTGGAACGTTTTCACGTCAGGTTTTGACAATTCAGTCACGAGGACTCACCTCAATCCATTTGCATCGGTTCGATGTCGCCGCCGCTGTGGCCGGGTTCTTTGGCGGGATCTCTTGGATACCCGCAGAGCCCGTAACGGTACGGTCATGTGCGAAAGAACGGCATTATACTCTTCCCGCCGCCGAGATTCGAAACGGAAACCGGCAGGTTGTCGCCTATTCCACGGAGCGGCCTGTTCGCCGCGGTTCCTTCTTTTAGAAAAACGTCAGCCCCACCTGGAACAGCCGTTCGACCTCACGGGTCCGTTTCTTGTCGACCAGGAACAGGATGACGTGGTCGTCGGGCTGGACGCGGACATGGTCGTGGGCGATCAGCACTTCGTTGTGGCGCACGATGGCGCCGATGGTGGTGCCTTCCGGCAAGGCGATTTCATCCAACCGCCGGCCGACAACCTTGGACGAGCGGTGATCACCGTGAGCGATGGCTTCGATCGCCTCGGCGGCCCCGCGACGCAAGGCGTGTACGTTGACGACATCGCCGCGTCTGACATGGGTCAGCAGGCTGCCGATGGTCGTCTGCTGTGGTGAAATGGCCACGTCGATATCGCGGCCCTGTATCAGGTCCACGTAATCGGGGTTGTTGATCAAGGTCATCACCTTGCGGGCACCCAGCCGTTTGGCGAGCAGTGAAGCCATGATGTTTGCTTCGTCATCGTTGGTCACCGCACAGAAGACGTCGGTATCCTCGATGTTCTCCTCGAGCAGCATTTCCTTGTTGGCGGCGTCGCCCTGCAGCACGATGGATTTGTGCAGGTTCTCGGCCAGCAACATGCAGCGATCCTGGTTATGCTCGATGACCTTGACCTGATAGCGGCCTTCGAGAGTACTGGCCAGCCGATGGCCGATGTTGCCGCCGCCGGCGATGATGATGCGCTTGTAGGGTTTGGACAGCGGCTGCAATTCGCTCATCACGGAGCGGATATGGTCAGTGGCCGCAATGAAGAAAATCTCGTCGCCGTCCTCGATGACCGTATTGCCCTGGGGAATGATCGGCCGGTCGCGGCGGAAGATGGCGGCGACGCGGGTGTCGATATTCGGCATGTGTTCGCGCAGGTAGGATAGTTCATGGCCTACCAGCGGTCCCCCCAAGGTTGCACGAATGGCGACCAGGCGGGCGAGCCCCTTCGAAAAATCCAGTACCTGGAGGGCTCCCGGGTATTCGATCAGGCGGGTGATGTGCTGGGTGACCACCTGCTCGGGGCTGATCAGGACGTCGATGGGGAAGCCGTCGGGCCCGAACAGTTCCTTGCGGGACAGATAGGCGTTGGCCCTCACACGGCTGATTTTGGTGGGCGTCTTGAACAGCGAATAGGCGACCTGGCAGGCGACCATGTTGGTCTCGTCGCTGTTGGTCACCGCAATCAGCATGTCGGCGTCTTCCGCGCCGGCCTGGCGCAGGATGCTGGGGTAGGAACCCCGCCCCTGAACGGTACGGATGTCCAGGCGATCCTGGAGGTGCCGCAGCCGTTCGCCGTCGCTGTCGATCACAGTGATGTCGTTGGCTTCGTTGGCCAGGTTTTCTGCCAGGGTGCCACCTACCTGCCCGGCACCCAGGATGATGATTTTCATGAAGACGTTCCCGTCGTTGGCGTCGTCATTGCCGTCGTGTTAATTGCTGGCGGGTTTCTCCAGACAAGCATAGAAGAAACCGTCATGTCCGCCCGGTAGCGGCAGCAGTTGCCGTCCATCGCCGGTATCCTGGCCCCAGTCGACCGCGAGTGGTCGTACCAGGGCATCCACCTGGTCCTTTAGGAAGCGGGTGATTATACGTTGGTTCTCCTGGGGGAACACGGAACAGGTGGCATAAAGCAGGCGTCCGCCCGGGGCCAGTGTTGGCCAGAGCTGTTTGAGCAGGCGCAGCTGTAGTTCGCTGAGGGGCTTTATGTCGGTTTCCCGCCGCAGGAGTTTGATGTCCGGGTGGCGACGGATAACGCCGGTGGCGCTGCACGGGGCGTCGAGCAGTATGCGGTCAAAGTGGCGTCCGTCCCACCAGTGGTCCGGATCTGCGGCATCGGCGCAAAGGACTTCGGCTTCGAGCTGCAGCCGGTCCAGATTATCGCGTAGCCGGTCGAGGCGATAATCGTCCTGGTCCAGGGCGACCAGGTCCAGATTATCGACCTGTTCCAGCAGGGCACAGGTTTTGCCGCCAGGCGCGGCACAGGCGTCCAGTACATGGTGGCCGGGTTCCGGCGAGAGGATGTCCGTGCATAACTGGGCGGCTTCGTCCTGGACACTGACATCCCCATCGTCGAAGCCGGGCAACCGGTTGACCGGGCAAGGCTGTTCCAACTGAATGCCATACGGCGACCAGGCACAGGCGCTGGCGGGGATCCCGGCGTCTTCCAGTCGCTGGAGATAGGCCTCACGGCTGCCGTGCCGGGCGTTGACGCGCAATGTCATGGGCGCCCGGGTGTTGTTGGCATCCAGGATGCTGTTCCATTGCTGCGGCCAGTTATGTTCCAGTTTTGAGACCAGCCAGTCGGGATGGCTGGTGCGGATGGCTTCGCTGGCGGGCAATGGTTCGCCCTCGCGTTCGGCGCTGCGCAGCACGCCGTTGACCAGACCGCTGAGATAGGGTTTGCCCAGGGCCCGGCAGGCTTCAACGGCCTCGCTGACGACCGCATGGGGCGGCGTGCGGGTGTGACGCAATTGGTAGAGCGCCACGATCAGTAGTGCTTCCACCACGCGATCGCCGGCTTTGAGCGGTTTGCGCAGGTGCTTATCCAGCTCGGCGTGCAGACGGTACCACCAGCGGCAGCTGCCGAAACAGAGATCCTGCAGGCGTGCCCGGGCTTCGTCGGGAACCCGGCCCTGCGCCTCGGGCAGCGTTTGTGACAGGGACCTGCCCTGCCAGACGGTATCCGCCAGCACTTCGGCGGCCACCAGGCGAACGATGTCGGTTCCGTATTCCATGGCCCTTCCCTCAGGCGTCAACGTAACTGGTTGCCGGCCAGTAGCAGTGGTTTTCCGCCATTGATCAGATCATTGCTGGAGAGTGCCCTGGCGCCCGGCAACTGGATGCGGTCCAGCTGCAGTACGCCATCACCACAGGCCACCAGAATACCCTGGCGGTCGCGTTGGATAACCGTGCCCGGCGCCTCGTCACTTTGGCGTTCAGCCATCGGTGTCGCGGCATGGATTCGGACGCGGTTATCGCCGTCGTCGGTGTAGGTTCCGGGCCACGGGTTAAAGGCACGGATCTGGCGGTCGATCTCCTCGCTGCTACGCTGCCAGTCGATATGACCTTCATCCTTGGACAGCTTTGCGGCGTAGCTGGCCTGGCTGTCGTCCTGCTTTTCCCCCTTCAGTGTGCCCTCTGCCAGGGATCGAAGGGCGTCACAGATGGCCTGCCCACCGATGTCGGCGAGGCGGTCGTGCAGGCTGCCACCGGTATCGTCGGCGTGGATAGGCGTCGCTATCTTGAGCAGCATGTCGCCGGTATCCAGGCCGACATCCATCTGCATGATGGTGATGCCGGTTTCGGTGTCGCCGGCGGCTATGGCACGTTGGATGGGCGCCGCGCCGCGCCAGCGAGGTAACAGGGATGCGTGGATATTCAGGCAGCCGAGACGTGGTGTCTCGAGAATGGCCTTCGGGAGAATCAGGCCGTAGGCGGCAACCACCATGACATCGGCCTCTAACGCCGCAAGGGTTTGCTGCGCCTCATCGCCCTTCAGGCTGGCAGGCTGGTAAACCGGAATGCCGGCGTTTTCGGCGACCTGCTTGACTTCGCTAGGCACCAGTTTGCGGCCTCGTCCTGCAGGACGGTCCGGCTGGGTATAAACGGCGACAACGTTGTAGTCGGCATCGGCTGCGAGGATGGCCTTCAGGCTGACGGCGGCAAATTCCGGAGTGCCGGCAAAGACGATACGCAAAACAAATCTCCCGATGATCGAGGGGTGCGGCAACAGGCCGTCAATAAACAGAAAAACCGGGCACTGGCCCGGTCATGATATTCGTGATACCACGGCTGGATATCAGGCGCGGATCTTGTGCTGTTTCTCCAGCTTCTTCTTGATGCGGTTGCGTTTCAGGGGACTCAGGTAGTCCACGAACAGCTTGCCGTTGAGGTGATCCAACTCATGCTGGATACACACGGCAAGAAGCCCCTCGGCCTCCATTTCGAAAGGTTTGCCGTCACGATCCAGGGCCTTGACCCGAACATGCTCGATACGCACCACGCTTTCATAGAAGCCGGGCACGGACAGGCAACCTTCCTGCATCTCCATCTCCTCACCTTCGAGGACTTCCACTTCGGGATTGATGAAGACCAGCGGTTGGTCGTGATCTTCAGAAACGTCGATGACCACAATGCGTTTGTGTACGTTGACCTGGGTTGCGGCAAGGCCGATACCCGGAGCTTCGTACATGGTTTCGAACATATCGTCGATCAGCTTACGGATGCTGTCATCCACGGTTTCCACCGGTTTGGCGACAGTGCGCAGGCGCGGATCGGGAAATTCCAGAATTTCGAGTATCATAGGACGGCAATAACGCTCGTTTGTTAAACCTTGGTCTATTATCTCTCAATAAGCACTTTGAGTACAAACTGACCACCCCGTCGCGGAATCGTGACAGGGATATCGTCTTGGGCGTAAATCAGGCATCGCAAATTACGCGAGTTCTTCTATAGTTAGACGGAAGGACCCGGAAATCCGGACGGAACAACCGGGAAGAACCGCCGATCTGCGGCTGCATGCGACGGCCTGCCAGCCGGGTAAAACCGTTCGAACAATCATGCTATAGGCATCAAGGATCCAGACAATGAGGAAACTGCTGTATTTGGTGGCTGCCCTGTCGTTGCTGTTTTCGCAACTCGTAATGGCGGCCGGTCCCGAATTCCGCAAGGACATGCCGCAACATTACACGGTGGTCAAGGGCGACACGCTGTGGGGCATTTCATCCCGCTTCCTGAAGAACCCCTGGTACTGGCCCGAAATATGGCACGCCAACCCGCAGATCAACGACCCGAACCTGATCTACCCGGGCGACGAGTTGGCGCTGGTTTACATCAACGGTAAACCGATGCTGACCAAGGTGAAGAACGGTAGCAACTCGGGCGTTATCAAGCTGTCACCGAAAATTCGTTCGACGCCGCTGGAAACCCCGGTGCCGACCATTCCGTTGGAAGATATCCAGGGCTTCCTATCCGGTACCCGTATCGTCGCAAAGGATGTTCTGGAAAAGGCGCCTTATGTCCTGCAGGGTGAGGATGGCCGCATTGCGAGTGGTGCCGGCGATATCGTCTATGCCCGCGGTGACGGCAAAGGCCAGAAGGTATTCGGCGTTTACCGGGAGGGTAAGGCGTACTACGACCCCATTACCCACGAATTCCTCGGCCTTGAAGCCAAGTCCCTCGGCCAGGGCAAGGTCACTGCCGTCAATGGCCAGGTCATGACGTTGTTCCTGCAGAAGAGCAACGAGGAAGTGATGGCGGGTGATCGCCTGTTGCCGACCGAGGACAAGCCGATTCGCCCGAACTTCCAACCGAGCGCGCCGGATACCGACATCCACGGCTATATGATTTCTGTATTGAATGGCGTTTCCCAGATTGGCCAATATGATGTTGTGGTCCTCAATAAGGGCAAACGCGATGGCCTGAAAGTCGGCAATGTGCTGGCGGTGTTCAAGAAAGGCCAGATTACGCGGGATCCCTATACCAAGGAGCTGGTACAGCTGCCTTCCGAACGTGCGGGCCTGCTGATGGTGTTCCGCACCTTCGACAAGGTGAGCTACGGTCTCGTGTTGCAGGCTACACGCCCGCTTTCTGTCGGGGATGAAGTGCGTAATCCCTGATCCTTCGTGATCGTTGAAAAGGGGCCGAAAGGCCCCTTTCTTGTTTCCGTCTTGTTTCCTTTTCGAAGTGAGCCTTTTGCTGAGAGGCTGACGGAACGGCGCGGAGAGGCCGGTGGGCCCCGGTCTTGACTCTCCCGTCCAGCCTCGTATCCTGCCGAATTCACGAATCACCGCTCTACAAGGATGTTAACGATGACGGCAATGACGCCGGACCGCCGTGACTGGCTGGCACTCTCCCTATTGCCCGGTATGGGGCCGACCCGCTGGCAGCGCATTCTGGACCTTGATGGGGATCCCCGGCTCCTGCTTGATGCGTCGCAGGTATCGGGACGTGGCCTACGCCTGCCAGAACCTACCCGTGAGGCCCTTGATGCCTGGTGGAACGGAAAAGTGGGTAACCGTTTCTACCGCCGGGTCGTCCAGGTGGCCGCTACGGTCGAGCGCCTCGGTATCGAGTTGATCGACTGGGCGGCACCAGACTACCCGACGGCGTTGCGGGCCATTCATGGGCCGCCGCCCCTGCTCTACCTGCGGGGGCGACGTGAGGCGCTGGCGGCACGGCAGGTTGCCATCGTGGGAAGCCGCAATGCCACCCGTGAAGGGCTGGACAACGCCACCCGCTTTGCGGCTGAACTGGCCCGCCTGGGATTTGCGGTGACCAGCGGCCTGGCGCTGGGAATCGACGCTGCCGCCCACCGGGGCGCGGTCGAAGCGGGAGGTACGACCATTGCTGTACTGGCCACCGGGGTCGATGAGATCTATCCGCGTCAGCACTGTCATCTTGCTGCTGCGCTGTGCCAGCAGGGTGCCCTGGTCTCGGAAATGCCGCCGGGGACACCTCCCCGAGCCCCGCATTTCCCTCGCCGAAACCGGATCATCACGGGTCTCAGTTGCGGCGTGCTCGTTGTGGAAGCCAGTCTGCGCAGCGGTTCCCTCATCTCGGCACGCCATGCCCTCGAGCAGGGGCGCGACGTCTTTGCTGTTCCCGGCTCCATTCACAACCCCCAGGCCAGAGGCTGCAATCAGCTATTGCGACAGGGCGCGCGGCTGGTGGAGTCGGTGCAGGATATTGTGGAGGAGTTGCCCGGGTGGGAAGCGCCGAGCCAACCTCCGGGCCGTGCGACACTATCGTCGCCTCCCAACTGCGACCTGTCGCCCGACGAGGCCTTGGTGCTTGGTGCCAGCGGCTTTTCACCCAGCAGTTCCGACGAGCTTTGCGAACGTACCGGCTTGAGTGCGGAGCGGCTGCTGCAGGCGGTGCTGATGCTGGAGATGCAGGGGCTGCTGGCCACGGTACCGGGAGGCTATCAACGTATCTCCTGATGCCGGCCGGTGCTTTGCTACGCCCCTTTCTTTATGATCTGACGTAGAATATTCGCCCTGCAGTCATTCCGTAGCTGGGAGAGATAATGGCGGTTGAACAAACTCATTGGTGGCATTTGCGTCGGGCGGTCGAAACGCTGCGGGCTGGCGGTGTGATCGCGTATCCGACAGAAGCAGTCTGGGGACTGGGATGCGACCCTTGGGACGAAGCGGCGGTGGCGAACATACTGGCATTGAAGCAGCGGCCACAGCAGAAAGGACTTATCCTTGTGGCGGCGCACCCAGAGCAGGTTGCCTATCTGCTGGACCCGTTGCCGGCCGAGCTAAGGCAGGCTGCCTTGTCACATTGGCCGGGGCCGGTAACCTGCCTGCTGCCGGATATTCACCGGCAGGTGCCGGAATGGCTACGCGGCAGGCATGCCAGCATCGCCGTGCGGGTCAGTGCGCATCCGTTGGTTGTGGCATTGTGCGAAGCCTTTGGCGGTCCCCTGGTGTCGACGTCCTGCAATCCCGCCGGGCGGCCCGCTGCCCGTTCGGCCATCCAGGTGCGCCAGTATTTTGGGGAAGCGCTGGACGGTATTCTGCCCGGTGCATTGGGCGGCCAACGCCAGCCCAGCCGAATTATCGATCTGGTCACCAATCGGGTTTTGCGCTAGTTGGAGCACAACGTCGCCGGGGCGCCAAGCCTGCGGCGGCAAAAAGCGCACTGAATCGGGAAAGGGGAACATCATGGAAAAACCGGATACCAGCGCAGTCCACGACTACCTGATCAATCTCCAGGATCGTATCTGTGAAGGACTTGGGCAGGTCGAGGTGAGATCGCCGTTTCTCGAGGACAGCTGGACGCGAGAGGAAGGCGGTGGCGGGCGCAGTCGCGTTGTGGCCGAAGGCAATGTCATCGAGAAGGGCGGGGTGAATTTTTCCCGGGTGACCGGTGCCCAGCTGCCCCCCTCCGCCACGGCCCATCGTCCGGAATTGGCCGGTGCCCGCTGGGAAGCCATGGGGGTGTCACTGGTGATACATCCCGAGAACCCCTATGTCCCGACGTCCCATGCCAATGTGCGCTTCTTTTCAGCGGAAACGCCCGGCGGTGACTACGTCTGGTGGTTTGGCGGCGGCTACGACCTGACGCCCTACTATGGCTTCGAGGAAGACTGCCGGCACTGGCATCAGGTTGCCAGGGCAGCGTGCACGCCCTTCGGCGATGACGTTTATCCACGTTTCAAGCAGTGGTGTGATGAGTACTTCTTCCTGAAGCATCGTCATGAACCGCGCGGTATCGGCGGACTCTTTTTCGACGACCTGAATGAATGGACGTTTGCCAAGAGCTTCGATTTCATGCGGGCCGTGGGTGACAGCTACCTGAGTGCTTACCTGCCCATCGTGGAACGGCGCCGCAACCACGTCTACGGCGAGACAGAACGGGAGTTCCAGCTATACCGGCGGGGCCGCTATGTGGAGTTCAATCTCGTCTACGATCGGGGCACCCTGTTCGGCCTGCAGTCCGGCGGGCGTACCGAATCGATCCTGATGTCGCTGCCGCCGCTGGTAAGCTGGCGTTACGACTGGCGGCCAGAGCCGGGATCGCCAGAGGCGCGGTTGACCGAACACTTCCTGAAACCCCGTGACTGGCTGGCGGAGGCATCGGTATGAGCTCGGATCTGTATGCGGTGGTCGGCAACCCGATCAGTCACAGCAAGTCGCCGCTGATTCACAGCCTGTTTGCTGCCCAGACCCATCAGGACATGGAATACACCGCCATACAGGCGCCCTTGGATGACTTTGCCGGGACGGTGAGTGGCTTCTTCTCCCGTGGCGGCAAGGGGCTGAATGTTACGGTGCCGTTCAAGGAACAGGCCTGGGAGCTGGTCACCTGGCGTAGCGATAGGGCCGGTCCGGCGGGCGCGGTGAATACCCTCTACCGGGATGCCGAAGGGCATCTGTGCGGGGACAATACCGATGGTGTCGGCCTGGTGCGGGATCTCACGCTGAATCATGGTGTTCCCCTGCGCAACCAGCGTGTCCTGGTCCTGGGTGCCGGTGGTGCTGTCCGCGGTATTCTCGGGCCCTTATTGGCCGAACAGCCGGCGGAAGTCGTTATCGCCAACCGGACGCTGACCAAGGCCCAGGCCCTGGTGGATCTCTTCGCGGGCGGGGTCAGGCTGAGTGCCGAGGGTTTCGACAGCGTGCGCGAGCCTTTTGACCTGATCATCAACGGAACCAGTGCAAGCCTCCAGGGCGACCTGCCGCCGCTCGATCCGTCGCTGGTCGATGAGAGCACCATCAGCTACGACATGATGTACGGTTTTGAGACCACGGTGTTCAACCGCTGGGCGGAGCATCAGGGCGCCTGTCGCAGTATCGACGGCCTGGGCATGTTGGTGGAACAGGCGGCGGAAGCTTTCTGGCTCTGGCGTGGCGTACGACCGGATACGTCCAAAGTGCTCAGCCAGCTGCGCCAGGAAGGTTTCTGATGTCATGACGATAAGCTGAAAGGTTCCGGATGCGACCTGATCCCTGTCGGGATTTGAACTATGCTTGATCCGGAAACCCTTCCGTCAGCATATCGGCGTATCTCATGGATATATTGACTCTGGTTGGCCTGTTGGCCGGCGTATCCGTTGTCACGCTGGCCATCATGGCCGGCTCCAGTCTACTCACCTTTCTCAACTGGCCCAGCGTTGCCATCGTGCTATGTGGCACCTTTGCGGTCACGCTGATCAAGTATCGTCTCAGCTCGGTTCTGGACGCGTTTCGCCTTGCCCTTCGCACCGTATTTCTGGAGCGCACCGAACATCCCATGGAGCTGATCCGTCAGGTGGGAGAACTGGCCCAACAGGTTCGCAAGGAAGGGATTCTCGGGCTGGAAAACTACAACAGCAGCAATGCCTTTTTGCAGAAGGGCATCAATCTCTGCGTTGACGGCCATCCTCCGGAGTTTATCGAAGAGGCCCTGCTGGAGGACATGCAGCAGGCGATGGAGCGTTATGAAATGGCGGAGCGGGTGTTCCGCGGTATCGGCGATGCCGCGCCGGCGCTGGGTATGCTCGGTACCCTGGTTGGCCTGGTGCAGATGCTCAACAACATGAAGGACCCGGGCTCTATCGGTCCGGCCATGGCGGTGGCCCTGCTCACCACATTCTACGGCGCCTTTATCGCCCAGCTCATTGCCCTGCCCCTGGCGGACAAGTTGCAGCACAAGACCATGGACGAGCAGCGCAATATGGCCCTGATCGTGACCAGCCTGCAGAACATCATGAAAGGCCAGAACCCGCGGGTCATGACTGAACTCCTGACGGCCTACCTGACTCCCGAGCAGCGCCAGCAGCTGTCCAAGCAGCCGAAGCGCGAGAGCTGAAGGGACGCGTATGCCGCCGCTGCAACGCAAAGCACGCAAGGAGCCGGCCGGTGCACCGAGCTGGATGGTCACCTTTGCTGACCTGATGACCTTGCTGCTGACGTTCTTCATCCTGCTGTTGTCGTTTTCCAAAATGGACGTCAATAAATACAAGGCGATGGTGGCCTCCATGGCATCTGCCTTCGGCAGCGGCAAGCAGGTGGTTACGCTGGTGGTCAATCAACCTGCGCCTTCGCTGTCGCCCCCCTCGTCCCAGGCTGTACCCACTCCGGACGCGCCGAAAAAGCCTCAGGTGCCCGAGTTTTTACCCGATAGCGCCACCGCTGCGCCGCAGACCAATATCGTGCCGAAGGGGATCGAGCAGTTGGCCAAGACCCTGGTCAGCGGTCTACAGACCCAGATTGCGGAGAAAGAGATCAGCGTCAGTTACAACAGTCAGAAGGTGGTTGTCCGCTTTGCAGAAGATGCGACTTTCCCCTCTGGTAGCGCGGAACTGAAGCCGGCAATGGTGCCGATTATCGACAAGGTGGTCTCGGTGTTGGCTCGATGCAGCGGCAATATCGTGGTGGCGGGTTACACGGATAACCAGCCGATCCTGAGCAACCGCTATCGTTCCAACTGGGACCTGTCGGCGGCACGGGCGGTTTCGGTAGTCCATGAGCTGGTGCTCAACCGCAAGATAGATGCCGAGCGTGTCACCGCCGCCGGCCACGCCGAAACCCACCCGCTGGCGCCGAATACCACGCCGGAGAACCGGGCGCTCAACCGGCGCGTCGAGATCAATATTGACCACCCCAAGTGTGAACCCGAGTCTCCCAGGCGCGTCCTGGATTTCAGTGTTGGGAAACCCGGCGGCTGAAGGTATTGCGAAGCCTTCAGGGCTGTTTGCATGGCTTCCTGCGGTTCCTTATAAAAATCAGGAAGTAACACATGCTTAACGGATATAACGGCGCCTGCTGAAAGCCCGTATACTGTCGCGCTCGACATGCGCTGAAAGATAAAGATAGTGAGGTAATGACGTGAGCGGCCCGGATAAACCCAAAGTCCTTGATGAGGAATGGAGCGACGAGCGGATCCAGGGGTTCCTGTTCCTGTCACCCTACGACAAGTCGATCGACCCCGATTATCACGTGCTGATCCGGGCCTATCAGGCCATGCGGGCTGATGATTTTCGCCGCTTCCTGGTTTTCTTTGCTGAAGCCGGGCGTAACATCAACGCTGTCGACGGCTTTGGCCAGACGTTGCTCGATCGCGTCTCCCAGCACCGCAAGGGCACGGAGTATGCCCAGGCCCTGCGCGATTTTGGTGCACAGGACGCCGCATAAGGCGACACCCGACCTTGCCGGTCAGGCATCGCCCCAACATCTCCAAACGGCGTTGCCGGTATCTTAGTTGACCTGGACTTCAATCGACTTCGGCTTCGCCTTCTCCGATTTTTCCAGTGTCACCTTCAGCATGCCGTCCTTGTAGTCAGCTTGGATGCTATCCTCATTGACGTTGTCCGGCAGCGAGAAGCTGCGGGCAAAGGTACCGTAGAAGCGCTCGACGCGGTGGTGCTTACGGTCCTTGTCCTCTTTCTCGCTATGGCGTTCGCCCTGAATCAACAGTACGCCGTCATTGACAGTGACTTTGACGTCCTTGCGATCGATGCCGGGCAGTTCTGCGGAAATGACATAGGCTGTCGGCGTTTCTGCGATGTCGACCGCCGGCGACCAGTCGGTCCTGCGCATCAGGTCGCGGGTTTCGCGGTCATTGCCCAGGCGCGGGAACCCGGCTCCCCGGCTATAGCGATCCAGCATTTCTTCCAATTCGGCAAACGGATTCCAACGGGTCAGGTTAGCCATGGATAACACCTCCTCTTAACGAATCTGCAATCGTCGTTGCGTGAACAGTTGCTCGGATAACAGCTTCGTCAGGGTCAGCGAGCGGCGCCTTCTCGAATCACCCTAACTTTGCAGAATCAGTAAATAGGTTCGAGCAGGCGCTTTTCAAGCGTCAGGCAGGTGGACTTGAATGAAATTTGATCTGGGACAGGGTTAGCCGGCGCTGAGATACTCGTCTTTAAGGCGCACGTAATTCGCTGCGGTGTAGGTGAAGAATTGCTTCTCCTCGTCACTGAGCGCGCGCGCCTGGCGACAAGGGGCGCCGACGTACAGGTAGCCGCTTTCGAGACGTTTGCCGGGCGGTACCAGGCAACCGGCGCCGATGATGACTTCGTCCTCGACCACGGCGCCGTCCATGACCATGGCGCCCATGCCGACCAGGATACGGCTGCCCAGGGTGGCGCCATGCAGCACCGCCCTGTGGCCGACAGTGACATCGTCGCCCAGCGTCAGAGGCCAGCCGTCCGGATTGAAGGGGCCGGCGTGGGTGATGTGCAGGACGGAGCCATCCTGAATACTGCAGCGCTGGCCGATGCGGATACGGTGCATGTCGCCGCGGATGGTCGTCATCGGCCACACCGAACAATCGTCACCCAGGACCACATCGCCGATTACGGTGGCGCAGGGATCTATCCAGACCCGCGCACCGAAATCTGGCGTGATACCCTTGTGAGAACGTATCTTAGCCATCACATAGTCCTTAATTGGTTTTTTGCGGAGCCCTGACGGGCGTATTACGGTTTTCATCAGTCTTTTTGCGATTGGCCAGACGAACACGGGGAATTCATGAACAATCCGCTGTTAGCGCAGGACCTGTTACCACGCTTCGAGCATATCCGTACCGAGCATATCGAGCCAGCGATAGACCAGATTCTCAGCGACAACCGGGCGCAGATCAACGCCCTGTCCGCGCTGGAGGCTCCCACCTGGGAGACGTTGGCGATGCCTATGCAGGCGCTGTCGGACCGGCTCAACAACGCTTGGTCGATCGTTTCCCACCTGAATACGGTGAAGAACTCGGAAGCATTGCGCGAGGTCTATAAACGTTGCCTGGCGCGTCTGACCGAATATGAAACCGAACTCGGCCAGAACGTTGCGTTGAACGAGGCGTTCCGGAAACTGGCCGAGAGCGACGCCTTTGCGCAACTTGACGAGGCGCAGCGCAAGTCCATTGAGAATACCCTGCGGGACTTCCATCTGGGCGGTGTCGATCTGCCGCCTGCAGAGAAGGAAACCTATGCCGGCCTGTCCCGCGAGCTGGCCGAGCTGAGCAGCCGGTTCAGCGACAATGTTCTGGACGCGACCCAGCACTGGTTTCGTCATATCGAAAATGTCGATGAACTCAGTGGGCTGCCCCAATCGGCCCTGGATGGCGCCCGCCAGGCAGCGCGGCAGCGCGATCTCGACGGCTATGTGATCACATTGGATTTTCCCAGTTACTTCCCGGTGCTGACCTACTGCGATAATCGCGAGCTGCGCCGCGAAGTCTACGAGGCTTACCTGACCCGAGCCTCCGACCTGGGGCCGGATGCCGGCCGTTGGGACAATACGCCGATCATGACGGAAATCCTCAAGCGCCGGCATGCCCTGGCGCAGCTGCTGGGTTTCGACAACTACGCAGAGCGCTCCCTGGCGACCAAGATGGCGCGCAGTGTGCCGGAAGTTCTGCAGTTTCTGGAGGAGCTGGCGGTTCGCTCCAAGCCGGTGGCCGATCGCGAGTTTGCCGAGCTGACCCACTTCGCCCGCGAGCACTATGGCGTGGATCGCCTTGAGGCTTGGGACGTGGGCTACTACAGCGAGAAGCAGCGCCAGGACCTGTTCAATATCTCGCCCGAGACCCTGCGTCCCTGGTTTCCGGTCGAGCGTGTCATCCAGGGGTTGTTCGCGACAGCGGAGAAACTGTTCGGCATCCGTGTCGAGCCGGCTTCCGATGTCGAAACCTGGGATCCCGACGTCCGTCCCTATCGCATCCGTCGCGACGGCGAAACCATCGCCTGGTTCTATCTCGATCCCTATGCCCGCCAGGGCAAGCGCGGGGGCGCCTGGATGGCGGACTGTCGCGTAAGATGGCGGCGTCAGGACGGCAGCCTGCAGTTGCCGGTGGCTTTCCTGGTCTGTAATTTCACGACGCCGGTGGATGGGCAGCCGGCATTGATGACCCACGACGAGGTCACCACGCTGTTCCATGAGTTCGGCCACGGCCTGCACCACATGCTGACCCAGGTCGAGGTGAGCGACGTCTCCGGTATCAACGGTGTTGCCTGGGATGCCGTGGAACTGCCCAGCCAGTTCCTGGAGAACTGGTGCTGGCAGCCGGAATCGCTGGCATTGATTTCCGGCCATTACGAAACCGGGGAGCCATTGCCAGTGGACCTGTTGGAGCGTATGTTGGCGGCGCGCAACTACCAGTCCGGTATGCAGATGGTGCGGCAACTGGAATTTGCCCTGTTCGATTTCCGCATGCATGCGGAATTCGACCCGGAAAATCCGGTGAGCCCACTGGAAGTGCTGCACAAGGTCCGGGAGCAGGTGGCAGTGATCCAGGCGCCACCGTTCAACCGTTTCCCCAACAGCTTCTCGCATATCTTTGCCGGTGGCTATTCGGCAGGTTACTACAGCTACAAGTGGGCTGAAGTGCTGGCGGCGGATGCGTTTTCCCTGTTCGAGGAAAAAGGCGTGTTCGATGCAGAAACCGGACGAGCCTTCCTGCACGAGATCCTCGAAAAGGGCGGCTCGCGCGATCCCATGGCGCTGTTCGTCGGTTTCCGCGGTCGCGAACCGCAGGTTGACGCACTGTTGCTGCAAGCGGGAATCGGCGAGATCGCCGAGACCTGATCATGGTTGCCGATGCTGGCGGGAGGCCCGCTGGCGTCGGCGGCAACGACGCAAGTTGAGGTGGTGGTCATGCAGACCCAGAAACGCTTTATAGCCGGTGCGGTTTGTCCGCGCTGTGCGGAAATGGACCGCATCGTTACCTACAGCACTGACGAGGGGCAGTTCCGCGAATGTGTCAGTTGCGGCTTCAAAGACAAGCTGCAGGATGAGCCTGCGGCGCCCGTCGCCGAGCTGGAAACCCGGGTCAGTCGGGTGGAAAAACCCCAACAGGATCCGGACATCCAGCCGTTACGCTTCTTCAAGAAACCGCCGACCAAGCACTGAGTCTCTGCTTGATAGGGGCCCCTGTCGTCTACCAGTGAATGGGGGCCTTGCGCAGGTTTTTCACATAGCGCTTGTTCAGGGTCCGCAGGATGGGCGCGAACAGGAAGAAGACGCTGCCGATGATGAACAGCCAAGTGGCGGGGATATGCCAGGAATCCTTCAGGAACATGATGCTGCCGATCAGGAATAGAATGGCTGAGATATAGTCGTTGATGATGTGAAGCCATTCGAAGCGTTCGTGGATCCTCTTCTCCGCTTCGAAGACTTCGCGATCAATCTCCTGTGCGATCGTGATTTCCTCGGGCATACAAAACTCCTTTGGCAAAGCGTAGCAACCTTCTACATCGATTCGCGGCGCGCGATCAGGGTAAAGCGGTCGACAGGCTGACCCTCTCCGGCCACCGGAGACTGGAACAGGCTGAGCGGACGAACCCAAAGGCCCCGTTCGCCGTACAGCGCCCGATAGACCACGAATTCCTCCTCGGTTTCACTGTGTCGGGCCACATCCAGAACTTCGTAGTCCTGGCCTTTGTAATGTCGGTAAATACCGGGAACGGGCTTCATTCGAGTGTCTCCTGGTTGTGTGGGTGTTGACGCAGCAAGGCGCCGAGGCCCGATGCGCGTTGCGTTTGACGCATAATGGCGGCATCCAGAATGCGTAGGTCGGACAACGCCAGGCTGAACCAGCGGCGTGCCCGGGTGATGCCGGTGTAGACCAGTTCCTTGGTCAGGATGGGGCTGATGCGTTCCGGCAGCACCAGGCAGGCATGACCGAACTCCGAGCCCTGGGATTTGTGGACGGTCATGGCGAACACTGTCTCAACGGTACCCAACCGGCTGGGGAGGACGCGTTTGATGCCCCCGTCGGCGGTTGGGAAGCAGACCCTCAGGCGCCCAGCGGAGGTTGGGTCCGGCAGGGCAATGCCGATGTCGCCGTTCATCAGGCCCAGGCCGTAATCGTTGACTGTGACCAGTACGGGGCGCCCGGCGTACCAGGGATGCCCCTCGCTCAGCAGCCCTCGTTCCCGCAGGCGTCGCTCAATGGCGTGGTTGAGACCTTCTAATCCGTAAGGCCCCTTGCGCAGGGCACACAACACCTGGAATTGCCCGAAGGCCTCAAGGACCTGTGCCGCCCAGGTATCGAAATCCTGATCCTGTGCTCCGCGGGCAACGATCTCCAGATAGTGGCGGTAGCCTTGGGGTGCTGCGTCTCCCCTTGTGTGGAAAAGGTTCCGGCCGCCCTCCAGCAGCAGATTGTCCAAAACGGTATCCGGCAGCCCCTCCCTGTCCCCGGCGATGACGAGGGCGACGTCGTCACTGTCTTTCTCGTCAAGCACGCCGCGCATGGCGGTACGGTCCTGGGCATTGACGGCACGCGCCAGACGACCGATCCCGCTGTGTTCGCCAAAACGGTGACTGCGGCGTAATAGCGCGATGTGATCGCCGATAGCGCCTGCCTGATCACCTTGATAGGCCCCGAGGTCATAGCCCGTCTGCTGTGCGAGCCAATGGCCGAGCCCGTTGGAATAGCCGGGGTTTTCGGCATCGCGGCAGAGTTCGCCGAGCACGGCGCCGGCTTCCACCGAGGACAGCTGGTCCTTGTCGCCGAGCAGGATCAGGCGGGTTCGGGGCGCAAGGGCATCCAGCAGGGCGTCCATCAGCTCCAGGTCCACCATCGAGGCTTCGTCGACGACCAGCAGGTCCAGGTGCAATGGATTGGCTGCATGATGACGGAAACGCCGGGAGTGCGGTATCGGCCGTAACAAGCGGTGTACGGTGGTGACGGTGGTGGGAATCTCGGCAGCGATCTCCGGGGGCAGTTGGCCGACGGCGGCGCTGATGGATTCTGTCAGGCGGGCCGCCGCCTTGCCGGTCGGGGCGGCCAGGTGGATGCGTAAAGAACGTCCGGTTTCCAGTGCCAGACCCTGCAACAGTCCCAGCAACCGGACGACGGTCGTCGTCTTGCCGGTTCCCGGTCCGCCGGAAATCACGGTAAAAGCGCTGCGTGCCGCCAGGGCGGCGCCGACGGTCTGCCAGTGAATATCCTGATGTTGCGCTTCGGCATCGTTACGCAAGGGGCCAAACAGGGCATCGAGGCGTGCCGGCAGGTCTGTGGGGGTGTCCAGCACCTGTGCCATGCGGCTGCGTACCGCCTGGCCGACGCGGCGTTCCGCCTGCCAATAGCGGTACAGGTAGAGGCGGCCTTCGCTCAGTACCAGCGGGGTGGCGGTGCTGCCGTCACCGACCAGCGCGTCGTTCCCTAAAGCGTCCTGCCAGCGTTGCAGGTCCAGTCCCTGCAGGACCTCTGAGGGGCGCGGCGGCGGGCCGTCCAGTCCGTAGTCGCCTTCGGGAGGCAGCGACAGGATACCGTCAGGATCGGCAAGCGCCTGTTCCAGCGGCAGGCAGATATGACCACGCCCCAACTGGTGGCTGGCCAGCGCAGCGCTGAGTAGGGTTAATGGTTGCGCGCGCTGATCCTGTTCCTGGAGAAAAGCGACCAGGGCGCGATCCAGTGACCTCAGCCAACCGCGCTCCACCCAGCGTTTGAGGAGCGCTCCGAGGCTGTCGTGATCGTAGCCGTTCATCGGGCACCCTCCCCGCTGTCACCCCGGAACAGGGCATCCATGGCGTCGATCAGTGTGCGTGGTGGCCGGTCCCGGTAGACGCCCCGGCCCTCCCCGTCGACGCCGCGCAGGAACAGGTACAGGGCGCCGCCGATATGGCGGTCGTAATCATAGTCGGGCAACCGCGCCCGGAGCTGGCGGTGCAGGGCCAGGATATACAGGCTGTACTGCAACTCGTAACGGTGGCCCAGCATGGCTTCGTTCATGGCTGCCGGCGTGTAGGCGTTGTTGCTGTCGCCCAATGCATTCGACTTGTAGTCCACCACGAAGTAGCGTCCCTGATGTTCGAAGACCAGATCGATAAAACCCTTGAGCATGCCGTTGAGCTGGCGGGGTGCGAGCGCGGGGCGACGTTGGCCGGGCAGCAGCGATTGCGTGACCAGCCGGTCCAGCCGTGCACTGTCGACGGTGTTGGCGGCAAACCAGAATTCCAGTTCAGCCTGCATGAGGGATAACTCGGCGAGTGCACAGGCACCCCGATCACACGGCAGCGCCAAAGGGGTGGTGAGAAAGCCGGCCAGCCAGCGGTCCAGCACCGGTACCCAGTTTTCCCAGCCCCTCGGTGTGCAGGCGCGAAGCAGATGCTCGTTGCGTAACGCGGTATCGTTGGCAACGCGCTCAAACCCCTGGCCGGCGCTCCATTCCAGGATGTCGTGCAGGAAGGTGCCGGGCTGGGAGCCCCGGGGGAACGCATGCAGGGTCTCCGGGTCGGCTTCGCCGGTCTGGGCTTCGGGCTGGGTTCCCAGTTCCCGCAGGTTCGCTTCCTCGGGCGAGTCCTCCGCGAAGTCTCCCCTATCGATGGCGGCGGCGAGACCATCGTCGGGCATCGCCGCGCCGGTGAGAAGACCGGTGTAGCTGCCGATCCACCAACTTTGCGCGCGGAAGTGCTGCGGCGTCCGGGCTGGTGCGAGTGTGATGGCCGGCGTGGCCGGTGCAACACTGGCCAGGTCCGGCTCGGGGGGCGGCACGACCGCGATGTTGGGCGCGGAGGTGAGCGTGCCGAGACGTTGTTGCAGCTCATCGGGCAGTAAGGGGGTGCCGCCGCCCAGCAGGTAGCCGATGGCACTGTCGCGCAGCTCGCAGCGGTACCCACTCTTGTTGTGGCGGCCCAGCGGCGCCACCCCGACCCAACAGGCATGACTGGCTCGGGTGAGCGCGACATAGAGCAGGCGCAGGTCCTCGGCCAGGCGTTCCCTGTCAGCCCTTTCCAATGCCGCGTCGTCGGCACGGATCAAGGTGACGGGCTCTCCGCTGTCGTCATGGTAGCGGATCGGCGAGTCCTTCTTGCTGACCGGGCGTGCGGCGGCAATGAAGGGCAGGAATACCAGCGGATACTCCAACCCCTTGGACTTGTGGATGGTCACAATCTTGATCAGCGATTCGTCGCTCTCCAGGCGCAGGATATGCTCGTCCTGACCGCCACGTCCGGCATCGCGGATCTGTTCGTCGAGATAGCGGATCAGCGCCAGCTCCCCATCCAGCTGGGTTTCGGCCTGATGCAGGAGTTCCGCCAGTTGCAGGAGGTTGGTGAGCCGCCGTTCGCCGCCGTCCTCGCCCAGCAGCCGCGCGGCCACGTCGAAGCGGTCGAGCAGCCGGCGCACCAGTGGCAGCACACCCTGCCCGCGCCAGAGCTGGTGCAGCTCGCGGAAATCCTCAACCCGCGCTTCCCAGGCATCGTCGTCCTGTTGCGCGGTGTCGAGTTCGCTGAACGGCAGGTCCAGGGTGGCACTGCTCAGGGCCAGGCGGAGTCGCTGTTCGTGGCCGGGTTCGGCGACGGCTTCCAGCCACAACAGCAGGTCCTGTGCTTCAGGCGTGGCGTAAACCGAACTGCGCTCGCTGAGGAAGACGCTGCGCAGGCCGCGTTCGGCCAGTGCGTACTGGATCTGCTGGGCTTCGCGCCAGCCCCTGACCAGGATGGCAATATCGGAGGCCTGAAGTGGGCGACGTAGTCCTTCTTCATCCACGAAGCCAGTGTTGCCGTCCAGAAGGTGGACGATCTGGCTGGCGGTGGCATCGGTCATCAGGTTCCGATAGTCCGTGGTCGACCAGGCTTCCTGTCCTTGCGGCAGCCAGAATTGCAGTGGTGTGGGCTTCTGCCTGCCGATCAGTAACTGGTCCTTGCGGCCCTGGGCGTCAACCGGCTGGAACGGAATCCGGTCGCCGAGCAGGAAGCTGCCCTGGGGATAATCTCCTGCCAGCCCGAACAGCCGGTTGACGGCGTCCACCAGGCCTTTGCTTGAGCGGAAGTTGCGCGGTAGCGTGAACAGGTTGCCGGCAGCATCCCCCCGTGCCTGCAGGTAGGTATAGATATCCGCACCGCGGAAGGCATAGATCGCCTGCTTGGGGTCGCCGATCATGAACAGGCCGGTTCCCGGCTGGTTCAGGTAAACGGTCTGGAAGATACGGTATTGCAGGGGGTCCGTATCCTGGAATTCGTCGATCAGGGCGATCGGGAACTGCTGGCGGATAGTCCGGGCCAGACGCGGCCCGCTTTCCCCCTGAAGGGCGGCATCGAGGCGCACCAGCAGGTCGTCGAAGCCCATGCGGTTCAGCTTCGCCTTTTGGCGCTCCAGCCGATGACGGCACCAGGCCGCCGCATGACGTAGCAGTGCCTCCTCGATATCCGGTTTCGCCTCGGCATGATCCAGCAGGCGATCGACGGCTTGGAGTGCGGCAAAGTCCGGCGCTGGGGCGCCTTTGTTGAGCTTCAGGCGGGAAGTGCCGAAACGCTCCAGCGCTTTCAGGGGCGCGGGGCCGGCCTGTGCCGCCCAGGTCTCGATTTCCGCAAGGGCACTGCGGGTGCTGTCCGGCCGGTAGCGGTTGCCGTTCAGGCGCTTGTTGGTCAGGGCATCCTCAAACCATTGGCCCAGGGGCCCGGCATCCGTCTGCCAACTGTCAGCGGCAGTCTGGCTCAGGTCGGCCAGTGTCCGGCTCCAGGCCGCCAGGGTGTCCAGAAAGCCGGTAGCGCCGGGCTCGTCTGTGCCGTCGAGGAAGGGCCGCAGGCTCTGGGCCAGTGCATCGGGGTCTGCTACCAGCGCCTGGACCTGCGCCAGGGTTTCGGGGTCCAGGGCATAGCAATAGGTTCGCCAATAGTCGCGGGCGGCTTCCAGCAGTAACTCGCTGTCGTCGGTGTCCAGTTCGGCCCGGAACGGGTTTCCGCTATCGAAGGCATGCTGGCGCAGCATGCGCTGGCTCCAGCCGTGAATGGTATGCACGGCGGCCTCGTCCATGGCGCTGGCGGCCAGATCGAGCAGGCGCGCCCGGGCGGGCCTTTCCGCTTCGGTGAAGTCCGCCATCAGGGCCTGTAAGGGCGCATCGCCGGCCTCGTCACCACGAAACACGCGGGCGGCCTGGGTCAGCCGCTTGCGGATACGGTCCCGCAGTTCCTCGGTCGCCGCGTTGGTGAACGTCACCACCAGGATGTCCGGCGGTTGTAGCGGCCGGTCGAAGGCGGCGTTGCCACCATGCTGCAACACCAGTCGAACGTACAGCAGCGCAATGGTAAAGGTCTTGCCGGTGCCGGCACTGGCCTCGATCAGGCGGGTGCCATGCAGGGGAAAGTCCAATGGATTCAGGGGATGGCTCATGGGCTGTCCCCCCGGTTTGCGAGGGCGTCATGGAAGCCGCGATAAAGGCGTTCGGACCAGTGCCGGAAGTCGTCGCCCCAGAGGTCGGCAAAGGCTGGCCAGCAACGGGCGAGCGCGCCGCTCTCCGTCACTTCACCGCCGCCGGTGAAATCATTGCCGTCGTAGACGGCGGCAACGGCGGATGGCAACGGGTCGCCGTTGTCTTCCTCTGCCATCGAAAGCCAGGCCATGGCGGTTTTCAGGGCAACGGGCAGGGGTTGCTGCAGCGCCTGCAGATAGCCCTCGGCGATGGCTGCCAACTGCGTTTCGGCCTGCTGTCTTGGCAACGGGTCAAGCCGGTGTATGCCGTCGCGGGATACTAAAAGTCCGCAGGTGCTGTGCCCCTGGGCATTGGCGGCCAGCAACGGGATCCACAGGCGGGTGAAGTAGTGTGTCTTAAGCTGCTTGCCGCTGAAGGCCTGACTGGGCTGGAGCGCGGTGATGGCGAACTGGCCGGCCGCATTGCTTCTGAGGTTGCTCAACCAGCCTTCCAGGGCGGTATTCCCCAGACTCAAGGCGATTTCCATCGGGTCGGGGACCGCTTGCGGCCAGTGGGCCTCGACCTGTTGCCAGTGCTCGAGGACCTGGGCCGCCTGGATACGCAACTGGGTGCCGGCCCGCTCGCCGGCCGGTCCCAGCGGCAGCTCGCCGCGGCGACGAATACGTTCCACCCGTTCCGCCAGTGCTTGTTCCCGGTGCCCCGGTGCGACGGCCAGCGCGCCTTCCAGTATCTCTTTCTTGAGCTGGTATTCGGCCAGTCCGTCCAGGCGGAAGGGTTCATGGTCTTCGCTGGCCAGGGTGTCGCGGCGGAAGCGGAGCCGCAGGCGTTGCTCGAAGAAGGTCTCGGCGGGTTGCCGGAAAAAAGTGGTCAGCGTGTCGAGCGCTATGGGGGCATCCAGTTGCAGCGGTGGCAGCTGTTCTGCCTCGCGGACATTCGGTCGCTCGTGAATCTGGCGCCATTCCCGGGCATAGGTGAACAGGCGTGGCTGCTGCTCATGCTCATCCAATGACTGGAAATACGCCGCGCTGAACGGTTGCAGCGGATGTTCGGTGGTCAGTGACGCCAGGAGGCGATGACCGGCTTCGGGGCTGCTCCCTGCCGTGTCCGCGGGACGCCAGCCGTCGGCGATATGGTCGCATAGCTGACCGACCAGCACCGACGGCGTGCGCGGACTGTTGTCGCGGGCATCGCGACCGATGTAGCTGATATAGAGCTGGTCACGCGCCGACAGCAGCGCTTCGAGGAAGAGATAGCGGTCGTCTTCCCGCCGGGAGCGGTCGCCGGGGCGATAATGTTGGGCCATCAGGTCGAAATCCATCGGCGGTCGCTGACGGGGGTAGTCGCCATCGTTCATGCCGAGCAGGCAGACGATCCTGAATGGGATGGCCCGCATCGGCATCAGGGTACAGAAATTGACACGGCCGGCAAGGAAGCGCTGGGAGAGACTGTTTTCGTCAAACCGTGCGAGCAGAGCGTCGCGCACCACGGCCAGGGGCAAGGGGGTGTCCAGTGCGGCTTCGCGACAGGCGTCCTGCCAGTGCTGCAGGACGTCGAGGAAGCGGTTGAGCAGCAGCGTATCGTGACTGTCCCTGGTCAGCAGACAGTCTTCGAGCAGTTGTCGCAGGGTGGCGACCCAGTCGTCGGCTGTATAGGTGTCGGAAAGGGCCTGCCAGCCCTGGCGCAGGGCGTCGATCACATCGGCCAGACGCCCGGCCAGCGCCGCATCCAGGCCGCCAAGTTCCGGATAGGGTTCGATACCCTGCCAGGGGGCGGCATCGCCCATTACATACCCCAGCAACATGCGGCGCAGACCGAACAGCCAGCTGTTCTGTTCCAGGTCGGCGGGCAAATCCAGGCTCTGGCGCTGTGCGGCATCCAGTCCCCAGCGAATGCCGCTGTCCTCGATCCAGCGATGCAGCTTGGGCAGGTCGTCAGCGTCGATCCCGAAACAGTCGCGGAAGGCGGGAACGTCGAGCAGGTCAAGCAGGTCGCTGACACCGAAGCGGGCATCGGGTAAAGCCAGCAGCTGTTCCAGTGCGCTCAGCAGAGGATTGCTGGCCCGTTCCGGACGGTCGGCGATGGTATAGGGAATATGGCGTGGATCGTCTGTCGGCAGGTTGCCGAAGACGGCTTCGATATGCGGCGCATAGGCGCTGATATCGGGCACCATGACGATAATGTCCCGCGGCTGGAGTGGGTCGTCATCGGTGGCACTGCGTTCCAGGCGGTCGAGGAGCTGGTCGTGCAGGATCTCCACTTCGCGCTGGCGGCTGTGTGCCAGGTGCAGCGCGACGGAGTCGTCTTCTGCCGCGACCGGCAGCCGCTTGTCCGGCAGCGGGTCGAGGTCCAGGATACGCTGCTGGATCTGGTGCAACAGCGGGGCGTCGTCGCTGCTGGTGCGGGGATTGAAGACATCGATCTGGCGGGTGCTGGTTTCCGCCTGGTCGTACTGATAGAGCAAGCCGATATAGTCCCGGCCCTGTTTGCCCCAGGCGGCCAGCAAGGGATTGGCGCGCAGGTGCAGGCTGTCCGGGTCGAGGTCGGCCAGACCCGCCTTGTCCGCATGGCGGTAGCGCTGGAAGCGGAGCAACTGGCGTTCTTCGATGATGTCGGCCCAGTAATACTGACAGGGATTGAGCACGAAGAGCTGGATCTGCATGAGGTGTGAGAGCGCATCCAGGGCTTCGATCATCTGCACGGGTAATGACGAGATCCCAAAGATGATCAGGCGCCGGGGCAGGCTCGCCGGACGCTCCCGGTGGGCGCGGCAGGCGGCGAGAAAGCGGGCATGCAGGTCGGCACGGCTGCTGTCCCGGCGCTCTGTTGTCAGGTCGTTGCGGATATGGCGCCAGAGTTCGGCCTGCCAGCGCTGGTCTTCATTCAGCGGAAGCGCCTGGCCACGGGCATCGGTCAGTTGATCCTCTCCCCGCGCCCAGTGGCCGAGCCAGTCGGCCCGGTACACCTGGTACTGGTCGAACAGGTCGGCCAGGTGTTCGCAAAGCTGGTGACGCTTGCGTAAGTCGTCGTCCTGGCGCAGAAAATGTTTGAGTGGCGCAAAGGCCGGAGCGTCCAGGCACTGTGGCAGCAGGCGCATCAGGCGCCAGATCAGGCGTTCCTTGTCATAGGCGCTGGTTTCGGGGACGCTTTCGGCACCCAGCAGGGCCCGGTAGGCGGACCATAGAAAGCGCGCCGGCATCTGCATATCCAGGGCGGCGGCGATACCGCAGGCGTCGTCGGCGGCCAGGCGCAGCTTGAGCCATTGGCCCATGCCGTTGCTCTGCACCAGGAATACCTCGTTTTCGAGGGGCCCCAACGGGTATGACCGCACCCATTCCACGGCCAGTTCGCGGAGGTCTTCCAGGTGATTGGCGTGAATGATGGAAAGGCCGGGTTGGATCGCCGCAGCGCTCGACATGCTGTCTCCTGTGGTTTGCCGTACATCTTAACGGATTCGGCCGGCCCTTCCATTTCCCTTTTGCCATGGACGTTGATCTGCCTATGGCGGGCTTTCGCCTTGCCGGGATCGAGGTCATGTCTCTGCGGTGGATAGGTCGAGCGATTGTCGGATGTTGCCGGCGGCGGATCGGAGGGTGGCCGCGAGCGCCTTTGGCACCCGCGACCGATAGCCTTTAAGGGGCCTTAGGAATGAGCCTTGTAACGCCCCGGCCCAAGGAAGATCAACGCCAGCGCCGAGAGCAGGTAGAACGCCTGCAGTTCAAGGGCATAGCCACCGGTACCGCTGATGCTGAAGAACTGGCCGGTATGCACAAGGGCCAGCGCCACCAGCATGTTGATGACGATCAGCAGGGCGCCGATGCGGGTCTGGTAGCCGATCAGCAGCATCAGCGGCGCGACGACTTCGCCGATGTAAACGCCATAGGCGAAGAAGGCTGGCAGGTGGTGTGCGGCCACCATCGTCTCGATAAAACCAATGCCGTGCAGCAACTTATGCACGCCATGGAACAGGATCAGGATGCCCAGGGTCAGGCGCAGGATCAGTTTGCCGATATCAGGGTTGTTCATGCCGTTGGAGACTCCGCAGTTGTTATTAAATCCAGTGCTGATGTTATAAATCCCGTGCCGATAACGTTGCCAGATCCAGTCGGAAAAGGCGACACCCGGAAACGCCGACTGTCATGCCGGTGCCTCTGCCCTCCGCCGATTCCTGGCGCCCATATGCGGGTATCTCCGGTGCCTTAGTTGAGCGTATAACCGAAGGTGAAAATGAGTCCGGCGTCTCCCAGCACGACAGCCTGCACATTGGCCCGTTTGAACTGGTAGCCCAGAGCGGGCAGCACGGCCAGTCCCAATCCCCGGTAATTAAAGGGCACCTTGTCTTTGTACTCACCGACGTAGCCATAGAGGGGGCCGGCCGTGAGCTTTATATAAAGGCTGTCCGAAAGCCGCGGCAAAAACCAGCGTCTACCGGCATATAGGTAAACGCAGGGTTGATAGAATGAGTTCTTGAAGAATGCTCCTCCCAGCTCCCAGCGGTCGGGGTTCTCCCATTCGGCACCCACGAGTTTTGCCCAGGCATTATGGGTGGTGTCGCTATTCCAGTGCACGACATAGGGGCCGGCCTGGACCATGAGTGTGCCGTTTCCCAGCGGCCCTGCCGCACGGGCATGGTTAGCGATGGTAAGTAGACATAACCAAAGCGTAAGAGTGGTGATAGATGGTCGCTTGCGAGTGGTGAGAGAAAACATGGGTTATAGGCTCTTAAAGGCTGCAGTTTGGCATGCCGCGAGTGCAAGCCGTAGCTTACTCGCCGATGGAATATCCCGATAGAGGAAAAACGCGGCATGGCGTTGATCGGGTCGATCCGCTGATGATGTGTGTCAGGGAATTGAGCAGGGAGTGGGGCCCGTCGGATAGGGCGGGCCCGAGAGGCGTTCGTTGAGCGGCAGCCATCTGGGGTGACTGCCGTGCCGGTATGCCGGGTACAGGATCCGCCGGTCAGGAAAAGGCGATATCGCGCCGATAGAGAAAGTCGAAGGCGTAGGCACGTGGTTTTGTGCGCTTTTCCTGAATGCCACTCAGCCGGTCGAGTCGATCCGGGAGGGCCATCATCTTGTCCTGCGCCTCACGTCCGGCTGCATCCGTCGGCACCAGATCCGCAATGCCCCAGGACTCGAGGCAATCGGAAACTACCTTCCGGTAGTCGCGTGGGCCATAGATGCCGGAACGGCGCACCACTTCTGCCATATCCTCGTAACCGGCGATATTGTGGCCGGGCATGGCCAGGCGGGGCATGACTTTCAGTGCCGACTGCATGGCGCCGGTGGAGTCGATTTCCAGCAGCCCCTTGAAGGCATCCCGATAGAAGCGGTGATGACGTGCTTCGTCCCCGGCGATATGCGCCAGAATGCGTTGGATGCGCGGTTCGTACTTGCCGGCGATCTTGCCGGTATTGGCGTGGGCGACCTGTGTCGCGCGCTCCTGCAGGCTGGTGTATGCCAGCAGTTGGTAAGGATCGTTATGCCACTCCGGATCGAAGCCGGCTTCGAGGTACTGGTATTGCAGCTTCTCGAAAGCGCCCATATCGAACAGCCGGGCATCCCGTACGTAATCGTGCAGGGCACAGCCGTGGCGATCCTCTTCCGCTGTCCAAAGGAAGTTCCAGCGTGACCAAGCGTTGTCGTTGCCCATATAGACGGCAATCAGACGGTGGAAATGGGGCAGCCCCTCTTCCGTCAGCAGGTTGAGCGCCAGGGACACGCGTACGCTATCCGGCAGGCCGCGGGCATTTTCGGGCAGCTCGGCACGGACGCGCTCGTCTTCCTCGCTCAGTTCCTCGCTGGCAGGCAGGAAGTCGTTGGGGAACCACAGGCGGCGCTCACCGATATGGCGTTCCATGAGGTCCGCCACCAGCGGTTCCAAGGCAGTCAGCGCTTCGGCCTTGGCGGTTGGCGATAGACGTTGAGCGTTAGGCGTTGTGATGGGGGCATCCTCTTTCTTCAGATTGAGCGCACTCTGGCAGTGTGAGCCAGAGAGATGACAATTGCATGAATTTGAGCGTACAGGTGTACCGTCTTTAGACGGTAACATCTCATGGCCTACGACGACAAGTCGTAATCGCCGGGTTTTCGGGTTACTACCAGGTGCGATGGGATGCCTGAATCAAGCGTCTGCGTCACGCGGGGCTGCGGGGCTGCGGGGCTGATGGTGAATTCCCGGGTTGGCGTGACAGCGAGGGCTTTTGGCGTACGAATGTTTCTTCCGGGGAGGGGGTGGGCCTTTTGTAGTGCCAGCCTTCGGCGGCCTCAAACGCAGGAGCTGCCGTTTTCCGGCGGCAAGGTGTCACGGTGGATGATAAAGACCCGGTTGCGGCCGGCAGCCTTGGATCGATACAGGGCCCGGTCGGCTTCCTGCAAGGCCAGCTCCATGCTGTCTCCGCTCTGGACCAGGTAGGCGCCGATGCTGACGGTTACGGCGTTGTTGTTGATGCTGACATTTTCGGTGATCGCGCGACAGATGCGATCGGACAGTCCGTTCAGGATGTCTCCGCTGCAAGGCGATAAGGTGACCAGGAATTCGTCGCCACCCCAACGACTGGCGTGATCGTACGGGCGGATATGCAGGCCGATCTGCTCAGAGACGGCTTTGAGCGCGGCATCGCCGGTCGGATGGCCGTGGCGGTCATTGATGTCCTTGAAATTGTCCACGTCGATCAGGACCAGCCCGAAACGGGCCTCTTCCCGTCGTGCCCGTTCGAAGGCCTCTTCCAGGTTTTCGCTCATGCCCCGGCGGTTGAGCAGGCCGGTCAGCGGATCGATGCGGGCCTGACGCTGTAGGTCCCGGGTGCGGGATTCCACGGTATCCCGCAGGATCTGTGCCTGATTGGCCACGGCATTCGCCATGGCCCCGAAGTGCGTGTTCAGGCGCCCCAGTTCGCCCGCGGCGGCTGGCAGATGCAAGGGCGGCTCACCGCCGGCCTGGAAGTCCCGAACAGCCGCGTCGAGGCGGTTGATGGGCCGGATGACGATCCGGCGGACGAAAAAGTGAAACACCAGCAGTGAGAGGATCAGGGCAACCCCGAAAACGCCGGCCACTGGCAGGAAAATCCGGAACGGCAGCAATACGTCGAGATCGAGCAGCGTGACTTCGTACCAGCCGATGGTCGGTAAGTAGGCCACCCCGGCCAGTTGACGCTTACCCTCAACGTTGACGAAAGCGGTTTCGACATGGTGTTTGGCGGTCGGCTGCAGGAGCTGTTTCATCATCCGATGGATGGCCTGTTGATCCGATGGCCGGGCCATTAGAAGGTCGATGGTGTTTTTTTGGCCTTCTGGTTTAACGAAGCTGGCGTAATCGATGTATTTGGTATCGCGGTAGAGCTGGATGGCGCCGTTTTCATCCACAAACAGCGTATTGACCCCGGCCTTATTGAGATCCACGATGTTCTTCAGGAAGCTTTCCAGGTCGATACCGGTGCCGGCGACCCCCAGGATCTTCTGGGTCTGCTTATCCTTGACCAGCACGTCGATCCAGAGCTTGGTGATTCCCAGATTCTCGTCCGGATTGACATTGAGATGGAACGACATGTCGTTCTGGATCAATTGATAGAACCAGGCATCCGCCGGATTCTGGGGATTCAGGTGATAACGTAGTTGTTTGCCGGCGTATTCGTTGGCGGCGTTGTTGAAGTAGTAGGCGTTGTTGGTGTGCAGCGCGACGAAATAGTTCCTGTCGGCGAAGTTGAGGCGGAAACGTTCCATTTCCGCAATGGCCTGGTCTTTCAGTCGCGGGTCGTCGGGATGCTTGGCCCAGTTCTGGATAATGGGTGAATCGGCCAGTTGCCGGGAAAGGCCGATTTCCCGGTCCACCGCCTGCAGCAGGCGAGAGCTGTCATAGCGTACCTCGATGTCGGCGACATCCCGCCCCCACCGCTCCACGATGGTATCGGTGACTCGTTGGAAGATCAGCCATGACGCGAGGCAGGTACTGATAATTAACGCGGATAGCACGCATAAAAGGCGTGTATTCAGACTCACGCAGGCTTTCCCGATACTGGTGACGGCCAATCCGGGAGAACCGTCGCGTCAGCGCCTGAACTTCTAACCCGGAAGCACATATATCCACACAGAGTATAAGCGAATACAAGCCCTTTGCGGTGCTTCATCTCTGGAAAATGCCGGTATTTTATCGCGTCGTACGACGTGCCGGTGCACCACGGGATAGTTTTCCGCGGTTTCGGGGGCGTGGCGGACTGTCAGCGGCGGTTTTGCTGGAGCCGGCTACGGCTTGATTGATCTGTGCCTTTTCCTCTGCAGTCAGGTTGCGCCATTGTCCGGGTTTCAGGTTACCCAGTTGGACATTCATGATGCGGATGCGCTTCAACCGCGTGACGTTGTAGCCCAGGTATTCGCACATGCGACGGATTTGGCGATTGAGCCCCTGGGTCAGGATGATGCGGAACTGGAAGCGCCCTTCGACAAACACCTGGCACGGCTTGGTCACGGTATCGAGAATGGGTATGCCGCTCGACATCCGCTGTACAAAGTGGGTGTCTATGGGTTTGTCGACGGTGACCAGGTACTCCTTGTCGTGAGCGTTCTCTGCCCGCAGGATCTTGTTGACGATATCGCCGTCGGTGGTCAGGAAGATCAGCCCCTCGGACGGTTTATCGAGCCGCCCGATGGGAAAGATGCGCTGCCTGTGGCCAATTGCGTCGACGATATTGCCTTTGACGTGGCGTTCGGTGGTGCAGGTGATACCGACGGGTTTGTTGTAGGCGATATAGATCCGGTCCGACTTGTTGGCCGCCGAAGCCTTGATTTTGCGGCCATCCACCTGGACTTCATCGCCGGGCATGCATCGCGTGCCCATGATCGCCACCTGGCCATTCAGGACGACCCTGCCCTGCTCGATCAGTTTGTCCGCTTCCCGGCGCGAGCAGAAGCCGGAGTCGCTGATGAATTTATTGAGGCGGATTCCGGTGCTGTCGGTCAACGTCGCGTCTCGATCGGTTTTTGGGATAAGCGCTGATGATAGCAGCATATCTTCGCTATGATTTCGGCCAATTCTCCTGGCAAATCGGCTGCGGCACAAGTGCGTAGGATCGGTGCTTTACAGGCTTCACTTTCCCACTATCTGCGCATGCATCGGGGCCAGTTTTCCCAGTAGCCGGTTCTGGGCACTGATGGGCACCCTGCGCTTCTCCATGGCCAGAATAAGGTCTTCCACCAGCGCATTGAAATCGGCATCAGTCAGGTGCATGCCGGCGTGGACCTTATGCATGTTATCGCCGCCGTAATGACAGGGGCCGCCACTGAGCTGACAAAACTGGTTGGTGAGGCGTTTCTGCAAGCGGTCGGCGTTGACGCCCGCGAAGTAGTGGTTGATGCGGTCGTCATCGACCACCTGATACAGGAACATGGTGACGGTTTTGGAAATACCGGCCTTGCCGCCCAGCTGTTGGTAAAGACTGTCACTGGCTGAAGGCATCGAACTGCAGGCGCCGAGTCCGCATAGGCAGAGTGCGGCCAGCAGGGTCCGGGTCAATCGTGGATACATGATCGTCGCTCCTCCTTTCTAGAAGCTGCCCTGCACGGAGAGATAGGGGCCGTTCTGGTGCTTGAGGCCGGCAATAGCGCCGAGGTCCACCCAGGCGGCGGTAACCGCCAGACTGCGATTGGGCACATAGGCGACGAAGAGATCCATCCAATCGTCCTCTTTGGCAAAATTCAGGTTGTCCGGTTTTTGCCGGTATTCTGTTCCAACCAGCCATTGTCGGTTGACGAAGACACCGGCACTGCCCTCAAACTCCGGCTGATAGCGGTCATGCTTGTCGCCACCGAAGCCAAGGAAGCCTGTCTGGTTGGCCTTGGTGGCTCGAATATCGGCGTTGAGCAGCAGGTTGCGTCCGGCAACGACACCGAAGAACAGTTTGCTGGCCGCCAGGTAAACATCGGTGCCGGAGCTGCTGCGGGCACCGACGGCACTGGGCAGGGCGAAGTTGCGATCGTGCTTGTGTTCTATGCCGAGACTCCACTCTCCCCAGCGGTTGTAGAGCGCGCTGCCGTAAAGGCGGACCTTGAGACCCAGGGTATCCATCGACAGCCTGCCGCCCAGGGTGTCGAGATCAAGTCGCTGGCGAGCCAGGCTGAGCTCGACACGATTGTCGAAGCTGACGGCCGCTGCGGTCACATTCAGCGTGTAATCCTGGAGATGGGCGGTGGATTGCGCCACGGTGCCTCCCCACTGCTGGCTGCTGTCATAGCCGGCGATCAGCGCCCAGGGCGTAAGTCCACCGCCTGCCGCACCCTCGAAGGAGGTAACCCCCCCTGTGGCCCACAGGCGGCTACCGGGAGCGGCAGAGGCGAGACTTGGCGCCAGGCCCAAAACGCCGGCAATGATGAGTGGAACAAGCGATTTCACGATGGTCTCCTGTGGTCGCGGCTACCGGGGCTTTCGGGGGCCTTCATCAAGTGGCGGCGCCGTGCGTCGAAATCCGTTTCCCAGTCGATGATATCGTCCACCGCCAGGGGCTTCGCGATCAGGTAGCCCTGAGCGGTATCGCAGCCGAACTGGGCCAGCAGGTGCCAGCTTTCGATGTTCTCTACGCCTTCTGCCACGATGTCGACGCCCAGGTTATGTCCGAGATCGATCGTCGAGCGTACGATCATCTGATCTTCCGGGCTGCTGTTCAGCTTGAGTACGAAGGACTTGTCGATTTTCAGCTCGTCGACGGGGAGCCGCTTCAATTGGGCGAGGGAGGAGTAACCGGTGCCAAAGTCATCGATGGCGATCCGCAACCCCATCGCCTTGAGACCGTCGAGGATCCGGACAGCCTGTTCAGGATCTCGGATGAGCGCGCTTTCGGTGACTTCACAGGTGATGCGATCCCGTGGCACCGGACTCTCCTTCAGCCGTTCTTCGAGAATGACCAGAAGGTCGCCGTTGCTGAGATCCTGTGCCGACAGGTTGATAGCGACCCCATAGTGTCGACCTGATTCCCACCAGTCCGACAACTGCGTGATGACACGTTCGAGCACCCAGCGGGTGAGGATACCGATTTGTCCCGACCGTTCGGCCAGGGCGATAAATTCGTCCGGCGGTATAAACCCCATCTCGGGATGGCGCCAGCGAATCAAGGCTTCGAATTGGCTGAGACTGGCGTCGCCCAGATCGATCTTTGGCTGGTAGAGCATGAACATGTGGCCAGCCTCCAGCGCGGGAATCAGGTCCCGGATAATGGTCAGTTCGCGCAGGTGGCTTTCGTCCATGCCCGTTTCGTAATACACCGTCTGGCCGTTGGCGGTTCGCGATTGACTCAGGGCTATGGCAGAACGGCGCCAAAGACTGTTCAGGGTGTCGGCATGTTCAGGCAGGCGTAATACGCCGATTACCATGTGCAGGGTGATGGGGGTGTCCATCAGGCGAATGGGTTGCTCGATCCGTTCGCGTAGGTTGAGAATATGTCGTGTCAGGTCGTCGCGATCCATGCCGGAGGGGCTTCTGTCCGGTAATAGTGCCATGAAATCGTTGCCGCCAATGCGCGCAAGATAGCCATCGCCCCCGATAAAGGCCCGTATGCGCAGGGCGGCGGACTGCAGGACCTGGTCGCCCATCTGATAGCCAAGAGTGTCGTTGATCTCCTTGAACTCGCGTACTGAGAGGCGCAGAACGGTACCCGGCTGGCGCTCCACCAGGCGAACACGCAGGATTTCGTCCATGGCGGTACGGTTGGGCAGGCCGGTCAGGCTATCGTGGCGGGCCTGGAAGCGGATACGACCTTCCCGTTCGCGAATCCGTTCCTGCAGGGTTTCCAGCGTCTGCGCCAGTAGTCCTACTTCGCCCCTGTCACGGATGTCCGGGCGAGGCACGGTTTCTCCGGCACCAATGCGCTGTGCGAAGTGGCTCAACGTCAGGATGGGGCGGCCGATGGTACGGGCCACCCAGACGGCCGCCACAACGGACAGCAGCATGGCAATCCCGAACAGCAGCAACAGGTTGGCTTCCAGTGAGCGGTAACCGGCCAGTATCTGGGCTTTATCCAGCATCAGGAGGGCATCGACCCGGTACTCAGGGCTTTCCGCCAGGATTGAGGTCATGGAGAGAAAGTGCGGGCTCTCCAGCAGGCGCCTCCGCTCACCCGGTTGTTCAGGCAACTGGTCTCGCAACGATGTCAGGCGTGTTTTGGGCAGGGTGGAAACGGCATAACGCCCACCCTGCTGGTCCTGTCCCCAAAAGGCGACGTCGAGTTGGGTCAGCCGACTCAGCGAATGGGCCAGGGTCGCATCGAGCCTGAAACCCATACCGACCCAGGCGATGGGCTGAGGGGCCTTGACCGGGACCAATACCATGAGAAAAGCCTGGTGCCGGTACATGACAACCGACGCCGCTTGGCCAGCCATGCGGGCCTGTTGCAGCAGTGCCGGAAAGGGAAAGGGGCCGGACATGGCGTCGACGGCGGGAACTTCCGCTTCGATGCGCCCTTGAATATTACTGAGAATGACCAGGTTGGCGTGGGCGCGATCGCCATGATTGGCCAGGACCGACTCCAGTGTGGGCTTGTCACCGGTTGCCACCGCTGACTTGAAACCGAAGTCGTCCGCGAGCACTCGCACGGTGCTCAGTAGCTGGGCCTGTCGGCCGACAATCAATTGGTGCAGAACGCGGACGCCCACATCCAATTTTTCGTGGGCACGACTGAAGGCCTCCTGACGGGCGGCACGCAACACAGCGAAGGCAGTAACCAATTGCGCGATAATAATCAGGCATAGCAGTGTGACCAGCAGTCTGCCGCGAAAACCGAGGCGTCGACTGCTCACGGATTCAGCCGGTTGAAGCGTTGCTGGAGGTTGGACAGGGGTTCGGGGGCTTTGATCGGCGGTTTCACATCGAGGGTCATCGTGACCTCGGTGGTTCGGGTGGTATCAACCTGTCGGGTGGGACGATCAGCCTGCGCGGCGAGCCAGGGATGCCAAACCTTCAGTGTCACATTTCCGAGGGGGAGGCCGGAAAGCGTGATCTGTCCCCGGGCATCCGTCTTACCCCAGGCGGGAGACTCGGTCACGATAATATATCCCCGCATGGTGTCGTGAATATTGCATCCGAGAACGACGACGCCGGGCTTATCGAAGGGAATGGGTTTCTTGGGTTGACCGGCGTAAAGGTCGATTTCAAAAACTTTTGGCGGAGAGAACGAATAGACTTCGTGGCGGGTGGTGTCGCGGTTGGGAAAGGCGACCAGACTGCCCCGCGGCACCACCAGCACGTGAGGCACGAAAGCACGATGCTCCTGTGCCATGATTGCGGGTGTCGCGGTGGGTGGCGGCGCGGCGCTACCCCGCCAATTGGCAGTGACCACCGCATTGTCTAGTGGCTTGCCGTCAGCGTTCCTCACGGTGACCGACAGGGTGGCCGCCTGGGCGCCGCCCAGGCAGAGACAGAAACCGAGTGCCAAAGCGAGACCGCGCCACAGCCACCCCGGCCCGGCACCCACGAGGGCGATGATACCGGTGCGGTTACTTTGTGGCGACGGGCGCCTGTTCCGGGGATGTCCTGCGATTGGTGATGCATTCACCGTAGCTTCCTGGGGCCCTTCAGACTGGCCGCCGGTAATTGAACTGAAAACCAATGTGATTACGCAGCAGGAGGTCGCGCCAGTATTCACGCATCCAGTTCCAGGCCGTGTGGCGTACCTGTTCGACAAAGGGGTCGAGATTGAGTTCATAGTAATCGGGCGTGCCGGCGATCTGGCGGACCGTGATCAAAATGGCCTGGTCCAGTTCGTTGGCAAAGGGTTCGCCGATCAAATGATGTGTCAGCAGATTGGCCTGGGTGGCTTCGACCTCGACCAGCTGGCTGTTGCGAATGGATTTGTTGTTTTCATACATCTCCTCCATCAGCCGGTGGCACAGATAGGCCTTGATCAACAGACCGTCCAGCCCATCGTAACGGGCCAGCAGCATCGAAGGCTGCACAAAATAGTTGATGGCGGCCGATGTGAATGGACGGAACAGGGCTTGTTTGTTCGCTTCGCGTGCGCACACGCCGACACACTCGATCAGGCGGGGTGCCATCTCGATGTATTCGATCGCGAACTGCAGCAGGCAATGCCGGGGGTCGCGATGGCGTATTGTCACGATGGGCGGCAGCTCGGTCAGGCGCGCCGCGATATGCCGGCGGAACTGACCTGACAACGTTTCCTGCTGCTTGGCCTGATCGATGATGCTGAAGACCGTTTCTGGTGTCATGAACGGTACTGCTACTCTTTCGTACATCAATTCCCTGCCGACCGTGGAATGTGCAAATCCAGAGGTGACAATGCCGGGCTGGAGAAGCCTCTCCTGAGTGTAAACACGTCGGCTCCAATTCCTGTCAGTGCCCTGTCGAACTCGGTACGACGCGGGCTAACGGCAACCTGTCTGTCGATGTTGAACCTGCCTGGGCCAGAGAAGGCGCCGTGATGCGGGGCGATCAATGGCAATCATTCTCAGTGTAGTCGAGACTGCGAATCTTGCGCGCAATCGGCAGGATTTCGGGCTGTCCGCTTGGGCCATTCCCTGTGGGCAAACAATGACTTTTAGAACCAGCGCCAAGGTCGCGAAAGCCGGCGGAAGCCCCAACCGAGGGTGAGTCCGCGGCTCAGCATGAACAACGTCAGGGCAAACCAGAGGCCATGGTTGCCGAAAGGGCGTGTCAGCCACCATGCCGGCAGGAAGATCAGGAACACCGAGGCCAGCATGGTGTTCTGCATCGCGCGGGTCTGTACCGCTCCGATGAAGATGCCGTCGAGCAGGTAACTCCATACGGCGGCCAACGGCAGGATCCAGACCCAGGGCAGATAGTCCCCTGCGGTCGTCAGGACGGCGGGAATGTCGGTCAGTCCTGCGATGATCAGGTGACCGCCGATCAGGAACACCAGCGAGAATAATACTGCCGCCAGCAGGGCCCAGCGCAGTGCCGTCACGCAGACAGCCTTGAACAGCGCTTTGTCGCGGCGACCGACGGCTTCCCCGACCAAGGCTTCGGCGCCGTTGGCGAAACCATCCAGGCCGTTGGATATCAGCATCAGGAAGGTCAGAAGCACGGCATTGGCGGCGACGATGGTGTCGCCCTGGCGCGCGCCCTGCGCGGTAAAGAACGCAAATGTCAGCAGCAGGCAAAGGGTGCGGACCAATAGATAGCGATTGACGTGCAGGATGTCGGCATAGTCCCGCCAGTGCCAGAGGCGCTCAAAAGCAATGGGTTCATCCCGTGGGCGCTGCCGCCAGACCAGCCAGAGGCCCAGTCCGGTGGCCAGGTATTCCGCCAACAGTGTTGCCAGGGCGACACCGCTGCTGTTCCAGCCCAGACCGGTGACGAAGGTGATATCCAGCAACATGTTGAGCCCGTTGGCGGCGATCATCACCAGCATCGGGCCGCGTGGGTATTGTACGCCGATCAGCCATCCCACCACCGTGTACTGGCAGAGTACCGCGGGTGCACTCCAGATGCGGATGTCGGCATAGTCCGTTGCCAGGACGGTAACCGCGGGGCTCGCCTGCATGAGATGCAGGCCGATATGAATCAGCGGCCATTGCAGCAGGATGATCAGCAGCCCGATGGCCAGTCCCAGCAGCAGCGATTGCAGGAGCAGGCGGTTGACAGCTGCCCCGTCACCGCGGCCCCGCGCCTGGGCCACCAGCCCGGTGGTGCCCATGCGCATAAAGCCAAAGGCCCAGTAAAGCACGCTGAACAGGTTGGCACCGACGGCAACGGCAGCCAGATAGTCCGGCTGCGACAGGTGGCCGAGCACAGCGGTGTCCACCAGACCCAGCAGGGGGACGGTGATATTGGTCAGCATCAGTGGCCAGGCCAGGCTCCAGAGTCGCTTGTCGAGGGCGCCCGGGGCATGGCAAAAGGCGGATAGCCACCCAGAGGATTGTTGGGAGTTAGGCATTTTTAAGGGCGCTAAGGAATAAAAACGAATTTTTAAGCTGGTTAAATTTTAACCAGATCTTTGAGAGTTATGGCCACACCTGTCTATACTGAAAGCGCGTAGAAAAGGTGTATCCGTGAAACGGCTTCCTGCACGGCCAGGTTGTTGCTGTTTTACCGGCTCCTGGCATGGCAAGCAGTACGGGAAGTGTCACGCAGAAGTTTACAACTATAAGAGAATCTGTGGAGACACGATATGCGCGTGCACGCTCTGTGGGCAGGGGTTCCTGTCGCACTTGTCCTGATGTCACCGAATGTGTCTGCTGACTGGGCGGTCAACCTGCCGCGGGGTGTGACGGAAGTCAGCCAGTCGATCTACCACCTCCACATGACCATCTTCTGGATCTGCGTTGTGATCGGCATCGTGGTGTTCGGTGTCATGCTCTGGTCCGTGCTGTTTCACCGCAAGTCCCTCGGGCACAAATCCGCCAATTTCCATGAACATACCCTGGTCGAAATAGCCTGGACCATCGTGCCCCTGCTGATCCTGGTGGCCATGGCGGTACCGGCGACGGCGACATTGCTGGATATGTACAACACCAGCAAGTCGGCGGTGGATATCAAGATCACAGGCTATCAGTGGAAATGGCATTACCAGTACCTGGATGACAAGTTCGGGTTCTTCAGTGTGCTGTCGACCCCCCAGGACGAAATCCACAACATGATGCCCAAGGACAAGTGGTACCTGCGGGAAGTGGATAAACCCCTGGTCCTGCCGGTCGGCGAGAAGGTCCGCTTCCTGGTGACCTCCAACGACGTGATCCATTCCTGGTGGGTGCCGGACCTGGGCGTGAAGAAAGACGCCATTCCCGGCTATATCAACGAAACCTGGGCCAGGATCGACAAGCCGGGCATCTACCGCGGCCAGTGCGCCGAACTCTGTGGCCAGGGCCATGCCTTCATGCCCATCGTGGTCAAGGCCGTGCCCAAGGCCGATTACGACAAGTGGGTTGCCGAACAGCGCAAGCAGGCCGAGCAGCTGGCCGCCCTGAACAGCAAGACCTGGACGATGGCCGAGTTGATGTCCCGCGGCAAGGATAAGTTCGACGCCAACTGTGCGGTCTGCCACCAGGCGACCGGCGTGGGGCAGCCGCCGACCATACCTCCGCTCAAAGGTCGACCCATTACCACCGGGCCGGACCCCAGCCAGCATATCTACACAGTGATCCATGGCCGCCCGGGCACCATGATGCCGGCTTTCGGCAAGCAACTGAGTCCGGTCGATATCGCCGCCATCATCACCTACGAGCGTAACGCCTGGGGCAACAACACCGGTCAGAAGGTGACGCCGCAGGAGGTGCTCAAGGCGGAACAGGAAAAATAGCGAGTCGGGAATCCGGTTAGGCGGAACAGCAGTTATTCCGGAACAGCAAGAATAACGATGACGTTAACGGGAGTTCACCATGAGTGCGGTCGTCGATACACATGCCGAGGAAGAGCATCACGCGCACGGCCCGGCCAAGGGCATAACCCGCTGGCTCTTCACGACCAATCACAAGGATATCGGGACCATGTACCTGATATTCAGCTTCACGATGTTCCTGCTGGCGGGCAGTTTCGCCATGGTCATCCGGGCGGAACTGTTCGAGCCGGGCATGCAGCTGGTCAGACCCGAGTTCTTCAACCAGATGACCACCATGCACGGGCTGACCATGATCTTCGGGGCGATCATGCCGGCCTTCGTTGGTCTGGCCAACTGGCAGATACCCATGATGATCGGCGCGCCGGATATGGCGCTGCCGAGATTGAACAACTGGAGTTTCTGGCTCCTGGTGGCCGGTTTTGTGCTACTGGAGTCGACCCTGTTTATGCCCGGCGGTGCCCCTAACTTCGGTTGGACGGCCTATGCGCCGCTATCGACCACTTACGGCCCGCCGAGCACCACCTACTTCATCTTCGCGGTCCACATGATGGGGATCTCCTCCATCATGGGGGCGATCAATATCATCGCCACCATCCTGAATCTGCGGGCCCCCGGGATGACGCTGATGAAAATGCCGCTGTTCGTCTGGACCTGGCTGATCACCGCCTTCCTGTTGATCGCGGTGATGCCGGTACTGGCCGGCACCGTGACCATGATGCTGATGGATATCCACTTCCACACCAGTTTCTTCAATGCGGCCGGCGGCGGCGACCCGGTGATGTACCAGCACATCTTCTGGTTCTTCGGGCATCCCGAGGTGTACATCATGATCCTGCCCGCCTTCGGCATTATCTCGGAGATCATTCCGACCTTTGCCCGTAAAAAGCTGTTCGGCTACACCTCCATGGTTTACGCGGTGGCCTCTATCGCCTTCCTGTCCTTCGTGGTCTGGGCGCACCACATGTTCACCGTGGGCATGCCGGTGGCTGGCGAAATCTTCTTTATGTACACCACCATGCTGATTGCGGTGCCGACCGGGGTAAAGGTCTTCAACTGGGTGGCGACCATGTTCCGCGGCTCAATGACCTTCGAGACGCCGATGCTGTTTGCCATTGCCTTTGTGGTGTTGTTCTCCATTGGCGGCTTCTCCGGTTTGATGCTGGCCATCGCGCCGGCGGATTTCCAGTATCAGGACACTTACTTCGTGGTGGCCCACTTCCACTATGTGCTGGTTTCCGGCGCCCTGTTCGGCATCTTCGCGGCTGTCTATTACTGGCTGCCGAAGTGGAGCGGGCGCATGTATGACGAGACCCTGGGCAAGACCCACTTCTGGCTGTCCTTCATCGGCATGAATGTGACCTTCTTCCCCATGCATTTCCTGGGGCTGGCCGGTATGCCGCGACGTATCCCGGATTACGCACTGCAGTTCACCGATTTCAATCAGGTGGCCAGTGTCGGCGCCTTCCTGTTCGGCGCTACCCAGCTCATTTTCCTGTTCCTGGTGATCAAGACCGTCAGGGCGGGCGAGCCGGCGACAGCAAAGGTTTGGGAAGGCTCCCATGGATTGGAATGGGATCTGCCTTCGCCGGCACCCTACCACTCCTGGACGACGCCGCCGGTCGTCGACTGACGCGGCAACGAAGCATCGGAGGCCGTCATGGCAAGCAAAGACCATTACTACGTACCGGATCACAGCGTCTGGCCGCTGGTGGCGACGGTCGGGCTATTCACGCTCCTGGCCAGCACCGGCACCATCATGATCAATTACACGGCCGGCAAACCCAGCAGCACGGCCTGGTTCTTCCTCATCGTGGCCATCGGCCTGATGGTGTTCATGCTGTTCGGCTGGTTTGGTCGTGTGGTCAAGGAGAGCCGGGCACGCCTTTACAACGAGCAGGTGGACAAGTCTTTCCGCTGGGGCATGAGCTGGTTCATTTTTTCGGAGGTGATGTTCTTCCTCGCTTTCTTCGGCGCGCTTTTCTACGTGCGGGAGTTTGCCCTTCCCTGGTTGAGCGGTCACGGCGGTCGTGCCGACACGGCGTTGCTCTGGCCGCATTTCACCTACAACTGGCCCCTGCTGAAAAATCCGGACCCCCAACTGTTCCAGGGACCGAAGAGCGGTGTCGATGCCTGGGGAATCGCGTTCTTCAACACCATCCTGCTGGTGACCTCGTCAGTGACCGTCACCATCGCCCATAAGTGCCTGAAGTCGAATAATCGTCGCGGCCTGACAGTCTGGCTTGCCCTGACGATTGTCCTGGGGATGACCTTCCTCGGTTGCCAGGCCTATGAATATCACCACGTCTACACGGCGCTGGGTATGAACCTGGGAGCCGGTATCTACAGCACGACCTTTTTCATGCTCACCGGGTTTCACGGCCTGCATGTGACGATCGGCGCCATCACGCTGACGGTGATGCTGGTACGGGTGTTACGGGGACACTTTTCGCCGGATTACCACTTCGGTTTCGAAGCCGCCAGTTGGTACTGGCACTTTGTGGACGTGGTCTGGATCTGCCTGTTCGTGTTCGTCTACATCCTGTAGCCCGCGTTCAAGGCGTGGGATTCAGGTGCAAGTGACCGGTCCACAGGGCAATGCCGATCAGGACCAGCAACAGTACGGACAGGGCGACACGGACGATCAGGGAGTTCAGGACGCGCTGACTGCGGCCACGGTCCCGCACCAGGAAAAAGAGGCCGCTGAAGAGGCTGACAATGACAGCCACTAGCACAATGACGATGAGCACTTTCAGCATAAGACTGGGCTCCGCCAGGACGAAGAAAGGTCTCCCTCACTATAGCAGAGCGCGATGTATTTATTCATGGGACGACAGGGCACCGCACGGCGGCAATGGTGCCCGAACTGGAAGATCTGGACCTTTTCCCTGGTCCTGCTGCCGATCCTCTGCGGATTGGGCGTCTGGCAGTTCGAGCGGGGGCGCGAAAAGGTGGTGCTGTTGCAGCAGTGGCATGCGCAGAGGGAACAGCCCCTGGCGGCGTTGCGTCATCCTCGCTGGGGGCAGCCGTTGAGAGCGACCGGCCATTATGACGGGCATTTCCAGTGGTTGCTGGATAACCGCACGCGAGACGGGCAGCCGGGTTATGAGGTGCTGGACCTGTTCCGAGTCGATGGCGGCCAGACGCTGGTAGTGAACCGGGGTTGGGTTCCAGCAGCTGTCAGCCGGGATGTGTTGCCGGCCTTCGCCACGCCGACGGCGCAGGTAACGATCCGGGCGCGGATAGCGGATTACCCGGAGCCCCCGCTACTCGGCGGTAAACGTGCGGAGGCTGGGTGGCCGAAGCGGATTCAGGCGCTCAAGCCGGAAGACGTGCACGACCTGACAGGGCAGTCCGCGGCCTATGTCGTGCGCCTGGAGAACGCCGACCAGCCGGGTGCCTTCCGGGTCGACTGGCCGATCCTGCGCATGGGGCCGGCGCGGCACTTTGGCTATTCGGCCCAGTGGTTCCTGATGGCACTGGTCCTGCTGGGCATGACGCTATGGGCGAGTTTCAGAAAGGTGTCCGACGATGACGATAAGTGCGAGTGAAACCATGCAGAGCCCGTCACCCGAAGTTGTGCGGCGCGGGCGTCTCAAGGTCGCCCTGATCTTTCTGATCGGTTTTTCCCCGTTCATTCTGGCGACCCTCATGTATTACAGCGGCTGGGGCATTCCCACGGGCCGGGTCAATCACGGTGAATTGCTGTTGCCGACGGTACCGGTGGCGCAATTGGGGTTGCGGGATATCGAGGGGCAGCCGCTGGCCGATCACTTTGCGCCAGCCGCCAGGAATCCGGCCTGGATGCTGCTCATACTGGCGCCCCGCTGCGATCAACGCTGTGTCGAACTGCTCCACACTGTCCGTCAGGTGAATATCGCACTGGGTAAGGATTCCAACCGGCTGAGCCGCGCCTTCTGGTCGTCCCAGCCGCCGGCGGGTCTCGATCTGGCCACCCTATATCCCCAACTGCTGCGTTTGCAGGCTATGCCGGCACCGGCCCTCTGGCCGGGCAAGGTGGAACCGTCGACCCTCCAGATCTATGTCGTCGATCCCCACGGCAATCTGGTTCTACGTTACGACCGGCAGGAAAAGGGCAAGGGGATGCTGGACGATCTGAAACGGTTGTTGAGGTTGTCGCAGATCGGCTGAGGTTTGCACCACAGACTCTGCATGAGGGGAGGCCCGCTATGGAACGCGCAGCGCATCTCAGTCTTCAGAAACGCCTCCATCGATGTCATCTCGTCAGGCGCCGCATGGGGCTCTGGGCGCTCGCGGCGGCCTGTCTGGCTGCGATGGTGGTGATGTTGGGGGCCTTTACCCGACTGGAGAACGCCGGACTCGGCTGCCCGGACTGGCCGGGTTGCTATGGCTTCCTGCACGTTCCCCAGAGCCCCCACGCCATTGCGATTGCCGAAACCCGTTTTCCCGATGATCCCGTAGTCGTGGACAAGGGCTGGCCGGAGATGATCCACCGTTATTTTGCGGGCACGCTGGGCCTGGTGGTGTTTGGTCTGGCCTTCTACGGCTGGCGCCACCGCCATGAAGGCGTGCCTGTGGGGCACGCGCTTGCCACGGCCGGGATGATCGTGCTGCAGGCAGCCTTCGGTATGTGGACAGTGACGCTCAAACTCTGGCCGCAGGTGGTGTCGGCCCACCTGTTGGGCGGCTTTACCACCGTCACCCTGCTCAGCCTGCTGTCGCTGCGCCTGTTGGGGCGTCGGCCGTCGCTGTCGCGGGGGTTGGAAATCCGGCTGGCTCACATGAAGCCCTGGGTCTATGCGGCGCTGGGGGTTGTGATTGCGCAAATCGCCCTCGGGGCCTGGACGGCCTCCAATTACGCGGCGATTGCCTGCACCCACTTTCCGTCCTGCAATGGCCAGTGGTGGCCGACGATGGATGTCCGGCAGGGATTTGACCTGTTGCAGACCATAGGCCCGAACTATCTGGGGGGGCAGATGGGAAGCGAAGCCCGCGTCGCGATTCACATGATGCACCGCCTCGGCGCCCTGGCCGTTGTATTGGTTGTGGGGACCCTGTTACTGCGGCTCTGGTGGATGACGCGGGGTACGGAACTGGCGCGTTGGGTGCTGCTGGCGGCGGCGGTGCTGACGATGCAGATTGCGCTGGGTATCAGCAATGTGGTTTTTCACCTGCCGCTGGCGGTCGCCGTGGCCCATAACGCGATGGGGGCCGGCCTGCTGCTGTCGATGGTCAATCTCGGTTGGCGCGTGCAGCACTGTCACGGCGAACAGTGGGTCGCCCTCCATCGCCGGGAGATGGCCGTATGAGCGAGCATCCGAAGGCGCTCCCGTCAACGGCAATGGCAGGTTGGCGGGATTATCTGGAGTTGACCAAGCCGCGAGTTGTCGCGCTGATGCTGCTGACATCGGTCATCGGCATGTTGCTGGCACGACAGTCGTTGCCCACCTGGCAGGTGTTGGTGTTCGGCAATCTGGGTATCGGGTTACTGGCGGGGGCCGCAGCGGTGGTCAATCATGTGGTCGACCGTAAGGTCGATAGTATTATGGCCCGCACCCGGCACCGGCCGCTGGTCGAAGGGCGAGTCGACAGCCTGGCGGCGTTGGCGTTTGCCGCCAATCTCGGTCTGCTCGGCACTATCGTGCTGGTCTGGCAGGTGAATGCCCTGACAGCCTGGCTGACCCTGGCTTCCCTGGTGGGCTATGCCGGTGTCTACACACTGTTCCTCAAGTACGCGACACCGCAGAACATCGTTATCGGTGGGCTCGCCGGGGCCATGCCGCCGCTGCTGGGTTGGGCCGCCGTTACCGGGCGTGTCGAACCCCATGCGCTGCTGTTGGTGCTGATCATTTTTGCCTGGACGCCGCCCCACTTCTGGGCGCTTGCCATTCATCGCAAAGCCGAGTACGCCAAGGCAGGAATTCCCATGCTGCCGGTGACCCACGGCAACCGTTATACGGAAATCCATATACTGCTCTACACACTGATGCTGCTGTCGGTCAGCCTGCTGCCGTTCGTCACTCATATGTCCGGTCTGCTCTACCTGACGGGCGCCCTGATCCTGGGGTTACGCTTTCTCGCATATGCCGTGAAGCTGTTGCGTGGCGATGACCGGCGAGTGGCCCTGGCCACGTTCAGGTACTCCATCGTCTATCTGATGGGGCTGTTTATCCTTCTGCTGGCGGACCACTACATGGTGTTTTAACGGATGGATCCTGTTGCCCGGAAGCAGCGAGGCGTTCGCCTGACGGTTGCCGTGCTGGTGTCGGTCATTGCGCTGATCGTGCTGTTGTTCATCGGCGAACAGTGGCTGGCGTCTGGCACGGGTAACCCCAAGGCGCCGGACCTGAGTTCGGAGCATGCGGTGGTCTTTCCCCTGCGCCAGCAGATTTCGTCGTTTTCCCTGCGCGCCGATAACGGGGCACGCTATAGCGAAAGGGCCCTGAGGGGGCATTGGACACTGGCTTTCCTGGCCGGCACCCGCTGTGTGGGCGATTGTGCCGCCACCCTGCAAACACTGAGAGCCCTTCGGGCCACCCTCGAACCGTCCCAACCGCAACCGCGTTTCCTGATGGTTGCCACCGACCCGGCGCTCGATACTCCGCAGGCGCTGCATGCCTACCTGCAACCCTACGGCGATGGCTTCCATGCGGTCACGGGGGCTCACGACAGCCTGGCGGCTTTCGCCCGGGACCTGAAATCCGCTTACGATCTGCCGGCAGGCACTGTGGCACGTTCCCGGATCGAGCGTCTGGCCCTGATCGATCCCGATGGCAAGCTGGTTGCCCTGCTGCTGCCGCCATTTGCTGTCGAAACCCTGCGTAGCGCCTATCTGCGCACGGTCAGCTGGGAGAAAAGCATGTCCCGCCTACGCCCCGGGCCCTAAGTTGGGGCGTGCCAAAAGCCTTTGCACTGTTTAACGTCTGTCCAACCGGGCCTGCCCCTCTGATGGCCGATTACAGGGTGTTAATGTTGCTCATAACCCCATGTTTAAAAAGTGTTTATGCACACTGGCCTGGCCGTTGCTTTGGGGTGTCCAGGACCGGGCGAATATTGTCCGGATCGCATGTGAAGATGAGACAGGCACGCGCAAAGGAGAACGGAAATGGCTATCGCGTCCCGAATTTCGACGGGTGGGACGGGCCGTGTCCGGGCCTACCGGCCCCTGGTGTCCAGCACCTGGAAGATCCCGGAGGGGTTCCAGGAGTCGGGTTGGGCACTGGTTCCGGCAGGTCCGGTGCTGGCCCGCATCGATTACGAAGCGGTCAAGGCAAGCCGCGAACTGCTGCAGAACCTGTTCCAGCCAAACGACAGCTGGCCGCCGGAAAACCTGACGCTGGAACAGGACCGTGCCGATCTGGCCTGGCACGCTCGCGAATTCCGTCAGCGACGCTCCTTTGCCTACAGTATCGTGACGCCGGAGTTCGACCGTTGCCTGGGCTGTCTCTATCTCTATCCCAGCATGAGCCCCGTCCACGACGCCGAGGCATATCTCTGGCTGCGTCCGGACCTTCCCATGATGACCAGCCGGCGCATCGAGCAGACGGTGGAAATGTGGGTCGACAGTGCCTGGCCGTTCAAGCACATGGTTTGGCCTGGCCGCTATACCCCCTGGCTCTACTGGGAGCTTTTCCAGGCGCCGAATTATTACACCCAGATGCGTTATCGGGACGATGCGCCAGGCGACCCGTTGCATTGATCGAAGCCGCTGGATTCGCCAGCGGTTGGGCTGCGTAGGGTGGGCGCTTGTGTGCCTGCCATGGCTACATTATGCTGCTGGATAATGAACAGAACCTATTCCCGAAACCATCGTACCGCCTTTATTACGGCGCTTCGTAAGACCGATGACTACTGGTCCGACTGTTTTGGACAGGACTTTTATCAACTGCATTTCACCGATCTCTTTTCCAAGATGTGGCTGTCCGGCAATCTGCCGCTGACGCGGGGAGAGGCCTACCGCCTGATGCCCAGGGTCAGTGAACAGACCGCCAAGAAGTATCTCAACCAGGCCATTGCCCGGGGTTACCTGGAAGAAATTCCCAACCCGGAAGACGGCCGTTCGCGTTTGCTGCGGCTGACGCCTGATGTGATCGAACGGCTTGAGCGCTACATCGATTTCTCGCTTTCCACCTACACCGGATTGCCGGCGTCCCCTTGATTCCCGTCGTCCTGGCATGACTTTCGCACTAGCCTGTTAACGCATCACCCCAGGGACCCGTAGACCGCGCCACAGGGCGTCGGGCCTATCTCCGATTGCACCGCAATAACGCATGCTGCCTTTTGCTGGTGCATTTATCGGTAAATTTACCGGTAGTTGTGAGGAAAGCGAATGACCCAGGTCACCCGTTTCTATCCGCTGTTGACGGGGTATTCCCGTTACGACAAGACACTCTCCACCCGCGGACACGGTGCGGGTGAGATTATCACCGCACCGATCCTGGCGTACCTGATCGAAACGCGCCAGGGGCGCATCCTGTATGACGTGGGCTGCGATTTCGGCAAGATTGCCGACCCGACGCTAAAGGACGCCTACTACGCCGACTTTCCGTTCGGGCCACCGGAAATGGACGAGGAGCAACGCGTGGTGTCCTATCTGGCCAAGCTCGGCCTGGGGCCCAGGGATATCGATGTGGTGTTCTGCGGACACCTCCATTTCGACCATGCCGGCGGCCTGTGCGATTTCCCCGGCTGCGAAGTCCATGTGCATGCCCGCGAGCTGGAAGCTGCACGCAACCTGACCGACGAAGCCTATTTTGCCGACGATCTGGATGTCGATGTGCGCTGGCGCCTGCAACCCTCGGAATACCATCCGCTACCGGGCATCACTGCGATCGAGACGCCGGGTCATACCGCCGGGCATATGTCGATGCTGGTTACCCTGCCCAAGGGGCGTCCGATCCTGCTGACAGGCGATGCGGCCGATCTGCAGGAAAATCTTGTCAGCGAGATTCCACCCGGCCTCTGCTGCAACACCGAGAGCGCCCTGAGCAGCATCCGCAAGCTGAAACGCATTGCCGAGCAGGAGAATGCCCTGCTCTGGCCCAATCACGATCTGCATTTCTGGCAACAGCAGAAAACCTTCCCTGCTTTTTATAGTTAAGGAGTCGAGATGTCTCTCAAACTGCGTTACCACGATGGTTTCTGGCCCAACGTACTGGCGTTGGGTTATGTCGTCGCGGCCTACGTCGGTGGCTTTGCCCTGTTGTTCACCGGTTCCTGGCTGGCGTTTGTTCCTGGCGTCCTGCTGCTGGGACATGCCATGGCCATCGCCGCCTATCTGATCCACGAGTGCACCCACAACACCGTCTTTGCCGAGCAGTCGGCCAATGCGCGTTTAGGTGGCTTTCTGGCCTGGCTCACCGGGGCCTGTTACGGCGCCTATGCAGACGTCCGCCTGAAGCATGTCCGTCATCATGTGGACCGGGCGGACGTCGTGTCGTTCGACTATCGCAAATTCCTCCGGGAGCACCCGGGTCTGCGGCGCCTGGCGGAAGTGCTGGAGTGGCTGTACATCCCGGCGGTGGATATCCTGATGCATGCTTTCGTGGTCGGCGCGCCTTTCACCAACCCCTGGTATCGCAAGCGTCGCGGCCTGGTCGTGGCGAGTCTGGTTATCCGCGGGAGCTTGCTGGCGGCCCTGCTGTGGTGGATGCCGATGGCATTTCTGGGATACCTGCTCGCCTATATGATGTTTATCACCGTCATGCGCCTTATGGACATGCATCAGCACACCTTCGACGTCTTCGTCAGCCAGGAGGCCGATACCAAGCCGCCGGTGCGTCCGAGTCACGACTTCGAGCAGCGCAATACCTTCTCGAACATCCTGGGGCATGGCCGGTTCGTTAACCTGCTGGTGCTTAACTTCGGCTATCACAATGCCCATCACGACAAGCCCAACACTCCCTGGTACCGGTTGCCGTCGCTGCATCGGGAACTCTATGGCGAGGACGACAGCCAGTGCCTGCCGTTTCGCAATGTGCTCCGCAGCTACCACCGCTATCGCGTGAAGCGGGTCATGAGCGAGGAAACCGGCGATGTGCCGATCGGTACGGGGGCGGACAAGGGAATGGAATTCGTGGGTGTCTATGGGGTGTCGTTTTTGACGGCGTTGTAGACGGTTGACTGTTTATCGCTAAACGGCGGGCGAGAGGGTGGCCCCTGCGCGCCCGCCGGAATTCCGTGAAGTTATTGTGGTGTCGGACCCTTCACCGCAGTGACGAACGCGGCGGGCCTGACGTGCTGTTTGAAGGCCATCTGCACGGCCTTCGCCGTCAGGTGCAGGTAGTGCTCGCCCGCAATGTGAACGGCATCCAGCGGCCGTCCTTCCAGAGACAACTGCAGCAACTGCCCACCAATGGCGCCAAAGCTCGACTCGCTGAGGGGGATCATCCGCAGGAGCAGACCTTTGGCCCGTTCCATATCATTCGCCGGTACCGGTTTGTCTTGCAGGCGCTTCAGGTCCCGCACGATCAGCGCCCTGGCTTTCGAGACATTTTTCGGATCGCAGCCGTAGGACACGGAATAGGTGCTGCGGTGCTTGTTGAAATCGAAGCCGGTATCGACGCTATAGACCAGCCCGCTCTGATCCCGTAGATCCCGATACAGCCAGGAGGCATAGAAGCCCCCGCCCAGAACCTGGTTACCCAACTGCAGGGCGTAATGGGTCGGGTCGTTGTAGGTCACGTCGACGGTCTGAGCCAACTGGACGCTGTCCTGGGAGGCACTGCTGTCGGGCACATGCAGTTCGCCGGGCTTGTTGGGCGGCACAGCGGGGTAGCTGGTCTTGGGCTTGGGCCCGTGAGCCTTCCACTGACCGAAATCGGCCTCGACGACTTTCTTCGCCTCTGCCGTGGTGATCTTGCCGACAACGACGATGGTCGTCATATCCGGACGGTAGGCTTTGTCACGGTAAGCCTTGACCTTGGCCAGCGACAGGCTGTCGATGGACTTTGGCGTGGCATAGCGAAGATCCGGGTCGTGCGCCGGATACAGGGCCTTGTCCAGGCCCATCATCGTCAGGAAATCCGGCGACTGGATCTGTCCGGCCGTGGCGGAAGCCTCCTGGTGCTGCACGATGGTGAAGGCTCTGGCCGGCAGTGCCGGGTGGAGTTCATTGTCGGCAAGCAGTTGCATCCCCTGCGCAAAATGCTCGGCGGGGACGGCCAGGGAGAAGCTGGCACCGGCATTTTCCTTGGCGCTGATGTTGTCCAACGCACGTTGGAAATGCAGCCGGTCCAGGTGGGTTGTACCAAACTGATAGAGGCGGTCGAGGACGCCCGAGATCCCTTTCTCGCCCTTGGCGGCTTGCAGGTCCTCATTGGTGTCGATACCGCCGTAGACTTCTACGGTATTGCTGATGCTTTCCGGCTGCACGATCAGCTTGAGGCCGTTATCCAGCGTGTAGGTCGTGGGATGCAGGCGCGAAGGGGGCACGGACAGCCTGGACAGTGCCTTGCTGGCCCAATCCGGCAGTGTGACCGGCTTGCTGGGCGAGGAAGAGAAGCTCTCGCTGCCGCCGAAGCCCTTGCCTGCGATGGGTTTGCCGGAGCTTTGGGGTGTCAGGACGGCGGTCACCTGATGTGCCGGTGCGAAGGTGGCCTTCGCCAGCGCATCGACTTTGGCGGGCGTGACCGCCTCGATGGCCTTTTTCATCGAGTCAGGCGATGACTGTCCGTCGAAGGCAACGGCATTGGACCAGGCATTGGCCAGCCCCTGCACCGAGTTCTTCTCGAATTCCAGCTTGGCGATGGCCATGCGTTTGGCGGCTTCCACCAGTGCCGGATCGATGCCCTTGTCCACCGCCCGCTTCATGATCGTCTGCATCCGCGTGATGATGGGCTTGGGGTTACCGCCGCGAGGGAAGATCCCGACGGCCATGCCGACGCCGGCGCGCGGCATTTCCTGCAGGGCAAAGCCGCCGGCGAGCGCGGTGCCGTCAAACCCCATACCGGCCAGATCCGCCCGTTGCGAACCCAGGGCGTTGGCCATCACCAAGGCGGTGGCGTAGTCCTTATCCTTGGTGCCCGGCATGCGCCACGCCATATAAACGGATCCGTAAGGACTGTCGGTGGGCAGTTTGATGGTCTCGGCTTTGACCGGCTGGAAGTGGAATGCCGGGCGGGCCGGCAGCGTGCGGCTCGGGATGCTGGCGAACAGTTCCCGGATTTCGGCCAGGGTCTTCTGCGGATCGACGTCGCCGGCGATCACCAGGATGGCGTTGTTCGGTGCGTACCAGCTGTCGTGAAAGGACTTCAGCATGGCCGCGGTGGTTTTGTTGAACGAAGGGCGGGTGCCCAGCGGTGTATGTTCATAGGGCGTGCCCTTGAACAGGTGTGCCTGTAGCTGGGAGTAGAACTTGAAACCGGGATTCGACAGGTCGCGGGAGACTTCCTGTTCGATAGCGCCGCGCTCCTTTTTCCAGTCGGCGGCATCCATGTTCGCGCCGCGCATGCGCAGGCTTTCCACGTGCAGGGCGACGTTCAGGTCCTGCGCCGGGGTAACGACATAATATTGGGTGACCGACTGGGTGGTCTGCGCATCGAAGGCGCCGCCCAGGTTGGCGGTGATGGCAGCCAACTGGTCCTTGCTGAGCCCGGGGCTGCCCCGGAACATCATGTGCTCGACGGCGTGGGCGGTGCCCGGAAAGCCCTTGGGAACTTCGTTTGAGCCGACCAGGTAATTGACTTCGGTGGTCACGACCGGCGCCAGTCTGTCCTGCACGATCACGACCCGCAGGCCGTTACTCAGGGTGGCGCGGGTGACTTCGCTATCGGTCGTTTTCGCCAGGGCGCCTGTTGCTGTCCATGCCAGCGCCATGGCCGTCACCAAAGTTTTCAGTCGTTTGTTCACGCTCACTCCTTATTGTTGAAATCTACGCTAACCCTCGGCCGGAAATGGCGGCTGGCCCAAGGGTTGTTGGCTGTGACACGCCGCTCAATGCGTTAACTGTCGGCGAAAGGACGAGATAGCCGCCGTCCTGTGATCGTTGCGGGCGGCGGCAGTTCCGTTACGGATATTCCATGATGGCTACAAAGCTTGTTGGCGAAGTGGATCTTTTTAATCCACCGGCTCCACGCTGGCCAGGTATTGCTGATCGATTTCCGGCAGCGGTTCGTTATTCAGCTCCGCCTCAAATGACCGCAGACGTTTGTAGATGGATTGCAGTTCAACGATGGTCGTCCAGGAGTTGACCAGATACTGAAACGAATTTTCCACCTGATTGAAGGCGTTCAGAATGCGCTGCATGATGCCGAAGGTGAGCGCGCCGGCCACGATGGACGGCGCCAACGCGATAAAGGGAATGAACTGGCCCACGTTCAGATAGCTGTAACGTACCACGTTGAAATACAGGTAATTGAAATATATTCGGAAATAGTTGCGGCGCACGGCGGCAAACAGTTCCTTTAGGGATTGCGGCTCGGCCCGGTGGTGGGCGTCTTCACCGTAAACCAGTTCCTTACGATAGGCTGCCTCCACCCGCTGGTTCTTGAATTCCAGGCCCGGCAAACGTATCCCGACCAGCGCCAGCAATCCTGTGCCGAACACCGACCAGATGATGGCCACGAACACCAGTGCCTGAGGTACCTCGCCGATCAGCGGCAGTACCTTCACATGGCCGGACAGATTCCACAGGATGGGCAGGAAGGCCAGCAGGGTCATCACCGACCCGAGGAAGCTCACGCCCAGGTTCTCCACCGTGCTGGCAAAGCGCATGGTGTCTTCCTGAATCCGCTGGGATGCCCCCTCGATATGACGCAGTCGTTGCCAGTGGTGTGTGTAGTAATCGTTCATGGCCGTACGCCAGCGGAACACATAATGGCTGACGAAGAAGCGGTTAAACACGGCCACCATCACCGCCACCATGATGATCACTGCCACGGTGGCCAACTCGTTGTAGTAGCTGTTGATGGTGATACTTTCCGGTTTGGACAGCGCCCGCTGGATTAGATCATAGAAGCCGCCGTACCACTTGTTCAGCATGACGCTGACCTGCACCTGGAACCAGGTGATAAAGACGATCAGCGCCGAACCCAGGACCGACCATTTGGCCCACTTAGTACCGGCCCGGAACATCCAGGCCCCGATGAAAATCACATAGGCCAGGAACATATATTGATAAGACCAGAAGTCCTGCGCGTCCTTGGCGGCATTGTGGAATGCCGCCTTGGCTGCGGCATCAGCATGTGCCGCCAGGGCCTGGGGAAAGTGCAACCCGACCAGGGCCCCGAGGCTGAGCGTCGGCCCCCAGTGCTGGGCATACAGATACCAGCCGAGAATGCAGACCAGCGCCCAGACGGCGAAAGAGGCAAAGAACCATTTGGGTTTGGGGAAAAAGGACAGGAACACGGATTAAGACCCTTCTCAAAATACAACGGGGGACCGGCGCCCGTGAAGACGCCCAAACATCTGATTAGAGCATAAGCGGCGATAAAAGTTTTGGGGAGCTTTCGCGGTTTCTGGTTTGTGACGAGGTGGTAATGCGCGGGTGTGTTCCAGTAGCCGATGACCGTCAGGAGTGGTGTAAAGCCACAAGATGGCGGAGAGTCGGTGGACCGCGACGAGGAGCGGTTGTTATCGAAACGGTGCGGATGCTGCGGGCAAAAGGGCCGGCAACATCCGCCCTGACCTCACCGGCTCGCCATAAAGGCCCGCCATCCTCCTAAGTGAGTAATCTCCTCTGCGCCTTCCAGGCCACAGGGCTCACAGATAAACCCGCTGACCCAGCGACCGTCCGCCAGCTCCACCTTGCCGATGCCCAGCGGCGCGGGAATGCCGGCGACGAAGCTGCCGAAGCGGTCGGCGGGCACCCGCCAGATTTCCACCGGTAACGCGCTGCCCTGCGCCCTGTCGCGGACCAGTCCGGGGCGGTAGGGAGGACCGCCGGCGAGCGCATACATGCGGTAGTGGGGGGCGGTATCGGTGGTTTCGACCAGAACGGCGCGGCGCTCGGTGAGCTGGTGATTGAGCGGCAGGCCGGACAGGTGGGCGCCGCAGACCAGCACGTCGATGGTGCCGGTAGTCGGCAGCTCGGTAGGCAGCGGCAACGGCTCGTCGAGGGCGCCGACGCGGTCCACGGTGCGTCGGTGCAGGCGGTCGCCCAATGCCAGCAGGGCTTCGTCGCAGAATGCCGGGGCAAACAGGGTGACGCCCCAGGGCAGGCCGTTGGACAGCCAGCCGGCAGGCACGGCCAGCGCACTGTAGTCGAGCAGGTTAACGAAATTGGTGTAGGTACCGAGGCGGCTGTTCAGCGTGATCGGATCGGCCTCGAGCTGTGCCCGGGTATAGATGGTCGGTGCGGTGGGCGTCAGGATCAGGTCGACATCTTTCCAGCAACGGTCGGCCTGCAGTTTCAGCGCCTGAAGGCGATAGCTGGCGGCGAAGGCCGATTCGGCGTCGAATTCGGTGGCCTTGCCGATGATCTGGCGGGTGACCGGCAGCAGGGCATCGGGCTGGTTTTCGATCAGGTCCTTGACGACGTGATAGCGTTCGGCGACCCAGGGCCCTTCGTACAGCAGGCGGGCTGCATCGAGATGCGGTTGCAGGTCCACTTCGACGGCCTCGCCTCCAAGCGCCTGCAGATGGGCAATGGCGGCGTCGAACAGGGCGGCGGCGTCATTGTCGCCATCGAAAAAGCGTTGGTCGGGTTTGGGTACGCCGAAGCGGAAGCCCGGGGCCCAGGCGGGCGTACCCGCCGGCAGAGGGCGCTGCCAGGGATCATCGGGATCGACTGCACTGGCTACTTGCAGGATCCGGGCAGCTTCGGCGTGACTGCGGGCGAAGATGGAGACGCAGTCCTGGCTCAGGCAGGCTGGCACGACACCGCGCAGGCTGAGGCGGCCCTTGGTCGGTTTGAGACCCACCAGGTTGTTGAACGAGGCGGGCACGCGGCCGGAGCCTGCGGTGTCGGTGCCGAGAGAGAATGTGACGAGACCCAGGGCAACGGCAACTGACGATCCGGAGGACGAGCCGCCGGAAACATAGTCCGGATCGATACTGTTGGCGCAGGGCCCCCAGGGCTCTGGAGACCGCATCCCGACCAGGCCGGTGGCAAATTGGTCGAGATTGGTTTTCCCGACCGGAATGGCGCCGGCGGCAATCAGTTGTTCGACCACAAAGGCGCTGTCGGTCGGGGTATAGCGATAGGCTTCACAGGCCGCAGTGGTGTCGATCCCGGCCAGGTCGATATTGTCCTTGATGGCAAAGGGAACGCCATACAGCGGGAGATCCTCAGGACTGGCGGTGTCCAGACGGGCCAGATAGGGTTCCAGTTCGGTCTCGCTCAGGCGGTGAATCCAGATATTGCGCTCTTCGAACTGTGCGGCCCGCCGGGCAATGGCGGCCAGTACCTGGCGCGGCGTGGTTGTGCCGTTACGGTAGGCGTCCTGCAGTGCGGTCAGGCCCAGGGAGAGGGTTTCTGCGGTCATGGTGTGAACTCCTTCAGGCCGCTCGGGAGCGGACAAGGCAGCCGGTGCTGCGTCGTGAAAGGGGGCGCCGGCGCGATGGCCGCGTAGCGTCTGCCGTACCGCGGAAACCGTCCGGGCGACAGGGCGTTACGGTGATGGGAGGGCATGACAGTGACATGGACTCTCTCCTCAAGACATGCATTACCGGCGTTAAACAGGACGATGGGAGACGCGATTGATGCCATTCTCCCGGGCTTTTGTCCCGCCGTGTAACCCCTGCATGAGAGAGGTCGGTAACTCTCGGACCAGTCATCCGAAGCGCCTTGATTCGGACCGGAACCCTAGTTACCCATTTCGCGCCGGGGCAGCGGACTGCACCCATCGCTTTTCGGAGGCCGATAAAAAACAGCTCCCGCGTTGGAGGCTTTGCAGATGGTGTGCCAGCTCAGGTCTTTTCCCCGCGAGACGAGGCAGGAAACGGCATCATCGATAGTCTCGAAGTGCCCCAGTGGTGCCGTGACGGCTCCGTTCTGGTGCGCTGCGCCTTGTTTTGGTGCCGTTCAGGCTGTCTGGCGGTCGGCGGCTCCGGGACGAACCCACAGCATCAGCAGCAGACTTGCCGCCAGCGCACAGCCGGCCGAAAAGGCGAAGGCCACCAGGGGACTGCTCGCCTGCCACAAGGCGCCGAATACCAGCGAAGCCGGCAACAGCATGACCCCGCTGGTGAGGTTGAACCAGCCGTAGGCGGTACCGAGACGGTCTGCCGGCGCCAGGTCGGCGACCAGGGCTTTTTCCGATCCCTCGGTGGCCGCCAGAAAGAGACCGTAGAAGGCAAACAGCGGCCAGAGCGTCGCCGGCCCCCACAGGTCCAGGCCGAGGAGAATGTAGAACAGGCCGTAAACCGCCCAGCCGAGAATGATCAGGCGGGTGCGGCCGAGACGGTCCGACAGGGCCGACAGCGGTGTTGAAAAGACGGCGGCGATGCCGGAAACCAGCGCCCACAGCAGGGCGACATGCGCTGCGTCGAAGCCCAGCGTCTGGGCGCGTAGCAGCAGGAACATATTGGAGGAATTGCCCAGCGTGAACAGCGCCAGCGTCAGCAGGTAGCGCTTATAGCGAGGGGGGAAGTCTTGCAGCCGCCAGGAAAACGGCGCTTTACGCTGGAGGGTCATGGCTTCCGGCTCGCGAATGGCCAGCGTCAGCGCCAGGGTGAGAAACCCCGGTACGGCTGACCAGAGGAAAATATCTCGCAGCGGCACCTCGTGGGACAGCAGCAAGGCTGCGACCAGTGGGCCGATAACGGCGCCCATATTGTCCATGGTGCGATGCAGGCCGAAGGCGAGTCCGCGGCGTTCGCTGCCCGCCGCCTGGGCGAGGATGGCATCGCGCGGCGAGGTGCGTAGACCCTTGCCGACACGGTCGGCGAAACGCAACACCAGCAGGAAGGGCCAACTTTGGGTCAGGGCGATCAGCGGCCGGGCGATGGCGGCAACGCCGTAGCCTGCGATAACCCAGGGTTTGCCATGCCGGGAACGATCGGTAATCACGCCGGAAAAGAGCTTGAGCAGGCTGCTGGTGGCTTCGGCGACACCTTCGATCAGGCCCAGGGCCTTCGGTCCCGCCATAAGGACAGAGGCGAGATAGAGCGGAATCAGCGGATACAGCAGTTCGCTGGCGGAGTCGTTCAAAAGACTGACGAGTCCCAGCAGCCAGACGGCTTGTGGCAGACGGAACAGGGCTGCAAACATATTGGACTCCCAACCGGTCCTTTGTGAGAGATGACGCTTCTTGCCAAAGACACGTACACTGCGCCAAAACCCGATACCGGACAAGTCCTACGCATGCCCTTTCCCATCGACGACCTGTTGCCCTCTCTGCTGACGACCCTGAGCGACCATGCGACGGTGGTGTTGCAGGCGCCGCCCGGTGCCGGCAAGACCACGCGGGTGCCGCCGGCCCTCCTCGGCGCGAACTGGTTGGGCGGGCAGCGTATCCTGATGCTGGAGCCGCGCCGCCTGGCAGCTCGTGCGGCCGCGCGTTTTATGGCGTCGGCTCGGGGCGAGGCGGTGGGAAAGACCGTGGGTTACCGGACCCGGTTGGACAGTAAGGTGTCGCGAGAGACCCGCATTGAAGTGGTGACTGAAGGCATACTGACACGCCTGCTGCAGAGCGACCCGGAACTCAGTGGCTACGGTGCGGTGTTGTTCGACGAGTTTCACGAACGGTCCCTGCAGGCGGATTTGGGGCTGGCGCTGTTGCGTGAGAGTCAGCAGGCCTTGCGGGAAGACCTGAGGCTGATCGTGATGTCGGCAACGCTGGACAGCGTTGCCGTCGCGCAGCTTCTCGACCAGGCCCCGATCCTGACCAGCGAAGGTCGCCAGTATCCCGTGGCGGTGCACTATCGGCCGCCGGCTCGCCAGCAGCGTTGGCAGGACCGTTTATTGTCGGTTATCCAGGAAGCGCTGGCGGCGCACAGGGGCTCTCTGCTGGTGTTCTTGCCGGGCGTGCGGGAGATTCGGGCAACGCTCGATGCGCTGCAAGGCGCCCTGCCCGATCACGTCGTGGTGGCGCCCCTTTACGGTGACCTGCCGGGCGAGGCCCAGGACCTGGCGATTGCGCCGTCGCCGGCCGGTCACCGGAAAATTGTATTGGCGACAGCGATTGCCGAGACCAGTTTGACCATCGACGGTATCGAGGTGGTCATCGACGCCGGTTGGCAGCGCGGTCCCCAGTTCGATCCCAATGCCGGTATGACCCGCCTGACCACCAGCCGGGTATCGGCCGCCGCGGCGGAACAGCGAAAAGGCCGGGCTGGACGCCTGGGGCCGGGGGTATGCTATCGGCTCTGGAGCGAATCGGAGCAGCAGGGGCTGGCGCCTTTTACGCCGCCGGAAATCCGGGTCTCCGATCTGTCCTCCCTGGTGCTGGAACTGGCCCAGTGGGGCACGCGCGCACCGGACGACCTGATCTGGCTCGACCCGCCGCCGGCGGCGGCCTGGCAGCAGGGGGCGGAATTGCTGCGCGAACTGGAAGCGCTGGATGGCGAGGGTCGTATTACCGATCACGGTCGGGCGATGCTGGGCGTTGGTCTGCCACCTCGCCTCGCCCATCTGGTGGTGCGTGGCCGGGCGCTGGGTTTTCCCCGTCTGGCGGCGGAACTTGCCGCGTTGTTGAGCGAGCGGGATCTGTTGGGACCCGGCCGCGGCGCGGACCTGCATCACCGGCTACTGGCGCTGCGTGGGGAGATGACATTGCCTGGCGGTGCCGGCCGCTTACGGCAGATACGGGATATGGCCCGTCGCCTGGGCGCGGACCGCCGGGATGAGACAATAGAAAACGTGGGGACCCTCGGTGAACTGTTGGCGCTGGCCTACCCGGATCGAATAGCCCAGCGGCGCCCCGGCAAGGCGCCACGTTACCGGCTGGCCAATGGTCGCGGGGCCGTGTTGGCGGATGACGACCCGCTGGGCGATGCACCTTGGCTGGTTGTGGCTGAATTGGACGGTCAGGCGCGGGAAGCTCGGGTCTTTCTGGCGGCGGTGGTTGATATCGCGGGTATCGAAGCGACCCAGGCAGAACGCATCCGTGAACGGGATCTGTTGTCCTGGGACGGCTCGACGCGATCGGTGCGTGCAAGCCGGCGGCGGGAGTTGGGCGCCTTGGTGCTGGAGGAAAAGCCCTTACCCCAACCGGCTCCGGAACAGGTGTTGGCGGTTCTTCTGGAAGCTCTGCAGTCCATGGGTGCGGAGGCGCTGCCCTGGGAGCCGGCTGTGCGGCAGTGGCAGGCGCGGGTTATGCTGATGCGGTCGCTGGAACCGGACCAATGGCCGGATGTCGGTGACCAGGCTCTGATGGAAACCCTGGAAAGCTGGGCCGGGCCCTTTCTGGCCGGTATGACGCGCCTGGATCAGGTGGCGAAGATGCCCTTGCAGGCGGCGCTGTCGGCCCTGCTTGATTACCCGGCGCAGCAGCGCCTGGCGCAGGCGGCACCCAGCCATATCGAGGTGCCCAGCGGGTCGCGTATCGCGATCGACTATCTGGCGGATCAGGGGCCGGTCCTGGCCGTTAAATTGCAAGAGATGTTCGGATTGGGAGAAAGTCCGCGGATAGCGGATGGGCGGGTGGCTTTGCAGATTCACCTGTTGTCGCCGGCCCGGCGGCCGGTGGCGGTGACGCGGGATCTGGCCAGTTTCTGGGTCCAGGGATACCCCCAGGTGCGTAAGGAATTGCGGGGACGTTACCCCAAACATCCCTGGCCGGAGGACCCCTGGAATGCCCCGGCGCAGCGGGGAACCAAGCGCCGGTCTGGGCATTGAGCCTGGACAGCCAGTCTTATCGGGCGTTCTTGATCCAGGTTTGGGATTGTTGGGTCAGCAGTGCATAGACTAGGGCGAGATCCCGGTGGTTGGGCCCTTGGCGGCGAGCACACCTGGCTGTGTGTATTGGATATTTTTCACGGTGGATATTTTTGATGGCTGAGAGTCCTTCGTCTTCTGATATCGAAAAGATTCTGGGTGCCGGGCAGCATCGTGGCTCCCACTGGGCGCGCCGCCTGATCGTGCTGTTGTTACTGGTCGCGGTGATCGGCGGCGGCCTGTATTGGTGGCGGCAGGATCACGAGCAGACCGTGCAGTACGTGACCCAGCCCGCCAAGCAGGGAAACCTGACGGTGACGGTGCAGGCAACGGGGTCGTTGCAGCCGGTCAACGAGGTGGAGGTGGGCACCGAGGTGTCGGGCACCGTGAGGACCGTCGACGCGGATTACAACCAGCGGGTGAAGGCCGGACAGGTGCTGGCGACGCTGGATACCGATCAACTCCAGGCCCAGGTACGGCAGTCGGAAGCCGCGCTGCAACTGGCCAATGCGCAGGTTGCTCAGGCTCAGGCAACCTTGACCGAGACCCGGCAACAGCTGCAGCGGGCGCAGGATCTGCTCAAGCGGGGGTACAACTCCCAGAATCAGATCGATACCAGTCAGGCGGCCTATGCCAGGGCGCAGGCGCAGCTGCTGATTGCGCGGGCGCAGGTAGCGCAGGCCAAGAGTCAGTTGGATGCGAACCGGACGGCGTTGTCTAAAGCGGTTATTCATTCGCCGATCGACGGCATCATCCTTCAGCGCAAGGTGGAACCGGGGCAGACCGTGGCAGCGGCCCTGCAGACGCCGGTCCTGTTCGTGATCGCGGAAAACCTGGCGCAGATGGAGCTGCAGGTGGCGGTGGACGAGGCGGACGTGGGGCAGGTCAAAGATGGTCAGGAGGCCACCTTCACTGTGGATGCGTATCCGAAGCATGTCTTCCACGCGACCATCACCCAGGTGCGCTATTCGCCGGAAACGGTCGACGGCGTCGTGACCTACCAGACCATCCTGGCGGTGGATAACAGCGAGGGTCTGCTGCGGCCGGGTATGACCGCAACGGCGGATATCGAAGTGGCGCATGCCAAGGATGCGTTGCTGGTGCCCAATGCCGCGCTGCGTTTCACACCGCCGGCGGTGGTGGCACAGGAAGCCAACAGCGCTCAGGCGATGGCCGATACCCAGAATTCGACAGCGGTGCCGGTGCGTGACCGGGTGTGGGTCCTGCGGGATGGCAAGCCGGTGGCGCTGACGCTGAAGACGGGATTGAGCGATGGTCGCTATACCGCCGTTACATCGGACCAGGTGAAGCCCGATATGGCGCTGTTGGTCGATACGACAACGGCAAAAGCCAAGAAGCGCTGAGGCGGAGATCGGTATGACCGAAACGGTACCGGTGTTGGCGTTGCGCGGCATCACCAAGGTCTACGGGATGGGGCAGGCAGCCATGCAGGCGTTGCGGGGAATCGACCTCGACATCAACGAGGGTGAATTTGTCGCCATGATGGGCCCCAGCGGCTCGGGCAAATCGACCTGTATGAACATCCTGGGCTGCCTGGATTCGGCGACCGCCGGCGAATACCGCTTCCGGGGTGTGGAAGTGGGCGGGCTGGACCGCAATCAGCGGGCGCGGCTGCGCCGTCACTTCCTGGGGTTTGTTTTTCAGGGGTTCAATTTGCTGGCGCGGACTTCGGCGCTGGAAAACGTCGAGCTGCCGCTGATCTATCGGGGCACTCCTGCGGCGGAGCGTCACAGGATGGCGATGCAGGCGCTGGAGGATGTCGGGCTGAGCGAATGGGCAAGGCACAAATCCAACGAGTTGTCGGGTGGACAGCAACAGCGGGTCGCCATTGCCCGGGCCATCGTTACCCGGCCCAGCGTCCTGCTGGCGGACGAACCGACCGGGAACCTGGATTCGGTGCGCAGTATCGAGATCATGGAGTTGCTGGCACGCTTCAATCGCGAGATGGGCATCACCGTGGTGATGGTAACCCATGAGCCGGATATGGCGGAGTACGCACAGCGCATCGTGCGCTTTCGTGACGGATTGATCGACACCGGCGAGGGAGGCGACAGCTGATGTGGTGGAATGCCCTGCTACTGGCCCTGCGGGCCATCCGGCGAAACGTCATGCGCTCGGTACTGACTGTCCTGGGGATCGTCATCGGTGTGGCGGCGGTCATCGCGATGGTCAATCTCGGTGGCGGCGCCACGGCCAAGGTGTCCAACCAGATTACCAGCCTGGGTACCAACCTGCTGATCGTGCGGCCCGGCCAGCGCGTGGGGCCGGGTGAAAGCTCGGTCGCTCCACCCTTCAAATACAAGGACCTGGAGGCCATTCGCCGCGACGTCTACGGTATTGCAGCTGCAGCGCCGTCGGCCTCCAGCTCCATGAAGGCGATCTTCGGTAACCTGAATCATGCCACCACGGTGCTGGGTACCGACAACGCCTTTTTCTCGGTCCGTAACTGGACTTTTGAGGAAGGCCGCGATTTTAGCGACGCCGAACTGGCGTCAGGTAAGGCGGTCTGCGTGATCGGGTCAACGGTCAGGACGGAACTGTTCGGTGCGCAGGATCCAATGGGTGTGGATATCCGTCTGGGCAAGTTCAGCTGTACGGTGATCGGTTTGCTGCAATCCAAGGGACAGGGCGCGATGGGGATCGATCAGGACGACCTTGTGGTGATTCCCCTGCGTACCTTTTGGCGAAGGGTGGCGGGAAACCAGGACGTCTCGATGATTCAGGTGTCGGCGCGCGATGGCGTGTCGACCGCCAAGGTAAAGGCGGATATCGATCGCCTCCTGCAGGAGCGCCGCCATATCGGCGCGAACGAGGACGACGATTTCCAGGTGCGCGACATGAAGGAAGTTGCAGATGCCTTCAACAGCACCATGGGAGTGCTGACGGCGTTGCTGGGCGCAGTAGCTGCGGTGAGCCTGCTGGTCGGCGGCATCGGCATCATGAATATCATGTTGGTGTCCGTGACCGAGCGTACCCGGGAAATCGGCATCCGCCTGGCCATCGGCGCAATGGCCAGGGAAGTCCTGTTGCAGTTTCTGGTGGAGTCGGTGGTCCTGTCGTCCCTGGGCGGCGTGTTCGGCATCCTATTGGCGTTGCTGGCATCCTGGGGACTGGCCCGTGGCTTGAATGTGCCGCTGATCATCAATGTGCCGATGATTGTTGTCGCCTTCCTGTTTTCGGCCCTGGTCGGTGTTGTATTCGGTTATTTCCCCGCGCGCCGGGCGGCGAAACTGGACCCCATCGAGGCCTTGCGGCATGAATAGGAGGCAGTTGCGCCTCTGGACGGTGATCCTGGCCTTGGGGCTATTGAGCGGCTGCGCCTGGCTACAGAATACCAGCGTGCTCTACCGCTCACCGGCGCCTGGCGAGCCGCGGTTTCATGTGGTGGGCGTCTATCGGGGTGATGCGCCGTTGGACGTACCGGGCAGTCTCGAATACGACGGCTGTTTCAATTTCTTCGACCCGGATTGCATGCCCACCTTCATGCACCAGACGGTCTACACCGTGGATGTCATGCTGACGGATAAGGGCGGGCCGGTGACGCTCGGCCTTTCCGCCTATGACCGTACCGAGTGGCATCTCAGGCTGGCGCCCGGCGTGGTGTTGAAGCGGGTGATCCTGAGTGGACGCTATCCGCAGACGATCACTGGCGTACCGGAAGGGATCGAGGTCGATATCCATACGGATGTCGCATCGGATTGCGCCTTCTGCCGGACCCTGCCCGGCGACTTCCGCTACTTCGACCTCTTCAACTACCGCCAGCCGGCGGCGCTCTATGCCCACTTTGTGACGATTCCCGTGACCTCCTTCCAGGGGGCCTTCCAACTGGGCGATTTCACGGTGCCGCCGCTTCAGAAGTGATGCGGTTTCGGCTTATGCAACCTTTTGCTGGTTTGACCTGCCCATGATCCCGGCGTCAACGTCACACCGGTAACACCCTGATCGCTTGGGCTGCTCGGGCCCTTATGGACGATGATGTCAGATCGGGAGGATACTTGGCAGAGATCGCTGTTCCAGGAGTTGATCATGCGTGTACTGACCCTGTGCCTGACGTTGTTGTTGACGGCCTGTGCATGGCAGCCGGTTGTCGATGTCTATCGGCAACCGGCGCCTGGCGAGCCGCGGTTTTACGTGGTGAGTGTCTTCCGGGGTGTGCCGACACCGGAGGAAAAGATCCGGTACGATTTCGACTACTGCAATTGGAATCCGCGGGATCCGGACTGCATGTCGATCCTGATGCATCAGGTGACCTATGTCGTCGATGTCCAGGTGAAGGATACGGCGGGCCCGCTGACGCTGGGACTCTCCGCCTACGACCGCACATTGTGGCGACTGCATGTGGCACCGGGTGTCGACCTGAAGCGGGTGATCCTCAGTGGACGTTATCCCCAGACGATCGAGGGGGTACCGGCGACGACGCAAGTTGACCTGAAAACCAGTGCCCGTTCCGAATGCAAGCGCTGCACGGAGCTGCCCGGCGACTATTCCTACCTGAAGCTATTCGACTACCGGCGACCGGCGGCGCTGTATGATTGGACGGTACCGTTACCGGTGACCGCTTTTCAGGGGCGTTTTGAAGGCGGCTCATTCACGATACCGCCGCAGCCTGAACCATGACTTGAGCGAGGCTGTTGCGAGGAACCTCGTGCCTTGCGAGTATCAGCGTTCGGCGCAGGTTGGAGATAGGTAATGCATTCACGGATCCAGGCACTGGAAGCGATGCTGGCCAAGGGCCAGGACAACGCGATGCTTCGCATGACGCTCGGCAAGGCGATGGCGGACGAAGGCCGGGGCGAAGAGGCCATCGATCACCTGCGGGCGGCTGTCGCGCAGGACCCCGGCTATTCCGCGGCGTGGAGCCTGTTAGGCAAAGTGCTGCTGGACCAGGGGCAGAAAGACGACGCACGCAAGGTTTGGGTGCAGGGGCTGGATGCCGCGCGCGGGAAAGGCGATATGCAGATCGTGCGAGAGCTGGAGGTTCGCCTGCGTAAGCTGGACCGGTAGACGGGTAATCAGTCGCCGGCCCTGGTCCAGGACAAAGGGTCCAGGTCGAAGAACTGTTGCAGTTGCCGATACAGCGCGGGGTGTTCGCGATGCAGCGCCCGCGGTCGCTCGAAAAAGGTTTCGGTAACGACCGCAAAGAACTCTGCCGGGTTTGTGGCGCCGTATGGGTCGATCAACTCACTGTGCCCCTGTTCGAGGGTTTTCTGCAGATTATCGAAGGCCTTTGAAAACACCTGACTCCAGGTCCGCAGGGCGTTGGAGCTGCGCAGCATGGGCGCGCCGTCCGCACTGCCGTCCGCCTGATCCAGTTGGTGCGTGAATTCGTGAATCGCCACGTTATGGCCATGCTGGTGATGACCGGCTCCCGCTACGACATCCTCCCAGGACAGGATCACCTTGCCCCGTTGCCAGGAATCCCCCAGATGCACGCCGCTGCTCTCTGACAGCACTTCACCTTCACGGTGGATATCCGGCACCCGGTAAGCGCTCGGGTAGACAAGGATTGCTCGCAGATCATCATAGAACGACAGCGGCAGGTTGAGTATCAGCAGGCAGGCTTCTGCCGCAATGGTGACACGCATGGTGTCTGTCACGGTCAGGCCCGCGCAGCCGTAAAAACGCTTCTCGTCGAGGAAAACCTGAATCAGGGGTCGCAAGCGTGCCTGCAGGGGTTCGGGAAGGTGGCGATAGACCCAGACATCCCGGTCGAGAATCGTCTGCCAATCGGCCGGAAAGGGCTTGGCCATGACACGTCGGCGCCGCCAGGAACGATAACCGAACAGATAGAAGAAGCTGGCGCTGAGCAATACTGCGACACCCAGCGCATAGAGCGTCAGTGACATAGAGGACCTGTTGGTAAGCAAGTCCCTACTTTACCGTTAAACCCCGTTGTGGTGCTAAAAAAAGACCGGGAAACCGGAGCAACCTGGTTTCCCGGCCAAGTACGGGGATCAGATGACGAGCCAGGCGAGCAGGTACAGCGAGTTGTTATCGCTGGCTTTCGTGGTCGTGCCGTCAAACTTGGTGTAATCGCGGTACTGGATGGAAAGATCCAGGTTTTCCCAGGGGAAGACGCTGATCTCACCGATAAAGCCGCTGTTGTTCAGGTTGTCGTTACCGGTTGTGGTATTGAACCAGGCGATCGCCGGGCGCCAGCGGCTGTCAATATTGAACTCGGTGTCGATCCGGCCGGTTTTCCAGCGTCCGTCCTGACCTTGCGAGTAGTTGCCGCTGCCATCGAGGTCCGTGCGAGCCTCGTCGGTATAGTTGCCATGGACGATCAGCGAGTTATTCGGACCAGCGAAAGGCATTTCGTATTGGAAGTCCACCGCCCGGTCGAAGTAACGCGAAGTCGGGCCCCCGATACCGTTACCCGAGGATGTTGCCTGGGCTTGCGGATAGACCTTCGCGTAAATGCCGTAGGTGCCGATCATCAGGTAGCTGTTATCGAAGTTATGTTGCCAGGCCAGGCGCCAGTAGGGGGCTGCGTTGTCGATGGTGTTGGTGCTGCCCACGGTGCCGTTGACGAAGGCTGAGCGGTACAGGGCCACGTCCGCGTAATAGGTGTTGTCCAGCATGCCGTAGGTGCCCAGGCCTGCCACATTCTGGCCGAGCGACTCGATAAAGGGTGCAGCGGTGGCACTGGGAGCGACGCTGGAGCTGGCCCACGGAAAGCTCCAGACCGGCGTGCTGTTCCAGAGGTCTTCCACGGTCGGATTATTGTTGAGGTCGACGCCGTAGGTCAGGCTGTGATCCTCTCCGAGGGTGGTGGACTGGGCCATGCGGACGTCGGCGTTGTCCATGGTGAAGCCCGCGTCACCCTGGGAATGGGTGAGCTGTACGAAGAGGCCGATATCCGGCGTGACACTGCCGCCGAAGAACAGGCTCAGCTGATCGGGAAACTGGACATCGTTGTTCTGCTGGTTCGGCTGCGACTTGCTGTTGTGCGTCGACGAAACCTGCACCATCGCGGACATGGGCGGAATACCGACCAGGGACAGCTGGCTGGATGAGGTCGCACTGGATGTCTGCGTCACCTTGTTGATGGCGGACAGCACATAGCCGCTCAATTTGAACTGGCGCCCGAAGCTGTTCAGGGCCGGAAAGTTACCGTTATGGCACGCGGTACAGGGGAGATCGGTTTGTCGCGCAAACGCTGGAATGGCTTGGACATTGGTGGTCGTGATGAGCAGTCCTAACAGACTGAAGCATCCCAGCCACAGACGGAGTCGGTGAATGACGGTCATGGTGAAGCTCCCACTAATATTTTATGAGTTGTGATGTCCCATGGATTGGCTATCACGACACCGTTTATGGTCGGTGTATTACGGCTGGCACGTATTGATGCCGGTCAACGATTGTCGGTCAGCAGGGTTCTCCACTCCGCTGCGCGGCCTTATTTCATGATGCAGATCAACTTCATGCGGCCGCCCTGTCTTGGAAAAGGTGTTTCAGGCCGTCGAAATCGTTTGCCGGAGACGTACTCAAAAGTGTCTGCCGGATGTCGAAATAATGCGGTATAACGTCGATGCGGCGTTCGCTTGAGTTTGTGACCTGCAAAGCTGCTGCGTGCGGCCGGGCAATGATAAGCTGGCTACGTTTTCTGCCTGACGAATGAGAAGGACAGACTCGATGAATGCAGTCACTGAACCCGGTGTCGGGTTGTCGGAAGACGAACGGCTGGTGTCGGCTAACGGCATTCAGCTTTGTGTCCAGGAAATGGGCGATCCCGGTGGCGAACCGTTGCTGCTGATTATGGGTCTGGCGTCCCAGATGACCCTGTGGCCCGATGCGCTGCTGCAAGCCTACGTGGCGGCAGGATTCCGCGTCATCCGGTTCGATAACCGGGATATTGGGCGGTCCGAGGAGATCAAGGCGCGTATCGAAGGCTCCCCCTATGCGGCCATGCTGCGATACAAGCTTGGCTTGTCGGTACCGGCGCCCTATACGTTGCATGATATGGCGGCGGATGCGATCGGACTGCTCGACGCCCTGGAGATCGACAGCGCACACGTGGTGGGTGTTTCCATGGGCGGCATGATCGCTCAGGTGCTGGGGGCAACCGCCGCCGAGCGGGTACGGAGCCTGACCCTGATAATGACCTCCACCAACAGTCCGCGCACACCACTGCCGGACCCACGTGTCATCTGGCACCTTCAGGGCGGTGGTGTGCAGGGGCATCATGAAGCGGCCGTGGTTCAGCGTGGCCTCAATTTCTGGCGCACCGTGCAGAGTCCCGCTTATCCGGCGTCTGAAGCGGAGGTCCGTGAACGGATTACATCGGATTACCGTCGCAGCTATCGCCCTTGGGGTATCCTGCGTCAGATGAGAGGTATCCTGGCGACCGGTAGCCTTGAGCCGCTGACCCGGACGATCCGCGTACCGACGCGAATCATCCATGGCGATGCCGACCCATTGGTGCGACCTGCCGCCGCGCGTCGCCTTAATCACCTGATTCCCACCGCCGACCTCAACTGGCTGCGGGGCATGGGCCACGACCTGCCGGCGCGTCTGCTCGACGATATTGCCCGTCTTACGATCGATAACGCCGAACGGGCATAATGTCGGTCATGGGCGTAGGGGCTAATTCGCGTTACGCTGTCGTGGTCAATCCGGTGACGCCGGGCAGAGGAGGTGCGGTATGCGTGTGATCTTGCTTCTGGCTTTGTTGCTTGCGGGCTGCGCCAGTCCCGTGACCATCGATTACGATAACGCTGTGTCTTTCGCTGGTTATAGGACCTACGCCTTTGCCGCACCGGACAAGGCTTCCCAGTACCAGACCCTGGATGGACGGCGTATCGAGGCGGCGATCAACCGCGCTCTGCAGCTCAAGGGGCTCAAGCCGGTCGCCGTTGCCGATGCCTCGCTGATCGTCCACTATCGGATCGAAGAGGAAAAAAGCCTGGATACCACCGGATGGGGATTCGGCTTCGGAACCTTCCACGATCCACTGGGCTTCGGTATGGCGACCACACCGCCGATACAGGAGCGTAAAGAAGGAAAACTGGTTGTCGAAATGGTGGATGGCAAGTCTCACCAGTCGGTCTGGAAGGCCGCCGGGCGCCGGTATCTGAACGAAAATATGTCGCCCAAGGAACGGACCGATCGCATCAACGAAATCGTTCACGATATGTTTCAGCGGTTTCCGCCCTAACCGTTCCGTTGTTACCCTGCCCTATTCCACCTGAGTTGCTGTATGCGCCGGGAGACGGATGATCTTCCGGCCACCAAGATGTCCTGTGCCGGGGAGTAGCATGGCCTATCTCTATCTTGCCGTTGCGATTGTTGCCGAAGTCGCTGCAACCAGCGCCCTCAAGGCCTCCGAGGGGTTCAGCCGGTTGTGGCCCAGCCTGATCGTCGTTGTTGGTTATGGATTAGCGTTCTTTTGCCTGGGACAGGTGCTGAAGACGCTCCCTGTCGGCATCACCTATGCCATCTGGGCAGGGCTGGGCATCGTCCTGGTGACCCTGGTTGGCGTGCTGTTCTATCGGGAAATACCGGATTGGCCTGCCGTTCTGGGTATGGGGTTGATCATCGCCGGGGTGGCAATCATCAACCTGTTTTCGCGTTCAGTGGGGCATTGAACGCCGTCCCTTTCCTTCACTGACCGCGAATCGTGCCTGACAGGTCCTCGGCCAGTTCTGCCCAATGGGTATCGATACTGCGCTCGAAATGCAGGGGGCTGATGGCGACAAAGCCCTGGCGCAACGTATCCACGTCGCTGCCTGGGACCTTGACGTCCGAGGCCGCATGGCGGAAGCCGAGCCAGTAGTAGGGTTGATCGCGGCTGTCGCGGCGGGCGTCAACCTCGACGCCGGAAATACCGCCTCGCGCAGGGCGGCAGAAGCGCACGCCAGCAACGTCGTGGGAGGGAATGTCGGGGAAATTGATATTCAGGCAGACGTCGTCAGGCCAGCCGCGCCGGCTCAGTTCGTACAGCAGCGGTGGCGCCAGTTGCGACGAGGTCGACCACTGAATGGCATCGCCGTCCCGGAACGCCTGGCTCAGGGCGATCGAAGGAATGCCCAGTAGGAGGCCGGTCATGGCGGCGCCGACGGTGCCCGAATAGCCGACGGCATCGCTCAGGTTGGCGCCGCGATTGATACCGGACAGAATCAGGTCGGGGCGCCGGTCCCGCATCAGGTGTTCCACCGCCATCAGCACACAATCGCTGGGGGTACCGGACACGGCATGGTGACGGTCGTCCGAGGAATAGAGGCGCAGGGGCTGGTGCAGGCTGACACTGTGGGAGGTGCCGCTCTGATCCGACTCCGGGGCGACCACCCAGACATCGTCCGAGAGCGTCCTGGCAACGTCTTCGAGAATCGTCAGGCCTTCGCCGCGGATGCCGTCGTCGTTGGTGATGAGTATGCGGCCAATGGGTTTGCCGTTGGGGCTGGACTGCGTCACTGGGGAACTCCTCGTATTCGGATCGGTGCGATGGTCAACCGCTTTGTGCCAGCGACCAGCCTACCTCAGCCAGCAGACCGGCGCGACGTCCGACGTCCAGGGCGTCGCGATTACTGGCGTTGCCCTGCAGGGCCCGGGCATAGACGCCCTGCAGGATGGCCGCGATGCGGAACAGGGAAAAGGCCAAATAGAAATGCCAGTGTGGAATGTCCTGGCGTCCCGTACGTTGGCAGTAGGCTTGCAAAAACTCGGATTCGCCGGGAATGTCCAGCGCCGTCAGGTCCTGGCCGATAAGTCCGCGGATGCCTTCGATGCCGGTGGGCAGATGATAGGGCATGCAACAGTAGGCAAGATCGGCCAGCGGGTGGCCCAGGGTCGACAGCTCCCAATCGAGAACGGCGACCACGGTTGGTTGTTCCGGATGCAGCAACAGGTTGCCGAGGCGGAAGTCGCCGTGGGCGATGGTGGTCTCCTCCTCTTCGGGAATGTTGTCGGGGAGCCAGCGTATCAGGCGTTCCATGGCCGGAATTTCGTCGGTCCTGGAGGCTTCGTACTGACCGCCCCAGCGTTTTATCTGGCGGGCGACATAATGTTCTGGGCGCCCGAAGTCGTCCAGACCAACGGCACGCCAGTCGACCTGATGCAGGCGGGCAAGCGTGTCGGCCATGGCCATATAGACCGGACGCCGCTGGTGGCTTTCAATCTCCGCCAGCTCGGGGTGGGGGCAGACGCGACCTTCCACATAGTCCATGACATAGAAGGGGGTGCCGATCACCTCGCTGTCCTCGCACAGCAGGCGGGCGCGGGGGACCGGCACCTCGGTGTCCGCCAGGGCGCTGATCACCCGGTATTCACGCTCGATCTGGTGGGCCGATGGCAGCAGGTTGCCCGGTGGCTTCTTGCGTAGCACATAGCGGTGACCGCCGGCTTCCAGCAGAAAGGTCGGATTGGACTGGCCGCCCTGAAACTGGCGGAGCTGTACCCCCTCTTCGCAACCCGGCAGGCGATCCTGCAGGTAGGTCTGCAGGGCCTCGGTATCGAAACGGTGTGCCGGTAACACATCCACCAGATCAGGCATGACTTCCCCCTTACGAGATGGTTTCGCCACCGTCGGCCACAATCACCTGGCCGGTCACGTAGGCGCTGGCGTCGCTTGCCAGGAACAGGGCTACGCCGGCGATATCGTCCGGTTGGCCAATACGGCGCAATGGTGTGTTCTGCTCGGCACGATCCCGCCAGTCGGGGTTCTCGAGTAACGCCTTGGCGAAGTCGGTCTCGATCAGTCCGGGGGCAATGGCGTTGATACGAACGCCCCTAGGCCCCCACTCCACTGCCAGATGGCGGGCCAAGCCTGCTTCAGCAGCCTTGGACACACCATAGATGCCGATGACATCGTTGCCGTGCAGGCCGGCGATACTCGACAGCAGGATCACCGATCCCCCTCCCTGCCGGGCGATTTCCGGCAGGGCCCGGTTGCACAGCCAGAAGGTGCTGCGCACGTTGGTATTCATGATCTTGTCGTAGGCTTCGTCGGTCATGTCGGCGATGGGGCCGTAGACCGGGTTGGTGGCAGCGTTGCACACCAGGATATCCAGGCGCCCCCATTTTTCGAGGGTGGCATCCACCAGATGATGCAGCTGCTCCTTGTAACCCACATGACAGGGCACGGCCATCACTGTCAGCCCTTCCGCTGCCAGTTCGCCAGCAACTCGCTCACAAGCATCCGCCTTGCGGCTGGATATGACAACCTTGGCACCGGCCCGGGCCAGGTGTTCGGCGATGGCGCGTCCGATACCGCGGGTGGAGCCGGTGACGATCGCCACCTTGTCCTTGAGATCGAACATCTTGCGTCTCCCACTCAAATTGTTATTGTCGAGGGTCCATAGGCGACGGCGTTTCCCGTCTACTGATGGGCGCGTAACTCGAGTTTGGCCAGGGTTTCGCGGTGCACCTCGTCCGGACCGTCAGCCAGACGCAAGGTCCGCGAGTTGGCATAGGCGGCGGCCAGGAAAGTGTCCTGCGATACACCGGCGGCACCGTGAACCTGGATGGCGCGGTCGAGGATGCGGCAGGCCATGGCGGGCGCAACCACCTTGATCATGGCGATTTCGCGGCGGGCCACCTTGTTACCCACCTTGTCCATGCGGTCGGCAGCATGCAACGTCAGCAGGCGGGCCTGATCGATTTCGCAGCGGGAACGGGCAATGTCCTGACGCAGTCCGCCCAGTTCTGCAATCGGTCCCCCAAAGGCAACGCGTTCGTTGGCCCGTTTGCACATCGACTCCAATGCCCTTTCGGCAACGCCGATCAAGCGCATGCAATGATGGATCCGGCCCGGCCCCAGGCGGCCTTGTGCGATTTCGAATCCGCGACCCTCACCCAACAACAGGTTGCTCGCCGGCACGCGAACATTGTCATAGAGGATTTCGGCATGGCCGTGCGGAGCGTGGTCGTAGCCGAAAACCGACAGGTGTCGTTCGATCTTGACCCCGGGCGCATCGAGCGGCACCAGGATCATGGACTGCTGCTGGTGCTTGGGTGCGTCGGGATCGGTCTTGCCCATGACGATGGCGATCTTGCAACGGCTGTCGTTGCCGCCGGAGGACCACCACTTGCGGCCGTTGACGATGTAGTGATCGCCGTCGCGACGGATTTCGCACTCGATATTGGTGGCATCGGAGGAGGCAACGCCCGGTTCCGTCATGGAGAAGCAGGAGCGGATCTCGCCATTGAGCAACGGCTTCAACCATTGATCCTGCTGTTCCTTGGTGCCGTATTGGGCGAGGACTTCCATGTTGCCGGTGTCGGGGGCGGCGCAGTTGAATACTTCCGGTGCGAGGTGAGAGCGGCCCATGATTTCGCACAAGGGCGCATATTCGAAGTTGGTCAGACCGGCACCGAACTCGTTGTGGGGCATGAACAGGTTCCACAGGCCTTCTTCCCGGGCGCGGGCCTTGAGTTCTTCCAGGATGGGCGGCGGCGTCCAGTGGTCGGTCTGGGCCTGGTGCTGCGCGTCAAAAACGCTTTCATTAGGGTAGATATAGGTGTCCATAAAACGCAGCAGTTTTTCGCGGAGCGCATTGGTGCGGTCGCTGAACTCGAACATGGGCCTCTCCTTATCAGGAAATGGACGGTGGGGCTGGGTGCGAGGGCAGCGTCGATCTCACACCGAAGCAAGGCCTGAATCTGGCATGTCCGGGATAGTGAGTCAAGGATTTGGAATTGTATTTCGCCAAGCGAAATCTTGGGACGCGAAGGAGAAGAAAAGGCGCCGGCGACCTGATCGTCGCCGACGGTATGGGCCTGAAAACGGAAACTTAGTAGCGGAAACGGCCAATAGCGCTTTGGAGTTCGCTGCTGGCGCTGGACAGCCGCCGAGTCATCTCGCCGGCTTCTTCGGCGCGATGTCCGATCTGGTCGATTTGCTGGCTGAGGTTGACCAGATTCTGGTCGATGCTCTGAACCGCCTCGCTCTGCTCGGCCATGGCTTCGGCAACCTGGTGGTTGAGTTCGCGCATCTGCTTGGCCGCCCCATTGATGTCCTTCAGGGCCTGTCCGCAGCGCTCGATACTGACCACGGTTGAACGACTGTCGTCGAGGCTCTGGCTGATTTGCTCCACGGCGCGCTTGGCATCGGCTTGCAGGCTGGTGACGACATCCTGGATTTCGCCGGTGGAATCCCCGGTACGTTGTGCCAGGCTGCGAACCTCATCGGCAACCACCGCAAAACCGCGACCCGATTCGCCGGCGCGGGCAGCCTCGATAGCGGCGTTGAGTGCCAGCAGGTTGGTCTGCTCGGAGATCCCCCGGATCACGTCGAGTACGCTGCCGATGGACTCCGTGCGTTGTGCCAATTCATGGATGACGGTGCTGGCGGTTTCGATGCGCTTAGTCAGCTGGGATATGGCAGTGGTGGAATCCTGGGCGGCTTCCTGCCCGCTGTGTGTCAGCGCGCTGACCTGCTGGGCCAGTTGCGCGGCGCTGTCGGTGCTCTCGCGGATGCCCACGGCGGTGGCTGTCATCTGGTTGGTCGCTGTCGCCACCTGGGACGTTTCCGCCTGCTGGCGCTGAACCTGCTCTCCCAGTGAGCGGCTGTTTTGCTCGCCGGTATCGGCGACCTCGCCCAGGACGCGGACAGAATCGCCGAGCCCACGCATCAAGTCGCGGAACTTGCTCAGCATGCTGTCGAAGGCGCGGGTAATCTCCTGGAGTTCATCCTTGCGCTGGTATTCCAGGGTGCTGGTCAGGTCGTTATTTTCCTCGATAAGACGGATACGACTACCGACCTGACGGATAGGCTGGCGCACAGAGCGCAGGAAGGCCGCACCCAGCAATACGGCAACGATCACCAGCACAATCATCATGCCATAGCTGGAGTTTGCGGCTTCGCTGATGGCGCCACGGATATCGTCGACCCGCTGTTTGACGTCTGTGCCCGATGTTCTGACCTGTCCGCTGGCCTTCAGGATGCCCGCGGCGGCGGCGTCCGCCTGTTGGCGATATTGCATGCTGATGGAGGTCAGTACTACCGCGATCCGCAGCGATTGGGTTCGGACGTTTTTGGCGACGCTGCGACCGGCATCGATCATGCCGGTGTTGAACAGCTTATACATCTTCCCTGCCACTTCCTGGTACTGCTGGAGAATGCCATGGGCCTCCTTGATGGCATCCGCCTGTGTGGGATCGATACTGGCGATACGGTCCAGCTTCTTGGAAAACGCATCGTAGCTCTGCTGTGCACTTTGCAGGGAGTTGGGGTCTCCCGTGAGGGCGGCCTGAAAATACCAGTATTGCAGTGTGCTCAGATCGAACTGTGCCTGTTGGATTTCCAGTTGGTGCTTCTCGGCCAGTTGTTGCTGCTTGATCAGCATACCCTGCTGTTTCGTGGCCTGGGTCTGCTGGTCGATGCTGACTTCCTGTCGGTCGACACTGGATGAAATTTCGTGGATGCGTTTAACAACCAGAATCGAGGAAGCTACCGAAATAGCGATCATAAGCGCGAAGAGCGCGATCACCTTACCCTGGATGGTAAAGGCCCGGCTTTTGAAGAGGGTCATGGTAGATGTTTTCCTGTCTTTGTTTTTTTGACCGGATACTTGCAGGATAGCCTGTCATTGCATATTTGCAGACATGGCGCAGGTGTCCAGGCAACGCGCACCCGGACAACCAATAACGTCAGCGGTCTTTAACTATTAGTCGGGTGGGGGAATTTTTCCACTTTAGGTTAACAACCTTTAGTCGTAGACGGCTCCGGCCGGGAAGCTTCGGATCAGCGCTGTTCGTCGCTGACAGTGTTGGATAGTACGCCAATGCCTTCGATGTCGACTTCGCAGCGATCACCTGCCTTCATATAGAGTGGCGGTTTTCGAGCCATACCAACGCCGGACGGTGTGCCGGTAACGATGATGTCGCCGGCTTCCAGCGTCATGACCTCGCTGATCAGGGACACCAGCGTGGCGACATCGAAAATCATGTCGTCGGTCATGGCATCCTGCACCACGTCGCCGTTGAGCCGGGTCTGCAGGCGCAGGCCGCGGGCGCCTTTCGGCAGGCTTTCCGCTGTAACCAGCCAGGGGCCGAAAGCGCCGGTGTGATCGAAGTTCTTGCCCATGGTCCATTGCGGCGACTTGAACTGATAATCACGAACCGAGACATCGTTGAAGATCGAGTAGGCGGCTACGTGGTCCAGCGCCCGGTCTTGCTGGATATAACGACCGCCGCGGCCGATCACGGCGACCATTTCGCCTTCATAATCGAACTGTTCAGACTGCGCCGGCCGCACCAGCGGCGCCTTATGGGCGACGAGGGTTGAGGTAAAGCGGGTGAACACCGTCGGATATGCCGGAGCGTCGAAACCGGCTTCCGCCGAGTGATCTGCATAGTTGAGGCCGATGCACAGGATCTTGCCTGGGGCCTGTAACGGCGGCAGCAGGGTAACGCTGTCGAGGTCGATGACTGGCGCGCCGGCGAGCAGGCGCTTGGCGACGGCATTCAGGTCGCTGCCCTGTGCCAGGAGCCGGTCCAGACTGCCGGGGTATTCCGGATGATCCTCGGTTATGCCCCGAAACTCCTGATTTTCCGCTGCCGCTATGCCTTTGTTTCCGTCGCGGTGGAACATGGCCAAACGCATGATGTTCATCTCCTATTGGCATTCCCGTCGGGAATACAAAACGACAGGATTGTGTCCGATTCCCGGCGCCCATAACTGACAAAGATAGAACGCTAACGAATGTTCACACAAGCTGTCGGGCGAATGGGGTCATCGGGCAGGCTGTTGCTCAATGCACGCGCTCCTCGATGGCCAAATGGGCGCCGTCCAGTCGCCGCCGGGTGTGCTGACTGAGGGCGTCGACGAGCAGAACGACCAGCCAGGTGATGATGAGATAGGCCATCATTCGCGGGTAGAAAAAGAGCTGCTGGGCTTCATAAAGTGCCTGCCCGATACCGCCAGCGCCGATCATGCCGACCACGGTGGCCTGGCGCATATTCCACTCCAACCGGAACAGGCCGTGGATGGCCAGCGGTCCAATGGCCAGGGGGAAGGTGGCATAGGTGGCGATGGACAGGCGCGAGGCACCGGTTGAGGCGATGGCATTGACTGGCGCAACCGGCACATTCTCGAACGATTCGGCGAACAGACGCCCCAGGCACCCGGCTGAATGCAGGCCCAGCGCCCAGATGCCGGCAACCGGCCCAATCCCCGCGATGGCGACCAGGATCAGCCCCCAGACCACTTCCGGAATGGCGCGCAGGACCTCCAGGGCGCGTCGTACCGGGATCGCCAGCCAGAAGGGCGTCAGGTTGCGAGCGGCCAGCATGCCGAGGGGGATGGCGAGGGCGACGGCCAGAAGGGTGCCGAAAACCGCCATTTCGACCGTTTCCAGCAGCAGTGTCGGCAGCGTCGCCCAGGCCTTGGCAGGCAGTGTCGGCGGGAACATGCCGGCAATGGTGTGTGCCGCATGCACCAGCGTAATGTTGTGAGGCCAGAGGGCATAGAGCGCATAGGCGCCGAACGGTATCAGAATGGCCACCCAGCGGGGCCGCCGCCGGAAATGGAAGGCGGCAAAATCGATCAGGGCGACCATCAGGACCAGGATCAGGACGATGGTCGCCGAACGCTGGAAGTCGAACGCATTGAGGGAGCCCACCAGTTCAGCGCCGAGGCCGCCCCCACCGACAGCGCCGACGATGACGGATGAACGTACGGCACATTCGAACTCGTAGGAGCCGTAGGTGATGACGTCGCTGAGCTTGAGCGGCAGCAGACCGTAGAGCGCCACCTGGGCACGAGAGGCACCGGTGGCGCGCAGAGCGGCCATAGGGCCCCTGGCCGCCGTCTGGAACAGGTCGGCCAGCACCTTGCCCAAAGCGGCCGCATAGAAGATCGCCAGCGCCAGCAGACCGGCGCCTGGACCGATACCGAATGCGATGACGCAAAAGATCGCCAGGGTCAGGTCCGGGATCGCCCGCAGGCTTGTCAGTAACCACAGGATGGGGCGTGACCCCGGCCCGCGCATGCCCAGGTACAGGCCGATCGGCAGGCTCAATACATAGGCCAGCACCATGGCGCCAACCGTCATGCCCAGGGATTCCAGGACAGGACCCCTGAGCGCCCAGAGGTAGGTCAGCGACAGGTCGGGCGGGAAAAAGCTGACCAGGGTACTCCAGGCATTGCTCCAGTCGGACATTGTCGGCTTCCCTACGGCGACGTCTTAGGCATTGCCGGGAGTCCAGGCGGGTGCTTCGCCGGCTGAGCGCGTCGGCGCAACCGGGGCTTGCCCGGCGGAGTCCGTCGTCAGCTTCCCGTCACGCATTTCTAGTGTCCGGGGAAAATATTCCCGTGCCAGTTCCGGCTGGTGCAGGGTGCATAGCAGCGCAACACCATCATCCTCGGCCAGCTTGCAGAGGAGTTCGAGCACCTGTCTCGCCATGCGAGGGTCGAGGGAAGCCACGGGCTCGTCCGCCAGGATCAGCAAGGGTTTTTGTACCAGCGCCCTGGCAATGGCGACCCGTTGCTGCTGACCGCCGGAAAGCTTCCCGGCGGAGTCGTGAAGTTTGTTGGCCATCTCTACCCGATCCAAGGCGTGGCGTGCCTCGTCGAGTTCGCTCGCTGTTTGCCAGAACAGGAAGCGTAGCGCGTGGGCGTTGGACCAGCGCCCCAGGGCGCCGGCCATGACGTTGTGATAGACCTTGAGGTTTTCCACCAGATCGTGTTTCTGGGGGATCACCGCCATGCCGCGCCGCACCTGCCGCAATATGCGGCTGGAGCGGTCGTCGAGTTGGATACCGTTGAACAGGATGCGTCCAGACAGCGCTCTGACGCTGCCATTCAGCGCCCGCAGCAGCGTCGTCTTGCCCGCACCGCTGGGACCGACCAGGGCAACGCGCTCGCCGGCCCGGATGACGGTGGAAACGTCCTCCAGAATCGGCCGCTCCGCGCCCGGCGGTTGCACCCGCAGGTGCTCAACCTGTAACAACGGTGTGGTCATCAGAACAAGCCCAGTTTCTTCGCCGTGCTGCGGATGGCATCGTATTCCTGATCGTTGGCCCTGACGAATGACTTGCCGCGCAGGATCGTCAGGATCTTCTCGTCCTTGTGGGCTTTCAGCGACAGGAAGGCCTCGATGACGGCTTCACGGGTCGATGCCGGCAGCCCCTTGCGCGCAACCCAGACATAGTCGACGAAAGCGGGAGTGGTGTAGAACACCTTCACTTTGTTCGGGTCCACCTTATGGGCATTGATCATGGCGTGGTAGACGGTTTCATCGCAGGCACCCGCATCGACGACGCCGGCTGCAACAGCCTTGATGGTGGCGGGATGGCTGCCGGTATAGCGGAACTTGAGGTCTTTGTCCGGATCCACGCCGGCCTTGATCAACGCGCGGTAGGGCATCAGGTGGCCGCTGGTGGAGTTGATGTCACCGAAAGCGAAACGCTTGCCCTTGAGATCGGCCAGCGTGTTGATGCCACTGTCGGGCTGGGTGATGAACAGCGCGTGGAATTCCCGGTCGGTCTTGCGCTGGACGAGAGGAATCACCTGGGCACGGGCGTGGGCCTTCACGTAAGTGAGGCCACCCAGATAGGCAATGTCCAGGGAGCCGTTATCGAGACCTTCGACGGTAGCGTTGTAGTTGGTCGGGATGATCAGCTTGACCTTGCGCCCCAGGGCCTTTTCCAGGTAAGCCTGGAGAGGTGCCTTCTGCTCCACGGAAACCTGGGTTGCGCCGGCATCGGGAATCATCCCGACGCGCAGGACGTCTTCAGCGGAGGCCGCCTGGGAGGCAAACAGGCCAGCCAGGGCCAAAATCAGACTCATCACCGACGCGGCCAGACGGCCGGTCATTACTTGCCAACGCATGTATCTTCTCCCTTGTCGTTAGGACATCGTTCTTGAATTCGTTTGTTCGAGCGAGGCGGCATCCGGTTGCCCAAATGATCGCATTACGCCATTGGCATGACATATCGAGGTCAGGCAGCATTCAGCCGGGAGGAGATTGTATGACAAGGGCGCCGGGACACCCAGCGTGTTGAATGATTTTGGCTGATTTCGAGCCGGTCCGGGCGCCAAATGGCCCCGGACCTCATCATTGTCTTCCTGAGCTAGAACTGGTAGCCAACCCCCACTGACAACAACGGCCAGAAACGGAAATGGGACAGGGTGCCGTTGTTGATGTTCTGCTCTTCCTGGTGCAAGGCATTGTTCAGCTGCAGGTTCAGGACCGGGTCGGCCTGGGCGGCGGGGCTGTCGGCGGACAGGCTGGCGCGGGGTTGCTCGGTCAGCATAACGCCGATGTCGGCGTTGAAGGTCCAGTGGGCCTTGGGCGCGACGGGATTGCCCCAGCCAATGCCCAGATAGGGGGCCGCGCTGTGGGGGTACTCGATATCGGCATGCAGGATGCCCACTTGTGCCGGGGTGAAGGTCGTGCCGCCTAGATCGACCGGCTGCGTGGGAGTGGCGGTGCTGTTGGCCCAGGTGCGGTGGGCGAAGACGCCTGTCGTCAGGTGGAACTTACCCGCAAAGGGATACCAGTCGAGGAGCGCCGCGTAGTCCTGCAGGTGAAGGTTGACGTCATACTTCACGCTGTCCAAGGCACGGGAGGTGCTGTATGGCATCTGCGATACCAGACCGCGGATATTCAGCGATTCGCCATAAAGCGGGAAGGTGAGGCTCAGGCCGGGGCCCACTGTGGAAACGAACAGCCCGGTGGCGACGCTCTGGCCCTGTTCGCCGCCGAATTTCGGGAAACCGCGCCAGTCTCCGCTCAGCTCCATGCGACCGCCGAGCTCCCAGGTGCTGACGGTGTAGTCCGCATGGCCCAGTTCGGTGCCATAGCGCATGAAGCCGGAGTATCCATGAGGGAAGACGCCGGTCACGGACAGCCCGAGGTCGTAGTAATCGCTGTCCTCACTGGGTGTCTGGATACTGAAGTTGCCGGCCTGCGGCAGGATGGCCAGCTTCGCGGTGACCGCATGGGTGTCCCGTTTGAGGGCTTTGTTCCAGGTCAGGTCCAGCTGGGGGATCACGACGCCTTCGGAGAGGCCAAAGGCCTTACTGACATGAGTGCCGATGCTGCCGGTCACCGCTTCGCTTCGCTGCATGCCGACGATGAGGTCGAGTCCGGCCGTGTTTTGCTCGGTGTAGCCGTCGACCCGGGCGGCCCGGTATTCGGCGCCGATCTGTCCGCCGACCTGGAAACCATGAACTTCGACGTCGACGCCCGAGTCCAGGGCGGCATTCCACTGGCTGCCCTGGGTGCTACCGGTGGAGGTCGATGTCAGGCTGCCGAAATCGACGGCGCGGCGGCTGTCCATATTGGAGTGACCGTAGCCGAGGACCCAGTCGACGTACCAGATGCTGGTCGGGTAATAGTTGCCGTAGAGCGAGAGGTTCCAGGTATCCGAATCCAGGTGGGTGTCGCCTTGACTGGCGTTGCTGCGGGCAGACGCGTAGCCGGTGGCCAGGCCCAGGATAGTCTTGTCGGTGATCCGGTAGTCGGCCCCGAGGGTCAGGTTCTGGTTATGGAAGTCGTAACCACCGTAATTGCCGGTATGGTCCCGGCTGCCGACGGTCAGGGTGCCGTTGACGAAGAGACCCAGGCGGCCGCTGTTGAGTATCTCGGAGCCGGCGCTGCCGCCGGTGGCATCAGCGCCCTGGAGGAGCCGGCCGAGGGCCAGGGACTGGCCATTGATCTGGGCGTTGAGGCCGGAAACGCTGAGGCCGCTCACTCCCGAACGTAATTGCTGCAGGCGTCCGCGGATGTTGGTCAGCTGCGAGGCGCTGAGCTGTAGGACGGTGTTGCCCTGGGTGCCGACCTGTCGCAGCAGGATCTGATCGATGGCCGCGCTGCGTTGGGACAGGTCCAGCGAACTCAGGGTGTCGCAGGTCTGTTTGAATTGCGTGTTGGTGGCCTGCAGGATGCCGGCGCTGTTGGCGTCACAAGCAATTTGCAGGGCCGTTGCCAGATCCCGGGCTTCGCCATCCTGCAGCCCGGCGACGATCGGATTACCGTTGGGGTCGATATGAATGGTGATGCTGGCGGAGGTCTTGCCGTAGCTGCCGAAATCCAGTGTATAGCCGAAGGTGACATCGGTCGCCGCTGCCAGGCCGGCGGGCGGCGTGTATTGGTAAATGGGCCGCGAATCCTTGTCCGTCAGGCGTGTCAGGGTGCCGACGCTGGGGCTGGTGACGCTGATCTGATAGGGCTCGTTGCTGGGATAGTTGTCGTTACCCATCGGGTCGAGCAGGATGGGATCGCCATAGGTCTGGTACTTGTCGTCAGTCGCCTGCAATACGGGTGCGCTTGAATCGATGTGGAGGGTGACCGTCGCGGTGCTCTGGCCGCGGATATCCTCGACCGTATATTGGAACGTATCGGTTTCGCCGGTGATGGGGTAGCCGGGGGCGCTGTAGATGACCGACAACTGGTCGGGAGCAATGGAGACGGAACCAGCTTCGACATTCGATAGTGGGGTGACCGAGACGATGCGGATATGCTGCGCGGCCTCCGAGGTACTGTAATCCAGCTGATCGTTTTCCGTCACGATCAGCTTCTGGTCTCCGGATAGGGAGCCGACGCTATAGGTGTCGTCGATAGCGGTGGCGGCATGCGCCTGTGAGCCGGTCATCAGCAGCAGGATGGCGACAGCCCAGCGCCTGCCTGCTCGATATGTTCTGTTCATGACGATTCCTCGTGATCTCTCCATGTCCTGCGATTTCTCCACGTCCTGTTGTGTCGCTCTGGTGGCTGTTGGGGCGAGCGTCTTACTGCAGTTGCCTGCTCAGGTTCTGCAGCGTTTGAGAGGTTGGGAAAGCGGCTACGCCGGCTTTAGCTTCAGCCAGGGCGTCGCTCTTGTTGCCCTGTGCGAGGAGTTGTTCCACCCGCTGACCGACCTTGGCTTGCAGCGTGCGGAGCCCCGCCAGCGCCTTGCTGTTGTGGGGGTCGATTTTCAGAACCAGTTCATAGGCGTCGTAGGCGCTGGAACCGGACGGCGTTACCAGCCGGCCGGTCATCTCATGGGCCTGTGCCACCTGCAGCAGCAGTTGCACCTTTTGCTGATTGGCCAGGGTCAGGGCCTGCACCGTGGGTTGCGCGGGAGTTACCGTCGATACTGGCGCGACATTGTCTGCTGGCGGGCTGGTCGGAGCGACCGGCGCTGCCGGGGTGCTGGTGGTCACCGCCTGAGGCGTCTGCCGGGGCTGGTGCATGGCGAACCAGGTGCCGGCGCCAACGGCCAGGACCAGTGCGGCAGCAATAGCGATTAGCCATGGGCGGCGGGAACCGGCGGCGGAATGGGCCGACGCTCCGGTATCGATGGAGGACAGGGCCTGCCGGAATTCCTCGGCGCTTTGAAAACGTTTTTCCGGGTCCCGCGCCAGGGCTTTCAGGAGGACCGGCTTGAGCACGTCCGGTAAACCCTTGCCTGCACGGCGGATGCGCTCCTGCGAGCCCATCATGATCTGTTGCATGATGGTGTTGGCTGAGGCGCCATCGAAGCAGCGTTCGCCGGTGACCATCTCGAACAGCACCACGCCGGCGGCAAACAGGTCCGAGCGTTGATCGACCGCCAGCCCCTGACACTGTTCGGGTGACATGTAGCGGGGTGACCCGATAACGGTGCCGACTTGAGTCAGTTCCGTCGATTCCAGCTTGGCCACACCGAAATCCGCCAGCTTGGGCCTGCCGTCGGCGGTCACGAAAATATTGGCGGGCTTGAGATCGCGGTGCACCACGCCGAGGCTGTGTATCTGGCCGAGACCGGCCAGGATACCGTCTGCCATGGCCAACGCCGGCGCCAATGCCATGGGGCCTTCGTCTTTCAACAGCGCGCCGAGCTCCTGACCCTCGACGAACTCCATGACGAAATAGGGGCGTCCGTCCTGTTCGCCGGCGTCATACACATTGACGATATTGGGGTGGGAAACCCGCCCTGCCGCCCGCATTTCGTTGCGGAAGCGCAGCCTGAATTCCCCGGAGCTGTCGCTCACCAGCAATTCCGGGTGCAGGACCTTGATCGCCACCGTCCGCTCGAAATCCGGATCGACGCACCGATAGACGATCCCCATGGCGCCACGTCCCAGCTCGCCAATCAGGCGATAGCGGCCAAAGCTGGGTGTGTCGTTCTCCGTACTTGGCTGGATCCGGGTCTCTTCACTCATCACGCTTTCGGTACCAGGAAGAATTCGCCGGCTTCGTGACCGGCATATTTGATGGCCCCGTAATCGGGAGTCTGGGTCAGGCCCAGCTTGGTCGAGTCGGCCCGCACCTGCCGCAATACCATCAGGTAGAGACGGTTGCCGTCGATCAGGTGGTGATTGTCATCCAGAGCCTTCAGCAGTGCCTGGGCAAAGACGGAGTGATCGCTCTGCCCCTTGTCCAGTACCGGTGCGATGCCGCCGGATGTCAGCACCGTCCGGGCTCGCGCCTGCTCCATGATCTTCAGCCAGGCTTTGGAATAGTCCCTGCCTTCGCCGAAACTCTGACGGGCGACGCTCGCGCTGGACAAGGTGCCGGCGTAGCAGGAGTCGGCGATGACCAGGATGTGCTTTGCCCTGAAGGTGCTGAGCTGGTCTGAAATCGCCGTGTTCGAGAGCCAGTGGGCGGTATTGCCGGGCGCCGCATTGACCGGCAGCCAATAGCCCCGTTCATTGGAGCTGTCCAGATCGCCGTGTCCGGCATAGTAGATCAGGAGGTTGTCGTTCTCGGCCAGCTTCTGGCGCAGCTCGTTGATCGCGGAGAGCATCTGGTACCGCGTTGCGTTGAGCAGCAGGCGGGTGTTGAAGCCATAGCGCTCTGTCAGCACCTTGGCCACAGCCCTGGCATCGCTGACCGGGGTTTTCAGGTCGGGATAGTATTCATAGTCGGCGTTGCCGATCACCAGCGCATAGTAGTGCCCGAAGTGAATGCCGGCGGCGCTGATCTCGGACTGATTGCTGCCGACGATGATGTCCTTGGAGGCGTTGGGATCAATCTCTTTATTGATGAACAGCGTGAAATTGAAGTCCGAGGACTGGCGCTGGCGGTCCGTCGCCTGCATCTGCACCGGTGTGCGGATACCGATCACGGGCACCTTGGCGAAGAACAGGTGGTATTGGTCGACCGTGATCGGTTTGCCGTTGATCGTGAAACGATGGAGCCCTTCCGGCGCCACAACCTTGCCGATGACATCCCGTTCGCTGATCCCGCTGCGCAGGACCGCGACCGGGCCGCCCCGGGTCACGGCAATGGGCGGGTCGAGGATTTCGATACTGGGCGCGGTCTTTGAGCGTTTCGGCGGCGGCGCTGAGGCGCTCTTCTCCGGTACCTTGTGGGCGGCGGCCTGCGCCACTTTCAGTTGTTGGGCCGCTTTACGCTGCGCGGCGGTCAGTTGGCTTACCTGCTTTTTCAGTCCGCTGACCTCGCCTTGCAGCGCCTGGGTGGCAACGACGGTCGAGGCGTATTGGAGGTTATCGCCCGCCAAACCCGATGCCTTGCGGTACCAGTTCAGGGCTTCGATGGGATCCTTTTCAACTCCGAGCCCCTTCTCGTACAGGTTGCCGAGGTCGATCTGCGCACGGGTATCGCCGACAGCAGCAGCCTTGCGATACCAGAAGGCTGCAGCCAGGTAATCCGGTGGCAGCCCCATGCCTTTCTCGTAGATTTCGCCCACGTAGACCTGCGCCTTGGGATCGCCAGCCTTGGCCTGGGGAAGCCAGACTTTCAGCGCCGTCGCATAGTCGGCACGGTCATAGGCGGTGTATTCGCCACCCCGGATGGCGCAGTCATCGGCGGTGGTCTTGATGGGGCGACGGGCGGTGAGGAAGTGGGCGGAGGTACCCAGTTGACGGACCTGACCGGGCAGCAGGCAGTCGACGATCATCAGGCCATCCGCCTTGGCTGAGTTCGGCACCGACGGTGCCTGTGCCTGACTGGCGCAGCCGGCAATAACGAGTACGCCCAGGATGACGGCACCACGGCGCCACGTTCGTCCGATTAGCCAAGGATCCCTGCCCTTCATGCCCGCTCCCTAGATTCCTTATGCGCTTACCGACGGATGATAAATGAATATCGCACGTAATGAACAATAATTAATCCTGCGCCTATTTGGCGGGATTTTCGAGTCGACCGGAAGCTGTGATCGGTTGCGTGTCGCCGGAGCCGGAAGAGAGGGATAGAGCGTGGGGGTGCCGACAGTAGGGAAGCACCTGCAGCTTCAAGAGCGTGTTGATCCTTGGCCAGAGCCTCAGCCAGCCCTTTTCGTGACTGCTAGCCGGTTCTGCCAGGGCATGGGCTTGTTGGCGTTGGGCCTCTGCCAGAATCCACCCGGCCTGGATATTCTTGTCCCGGTTGGAGTAGAGGTGCCACTGTCCGATCCGGGGGGGGAGTGGCGGTTGCCGGGCGGGGTCGAGCGAACCGCTGAGTGGGGAATAGTGATGCGCGCTTGTCCAGGCGGCGACATTGAGGTTGCCGGCCAGGGTGACCACGGCGCAGGTGTTCGGCAGCCGCGATGCCAACAGCATGGCCAGGGTACCCCCGCCGCTGTGCCCGAGCAGGATGAGTGGCCGTGTCGGTGCCAGCCGTTGCAGGGCCAGGCCCAGGCTGTCGACGACCGCTTTGCTGTAACGCCCGTTGGTGTACCAGTAAGGCGAACAGGCAGGATCGCTGGCATTCAACGTTCGGGAAAAATAACAGGGACGGCCGAGGTACAGTGCCTGCTCCTGCCACTGGGAAAACCACTGCCAGAGCAACGGGTCGCCCGGTGTGGGGTTGCGGGCAATACGGGTGCGGTGCAGCCAGGGGCGGCCGTCGCCGTCGATGGCGACGATCAGGGGACTGTCTGCGGTGTCGGGTGACTGGCGCCACACGACACGCAACGCAAAGTGTGTGTGTACGATTTCCGCCCTGGCCCCCGCCGGCAACTGCTGCCAGGCGGGCGCTGCGCAACCTGCGATCAGCACAATGGCCAGGAAGGGGACCCAATGGCCTCGCTTATGCCAGGGAAACAAGACAGTACCTGTGTTTAATCTGAACTGGTTTTATCATTCAATGGTTGATATTCAGATGTAGTTGCGTCTACGTTAAGATACCGTGGGGTGTGGGGCGATGCCACTGTGCCTGACTCCGACCCGCGGGATGCCGTACGTCGGCCAAAAAGCCCTCGGGGAGCTGCATCCTATGGTTACATTTACAGGGTGTTGGTGCTGGGTTATAACGTCAGCACTACTGCGTCATGGGCCTTCTCGCCAGTGCTGTCGAGGCAGGATTTGAGCCCATCAGGATCATCGAATAACAAATAAATGGAAGAGCGCATGGCCCCGCAGGACGTATTCGATATTGACGGGCTGTTGACCGCCATTGAAGGAGAAACCGGGACTGGTGTCGATCTCAGGGAGAGCGGTGACAGTGATTATGCTCGCGTCAAGGACGCCCGGCGGCGCGTGGTCAGTCTTGCCCGACAGGGGCGCCTGGATCCGACCCTCGATGCCGAGATCAGTCAGGCGTGGGCGCTGATTGGCGATCTCGCGCCGCAGATACTGCAAACCCGCGCCAAAGACCTGGAAGTGGCGGCCTGGCTGACGGAAGCGCTGTTGCGCCGCGACGGTATCCCGGGGCTTGAAAATGGTTTCCGCCTGATCGAGCAATTGGTCGAGCGCTTTTGGGACCATCTTCATCCCATGCCCGACGAGGATGGGATGGAAACCCGTCTCTACCCCCTTATCGGTCTCAATGGCGAAGATGGCAACGGCTCGCTGGTTACGCCTATCCGTAATGCCCCCCTCAGTGACGATCCCGACCACCCGATAACGGCCAACCTGTTGCAACGCTGCCGCGACGCGGCGGCCATCGACGATCCTGACAGCCGGCGCCAACGGTTCGATGAAATCGGTATGGATATGGATGCGCTCCAGCAACAGGTTGCGCGCTGTGACATGGACTTTTGCCAGAACCTGCTGGCGGCGACCGAGGCTTCCCAGGAAACACTGAAACGCCTTTCCGATGCGTTGGACGAGCGCGTTGGTGCTGCCGAGGCTCCGCCGGTCAGTGCGTTAAGGGCGTCGCTGGAAGTCGTTGCCGATGCCTTGCGTCAGTTGTACGGCAGTCGTCTCGATACCGCTGCGTCGCAAGAGCAGGCGGCCGCTGAGCAGCCCGAAGCCACACCAGTTGCAACGGCCACTGCAGCGAACACCGCCGGAGGTTCTTCCATGCCCAGCGTCGTCTCAGGGCCCATCCAGTCGCGTCAGGATGCCCTTCAACAGTTGCAGGCCATTGCCGACTTCTTTCGCCAACAGGAACCGCATTCACCCATTGCGGGCGCCATCGAACGTGTCGGACGCTGGGCACGGTTGCCGCTCAATCAACTTCTCCAGGAATTGATCCCGGACGAACGGGCGCGGTCCCACTATACGTTGGTGACAGGGGTCGATATTGGTGCGGATGGGGGCTCGCCGACACGCGATTTTGCCGCACCGTCCGCGCCTGCCCCAGTGGCCCCGGCCGCAGAGCCGTCCTCGCCGGACAGTGGAGGACAGGATTTTAGCTGGTAACAGCGACAGACCGGTTTATCGATCCGGAGAAGAAAGGGTTGCGGGCTGTATCGCGATGCTGGTGCGATGCGGTCAGGCCGGCAAGGATAGGCGGACTCCCCAGGGCGTCCAAACATATTTTCAGGAGAGAGGATTATGTCGGACAGCTTACAGAAGAAACTGAACCGGGTGCGTAAGCCCCGGGTGCATATTACCTACGACGTTGAAACCAACGGTGCCCAGGTTCGCAAGGAATTGCCCTTTGTTGTCGGTGTCATGGGCGACTACTCCGGTGATAACACGGCCAACCGTAAGGCGCTGCGCGACCGTAAATTCGTTCAGATCGACCGGGATAATTTCAACGAAATCATGGGTAAGGTCCAACCGACACTGGATCTGAAGGTCGATGACGCCCTCACCGGCACGCCGGATCAGCAACTGGCAGTTTCCCTGGCGTTCAATTCCATGGAGGATTTTGAACCGGAAAACATCGTGCGCCAGATCGAACCCCTGCGCAAACTGCTCGAAGCCCGCAACAAACTGCGTGATCTGATGAGTAAGGCGGACCGTTCCGAGGAGTTGGAAAACCTGCTCGAACAGGTGCTGCAGAACACAGAATCGATGGATTCGCTGTCCAAAGAAGTGGGCACCGGGGAAGCAAAGCCGGCTGAGGGAGAATGACAATGAGTGACAATCCGACCCAAGCGCAAACCGAAGCCGGCGCAGCCGCAGAACAGGAGTCCGGCAGCCTGCTGGACATGGCCATCTCGGCGACGCGACAGACCGAACCGGACGAAGCGCGCGACCTGATCGCCAACCTCGCCGAGCAGTTTACGGCCGGTACCGTCAAATGGGACCGCAACCTGACGGTCACGATCAACCAGGCTATCGAGCAGATCGACCAGTTGCTGTCGAAGCAGCTCGCCAATGTCATGCACAGCGAGAAATTCCAGAAACTGGAAGGCTCCTGGCGCGGGCTTAATCATCTGGTGATGAATTCCGAAACCAGCGCGACCCTGAAGATTCGCATGTTCAACATCGGCAAGCGCGAACTCTTCAAGGACCTCGACAAGGCCGTGGAGTTCGACCAGAGCCAGATCTTCAAGAAGATCTACGAAACCGAGTTCGGTACGGCGGGTGGCGAGCCCTATGGCTGCCTGATCGGCGACTATGAATTCACCAACCAAAGCGAAGACATGCAGCTGCTGTCCAATATGGCCGGTGTCGCTGCGGCAGGCTTCTGTCCTTTCATCTCCGCTGCGGGCGCCCAGATGTTCGGTTTCGAGGACTTTACCGAACTGTCCAAGCCGCGCGATCTGGAAAAGATCTTCGAGTCCCAGGAATTCATTCCCTGGCGCAGCTTCCGCGAGTCGGAGGATTCCCGGTTCGTTTCCCTGGTCATGCCCCGGGTACTTTCGCGGATGCCCTACGGCCAGAACGGTAAGACCGTGGAGGCCTTCAACTACGAAGAGTTCCCGCTGGACGATTCCGGCAAGGCAGCAGACGTTTCCCATGATCAATACGCCTGGATGAACGCTTCCTACGTGATGGGTACGGTCCTGACGCGCTCTTTTGCCGAACATGGCTGGTGTACCGCGATTCGAGGCGTAGAGAACGGCGGCAAGGTCGATGGCCTGCCCTCGCATCTGTTCCGCAGCGACGATGGCGACGTCGATCAGAAGTGTCCGACAGAAGTGGGCATTACCGATCGCCGCGAGGCAGAACTGTCGAAACTGGGCTTCCTGCCGCTGTGTCACTTCAAGAACACCGACTATGCCGTGTTCTTCGGGGCGCAGACGACCCAGAAGCCGAAGAAATACGACAAGGCGGAAGCTACCGCCAACGCCGCCATTTCGGCGCGCCTGCCTTATATTATGGCGACCTCCCGCATTGCCCACTACCTGAAGGTGATGGCGCGGGACAAGGTGGGTTCCTTCATGGAGTCCAAGGACGCGGAGCGCTGGTTGAATAACTGGATCAACACCTACACCAACAGCAATCCGGACGCGAGCCCGGAAATGAAGGCGAAGTTCCCGCTGGCGGAAGCCAAGGTGGAGGTGATGGAAAATCCGGAGTCTCCGGGAGCCTACAACGCTGTGGCTTATCTGCGTCCCTGGCTGCAGATGGAAGAACTCACAGCGTCCATGCGTCTGGTCGCTGAAATTCCCAAGTCCGGCTGAACCGCACCGGCCGGGGTAACGGGTCCGAATGACCGGTTACCCCGGCCGGGTGGTGTGACATCCTATGCGCGAACGTGACACGCACGCGGAGACGGTTGGCCCTGAAGGCGAAAAGGCGGCCCTGGCCGCCTTGCTCAAAGGAATGCCGGGTCTGGATGCGGTCGCGGCAGACCAATGCGATGCTGTGGCACAGCGGGCCATCGCGCTCATCGACGAACAGCTCACCCGTCAGGTCAATAAGATCCTGCATCATCCGGACTTCCAGCGGCTCGAAGCTGCCTGGCGCAGTCTGGAAGATCTGGTGCAGTATGCACACGGCAAGCGCCAGGTGCGTATTCGCATGCTGGATATTGCCTGGAGCGAGATCACCCGGGACGCTATCCGGGCGGTGGAGTTCGATCAGAGCCTGCTGTTCCAGAAAATCTACAGTGCCGAGTACGATGTGCCCGGTGGTGAACCCTACGGTGTGATCGTCGCTGACTTCAGCGTGTCCCACCGGCCCTTCCCTGGTCATCCCGAAGATGACGTGCCGACCCTGGAGCGTTTGGCCGAGATTGGTGCGGCGGCTTTTGCGCCGATTATCGTCAATGCCGCGCCGGCGCTGCTCGGCCTCAACGATTTCTCGACACTGGGGCAACCGCTGCGCCTCCAGGAGATCTTTCGGGGGCCGGAGTACATTCCCTGGAATCGGTTGCGGGCCCATCCGGACAGCCGCTTCATGGCCATCACACTACCTCGGGTCCTGTTGCGGCCGGCGCACGAGCGACGGCAGTCGCCCCGCGGCGGCTTTATCTACAACGAGCGCGCCAGTCGTCGTTCGCCGGCGCATCAGCTTTGGGGGCATGCCTGCTTTGCCCTGGCGAAGGTGTTGATCCGGGAGTTCAGCGAGGTTGGCTGGTTTTCCCATATTCGCGGCCTGCTGCGCGATCACAATACGGGGGGCCTGGTCAGCGATCTGGTGATCGATCGTTACGAGGAGGGCATTGACCCGCTGGTGCTGAAGCCCGTCAGTGAGGTGGTTCTCGGCGACGATCAGGAAAAGGTGCTGTCCGAATTGGGATTCACCCCGTTCTGTCAAACCTACGATCTCCCGATGGGCATTTTCTACAGTACGCCCTCGTTACACCGTTCCGAACAGTTCGACGACAGTGTTGCCACCGCCAATGCCCGTCTGGCTTCGTTGTTGCAGCACGTTCTATGTAGTGCCCGATTTGCTCATTACATCAAGGTGATGGTTCGCGACAAGATCGGCGCCTATGTGCGGGCGGACCAGTGCGAGCGACAACTGCAGAACTGGATCAACCAGTTCGTGGCGTCCCAGGAAGATGCCGACTGGGCGATGCAGGCCCGCTATCCATTGCGGGAAGCGCAGGTGAAGGTGTCGGAAAATGCCGAACGGCCGGGGACCTATTGGACCACGCTGCACCTGCGTCCCCATTATCAGGCGGATCGGCTGGTCTCCGAGTTGGCATTGTCCACCGAACTGGTTCCGGGTGGACGCTGATGAGGAGCGATTGAAACATGGCAAAAGACCACAAGCGCATTCGTCCCTCGATCCTCGAACGGTTGCTCGACGACCGCCCGGACCTGAGTCGCGATCCCGCAGACCGCCAACATGCGGGGTTGACCGAGTTACGTGAATCGGTGCGTCGCGATCTCGAGCATCTGCTGAATACGCGGCACCGCGCCCTGTCGCCGAAGCCCGGTACGCTGGATCTGTCCCTGCTCAACTACGGGCTGCCGGATCTACAGACGATCAATTTCGTCAGCCCGGAGGGACGCATAGCCTTCTGTCATCTGCTGGAACAGCAGATTCTGCAGTTCGAACCGCGGTTCAAGTCGGTGCGGGTCACGATGCTGGAGCGCGAACGCGCCCATGAGCAGACCGTGCGTTTTCGTATCGAGGCGCTGATGTATGCCGAGCCCGCGCCTGAGGAAATTGCTTTCGATACGGCGTTGGAACCGATTACCCACGTCGTGAACGTCCAGGATGCCCACTGATGTCCGATGAGTTGCTGAACTATTACGAGAAGGAACTCGCCTACCTGCGCCAGTCGGGCGCTGACTTCGCAAGGGTCCACCCGAAGATTGCCGGTCGCCTGCGCATGTCCGGCGACGTGGTGGAAGATCCCCATGTTTCGCGCTTGCTGGAAGGCGTTGCCTATCTCAATGCCCGTATCCAGTATCGCCTCGACGATGACTTTGGCGAGTTGTCGGATGCCCTGCTCGATCAGCTCTATCCGCATTATCTGAGGCCGATTCCCGCCATGAGCGTGGTTCAGTTCGATCCGGAATCGGACCTGGACAGCGTCATGACGGTGCCCCGGCATTCGGTGCTGGAGAGCGATGCGTTCGATGGCCGTAAGTGCCGGTTCCGGACCGCCTACGATGTCGATCTGGTTCCGTTGCAGCCGACGCGGCTTTCGCTCAAGGAACGTCCTTTTGTCGCGCCCGCCTCGCAGCAGATGCAGGGTGCCACGGCGGTATTGCACCTGCGCCTTGAAACCTTTGCGGACAGCCTGCAGGTGAGCGATCTCGATCTCCCGCGTTTGCGCTTTTTCCTGCGCGGGCAGCGCCAGCACGCCTATGCCCTGCACGAACTGTTGCTCTACCACTGCATGGATATCGTTGTCGCCCGCGGGCCTGAAGACACCCGCCCGCTGCACCTGTCCGCCGATCATCTGCGGGCTGTCGGCTATGAGGATGACGAGGGCCTGCTGCCCTGCCCGCCGCAGTCGTTCCAGGCCTATCGGTTGCTGACCGAGTTCATGGTGTTCCCGGAGAAATTCCTGTTCTTCGATCTGGATGGCCTGTCGGCGCTGTTCGATGAGAGTTTCGGCAATTCCGTGGACCTGTATTTCTATCTCAAGCGCAGCCATGCCGAACTGGAGCGTAATCTGGGGCCGGAGAATCTGGCGCTGGGGTGTACGCCTATCGTCAATCTGTTCCCCCACCGTGCCGAGCCGATCAACCTGAATGGCGAACAGACCACCTATTCGGTGATTCCCGATGCCCGCCTGCAGGATCATTACGAAGTCTACAGCGTGGAAAAGGTGGAGGGACTGACCAGCAGCGGCGAACGCAATGTCTACCGGCCTTTCTACGGGCTCGAACACAACGACCTGAACCGGCATCATCGGCGCTTCTGGCAGGGACAGCGCCAGCCGCGCTATGTCGGTGCCGCCGGCAGTGAGCCGATCAGCGAGTTGCAGCTGACGCTGGTCGACCTGGGCTTCAACCCGGTGGCAGTGGATCAGGAAGTGCTGACCATCGACACCCTGAGTACCAACGCCCAGATTCCCGAGAAGTTGCCTTTTGGGGGCGGTCAGCCGTTCTACAACTGCATTGACCTCGGTGTCGGTGTCCGTCGTATCCAGTCGCTGACCCACCTGACGCCGGTGATCCGGCCGCCGCAGCGGGATGCCGCGCGCTGGCGGTTGATCTCGCACCTGACGCTCAACTACCTGTCGCTGGAAGGTCCCGATGCGGCCAAGGTGCTGCGGGAAATTCTCGCGCTTTATGACTTCCAGGACAGTGAGGCGTCGCGAGCCCTGGTGTCGGCGCTGCTCAAGGTACAGACCCGGGCGGTGACGGCACCGCTGAAGCTCGATGGCAAGACCACTGTCTGCCGTGGACTCGAAATTGAAGTGACGTTCGACGATGCCCTGATGAGCGGGCACAGCATGATGCTGTTTGGCGAAGTGCTGGATCGTTTCTTCGCCCTCTACTGTTCCATCAACGCCTTTACCCGGATGGTTGTCCGGGTCAAAGGGCGACCGGACATATTGCGCAAATGGCCACCGAGAATCGGTTCACAACCGTTGATCTGATCAGCGGTCTCCAACAAGAACCCTGGCGGTTCGAGTTTTTCCAGCTGGTGCGCCTGCTGGAATTGCAGGCCTGTTCCGGCGAGGAGCGGGCGCGGCTACCGGTGGGTCACTTCCATCCGCCCCAGCGAGAGGCTGTCCGTTTCGCGGGTGTTCCGCAACTGCATTTCAGCGCTGCACCGGTGCTGGGTGTGGAAACGGATGAACAGGCGGCCGAGGACGCCCAGCTCGAAGGCGCGCGTCAGCGGGTCGATGTGACCTTCTGGGGACTGGTCGGTGCCACCGGTGTTTTACCCTTCCACTACTCGGAGCAGGTATTGCGCCAGTTGCGCATCAAGGACGATGCACTCAAGGATTTCCTCGATATCTTCACCCATCGTTCCCTCTCCCTCTTCTACCGCGCCTGGAGCAAGCATCGCCCGGCGCTGCAGTTCGAGGCGCGCCGGCATCAGGGGGAGCGGCTGGCCCGCGACCGGTTCGGCGAGATCATGCGCGGTCTGACCGGCCTGTCCCAACGGAAATGGGCGGCCTTCGACCGTCACGACGGCATCTTCCTGAACGTCAGCGGCTTGATGTCACGGGGTGTTTGCTCGGCGGGAGCCTTGCAGCAGGCCATCTTGCAGTTGTTCGGTTTGCGGGTGCGGGTTCGATCCTTCACCGGCAACTGGCAGACCCTGCCTGACGATGTCTGGAGCCGTGTCGGTGCGCCCGGCGGGCTGGGCTGCCAGAATGATTTGGGCGGCGGCGCCATGCTGGGGCGGCGTGCCTGGGCGACCCAGAACAAGTTCACCGTGGAGGTCGATGACATCGACTACACCCGGTTTATGGATATTGTCGCCGGCCGCCGCACCCGCAAGGCATTGTATGACCTGATCCGCATGATGGCCGGTCCGGCGCTGGAGTTTGACCTGTCGCTCAAGGTCCAGCAGCGGGATCTGCCCGTGGCGCGGTTGGCGAGTGCGGAAACACCCGCGCTGCTGGGGTGGAATACGCGGTTGCACCAGAACACACCTTCGGCGAAGGCGGTAACCGTGTCCGTCTCCCGCCATGGGATGGGGCAGGCGGAGGGATAACACCCTCCCGTGACGGCGCCTTTCCCGGAGCATCAAGGACTGTCGATAGGGGTCAGCGAAGCCCTGAAAACGACGAACGACTCAGAAGAAACCAGAGCATAGGAAGCAAAACAATGGTGGAAATCGATCTGCGTGAGCTGCTGCAGCGCACAACCTCTCTCTTTCGTCAGACGTTGGAAAATGCGTCCGGTCTTGCCATGCACCTTCAGCATTTCCAGATCGAGCCGGAGCATTGCCTGATCAAGGCGCTGGAGCTGTCCGATACGGAATTCAGCGTCATCGTCGATGAACTCAATCTCGACCGCAACCAACTGACCCGCCGACTGACCGATGCCATCCAGCGGATGCGTAGCGGTAATGGGCGGGGGCCGGGCTTCGCGCCGGCCATGGTGGACGCCTTTACCAATGGTTGGCTGATTGCCAGCGCCGAGCTGGGCGCCAATCGCATCAGCTCGGGCCACTTTTTTGCCGGCCTGATGCGGGACAAGCGTCTGCGTGGCCAGCTGGTGCAGAACGTGCCCGAGCTTGAACCGATCGGCAGTGATCGCGTGATGCTGGCGCTGAAGCGCATCGCCGGCAAGACGGTGGAGAGCCGCGAAGCGAGTCTCGGTGCGGCCGTATCCGCTGGCAAGGGCGAGGCGCCGAATACCGACCGGCCGGGTGCCGGCAATTCTGCCCTGGCCCGCTTCACCGTTAATCTGGTGGAGCGCGCCCAGCAGGGTCAGATCGATGCGGTGCTTGGCCGTGACGCCGAAATTCGCCAATGTATCGATATCCTGTCCCGCCGTCGCCAGAACAACCCGATATTGACGGGCGAGGCCGGCGTCGGCAAAACGGCCGTCGTCGAAGGCTTGGCGCTACGGATTGCCAATAATGACGTGCCGGAATCGTTGCAGGGTGTGGCGCTGCACAGCCTGGACCTGGGTCTTTTGCAGGCCGGTGCCAGCATGAAGGGCGAATTCGAGCAGCGGCTGAAATCGGTGGTGGAAGAGGTCAAGGCCTCCTCGACACCGATCATCCTGTTTATCGACGAAGCCCACACCCTGATCGGCGCAGGTGGCAAGGAAGGCCAGGGTGACGCGGCCAACCTGCTGAAACCGGCATTGGCGCGTGGTGAGCTGCGGACTATCGCTGCCACGACCTGGGCGGAGTACAAGAAGTACTTTGAGCGCGATCCCGCCCTGACCCGCCGCTTCCAGGTGGTTAAGGTCGAGGAGCCCGAAGAGCAGGTTGCCATCGAGATGATGCGCGGTATTGCCGACGGTCTCGCCGCGCACCATGGCGTGCGCATTCAGGACGATGCCATCGTTCAGGCGGTTCGTCTGTCGGCGCGTTATATTCCCGGACGCCAGTTGCCGGACAAGGCGGTGAGTCTGCTGGATACCGCGTCCGCCCGGGTGGCGCTCAGCCAGAGTTCCACCCCTGCCCAGCTCGAAGACGTTCGTCGCCGCGCTGAGCAGGTGGCGACTGCGATTCGCCTGCTGGGACAGGAGAACCTGGCCAGCGGCGAGCACGATGAACGTCTGGAGGAACTGCGCGAGGAAGAAGCCCGCCTGACGGAAGAGGCCGAGCAATTGGAGATCCGTTGGCAGCAGGAAAAGGCGCTGGTCGAACAGATCCTCAAGCTGCGTGAAACCCTGGAGGCGGATGGCCCCGAACACGCCGACCTGGCCTCCCGCCGGGAGTCCCTGCGTGAACTGGAAAACCAGTTGGCCGACCTGCAGGGTGAACAGCCCCTGGTCACACCTTCGGTCGGCGGCCAGGCTGTCGCGGAAATCGTTGCCAACTGGACCGGCATACCGGTCGGCAAGATGCTGGGCGATGAGATCAAGGGCATTCTGGACTTGCGCTCCAGGCTCGAACAGCGGGTGATCGGCCAGTCCCATGCGCTGGAGGCCATTGCCCAGTCGATCCGTACGTCGCGGGCCGGCCTGACCGATCCGCGCAAGCCGATCGGTGTTTTCCTGATGGTCGGTACCTCCGGTGTGGGAAAGACGGAAACAGCGCTGACACTGGCCGATGCGCTGTTCGGCGGCGAGCAGAATCTCACCGTGATCAACATGTCGGAGTTCAAGGAAGAGCATAAGGTCTCCATGCTGTTGGGCTCGCCTCCTGGCTACGTGGGTTACGGCGAGGGTGGCGTGTTGACCGAGGCGGCCCGGCGCAAGCCATACTCCGTCATCCTGCTCGACGAGATGGAAAAGGCTCATCCGGGTGTTCAGGACGTGTTCTACAACCTGTTCGACAAAGGCACGATCAAGGATGGTGAAGGTCGCGATATCGACTTCCGCAACACCGTCATCATCATGACCTCGAACGCGGGCGAGGACGCCATCCGCGCCATCGTCTCCCAGAGTGAAACCCGGCCGGAGCCGGATGTCCTGCTCGACAGCATGCGCCATGAATTGCTCAAGCACTTCAAGCCGGCTTTCCTGGGGCGGGCCAACGTCATCGCCTATTACCCGCTGGACGACGAGAACCTGATGCAGATCGCGAATCTGGCCATGAAGCGTATCGAGCGGCGCGTCTCCAGCCATTATGGCGCCGGGTTTACCTGGGGTGACGATGTCGTCCTGCACGTGGTGGCGCGCTCCCAGGAGGTGGATACCGGGGCCCGTAACATCGAGCACATCCTGAACCGGACGCTGTTGCCGGACCTGTCGGCCCAGTGTCTGGCGCGCATGGCCGACGGCGAAAGCGTCGACCATATCCATATCGACGTGGATGCTGACGGCAACTTCCTGTACCAGTTCAATGCGGCGCCTGCGCTGGCTCAAGAAGGTGCCTGAGCAGGGATATGGCAAGAAAAGCACGTTTTAACCTGCGGGGTTTCCCCCACTACATCCTGCAGCGCAGCAGCAATAGCCTGCCGTGCTTCTTCGATGACGAGGACTACCAGTTCTTCCTGGAGTCCCTGCGAACGGCTGCGGCACATTATCAGTGCCGCCTGCATGCCTATGCATTGTTGCCCGGCGAGATTCACCTGCTGGTCACGCCGGAAATCGAAAGCGGCCTGCCGCAGATGATGCAGTCCCTGGGGCGCCGCTATGTGCAGCGGATCAATCACCGCTATCACCGTAGCGGTTCCCTGTGGGATGGGCGTTATAAGTCGAGTGTGATCGACTCCGGCGCCTACTTGCTGACCTGCTACCGCTATATCGAGTCGCTGCCGCGCCGGCGGGGTTTCTGTTCCACGGAGAGTAACTATCCCTGGACCAGTCATGCCTTTCATGCCGATGTCGATGCGGACAACGACATGCCGGGTTTACTGTCCGAGCATGCGATCTACAAGGAGTTGGGTTCATCCTCGGACGAGCGACGGGAGGCTTATCAGGACCTGCTCAAATATGAGTTGGCGCCCTGGCTGATCCGGCACATCGAGGAAACGGTGCAGCAGGAACTGGCGCTGGGCGGCGACCGTTTCCTGTATGAACTGGAAAGCATGGTGGATCGCCCGGTAAGACCGCTGAAACGGGGGCGGCCGCCGAAAGAGAAATCCTAAGCGGACGCAGCACAGAAAAGAGTAGACGGATGGCAAGCATTTTGACGGAGCAAGAGCTGCAAAAGTCCATCGGTTCGGTATGGGACGAAACCCTGCAGCGTTACTGGGAAGTGACCGACGTGCTGCTGATGGATTTCGAATAGGCCTCAGTCGATGCTTCTCTTGGGGCGGGGCCGGCTTTGTTGGCGCAGCTCGCTGGGAGAGAAGCCTTTTCGCTTGCGGAAGGCTCTGGCAAAACTGCTGTTGTTGGTAAAGCCAGCGGCATAGGCAATCTGGCTGACTGTCCGGGGACTGTTCAGCAGCAGGAATTCCGCGTAGTCGATACGAACCTCATGGGTAAGCTGCTTGAAGGAACGCCCCTCCCGCTGCAGGCGTCGCCCCAGGGTCCGGCTCGACATGTTGAGTCCCGCTGCCATGTCTTCCACGCCCAGATACCGGTTATCGTGGAGCGCCCGTCGCAACCGCTCCCTTACCTGTGCGGTAAACGATTCCGGGTGGTCCAGCCCGGCAATCTGCCATTCCAACTGCTGACGAAACTGCTCCATCGTGATGCGATTGGATGTGGTCAACGAGAAGCTCAGGTGCCGCTTGGGGATGACGATCTTGTCGCGGGGACAGCCGAAAAAAAGGCCGTCAGGGTCTGCAAAGGAAGCATAGGCTTCTGCCGGAAAGCGAGCCTGGTGGCGTAAGTGAATCTCCAGCAGCCGCGTGGTGGGACGCACATAGCGACGAATGCTATTGAAGGCGCCGAGCAGGACTTCTGTCAGATCCTCGGCCATGTCTCCCGGATCACAGCGTGGTTGAAAGAGCATATGCATCTTGTCGCCGTGGGTTTCGCAGGCAATATCGTAAGCGGGCATAACCACCGGGTAGAAACGAAGCGCCGCTTCCAGCGCCGCCTGCAGATTCGGGGAAGTGAGGATGACAATGCCCAGGGTGCCGTGTGCGGTAACCGGGAGATGCTCCAGCAACTGAGCCGCCAGCGGAATCCGGGGATCGGCGACTTCCCGGCTCAGGGCCATCAGCGCCTGTAACTGCGAACCGCTGATTCCTGTGCCGCTTGCCGGGCGTAGATCGCGGGTCAGGCCGCAACGCTGGGCGTAGCTCTCCAGCCGCTTTCCCCGGTCCCGCAGGAAGGCGGCAAAGACGTCGAGGTACTGCGAAGGAAAGCGAAATTGGTCAATAGTATGGGACATGCCAGCCTGGAGATTGTCAGACAATTTTCTCTACAGCATAAAAGAAGGTAGCTCAAAAGAGAACGTTAAGGTGTCCGGAAATGCACAGTGGTTGACCTCTGCAGTTCAGGCCTCCCTCCTAGACTGACCTCATTAACGGCCTTCCCGCGAGGGGCGGCCCCAGCGATGAGGGAGTGAAGCCGGTGCCGAACACTATTCTGGGCAGTCTGCTTGGTTGGGTGTATCGCGACGAAGTGTCGCGCATCCACATGCGCAGAGATCAGGAACGCCTTCAACGTGCTGCCAACCGCCGGGCCTGGGGACAAATCAGTCGTCATCATTCCAGTGTGGCGCGACCGGTCAGGGTGGAACGCATCGAGCGGGAAACCCCCGACACCTTGTCGCTGTACCTTCGTGCCGAAGACGCTGCGCCGGTGAATTACCGGGCCGGCCAGTTCCTCACCTGCTGTTTCGTCGTCGATGGGGAGGAGCGGCGGCGGGCATACTCGCTATCGGCACCGGCGGAACATGGGCTTCTGCGGATTACTGTGAAACGCCTGCCTGAAGGCCGGGTATCGGCCTTTATCCACGAGTCGCTCAAGGTGGGCGATCGCTTTCGTATCCTGGGTCCCAGCGGTGATTTCGTGCTGACCCCGGATATTCATCAGGCTGTATTCATTGCGGCTGGCGCCGGTATCACGCCGATCCGTGGGCTGCTGGAAGCTTTGCTGCAGCGTGAAGGTGACGCGCGGGTGACCCTGATCTATGCCAGTCGCGACGAGGACAGCATCATCTTCCGTGACGAACTGGATGCCTTGTCCCGATCCCATCCTGCGCTGACCCTGCATTACGTGCTGTCCCAGCCCGGTAAGGGCTGGGAGGGGCTGCGTGGGCGGCTGGAGGAGACGCGCCTGTCGGCGTTGTTGAACGGCCTGGATGACGGTGGGCGTACGCACTTTTTCCTCTGTGGTCCGGAGGGCTTCCTGGCCATGGCTGAACAGAGCCTCAGGGCGCTGTCGGTGGCGCCGGACCATTGGCACGAAGAGCATTTCCGGGCCGCCGCCGAGTCGACGGCGGCCCGTCCGACCGAGGCTCAGACGGTGCACTTCGAGAAAAGCGGCCGCACTGTCGAGGTCGCTCCCGGTCAGTCCTTGCTGGAGGCAGGACTCTCCGCCGGGTTGCCCTTGTCCTTCAGTTGTCAGGTCGGAGGTTGCGGCCATTGCCGGGTCAGGATCATCGACGGCGATGTGGTCAGCGACCAGCCCAACAGCCTGTCGCCGGAAGAATACCGCCAGGGCTATCGCCTGGCTTGTCTGTCCTATCCCTGTAATGAAACCCGGGTGGATGCCTGAGTCGCCGAGGAGATCGTCATGCTACTGGATAAAATGCTCGAAGGGGTGCCACCACATGCCCGCAACCGGGTCGAAGCGACGCTGGAAAACGTCTCGGTCATGATGCAGGTGAAAAATCGCAAGGTGGCCACCTCCATGGCGCCGTCGGCAATGCGCGGCCTGTTCCTGCGCCAGGGAAAGAAACAGGATGCAGTGAAGATGCCGGCCCGGCACGATGCGTATTTCGACCTGCAATACGGCCTGGATTTTCCGGAGATGAATGCCCTCTATCGGCGTGCCGTCGCCAACCAGTGGGATGGTGACCGGGATCTGGACTGGTCCACCGATGTCGATCCGATGAACCCCGAGGTCCCCATCGTCAATCCGGATTTCCTGCCCTTTGAAGGGCTGCACGAGTATGGCATCAAGCTCAATGACAAGGAAAAAGCCGAGTCCAACTACAACATGGTGTGCTGGTTCCTGAGCCAGTTCATGCACGGCGAGCAGGGGGCGCTGTATGCCTCTGCCCAGGTCACCGAGTCCGTGAAGTGGATGGACGGCAAGTTCTATGGCGCCACACAGGTGATGGACGAAGGCCGTCATCTCGAGGTCTTCCTGCGCTATCTGGATACCAAGCTGGAAAAGATGTATCCGATCAACGACAACCTGTTCGTGATCATCGATGACCTGCTGACCGACGCCCGCTGGGATATCAAGTTCCTCGGCATGCAGATCATGATCGAGGGGCTGGCATTGGGCGCTTTCAGCACGCTGCACAACAATACGCGGGAGCCCCTGCTGCGGCAGTTACTGCGTTACGTGATCCAGGACGAGGCGCGTCATGTGCACTACGGGGTGCTTGCGCTACGCGAGCACTTTCGCAATGAACTGTCAGCGGCGGAACTGCGTGAACGGGAGGATTGGGCGTTCGAGGTCGCGCTGTTGATGCGAAACCGCTTTATGGGGCACGAAGTCTATGAAGAGATGTACGAAGGCTTGATGACTCGGCGCCAGTGGAACCGCTTCATTCTGGAGTCGCCTGCCATGCGGCGTTTCCGGAGCCTGATGTTCAAGCGCCTGATTCCAAATCTGCAGTATATCGGGCTGCTCAGCCCGAGAATGCGCCAGCATTACGAGCAGGCGGGCCTTTGGCAATTTGTCGGCGGCAAGAATGCGTCCGAACTGACGGAGGCCGACCTGGCGGCCGACCTCACCTGACTCTGTGAGTGGGGCGTCGTTCAGTGACAAAACCTGATCGCCGCCCCAAGACTATTGCGACATCCTCTCCTGCCCCTGTCTTCAACGGCATATCGTGAACAGCGCACCCTTCAGTTTCTTGCCTATACTTGAGCGTGAATCGCTCAGGGATCTATCGGCTCATTCCATTAAGGCATCGAAGCGGACTAAGGGGTGGTCCGTTCGAGGCAGAACTATAATAAGGATAACGTAGTGGTTAATTGGCATAGCGTAAAAACCCGAGTTTTGGGACTCGGCTTGGCGTTCCTCCTGCTGTTGCTGGCGCAGGCGGTCTTCATGGTGTTAACGACCCATGAATCGCTATCATCGTCCCAAAGTCTCTCTGCATTCACCCTGCAAAAACTCAATCTGGCCAACGATGCGAAGCTGTCGGTGGTTCAGGTACAGCAATTTCTCTCCGACATCAGCGCGACCCGGGGTCAGAATGGCCTGAATGACGGGTTGGATCAGGCGAAGGCGCACGCGGCCCAGTTCAGAGAGGACATGCGCAAACTGAAGCAGATCGATCCGGATAATCAGTCCCATTACGACGATATCATTCAGGCCTTCGAGCCTTATTTCGACATCGGTCAGAAGATGGCGAAAGTCTATGTCGATCAAGGGCCTGCCGGTGGTAACGCAATGATGCCGCAATTCGACAAGGCGGCAGGAATCCTGGGAGACCGGCTGGACAGTTTTGTCGAACAAGCCGTCAAGCAAACCCAGCTCGAAACGCTTCTGTTGAGCGAGCAGTTGCGCCTCAGCCGGAACTGGACCTTGGGGTTATCGACCTTGATGATTCTGGGATTGATGCTGTTGATCTGGATGATTTTCCGCATTATCCGTCAGTTGCCGGAAGTGACATCGGCCTTGACGCTGATTGCCAGGGGCGATCTCAGTGGCGAACCGCTGAAGGTGGTTGGTAAGGACGAGATCAGCCAGTTGGCGTCGGCAACCAATCGCATGCGCTCCGAACTCCATGGGTTGGTGGGCGGCATCCTGCAGGCGGCCGATACCCTGGTGGCTTCGGTTACCCGGCTGTCTGCCGGGCTGAATCAGGCCAGTGTGCAGCTTGACCAGCAGTCGCAGGAAACCGAGCTGGTGGCTTCCGCCATGGAAGAGCTGCAATCCAGTGTGGCCGATATTGCCGGGCACACGTCATCGGCGGCAGGTGCGGCCACCCAGGCGGACGAAAGCGTCATGAAGGGCCGCCAGGTGCTGGAACCCTTGTTGGCAGACGTCAACCGCTTGGCGAATGACATCAGCGGAACTGCAACCCTGATGAGTGAGGTCGAGCAGGAGTCCCATGAGATTGGTGGCATCCTGTCGGTGATCCAGAGTGTGGCCGAGCAGACGAATCTGTTGGCGCTGAATGCTGCCATTGAAGCGGCCCGTGCGGGAGAGACCGGGCGTGGATTTGCGGTTGTGGCGGACGAAGTTCGCGAACTGGCGGGCAAGGTCCAGTCAGCGAGCCACGACATTCAGCGTATGATCGAGAGTCTGCAATCCCGGATCCAGAGCGCGGTTGCCTCCATGGAGGCTGGGCGGGAAACCAGCACCAAGGGGGCGGAAATGGCCAATCGGGCACAGGAAGAGTTCGACGCCATCGGCGCCGCGGTTGGCAGCCTGAATGACATGAACATCCAGGTTGCTTCGACCACCGAGGAACAGAGCGCGGTGGCGGAAGACATGAGTCGCCGTGTCCAGCAGATCAGTCTGGCATCCAGTGAGGCCGTGGCTGGCGTTGCGGAATCCAGCAAGGCCGGTGAAGCCCTGCTGCAAGAAGCTCAGGGTCTCAAGCAAATGGTGTCGCGGTTCCGCGTCTAAGCGCTGGCCTGGAGGATTCAGGCTGTTTATGGATAACTGTTGCGGGGCCTATCAAGGGCCCCGCTGTTGTAAGCGGATTGTCGTACCTCTCTCAAAGTTCTGATACGCTGGCGTCCCGCTGCCGGCCTCCCCTGGAAGTTAACCTCGGTCACAGCGGCCGTATATTGACCGCCTCCCGCTGTGGGAATGCATACCCAATAGATGTCGTCCAGATGGAGCACCATGTCAGTCGATAGCCTGATGATTCTCGCGCCGTTGTTTCTCGGCTACCTTATCCCCGTGCCTTCCGCGCTTTGGCGCCAACGACTGAGTCGTCTGGTCTCGATCCTGGTATACGGCATCCTGATGCTGCTGGGAATTGGCCTGGGGCGCGTGGATGGCCTGGGCCCTAAATTGCTGGCGCTGGGCGGGACGGTGGGAATGCTGGTCGGCGCAGTTGCCGTGGCCAACCTGTTGGGTTTGTGGTGGTGGTCCAGATGTGCACCGATGAGCCTGTCGTTCAACGAATCGCGGTCCTCCGGTGCGAGTTGGAGGATGCTCTCTGATGCGCTGAAAACCCTGGGTACCGTCTGCGGTGGCGTTGCCGTCGGGTTCCTGTGGATGCGCGATAGCGCCTGGGTGGGCAATGCAGCGACAGGCTGCCTGATGATTCTGCTGTTGCTGATCGGGTGCCAGTTGCGCAATGCGGGCATTGCCCTGCGCCGGGTGCTCTTCAATCGCCAGGGGCTGGGGATTGCATTAACGGTGCTATGTACATCGATGCTGGCCGGTCTTTGTCTGGTGCCATTCCTGCCGCTGAGCTGGTCCCAGGTGCTGGCGGTGGTCTCAGGCTTCGGCTGGTACTCACTGTCGGCGATTGTCATCGGCGACGCTCTGGGACCGCTCTGGGGAAGTGCCGCCTTCCTCAACGACATGCTGCGCGAAGTCATCGCGCTGGTGGCCATTCCGGCCTTGATGACCCTTCGCCCGGCCCTTGCCATCGGCTATGGCGGGGCCACCACCATGGACTTCACCCTGCCGGTCATTCAGCGGGCAGGCGGTATCGATGCCGTACCGGTCGCCATGGCCAGTGGTTTTATCCTCTCCCTGCTGGCGCCGGTGCTGATGGCGGTTTTCCTGGCCATCGGCCGCTAACCGGCGCCAGCAGGGATACTCTCGCCTACTCCAGCGCCCGATCCTTCATCCATTTCTCCAAGGTGCCGGGAGCGCCCAGTTGATAGCCATCGGCCGTTTGACCGTAGAAGTCCATCTTGCGGTTGGCGTGGAAGGCTTTGACCGTCTCCGCCAGATTGCCCTTGAAGCGAGGATCCTGTGGGCGGGGGCGGCTGTCCACGAAGGCGGCCAGGTCCCAGGCGTCCTGCACGCTGAGCGAACCGGGATTACCCAGCGGCATGTTCGCCCTGATAAAGGCGGCGGCCGTGTTCACTTGATGCATGCCAGCACCCCAGTTGTAGGCATGGGCCCCCCATAGCGGCGGGAACACATACTGGTTCTTGCCCTGTTGCGTACCTTCGCCGTTACGGCCGTGGCAGAGGGCGCAGTTTTCTGCGAAGAGCTTCTCCCCGCGCTTGGCGGAAAATGGCTGGGGTGGCTCCGGGAGCTTCGGATAGCCCCGTCCTTTCATGGTCACCCCCGTTGGCGCGCCGGTGGCCTGCCAGTACATATAGCTCATCAGGTCGGTAAGGACCTGGCTGTCGGCTGGCGGTGCACTGCCCTTGGCCGAGCCCTGGGCATTTTCCGAATAGGTGAAGCAACCCTGTAGCCGATCCACCATGGTGTTGACCTTGTCGTTCTTGCTTCGATATTGCGGGTACAGGACCCAGGCTGCCCACATGGGGGCAGCGTTAGCGTGACGCCCGCCGTTCAGGTGGCAGTTGGTGCAGTCCTGACCGTTACCGACGAATTGGGATGCCTGCGGATCGAGGTGGGTATTGTTGAATATGTGGGCGCCACGGCGTACCGACTCGCCGAACTTCCCTGAGGGTAAATCCTTGGCGAGACCCGGCTGGAAATAGCCTGGCAAGGTGTCGGGCTGGCTGGGTGCGATATCCGGGTAGGCGGTCTTGGGAATGTCGCCCCTGGCCGGCAGCGATGCCAGGTAGGTGGCGACGGCCTGCACCTGCTTTTCGTCCAATTGATGAGCAACCGCTGCCATGACGCCGACGGGATCGTTGTGGCGCATACCCTGTTGCCAGGCCTTGAGCTGGGCCTGGATATAACTGGCATGCTGACCCGCCAGCTCAGGGAACGCCGCACCGACACCCTGGGCTCCGGCGCCGTGGCATCGTGTGCAGGCCGGCACCGATTTCGACCAGAGGCCGTTGACGGCTATTTCCCGCCCCAGAGCCAACTGTTCGGTGGTGGCTGTTACCGGGGTCGCCTGGGGCTGTAGGCCGGCATAATAGTCGGCGACCGCTTTGATCTGGCCCTCCGACAGACTCTTGGCAATGGGCTGCATGATGGCGTTCTGGCGAGTGCCGGCCCTGATATCGTTCAACTGCTTTTCGATATAGGCGCTCGACAGGCCTGCAAGACGAGGGAAGGCTGCCGCGGCGTTGCCCTGGCCGAGGTTGCCGTGGCAACTCATGCATGCAGGAGTTTGCGCGCTGCCCTGATCAGCCAGTGTCTGACCTTCGGACGCTGAAAAGGCAGGCGAGGTAAACAGTCCAAGGAGGAGCGGCAGCCATAGCTGACCGGCTTTTTGAATCCATGCAGTCATCGTCATCAGAGTGCCCTCTGAAGCTGTTGTTATGAATTAACTGCTGGTGGCTCTTTTCAAGCCCTGTCGGAGCCGGGACTCCCTCTTTTGTCTTCTGTCAGCGCTAGTGGTGGGCCGACCCGACACCCACATATTAGCCTACCGCTTGAATTTGGTCTCCAGTATGACCGCTGAGTTTGTGCGCTCCACGCCTTCCAGGTTGCCGATTTCATCCAGCACCGCGCTCAGTTCTTCCAGCGACTGGGCCTGGACGATCGCCAGCAGGTCATATTCGCCGCTGACCGCATAGAGTTGGGCGACATGGCTGATCTGTTCGAGGGCGCTGTTGGTTTTCAGGGTCAGCTTCTGGTGCACCTTGATCGAAACATGGGCTTCCACCTGATGAGCCAGGTATTCGCCGCCGAGCACCAGAGAATAGCCACGAATGATGCCGTTGGCTTCGAGCCGGGCAATGCGGCTTTGTACAGTGGAACGCGACAGGTCCAGGGCGCGGGCCAGGTCGGAGACGCTGGTGCGAGCGTTCTGGCGGAGAAGTGAAAGCAGACGTTGATCGACTGAATTGATCATATTGATCTAATGATTCGTTATTTTGACATATTTTGTCAGTAATTCGATTTTTTTGAAACTACAAAATGGCACAAAGTCCTCCCATACTGAAAAAAAGAATCTCGGGGTGGCCACGTGGTCCGCGCCCTTGTCTGGTGGACGCCTTATGATCATTCGACCGATTGCACATAAAGACCTTGCTGCACTGCGACAGATTGCTATCGAGTCCGGTCCGGGTTTTACATCCTTGATGGACGACCGGGATTTCCTGACGCGTAAGATTCAGCATTCCATCGACAGCTTCGCCCGCGATGTCGTGCAGCCGGGCACCGAGAGTTACCTGTTCGTGCTGGAAGACAGCGAGACGGGTGAAGTGATGGGAACGACCGGGATTGAGGCGGCTGTTGGTCTGAACAGCCCGCTTTACCATTACCACAAGAGCCAGGTGGTGCATCACTCCCATGAAATGGGGTTGTTCAAGCGTGTCGATGTGCTCAACATGTGCAACCATTACACCGGCTGTTCGGAAGTCTGCTCCCTGTACCTGCGGCCGGCCTTCCGTCGTCCCAATGCCGGCAAGTTGCTGTCAAAGGTGCGCTTCCTGTTTATGGCCCAGCATCCCCAGCGCTTCGCAGAAACCGTGATCGCGGAAATGCGTGGGGTTTCCAGTGACGATGGTCGTTCACCCTTCTGGGACTGGTTCCGGGAACATTTCGTTGACCTGGATTTCGCCACGGTGACGGGACTGACCGGGGCTGGCAATAAGCGTTTTATTGCGGAGTTGATGCCCAAATATCCGCTCTACACGCATCTCCTTAGCCTGGCGGCCCAGGAGGTTATCGGGCAGGTTCACGAGAAGACCCGGCCTGCGCTCAGTCTGTTGGAGGCGGAAGGTTTCCGGCATAAGGGTTATGTGGATCTGTTCGATGGCGGCCCCACCGTTGAGGCCGAGTTGCGCCAGATCCGCAGTGTTGCGGAGGCTGTCGAATGCCGGATACAGACCGTTGGCGTTCGTACGCCGGTGCTGCGTCGTGCCAAGGGGCAGGGACAGGTACTCGCGGTTGCCAATAGCGGTACCAGTGACTTCCGTGCAGGCCTGACCGATCAGGCCACCTATCTGCCCCAACATAATTTGCTGCAGATACCGTCCCCGCTGGCCCGTTCCCTGGGGCTCGACGATGGCGGTACCGCGCGCTTTATCCAACTCGCGTCCGCACAGGCGGCGGCCAATCTCGACACCGTGACGATGCCGGGCAGACATCAACAGGAGTATCTGTATGCACACTGATTTACACACCTTGTTTGACAAGTTGTGGGAAAACTATCTGGAGGTCACGCCTTCCGCACAGGAGATTCACCGCATCCTGGGAAGCACACAGGGGGGCGATATCGTCAACGACCATATCGCGCTGCGGACCTTCAACCTGGAAAAAGTCGGCCTTGAAAAACTGGCGGCCCACTTCCTGGCGCTCGGTTATCGTGAATGTGGCGAATACCATTTCGACGCGAAGAAGCTCTACGCGAAACACTACGAGCATACAGATCCCACGGCCCCGAAAGTGTTTATCTCCGAGTTATTGGTCGAAGCCTTCTCGCCGGAAGTTCAGGCCATCATTCGGGATCTGGTGGGTCAGGTGAGTCCGGACGCGGTCAGCGCGGATAACTTCCTGTATTCCGGCACCCATTGGCAGGTGGATTATGCCACTTACAAGCAGTTGCTGGCGGAAAGCGAGTACGCGGCCTGGGTGGCGGCCTGGGGATACAGGGCTAACCATTTCACCGTGAACGTGAACCAGCTGGAAGGTTTTGACAGTGTCGAGGCGGTTAACCAGGCGCTGAAGGATGCGGGCTATGTTCTTAATAGCTCTGGTGGCGAGATCAAGGGTTCCCCCGCGGAGTTGCTGGAGCAATCCTCCACCATGGCGGACAAGGCTGAAGTACGTTTCGCCGACCAGACACTGGCCATTCCGAGCTGTTTCTATGAATTCGCCAAGCGTTATCCCAAAGCCGACGGCCAGCTGTATTCGGGGTTCGTGGCGGCGTCAGCGGATAAGATTTTCGAGAGTACGGATGCGGTGATGTAAGCGGGTTTGGGGGGCGTTATGCGGTATTGTGCCCCCATTCTTTTTGCGGTCCTTCCCCAAGCTCCGGTCTCCTATCTTCAGGGTGGGGCCTTCCGGCCCCACGCCTTTTTCGGTCAACCCTCCTCCCAGACCACCACTCGCTCAGGCGGCGCCAATTGCGCCATGTACGGCGCATAACGGGCTTCCAGTCGGCTGCGTTTGATCTTCAGGGTGGGTGTCACCAGGCCGGTGTCCGGCGACCAGTCCTGGTTGGCGACGACGATGCCCGATATCTTTTCATGGTTCAGCAGGTTACCGTTGAGCTCGCGAACGAAGTCGCGAATTTCCTGCTCCAGCACGTCTCTGGGCTGATTGCGGATTTGTTCCGTCAGCGTGACGACGGCTACCGGTTGCACCAGACCGACGCCGCCCAGGCAGATCTGTTCGAAACCCTTATAGGCAGCCAGCTTGCTTTCGATGGGCGCGGGCGCAACGTATTCGCCCTTCTCGGTCTTGAAGATCTCCTTGACCCGGCCTGAAATCCGCAGGAAACCCTGTCCGTCCAGGACGCCGAGATCGCCGGTGCGGTAGTAGCCGTCACCGGTCATGGCTTCCTTCGTCTTTTCCTCGTCCTTGTAATAGCCCGCCATCAGGGTTGGGCTCTTGAACAGGATTTCGCCTTCCTCGCTGAGCTTGAAGCCGTTGTCCGGCATCGCCTGGCCGACAGTGCCTGACTTGTTGGCGCCGGGCCGGCCGATAAAGCCGTAGGCGAGGTTTTCGGTCATGCCGTAACCTTCGACGATCTCGATGCCCAGTTTGGCATACCAGTCCAACAGGGATGGGGATATCGCCGCCGCGCCCGATACGATGATGCGGGCCTGGCTCAGCCCCAGGGCCACGCGAAGCTTCTTGGCCACCATACCGCGTAACAGGGGAATCTTGAGCATTCGGTCGAGTTTCTTCTGGGGAACCTTTTCCAGGATGCCGCTCTGGAATTTCTTCCAGAGTCTCGGCACAGAGAAGAATATGGTTGGCTGCACCGAGCAGAGATCATTTTGGAATGTCTTCAGGGATTGACTGAAACTGACCTGCATCCCCGAGTACAGGCTGTTGTTGGCGACCAGCAGGCGTTCGGCAACGTGCGCCAGCGGCAGGAACGACAGTGCACGGTCACGGGGATTCAGGTCGAATATGGACAGGGCTCTTACTGCGACGTGTCGGGGCGCCCGATAGCAGTGAACAGCGCCTTTTGGATAACCCGTGGTGCCCGAGGTGTAGACAATGGTCCAGATATCGTCATCGGCTGGGACCGGGGTGCCTTCGAAGGGAGGCGCCTTGGCGATCAGGTCTGGTATCAGGTATTCGACATCCTGCTCACGTTGGCAATCGCCGTCGGAACCGTAGTAGGAAAAGCCGATTTTGACGACCCCTTCCGGAATGCTGTTCCGGAGGCGGTGCCATACGGCCTGATCGAGTTTGCCGACGAAGATCGCACGAGCTTCGGAATGCTCGAGAATGTAGGTAAAGGTTTCTTCGGACTGGTCAAAATACAGCGGTACGCTGACGAATCCTCCCAGTTGCAGCGCCAGGTCGGTAATGAGCCACTCGGCGCAGTTCTTCGACAGGATGGCAATGCGGTCGCCTCGCTCGAAGCCGAGGTCATAGAGGGCCGAGGTCAGGCGGCGAACCTTATCGGCGACTTGTGCCCAGGTGTACTCATACCAGGTGCCGTCGATCGGCTGGCGCAGGTAAATGCTGTTCGGGGTTTCCTTCTCCCAGTGATACAGCATTTCGATAGGTGACTTCCCTTTTACGATATCAACGAGTTGCATTGCTATTGTCCTTCCTTGTGAATCATCAGCCTGTTCGTGCAATGTTTTTCTACTTTCCATGGCGTCTCGGCGTGTGATGCGGCGAGGTGCAATGGGTTTATACGAACACTTTATCGGCACTGTCGATCATTTTGTCAGCAATAAGGTATGGGAGGCACCCTGGTTCATTGCCGAGGTATACCTAAAAAGCCTTTCAACTCAAGCTGTCAGTGGCATTTGCCCACGCGAGAAGCTGTTTCAGACGAAAGGTTCGCATGTCGACATTTTTTACGACCCCGCTACACGACCAAATGAGCCTGCGCCGCTAAGACCTTATTTTGACGTGTTCATTTATATTATTGAGTGAAAGTTGCATGTTTTGTGGAGTAGTTCCGTAAACCCCAAACCTCAATACACAATTTACAGGAATACGGCCAGCGCGACGCCCATCAGAGGCACCTTCTCTTTCGACGTTTGGCAGGGAGATGGCGGCGGCACCAGCGGCAGCCCCGGCGTCCAGGCGCTTCCCACAAACCTACTGGCTGCCGGTACGGTGAAGGATTCCTTCACCTATACGGGCGCGCTGGATTTTGCGGAAGGTGCGTCGAATAACATCCTGGACTTCCTCAACACGGGCGGCGGTGCCATTTCGGGTTCGAATGGCTGGATCGACACCGCGACGCTCAGCAACGGCGGCTTCGGGCTTACAACCTTGATGAAAATCACTGGTTACACCCCGAACTCCATTATGGGCACCATCTATCACGATGATGGCGTCAGCCTCTATCAGGGTGGTAGCCAGTTGGTCGATTCATCGTCACCGACAGTGGCTATCAACTCGGCGTATTCCCTCGGAACCGGTGCCTTCACCTTGTGGTATGTTGAAGCTAACGGTTTGCCTGCGAACCTGACGCTGGATATCTCGAAGACGGTTCCTGAGCCTGCCACCATGGCGTTGATGGCGTTGATGGCGTTGATGGCGTTGATGGCGTTGATGGCGTTGATGGCTTTG
>NZ_NTLB01000002.1 GCF_002514725.1 Mangrovitalea sediminis
ATGGCTTTGGGGCTGCTGGGGATCGGTTTCACCGCTCGTCGTCGCTTCGGGTAATACCCATGCCTGATAGCAGTAGGCATTTCCGTCATCATGCGAGCGACTGTCAATCTGTCGATAGTCGCTCGCATCCTTAGCTCACCCCGCCTCAACTTTTGGTCGTATACCTATTCCCTTCTCGAAGTCAGACCCGATAACCTGTAACCCTCGAAAGTTTCCCTCACGCATTACGCTCGATCCCTAAACCTGAATCGAAGGATGCCATGACGGCTCAAGCCAGCAGTCCCATGCCCCCGTTGTCGAAAACGACCCTGCTGCTGATCGAATTCGCCCTGGCTATGGGGGGATTCGGTATCGGTACCGGTGAGTTTGCGATCATGGGGTTGATGCCAAACGTTGCGCACAATCTGCACATCACCGAACCCCAGGTCGGCCATGTGATCAGCGCCTATGCATTGGGGGTAGTGGTGGGGGCGCCTTTGCTGGCGATTTTGGGGGCGCGCTTGTTCCGCCGGCACATGCTGATCCTGATGATGAGCTTCTTCGCGCTGGGGAATTTCGCCAGTGCCCTGGCGCCGACATACCACTCGCTGATGGTTTTCCGCTTCATTGCCGGACTGCCTCATGGCGCCTACTTTGGCGTTGCGGCGCTGGTCGCGGCTTCGCTGGTGGCGCCCCATCAACGGGGCAAGGCGGTCAGCCGGGTCATGGTCGGGTTGACCATTGCCATGCTGATCGGCAATCCACTGGCGACCTGGCTGGGGCAGTCCCTGAACTGGCGTTACGCCTTTGCCTTTGTCGGCGCAATCGCGCTGCTCACCGTGTTGTTGGTTTTCCTCTTCCTGCCGCTTAACCATCAGGAAACGCGCAGCGACCCGCTGCATGAAATCCGCTCGTTCAATCGACCTCATGTCTGGCTGGCGCTGACTATCGGCTCTATCGGCTTCGCCGGTATGTTTTGCGTGTTCAGCTACCTGGCACCGACCCTGCTGGAAGTCACGCATGTGAGCGAGGACTGGATTCCTCTGGCCCTGGCGACCTTTGGCCTGGGAGGGATCGTCGGCAATATCGCCGGAGGCTGGTTGTTCGACAGGTTGCGTTTTCGCGCTGTTGGCTGGCTGCTGGTGTGGAGCACGCTGGTGCTGCTGGTCTTTCCCCTGGCCACGGGATCGCTCTGGTCCATGCTGCTGGCGTCCTTTGCGGTGGCCACCATGGTTGCGCTGGGGCCGGCCCTGCAAACACGTCTGATGGACGTTGCCCACAATGCGCAGACACTTGCGGCTGCTTCGCACCATGCTGCTTTCAATGTGGCTAATGCCCTCGGTCCCTGGTTGGGGGGGATGGCGATCACGGCGGGTTTGGGCTGGAGTTCGACAGGCTATGTTGGTGCCGCCTGCGCTGTCGCCGGATTGCTGGTCTTCGCGTTGGCCTGGCGCAAGGAAGGGCGCGAGCTGTTGATGGTGGAGACTTGATGCCACCGGGACAGCAGGCTGTCCCGGTGTGAGGTGTGGGCGCGGTCTTACCTAGTCGCTACCGGCTTCTTCCGCCGCCCGTTGACGCAGAAGGAAGCGCTGCAGCTTACCGCTGGGTGTCTTGGGCAGCTCGTCCACAAAGGTGATTTCCCGCGGATAGGCGTGGCCGGACAAGCGGTCTCGCACGAACATCTTCAACTCCTCCGCGAGCTCTTCGCTCGGTACATGACGGCTTCCCAGCACCACATAGGCCTTGACGATATGTCCCCGTTTCGCGTCCGGCTTGCCGACGACGGCACTTTCCACCACCGCGGCGTGTTCCAGCAGACTGCTTTCCACATCGGAAGGGCCGATGCGATAGCCGGCCGAGGTGATGACGTCGTCGTCGCGGCCGCTATAGGCAAAGGAGCCATCGTCGTTTTGCAGCACCATATCGCCGGTCAGGTAGTAGTGATCCTGGAAGGCACTCTTCTCACCCCAGCTGTAGCCGCGGAAAAACATCAGGGGCGATGCGTCGGTATCGACCGCCAAAACCCCGGTTTCGCCGGGCGGCAGTTCCTGACCTTCGGCGCCCAGCACGACCAGCCGGAAACCGGGCAGCGGGTAGCCCATGCCGCCCGCGTGGCGGGGATGTTCAGCGGTATGGAAGTTGGCGGCCGTCATGCCGGTTTCGGTCTGGCCATAATGGTCGGCTGTGGGACAGTCAAAGTGCCGCTGCATCCAGTTGACGATTTCCGGGTTGAGCGGCTCACCGGCGCTGCTGGCGGAGCGTAAGGCGATATCGGGATATTGCGCCACCAGCTCCTCGTTGGCCATCAGCAGACGATAGGCGGTGGGAGCGGCCGCCAGGTTGGTGATGCGGTGCTCCTGCAGGAAGGCCAGGGTGTTTTCGGCGGTGAACCCATGTTCGTTGAAATGGATGGTGGCACCGAGGGACAGCGGCCCAACCACGCCATAGTAGAGGCCATAGGCCCAGCCGGGATCGGCCACATTCCAGAAGCGGTCTTCCTGCGGCCGCAGGTCGACGGCGTAAGTCATGTAGACCCAGAATTCGAGCAGGGCATGGACCGGCACGCTGACGCCCTTCGCCTTACCGGTAGTGCCGGAGGTGAACATCTGCAGGCAGGGGTCTTCCCGCGTGAGCAGAACCGGCTCGAAAACGGTGTCTTGTGCCAGCACCTGGTCCCAGTGATCGTCGGCCGCAACGTCATCTCCTGGCGTTCCCACGAGCAGGGTGCGGGGTCGGCTGTCCAATGCGGCGACTTTGTGCCACTGTTCGGTGTTGGTGACGACCAGCCGGGTTTGGGCCCGCTGCAGCCGGTAACCGATGGCATCGGGACCGAAAGCGGTGAACAGGGGCTGGTAGACCGCGCCGACGCGGAGCGTACCCAGGATGGTGATCAGCAGCTCGGGACTGCGGGGGAGCAGCCCGGCGACGCGGTCGCCTTTGCCGATGCCGTGGGACTTGAGATAATGGGCGAATTGGGCGGCGCGCTCGCTGAGCGTGCGGAAACTGTACTGGCGGGTTTGGCCGTCGAGTCCGGTATGAATCAGGGCGATCCGTTCGCCTTGGGCGTGGCGGTCGCAAATTTCGTGGCAGACATTGATTCCCTTGTCGAAGTCGCCGTCAAAGCGTTGTTCCAGTTCGAGGGGATCAAAAGCGTCGATCAGTTGCTGGTAACTTATTGTCATTGTGGTTCCTCCTGGCCGGGCTCGAAGCGGGCGACAACGATCTGAGAGCACTTATTTAATGGCATCATAACGCTGCAATGCCATGACGCATCCTTTCATTATTCTTGACAATAGTTGCGTCTGACAGCGGGATGTCGACCCAGTGGAGAGGCGGTGAATAGCAAGCACAGAAATGAATTGGAGCCGGGGCATAACCTGACCATCGCGAGCCATTACGCCCGCGCCGTGCTGCATGCGCTGCGCCGTCGCGGAACGGATGTGACGCCGCTCTTGCAGTCCCTGTCCATTCAGCCGGAGATTCTGGATGGCCCGGCAGCACGGATTCCCGCCCGGCAGCTGGTCAGGCTGTTCCAGAAGGTCTGGCGCGATATGGACGACGAATTCCTCGGGCGCACCACCCACCCCTGTCATCTGGGCCACTTCAACATCATGGGCCACTATGTGCTGAATGCCAACAACCTGGAAGCGGCGATCAGCAAGAGCATCTATTGCTACAACACCTTTACCCGCGATCTGGTGATCCGGTTCCGTCGCGAGGGCGATCAGGCCATCATCAGCCTGGAACACCGGTCGCCGGAACTGGACCCGGATCACTTCATTACCGAGTTCCTGCTGCTGGTCTGGCACCGCTTCATGGGCTGGCTGATCGGGCGCAAGATCATCCTCACGGAAGCGACCTTCACGCACCCGCTACCCCCGCACTTTTACGAGTACAAGTTCGCGTTCCCCTGCCACTGCCTGTTCGAGCAGACGGAAAACAGCATCCGTTTCAGTGCCGATTACCTGGCACTGCCGCCGCAGCGCACCCAGGAGGAGCTGGCCGGCTATATGCGACGCTCGCCGGAGGGTTTGCTGATCTGGGAAGATGAGGACGACAGCGTTGCCCGCCGCGTGCGCTTCCTGCTCGATAGCAACGATGAGGCGGTGTTACCGACGCTGGAAGAGCTGGCGGAGCGCCTGCACATGTCGCCCTACACACTGAACCGGAAGCTGAAACGGGAAGGTGTTTCCTACCAGCAGATCAAGGACCGCTACCGGCGTGATCTGGCGATCAACCTGCTGACCAACCAGCGGGTATCGATCGCCAGCATCGCCGCACAGGTCGGTTTCAGCGAGGCCGGCGCCTTTTCCCGTGCCTTCAAGCACTGGACCGGCGTCAGCCCGCTGGTTTACCGGCAGGTGCAGCGGGACGAGGTTCCCTGACTCAGAGCAGTTCCACCGCCACTGCCGTCGCCTCGCCGCCACCGATACAGATCGCCGCGATGCCCTTGCGACCGTTGCGCTGACGTAAGGCGTTGAGCAACGTGACCAGAATCCGCGAGCCGCTGGAACCGATGGGATGTCCCTGGGCGCAGGCGCCGCCGAAGACATTCACCTTGTTCTCGTCGAGTCCCAGCTCCTGAATCGCCAGCATGGTCACGACCGCGAAGGCTTCGTTGATCTCGAACAGGTCGATCTCGTCGAGTGACCAGCCAGCCTTGTCCAATACCTTGTGAATGGCGCCGATGGGGGCTTCCGGGAACTCGCTCGGGGCCTGGGCGTGGGTGCTGTGGGCAACGATGCGGGCGAGCGGCTTGATGCCTTGTGCTTGGGCGGCTTTGGCGGACATCAGTACCAGCGCGGAGGCGCCGTCGGAAATGGAACTGGAGTTGGCCGCAGTGACGCTCCCGTCTTTGGCAAAGGCGGGCTTGAGTTGGGGGATTTTTTCCGGTTTTGCCTGACCCGGCTGCTCGTCCGTATCCACAACCCGCTCGCCACGGCGGTCGCTGACGGTCACAGCGGCGATCTCGTCTTTCAGCAGGCCGTCGCGAATGGCGGTGTTGGCCCTTTCCAGGGACAGCAGGGCATAGCGGTCCATTGCCTCGCGACCGATATTGAACTTGTCGGCGGCGCGTTGTGCGAAGACGCCCATAAGCACATGCTCATAAGCGTCTTCCAGACCGTCCAGGAACATATGGTCCAGAACCTGGCCGTGGCCCATACGCATACCGCCGCGGGCTTTGGGCAGCAGATAAGGCGCCTGCGACATGCTTTCCATGCCGCCGGCGACCAGTGTGTCGGATTCCCCGGCGCGGATCTGGTTAATGGCGAATTTCACCGCCTGCATGCCGGAGCCGCACATCTTGTTGACGGTGGTGCAGCCCACCGAATCGGGTAAGCCTGCAGCCAATGCGGCCTGCCGTGCCGGCGCCTGGCCTTGCCCGGCGGGTAGCACACAACCCATGATGACTTCCTCGGGCGCATCCGCCGGCAGACCGGCACGCTCTAACGCCGCCTTGATGGCTACGGCGCCCAGGTCCGGTGCCCTGACCGGCTCCAGACTGCCCTGCAGCCCACCCATGGGGGTGCGGGCCGCCCCTACGATCCAGACTTCTTCGCTCATCGTCTTATTCCTCGAAACAGGTTATGCGGTGGGCCTTGGGCAACCGTGTCAGCGGCCCAGCAGCCCTCTGGCGACCATTTCCTTCATGATCTCGGAGGTGCCGCCGTAGATTCGTTGTACCCGTGCATCCACGTAGGCGCGGGCAATGGGATATTCGGTCATGTAGCCATAGCCGCCGAAGAGCTGCAGGCAACCGTCGATCACGCGCCCCTGCATTTCACTGGCATTGAGCTTGGCCAGGCTGCCGGTAGGTGCGTCGAGGGCATCGCGGCTGTACAGGTCAATGCACTCTTTCACCAGTGCCTGACTGGCGCGGAAGTCGCTGTACATCTCGGCCAGCCGGAAGCGGGTGTTCTGCAACTGACTGAGCGGCTGCCCGAATGCCTGGCGCTCCTCGACATAGGCGATGGTCCAATCCAGCGCGCCTCGGGCACAGGCAACGGCAATCTGGCCGATACTCAGCCGTTCGCGAGGGAGTTCCTGCATCAGGTAGCTGAAACCACGGTTGAGTTCGCCGAGTATCGCACTGGCCGGTACGCGTAGATCCTCGAAAAACAGCTCCGAGGTGTCGCCCGAGTGCATGCCGATCTTGTCCAGGTTACGGCCCCGGCTGAAACCGGGCAGTTTGGTGTCGACCAGGAACAACGAGACGCCTCGCGCGCCGGCGTTGGGATCGGTTTTGGCGGCGACGATGACCAGGTCCGCATGTTGGCCATTGGTGATAAAGGTCTTGGAGCCGTTGAGGATGAAATCATCGCCGTCGGCCCGTGCAGTGGTGCGCATGCCCTGCAGATCGCTACCGGCGCCCGGTTCGGTCATGGCGATGGCGCCGACAGCCTCGCCGGAAACCAGGCGTGGCAACCATTCGGCTTTTTGCGCCTCGTTGCCGATATGGGTCAGATACGGTGTGACGATGTCCGAATGCACCATGACATTACAGGCCAGTGCCGCGAAACCCATGCGTCCCATTTCCTCGAGGATCATCATCGAGTAGGGAAAAGGCACGCCACAGCCGCCAAAGGCTTCTGGCACGTCGACCGCCAGCAGTCCAGCCTGCCCCAGCGTGTTCCAAAGCGCTCGGGGCATGATGCCGTCCTTTTCCCACTGCTCGTAGTGGGGCTGCACTTCCTGCTCCAGCAGGCGACGTGTCATATCGCGAAAGACCGTCATTTCGGTATCGGTGGTCAGATCCTGGGAACTCATCTTGGCACTTCCTCCAGATTTCAGTGGGTTCCCGGTCTCAGCGGGGCGCCATGCGCAATGCGGCGTCGAGGCGGATCACCTCACCGTTGAGCATGGGATTGGCGACGATATGGGCGGCCAGTGAGGCGTATTCCTCAGGCTTACCCAGGCGCGGCGGGAACGGCACGGTTGCCGCCAGGCTTTCCTGAACCGCCTCCGGCAGCCCGGCCATCATCGGCGTCATGAAAATACCCGGTGCGATGGTGTTGACCCGGATACCGTGGCGCGCGAGTTCGCGGGCGGCCGGCAGGGTCATCGACACCACGCCGCCTTTGGAAGCGGCGTAGGCGGCCTGTCCGATTTGGCCCTCATAGGCGGCCACAGAGGCGGTGTTGATGATAACGCCGCGCTCGCCGTCGGCATTGGGCTCGCGCTGTGCCATGTCGTTACTGGCCAGACGCAGGATGTTGAAGCTACCGACCAGGTTGACCTGGATGACGCGGTCGAAGTCGGACAGGGGCAGCGGGCCTTCCTTGCCGACGATCTTTCCGGGAGGTGCGATACCCGCGCAATTGACGGCGATGCCACAAAGACCCAGCGATGACCGTACCTGCGCGAAGGCGGCTTCGGCACTCGCCGCATCGGCTACGTTACACTGTACTGCGATGCCGCCGATATCCGCGGCGACCGCCTGTGCGGCATCCAGGTTCATGTCCAGGATCGCCACTTTTGCGCCGGCTGCCGCCAGTGTCCGGGCGGTTGCTTCTCCCAAGCCCGATGCACCCCCGGTGATCACTGCTACCACGTCTTTTGCCAGCATCTGTCGACTCCTCTTTTATGGTGCGTTTCGCCCATGATGGGATTGACCGCCCATCAGGCGCAACTGTTCCTGGAGGCGGTGTCATGGGGTCTATTGTGGATCGTCTCCAACCTGTGGACCATGACAAAAGTTGGCGACAAACTTGGCGGATTCTGACGGTATCCGGCGGCATCTGGCCGGTTGCCAATATCGATAGGAGCTGTGTGGACAGGTTGACGGGTGAAGGGGAGAGGTCCTGTGGCGAGCGGTGTCAGTCCGCTCGTGGGCCAAAAAAGCCATCGACATAACGTTCAAGTGCGGCCTGGGGGTTTTCCGGCTCCTGATGGGCCGGGGCCATAGCCATTCCCCGCTTGGGCGCGGCGAGTGATTGATATAACCAATGTATCCGGACGAAGAGCAAGATAGCCAACATGACCTCCAAAGCCTCCGCGATTTTCAACAGGGTACCGTTCTGCATCATGTGTCCTTTGTTGCGTACGCGATTCTGGTAAAGCGGTGTGCGGCGTACACAACGGCAATCAACCACTCAATCTCTGTTGAGCTTAGACGCCATTGCGGGAAATTGCCGTATTTCTCATAGCGCAATGCTATCGGCGGGACGGGACTGAGGTCTGGCTACGGGCGGGCTGCCAGGTTTTCTTCCTGTTGGGTGGCGCGTTCCTGGTAAACGTAAGCCGTGATGGATTCGGCATCGGGCCAGGGCCAGTTAAGGTCTCTGGGGTCGTCGATGAAGGGAGCCTCAATGGCTGGTTCGGGGGCTATCCAGCCTCTTTCGGCGAGATCCACATTCAGCAGCTGTGTGACGGCCCAGCCGGCAACACGTGCGAGGGGCGGCTCATGCAGGCGCTGAAGTACCCAGGGCAGTAGCGCCTTTTCACGCAGGGAGCCGATCGCGAGAATCGTTGCCCGGGTACTGTCGTCCGAGGTTTTAAGGCGCTGTATCCAGTGTTTGGCCGTTGCCTGATCCAGGCCACGAAAGCAGCGGCGGATGACTTCGTCGCGATAGTCGGAGGGCTCCAGTGTCAGGGGGAGCAAGGCCGCCAGGGCCGCGCCGCGGTTGGCGGTACCGAGGAGATGGCGACCCACTCGGAAGCGATCGGCCGGGGGCAGTCTGACTGCTGCCTCGACCAGTGCGGCCTCCACGGTTTGCAGGGGGCGTACGCTGAGGCTGAGGAATTCGAGCAGCCCTGGCGAGGCGTCGGCCGGCAGGGGGGTGGATCGGCCGCTGAGAGCCGGGTCGATGAACAGTTGGCCGAGCAGGCTTAGGGTCGTATGAGGGGCCGTTGCGAAACGTTCGGCCCAGGGGCGGATCCGTGAGGCCGGCAGTTGGTGCATGGCATCGTGAATCGCCATCAGGGTGGCGCAGTCCCCTGCTTCGTCCATAACAGTGCGAACCTGCTCGACCTGGGCGCCCTGCAGCGCCAGACCGGCGCCGAGAAAGTGTTCGCCGGCATCGGCAAGGCCCAGGGCGCAACGCTCACGATAAAGTGCCCAGGCGGCTGCAGGTTGAAGCAGCCAGCCTTCCAGGTGGGGCGCAAGCCGCTCATACGCTGAGCCGCCTTGCGCGGCATCCGGTTGTTCACCGAAGCGTTCGTCATACCATTGTTGCCAGAGGAAGGCTCCCTGATCCAGGTGCGCTTCCAGTACAGCCGGTATGTAGTGCAGAGGTTCAGCCACTGGGTTAGCCCATGGCGTTGCGTTCATTGTGGAACATGGGATCACCCATGCGGCAGACATTCTTGCCCTCGAACTTAACGTCGAATGAATACAGCATGAATTCAGCAGCCCCCTTGATCTTGCCGCTGATAACCCCGCCGGCACTGCCGGGTTCGTCACCGGAGGTCATCGAGTATTTGGCGCCCTGCACCATCGGCATCTGGTTGTCCGTTTTCACCTTGGTGGGGCCACCGCTGGTCATGGAGGCCATGCCGATGTTCGGGTAGGGAATTGGAATCGGTCCGGCCGGACTTGGCGTTTTGCACACGTCAGGACACACGGTGCTCAAACCGCCGCTTCCCTTGTGCACGACACCGCGGCCATTGGCGAATACGGTGCTAGGCATCTGGATTCTCCCTTTTCTCTGTCATTTATGCTGGCGCCAGCAACAAGGCGCTGCCCCGGGGGGCCGCGTCTGCAGCGCACCAACTCAATAATGGACCGCGCAGGTGCCCTTGGGCCAGCCCCAGCGCTCCAAGGCACCAGAGGGCCGGTGCGCTGGCCGCCCCCAGGTCCCCGTAGCAGTCTGCCGGGTGAAAGAGCCGGAAGGCAGGATCGAGCCGCCCCCCCAGGCGCACAGCCGCCAGGCCCCACTCCTTGCCGCTGGCATTTTCACCGTTCAGTCCACAGAAGACCGTTCTGACCGGCTGATCCGCGGCAGCCAGTGTCTTTGCAAAGGCCTGGGTCAGGCCGTCTCCGTGGCAAAGCTCATCGCTGAGCAGGTGGCCCGGTTCTGCCGTGTTGGCGGCGGCCGTCAGTTGTATGGTGCCGGCCGCAGGCCCTTTGCGCAGCAATAGCAAACCTGCGCCTTCGCCGGGAATAAACCCGTCACCCCGATGGCCGAGCAGGCGCTGGGCGCAGTCCAGGTGAGCGAGCAACAGCGGGTCGCGATAACTGTCGACACCGCCGACCAGGACCATGGTCTGTTCATCGCCGGCGCGGGACAACATATCCAGGGCGGCTTCCAATGCCTTGAATCCGCTTGCCCGCCCTTCCGCATAGACGCGGCTGCTGACCAGGTCCAGGCGCCCGGGAAAACAGCGGGATATCTCTGTCAGAAATGGTTCCAGCGCAGGGTACTGGCCAGAGGCATCCTTTTCCGGCAAGCCCAGGAACAGGGGGACAGGACGCGACGAGGGGGCGTTGATCTGTTCGAGGGCCGCGATACACAGGCGCAGCATGCGACGGTAACGGGCCGTTTTGCCCGTTGCGATGCCTTCCGGCAGGGGCGGCAGGCAGGGGTCGGGGACTTCAGCCATCCTGATCGGCTGACCGTTTTCGCCGATAAAGGCCGAGTCGAGAATATGGCTGATGCCGCCGCGAACGGCCGCCCAGGTGGCGCGGGTGCCTATCCCCACCGGCGAAACCAGGGCTGTGGCGACCAGGGCGGCACTGCTCATGCAACCGCCTCTGCTACCGGGTCAGCTGGGCGGATCCGGATCCGCGATACCTTGAGGACCTTGCGCTCGCAGCGCAACAGGCCCCGCCACACCAGCACCATGCGTCCGGCGTCAGGCTCGAGCCGAAGCATTTCCAGGCGCAGGGAAACGTCGACCTGGCTTCCGTCCAGCCAGGCTCTGGCCAGCGGCCTATCGGCCGGTACCACGGTATCGATACGGGGCAGCGCCGGGTGCAGATTCAGTAACCGAATGGGGGCTCCGCCCTGCAAAAAGGCCTGTTCGAGATTGAAGCCGGGGGCGCCGGCCTGGAAGAAGCGCGGGTCCAGGTCCCGCGGCCAAAGGGGGGCGCGCTGTTGTTGCCAGGTGGCGTCATAGGTGCCCGCAAAGCGCCGCCGGGCCAGCCAGTGGGGGGCGATGAAACCGGGTGCCACGGGCGCTGGACGGTCCCGTAAACTGGTGATGAGGTTCGACGGATCTTCCAGATTGGGCAGGGCGAACCCGTTGAGTTCGTCTCCGCGGCGCTTGCCGATAAAGCCTTTACCGACCGGGTTGGCGTCGAAGGCGACGGCACTGTCCGGCCCCAGGGGTAAGTCGGGCCTGAAGTGATGGGTACCGCCGAATGCGTTTTCGAAGGTCAGCGGCATTGATGAAAAGGGTTGGGGATCGGAGATGCTGCCGCCTTCCCAGGTCCGGTCACCGAAGACACGTACCGTCTTGCGCAGGTCACCGACCTGCACACCGATATCGATGGCGCCACGCTGGTGGCCGTTGGGTATCCAGGCCTGACCGACCAGTCCAATGCTGGTGCCGGGCTGCGGCAGGTGCAGGTCGGCGGGATAACGCAGGCTGCTGGCGTTGGGGGCACCGTAGTAATCGTCGGCGGGAAGTACGTCTTCCTGTTCGTCCAGCAGACGCGGCAGGGCATCGAGAGAATAACAGGCTTTGACCGCCAGCAGGATCGCCTGGGCGCCGTCGAGGTCGGTGGCGACGCTCAGACTGGCGACAAAAGGCTCGCTATCGAGGGCCAGCATGACGATGTCCTGAGTGAAGGGAAACCATGAATCCTGGCCTTAGTTCAGGTGGACGGAGCCACCCTTGATCTGATGGGCGCCCCGGGCGCGGCTGACGATATGTTCGGCTCGGACCAGTACACGGCCGTCGCTGGTGAGGGTGACACGGGACTTGCCGCAGACCAGCGTCAGGTTATCGCTGGCATGGATTTCGACGCCGCTTTCCGTGCGTCGGATCACCGCATCGGGCGCCTTTCCCTCCGCCTCGGCGGCGCCTGTGGTGACTGCGACGACCTGATCCAGGGCGCTGTGCAGAAAGCCCAGAATCAGAGGCATGCCTCCGGCATTACCGGCAAAGGCCAGGGCGACGCGGCGTCCGCAGTCGGCCATACTGACCGGCTGGGTACTCAGTGCGGCGCATGGGGTTTCGAGGCTTGCCGGGTCCCAGCCGACCAGCGGCCGTCCACCGGCATCGATGCCAATGATTTCCCCGATCAGCAAATCTCCGGCGGTAGGCGATGTCGTCGGAGCCTGGCCGACCCTCATAATCTCTTCCAATTCCGTCATGGCCCCTCCGTCAGTTCTGCTTGATCGTGCTGCCCTTGATATTCACGCTGCCTGATCCCTTGATATTGATATTGCTCCCTTTGATGGTGATATCACCACTACTCTTTAGCACGATCTCGGCACCGCCGGTCTTGATCACGATTTCGCTGTTGGCGGTGAGCTGGACCTTGTCGGCAGAGACAGCGAAGGTTTTGCCGATGCTGTGGGTGGAGTTTCCGCTGACAGATTCCTTGAAGTCTGCCCCCACCTCGCTCTGCAGGTCGTCGCCCACCGATTGGGAACGCTTGCCGCTGACCTGCAGGCTGTCGTCCTTGCCGACAGAAACGCTGCGTCCGCCACTGACCGTTTGGGAGCTATTGCCTCCGACCGAAACACTCTGGTCCTTGTCGATACTGTGGGAATCTGTGCCGTTGACGGTGCGGCTCTGGTTGCCGCTGACCGCCAGCGTTGCGTCGCCCCCTATGGACTCCGACTGGTTCTTGCCCACGGACCGGCTTTCGTTGTTGCCGATACTCATGCTGGCGTCGTGGCCGACGGACTCGGTCTGGTCGTTCTCCACCTCGCGGGTATGATCCTTCTGGGCATGAATCAGGAAGAGTTCCTTACCCTTGTCATCGACCAGCCGGATCTCGTTGTAATCCTCAACGCCACCCTTGAGTGTGGAGCGGGACTTGAAACCGCTTTGATGGCGCTCCTTGGGCAGTTCATACGGCGGCATCTGTTCGGCGTTATAGACGCTGCCGATAACTAACGGCCGGTCCGGGTCGCCCTCCAGGAAAGAAACCACTACTTCCTGGCCAATCCGCGGCAGAAACTGCGCCCCCCAGCGCTTGCCGCTCCAGGCTTGGGCGACCCGGATCCAACAGGAACTCTTTTCGTCTTTCTTACCCAGGCGGTCCCAGTGGAACTGGACCTTGATGCGGCCATACTTATCGGTGTGGATTTCCTCGTTGGAGGGGCCGACGACCAGTGCTGTCTGGGTGCCGCTGATACGGGGTGCTTCCGGCACAAAGGCAGGGCGCATGACGGTGTCCGCCGGGGCGCACCGGAAGCTGTTGCGATAGACGCTGCCGGCGCCGGAGCCTGCCCGGTAGCTGCCTTCCTCGATTTCATGGGTGACCGAGGTCACCACATAATGCCCCCCCTGCTCCTGGCGGTCGTGATGCACGCCCACCTGGAAGGTTGTCCCGGGCATCAGCAGCGGGTGATCGGCTTCGCCGCTGATCAGGGTGAAACCTGATTCCAACTGTTCGATACGCGTGCGGCTGTAGCGCTCCCCGGCCTGTTTCTGCAGGTAGTCGCCGGGGAAGTCGTAGATCTCGAACTGGCTGATATTGGGTAGCTTGACCAGTGTGTCGCGCTGGCATTGGAGATCGGCGGCCGGGGTTTCGAAGTTGTAGTCGGTCAGGCTGATCTTGCCGCTGACGAAGTTCCAGTCGCGGGACCAGGTGTGAATATGTGCCTTGGTATGCGCGCCGCCGACGACATCGATGTTGCCGCTGATACTCTCGTAGGCGTGGTTGTGGTCGCCAATGACCAGTGTATGTTTCGAGTCCGTATGGGTGAAGTAGTAAAACAGGCCTTCCTCGGCGAGCAGGCGCGTGACGAAAGCGAAATCGGACTCCCGATACTGGACACAGTATTCCCGCGCCGGATACTGGCCCTGGGTGCGCCATTCAAAGTCCTTGAATCCCAACTGGGAAAACACGGCCTTGACGATGTCGGGAACGCTTTGCGCCTGGAAGATACGGCAATCGGTGCGATATTGCAGCAGGCTGAGCCAGGGGGCCAGGGTCAGCTGGTAATGACGGCGACGTTTTTCGTCGATCCGGCCGGCGGCGAGCCGGATCACCAGGCCGGAAAAATAGCGCTTCAGTCCGCCATCACTCTGCACGGTGACGGTCACCGGCTTGCCGATCAGTGCGTCGGGTTTGATGTCCTCATCGCTGCTGAGCGCATCAATCCGGAACGCGAAAGGCGACGACAGCGTTTCCTGAGCCTGTAAGGCAACGGGAATGAGGGTGTTGCCGCCGAGAGGCGTTTTCAGCGTCAAGCGCTGGCTGGTCGTCTGTTGGCCGGCGGACTCGCTCGCCATGATCCATGCCCTATTTTGCAAACCGATGCGTGCTTTCGTGACCGGACTGGAAGGACTCGAGAGGAGTCTTCCCAACAACGCCTCCGGTAAACGAACCCTTGGCAATGCATCACCAATACTAGTCAAAAATACTTGCAGCGCGAAACCATTTCACGCGCTTTTCGATGCATTTGCGAAATGAATTATCAAACAGTTTTTTATAAATAAACAATCTAATTAAAAGCGTACAGGGCTCCTTTGCAGCGCCTCTGGCGTCATATGAACGTCTCTACAGTGAATAAGGGTGCCAGAGTCAAAATGTCGTCCTGTTTTTTCTTTGAGTTTTCCTGCGACGCTCTAATAGATTGTTTTTTAATGTGAAATTTCGATTTTTTTGGAGCGACGGTCGACGGTTGGTTGCGTGGCTGACTCTGCCCCCTTTTTTTAAATGGTCACCAGATCAAAAAAATGGTGTGGAATGGCTCTCAGGTGGCACTCTCCAAAAAGGGTGCCAGAGTGGTGCAAAAAGCCATGTTTTGGGGATTGTGCATTGGGGGAGCGCTCACCATACTCGGTCCACAACGTTGTTGCCGGGAAGTTGTCACCGGCAGCAGGGGTGAACGATAGAAAGCAGCAATCCATACCCGGCGGTACCCAGCAACGACGCAGCAGGCGCGGTGCCAAAAACAAGGACACAAGGAGAAGAACAATGGCTATTTACATGAACTTCAACGGACTGAAAGTGAAAGGTAACGTCACCGCAGAAGGCTATAAGGATTGGATCCGTCTGGATTCCTACCAGTTCGGTGTCGGTCGCTCTATCAGCATGGAAGCGGGCCACTTGGCTAACCGCGAAGCGACGCGTCCGAACATCTCCGAAATGATGGTTTCAAAAGTCATGGACAAGGCCTCGTCCGGCCTTTTCAAGGAGTCCCTGACCGGTTCCGATGGCTGTAAAGTGGTTATTGACGTGGTGCGGACCTCTGCGGACAAGATCGATAAGTTCGTGACCTACGAACTCGAGGATTGCCTGATCAGCAGCTATTCCGTCAGCGCCGGTTCTGAGGGGGCTCCGTCGGAAAGCATCAGCCTGAGCTTCGGCAAGGTGACGATGTCCTACACGGCGGCCGATCGCGATAATGCGACAGGTACACCTGAGCGTGTAGGCTATGACCTCGCGGCGGGTAAGAAGCTCTAGGTTCGCGATCGAGGCCCGGGTCACCAGAAGACTCGGGCCAGCCCCAGCGCCAGTACGACGATCAGGAAGGCAACCAGCAGAAATGGTCGCGTGAAACGGCGACGTACCGGTGCCTTGTGCACCTGCACCACTGTTGGCTCCTCCGCCGCTGCGCCCTGCAACAAGGCCTCCAGCCAATCCCGCCGCCGCCGCCGATATTCGTCCTGGCTTATCTCGCCCTCGAAGTACTGCTGCTGCAAGTCGTTCAGGGTTTCCTTGCCGCGTTTACCCATCAGGCGACCTCCACAATAATGAAGGAAAGGTTGTCCCTCGCTGACCCGGCCAGGCAGTTCGACTGCAGGTTATCTGCTGCGGTTTTCAATGCCTTGGTTGCCATTTCCCGTTCCAGTGCCGTCGCGGAGAGCTCGCCCCAGAGACCGTCGGAACAGAGTAGATAGCGGTCGCCGGGACGCACCTGCCAGGCGGCAACGCTGACCCAGAGTCGTTCTTCGGCACCCATGGCACGGGTCAGTACATGACCGCCAGGATGATTGGCGGCCGATTCTGGTGTGAGCACGCCCTGCTCGACCATTTCCTCGACCCTCGTGTGATCCCGGGTCATACGCTGTAATTGGTTGTTACGGCGACGATAGAGGCGGGAATCCCCTACCCAGAGCGTAACGGCGACACCATCCCGAATCAGCAGGCTGACGACGGTACTGCCGACCACCTGTCCCGGATAGTTGGCGTGGGCAAAACTGAGCAGGTCCCGGTTGACGCCGAGCAGGCAGTCTTCCACCTGATCGACGAAATCCGCCAGATAGGCGCGTGGATTCAGGGCGGCAATGCGCTCGACAATGAGGCCGCTGGCATATTCACCGGCCTGATGGCCGCCCATGCCATCGGCCACCACCCAAAGACCGGCCTCCGGCTTCGCCAGCAGGGCGTCTTCATTACCGCTACGGACATTGCCGACATGGGTTCGCGCTTCTGTCGGGCACTGAGCCATGCGTGCTCTCCTTCAAGACGGTCGTCGCCCTTAGCCGAGAACCGGTTATAAAGTTTCCCAGGCCCACTGACGCCAGTTGCCGTCGAGCAGGGCGGTACAGGAGTAGGGTCTGGGTAAGCCCCGGCTGGTCAGGATCGCACCGGGATGTCCTTCAAGGCGGTTGTGCCACCAGAGGGAAAGCGGCAATCCCTGCCGGGTGAGCATGACGTCGAGCAGGCCACTCCAGCCTGGCGCAGGGTCCTGGCCTGCAGCAACGGTTTCCTGCACCCAGGCCTCGCCGGTGGGGTTGCTGGCGGCAGGCCAGCTGCCTGGCCAGCGAGCTGACCAGCCGCGTTCGGCCTCATCCAGACTCAGGCGCTGTTGCAGCAAGTCGTGGAGAAGGGATTCGGTCTGATCGAACCAGAGGGCAGCGCTTTCCGTTGCCTGGCAGAGCGCCGCTCCTGCCGGTAAGGGGGCTAGTACCGTGAACGGAAAGTAGCGGCCGACGCTGTCGACACTGGGCAGCCAGAGACCGAGCCAGGGGGCGTCCGACAAGATGCCCGGGCTTAGGGCAAAACGCCACACCGGCGCCACCAGATAGTGGTCGAGCCAGGGTTCTCCCAGTGCTTCCCGTGCGGCCAGCATGGCCTGCTGCAGCCATCGGTCCCAGGCTTCGGCGACGGGCTGGGAGAGTCCTCGACGCAAAAAGTCGCCGCTGCCCGGCAACTTGCCGAAGCAGCCGATGGGTTCGCTTGCGCTTACAGTTTCGACAGGCACTGGTAGCGTCCCAGCCAGCCGGGTTGATAGGGATTGAGCGTGCTGGAGGCTTTCAGGCGCAGCATTACCTTGCGGCCATCGACGTTGATGGTGACATGGTAAAGGCGACCGCCCTGGCTGGCCTTGACCTGACTGTCCTCCAGCATGCGGAACAGTCCCCAGTCGCCCTGCCAGCGTTTGCGGTGCAGGGTGCCGTTGATATCTTCGAACAGGACGCTGACATCGGTTCCCTTGTCAGGCCAGTTGAAACCGGTCGGCAATTGGGGGCCGTGTGAATAGGCGATGGACTGGCTTCCCAACGCCAGTTGGAAACGCCGCACGGTCTTATCGAGGTTCTCCGGTGTCAGGGAGAAGCTCAGTTGCGGGTCCTTGCCATTGCGGAAGAAGGCGTTTCGGATGTCCCGTGCCTGTGCTATCTGGGTCAGGGCCGAACGGCTGATCTGCAGACTCTGTCCATCCAGGCGCTGCAATGCCATATCGTGTCCGCCGCCCAGGAACGGTGCGATCGATTTCTCTACGAACTGCTGTTCGATGCCGCCGGGCGCGAAGTAGCTGGCGAAATCGTTGAGGGCGTCGTCGTTGGACGCCTTTCGCTTAAACGGAAAAGCGCCGGCGAGGGTGTTTTTGCACACGCTATAGACCTGATCCTTCCACTGATCGCTGAGGTAGCCGGATCCGGATTGCAGGACCTGTTGCCAGCCGTCATCCGCCAGTTGCTGCAGCCAGTCCCCGAGGCGTCCTGGGGCCTTGGTGGCGAGAAGCCGCAGTGCCTGCAATGGATCCTGCCCCTGACCGCTAAAGCGTGCCTTGGCGAAACGGTAGGCCGCCTCGCCGGCGTTGGGCGTCAGGGTGAATTGCTGGATCTGGGCGCCGAACTGGGCGATGCCGCTAAAGTAACCACCGATCTGGTTCTGGTCGAACAGGTCATGCAGGCTGGCGAAATGGGTATCCACCGGCGTTGGTTGCGGCAGCGCCTTATCGGCGAGGGCGGCCACCGCGGCCTTCGCTGCGCCGGACTTGCCGCTGCCGCCCGCTTTCAGGGCCGGCGGGCGCGGTACCAGGCGGGTTTCCTCATCGACCTGCTGTAGAGCGCGATAGAGCGAGGAGGTGGGAATCTTGCCGGCGTCACTGATGCGCTGCCCACTGTCGGTCAGGCTATGCATGGGCGCAATCGAGAGCGATTTGAGGAAGCCTTCCCAGGTATCCACATAGTCGGCGAAATAGAGGCTGCGGATGCGGGCGACGATCTTCTTTACGTCCGCATCGGTAAAGTCCTGCTGCTGCTTGGCGTCGAGAATCCACTGCTCGCTGGAATACTTGCGCACCAGGTCGGAATTTGGCGACAGGTCCAGCGCCTTATAGCCGGCCTTGGTATAGAGCCAGGGAATCTGCAGTGCCGTCGGTGTCGTGCCGCTGCCCAGCTTGAACTGCCCCGAGGCGGATAGCCCCAGTTGCGTGCTCATGTCGCGGCGACGGGCGAACTGCGGCTGATGTTGAATTTGACGATAGATGCGCTCCTCGATGGGAACCTGGCTCAGCCTTGCGCGCGCCGTCGCCAGCAGGGCCTTATCGGTGGCCTGGGCACCGGGCTTGGTGGCGAGCCAGTCGCCGAGGTATGTCACCAGGTGCGCCTGACGGGTGGCCTGGCCGCTGAAATCCTGAGACCAGTGCTGTTCGAACCACTGCAGGACATCGGCATTGGTGCGATGCTCCGGCTCGGCCAGCATCAGGTAGATGCGGGTATCGTCGTAGAGAGCTTCGTTGGTCCTGGCGCTGGCGATGGCGTTCTCCAGGGTACGGACCAGTTGCGGTCGGATCAGCTTGTCGAGGGCGGCACGGTAGGCTGCATCGGCGCCATCCTGCACGTCGGCGTTATAGAGGCCGAGGCTCGAAAGCCAGGGGTGCTGCACCTGCCGATAGACCTGGGTGGCCTGATACAGGGGAGCCAGTCGATCGGCGGCCTGTGCCAGGTTTTGCGGCTGGCCGTTCTGCTGCAAGTCGTTCTGGTAGGTGTTGATGTGCTGGCTGACCTGGGTCATCAGGCTGCGGTTGGTCAGCAGACTCGCACTCCAGACGCCGACGGCGGCAATGAACAGGGCCGCGATCGCCGCATAGCCGACGATGCGTCCAACGCGTTGGCGTCGTTCATAACGTGCATTGACGCCACCCATTTCGGCTTCCGGGAAGATCACTTCCCGCAACAGGTGGGTCAGGAAATAGCTGCGCCCCTGCTTCGGTGCATTCTGGTCGACCACGTAGTCCAGGCCGTACTGGGCTGACAGGCGCGTCAGCACTCGGTCGATGGGCCTGCCTTCCTGGGTGCCGCTGGTGAAGTAAAGGCCGCGCAGGGCTATCGGCTGGTCATAGCGGGAATCGGTGAAGAGATCGCCGAGGAATTCCTGAAGTGTGTTTTCCAGACTTGCCATTTGGGCGGGGAACATCAGAATCCGCGAGCGTCGAGAGAGTTCCCGTTCCTGCTGCAGCCGTTGCATGACGCGGTCGTTGAGGCGGGCCATCAATGCCTCGTATTCGGCACCGAAGAATTCCACCGTCTTACTGGCGTCCTGATCCGGCTTGGCCGGGAAGGTCATGCCCCAGACCTGCTCCCGTTCGCTGGCGGTCATGTCTTCGAAGAACTCACTGAAGCCGGCCACCAGGTCGACCTTGGTGAACCACACATAGACCGGCACCTGGGTGTGAAACTGGGTCATCAGTTCCTGGATGCGGGTGCGAATGGCGGCCGCGCGCTCCTGGCGTTCGACCCGGCTGCTGGTCATCAGCTCATGCACGCTGACGGCGATGATCACGCCGTTGACGGGGCGCCGCGGCCGGTATTTCCCCAGCAGCGCCAGGAATTGCTGCCAGCCGCCCCGGTCCCGTTCACTGTCGCTGTCCTGGGTGGTGTAGCGTCCGGCGGTGTCGATCAATACGGCTTCGTCGGTGAACCACCAGTCGCAATGACGGGTGCCGCCAACGCCCTGCAGGTGGTGCTGGCCGGTCTTTTCGAGCAGCGGGAAGCGCAGGCCGGAATTGATCAGTGCCGTGGTCTTACCGGCGCCGGGTGGGCCAACGATGATGTACCAAGGCATCTGATAGAGGCTGCGCAGGCCGGAGCGGGTCTGGAAACGGGCCTTGCGCAACTGGGCCATCGCCTCCTGGAAGCGCTCGGTCAGCTTGCGGCTCTCTTCGTCACTGACGCTTTCCTGGGTACTGCTGTCGACGATGTCTTCGACCATGGCCTGGTTGCGGCGTGACTGACGGAACTGTCCGATCAGCAGGGAGAGCCCCCAGATAACCCAGATCGCCAGGATGATGACCAGCCGGGTTATCGGCGACACCGGCTCCGCGGCGGCGCCAAAGCGGACATAGTTGCCGCCGAACCAGATCACGACGGACAGGGCCAGGAGCCCGATGAAACCGAGGAAGCGCTTATCCAGCATCCATTTCAGATTGATTTTCATAGTTTTTAGGCTGCATCCCGCGTGACGCGATCAATTCAGTTCGAGGGCTTGCCCGGCCCCGGCGTGCTCTGTTCGATCTGGTGCAATTGGGTGACCACCGGCTCGGTCGCGACGCTGAGCCAGCCCCGGAATCCGGTATACACCAGCAGTAACAGGGCCAGTGCGACACTGCCGATAACCCAGAAGGGGATGCGCCGGTCCAGCCGCGCCTGCCCGCTGGTGCTGCCCTGCCAGCGAGGCGATAACTCCCTCGCGGATTCGCCCCGTTGCTGGCTGATGATGCGGAACAGGTTGTCGCGTAAGCGTTCGAGTTGTTCGGCGCCGCGCGGGTCCAGTTTGTATTTGCCGGCGAAGCCCAGACTCAGACAGATCTGGATGAACTCGAGCAGATCCAGATAGGTGCCCGGTTGTTGCTGCACGCGTTCGAGAATCTGGAAGACTTTTTCGCCGCCGAAGGTTTCGTTATGAAAGACGCTCAGCAGCGAGGCGCGGGCCCAGCCGCTTTGTTCGCCCCAAGGCGTATTGAGAATGGCTTCGTCGAGCGCCGCGCAAAGGACATAGCGCGCAGAAATCACTACCTCCGAGGCCAGGTTTTTCTGGCGGGCTTCGGCGTCGAAACGGCGCAGGCCGGCAATCAGGTTCTGGCGGAATTCGACGACGTTGTCCATGCGCGCAGTGCGGCGCAGCTCGGCGAGCAGGGAAATCTGTTCGGCAGCGACGTTCAACAACGGGTTCAGGCCGTTGCGCAAGGGGATGTCCCCCACATTGCCCGCTGCCGTCGGTGGTGTGGCGGCCGCTGGCTGAGGGCTGCCTGCAGCTGTACCCGCGGCGCGGCCCAGCGGCCGGCTGCCGGGTTGCGGCACGATGATGGTGCGGTCGCCAGCCCCGCTGATCTGGGTCCGGTCGCCGGGATCTTTATCGCTCATGCTCTCATATCCTTGAAGGCCCGCGTGGATGGGGCACTAGTTCCTGATGGCCCAGAACTCCAGCTCCATGCCGGGGAAGTCGGCCCCGACGTGCAGGGCAAAGCCACCGGACTGTTGCAGGTCACGCCAAAGGTCGCCGCCCTTGTCCAATTGAAAATAGACGAAGCCGGCGTGGTAGGGAATCTGACGCGGTGCGACCGGCAGCGCATGCAGGCCGATACCCGGCAACTGAACATTCACCAGCTCGCGGATACGCTCCACCGGCGCGATCTTGATCTGCCCCGGGAAGCGTGAGGCCAGTTGCTCGGTGGGCATATCGGCCTTGACCGCCAGGACGAAGGTGGCGGAATCGAGCAGCGAGCGATCGCCGATGGCCGACACCCGGATACCGTATTTGCGTTCCACCAACGGCAACGCAACCGCGGATTGCTCGAGAACGGTACTCAGCGCCTGGCGTACCTGGCGCAGGAGGGGACCAAAACAGTTTTCCAGATCGCCCTGGCGGTACCCGGGAATCGCCTCGGGGCGTCGCTGGGTGCTGGTATAGGTGGAGAGTTCGCCAGCCATGGCGGCCAGCTCCAGATACAGGTCCTGCGGATGCAGCGGCTTCACCTGGCTCAACTGGATCATGCGCGGTTCGAGGCGGTTGACCAATTGCAGCATGAGCAGGTCGGCCACCTCGGCGGTACCGGAACGACCGGAGTCCCGCAGGCGCCCGGCGAGGGCTTCGCCCCGCTGGTGCAGCAGACCCGACAGTTCCGCCAGCACGCCGGCCAGCAAGGGGTGTTGGCGGATATCCAGTAACGGCGGGACATACTGTGGGTCGAGAATCACTTCGCCGTCTTCGCGCACTTCACGGATACGCAGCAGGGGCAGGACCGTATAGCCGCTGCGGTCCTCCTCCTCGAGGAGCAGGCGGAGGCGCATATGAGCGACCTGGATAGCCGTGCTGTCGTTATGTTCGGAGGCGCTGTCGTGGATCGATATTTCCTGCGCGAGGTAACGGGCAGGCGTTTGTTCGTCCTCGCTCATCTGGTATTCGAGGGAGCCGCTGCGGCGCACCGGCAGTCCCAGGTAGATCAACTGGCTCTTGAGGCCGCCGCTCAGCTCCAGGATTTCCGGCTGGGCGTCGACGTCGGGCACGGTGACCGGGGTGCCATCCGGCATCAGTGCCAGGCAGCGAGTGATGGCGATCTTCCCCAGCTTGAGCAGCTGGTTGTCGATTTCCAGTTCCTCGAAGCCCCAGGCGGAGGAGCGTAGCGCCCGGCAGCGGGCTTCGACATAGGCTTCGTGATAGCGGTCCTGCTGCTGGAAATGCTGGGGGCGAAGGAAAAGTCCCTCGCTCCAAACCACCCTGCTGTGCAACGACATGCGGCGTTGTCCTTCTCAATTATTCTTTGGAATGCAGTCCGAGATGACCGACCTCGATGTCGAAATCGTTGGTGGAATGCGGTTCGATAGGCAGAAGCAGTTTGGTCACTGCCTTGTCGTAGCGGCTGTACTCGGCCAGGATGCCGATGTAGCGGGCCTTGTCATCCAGCTTCAGGGTTTCGGTGCGCTTCTCGCCGGGGATGAACTCCTTCAGCTGCACCTTGTTGATCAGGTCATCGCCCAGTTGGCCGGCAGCATCGCGGTAGAGCGACAGGAAGTCCTCCTGCTCGAACTGGCGCCGGTTCTTCAGGACCAGGACGTCCAGCACAATGGGGGACGCGTGCCCCTGATCGTCCGGATTGACGTTATCGGCCACCTGAATGTTCAGCTCCGCCTTGGTGGCGAGGCCGAGTTCCGAGCGCACTGAAGAGCAGCCGGCCAGCAGGGTGCTGCCCAGGGCCAGTATCAGGGCAAGGGATCGGGCTAGCGGAAAGGTTCGAAATAGAGTCACAACTGTCTTCACTCCATCCATAGGGTTGATTGTTCTGGTCGGCTCAGGACTGCCGTCGTTTTGCTTTCATCTGGCCGAAAATGCGTTCGTAGGACTCCGCGAATTCTTCTGCAAACAGATGCCGGAAGGCCCTGTCCCGATCCTCGCCAAGATCCTGATAGAAGCTCTTGTAGCTGTCCCAGTGGCGGCCCGAACCTTTCAGCAGGGACTTGCCTCGCTGCTTGTCGAAGCGGGCTTCCAGGCGTTCCGGGTCGAACGTCTGCATCAGGTGATCGTAGGCTGTCCGCAGGGCGGAAAACAGCGCCAGCTGGTGGTCGGCGATATCGGCAAAGGCTTCGCGCGTCGCTTCGATGGGGGGCAGATAGGCACGGTTGGATTTGACGAACAGGTTTTCCAGGGCATCTTCCGCCGAGATCGAGAACTTGAGTGGATTGTTCTCCTGGGGTTCCACCATCGTCATGTTGATGCGGAACTCGTTCTTGATGGTCTGCCGGGCCCTGAGGGCGCGCATCAGGCCATCGACCGTTTCGCGCATCATGCCCGCCACCAGCGGGATCAACTGTTCCTGCTGGGCCGGCGGCAGATCGCCAAGCCCCAGTGCCTTGGCCAGCGTCCGGGCTTCTTGCGGGCTTATGGCCGGCGGTGCGTCGGCCGCCACGGGCTCCCTGGGTTGGAGGGGAGCTGCCTGTGGCTCAGGGGTTGGCGCTGACGGAGCGGCCGCAGGCTCATTGCCTGCGAGTGTCCTGTCCAGCGGGTCTTCCGCCATCGTAGCGGCCTGCTGCGGGGGCGCTACCGGTGGCTCCGGTGGCCGTGCCGGGGCCGCCGGAGGTTCCGGCGGGCGCTGGGGACGACTGACGATGGAGCGGTCCCAGTCGTCGGGTATGGCATTGGGCATCTGCAATGACTGCGAGCCGGTGTGGCCTTCGCCATGGTCCTGGGAGCTCTGAAGGGGCTTGGCCTGCTCGAAAAACGGATCGGCGAAGTTCGGGCTGTCGATGTCGTTCCTTCCCAGGCCGCGACCGTCGAGTGCTGCGAGCGGATCATTGGACGGATCCTGGGCGTCGAGCAGAGAAGGTTCCGCCTGGAATCCCGGCAAAGGTGCGATGGGTTCCTGCGGCTTTGCGGGTTGCTGGGAGCCGGGTTCCAGCCAGCGGTCCAGCTCGTCATAGTCAATGTCGCCGCTACTGGGTTCGGGGCCAAAGGCTGGCGCCGAGGATGGCGACTGGGACGGTTGCACGCTTTTCTGCGGCGCTGCGGCGGGCTGCAGTGCGGTATCGCTAGCGACGGTGAGCAGGTAATCGCCACAGCGGATCTGGTCGCCGGGGACCAGTATATGGGGAGCTATGGCGCCCAGTGCCTGGGGGCTGCCATTGATAAAGGTGCCGTTGGTGCTGTCGTCATACAGCAGGAAGCGCTGCCCGTCGAATTCGATGCGGGCATGTGTGGAAGAGACATAACGATCCGGGTCTGGCAGTACCAGGCTGTTGGCCGGCGAGCGGCCCAGTGTCGCGCCTGCGGCATCGACCGAAATCGACTGCCCTGCCATACCGGTGCCGGCAGGGGCTTCAGTGACGGTGACTCGAATCCACATTGTGGACAATTCCCGTTGTTCGTGTGCTTTCGGCATCAAGCCGTTGTTGTCATTCTGTTCCGCGTCCCCCTGCGTTTGCAGACAAGAGGCGTCAGAACCGGTGGCTGTCGCTCCAGCCCGTTGCTGGCGGCAATAGGACGCCGGAAAGTCCGGCCAGTGCCCCGGCAACGCTTTCGTGGATCAACATCAGCAGTGTATAGCCCGCAGGCCGAAACAGCAGCAGGTCGCCGATGGCCGACTCGTCCAGTTCCAGGTGTTGCATGCGGAACATCTGGCCGGCAAAGCTCGTGTATTGCGACTTCCGGCGGTCGATACAGTCCACCAGGCCCACGATGTTCAGGATGCCATAACCCGTGACCGTCTCGTCCGGCCGTTCGATCGGGGCCGGAAAATACTCGATATTATGAACCCCGGCGTGTTTCAGTGCGTCGACAAGCCGTTCGCTGGCAATCGGGTTGCCTCCCAGCACAAACAGGTCCGGCAGCGAATCTGGGCCCTCTTCCAGTACGACCTTGAGTCCGCGAGGCTGCTCGTCGGCGGGGATCAACTGGCCGTTGGCATACTTCACGCGCAGGGGAATGTCTTCTTCCACCACGCTGCCGATCATGTGGATACCGATGTCATCCTCAAGCACCTGAAACATAGGTTCTTCCCTGATCTATAAGCAATAGTATCTAAGATACACGGTGGCCACCCCGACGAACAAATGTTAAAGGGGCAAGCGACGGATTTTACAGGGGTCCTGTGTCGAGGCTGACGACGGGAAAGGTGATGGTCTTGTCGCCCTGGCCTCTGCCCTGATAGGTTTTCTGCTGCATGCTCTTGCCTTTCCCCGCGCCATCGACGGTCAGTGATTCCTCCTTCGGCATCGCGTAGATGCGTTCTGCCATGGCCTGTTCCACCGGGTGTAGCTGCCAGGGCGCCCGGTAGGCAGCCAGTTCGCGGAAAGCGAAATTGACGCACTGGCCAATCAGCTCCTTCAGCTTGTTCTCCCATTCGGACGGGTCCGTCTGCTCGCAAAACTCCACATCCGTCATGGTCTGGCGCAACAACGCCAGCAGGTAGTCGCAGTAGCGGAAATAGTTTTCGTGATGGGCCGGCCCGTGCATCTGTAGCGGGGCGTCAGCGTCCAGTGCATCGAGGAAGGGGTCGAAATAACCCCGGCTCTTCTTCGCGGGCAGACCGATACAGTTTTGCGGTTGGTTGGGCGCGAAGCCGACCTTGTCCAGGAAATGGTTAAGGACCGGGTAGCGGTCCTTGGGGGAGCTGTTGGCGTTCAGGACCAGAGAAGACAGCGCCAGGCAGTGATGTCCCTGATATTCGTAGGATGGCGGGAAACTGTTGTCCGGGTAGATCGCCTCCTTGGCAGATGTCCGCTCGAACACGCCGGCCATACTCTTGCGCTTCCAGCCGGGATTTGACGGCGCCACCGGTTGGATCTGCTCCTGCTTGGCCTTTTTGTGCTTCTTGCCGCAGATGACACACTTGGGGTCCTCATCGAGCCCCAGGTCGATCCCCACGCCTTCACCGACTTCCGTCACCGTACCGCCTCCTTGTCCGAAACCTGTATATCCCGGTGCTGAGCCATCTCCCTCATGCGTCATGCGACGGGGTATTTTGACACTATTTCATTGAAGTCATTTGGCGGCAAGTGTCGGGTCGGCGGGGAGACTGCAAAAAAGATTGCGATCGCTCGCTAAGTTGCATTAAGGTGGTTGCAAAATGACCAGTCGGTTGCCGCAACGCGTTCGATCAGGCGACCCTGATCGGCCAGAACAGCCTTTCGCTCATAACAACAATAATGAGGTCCCGCTCCATGTTTGACACCGTGATCAACCACGGGCTGCTGTTCGACGGCAGTCAGGCTCCGGCCCGCGTACGCCACTTAGCCCTGTTGAACGGCCGTATTGCGGCCATCGCCGACGATCCTTTCCCCGAGGGCAGCGCCCGGGAAACGGTGGATGCCACCGGGAAGTGGGTTACGCCTGGTTTCCTCGACACTCACACCCATTATGACGCCGAAGTGATTGCCGCGCCGGGACTGAAGGAATCGGTGCGCCACGGCGTGACCACGGTCACTATCGGCAGTTGCTCGATCAGCATGGCGTTGGCCAGCCCGGACGACTGTGCCGATCTGTTCACCCGGGTGGAGTCGGTCCCCCGCGAACATGTGCTGCCTTTGCTGCGTGAGCGCAAAACCTGGCGCTCGGTGAAGGGCTATGTGGATTTCTTCGATCGGCACCCGCTGGGGCCCAATGTCACCAGTTTTCTTGGCCATTCGGAATTGCGCGCCGAAGTCATGGGGCTCGAGCGTGCGGTAGATGGCTCAGTGCAGCCCACCGAAGACGAATTGCGGCGCATGGAGCGGATTCTGGAAGAGGCGCTGGATGCCGGTCTGCTGGGCCTGTCCACCATGACCACGCCCTGGGACAAGCTCGACGGCGACCGCTTTCGCAGTGCCTCGCTACCTTCCACCTATGCGCGCTGGCGCGAGTTTCGTCGCCTCAACCGGATTCTGCGTCGGCGTCAGCGCATTCATCAGGGGGCGCCGAACATCGTCACCAAGGTGAACATGTTCCTGTTCCTCTGGGAGAGCATGGGGCTGGGGCGGCGGCCGCTGAAGACGACGTTGATTTCGCTGATGGATCTGGAGGCCAATCCGTTGCTGGTGAAGCTGGTGGCGCCGATGACCCGCTGGATCAATCGTTTTCTGCGGGCCGATTTCCGTTGGCAGGCACTGCCCAATCGTTTCGAAGTCTATGCCGACGGCATCGATTTGGTGATTTTCGAGGAATTTGGCGCCGGCCAGGCGGCCTTGCATCTCAAGGATGCGGTTGAGCGCAATGCGCTGATGGAGGACGAGGATTACCGCCGCTGGTTCCGCAAGGACTATGAGAACACCTGGGGGCCGCGGGTCTGGCAGCGGGATTTTCATGCCGCCCGCATCGTCGGTTGCCCCGACGCGTCCCTGGTCAACCGCAGTTTCGGTGAGATCGCCGATGAGCGGGGCCTGCACCCTGTCGATCTGTTCCTGGATCTGGTGGTGCAATTCGGAACGGAGCTGCGCTGGCATACGGTGATCGCCAACAACCGTGATCGGGTGGTCGAACGTATCGTCGACGAAGAGGCGGCGGTGATCAGCTTCGCCGATTCCGGCGCCCATATCCGTAACATGGCTTTCTATAATTTCCCGCTGCGCCTGTTACAGCTGGTGCAGCGCAGCCATCAACGTGGCGAGCCGGTGATGTCCATGGAAAAGGCCGTCTGGCGGGTGACCGGCGAGTTGGCCGACTGGTTCGGTATCGATGCCGGCTATCTGGCCGAGGGTAAGCGGGCGGATCTGGTGATTCTCGATCCTGCCCACCTGGATCAGCCCCTTGATGCCTATCACGAGGCGCCCATCGCAGAATTCGGCAATATCCCCCGGATGGTCAACCGTAACGATGGCCTGGTGGATCGTGTGTACATCAACGGCAATCTGGCGTTCACGGAAAACGCCTACGCTGAAGACCTGGGACAGGAGCGGCGTTTCGGTCAGTTCCTGCGTGCCGAGTGAGGGCCTGAGGATGTGGGTGACCGTCGACAATGCCAGGATTTATGTGGAACAGCAGGGGCAGGGTGAGCCGGCGCTGCTGTTGCACGGTGTGCCGGATTCAGCGGAACTCTGGACGCCGGTGATGGCGGGTATTCAGCACCGCTACACCTGCTATGCGCCGGACCTGCCGGGGTTTTTCCGGTCCCAGGTGCCGCCGGGTTTCCGCTTCGACCTGTCGGGGTATGCCGATTTTGTGGCCCACCTGCTCGACGAGCTGGGACTGCAGGAGCCGGTCACGCTGATCCTGCATGACTGGGGAGGCATCTTCGGTATGGCGTTCGCCTGTGTCTACCCGGAACGGGTGGCGCGGATCGTGGGCGGTTCCTTCCCCTTTTCCCATCTTTATCGCTGGCACCCTTGGGCGCGGATATGGCAAACGCCTTTGCTGGGGGAATTGTCGATGCAGCTGATGAACCGGCAGCTGTTTGCCTGGGAAGTCCGGCGGGGCAGCCGGCGCCTGAGCCATCAGCAGATTTGCGCGATGTACGATGGGCGGGTGACCAGCAACCTGAGCCGGCGAACGGTATTGAGATTGTATCGCTCTGCGGCCCCCCGTCGCTTTCTGATGTGGCAGGCCCGGTTGCAACGCCTGGCTCGGCAGGTGCCCATCGACTTGATCTGGGGGCGGGACGATCCTTACATTCCCACCTTCAATGCGGACCTTCTGCATGCCCGCAGTAAGGTGCTGCTCGAACATTGCGGCCACTGGGTGCCGGCGGAGGCGCCGGAGGCTCTGATCGATCTGATTCTTCATCCCCCGGTAGCCCGGCAGGCTGACGCTGCGCCGTCTGAAAGAGCCGCCGGATGACGATGACCAGCGAAGCGCCGCGCCGTACGCAGAGAGAGCGCCGTGAGAGCTCGATCCGCAAACTGCTCGATGCGACCTGTGAATCGCTGATCGAGGTGGGATATGCCAACACCAGTATCCAGCAGATCTGCAGCCGGGCGGGTCTTTCTCATGGAGGGCTGTTCCGGCATTTCAGCAGCCGGTTGGCGCTGATCATCGCCGTGGCGGACGAGGTCAATAACGCACTGATCGACCAGTTTGCCCAGCGCTTTCAGGCCCTGCGCGAACAACAGGACCCCTTCCGTCTGGCGCTCAGCCTATTGCGTGATAACTGCCGTGCCAGAGACAACGAGGCCTGGTTCGAGCTGATCATGGCGGCGCGAACCGATGCGGCATTGCGTGAGGCCATGCAGCCGATCTGGCAGGAAAACCGGCGCCGAACGCTCGACATTGCCCAGCGCCTTTTTCCATCGGAATATGCGGATCATCCTGACTTTCCGGTTCTCGTCGACTGCATCGTCAGTCAGTTTCATGGCGAGGCCATCAATGCCTTTGTCGAACAGGACGCCTCAGCCGACCTGGCTCGGCTGGAATGCACATTGACGCTTGTCGACCGTTACCTGAACAAAGGTTAATGAGGCGGCAGGGCCGATAAACAGCCCGTCTTGGGGGCCTCCCTCTGCATGCTGCGGATACTGCGTATACCGGTTCCAGAAAAAGCCACTAAGTTGATAACAGAACATTCTTTTTAGTGGTCGCTACGATGAACCCGTCATCCCAATTTTCCTCCGCAACGCTACGTCAGGCCATGGGGCTTTTTCTCTCCACCTATCCGGCCTTCGCCCAGACGGATGCCGGACCCGTGGACAGCGACCTGCGCCCGCTGGCTCTGACCTATCAGGGGAAGGTGTTCTACCCGCACTTTCAGTTCGCGACGCAAGGATCCTTTACCCTGCTGTCGGCGTTTCGCGACGTGCTGGCATCGCTGCGCGAGGGCGGCATGAGCGACTGGGAAATCGCGTTCTGGCTGACCACCCGCAACACCTACCTGCAGGGCAAGTTGCCGATTCTCTGTTTGCAGCAGCGTGATCGACTGCTGATGGCGATTCAGTGGGAATTGGATGACAACGGACTCCAGGGTATCGGCTGACCCTCTCCTCGACAGGACCTGTATCCAGCTCCAATGGCCGTCGTAGTCAGTGCTGCGATTGAGCCGTCTGTGCAGACATGCTAAAACGATCCTGGCGGAGCGAAAGAATAAGCGCTGCCACATTGAGAACTTCCCTGCTGATTGATCGAATACGCCCGCCATCGGTGGATGGCGAAATGCCCTGTTTCCGAGTCTGCGCATGGTCGAGCTTCTGGATCAACAAGGTGAGCCGCCAACGGTCACTCGCCGGGAAGGTGAAGATGGCACCGTCACCCTGATTCTCAGCGGTGACTGGACGCTCAGACGTCTGTCGCACGATGCCCAACGTCTATCCCGCGAGCTGGAAGATTACGCCCGTGACCCGACTATTCATTGGGATCTGGAAGGTATCTCGGCACTGGACAGTGTTGGGGCCTTTGTCTTCTGGCAGGCGTCCCATGGGCAACGACCACAGTATCTTCAGGTACGGCCGGAGCATCTGGCCCTGTTTCGGCGGTGGAGCGAACGCCAGGTGCCTGCTGAAGCGGCTGAGGCCGAACCCCCAAAGCCGATTGGCGAACGTCTGACCCATTGGGGCTTGGCGGTCTACGATCATGTCACCGGATTCATTACCCTGATCGGGCAGGTGTTTCTCGATCTGATCACGCTGCTCCGCCAGCCCTGGCGTATTCCCTTCCTTGATATTTCCGCCACCGTCTATCAGTCCGGTGTACGGGCTTTGGGCATCACGGCGTTGGTCGGCTTCCTGATCGGGATCGTCCTCAGCTATCTGTCGTCGGTGCAGTTGCGGACTTTTGGCGCCCAGGCCTTTATCGTCAATATCCTGGGCATCTCTATCATCCGGGAACTGGGCCCCCTGCTGGCGGCGATCCTGGTCGCCGGACGCTCGGGCTCGGCCATGGCCGCGCAGTTGGGGGTCATGCGATTGACCCAGGAACTGGATGCCCTCACCGCCATGGGTGTTTCCCAGAGTATCCGGCTGATTCTGCCCAAGCTGCTGGCGCTGACAGTGGTGCTGCCGTTACTGGTCCTCTGGACCGATATCCTGGCGTTGATCGGTGGCATGCTCTCGGCAAAGGCGGCGCTGGGGATTTCCATCGTCCGTTTCGTCGACCGCCTCCCCCATGTGGTGCCGATCGCAAACCTCTGGATAGGCCTGTCGAAGGCGGCCGTGTTCGGGATGGTCATTGCACTGGTCGCCTGCCATTTTGGGCTGCGGATCAAGCCCAATACGGAAAGCCTGGGTGTGGAGACGACCAACGCCGTGGTCAGTGCCATTACCCTGGTCATCCTGGTGGATGCCATCTTTGCCGTCGCTGTTCGTGGGATCGGTGTATCGTGAGCGGAGAAAGCCTGATTGCCCTGCATGGTGTCGGTACCCGTTTCGGGAAACAGGTGGTGCACGAAGGTATCGATATGACCATTCACCGTGGCGATATCGTTGGTTTGGTCGGCGGTTCCGGCAGCGGTAAAACGACGCTGATGCGTGAGATGATCGGCTTGCAGGCACCGAGCGACGGTTATGTCGAGCTGTTCGGTGAGCGCCTGGACCGCATCGGCCCCGCCCGGCTGGCGGCGTTGCTCCAGCGCTGCGGTATTCTGTTCCAGGGCGGCGCACTGTTCACCGCGCTCAACGTTTTTGACAACATTGCCTTCCCGTTGCGGGAATCGCGCTTTGTTGACGAGGCGCTGATTCGCCAACTGGTTTGCATGAAACTGGGTATGGTGGGGCTGAATGCCGAGGCGGCGCACCGCCTGCCGGCGGAGCTGTCGGGAGGCATGGTCAAGCGGGCGGCATTGGCGCGGGCGCTGGCGCTGGAGCCGGAACTGCTGTTCCTGGACGAGCCCACTTCGGGATTGGATCCAATTGCCAGTCAGAGCTTTGTTCAACTGGTGTCGGAACTGCATCAGGAGTTGGGGTTCACGGTCGTCATGATTACCCATGACCTGGATATCATGCGGGACCTGTGTACCCGGGTCGCGGTCCTGGCCGACCGTACACTGATCGTCGACGGCTCTCCTGAAGAGGTGCGGGCCTGTGACCATCCGTTTGTCCACGAATTCTTTCATGGGAAGCGGGCAGAGCGCGTCTTTGCGCATGCACAAGGAGATCCCGCATGAACAACCGTTCCTATGCCCTGATGACCGGCCTGTTCATCCTACTGTTGGGTGCCGGCGTGTTGGGGGCGTTTTACTGGCTGGGCGGTTCCCGCGCACCTACCAAACCCTACATCGTCGTGACTCAGGGGTCGGTATACGGGTTGATGCCGCAGTCGACGGTCTACTACCGGGGCATCAGTGTGGGTAAGGTCCGCAATATACATTTCGATCCCAAGGATCCCGGCCAGATCCTGATCACCGTCGACATCAATGCCAACGTGCCAATCATGCAGTCGGCTTTCGGCACGCTGAAACTGCAGGGCGTGACCGGGCTGTCGCAGCTGGAACTGGAAAACGGCGGCGCTCAGGGGCATCAGGTCCTGCAGACCTCTGAGGCTTCCCCGGCGCGGATACCGATGCATCCTTCGCTGTTCGACGAAATCAGCGATCGAGGCTCGAAGCTGGTGGATCAACTGGATCAGATCGTCGGAGGACTGAATCACATCCTCGATCCGAAGGGACAGGCGCATATCCGTCATATCATTGCCCAGGCGGATACCGCGACCGGAGAATGGGTGGCGCTGACCCGCGAGCTGCGCCAGGGGGCCCAGGGTATTCCGGGTCTTACACAACGTGCCCAGGAAACGCTGACGAAGGCTGATCGCCTGATAGAGGGTTTGAACGATGCTTCGGCCCAACTCCGGAAGGCGGCACGGGATACCGGCCGACTGGTCGGTCATGCCGATACGCTGATCGAGACCGGCCAGGTGGCGGGCAAGCATGTGGTCACACAGACCCTGCCCGGCATCGATGACACCCTGCAAGAGCTGCAGCAGACGGCAAAGGCCCTGAATCAGCTGGCAACCAGTCTTAAGGATAATCCGCAGCAGTTGTTGAGCGGTCCGACCCGGCCGGCGCCTGGCCCCGGCGAACCCGGTTACCAGGAGTCACCATGAACGTGAGGTGCAGAAGCAACTTGTGGCGTCCCCTGACGCTGTGCGGCCTGATCCTGCTGACGGGTTGCAGTGTCCTGCCAGCGCCGTCGCCGACGGTGGCCCGTCATGACTTCGGTCCGGCACCGGAGTTCCAGGCGGCCTTGCCGACATCGGTTCGACTGGTCGGCGTCAGCGCGCCCGGTTGGATCGACACCACCGCCATTCATTACCGTATGCTGGCGAAGGACCCCACACGCCTGCGCAGCTATGCGGACAATCGCTGGGCGGCGTCGCCCCGACAGCTGATCGCGTCAAGGTTGCAGCGTGCCGGCCTGGGGTTTTACCAGACACCTTCGGTACGCTATGGCCTGACGGTCGACGTGACCGATTGTGAACAGGTGATTGCCGGCCCCCAACTGGCGCATGTCGATCTGCGCCTGGTGGCACGGGTGACGCGGCTCGAGGACGGTGCTGTCGTGGCCCGCCGGGTGTTTGCCGATCATGATCCGGCTGCAGCAACGGTCGACGGCGCCGTCACCGGCCTGTCGCAGGCGGTGGATCGCCAGGTTCGCAATTTACTTACCTGGTTGCCCAAGGCCATCGATCAGGCGAAGTCCGGCACCGGCAGCTGAGCCGCCAGGGCGGCTGCGACAGGTTTTCGATTAACGAGTTTTAATCTCACCACGGTTGGTCGTAACAGACGCATCGAATAAGCTGACGCATGCGTTCCAAGCGCTGTCGCGCTATCCCAGCTATCTGTCACTAGCGCCAATCTTTAACTGAATCATCGACAACGAAAACGAGAGATTCCATGAAGCAATCCTTTTTGAAGTGCCTGCTTGCCATCGTACTGACCTGCGGCGCCTCTGTAGGCTTCGCAGCGGATGCGGCGAACGCCAAGCAGGATTTACCGCCGACCCTGCAATCCCTCAGCCAGAAATGGGGACTGACGATTCTCAAGCGTTTTGACACCGACATTCCCGGTATTACCGGTTTCGTCGTCAAGGGGCGAAACGGCCGTTCGGCGGTGCTGTACAGCTACAAGAATGTGGTTATGGCCGGCTCGATCTATAACGCCGACGGCGAAAACCTGGCGAAGAAGTATGCCGAGGCCAATATGCCCAAACCGGATTTTGCAGATGCGGTTACCCAGTTGAAGCAGGACCCGCACCTGATCACCGAGGGCAAGAGCGGCGCACCCGAAATCTATGCGTTCGCCGATCCTAACTGCATCTACTGTCACAAGTTCTGGCAGCAGACCCGGGATTGGGTCAAGGCGGGTAAGGTGCAGATCCACTGGGTGATGGTGGGCTTCCTCAAGGAATCCAGCCCGGGTAAAGCGGCGGCGATGATGGCTGCGAAGGACGGCGCCAAGGCGATCGCCGACGATGAAATGCACTTCAATGTCGATAAGGAAGAAGGCTCGATTCAGCCGCTCAAGACGATACCGGACGAGCTGACCCAGGCGCTGCGTCAGCACGAGGAAATGATGGCCCGCCTGGAGTTTAATGGCACGCCGTCGCTGATCTTCAAGAGTGCTAAAGGCGAATGGGTTGGCGTTGGCGGCTTGCCCAAGCGGGAAGATCTGGCCAAGCAGATGGGTATCCAGAACTGATACCGGCTTGACCGGTGGCGGCCCCGACTAACCTGGGGCCGCCAGCCCATTCGAAGGACTAGAAAGAACGCTTCCAGAGTCTGGTTAACTCCCCTACCATCCCCCGCCGGAACACCAGTACGCAGACGATAAAGGTCAGGCCGATAATAACGGTGACCCAGGAACCGATACTGCTCAATTCATGCTGCAGACCAACAATGGTAAATGCACCGACCACCGGGCCGAGCAGCGTCCCCATGCCGCCCACCAGGGTCATAAGGATCACTTCGCCCGAGGTGTGCCAACTGACATCGGTCAGCGATGCCGTCTGAAAAACGATGGACTTGGTTGCGCCAGCCGTACCCGCCAGAGTGGCCGACAGGACGAAGGCCAGCAGTTTGATCCGCTCGACGCTATAACCCAGCGAAATCGCCCTCGCCTCGTTTTCACGGATGGCGCTGAGAACCTGGCCGAAGGGTGAGTTCACGGCCCGCCAGATCAGCCAGAAGCAGATCATGAAAATGGCGAAGACGGTATAGTACATATTCAGCGGCTTGTTCAGGTCGATAAAACCGAACAGCATGCCGCGCGGCACTCCCTGCAAGCCGTCCTCGCCACCGGTGAACGGCATCTTCAGACACAGGAAGAAGATGATCTGTGCCAGCGCGAGGGTAATCATGGCGAAATAGATCCCCTGCCGGCGAATGGCCAGGACACCGAAGACCAGGCCCAGGCCACCCGCAAAGGCGGTTCCGATAAGGATGCCTTGCAGGGGGCCGAGATGCCAGGCGGTGACAGCGTAGCCGCAGATATAGGCAGCGCCGCCGAAGAATGCAGCGTGTCCGAAGGATAGCAGCCCCGAGTAACCCAGCAGCAGGTTGAAGGCGCAGGCAAACAGGGCGAAGCAGAGCAGTTCCATCATCAGGACCGGGTAAACGGCAAAAGGCGCCAATAACCCTAAAACGATGACAGTGATCCAGGCTATACGGTTCAAGCGACCTCTCCTCAGACTTCTCTACCGAACAAGCCGGCAGGACGCACCAGCAGGATGATGACCATGACAAAGAAAATCACGGTGTTGGCAGCCGGCGGGTAAACCACCTTGGTGATCCCTTCGACCATTCCCAAGGCCAGACCGGTCAGGATGGAGCCCAGGATCGACCCCATGCCGCCAATCACCACCACGGCGAACACCGTAATAATGACGTTGGCGCCCATCAGGGGGCCGACCGAGTAGATCGGCGCCGCCAGCACGCCCGCCAGGCCGGCCAGGGCGACACCGAAGCCGTAGGTCAGGGTGATCATCAGGGGGACATTGATGCCGAAGGCCTGTACCAGTTCCGGTTTCTCGGTGCCCGCGCGCAGGTAGGCACCCAGCTTGGTACGCTCGATCACATACCAGGTTATGAAGCAGACCACTAAGGAGGCAGCCAGCGCGAACAGCCGGTATTTGGGGAAGTACATGAAGCCCAGGTTGACGATCCCGCGCAGGGACGCGGGCGTACCGGGATAGGGGGTGCCGTTGACGTTGTAGTAGTTGGTGAAGAAGCCTTGCAGTACCAGAGCAACCCCAAACGTCAGCAGCAGCCCGTACAGGTGATCGAACTTGTACAGGCGGCTCAGCATGGTGCGTTCGATCAGGATGCCGAACAGGCCGACGAGCAGTGGCGCCAGGACCAGCGCCGCCCAGAAGTTGATCTGGAAGTCGGGCGCGCCTATCCAACCTCCGAGCTGGTTCAGTCCGATCAGCGCCAGGAAGGCGCCCAACATATACAGCGCACCATGGGCAAAGTTGATAATGTTCAGCAGGCCGAAGATAACGGCCAGCCCCAAACTCAGGACAGCATAGAATGCGCCCTGAGTGAGTCCGAGCATGGCCTGCGCCAACACGGCGTCGAGCGGAAGACCCATCTCATCTCTCCGTCATAGATAGCGGTAATGAACTCTCTGCTGGCGAGAGTGACTTCTTCACCAATTATTTCTTGACCAGTTTGCAGGAACCCTGGGCCAGGCTCATATAGGCCTTGTCTCCGGGGATCGTTGCCTCGACCTTGAGCAGATCCCAGCCATGACCGACATTGGGATTGAACTCCTTGGGACTCTTCACCTTGACAAGGTACATATCGTGGACGTTCAGGCCGTCGGCACGGATATGGCCCACTGAGCCGAAGAAGTCGATCTTCATCTTGCCCAGCTCTGCACGGACAGCATCGGCATTGTCGGTACCCGCTGCCTTGACCGCTTTGAGGTAGTTCAGGACAGCCGAATAGACGCCTGCCTGATCCATGGTCGGCATTTTGCCGAACTTGGCATAGAAGGCATTGCCGAACTTCCGCGAGGCATCATTGCGATCCCAGTAGTAACCGGTAGTGAACTGCAGACCCTTGGCGGTATCCAGTCCCAGGCTCTTGACGTCGCTGATGAACACCAGCATGCCCGCCAGCTGCTGCCCTTTTTGCACGATGCCGAATTCATTGGCCTGCTTGATGGCGTTGATGGTGTCGGCACCGGCATTCGCCAGGCCGATAACTTTGGCTCCTGATCCCTGTGCCTGGATCAGGTAAGACGAGAAGTCGCTGGTGCCCAACGGCGCCTGGACGGCACCCTTGATTTCACCGCCCAGCGATTTGACGATGGTTTCGGTGTTGTTCTGCAACGAATGACCGAACGCGTAGTCGGCGGTAATGAAATACCAGCTTGTGCCGCCGCCCTTCACTATCGCAGTGGCTGTGCCCACCGGCAGCGCATAGGTGTCATACAGGTAGTGAATGCCGTATTTGGTGCAGTCCTTGTTGGTCAGCGCGGTGGAACCGGCACCGGTGTTCATGGTGATGGTGTGCTTCTCCGACGCCAGCTTCTGCACGGCGATACCGACGGCAGAGTTGAGAATATCGGTGATCATGTCGACATGATCCTTGTCGATCCACTCGCGGGCGACGGCGGATCCCACGTCAGCCTTGTTCTGATGGTCGGCGGAAACAATCTTGATCGGCTTGCCGAGAACGGTGCCGCCGAAATCATGCACGGCCATCTCCGCTGCCACCACGGAACCTTTTCCACCAATGGCGGAATAGACACCGGACATATCGGACAGGACGCCGATCTTCACCTCACCATTGGAAATACCGGCGGCGTTGACTGGCGCTGTGACAGACAGCCCCAAGGCTGCGGCACAGGCCAGTGAACAGGCGAGCTTCTTCATGACGAATCTCCTCAGGTTTCCGTATGGATTTCTTGTTGTTGGAGGATCGAGCGCCGGTGCGCCGATCCCTACACGCTGAGATAACTGTTGATCTTTTCCATGTTCGCCTCCAGGTCCGCCGCCTCGATCATCTCCGCCACATGGCCGTGGTCCATGACGTAGTGGCGGTCTGCCAGGGGCGCGGCAAAACGGAAGTTCTGCTCGACCAGCACGATGGTGTAGCCGTTGTCCTTGAGCAACCGTATTGCCGTGCCCAGCCCCTGAACGATGACCGGCGCCAGGCCCTCGGTGATTTCATCGAGCAGCAGCAGGTTGGCACCGGTGCGCAGGATACGGGCCAGGGCCAGCATCTGCTGTTCGCCGCCCGAGAGACGGGTGCCAACACTCTTGCGGCGCTCCAGCAGGTTGGGAAACAGTTGGTAGATTTCGTCGACGCTCATACCGCCTGAGCGGATGCGCGGTGGCAGCAAAAGGTTCTCCTCAACCGTCAGGCTGGAGAAGATGCCGCGTTCTTCGGGGCAGTAGCCAATCCCCAGGCGGGCGATCTTGTGGGTCGCCTCACGCACGACTTCGCGACCGTTGACCATGATCGAACCGGTCCGTTTGCCCACCAGCCCGAGAATGGACTTCAGCGTCGTCGTGCGGCCCGAGCCGTTACGGCCCAGCAGGGTCACGACCTCGCCGCGTCTCACGGTCATGTCGATGCCATGCAGGATGTGGGAGTCCCCATAAAAAGCATGCAGATCCGAGATCCGCAGCAGTTCTTCACCGCGTCCGTCAGACATGTTCCACTCCCAGGTAGGCTTCCATGACCTCCGCGTTGGCGGAGACTTCGGCATATGTGCCTTCGGCCAGGACGGCCCCGCGCTGTAGCACGGTTATCCGGTCGGCCAGGGTGGAGACCACGCTCAGGTTGTGCTCGACCATGAGGATCGTGCGCTCCTGGCCCACCTTGCGGATCAGTTCGGTGGTCATGCCGACGTCTTCCGCCCCCATGCCCTGGGTCGGCTCGTCGAGCAGCATCAGTTCCGGGTCGAGGGCCAGCGTTGTGGCGATCTCCAGGGCCCGCTTGCGGCCATAGGCCAGTTCGACGGTGATGTTGTCGGCGAACCGGGAAAGGCCGACGGAGTCAAGCAGCGCCATGGCCTGATCGTTCAGGCGCGAAAGGATCTTGTCCGAACGCCAGAAGGCATAGGCCATACCCAGCTTGCGCTGGAGGGCGACGCGGACATTTTCCAGGACCGTCATATTGGGGAAAACCGCGGAAATCTGGAAAGAACGTACGATGCCGTGGTCAGCGATATCGGCCGGTGCCATGTGTGTGATATCGCGGCCATTGAACAGGATGGTGCCGGTGGTCGGCGGCAGGAACTTTGTCAGGAGATTGAAAACGGTGGTTTTACCTGCACCGTTAGGGCCGATCAGTGCATGGATATGTCCACGCTCGACGCTCAGATTGACGTCGCTGACCGCGGTAAAACCGCTGAATTCCTTGGTCAGGTTACGGGTTTGCAGGATAGATTCGCTCAACGTTGCTCTCCCGATGCAGAAGCCAGTGCATGAATACAGGTCTGCAACACCGCAATGCGGTTTCCGGACATGGGTCCGGTAGAGCGCAACACAACGACTCCGGCAACATCAGCAGGCATGGTGGCCTCCGAATTTATTATTTTTATCTGTTTTATCCGTCGTTTGTCATCGTCTCCCGAGAATCAGAGGAGGATGACCGTCGAACAACCGCTTCCGGCGGAGGTCATGGTCTAGCCGAGCGTAACTGTCTCACCACGCTCGGGGTAGTTCGACATTGGTATTAGACGCCAGGGAGATTTGATATACCAGTAGGGGGGTAAATATTCGGAAAAGGTTGAAAAAACGATGTGGTGAAAATAGGCCGTCGGGTTGCACCCGGCAGCTGTTGGGAGTATACCGCCATCATTCGTTGCCATATTGAGGGCAACGTGACAGTCACCGATACAACCGGAGGTTTCTCATGCAGTACCTGCATACGATGGTTCGCGTCGCCGACCTGGAAAAGTCGCTCCACTTTTACTGTGATTTGCTGGGATTGCAGGAAGTGAGCCGCTATGACAACGAGCAGGGGCGTTTCACGCTGATCTTCCTGGCCGCCCCGGAAGACGTCGAACGGGCGCGGCAGGACAAGGCGCCGACGGTGGAGCTGACCTATAACTGGGATCCGGAAGTCTATAGCGGCGGCCGCAACTTCGGCCACCTTGCCTACCGGGTCGACGATATCTATGCGCACTGTGCCCGGTTACAGGAAGGTGGGGTGACCATCAACCGGCCCCCGCGTGACGGCTATATGGCCTTCATCCGTTCGCCCGACAACGTGTCCATTGAGTTGTTGCAGAAAGGCGAGCCGCTGGCACCGCAAGAACCCTGGGCCAGCATGCCCAATACCGGCGAGTGGTAAGGCCGGAGTGTTACCGGCGGCCTCAGGCCGCCGGCTCCATGTCTTCCTCATAGTCGCCCATCGTGGCGGCGGCATTGAGTTTTGCCCGCAACTGGAAAGTCTGCTGCATGGCCTGGGCCTGCGCGGGCAAGCCCCGCCAGGTTTCCATGGCGGGCCCCTGTAAAGCACGGCTGAACGAGAACGACAACAGCCAGGGGGCGTTACCCTTGAGCCGGTTGATCGCATCCAGATTGGCGGTGGCTTCCGCTGGCGTCTGACCGCCCGACAGAAAGTTGATGCTGGGGACTGCCGCAGGCACCGTGCGTTTCAGTACCTGCAATGTGGCCTCTGCCACCTTGTGGGGTGTGGCGACCTCCCCATGCGCCTGCCCCGGCGTCACCATGCTGGGTTTGAGAATGAGGTACTCCAGCGCCACCCCATGCCGGCGTAATGCGTCGAAGACGCTTCCGAGCACGGCTTCGGACACTTCCGCACACCGTGCCAGTGAGTGATCGCCGTCGATTAACACTTCCGGCTCGACGATGGGGACGATGCCTTCGCTTTGGCAAACGGCGGCGTAACGCGCCAGCATTTCGGCATTGGCGGAGATCCCCAACGGTGTGGGATTGGTTTCGGTAATAGGATAGACCTCCCGCCACTTGGCAAAGCGGGCGCCCTGATCGCGAGCACTGCGCAGGCGTTCGGCCAGACCGTCGAGACCATAGGTGATCATGTCTCCCGGGGCATTGGGCAGCGGTCCTTTGCCCTTGTCCACCTTGATCCCGGGCACGATACCCTGTCGTGAGAGTACTTCCGGCAAGCTGATATCATGGTCATCGCGCTGGCCCAGCGTCTCCTCGAAGAGGATGACACCGGTCAGGTAGCGGGACAGCTCCGGTGTGCTGAACAGGAGGCTGCGATAAAGCCGCCGGTTTTCCTCGGTGGACTCTACGCCGACCGCCTTAAAGCGCTTGGCAATGGTGGGGTGGCTTTCATCGGCGGCCAGAATACCCTTGCCGGGGCATACCAACTGGTCGATGGTTTGCTGCAGTGACTGCGTCATATCCATAGTCTGGCCTCCATACTCCGCCATTGACTTCCAAGTGCTGTCGCGCCGGGGTAACGCGGTCAGTGACTGCGTTTGCTGTTGCTGCTTTTGGGCTTGGCGAGCAAGGCTTCGATTTCCGCTTCCGCTTCCAGCCAGTCGTTGACTTCACCACCGGGAGAGAAGCCCCGTCGTTCGGCGCGGTAAAAAGCGGCATCGGCAATCATGCGCCATCGCTGCTCTGCGGTAACGTTCGCTGCCGGTCGTGCCTTGGTGGCAGCCGCGCTGCCTTTAGCCGGAGCTTTTCGGGACGTTGCGGTGGTCTTCGCTGCGGTTTTTTTCGTCGTGCCTGATGTCGTGCGTTTCTCCGCCATGGTGGTCTCCTTGTGTGTCGCTGTTGACTGTGCCGACATCGAACGGGAGAAGATCGAAGAACCGAATGCTCGCACCTTCCCCGGCGAGTAACGGCCAGCATGCACTGCCCTCGCCGTCACCACCATGATGCAGGTCAAAACAACCTGCGAGCTTGTATTACAGCGTTATAAGGAGATGCCACGCCGGTGACGGCGTGGCACAGGCTATGGCAGCGTCAGAACGATCTTGCCGATATGGCCGCCGGCTTCGAGCATGGCGTGGGCCTCTGCCGCTTCCGCCAGCGGGAAGGTCTGGTGCAGGGCCGGTTTGACCTGTCCGGCTTCGATCCAGGGCCAGACATGCTGACGCAGGTCGGCAGCGATGAGACTTTTTTCTTCGGGCGTTCTCGCCCTGAGTGTGGCGGCCATCAGTGTCAGCCGCTTGCGCATGACCGGCATGAAATTTACTTTGACGTCGAAGCCGGCGACGAAGTTGAGGTTGATCAGGCGACCTTCCACAGCCAGGGCGTCGATGTTGCGGGTGACGTAGTCGCCGCCGATGATGTCCTGGATCACATCCACGCCCTTGCCACCGGTCTCCTCCTTCACCACGGCGACGAAGTCCTCGTCGTGGTAATCGATAACCCGGGTGGCGCCGAACTGGTGGCAGGCGGCCGTTTGACCATCCCGTTCCCGGGCAGTCGTCAATATCGGGCCGCAACCCTGGGCCTGGGCGAATTGCAGGGCCATGCTGCCGATCCCGCCCGTGCCGCCATGAATCAGCACCGATTCGCCGGGTTGCAGGCGTGCCCGCCGGAACAATGCGTCCCAGACGGTGAAAGCGGTTTCCGGAAGCGCCGCAGCGTGGATGAAATCCAGGCCGCGCGGCAGCGGCAATGTCGATGAGGCATAGGCAACGGCGTACTCCGCATAGCCGCCGCCGGCAAGCAATGCGCAGACCGGGTCGCCGACCTGGTACCCCGAAACATCCTCACCGAGTTCGGCAATCTGTCCGGCGACTTCGAGTCCCGGAATATCGGTGACTCCGGGCGGGGGTGGGTAGGCTCCCCGGCGCTGGAAGACATCCGGCATGTTGATGCCGGCGGCGGCGACCCGGATCAGGACTTGTCCCGGGCCGGGCTTGGGTTGGGGGCGGTCGGTCAGGGTCAGGACTTCTGGCCCGCCGGGACGTGCAATTTCAATCGCTTGCATGGTCGCATCCTGAGGTCTTTGGACATAGTGATGGTGTTCACCCTACCACCGACGGGCTTTTGCGGCGACTCCGGCGAACGACGAAAGCTTGTTCCTCGTCGCTTATACGCGTCGGAGGTGGTAAAGCGTCATGGTGAGACATCGATCCCGATGCGCGCTGTTGTCGTATAGGTTGGATGTGCAACTTGCCTGGGGGCGTGCAAACACCTTGCATCAATGGGATAGGGTCCTACAAGATGATCGTCGGGGACCGCTGGATGGATGTCATTGGCGGGGGCTCCGGGGCTGGTGCCCATTAACTCACAGGAATAGGAGTCGAATAGATGAGCCAAGTGACGCTCGGCGGGAGTCCCATCGAGATCGGTGGTCAATTTCCCGAGGTCGGTCAGTTAGCCGCACCCTTCACGCTGACTACAGCGGAACTCAGCGATGTCGGTCTTTCCCAGTACGCTGGCAAGCGTAAGGTGCTGAATATCATACCCAGTGTTGATACTGGTGTTTGTGCTGCGTCCACCCGAAAGTTCAATGAACGGGCGAGTGGTCTTGCCAATACGGTGGTGTTGGTGATTTCCGCTGACCTGCCGTTTGCGGCTGCCCGATTCTGTGGAGCGGAGGGGTTGGACAACGTTATTACCTTATCCACGTTCCGTCATCCCGCCTTCCTGCGGGATTATGGCGTTGCGATCGAGAGTGGTCCGTTGAAAGGTCTGTGCGCACGGGCCGTTGTCGTCCTCGATGAGAACGATAAGGTGATTTACACGCAGATGGTGCCGGAAATCAAAGAGGAGCCCGATTACGACGCGGCATTGGCTGTGCTGGGCTGAGAATGATGGTTTCCGATAGGTTCGGGCACAGCTTGCTGTGTTCCGGGCTTATCGGTACTGTACAAAAATAGATCAGCTCTATCGTTTGCATAACCATTTACAATTGGTGCAATGGCTGTCGGACTGACTAGTTTCGAAACGATGGGTTTCCGGACTCATTCAACAAGAGAACGATCAGGGGAGATGCCACGATGTCACTGAAAGGATCGCAAACCGAAGAGAACCTGAAAGAAGCGTTCGCGGGCGAGAGTCAGGCCAATCGGCGTTACCTGTATTTTGCCGCCAAGGCCGACGTCGAGGGATACAACGACGTCGCGGCCGTTTTCCGCTCCACCGCTGAAGGCGAGACCGGCCATGCCCATGGCCATCTCGAGTACCTGGAAGCTGTCGGTGACCCGGCCACGGGACTGCCGATAGGGGCAACCGATGCCAACCTCAAAGCCGCGATTGCCGGCGAAACCCACGAGTACACCGATATGTATCCGGGAATGGCCAAGACCGCCCGCGACGAGGGATTCGAGGAAATCGCCGACTGGTTCGAGACCCTGGCCAAGGCGGAACGCAGTCACGCCAACCGCTTCCAGAAGGCGCTGGATACACTGGACGCCTGATCCACCGGTAATGCTGTCCGGGCAGCGCTGGAGACGCAGTCGGGCAGGTGGCGGCAACGCCAGTCGTCCTGTTGAGTGCTCGTGTGAGGTTTCAGCGTTGTCCCTGGCCAGTTGAACTGCAAAGGATGAGTGCAGGGGGCGACTATGAGCTCGGAAAAGACACCACGGGAAGGCAGTCTGGAAGCGCCGACGCGCCACCCGCTTGAATGGACGTCTCCCGATTTTTACGATCCGGCGTCGCTCGATGCCGAGCTGGAACGGGTCTTTGAGATCTGTCACGGTTGTCGCCGCTGCGTCAATCTCTGCCAGTCCTTCCCCACCCTGTTCGACCTGGTCGATGAATCCTCCACAATGGAAGTCGATGGCGTCGCCAAGGCCGATTACATGAAAGTGGTCGACCAGTGTTATCTCTGCGACATGTGTTACATGACCAAGTGCCCTTACGTGCCGCCGCATGAATGGAATGTCGATTTTCCCCATTTGATGCTGCGCGCCAAGGCGGCCCGTTTCAAGCGCGAGGGCGCCTCGACCCGCGACCGCTGGCTGTCTGATACCGATAAGGTGGGGCGATTGGCGACGATTCCCGTAATCGATATCACCGTCAACGCCTTCAACGGCAATCCTGGTTTTCGCCATCTTCTGCAATCGGTGGCGGGTGTGCATGAGAAGGCACCGGTACCGCAGTATCACAGTCGCACCATGCGTCGGCGCCTGGGCGCTGCGCGCGCCTCGCTGACACCCTCGCCGGTCAACGGCACTACCGGCAAGGTGGCGTTGTTTGCCACCTGCTACGGCAATTACAACAGTCCTGAGCTGGGCGAGGATTTGTTTAAGGTCTTCCTGCACAACGATATTCAGATCGAATTGGTACCGAGCGAACGTTGTTGCGGTATGCCCAAGCTCGAGCTGGGTGATCTGGAAGCCGTTGCAGCGGCCAAGGCAGAGAATATCCCGATATTGGCGCAGCTGGTCGATCAGGGATATGACCTGATCGCGCCGGTGCCCTCCTGTGTCCTGATGTTCAAGCAGGAACTGCCGCTGATGTTCCCGGACGATGCGCAGGTGAAGAAGGTCCAGGCGGCGTTTTTCGACCCCTTCGAATACCTGTTCCTGCGACACAGGGGTGGTGCGCTCAAGACCGATTTCAAGCAGGGGTTGGGGGATATCAGCTATCACGTCGCGTGCCACCTGCGGGTGCAGAATATAGGCCTGAAAACCCGTGACGTGCTGGCGCTGGTTCCCGATACCCAGGTGCATGCCCAGGAGCGCTGTTCGGGCCATGACGGCACCTACGCCGTTAAGGTGGAAACCTACGAGAAGGCGGTGAAGATCGGGCGGCCGGTGGCGCGGAAGGTGGACGAACTCAAGGCCGATCATTTCGCCAGCGACTGTCCCATGGCGGCCACCCATATCGCTGCCATCGCCGAATCGGTGGAGCGGGCCGAGCACCCGATTTCGTTGCTACGCCAGGCATACGGCCTGTGAGGAGTCTTCGATGAAACCTTTGTCCCGTGCCGATCTCTGGTCGCTGGAGGATTATGCCGATCGGCGTGTGGCTTTCCGTCAGGAGGTCATGGCGCACAAGAAAAACCGTCAGGTGGCGCTGGGCGAGCACGCCCGGCTCTACTTTGAGGATCGGCTGACCATCCAATACCAGGTGCAGGAGATGCTGCGTGTTGAGCGCATCTTCGAAGGGGCCGCCATTCAGGAGGAACTGGATGCCTATAACCCTCTGATTCCCGATGGCCAGAACTGGAAGGCCACCTTCATGCTGGAATACGAGGATGTTGCAGAACGCAGGAAGGCGACCGCCACGCTGGTCGGCATCGAGGACCATCTGTGGGTGCGGGTCGCGGGCTTTGAGCCGGTCTATGCCATTGCCGATGAGGATATGGACAGGGACAGCGCCGACAGAACCTCCACGGTCCACTTTGTGCGCTTCGAACTCACCTCGCCGATGATCGCGGCCCTGAAGGAAGGCGCGGTGTTGGCGATGGGCATCGACCATCCGGCCTGTCCGTTGGAAACGGCCACTATTCCGCTGGCGGTGCGCCGGTCGTTGATCGAGGATCTCGAGTTGTAGTGGGTGCTGGCCCCACATTACGGGCGGATCGCCTTCTGCAATATTCGGTCATACAAAATCCCCTTTAATACCAAAGTCTTATATTTCATCGGTCATCCGCTTGTCACTATCGTGCCCCCCTTTTCTGCACAAAATGTGTTCACACAAGAACAACTCCGGAGGTGTTAAGGATGGCGGACCAACGTTGTCGGTTGCCGGGATGGCGTGACCGTGTCATGACCGCTGAACAGGCGGCCGAACTGATTCAAGACGGAATGACGGTCGGAATGAGCGGCTTTACCCGCGCCGGGGAAGCCAAGGCAGTGCCCGTGGCGCTGGCCAGGCGGGCGGCGGAAAACCCGTTTTCGATTACCCTGATGACCGGTGCCTCCTTGGGCAACGATCTGGATAAATTGCTGACCGAGGCCAATGTCCTGGCCCGTCGCATGCCGTTCCAGGTCGATACCACGCTGCGTCGCGCCATCAACGACGGCCGGGTGATGTTCATCGACCAGCACCTGTCGGAAACGGTGGAACTGCTACGCAACCAGCAGCTCGGCAAGATCGATGTGGCGGTGGTCGAGGCCTGCGCCATCACCGAAAGCGGCGGCATCGTCCCCACCACCTCGGTCGGCAACTCCGCCAGCTATGCGATCCTGGCCGAGAAGGTGATTGTCGAACTGAACCTGGCGGCGCCGGCCGGCCTGGAAGGCCTGCATGACATCTATATCCCCCAGATGCGCCCCAACCGTCAGCCGATCCCGGTCGTCGCGCCCGACAGCCGTATCGGCACTCCCTACATTCCCATCGACCCGGCGAAGATCGCGGCTATCGTGGTCACTGAAGGCAAGGACAGCCCGTCGACCGTCCTGCCGCCGGATGCCGAGACCCAACTGATTGCCGACCATCTGATTGCGTTCTTCGAAGGCGAAATCGCTGCGGGGCGTTTGACGCCATCGCTCCTGCCGCTGCAGGCAGGTATCGGTACCATGGCCAACGCGGTAATGAGCGGTTTGAAGGACGGTCCATTCGAGAATCTGAGCATGTACTCCGAGGTCCTTCAGGATTCGACCTTCGACCTGCTCGATAGCGGCAAACTGAATTTCGCCTCAGGTTCTTCCATGACACTGTCGCCCCAGCGCGCCGAGCAGGTACTGGGCAATCTGGATGTCTACCGCGACCGGTTGATGCTGCGTCCCCAGGAGCTGTCGAATCATCCGGGTATCGTCCGGCGCTTGGGTGTGATCGCGATCAACACCGCGCTGGAAGCCGATATCTACGGCAACGTGAACTCCACCCATGTCTGCGGTACGCGCATGATGAACGGGATTGGCGGCTCGGGCGACTTTGCCCGCAACAGTCAGCTGTCGATCTTCGTGACCAAGTCCGTGGCGAAGAGCGGCGATGTCTCCAGCTTCGTCCCCTTCGTCAGTCATATCGACCATACCGAACACGATGTGGATATCCTGGTGTCCGAGCACGGCCTGGCCGATCTGCGGGGGCTGGCGCCGCGGGAACGTGCCCGGGTCATTATCGACCGTTGCGCGGATCCGCTTTACAAGGAAGCATTGAACGCCTATTTCGAGGAGGCCTGCCAGCGTGGTGGCCATACACCGCACTGCCTGGAGAAGGCACTGTCGTGGCACCAGTCCCTTGAGACACGCGGCACCATGCGCGCTATGGCGGCACCGTTGATTGAGGGCGGTAACGTCGCCTGACCTTGCCGTCAAAATCGCTCAACCGGCGCCAGTGTCCTGCACCGGTTGAGCGCCCTGGATCAGGTGGGCGGCATATCGTGCCCGTTCAGCCTGAACTTTCCTTTGTCGAAAGACAGACTGAAACCGTAATTGCCGTTAGTGGTGTCCTTGGTCAGGAAGCCGTTGATCACCCAGGCATCGAACTGCTGACGCAGTGCCTGACGGGTCCGTGTCGCCACGGCATTGAACTGGTCGGCGGGGACGCCGCCGACGGTGGTGGCCATCTGCGCGGACGTGTCGCCAAATGCATTGATCAGCGCTGAAGGGATGACGCCGTTCGCGTGGGCCTGCAACTTGTCGAGAGCGAGTGCGGGGTTATCCTGCAGCGCCTTGGGTGCGACGGACTCCAGTCCGGGCCAGGCGGCATCCCCTTTCATTTCGGCGGTCGCCTTGCCCAGGCTGTAGCTGAATTCCTTCAGCGTCAGTTTTGCTGGCGCCAGGGCCGCGATCAGGACGCCCAGGGTTTTCGGCGGTATGGCCCGGAATTTTTCGGCGGGTGAGGCGTCATGCTTCCAGATCTTCTTCTCGCTGAGTTCACTGACTTCCCGGCTGAACTGTTCGACGTCGGCGGCCTGGATATCGTCGGCCCGCACCACGGCGCCGAAACGGCCAAAGCTGAGACCCTGAACCATCAGGTCCCCGCCTGTCACCTGGAATTCGGCGGCGAGTTTGCCGTCCTTGATACCACTGTTGCTGCTGAAACGGATGCTGTTGTATCGGGCATCCAGTATCTGGCCCCGGGCGTCGAGGCGATAGTCGACATCCTTGATGTCCGCTGCCATGGTGCCGGTCCAGAGATTGCCTTTCCAGCGCGTCTGCTCGCCCTGCATCGCGATGTTACCGATACCGATCAGCTCGCTCTTCATCATGCCTTTACTGTCGGCGGGTGCGTGCATGCCGCCCCAGTTGATCTGGTAGTTGTAGTGATCGCCACCCGCCCCGATATTGACGGTGGCATTCACGGGCGTCACTTTCCAGTCCTGCTTGTCTGCGGTGGATGCGGAGGGGTAAGCCTGTGTCGACGCCTTCAGGGTGACGCCGCCGGTCAGTGAGCCGAAGGTTTCGATTGTCACCGGGCTCTCGCTGCCTAATGCTTTCGCCAGGTTCTGCTCGGCTTCGGGGTTGTCCCGGAAGACCGTTTGCAGCCCGCAAGGGGCCTCTTTACCCGATGTCATGACGATGCGGGTGTCACCTTCGAACCAATGGCCGCGGAAAAGGGCCGTCAGGCCATGATTGACCTGGGTCTTGAGGTCGACACACATCAGGTCCTTACCGGATTTCGGGTCTGTGATGACGACCCGATCGATGGCTTCAGAGGTGGACCAGCCGCGCTGATACTGTTGTTGCGTGATCTTTGCCGGCGCACTCTGCTTGTGCAGGTAGGCGTTGATGTTATCGGTGTTGCCAAAGATGCGTTCGCCGGCGAAAGTTCCCGCCACATAAGGCTCTGCCCCGAGAGCGATGACGACGATACTGGCGCCGATCAGCAGTTTTTTGGTCATGTCAGGTCCTGGTTGTAGAGAGAATTTCCGTGAATCGCCCTGCCCGGGGCCTCGAAAATGGGCTCATGATATCGGCAAGGCCAGGACGGAACTTTACTGGCAACGCCAGATCATTGGAATGGTCTCGGGGATTTCTGTCCGGCGCTTTCTTGTCGGCGTCATTGCCTCTGGACGCCCGGAGGGCGAAAATCACCCGGGTCCCGAATCTATCCCAGCCGTGCCCAGCGAGGTGATGCCAGCATGCAGGATCTCTCTTCGATCAGGAATGTCGTCTTTGCCGGCGGCGGTAATCGCTGTTTCTGGCAGGCCGGCTTCTGGCAGGTCGTGGCACCTGCCACGGGGTTGGCGCCAAGCAGGGTAGCCTCGGTCAGTGCCGGCGCGGCGCTATCCTGCGCGATCCTGGCCGACTGTATCGACGATACCGTGGAAATCACCTGCGATGCGATCAGTCGTAATCCGCGTAACCAGTATTGGGGCAACCTTCTGCGGGCCGATCCGGTTTTCCCCCATGCTGCTATCTATCGACAGATCCTGTTACAGGTGATGGACGAAGCCGCTTTTAAACGTTTGCGCCAGGGGCCGGAAAACCGCATCGAAATCTCGCGGATTCCGTCCTGGTTGTCGCCGCGATGGGCAACTTTGGTGGGGATCGGCGCCTACCAGCTGGAAAAACAATGGCGTCACCCGGTGCATCCGACCTTTGGTCGGCGCCTGGGATTTCGGGCGGAATTCTTCAGCGCGGGTGACTGTGAAAGCCGTGAGCAGTTGGCGGACTTGATTCTCGCGTCGTCCTGCACGCCGCCGTTCACCCCCCTGAGTGTTTGGAAGCAGCAGGCTGCGCTTGATGGCGGGCTGGTCGATAACGTGCCGGTCGAAGGTGTTGGCGATGTGGAGTCCGAACAGTCGCCGACCCTGGTCCTGCTCACCCGGCCTTACCGAATGTTGCCGCAGGTGCCAGGACGGCATTACGTTCAGCCCTCGGAACCGCCCCCCGTATCCAGTTGGGATTACACCGATCCGGCAGGAATCCGGGCTGCCTATGCATTGGGTAAACGGGATGGCGAGGCGTTCCTCTCTAAAGCGGGCCGAGACTACGCTGAGCCCAAAACGGTTGCTGAGGCTTCACCCTGACGAGAAGCAAGGTTCGAGCAGGTTCTATACTGAGACGGCGTGACAGTTAGAACGATACATCCGCGCCATGACCCAAGGAGGCCCACCATGGCATCTGCCAAGAAACCCTTACCCGGCGAACACGGCGATTCGCTCGATTACCCGATGATCAACCGGTTCCTGATCAGCTTCGGCGTGGGACTGGTTATCGGGGTATTGCTGTTTACCCTGGTTTTCTGATTCGGCAGGTGAGCCCTGTGAAATTGCGGTGTGTTGTTCGGCAAGAATTCGAGATCTGTCTATCCTTGTAAGTTGATGAGCGTTTTGTGACGTGACGCTCGTTGCTCGGCAGGGATGTGCCAAATTTCAATAAAATATCAGGCACGCAGGACAACGCGATGACGAATCAACAGGGCCGGGCTCCCGCCAAAGGCTCAACCAGCGGTTGGGTGGATTACCTGAGCCGCGTCGAATTACCCGTATTGGCGCAAACGCTTAAAGAAATCAGCGAATTGACGGATAACAGCAACAGTACTGTCAACCAGCTGGCCGATGTCATTCTCAAGGACGCAGACCTCACTTCCCAGGTACTGCGTCTGTCCAACACCGTGTTCTACAACCAGACCCGCACCTCGGTCAGTACCGTTAGCCGGGCCATCACCCTGATCGGCTTCGACTCGGTCAAGGCCATGGCGATCTCTTCACTGGTTATCGATTCCCTGTTGACCAAGAATCCCCGGATTCACCTGTTGCGTTGTCTGGCCCGTGCGCTCCATGCCGCGGTTCAGGCCCGTTGCCTGTTGCCGAAATTGAGCGAGGAGCGCCGAGAGCAAGTCTTCATCGGTGCCTTGCTGAGCAACATCGGCGAAATGGCGTTTTGGTCCTGCCGGACACCGCAGGCAGACGAGTTGGATGCCCAGTTTCATCAGGAAGATGGTGCCGCGGCGCAGCGGCGGATTCTCGGTACGACCTTCGTGTCGATCACCCGTGGGCTGGCCGACGCGTGGAGCCTCGGTCCCTTCGTGAAGGATGTGGTTAGCGGCAGCTCGACCAATTCCGGTCCGGTGAGCCTGGTACGCAACGCCCTGATCCTGGTCGAAGCGGCCGAACAGGGGTGGCGCCATCCCGACGTTGATCGCGTGTTGGGCACCCTGTCCGAGCAACTGGGAGAATCCGTCGCCACCCTGCGGGACCAGGTTCGCCTGAATGCCAAGGAGGCGGCGAATATTGCCGTCACTTACGGCATGCGTCAGATTACCTCGCTGTTGCCGGACCAGGATGCCGACATGATGGTCGACGACAGCCTCCAGCCGCAGGGGGATCCGATCCTGCAGCTGCAGATCCTGCGTGAATTGTCGGCCCTGATGGTGGAAAAGCCGGATATCAACCTGGTGTTTCAGACGGTGGTCGAAGGTATTCACCGGGCCGTCGGGCTGGGGCGGGTGGCGTTGCTGATGCGAGAGCGCCAGCAGGGACGCTTCACCGCCCGTAAGGTCTTGGGCGACGGCAGTCATCATTGGCGTGAAAATCTCGTCGTCGAGACCGAGGCCGGGGACTTTCTGGCTGCGCTGAGCCGGTCGCGCCAGTCCTATGCCTTTGTCCCTGAGAAGGACCCCAACTTCAATGGTCTCGCTTTACCGGCGTTCGACCGTCATATCGGTCGGCGTCCAGGGCTCTTTGGTCCGCTTTTCGTGGGGGATCGCCTGGTCGCGATGATCTATGCCGACAATGGCGAACTTCCTCTGGTCGCCGGCGCGGACCAGTTTCAGGCGTTCTGCCACTTCGTCCAACAGGCACAGCTATGCCTGAACAGCCTCGCTGAGAACAAGCCGGGCCTTGGCTGATCGTTGCCAGGGTGCATTACCTACGTCATGCATTGTTAGCCGTTTCGCTAATGCCGATTGAGGGAAGTCGCTGGGCCAAAGCTTTACAATGAGCTTTGGCCGGAAATTGCAGTTGTAGTCGGCATGGGCGGCACTTTTCTTTTGCCCACCGATGAATCTGTCTGCGCGACGAACATCCGGCCCGCAATGGGCTTCGGGCGGCTGAGGAGTTGGCGAAATGTTGAAGCGGGTAACTGCAAGTATTAGGAACAAGATGCTGTTAACGACCGGCATTGGCACCTTCCTGGTCATTAGCGCCGCGATGATTGCCATGGCGACAGCGTGGCACGGCATTCAGGCGTATCAGGGCCTGTTGCACCATAATGTTGCCAACGAGCGCGAAGTAATGCAGTTGGGGCACGAGCTCGATTTGCAGTTGGCCGATTGGAGCCAGATTCTGTTGCTCGGCTCGGACCCTGGCAGGCGGGATTACGAAAAGCGCTTCTGGGCGCGATCCAAGTCGCTCGACAACGAGGCGACGAACATGCTTTCCAAGTTGTCCGACCCTCAGACGATCACCCTGATGAAGGCCTTCATCGCCGCCCACAAGAAGATGGATGCCGGCTACAAGGATGGCCTCAAGTTTTTCTATGACAGCGGTTTTAACGCCATCAGTGCCTATGCCGTGGTCACCGGGCTTAGTGACCCGGCTACGAAGGCGATGAAGGCCTTGCTGACACGCATGGAACAACATACGTCTGGCCAGGCCAAGGACACCCAGCGTATTACCATGCACCGTTTCATTGATTGCGTTGCCGCCATCCTGATCGCCGTTCTGGTGGCGTTCGTCGTCTTCCTCTGGCTGTTACGTCATAGCGTGACCCGGCCGGCGCAGGAGTTGGTCGAGGACTTGGCGCGTCTGGCCAACGGCGATTTTTCGCAGCCCGTGCGCCGTAGCACCCATGATGAACTGGGCCAGGTGGCAGGCAGTGCGCAGAAGATACAGCACGATCTCGGCCAACTGGTCTCTCGCATTTCTGACGTAGTGAGCCAGTTGGCGGCGGCGGCAGAACAGACGGCGACGGTGTCCGACCGTAACCGCGGGGCCGTCGTTGAGCAGCAGCAGGAAACCAGTGAAATTGCGACGGCGATGAACGAAATGGCGGCGACGGTGCAGGAAGTGGCGCAACATGCCGCGCGGGCGGCGGAAGCGGCGAACTCGGCTACGGCGGAATCCGATAACGGCAGCAGCGTTGTGGAGAAAGCGGTGGGCATGATCCGGCAGCTGGCCTCCCAGGTGGATACCGCAGCGCATGCCATGGAAGCCCTGGATCAGAAAAGTGTGGCGATCGGCAGCGTGTTGGAAGTGATCCGCGGCATTGCCGAGCAGACGAACCTGCTGGCGCTCAATGCCGCTATCGAAGCCGCCCGGGCCGGCGACCAGGGGCGCGGGTTTGCCGTGGTTGCCGAGGAGGTGCGCGCCCTGGCACAGCGCACGGCTGAGTCAACAGAAGAGATCCATCGCACCATCGAACAGTTGCAGCAGGAAAGCCGCAGTACGGTCGGCATGATGCAACAGGGTAAGGCGGTTGCGGGTGAGGCTGTTGGTCAGGCGCAGATGGCCGGAGAAGCGCTGGTTTCGATCAATAATTCCGTGGCCAGCATCAATGACATGAATATCCAGATTGCCAGCGCCGCCGAGGAACAGAGTGCCGTGGCCGAGGATATGAATCAGCGGATCGTCACGATAGCCTCGGTGGCGGATCAGAGTGCTGAAGCCGCTTCGGAGATCAGTCAGGCCAGTGGCGGCCTGGCGCGTATGGCGGAGGAGTTGCGCAGTATGGTCGGACGTTTCCGGATTGCCTGACAACAGGGGCGCTGCGTTCAGGGCGGTGACAGCAGGAAAGGATTGGACCCCAGCCACTCCCAGAGAGTACCCAGGCCAATCAGTGCCAGAATGATGGCCGATGCCAGCAGTGGGTGCGCCTTAATCCTATCCAGCCATTCCGAGTGCATTACGTGATCCTGAAGGTTTTGTCATCGATCACCGCAGTCTGAAGAGTGTCTGAGGGGCGCACAATAGTCTAAAACCGAACCATCGGGGGTTTTGCCGGCGGACGCCGGTGTCTACAGCACGTCCCTGTGCTGGCGGCGTCTTACACCTCAGACCGACAGGAAACGGCTGATGTGTGCGGCATCGATGTCCTCCCCCGCCGCTTCGTGCACGATGCGTCCCTTGTCGATCACCAACATCCTGTCCGCCACCGCGGTGGCAAAACTCAGTACCTGTTCGGACACCACGATACTCAGCTTTCGCAGCTTCTTGATCTCATTCAGCGTTTGCGCCAACTGCTTGATGATCGACGGCTGTATGCCTTCGGTCGGCTCGTAGAGCATCAGCAGCTCCGGGTCCTGGATCAGCAGCATGCCGATCTCCAGCCACTGTTTCTGGCCGTGACTGAGCAGGCCGGCACTGCGTTCCAGGTCCTCCACCAGGTAGATCATCTCTGCCACTTCGGCGACGCGCTGGCGGATCGCCGGTGTGCGCCGGAAAAACAGGCTGCCGAAGACAGTGCGGCCGTTGGGGGTAGGGCCGTTCCAGGTTCTGCCGCGCTGTCAGGTTCTCGTAGATGAAGAAGAGCCTGTCCCACGGCATCCTGGGTTCCAGCAAGGCGCTGATGGATGCCGTCCGTTCGGCGATCCAGGTGGCCAAGAGCGATGCTCCCGTGATGCTGTTGGGCGAGTCCGGCACCGGCAAGGAAAAGTGCGCGGATGATCCACCAGCAGAGCGACCAGCGCGAGAAACCTTTTATCTGCATCAATTGTGCGGCGATCCCGTCCGACCTGCCGGAATCGGAGCTATTCGGCCATTGGCGTGGGAGTTTTACCGGTGCGACCAACCACAACTACGGCCGTAACATGAGCCTTTCCGCCGAGGCACTCAAGGTGCTGGAACGATTCGATTGGCCAGGCAACATCCGGCAGTTGCAGAACGTGCTGGAGCGCACTGTGCTGGTGTCGGACGAGGAGTTTATTGCCGGCCAGCATATCCAGGAGGTCACCGCCAAGGAGAGCCGGGTTCACCTGCCTTCCCACAACGAAACGCATCGCCCACCCCTGATGCACCACACGGAATCGATGCCTGAGGCGGCCAACCAGGAACCCCTGCGTCAGCTCAGGTACCGCATCGACAAGCAGGGTTTGCAGTAGAGCGGTCCCGCCGGTCGGCCGGCGGGACAGGGAGGGGAGCTCAGACCAGGTGCTGTACCGGCTGCCGACGCCGGCTCAGCCCGTGACGAATAAGGAATATCGCCGCCAGGCAGAAACCGAGGGTATCGCTGTAGGGAATGACCGCGACCAGCAGAATGGCCGCAATCAATGCCAGGATCCGTTCGGACCACTTCAGCGGCACGTACAGGTAGCCGATGGACGCCGCGCCCCAGAGCCCGATGGCCAGCACGGCCTTGCCCACCAGGTATCCCGTGTCCGCCCAGGTTCCGCCCTGCATTACCAGGGCCGGGTGATAGACCGCCATATAGGGAATGACGAAACCGGCGATGGCAATCTGGGTGGCCTTGAAACCGATCTTCATCGGCGACGCCTTGGCAATGGAGGCCGCCGCAAAGGCAGCTAGCGCCACCGGCGGGGTCAGGTCAGCCATGATGCCGAAATAGAACACGAACAGGTGTGACACGATCAGCGGTACGCCGAGCTTGAGCAGGGCGGGCGCGGCGATCGAGCTGGTGATGATGTAGTTGGGAATGGTGGGAATGCCCATACCCAGGATCAGGCACACCAGCATCGTCAGCACCAGCGATGCGAACAGGCTGTGACTGCCGACGGCAATGATGAAACCGGCGAAGCTGGTGGCGACACCGGTCAGGGTGAGGATACCGACGATCACGCCGACCAGGGCACAGGCCATGCCCACCGGCACCGCATGACGGGCGCCGTTGATCAGGCTGGTGCGCATGATGTGGAGCGTTTTCCGGCCTCCCTTGACGAACAGGTTACCGAGCAGCAGCACGGCAATCAGACTGAGGATGGCCCAGATGCCCAGCTTGACGAAGGCGGCCGCGCCGAGACCGATGACGATCCAGAAAAAGATCCGGAACACGGTGGGGCCGATGGCCGCCGTCAGGGTGGCGCCCAGGATCAGTACTGCCGTCAGCGCAAGACCCGTCAGACCGGCGTACATGGGCGTGAAGCCCTCGAACAGCATGAAAACCAGGGCAGCCAGCGGCGCCAGCAGGTACCATCTCTCCCGCATGGCTTTCCAGGGATTGGGACACTGGTCCTTGTCCAGCCCGTGCAGGTTCCGGCGTCCGGCTTCCAGGTGGACCATCCAGAACGCCGTTGCGTAGTAGAGCACGGCAGGGATCAGCGCCGTCTTGCACACCTCGACGTAGGGGATGTTCAGCGTCTCGGCCATGATAAAGGCGACGGCGCCCATTACCGGCGGCATGATCTGCCCGCCCATGCTGGACGTCGCTTCCACGGCGGCGGCGAACACCGGGCTGTAACCGAAACGCTTCATCAGGGGAATCGTGAACTGGCCCACCGTCAGCACATTGGCGACGCCGGAACCGCTTATCGACCCCATCAGCCCGGAGGAAATTACGGCGACCTTGGCGGGGCCGCCGCGGCTCTGGCCGACGAACCCCAGCGCCAGGTTGTTGAACAGCTGGATCATGCCGGCCTGTTCGAGGAAGGCACCGAACAGGATGAACAGAAAGATATAGGTCGCCGATACCAGGGTCGGTATGCCGTAGATACCTTCCACTCCCAGATAGAGTTGGGACACGATCTGGTCATAGGCGTATGGCCTGTGTGCAAAATCGCCGGGCAGGTACTGACCGAAAAATCCGTAGGCCAGGAACAGCCCGCAGATCAGCGGAAGTGCCAGGCCCAGCACCCGTCGCGAGGCCTCGAAAACCAGCAGGATGACGACGGTGCCGACCACCAGGTCCGTGGTCGTCGGTGAGCCGGCCCGCTGAATCAGGTCGGCTTCGAAAATCCAGTGATAGAAACCCAGGGCAAAGCCGGTCAGCGCCAACGCGACGTCATACCACGGCAGCCGCTTCATCCGGCCGGACGACAGCATCGGGTAGATCAGGAAGGTCATCAGCAGGAGGAAGCCCACGTGTATCGAGCGGGTCACCTGGCTCGACAGCGGGCTGAACGCTGCAATCACCAACTGATAGAAAGAAAAAGTGAAGGCGCCGGTCATCATCAGCCAGCGGGCAATACCGGCGCCGGTTCGGAGATTGTCCGTCGGCTCGGCGGGTTCGGGGTGCGCCGCAACATCCAGTGCGTTCCCGTCGAGGGGCGTGCTGGCCGGTGCTTCGGGCTTTGGGTGTGCCATCGATAGTTACCTCGTCCTGTCAGTATCTCCGCCACCGGCTGGGCCGGCGGCGGAGAACGTCGCGTTCACGTTGTTACTTCAACAGGCCGACTTCGCGGTAATACTTGGCAGCGCCGGGGTGCAGCGGCAGAGGGGTTTTCAGCAGGGCATGGGACAGCGTGATGCCCTTGGCCGCGTTATGGGCGGCGATCAACTGGTCCCGGTGAGTGAAAAGCGCCTTCGTCATGGCATAGACATCGGCATCGGAGACACCGGCACGGGTTATCAGGAAGTTCTGGATGGCGACCGTCGGGACGGCCTTGTCCTGGCCGTCATAGGTGCCTGCCGGGATCACGTCGGAACGGTAGGCTGGATTGCCGGTCTTCTCGACGACGGACTTGGGAATCGGCACGATCACGATCTTGTTGGTAGCGGCCAGGTCACGGATCGAGGAGACGCCAAGGCCGGCGGACTGCAGGGTGACGTCCAACTGGTGGTTTTTCATCAACTGCACCGATTCGCCGAACGGCAGGTACTGGACCTGGGCGAAGTCCTTATAGGAGAGGCCGGCGGCCTTGAAGATGCGGCGGGCATTGAGTTCCGTACCGGACTTGGGCGCACCCACCGAGATCCGCTTGCCTTTGAGGTCCGCGAGGCTGTGAATGCCGGAGTCGGCACGGGCGACGATCTGGATGTAGTTGGAATAGATTCCGGCCACCATCCGCAGGCGGTCAAGCTTTTTCGGGAAGCCTGCCTGGGCATTGCCGTGCCAGGCATCAACCACGGCGTCGCCGAGACTGAAGGCCAGCTCGCCACGTTGTTTCTGCAGCAGGTTCAGGTTGGCGACGGAGCCCTTGGTCGACTGCACGGTGACCGAGGCCTCTGGCAGCGCCTGGGTGTAGAGACGCGACAGGGCCACGCCCAGCGGGTAGTAAATGCCGCTGGTGCCGCCGGTGAGTATGGTGATGAAGTCCTTGGCCTGGGCGGCCGGGGTCAGGTTCGTACAGAGCAGAGCGATGAGCGCGACAGCGCGCAGGATGGATCGGTACATGACAGGTCCTCAATTTTTATTGTGGGGGTTGATGCCTGGGGCCGTACCGGGATCCCAGGCATCGAACCTGATCTATCGCAGGAACTGTGCCAGGACGGAGCTGCCGAGAGACGTTGCCGCCGGATGCGTGAAAATGAGTGAGAAATGAAAGGATTGGATGAGAGCCGTTGGGCGCGCAGGTGCGGATGCGCCCGGCGGTGCTGTTCCGATATTCCGGAAATCCGCACAAAGCGTCATCGATCTGTGCGGTTTTCCGGAATTCAGGGTTACTCCCGATAGGCTTCCGGCCGAATGGCCAGGCGTTGCAGTTTGTCATACAGCGTCTTGCGGGGAATCCCCAGTCGCTCGGCGGCCTCCGCGACGTTACCGTCGGTCTGGCGCAGCTCCGTCTCAATAAGCGAGCGCTCATAGGCTTCCAACCGGGTCGGCAGCGGCGGCTGGCCGCTGGTGGCCGTCAGGGGCGTCGGTTCGGCGTCCAGTCCGAGCACGACCCGGTCCACGGCATTACGTAACTCCCGCACATTGCCCGGCCAGTCGTGCTGCATCCAGCGCCCCAGCATGGCCTGATCCCAGGCCGGTTCCGGTCGGTCATAGCGTTTTGCCGCCTGGCGACCGAAATGGATCACCAGCAGCGGAATGTCCTCCCGGCGGGCACGCAGGGGCGGCAGGTCGAGCGTGACCACGTTGAGGCGATAGTAGAGGTCGGCGCGAAAGCGTGCGGCTTCGGATTCGGCTTTCAGGTCAGCCTTGCTGGCGGCGATCACCCGGCAACTGATATCGATGGCCTGATTGCCGCCCAGACGCTCCAGTTGACGTTCCTGCAGCACGCGCAGCATCTTGACCTGCAGCGACAGGGGCATGCTTTCGATTTCGTCGAGGAACAGGGTGCCGTTGGCGGCGAATTCGATCTTGCCGATGCGCTGCTTGGTGGCACCGGTAAAGGCGCCCGACTCGTGGCCGAAGATTTCGCTTTCGAAGACCGTCTCCGGGATAGCGCCGCAGTTGATGGCGACGAAGGGACCGCGTCGTCCGCTGGCGTCGTGCAGGGCGCGCGCCAGGCGTTCCTTGCCGGCACCGGTTTCGCCGTGGATCAGGATGTCGGCGGCCGTGGGCCCGATGCTCGCCACCTGAGCGCGCAACTTCACCATGGCAGGCGATCCGCCGATCAGCAGGTTGGCTGACTGGCGTTCCAGTAACTGGCGCAGGCGCAGGTTTTCCAGGACCAGTGCCCGTTTTTCCAGCGCCCGGTTAACGACATCGACGAGGCGTTTCGAGGGGAAAGGCTTTTCCAGGAAGTCATAGGCGCCATCGCGCATGGCCTGGACCGCCATGGAAACCTCGCCGTGACTGGTGATCAGGATGACCGGAATGCTGGCATCGAGGGTCTGTACCGCACTCAGCACGGCGAGGCCATCCTGACCGGGCAGTTTGACGTCGCTGACGACGACCCCGGCGAAGTCGGCCGTCAGACCGTCCAATGCGGTTTCAGCATCTTCACAGGCCTGAACGCTGATGCCGGCCAGCTCCAGTGCCTGGGTGAGCCCCTTGCGCACGGCCGGCTCGTCTTCGATCAACAGCACACTCAGGTTTTCCAACGGATTATCCTCAACATTGCACGATAAGCCGTGCTGTCAGAAAGCGGTTCGATGGCTAGTGCAGCATAGACCGTGCCGGTTTCAGTGAGTCTCGGCAAAAGGCCCTGCGCTTTCGGTCAGGCGGGCCGGTGTCAATGTCAGGGTGAACTCCGCACCGATATCCCGGTTATGCACGGTCAGGCTGCCGCCCATGGCTTCGATAATGGCTCGGGATATGGCCAGGCCCAGGCCAATACCGCCATGGGTGGACTTGGTGGTGAAAAAGGGTTCGAACAGGTGCGGCAGGACGTTTGGCGCGATACCCGGTCCGGAATCCCGCACAGCGATGGTCACCTGCTCGTCGGTTGCCGTGACGGCCACCGCCACCTCGCGGGGTTCGGTCTGAGCCACGGCATCGGCGGCGTTGCGTAGCAGGTTAACCAGCACCTGTACCAGGCGCACCTCGTCGCCCATGACGGCGACCGGCGTTGCGGGTAGTTCCAGGTGGAGATGGACGCGGGTGTCCTTGTACAGGTTGTCGACCAGCATGCGCGCTTCGTCGATGGCCTGACTGATCGGCACCGCCACTCTCTCTGGAGGCTGCTTACGGGAAAACGCCTTGAGCTGACTGACGATCTGTCCCATCCGGTTGCAGAGTTCGCCAATCATCCGCAGGTTTTCCGAGGCGTCTTCGGGCTTGTTGCGGGATAACAGGGTTTCGGCGTTGTCGGACAGGGTGCGCATGGCGGCCAACGGCTGGCCCAGCTCATGGGTCAGGCCAGCCGCCATCTGTCCGAGTACGGCCAGCTTGCCGGCCTGTACCAGTTCGTCCTGGGCGCTCCACAGCATCTTTTCGGTGCGCTTGAGTTCGCCGATCTTCTGCAGCAGCTCAGCATTGGCGCTGGTCAATGCGGCCGTGCGTTCGGCGATGCGATCCTCGAGATCGTCATAGGCCTGCTGCAAGGCGGCGCGGGCCTCCAGGCGCTCCTGCTTGCGTCGGTAATCCATGCGCAGGTAGAAGCCGATCATCAGCAGGAAGCCCAATCCGAAACCGGCCGCGGCCGCCAGGCTGAGTGCTGCCGTTTTGCCCTGCTGCATGTCGCTCAGCAGGAAAAGACGCCAGCCCAGTCGTCCCACGGAGTGGGACACCATCAGGTAGTCGTGCTGGACCGGGCGTTTTGCCGATGGCTGACCGGGAACGGGCAGCTTGGCGATCTGCACGGCCTTGTGCAGATCCAGCGAGCCACGCTTCAGCAAGGGCGTCGGAGCAAAGGGCGAGTATTGGCGGGTTGCGGCGATGCGTGCCTGGATAGCCGGTGTCAGCGGCGCCAGTGTGCGGTATTTCCAGGCAGGCACGGAACTCAGGAAGATCACGCCGTCGGCATCGGTGACGATCAGGGTGTCGCCGCTCTGCCCCCAGGAGGCTTCCAGGTCGTCGAGTCGTACCTTAACCACCACCACGCCGAGGGGATGGTCGGCGGGCCCGACCCGGTGGGACAGGAAATAGCCGGGTTCGCGTGTGGTGGCGCCGACGGCGAAGAACTTGCCGGCACCCTGGCTGATCGCTTCGCGGTAATAGGGGCGAAACGCATAGTTGTGATGCATGAAGGAGACCGGCTGATCCCAGTTGCTGGCTGCAACGGTATTGCCGCGGGCATCCAGGATGTAGATGGCCGACACTTTCGATTGCCGCTGGAGCAGCTCCAGGTAACGGTTAACCTTGTCCGTCAGGGGCCGGTTTTCGGGGGTTCGCAGCAGGGTCTGGGCGTCCCGCTCCAGCGACAGGAAAAACGGCAGGGATTCATACTTGTCGAGGGCGCTGTCAAGCGTGGCGGTATAGAAATCCAGGCGTTGGCGACTGGTGTCCGTCAGGTGGCGCACGGAAGCCCGCTCGCTCCAGACCAGGACAGCGTAACTGAAAGCCATGCAAAGTGCGGCGCCACCCAGCCAGCCGAGCAGGCTGCGGCGCAGGACAGGTCGGCGCGGAAAATGCCGGCGCCCGGTCGTCTTATTATTCATTGTGATCCGTCATCAATCGCCGTGGGCCACTTTACTCCAGCATCGGCGGCAATGCATCTGACGAGGCCGTCCTGCAAAGGGCTGAGGGCCGTCAAATGGTTGCAGTTTTGCGTAGATTCGTTACGGGCTGTAATCGTAAAAGGTGTTGCCGCCCTGCATGTAGGGGAACTTATCTATTGAATTGATTGCAAAAAAGTGTGAAAGCCGCGGTTCGCAAGGCTGGGTGACACGGCGCTCACCGTCGGAAGGTAGTATGGCCGGGCCTGGCCTCACATGATAAAAGCAGCGCTGGGTTGATCGGAGCTATGGGTCGTTTACCGCGGTCTTTCACCACTGGCCAACGATAAAAACGTACGCTCCTTAATGGCCGTTTCTCTGATCAGCACCCCGTATTCCCGGCGGACTTTTCTCGCGCAACAGGATAGCAGGGACTCTTCATGTTAAAGAAAACAACCCGACTGGCGCTGGCGTTCTTCTCCTCGACTTTGGCGTCTGTGGCAATGGCTGCCTCACCTTCCGTTACCGTCGGTGTGCAGGTGCCGCTCAGTGGGCAATACGCCAACGAGGGGCAAGGGATCGAAAACGCCGTTAAGCTGATCGCCAGCAAGCTCAACGAGAAAGGTGGACTGGTGGGGCACAAGGTCAACGTAGTTGCCTGTGATGACGGTGGTGACGCGGCAAAAGCCAAGGCCTGCGCGGAGAAACTGGTGTCGGAGGGTGTGTTTGCCGTGGTCGGTAGTTACACGTCCGGTGCCACGGCTGCATCCCAGCCGATCTACGCCAAGGCTCATGTGCTGCAGACCAGCGATGGCACGGCTGAGGAACTGGTGCTGCACGGCTATCGCCTGTTCTTCCGCAACGCGCCGCCCAACAGTGCCGAGGCACGCTTCACCGGCCACTATCTGGTCGACGCCAAGCATTACAAGCGGGTCGCGGTGCTTTCGGACCACTCCAGCTTCTCCAAGGGCCTGGGCGACTCGGTCGTCAGTGAGGTCGAGAAGGATGGGGGGAATGTGGTCTATCGGGGCTACATCAAGGCGGGCGAAAAGAACTTTCGCTCGGTGTTGGCGGCTGCCAGGGCAAAGAACCCCGACGTGATCTATTTTTCCGGATACTATTCGGACGGCGGTCGTATCCGCGCGCAGGAAGCCAGTGTCGGCTTAAGTGCCGATTTTGTCGGCGGTGATGCCAACCAGAACGTCCAGTTTGCACACCTGGCCGGCGCTGCTGCAGTAGGGTCGGTGATCATCAACTTCCCGGCGCCTGAAAACCTGCCCTATCCGCAGGCCAAGGAATTCCTCGCCGCCTATAAGCAGGCTTATGGCACCATGCCGCCGAGCATCTATACGTTGACCAATGCCGATGGCATGCGCCTCATCGTCTACGCGGCTCTCTCGACCCGTAGCCTGGATCCGGAGCGGCTGGCCAGCTACATTCACACCCGTTTCCATTACCTGCCTTACGCGCACCGCCTGCAGTTCTTCCCTGGGATTACCGGTCCCATGGGATTCAACATGTTCGGCGAGCGTTCCGGTAGCCCCTTCCAGGCCTTCAAGGTGGAGCCTGACGGGCAGTATCTGGCCGTCTATCCGTAACGATCACCCCTGCCGCAGAACCTGAGGGCGCTGCGGCCGGATCGTTCAGCCTTGCGCGAGCTCGGCGCGAAGCCAGGCCGAAAAGGCTTTCACTTTGGGTGACCGGCTCTTGTGGGGCGGTGTGACCAGGTAGTAGGCAAAGTCAGGCGTTACCCGAATATCGAACGGGGCGACCAGTCGCCCCGCTTCCAACTCTTCCTGAACCAGCAGGTCCCGCGCCAGGGCGACGCCCTGACCGCGTACGGCAGCATCGATCAGCATGCTGGCATCGGTAATCATAACGACCGGACGGAGGGGTACCTCCTGAACGCCGGCGGCCTCGAACCATCCTTCCCATCCCATCACCGCCGGGCTGTTGTCGATCAGCAGCGGCTGCCTTAGCAAATCCGCCGGTTCGGTGAGCTTGCCGTTTAGGGGCATCTGGCGGGGGTTGTAGACGGGAAACAGCGGGTCCACGCAGAGAAATTCGGTATCCAGGTCCGGATAGTTTCCGCTTCCCAGGCGAATCCCCACGTCGATGTCATTGCGGTCGTAGTCCAGCAGGTTGTCGGTTGGCACCAGATGAACCTGTATATCCCTACCCGCCATAAAACGACCCAGACGGGGTACCAACCAGCGACTGGTAAAGGACGGCAGCGCCGTCACCGTCAGACGGTGAGGGTCTTCCCGTTGCTTGACCTGGTCCATGCCGCGGGCGATCAGGGAGAAACCCTCTCTTGCCAGCGGCAGCAGTGCTTCGGCGGCGGGGGTCGGCTCGAGGTGATGGTGCTGTCGCAGGAAGAGTGGGGTTTCCAGCCAGTCCTCGAGCAGGCGGATCTGCTGGCTTACGGCGGCCTGCGATACGTTGAGCGCACTGGCGGCTGCCGTAAAACCGCCGGTTTCACAGACGGCGACAAATACCTGTAGCGCCTTGATGTGCCGGATCTGATAAATGTTGCTCATAAGTTTTTCTTATTTCTTGGTCAGAAAATCCCGTTTTTCAGCTTTTACGCGTCTCCCTAGGATTGGGGTTAACAGGCATGGAGGATAGGGCTATGCGTAATACGGCACTTGTTAAGAAGATAAATCAGGCTTATGCATTGGTGCAAGAATGGAGGTTGCGCGCCCGGACGCGGCGTTACCTGGCGGATATGTCGCCGCACCAACTCTGCGATATCGGTGTGGGTGAGGTGGAACGTCAGGTGGAGGTCAACAAGCCGTTCTGGCGGTCTTAACGGCCGATATCGGCGAAACCGGCCGCGGTCAGGGTGGCGAGGTCGTCTGCGGACAGCTCGATCTCCAGCCCCCGCCGACCGGCACTGACGAATATGGTGGCATGGTGGCGGGCGCTGGTGTCGATCAGCGTCCGCAGCCTTTTCTTCTGCCCCAGGGGGCTGACGCCTCCCAGCACATAGCCGGAGCTGCGCTCGACCACGTCCGGCGCTGCCATCTTGACCTTCTTGACCTTCAGCGCGGCGGCGACGGCCTTCAGGTCCAGTTGCCCCGAGACCGGCACCACGGCAACGGCCAGGTGGCGCTCCTCGTCCTCGACCACCAGCGTCTTGAAGACCTGCTCAAGCGACAATCCCAGTTTTTCCGCCGCTTCCTCGCCATAGGAGGGGGCATCCTTGTCATGGGTGTAGCTGTGCGTCCTGAAGTCGATGCGGGCTTTCTTGGCAATGTTGATGGCAGGTGTCATAGCTGGCGCGCAATTGTCATATAAATGCCACAAAAAGGGTTTAGCGTGCTTCCAGATTTCATTTCTAATATTTCATACTAGGGGACGAATGTGAACGATAAACGTGGTCAGTTGGATCGCCGTAAGTTCCTGAAATTTGGAGCTGGTGCCTTTGGTGTTGGTGTTGCGTCCATGTTCCTGCCGGGATTGAGCGGCATGGCATTCGCAGCATCGCATCCGAAAAACAAGGCGCTGATTGAGGCTGCCAAGAAAGAAGGGCGTCTCAACGCCATCGCGCTGCCGCCGGATTGGGCCAACTACGGCAAGATGATCCGTGAGTTCGAGCGCCTTTACGGCCTGCGTGTGCACAGTGCATCGCCGGATGCCAGCTCGGCGCAGGAGCTGCAGGCTGTGCGCTCCCTCAAAGGTCAGCGCCGTGGTCCCGACGTTGTGGATGTCGGTCCTTCCTTTGCGCTTGCCGGTGTTTCCGAACACCTGTTTCAGCCCTACAAGGTCAGCACCTGGGATAGCATCCCGGACAACATGAAGGATGCTGACGGCCTCTGGTACGGCGACTATTTCGGTATCGAGTCGTTTGGCGTAAACCGTTCGGTGGTGAAGACATCACCGCGCACCTGGAACGACCTGCTCAAGCCGGAATACAAGGGCATGGTGGCCTTGAACGGCAGTCCGCTGGGCGCCGGTGCAGCCTTTGGTGCCGTTTTCGCAGCGTCGCTGGCCAACGGTGGTTCGCTGGATGATATCGGCCCGGGCATCGAGTTCTTCGCCAAGCTGGCCAAAGCAGGCAACTTCAACCCGTCTTCGGCGACTTCAGCCAGTCTGGTATCCGGTCAAACCCCGATCGTGATCAACTGGGATTATCTCAACCTGGCCCAGGCGAAAAAGAACAAGGGCATGATCGAGATCGATGTACTGATCGCCGAGGATGCCGCGCCTTACGGGAGTTTCTACTGCCAGGCCATCAGCGCCTATGCGCCGAACCCGAAGGCAGCACGCCTGTGGCAGGAGTTCCTCTATTCCGACGCGGGCCAGCTCATCTATCTGGAAGGTTTCGCCCACCCGGCCCGCTTCTCCGACATGGTGAGCCGCGGCGTGATTCCTGAGCACCTGTTGGCGCAACTGCCTCCGGCAGAGCCCTACAAGAAGGCCATGTTCCCGAGCAAGGCCCAAACGGAAAAGGCACAGAACCTTCTCAAGTCTGAATGGACCAAGATGGTTAAGGTTTGATGGAATCCATTGCAACAACCCGCCCGACCGGACTGCGTGTCCGGTCGGGCGCTCTGCTGACGCTCGTCTTTATCGGTCCCTTCCTGCTCTATGTCCTGGCGTTCCTGGTATTGCCTGCCCTCAGGCTGTTCCAGCAGGCGTTTACGGGTGAGCATGGGCTTACCCTGAAATACGTGGCGCAGTTGGGCCAGCATCAGACGGTAACCGCGTTTTTCAACTCTGTTGTGCTGTCATCGCTTTCTGCCACCGTAGGGCTGGTGGTCGGCGGTGTACTGGCCTACCTGATCCAGTTGCCGGGCACTCCCCGCGGCCTGCGTTCGATGGTGACATCGTTCAGCGCGGTGGCCGCCAATTTTGCCGGCGTGCCTCTGGCGTTTGCCTTTATCGCGACGCTCGGCAACCTGGGGATGATTACCCTGTGGCTCAAGAACCTGGGTATCGATCTCTATGGCAGCGGCTTCAGCCTCTATTCGGTGAGCGGCTTGATCGTCGTTTACGCCTATTTCCAGATCCCGCTGATGGTCATCATCATCACGCCGGCCATCGAGGGCCTGCGTCGTGAATGGCGTGAAGCGGCCGACAGTCTGGGAGCCGGTCGTTGGGAATATTGGCGTCATGTCGGTTTGCCGATTCTCTGGCCTTCCCTGTTGTCGGCTTTCCTGCTGCTGTTCGGCAATGCCTTTTCGGCGTATGCCACGCCCTATGCCCTGACCTCCGGGATACTGGCACTGGTTCCGGTGGAGATCAGTAACGTGCTGTCCGGGAATGTCATGTTGTCGCAGCAGACTGGCGCTGCGCTGGCGCTGGGTATGATCGGGGTGATGGTGGTCGTCATTTTGATATACGCACTGGCCATGCGCCGTGCGGGGCGGTGGTCGCGCTCATGATGAACCGTCAGTCTTCCTCGTGGGGACGGCTTGTCGTGCTGTCCCTGGTTGGCCTCTATTTCCTGTTGCCGCTGGTGGCGACCGGCGTGTTCAGTTTCTGGGAAGGCGGCGACCGCTACGGTCTGCGCGCCTATGTCAGCCTTGTACATCAGGATGAGCTGTGGGAAAGCCTCTGGCTGTCGCTCAGGCTGGCGCTGGAAACCATCGTTGTCACCCTGGTCATCCTGGTGCCGGCGGTGTTTTGGATGCACCTGAAGGCGAAATCCTTCAAGCCGCTGTTCGACTTCGTTTCCATCCTGCCGTTTGTGGTGCCACCCATCGCGTTGGTGGCGGGCCTGACGGCGCTCTATACCGGGCCGGCCTGGTTTGTCGGGACGTCCAACTTCCTGATCGTTCCGTACGTGATTCTGGCGTTGCCCTACACGTACCGGGCGCTGGACGTGGGCATGAGTTCCCTCGACCTGAAAACCCTGACCGAAGCCTCCCAGAGCCTGGGTGGCGGTTGGGGAACGCTGTTCTTCCGGGTGCTGATTCCCAACCTCACCAGCGCACTGGCCGGTGCGGCGCTGCTGACGATCGCGATCGTCATGGGCGAGTTCACCTTCGCTAACGTGCTCTTGTTCAACACCTTTGCGGTTTATATCAACTATATCGGCCAGACCTCGGCAACCGAGGCCGCCGCGCTTACGCTGCTCAGCTTTCTGATGACCTGGCTGGCGATGCTCGGTGTCCTGGTAACGGGCCGTGGTCAGGCAACGCTCGGAGGAGCTCGCTGATGTCCTCATTGATCATTGATAAGGTCGCCAAACAATTCGCTGGCCGTACTGTCCTGAACGATATTTCATTGACGCTGGCGCCGGGTGAATTCCTGTCTCTGCTGGGACCTTCAGGGTGCGGCAAAACGACATTGCTGCGTATCATCGCCGGTTTTGAACGGGCCGATCAGGGCAGCGTCCGCCTGGGTGACCTGGATATCGGCCAGTTGCCGGCCAATCGACGCAATATCGGCATGGTCTTCCAGGCCTACAGCCTGTTCCCCAACATGACGGCGACGGAAAATGTGCGCTTCGGCCTGCGGGTCCGCAAGGTCAATGTCACTGAACAGCAACGGCGTGCCGCGGAGATGCTGGAACTCGTGGGGCTGGCCGAGCATGCCGGGAAGTACCCTCACCAACTGTCCGGCGGACAGCAGCAGCGTGTTGCCCTGGCGCGGGCCCTGGCGATACAGCCTGCCCTGTTGCTGCTCGATGAACCGCTTTCGGCACTCGACGCCCAGGTGCGGGTGCAGCTGCGCGAGGAGATTCGCCGTATTCAGCGGGAAACCGGCATTACGACGGTCTTCGTGACCCACGACCAGGAAGAGGCACTGTCGATTTCGGACCGCGTTGCGGTGATGTATCAGGGTGACCTGGTTCAGGTCGGTGCGCCCGCTGAGATCTACCAGGATCCGGCCCACGACTTCGTCGCCCGTTTTATCGGGGTCTCCAGTGTGCTGGCCGGCCAGGTCGTCGATAGCGAGAACGGGACGATTCTGGTCAACCGGATGCGACTGCCGGCGTCCAATGCGCGGGGCATCGGCCGTGACGAAAACGTTCAGGTGTATTTGCGCCCGGAGCATGTTCAGCTCAGCGTTCTGAACGGAACGCCTCAGCCTGAGCATACCTTGGTGGGGACCGTGCAGGAGCGCGTGTTCCTGGGGGCGACCACCCGCCTGACGGTGCAACTCGACAACGGCGAACGGCTACTGGCGGATATACCGACCGGGCAGATCGCTGAGCTGGACATCGGCTGTCGCGTTCATGCCGGCTGGGATCTGGATGCGGCTCGGGTGCTGGTGGACCGCGCTTCCTGATTCGAGGTACTTGAGACACCGCCGCCGGAATATGCTGCGACGGCGGTGTAGGCGTGCGGAGGCGTCAGCGTTTCAGTTCCGGGAAATCCTCTTCCCGGAACTCGCCGTCCGGGCGATCTGCCGAGGCGGCATGCTGGCGCAGTTCCACGCGCCGGATCTTACCGGAGACGGTTTTCGGAAGTTCCATAAACTGCAGCCGGCGTACGCGGGCATAAGGCGCCATATGCTCGCGAATGAAAGCGAACAGTGTGCGGGCCGTGTCCCTATCGGGTTCGCGATCCCGGGTCAGTACGACATAGGCTTTGGGCACATTCAGTTTCAGTGGGTCGGGGCTGGGTACGACGGCCGCTTCCGCCACGGCTTCGTGCTCGATCAGTATGGATTCCAGCTCGAAGGGGCTGACCCGGTAGTCTGAGCTTTTGAACACATCATCCGCCCGCCCCACGTACCAGAGATAGCCCTTTTCGTCGCGACGTGCGACGTCGCCGGTGCGGTAGTAGCCATCGGCGATGGCCCGGGCCGTGCGTTCCGGGTCCCCACGGTACTGATCCATCAGTCCCAGTGGGCGCGGGTTCAGTGCCAACGCGATTTCACCTTCGTCCGTTTCCCTCCCCTGGGGATCAAGCAGGGCTACCCGGTAGCCGGGCAATGGTCGTCCCATCGAACCGGGTTGCAGTGGCTGTCCCGGCGGGTTGCCGACCTGGGCTGTGGTCTCGGTTTGGCCGTAACCGTCGCGGATGGTTAGCCCCCAGGCCTGTTCGACCTGGGCGATGACTTCCGGGTTTAGCGGTTCGCCGGCTCCCACCAGGCCCCGGAGCTGGGTCTTGCAGGCGGCGAGGTCCTCCTGGATCAGCGCGCGCCAGACCGTCGGCGGGGCGCACAGCGAGGTGACGCCTTTTTCCTGAATCACACGCAGGACATCAGGGGCGCTGAAGCGGGCAGCGCGATAGATAAACACCGTGCAACCGGCATCGAAGGGCGTGAAGAAATTACTCCAGGCATGTTTGGCCCAACCGGGCGAACTGATGTTGTAATGGATGTCATCGGGTCGCAGGCCTATCCAGTAGAGGGTCGAAAGGCTGCCGACCGGGTAACTCTGGTGGGTGTGCAGGACCAGTTTGGGGCGCGATGTGGTGCCCGAGGTGAAGTAGAGCAACAGTGGGTCCGTGGCCCGGGTCACGCCCTCCGGCGTGAAGGCCTCGGCCTCGCCATAGGCGTTGCTAAAGGGCTGCCAGCCGGCGACTTCACCGCCGACCACAATGCGCGTCAGCGCCTGACCGAGTCGTTCGAACTTGTCCACGTAGGCGGCACCGACCACCAGGTGTGTGGCTTCTCCCCGCTCCAGCCGGTCCTTCAGGTCCGTCTCCGACAGCAGGGTGGTGGCGGGAATCATGACGGCACCCAGCTTGATGGCGGCCAGCATGGTTTCCCACAGGGCCAGCTCGTTATCCAGCATCAGCAACAGGGTGTCGCCCCGCCTGACGCCCAGGCGCCGCAAGTAGTTGGCAACCTGATTCGAGCGCAGGCGCATCTGGTCGTAGGTGAAGCGTTCTTCGGTACCGTCTTCGTCGACCAGCCAGAGGGCAAGACGCTTGTTGTCCTGGGCGTAAGCGTCGAAATAGTCGAGTGCCCAGTTGAACTGGTCCAGTTGGGGCCACTGGAAATCGCGGTAGGCGGTGTTGTAGTCCTCTCGGTGGGCGAGCAGGAAGTCTCGGGCTTTACGGAAAGCCTCTTCGGATGTCATACGCCGGTCTCCTTTTCCGGGGCGGGCCGATCCTGGCCGGAGGCGCGCCCGCTATACGTTATTGTTGTAGTCTTGCTCGGAAAACGGGAACGTCCAGGCGGGTGACGCCGAACGTTCTGATGCCTATGTAATACCCCTGTCCAGGGTGCGGATATTGGACCAATGTCGCAACTGAAGTCTGGCGCGAGCGGTCAAGGTTTAAGCTGGCGGAGAATAGCCTGTCCGAAGTTGTAAAGATCGCCCGGCCAGCGGGCGGTGATCAGGTTGCCATCGGTGACGACGAATCCCCTGTCCAGCTTATCCGGCGTGTCGCGCAGCATGGGTATGGGACCGGCCTCGAAGTCTCCCGGGGCGCGCAGGAAGGACACCACCTCCTCCTGGGTCGTGGTATCCGGATAGGTTCGATAGTAGGTACCCAGCCAGGCTCGGGTCAGGTTATAGGCCGCCATTTCCTGGGACCGCAGCAGGCAGGTGCAGCGTTTGCCGAAGAGTACCGAACGGCCGTCCTCGCGCAGGCTGCGGGCGGCCAGGAGCACACCGTGGCAGATGGCCGCGAGCGGCCGCTCCGCATCCATCACCGACACGACCAGCTTCTGCAGCAACGGGGATTCCAGATAGGGCCTCATGCCCGGTGCATGGCCGCCGGGCAGGATCAGTGCCTGGATGTCGTCCGGTGCCACCGCTTCATAGGTCAGCGGATGTTGGTAGGCGGGGCTGCGCAGCATGGCATCATAGGCGTCCAGCGCGTCGCGGCGAGCCATCAGGACCGGTTTAAGGGGGCCGAGGCCGGCGCCGGTCAGCATACGCGGATCGGCCGCTGCGGGTTGACCTGTGGGGGTCGCAAAGCTGACGTCCAGTCCGGCATCGCTCAGGACCTTCCAGGTAATGGCCGCTTCCGACGGATCGAAATCCGTTTGCGACAGGGGCATCAATATCATTCCGGGCGACTCTGTCTTGTTATTGTGTGGCCTGTTGGATTTGCTTTTTCTGCGCTTGTTCCGTCTTGTTCACGAAATGATTCATGTCTTTTTCGAAGGTGGGCACACCTTGAGGCGTCGTTGGCACAGCTGGCGGATTCTGTGTGTTGCCGGTGGTCGCCGTCGTGGCGGGCGGCGCTGCCGGATGCATGGATTTCAGCACGAGCAGGCCCACGATCAACATGGCTGCCAACAGGATAATCAAACGCATCGGGAACTCCGGAAAATCGATCGTGAAGATCACAGCATAGACCAGCCCGAACATGTTTGGCGACGCCGTGCCTCTATCGGAAGCGGCCGGGCGTAACACCGTAGCGCTGGCGGAAGGCGCGAGTGAACTGGCTTTGATCCGTGAAGCCGCATTCCAGTGCGATGGCCATGATCTTGGCATCACTGGCGCGCAGCAGGTGTCGCGCGCGCTCCAGCCGGCGATGCAGCAGATACCGGTGGGGCGGCGCACCGAAGCTGGTTCGGAACAGGCGCGAGAAATGCCAGGGGCTAAGGTGCACCAGTTCAGCCAGCTGATTAAGGCTGATGGGTTCCGCCAGGTGACTCTCGATGAACTCGCGGACCCGGCGGCTTTGTTCGGCAGAGAGCCCGCCCCGGACTTTGGGCGCGCGCCGCAGCTGGCTGGAGTGGCGCTCGACGACCTGCAACAGCAGCCATTGGGTCAGGTGGTCGACAGCCAGGCGTTCGGTGGGACTTTCCCAGGCTGTCGAGGCCAGAAGCTGGCCGGCTTGCGCCAGGAGCGGATCGGCGACCTGATAGCGTTCCGTCAGCGAAATGTGGCGCGATTCACTGTCCCAGACCTGTTCGATACAGCGTTGCAGATCGGTATCGTCGAAATACAGGTGGAGGAACTGGAAGTGATCTTCGATCAGCCAGTGGGACTGGCTTTGTGCCGGGAACAGGCAGACCGCGCCCTGGAAGCCATGACTGACCGGCCTTCCCGCCACCAGGCGGCTGGTCCTGTTGCCGGCGAGGGTGTAAACGCTGAGCGCATGGTGTTTGGGGCGCTCGTAATGGGCTTCGCCCTGACGGTTTTCCCAACTGGCCAGCGCCATGCCGCCGTCCAGCGTGACGGTACGCAGCGGCGCCGCACCGGCGCGGCGCAACGCGGAGGCGACATCTCTGTCGGTGGTGGGCATGTCGGTTGGCTGCATGGCGATTATCCGTGGTTCAGCGTTACATGATCCGATGATCGAAGGCATAAGGGCAAGAGGCGCCGTATCAGTCATGATCGAATCCATCCAAGGCTCCGCAAGATTCTGCAAGCGGCACTGGCGCCATTCGTTCACAATGGGCCAGCATAAACCAGCTGGATTACGATGATGCCTGTTTCCCTTGCCTATGGTTTGACGGTCCTGATCTGGGGTCTGACCTGGACCGCCATTCACATTCAGGTGGCCTATGCGGTGGTCGACCTGTCGGTGTTCTACCGCTTTGTCGCGGCCTCGGCCATTGCGCTTTTGTCGCTGGGCCTGGCGCGCCGGCTGCCCCGGCTCACCCTGCGTCAGCATGGCTGGCTGGTGCTGCAGGGACTGATGCTGTTCAGTGTCAATTTCCTGCTGATCTACCGGGCGGCGGAGCATATGACCAGCGGTCTGCTGGCGGTCCTGTTTTCCCTGGCGTCCCTGTTCAATGCGCTGAACGGCTGGATCTGGCTGCGCCAGAAACCGAGTGCCCGTATCTATCCGGCAGCCGCGTTGGGTGTACTCGGCGTTACCTTGCTGTTCTGGCAGGATGTAACCCAGGGCGATGCGACGTTGGGATCGATTCTGTTCGCCGTGGCCGGAACCTACTGGTTCTCCTGTGGCAACCTGGTCACGGTCAAGGTTCGGGCAGCCGGTATCCCGTTGCTGGCGGGAAATACCTGGGCCATGCTGTACGGCGCCCTCGTGTTGGGGGCCTGGTGCCTGTTGAACGGTGTGCACTGGACATTGCCGCAGGCCAGCGGTTTCTGGTGGGCGACGCTGTTCCTGGCTGTTCCCGGCTCCATTGTCGCCTTTGCCACCTATCTGATCGTGATCCGTGAACTGGGAGCGGAAAAGGCGGGTTACGCCACCGTTCTCTTCCCTATCGTGGCATTGACGGTGTCGACCTGGCTGGAAGGCTTCCACTGGACGCCGAGTGCCTGGATCGGTACGGCGTTGGCCCTTTGCGGCAACCTGATCCTGTTCCAGAAACCGAAGGCGCCGCTGACCAAACCGCTGAGCCAGGAATCGCGGGGCTGAACGAAAAAACGGACCCGCCACAGGTGCGGGCCCGTTTCGAGGCGGCCTGTTACTGGTTAAGCGTCTGGAAGACCAGGCCCGACATGCTGTAGCTCGAGCCGTTGGTTATCTTCTGGTAGGTGGACTTGCTACCGAAGATATCCCACCAGGGCTTGTACTGGTAAGTGTAGGTGCTGAAGTCGACATTGATACCGTTGACGCCAAAGTTGTTGTCGGCGTAAGTGATGTCATTGCCGGTGGTGGTGTCGATGGTCTGACCGTGATTGATACCGGCGCTCATCAGAACCGGATAGTAGTTGTAGTAAAGCGCTCCGGGTGCAGAAACGGAAGTCCGTTTACCGTCCAGGTTTACGTAATTGACGCAGCTGTCGTAGGCACCGACCGTTGTGGCGCCACAGGCCGAGTGCAGCGGCACGACACCGTCATCCGTACCGGAGATGAAGGGGCTGGTGATACCGCCGTATTCCGAGCCGCCACCGACAAAGCGCAGGTGCGGAATGCTGGTCGGGCTGACCGCTTCGTTACGTGCCACTGTAGTCTGCAGGTCGTTGACCACGCCCATTTTGCCCGGTGTCGGATCGATGCCGGTAAATGCCTTGACCGCTGCTTTGAGCGCGTCGTTGTACCAGGCGTTGCTGTAGGCGATGCTGATCGCATCGTTGGCGAGTTCGGTGCCGCCGCCAGCGCCGGCGAAGTCGATTACCGCCAGGACCTTCAGCGGCTGATAACCGGCTGCCTGCAGCCAATGGGCCTGGTTTTCCATCACATAGCGGGTGACCAGGTCACCGGTCGAATGGGTGACGAATACACAGCCGCTGTTGCAGAGGCCGCTTTGGGAGATCTGCTTGAGTTGTGTGAAGGCTTCCTGGGCGATACCGCTTTCCAGGCGCAGGTTGCTGGCCCAGTCGATGCGCGCATCGGCATGGGCATCCCAGAATGCCTGCCAGTAGTTGTATCCGTTCTGCTCGACCTGCTGAAGAGTGGTCGGCGGGTTGGACAGATCGCTGTACTGGAAGCCATGCACCAGTACGACCGGACGTCCCGCCAGTTGCGCGGCGGCCGGCATGGAGAAGGCCAGCGCGAGGCTGGCCGCTATCAGGCTACGTTTCACGTTGCTGTGCATCGTTAGTTCTCCCCTTTTTGTTGTTGTTTGGAAGCCGTCCGTTGGCCCTGAAGCTTGTCCTGGTTGTTTTGCATCTCCATTGCGGACATCCGGGTACGACGGGTTTGATGCCCCCAGACTGCTGAAGTCGGGTTGCGCCCAGGTTTTAACCTGGCTGCGCGCTACGCAGGAATTCGAGTCTCGCCTTCGTCATTGGGTCCACCCAGGGCTGCTGGGAATAGTGATCAAAAGGAAAGCCCTGAACGGGAAAACTTTTCGGGTTCATGGGGCCGAACAATGTTCGGTCGCCGGGTTTGTCCGGCAGCTTGCGGATCATCAGGTCCTTCAGCACATAAGGCCCGGCATTGCCGGTTTCCTGCAGGGCGGCCCGATGGGCCTTGAGTTCGGTGTTGTTATCAAACTTCGATAGCTGGGCCTTGGTTTCCAGATGGACCAGCGGCTGGCCGTTGGTGCTGTAGAGGTCGCCGGACACTGCATAGTAGCCATCGCCGTCTAGGTCCAGGGTGACCGGAATAACCAGGTTGGGACCGTCGATCGAGGCATCACCGACGTCGCTGACCGTACCGATAGGGTCGTCGTAGAAAAAAGGCGCGACGGCGGCAACCGTATGATCGCCCGCGCTGCCACTGACTCGAAGGAGCAGCTCAGAAGGCCAGTCAGAAGTGGAACCTGCCGGTGGATCGACCACCAGCGCATAATCCTTGCCCTTGTCGGGTTGGCCCAGAGAACTGTTGTAGAGGACGTGGTTCTTGTCCGAAAGGATGCTGACGCTGTCCAGGCTGACGGTTGCTGCAGCTTTCCCGCTCACCGATGCAACACCGACGATCGGATCGCCCTTCTGGAAATGCAGTTGCTGCAGCAGCACCTTGATCTGGACGTGGCCGTCGGGAGTATCCAGCGGAATCGTGACGGGGAAGTACTGGTTATAGTGGAATTGCTTGATGCTCTGTGGCGTGACCGGTACGGAATAGGTCGGGAACTTGGCCATTTGGGCGTAAATATCCGCTACGCGGTGAAACTCGCTGGCGAGCTGGCCTTGCCAGCGGGCGATCTCGGCCGCATCGGGCTTATGGGGATGTTTCAGCAGGATATTCCCCGGCTTTGTGCCGGCAAGGGGGCCGGTCTGCTGGGGATGGAAATGGACAGCGTCCTGCTGCCCTGGGGGTTTTCCTCGCCAGGCGGCAGGTGTCCAGTGGTGCAGCGCAAAGACTGTCAACGCAACCACCGCGATAGCGGCGATTACCGAGCCAAACAGGCCCAGGCGTTGTTTTCCGGACATGATCACTGAGCTCCCACGACCGGAATTCGCCATTGTTGTCGTTATTCGGCGGCTAACCCGGTCGGCGTCGTGTTGTCATTATTGTTGTTGCCGGCACAGGGCTAAATTAGGCCAAAGATTAACAAAATGTAAATTTGTGTGAACGAATTTTGCGACGCAGCCAACACTTTCGACATTGGCCGGGAGGTGGGCGAGCTGGCGGACGGCGAATCTGGCCGCCTGCCAGCGGGTGGATCGGGGGCGCTCTACCGGCTGCTGCGGTCGAGGAAGCGTTGCACGGCTTCCGTGTGTTCAGGGTTGTTGTGACACATGCCCTGGAAGCAGGCGCAGAGATCGAGGAAATCGGGCAGTGCCATGCGCTGGGCGGATTTCATCAATCGCTTGGTCAGTCGCGTGGCCGCGCGAGGTTGGCCCGCGATACGCTTGGCCAGTTTGAGCGCATGGCCCATCAGCTCCCCATCAGGTACCACCTCCATCACCAGTCCCAGCTCCCGGGCTTCCTCGGCGGAGATCACCCGGCCGGTCAGCGTCAGTTCAAAGGCGCGTTGGTAGCCGATCAGGCGCTGCATGATCCAGGCGCCACCGTCCCCCGGGATAATGCCGAGGTTGAGGAAAGTTTCGCCGAAGCGCGCACTCTCTGCGGCAATACGGATGTCCGCCATGTTGGCCAGATCGAATCCGGCCCCGATGGCGGGACCATTCACGGCGGCAATGACAGGCACTTCGATCTTGTCCATGGCCAGGGGAATACGCTGAATGCCCCGGCGATAGCGGTTTTCCACTTCGGCGACATCGCCGCCGAAATCGCCGCTGCGGTCTCGCATATCCTTGATGTTACCGCCTGCGGAAAAGGCGGAGCCGGCACCGGTTAGCACTAATACCGAAACCGCATCCGCGCGGTTGACCCAGTCGGCGACGGTGACGATGTCGTCGATCAGGTGGGTGCCGGTCAGGGCGTTGCGCACATCGTCCCGGTTCAGTGTCAGCGTGGCGATGCCGTCGTCCAACTCCAGTCGGGCATCTTTCAAAGCGGGCAAATCGGTCATTCTGTCACCTTTAGTTGAGTTCGGGCGCTTTTACGATGATACGGGCATCCACCAGCTCACAGCCATCGGCCCGGGCGATGACCGGGTTCAGATCCAGGGATTCGATCTCCGGGTGCAGTTCCATCATGCTGGAAATGCGCAGCAACAAATCGATGAGCGCCTGCTTGTCCACCGCAGGTTCGCCGCGAATGCCATCCAGGATCCGCGACGCTTTGACCTGGGCAATCATCGCCTCGGCGTCATAACGGCTCAAGGGCGCGGCCCGGAAGGCGACATCCTTGAACAGCTCGACGAAGATACCGCCCAGCCCGAACATTACGACGGGGCCGAACACGGGGTCCCGGCTCGCGCCGATGATCACCTCGACGCCTTTTGTGGCCATGGGAGTGAGCAGAACCCCTTCGAGCCGGGCCTCGGGCGCATACTGCAGGCAGGACTTCTCAATGGCGTCCCTGGCATCACTCAGTGCCGTTTCGCCGACCAGGTTCAAGCGCACACCGCCGGCGTCGGATTTGTGCAGGATATCCCGAGACACGATTTTCATGGCAACCGGTCTGTCGGCATAGTCCGCTGCAGCGGCAAACAGGTCTTCCGCGGTATGCACCCAGCGGCTCTCCGGCAGCGGGATGCCGTAGTCGGCGAGCACCTGGCGCGCCTCGGGTTCGAGCAGGTCGCGACCTTCGCTCAGGGCGCGTGCAAAAAGCGTATCGGCGTCACTGGAGCGTTGCAGGGACAGGCGTTGGGGGGCGCTATTGGCGCGTTGCAGATAGGCACCCCGTTCAGACAGCGCCCGTAGGGTGCTGACGGCCAGTTCGATGGAGTCATAGACCGGGATGCCGGCTTCACGCAGTGTCATCAATGCGACCGGTCGGATCGGGGCATACAGGCTGTAGACCACCAGGCCCTTGCGCCTTGCCGCAACACTCTGTGCCATTTCCACGGCACAACGGTTCTCGGCTGACTCCAGCGACTGGTCGAAGCGGACACCGTAGCCGCCGAACATCCCCACCAGGAAGACCATGTCGACCTGGTCGTCCTGTAGCAGGATGTCGACGCATTCGGTAAAGAGGCCGGGGTTGGCATCGGTGCTGCCGGCGACGTCAATGGGATTGGCCAGTGACGCCTGGGGAAACAGGATGGATCCGAGCCTTGCGCGGGTCTGATCGCTCAGTTCCGCCAGCTCCAGGCCGGCTTCGGAAATGCGATCGCTGGCGATCGTTGCCTGGCCGCCGCCGTCGGAGAGGATCGCAATCCGCTTGCCGGGTGTTTGCTGAAGCAGGCCCAGGCCCTCGGCGACCGGCAGGATTTCATCCGAATGGCCGACGACGTTGACCCCATTCTGTCTCAGCAGGTCCACGGTCATGGCGTAACTGCCGGCGAGGGCGCCGGTGTGGGAACTGGCGGATTTCTGGCCGGCCTGGGTGCTGCCCGACTTGTAGACGACGACCGGTTTGACGCGGGTGGCCTCGCGTGCGGCATCCAGGAAGGCCCGGCCGTCCTTGAAGCCTTCGATATAGAAGGTGGCCACGCGCGTGTGCTCGTCCTCGCTCAGGTAGCGCAGATAGTCGCCAAAACCGATGTCGGTCTGGTTGCCGGGGCCGACGTAGGTGCTGAAGCCGATGTAGCCATTGCGCTGGGCTTCCAGGGCCAGGGCGAGGAGCATGTTGCCGGACTGGGAAACGATGCCGATATCACCAGGGCGCACATTCTGAAGCGCCAGGAGATTCACTTTCTTGTGCAGGTTGAACATGCCGGAGGTGTTCGGTCCTATGATGCGAACGCCTGCCTCGCGGGCGGCCGCCAGGGTTTCCGCTTCGAGTGCGACACCTTCACCACCAATTTCACCGAAGCCGCTGGCGAGGATGATGGCCCCGCGGGTTCCGTTGCGGCCACACTCGCGGAGCAGGCCCGGAACCGAGGACGCCGGTGTGCAGATCAGTGCCAGATCCGCAGCGGCAGGCAGTGACTGGACAGAAGGGTAGGCCCGTAGCCCGAGAATTTCCGGAGACTTCGGGTTGATCGGATAGATCTGCCCTTCGTAGCCGCCATCGATTAATCCCACCAGGGCTTTGTAGCCCCGTTTGGTCGGGTCGTTGGAGGCGCCGATAACGGCAATGGAATTGGGTGCCAGAAATGCGTGGAGTTCACTCCGTGAAGCCGCTTGATCCATGATCAGTACCCCTTGAACTGCGGCGAACGTTTTTCTGCAAAGGCATCGACACCTTCCTGCCAATCCTCAGTGACGGTGCAGGTGAAGACGCCATCCAGTTCGAGGCCCAGTTGTGTCTGCATGTCGCGGGCTTCACCGTCGTTGAGCAGACGTTTTGCCAGGGCCATCGAGACCGGTGCCTTGCTTGCCAGCTTTTCTGCGAATTCCGCCGCCGCCTGGCGCAGCTCATCGTCAGGGCAGGCTATTGTGGCCAGTCCGATCCGTGCCGCTTCGCGTCCATCGATCTTGTCACCCATAAACAGCAGTTCCCGGGCCTTGGCCAAACCGACCAGGCGCGGCAGGGTCTGTGTGACGCCACCACCGACATTGGTGCCGATGCTGACTTCCGGGAAGCCGATGCGGGCACTTTCGGCCATCAGGATAAAATCGCAGGCCACCGCCATCTCGGCGCCGGCGCCGAGGGCGTAGCCGTTGACGACGGCGATGACCGGCTTCTTCAGTTCGAAAATCGTCTGGCAGATGTCGTTGCCCAGCTGCAGATACTGACGTCGCTGAAAGGGGGTGCGACGGCCGCTGCCATGTTCTTTGAGGTCGGCTCCGACACAAAACGCTCTGCCTTCCCCGGTCAGGACCACCGCGCGGACATCGGGATCCGCCTCGGCGCGGCGCAGCGCATCGATGGTTTCCACGTATAGCTGCTCAATCACCGCGTTGAGGCGGTGAGGACGATTGAATCGGATTTCGGCGTATTGATCGATACGGCTATAGATGACCGTGTCGTAGGCAGGGGCAGTCATGATGGCTCCAACGTGATAACACATTTGTGTCGTCGTGCATGTTATGTGGAACAAATGTTTTTCGTTCAACCAAAATAATACATTTGTTTTTTTATTGCCATATTTTTGAAAAAAATGCATCATCGGCAAATTGCAGCATCAACCGGCGACAGAACCGAGGCTTTTGCATGGTGGAGACAAGCGAGCTGGCAACCGGGCAGGCGGTCGCGACAACGCAGGCGGATCAGCTGCTCAAAGCGTTGACGGACCAGCGCGATCAGATGACTCCTCAGTTGCAGCGGGCCGCGAGTTATATCCTGGAACACCCGGTTGAGGTTGCGCTCCTTTCCATTCGTAAGGCGGCAGCTGCCGCGGATGTAACGCCATCGACACTGACGCGGCTGGCGAAGGAGCTGGGATTTCTGCGCTATGACCAGTTTCGGCAGGTGTTTCAGGATGCCGTGCAGCGGCGCCGGCCTGTGACCTTCAGCAAGCGTGCGATATCCCTTCAGGATATGGCCAGCGCCTCCCCCGATAACGAAATCTTCTTCAACTACGCCAGCGCCGCGGCTGTCGACTTGGAACAGTTCTTCCAACCGGCCAATCGCCCCCGCCTGCAAGAAGCCGCGAAACTGGTCGTGGGTGCGCGCCGGGTCTATGCGATTGGCTTCCGGGACACCTTCTCCTGCGCCTATCACTTTGCCTACGTTGGTCGTATTGCCATGCCTAACGTGTCGCTGGTGCGAGGACTTGAAGGTACCCTATTAAGCGAGCTGGCAGAGATCGGTCCCAAAGACGTCGTCGTGGCCTTCGGTTTCAACCCCTATTCGACGGAAATCGTTAAGGCGCTGGAGGTCTTGCGGGACAGCGGTGCCAGACTGATCGTCATAACGGATACGCTGCGTTCGCCGCTGGCCGGCGCGGCAGAGATTGTGTTCACGGTCGGTATGAGCACCCCCCATTACTTTCCAACCATCCTGGCGTCCATGGCATTGGTCGAGGTGCTATTGGCGGAGTGTGTGTCGTTGGGTGGTCCGCGCATGCTGGACAGTATCAAACGTTTTGAAACCCGGATGGATGCCGTTGGCGGTTATATCCATCTCGATAATGAAGGTAACTGAGGCTCTCAAGGGGAGATCGCACCATGTTCAAGCGGATTCTGGTTCCTGTCGATCTCAACGAGCCGGACTTTTCCGAATCGGCTGTTGAGATGGCCATACGTGAGGCTCGCCTGGATCAGGGCGAGATCCACGTGATGACCGTGATGCCCGGTTTTAATTCGCCGTTGGTTGCAGGCTATTTCGATGCCGATGCGGTGGAAAAAGCGCGGGAGGCGGTAAAGATACAGTTGAAGTCGTTCGCCGCCAATCGCCTGCCCGCGGACCTTCCGCACAGCCTCTCTGTGCATGAAGGCCAGCCAGCGGATCGGATTATCCACCAGGCCGAGCATATGGGGGCGGATCTGATCATCCTGACCGCCCACCACCGGAGCCATTTACAGGAAGTGCTGCTGGGATCAAACGCCTCCAGGGTGGTCGAGCGGGCAGCGTGTTCTGTCCTGATCCTGCGTGGCGGAAAGGGGTGAGGGCTCATCCCACCACTGCGGTATAGGAGGAGAACAGACTGAAAGAGACTCGATTCGAGGTTGCTTCACGTCAGGGACGGTGGCGATAGGTATGGAAGCCGGTAAATCGCCATCCATAAATAAAAATACATTTCCGGTTAAAACGACCGTTTGCTATTGAAGGGTATTAGTTATGAAAAAGCTCTCCAAGTTCAAAGTCGCGTTAGCGCTGACGCTGGGCATCTCAACGATGTCTGCAACATCGGCCCAGGCGGCCAGTGGCCAGTTTGTGACCATCGGAACCGGCGGTGTGACGGGTGTCTACTACCCGCTGGGCGGCGCCATCTGCCGCCTGATGAATAAAGATCAGAAGCAGACCAAGGTACGTTGTTCTGTCGAGTCTACCGGTGGCTCGGTCTACAACGCCAACGCACTGAAAACGGGCGATATCGATTTCGGTGTCATGCAGTCCGACGTGCAGTACAAAGCCTATCACGGCGAAGGTCCCTTCAAAGGCAAGGCTGAGAAGAACCTGCGTGCTGTGTTTTCCGTGCACCCTGAGCCCTTCACCGTTGTCGCCCGTGCCGATTCCGGCATCAAGACGTTCGCTGACCTGAAAGGCAAGCGCGTCAACATCGGTAACCCGGGTTCCGGCCAGCGTGCGACCATGGAAATGCTCATGAAAGCCTACGGCTGGAAAAAGAGCGATTTCAAACTGACGTCCCAGTTGGCTTCCAACGAGCAGTCCAAAGCGCTGTGCGATAACAAAGTCGACGCCATCGTGTTCACGGTCGGCCACCCCAACGGTTCCATCTCCGAAGCCACCACGACCTGTGACGCAAAACTGGTCAGCGTGAATGGCCCGATCATCAAGAAGATCGTCGACAGCGAGCCCTACTACTCCTGGGCGACCATTCCCGGTGGTATGTACCGCGGTAACCCCAATCCGGTGACGACTTTCGGTGTTCGTGCCACGGTTGTGACGACTGCACAGCAGCCGGAAAAAATCGTTTACGAGCTGGTCAAGGCCGTATTCTCAAACTTCGATGAGTTCAAGAAGCTGCACCCGGCTTTTGCTCACCTGGAGAAAGCCGATATGGTTAAAGCCGCCCTGTCGGCGCCGCTGGCCGCTGGCGCCAAGAAATACTACGAGGAACAGGGATTACTGAAGTAATTCCTGAAACGGGGGGCCTGGGTCCCCCCGTGCATTGGATCGCAGTCTTGATCACGGCGGGCTCTTAGGCCCGCCATTCCGATGTCGTCACCCAGTCCACAAGATGAGGTCCTTACCGGGACCGGCAGACGTGGCTGAAAGAGAAGTTCCATGACCAACGACAAAACCGTTGAATCGGCCCCCTCCAAAGAAGTGCTCGAGGACTTGATTGCGGAAGCGGATACGGGGGCACGTAAGCCCGGTCCCATCGCCGCAAAAGTTATTGTCGGCGTGGCCCTCGCCTGGTCCCTGTTCCAGCTGTGGTTCGCATCGCCGCTGCCGTTTATCTTCAATATCGGTGTGTTCAACTACACCGAAGCGCGCTCTATCCACTTGGCATTTGCGGTGTTCCTGGCGTTTACCGCCTATCCTGCGCTCAAGGGGTCGCCCCGCCACTACATCCCGCTCCAGGATTGGGTGTTTGCGTTTGTGGGCGCTTTTTGCGCCGCGTACCTGTTCCTGTTCTACGATCAACTGGCGAATCGGCCGGGCCTGCCCACCACGATGGACGTGGTCGTGGCGGTGGTCGGTATCGTGCTCCTGCTGGAAGCGACCCGACGGGCGCTTGGGCCGCCCTTGATGGTCGTTGCCCTGGTGTTTATCGGTTACGCCTTTCTCGGTCCTTATATGCCGGACATCATCTCCCACAAGGCGGTTACGCTGGATCGGGGTATGTCCCAGTATTGGCTGGGTACCGAAGGGGTTTTCGGTGTGGCACTGGGTGTGTCCACGTCGATGGTGTTCCTGTTCGTGTTGTTTGGCGCGCTGCTGGAAAAAGTCGGCGCGGGTAACTATTTCATCCGGGTTGCGTTTTCGCTGCTGGGTCACCTGCGTGGCGGCCCAGCCAAGGCGGCGGTGGTTTCGTCGGCCTCCACCGGTATGATTTCCGGCTCCTCCATCGCTAACGTGGTGACCACGGGGACTTTTACGATCCCCCTGATGAAGCGCGTTGGTTTCCCTGCCTACAAGGCGGGTGCTATCGAATGTGCGTCTTCGGTGAATGGTCAGCTGACGCCGCCGGTCATGGGTGCTGCGGCGTTCCTGATGGTGGAATATGTCGGTATTCCCTATACCCAGGTTATCAAGGCCGCTGCATTGCCGGCACTGATTGCCTACATGGCGCTGTTCTACATCGTGCATCTCGAAGCGTTGAAGATGGACCTGAAAGGGCTGCCCCGTCTTAATCCGAAGCCCTGGCACCGTTCCCTGATCTCTTTTGTCATGAGCTTCTTTGGCATGGTCCTGGTGACCGGCGCCGTCTACTACGGCGTGGGTTGGACCAAGGAAGTCTTCGGTTCGTCCGCGACCTGGATTCTCGGCGCCGCTTTGATGCTGGTATATGTCGGCCTGGTGGCTTTTGCCTCCCGCTTGCCCGACCTGGATGAGGACCCTGAATTCGATGTACTTCCCGAGGCTGCGCCGACGATCAAATCGGGTCTCTACTACCTGTTGCCCGTTGTGGTGCTGGTCTGGTGCCTGGCGGTGGAGCGGCTGTCGCCGGACCTGTCGGCGTTCTGGGCAACGATCTTCCTGATGATCGTTGCTGTGACGCACCGGCCGCTCAAGTCGCTCTTCCGTAAGAGCGGTGACATGGCCGAGATGGCGAAGAAGGGGTGCATGGATGTCTGGGACGGCCTGATCAACGGCGGCCGGAACATGATCGGTATCGGTGTGGCCACGGCTGCCGCGGGTATCGTCGTCGGTACCGTGACCCTGACCGGTATCGGTCTGGTCATGACAGAGTTCGTTGGTTACATCTCCGGCGGTAACCTGATGCTGGTACTGCTGTTCACGGCGATGATCAGCCTCCTGCTGGGGATGGGGCTGCCCACCACGGCAAACTACATCGTCGTGTCGACCCTGATGGCGCCGGTCATTGTCCACCTGGGCGCACAAAGCGGCCTGGTGGTACCCCTGATTGCCGTTCACATGTTCGTCTTCTACTTCGGCATCCTGGCGGACGACACGCCTCCGGTTGGCCTGGCGGCCTATGCGGCGGCGGCGATAGCCCGATCGGAACCGATAAAGACCGGCTTTCAAGGCTTTATCTACGACATCCGTACCGCGATCCTGCCCTTCATGTTCATTTTCAACAATGAACTGTTGCTGATCGGCGTACACAGTGTGTCCCACTTCCTGCTGGTTTTCATCAGTGCCTTGCTGGCGATGATGGCGTTCGCCTCGGGTACCCAGGGCTACTTCATCACCCGCTGCCGCTGGTATGAGACGGTTGGCTTGCTGCTGGTGGCCTTTACGCTGTTCCGGCCGGGCTTTTGGATGGACATGGTGCAACCGGAATACAAGCTGGAGAGTGGCGCCAAGGTCCTCGAAGCCGTCAAGGACCTGCCGGATAACAGTTCGATCCGGGTCCGGGTGGTGGGCGATACCATCGAAGGTAACCATGTGGACAAAATTGTTATCCTGCCGCTCGGCAAGCAGGAGGCCTCTGACAAGCGTTTGATGCATGCGGGCCTGTCAGTGTCTAAGGACGGCGATAACCTGTTGATCAACAATGTCAATTTCGGTAGTACGGCACAGAAGCTCGGCATCGGGTATGGCTGGGAAATCACCAGCGTCCAGGTGAAGACGCATCGCCCTGCCAAGCAGTGGATGTTCGTGCCGGCGCTGCTGTTGCTGGGTGGCATTGCCTGGCGTCAGAACCGCCGACGGAAGGGGGCACAGCCGCAAGCCATCGCGGCCTGACTTTCCGGCGACACTGGGCCAATGCCATCCTGAGGGATGGCATTGGCTCACATATCTTTCTATGATGCCTGCATATTGTCGTCTTGTATGACGTTACCGGCATCCTGTCCTACTGAAGACGATCCTCTCGACATTGCCTTGATCGAAGGGGTTCCGTGCATCTCCTTACCGCTTCTCTGACCGTCAAGACAGCGTCCCTGCTGATTGCCACATCCTGCCTGACCTCCTTGCTGACGGCGGCATTAGGTGCGGGCGGCGGGGTTTTGTTGTTGGCGATGATGGCGCAGTTTCTCTCGCCGCTGGCGATTATCCCGGTACATGGGGCGGTGCAACTGGGCTCCAATTTCGGCCGCGCCCTGATGACGCTGCGTCACATCGACTGGCGGGCTCTGGGAGTGTTCCTGCCCGGCGCCTTGATGGGTGCCGCGATAGGCAGTCTGGTGCTGATCAGCCTGCCGCCGGCGGTCTGGTATCTGACCATTGCACTCTTCATTCTCTACTTGTGCTGGGGGCCTGCGCTGCCCAAGCGTGCGCTGAATCGGCCAGGCATCTTCCTGGCGGGTGTCGTTACGACCTTCGTGTCGTTGTTCGCGGGTGCCAGCGGTCCCTTGGTTGCGGCTTTCATCAAGCAAATTCACCGCGACCGTCTGCGCACTGTCGCGACCTTTTCCGCGGCCATGTCCGTTCAACACGCCGCGAAAATCGGTGTTTTCGTCCACGCAGGGTTCAAGGGGCAGGATTGGCTGGGATTTATCGCGTTGATGATCGTTTCCGGGGCCCTGGGAACCTGGCTCGGACTGAAACTACTGCACCGTATGCGCGATCATCATTTTCAGACGGTGTTTAATATCGTTCTTTCGCTACTGGCCCTGCGCCTGCTCTGGCAGGCGTACGTGGCCATTTAGGCGGTTTCAATGGGGCGGTATCGAGACGCGCCCGCGTCGGCGTTGCTGAAACAGATCGAACAGGCTGTTGGTCACCAGCGCAGCCAGGATGATCGCGCCGCCCACCAGGCTCAGGGTGGGCGGGACCTCTCCCAGGAAAAGCCAGACCAGTAAGGTGCCGAAAACGGTTTCCAGCAATAGCATCAGGCTGACTTCTGCCGCAGGCAGGTATCGCGGGCCTGTCTGTATCAGCGTGCTGGCAGCGGGTAGGAACACGAGGCAGAGCAACAGGATGTAGCCCATGTCCGAGCGTGAGGGCCACTGTGCGCCCCCCATCAGAGTGGCAAGAAGGGTGGTCAGCAGGGCGCCGAACATCAGCATGACGCTCATATCGGCCTCTGGCCGGGAGCGTGCCACTGCCAGGTTGCTGGCGAGTGCAAAGGCTGCCATGAACGACATCAGCAGCCCCAGCATGTGTCCCGGGCCGGTTTCGCTCATGCCCATCATTGCCGCTCCGCCGACACAGATCATGATCACGCCCCAGGTGCGCAGCGGCAACCGTTCCCTCCAGATCAGGTAGCCCAGAATGGCAGCGATGACCGGGGCCATGTCGAGGATGACCAGCACGTTGCCGGCCGCGGTGTATTTCATGCCCACGACAAAACCGGTGGTGCTGATGGAGAATGCCGTAGCACAGAACAGGCCTTTCCAGCCGCAGCGCTGGATCTGGCGGGGAAGGTCTTTGCGGTAACGGGCCAGGGCGATGGCCATGAAGGCCAGTGTCAGTAAGGCGCCTCGCCAGAAAAGGAAGCCTTCGGGTGAAATGTGGGTTTCTTTCACCAAGAGCGAATCCGGGCACAGCAGCAGGACGCCCCACAGGGTCAGCAGCGTTCCACGCAACCGCAGGGCGCGAGGGTCGTCAGAAACGAAAATGCCGGATGAGGCGGTCATCGGTGTCTTTCCATCATGGCAAAACTCCAGGCCGATGGGTTTGGGGTATTGGTCGCCGAGGGCTGCTGCGAGGGCGAGCGGTCGGTAATCCGCAAGCGATGGCGCGCACTATAACCTTTCGCCAGGGTGTATCGCCATGGCAGGTTATTCGTGGCACAGTAAAGCCGCAATCCCACTTTTTACCGGCAACCAGGAGTTCAGTATGAGCAGTGAAAACCTGCATGCTCCCCGTGAGCGTCTGTCCAAGGAAACCATCCATTTTCATCACGCGATTGTCTCCCTGATGGAGGAACTCGAAGCCGTGGACTGGTACCGTCAGCGTGCCGACGACTGCGATGATCCGGCGCTCAAGGCGATCCTGCTACACAACATGCGCGAGGAAATGGAGCATGCGGCCATGTGTCTGGAGTGGATGCGCCGTAATAACAAGGACTTCGAGGGGCACCTTCGTGAGTTCCTGTTTACTGACGGTGATATCGCCGATCACGGTTGAGACGGGTCGAGGGGCATGACGGTGGCAATGCCGTTGCGTCCGCTGGCTTTGACCCGATAGCAGCCTTCGTCCGCCCGGGCGAGGGTAACGCGAGGGCTCTGGTCGTTTTCGGCCAGGACGGTGACTCCGATACTGGTGGTGACACCGTAGCTTTTGCCGTCGCGTTCAATGCGTAGACTTTCCACTGCAGCCCGGATCTGTTCCAGAATGGCAATGGCCCTTTCCATGCCGCATCCTGGGAGCAATACACTGAATTCATCGCCGCCGAGTCGGGCGGCGATGTCGGTTTGTCGAATATTCAGGCGTATCGTCTCTGCCAGGTTCCGCAGCAATTCATCGCCCAGCAGATGTCCACCTTCGTCGTTAACTTGCTTGAAATAGTCCAGGTCGATCATGGCCAGAACGGAAACCTGGCTCAAGGAGTGACTTTCCCCTAGCCAATGCACCAGGCTTGCCATAAAGGCGCGGCGGTTGTTCAAACCAGTCAAGGCGTCATGGGTCGCTTCCCAGGATAGGCGCTCCTCCCGCCGCCGGCGCTCGCTGTCGTCGCGCAGGACAAATACGATACGGTCGCTTTCTGCACTGGAGTGGTTTAGCCGGAGCATGGTCAGTTCGACTTCATGGCGGCGCTGGTTGCGGTCGATGATCAATGCGTCCAGGTTCTCCAGTTCGGGATGTTCCAGCAAACGCTCAAGTGACCACTGTTCACCGTCGACTTCGACAGTGATCATCTCGAACAGTTTGCCACCGACGACGCTGCAGTCGTTGCAGACAAAGGCTTCGCCCGGACCGTTGGCATAGCTGATGCGCCCGGAGGGATCGATCACCAGAACACCGTCCCGCAACAAGCCGAGCACCCGGTCGGCCCGGCTACGCTCGTCCTCGAGCTGCGCTTCGATGTCACGCTCGTGGGTGATATCGCGAATGATGGCAATGAAGCCGTGGGTGACGCTGCTCGACTGGATGGTGCTGGCAACCGCCTCGACCCATACGATCTTCTGTTCCGGCGTCTGTACGCGGAACTGGGAAAACAGGGGTTTGTGAGTCTGTCGCGCGATCTGCCATTCGGCGGCGACACGATCCCGGTCCTCAGGGACGAGCCCTTTCAGCCAGCTCTGCCCCATCAGGCGCTCCCAACTCAGGCCGAGGATCTTCAAGACTGCCGCATTGGCGAACTGGACACGGCCCATGACATTGGTCTGCAGAATGCCCAGCGGGGCAGCTTCAGTGATGGTGCGAAAGAAGGCCTCTCGTTCAGACAGTGATTCGAGGGCGCGTGAACGATCCTCGAATGTGGTATTGAACATCGTCGCCAGGGCCTGGATTTCGGCGCTGCCATGCACACGGACTGGGCCGGTCCGCAGTCCGGTGTGTCGCAGTTCCATCTGTGTTTCGAGCTCTCCCAGAGGCTGCAGGAGGCGTCCGAGAACTCGCCAGGCAATAATGGCAATCAACACCAGGACGGCGATGGAGGCCGCGATTTCACTTTCGGTAACGCGCTCCAGGGCCTTGAAGGCCTCCTGGGCGGGAATGACGACGGAGACAAACCAGGGCGCTTCGGTCAATTGCCGGAAGGCATAGACGGCTTCGGCGCCTTGTGGCGTTCGCACGATGGCAATGCCATCCTGGTTCTTGCGAGCGAGGTCCAGTGCTTCGTTGCGGGGCAGCGGCTGCAGGATCCTGGTCTTATCCGGGTGGGCGATGGTCAAACCGGTCAGAGTGCCAACGCTGATGTAGCCGCTGTGGCCGACCGGAATACGTTGCAGGCGGCCGATGAAACTCTGTGAATCCAGTTCCGTAACGCCAACCAGAACGCCGACGAAACGGCCGCGGGAGTTGAAGATGGGGGCCGCGACGGCAATGGCTGGGTGTGAATCCAACTGGGTTGTGAAAGGCTGGGAAATAACGGTCGTTAGCTGGGTGCTGGCAAGTTTGAAGTAATTGTGGTCGCTGATATCGAGTCCGATGCGACCCTTCAGGTGGGGCTGGTCGGCGATGATCCTGCCGCCGGCGTCGGCCACGTAAGCGGTATTGAAGAGCGTTAACAGGGCAGTGTCGTTTTGCAGGATAAAGGGCGCGGTGCTGCGCAGTGCCTCGCTATCCATGCGGATGCGCGATGCGGCCCGGGAGATGGCCTGGAAACGTGTGCGCAGCTTGTCGTCCAGATCCTGCTCAACGATACTGGCTGTCGTCGTGAGCTGATCCTCGACCTGATCGGATAACAGCAAGCGACCGACGACGACGCTGACGACGGTTTCTATGAGGACCGTGACCACAATGGCGCCTAGCACCAGGATCACGCCCTTCCCTTTGAGGCTATGCAGAAAACCCCGGGCCCGACGTCTCACAACAACCGCATCCCCCTAAAGCATTCGGTCTATGCCGAATGTACTTTGCTACTTCTAAAGTGTAACAAAGTCTTGGAGGAAACCATTATGACGTCAGGTTATAGATGTGCTGGGTTTAGCGCTTTTCCGGTTTGACCGGAGGGTGCCGGCGGGAGTGCCGGCACCCTCGATGGCGCTTATTCCGCGCCCTGATGCTTGAGCCGAGAGAAGGTTGCGCTTGCGACGCCCAGCCAGGCGGCTAACTGATAGTCCGGCACACGCTCGACCAGCTCGGGATAATCGGAGACCATATGGCGGTAGCGGTCGAGTGCCGACAGTGTCTGCTGCTCAACTTCCCGCATGAGCGCCTGTTCGGCCAATTGCTCGGTGAGGACCAGGGCAAAGCGGTTCCAGTGGTCTGTCTTCTGCAGCAGGCGGCGGAACAGGTCAAAAGGCGCAACCCAAAGTGAGCAGGGCTCGACGCTGGCGAGACAGAGGGTGTTGCGGGTTGAACGGCTGCGGGCGAAGACGGGCCACATCATATCGCCCTCGCGGAAGAAATGGTGGATGCAAACCTTGCCTTCTGGACTCTGTCGATAGAGGCGGGCTATGCCCTGTTCCAGCACATACACATTTTTCCAGGCCTCGCCGGAAGCCTCAAGGCAACGGCCCGGCGCCACTTCCTGGCGCTCGAAGAACCGGACCAGGTCGTCCAGCAGGCGCGCATCGGCAGGAGCCCGTTCGCGGCTGTCGGTGATGCCCAGTGTATGGGCGAGAGTTTCCCGGAGATAGTGGCTGTTGGGTTGCGGGTGATGGGCGCGCCAATCAAATGGAAAAAGAACTTCTGCCATGGTTAAGTCCACTCTGACGATGAAAAGTCGGTTGTTACGGGAAGCAGGACGGCTGGCGGCTCCAGGGAACGAGGCCGTTTGAGATCGTCGCCTTGCTTCAGATATTCAATCGTGCAGTGTTGCGGCGCTGGTCCCGGCTATTGTCGCCATGGGGATCGGTGTCAGAACCGGGCCCGCCCTGGTCAGGCGTTTATGCGAGGGCCCGGATATTCCCTGTGCGAACTGGACAGCAGAGGGGGCAGCGCTTATCAAGTGGACACTTTGACCAACGTAAACTCCGATTAGTTCCACCTGTCTTCAGAAATTTTCAACAGCCTGGGCATCTTTTTCGCCGGTTGTTCGCCTAAAGCGCGCGCAGAGCGACTTTTGCCAACGTTTTTGTGGGCTCGCAGCGGGATCGATCAAATTTATTGCAGGTAGAAACCGGGTATGAGCAAGGCAGCGATATCAACAGACGTCCAGTTCCATCGCCGTGTGGGCCTGAAGATGGCCGCCGCCATCAGGGAGGTCTTGTGGAACCGGCCGGGGTCGCATCGGCAGGGGGTTCTCGTGGTGCGTCTCGGGTCGGGGCGTGCGACTTATCATCGCTATGATCCGGTGCGCAGGGAGCACCTGATCAACCTGGGACTGGAGATGATTGCGGCGAAGCAGCAGCCCGGCCAGTGTGGTGAGTGGCTGTCCACCCGGGAGATCCTGAATCGAGGCTATTTTCAGCGCCAGGTATCCGTGGCTCACCTGCTGGCCCACACCTGCGTACACGAATTTGCGCATCTGGTGCAGACAGTACAGGGAGAACGGCGACGGGGTGCGGTACATAACCCCGCCTTTTACCGGATTCTCGACAACCTGCATGCGGACGGGGTGGCGGACGCGGTGTTGGAATACCTGACGTCAGCCGAAGAGGTGCTGGTCGCGCCGCTGGATGCAACGCCGGTAACGGTGGCAATGCGCTCGAGCACCGTGGGATTTCGTCGGGGAGACTGTGTTGCCTTCGCCTATCGGCAGCAGACACATACCGGGCGTATTACCCGCGTCAATCGCCGAACCTGCTCTGTCGACGGAACCGGGGCCAGTCGAGGCTTGCGGTTCAGGGTTTCACCGAGCTTGTTGGAGCGTCTTGATGGGCCGTGAAGGTGCACTTTTCAGGAGGGTGCACCGTAAAGGGGAGGTGTTGCAGGGGCGTCTTCTCTTAAAAATCTATTAATATCAGAGCATTATGTTTTGGCATGGGACCTGCAATATGATTCATGACGCTTCCTGGCACGGGTCCGGCCCACCTCTCGGACTCGCACCGGAAGATCCGTCTGACACACCGGAAACACTGTGATTCCCACAGGCATTTTCGCCTGCCCTCTCTGAGGTGCAGGCGTTTTTTTTATGGGGATAGTAAATCAGGTGGGGAACAAAAAACGGGCCGGAGATCAGTTAGGATCGTCCGGCCCGTTTTTGTTCATTCGAACAGCGAAATATCAGCTGTCTTTGCGAGACTTACGGTTCCGCAGGGCCAGGATGCCGCCAACCAGTCCCAGGCTGATCAGTGCCAGGGAAGAAGGCTCCGGAACGGCCGAGATTTCGCCAACGATGTCGTTGTAGTCTCCGTCCTTGCCGGCACCGCCGTCGTCGACGCCAATAATAATGCCGCCATCAGCGCCCTGTCCCAGCCAGAAACCCGGTGAGCCGGTAGTGTTTTGGCCATTCTGTACCGATGTATCAGGTATGCCGTCGTGGTTGCTGTCGACATTGATCACGAAGTTGATCAGGCCGGCCAGTACGCCGTCCAGCACATAAGTGGTGCCCGGGGCGTCCTGGTTCGACATAGTGATGGACTGGGAGCCGTTACTGGCGACCAGGGAATCCCAGTAGGATGCATCTTTCCCCAGGAAAACGAATTTCAGGGTGGTGTTCGAATTCGTATAGAGATTCGCACCGAAACAGCCGTTCAGCGTATTGCTGTAGGTGCTTGTAGTGATCGTAAGGTTACTACAGTTGCCGCCGCTGATAATCAGGCTGGCGGACGCATTGGTGGCTGCTCCGAGCAGTAACGTCGAAACAAGCGCTAGAATTTTCAGTTTCATGACACGACTCCACTACATGCCCACGAAAATTATCTTTCTTGAAGTCAAAAAGATGTTGGGGAGTCCAAAGCAACCATGGTGCCATTCATGAAATATCATTAACAAACAAATTGGTAGACGGTTTTTCTGGTGCTATGAATTTGCTGGAGTGTAAAAATTCCTGACGAAAACTGGCCTCAGCAGCTGCTTTTTCTGACAGTGTTCCCCGGAAAGGGAGTCTTTGGGAATCAGCGGTGATGCTCGCGGATGCCGGGCCCTTCCGTTCACGGTGAATTCGTATAATTTGCTGACGGGCATAGCTGATTACGCTAAGCCAGCCCCTTTTATGCCAAATCGATCAAAAAATGAACTGGTCTTTGGTGAGCTCAAGGACGAATACTTAGGGTGAGTTATTGACCCTGGGCATGGGAGGCTGTGATGACAATAATAATCAGGGTGCTGTTTGTACTGGGTATCGTTTCAATGGCGGGCTGTGGGATGTGGAAGCCCCTGCCCTCCAACCTGCCGCCCACGGCTGCGGGCACGACTCGTGCTCCTGCGAAGGGGATCGTCTATCGGGACTACTGGAAAAATGTATCCGGGACTCTGGTCAGCAATTTAACGTCCCTCTCCACCTTTCCCAATCAGCCGGATGGCTATGACCAACTCACCAAACTGGATGGTCCGGTCGATTGGGGCGACAACTATGGCGCCCGAATCCAGGGTGAGCTTTACCCCCCAACCACCGGCGATTATACCTTCTATATCAGTTCGGACGATTATTCCCAGTTGTGGCTCTCCACCGATGACCAGCCGGCCAATAAGGTCCTGGTCGCCTCGGTTCCTGGCTGGACTGACGTTGGCGTGTTCAACAAATACTCCAATCAGGTGTCGGTACCAATAACGCTGACGGCGGGGAAAGCCTATTACTTTGAAATCCTGCATAAGGAGGGTTCGGGGCACGATCATATCACCGTCGACTGGTCTGGGCCGGGCATCGCCCAGGAGGTGATCGGCAGCACCTATATATCGACCTATCCTGCGCCAACTGCGGCTACCGACGATTATAAGAAAGGCTATGCCTATGGGTACCGTATAGGGTATTTCGACGGTCAGCAGAAACTTAGCTACAACCCCCAGTATCCGCCGCTGGACAAGGATGGTGACGGTATCTATGACAACTGGGAAGTCGCGAACGGCCTCGACCCCACCAACCCCAATGATGCAACTTCAGATAACGATCATGACATGCTGTCAGCCTATGACGAGTTCCTGTTGGGCACCGATCCCAACAAGGCAGACACGGACGGGGATGGTATTCCAGACGGTGTGGAATTCGCTTACGGCCTGAATCCGCTGGATCCCACCGATGCGCAGAAAGACCTTGATGGTGATGGTTTCAGCAATCTGGCGGAATATCAGGCCGGCACGGATATGTCCGACCCGAAATCGGTGCCCAAGCCAACGGCGCAGATGCTAAGCGGCTTTATCGGCGAGTACTATCTGGGAATGAATTTTCAGACCTTCGTGATGAGCCGTGTCGATCCGGCAGTCGCGTTCAATTGGGGGAGTGGTTCGCCGGCATCCTCGATACCGGTCGATGGATTTTCTGTACGTTGGACCGGGCAGTTCATGCCGACGCAATCTTCCGGCAGTCAGGACTACACCTTTACAACGAAGACGGATGATGGTGTCAGGTTGTGGGTGAATGGCCAGTTGGTGATTGACCAGTGGAAAAATCAGGCCGCGACGACCTATAGCGCTACGGTATCGCTTCCGGCAGGACAGCCAGCTCCTATCCTGATGGAATATTTCGAGAATGGCGGCCTGGCAACCGCGAACCTCACCATCGCCAATAGCACGACGGGTACGGTTGTTGATCCGGCCACCACCGTTCAATCCATCGACTACACCAAGTCTCAGGCTATCGACAGCGATGGAGACGGTATCCCGGATACCTGGGAGTTGAAATACGGTCTCAATCCCTTCGTGAACGACGCCAGCAAGATACTCAACACCGGCAACGTGACGAACCTGCAAGCCTACCAGCAGTCGCTGAACCCCTGGACTCTGGCGCCGCTGGCTTCGTCCGGCAGCAGCTCGTCGACGGTCAGTGGTTCCACCTCGTCAGGCGGTATCTCCATTTCCTGGACAGCGCCGACGACGAGGATCGACGGTACGGCGTTGTCGCCGTCTGATATCGCCAGCTATACCATCCAATACGGCCAGACATCGGGCCAGCTGGATAAAACGGTCACGGTGGCCGCCACCCAGACCTCCTACAGCTTTACATCGCTGAGTAGCGGTACCTGGTACTTCCAGGTGACAGCCACAGATAGCAACGGTTTGACCAGTTCGCCGTCGCAGGCGGTGTCGTTTACGGTGCCTTAGGCGGGATGTGGCGTCACCAGCGTTGGAGGTGGTCGCCATAGCGGGGCAGCGTTGTTTGGGGTGCACCAGTATGTCGCATTCCAGGTGTGGCACTGTGGTGGTGTATCTTATTAACTTATTGAAAATTAATGAGTTTAAATCTTGGCACGTCCTTTGATTGGTAAGGTGTAACCTGACATTGGCATTCGCCGTCAGGTAGGCAATGGACGCTGGGAAATACGGCAAAGTTAGAAACTCTGAAACGACTGTTACAATATCGACGCCTGGATCCGCCTCCTCACCGGGGTGGTCCAGGCTTTTTTTGTTTACCTGTCGTAATGACATCGGAACAAAACCTTGCAGCGGGACAGTGCGGCCCGAACCCCGCGGCGCTTGGAGCCTATGCCCATCATGGGCTAAGCTTTCCGCGAGCATAACGCGGAGTCAGCGATGACCGACAACACGGATCGATACCAGTCTTGGCGGGGCCGTTGAGCACGATGGATGTGATCGGCCTGCGCAAACCTCCCGAACAACCGCTATCCGCCCCCCTTCAGCCGGGTGACAGCGCACCCTACCTTGCGGCCATGGAACCGGACCGGCCGCGCTATCTGGTGGCCTTCCTGCGCCACGTGGGCTGCCCTTTCGCTGAAGCAACGGTTCGGCAACTGCGGTGGCTGGCCGGGCAATACCCGGAAGTACAATGCATCCTGGTCAGTCATGGGGACGGTGCCGTACGGGCGCGCTGGCTGGAAAAGGTTGGTGGTGCCGCGGGACTGACCGTCGTGGACGATCCTGACCGGGAGTTCTACGGTGCCTTTGGTGTCGGTTATTCCGGCGCCGGTCATTTCCTGGGGCTGCGCTCGCTGTTGGGCGTGGTGGGTCTGTGGTTTAAGGGCGTCCGCAATCGCAGCGCCTCCGGGACGCGTTGGCAGAAGTCGGCCACCTTCCTGCTCGATGCCTCGCGGACGGTGCTCTGGTCCCACACGGCGGCCCATGCGGCGGATGTGCCCCGCCTGGCTCCGGTGCTGGAACGTTTCAAGGGAGAAGCGACGCCGATGATGACGGAGTCGGAAGCCTCGCCGCGACTGCGGGTACGCCTGTTGGAACATACGCCCTATGAAGGCATCGGCAATATTGAACGCTGGCTGTTGCAACATGACGCGCGAATCGAGCGGACCCGTTTTTATGCCGATGACTGGTCGCTGCCGGATCCGGAGGCTGTGGACCTGGTCATCGTGATGGGCGGTCCGATGAGTGCCAATGATGAGACCGCCTTACCCTGGTTGAAAGCCGAAAAGGCCTTCCTGCGGGAAGCGGTGGACCGGGGCGTGGCTGTGCTCGGTATCTGCCTCGGCGCGCAAGTGATTGCCAGTGCCCTGGGCGCCAGGGTCTACGCTGCGCCGCAGGCGGAAATTGGCTGGTTCGACGTGCAGTCGGTGCCGGCGACAACGGGCAGTATCAAGCTGCCTTCGCGCTTGCGGGTATTGCACTGGCACGGCGAAACATTCGAGCTGCCGCCGGGAGCGATCCGGCTGGCCAGCAGCGAGGTTTGCGACAACCAGGCGTTCCAGATCGGCACCCGGGTGATCGGTTTGCAGTTCCATCTGGAAGCAACGCCCCATAGTCTGGCGTCGATGCTCGAGCACGAAGCCGGCGATCTGGTGCCCGGCCCCTTCGTCCAGGGGGCAGAGGCGCTGCAGGCCGCATCCGATGACGACTATCGCCGGGGGGCGAAGCTGATGGCCGAGGTCCTGAACTATCTGACCCGCGCCCGTTCGACCGTTGCTGATACGGCTGCCGGTGGTTCCATCCTGGAGAACAATCAGGTATAAAAATGGATTGCCGTTCTGAGTGGCTGTCCTTCACGGCGCAGGCGATGCCTCAAAAAGGTACCGGATGCCGTGCGTTTCCCGAAGCGCGATTTGCGTTTTGACGGTCCCGGCCGTCAGCCCCGCGGCACCCAGCAAGACGCTCCTCATAATTCCCAGAACAACCAGACAACACTGCTGAAGCAAGCCTGTGATGACGGCGATGCCGTCGCTATGTTCAATATGGTTAGCCTGTTAACCGGTTGCTAGCTCAGAAAATAAGGAACCGATACGTGAGCACGACCCCAATCGAAGCCGGGGACACGGGCACCGCTGCCCGCCCCCTGTATGGCCGTCTGGGTGGCCTTAGCTGGCTGCATTTCCTCAATGACGGTGCCGCCAACTATCTGCCCGGAGTGTTGCCGGCGGTATTGATCAACCTGCATTTGCGGCCGAGCCTGGCGGGAACGGTAATGGCAGCGCTGTTGATCGGACAGGCGTTCCAGGCCCTGACCGGCTGGTTTGCCGATCATATCGGTGGGCGCCTGTTCATCGTAGCCGGAGTGCTGGGATCCAGTATTGCCGGGGCCTTGATCGGCTTCAGCGATACCTTGTGGATGCTGATCCCGGTATTGATTGTCATCGGTCTGACCAACGCCCTCTTCCATCCCCAGGCCCTGGCGGGCGCGAGAACCTTGAGCCGCGGGCGTGTCGGCCTGGGCATGTCGCTGTTTCTGGTCGGGGGTGAGGTCGGCCGCGGGCTCTGGCCCCTGTTCGCCAGCCTGGTGGTGAGCGCCTGGGGCTTGCATTACCTCTGGCTGTTGGCGCTGCCGGCGCTGGTGAGTGTCGCCCTGCTCTGGCCGTCGCTGCCCGTGCAGCCCAAGCGTCATCCAGATGCCGCGCCCATCGCCTGGCGTCGCCACCTGGGACCGGCTAGCGCGCTCGTCGCCTTCTCCAGCCTGCGCGCATTGATGATTTTCGGCGTGGTGACCTACCTGCCGGTATTGTGGCATCAGCGCGGCCATTCGCTGGTCGAATCCTCCGCACTGATCACCGTCCTGCTGGTGGTGGGTGTGGTCGGCAATGTGGCTGGCGGGCATTTGTCCGACGTCTTCGGGCGTAAGCGGGTGATCTTCGTGGCGATCGTCCTGTCGACGATCTTCATGGCCCTCTTCATGAGCCTGGGAGGCGGCGCACTGCAGTGGCTGTTGCTGGGACTGCTGGGAATCTCGTTGTTTGCCACCCTGCCGATCAGCATGCTCATCGGGCAGGACATTTTTCGGGAAAACCGGTCCCTCGGCTCGGGGATCGCCCTTGGCCTGTCCAACGGCCTGGGAGCCGCCGCGTTGATCCTGCTGGATGTCGTCGCGACCGATTTCGGCCTGGTGACAGTGCTGTGGGCACTGGTGGGTGTCGGTATGGCCGCCAGCCTGATCAGCCTGGTGTTGCCGCGTCACCATCATTAACGCCGGGATGGGGAACCGCTGGCCTCTTCGGCGCTCTATAGAGGTTCGGGCGTTGGGCTGAAACCGGCGTGACGGATTGACGTCTTACCGGCCTTTGCGGCAGTTTAGGGTAAGGCTTCGGATTTCCTCTATCGCTCCCAGTGGGTGGATGGGCGGGAATCGATCGATAAGCAACGCGGAGACCGACCATGACGATTGGATTGATAGGTTACGGCAAACTTGGTTCGGCCATTGCGGAACGCCTGCGCAACGAAGGCCACACCCTGACGATATATAATCGCTCGTCAGAGAAGGTCCGGGGGGACGGCCTGGAAGCCGTGCCGACACCGGCCGATCTGGCCAGCCGCTCCAGCAGTGCCATTCTGATCTGTGTAACCGACAGTGCGGCGGTGCAGGAGGTGCTTAATGGGGCCCAGGGCTTGCTGAAGAAGAACCTGGATGACCGCCTGGTGATCGACCTCACGACGCACGACTATCGGGCCGTGGGTGAGTTGCACACCCAGGTCGCAGCGGCGGGTGGCCGCTATCTTGAGGCACCGGTGGCCGGCAGTGTCATTCCCGCCCGCAATGGTCAGCTCGTGCTGTGGGCCAGTGGTGAAAAACGGGATTATGAAACGGCAGAGCCGTTGTTGTCGCTGCTGGCGTCGACCCGCACCTTCGTTGGCGCCGCCGGTCGCGCCACGCGACTGAAGCTGATCAATAACGGTGTTCTCGGCGGCTTTATGAGTGTCCTGTCGGAAGCTATCGACCTGGCGGAGCGTAACGGATTCAGCCGGGAAGAGGTGATCGAGCTACTGGGCCAGGGGGCCGGCAAGTCGACGGTCCTGACCGCCAAGCAGGGGAAACTGTTGAGTGGCGACTATGGTGCGCACTTCGCGCTGGAAACGCTGCTCAAGGATCTCAACCTGGTCCGCGAGATGGCTGGTGACAGCGCCCGGGCGATCACCACACTGAACAGTGCCACGCTGCTTTACCAGAAAGCGGCGGAGATTTTCCCCGGCGAGGATTTCGCCGCCGTCTTCAAGCTGATCCGCAACTGATGTCACCCTAGGGACGCAGGCTCGGTGAGTTGCGCATCGAGACCTGCTCGTTCAGCGTCCAGAAATCAAACAGCACGCCAACCAGGAAGAGCCCGCCGGTCAGCAGGTAGACCAGCCCGGTAAACCATTTCCCGATATAGAAACGGTGCAACCCGAGTACCCCAAAGAACGTCAGCAGGATCCAGGCGACACTGTAGCTCAGCGCGCCCGGCTGGTAGCGGCGGTCTGCATCGCGGTCCATGCCGGGAATCAGGAAGAGATCGATCAGCCAGCCGATACCGAGCAGCCCGAGGGTGAAGAACCATAAGGTGCCCGTCCAGGGTCTACCGTAATAGAAACGGTGCGATCCGAGAAAGCCGAATAGCCACAACAGATAACCGATACTCTTGCGATGTGTGTCGTGAAGGTACATGCCTGATTCTCTCCCTGAACGATCCGGCCACCAGACTAGCGTAATTGTGCGCAACTGCGTACTGTCGTTGATTACGTATTGGCCAGATTGTGTGTTGCCCGTCGGCAGCGACCGCCTGGCCCGAGCCTGGGGCGGTAAAATGGGGACGTTAAACTTGCGGATTGGCCTGATTCGACCTAAACAAATAGGGTTGGGGCTGTTTTCTCCGCCGGCGGGGAAGCGATGCGTTGTACAAATGGACAGAGGGAGTTGCCGGTATGAGTCGTAAAGGGTTATTGGCAGGCAGCTTGGCCGTGGCGGTGATGCTTTCCGGTTGTGGTGGCGGAGGCGGTGGGGGTAGTTCCAGTTCCAGTACGTCTTCGACCACTTCGACAACGCCCAGTAGTTATACGCCGACAGTGACGGCGTTGGCGGATGGGCTATGGACTGGGAGTTACCTGTCCGGTAGCACCTCGCTTCAGTTGATTGGTGCCATCTCCCCCAGCGGGCAATCGATTTTTGTCAATACCAGTGCACAAACGGGTTCATCGGGCCGTCTCTATACCTTCCCCGATATGACGTTGTCCGGAGGGACTGTCATCACGGGTACCTTGCGCCACTACACCCAACAAGGGCTGGTCAGCAGCACGTCCGCAAGCAATATCGTCGATGAGGCCTATTCGGGTTCGCTGACTCAGCATCAGTCGCTTAACGGAACAATTTCTTCGGGGGCCGGCGGCAGCTTCAGTTTTGGATTGGATGCGATCTACAACACAGCGATACCCCTGTCGACCCTTGCTGGTTCCTATCAGGGCAAGGCTGACGATGGTGCGACGGCGGGTGTAGAGATAAAAAGTGATGGCACCTTCAAAGCGGGCATTACTTACACCGGTACTTCTCAAAGCTGTATCATCTCCGGCACGATGACGCCGACCGATGGAAGCCACGACCTGTTTACCGTTTCGGCGAGTATTACGGGTTGCTCGCAAGGGCCGCTCAAAGGTTTGGCCTTTGTCGGTGACAGCAATGCCCATTCCCTCTTCCTGGGTCTGATTCGTTCCGACAGCGGCGCCAACGGTACGGTTATCGTCGCCTTCAAGTAAGCTTGTAACTCGTAGGGCGCAATAACCAACGGGCATTGCGCCGTATGCCGCCCAATCCCTAACCTCCACCCAGCCACAACCTCTCGCGATACTGTCTTGGAGACTGAACGCCGTTCTTGCCTGCTGCTCATTCGGCGCAATGCCCGTTGGTTATTGCGCCCTACGGGTTGCCTGGGGGCGATTCTGATCTTCAGGCCCTGACGGCATCGCTCTTTTCTGCACGCACCCGATAGCGACTGGGGCTGATCCCGGTCCAACGCTTAAAGGCCCGCGTAAAGTTGGCGGCATCCGCATAGCCTAACGCATCGGCAATCTGTGCCAGGGACAGGCGGGTGCTGACCAGCAGGTCTCCCGCCCTTTCCAGCCTGACGCTATCGACCTGCTGCTGGAAGGTGGTGCTTTCTTCCTGTAAGCGTCGCTTCAATGTGCGCTCGGACATGAACAGCGTCGACGCGACCTTTTGCAAACGGGGCGGAAACGGATGACTGGTCTCGATAACCCGTTGCACCCGGGTCGTCACACTGGCATCGCCTGTCAACTGGCGGAGTGCCTGCTCGCACTGCTCCCGCGACACCTTCGCCGCAAGATCATCACTGAAGCGGACCGGCGCCCGTAGCCAGGAGGCGGGGATGCAGACCGCATCGTCGTTTTGCTGGAACAGGACCGGGGACGGCAGTTGTGACAGGAAACGCCGGTAGTAGCGCGGCTCGTTGCCCCGGCGATGGATAGCGGCTTCAGCAATGGGTTGGCCGAGCAGCTGCTCCCCCATCATGAGGAAACCAATGGTCATGGTGTCGAGCATAAAACTGGTCAGTGGGCCGAGATCGATGGCCGGTGTGAAACGGATCAGCACCTGATCGCCTTCCTGGTGCGGGACGACGCTCATCTGCGGTAATCGCAACTGCATGTAGCGCGACGATATTCGCAGGGCGTCTTCCAGGTTGCGGCTGCTCATCACGGCCACGCCCAAGGCACCATGCAGGGGCATGCGAAGTTCTTTCGCCAGTAGAATGCCCAGGCCGGGCTCGTCCGATGCCAGCAGGGCTCTGCGCACGAACTCGCTGGCCGTCATCAAAGGGACCCGTACATCGGTACTCAGGATGCGGTGCGGATCGAGTCCGACCTGTTGTAGCAGCCGTCTCTCGTCCAGCCCCCGCTCGCGCAACAACTCCGCCAGCAAGTGGATGTATATACCCGGCAAGCCCAGGTCCCTGGCTGGAGCGGCGATTGCAGTCATGGCCTGTTCACCTCGTTCCTCGGGAGGGTGCGCGTGTTCACATCGAGTGAACACCTCGTAGCCCCCGATTATGGAACCTGCAATGCCTTGACCCCATGACCTCCCTGACGGGCGCCCAGGTAAACCGGGCCAATCAGGCCAAAGACGACAGGCGCCGTCGCCAGGCCTTGGCCACCGGACTGTTGTCGATTTTCCAGGGATGGAAATCTGGGCGGAAATAGCTCAGGTAGGCCGGTGCCAGACGGCTCAGGTAGCCTTTGTAGCCCCAGAGACGCCAGATGCCTTTCGCCCAGACCAGGGGTTTACGCGACAGGCCGTCCCGTTGCATCAGCGCCGTCTGGAAGCGCGTGGTCGTGTAGATGAGCAACAGCGTCGCCTTCAGCATTGCGGTTACCCGGGTGGTGTAATCGCCACCGACATCCTGATAAAGGTCCCAGGCCACGGCTTTGTGTTCGGTCTCCTCGATCGCATGCCAGACCCACAGGTCGCGGACCCTTTCATCCAGGCGATCACGGACGTCTTCGTGCTCCAGCATCAATTCGGCGAGGACGGCGGTGATATGTTCCAGGGCTACAGTGATCGCCAACTGCTGCAGCGGTGTTGTCTCTTCCCGGGCCTTTTGCAGTTCCTGGCGAAGAACGCCTTCCAGTTTGTCCGCCGGGTAGCCATTCTGTTCCAGGAAGGCATTGAAGGTGCGGTGTTCGAGGGAGTGCATGGCTTCCTGGCCGATGAATCCGGAGATGTCGCGCTGACGTTCCGGGTCCGCAATCCGGTCGCGGAAATGGCGAACTGCGTCGACAAAGAAGCGCTCGCCCTCGGGAAACAGTAGGGACAGGGCGCTGAGAAAGTGGGTCAGGAAGGGGTCGTTACCGAACCAGTAACGCGGTACCTGCCCATCGAATCGGAAGTCCATGCGGTGCGGTTCTATCGGCAGATCCGCAGGCTTTCGGGGACGCTTAGCGGGCGTCTGGAACATGATGCTCATACCCTTATCCTTTCGGTTGTTCGCGAATGAACGTTTCCAGTGCCCGTGCCGATCGACGCGGAATTTCCAGCATCGGCAGATGACCGACACCCCTGAAGACCTCGATTTTCGGGGCCGGGGCCAACTGTCGATAGGTATCGACGCAGGAGACTTCGGTCAGGTGATCCCGGTCACCCCAGAGCACCAGGAGTGGGACCGGATAATCCGGCAGGTAGCGGGCGACGGCATCGCGGTCGCGGAGCATGTCGCGGAAAATGTGGGAGTGGGCCTGCTGGCGGCGCAGGAGATCCGGCCCCAGGGCCAGCGCCATGGCAGCACCCGTGAGGCTGGGGCCGCCGGTGCCGACCATGGTGAACATGCGCCAGACTTCCTTCCAGCGGCGTGGTACCAGACCGTATTCGCCCTGATCCAGCATCTGATCCAGCGCGCTTGGCCGCTGTGCCGGCACACCGGCACTGTTGAGCACCGAAACCGAGGCGATGCGGTCGGGAGCACGGGCGCCGGCGATGGTCACAATGGCACCTCCCATCGAGCTCCCCACCAGGTGGACCTTCTCCCAGTTACGCTGATCGAGCCAGGTGAGCAACCGGCCGGCCTGGGCTTCGTAGCTGTAATCCATGCCGGCTCGGTAAGTGGTTTCGCCGAAGCCGGGCAGGTCGATGGCGATGAGGTGCCAGTCGTTCGGCAGCATGCGCAGCCAATAGGCCCAGTTTTCCTTCATGGCGGCAAAGCCGTGAACCATCACGATCGTTGGGCGCTCTGGCGTGGCACGGCCGCGCTCGAGCCAGACGACCCGATGACCGTCGACGCTGGCGACCTTGCGCCGGGTGCCGGTCAGGGGCCGGTGGCCGTGACGTAACAGCGGCCAGATGCCGGCCGAAAGAAAACCGCCGGAAAAGGTGTTGGGTGCTGACGAGAGTTGCTCTGACATGAAGATGCGTTCCTCTGTGTACCTACCGCGCAACGATCGCAGAGGTGTGATCGGCATCTTTTCAGTCTGGTCGGGATTGTCGGGACGGGCCAGTGAAAGGCGGGTCAGTTGCCTGTCAGTAGGGGCCAAAATGCAGTGGGAGCATTTTCATCCCTCCTGTCGGCTTACAGCCAGCCCTTACGCTTGAAGAACCAGTACGGGGCGATGCCGGACAACACCATCATTACCAGGGCTATCGGGTAACTGTAGGTCCAGTGCAGCTCAGGCATATGCTCGAAGTTCATGCCGTAAATGCTGGCGATCAGCGTGGGCGGCAGGAAGACCACGGCTGCGATGGAGAAGATCTTGATGATCTGGTTCTGTTCCAGGTTGATGAAGCCCAGTGCCGCATCCATCAGGAAGTTGACCTTTTCAAAGGTGAAGGCGGTATGGGACATCAGCGTATCCAGATCGCGCAGCATCTCGCGGCAGGATTCCTGTTCTTCCGGATTGTTACGCAGATGGCGCTGCATGAAGGAAATGGAGCGCTGGGTATCCATCAGACAGAGCCGGATCTTACCGCTGCTGTCCTCGATGCGGGCGAGGCGGTCGATGGCCTCCTCCAGTTCGGCGTCCTCATCCTCCAGCACCATGTGACTGACCTCTTCGAGGTCTCGGTGGATGTCTTCCAGAACGTCGGCAAGGTTTTCTACTTTCTGCTCGAACAGGCTGGTCAGTACGGTCAGAGAGGTATTGGCATCCACCCGTCCGCGTCGGGCGCGCATGCGCATCAGGCGAAAGTCAGGCAGATCGACGTCGCGGAAGGTGAGCAGGCAGTCAGGGCGCAGGATAACGGCGACGGTGGCGGTGCGGTGGCGCCCTTCGCTCTGGTAGAGAAACAGCGAGTGAACGTGCAGGTCGGAACCTTCGCTGTAATAACGTGCCGAGGCTTCGATTTCCTCGACATCGTCGGCGTCCGGCAGGGCCGAGGGATAGACTTGGTCTACCAATTCCCGTTCGAGGTCATCGGGTTCCAGAAGGTCGATCCAGTCCGCCTGTTTCAGACGGCTTTCCAGATCGCTCTCGTCACCATTGAGCTCTCGCAGCACCTTGTTCTGGATTCCGTAGGTTCTCAGCATGCAGCGTCTATCCCAATCATGCGGTTACACCGTTTTCAGCCCGCAAGTTTACCATCTACGGAGCGGGGCTGGATGCCCTGCCTTATGGTTGCTCACAGTGCCCTTAAGGCGCGCTTATTGCAATCCCGGATTGTACCTTTGGCGGATATCGGAAATCGCTGATTGGATACCGGCAAAGGCTTCGGTCAGGCTCGGATCGAAATGCCGTCCCGCCTGCTGGCGCAGAAGGTCGATAGCCTTATCCATCGGCCAGGCGTCCTTATAGGGCCGTACCGAGGTCAGGGCGTCGAACACGTCCGCAATGGTGACGATACGACCGACCAGAGGGATATCGGTTCCCCGCAGTCTGCCGGGATAGCCGCTGCCGTCCCATTTTTCGTGATGCGTCAGGGCGACGACCCGGGCCATTTCCAGAAGGGGTGAGTCTTCGGCATAGTCGCCGATGATGCGTGCGCCGATTTCCGGATGCTGCTTCATGATCTCCCATTCGCTGCGGTTGAGGGGGCCGGTCTTTTGCAGGACGGCGTCGGGAATGCCGATCTTACCGATGTCATGCATTGGGGCGGCATTGAGGAGGGTGTCGGCGTCCTCCTCGCTCATGCCTGCGGCGAGCGCGAGTTCGCGGGCGTAGTGGCTCATGCGGATGACGTGCAGGCCGGTGTCTTCGTCCTTGTATTCGGCTGCGCGCCCGAGGGTCTGGATGATCTGCAGCCGGGTGTGGTTGAGCTGGGCGGTGCGTTCGTGGACCAGTTGTGCCAGGTGCTGCTGTTGATCGTAGAGCGCCAGATGTGTGGCAACCCGGGCCTTGACGATGGGGGCGCTGACCGGCTTGGTAATGTAGTCGACACCACCGGCGGCGAACCCCCGGGTCTCGTCCGCCACCTCGCCCAGGGCAGTGACGAAGATGACGGGAATGCGTGCGGTTCGGTAATCGCGTTTGAGTTCAGCGCAGACCTCGAATCCGCTGAGTCCGGGCATCATGACATCCAGCAGTACGAGGTCGGGCGGCGCATCGCTGAGTGCGATTTTCAGCGCGCGGTGGCCGTCGGTGGCGATCTTGACGCGATAATCATCCTTGAGAATGCCGGCCAGGACATCGATGTTTTCCGGTGTGTCGTCGACGACCAATACGGTCGGCCTGCGTTGTTGCGTCATGCCTTTTATCTCCCATAAGACCCCTGTTCCGAATCCGGTATGGTGACCTGGCGATCATGCTATTAATGCGTCTGTTTGTGCGGCGGGGCGGGTTCCCGCTTTGCGGGCATCAGTCGCTGCTCGAATTCGGCTCTGGAGGCCGGTCTTGCCAACAGAAAGCCCTGGACCAGATCGCAACCCCTGTCCTTGAGACAGTTCAGTTGCTCTCGTGTTTCAACGCCCTCAGCGACCACCCGGGAGTCCAGTGTATGGGCCAGCTGGATGATGCCGCTGACGATATCGAGATCCCGGTTATCGGTAGTGATGTCGTCGATAAAGGACTTGTCTATCTTTAGCACATCGGGCGCGAAGCGCTTGAGATAAGCCAGGCTGGAGTAGCCGGTGCCGAAATCGTCCACGGCGATAGATACACCGATGGCACGTAGCCGGTCGATCAATGCGCCTGCCCGGGCAGGCTCATGCATGATCGAGCTTTCGGTCAGTTCGAGTTCGATGGTGCCGGGAGGCAGGTCATATTCGCGCAAGTAGCCTTCCAGTTTGTCCACCAGTCCGGCCTGGTTGATCTGGCTGGCGGAGATGTTGACCGACAAGCTGATGTCCTGCAGCCCCCGATCCAGCCAGGCTCGCCGTACCCGGCAGGCTTCCTGTAGAACCCAGTCGCCGACCGGCAGGATCAGGCCGGTTTCCTCCAGCAGGGGTATGAAATTGGCCGGTGATACCAGGCCCCGCCCCGGATGATGCCAGCGTAGCAGGCATTCTGCGGCCACCAGCGTCTCGTCCCTGAGGTCGAACTGGCCCTGGAAGAACAGGTCGAACTCGTGCCGCTCCAGGGCCTGATGCATTTCACTTTCCAGGCGCAGGCGTTCCGGAGAGGCCTGTACCTTGTTCGCATCGAAGAATTCGAAATGGTTGCGGCCGCGGTTCTTGGCGATATACATGGCCATGTCGGCATTCTTGAGGAGGCTTTCGGCGTCCTCGCCGTCCCGGGGAAAGCAGGCTATGCCGATACTGACCGTCAGATAGGAGACATGGTCATGCACACTGAACGGGCGTGTCAGCGTCTGCATGATGGTGTCGGCCAGATCGTTGAGTTCCACCTGGTCAGAGCCGCGAGCGGCCAGTACGGCGAACTCATCCCCGCCCAGGCGTGCAATGAAACCTCGGCGATCGATAATGTTCTGCAGTCGGTCGGCGAGCTGTCGGAGCAGTTCGTCCCCGGCGCTGTGGCCCAGGGAGTCGTTGACGTTTTTGAAGCGATCCAGATCGATGAAAAGCAGTGCGAAGGGGCTGCCGTGTTGCTTGGAGTCCTGACACTGCTGCGTCAGGCGCTGATAGAACAGGTTACGGTTGGGCAGGCCTGTGAGGGTGTCGAAGTGCGCTGCCCGGTACAGGAGATCCTGTTGCCGGCGGTCCTCCGTGATATCGGCAGTAACGCCGACGATACGCAGTAATTGGTCGGCGTCGCCCTTGATCGGATAAATGCGGTCCCGTACCCAGCGTTGATCACCATTTTGGAGCCGTATCCGGTAGATGACTTCCTGGGACTGTTTTTTTCGGATACAGGTCTCCAGGTTCATCTTGACGTCATGGCGGTCGTCAGGATGAATGCTGTCGTGCCAGTGAATCCAGGTATCGGTGGTCGACGTCAGCGGTTGTTCCCAGATCTTCTCGAAGGCCAGACTGATATACAGCGCTTCCTGTTGCTGGTGGTCGTAGATCCAGAATACCTCGGGAACATGGGCCGCCATCTCCGTGAAGCGGGATTCGCGTTCGACGACCTGCTTGAGCAGCCTTTGCTGATCGGTGACGTCCATCAAGGTTCCAGCGATCATCAGCGACCCGTCTTCCAGGCGCCGGCACTCGGCGCGCAGCTGGATGTGTTTAAGGCTTCCCCTGTCGCCGATCCGCGTAAGGCTGCAGTTCAACGGCACTCCGGCTTCCATCAGCGACCAGGCTTCCCGCAGCCTGCTGCGGTCCGGTTCGACAAAGTAATCCGGGAGATTGGCGCCAGTGAGAGGTTCTTCGTCGCTGACGTCAAGTAGACGGCGGAATTCCGGTGACGCCATGAGCTCGCCTTTGGTGTCCGTCATCGAGAAGTCACCCAGCCGGGCAATCCGGTGAGCCTCGTACAGGCGTGCAGTTTCCTCCGCCAGGGCCTGCTCCGTTCGCACCCGTTCGGTGATATCGACGATCATGGCGAGCCGGCAGGGTTTGCCGCGGTACAACATGGGGTAGGACGACCCTTGCCCGAAAAAGCGTTCGCCGTTTTTGCGGGTGTAGGTGAAATGATTGAAGAAGACCTTGCCGCCGGTCTGATCGTCGCCGAGGATAATGTCCAGCTCTGCCTGCGCCTCCGGCGGGCGCAGGTCGCGGACGGACATCTGCAGGAATTCGCTTTCGCTATAACCGAACTGCCCTTGCATGGCGCGGTTAACCCGTACGATGGCGAGGGTGTCCAGACGGTAAATCCACATGGGGCTGGGGTTGTTCTCGAACATGCCCCTGAAGCTGCTTTCCGAACGTTCCATCCATTCGAACGCGAGCTTGAAGCGACGCTCCCAGTAGCGCAGGGCCAGGAACAGCAGGAATCCGCTTACCAGGACAAAGCCGAGGCCTTTCCAGGTCTGGTAGCGCTGCATCAGGCTCGGGTCGTCGCTGAATATATGGAAGGCGGAGTCGCTGGAAACGATCCAGGCCGCTGAAATGAGGATATAGCCGAGAGCTATGGCAATGGGGGTGAAGTGTGGCTGCTTGGCATAGCGTCCGCTGGGTGACTCCGTGTCCGGTATAACGGATACCTTTTCCTTTTCCATCCGTAGCCGCCTCTCAATGTCGCATCCGGTTGCGCTACGGTCATGGATGTCGGCCATCCTGACTCGTCAGTTCATACCTTAACGCAACCGGTGCTCGTTGCCATCATCAATCTATGGGGCTTGCCCTCCTTTTCAGGTCCACGATCAGCGGATCGTGATCTGATGCCCGCCAAGGTTGTACGCTGGCGGGGCGGTGGTGGACCAGAACCGGATCCTCGTCAGCATCGATATGCCATTCGGCGACGGCACCGACCTGCCTGGCCATCCGGCTGTTGGCCAGGGCATAGTCCAGATAGCCCGAGCGACCGTCATAGACATAGGAGTATGCCTTTGGTCCTATAAAGCGGTTGACCTGATCCGCATAACCGGCGGAAACAAAGGCTTGTATGGAAGACTCGCGCGCATAGCTGTTCAAATCGCCCAGAATCAGGGTTCCGCCCTTTGCCGTCGGCAGGGTTTTCAGCCAATGCACCTCATACCGGGCCGCCTGGGCGCGACTGGCGCTCCAGCAGCCCTGTCCATCGTGACGATCCCGGTTGGCTCCTTCGGCATGACGGCACAGGCGTGATTTAAGATGGTTCACGACAACGGCGAAGCTTGTCCCGTCTCCCGCCACGCGGAATCGCTGCCAGAGGGGCGGGCGGCTGAGTTCCGAGAAGGGGCCGGACAGCAGTGTCCGTGCCTGACCCACAGGAGTGACGCGGTCCCGCCGGTAAAGCAGGCCGACGGTAATCATATCCGTACCGAGAGACCGCAGACCGGACGGCTTCACATAGGCCCACTGCGGCCCCAGGGCCCTGGCGAGGTCTGCGATGGCGCTGTGCTCACCGAAACCGTCGTTTTCGAGTTCCATGGCGCCGAGGATGTCCGGGGACAGTGACCGAATGGCGGTGCGGAGATTGGCCAGCTGGCGCTGATAGGCTTGCTCCGTGTCGGCCCCCCTGGCGGTCGGGAAACCGCCGCCCTGCCCGTCGCCGTTGAAGAAGTTTTCCAGGTTAAACGATACCAGTCGCAACCGCGTGCCCGGCGCTTTACCGGGTGGCGCCGGACGTGGGTTGTCCCGGCTGAAGTGGGGCGCGGTGACCGGCTGCAGGCGCCAGTGGCCAAAGCGGTAATCGAGAATACCGGTGGCCGATAGAACACGGTCGCCCACCCGGAGCTGGCCCTTGTCTTCGACGATGGCGGGAGCTTGCCCGGCGAAGGTCTGTTGGCTGCCATCGTCCAGCAGAAACTGCTGTCGACGCTGCGCTTCCCCGTGTTGGTATGCGGCGGTTCCGGAGGCTAGGGACTGGGTCGGGGCGAATTGCCGTCCGGGTGCCAGCAAAAGGGAGCCATAGCGTTGATAATCGCTGAGATCGACGACGGTCGGCTGGCCGGATAGCTGCACCAGCATACCCTCGTGAGCTTCCAGCCAGGCGGGCGTCAGTGTTGCCAGATCCAGCGGAACCGGCGAGATCTGCGCTGGCGAAGGGCAGGTTTTGAGGCGATAGAGCGGTGAGATTTCTGTCAGGCCGTGGTATTCGCGAACCCGTCCGCTGACTTCGACCTTTTCGCCAACCTGGACCTGATGCCCGGGAGCGTAGACGAACAAGCCGCGAGAGCGGTTTTCTTCCGGTGCCGATCCTGGTGGGGTTTCGATGAAAAAGCCGCCGAGTCGGTCTCGGGCGCTGAAGTCACCGGTGACGGTGCCGATGACCCGGACCTCCTGCCCGACGAGGGGGGAGCGATCGTAAGTGCCCTGGATCGCCGGGATCGACTGGCTGGCCGAGCAGGCCAGCGAACTGGCGGGAAGGCTCAGCGCCATGGCCGCTAGAATGTGCCTAGACGGGACGAAGCACCTGAGTCGACGTCTCGAGATTGGCCACCACCACCTGATTTCTTCCGCCTGCCTTGGCTGCATACAATGCTTCGTCCGCTTTCCGTATCAATCCTTCGAATGAGTGGCCGGGGGCCGGTACGCAGCCGGCAACGCCGATACTGAGGGTCATGGAGATGTCCTTGCCATCCCAGGCCAAAGGCTGGCGGGAAACCGCATAGCGAATCATCTCGGCGAGCTCTGCCGCGCCCTGTAAAGAGGTTTGCGGCAACATTATCACGAACTCTTCGCCACCGTAACGGGCGACGTCGTCACCGGCACGGCGGGCCAGCTCTGAAACCAGCGCTGCCAAATGCTGCAGGCAGGCGTCGCCGCACTGGTGGCCATAGGTATCGTTGATCTGCTTGAAGTGATCGACATCCAGGATCATCAGCGACATTTCAGCAACATCCCGGCAGCTTCGGCGCCACTCATTGGCAATGGCCTCGTCGAACCATAGCCGGTTCTTCACCTGGGTCAGGCCGTCCAGTGCGGAAAGCTCCCGTAACTTCCGGTTGACCTGTTCCAGCTCAAAAGTCCGCTCGCGGACTTTGCTTTCCAGTTGTGAATTCGCCTCGCTTTGGATGCGCAGTGCGTCGGCCTGCGCGGCATAACGGCGTTTGCGCTCAAGGTTGATGCGGTAGCCAAGGGCAAAGGACAGCAGCAGAACCTCAATGACGGCACCAAACTGGGGAGCATACTCGAACAGGTCGTTGCTCGGGAGAACACCGGTCTTGTCGAGCGCCAGCACCGTGTGCCCGATCAGTAAGGCACCCCAGGCCAGCGTAAAGAATTTTGCCAGCGGTTCGCCCTTGATCCAGAGATAGATGCCGACGCCGAGCAGCACCGGCGCGCCGAGCGAAACAATCAGTATGCTGAGCTTGATGGAGGTGTTGTAGTGAATCCATGTGCTGGAAAGGGCCAATAGCAACGCAATACCGGCGACAGCGCGTAATGCCTTAGAGATAAAAGGACTGGTGCGGCGAACCCCGAGGAAACTGTGGGCAAAGAGACAGACGAACATGGCGTCCAGGTCGATGATGGCGGGCAGGCCCTGGTTGTTCAGCCAGGGCACGTTTGGCCAGAGATACTGGAAGGACAAGCCCTTGATGGTCAGCAGCGCAAGGCTGACGAAGACCACGTTGCAGACGTACCAGAGGAAGGTGATCTGGCGCAGCGAAAAGAACAGCATCAGGTTGTAGATCGCCAGGGCGAGCATGATACCGGTGAAAGTGACCTGCAAGGCGAACACGGTGGCGTCTGCCATGAAAAAGGGCTGTACTTTCCAGAGTTTTAGCGGCAACTGAAGGGCGCCTTCCGTTTCCACTCGCATCAGTACGGTCAGGGTTTCATCGGCCTTCAGGCGTAGGGGAAACAGAAAGCTGCGGTGATCGATGGGGCGGCTGTCGAAGGGGCGTCGGTCGCCGGTGTGGTAGGCCTGGAGCAACTGCCCATCGCGCAGGAAATAGACATCGACCTTGTCGAGCATGGGATAGCCGAGTTCCAGGAGTCGCTCCTGGGAATGGTCCAGGGCGTTGTGCAGCCGGAAGGCAACCCACAGATTGTCGGAGATCAGGCCGAAGTTCGGAACCGCCGTCTTGCGGAATGTCCAAGGCTGTCGATTCAGTTGCGGGATCAGCTGGGATGCCGTCCAGCTATGCGTTTTATCCAGTAGGAAGCCGGCGCGGTCGCCCAGATTCAGCGAGGCCGAATCCTTGACGTCGACAACGGGGATCGCTGCCCAGGTCCGGGTAGCCATCAAACACAAAAAAAGTGCAGTCAGCAATCTCGACACGTTGGAGCCCCGTTTTGTTGTTGTTAAGGGCAAACCGTTAGCGGCTGGCAGACGTTAGCGGGCGCTTCGGTACTGGCCGCTCGCCGGGTGCGGTGGACATTATCCCGGACTTCCGGAACCGCAAACTGGTCCTTGACATATTTCAGTGTGGCAGAGGATACGGGGTGTCGCCGTTTATTTATGTAACTGATTTATTGGCAAAAAGGGCCAGAAAAGGCAGGTTTTGTTACCGGGTTTACGCGGTTTGACGTTTTGGTGCAGCGTGAAGGGCATAAAAGGGGGTGGTGATGGGCCGAGAGTGAGCGTGGCAGGCTCCTTGCCGCCACGCTTCGACGCTTAGAGCCAGGGACGTAACTCGTCGAGGTTGGCGATTTCGACCTGTTGGGCCAGCGGGTCGGCAGCGGCCTTTTGCGGTTCCAGGTTCATCAACTGCAACAGGTAGCGCAGCAGCGCTGCCCGTGTCTGCAACTCCAGCTGACGTTCGGCCATGCCGTAGTCTTCTGCAATGATCATCTGCTGGTCGGGACTCAAGCGCTGATCCGGACGCACGATGATGCGGACCGGGGTATTCCAGAGCGTATCCTGCGATTGCTTGTGCCGGCTTTTGCTCTCGAGAATCTGTGGTTCGCCCCGGAAGCGGCTGATCACGAAGTCGCGATAGTCGGCATTCTTTTCGCACCAGGCGCGCACGTGCCAGCGTTGGCCGCTGTACACCAGGCTGTGAGGTTCGATGGTCAGTGTATCCCCCGCGGGATCGCCCATCGAGACGTAGCGCGCCTCCAGGCGTCGGCCCTGACGGGTGGCCCTGACGATGGGGCGCACGACTTCAGCACGAACGTTGCGCACCGGTGCCCGCAGCACCTCGCTGCCGGGCAGCCCAACGTCCAGCGAGTCGAAGGTCCGGCTCAAGGCGTCGTCGCGCATCATCAGGTCGAGGTATTCGTCCGCGCTGCCGAGGGTTACACGGGGCGTAAAGGCCGCAGTGGGTACATAGCCTTTCAGGTGGCGATCGTAGTCCAGGTTTTCGGGACCGATTTCACGCAGATAGGTGTTGATGTCTTTCGAGGCTTGCTGCCGACCGATTCCAAACGCGTGGCAGATATGATTGGTCGTCAGCCGTCCTTCCCAGAAGGCGATGATTTCGATAAGACGGTAACGCAACAGAAGGTCCCAGCGTATCGGCCAGTCGGTCTTTTTCATGACAGCAAACTCATAGTTCGTCCAACGGGTGGTAAGAGGTGAAGCAACTTCAATGTCAACGTCAGTGGTTTTAACGTCAGTTTTGCGGCTTCGCTATTATGTGTATTCGTCAGAGACATACTTAGAGGAGCGACATTTCCTGGTTATATATTGATCAATTTGACAAATATTAACAGGTTCGGCGGGAAAATTAAGCGTTTTGAAGCATTAAAACACGGAAAGAAAAAACGTGACTGATCTCTCATACAGGTTACGTTTCGTAAAAACATGTATCTCATGCTTACAAATGATAGTTGAAAAAGTAAATTAGTTGCCGAGCGTAAGCGACTGACGCCGGTGGACAGATGTCGCAATCGGCGTCGTCAGGATTGTTCTGAAGGAACAGGCGGCAAAAAGACAGGCGTGGATCTACTTACGCCAGAAGGCAGGCGAAAGCACTACAAGGACACTGAGGAGTTCGAGGCGACCGAGTATCATGCCGATGCTCAAAACCCACTTTGCGCCGTCGGGCAGGGATTGGAAGTTCCCCGCGGGACCAATCAGATTGCCGAGGCCGGGACCGACATTGCCGAGTGCCGTGGCAGCACCGGTGATGCTGGTGACGAGGTCGACACCTTCCAGGGACATCAGCAGCGTCATAGCTGCCATAGTGGCCAGATAGATAAAGGAAAAAGCTACACTGGAGGCGATAATGTCGTCGCCGATAATGCGTCTATTATAGCGACGGCTCAAGACAGCCTTCGGGTGCATCAGGCGTACAACCTGCTCTTTCAACAGCATCATCGACAGCTGAAAACGAAAAATCTTGAGACCCCCGGCCGTGGAGCCGGAGCAGCCCCCCACAAAGGCGAGGAAGAAGAAGATCGCGATGGCAAAGGCACCCCAGCGGGTGTAGTCCTGAGACGCAAAGCCGGTGGTGGAAACAATCGAGGTGACGTTGAAGGCCGCCTGAGTGAAGGCGTCCCAAAAGCCGGTATGGGTCGTCCAGGCGTGATGGGCCCCGAGCACGAGGGACACGATCAGGAGAAACTTGACGAAAAAACGTACCTGGTCGTCGGTCCAGAGTGCCCGATACTGGCCGTGGGCGGTCCGCAGGAAAAGAAAGAAGGGCATTGAGCCGAGGGCCATGAAAACGGTGGAGACCCAGAGCAGTGCGTTCGAATGGAATTGGCCGAAGGACTGGTCGGACGTCGAATAGCCGCCCGTCGCCAGCGTCGTCATGGCGTGGTTGACCGCATTGAAGATGTCCATGCCACCGAGCCAGTAGCCCAGTGTGCAAGCGGCGGAAAGTCCGAGATAAACACCGACCAATCCCTTGGCGAGTGTTCCTGTCCGTGGGACGGCCTTGTCCGACCACTCGGAAGACTCGGTGGAGAACAGGCGCATCCCACCGACCCGCAGGAATGGCAGGATGGCAACCGCCATGCCGATAAACCCGATACCTCCCATCCACTGCAGCAGCGACCGCCATAGCAGCAGATCGGACGGCATATGGTCGAGGCCGCTCAGGATCGTCGAGCCGGTGGTGGTGATGCCGGAAATACTTTCGAAGACGGCGTCGGTGATGGATAGGTGGTAGCTGCACAGAATCAGTGGCAGGGAACCATAGAAACCAATGACGAACCAAGCCATCACGGTGAGCAGGAACATCTGCTTCTGACGTAGGTGATGGATGTCGCCCCGCCCCACGATCAACCCGATAACACCGCTGACGAAGGTAATGGCTGAGGAGATGAGGAAAGCCTTCCAGTCGGCGTGCTGACCATCGATCAAGGTGACGATGGGAAGCAGCATGAACAGGCTGACCATGATCAGCAGGGCACTGAGAATCTTGATGACCGGGCGGAAGGTGCGCATGAGTACCGGCAATAGGGCCAGAGGACGAAAGACGCAACCATGCCTCAACTGTGGCTGGCTTTCAAGACAAGCGTCGCACGGGGCGCGGAGTTTTTTGAGGTGTCGGGATTCCCGTACTGGCTTTTAGCCGCACGGGTGGTCTAGTGTACAGTCATGGCATAGTCGCGGGTTAACCCCGCGAGCTGGCGTCCTGTGTGGCATCTTTTCCTGTCGGGCGCGGGAAGTCCAGTGATTTCCCCTTGTACTGTTGGCGATACCGGACTGTGGTCCGCTATCGCCTTTCTGGTTTTCCTCATCAAATGTCCCTTGTTCCAGTTATAGGAGTGCAGCCATGACCCGTGTGGTCACCTCTTTATCGGCGTTGCTTTTCAGTATCATTCTCCTGGTGAGCGGGAATGCCTTTCTGATGACGCTGCTTGGCTTGCGACTGAGTCTGGAGAAGGTTGAACCGGCACTGATTGGCTGGATTCTGGTGTGCTACTCCATCGGCTTTGTGGTCGGGACGCTCTATGCGAACCGGGTGATCGAGCGGGTGGGACACATTCGTAGCTTTGCGGTGTTTTCAGCGTTGACTGCTGCCGCCGCCCTTATCTACCCCCTGAGCTCCTGGCCTCCCCTTTGGGCGGTGTTACGGGCTGTCAGCGGTGTGTCCATTGCGGGTCTGCTGGTGGTGATCGAAAGCTGGTTCAGCAGCCGTGCGACCAACGACAATCGCGGTACCCTTTTTGCGATCTATCAGATCGTCTTTTATCTGGCGGCGGCCAGTGGGCAGCTACTGGTCAATGTGGGGGATCCTGCCACCTTCGAGCCCTTTACTCTCGCGGCGGTGCTGCTGACGCTGGCATTGATCCCCCTTTCGCTAACCCGTATGGAAGCGCCGGTCATCGAACAGGTGGAGCGTCTTTCGTTCGTGGCGATGTTCCGCGAATCCTCGACGGGCATCGTCGGCGCCATGATCAGTGGTGTGCTGATCAGCGCTTTCTATGCCATGGGACCGGTGTATGGCAATCTCATTGGCCTGACCCTGCATCAGGTCTCCATTTTCATGGCCAGTGCCATTTTGGCAGCCATGCTGTTTGCCTGGCCGCTGGGGCGTATCTGCGACAAGAGCGATCGCCGCTGGGTGTTGTTCTGGATTTCGGTACTATCCGGCATCTGCAGTTTGGCAGCCGCGCTGGTGGGGCCGGGCAGCTTGCCGCTGCTGTTCCTGCTGGTAGGTTGCTTCCTGGGGCTGGCGTCTACGATTTATCCTGTCGCGGTGGCTATCACCAATGACCGGATGGACAGCACCAAGATCGTGTCTGCCAGTGCCAGTTTGCTGCTGAGTTACGGTATCGGAAGCTGTATCGGACCCATCGTCGGATCGGCCCTGGTGGGCTCGATAGGGCCGGCAGGTCTCTTTATCGGTAACGCCGGTGTGTTGGCGCTGTTGGCCCTGCTGACCCTATACCGTATACGGCATACGCCACAGGTTCCGGTGGCCGCGCAGGAAGACTTCGTCAATACGTTCCCGGAAACGACGCCGGTTATTGCGGAAATGGATCCGCGTAACGACGAGTTTGTCGAATCGCCGGAAGCGGAGGATATCCGCGAAGCGAGTTGAATGCCCCGGCCGCTCAGTCGGCCGGCTCACCCCTGTCGCATTTCAGGCACTCGAGCGCCTGTCCGAGGTGCGCTTGCCGGCCTGCGGCCGTTAGGACCCAGGGGCGGTTTATGAAGGGGGGCTTGTGGCGAACGTGTTGTCCGTGGCCGCAGGCCAGTACGGCCACCCAGTCCCCGTCCTCATCACGTCTAAAGCCTACGATGTCACGCTGCATGGCGTTTGTTCCGATTCATGACACTGTCTCGTCTCGGTTTTCCACAGTATCCAGTGATCCTGGAAATCTGTTGTGCTATAAAACATTAGTTTACTTATAGGTAGTCTTTACTCGGAGGCGCTCGACATGAGGGAGCAGTTCCCATTTATTGTTGCACGACTGACACGCCGATGGCGCAAGCTGCTGGATGAGCGTCTTAAGGACCTCAATGTGACTCAGGCAAGATGGAGTACCATGCTGTATCTGCAGCGTGGCGGCGAGGGGCTTACCCAGCGTGAACTGGCTAACCTGATGGCTATCGAGAACCCGACGCTGGTTCGCCTGCTCGACAGTCTGGAAGGTCAGGGGCTGGTGGAGCGTCGTCCCTGTGAGCGTGATCGCCGCGCCCGGCGCCTGCATCTGACGCCTGAGGGTGAAAAATTCATGAGTGAACTGAATAGCCGTGCAGAACAGTTGCGCAACGAGTTGTTGGCCGGTGTCAGCGATGACGACCTTGAGGTCGCCAGCGGTCTGATCAACAAGATCCTCAGCAACGCGGACAAGATGGACTGAGGCCGCGTTCCTTCGGACCTGAAAAGACGAGCCTTGCAGGTTGGTCCTTTCAGGCTCCGCTATCTCCGCTTATCCCACGATCCGATCTGAAAAGCCCCGTTTAGTCACGTCCATCAAGGGCGTTGCCTTTTCATCAGTGCTATCAGGCGCGCCACATGTTCAGCCGGCGCAGCAGCCAGACCTCCAGGGTCAGCAAGCAGGCCAGAATCCCACACAGTATCCAGAATGCATCGCTGGTCTGTGCGCCGGGAATGCCGGCGACATTGACACCCAATAGCCCCGTAATGAATCCCAGCGGTAGGAAGATACCGGCCAGCAGCGTAAAGGCATACATGTTACGGCCCATTTGAGCTGACAGCTCGTTACTGATGTCGTCGCGCAGGATCGATGCGCGCTCGCGCAAGGCGTCGAGCTCCTCGATCACCCGCTGGGTCGAGTCGATTGCATTGCGCAGAAAGGCGCGGTCGGCCTCGGTCAGGCTCTCGGACTCGGCTTCCAGCAGTTGACCCAATGCAACGGCTTGAGGTGCCAGGAAACGGCGCAGGCGGACGACACTGGCGCGTAGTTGGGAAATGGAGTCCAGGGGGCCGCGACGCCCGCTCATCACCTGATCCTCCAGCTCGTCCAGTTCGTCACCCAGCTCTTCGGCGCGGCGGGCTACTCGGTCGGTGAGCCCGGCAACCAACTGAACAATCAGGTGGCCGAGGGAGTGTGGACCGTTGCCTGCCTGCAAATGATCGCGAATTGTCTGAATCGTGTTCAGGGGGCGTTTGCGCAAGGTGATCAACAGTGTCGGCGAACTCCATACGCGCAGCGATAGCATGTCCTCCGGCGAGGCACCTTCGTTGAAATTGATGCCACGAAGGTTCAGCATGACGCCCTGAGGAAGGATCTCGCAGCGGGGGCGGGTGTCCTCCTGTAGCATGGCAGCCACTGTATGAGGCGGTATGCCGGCGATGTCCTTTAGCCACTGGTTCAGCCCTGGGGCGTCGCGATTGAGATGTATCCAGAGCGGACCCTCCGGCAGCTGATCCGTCAGTGTCTCGACGGCGATCGCCTCACTTTGTGGCCCTGCAACGCGCCAGGCGCAAATCAGCGCATCTTCGATATCCATATGTTCTCCCGGTGTAGGGGAACCATGTTCGGCCTGTATCGGTCGTAACGTTGGTGCGGTTCCCCGTGTCGTAACGGTGTGAGGTCATCTTTATGTAATACTAGCAAAGCCATGCTCTTCGCTGGTCCGTGCAGGTCCGGACTGGACCCAGTGCTCCTCAGGCATTAGGGTGTTACGAAATTTTGAGCGCGTCTGCTCAGTATGCCGCAGGCATTGTCGTTTAACTGTCCAGGTTACGTTTTCTATGAAGGTTTACCGGTACGCGCGTTGGGCCTTGTTCTGTGCGAGCGCGGTTTTGAGCAGTGCGGTTGTTGCCCATACGTTCCCCATTGAGCCTATGTCTGATGTTGTGGGCTCGGTGAAATCCCAGAAGACTCGCTACCAAGATACGTTTGCTGATATCGGTGCGGCTGAGGGTGTTGGCTATCTGGCATTGGTGCATGCCAATCCAGGGGTGGATCCCTGGTTGCCCGGTGACGGAACCACAATCAGGATTCCGACCCGTTACATCCTGCCGCCGGGGCCGCGCCGGGGGATCGTGATCAACCTGGCAGAGTACCGGCTTTATTATTATCACCGGAACGATGGCAAGTCGTCGGTCGAAGTGTTTCCCATCGGTATTGGGGCTGACGGAAAGGCGACGCCCATAGCGAGAACCGAGGTCAAATCGCGCATCAAGGCGCCGACCTGGTATCCGCCCAAGGATATTCGCCAGGAGCACGCCGCCGAAGGGGAGCCTATCCCGGCAGCTATTCCGGCGGGTCCTGATAATCCATTGGGTCCCTATGCGCTGCAACTTGGCGTGGCAGGTTACTTCATTCACGGTACCAATAAGCAGTTCGGGATCGGTACGCGCGTCAGTCATGGCTGTATCCGCATGTATAACCCGGACATTACCGCCCTGGTCAGGCAGGTGGAGCCTGGCACTCCGGTTCGTATTATCGACCAGCCGGTCAAGTTCGGGATGCAGGGTGCGACCCTGTGGGTGGAGGTGCACCATCAGGGCGAGAAGCTGAAAGCGGCCACGGAAGTGCAGCTGCAGAAGGATGCGGTGAACCAGTTACAGAACTGGAAGCTGCAGTACCCGATGATGGCTATCGATCATGCGGCGTTGCGGAAGGCGCTGAAGGGTGCTGACGGCATTCCCCAGCAGGTGGGACAGTTGCAGCAGCAAGCTATGGGGGAAAACAAGGCGGACTGCTCGCCTCCGTCACCGGCTAAAAAGTCTGGTGCCAGCCAGCACCCCGGGAGCCCTTGCAGTTAATTAAATCCAAGGTGCTTCCAGGGCCCTTATCGCTGGCCGATCAACCGTAGCGACCGGTGATGTAGTCTTCTGTCTGCTTGTTGGCAGGGTTGGTGAAGATCGTGGTGGTTTCGTCGAACTCGATCAGCTCGCCGAGATACATGAAGGCGGTATAGTCCGACACCCGCGACGCCTGCTGCATGTTGTGGGTGACGATCACGATGGTGTAGTCGCCTTTCAGTTCGTGGATCAGCTCTTCGATCTTCAGCGTGGAGATCGGGTCCAGCGCGGATGCCGGTTCGTCGAGCAGCAGCACTTCAGGCTTCACGGCAATGCCGCGGGCGATACACAGGCGCTGCTGCTGACCACCAGAGAGGCGTGTGCCGCCCTGGTGCAGCTTGTCCTTGACCTCATCCCAGAGTGCCGCCTTGCGCAGAGACCATTCGACCCGGTCATCCATTTCCGAGCGGGACAGCCGCTCATAGAGTTTGACCCCAAAGGCGACGTTGTCATACACAGACATGGGGAATGGCGTCGGCTTCTGGAACACCATGCCCACTTTTGCCCGCAACAGGTTCAGGTCTTGGCGACGGTCGAGGATATTGTCGCCGTCGAGCAGGATCTGACCTTCCGAGCGTTGCTCCGGATAGAGTTCGTAAATCCGGTTCATCGTGCGCAGGAGCGTCGATTTGCCGCAACCGGACGGGCCGATGAAGGCCGTGACCTCACTGGCCGGGATCTTGATGTTGACGTTCTTCAGGGCGTGAAACTTGCCGTAGTAGAAGTTCAGGTCCTTGACTTCGATCTTGGCCTGCTTCTCGGTTGTGCCGCGTTCGTTTTTGGCTGACGTGGTACGACCGACGCCCTGATGATGGGTCGGTGCATCGCCGGACCGGTCGATCTCGCGTACGTTGTTCTTCGCCAATTCGTTGACCGCGCTAGAATTGATCGTCATATCAGTATCCTTTACTTGAGCCGCCGCCCAGTCCCAATCTTGCAATGATATTTAACAACAGGATTGTGACGGTTATGAGCAGCGAACCTGCCCACGCCAGATGCTGCCAGTCGTCGTAAGGACTCATGGCGAACTGGAAGATAACAACCGGGAGGTTGGCAATCGAGTCATTCATATTCAGTGACATAAACTGGTTATTCAGCGCGGTGAAGAGCAATGGTGCGGTCTCGCCGCTGATCCTCGCCAACCCGAGCAGGATGCCGGTCATAATGCCTTTGGATGCCGAGCGATATACGATGGTCAGGATTACTTTCCAATATGGGGCTCCGAGCGCTGCCGCCGCCTCCCGCATCTGATCCGGTACCAGGCTCAGCATATCCTCGGTAGTTCTTACCACAACCGGAATCATGATCAGGGTCAGGGCTATGCCGCCGGCCCAGCCGGAAAAGTGCCCGACATTGACGACAATGATGGCGTAGACGAAGACGCCGATCAGGATGGAAGGTGCGCTGAGCAGGATGTCGTTGACGAATCGTACGACGGACGCCAGCCGCGACTCCCGACCAAACTCGCTAAGGTAGGTGCCCGCCAGAACGCCAAGCGGCGATCCCAGGAGAACGCCGACAGCTGTCATCATAAGGCTGCCCACAATGGCGTTCGCGAGTCCCCCGTTACTGTCCCCCGGTGGCGGTGTACTTTGGGTGAACAGGCTCCAGTTGATATGCGGCGCGCCATTCTTGATCAGTGTCCAGAGCAGCCAGGCGAGAAAAAACAGGGCCAGGAGCGTTGTCAGCAGGGCAACGGTGAGGTTGAAAACGTTGATGATGCGACGACGGAGGTAAATGGTGTTCATAAGGATCAGCTCTTCTTACCTTCTTTGGCGTTCAGCTTGAGCAGCAGCAGCTTGGCCAACGCCAGTACCACAAAGGTAATTGCAAACAGGACCAGCCCGAGATAGATCAGCGAGGACATGTAAACCTGCCCGGTGGCCTCGGTGAATTCATTGGCCAGTGTCGAAGAGATGGTGTTGCCGGGCATCAGCAGGGATGCCGAGATGTCGTGACTGTTGCCGATGACAAAGGTGACCGCCATGGTTTCCCCGAGTGCGCGACCCAGGCCCAGCATAACGCCACCCACTACGCCGACTCGGGTGTAGGGTAAAACCACTTTCCAGACCACTTCCCAGGTTGTGGAGCCCAGGCCATGAGCGGACTCTTTCAGTACAGCCGGGACGCTATCGAAGACGTCGCGCATCACCGCCGCCATAAAGGGAATGATCATGACGGACAGGATGATACCGGCGGTCAGGATACCGATACCCATGGGCGGGCCGTTGAACAGGGGGCCGATGATTGGCCAGTTGCCGAGATTATCGGTCAGCCATGGTTCGACGTTATCGGCAAACCAAGGGGCAAAAACGAACAATCCCCAGAGACCGTAGATGATGCTGGGAATGGCTGCGAGCAATTCGATGGCGGTACCGATGGGGCGCTTTAGCCAGGCTGGTGCCAGCTCAGTAATAAACAGCGCAACACCGAAGCTGACGGGAACCCCGATGACCATGGCAATGGCGGAGGTGACCAGGGTGCCAAAAATGGCGGAGACGGCCCCGAATTGTTCGGCGACCGGGTTCCATTCCTTGCTGGTGAGAAAACCGAAACCGAACTTGTGGATGGCCGGCCATGCATCGTAGAGGAGCATCCCGACAATGCCAAAAACCACAAGCACTATAAATAGGGCAGACACCTGAGTGATGCCGCGGAAAATCCTGTCGCCCAGGATTCCGGGTTGCGACTTGCCTGCGGAGACATTGTTCTGGCCTGCTGTGACGGACTGTTCCATCGAAATCTCCGCTTTTTCCGTTTACTGCTTACCTGATGGTTCTACCAGAGACAAACATCCGGCAGGGGATTACCCCTGCCGGATTGGCTTTAATCACACTTTTTCAAAGTCTGATTATTTAGCGGCCATGGAGCCATTCCATACTGCTTTGCCGCCATCTTTGACTTCCTGGTTCCAGGACTTCTCGATCATCTCGACAACGTTCATCGGGATCGGAACATACTGGAGTTCCTTCGCCATGCCAGCACCCTTGCGGTAGGACCAGTCAAAGAACTTCATAGCGGCTTGACTGACGGCTGCTTCCTTGGGCTGCTTGTGCATGAGTACGAACGTGGCACCCGTGATCGGCCAGCTGGTATCACCAGGCTGATCCGTGAGGACCATATAATAGCCTTTTGCGTCAGCCCAGTCAGCATTGGCAGCTGCAGATTGCAGCGTATCCAGAGTCGGAGCGACGTATTTGCCTGCTTTGTTCTTCAGGTCGACGTAAGTCATGTGGTTCTGCAGAACGTAAGCCAGTTCCACGTAACCGATGCCGCCCTTGATGCGCTCAACGTAGTTGGCTACAGCTTCGTTGCCTTTAGCGCCAACGCCAGTCGGCCACTGTACGGCTTTGTCGTTACCAACTTTCTCAGCCCAGGTCTTGCTGACTTTGGTCAGATAGTTGGTGAAGATCCAGGTAGTACCGGAACCGTCAGCGCGGTGAACGACGGTGATGCTGCGGTGGGGCAGTTTAACGCCAGGGTTGAGAGCCTGGATTTCCTTGGCGTCCCACTCTTTGATTTTGCCCATGAAGATGTCGGCCAGGGTAGTGCCGTCCAGCTTCAGCTCGCCCGCCTTGATGCCTGGCAGGTTAACGCAGGGAATAACGCCACCCATAACCATCGGGAACTGGATCAGGCCTTGCTTTTCCAGCTGTTCCGGCTTCATGGGAGCGTCGGAAGCGCCGAAATCAACGGTTTTGGCTTCGATCTGACGGATACCGCCACCGGAACCGATCGACTGATAGTTCAGTTTTACGCCGGTGTTCTTGTGATAAGTGTCAGCCCACTTGGCAAAGATGGGGTAGATGAAAGTCGAGCCGGCACCGGAAATATTCTTGACGTCGGCTGCGGCTGCTGTGGCGCTTACACTGATCGTCAGAGCCGCCACCAGACCGCATGAAAGCTTCTTCAACATAACATGCTCCTCGGTTGTATGTTATTCCCGTTGGATTCAAAGTCCTAACGTGGGTGAGAGTCTAGGGAGTCAATGTGACAGAAAGATGACATTCTCCAACCCGCCTATTTTTGTGAATCTGTTGGCAGATTGGAAGGGATTATTGAAGAGATTTTTGTGACGCGGGGCGTCCGAACCGTGATGGGATCGGACGCCAGGGCAGGACTGGCGCGACTCGGTTCCTTTTTCAGGAAGTCTTGCCGGTTTCCATCAGTTTTTCGGTTTCGGCCAGGGGAACGTGGCGAACGTTGCGTCCCTTGACCATGAATATGACATGTTCCGCCAGGTTTTCGGAGTGATCGCCAATGCGTTCCAGTGCGCGCAGTATCCACATCATGTTCAGGCAGCGTGAGATGCTGCGCGGATCTTCCATCATGTAGGTGACCAGCGAGCGGGTGGCGGAACGGTATTCATTGTCGACGGTATTGTCTTCCTTTATAACCGCAAGCGCCTGCTCCGTGTCGAAACGGGCAAAAGCATCCAGCGCATCGCGCAGCATCGCAGTTACGTGATTGGCGATGTGACGGACTTCCATGGTTCCCAGTGGCGGTTGCCCTTCCTCGGTAAGCGCGATGGACAACTTGGCGATTTTCTTCGCCTCGTCACCGATGCGCTCGACGTCGGCGACCATCTTCAGTACAGAGATCACCAGCCGGAGATCACTGGCGGTCGGTTGGCGACGGGCGATGACGCGGATCGCCTCTTCGTCGATCACCAGCTCCATGCCGTCCACTTCCTTGTCGTTGTCCCGCACTTCCTGGGCCAGCGCGCTGTTGCCGCTGACCAGTGCTTCCATGGCCGACGCAAGCTGCTTCTCAACCATGCCACCCATCACCAGCAGGTGTTTTTTCAATTCGATCAGGTCTTTGTTGAATTGACCCGAAATATGATGGGTGTGGCTGTCTTGCTTAGCATCCATTGAGGCACTCCTGTCAGGAACAAACGCGCATAATAATCATAGCAGGGACATCGTTGCGCGGGGATTTTTAGGGTGAAAGCCGGTTTTCGGACCCATCCCCTGGGCGGACGATAACAAGCCAATATTACAGTTGTGCTGTCCTCGGCTGTAGTGCCGGGAGAGTCGAACTGCGGCCGCATCACAAAAAAAGCCAGCGATCTTCCGATCGCCGGCCCTTTTATAAGTCGCGGCAGCTAGTGCGCGCGAGCTTATTTCATGCTGGCTTTCTGAAGCATGCGCTTGGCGCGCTCGTTCGCTTCGTCAGCAGACTTCTGAGCTGCCTGTGCTGCGGCCATGGCCTGCTCTGCGGTGTTGTACGCAGAGTCTGCCTTGGACTGTGCGGACTTGGCTGCAGTCAGCGCTTGATCTGCTGTTTGCTGGGCGCTTTCCGCTTTGGTGTTTGCATCGCTGATGGCGGTTTTATCCGCCGGCGACATACTGGCGCAACCTGCCGTCAACGCCGTCACTGCAACAAAACCCGCGATTATCAACTTACGCATTGTCGTTCCCCTTCTTTGGTCGTTTTTTCTTCCAGAAGTGATAAGGCTGGTTACCCCTTCCTTGGTGTAAACCTCTTTCCGCGGCGTTGGGCGCCAACGAATCACGGCACCCAGTTTAGAGCATTGGCTTCGCAGCCGGAAACCTGGATAAGGGTTTGTCCCTACCACAGTAACATGTTTCGAGCATTTTCTTGATCTGGATGACTTTTATACAGAAAGCCGGGCGTCGAAGAAAGTTTTCCGTCTGCGACCAAGGTCGCCTGCGGCTCTGATCACTCAGGGCATGATGGTGATGGGTGTGCCGTCCGGAACCTCATGCCAGATGACATCCATTGCCTGATTGCTGACTGCAATGCAGCCGTCGGTCCAGTCCAGCCCCTTGAAGGCGAAGGCCCACTTGCCCGCATCATTGGGCAGGCCGTGAATCATGATGTCGCCGCCGGGGTCCATGCCCCAGGCTTCGGCTTTCCGGATTTCCGGCGCTGTGGGATAGGAAATATGAATGGACTTGTAGAAGCGACTGTGAGGGTTGCGCCAGTCCAGGATGTAGGTTCCTTCGGGGGTCCGCTGGTCGCCTTCGAAATACTTTTGTCCAAGGGGGTGTTCGCCGAGGGAAACCTCGAAACTTTCGATGGCCTTGCCGTTTTCCATCAGATAAAGGCGGCGTTCCGATTTTTTGACCAGTACTCTGTCCACTCCCGCATGGGCGAGCATGGATGCCATCAGCAGCGTGATGGCGATAATGCCTGGAACTCGCATGGTTCCGTCAACCCCGTCACAATACGTTGTTCATCACCAGTCTGTCAGAGCCGTTGTTGCCAGACCTGTCCGACATTCGCCGCCCTACTAACATGCCGAAAGAGATGTCCTTCGGCTATCATGGGCAACTTCGAATCGAGTGGCCCAAGGTGCAGGCTCGAACCCTTTAAATATAGCCTCCCTATCGGACTCGGCAACACCGGGAAGTGATCATGAAGCAATATACCCAGCAAGACCTGAACGATCTATCCACCCAGGCTCGGCAGTCGCCACGCCTTCGTAGCCACAAGAATATTCACGCGGAACTGGAGGATCCGGTTCAGCGTCTGTTCATCGCCTTCGAACCGGAGACCTATATCCGGCCCCATCGCCACTCGGATGCAGGGAAGTGGGAGTGTTTCACGCTGCTGGAAGGGCATCTCAGCCTGCTGATTTTCGATGATACCGGGACGGTGCTGGATCGTGTCGAACTGGCGGCGGATCAAACCCGTGTGACCGAGATTCCACCGAACACCTGGCACACCCTTGTCTGTTTCGCGCCTGGAACCCAGGCGCTGGAAGTCAAACCCGGTCCTTACGTCCAACCGTCGCCCGAGGATTTTGCGGCCTGGGCGCCGGCAGAGAACATGCCGGATACCGCGGCGGCTTTACAGTGGTTCTCCAACGCCCGGCCAGGGGACACTGTGCCGGCGCAGTGGGCAACCGAATCCTGCTAGAGGCTCTTCTCCGGCTATCCGTTCCGGGCTTTCGCAAGATCCTTGAGGCGGTGCAGGTCGCTCAATGGGGCCAGTGTCAGGCCGTTGCCGCGATACAGCGTGTCGATCCAGCAGCGATTGGTGGCGCGGACGGGTTTCTCGCAGGAAACGTGGCCCTGCACGACCCAGTCGACGTTCCTGACCGGGAATAGGGTGTCTGGGGCCTGACGGGCGCGGCGGTAATCTTCCCGGTCCCACAGCAGTGTATCCTGATGCGCGGGGTCGAGAGGCGTGTCCTCCAGTACCCGCCAGTCGGAGGGCGCTGTCGCATGGACCAGTCCCACTGTGCCGGAAGGGCTGTCGATGGTCAGCGTGAGCGTACAGTGCTGGAGAATCCTGTCCGCCAGAATCAGTTGATGTTCCCGCTCCAGCGCATGGAACCATTCGCCGCCGTTGAGGCGATGTATGTGGGCAATGTCGGGCCGGGTCAGGCTGTCCAGCAGCATCATTTCATGATTGCCGGCCACGCTGAAAAACCAGGGGAGCTCCAGCAGGTCGAGGACTGCTGCGCTTTCCGGGCCGCGATCGACCAGGTCGCCCACGGCGAAGAGGCGGTCCCGCTCCGGGCTGAATGCTACCTCATCCAGACGCTGGCGGAGTCGGCCCATCTGGCCGTGTATATCTCCCACGACAAAGTCCCGGCCTTCCCGGTTGGCACCGATTTTTCGGTGTTGCCGCAATGCAGGCCTGCGTGAAAATGTCATAACGGGCCTCCCTGAAGTCATTGCAGAGACGGGGGAAAACCGCCAGGAAATCCCTGGCGCGGCAGCCCTGGGTTACGGTTCAATCCGGCCTTTCGATCCCGGTCACGACGCGTTTTCCTTTAAGGCATCATAGCATTCTGTTTCGGGGCTCCCCTAAACGGGGTATCGTCTTGGCTCATGGATGTTCCTGCCGCTGGGAGGTCCTGTGGTTGCGACCGGCCCACATCGGGTGCGTTCATGGCACCATGCCGGAGGAGGCCGGCGCGATGCCTGCCGGTTTAAGCGGCGAAGACCTCATCCAGTAAGGCATACATCAGGGCGAAGGCCCGGCGGGATGAGCGGGGGTTGTATTCCGCCTGGCCCGGAATGTTCGCGCTGGGCTCGGTGAAGGAATGTACGGTCTTGCTGTACTGGACCAATTGCCAGTCGTCTACCTCGGCCTCCCGCATTTCGCGAATGAAGCCTGAAACGCTGTCCTGAGTGACGCCCGGGTCCTCGGCACCATGCAGCACCAGGATCGGCGCCCGGATTTTGCGCGCATCGGCGGGATTCGGTGTTGTCAGGCGACCATGGAAGGAGATTGCGGCGCGCAAGTCGGCGCCGTCGCGGGCAAGCTCCAGGGATACGCAGCCGCCGAAGCAGAAACCTACGGCAGCGATGTGGTCAGGCCCTGTCAGGCGATCCGCGGCTTCGCGACGGAAGCAGTCCAGAGCCGCCCGAATCCGCGCTCGCATTTCCAGGTGATCGCCCAGTAGCGGAGTGATGGCGTCGACCGCTTGAGCGCGATCCTGGGGGCGCACCGACTCGCTGAACATATCCACCATCATGACCGTATAGCCGTGGCGGGCGATGCTGCGGGCATGCTCTCGGGCGCTGTCGCTGGGGCCGAAAAAGTTGGGCGTCATCAGGATGCCGGGACAGGCTCCTGCGGTTTCCGGGTAGAAGATTTCGTGCACGTGGCGCAAACCGTTTCGCTCTTGATGGACGATACGGTGACCGAGAGGTTGCGCTTCGGTCATGAGAGTCTCCTCTTTGGGAACGTAGTATCGGGTGCGACTTGGCGCTGTTTGACGGCACAGTATAACCCGCAACAGCGGGAGCCCCCTTTCGCCTTCTTGATCCGCTACAATGTGCGCCGGTTCGCATTTCTACGTTGCCGGCCGCTGATTCGCTCAAATCCGGTGTGTTCCTGTCGGGATCCCGAGAGCCAAGCACTTTTTCTCCGAGAGTGCTTGGCTGTCGCAATCTCATTGGAGACTTTTATGAACGCACAGCACCATATTGTGATCGTGGGCGGCGGGGCCGGTGGTCTCGAACTGGCTACGCGTCTGGGTAAGCGCCTGGGTAAGCGAGGCAAGGCCCGTATCACCTTGATCGATGCCGTTCTCACCCACGTCTGGAAGCCGCTGCTGCATGAAGTGGCTGCCGGTTCGATGGACGCCGAGGTCAATGCCGTGAACTTCCGTGCCCATGCCAGCCATAACCATTACGAGTTCCAGTTGGGGCGGATGACGGGCTTGGATCGTGAGAAAAAGCAGGTCCTGCTGGCGCCGGTCACAAATGAGGACGGACGAGAGGTCGTGCCGGAGCGTCATATCGACTATGACACCCTGGTGATCGCCGTGGGCAGCACCGCCAACGACTTCGGAACGCCGGGCGCTCAGGAGCACTGTCTGTTTCTCGACAGCCTCGCCCAGGCGCGCCGCTTCCATCACCTGCTGCTCAATGCCTTTTTGCAGCACAACTATGAAGTTGAACATCAGAAGGATGGCCGCTTGCGCATTGCCATCATCGGCGCTGGTGCGACCGGCGTGGAACTGGCGGCAGAGATGCGTCTGGCGTCCCGTGAGTTGCCGACCTACGGCATGAAACACCTGAAATCCAAGGATATCGGTATAACTGTGGTCGAGGCTGCCGGACGCATTCTGCCGGCGTTGCCGGAACGCCTGTCGGCCGCGGCTACCCGGGAGCTGGAGCGGCTCGATATCGAGGTGGTTACCGGAAATCCGGTCGCCTCGGTCGGTGAGGATGGCCTGATCCTGAAAGATGGCACCCAGGTCCCGGCCGAGATGCGGGTCTGGTGTGCCGGCATCAAGGCGCCTGAGTTTCTGGCAGGCTTGGCGGGGCTGGAGACCAACCGGGCTAACCAGTTGATCGTCAATCAGGATCTCAGCACCACGCAGGACATGGATATCTTTGCCTTTGGCGATTGCGCGTCCTGTCCGCAGCCGGGCACTGAGCGTCCGGTGCCGCCGCGTGCGCAGGCGGCTCACCAGCAGGCGACGACACTCAGCCATAGCCTGATCAACCGGCTGCAGGGCAAGCCGTTGCTGCCCTATGTCTATCATGATCGCGGGTCGCTGATTTCCTTCAGCCGCTACAGCACCGTGGGCAACCTGATGGGGAACCTGTCCGGGCGTAGTATGATGATTGAAGGTCGTGTCGCCCGCCTGTTCTACATTGCGCTCTACCGCATGCATCAGGTGGCCTTGCATGGGATCTTCCGTACGGGCCTGATCTGGCTCGGAGACCGGATCGGACGTGTCCTGCATCCGCGCCTGAAACTTCACTGAGCCTCGGCCAGAGGCGTCCTAGGCGTCAGCGTGACGTCGGCGGTGCTGCCCCGGCGTCTCGCCGGTCCAGTTGCGGAAGGCGCGATTGAAGGCCGACTGATCGGCAAAACCCAAGAGGAAGGCGACTTCGGCCAGTGTCAGGGTGGGATTGCTGACGTATTCGATCGCCAGGGTACGCCGTGTGTCTTCCAGAACCTGCTGGTAGCTGAAGCCGCGTTCCTGCAGTCGCCGCTGAAGCGCCCTTTCGGAAATCGACAGCCGTTTTGCCACCTGTCCCAGCGAGACTTCGCCTTCTGCCAGGAGATCCATGATCTGGCGCCGAACCCGCCCTATCCATTCGTCGCCCCCCAATGACGCCAGCTCGACATCGGCGCGCCGGTCCATCAGGCGTGACAGTTCCGGGTCGGACTGGGCCAGCGGCATTGACAGGTAATCCAGCGGGAAGACGACTTCGGCCAGTGGGGCGTCAAACTCCAGGTCGCAGCCGAAGATGCGTCGGTGCTCTTCAGTGTTGGCAGGCTGAGGGTAGGGCAGGCGAATGAGCGTCGGCGCCAGCGGCTCGCTCACCAGCCAGCGGGCGAAGGTGATCCAGCTGGCAAGCGTTTCGTCGAAGACCACGCGGTTGAAATGGCCGGCGCCGGTGTCCCAGATCAGGTGCATCTGATCGCCGCGGGCTTCATAGCGTGAAACGCCGATATTCGCCACCAGCGTTTCATAGCGCTGATGACGGCGGAATACTTGGCTGACTTCACGGCAGGCCATGCAGGCAAAGCCCAATACCCCGTAATGACCCGGGCGGATGTGCTCACCGACATGCAGCCCGACGTCGGGATCTTCCGCCAACTGTCCGGCAGTGACCATTAGCTCTTCATAAAGCGATGCAGGCAGGCGCCGCCGCGGTTCGTCGAAGAGTTCCTCCTCCAGCCCGAAAGGCCGCATGAAGGCGGCGACGTCAAGCCCATGCTGACGCAGATAGTCGCGTAACCCGCGCAGGTACAGTGCGTTTACCTGCGGAGTTTCCGTCGGTTGTCGTGCCGTATCAATTGTCGTGTCGTCGTTCGCCAAGAGGGTTTTCGACCTAATGGTTAAGCTTGAAAAAGATGCAGTGTGTTCCGTTCACCTGAATAGTAATAAGAAAGGTGCGTGTGAAACAGCTGCTGACTCTAAACTATAACAGGCGCAGGCAAAGTCACTTGCGCCCAAATGCACAGGATCACTATGCCGTCATTCGATATTGCCCGAGCGCTGGGTTTCGATCCCCAATACCTGCTACTGGGCCTTGGACCCATTTTCCTGCTGGTGATGCTGATGGAGTATCGCCACTTGAAGACACGCTCCGATCTGCCGGATAGCGCACGCTACAGTGGTGTCGATACCTTGAGCAACATCACGCTGGCCGCCGCATATCAGGTAAGCGATGCCATTAGTGCCGTCGCGATCCTGGTGATCTATCATGCCTTTTTCGCCTGGCGGCTGTTTGATATTCCGTTTGCCTGGTGGTCGGTTCTGCTGCTCTTCCTGGTGCAGGATTTCTGTTATTACTTCTTTCACGTGGCGTCACATCGCATCCGCTGGTGCTGGGCCTCGCATGTGGTGCACCACTCCTCCGAGCGCCTGAATTTCTCCACGGCGTTCCGCCAAAGCATCACCTACCCGGTGTCCGGCATGTGGCTGTTCTGGATTCCGGTGGTCTTGGTGGGTTTCCCTCCGGAGGCGGTGATATTCAGCGTCGGCATCAGCTTGGCCTATCAGTTCTTCGTGCATTCGCAGGCCGTACCCAAACTGGGCTGGCTGGAGTGGATCTTCAACACGCCGTCGCACCATCGTGCCCATCACGCACGGAATCCGAAATATATCGACCGCAACTACGGCGGCATCCTGATCATCTGGGACCGGCTATTCGGCACCTTTGTGGAAGAAGATCCGGAGGACCCGCCCGAATATGGGATCGTCAATCAGATTCATACCCACAATCCGCTGACGCTGAATTTGCACGAATGGGGGGATCTCTTCCGTGACGCCATGCGACCGGGACTGACCTGGCGGCAGCGTCTGGGGCAGATGTTCGGGCCGCCAGAGCGGGCCCTGGCGGCACAGGCATCCTATGACGATTATCGGCAGCGCGAAGCGCTTGAAGGGGTTCCGCAGACGCCGTCAGGGTGAGGCGCAGAGAATTCGCAGACCTTCTTTTGGGTGCTGTGTGAGTGTCGGTGAATTTTACAGTGCAGGTGTAAAGGGGAATTTAGTGGCAAGATTTTTGTTTTTATCTGATTGATTTTAAATAAATAAAATATTTATGGTTCATATTTTGTATTTCATGGCGTCATTGCGAATAGGCGAAAACGTTATAAGCCTGCCGCCCGATAAAAAAACATCCTATTGACGGAATCCGACCATGAAAACGTTGTTCAAGTTGTCTGCTCTTTTTGTGGGTGCTTTGCTGATGTCTCAGGGGGCAAGCGCTACGGTATTCGACTTTGCCAGCTATGCCGACTCTCTTCACCAGGATACCTCGTACTCTCCGAGTTTCGACTGGACCCAGGGTGGCCTCACGTTGTCTGCCAGTGGCGAGCAATATCCTGTAACCGGTACCCAGTACTATGCCTATCTGGATTATGGCCACGCAGGTTTGGGTGTGTGCAAAACCTCAAACTGTAATGGCAGTTCAGATGACAACGTCGGTGCCAACGAACTGCTGAAGATTGTTTTCGATCAGACTGTGACGCTGACAACCCTGAACTTCCGTAACGCCACTCACGGGACCTATTTTGGCCAGAACGATTATTTTGCGGTCGCCGTCGATGGCAGTAGCTTCACCTCCATGTTGCTGGGCGGCGCAATCTCGACCAGTCTGACCGGCAAGGAATTCGCCTTCCGCGTCGCTGACGGCAGCCCGAACAGTTTCGGTAACAGCGGCACGCAGTTCTACCTCGGTGCACTGGACGCGCATGCAGTGCCGGAGCCGGGCACGCTTGCCCTGATGGGGCTGGGTCTGTTCGGTCTTAGCTTCGCCGCTCGTCGCCGCTCGATGGCAAGCTGATACGAACGAATACCTGCTGCTTTGAAAAATCCCGGCATTGTCCGGGATTTTTTATGGCGGAGGCAAAGTGACTCGCAGATGGTGTCGGGTCTCTGTGGTTCCATCAAGATGTTGAGCAGGACGAAGATATTTCGGCCTGATCCCTCCCAGGCCCCTACGATAAATCTGGCTAGATATACTCCTGATGGACCAGGGGCTCGCCCAGACTGTGTCATGCCTGCTGCGATCTTCGACGGTCCTTTAGGTTTATTTGCCATTTTACGCTGTGGTAGATGACCGGCTGATTGATTCGAGGCCGTCGGGTGCTCATCGATCCCTGCTGACTTGAGCCTGTATAGCGTCCACCAAAGAAGGAGTGTTTCAGCGGGCGAAGACTGGGATGCAAGGGGGGCTTAAACCGGTTGGCGGCGCGAAGACGTAAGCATTTTGGGGTGCATGGCCCGATGGGTTGGCCTTGAGCGAGAAGTGCTTCGCCCAAGGCCTGTGCGGTTGCTCAAGCTACCCTGTTGCGCTTGCGTTTGGCCGCGATACCGAGTGCCAGTAGCCCCAAGCCCATCAAGGTCAGGGTGCCAGGCTCTGGCACAGCAGAAATTGATTGCAACAACACGTCGCTTTTACCGCCGACGATGTAAAGGTTATTGGCGCCGCCAAGCAGTGCAGAGCCATTGAATAGCCCTAAGGTTTGGATGGTATTGCCCGAGCCAATGACTGAGCCCGCGGTTGTTGCGTTGCCATGATTAGGATGGCCAAGATAGATCGTGGCCGTCTCTCCGGTTTGTACAGATGCCAGCGTCACCGCTATGTCTTGAGTCAGGAAGTCACTATTGCTGGCGAGATTAGAGAAATCGAGTCGAATGAATTCATTGCAGTTGATTTCTCGGGTTTGTCCATCGTTGCAAGTCGTTGAGCCAAACTCGGTTGGACCATTGCCTCTAGTGACGCCTAAGCCTGCCTCTGAGAGCCCGTGGTTTAAGTTACTTTGGTACAGGTTCGCGTTTTGCCACTTTATGTTATTGAAATCCGGGGCTGAAGGGGCGTCATAGGTAAAGCTGAAAGCGGAAGCCACAATGCCGCCGAAATTATAGTTAAAGCCAAGTGTTTGCTGGTCGCTCCCGGCTTGGTAAAAATTGATCACGGTTGCGTGAGCCGATAGTGATAAAGCCATTCCCAAGGCCAGCGTCGCTGACAGAAGAGATTTTTTTTTCATTGTGCTTTCCTCGTCCTTTCCTCGTTTCATCCATTGCTTATTCGTTCGACTCTGCCACGAAGTCGAGCGAACAATGCAGCCGCAACGCGTCAAGCAAAAATTGTACGAGAACAAAGATTGTTTATTTAAAACAGTTTAATAAATATGGATCTGGCTACTGCTAAAAATAGATATGTAAAAGAAGCCGACAGTGGGCGAGCGGAAAAGGACAATGTCAAAGTTCGGCTGTTTTCCCATTGTTGCTGGGTTTCGCAGATCGAAAACACATTGTGTCGAGTGGGCAAATGTTGGGGCGATAAAGTGGTGCGCAGCTATTTGATCTTATTGGAGCGGGAGACGAGGTTCGAACTCGCGACCCTCAGCTTGGGAAGCTGATGCTCTACCAACTGAGCTACTCCCGCTCTAAGGAGATGAAGACCGCGCTACTATAATGTGCGGCGGTATCCCTCAGCAAGTACTGTCCTTCCTTTGATACTTGCATAATTTCCGATTCGGCCAAAACCGTCGAATGCTCGTACAATGGCGCCTGAATCGAGGAGAGTGGTTGTGTCCATATTCTGGCGGTTGGGATGGTTTTTTCGATTGGAGCGTTGGCGCTATGGCAAGGCGGTGTTGGCCTTGCTGAGTGTGGCGTTGCTGTCGATGGTGCCGCCGCGGGTGACCGGGTGGCTGATCGACCGTGTTCAGTCCCACACCCTGACAGGTCGCGAACTGGCTTGGGTCGGCGGTGGTCTGACGCTGTTGGCGGTCGTGGTGTATGTCCTGCGGGTGTTCTGGCGTATCTGGCTGTTTGGGGCTTCCCTGCGCCTGTCGGCGTTGTTGCGGGAGCGTCTCTACGAGCACCTGTCCCGTCTGTCGCCGGTTTTCTATCAGCGTCACAAGGTCGGCGACCTGATGGCGCGGGCCACCAACGACATCGAGGCAGTGCAGATGACCGCCGGTGAGGGTGTGCTGGCCATGATCGACGGCCTGTTGACCGGCGTTGTCGTATTGATCCTGATGACCACCCTGATCTCCTGGCAGCTGACGCTGGTGGCACTGCTGCCCTGGCCGATTATGGCGGTGTTCATGTACCGCTTCGGCAACGCCATGCATCGCGACTTTTTCCAGGCGCAGAATCGCTTCGGCGATCTCAACGATCATGTGCAGGAGGCGCTCTCCGGAATCCGAACCATCAAGGCCTACGGTCGTGAGGCCGCTGAAGGCGAGCGATTTGCCGGGTTGGTGCGTTCCGCCTCCGAGGCCAATCTGGCCGTGGCGCGCACCGATGGCAAGTACGAGCCGGTGATCGTCGTGACGATGGGCGCGTCGTTCTTCCTGGCGGTAAGCTTTGGCGCCTGGCTGATTACTCAGGGGCGACTGACCTTGGGCGACCTGACCAGTTTTACCATGTATCTGGGCTTCCTGATCTGGCCCATGTTCGCCTTTGGCTGGCTGCTGAACATCGTCGAGCGTGGCAGTGCGGCCTACGAGCGGGTCCAGCATGTCCTCAACACCGAGGAGCCGATTGCGGACACCGGGCAAAGAGCGGCGCCTGAGAAAGTGGCGTTAGCGCTGCAGGTCGAGCGCTTTGCTTATCCGGAGCAGTCGCTCTGTGCGCTCAGCCATATCGATATCGCGCTGACGTCCGGGCAGACGCTTGGCATCGTCGGGCCCGTCGGTTGCGGTAAGACGACGCTGTTCAGCCTGCTGTTGCGCCTTTATGAGCCCCAGGCGGGCCATATCCTGCTCAACGGCCATGACATCGCCGAATACAGACAGAGTACCCTGCGCGACACCTTTGCCTATGTGCCACAGGACTCCTTCCTGTTCTCCATGTCCGTGGCCGATAACATTGCGCTGGCACGACCCGACGCCAGCCGCGAAGAAGTGGTGCGCGCGGCGGCGCTGGCTGCGGTGGACGAGGATATTCAGCGTTTCAGCGATGGCTACGATACCCTGGTCGGTGAGCGGGGCGTTACCCTTTCCGGCGGGCAAAAGCAGCGGATCGCCATCGCCCGAGCCCTGTTGCGGGAGGCGCCTGCACTGATTCTCGATGACGCCCTGTCGGCCGTCGATCTACAAACCGAACGCCAGATCCTGGGACACCTGCGGGAGGCGCGGCGCGGCATTACCACCCTGATTGCCACCCATCGTCTCAGTGCCGTGGAAGACGCGGACTGGATCATCGTGTTGGAAGCCGGCCGTATTACCGAACAGGGGACGCACACCGATCTGCTGGCCCTGGATGGCTGGTACGCCCGCACGCACGCCTGGCAGAAACTGGAGCAGCAAGTTCATGAAGGCCGTTGAATCTGAAATGAAGCGGCGTCGTGTCCTGACGCGACTGCTCAGTTACAGCCGGCCGGACAAACGGCGCTGGCTGTGGGCGGTCGGCCTGTTGATGGTGGCAACGGCGGGTGACGTGACAGGCCCTTACCTGATCAAGCGTTTCATCGACAACTACCTGACCCCGGGGCACTTCCCGACCAGTCCGCTGGTACTCCTGTCGGTCATCTATTTATCCGTTTACGCGATATCGGCGGCCGCCCGCTATATCCAGGCGATCCTGCTCAGTCGTATCGCCCTGGGTGCTGTGGAAAGGATTCGCAACGAACTGTTTGCGGGTATCCTGCGTCGTCCGCTGGCGTTTTTCGATCACACGCCAACGGGCAGCCTGGTATCGCGTATCACCAATGATACGGAGGCGGTGAAGGATCTGTTCGTGCAGGTGATTGCCACCACCATCCAGAACAGCCTGCTGATTATCGGCATCTTTATCGCCATGGCGCTGCTCGACTGGCGATTGATGCTGGTGGCCGTTGCCATCATGCCGCTGATGCTGGCGGCGATGTGGACCTACCAGCGGATGAGTACCCCGATTTTCCAGCGGGCCCGGCAACTGGTCAGCGATATCAATACCCGGCTTAACGAATCGCTGCAGGCAATGGGGCTGATTCAGGCATTGAACCAGCAGCGTCGCTTCCGCCGTGAGTTCGATGACACTGTCGATGCCCATTACCAGACCCGGCTGCGCAGCGTCACCCTGGATGGCATCATGCTGCGGGCGCTGATGAACTTCTTCGACATGCTGGTTCTGGCCGGCCTGCTGACAGTGTTCGGCTATCACGCCCTGCAGCATGTGGCTGAGATCGGGGTGATCTATGCCTTTATCAATTACGTCCATCGCTTTACCGAACCCATGGTGGAGATGACCCAGCGGCTCAACCTGCTGCAACAGGCACTGGTGGCGGGTCAACGGATTTTCGGGCTGATGGCGGCAGCACCGCCAACGCACGGGGGAACGGCGACACCGGTTACGGAGGGACATATTGCCGTTCATGATGTGAGCTTCAGCTACGACAAGGTGCAGCCGGTCCTGAAAAATATCGATCTCGATATCCGTGCGGGCGAGTTCGTGGCCATTGTCGGTCATACCGGTAGCGGCAAGAGCACCCTGGCCAGTCTGTTGCTGCGATTCCACCGTCCGGATCAGGGGGATATTCGTATCGACGGTATGCCGCTGGCGGAGATGGCCGAGGGCCCCTTGCGCCGGGCTGTGGTGCCGGTGTTGCAGGACCCCTTCATCGTCGACGGCACTATCGCCGATAACATTGCGTTGGGACTGCCGCTGACGGACGAGGCTATTGCCGAGGCGGGGCGGGCGGCACAGCTCGACGATTGGGTCGAGCGACTGGCCCAGGGTTACCATACGCCGCTGCGAGAGCGCGGGCAGAACCTGTCCACCGGTCAGCGACAGCTGATCTGCCTGGCCCGGGCGCTGGCCCGTCAACCGAAGGTGCTGATTCTCGATGAGGCCACGGCCCATATCGATAGCCACACGGAACGACGTATCCAGCAGGCCCTCGAAAACCTGCGTGGGCGGGTGACGCAGGTGGTGATTGCCCATCGCCTGTCCACCATTACCGCCGCGGACCGCATCGTCGTCTTGCACCAGGGTGAGATTGTCCAGCAGGGCTCGCATCGCGAGTTGCTGAGGGTAGAAGGTCTCTATCGCCACCTGTATCAGCTGCAGGAAATGGCGGTCAGTCCTCAGGCGTCCGTGGAGGCGGAAGCACAAAAATGATGCTTCCCCCGTCGATTTTGAGGGGCGATCTCCCGTAGACTGGAAGTCAATTTCCCCATTGGGGTCAGCCATTATGTCGGCCCAGCAACTCATCGAAAGCCTGCAACTCGAAGTCCATCCGGAAGGCGGTCGTTACCGGCGACTGTTTACCAGTCCCGTTATGGTGAATACGTCACGGGGCCCGCGCCCGACGATGACGGCGATTTATTATCTGTTGGAGCAGGGTGATTTCAGCGCCTGGCATCGGCTATCGAGTCATGAGCTCTGGCACTGGCACAGTGGCGGCGTCCTGCGGGTTCATCGTATCGACGTCAACGGTAAACTGACGACGACCCGCCTGGGGCCGGATGGGGTGTTGACCCTCGCGGTACCGCCATTTACCTGGTTTGCCGCAGAGCTGGCGCAGGGCGATAAATATGCACTGGTGACCTGTACCGTGACGCCGGGTTTCGAATTTTCCGATTTCGAGCTGGGGCAGCGGGAGCGGCTGACGCAGGAGTATCCGAAGCATCAGGAGATCATCCGGCATCTGACGCGTAGTTAGGACGGCCAAAACCCGACCGATCTCTCGTTTTCAGTGTCGGGGAACCCTGGAGGCCGTTTTCGCGCCAGATTCGGCGATAAAAGTGTTGCGCCCGTGAAAGGGCTTGATTATTCTCTGGTCAATTGTCAGCCAATCTTTAGGGTCGAATAGAAAACCCATGATCAAAAACGTGCTCGTCCTTGTCGTGAACCTGGTCCTGGTGGTCGTCGTGCCGCCCGGGGGGCTTACGCGTGGATGAGAGATAGCTGACCGACAGCATCCCAGAAGCCCCCCGCACCGAAAGGTCCGGGGGGTTTCTCGTTTCTGGGCCAACCCAAAATGCAACACCAGCGAGGAAGGACTCCGTCATGAACGGCGCACAACACATTATCGAGGCGTTTCGGCGCCACCGGATCGACACGGTTTTCGGCTACCCGGGCGGCTGCATCATGCCCTTGTACGACGCCCTGGTGGAAAGCGATGTCGCCCATGTGCTATGCCGCCATGAGCAGGCCTGCGCCCTGTCTGCCGGGGGTTATAGCCGGGCCAGCGGTCGACTGGGTGTTTGTATCGCCACCTCCGGACCGGGTGCCACCAATCTGATCACCGGGGTTGCCGACGCTCATCGGGATTCGGTGCCCCTGCTGGTGATCACCGGCCAGGTTGCCAGTGGCCTCATCGGCACGGATGCGTTTCAAGAAACCGATGTGCTGGGGATGACGCTGGGCATCGTCAAGCACAGCTATCTGGTGACGGAGGCTGACGAACTGCCCCGCATTATGGATGAGGCCATCGATCTGGCGACGAGCGGGCGGCCGGGCCCGGTCTGGATCGACGTCCCCAAGGACGTGTTGTTGCAGGCAGCGGAATCCCCGGAGGTTTATGTGCCTTCCATCGCCGCCCCGCGTCAACCGGACGAGAAAGCGCTCGAACGTGCACGGCAAATGCTGAGGCAGGCGAAACGTCCCCTGTTGTATAGCGGCGGCGGCATCAAACTGGGCGGCGCCATTGACGCGTTCCGGGCTTTTGCTAATGCGACAGGCCTGCCCAACGTGGAAACCCTGCACGGTCTTGGCAATGCCGGGCTGGAAAACGCCAATCGTCTCGGCATGCTCGGAATGCACGGTTCACGGGCTGCGAACATGGCGGTGGATGTGTGCGACCTGTTGATAGTGGTGGGGGCCCGGTTGGATGACCGGGCGACCGGCCGGATCGAGACCTTTGCGCCCAATGCGGGCCTGATCCATATCGATGGCGACCAAGCCGAGTTGGGCAAACTGAGAGAGGCGGATATCGCCCTGAGAGGCGACCTGAGCGTCATATTGGCAGCATTGTCGATGCCGTTGGCGCTGTCTGAATGGCAATCCCAGTGTCGGAGCTGGAGGGCGCAATACGGTTTCCAGCCAATGAGTATCGATGCGCCGGAGGCGCCGATCAGCGGACCGGCGTTCATTCGCCAGCTGTCCCGTATCACCGGCGGCCGGGCCATCATCAGCTGCGACGTGGGGCAGCACCAGATGTGGGTGGCCCAGTACTACGATTTCGATCATCCCCGTCAGCATCTGACCAGCGGCGGCCTCGGCACCATGGGTTTTGGTCTTCCTGCGGCAATCGGTGCCCGGATGGCATCGCCCGAGACAATGGTGATCAATGTCAGCGGCGATGGCTCCTTCATGATGAATGCGCAGGAGATGGCGACGATCAAACGATATCGGCTGCCGGTAAAAATGATCATCCTCGACAACCAGTGCCTGGGGATGGTGCGTCAACAGCAGGAGTTGTTTTACGAGGGGAGGGAAAGCGAGATCGATTTGTCCGACAACCCGGATTTCGGCGCCATGGCTCGCGCCTTTGATATCCCTCATCTGGATATTTGCCAGGCCAACCAGATTCGCCGTGGTATCGAAACGCTGATGGCCTATCCCGGGCCCATGCTGCTGCACGTGGCGATTCAGCGTCAGGACAACGTCTGGCCCATCGTCAAACCCGGCGAAGCCAACCTCGACATGATTGAGGGTAAGCCTCAGTCGCAGATCAAAACCCAAACCCAGCATGCAAGGACAACGTCATGAACCCGCAATCCGACAAGGCCGCAGAGTGTCATCAGATCCAGTTCCAGATGCAGGCAGAGCCCGCCGCTCTTGAGCGAGCCCTGCAGGTGATTCGTATCCGTGGTTTTGGTATCGAGTCGATGAAGGCCGACCTCGCGGACGGCCTGATCGATCTGGCGCTGATCGTGCGCGGCACGCGTCCGATCGGCACCTTGATGGCGCAGTTGGACAAACTGCAGACGGTGCTTTCGGTGGTGGCCGATTCCACCGCTTACGTCGAACAGCGCAAACGCGCCTGACCGGGTGTCAGGCCGATACCGGCCAGCGGTAGCTGTCCATGGTCAGGGTGCCGTGTGCCCAGCCCCGGTAGGAGGCCGCGCCTGTGGTGCCACCAGCGCCAGCGGCCACCAGCAGCGGATACCAATGTTCCGGTGTGGGATGGGCATGGTGGAAGTCCGGATGCTGGGAAAGGTGGATCAGGCCGTCCTGGTCACCATGCCGAATCAGCTGTTCGGCCTTATCGGCGAAAGCGGCCGCCCAATCCGCAACCGGCGCCTGTTCGTTGAAGTCGATGGTACGCAGGTTGTGTACGACGCTGCCCGAGCCCAGGACGATACAGTTTCCGCCAAAACCGGCCAACTGCCGGCCCAGATCGATATGCCAGGCGGGCGAGCGCTGTGGCTGGACTGACACGGGGATGACAGGTACGTCGCTCAGGGCCGGCATGTCACGCAGGGGCACCCAGGCGCCATGGTCGAGATCGCGTTTTTCATCGATAGCGATTGGCAGGCCGCTGGCGGCCAGGTGTTCTGCCAGGGCCTCCGCCGTTTCCGGTGCGCCCCTGGCTTCGTAACGCAGCTGATAGAGCCGGTCAGGGAAACCGTAGAAGTCATGGAAGGCATCGAAATGCGAACGCACGCCGATCGTCGGATCGGTGGTTGTCCAGTGGGCGGAAACCACGATCAGGGCTGCCGGAGCCTGCTTGGCGATCTGCTCCCCGAGCGCCTTCCACTCAGCGCGAACGGGATGTTGGCTGACCGTTGTCATGGGGGAGCCATGAGACACGAAATAGGCTTTTGACACGCCGTACCTCCTATATGCACTAGAGGCCCATTCTACCGTTTCAGTTTTCGATGAAATACTGCTCCCTTGGGGAAAGACTGTCACGGAAACTGGAACAAAATGAGCGTTATCTCGCGTGTTTCTATCCGGCGCCTGGGGGATGTGTTCTTTCCGCCAGCCGTTGGGCCAGTGCGTCGTCAATTCGTGTGATCAGGCTTTCTGAGGGCTCTGCCTGACTGCGCTCAAGCCGCTTGAGGATGTCCACTGTCTGGCGCCATCCGCGGATAAAGCGCCGGCAGTGATTGCAGATCAGGAGATGAAAACGCATGGCGAAACGCCGCGACGGGGACAATTGCCCGTCGACATACTCACTCGCCAGTGACGTGAATTCTCGGCATTTTAGCATTCGCCGGTCTCCCGAAATCCTTCGATCATCGTAAACAAACGTTGTCGGGCACGATGCAAGGCCACCCTGACATTAGACGCAGACATCTCCAGAATGTTACAGACATCATCGGCGGAAAGCTGCTTCAGGTCGGTCAGGGTTAGTACTGACCGCTGATTTTCCGGCAGTCGCTCGATGTGCTTGTCGAGGCAGTCCTGCAGGGCATGCTGTTCGAACAGGTTTTCGATTTCGTTGTGGCCCCAGGATCGGGTCGGCTGACCCCAGTGACCGTCGCTGGCAAAGCGGTCCGCCATATCGGGTTCCAGCCATTCGGTAATGTCTGTCAGCGTTTCCCGCGAACTCTTGCGTAAGCGGTTTCGGGCACGGTTGGCGACGATGGTACAGAGCCAGGTCTTGAGACTGGAGCGTCCTTCGAACTTGTGGATAGCGTCGACAACGGCCAGCCAGGTATCCTGCACCACATCTTCCGCGGCCGCCGGATCGAGCATGCCGCGTGCCGTGGCCAGCATCACGCTGGAGTAGCATCGCACGGCATCCTGGTAAGCCTTGGCGTCACCGGCACGAAGACCGGCAATCAGCGTGTCCTCGATTAGGGCATCTGCCGGGGATTCATCTCCGGTTGCCTTGGCCATAGCGTATCCTTGTATGGTCTGTTCGGTCTGCCTCCGTCCGGGCTGGGTGTCTGGAGGGCTTCTGAGGCATCATCTTACTTGCACTGCCCGATTATTTGCACCTTTGGAGAGCGATGCGCACCTCCCCTGGGGTGTTGCCGGGAAAGTCGGCGCTGTAACAAATTCCGGACTCACGGGTCCATCTGATAGAAAACTTTTTCCGTAAGAGGGTGGTGGGTTCCAGTGCCCTTACGAAGGGATCTTCCCGCGGAATGACTTCGGTGGGCGTTCGCGCTCCGCAAATGAGACAGGGTAATGATGACGCGATTGGGAAAACCTTTGCTGTTGGGTCTGGTGATCGTGGCGATAACCGCCTTCTTTGCACTGGGCCTGCAGCAGTACCTGTCTCTGGCCTGGCTCAAGCAGGAACAGGCCTCGTTGGCTGCATTGATCGCCGGGGACCCTGCGACCGCTACGGCGGTGTTCATGCTGATCTACGTGTTGGTGACCGCGTTGTCGCTGCCCGGTGCGACGGTGATGACGCTGGCCGGTGGTGCGCTGTTCGGCCTCGCGTGGGGGCTGATCATGGTGTCGTTCGCCTCGTCGGTCGGCGCCAGTCTCGCCTTCTTGGCTTCGCGGTATCTGTTCCGTGACGGCCTGCAGCGGCGCTATGCCCGAGCCTTGCAGCGGGTCGATGCCGGTATTGCGCGCGACGGTGCCTTTTATCTGGCGAGCCTGCGTCTGGTGCCGGTCTTTCCCTTTTTCGTTATCAATCTGGTGATGGGGCTGACCGGTTTGCGGTTGCGGACCTTCTACGTTGTCAGCCAATTGGCGATGTTGCCGGGGACCTTTATCTATGTGAATGCGGGGACGCAGCTTGGGCAGATTGCCCAGCCGAGAGACATCCTGTCCGCTGGGTTGCTGCTGTCGTTGACCCTGCTGGGTCTATTCCCGTTGGTCGCCAAGTTTGTCCTCGCGCGCCTCCAGCGTGCGCGACTGTATCGAGGGTTTCAGCGGCCCAAGCGTTTCGATTACAACCTTCTGGTCATCGGCGCCGGTTCGGCCGGGCTGGTGTCGGCTTACATCGCATCGGCGGTGAAGGCCCGGGTTGGGCTGATCGAGCGGGATCGTATGGGCGGTGACTGTCTCAATACCGGTTGTGTCCCTTCCAAGGCATTGATTCGCTCGGCCGGTGTGGCGGACCTGTTCCGGCACGCGGACCGCTACGGTTTGCCGGCTCAGGAGCCGGACGTGCCATTCGGGCAGGTTATGGAGCGGGTACAGTCCGTGATCCAGGCTGTCGAGCCGCATGATTCCGTTGCACGCTATTCGGCGTTGGGTGTGGATTGTATTCAAGGTGAGGCACGCTTCGTCAGCCCCTGGGAGCTGGAGGTGTCGACGGCATCGGGAACACGCCGGCTCAGCGCCCGCTCGACGGTTATCGCGACCGGCGGCCGCCCGTTTCTTCCACCGATTCCAGGGCTGGAGTCCGTGGCACCGCTGACGTCGGATACGATCTGGTCGTTGCGCAAAAAGCCTGAGCGGTTGCTGGTGTTGGGTGGCGGGCCCATCGGGGCCGAGTTGAGCCAGGCCTTTGCCCGTCTTGGTGTGGCTGTCACCCTGGTGGAGGCCGGGGACCGATTGCTGAGCCGGGAAGACGAGGATGTCTCGGCGGCGGTACTGGTGGCCTTCCAGAAAGACGGGATCGATGTCCGGCTTGGCCATCGGGCTACCCGATTCGTGCGGGAGGATGGTGAGAAGGTGCTCTATACCGAGCACCGGGGTGAGCACGTTCGCCTGCCCTTCGATCAACTGCTGGTGGCTGTGGGCCGGGCGGGCAATACGGCGGGGCTGGGGCTTGAGGTTTTGGGTATCGAACCCGCCGGCAATGGCACTTTGCCGGTCGCGGAGGATCTCAGCGTCCGCTACCCCAACCTGTTCGCCTGCGGCGATGTTGCCGGTCCCTATCAATTCACCCACACGGCGGCGCATCAAGCCTGGTATGCGGCTGTGAACGGCCTCTTTGGCGGTTTCCGGCGCTTCAAGGCGGATTACCGGGTGATTCCCTGGGTGACCTTTACGGCGCCGGAAGTGGGGCGCGTCGGTCTCAACGAGCGGGAGGCTCAGGCACAAGGCGTTGCCTATGAGGTCACCCGTTACAATCTCGATGACCTGGACAGGGCCATTGTGGACAGCGCAGCACAGGGTTTTATCAAGGTCCTTACGCCACCCGGCAAGGACCGCATCCTCGGCGTGACCGTGATGGCCGATCATGCGGCAGAGATACTCAGCGAATTTATTCTGGCGATGAAGCATGGCATCGGCTTGAACAAAATCCTGGCGACGATTCATCCCTACCCCACCTGGAACGAGGCGGTGAAATATACCGCAGGCAACTGGAAGCGTGCCCATGCGCCAGCGTCGGTCCTGGGTTGGCTGGGGCGATATCATCGCTGGCGTCTCGGCGGGAGCGCGGTGTCATCGCCCACTACGCCGTCGGAGGACCATTGATGCGTCTTGTCTGGAGTTTTCTGCTGGTCATGGGGCTGAGTTTTCCAGCTTATGCCAGCTTTGATCAGAGCCACGCCGCCTGGACGCAGTTGTTGCGCAAGCATGTGACCTGGATTCGCGATGGCCATGCTTCGGTGGTGGATTATGCCGGTTTCAAGCGGGATCAGCCGGCGCTGGAGGCCTATCTGGCGACCTTGTCCGCTGTGCCGAAAGCGACGTTTGAACGCTGGACCCGGGACCAGCAACTGGCGTTTCTGATCAATGCCTACAACGCCTTCACGGTTGATCTGATCCTGCGCCACTACCCCGGCATCAAATCGATCAAGGATATCGGGTCCTGGTTCAGCAGCCCCTGGAGTATCCGTTTCTTTACCCTGTTGGACGGGAAGCGCACGTTGGATGACGTCGAGCATAAGCTGATCCGACCGGTTTATCGGGATCCGCGAGTGCATATGGCGCTGAACTGTGCCTCCAAAGGCTGTCCTGCCCTGAGGCCGGAGGCCTATGAAGCTGACCGGCTGGATGCGCAGCTGAACGACAGCGTGCGGCGCTTTTTGGGGGATCGGCCGCGTAATCGCTACAACGCGAGTGCGGGAGAGCTTCAGGTCTCCAAGATCTTCGATTGGTATGGCGATGACTGGCAAAACAACGCCGTCGGCTTTCACGGCATCAAGGATCTCTTCGCCCGCTATGCGGAGGTGCTGGCGCAAAAGCCGGCGGCGATCCAGCGTATCCGGCAGCAGGAGGTTCCCGTGGAATTTCTCGATTACGACTGGTCCTTGAATGGGAAGTAGGGCATGACGACGACGCAAACGCTGTTTTTCTGGGGTTTTCTGTTGGTTTATGGCGTGGTGATGTATGTGCTGTCGCCGCGCAGCACCAGTCCTGCTTCGTTTTTCCGGGGGGCCGATGCTCAGGGGCGGCCGGTCGGTCAGTGGTCGTTGATGGCGAGTATCTTTATCAGCTGGATCTTTGCGAAATCGGTCACCAATGCGGCCAACCTGGGGGCGACCTATGGGGTGGTTGGCGGACTTGCCTATGCCACTTACTGGTTCTCCATACCGGTGGCCGGTTACGTCATCTACCTCATTCGTACCCAGACAGGGGCAGAGAGCCTGACCCAGTTCCTGACGTCACGTTACGGCCGTCTGGCGTCCGTGGGGTTTTCGGTGGCCATTCTGATTCGTCTCTACAATGAGGTCTGGAGCAATACTGAGGTGGTCGGCGGCTATTTCGGTGCGCCCGGTCAGGCGAGCTATTATGGTGCGGCTATCCTGTTCACGATTTTCACGCTGGCCTATAGCCTCAAGGGCGGTTTGCGCAGCTCGATCTTTACGGATGTGATCCAGGCGGTGGTGTTCGTGGTCTTTGTGGGAACCGTCGCCTTTCTCATTCTGCCGCAGCATCCTCTTGGCACCCTTCTGAGCACCGGGTCTTTCCATATGAATAGCGGTCTCGACCTGTTGCTGGTCGCAGGGTTGCAGATCTTCAGCTACCCCTTTCACGATCCGGTGTTGACCGACCGGGGGTTCGTCAGTGACGAAAGACATATGCTGAAGAGTTTTATCGTCGCGGGTGTGCTCGGTTTTATTGCCGTTTTCGTGTTCAGTCTGGTGGGTGTCCATGCGCAGCTGTCCGGCATCGATGCGGCAGGTAATGCGCCGGCGGCGGTGGGTCGGGCCCTGGGTATCGGTGCGCTCTTTGTGATGACGGTGGTGATGATGACCTCGGCAGGTTCCACGCTGGATTCGACGTTCACCTCCCTGTCGAAATCCCTGGCCATCGATTTGCCCCGGCTGCTGGGGTGGGGCAAGGATAGGGCGCCGCGTATCCGCACCGGGGCGCTGGTGATGATCGCATTCGCCATTCTCGGCAACCTGCCGATGTTCGCCGGCGCGGCCATCCTTAAGGCCACCACGGTCAGCGGTACCATGGTGATGGGGTTGGCGCCGGTGTTCCTGTTCTATCGGTTTGTTCGTTGGTCGCCCTGGAGTTTCCACCTGAGTTTCTGGAGTGGTGTGGTGTTGGGGGTGTTGATGACGGTTGGCGCGATCCCTCCCAGTTGGGCTATTGGCGATGGGCACTATGCCATGCTGCTGGGTGTCAATGCCTGGGGGCTGCTGATCTGCACGGCGGGCTTCTTCATCCCCCTGGTTGTCCAGTCGCTGGCCGGGCGCCGTGTCGGTGAAGCCTTGTGAGTGATCCGGGACGCACCTGTCCGCTGCATTATCGGTATTCTCCGGAGGAGCTCTGCGCGGACCCGGGTCCTGCAGCGGCCGACGTGCTCTACGTGGTCGGCGGCCTCTATGGCAATCCGCTGGCCCTGGACCGTATCGAACGGATGGCTCAAGAAGAACGGGATGCGGGCCGCCGCGTGCGCCTGATCTTCAATGGTGATTTCAACTGGTTCAATGCGGGACCAGAGGCCTTTGCCGGAATCACGACTCGGGTGCTGGAGCATACGGCCACCCTGGGTAATGTCGAATGGGAGCTGGCTGATCCTCACCTGGAAGCTGGCTGTGGTTGTGGCTATCCGCCATCGGTCTCACAGGCGGTGGTCGACCGTTCCAACCGGATAATGGCGCGCCTGCAGTCTGCGGCGCGCGGCTTTCCCCCGTTGTGTGCGAAACTGCGGTTGCTGCCTCGCACCCTGTGCCTGCGGCTGGGCAGCCTGAAAGTCCTGGTGCTGCACGGTGACCCTGAGTCGCTGGCGGGTTGGGGACTGTCCTATGAGGCGTTGTCCCTGCCGGAAGGGCCGGCGCGTTTGTGGGCCTGGTTCGAGGCGTGCGGTGCCGACATTATCGTGTCCACCCACACCTGTTTGCCGTACCTCTGGCAGCAGGTGGTTGCTGGCCGCCCATGCAGCCTGCTCAACAATGGCTCGGCAGGCATGGGGAATTTCCGTGATGATCCGCGGGGACATCTTGTGCGCATCGCTGCCGATCCTCACCCTGAGGCTTCCCATCGCATGGAGCACAATGACCTGAAACTGGAGCTGCTCCCTGTCGCCTTCGATGTCGACGCCTGGTGGTCGCAGTTTCGGATCTGGTGGCCAGCCGGCTCGGAAGCCGATCTTTCCTACGCTGAACGTATCCGTGGCGGAACCACGCTCGACCCTCTCCAAATCGGCTTTGCCGTCCTTCGCTAACACCTTGTCCCGAAACGCTTTTTTTTGGCGCTCAAGAATGTAGACAACTATTTATCCATGATGTCATGGTTTCTTCATATTTGATTTTTATTTTGTGGTCTATATAATTTTAAACCCAATGAAGTGGCCAATGTTGCTGCAAAGTGGTTATAAAGTGTTGATTATTTAGTTATTAACGCCTTGAGCTTGTGCATATTGGGATGCAAAAACTCTACACCACTAACTTTTACATGACTATTTGATGCTATGACTGAACGTAACACGACACAAGCGCCGATCAGCCTGCGCCTACCGCAGGCCGAAGATGGTTATCGGCTGCATCAATTGGTGGCGGCCTGTCCGCCGCTGGATCCGAATTCCGTCTATTGCAACCTGTTGCAGTGCTCCCATTTTGCGGACACGGGCGTTGCTGCTGAAAAAGATGGCGAGCTCGTGGGGTTTATTTCCGGATATATCCCACCGCAGACGCCTGATGCCCTGTTTATCTGGCAGGTTGCCGTGCATGAGAACGGCCGTGGCCAGGGGCTGGGTAAGCGTATGTTGAAAGCGATTCTGGCCCGCGAAGTCTGCCGCGACGTTCGTTTCGTGCACACCACCATTACCGGTGATAACAAGGCATCCTGGGGGCTGTTTGGCTCCCTGGCCCGGGATTTCGGCGCTGACATGCAGCGTGAGCCCCATTTCGAGCGCGACCGCCATTTTGGCGGTCGGCACGACACCGAGTATCTCCTGCGGATCGGCCCGTTCGAACAGGCCGCTGCAACCTGAAGAGCGTCGGTGCGAGGGAGCGACCGAACTCTATCCACGCACCGGCATGAACCGGGGTGTCCGACCGGCACCCACTACCTCGAACCTGACATGCTAAGAGGCAAGACACATGGATATTTTCAAGACGACCGAATCTGAAGTACGTGTATATTCCCGCTCCTTCCCGGTGATCTTCAATCGGGCCAAGGGCGCGTACCTGTACACCGAGGACGGTACCGAGTACCTGGATTTCCTCGCCGGTGCGGGTACGCTGAACTATGGCCACAACAATGACACCCTGAAAGCGGCGTTACTCGACTACATTCAGCATGACGGCGTCTCCCACGGTCTGGACATGTTTACCCGGGCCAAGGCCGATTTTCTGACAGCCTACAAGACGCATATCCTGGAGCCGCGCGGTTTGGGCGACTACAAGGTCCAGTTCACCGGCCCTACCGGAACCAATGCGGTGGAAGCGGCGATGAAGCTGGCGCGCAAGATCAAAGGGCGTCACAACATTATTTCGTTCACCAACGGATTCCACGGGGTTTCCCTGGGAGCGGTCGCGGCGACCGGTAACAAGGGCCACCGCGGCGGTGCCGGCGTAGCGTTGGCGAGCGTCGACCGCATGCCGTTCTGCAACTATTTCGGCAGCGATGTCGATACCATCAAGATGATGGACAAAATGCTCAGCGACAAATCCAGCGGTATCGATCATCCGGCGGCGGTGATCGTCGAAACCGTGCAGGGCGAAGGCGGACTCAATGCAGCCAGCATGAGTTGGCTGCGCGATCTGGAAAAAATCTGTCGCAAGCACGACATGCTGCTGATCGTCGATGACATCCAGGCCGGCTGCGGCCGCACCGGTACCTTCTTCAGTTTTGAGCCTGCCGGTATCCAGCCGGACATCATTACCCAGTCCAAGTCTCTCAGCGGTTACGGCCTGCCATTTGCGATCGTGGCCTTCCGCAGTGAGTTGGACCAATGGAAACCGGGTGAGCACAACGGGACTTTCCGTGGCAACAACATGGCATTCGTGACCGCCACCAAAGCCATCGAGACCTACTGGGCTGACGACGCCTTTACCAAGAGTGTACAAGCCAAGGGTGAGCTTTTGGCGCGTCGTCTCAAGGCGATCGCCGACCAATACGGCCCGGCGCAGATGCAGCTCAAGGGTCGCGGCATGATGCGTGGTCTGAAGTGTCGCAGCGGCGAACTGGCGGACAAGATCACCAGCCTGTGTTTTGAGAAGGGCCTGATCATCGAAACCAGCGGTTCCGAAGGCCAGGTGGTGAAATGCCTGATGCCGCTGACGATTAGCGAAGCCGAACTGAACAAGGGCCTCGATATCCTGTCCGAAAGTATTCACGCGATCATGAAATCGGAGCTGAGCAAGGCTTCCTGATCGTCTGCTTTGATGAGGCCCGGCCATGGGCGCCGGGCCCGCTTTGACCCCCTATTCATTGACTGCCAGGAGATCACATCCATGATCGTTCGTACCCTGAGTGATTGTGAAAAAACCGACCGTCGTGTGGCAACGGATACCTGGGAAAGCACCCGCCTGAGTCTGAAGGATGACGGTATGGGCTTCTCTTTCCATATCACGACGATCTATCCCAATTCGGAAACCCATATCCATTACCAGAACCACCTCGAAACGGTGTACTGCATCGAAGGTGAAGGCGAAGTGGAAACCATCGCCGACGGTAAGAAGCACAAAATCGTTCCGGGCACCGTCTATATCCTCGATCAGAATGACGAGCATTATTTGCGGGGCGGCCCTGAGGGGATGAAGGTTGTCTGCGCCTTCAACCCGCCGCTGACCGGCAAAGAGGTACATGACGAGAATGGCGTTTATCCGCTGGACGCGGAGCCGGTTCAGGGCTGAGACCGGTATTGTCATCGGGCGCAGACGTGCCTGGGACGCCGGGAAGTCCGGCGTCCGCCGCTGCAGGAAGGCGGTTCCCATTCACGCGACCGAAAGAACAGGACTATGACACACGCAAATCATACTGTAGAGAAGATCGGCGGAACCTCGATGAGCGACTATCCGTCCGTTCGTCAGAACATCATCTTGAGCGAACGCGACAGTGATGACCTCTACAACCGCATCTTCGTTGTTTCCGCTTACGGCGGCGTCACGGACAAGCTGCTGGAGCATAAGAAAACCGGCGAACCGGGTGTTTTCGGCCTCTTCGCCAATGCTGAATCCGACTGGGCCTGGGGCGACGAACTGACCCGGCTGAGCCGTCATCTGTGCGAGATCAATGCCAAACTGTTCTCGGATCAAATGCTGGCACAGCAGGCTGATCAGTTTATCACCGAACGGGTTGAAGGCGTCCGCAACTGCCTGCTGGATCTTCAGCGGCTCTGTTCCTATGGGCACTTCCAGTTGGAGGAGCATCTGCTGACCGTTCGTGAAATGTTGGCCGGAATCGGCGAGGCCCACAGTGCGTTCAATACCGCGCTGCTGCTGCAGAACGAGGGCATCAACGCACGCATGGTCGATCTCACTGGCTGGCGTGACAATGCGCTGCTGCCGCTGGACGAGAAAATCCGTCTGACCTTCGAGAATATCGACCTCAGCCGGGAATTGCCCATCGTGACGGGTTATGCGCAATGTCAGGAAGGCCTGATGCGCACTTTCGACCGGGGCTACAGTGAGATGACCTTCAGCCGTATTGCCTGCATTACGGATGCAGGGGAGGCGGTCATTCACAAGGAGTATCACCTGAGTTCCGCAGACCCCAACATTGTCGGCAAGGAAAAGGTGGTGCCGATTGGCCGCACCAACTATGACGTGGCTGACCAGTTGGCCAACCTGGGGATGGAGGCGATCCATCCGCGCGCTGCCAAGGGGCTGCGCCAGAACGATATTCCCCTGCGCGTGAAGAATACGTTCGAGCCGGAGCACACCGGTACGTTGATCACTCGCGGTTATGTCAGTGAAAAACCGCAGGTGGAGATCATCGCCGGTCGCAAATCCGTGTTCGCGATCGAGGTGTTCGACCAGGATATGCAGGGGGAACCGGGTTCGGATCGCAAGATCCTGGAAGTCCTGGCTCGCTTCAAGACCCGCTTCATTACCAAGGACACCAATGCCAACACCATTACCCATTATCTGGACAGCACGCTGCGTCAGGTGAAACGGGTGGTGAAAGCGTTGGAAGAAGTGTTCCCCAATGCGGAAATCACGACGCGGAAGGTGGCCATGGTATCGGCCATCGGCAGCGACATGCAGGTGCCGGGTCTGCTGGCGCGTACCGTGCGAGCCCTCGCGGACGAGGACATCAGCATTCTGGCTATCCACCAGTGTATTCGTCAGGTCGATATGCAATTCATTGTCGACGAAGAGAATTACGAGAAATCCATCGCCAATCTCCACAAGGCATTGATCGAACCGCATAACCACGAGTATGCGATCGTCGCTGCCTGACGAGCGGCGCAATGCCGCATCGGGATACCGGGCCTGGCGCTTGGTCCGGTTGTCCGGCTGACGAGCCGGATGCACGCACAAAAAGCGTCGTCAGGCACAGGGCGGGACTCGGTCGCCTCGTCGGGTGCTTGAAACGGGGCGTCTTGCCTCCATATCGGGCATAACGTGCAAGGGAAGCGCTGATCCAATCCCCAGCGCTTCTGCTTTTGAGCCGGTCGTCGACCGGAAACCTTTGGTCATTTCTGAAATCTCGACAAGGTGGGTTTCAGGCGTGGCAAACGTGCGGGGATTGGATCAGCGCTTCCCAAGGAGTGTGCGTTATGTCCGATATTCTTCAAATCGTCTGTCCCCATTGCCACAAGACCAATCGGGTGCCTGCAGCCCGTGTTCAGGAGTCACCGTCCTGCGGCGCCTGTAAAAAGCCGCTGCTGGGTATGGGGCCTGTTGAGCTCGATGACCAGACCCTGGATACCCATCTGCGCCGTTCTGACCTGCCCATACTGATCGACTTCTGGGCATCCTGGTGTGGTCCCTGCAAGATGATGGCGCCGGAATTCAAACAGGCGGCTGCTGACTGGGAAGGCCGGGTCCGTTTCGTCAAGGTGAATACCGAAGTCGCCCAAAGCAGCGCAGCGCGCTATGGCATCCGTAGCATCCCGACGATGATCCTGTTTGATAACGGACAGGAAGTCGCCCGTATGAGCGGAGCGATGCGAGCCAGTCAGATCAGCCAGTGGTTGCAACAGCAGGGGCGCTGAAGTCTTACAGTAGCGCCAGGGAGGGCACTCCGAGGAATCCCTCGACCAGGCCAAAGCCGAGCAGGCATAGCACCGCGACCAGCGTGAGCCCGCCGCGCAGGCGCAGATACCAGTGCGGCCAATAGCTGTCCAACAGGCGATGGTCGACGATGTAGAGCGCGATGTAGGCCAGGGGGAATACGCCTGTGCGCATCGATTGTGGCGCGAGCAAACCCAGGCCGGCAACGATGAAGAAGCCCTGGCTGAGGAGCAGCGATACCAGGGGGGAAATGGGGTATGCCCGGTCCTCTACCTGCATGCTGATCGCCCAGTAAATGCCGGCCATGAAGGCCAGAATGCCGGCCGCGTAAAGATAGAACAGGGGTACTATCTGCGTGCACTCGGGCCAGAGCAGCAGGGCTGGTGGACCGGCGAGAAAGGGGATCAACCCCGCCAGGCCGACCGCCACCGCCAGACGTTGCGTTGCCAGCATCAGCTTTTCCCTCTCAGCCTGATTCGCAACGGCGCTACCGCGTGCTCGTCGAGCCCGACCATTTCGTTGTAGGCGGCCTGATGAACGACGACGGTTTCCCCGATCGGAATCTCCCTCAGCAGGTTCTGGGCTTCCCAGGCACTTCGAAACAGGCAGGTTTGCTGCTTTGCGTCGGAGAGCAGCGCCGGTTGCCCATCTATCCAAAGGCGTGCGACGTAGCGCTGACCTTCCAGTGAAAGAATTTCCAGGCAGTCGATACCCGTGCTGAGCGGCTGTAACTGGTCCAGGGTAATACGCACGGCGGTATACCTCATTCATGCGTTGTGCAGGAACATACGAGGCCCCGGCCTCCGGAGATCATCCGGGGTGTTATATCCGTGTGCGGCGGTACCGGTTACAACTGGAAGGTTTGCGCGTCTTTCAGGCTGGCTGAGCGCGCCGGGCAGTTCAGAAGGTGATCGTTCACCATGCCTACGGCCTGCATGAACGCGTAGCAGATGGTCGGGCCGACAAAGTTGAAGCCTCGTTTCTTGAGTGCTCGGGACAGTGCTTCCGCTTCCGGCGTTACGGCGGGGACGTCGGCAAGGCTCCCCCGTTCGTTGATGATGGGGCGTCCGCCGACAAAGGACCAGATGAATTCGCTGAACGACTCGCCGCGCTCGGCGAACTCGAGATAGCCGCGCGCGTTGCGGATGATGGAATTTACTTTCAACCGGTTTCGGATGATGCCGGGATCCTGCAGCAATGCTTCGATTTTGGCGTCGTCGTAACGGACGATCTTTTCGGCATCGAAGTGGTCGAAGGCGGTCCGGTAACTTTCCTGTTTACGCAGGATCGTAATCCAGCTCAGTCCGGCCTGCTGACCATCCAGGCAGAGTTTTTCGAAAAGTTCCTGCCCATCGGCGACCGGCCGGCCCCAGACGTGATCGTGGTAATGGACATAAAGGGGATCATTGCCGCACCAGGAGCAGCGTTGAGCGGTATCATTCATGGCGACCTCGGCGCAATCTGGGTATCGATGCGCCAGTCTACGTCAACCGGATGACGGGATAACAGCGCTTCCGGCTGATCGGCCTTCCAGGCCAGGAGATGGAGTGGCGGAGGCTCCTGCCCGGGGAGGCGCCAAACCAATGCCATTACATTATCCCGCCAATAGCCCAGTCGGCAGCGCCAGTCCTTTTCCTCTCGGTCACCGCTGACGCACCAGTCGCCCTTGCGGTTGCGCGTCAGCTGGATACTGTCGAAGTGGTTGGCCAGCCCCCGGCCGGTGGCTTTTACCCAGGCTTCCTTGAGGGTCCATTGCAGATAGAAAACGTCTCTCCCGACCCTATCGTCGAGGGTGGCCAGCAGGTCTCGTTCGGCAGGCGCAAACCAGCGCTCGGCAACGTCACGCCAGCGCCGCTCCGGGCGACGTTCTTCCAGATCCACACCGACTTCGCCGCCGACCGCAATGCCGGCCAGCATCAAGGTGCCGGTATGGGATAGAGACAGTCGCCAGTCCGGCCGTGTGACTACGGTTGGTGGTCCTTTTGCCGAGAGTGACCAGTCAGCAAAGGGTTCGCCGGTCTGTTGGGTCAGAGCCTGCCGCAACAGTGCCCGCGACTGGGAGAAGCGTTCTCGCGCCGCTCCCTGATGCCCATGCCAGCGAGACCGCTCGGCGGACGATAACCAGTCGGGCGGTTCAGAGGCTGGGGATAGCGGGGCCGGCTGGTAGAGCCAGAAGCCGATATCGGGCAAGGTGATTCCCGTCGCTCAGGGTTGCAGGCGTTGCAGGGTCCAGCCTGCTGCGCCGCGCCGGTATTCGAAGCGGTCATGCAGTCGATCCGGGCGCCCCTGCCAGAATTCGATACGTGTCGGGCTCACCCGATAACCGCCCCAAAAATCGGGCAGGGGAATCTCTCCTTCCGGAAAGCGCTGCGCCATTTCGGTCAGTTTTTCCTCGATCGCGTCGCGGGAGGCTATCGGTTGGCTCTGCGCCGAGGCCCAGGCGCCCAGCTGGCTGCCGCGCGGTCGGGAGTGAAAATAATCGCGGGATTCGGCCGGGTCGACACGGCTGACATCGCCCTCCAGCAGGATCTGCCGGTTCAGCGGCAGCCAGGGGAACAGCAGGCCCGCACGGGGGGTGCTGTCCAGATCCCGTCCCTTGTGGCTGTTATAGTTGGTGAAAAAGACGAAGCCCTGTCCGTCGAAGGCCTTGAGTAGTACCGTGCGGACACTGGGCATACCGGCGCTGGACACGGTGGCCAGGGACATGGCATTGACGTCCGCAAGGCCGGCATCCTGGGCGTCCTGGAACCAACGTTCGAACTGCTTGAAGGGGTCGGGATCGAGGTGACGTTCGTCGAGGCCCTCGCTTTCGTACTCGCGACGCAATTGACTGATGTCCACGAACTGCATTCCTCCTGGGAAAGTCGGTCAGTCGCCCATGATAACGGCTTCGGGTTCCTGTCACACCGCGTCAGATCAACGAAACAGATTAACCATGGCCTTGAAGCGGTCGGACGTGTCGGCTTGTTTCTGCATTTCGAACAGCGCCATCTCAACCGAGGTCAGTTGCACGCCGGCTTCTTTCATCCGCATGAGACCGAGCTCCCGGTTGCTGGACTGACGTGCACTGATGGCATCGGAGACGGCCCATACCGCATAACCCTGGTCGAGCAGGTCGCGGGCGGTCTGCCAGACGCAGACATGGGCCTCGATGCCGACCAGCAGCACCTGTTTTCGGCCGCTGGACTGAAGGCGCCTCCGGGCCTCGTCGTTTTCCCAGGCGCTGAATGTGGTCTTGGGGATCGGGCTCAGTCCTTCCAGCGCCTGTGCCACCGTTTCCCGTGTCGGCCCCAGTTTTTCAGGGATCTGCTCCATCCAGAATACGGGGAGTTCGAAGAGTCGCGCGCCACGGATCATGCGGGCGGCTTCCTGTTCGAAGCTGTCGGCGTTGCACATCAATTCCGCCAGGCGTCCCTGAATATCGATAACCATCAGGGCTGCCTGATTGGGGTCCAGTCTGGGTTGTGTCGTCATCACGACGGTCTCCGCGATCGGTTGACCTCTGCGGTCAACAATGGTTTGCTTCCGGGGTTGTGGCCGCGCGTTCGTGCGCACATGCTTGCGGTGCCTCACCACCCCACCTGCCTACAGTCTAGGAGAATTGACCGTGTCTCGTCTCGTTCTGTTGCTTTGCCTGTGTCTCGCCAGTGTATCTGCCTGGAGTGAGACGGCACGGGTCGCCGTCGCAGCCAACTTCGCCGGAGTCGCCAAGCAACTGGCTGCCCGGTACGAAAAAGTGTCGGGTAACCGGATCGAGCTGGTGCGGGGCAGCACGGGTAAACTCTATGCCCAGATCGAACATGGCGCCCCCTATGACGTCTTCCTGGCAGCGGACATCCACCGCCCCAAATTGTTGGAGGCGGACGGTCACGGCAAGGCGGGTTCGCGTTTCACCTATGCCATCGGGCAATTGGCGTTATGGCAGCCGGGTGGAATGCATGCGCATGACACCCTTCTGCAACCGGGTCAGTGGCAGCTTCTGGCGATTGCCAATCCCAAGCTGGCACCTTATGGTCTTGCTGCGCAGCAAACCCTGGAAAAAATGCATCTCTGGCAGTCGGTAAAGGATCGTCTGGTGCTGGGCGAGAATATCAGTCAGGCCTACCAGTTTGTTGCATCCGGTGCGGCCAGCCTGGGCTTTATCGCGTTGAGCCATGCCCGTGCCAATCACCTGCCGGATTCATCACTCTGGATAGTGCCGGGCAGCATGCACGCGCCGATCGAGCAGCAGGCCGTACGTCTGACCGACAATACGGCGGGGCGCGACTTCCTGACGTTCCTGCAGAGTGCCAAGGCGCGTCCGATCATCGAGGCCGCCGGCTACAAGCTGCCGGACTGATCACCGATGGCCGATGCCGGCGCACTCTTCCTCAGCCTCAAGCTGGCGGGCCTGACGACGCTGGTGCTGTTGTTGCTGGGGCTGCCGTTGGCCTGGTGGCTGGCGCGCAACCGGCATCCGGTCCGGGCCCTTATCGAAGCCGTCGTCGCCTTGCCGCTGGTGTTGCCGCCGACGGTGTTGGGATTTTACCTGCTGGTTGCATTCAGCCCGACCGGCAGCGTGGGGCATTGGATCGCGGCGCTCGGTGGCCCTCCGCTGGTGTTTTCTTTTACGGGACTGGTGGTCGGTTCCTGCCTCTATTCGCTGCCATTTATGGTTCAACCCCTGCAAACCCAGTTCGCTGCCCTCGATAGACGGTCGCTGGAGGCCGCGGCAACCCTCGGGGCAGCACCGCTGGACCGCTTCTTTTCGGTGATCCTGCCCCAGTCCCGAGGCGGCTTGCTGACAGCCTGTGTCTTGACGTTTGCCCATACGCTGGGCGAGTTCGGCGTGGTGCTGATGATCGGCGGCAATATACCGGGGCAGACCCGCGTCGCCAGCATTGCGATTTTCGATCAGGTGGAGGGCCTCAATTACGCGGCGGCCAATCATCTGTCGCTGATCCTGCTTGGCGTGTCGTTCGGCTTGCTGTTGGCGGTTTATCTGCTGAAACGACGTTGGTCTGAGGCGATGTCATGACGCTCGATTTCGCCATCCGTTTGCGGCAGGGGAACTTTCAGTTGGAGGCTGTTGGACAGGTGCCCCGGGGCGGGATTACGGCATTGATCGGCCCTTCCGGGGCGGGTAAGTCCACCTTGCTGCGGGTGCTGGCGGGATTGGAAACCCGTGCAACCGGCCATATTCGCCTGGGGGATGAAACCTGGTTGTCGGCGGAGCAGCAGGTGCCGGCGCACCGGCGTCGCGTTGGTCTGGTGTTTCAGGACGGCGCCCTGCTGCCGCACCTGACGGTAGCCGGTAACCTCGACTATGCACTCAAGCGCGCCCAAAAACCCCGTCTGGCAAGGAACGAGGCGATATCGTTGACCGGCATCCGGAATCTGCTGGAACAGCGGCCCTCCCAGCTATCGGGCGGGCAGCGGCAGCGTGTCGCTCTTGCCCGCAGTCTCGTCACTGACGCCAGCGTCCTGTTGCTCGATGAACCCCTTTCGGCGCTGGATCAGCAGGCCCGTCAGCCGTTGATCGCAATTTTGCGCCAGTTACCGACGCGGGTGGGTATTCCGGTGCTCTATGTCAGTCACAGCCTGGAGGAGGTCGGCCTGCTGGCGGATCATGCGTTGTTGATCGAGGCGGGGCGCATTTGTGCGTCAGGTGGGCTGCGACCGTTACTGACTGATCTGGAACAATCCCAGGCCCGGCTGCCCCATGCGCTCACGCCGATTGATGGAAGCATCCGTTCCCATGATGTGGCTGATGGTCTGACGGCTATCGCCTGGGGCCGGGAAACGCTCTGGATTCCCCGTGTTGGCGGCGAACCGGGGGATGGCGTGCGCTTATTGCTGCATGCCCGGGATTTGAGCCTGGCCCTGGAACGGCCGAGCGACAGCAGTATTCTCAACAGCGTGCCTGTGCAGGTCCTGGATTGGTATGACCATGGCAACGGACAGTGCACGGTCCGCCTGGAGACCGAGACCGGTGCCTTGCTCGCCCGGATTACCCGGCGCTCGGCACGCCTGCTCGATCTCCACCCCGGCCAGTTACTGTTTGCTTTGATAAAGTCGGTGGCACTGCCGGAGATGCCGGTCGAGGACTAGGCCAGGCGGCGCCGCGGGCGTCGAAGGCTGCTCCAGATCATGCGATGTCTTGGCTAAACATAAAGCCCTCTACACTTGACCCCGATTTGTTCGTATCCTGCCAGTTAGGAAACACAGAATTCATGGGCCAGTGGGCCCGTTTCTCCGGCTATCGTGCGTCCCAATCCTCAGAAGGAGCTTTCCGTGACAGCCCCGGCGACCCGTCCCCGCAAACCGATCTATCGCATGGTTTCGTTCTGGCTGTCACTGCTGATGATTCTCTATGCCCTCGTCGGTTTTGTCATTGTGCCCTGGTGGCTCAAGCAGCAGTTGCCGAAACAGTTGCAGGAGCAGCTCGGCTGGCAGTCGCAGGTGAGCGACATCTACTTCGATCCGTTTGGGTTAACGCTGGAGATCGATAACCTGCAGGCGAAGGATGCCCAGGGTGCAGAGGTGGTCGCCTTCAAGCGGTTGTTCGTCAACCTGTCTTTCTGGTCGCTGTTTCGAGGTGTGATCGATTTTGACGATATCCAACTGGATCAGCCGTTTGTCCGTCTCGATCTGCTCAAGCATTACCAGCTGAACCTGGTGCGGGATTGGCAGCAGCGGCACCCGACTACGACGGATAAAGCACCGTCCAAGGAGGCTGGGTCGCCGCCGCCACTCTTGCTGTCGCACATCGAGATCAAGGGCGGGCATATCAAGCTTCGGGATTTCAGTCAGGCCAAGCCAGCGGAGTTCAATGTCGCCCCGATCGATCTCAGCCTGAACAATATCGGCACGCTGGACAAGACGGGTGATGCTGAAAACGCCGGCCACTACCAGCTGTCGGCGAAGATCGGCGAAAAACAGTCGCTGCAATGGGAGGGATCGCTGAATCTGCTGCCGTTCCAGTCCCAGGGCAAACTCAAGCTGGAGCATATCGATCAGGCGACTATCTGGCATTTTGCTGCGGCCTATGCGCCCTATCATCTGGCGGCCGGCGATGTGTCGGTGACAACGGGTTACAACCTGGATATCGGCAATCGTTTCAATATCAGTACTCATGACGGCAGTGTCGAGCTGAACAATGTAGCGGTGGGGCTGATCGGCGATGCCACGGCTGATGCCCCCCAAAACACCTTGCTGAAGGCTGCTAACATCAAGGTCAGCGGCATTCATTTTGACCTGGACCAACAGCAGCTCGGCATTGCCGACATTGCCGCCCAGGATCTCGACATCGCTTTGCGTCGCGACAAAACGGGTGCGCTGAATGTGATGCGTCCGTTCCAGTCCTCGGGCGACGATAAGCCGGCCAATCCGGCGGGCGGCGGCAGCGCCGCTTTTCGTTGGTCTATCCAGCACATCGGCCTGAAACACAGTCAGGTAAGCTGGTACGACGGTACCCTGACGCACCCGGATACCATCACCCTGAGCGATATTTCCGCCGAGGCGGGTGGTCTGAGCGACAAGCTGGACAGCCCTATCAACTACAGCCTGCAATTGCAGCCGGGTACCCAGGGTAGCTTGCAGGTGACCGGCGATGTCACGCCGCAACCTTTCACCCTATCGAGCAAGATCCGCCTGGATCAGATGGCGCTGGCGGGGGTGCAGGGCTACCTGCAGCAGTCGGTTGCCATGAAAGTGAAGGACGGCACGGCCAGCTTCAGCGGTGAACTCAACCTGGGGCAGAAAGATAACAAGCTGAGCGGGACCCTGTCCGGCGATGCCAGTGTCGACCAACTGGCGACCCAGACCCTTGCCGACGGACAACCCCTGGTGGACTGGCAAAAGCTGGCGATCAACCAGATCCAGTTCAACCTGCAGCCGCTGGTTTTCCATGTCGGCCAGGTGCAGTTGACCGAGCCGACAGCGCACATCATTCGCCTCAACGACAAGCAGACCAACCTGGATGAATTGGCGGTAGCTTCTGCCGCGCCCGCCAAGGCCGCCCCGGCCCCGGCGGCGCAGAAGGATACGTCCGAAGCCGGTCCCTGGCCGGTGCTCCGCATCGATCATATTGCCCTGCAGAAGGGGCAGGTGGATCTCGAGGACCGCTCCATGAAACCGGCGGTCAACACGCGGTTGCATGATCTCAACGGCACCATTACCGGCCTGACGAACGTGCGACCGGAAAAGGCGAAGCTCGATCTGAAAGGCCTGCTGGGGGATTACGGGCAACTCAACGTCAATGGGGAACTGGGGGCCATCGGCAAACAGAGCACGACCCAGTTCACGGTTAAGGCGGACAACATTTCCCTGCCGCCGTTATCACCCTATTTCGGCCGTTATCTCGGTTATCAGGTCGCCAACGGCAAGCTGGCGCTGTCCCTCGACTATAAGATCGAAGGAAAGCATCTGGAGTCCAGTAACCGGGTAAACCTGGACCAGCTCGACCTGGGGGCGGCGACGGACAGCCCCGACGCGGTGAAGGCGCCGGTCAAGCTGGGATTGGCACTGTTAAGGAACCGCGATGGCGTCATCGATATGAATATTCCGGTGAGTGGCGATCTCGACGATCCCAGTTTCAGCGTCAGTAGCGTTGTCCTGCATGCGTTCGTCAACCTGATCGTGCGTGCCGCCACGACACCCTTCGCGGTTCTCGGCACCCTTACCGATCTGGCCGGCCTGACCGGGGACGAACTCAGTCATGCCCGGTTCGAGCCTGGCAGTGCTCAGATTCCGGAAAGCGAACAGAAGAAGTTGAAAGGTCTCGCCGAGGCCCTCGCCAAGCGACCGCAACTGATCCTCAATATCAGCGGTGGCGTGGCTCCTGCGGCGGACAGGATCGGTTTGGGACGGGCCCGGATCATGGGCGACTTGGATCAGCAACTCGGTGCAGATGCCGCATTGGGTGATCGAATCAAGGCGCTGGAAAGTCGCTTGCGCAGCCAGCAGGGCGCTGCAGCACTCGCCGCCTTGGAAAAGGCATCAGGGGTTGCCGGCGCGGAGCGGTTGCAGAGTACGGCTTGGGAAAATGCCTTGCTTGACGCGCTCGCCAAGACGCAGAAACTCCCCGCCGATGCGCTGACCAAACTGGCCAATGCCCGGGCGCAAAGCCTGCAGCACGCACTGGTGACGCAGTACCAGGCGCCACCCAAACAGCTGTTCGTCAAGTCGCCGGAGATGTCGGCGAAGTTTGAACAGGGCAAAGTCGTCCTCGGCTTCTCCATGGGGACTCGTTGAACCGGGGCGACAGACCACGCGGAAGGATGGCTATGCGACCAGGACGGCTGCGTTATCGCATCATGTTGGCGACCTTGGTCCCGGTCGCCCTCATCTTTGTCCTGCTGCTGTCCTTTCAGCTCATCGAAGGCCGTCGGCAGGTGCGGCAGGAGAATGTGGCGCAGCTCGAGCACCGGGCCGACCGTGCGGCGAAGCATCTGGATGGCCTCTTGTTCAGGACCGCCCAAAGCACGCGGGAACTGGCCGAGCTGATCAAGGCCAATCCCCAGCAATCCCCCGATCAGCTCTACCTGCTGCTGCGTAATCACCTGGAGCACACGGATGACGTGCTCTACGCGATGGCGGTGGCGTTTGCGCCCCATGCCTATCACGACCGCCGCCTGTTTGCCCCCTACGTGCGTCGCTCGCAGGCTGGCACGGTCAGCCTCGATCTGGTCGCCACCGATATCGACTACACGGCTCCCCGCTTCGATTGGTACCACGTCCCGGCGGACACCCTGCGTCCCTACTGGAGCAAACCCTATTTCGAGCGGTCCGCCGGCCAGGTGGTGATGGTCACCTATGCCTATCCGCTGGTCGTGGATGGTCAGTTGCTGGGGGTGATCACCGCCGATATCAATGTGCAGGAGCTGGCGGAAGCCCTGGACCTGGACCCAGCCAGCTTTTACCTGACCACCAGCGACGGCCAGTACATCTACAACCCTGATCCGCTGAAGATCATGAACAGCAATCTGCAGTCGGACCAGCTGTTCAGCGACCACTTCCATTTCTTTGACCGGTCATTGAGCGCCAGCCCAGGCTTCCAGGCGGTGGAGACGAGCGATGGCAACATGTTGTGGACTGCCCATGCGCCGGTGCCGCTGCCTGACTGGCGGTTGCTGGTTACCCAATCCAGGGCGGTGGTCTACGCACCGATTCGACATGAGATGCATACCGCGCTGGCGGGCCTGCTGATTCTTTTGGTGGGGGCGGCGCTGGCCGTCTTCTTTGCCGCACGCCGGGTATCGCGGCCCCTGGAATCCCTGCGCCTCAGTGTGGAGCGGATGCGTGCCGGGGATTGGGATACGGCGATCCCCGTCGATAGGGGTAGCGTGGAAGTGCGTAGCCTGGCGGAAACCCTGTCGCAGATGGCGCAGGAGCTTAAAGGGCGCGAGGAAAGTATTCTCGATGCCCGTGGCCAGCGTTTTTCCGCGCTGCTGGAAGGCCTGGTGAAGCATTTCTTCTACTTTCAGATGGGGCCGGGCGGCAGCATCCTTACCGTGACGCCAACGGTCGCCAGCGTGCTGGGCTATTCCCCGAAAGAGTTCCAGCACCTGTATCCGCGTCTGTTCACGCCGAATCCGATCAACGGTGACAATCTGCGTTACACGGAGTTGGCGCTCAGTGGAAAGACCACGCCGTTACATACCATCGAGATGCGCGATGCCGATGGCCAGACCCATGAGCTGCAACTGGCACTGCGTCCGATCTGTGCCAGCGACGGACAGGTCCTGGCGGTGGAAGCCCTGGTCACCGACGTGACCGAGCTGGCATCGGTCGCGCGCTGGTTCCAGCACCTGCTGGAAGCGACGCCGGACGCGATGGTGATCTGCGACGATCAGGGACGCATCGAATACCTCAACGAGCGGGCCCGCAGCCTGTTCGGTTATGCGCCGGAGACCCTGCGCGGCCAGGCTTTCATGACGCTGATATCCGATCGTTGTGAGGCCGGCTGCCGGGCGACACTGGATCAGGTGTTGACGCGGCCACTCGATGCGCAGGTCAGCACGGGGCTGGAAATTCCCGGTCGGCGCCAGGACGGCAGCGAATTCATCATGGAAGTCAGTTGGGCGGTCGCCCGGCAGACGACGGATCGTCGTCCCAAGGTGCTGGTGGCCATGCGGGATATCAGCGACAAGAAGGCGGCGGAGACGGAATTGCGGCGGCAGGAGCAGCAGTTTCGCACGCTGGTCCAGAACACGCCGGGCGCCATATACCGTGCTGACCTGGAGGCTCCACCGCGCATCCGCTTTATCAGCGACGTGATCGAAAACCTGGTGGGCGAACGGGCGGAGGCACTGATCGGACAGCCCCTGTCACAACTGCACCAGTGGATAGAGCGCGAAGACCGGGACACCGTCGAACGGACCCTACAGCAGGCCATCGAAACCCGGTCGACCTATTACGTCCAGTACCGCATCCAGCGCCGGGACGGCGCCAGGCGCTGGATCAGCGAGCGGGGGCAGGTCTCGGCGGATAGCGAGGGACGGGCCGCCAGCCTGGACGGCCTGATGATGGACATCACCGAACCGAAGGAGGCCAACGAACGGATCGAGCTGGCCAAGAAGCGCCTGCAGGAAATCGCCGACTCCGTGCCCGGGACGGTCTTTCAGTTGGAGCAGCAGACAGACAAGGCGTTGAAGGTGACCTTCCTCAGCAACGGCGTGATCCGTACTCACGGCATCCGGCGCGAGCTGGCGATTGCCCAGCCCGACCTGATGCTGGCGGTCGTCGATGATGAAACCCGGCAACGGCTCATTACCCAATTCGCCGAGGCCGAAGGCCCGGTCAATGAAGAGGTGGAAGTCCGTCTGCCGGGTGGTTCCCGGCGCTGGCTGGGCTGTAGTGCACTGCCCTATCGGCAACGGGACGGACGGGTGCTTTGGAACGGTTACTGGGTCGATATCAGCCGGCAAAAACGGGCAGAAGAGGAGCTGGCCCGGAGCGAGGCCTTTTTCCGCACCATCTTCGACCAGGCGGATGTGGGCCTGGTCAGTCTGGATATCCGCGGCAATATCCAGCGGGCCAATCCCGCCTTCCAGCGGCTGTCCCGCTATTCGGGGGAGTCCCTGCAGCAGATGAACCTGCTGATGCTGATCCATCCGGATGACCAGGATGCCATCAGCCGGCACCTGCAATCCATCGGCCAGGATGGTCAGTTGCACTTCAAGCAGGAGGTCCGCTTCCGGCGGCAGGACGGCACTTTGCGCTGGGGGGATCTGCGGTTTACGGTCATGCGCAACCGTCAAGGCGAGCCCGATGAGTGTATCGCCATTATTGCCGATATCTCGGAGCAGCGGCGGGTGGCCATGGCCCTGGCAGAGGCCAAGCAGGCAGCGGATCAGGCCAGTCGCGCCAAGAGTGAGTTCCTGGCCAATATGAGCCATGAAATCCGTACGCCGATGAATGCCATTATCGGTTTGACGCACCTGACCCAGCAAACGTCGCTGGATGCGCAACAGCGTAACTACATCGACAAGATCGATGGGGCTGCCCACAACCTGCTGGGCATCATCAATGATATTCTCGACTTCTCCAAAATCGAAGCTGGCCGTCTCGACCTGGAGAAGGTGACGTTCCGTCTCGATGATATCCTGACGCAGATCGGCGATCTTTTCGGACACCGGGCCGGTGAAAAGGGGCTTGAGCTGGTCTTCGTGGAAGAACCGGGGTTGCCACTGCAACTGGTGGGCGACCCCCTGCGCTTTTCACAGATACTGATTAACCTGGTGAGTAACGCCATCAAGTTCACTGACCAGGGTGAAATCGTCCTGAGTCTGCGAGCCCAGCAAAGGGATGCTGACAGCCTTCTCCTCTATTGCAGTGTGCGTGACTCCGGTATCGGCATCTCGCCTGAGCAGCAGCAGCGCCTGTTCCGGTCATTCAGTCAGGCTGACGGGTCGACCACCCGGCAGTTCGGCGGTACCGGATTGGGGCTGGCGATTTGCCGGCAGCTGGTGACGATGATGGGCGGCGAAATCGGCGTCGAGAGCACGCCCGGTGAGGGAAGCACTTTCCATTTCACCGCCCGCATGGGCATTGCCGAAGGCAGCTTGATCGACGCTATGCCGCTCAATGTGCTGGAAGGGTTGCCGGTGCTGGTGGTGGATGACAACGAAACCGCCCGTGACAACCTGCGCGACATCCTGGAAAGTTTCGACCTGAAGGTTGTGATGGCAGCCTCGGGTGAGGAGGCTCTACACCAACTGGCGGTGGCGGAGCCGCCGATTCGGCTGGTGCTGATGGACTGGCGCATGCCGGGGCTGGATGGCGTCGAAACGGCGAGACGAATACAACGTAGCGGTACGGCACCGGAGGCGCCGGTTATTATCATGGTATCGGCCTATGATCAGAGTGATGCCCTGAGTGAGGCCCAGGCGGTAGGTATCCATCACTTCGTGCCCAAGCCGTTGAGCCCATCGACCTTGCTCGACAGCGTGTTGCAGGCGTTGGGGCATTCGGTGCGGCGTCAAGGTGACGACCACCTGATGCCGATCCTCTCGGACCAGCAGCTGTCCCACCTGGAGGGGCGGCGTGTGTTGTTGGTCGAAGACAACGATATCAATCAGGAAGTGGCTGCTGCACTGCTGGGCGAAATCGGTCTCAAGGTGGATCTTGCCGAAAATGGCCGCGAAGCGGTCGACAGCGCCCTGGAGGGGCATTACGAGCTGGTGCTGATGGATTGCCAGATGCCGGTGATGGATGGCTATCAGGCGACGGCTGAGATTCGGCGTCGCCTTGGCGAGCAGGCACCGCCGATTGTGGCCATGACCGCCAATGCCCTGGCTGACGATCGCGAAGTCTCGCTGGCTGCGGGCATGGTCGATCATGTCGCCAAACCCATAGACATTGCCCAACTGCATCGGGTCATTTGGCGTTGGCTGGGGACCGAGGCAATTCCCGAGGTACATGCGGCACCGGCGCCGAAGCCCTCCCGCGCGGATGGTCCTGTGCTCGACCGTCGCCGCGGGATCGCACTGCTGGGCGGCGATGAGCGTGCCTACAATCAATTGCTGCAGCTATTCCGTGCTCGGCAGGCGGATGCCATGGCACAGTTGCAGGCCGCGCTCGATGCTGGCGACGCCGAACTGGCTCAGCGGCTGGCCCATACCCTGAAAGGCCTGGCCGGTAACCTGGGTGCGGGAGCCCTGCAACGGTCTGCTGCGCGGCTGGAAAAGTCGCTGCAGCAGCGGACAGCGTCGGATCAGGAGCTTCGGGACGTGGCGAACGCGCATCGGGCGGTCCTTGATGCCATCGACGCCGCAGACCTGAAGCCGGTGGAGAAAACCGTACGGAAGGCGACGTTGACCGACGATGAACTGCTGTCCGGGCTGCGGCAACTACGGCAGCTTCTGGCGGAATACGACGGAGCTGCCGTCAATGCCCTGCATGCCCTGGCGGCGGACCTCGATGCCCGCAATGTTGCGGACGATCGACTCCAGCTACAGCGTGCCTTGGAAAGTTACGATTTCGATGCGGCTATCGAGCATGTCGATGGGCTTCTCGATACCCTGGCGAGGGGTGGCCGGACAAGCGCCGAATAGTCACGCCAGGGTCTGCCGGTTGTGGTCTGCGTAGCCTGTTGTACAAACCAATAATCAGCGATTTGTGTGAGCGACGGGAGTGTCGATGTCGAAAAGAGAAGCGGTTTCAGCAAAGCCTGCACGTCGCAGCCATTTCTTCGCCTATCTCGGTCGTTTGCGCTGGATACAGCGTTGGGGACTGATGCGTAATGCCATCGAAGAAAATGTGGCGACCCATTCCTGGGACGTCGCCGTACTCGCCCACGCACTGGCGGTGATCCGCAATGAGGAATTCGGCGGCAACGTCGATGCCAACGCTGTGGTCACTGCCGCGCTCTATCACGACGCGGCGGAAGTGATTACGGGCGACATGCCGACGCCGGTCAAATACCATTCCCCGGTCATGCGGGCGGCATTTGGCGATATCGAGGACAAGGCCCAGGATGAGTTGCTGGCGTTGCTGCCGGAGACGTTGCGAGAGGCCTTTTTGCCGTACCTGAAAGAAAGCCAGTGGCCGGAGGAAACCCGGCAGTTGGTCAAGGCAGCTGACAGGCTGTCGGCCTACCTCAAGTGCCAATCGGAGATCCGTGCCGGCAACCGTGAATTCGATCATGCGGCGGATCAGATCCTGGCCCGTCTCAAGGAAGATGGGCTGCCGGAGGTACAGTATTTCCTCGAGGTTTTCGCCCCCGGCTACAGCAAGACCCTGGATCACCTGCTGGCCCGGGACTGAGGCTGCGGTTGTGGCGTCACCGATGCCGGAAAGCCGGATGAGGGTACCCTGGTGTTCGACAGCGCTCGATCGTTCCGCAGTGGCAGTGCGATCATGCGGTCGCTTAACGGAGGGATCAGACCAGTTATGGGTTCGCCTTATCCCTGTCGATAGCCGTTGACAAAACAGCGTCGATATTAACGTCAATCGATACCGATAATCTTGTGCATCTGCAGTGTCAGTCGCCATTTTGGATGGGCCAGGCAATAAGCCGTGGCCGCCTGAGTATTACGCTCCTTTAGCGCATCCGGACCTTCTGGATGTAGCGGAGAGGCCATGGGGGACAGGAAGTAATGCAGTGCCTGGATGTGCTCGAAACGCTCGGGCATGGCCAGTGGCTGTGGATAAACCAGCTTGAGTTCGTCGCAGCGTTCGATGACCACTTCGGCATCGGCTTTGGGGCTGACACAGAGCCAGTCGATCCCCGCCGGCGCCGCCAGGGTGCCGTTGGTCTCGACGCCGATGTCGAAACCGCGGCTGTGCAGGGCATCGATCAACGGCGCATCCAATTGGAGGAGAGGTTCGCCGCCGGTGCAAACCACATAAGGCCGGCCGCCTGCCTCGGTGGGCCAGTGCGAGGCGATGCTCTCCGCCAGGCTGTCGGCGTTATCGAAGGTGCCGCCGTTCTGCCCATCGGTACCGACGAAATCCGTATCGCAGAAGTTGCAGACGGCCTTGGCGCGGTCACGTTCCCGGCCATTCCAGAGATTGCACTTGCTGAAACGGCAGAACACAGCGGCCCGGCCGGCCTGGGCGCCTTCCCCTTGCAGGGTGTAGAACATTTCCTTGACGCGATACATCAGGTCGTCTCGTAGGGTAAGGGGTCCCTGGCGCCATTCTCGGCGAAGGCTTCCAGCCGCTCCACGCAGGAGCCGCAGCGGCCGCAGGCTTGTTCCCTGCCGTTATAGCAGGTCCAGGTATGGCTGTAATCCAGTCCCATGGCAAGGCCCTCGCGCAGAATCTCGCCCTTGCTGCTGTACAGGTAGGGCGCGACCACGGCGACCGGTTCGTAGTTGGCAACACGGCAGACGGCATCCATCTTCTCGACGAATTCCGGGCGGCAGTCCGGGTAGATGGCGTGATCGCCCCCGTGAGCACCATACCAGACAGCCTGGGCTTCCAGGCTGACTGCGTAGCCGACGGCGAGCGACAGCAGGATCATGTTGCGATTGGGTACCACTGTGCTCTTCATGGTGACGTCTTCGTAGTGCCCCTCGGGAACCTCGATGTCGTCGGTCAGGGAGGAGCCGCGCATGATCTGGCGCAGGGCGGAGACGTCCAGTACCTGGTGGGGGACGCCCAGGTCGCTACAGACCTGACGGGCACAATCCAGCTCCCGGACGTGACGTTGTCCGTAGTCGAAGGAGAGCGCGTGGATGCGGTGTCCGGCGGCGCGCGCCCGGTGCAGCAGGGTAAATGAATCCATGCCGCCGGAATAGACGACCACCACGTTCTCTGTCATGAAATACTCCTCGTTCTTGCGTACGTGACCCCGCGCGGGATCTTCAAAAGGAACATTTTATCAGTCAATCAAGGTTGAGCAGAAATATCCTACCCGCAGGATAGAGCCTGCAGGCCAGGGGTTGCAGGCATCAGGGCCCGGTAAAAGGGACCAATCTGACAAATCAGTAAACTATTTACAGTCGCGTCGAGCGCCGACCCCGATTACACTGATGGCACAGGGATGTGGAAGGCTCAGGACGGCAGTTCCCGCCTGAACACTGGGTAAAGGCGGCCCTTGGGCAGAATGACGACAACGACAGAAACTCGCAAAAGCATGATGCAACAGCAGAGTCCGGTATTTATCGATTTCGAAGCCTCAAGTCTTGATCTGGTGGCCAGCTATCCCATTGAAGTGGGGTTGTGCCTGGCCGACGGTACCACTCACAGTTGGCTGATTCGTCCTCACGTACTCTGGCTCGACTGGTCGGAGAGTGCGGAGAAGATCCACCGTATTCCGCGCGAGCGCCTGATTGAAGAAGGTGTCGAAGCCAGCGATGTGGCGACGGCGCTCAATCAGCTGATTCCCGGCGTGGCCTATTGCGATGCCTGGACATTCGACAGCTTTTGGTTGCACCGCCTGTTCCGGGCCGCGCGGGTGACGCCGAGCTTCCAGCTGGAATCGGTCTCGATGATCCTCAATGCCTCGGAAGTTGCGCTCTGGCCGGATGTCCGTCGCCAGGTGATCGAGCGCCTGGACGTATCGGTACATCGCGCGGCCAACGATGCCTACATCCTTCTGGAAACCTGGAAGGACGTGGTGGCCGGCCGGCGGCGTTCCGCTTCTCCGTCCTGAAGCACCAAACCGCCGGTTTGTGCATCTTTTTGGGCTGGCTTCGCCCATAAAAAAAGTCGCGCTCGTGGGAGAGAGGCGCGACTGGAAGGAGAGCACAATGGAGTCGGTAACACCGACGAGACCGCAACGACCGTTGGCGCCGTCGCAATCATGACTCGAGTATGGTCTCCGCCTGCCTAACCGTCTGTAGGTGGTTTCCGAAGGCGCCTTGAGCAGTACATTTCAGTTTTAAAGTTGGGTTTTACCCGATAGACTTATTCCAACGATGAGACAGGATTGTTGTTCCCGTCAGGGACACTAAACGCGTATTCAAAAACGGCTGCATTCACGTGAAATCTGTAATCGACACGCATAAGGACCGGTTCCGAACCTGATGGCAATGACAGCCGGAAGGTTCGATGGTGGATCTTCCCGTTAAAAAACCCGGAAGATGCCACTTCCGGGTTTTTTTATGGGTGCTCGCCAGGAATAACACGAAGGGATGGGAGCCAGGCCGGAAACGTGTCGTCGATAACCTTGTCCACCGTGACCTGATCCCTGCATTCAGTCCATGCAGGGGGACTGTCGGGCCATGACTGGCCCGGCGGCAGTCCACAGGGATTGTGCTATCAACACTCGCATAGGAGGTCATCCATGAAAAGGCCGCATCGGCGTCCCAGCCAACCCCGTCCGCAAAACGGACCGCAAAAACAGGCACCGCTACGTCAGCCTGCCTCGCTGCCTTTGCTGGAAGCCATCTGTAAGAAGCTTAACCAGCGGGTCAATCGGGATGACGAGCAGCGTGTTCTGGCACTCTATGAGCGCGGCTGGATCTTCAAGGGCGTGTTATGCAATCTGGAAGGTGACGAGGCCCGTTATGTGCGAGCCCTGGCTGGCCGTTACAACTCCTGGATTGCCCGCCAGGTCGCCTGAAGTTAAGCGTTCGGCATAGGGATTGTCGCCCGCTGGCCACTTCGTGCAGCGGGATCAGTGACGATCCCGCATGTCCCGGATCAAGCTGTCATCCATGCCGTGTACCATCAAGTAGTTGTTCACGACATCCTGGATTTTTTCCTGTGAATAGGGTTTGACCACGTAGCCGTTTGCGCCGGCACTGATGGCCTTTTGGATGCTTTCGATCGAATCGTCCGCTGTCACCAGAACAATGTGCTGGCGGGGATTGCGTCGCTTGATCTCATGCATCACTTCATGACCGTCGCGATCCGGCAGGCCAAGGTCCAGCATCACGATGCTGAAGGCTTCGCCAGCGAAGCTATCGAGAGCTGAGGCCGCATCCGGTGCTTCGGTGATGCGGGCGGCGCCGACACGAAACAGCATCTCCTTCAACATCTGCCGCATGGTGGTGTCGTCTTCAACCACCAGGACACTCAGATCTTCCATTGCACACCTCATTGTCATTCTCTAGCCCGACGGATCTCATAGGGTTGTGCCATCGGCGTTTTATTTTGTTCCGGCTACAGCGGGCGCCGGGACCTTTTTATAAACCATCCTGCCGACGCGGCAAATCCAGCGCCTCAGGCAATTCCCCGCCGGTTCGGCGCTCATCGTCTTCGTCGTCGTCCGAGGGCCTGGCGTCGGACTCACCGTTCCAGGGCCGGGTCAGGATGCTGCTCACGCTGATGGCCGTTGTGTAGAGCGAAATAGAGATGATCAGCAAAATCGGCTGCACGAAGGAGACGAAGTCCGGCACCTTGTCGCCGCCGACAATGCGGATCATCAGAATCAGCGCCGGCCCCAAGACGATAAACAGTGTCAGCGCGATGAAGAACACAATGCGTTCACGGTAGCGGTCCAGCTCGCGATCCGCAATCAGGCTGAGCACGAATTTTCCGATGGCAAGTCCGCCGAGAATGGCGGCAGCGATCGATAGATCCGGCCGTAGCAGTATGCTCTGCCCCTCACCGCTCCACAAGCGCTGCAGCGCGATTATAAGGAACGGAAACAGGACGAACAGCACGTCCGAGTATGTGCCGTACATTTGGTTGAGCGTGCGGCTTTCGCGGTTGGAGCGCTCGTTCTGGGGGCGATATTCGTTCATGGCGGTTTATCCAGGGCTCTTGTCGTTTCTCAAAGTACCGGTATCGATACTTTCACTGTGTCGTTGTCGCTAATATCAATGCATCGGTGTCGAGGAACGCCGTGCCAGGGTATGGCGAATCAGGCGTTCCAACGCTTCCAGGCATTCGTGGGCAGCTGCCCAATCGGCATTCTTCAGCGCCCTTTCCAGGTCGCCGGCCTTTTCTGTCATCAGCGGGAAGCCCATGGCGCCCGCGGTTCCCTTAATCTGGTGGGCTTCGACCTGCAGGGCGGGCCAGTCTTCGTCGGCCAGGGCCCGTTGCATGCGGGCCTGACGTTCGGCGAGACCGTCGACGAACTGTTGGATCAGAGCCTGGATGGCATCATCCTCTTCGGCTTCCACCTCGGCGTCGGTGCGTCGTTCCAGGTGCTTACGTAGCAGTTCCAGCAATTGGCGCTGATCGATGGGCTTGTTGAGCACGCCATCGCAGCCGGCGTCGCGCAACAGGTCGATTTCCTGCTGGTCGCCGGCGGTAAAGGCAATGATCGGTCGCATGAAACCGGTCTGGCGCAGCATCCGTGTGGCATCCGGACCGTCCATTTCCGGCATGTGGCTGTCCATCAGGATCATGTGCACCGTCGACGCCAGGGCCCTTTGCACGACTTCCTTGCCGCTGGCGACACCAATGACGTTGAGACCGAAGCGGTGCAGCATTCGTTCCACCAGTCGCTGGTTATCTTCGTTGTCCTCGGCCACGAGAATGGTGCCGGAGAACTGTTCCGTTGCCATGCCCGTGGTTTCACTGCCGTCGTCGAGGGCCAGGTAGCGGGCCAGCGTCTCATAGAAACGGCGTTTGTCGATGGGCTTGGCGAGATAATCGCTACAGCCCGCATCGCGATAATCCTGAATGTCCTCCGACATGACATTGGCCGTGAGGGCAATGATGGGGGTGTTGACCCCGGCCTCGCGTATGGCCTCGGTTGCATCCCGTCCATTCATCACCGGCATCTGGATGTCCATCAGGATCAGGTCGAAGGTGTCGCGGGTGGCCGCCTCCAGCGCCTCAGCACCGTTGCCGACGTGCACCACCGTGGCACCGGTGCGCGAGACCAGAAGGTCCACCAGCTTGCGGTTGACCTCGTTGTCCTCGGCGCAAAGGATGCGGCCGTGAAGACGCGGCGCTTCGATCATCGGCAACTGGCGGCGGCGCTGTGTCATCTCGGAGGCATCGCGGATGAAATGCACCTCGTCCAGCGTTCCGCTGTCGATCGTCACTTCGAACTCGCTGCCTTCACCATAGGTGCTGTGCACCTGGATGGTGCCACCCAGCAGCTCCGCCAGGCGACGAGAGATGCTCAGGCCCAGCCCGGTGCCGCCATACTGGCGCGCGATAGCGGCGCTGCCCTGGGCGAAGGGGTCGAAAAGGCGCGCCATCTGTTCGGGCTTCATGCCGATGCCGGTGTCGATCACGCGGGCGACGATCTTCTCCTGATCGCGGTCGCAGCGGATCGCCACCTGAATGCTGCCCTTTTCCGTGAATTTAAGGGCGTTGCCGCAGAGGTTGATCAGTATCTGCCGGAAGCGGGTCGGGTCGGTCTGGATCGTCTCCGGCAGCGGGTAATCGCAGGTGATGGCGAAATCCAGGCCCTTTTCCCGGGCACGGGGTGCGAAGAAGGCTCGCACCTCATCCAACAACTCCGGCAGGTTGACCGTCAGGATTTCCACGTCCAGTTTGTTGGCATCGATCTTCGAGTGATCGAGGATGTCATTGATCAGGTCGAGCAGGTGACGTCCACTGCGGACGACGGTTTCCGCACTATGGCGTTTTTCCTCATCATCCAGTTCCGGGTCGAGCAGCGATTCGCCATAGCCGATGATGGCACCCAGCGGCGTGCGGATCTCGTGGCTCATATTGGCCAGGAACTGGCTCTTGGACTCGGCCGAGCTCTTGGCGATCTCCTTCTCCAGTCGCTCGTTCTCCCGCTCCTTCTCGATCTGTTCACGCTCCTTGCGTTCGGTAACGTCGACGACGGTCCCTTCCAGGTGGGAGGGGTCGCCGTTGTCGAAGTAAACGGTGCGGATCGAGATGTTGCCCCAGCGCTGTTCGCCGCCTGCGGTGATAAACAGGGCCTCGACGCCTTTGACGGTACCGTCTGCCCGCAGCTGCTCAAGGATGTCGGCGCGTACGTCCTCGTCGGCAACGAGGGCCGCCAACGCATCGGGCACATCCCGTTGCAGGCGCTTGACGTTGCGGTAACCCAGCATATCGGCAAGAGCCGGGTTAGCGTCGATGAAGCGTCGATGGCGAGAGATCTGGAAGATGCCTTCGATGGCATTGGAGAACAGCGACCGGTAGCGTTGCAGGTTGGCGACCGCTCGCTGGTTCCACTCCAGGGCTTCACGCTGAACGGTCTTGATCCGGTCAGCGAGGGCGAAGGACAGGAGTACCACCTCACAGATAACGCCGATCTGTGGCGCATGGGCAGTAATACTATCCAGGGGAAGATAACCAATCACAGTGATGCCATAGGCCCCAACCCCGACAAAGGTGAAAAGCCAGGCAAAGAAATAGCTCCAGGCAGAGGGGTCGTAGGCTTTCCAGGCGCGGTAGCTGACGACGATCATCAGTATCGCGAGGAAGATCGACAGGTAGACGGTCCACTTGATCGCCACGTGATAGCTGATAAAGAAGCTCAGCACCGTGCTTGCGATGACGGCATAGAGGGACAGGCGAAGGATATGGTCGAGGCCCGGGGCATGTTCCCGTGTCGAGAGGATGTCCCGCGCCATCAGTATGCCGAAGAACCAGGCAATCAGGATATCGAGGTGCAGGAAGCGTTTATCCAGGATGGCCGGTCTGGTTTCGAAGAACTGCTGCCCATGGACCTGCTCGGTGAGCACGAAAAGCGTCACGAAAAACAGGAAGGCGACATAGAGCCAGTGCCCGCGTTCCCGCACCGAGATCGCCACGAAGAGGTTGTAGGCAAAGATGGCGATCATGGCGCCCAGGAAAATACCCTGTATCGCCTCGTCGATGGATACCTTGTGGGTGTAGGCTTCCAGCGACAGCAAACGTAACGGCAGGCGGAACGTATTGCGCGTGTAGATGCGCAGGTAGATGGTGGTGACCTCGTCCTTTTTCAGGTGCAGCCTGAAGGTGGGGTTGGGCACCGCCAGGTCCCGCTTGTCGATCGGCACCGAGTAGCCGGTGTGACGCTTTTCACGCAATTGCTTGCCGTCATAGAGGTAGAGGTCGGCCTCATCGACGAGCGGCAGTGCCAGTTCGAGGACCCAGTCCCGCTGGGGTTGTTCTCCACGATAGTCCAGCTCGAAGCGGATCCAATAGGCCGAGCGGGTGTAGCCGAAATTCATGACGCCCTGATGGTGCTCGACGAAGTCGTCGCCATACTTTGGGGAGCGGACCTGATCGATGTCGAGCTTGCGCGTCGGGTCCTTGAGATACCAGATACAGGACGCCAGATCGTAACTCTGCTTTTCATCGAAAATCTGGATGGGACCGTAATGGCAACCGTCGGCGCTCACGGGTTTGGGCGCCGCCAGGGTCTGCAGGCTGAGCAGGCCAAAGGCGATCGAAAATAGCCATTGCCAGAGGGCAAGGGCCGGTTTTTGCGACAAAATGTGATCTCCCCGCGGGCAAAGGGACACGCGATCCGTTATTGTTTTCCGTCCGGCCGTCGGGGTCGAGTCTGTCGGCGCCCCGATCATTGTTCAATGTCAACTGTAGTCGGTGCGCGAGATTTTGGCACACTGTTGCCTGTCATCGCAGGTCATATGGCCGGCAAAACCGACCTTTTCGCCGATTTCCGGAGCATTTACCATGGCATATGCCGCAATACAGCCAAGAGTAACGGCTGTTCGTTTGATGAAATGGATGTTGTTTTTGGGGCTGTCACTGGTTGTTAGCGCTTGTGGAAACGGTGCCACGCCGAATACCTCGACGAATGCGGCTGCCTGTGACAATACCAAGGATCCCGCCGCTCCGGTGAACCTGAACCTGAAGACATTTGAGGTCGCGGTCGCCGACTTCCCCCACACGGACTACCTCGATTATTTCCGCGCCATTCAACCCAACAGCAGTGCTTCAGGCAATCCCGGTGACGCCCAGGCGATGGCTGATTCTATTGGGACCTTGATGCAACCCTTTATTGCATATAGCGGCACGCCATACTCCAGCTATACCAAGGTGCGTAATCCACTGGATCTGATTGATGATCTGATCTCCACGAATGCGATTGATAATTTCAATATCGGGAGGCAGTACATCGCGACCTGTATTGCGGCGGGAAATGCCGTCAAATACAACAACAATTCTGTTGCGTTCAGTGATATCAGCGCGGGTACGACGGACCCGAGCAAGGACTTCTACAACAACTGGAGTTACCAGCTGTCCTGGACGACGGAGCCGGATTATGGAAAGGTGACGCGGGTTATCCTGGCTCGGCAGCTTGTCATCGATAACACCTCGAAGCTGCCGCAGGATATTTCACTGCAGTCGATTTACGATCAGAACACCTTCAGCGCCTCCGGATACAATGCGCCGCAGTCCAATATCTTCGGCTATACGCTCTACAACGGCGATAGCGGTAACAGTAAGACGGTTATGAACTTTCGCCAGACCTTCGTGAAAACCAATACGGATGAGCTGGATCTGGCGACACAGGCTTCTGACACCTCTGCAAGCAATGCGGCGACATCTCCTCCGACGTTTCAGTTTGATGGAAAGGCGATTCGGTGCCTTAAGGCAACCCTGGATTATTCGGCGATGACGATGACGATTCTGACGTCCACCAATGCGCCGACAAGCACCGATCAATCCTGCTTTGCGACGACGCCAGGTGGGTCCGTTCAGAAGACGTCTTACGCAACCGACCCCACTGCGGCAGCGAGCCGGCAATAAGCCGGCCCGCTGGCGTATGCGGTGATTCAGCAAATGTCGGAGAGCGGTCCGTCTGTCAGATGGATTCGTCCATGCCCCATCGGCGCATAAAACCGAGCTTGCGATCGATCATGCGTTCATAGGTGTCGATAATGATGGCGCTGTGCGGTGTAGGGGCCTTGCGGAGCGCGTCGATGCGCTTTTCGAGCAGCACGACTTCCCGGTGCAGCTTGGTTTGGACGTGGTCGCGAACGCTGTCGAACTGATCCAGGGCCGGAAGGCGGTAGCCGCTCCGCTGTCTCTCGTCAGGTTCTGCCAGTAATGTATCCTGATGTTGAATCAACATACCATCTCATCCCTGTATATGATGCGTTATCCGGTTTTTCTTTTTTATTTGTCCGGTTACAGACCCAGCGCCAGCCCACTAAAGGTGAATGCGGGTTCATTCTCTCGCGATATTTTTGCTAACGCAAGTTTAAGAGTGAGCGATCGTTCATAAATTGTTTGTGGCCCGCCTTGCGGGCAGTTTCTGCTAAGCTCAGTGACATTGATGTTTGTCGTTTATGCCCTGAGACCTCTTATTTACCGGTGAGGATGACGCACCATGACCAACGCTACCGTCGCAGATGCATTACGCGAATTCATGTCGCTGATCGAGTTGCTGGACGATGCCTACTGGGAAGCTGGTACCGTCCAGCATAAGGATACGGTTTACGACATTATCAGCATTTTCAATCAGGAGATTGCCGAGCTGAACAAGCTCAGCATTCAGGATCACCATTTTCCCTATGAGATCATCACTGAAGGCATGCGTCGGGTCGTGCCCAAGCTGGAGCGCCTGGACGAGCGTAAGGACAACATCATCCAGCGTACCCAGACGTTGATCGATTTCCGCGAAATCCTGTCGCTGGTGATGAATATCCTGGCCGAAGAGCGCGACTACTGAGAGGCTTCGGCCAGGCTCCTGAGGGGGTCAGGCTGCAGAGGTGAGGGCTGATCCCGACGCTGCCGGACACTGCTGTCCCACGGTCCAGACAAAACGGGCCAGGGCCGGTAGGTGATGCGCCAGGATCGGAATCCCGGTCGTCATCAGCGATATTGAAATATCCCGCACCGGATCCGCCCAGCACCATTTGTTGATCAGTCCGACATGGCCGAAGGCCGCTCCCGTCTGCTGTCCCCAAATTCCCACCGGATCGTTGCCCAGCATGAAGCCTGCGCTGAACCGCATGGGAACCATCAGGGTCCGATCCAGTTGCATGGCGCCAAAAGGCTGAATGGCGCGTCGTATCGTGTCTGGATGGCAGATGCGCCGGCCGTTCCACTCTCCGCCATTGAGCATCATCTGGAAAAAGCGGCTCATTTCCTCTGCCGTTCCCACCAGGTTGCCCGCAGGAATCACCGCTTCCTGAAAGCGGGGATCGTTGGTGACCTGCGCCACGGTTTCCAGGTTCGCGCCCAGGGCCCGTTTGACGACCCATGAAAGCGGGAAGGTCGGGCGTGGACCTGTGGCGTAGTTTATGGCCAGTTGATCCAGGTCTGCGGATTCAATGCCGTAAGTGAAGCGACGCATCCCCATCGGTTGCCGCAGTTTTTCGTCGAGAAAGGTTTCGATCCCGCAACCGGTTACTTTTTCCAGGACCCTTTGCAACACAAAGCCGCCAGTAATGGCGTGATAGGCGACGGTGCTGCCGTCCACGGTGATCGGTTTTGCCTGGCAAAGCAGACGCCAGATTTCGTCGCGATCCCACAGTGTGTCCAGGGGGGCGTTGCGGGGGAGGCCGGGAATGCCGCCCCGATGGGACAGAATCTGATGGAGTGTGATGGCACCTTTGCCGTGTTGGGCAAACTCCGGCATGTAGTGGCTGACTGGGTCATTCAGGTTGACCAGATTCTCCTCTGCCAGAATATGCATCAGCAGGGCGGTGACCGCTTTGGACGCGGAAAAGTAGCAAATGGGCGTCTCGGGTGTGAGCAGGGTCTTGGGAGCATTGCGGGCATCCTCCGGCCCGTTTCCCCGGGCATGTCCTATCGCCCGCTGCATGACGATCTCGCCTCGGCGCCGGAGGCAGAGTTGAATGCCGGGCTGGGTGCCGGTCCGATAAAGGTCGAGAGCGGCTCGCCAGATGGCGTCAATATTCTGATGGGTGAGACCGACTCGGTGGGGGTCGATCTCCCGGTCACTGTCGATGGTTGTGACAGCCTTCAGATCCTGGGGAATGGCACTGATATGGAGAGCCTGTCTGACCAGTTGCTTCATGTATTCAGTTCCTGACACGGGATATTTTATTGTCATGGTTTGTCGTCAGCAGTGACATAATAACGTGGTCTTTTCGCGGCGTTGATTCGATGGGGTTCGTCGAAGTCGCCCGTTGCCACTGGCGTCATCTGCGAAGTGGCGCGGTTTGGAAATATCCTCTATCTCTTAATGGATATAATAAAAGGGTAGCACGCTGCCAGCTTTGGACACGGCATGATCAAACGTATCGCGGTACAACACCTCGAGGTCGGTATGTTCATTACCGATCTGAATAATGACTGGATTCCCCACAATAACAATCGCCGGCGTGGCGTTTTGCGCTCCGACGAGGTCATTGCAAAGATCCGTCAGATGGGTGTAAAGGAGGTTTACATCGATACCGCCAAGGGGCGGGATTCCAGCTTTGCGGTGCCGCTTAGCGAAGTCGATGCGAAGAATGAGTCGCTGTTGCAGAATGCGGGATCGCTACCGCCCGTCACGCGTAACCGTGTGTCGCGGGAAGAGGAGATGATCGTTGCCCACCGTATCCATAACGAAGCCCAGGGGCTGGTCAGCAACGTGCTGGAAGGCGTCAAGCTGGGCAAGGCGATCGACCTGAGCTCCGTCAACGATCTGTCGGGCGAATTGCTCAACTCTGTGCTGCGCAATCATAATGCCCTGACATGCCTGGGGCGCATCCGGGAAAAGGATAACTATCTCCTGGAGCATTCGGTCAACCTGAGTGTGCTGATGTCGATTTTCGGCAAGTCGATCCAGTTGCCGGTCGATGTGATGCACCAGACGGTCGTCGGTGCGCTGCTCCATGATATCGGCAAGATCCTGACGCCGGACGAGGTTCTGCATAAGCCCGGCAAACTCAGCGACGATGAATTCCGGGTGATGAAGCAGCATGTCGTCCATAGTCGTGACCTGTTGCGAAATACCGACGGCATCGGTGAACTCACCATACTTACGGCAGGGCAGCACCATGAGCGTATGGATGGTTCGGGTTATCCGGACGGCCTCAAGGGCGAGGAGATTTCGCCCTACGGCCGCATGGTGGCCATTTCCGACGTCTATGACGCCATTACCTCGGATCGGGTCTATCACAAGGGCATGACGCCGAGCCAGGGCTTGAAGAAGCTGCTGGAATGGAGCGGTAGCCACCTCGACCGCAATCTGGTGCACCATTTCATTCGCTGTATCGGGCTTTACCCGATCGGTTCCCTGGTGCTGCTGGAGAGCGGCCGGCTGGGTGTGGTGGTCGAGACCAATGAGGACGACCAGCGGCTGCCGACGGTCCGTATCATGTATCACACCCGTTTCCGTCAGTTCGTTAAAGTTGAAACCCTCGACCTTTCCCGGCCGTCCGTCCAGGATCGCATCGTTCGGGCTGTCGATCCGGAAGACTATCGCATCGACGTTCGTGACTTTTTGACGTGAGGCCTTGGCGCGGCTGTTTCGCCCTATAACGGTGCGCCGTTTTCCCGTGACGCCTTATCGTGGGGCGCGAAGTGAGGAGGTGGTACCGCTAAGGGCCCGATTTTGTGACCAAATTGTCTTGGCATGTCGCTTGCTCTACTCATCGTGGCGAGAGACCACAGTGGCGGAACGCTGCCACCAGCACTCGAAAAGTACAACCGGCCCTGACGTTTGGGCCACACAATTCGGTAAAGGTTGACTAGGGTTCCGGCCGTGCCTGCACGGTGACTGGTCCGAGAGTCGACGGCTCCTCCAGGAGCTACACGGCGGGACAAAAGCCCGGGAGATCGTTCAGTCAATGACGTCTCTCGTGCCTGTTTCGCAGTGAATTGGAGGAGAATGCCATGTTCCAGTCAGACACCCCCCTATACGAAGACCTGTTACCCGGCGGCGCCCATTGGTCATTCGTGATGAAGCGCGGTCACATCCTGCGCCTGATCGACGAAAATGGGGGCGCCAATGTGGGCATGCTCCTGTACAACCCGGTCAGCCCCCTCGAACGCTACAACATGCCGGACACCCTCAAGGCCCAGCACACCTTTCACCTGACGACGGGCCATGTCCTCTATTCCGATATGGGACGTGTCTTCTGCTCGGTCGTCGGCGATTCCCTGGGCTGGCATGACACTGTCTGTGGCACCAGCAATGCGGGTCTGGTCGAACGCAAATGGGGGCGCAAGACCTATCAGGAAGCCCATAACGATTATTACCGCAATGGCCTGGACTGCTTCCTCAACGAGCTGGGCAAATACGGTCTGGGCAAGAAGGACCTTGCGGCCAACGTTAACTGGTTCAGCAAGGTGGTGACCGACGCCGAAGGCAACCTGAGGTATGTGCCGGACCATTCCTCGGCGGGCAGTCACGTCGACCTGCGTTTCGAGATGGACACCCTGGTCGTCCTGCACACCTGCGCCCACCCGCTGGCCCCCGCCGGGGACTATCCGCGTCAGCCGGTGCGCTACCAGTTCTTCGAGGCGGCGCCGGTGGCCGAGGACGATGCCTGCAAAACGTCCTGCCCGGAGAACAGCCGCGGCTTTGCCAATACCGCCCTGTACCACCTGATGCACTGAGCCGGAGGACGGATCATGATCAAAGTAAGCCCGTTACAGCCTGAAGATGCCTGTTTCCGCGAAGTGGTCCCTGCCGGGGAGTACTTCATCAAGGTCGTCAAGCAGGGGCAAACTGTCCGTATTCTCGATCTGGAAGGCAATCAGGCGGCGGACACGCTTTTCTATAATGCCCACAATCCGACTGAGCGCTACAGTGCCGTGGATACCATCCGCGAGCAGGGCAACGTCTATTTGACAGCGGGTTCGAAGCTGCTCTCCACGGAGGGTAACGAGCTGCTGACCATCACCGCCGATACCTGCGGCCGTCACGACACCCTCGGTGGCGCCTGCGCGGCGGAGAGCAACACGGTGCGCTATGCGCTGGAGAAAAAGTGCATGCACGCCTGCCGCGACAGCTGGCTGCTGACGGTGACCCAGCACGAAGAGCTGGGCATGACCAAGCGCGACATCACCCACAACATCAACTTCTTCATGAACGTGCCGGTGACCCCCGAGGGCGGCCTGACTTTCGCTGACGGTATTTCCGAAGCCGGCAAGTATGTCGAACTGAAAGCGGCCATGGATGTGCTGGTGATGATTTCCAACTGTCCCCAGCTGAACAATCCCTGTAATGCCTACAACCCGACACCGATCGAAATCCTGGTGTGGGAGGAGGCAACTGCATGAGCACTCCTGCCCCGGCCCTGCCGTCAAAACTGCTGATCGCCAACCGCGGCGCCATCGCCTGCCGCATCATTCGCACCCTGCGCGCGATGGGAATCGCCTCGGTGGCGGTCTATGCCGAAGCGGACGCTGACGCCTGCCATGTGCGTGAAGCCGATGAGGCCTATAGCCTTGGCGAAGGCGGCGCTGCGGCCACTTATCTGGATCAGGATAAGCTGTTCGAGGTGATCCGCAAGAGTGGGGCCCAGGCGGTCCATCCGGGGTATGGATTCCTCAGTGAAAATGCCGCCTTTGCCCGCCGCTGTGAAGTTGAAGGGGTGGTCTTTCTCGGACCGACACCTGAGCAGATGGAAGCCTTTGGGCTCAAGCACACTGCCCGGGAACTGGCGGAGCAGGCGCAAGTGCCGTTGTTGCCGGGCTCCGGTCTGCTGGAGACGCTGGAAGCGGCACTGGCCGAAGCCAGCCGTATCGGTTATCCGGTCATGCTGAAAAGCACGGCGGGTGGTGGGGGCATCGGCATGTCCCGCTGTTATGACGCCGACGACCTGACCCGTGCCTTCGAGTCGGTGCGACGCCTGAGCCAGAACAACTTCAGTAACAGTGGCGTTTTCCTGGAAAAGTTCGTCGAACAGGCGCGTCATATCGAGGTGCAGTTGTTCGGCGATGGACTCGGTACTGTGGTGGCGCTGGGCGAGCGGGACTGCTCCGCCCAGCGCCGTAACCAGAAAGTGATCGAGGAGGCGCCGGCCCCCAATATCCCGGACGCCGTTCGCCAGCGTCTGCACGCAACCGCCGTTGCCCTGGGCGAGTCCATCGGCTACCGCAGCGCCGGCACCGTGGAATTCATCTACGACCAGGCGGCTGAGGATTTCTACTTCCTGGAGGTGAACACCCGCCTGCAGGTCGAGCACGGCGTCACCGAGGCGGTGTTCAGCGTCGATATCGTACGCTGGATGGTCGAGCTGGGCGCTGGCCTGCTGGATGATCTTTCCGCGCGTGCGGCGGTGCTGAAACCGAAGGGCCATGCCATCCAGGCGCGTCTGTATGCGGAAGATCCCAACAAGGACTTCCAGCCCAGTGCAGGTCTGCTGACCCATGTGGAGTGGCCGGCGGACACTTCGCTGCGTATCGATCACTGGCTGGCGCCGGGTGTGGAGATCTCGCCCTATTTCGACCCGATGCTGGCTAAGGTCATTGTGCACTCGGACAGCCGCGAGGGCGCCCGGCAGAAACTGATCGCCGCGCTCGACGGGACGGTGCTGTACGGCATCGAGACCAACCGGGATTACGTGCGTCAGGTGCTCGATGCCGCGGATTTTCGCGCCGGCTTGCTGTTTACCCGCAGCCTCAACGATTTTGTCTACCGGCCGGATTCGCTGGATGTCCTGTCCGCCGGCACCATGACCACCGTGCAGGATTATCCGGGCCGGGTGGGCTACTGGGATGTGGGCGTGCCGCCTTCCGGCCCCTTCGACAGCCTGTCGTTCCGCCTGGGTAACCGCCTGCTGGATAACCCTGGCGATGCGGCCGGTCTGGAAATTACCCTCAACGGCCCGGCGCTGCGCTTCAACCGCGACACGCAGATCGCGATCACCGGTGCCGAGATTGCGGCAACCCTCGATGACCAGCCGGTCGCCCTCTGGGAGGTGGTCGATGTTGCCGCCGGCAGCCTGTTGCGACTCGGCAAGGTGACCGGGGCCGGAGCCCGCAGCTACCTGTTGCTGCGCGGTGGCATTGATTGCCCGGCCTACCTGGCGTCGCGTTCCACCTTTACGCTTGGCCAGTTCGGCGGTCACGGCGGGCGGGCCCTGCGCGCCGGCGACGTGTTGCACCTGCATGCGGCGACGTCGGCGCCATCGCGGACCCTGCCACCGTCAGTGCGTCCCGCTGTCGGCCGCGAATGGACCTTGCGGGTGATCTACGGCCCCCATGGTGCGCCGGACTTCTTTACCGAGGAGGATGTCGAAACGCTGTTCGCCAGCGAGTGGGAGGTGCACTACAACTCCAGTCGCACAGGCGTGCGCCTGATCGGACCCAAGCCCCAGTGGGCACGTTCCGATGGCGGCGAAGCCGGCATGCACCCCTCGAATATTCACGACAATGCCTATGCCATCGGCACTATCGACTTTACCGGCGATATGCCCGTCATCCTGGGCCCCGATGGCCCGAGTCTGGGAGGCTTCGTCTGTCCGGCAACGGTGATCAGTGCCGACCTGTGGAAACTCGGTCAGCTCAAGGCGGGCGACAAGCTGCGCTTCGTCCCGGTCGACCAGGCGCAGGCCGTCGCGCTGCGTCGCGCGCAGGAAGATACCCTGAGCCGGCTGGAGGCCGTCGCCATGGATATCCAACCGGTACGACCGGCGTCGCCAGTGCTGAAAACGCTGGGTACCGATGTCCACGATGTCGGCGTCGTCTATCGCCCTGCGGGCGACAACTACCTGCTGGTGGAATACGGTCCGCTGGTGCTGGATATCCGCCTGCGTTTCCGCGCCCATGCGTTGATGCTGTGGCTGCAGGAACAGGCTATCGACGGCATCCTGGAGCTGACCCCCGGTATCCGCTCTCTGCAGATACATTACGACAGCCTGCGACTGGATCAGGCGACCCTGCTGGACCGCCTGGTTCTGGCGGAATCGGTGCTGGCAAGGCGCGATGACTGGGAAGTACCCGCCCGTATCGTGCATCTGCCCCTGTCCTGGGACGACGAGGCCTGTCGCCTGGCAATCCAGAAATACATGCAATCGGTGCGCAAGGACGCTCCCTGGTGCCCGAGCAACCTGGAGTTTATTCGCCGCATCAACGGCCTGGACAGTATCGACGAGGTCAAACGCATCGTCTTCGAAGCCAGCTATCTGGTGATGGGCCTCGGCGATGTCTACCTCGGCGCGCCGGTGGCCACGCCGATGGACCCCCGTCACCGCCTGGTCACCACCAAGTACAACCCGGCCCGCACCTGGACCGCGGAAAACTCGGTGGGCATCGGCGGCGCCTACCTCTGTGTATACGGCATGGAAGGCCCTGGCGGCTATCAGTTCGTCGGCCGTACCATGCAGATGTGGAATCGCTACCGTACCACTGACGCCTTCGAACCGGGCAAGCCCTGGCTGTTGCGTTTCTTCGACCAGATCCGTTTTTACGAAGTGGGTGCCGAAGAGCTTCAGGATATCCGGCGTCGTTTCCCCAACGGCGATTATCCGTTGCGGGTCGAGGAGACGACGTTCAGTCTCAGTGACTATGAAGCCTTCCTGGCCGAGCATGCCGAGGGCATCGACACCTTCACGCAGCAGCGTCAGAAAGCCTTCGATGAAGAGCTGCAGCGCTGGATCGCCAGCGGCCAGATCAACTTCCAGAGCGAGACGGTGGCGGGCGACCTGGGAGATGCTGAGGATACCTTGCCCGAAGGGTGCGAAGCCGTGGAAAGCCATGTTGCCGGCAACCTCTGGCAATGCCTGGTCAAGCCGGGGGATCGTGTCGAGGCGCAGCAGCCGGTGGCGATTATCGAGTCCATGAAAATGGAGATCGAGCTACTGACACCGGTGGCCGGCGTCGTGCGGGAGTTACGTCGTGAAGCCGGGCAGCCGGTGCAGCCCGGTATGGGGGTGGTGGTGGTCGAAGTCGCGTAGGCGGCAATCCGTTTGCTCCGGTGCCAGGCGCCGGAGCAAACGATTTCAGGGTTATTCCGGCAGGGGAATGAATTCCTGCTCGTCGCCCGGCACCTTGTCGAAACGGCCAGCTTTCCAGTCCTGCTTGGCCTGCTCGATACGCGCCTTTCGGCTGGAAACGAAATTCCATTCGATAAACCGCGGCGAGAAGGTCTCACCACCGATGAGGGCCAGCCGGGTCTCTTCGACGGCCTCGATGACAATGCCTGACTGAGCGGACAGGATCGCCATGGCGTGCTCCGGAATCCCGGTGTCCTGGGCCTTCAGTTGCCCCTTGGCGACATAGACTGCCCGTTCCTGGGCGTCCGGCAGGGTGAGGCGCTGACCGGGTTGCAGCCAGGCTTCGACGTAGAGGGTGTCGCTGAAGGTTTTGACCGGCGATGTGACGCCATAGGCCGTTCCCATCATGACCCGCACCGGCACGCCCTCGACCGTGACGGCAGGAATCTCGGCGTCCGGGTAATGATGGAACGCCGGCTCCCGTTCTTCCTCTTCCTCGGGCAGGGCCAGCCAGAGCTGCAGGCCGTGCAGGAGGTGGTCGGTTTTGGTGATGTCGGGGCGCTCCCGTTCCGAATGCACGATGCCGCGCCCGGCGACCATCAGGTTGATATCGCCCGGCCGGATGGGCTGCAGGCTGCCGAGAGAGTCCCGGTGCAGGATTTCGCCCTCGAAAAGATAGGTGACGGTGGCGATGCCGATATGGGGGTGCGGGCGCACATTGATGCCGTCACCGGCGCTAAACTGCGCCGGTCCCATGTGATCGAAAAAGATCCAGGGGCCGACCATTTTCCGCTTTGCCGTCGGCAGTAGCCGCCGGACCGAAAAGCCGCCCAGGTCGCGGTCCTTGGGCTGCAACAGCAGTTCGATGGCGCCGCATTCCTCGGTCACCTGACATGGTTGTTCGACGTCTCTTGCCAGATTGCTCATGATGATGTCCCTGTCCTAAACGGTAATGCCCAAACCTACTTTATACGCTCTCAGACGCCTTCCGGCAGCTTCGGCTGCATCATCTTCCGGCGATTCAGGCGGCGCCCATCCACGATGAAAGTGCCATCGCCCACCGCGTGGAGGGTCCGTTTCTCCTGACGGGTATCGTCGCGGTAGGCGGCAAGGCCGTCGAGTACGACGATGTTGTGCTGCTCGATAATGTCGACAACACGGCACTCGATATTGGCCAGGCATTCCCGGATCAGGGGCGCCTTGACGTGTTCAGCGGCCATGGAGGTGAAGCCGAACTGCTGGAATTTGTCGGTATCGGCGCCGGAGCAGGTACCCACGCCAACAACCTTGTCGATGAGATCCAGGGTGGGAATCGCAATGACGCATTCCCGTGTTGCAGATAGCGCCGCGTAGGAGTGATTCCAGGGGCCTGTGGTGATGGCAAAACGCGGCGAGAAGTCCATGACCATGGTCCAGGTGATCGTCATGATGTTGCTGTTCTTGCCATCATGCGTCGTGATGAGCGTCACCGGGCCGGGTTCTATCAGGGTGAAGGCGTGGTCGAGCGGCATCCGTTTCATGGGCATCCGTGCTCCCTAAGGTTGGCGATCCGTGGGCAGGCCTTGGAAGACTGGAACGCTCTCCAGTTCGTGATCCCAGGCGGCCTTGCTGGCCATAAAGAGATGGGCATCCGGTCTCATCTGCAGTGGGTCATCAAGACTTCCCGCCGGAACGACGACCAGGCGACCCTCCATCTGGGTGCTGGGTAACGCAGAACCACAGTGGGAACAGAAACTCTTCTGGTGCCGGCTTGATGGCAGATGGAAGGTGCTGACTCGCTCCTGACCGGAAACCCAGGTCAGCGTTGCGGTTGTCGAGAACAGGTTCGATGCGTGGGCTGAGCCGGTATCCTTTTGACAGTAGGTGCAATGACACAGGAAAAAGTGCTCGAAGGCGCCTTCGATCTCAAAGCGCACCTTTCCACACAGACATGAACCGCTGGTGATCGTCGTCATCCTGAGGGCCTGCCTTGGTCGATTGGAAATGATCACTGTAACGCTATCATCGAATGGGTTCGCCTGCCTTCATCATTTGTGAAAGGCGGCGGTGTGCAGTGTGCGCCCGGAGGACAATTCGTTTATCCTCCTGCCACCCTTGAAAAGAAGATGACTGTCCCATGCGCATAAAGTCCTCGCTCCTGATTTACTGGTTTCTTCTGGTCGCTTTCAGTGTACTGGCCGGCTATGACCTGTCCCGCTGGAAAGTGGGTGGCATGGAAGGTCCGGGTTCCGCGTGGGGAGCGAGTCTGGCGGTTATCCTGATGTGGCCCCTGTTCAGTGCCTTCGTGCTGACGCTGGGGGCTTTTATTTCGCGAGGCGGGAATCTCAAGCCCAGGTGGCTGGCGCTGGTGTCCGTGGTGTTGGCGGGTGCCTGTGCGTATTTGGGGATTGGGTTGATCTGAAGGGGCGGGTGCTCCTTTTTTGTGCGGATTTAGTGCGGACGTCTCAACCCGCGTAGGGCGCAATAACCAACGGGCATTGCGCCGCCACGAGCATCAGGCTGCCACCCCGAACAGCGCCCCCACGCCAGATGTCAGTGCCATCGCCAGGGCGCCCCAAAAGGTCACGCGTGAGGCAGCGACAATCACCGGTGCGCCGCCTGCTTTGGCCGATAGCGAGCCCAACAGTGCCAGAAACAGGAGCGAACAGCCTGAGACCGCCCACATGAGCGAGTTTGCTGGAAACAGGACGACCACCAGCAGCGGAAGAACGGCACCCACTGTAAAGGTAGCGGCGGAAGCCAGTGCCGCCTGAACGGGCCGGGCTGCCAGGGAATCGGAGATACCCAGTTCGTCACGGGCATGTGCACCCAGTGCATCATGCTTCATTAACTGGGTGGCCACGCTGGAGGCGAGTGCCGGATCCAGTCCGCGTTTGACATAGATTGCCGTGAGCTCCTTTTGCTCATAATCGGGATTGGCGATCAGTTCTTCTTTCTCCCGGGACAGATCGGCACGTTCGGTATCGGCCTGTGAGCTGACCGAAACATACTCGCCGGCCGCCATCGACATCGCGCCAGCGACAAGACCCGCGACGCCCGCAACCAGGATGTTCTGTGCATCGGCCCCCGCGGCAGCAACGCCCATCACAAGGCTCGCCGTGGAGACAATGCCGTCATTTGCCCCAAGAACAGCGGCGCGAAGCCATCCGATGCGTTGTGTCTTATGTCTTTCGGGATGCTTCATGGGGCCTTCCTTGTTGTGCTGGGTTGGTGGGAGCAGGCATTGCTCTGGCGTTATTTAAGGAACACGGCCAGGTGCTCGGCGATGCAGGCGGGCCTGTCCTGGCCTTCTATCTCAATGTGGGTTTCAAAGGTGGCTCGTACGCCCTGGTCTCCCTGGGGTTCCACCGCCGTCAGTGTTACTCGTGTTCGAATGTTGGCACCGCTGGGGACCGGGGCAGTGAAGCGGACCCGGTTCATGCCATAGTTGATGGTGGCGCTGATATTGTCCAGGGCGAAAATCTGCTGGTTCAGGTAAGGCAGCATGGACAGGGTGAGGAAACCATGGGCGATGGTGGTGCCGAAGGGCGACTGCTGTTTGGCACGGGCCTGGTCCAGGTGGATCCATTGATGGTCGTCGGTGGCGTCGGCGAAGGCCTGGATGCGGGCCTGGTCGATGTTCAGCCAGGGGCTGGTGCCCAGTTCCTGGCCGATGAGGCTGTGAAGAGCCTCTATGCCGGCAATACGTTGCATGGTCGGAACCTCCGCGTTATTGTGCTTATTGTTTCGCTAGTCGGAATTGCATTTCGAAAAAATTGCCTGCTTACTTTTTTACTTTATACTGGGGTCCTCCGCAAGTTGGGGTGCGATAATCCGTCATTCGGATCTGATTGACGTTTTCCGGGGTTATCGCCTGTTCGTCGTTCACGGGCCCCGTCCTGATGCCTGAGAGGGTCTTGTTTATGGGAGGAGTTATGACGCAAGTTGTCCGTTACGAATGCCGCGACGGTATCGGTGTAATTACCGTCGACTACCCACCAGTCAACGCACTCGGCGCAGCTGTCCGTTCGGGGTTGCTGGCCGCGCTGGAGCAGGGACTCCAGGATGCCGATGCCAGGGCACTGGTCGTGACCGGCGACGGCCGTACCTTTCCCGCCGGGGCCGATATCCGTGAATTCGGCAAACCGCCGGTCGAACCCTTCCTGCCGGATGTGATCAACGCCTATGAAAGTGCCGGCAAGCTGACCGTCGCGGCGATCCATGGCACGGCGTTAGGCGGCGGTATGGAAGTGGCACTGGGATGTGATTACCGGGTGGCGCTCGATTCGGCCAAGGTCGGTCTGCCGGAAGTGAAACTGGGCCTGTTGCCCGGCGCCGGCGGCACCCAGCGCCTGCCGCGTCTGATCGGTGCCGATGCGGCACTGCCGATCATTGCCGAGGGCAACCCGGTTCCGGCCGCCAAGGCCAAAGCGTTGGGGCTGGTCGATGAGGTGGTCAGTGGCGATCTGGTTGCAGGCGCCGTTGCCTTCGCCCGCAAGCTGGTCGAATCCAACGCGCCGCAGCGTCCGCTGCGAGAGCAAGCGGTCAAACTCGATAACCCCAACCTGTTTGCAGAATACGAGAAGAGTATTGCCCGCAAACAGCGAGGCTTCCTGTCGCCGTTCCGCTGTATCGAGGCGGTGCGTGCTGCCACCGAGCTGCCGTTCGATGAAGGCATGAAAAGGGAGCGGGCGCTGTTTATGGAGCTGATGCAGTCCTCCGAATCCCGCGCCCAGCGGCATGTGTTCTTCGCCGAGCGCGAAGTCGCCAAGGTGCCGGGCATTGCCAAGGATACGCCCCGGCGTGACATCAATACCGTCGCTGTGATCGGGGCGGGCACCATGGGTGGCGGCATCGCCATGAATTTCGCCAACGCCGGTATCCCGGTGCGGCTGCTGGAAGTGAAGCAGGATGCCCTGGACCGCGGCCTGGCGGTCATCCGCCGCAACTACGAGAACACCGCCAGGAAGGGGCGCCTTACTCAGGACGATGTGGAAAAACGCATGAGCCTGATCCAGCCGACCCTGTCTTACGATGATCTGGGCAGCGTTGATCTGGTGATCGAGGCTGTGTTCGAAACCATGGACATCAAGAAAGCGGTGTTCAAGGAACTGGACCGCGTCTGCAAGCCGGGCGCCATCCTCGCCACCAATACCTCGACCCTCGACGTCAACGAAATCGCCGCTATAACCAGCCGTCCCCAGGACGTTATGGGCATGCACTTCTTCAGTCCTGCCAATGTCATGAAACTGCTGGAAAACGTGCGCGGCGAGAAGACCGCCGACGATGTGGTTGCCACCGTCATGGACCTGTCCAAACGCATCGGCAAGGTCGGCGTCTGTGTCGGCGTGTGCCACGGTTTCGTCGGCAACCGCATGCTGCACAAGCGTCAGCATGAAGCCATCGCCCTGGTGGAAGAGGGCGCCAGCCCAGAACAGGTGGACAAGGTCATCTACGACTTCGGTCTGCCCATGGGCCCCTTCGCCATGTCCGACCTGGCCGGTCTCGACGTCGGTTACCGTATCCGCGAAGAGTTGCGCAAAGCCGGAGATCCGGAAGCCCAGGCGCTGAGCTGGGTCGACAAGCTGGCCGCCAAAGGCCGTTATGGCCAGAAGACCGGCGCCGGTGTCTTCCGTTACGAAGAGGGCGACCGCACGCCGCGCCCTGATCCGGAAGTGGCTGAGCTGATCGCCGAGCACCGTCGCGAGAAAGGCATTACGCCGCGGGAAGTGACCGATCAGGAAATCCTCGAGCGCTGTCTGTACGTGATGGTCAACGAAGGCGCCAAGATCCTGGAAGAAGGCATTGCGGCGCGGCCATTGGATGTCGACGTGGTCTGGATCTATGGCTACGGCTTCCCTGTCTATCGTGGCGGCCCCATGTTCTGGGCCGATCACGTCGGCGTGAAGACGATTTATGACAAGGTTGTGGAGTTCCAGAAGCGGCTGGGCGACAGCAACTGGAAACCGGCACCGTTGCTCAAGCAGTTGGCGGAAGCCGGTAAAGGGTTTTATGCCGGTTAAGGGTAGTCGGAAAGCGTATTGAGCTGGGCTTTCCCCCCTCTCCCCCGGCCCCTCTCCCACAAGGGGAGAGGGGAAATGGCATTTCACGATAGATTCAGGAGACTCATCATGAGCGAAGCAGTCATCGTTTCCACCGCACGCACGGGTATCGGCAAAGCCTTCCGTGGTGCCCTGAACCAGACCCATGGCGCGACCATGGGTGGTTATGTCATCGCTGAGGCGGTGCGCCGTGCCGGTGTCGACCCGGCTGAAATCGAGGATGTGATCCTGGGCTGTGGCCTGCCGGAAGGCGCCACCGGCCACAACATTGCCCGTCAGGCGGCGTTGCGCGCCGGTCTGCCTGTCACCGCCAGCGGCACCACGATCAACCGCTTCTGCAGCTCCGGTCTGCAGGCGATTGCGGTGGCGGCCCAGCGGGTGATCGTCGACAAGGTTCCAGTGGCTATCGCTGGCGGTCTGGAGTCGATCAGCCTGACCCAGGCCAACCTGAATCCGACGTTCCACCATGAGGACTGGCTGCTGAAGCACAAGCCGGAACTGTATCTGCCGATGATCGACACGGCCGACATCGTGGCCGGCCGCTACGGCGTCAGCCGGGAAGCGCAGGACCAGTATGCCCTGCAAAGCCAGCAGCGCACGGCGGCAGCGCAGGAGAAAGGCCTCTTCGACGATGAGATCGTGCCGTTCGAAACGACGATGCTGACGAAGAACAAGGAGACCGGCGAAACCGCGCAGGTGGCCGTGACCCTTTCTCACGACGAATGTAATCGCCCAGGCACGACGCTGGACGGTCTGAGCCAGTTGCAGCCGGTCCGTGGAGAAGGTCAGTTCATCACAGCCGGCAATGCCAGCCAGCTCTCTGATGGCGCCAGCGCCTGTGTGGTAATGGACAGCAAGCTCGCCGAGCAGCGTGGCCTGCAGCCGCTGGGTATCTTCCGCGGTTTCGCCGTGGCGGGGTGCGAACCGGACGAAATGGGGATCGGTCCGGTCTTTGCCGTGCCGCGCCTGCTGGAGCGTGCTGGTCTGAAGATGGATGACATCGGCCTCTGGGAGCTCAATGAAGCCTTCGCTTCCCAGGTGCTCTACTGCCGCGACCGCCTTGGCATTCCGGACGAGCGACTGAACGTCAACGGCGGGTCCATTTCCATCGGCCATCCGTATGGAATGACGGGAGCCCGTATGACCGGGCATGCCCTGATCGAGGGCAAGCGCCGTGGTGTTCGTTACGTGGTCATCACCATGTGTATCGGTGGCGGCATGGGTGCTGCCGGTTTGTTCGAGGTGGCCTGAGGGCCGCCGTCGTCCGCCCGTCGCGGTTACTGACTGACGAGGAGAATCCGATGGATCTGCATTACACCGCCGAAGAGCAGGCCTTCCGCGAGGAAGTGCGTGCCTTCATGCGCGACAAGTTGCCTGGAACCATTGCCGCCAAGGTTGCTGCCGGCCAGCGTCTGGATAAAGACGATATGGTGAACTGGCACAAGGCCCTTAACAGCCGTGGCTGGCTTGCCCAGCATTGGCCCGAAGAGTACGGCGGCACCGGCTGGAGCCCCGTGCAGCGGCATATCTTCGAGGAGGAGGCCGCCGCGGCCAATGCCCCGCCCATCATTCCCTTTGGGGTCAACATGGTGGCGCCGGTGATCCTGCGTTTCGGTACCGAGGAGCAGAAGCAGTATTACCTGCCGCGCATCCTCAATAGCGACGACTGGTGGTGTCAGGGCTACTCCGAGCCGGGGTCCGGTTCTGACCTGGCGTCACTCAAGACCCGCGCGGTGCGCGACGGCGACGACTATATCGTCAACGGGCAGAAGACCTGGACCACTCTGGGCCAGTTCGCCGACATGATCTTCTGCCTGGTGCGAACCGATACCACCGTGAAGCAGCAGGAGGGCATTACCTTCCTGCTGATCGATATGAAGACGCCGGGCATTACCGTGCGACCGATTATCACGCTCGACGGTGAGCACGAGGTGAACGAGGTCTTCTTCGAAGACGTTCGTGTGCCGGTGGCCAACCGGGTCGGCGAGGAAGGGCAGGGCTGGACCTGTGCCAAGTACCTGTTGACGTTCGAGCGCACGGGTATTGCCGGCGTCGGTCATGCCAAGGAGGCCTTGCGCCACCTGAAGTACGTGGCGGGCAAGCAGCTCAAGAACGGTCGCCCGCTGATTGAAGATCCCCTGTTCCGGGCCCGTATCGCCAATGTCGAAATCGACCTGATGGCGCTGGAAATCACCAACCTTCGGGTGGTCGCGGCAGCCCAGAACGGCGGTGTCCCCGGTCCCGAAAGCTCCATGCTGAAGATCAAGGGCACCGTCGTGCGCCAGGAAATCACCGACCTGCTGCGCCGGGCGCTGGGTCCCTATGCCTTACCCTTTGTTTCCGAAGCGCTGGATGCCGGTTCCGGGGTCGAGCCGGTGGGTCCTGACTACGGGGCCGCCCTGGCTGCCGACTACTTCAATCGCCGCAAGCTGTCGATCTACGGTGGTTCCAACGAAATCCAGAAAAACATCATCTCGAAGATGATTCTCGGACTTTAGGAGGCAGGGCATGGACTTTTCACTGACTGACGAACAGCGCATGCTCCAGGATACGGCCGACCGCCTGGTCCGTGAGCAATACACGTTCGAGGAGCGCCAGAAACTGCTCGACAGCGAGCAGGGCTTTAGCGCGGAAATGTGGCGCCAATATGCCAACCTGGGGCTGCTGGGTGTGCCTTTTTCCGAGGCCAGCGGCGGTTTCGGCGGTGGCGGTGTGGAGCTGATGCTGATCTCCCAGGCATTTGGCCGTGGCCTGATCCTCGAGCCCTACCTGGCAACGGTGGTCCTGGCGGGCGGCTTGCTGGACGCTGCGGGTACCGAGGCGCAGAAAGCCGAATACGTCGAACGCATCATCGGTGGTGACCTGATCGCCAGTTTCGCCCATAGTGAGCCGACGTCGGGCTACGCGTTATCCCAGGTCGAAACCCGTGCGGAAAAGCAGGGCGACGGTTACCGGCTGACCGGCCGCAAGGCCGTGGTTCCCCATGGCGACAGCGCCGAATGGCTTATCGTCTCTGCCCGCATCTCAGGGGATACTGGCGCCGAGGACGGCATTGGCCTGTTCCTGGTGGATGCGGCGGCCAAGGGCGTTACGCGGCGCGGTTACCCCACCATCGACGGCTTGCGTGCCGCCGAAATAGCGCTGGATGCTGTCGAGGTTCCCGGCACAGCATGCCTGGGTGAGCCCGGCCAGGGCTATGCGTTGATCGAACAGGCGGTGGGTCGTGCTATCGTGGCGTTGTGTGCCGAAGCGGTCGGTGCCATGGAAGTGGCCTGCGACCTCACGCTGGACTATCTCAAGCAGCGCAAGCAGTTCGGTGTGCCCATCGGTAAGTTCCAGGCGCTACAGCACCGTATGGTGGATATGCGCATCGAGCTGGAGCAGGCGCGCTCCATGGCCATCCTGGCGGCCAGCAGTCTGGATGCCGGGCGCGAGGAGCGGGAGCGGGTCCTCAGTGCGGCCAAGTGCCTGATCGGCAAGGCCGGCAGGCACGTGGCGGAAGAGGCTATTCAGTTGCATGGCGGTATCGGTATGACCTGGGAATACAGTCTGCCGCATTATGCCAAGCGGCTGGTGATGATCGATCATCAACTGGGCGATGTCGATTTCCATCTGGAACGTTTCAGCGACCTGATGGAGACGGCCTGAGTTCGCCCTGTTCAACAGGTTAAAGAGGTAAACAGGATGCAACAACCGAGTGTGCTGGTGGTGGGGGCGGGAGCTGTCGGCGGTTTTTATGGCGCCATACTGCATCGCGCCGGAGCCGCCGTGTCCGTGGTCAGTCGTTCCGACTATGACCGCATCGTCAGTGACGGTATCCGGGTCGACAGCACACTTGGCGATTTGTCCTACCGGCCGGGTGCGGTTTATCGTCAGGCCGACGATTGCCCACAGCCGCCGGATTACCTGCTGTTGACCGTCAAGGTGGTGGACGGTCTTGACCGTGCGGCCCTGATCCGGGGGGCTGTCGGACCCGGGACGACGATCGTGATGATCGAGAACGGGATCGATATCGAGCCGGAGATCGCAGCGGCCTTTCCTTCCAACCCACTTATCAGCGCGCTGGCCTTTGTCGCCGTAACGCGGATCGCACCGGCACACCTGGAGCACAAGGCCTACGGGCATCTGGTGCTGGGCGACTACCCGCTGGGTGCTGGCGAGGGCGTACAGCAGTTCGCGGCGATGCTGGACAAGGGTGGCGTATCCGGGAAGGTGCGTGACAACGTGCTGCGTGAGCGCTGGCGTAAGTGCGTCTGGAACGTGGCATTTAATCCGACCTCGGTCCTCGCCGGTGGCGCGGATACCCAGACCATGCTCAATGCGCCGGGTAGCGAGGCCTTTATCCGCTCTCTGATGGAGGAGGTCTGTCTGGTGGCGGCGGCTGAAGGCCAGGCTCTGGACCTGAGTCTGATCGACGGTATTCTGGAGCAGACTCGGCAGATGCCGCCCTACAAGAACAGTATGGCGGAAGACTTCCTGCATCACCGGCCCATGGAAGTGGAAGCCATCCTCGGCAATGTGGTGCGATTGGCCAGAAAGCATGATGTGGCCGTTCCGCACCTGTCTTCGATTTATGCCCTGATCGGCATGCTGCTGGCCAACCGGGAAGCGCCCCGCGCCTGAGCGGAGCGCCTCCGTCTGTCACTCCGCGTTCAGTTCCGGTAGGACGGGTCTTCGCGATCGAGTTGCCGGATCAGTCCTTTCCAGGCCAGTCCTGCAATGGCGGGTAAGCCTTCCGACTGTTCATAGGTGGTGTCGATGGCCGCTTGACTCGGCCAATGCAGATTGTCGCTGGCCTGGGCCTGAACCTGGATTTCACAGGCCTTGATTAGGAAGTAGGTCCAGATAAAGGCTTCGGGAACACTGCGGCCGACGCTGAGGGTGCCGTGGTTACGCAGCAGCATGATGGGCTTGTCGCCCAGGTCGTGGATCAGGCGCTCCCGCTCGTCGAGATTCAGCGCAACGCCTTCATAGTTGTGGTAGGCAACATGCTTGTGCACCAGCATGGCGGTCTGACTCAGGGGCAGCAGACCATCGGCCTGGGCTGATACGGCGACGCCGGGAGCATAGTGGAGATGCATCACCGCGCCGGCTTCCGGACGAGCCATGTGCACGGCGCTATGGATCGTGAAGCCTGCCGGGTTGATGCGTTTCTCCGGATCGGCATCGACCACTTGGCCGTCCTCGTCGACCTTGACCAGTGACGACGCGGTGATTTCATTGAACAGCTCACCGTACGGGTTGATCAGGAAGTGATGTTCCGGCCCGGGTACCCGGGCCGACAGATGGGTAAAGATGAGGTCGTCCCAACCATAACGGGCGACCAGCCGGTAACAGGCGGCCAGCTCCATGCGGACCTGCCATTCCGCTTCGGATATGTCGGTGGGGCGTTGCGAAAGGGTTTCCGTGGGCACGTGCATTGAGCCTCCTACTTTTTTAGAGCGTTTAGCCTGGAACATTTAGCGATGAACATTCGGCTGAGAACGCCTGGTTAAGAACGACCGGCTAGATACGGTACGACTGAAAGCGAGACGGCCACTGGGTCGATTATGTACCCCTTCCGAGGGGATCGGGGAGCGATAATGTCTGATGGTTTGTATTACCCCTGGCCTGAAGCGCCGGTGCCGGGGGGATGGCGCGAAGTCGCGCCGGGTGTGCGATGGCTGCGCCTGCCGCTGCCTTTTGCACTGGATCATATCAATGTCTGGCTGCTGGCCGATGAGGATGGCTGGACCCTGGTCGACACCGGCATCGGTTACACGAAGATCCAGCCGGTCTGGCAGACGTTGTTCGAGACGGCCCTGGAAGGTCGTCCGCTGCGCCGGATCCTGGTGACCCATTATCACCCGGATCATGTGGGGCAGGCCGCCTGGTTGTCGGAGCACTTTGGGGCGCCGGTCTGGATGGCGGAGGAGGAATACGCGTTGGCCAGTCGTTTGCTGTCGGTCAGCGACGAAGAGTCCAGCGCCCGCATGGCGGACATGATGGTTTCGCACGGCTTGAACGGTGATCTGCTCGAGGGGCTTCGCCGTCACGGCAATGGATACCGTCGTATGGTCAAGCGTTTGCCTGAAACCGTGCACTTCCTGCGGGATGACGATGTCATCACCGTGGGTGACCGTCAGTGGCGTGTGATCATCGGACGTGGGCATGCACCGGAGCATATCTGCCTGGCCAGCGAGAGCGGCGACCTGCTGATCTCCGGTGATCAGGTGTTGCCGCGTATTTCCACCAATATCAGCATGCGTCCGGGGGAAGAGAGTATCGACCCGCTGGGGCTGTATCTGGCATCGCTGGAACGGCTGTCCGCCTTGCCCGCGTCGATCCGGGTATTGCCTTCCCATGGCTTGGTCTTCGACGGCCTGCATCATCGGCTTGATGCCCTGGCGGCACATCATCGTGTGCACCTGCAGCATTTGTTGGACGCCTGCGACAAGCCCCAGACTGCGGCGGATGTTCTGCCGGTACTGTTCAAGCGCGAGCTGGACGGACATTCGATCCTGTTCGCCATGGGGGAGAGTATCGCTCACCTGCACCACCTGCATCTTCAGGGAAAGCTGCGGCGCTCGGAAACCGAGCCCTACCGCTACGCACGCTAAGTCGGCGTGTTGTATAGCGTCCTGCCCGTTTGATGGCGGGGCGCCCTTTGTTTCGCAGTGCAAAACCTAGTTCCGTTAAATTCCGCTAGCACGAAGGTATGCCTTCAACCCCGTTGGCGTCAAGCCTGCCTGATCGGCGGCTGCCTCTCCCCACCACCGTGAAAACCCGATTGGATCGCCTCCTGCCGTCCCTCATCCGTGTGGCATCATGCTCCAGGTCAAGAACCTCAGTCTCGCTGTCACCGAAATGTCATGGCCCAAACGCCAATCTATCGGGCGTCCGGGACCCCGTCATTTCCGCCAGGATAGAGCGGGCATATCCGGGATCCGGCCTTTTCGGCCACCGGTAAGGATGCTGCAGCGATCCGACATCCCGTTGTTATCGATAGAACGCATAAACGAGAGACTGAGGTATCAAGATGAAAGGCATGTTCAAGGCCAAAGGCCTGCGCACCGGTTCGCTGGTGATCAAGGGTGTTCTTGCGGCGACCCTGGCAACCGCCAGTATCGGCGCTGCCAACGCGACGACGACCATTCAGGAAACCGGCTCCAGCCTGCTCTACCCGCTGTTCAACCTGTGGGTACCGGCATACAGCAAGGCGCACCCGGACGTACAGATCAACGCTGCCAGCACCGGTAGCGGTACCGGCATCGCCCAGTCGATCGCCGGTAACGTGCAACTGGGTGGCTCCGACGCCTACCTGAGCGGCGCGATGATGAAAAAGCATCCTCACATGCTCAACATTCCGGTGGCGATCTCGTCCCAGATGGTGAATTACAACCTGCCGGGCCTGAACGGCAAGCACATCAAGCTGAGCGGCCCCGTTCTGTCGCGCATCTATGAAGGCACCGCCACCTATTGGGATGACAGCGCCATCAAGCGCATGAACCCGGGTGTGGACCTGCCACATCACCGCATCGTGCCGGTACATCGCAGCGACGGCAGTGGCGACACCTTCCTGTTCACCCAGTACCTGTCGTTCAGCCACCCCTACTGGCACAAGAAATACGGCTACGGCACCACGGTTAACTGGCCTGCCGTTCAGGGCGAAATCGGCGCCACCGGTAACCCGGGTATGGTGCAGGCGCTGAAGGACAACCCCTACAGCGTGGCCTACATCGGTATCAGCTATAAAGGTCAGATCGACAAGGACGGCCTGGGCGAAGCCAAGCTGAAGAACCGCTCCGGCAACTTCGTGCTGCCCACCGTGGAGACAGTGCCGGCTGCAGCGGCCGCCATGGTGCCCAAAACGCCGAAGGATGAGCGTGTCAGCCTGATCTTTGCGCCGGGCCATAACGCTTACCCGATCATCAACTACGAGTACACCATCGTCAGCGCCGATCAGGGCGACATGGCGGCACCGCTCAAGCAGTTCCTGAATTGGGCAGTAAGTACGAAAGGCGGCAACGCCAGTGAGTTCCTCAAGCCGGTGAACTTTATGCCGCTGCCGCAGAAAGCGGCGGAACTGACGCGCGCACAGATCGCCAAGATCCACTGATCCGGCACGTCCGGTTTGGCCTCGCCCGTTAGCCTCGGAATAACGGGCGGGGTCCCTTTCTCCGGCCTATCGATGTCAGACGACGGTTTCGCATGAAGAGAAACACATGGTTTCGGTGGGGGGTAACTGCCTGTGCCTCCATTATCCCGCTGGTGCTGCTGGCGATCGTTATTTTCCTGCTGATCGACAGCTGGCCTGCCATGCGTTTCAACGGCTGGCATTTCCTGGTGAGCAACCAGTGGAACCTGGGTAACGAATACGGCGATCTGGTGACGGTCAATGGGCAGCAAGTGCCGCCCGGCGCCGATTACGGGATCGGCTTCCTGATTGTCGGTACCCTGTCGAGTGCCTTTATCGCCCTGTTGCTGGCCTTGCCGGTGTCAGTGGCGGCTTCTGCCTTCCTGGCGGAAATGGTGCCCAAGCGTCTGCAGAACACCGCATCCCTGATGGTCGAGTTGTTGGCCGGGGTGCCCAGCGTGGTGTTCGGACTATGGGGCCTGATTGTGCTGGTTCCCTTCATGAATCATTACATCTATCCGGGACTGACGCATGTCCTTGGCGATATCCCCTTTTTCCAACCGCCAACCGGCGCCGGATACGGTCTTTTGACCTCATCGGTGGTGCTGGCGGTGATGATTGCGCCGCTGATTACGTCGACGGTGCGCGGCGCCATCGAGAACGTTCCCATGGTGCAGCGCGAGGCGGGGCTGGCCTTGGGTGCGACCCGTTTCGAGGTCCTCGTGAAAACCGTGATTCCCGGCGTCCGCCGCGTCATTATCGGCGCAGGTATCCTGGCGTTGGGGCGGGCCCTGGGGGAAACCATGGCGGTGTTGATGGTGAGTGGCAACGCCCTCGGCTATCTGCCGCATAATATCTACAGCCCCATTTCGACCATGGCGTCGTTTATCGTGTCGCAGCTCGACAGCGCCCTGCAGGATGCGTCCGGTATGGCTGAGCACGCCTTGGCCGAGATTGCATTGATCCTGTTTGCCATCACCCTGATCGTCAATGTCGCGGCCCGGGGATTGCTCTGGCTGGCGAGGGACTGACCATGAGTTACGTGTCCAGCGAACCGGGGATTACCCCGGTTTTCCGTCCCAACAGCGCCGCTTACCGTTGGCGTTTGCTGGCGAGCACGATCGGCTGGAGTCTGATGGCCCTGATGTTTGGGCTGCTGGCGATGACGCTGGTGGCCATCATCGCTTTCGTGATCATTCGCGGTGGCGCCAATATCAGTTGGGCGACATTCACCCAGACCACCCAGAGCTATCACGGCCTGATCAACGCCATTGAAGGGTCTGTCCTGGTCACGTTTGGCGCCTTGCTGATTGCGGCTCCGGTCGGCATCGTCACCGGTATTTTCCTGTCCGAATACCAGTATCTGAAGACAGCACGGCTGTTCAGTTTCCTCTGCGATGTCCTGATCGGCGTGCCCTCGATTGTGTTGGGGATGTTCGGCTATATCGCCATGGTGAACTACCTGGGGTGGCAGTTTTCCCTGCTGGCCGGGTGCATCACGCTGGCAGCGATGATCGTTCCCTACATCGCGCGTACCAGCGAAATGGCGTTATTGCAGGTGCCCGGCAATATCCGGGAGGCGGCCTACGCACTGGGCGCCGGTGACCGCACGGTGATATTCCGTGTCGTGCTGGTCAGCTGCGTTCCGCAGATCCTCAACGGCGTGCTTTATGCGGCGGCGATCTCGATGGGGGAGACTGCACCACTGATCTATACCGCCGGTTGGTCCAACTACAGTTGGAACGGACACTTCTTTCACGAACCGGTTGGCTACCTGACCTACGTAATCTGGAGTTTCATCAGCGAACCCTCCGCCGCGGCCCATCAGCTGGCTTACGTGGCAGCATTTCTGACCACCCTGATTGCGTTGTTGATAAACCTCTTCGCGCGCAGCACCCTGCGCCGGAAAAACGCCCCTCACTGACACCTTGCTTCCTGTGGGGCTGCCGAGGCCCCTTCCGTCTGGGCCGGCCCGGGTTGACTTGATCTGAATGAGGAATTGGGTTGTCAGAACGCCCGTTGTCGTCCATTTTAAAACGGAAGTCCATTCCGTCTGCCGGAATTGCAGTCTCTCCGGCCACGAAGTGATCCTCGTCATCGTGAAGGCTGGTATACAGCCTGTTCCGCATAGTAAAACTAAATTCCAGTTAAATTGACGCTCTGTTAATTCCATGCCAGATTGAGCCCAGTGTCGAACCGGCAAGACCTGTAGGTCGCTGGTTCCGGTCGGGGCGACCCGTACCTTCGACGGTACAGGCAATGTGTGGAGCCGGGTCATCGTTCCATGTCCGATCGCATAGAATCCCGGGGCCCCTTGGGCCTCTCCTCGACATAACAACAACAGCCCAGGTCATGCGAAGGGCTTATGAGGAGGAACACCGATGTTCGATCGCCACAAGAAGGTTTGGCCCGGTACGGCGCCGCATCATCTGACCCTGCCGGAGACCAGTCTTTCCTTCAACCTGGAGGTCTCCGCAACGCGTTATCCGCACAAGAACGCCATTATCTTCTACGACAGCACCCTGACCTACGGGCAGCTCAAGCAGCAGGTGGACACCCTGGCCGGTTTTCTGGCCAAAGACCTGGGCGTCGCCAAGGGCGACCGGGTGCTGCTGTATATGCAGAACAGCCCGCAGTGGATAATCGCCTACTACGCGATCCTCCGCGCCAATGCAGTGGTCATCCCCGTCAACCCGATGAACCTGACGGAAGAACTCAAGCATTACGCCAATGACACCGAGGCGACCGTCGCACTCTGTGGTCAGGAGCTGTATCCCAACCTTGAACCTCTGCTGGATTCAGGCCTGGTTACGCGGGCGGTGGTGGCGGCCTACTCGGATTACCTGACCCGGGAAACCGACCTCAACCTGCCAGAGGCGGTTTCGGCCCCACGGCAGGAAATGAGCCGTGACGGCGTCCTGCTCTGGTCCCAGGTGATGGATGCCGGGCGGACGCCGCCGGTGCTGTCGGTCGGCCCCGAGGATCTTTGCGTCTTCCCATATACCTCCGGCACCACCGGCGCCCCCAAGGGGTGCATGCATACCCATCGCAGCGTCATGGCTACGGTGGTGGGCGCGGTGTCCTGGACGCCGGCCACAGCTGACTCGGTCACCCTGGCCACGCTGCCGTTTTTTCATGTCACCGGTATGCAGGTGTCGATGAATGCGCCCATCTATGTCGGTGCCACCATCGTGCTGATGACGCGCTGGGACCGTTACACCGCCGGCGAACTGATCCAGCGCTACGGCGTCACCGAATGGCGCAACATCGTCACCATGGTCATCGACTTCCTGTCCGATCCCAAGGCCCGGGACTATGACCTTTCCACCTTGAGAGCCATCGGTGGCGGCGGTGCGGCAATGCCCCAGGCGATAGAGGCGCGGTTGTTCGAGATGACCGGCCTTCACTATATCGAGGGTTACGGCCTGTCCGAGACCATTGCCGCCACCCATATCAATCCGCCGGACAATCCAAAGGCCCAGTGCCTGGGGATTCCGGTGTTCGATGTGGATTGCCGGATCATCGATGTGGCCTCGGGACAGGAGCTGGGTGTCGGTGAAACCGGCGAAATCGTGACCCATGGCCCGCAGGTCTTCAAGGGCTACTGGAATCGTCCCGATGCGACCCGGGAGGCCTTCATCGAGATCGACGGCAAGTCCTTCTTCCGCACCGGCGATCTCGGCTATTACGACGAAGAGGGTTACTTCTTCCTGGTCGACCGCGTCAAACGCATGATCAACGCTTCGGGCTACAAGGTGTGGCCGGCCGAAGTCGAGTCGATGATGTACAAGCATCCGGCCATTCAGGAGGCCTGCGTGATCTCGACCCCGGACCCTCGCCGGGGTGAGACGGTCAAGGCTGTGGTCGTGCTACGTGCCGATGCGGGCAATGACATTACCGAAGAGTCTGTCGTGGCCTGGTGCCACGAAAACATGGCGGCCTACAAGGCCCCGCGAGTTGTCGAATTCCGTGACAGCCTGCCGCGTTCGGGAACCGGCAAGCTGATGTGGCGTCTTCTTCAGGAGGAGGAAAAACAGAAAGCCGGGAACTGATTCCCGCCCTTGCATCCTTTGACAAGCATCTCGGCCGCGGTCGGCGCAGCGGGGCGGTTACGACAGCCGCCGCCCCCATTCATGAGACCTGCCGACGCGGCGGTGACTGACTCATCCAATAAGGATGGGGCGCAGCCAGTGCGCACTTCAAAACAACGACAATAGAGGACATCAAGATGCAGAGAAAATACCTGGCCACGGCTTTGGCCGGTCTGCTCGTGGCTCCCGCAGGGGCTATGGCCGCGGGAGATGGTCAAAGTGTCATGAGCGAACTGAATATCAAGGTCCACGCTCACCTTCACGGATCGGTGGATTACTCGGACACCGGTGGTGCCAGTGTCCCCAACGATATCAGCTACGGCGAAGCGGCAGGCACGCCTTCGCGCGCGCTGAACATGTCCAACAACAACTCCAATATCGGCTTCACCGGCGAGCATCTGGTGCCGGGTGCCTTTATGGCGATATTCCAGGTCGAGCTGGCCCTTCCGGGTAGTCAGACCGGCGTCAACAACAGCTACGGACGGGGGAATCACGTCAGCAAGAACGTGGGTCTGCACGATACCTACTTCGGTATCGCCAACCCGCTGGGTGTCCTGCTGTTCCAGCCTTCTTTCGAGAACCAGGGCGCCTTCCTGTCGCGACCCTTTAACATGTTCAAGGACACCGTCGGCGACTTCAATTCGATCATCGACACGGCCAACTTCCCCAATGGCGGTCCCAGTGGCGAGCCGGCCATCAGCTTTGCAGGGCAGGCGAACTATGCCATGTCGTACACGTCGCCGAAGTGGAACGGAGTCGACAGTGTGATTTCCTACACCGAAGATGCCAACGGCGGGGATTTCGGTACCTATAACACTTACGGTGTGGGGTATATTGCCGGTTCGGGCGAGTCCTACGGCTATCCCAACGCCAACCAGCACAACAATGCCTGGTCCTGGGGTATCCGTTACGACAAAACCTTCAACGATACCAGCGCCATCAAAGGGCTGGTCAACTACAGCCAGATCAACGTCCAGGGCAATACCACCGGCATCGAGAAGTATATCTCGGCACTCAGCAAGTCCGTGCCCGTCAGTTATGATTCGGCAGAGTCGGTCGGTCAGTTGCCACCCAGCGACAAGATGCGCCTGAAGGCTCTGGAATTGGCTGCCAGCTACGAGTACATCCCATCGGGCACCACGGCGATTGCGGTGTGGGAGCGGTCAAACGGACTCTACACCCGGAATGCCTACAGCCTGGGCTTCAGCCAGGCCGTGCCGGGTAACAACGACCTGATGGCGAGTTGGATTCACGCGGGTGACTTGAGCTCTCCGATGTCCAATTGCGCGATCAACGCTACCTATTCGCAAATCAACTGCTCCGGCGGCAAGGTCGAAGATTCCGGTGCCAACGAATATGTTGTGGGCATGAAGCACCACTTCGACAAGCAGGTGTCGATGTATCTTGTCTATGCGTATACGCGTAATGGCAAGAACGGGCTCTATGGCCTGGGTGGTCCGAACCATGGCCAGAGCATCTACCCGACCAAGGCCGGCGACGATCCCAAGTCGCTGTCGATGGGCATGATCTGGGACTTCTAGTGTCCTATTGATTCTGCGGACGCACGACGGGGCTTACCGGGGGGATAGGTCCCGTCGGAGTTTGGATGTGTTAAGTGTTCTTCAGGCAGCCGGATTAAGGGTGCCGGCACTTTCGTGGAAGGTGCTTCAGGGCGCTAGCCTGATACCGGAGACGGTGTTGGGCAGCGCCTTTTTTGTGGGCTCAGGACGCCTGTTCCAGCCGTCGCCCATTCAGCTGTTCTTCCACCTTGCGCACCATGGCGACCAGCTTTGGTCCCAGCTTTTTCTCCACCGTCTTACGGCTCAGGCGCAACGCGGCACCGCCGCAGTTGAAGGCCAGGATCTGGCTGCCGCCATCGAGGACCAGGGGAACGCCGACACCGCTGATATGGCTGTTCCATTCGGCGATCGACATACAGAATCCGGTTTCACGATACTGTTTGACGGCATCCTTGATCTGGTGCCGGATCTCGTTGAAATCGTCCGGGTAGGCGGTACGGAACTGTTCCAGATACTGATCGCGGCGGTCTTCGGGCAGGGCCGCGAGATAGGCGCGTCCCATGGCGCTCGTGGCCATGGGTATCCGTGAGCCGATCTCCAGGCGAAGCACCAGCGGGCCCGCTCCCTGACAGGTTTCGATATAGGTCATCTGCAGGCGGTCGGGGGTGCCCAGGGCCACCAGACAGTCGGTCGCATCGGCCAGTTCCTGCATGGCGCCGCGTGCAATCTCCCGCACGCCCATATTGGCCAGGTAGCGATAACCCAGTGCCAGGACCCCGGCGCCGAGCTGGTACTTCTCCAGCCGTTCCGAGTAACGCAGGTAGCCGAGTTCGATCAGGGTATGTGTGAGACGTGAAACGGTGGGGCGGGGGATGCCCGTTCTTTCGGACAGTTCGGCATTGCCAAGGAAATCGTCGCCCGGCCCGAAGGCCCGCAGCAACTCCAGACCACGCGCCAGCGCGGTAACGAAATTACGATCCTTGGCTGCCAACGCCTCCGGATCGCCCTGGACTTTCTTTGCCCTGACCATTTTCCCCCACCCCCGGCTTCATTGAGCCGGATTCTGCGCCGCCTGCCTGACGTGCTGTCACGACAATCACCTGTGCCCAGCAGCTGGACACATAGGGGTGAGGAAGACAGCGCGCAAGCAATTATAAGTATGGTTTATGACCTGCTATAGCTACAGGTAATAATAACAGTGATACGAGGGGCTCGCCACGGGATGAGGGTGATGGCAGGCCTTCAACGAATCACGCCACGCTCACGCAAGGCCGCCATTTCGTCAGATGTGTAGCCGAGCAGCTCACCGAGCACCTCGTCGGTATGCTGGCCCAGCAGCGGGGGAGGCGTATCCGCATTCTGGGGTTGTCCGTCATAGCGGACGGGGTTGCCGACGAGATTGAGGTCGGCAGTTTGGGGGTGATCCTGATGGAGGCGCATGCCGCGATGTCGTACCTGCGGGTCATCGAAGACGGCGTCGAGTTTGTTGATCGGGCCACAGGGTACGGAGGCTTTTTCCAGTCCATCGAGCCAGGCCTGTGACGTGCGCGATTGCATCAGCGGTTCGAGGATGGCCAGCAGGGCGTCACGGTGGGTGACGCGCTCGCGATTGGTGGCGAAACGGGGATCGTCTGCCAGCGCTTCCTGTCCGGCGACCCGGCAGAACTGGCGGAACTGACTGTCGTTGCCGACGGCGAGAATGACGTGGCCGTCCTCGGTGGCGAAAGCCTGGTAGGGCACGATGTTGGGATGGGCATTGCCCATCCGTCCCGGCGGCTGGCCCGATACCAGATAGTTGAGTGCCTGATTCGCCAGCACGCCCACCTGCACATCGAGTAGGGCGAGATCGATATGGGTGCCCTCGCCGCTACGCTCCCGCTGGAACAGTGCGCCGAGTATCGCCGTACCGGCATACATCCCGGTGAAGAGATCGGTCACCGCGACACCCACTTTCATGGGGCCGCCGCCGGGCTGGTCGTCCGGCAGGCCGGTCAGGCTCATCAGGCCGCCCATCCCCTGGATCATGAAATCGTAGCCTGCCCGGTGTGCGTAGGGGCCGTCCTGGCCGAAGCCGGTAATCGAGCAGTAGATGAGGCCGGGGTTGATCGCTTTCAGGCTCGCATAGTCGAGCCCGTAAGCCTTAAGGCCGCCAACCTTGAAGTTCTCCAGCACCACATCGCACTGCTTCGCCAGCGCCTGCACGATGGCCTGCCCCTCGGGCTTAGCGATGTCCACGGCAACAGACTGCTTGCCCCGGTTCGCACTCAGAAAATAAGCGGCTTCCCCCTCACCCTCCAGCCAGGGCGGACCCCAATGCCGGGTGTCGTCGCCCCGAACCGGATGCTCAACCTTGATCACCTCAGCACCGAGGTCGGCCAGATGCTGACTACACCAGGGGCCGGCGAGAATACGGGACAGGTCGAGAATGCGAATGCCGGTGAGGGGTTTGGAGTTCATGTTTTCCTCAAATGTCTTAGCTCAGGGCTGAGATAGTAGGAGCTAAGGTGGTGGTGACGCCAGTCGCTGTCATTGGAAGTCGTATAAAGGTGCGAATGATACTGCTGGGGCGCTTTTTTCTGGCGACCTTGACGCCCTCGCGACTCCCAGCGTCGTTGGTGTTCCCTTCGATGGTCGTGATCAGGCTGCTTTCTCCGGATTCGACAATACCGATATGTGAAAAGGTAAAGACGACGATATCACCTTTGATGGGTTTAAAAACCTGACTGGAAGGGGTGAATATCAGGCATTTCTGGTGCTTCGCCCAAACGTGAAGAAAACGGCTGACAGAGGCTTCACGGGGCGGAACCAGTGATGCGTAATAGGGCGTCTGTTTGCATAGCTGCTGCACGCATAGTGAAACGAAAGCGGCACACCAGGGGTAACCGTCAGTATGTCCATCGATGACCAGGTTGTCGGCCTGAAAGATCTTCAGCATCCTTGCGCTTTTCCCTGCGCGATTGTTGCCGGTCTCCGAGACACCGATGAAGGTGGCGGCGATATCGGCGAGCCTGAATTGAGGTAACACCTCCGTGCTTTGGGAAGCCTTCGCATGCTCAAGTGCCTCCCAGGTCCTGGCGCCGACGATGCCATCGGGTGTCGTGCCGGATTCGGCCTGAAATCGTTTGATCGCGGCTAGTGTGCGCTTGCCGAAATCGCCATCAGGTGCCAGGTGTGGTGACGGTTCCAAAAGGCGATTGAGCGCATTCTGGAGCAATGCGACCGGTTGGCCCTTGGCGCCAAAACGTAAGGTTTGTCTGTAGGTCATTGCGAAGTTCCTTTTCGATGATCGTTCCTTGGCGCAGTGGGGTGATACAGGACCCATAGGTCGCCGGGAATCCCTTCTACACCGCTGTGGGTTTCCAAGACCAGCAGCCCGCCCCGCACCAACATGCCTTTGAGCGATGTCCCGTCGAGTAAATCACCCTGTCGACACACTGCTTCGTAGGTGCGTTTGGCGGCGGCCATCCCGGCTTCCTGATAGGTGCGCTGCACGCGTAACGAACGGCCGTCCCGCTCGATCGAGAGGGTCAGCGTGGCTCCTCCCATTTCTGCTTGATAGTGTTTGCCGGTAAAGGCGGAGGCGGCAGGAAAATCGGACCGTTGCTGGATGTCGGTGCCGACCAGTACCTGCCGTGGAAGGTGCTTGAACGCGGCGGTATCAACGATGCAGCGGGTTTGATCTGAATCGGCTGCCGAACTGCCTTTGAGGGTTTGGGCATTGGCGTCGCAGCCTGATAGGAGTGCCAGCGACAGGCAAAAACTCGCGACAAGATGACGAGAATACAAGGTTGTCTCCCTACATGTGTTTATCCCTGGAGCGAAGATTCTACAGGAATTCCGGAGTAGACCAAGGTGCCCGGCATCGGGGCAGCTCTGCCGGTCCGACTGCGATCGTGCGGGATCCTGACTGATATCAAACTAATGAAAGGTTCCTTGCCTTACTTGATCCAGACGGGTTGTCCCCAGGTAAATCCAGCGCCCATAGTGAGTTTTCTTCGACTCGCCCGGTGAAAGGAGAATCGTCATGGGGGACGTCAAATCCGGCGGCCAGATCATCGCCGAACATCTGCACGCCGCAGGCATCTCGCATCTGTTCACCTTATGTGGTGGGCATATCTCGCCGATTCTGGTTGAGGCCAGGCGCTTGGGCTTGTGTGTTGTCGATGTGCGGCATGAGGCGTCGGCGGTCTTTGCGGCGGATGCGATGGCGCGGCTTACCGGTCGGCCGGGTGTGGCGGCGGTGACGGCGGGGCCGGGGGTGACCAATACCATCACGGCGGTGAAGAATGCCCAGATGGCCCAGTCGCCGGTGATCATTATCGGTGGTGCTACGCCGACGGTGCTCAAGAACCGGGGGTCGCTGCAGGATATCGACCAGCAGTCGCTGATGGCGTCGCTGGTCAAGTGGCAGACGTCGGTTGGTACGTTGGCACAGCTCGACGAGGCGATGAAATATGCGCTGCGTGTGGCGGTGGAAGGGGTGCCCGGGCCGGTCTTTATCGAGGCGCCGATTGACCTGCTGTACCCGCGTCACCTGGTCCACGATCTCTACGCCGACCAGGCCGGACTGAAAAAGCTGAAAGGACCGGTGGGCAACCTGTTGCGTGGCGCTCTGGACCTGTATCTGTGGCGGCAGGAGCGGCAGCCCAGCCTGCCCCTGCATGTGGATATGCACCGGCTGACGCGTCCGGCGGCGGAGTGGCATGCGGCGCGTCAGATGCACAAGGTGGTGGATCGTCTGCGGAAGGCGCGCCGTCCGGCCCTGGTGCTGGGCTCGCAGGTACTGGTCAACCGGACCATGGCCCAGGCCTGGGAGATCGCCCGGGCGGTGGAGCGGCTGGGGATGCCGGTGTGGACGGGGGGCATGTCCCGCGGCCTGCTCGGTGCCGACCACGAGTTGCTGTTCCGTCATCATCGCGGCAAGGCGCTGGCAGAAGCGGATCTGGTGATCGTCTGTGGTTTCCCGATGGATTTTCGCCTGAAATACGGCCGCGGTTTCGGTAAGAAGGCGACCCTGGTGTCGGTGAATCTATCGCTGCACGATCTGTTGTTGAACCGCAAACCCACGGTGCCGGTACTTGATCATCCCGGCGATTTCCTGTGTGCGCTGGCGGACCGGGTGGCGACACCTCCGGACTGTGAGGACTGGCTGTCGCATCTGCGCCAGAATGAAGTGGCTCGGGAGGCGGAGATCGACTCTCAGGCGGCAGTTTCGGGCGAGGGTGTGAATCCGCTGATGTTCTTCAGGACGCTGGACCCGCGCCTCGGGCCGGACGACATCCTGGTGGTGGATGGTGGCGATTTTGTGGCGACCAGCGCCTATACCCTGCGTCCCCGTGGCCCGCTTGCCTGGCTCGATCCCGGCGTATACGGCACTTTGGGAGTGGGCGGCGGTTTTGCCGTGGGAGCGGCCTCGGCACGTCCGGGCAGTCGGGTCTGGCTGATTTATGGTGACGGGTCCAGTGCCTACAGCCTGGCCGAATTCGATACCTGTCGCCGGCTGGGTCTGACGCCTATCGCTATCGTCGGCTGTGATGCCCGCTGGAACCAGATTGCCCGGGAGCAGGTGGAGATGCTGGGCGATAGTGTGGGCACCGATCTGCGCCATACCCACTACCAGCGGGTGGCGGAAGGCTATGGCGGTCATGGAATCCTGGTGACGCGTAACGAGGAGGTACCGGCGGCGCTGGACGAGGCGTGTCGGGTTGCGGATCAGGGGACGGCCGTCTGCATCAACCTGCATTTGGCCGTGAGCGATTTTCGTAAGGGCAGTATTTCCATGTAACGGGCTGGCGGCTGAGTCGCCGCCGGCCCCGGTCCTGACGTCAGGCCATGAAGGCCTGAATCCCGGTCTGGGCACGGCCCAGGATCAGTGCATGGATATCGTGGGTCCCTTCGTAGGTATTCACGGCTTCCAGATTCATGACGTGGCGGATGACGTGGTATTCGTCCGAGATCCCGTTGCCGCCGTGCATATCGCGGGCCGTGCGGGCGATGTCCAGCGCCTTGCCGCAATTGTTGCGCTTGAGCAGGGAAACCATTTCCGGCGCCCAGTCGCCGGAATCCATCAGGCGGCCCAGTTGCAGTACGGACTGCAGGCCCAGGGTGATCTCGGTCTGCATATCGGCCAGCTTCTTCTGGATCAGCTGGTTGGCGGCCAGCGGACGGCCGAACTGCTTGCGATCCAGCGTATAGCGGCGCGCGGCGTGCCAGCAGAATTCGGCGGCGCCCAAGGCGCCCCAGGCAATGCCGAAGCGGGCCTTGTTGAGACAACTGAAGGGGCCCTTCAGGCCTGTGACGTCGAGATGGTTTTCCTCGGGGACAAAGACGTCACTCATCATGATCTGACCGGTGATCGAGGAGCGCAGGGCGAACTTGCCTTCGATCTTCGGTGTCTCCAGCCCAGCCATGCCACGTTCGACAACGAAGCCATTGATCTGGCCGTCGAGCTTGGCCCAGATCACCAGGACGTCGGCGATCGGGCTGTTGGTAATCCAGGTCTTGGCGCCGTTGAGACGGAAGCCGCCGTCGACACGTTCGGCGCGGGTCAGCATGCTGCCGGGGTCGGAGCCGTGATCCGGCTCCGTCAGGCCAAAGCAGCCAACCCACTCGCCACTGGCCAGCTTGGGCAGGTATTTGCGGCGTACCGTCTCGGAACCGAAGGTATAGATCGGGTGCATGACGAGAGAGGACTGCACGCTCATGGCCGAGCGGTAGCTGGAATCCACCCGCTCCACTTCGCGGGCGATCAGTCCGTAGCTGACATGATTCACGCCGGGGCCGCCATACTCCTCCGGAATGGTCGGCCCGAGCAGGCCGAGTTCGCCCATCTCATTCATGATCTCCCGGTGGAAGATCTCGTGGCGGTTGGCTTCCAGCACACGGGTCATCAGTTTTTGCTGGCAGTAGTCATGTGCCGCATCGCGCACCATGCGCTCTTCTTCGGTGAGCTGGTGTTCCAGCAACAGGGGATCTTCCCAGGTAAAGGGTTTCATGCGATGTCCTCGTGCTCAGCAAACGTTAAATAGACCCTAGGATCAAACACGCTCGATGACGGCGGCGATACCCTGGCCGACACCGATACAGAGACTAACCAGTGCGTAGCGCCCACCGCTACGCTCCAATTGTCGTAGGGCGGTGAGTGTCAGGCGTGCGCCCGATGCGCCCAATGGATGACCGACGGCAATGGCCCCGCCATTCGGGTTCAGGCGCGGGTCGTCGCCGTCGATGCCCAGTTGCCTGGCGCATCCTAGCACCTGGGCGGCGAACGCTTCGTTGATCTCGATGACATCCATGGCACTTAGTGCGAGGTTGGCGCGGGCCAGGGCTTTGCGGCAGGCAGCGACCGGCCCCAGCCCCATCACCCTCGGCGGCACCCCTGCCACGGCGGCAGACAGAATACGTGCCCGCGGTCGCACTCCGGCCTGTTCGCCGACGGTGCGGGAGCCGATCACCAGTGCTGCGGCGCCGTCATTGATTCCCGAGGCGTTACCTGCCGTGACCACGCCACCCTCGAACAGGCTGGGCAGGCGGGCCAGTTTGTCGGCGCTGGTTCCCGGCCGGGGATGCTCGTCGGCGCTCACCATCAGGGGCGGTTGCTTGCGTCCCTGTGGGACCTCGATGGGAAGCAGTTCGCCCATGAAGAAGCCTTCGGCGCGGGCGGCTTCATAGCGGGCCTGGGAGTTCTCGGCGTAGCGGTCTGCGGCGTCGCGGCTGATGTCCAGATCGCGGGCCACGTTGTCCGCCGTTTCCGGCATCGTGTCCGCCCCGTATTGTGCCTGGATGGCCGGGTTGGGAAAGCGGGCACCGATGGTACTGTCAAAGGCGGTGAACTGGCGGCTGTAGGGATTCTCGCTCTTGGCGATCACGAAGGGCGCGCGACTCATGCTCTCCACGCCGCCAGCCAGGATCAGGTCGCCTTCACCGCAGGTGACGGCGCGTGCGGCATCGATGACAGCGGCCAGTCCGCTGCCGCAGAGCCGGTTCACGGTCAGACCGGCGGTTTCCACCGGCAGCCCGGCCAGGAGTCCGGCATGGCGGGCCACATTGCGAGCATCCTCTCCCGCCTGATTGGTGCAGCCGGCGATCACGTCTTCATAGCGCGCAGCCTCGAAGCCGTTTCGCTCGACCAGTGCTTTCAGGACATAGCTCAGCAGGTTATCCGGTCGCACCGGTGCCAGGGCGCCGGCATGGCGACCGAACGGCGTGCGCAGGCCGTCGTAGATGTAAGCGTCAAGCATGGAAGCCTCCGCATCGTTAAAGTGGCGATTGTTTCGCTGTGCAAAACATGGTTTCGCAAACTTGACAGACAGCATAGGCCGTGACAGAGTCCAATGCAACCGTTCGCTCGGTGTGCCGGATTGAGGCTGGCAGCGGCTTTGAGCGCTTTGTCGGCCGGCGGCGACACTCGTTGTTTTCACAGGACCTGATCATGGGTAAAGACCCTATCAATGCATTTTCGGATTTGGGACTGGACTTGGCCGTCGACCCCGAAACCGGCGATAAGGATCGTAAATTCGTTACGGCGCTGGCGCGGGGCCTGGAGGTCTTGCGGGCCTTCAAACCGGGCGAAGGCTTTCTCGGCAATCAGGAAATCGCCCGCCGTACCGGCCTGCCAAAACCGACGGTGACCCGTCTGACCTATACGCTGACACGGCTCGGCTACCTGTCGTACTCGCAACGGCTGGAGCGTTACTCGCTGGGTACCGGCGTCCTGGCCCTGGGCTACGCGACCCTGTCGAATTTCGGCGTTCGCCAGATCGCCCGGCCGCTGATGCAGGAACTGGCGGATACGGTCGACGCCTCAGTCTCCCTGGGCATGCGCGAACGTCTCAACATGATTTATCTGGAACATGCGCGCGGCAACAGCGCCCTGACCCTGCGCCTGGATGTGGGGTCGCGGATTCCCGTCGGTACGACGGCCATGGGGCGGGCTTTCCTCGCCGCATTGCCGGAAGCGGAGCGTAACTATTTGATGGACCACATCAAGCGCCATGCGGCTGAACGCTGGCCGACGGTGCGTCGTGGGATCGAGCGGTCGTTGCGGTATTACGAGCAGCACGGCTATGTCAAAACCGTCGGTACCTGGGAGCGTGACGTCAACGCCGTCGGCGTGGCGCTGGTGCAGCCGGAAAACGGCGAAATCTATGCCTTCAACTGTGGCGGGCCGTCGTTTTCGTTGCCTGAGGAGCGGCTCGATGCCGATCTGGGGCCACGCCTGAAGAACCTTGCGCACAACGTACAGGCTGGGCTCAGCCACCTGGGTTGAAGCAACAGGAACGGCTGGCCGCACAATGTGCCCGGAAAACAATAATCGGCCCTAGGTGGATCGAACGTGATTAGAGACGAAGAAACCCTCAACCAGCTCCTCGATACTCTCCGCCGTTTCGTGCGCGAGCGCCTCGTGCCGAGCGAGCAGCACGTCGCCGAGGAAGACCGTATCCCGGACGATATCCTGCAGGAAATGAAGGCGATGGGACTGTTCGGCCTGTCCATTCCGGAGGCCTACGGCGGCCTGGGGCTGACTATGGAGGAAGAGGCGCTGGTGGCCATGGAGATCGGGCGTACCTCGCCGGCTTTCCGCTCCATTTTCGGCACCAACAACGGCATCGGCTCCCAGGGCATCCTGATCGACGGCACCGAGGCGCAGAAGCAGAAGTACATTCCCCGCCTGGCCACCGGCGAGCTGATCAGTTCCTTTTGCCTGACTGAGCCGGATGTGGGGTCGGACGCCGGCTCCCTGCGGACCACGGCGATCCGAGATGGCGATCACTACGTGCTCAATGGCACCAAGCGCTACATCACCAACGGGCCGGAAGCGGGCCTGTTTACGGTGATGGCGCGTACCGATCCTGACAACAAAGGGGCTGGCGGTATCTCTGCCTTTATTGTGGAAGGGGATACCCCCGGCCTGATTCGCGGCAAGCCTGATCACAAAATGGGGCAGAAAGGCGCCCACACCTGCGACATCATCTTCGACAACTGCCGCGTGCCCGCCGAGAACATCATCGGTGGCCGGGAAGGGGTGGGTTTCAAGACGGCCATGAAGGTTTTGGACCGCGGTCGCCTGCATATCTCCGCTGTCTGTGTCGGCGTCGCCGAACGGCTTCTGGCCGATGCCCTGCACTTTGCCATGGAGCGCGTGCAGTTCGGCAAGCCGGTGGCCGAGCATCAATTGATCCAGGCACTATTGGCCGATAGCAAAGCCGAAAGTTACGCCGGTCGCTGCATGGTGTTGGACGCCGCGCGCCAGAAGGATGAGGGGGTTAACGTCAGTACCCTGGCCTCCTGCACCAAGCTGTTCTGTTCGGAAATGGTCGGCCGTGTCGCTGACCGGGCGGTGCAGATCCACGGCGGTGCGGGCTATATGGCGGAATACGCGGTGGAGCGCTTCTACCGCGACGTGCGCCTGTTCCGGATTTACGAAGGCACCAGCCAGATCCAGCAACTGGTCATTGCCCGCAACATGATTCGAGAGGCGCAATAGATATGCGTGCGCCTGACGAAAAGATCCAGGGACGCTGGGCCAGCGAGCTCGAGGCGGAGCTGCCCACGCGGATACACCACGCTGTCTGGGAGTGGGTCGAGAAGCGTCCCGACGCCGTCGCACTGATCGACCACAAGGTCCATTGGCGATACGGCGATCTGGTTGCGGTGATCGACGGCACGCAGCGCTGGCTCGTCGAGCAGGGCCTGCGTCCCGGCGACCGGCTGATGGTCGTCAGCGAAAATGGCCGGGCGCTGGTGGCGTTGCTGCTGGCGGCCAGCCGGATGGATGTGTGGGTGGCGGTGATCAATGCCCGTCTGGCGCCCAATGAAATCGATGCGATTCGCGATAACTGTCAGCCCCGCCGGATCCTCTATACGGTGGAAGTTTCCGAGGACGCCGCACGGCACGCGGAGCGCCATGGTGCGGCATCGGTGCCGGCCGGTGATCTGGGCGAGCTGGCGGTTGGCCCGCTGAATGCGGTGGACCCGCTGCCGGTCGAGGCGGACGGAAACCAGGTGGCCGCCATGATCTACACCTCGGGCACCACCGGTCAGCCCAAGGGCGTGATGCTGACGCATCGCGGTATCCTGTTCATCTCCCGTGTCTCCGGCGGCATGAGATTGCTGGCGCCGGGTCGCAATGTCTATGGTGTCCTGCCCACGTCCCATGTCTTCGGCCTGTCATCAGTGGCGATTGGCGCCCTGGCCAACGGCGCCTGTCTGCACACGGTACCGCGTTTCGATCCGGTGGATCTGGTCGACGCGCTGGCCCACCGGGAGATTGGTGTCGTTCAGGGTGTCCCCGCGATGTATGCGCGCACCCTGGAATACCTGGCGCGGGAGGGCGTGACGCTGGAGGCGCCGTCGCTGGTTTACCTGTCTGCCGGCGGCGCACCGCTCGACCTGGACCTCAAGCGCCGGGTGGAAAGTGTATTCGGTACCACGCTGCATAATGGCTATGGGTTGACCGAAGCCAGCCCGACCGTCAGCCAGACCCGGATCGGCGAGATCAATGAAACAGTCACCGTGGGAAAGGTCCTGCCGGGCCTTGAGTACCGCCTGATCCTGCCCATGAGCCGCCAGGAGGTCCTGCGCGGTGAAGTCGGCGAACTCTGGTTGCGCGGCCCCAATATCATGAAAGGTTATTTCCGGAACGAAGCGGCGACCCGGGCCGTTCTCGACGACGAGGGATGGCTGAATACCGGCGATATGGGACGGGTCGATGTAGAGGGCAACCTGTATATCGTCGGGCGCTCCAAGGAATTGATTATCCGCTCCGGCTTCAACGTCTATCCGCCCGATGTGGAGGCTGTGCTCAACGAACATCCCCTGGTGACACTGTCCGCCGTGGTCGGCCGCCCGGTGGCAGGCAACGAGGAGGTGGTCGCCTACGTACAGCCCGTGCCCGGCGCCGCGTTGACCGAGCAGGAGCTGGCGGAATTCGCGGCACAGCGGTTGTCCGCCTACAAACGGCCATCGGAAATCATTTTCATGGATAACCTGCCGGCGACCGCCACCGGCAAGATTCTGAAAGGGCATTTGCGCGACCTCGCGCGGCAGTCTGCGGACTCTTAGGTCCGCAGCCGGAAAATCCCGGATTGCGGGCACGTCCTGCACCTGGTCGGGCGGCAGGCAATGGGGCTTCGATACCGATTCCAACTTCGGTCCCTTGCCCGGATCGGTGGACGAGCCCTTGGGCGAGCATCCTGCTCGAACTCGATCCCGGCAAGGACGGCGTGCCGCTGACGACCCAATCGATGACCGTCGGCGGGAAAGCTGATGATGGGGCCTGATACCACCATGTTGGCAAGCAACCCGGCCGACAGCCGCATAGGGTGTTGCTGGTTACGCCGTCGCTCTCCTCAGTGCCGCACGTGCCAGAAGACAGTTGGAGTCGAGCGTCGGCAACGGCGAATTCGCGTCATTGATGATGAGGGGGATTTCGGTGCAGGCCAAGGCCACGGCATCGCAGCCCCGGTTTTTAAGGCCGTCAATGACGGTCTGGAAATACGCAATGCTGTCCGGCTTGAAGTGTCCGTAGACCAGTTCGTCCATGATGATCCGGCCGATTTCATCGACTTCATGTGCCAGTGGCCGTTCGAATCCTAATCCATGACGATGAAGGGCCACGGGATACACCTCGCTACGCACAAGCCAGCTCGTGCCGGTGAGCCCGACTTTGGTGTAGCCACGGTCCTGGGCTTCCTGGGACAGGACGTCAGCGATGTGCAGCCAGGGGCGCGGCGAGCGAGAGGCTACCCAGTCGAAAGCCTGGTGAATCGTATTATCGGGGCAAATCAGAAAGTCCGCCCCGGCATCCGCCAGGATATGGGCAGAACGCAGCATCAGCTTTCCGACACCCTCGATATCGCCATTTTCCAGGCACCGCACGTAGTCGGATAAAGAGGATGTATGCAGGGTGACTTCAGGGTGCGCATGGGGGCCCATGATTTCAGGGCCCTCGGTGCAGATCGTTTTGTAGCACAGGGCCGCTCCTTCAGCAGAGCAGCCGACGATTCCGATGTGAAGCGACATGGATGCCTCCGTTAAAGCGATGGTGGAGGGTTACCAAGAGAATCCACCCAGTATCGCTTTGTTCAGCCAGCGGTTTTCTGCAATGCCTGATTGAGCGCATCGAGACTGTCGGGCCCGGCGCCGAACCTGAGACAGGTCGCGGCATCCTTCTCCCAGGTAGCCGATGAATCGACATGGAGATGGACGGTAATCTCCGACGTGAATTTGCCGTCGAGCAATCCGGCCGGAACCCAAACGAGATCTGAATGGCCCAGCGGGTTGGGCACGGGGCTACCGCAAGTCGAGCAAAAGTCACTCCGGTAGCCGGTGGGTTTCTGAAAGGAGGTGATGCTGTCCTGACCGGACAGCCACCGAAAATCCGCCTGCCGAACAAAGGTCGCCGCGTTGGCGGCAGCGCCCGTCACCTTGCGGCACAGCGAGCAGTGGCATTGATAGATATTCGGCAATTCACCGTTGATGTCAAAGTTAACGGCTCCGCAGAGACACTCGCCTTTCATTGATTAGCCCTGTGTTTGAACCTGGCTCTTGGATTTATTTACGTATGGATACGGGCTTTTCCAACTGGAGCAGCAGGTCTGAAATTTCCGCGACCTTCCCATGGATGGCGGCTTCCGCATCATAGAGCCCGCGATTATAGAAAAAGGCCCCCATCTCCGCCGAGAAAAAATCGATGAGGAACTCCGCATCGAAACCGCCGATCTCCTGATTCAGCTCTTCCCGGAAATAGAGCTGAACTTTCCGGACCATCAGGTCCTTTTCTTCTTTGGTGAACGTGATCTTGTCCATGCTGTTTGCCATATCCCTCAATCACTCATGGCTGGAACGCTCGATGAACTTTGGATCATGCACGACGATCTGCGGTTTCCCGCGATAGAGGCTGATCAGGCCTCTGACGCAGATGGATGATCCCCCGAGCGATTCCGGCGGGTAGGCGAATTTACTGCGATCTCTACCCCAAATAACCGCTGTAAAAACCTGGCGCGGATAGGGCTGCCCCAGATTCAGGAAGGTCGGCGCTCCCCGGGATCGGGAGGCAAATTTGGCACTTGCGACGATCCCACAAACCCTGGCCTGCTCGCCGACATGACTCGCGGCTTCCGAAGGCTTGATCGAGATAATGCCATAGGCCAGCGCCGGGGTGCCCGGGAACAGCAAAAGCAGCGAGGCAAGCAGTATTGTTATGCTCGTTCTTCGTACCATGGGTGCCTCCGGTTGATCCTGGCTCTAAAACCGCAAAAAGCGCCGATGCTGCCTCTTTCATTAATCCGTGCCAGGAGGGCGTGTGCCTTCCATTTGGCGGTATACGGACTCCATAACCTCAGACGCCTTCTCATAGTCTCCGGCAAGTCGGTCACAGAGGCTGGCAGGATTCAGGCGAAGCGCTCGCTCCAGGCGTTCTTCATTGCTCTGGTCGCCGTTGAGAAAGTTAAGCGTGATCTGCAGGCGATTGAGGTCTTTGCCAAACACACCTTTCTGGTCAAGCAATTGGAGCGTTTCGATGCAGGCGTCGACCAATAGGTCATGCAAAACGTAGGATTCAGACCAGTCGTCCTCCTCCTCGTCGTATAGGTCCTCCATAAGGTCGGACAAAGGGCGAAGCGCCTGATCCGTCCGCGGCATTGATTCCTCATAGGTGCCATGGTGGGGTGAATCGCAGGGGGACCACTTCAGAAGGCATTCGAGATCCGGGATAGACTTTTCCCGGAAGAAGTCATTTTTTGTGTATCCCTCCGCAGCCTGCCGCAGTCCCGCGTATGTACTCACCGTGGGCGATAGGTAACACCAGTCATCACCGCTATTGTAGAGCGCAATCGAGTAGATCCGCTCATGCCCCAGATCTTCCATGATTTGCGGGAAGACCACAGACGCTTCCTCAAAAAGTGCTTGCTTGAATTCCTTAAGATCAAATTCCATTTTGCTATCTCACTGTATAGGAGAACCGGGACGATCCCATTTTAATCTGATGATGAAAACGGACACCCAAAGTGTAGTGGTTCAATGATTTCTTCTGGCATTTATTTCTGGTTAAGCGAGCGAGCCTGTAGAAAGACCAGTGCAAGGCCGGCCCTGAAGCGTCTTAGGGAAAGTTGCACTGTGATCCAAGAACTAAGGCTCGCGATAGCCACATCTGAGGTAATTTTATGCAGGGTGTCGATGTTTCAATTCGAGCTTTTGTAGGCGTAACGCCCAGCTCAGCGGGCAATTGAAGCGTAGCGTAAATTGATCCGCTGCAGCTGATTGTTATACGCGGACTTACTCATCTATCCCTTCGTTTTTACGCCGCTCTTCAATTTCATGTTCTATGCGCTCCTTCTGAAGCTCCATTAATGCCGATGGCAGCTTGAAGGATAGGAAAGATGAAATGGCAGCGAAAAACATATATATGTACTCAAGCACGACTTGAGTGGCCGGAAATTTATTTTTAGCGACTATTGATGCAAAGATCAAAAATAAAGTAATCAAATAACCTTTGAAAAGCCATTTATGGCGAATCAAACGATTGTAAGTCAAATCACTTCCCAGTCTTGCAACCTGCCAACTCCCCGACGGTAGGGATTTAGGGTCGCCAACCAGAGTAATAACTGCTACCAAAAAGCCCGCTAGGATTGAAAAGACGGTGACAATGACATTTATAGCATCTTGATTTCCGTGTACCAATGGCTGCCCAAAGTGTGAAGCAAGGATGCTCCATAGAACCACACAGACGCCGTATTTGACTTTATCCTTGTCAATATCTGCAATCATTGGTTAAACACACCATCCGCATTGAGGCGCTCATAATATTCTTTCAATTTTGTCCAGGCCGATTCTCTGCTCAAAGATTTCCCTAGAGTTTTTACACGAAATGAGTCAGATACTCTTATCTCCTCTGAAGTAATTCTATTATTTGCTCCAGTAATAATTACAAACCCGGTTTCATCATCTTTCTCGAACTCAGAAATGACTTGTTCTGCGGTCTTTTCAAGTCGCTTTCTTCCAACCTCGCCAAAGTGAGGCTCTTTTGAATGTCTTCTGGCCTCCATGCCATCAAATTTTAATGAAATCTTGAGATTGAGATGAATCGCCACCAATTCTCTAGACACTTCCCAGCCGTTCCTGATGACGCCGCTCATACTCTACTGGCGATAACTGCTCATTAGAACCATGGCGGCGTCGGTTGTTATAGAACATCTCGA
>NZ_NTLB01000003.1 GCF_002514725.1 Mangrovitalea sediminis
GAGGTCTCTAACAAACTGTCGCGTAGCCTCGGGTTGGAGTTTGAGGGCTATGTGCCTAATCCCAGTTAACAAGTCGCGTCACGCGGACGCACTAAAGTGCGCCGGTGCGCTCTGGCGTTGGGCGTTGAACTTCTCATCTCGTTGCTGAGGTCGAAATGCCAGAACCAGATTGGCTTGCTTATACGGGCGCAATCACCGGAATCATCGGTGCAGTCGCTGGCGTTGCGGGCGCTATCACTGCGTGCATTGCGCTTCGACGTACAAAGGAATTGAAAGCCCTAGATCTCCGCCTTGAGCTACGCCGAATGGAAGGCACTTTGCAGTCTGACATTCAGGATCTCATTCCGCTTCTTGAACGAGCAAAGACCTCTTACACAAGGCTCGCCGCAGCCCAAGGCAAATTCGGCTCGGGCGCCACTGAAGAATGGATTTCTCAGTGGGAGGCTGACATAGCAGAGGCCCGCGAACTCGTAGCTGGGTCGACGGTACTGGACATAGACTGCACGGGTTTTTCACAGGCTGCTTTAGAAGCTCGGCTCGTCACAGTTCACAAGCTTCAGAATCAAGTTGGTAAATTTGCCCAAAAGTACCAAGATTCATTAGCAGTCGATTGTCATGGTCGTGAGCAGCTTAGGGCTGACCAACGAGCCCTCATGCAGGCGCGTGAGGGCAAACATTGATTCTCGTGCCCAACAAGGCGGTCAACCGGACCGCTTTTCCGCTGGCGCTCCAAAGCGCCCGGTTACCTTCGCGTTAGCCACAGGAAATGATGAGTACAGACAAACAGAAGCGGTATCGTGATCGTGCCAACCGAAACAGGCGCGAGCTACGCAAAGAGCAAGAGAAATTTGGAACTATCAGCGATGGTGGCGGTAAGCGATATCTGGCCGGCATATATTTTGTGTTGGCGGGTGAGCTAGATAAAGCGTGGGAATATTTCTCGTGGTTCGAATCCGAGTTTCCAGGCGATGTGGGCGAGCCGGTATTTCTGCTCTGCTGGGCGTTGGCTGCGCATAAATCTGGCACCGAAGAAGAAGCTAGGTATCGCTTCCAAGTGGCAATGTTAAGCAACCTTTATATGATTCCGAATTTGGTTGGTAAGCCAATTAGAGAAATCGACATGTGGCATTCATCGAACCGTGATCAAGAAGATTATCTTTTCGAGGTTGAAGATTGGCTTGCCGACATTCCCTCAGAAACATTGTCTTGGCTGAATACGGAATACGAAATGAAGGGAGCCCGTCGGCTTCGGTCGGAATACATTAAGACCTATCATGCTTTGAAGACCGCGAAGGAATTTGATGAACGCCAAAGGCTGCTGCAAGGTTGGTATAAATATGCAGAGGCTCACCTGGGGAAAGTTGGCTAACCAAGCGGTCAACGGGACCGCTTTTCCGCGCCGCCTTTGGCTCTGCTCCAAAGCGGCCCGTTACCTTGGCGTTATGCGAGTCAATTGGAGATTTAAATGCTTGACGAAGAAGCCAAGGCTGCCCAGGAAATAGCCAAGGCAACAGGAAAAGCCATTGATTCGGCAACGGAAGGAGGCCGGTTCTTTGGCAAGATTTTTGGTGATTCGCTAATTCAGTTTGGTGGGGCACTAGCAGACTGGGCTCGTTACTTTCGCTACAAGAATTTTCTGAAAATCATGGATAAGGTTGAGGCTGTGCACGAAGAGCGCAGATCTCTTGGAAGGCCTATTCCCGAGCAATATGCTTTGCCTATACTTGAGGCCGCCTCACTCGAAAGCGAAGAAACCATTCAGAATATGTGGGCTGGTTTAATCGCAAATGCTACAGATACAAGCCGATCGCTTAATGTAAAAAAGATTTTCATCGAAACCCTGCGAGGTTTTGAGCCGCTTGACGCAAAAATACTCCAATATCTTGCCGTTATCGGTCGTGACAAGGAATACCAGTTGCCGCTGAGTACTCCTATCAATGCATATGCAATTTCAGAGGCCCTTAGTTCCCCTGAAGAAGAAACAAAAATTTCATTGCAAACTTTGGCAAGGTACGGATGCATAATCGATTCGTGGGAAAACAATATAGAATGTTTAGATCGTGGGTATTCTGGGTTTCGCGTAAATAATCCGAAATCTAACTTCAGGCTGTCCCATTTCGGGCTTCAGCTTCTCGATGCCACAAGTATTGCATAACAAATGCGTCAACGCGGATTGCTTTTTCCGCTGGCGCTCCAAAAGCAACCGGTTACGCAAGCGTTAAGCAGTAAAGAGGTAAGCACACAGAATGGCGAATAACTGGAATATTCCCGGCTGGTTGGAAAAAGAAGTCCGGGAAAGAGACAAGGTGTGTGTTTATTGCGGCAAAGGGTTCACCTCCGCGAAAGTTTCTACAAAATCTGCAGCGAGCTGGGAGCATATAATCAATGATGCCAGCATCATCACGAGAGAAAATATCGCTCTCTGCTGTCGAGGGTGCAACGCTAGTAAGGGGCAAAAGCAGCTTTCAGCATGGCTGCAAACAAAATACTGTCGCGACCGTGGCATTACCCAGGAAACTGTAGCTCCGGTTGTAAAGCGGGCCATCGAGCGTGGCCTATAGCACATTGCTTAACAAGTAGTTGCAGTTCGTTCCGGCCCTGGCGGGCCTCCACCGGACCGGTTTTCCGGCGCAGAAGCGCCTCCAAACCGGCCGCTGAACATTGGCGTTAAAGGTCATGGAGGAATCAATTTTGAGCTGGTATGCAAAAGAACTGGGTAACGGGATGGTGGCCCAAGAGCCATCGAATAATATCATGGAGGCATTTCTCCCAGTGTTCGCCGCCAAGGGCAGCCCAGTAGAAATGGCGGTTTTTTCGCACTATGACCGTCATGCGGACGTAGTGACGGCTTACTTTTCACCAGCAGCGAGAGAGCTGGCTGAACGTTTCTCGGCCTCCCCGTGTGACAAGCCTATTTTCGGAGAGGATTTAGGTTTGCTAGTTGGGGATCAAAGAGCTATCCAGGTGCTTTTCCCGGAATCACAGGGAGGCTGACTGTACAACTTTAACAAGTCGTTCCAGTTCGTTCCGGCCCTGCGGGCCTCCACCGGACAGCCTTGACTCCGCTTCGCTCCGCCAAGGCTGCCGCTGAACTCCGCTACATGGACTCCCTCTGCGGTCAAGCAACGTCATTTGATTTGGAAGCGGTTTAAGACTGCAGTTCTACATTCGGCCTCTGTGTGGGCACTTTTGCCCGGGCCAGGATGATGATGCGTGTGAGTGATGGCCTTATTCGTTAGTCGGCTTTCGCGAGCCGCAGAGCTAAACAGGCTTCATCACTCTCGGTCTGACCGTTTCCTCATCGCTTGCCGTTGCAAGACTCGGTAGGCGGGCGGGGTTCGCCCGTCGCTGTTGCTCGTTTAGACCTCCACGGGTTGGTTTCTAAAGTCGGTTTGATGCATTAGCAGCGCCCATATGATGCGGGCATTCTTGGCGGCCAACGCCACGGCCGCGCGCTTGTAGCCGCGTCGTTCCACCAGGTCTCGTGCCCAGTTGCTAAGCGCGTCGTTTTTATCGGCCAGTCCCGCGATCACGGCGCGGGTGCCGTGGATTAATAACGTTCGCAGGTACTTGTCGCCTCGCTTGGTGATGCGCCCCAGTCGAACCTTGCCACCGGTGGAATATTGTCGCGGCACCAGGCCAAGCCAGGCGGCGAAGTGACGACCGCTTTTGAACTGAGTGGGATCTGGCGCACTGGCAAGGATGGCTGTGGCGGTCTGCGGGCCGATACCTGGCACGGCCATCAGGCGTTTTGCTTGATCGTCGCGTCGAGCCATGGCTTCGATCTCGCGGTCGTAGGTCAGGATCTCGTTGTCGAGTTGGCGAATGCGTGCATTGATATCGTGAAGTAAGCGCCGGGTGAGCATGGGTAACCCGTTCTCGCCGTCTTCCAGGATTTCCGGGATGTGGTGGCGAGCGGCATAGCGACCTTGCGGCATGATGAGTCCGAACTCGGCGAGCAGCCCGCGGATCTGATTTATTTGCGCGGTGCGTTCTTTGATGAGACCACGGCGAATGCGATGCAGGCACAGCACAGCCTGCTGCTCGGCGGTCTTGATGGGTACAAAGCGCATGTTGGGGCGACCGACTGCCTCGCAGATGGCTTCGGCATCGTTGTCGTCGTTCTTGCTGCTCTTGCGATAAGGGGCGACGAAACGGGGTGCGATAATGCGGACCTGATGGCCGAGAGTTGTCATTTCCCGAGCCCAATGGTGTGCGCCGGAACAGGCTTCCATGCCGATCAGGCAGGGTGGAAGCTGTGCGATGAAGGGCAAGAGTTTGGCTCGGGTGAGCCGTTTGCGAACCACGACCTTGCCGTGATGATTAACGCCATGAATACTGAACACATTCTTCGCCAGGTCGATGCCGATGGTTGTAACATTCATCTGGACTCCCCCTCTTTCAATTGAAGACTTACGACACCTTCAATGTGGCACAATGGATGCCGTGGGAGCAGGGGGAGTCCATATCATTCGTTAGGCAGCAATGAGAAACGTCACCAAGGTATTGGCTCTGGCATATGCCGTTATAGTTGGCCTCGCCGCTTTGTGGGCGTGGTACACAGACGTAACGTTACTTCACTCAGGGCGGGAGCATATGCTTCCTGGTCTCCTGCTGGTTATTGTCTCGTTGCCAACTTCTAAAACTCTTGATCTGCTTTACGAGCATTGGCCGGCATTTTTTTCACAGCCATTCGTTCAACTTTCATGGACAACAGCTTGCGGAATGTTTCAGGCCCTCGTGCTCTATTTTGCCTCAAGGCTCAGGCCGAGGGAGCGCAGTGGTGCCTAACAAATCAATCAAGTACGTTCCGGGCCTGATGGCCCTCCACCGGACCGCCTTTCCGCTGCGCTACAAGGCGGCCGCTTATTTTCGGCGTTATGCAAAGGGGGCCTGAATGTACGGCGAAGAAAAATACAATATCCAATATTCCGATTTTCTGCTCAGAATGATAATGGATGAGATGAACCGATGTAGGGATTGGCGCACTCAATGTCGGTTGTAAGCCAGATGAGATAGTCGAAGTGATTTTGCAAATGGCTGTTTACGCTGGCTTTCCTGCTGCATTAAACGGTATATTTGTCGCTAAAGATGTCTTTATTTCCAGAGGGCTAATAAAGGCATAAATAACTGGCCTATGGGATGCCAAAGCTTTAGCCAAGAGTCCCATGTGTTGCATTTGAAACTGGAAGTCAGAGAATGGAGGTTAAAAAATGAGTTCATATACTCCTGATGGTCATAATGCGGTATCACCATATCTTTTAGTTGAAAGCGTGGCGCAAGAATTAGAGTTTTTGTTAGAAACATTTAATGCCAAGCTGCTGTGTAAAATTGATGGACCTAATAATTCAGTGAAACATGCTGAAATAAAAATTGATGATTCAGTTATTATGTTAGGTGAGCGTCCAAATCAAGGCTTATCAGTAATTTCGTCGATACATGTTTACGTGAAATCTGTTGATGAGGTATACGAAAGAGCATTAGCATCGGGAGCCACATCAATATCGGAGCCAACAAATCAAGCGTATGGAGATCGAAGCGCTGGAGTTAAAGACCCGCAAGGCAATTTTTGGTGGATCGGAACACATACTGGAAAGGCAAACATATAATAAGTCATTTCGGCATCAGTCGCTTCGCTCCTTGGTGGTGGCTCGAATGTCAGGCCTAGCAACCTCGCTGAGGTTCGACTGTTCAGCGCAGCGTTAGGCGGATGTTCCTAGGTATTGGCTGCCGCACTTAGAATTGGAATTTAGGTATGAACAACTCTGAACTTTCGATTGAGCAAGCAACTGAAGCTCTCGCTGCAAGAGAGCCTATCTTTCATCGCCCTGTATTCGGCATTTTCCGTGCTGATTTCGAAGCAATGATGGCACCCGAATTTTGGGAGATAGGTGCTTCCGGTAGAAGATATAGCAGGTCTTTTGTTCTTGACACACTAGAGCAAAGGTATTCCAAACCTGTCGCAGAGTCTTTTTTGTTAACAGATTTCGCGTGCCAGGAACTTTCGTCAAATCTTTACTTGGCGACCTATCAGTTAGATCAATCCGGACGGTTAAGCCAACGCTCAACAATCTGGCGTCATAGCGATGGTGTATGGCAGATTGTTTTTCATCAGGGAACATTAATTGCCTAACACAGAGCGACAGGCCTCGAGAGGGCCATTCGGCAACTGCAGCGCCTCATCATTGCCTCTCTGGCAAACGGTGTGACTCACTGCGTGCAGAATTTATACGAGACATCGCCCGAGAGAACCATAGGAGACATGAATGTTTATGCCTGACACTTGCTGCACCTTGGTACCGTACTTCGAGATCCAAGACGGTCAACTTGACGCTTTCAAAGCTCTGGCGCTGAAGCTCGTCGCCAAGACTCGCACGGAGCCCGGTTGCATGCACTACGCCTTCTCCTTCAGCGGTAACGTCGCCCACTGTCGCGAGGGATACGTAGATGCCGCCGCACTGCTCGCACATCGTGAGAACGTTGCTGAATTGCTTGACGAAGCGCTGAAAATCGCGAGGATCATCAGGTTCGAGGTCCATGCGCCCGAAGCGGAGATCGATAAGCTTCGCGGCCCGATGGCAGCGAGGAATCCACAGTTCTTCGCGCTCGAAGAAGGGATTCGCCGCAGCAGCAAGGCCTAACCCTGCCATCAAGGGGACATCGCAAGGGCCGCTCCACGCCCCTTGCGATGTCCCTTATGTCAAACGTTAGGCACCAGTGCAAGCACTATGAGCAATCAACATTTATACGTGATAACTGGCGCATCAGGAGCGGGCAAATCAACCCTAATCGCTGCATTGAGTGAACTCGGTTACTCCACGGTTCCAGAGGCTGGTTTAGCCGTCTTGCGAGAGCTCAGAGATCGCCGTGTCGGAGCTCTTCCCTCTACAGATCGGGCAGCATTTATGGAAGCTGTGTTGGCACGGAGCCTTAAGGATTACACGAGTGCCAATGCTCTTGACCCGCCCGTGTTTTTCGATCGCGGTATTCCAGAATGGTTGCGATTTGCAGGCTGTGGCGAGACGCAGTGCGAAACAGTGGCAATAAGATACCGCTACGCTAATATGGTTTTTGTAGCGGAGCCCTGGCCCGAGATTTATGTGCAAGATCACGAACGGGAGCACAGCTTCAGCAAAACAGCCGCATCCTACGAGCGCACTGTTTCGGCCTACACCCAAGCAGGCTATGAAGCTTGTATTCTTCCAAAGGCATCGGTTCAAGAGCGAGTGGCATTCGTGCTCGCGCAAGTCGCGGCTGGCGCCCAACACATATGAGCCTTCTCTCGATCAATAGGCAATAGTGATTTTTTTGGCCGCGTTGGCGGCCAACCTAAATCCATGAGCGAGAGCGACTACTTCGTGAGTCAAATAGGGCTGTCAGGCACTTACAGCAAACACATATAGGGGCTCTCTTATTGCGGTTCTTCACCGCTGCCTGATCGGTCGTTCCGTCGGTTCGTCAGGGGCACCAGACATTCATCGGTTAACCGGTCACCGGCGCTATTCAAACGACGGGCTGCAAGGCTCCAGTTAGTTTCAGGCTCGGAACCGGTGTAAGCGCACTGGCTCATGGTATTAAGGCACGCCCACGAGGTGGCTAATCAAAGCGACTGGCTTCACCTGGTGGACATAACATCGGATCGGCATTCTGTGCCAGTAAGCAGACTCCCGACGTTCTTTCGCCCTGCTGTATGATCCAGTTAGACGATAGGCTCACCCCGTGGCGTGCTAACCCTTCAAGAACCGTTGTTCATCAAACACCTTCTGCTGTTGCAACATGAAGTAGGCCGCACGGCCCAGTTTGTGGGCGAGTGCGGATAAGGCTTTGGCTTTGCTCATGCGCTTCTGGAGTTTTTGTAGATAGCGCTGGGCTTTTTCATTGCCGCGTAGATAAAGTACAGCGGCTTCAGAGAACGCCCATTTCAGATGGGCGTTACCTATTTTGTTGCCTTGAGTGCCGTAGGTTTTGCCGGCGGTCATCTAGCTTAACGAGAAACCGCCGGGCTAGGGAGAAGGCTCAATCAGTATCAAGGCGCTCCAGCCGACCGTCCAACTGCTGCGCGGTCGGCCGGCGGCTGAGCTTAGGCGTTGGGCCGTATGCGGAAGATCGACCCTTCGATAGCGGGTATGCCCATACGGTGCAGGCTAACTAAAAGAAACGATGTGGTTACCGCACGTGCATAGGAAACATTTACTACGGTGGAGTTGTCGGAACAGTGAAGCGGTATCTCGCAGACACCTTTGCGATGATTGTATTCTCCACCGTGTGTGGGGCTTTTATAGAAATTGTAATCGCGGGGTTATCAGTCAGCCAGTCGATGCGGATTCGCGTTGCAGCGATACCCATCATATTATTTGCCGGTAGGCCATACGGGCTTTATAGAGACTGGCTGTTCAGACTTCTGAGCAGGGATAAAAATGGAAATTTCAAAGCGGCAATAATAGATACATTTGCAAACTTTTCTTTTCAACTTACCTTGTATTTAATTTTACTTTTTATAAATGACGCAACGATAGAGCAGGCGTTAAAAGCCGGAGGGGCCATCGTGATATTCCTCATCATTTCCGGAAGGCCGTATGGTATATTTTTGAGCGGTTGTAGAAAATTGTTTGGTGTGAATCCAAATTAGCGGAAACCGTTCGAATCCATGCAAAGCCCAACAAGGCGCTGCAGTTGACCGCCCAAAGCGCTGCCGCGCTTTGGGTTCCCTCCGTAGGCTTCGCCTGCTCCGGCGGCAACTGAGCTTCGGCGTTGGGCATCAAGAGAGGGGTTCATGCAAGACGAACACACCGCAAAACCAGACAATACAGCCGTTCGCACTGCGCTATGGCGGGCGCTGCATGTACAGATGGATGCGTCGCCTCACGTATTTGAAGATGAAGTTGGCCTGAAGCTGGTTGCGCCGGATGATGATTGGCGTAGCCGCCCAGATATGAGCTCGTTTACTAAGCCGTTCCGTGCAGCCATTCTGGCCCGAGCCCGGTTTATCGAAGACTTGGTCGAAGAGCAAGTTTCGCGCGGCATCGGTCAGTATGTTCTTCTCGGCGCAGGCTTGGATTCGTTTGCACAACGCAAGCCCGAACTCGCGTCCCAACTACGCATCTTCGAGCTGGATCAACCGGAATCGCAAGAGTGGAAGCGCCAGCGCCTTTTGGCTACCGGCTTTGGTGTCGCTGATCACCTCAAGCTCGTGCCGGTGGACTTCGAGGCCGGAGACAACTGGCTCGAACGGCTGGTTGCATCAGGCTTCGACGCAAAGCGCCCCGCAGTCGTAACATCCACCGGGGTAAGTATGTATCTGAGCAAAGATGCAATCGTAGCAACCTTACGCCAGATTTCAGCGTTCGCTTCAGGCTCTACATTTGTCATGTCGTTCCTGTGTCCAATTGAAATGCTGGATCCTGGAATACGCATTGGGGTTGAACGTGCCGCGGAAGGCGCGCGCGCCAGCGGCACGCCTTGGATCAGCTTCTTCAAGCCAGACGAAATAATGGCGCTTGCCCGCGCGGCGGGTTTCAAGAAGGTGCAACATGTGTCGGCTGCTGCTCTGGCAGAGCGCTACTTCTCTGGCAGAACGGATGGTTTGCGTCCACCAAATAATTCCGAGGAATTGCTGGTGGCAACGGCTTGAATGCCCAACAAATCGCTGCAGCCGACCGCCATCCCGCTACGCGGGCTGTCGTCGGCTGAGCTCAGCGTTATGCAGGGAGCAATCATGAAACCACGAATTAGCATGATCACTTTAGGTGTAAGTGACCTGCAGCGCTCGGTAGTGTTTTACGAGCAGGGCCTCGGGCTTCCGCGAATGGATTCTCCACCCGAAGTGGCGTTCTTTACGTTGAATGGTACTTGGCTAGGATTATATGGTCGCGAAGCGCTGGCTGGAGATGCGTCAGTCTCTGGGGAATCAAGCGGATTCTCAGGGTTCAGCCTGGCCCACAATGTGGGGTCTGAGCAGGAGGTTGATCAAGTTATGGCCCAGGCTGAATCAGCCGGTGCCGTTGTGACCAAACCAGCTCAGAAAACAGAGTGGGGTGGATACGCAGGGTACTTTGCTGATCCGGACGGTTATCTCTGGGAAATAGCGCACAATCCGTTGTTTTGGGTCGGGCCCTCAGATGAGCCTGCATAACAAACCGAATCAGTACGCGGCCGATGGCCGCAGGTCATTGGCTCGGCAGACTTTGACAATCGGCTGCACCGCGACCGGATTTCGCTGGCGCTCCAACCGGCGGCTTATTTTGGCGTTATGCATTGCCAGATCCGATACGTCCGTCCCCAGCAAAGAGGGTAAAATTACAACAGAATCCTAGCCAAAATGTTGGTTGATATGAAAGCAAGCAATGTATTAGTTGCATCAAGTTTAGACGAATTAAGGGAATTAGGGTCCTATCTCGAAATCAAAAACTGCCTTGAAAAAGAAATTGATAACAAACTTGGTGTAAAAGGCTGGAAGTCACTTTTTCATAAAATCCATGTGCTCAAAGAATCCGTTATCAATAATAAAAGCCTTATACTCAAGAAAGATAAGGTAAGGTCTTTTGAGGAATCAAAGAATTATGTTTCAAACACGCTTGGTATTCATGTTACGGCAAAAGGTTGGGAGGAGTTAACTAGAAAATTAAATCTGATTATTGTTGTTTTTTGTTCAGAACCATTCGATCCTTATGCGTATTATGAAAAAACAAAGTCAAAAAAATTTAAGGATAGCTCCAAGCTTGAAGGTATAGATGTCGATCTGCCGGATAAGAACACCTCTTTGGAAAGTGTGCTAGAACGGCATAGACGGTAGTTTTAAGGATAAATAGTATCCAGTTAATGATCGCTACTGTTATGAGGTTACAGGCACATTAACGAACAAGCGGGCTTCACCCCGTTACTGCAGACACTTCCCAGCTGTGCCAAAGGAATGTTGATGACCAAGCGCAGAAAGAAGCCTGTAGGCGGAAATTGTCATTAGGTGGATTGCAGAAGTCAGAGCGACTTATTTACGTCATTTACCAATATAAAAATCTGAATGGAAATTGCTCTTCCAGTAAAAACTGGCAGGGGGATGGCGACTTTAACCATGCGTATTTGGAAGTGAACCGTCATCCTCCCCAAGAAGGAATAAACGCGATAACTCCGGCAATGGTAGAAATCGAGAAAGCTATTGCGGGCGATTGTTCCGGACTTCAAGGTATTGGCGCTGCAGTTCAAATGTGTTCGGGAGTTCTGGGCGTAAAATGATGCACAACAAGGCGGTCAACGGGACCGCTTTCCCTCGGTGTGTATTTGAGAGGAACGCTGATGGCAAGTCCTTGCGGGCATACCGTTCAAATCAACGACATTGAGATGTACTACGAGGAGTATGGAGTTGGGAAACCGCTTGTGCTCTTGCATGGGTTTGGCGGCAGCGCACAGAACTGGCGTCCCTTTACCACTGAGCTCTCCAAGGACTATCGATTGCTCGTAGTAGATCTACGAGGTCATGGCTACTCAACCAATCCAAATAACGAATTTACACACCGGCAAGCAGCTCGCGACATCTTCCTGTTGCTCGATAAACTGGGCATTGACCACTTCTCCGCCATGGGCATGAGTTCCGGCGGGATGACTCTGCTTCACATGGCAACCAGCCAACCCCAGCGCATAGATTTAATGGTATTGGTCAGTGCGACGTCGCATTTCCCCAAACAGGCAAGGGAGATAATGCGAAATGCGTCGTTTGAAACCATGCCGCCAGAAGTGAGAGAGATGTATCGAGAGTGCGCAAAACGTGGTGACGCACAGATTCATCAACTCATCACGCAGTTCAACGCGTTTCACGACAACTATGATGATATGAATTTCTCCGAGCAAGACCTGTCAACCATTTCGGCTCGCACGCTCGTTATTCATGGCGATCGCGATCGCTTCTTTCCAGTTGAAATTTCTGTGGATATTTACCGTTACGTACCAAATGCTGAGCTATGGGTTATCCCAGGGGGCGATCATGTACCTATTTTTGATCCAACCGTTCCGTTTACCTCTACAGCTCTGCAGTTTCTTAAGGGGCGGTCGCACGTAGCAATATATCATCCTGTTTGCCTGCCCCAAGGGCATCACCTCCAGCCGGCAGATCCAGTGGTGCTGCGAGACCAACCTCCGGTTCAAGGCGATGCAGATGGTGGATCGCGTCCTAAGGACGAAAGCCCCCGGTAAGGGGCAGGTCAGTACCTGTTAAGTAGCTGACCGGGATCTCCGCAATTTTTTTAATCTATAAAGGGGGTAGCGCTAGTTCAGTGCTGCCTCTCTTTTTTAAGTGTTAACGTGGTCTTGAATCGCGGGCCACAATCACGAGCGGCAGTCAGCGTAGCCGCAAAGCTCCGCGTTGAGCCTTGAGAAAAACGCCTGACCAGCTCTCGATGCTGGACTCCCCTCTGTCAATCGGGGGGTACGACACCCGCAAGTGGTGAAGGGGGAGTCCTTATCCTCGTTCCTTGTCGCGCAACGTTCTTACTGTGCTGTCGTGACGTATTTCAATATCGCAACAACCTGCTCCGGCGTCTGTGCCCAGGCCATGGCCGCGGAGTCGACTTCCTTCAGCGGGTGGACGATATCGTCATTGTGGAGTGTGATATAGGGCGTGCCCATCGCCGCACAGTAGCCGGCATCGAAGGCCGCATTCCACTGCTTGTACTTGTCTCCGAACCGGATCACGGCCAGATCGCACTGCTCCAGCATGGTCTTGGTACGAATGCCGTTCACCTTGGACGACTGGTGATCCCGCCAAAAGGGTACCTCCGGCTTGCCCAATAGGTCGCCGGCAGCATCGCTGGCCTCGTGATCGGTGACCGGCGCAGTGAATTCCACCGGCAGGTCGGCTGCTTCTGCTCCGGCCTGAATCTGCTCACGCCAGTCAGTATGGATTTCGCCAGATAGATATACAGTCCAGATCATGGAGGTTTCCTCGGTTGTCATCGGAAAGGATTGGTCATACGACCGCGAATGAGTGAGGCGATATCATACGTGAGCGGTAGGCGGTATGCCTCTTTGGCAAGTAGGTCTTGAATCGCCACAGGCCGCTGCAACCTTGCCATCATAAGTTGGCGGGTGTGGCCCCCCTTTTTGTTTCAGTGCACACAGCAAGGGGGCGCCGGCAAATCGCTTCTGCTTATCCAGACCGTTTTCTTTTGCGACCTCACCGCTCAGATATGCATCACTAATGGCGATTACACTTTGTTACATATGATTGAATCATATGTATTTTTTTGCAATGAAGGTGGGCCTGATTGAAAACTGATGCAAAATGATTTGGGTGCAATCGACACTATTTTGTAAAGTCATGTAATCTTCATTTTCGCTTAAGGTTTGAGGGCTAAACCAGCAAGGGCCAGGCTCGATTCGTATCGGGCATCTTCCTTTGCTATGGAGATCTCAATCATGAGGCGTAGTTCCATTACTGCAAAAACCTTACTCGCCATGAGCGTAACAACGCTGTCCCTAACCGGCTGCGGAGGGGGCTCCGTGGGGACTGTCATGAGTTCACTGACGGGAACCGCGGCTGATGGCTATCTGGTTGGCGCCACGGTCTGTCTGGATGAGAACCTCAACGGCGTGTGCGACACCACTGAACCCTCCACGACGACGGGCTCAGGTGGACAGTGGTCCCTGGATGCCACGCCCGCCCAAGAGAAAAATGCACCAATACTGGTCAAGGCGATTGCCGGCAGTACCATCGATGAAGATACGGGCAACGCAGTCTCCCGGGGCTATGCGCTGTATGCGCCCGCCGGATACAAGAATGTCAACCCCGTTACTTCTCTCGTGTTCCAGCAGGCGGTGAAGCAGGGGTTGATCTCCGCCAGTTCTCAACAGTCGATCACCAGCGTCGAGCAGGATATCGCCCAGAAGGTTTTTGGGTCCACCGCCGATGCCAGTCTCCTCAAGGACGATTACGTCAAGGGCGAAACGGACAAGACCGATCCGACGGCGCAGGCCAAGTTCAAGGAAGCGCATGATCTGGCCAAGGCGATAGCGGCGACGGTATCCGGTTCTGTCGCAAAGACCAGCCAAACGGTGATCAGCAATGACGGAGAAGGCGCTGTCGAGTTGGCGGCCTACCAAAATGCGTTGACCCACCTCAGCACCTTGAAAGCGATCCCCTCGGGAAGCACGGACCAGGAAATCGAAAACCAAACCCAGGGACTTCAGGTTGGCATCACGAGTAGCGATGCCGAAGCGGAAAAACCGGATTTCCAGGGTGCCGTGATCGACTACACCGCCTTGCCGACACAGCCCGACTCCCCCACCCAATACACCGGCTTTGACGGTTCCGGTCCGGCGACAGGGCTGACGCTGAAAGAGGCGCCTGTCACGGTAACGGTCAACAGCGACAAGTCGGCCGTTGCAGAAGCGTTGGCGCCGCTGCATCTTACCCAGGCGGGCGGCAATGTGGTGTCCGCGGCCAGTACCGCCGATACCACCTACTACTGGTCTTCCAGTGCCGCCAAGCTGGTGGCCTTCCAGCCTAAGGCGACCCTGCTGAGCTGGAGTACGACGGGAACAGCCACCTTTGCCAGTGCCTTGAATGCCCAGGTGGCTATCACGAAGATCACCCTGGATGGCAAAGCTATCGCCACCACGGTGCAGCGCTATCTGGACCAGGACTGGCCGCAAACCTCGTTGGGCACGACAACGGCTTTCCCCAATAATTCAGCCTTGTACGTGCTGCGGGCCTATTCCCAGTCACCCGTCTTGAGCGTCCTCGGAAGCGATACCACGTCCTTGTCCTGTACGGGGGGCACCTCGCCTTGCGCGCCATTGGTGACTCAAAGTGCCAAGACGATTGGAAGCCTCAGTGGGCAGGTGTTGAACATCGGTGTCAAAACGGATACCCAGGGTGCCAGCACCAGCATCTTTGAAGACGGCTCCGGCAACCTCTATCAGGTGAATAACAGTGGCGCTACGCCGGTTCTGATCAAGATAGGGACTGCCAAGTCGGTCGCGGCCACTGCGACCATGCCGGCACTGACCTTGCTATCGCTCAATGACAGTTCAGCCGACTACAAGTCGGTGGAGTGGAATGATCCCCGCATTGACGGCGAGGGTACGCCGGCGCTTTTCAGTGATGCAACAGGGGAACACGTGGGCATGTATCAGGATACGGGTGGGCGCCTGTATAAAGCGGTACTGTTTGATGACAATGCAAAGAGCGCGATCGAGTCTGATCTGACCGCAACATTGAAATAACCAAAAAGGAGGCAGCTGGCAGCGGCGTACACGGATTTCCCTTGTCCCGGACAGGAGAGGGCAACTGTGTGCGCCGTGGACTCCGGGGCGGATGGCTGTGGCCTCCGTTCCGGGCCTGCCAGGCTTTCGCTTTTCTGCTCATCCCCGTACTCGGCATAACCCCTTTCCTGAGCGAGCCAGGCTGCTACGCCATCGCCTTGACGTATCAAGTCCGGCGAACATTCGCCTCTACCTGCCGTTGGTGAATAGACGCAGAACCTTCTGCGTGCCATGATTTACCTGTCCCGGGCGCCGTGTGAAGGGCTCGGGATTGCTTAAAATCTGTCCCGGTTTTCTCTCCCCAAGCATGCAGGCCGTAATGGCAGCGTCGATGACGACGATGCCCCTTATAAAATCGGACAACGCTTCCGCACCCAAAGGCTTATGAAGATACCGAAACGTTTGCAGTCACTGGCCGATGACGGCCTGATCGATGAAGTCATCACTCAGCTGATGAGTGGCAAGGAGGCACAGGTCTACGTGGTCAGCAGCCACGGCGAAATATGTTGTGCGAAAGTGTTTAAAGAAGCCAAACAGCGCAGCTTCAAGCAGGCCGTGGCGTACCAGGAAGGCCGTAAGGTTCGCAACAGTCGGCAGGCCCGGGCCATGTCGAAAAAGACCCGCTACGGGCAGAAGGAGCAGGAAGACGCCTGGCTCAATGCCGAGGTGGATGCGCTCTATCGCCTGGCGGATGCCGGCGTGCGGGTCCCCAAACCCCGAGGCTTTATCGATGGGGTCTTGCTGATGGAAATGATCAGGGACGCCGAGGGGCATGCAGCACCGCGCCTGGACGACGTTACCCTGACGCCCGAACAGGCCCGCCGTTACTACGACAAAATCATCCGGGACGTGGTACGCATGCTCAGCGCCGGCCTGATCCATGGTGACCTGTCCGAATTCAACGTGCTGCTGGCGCCGGACGGCCCGGTTATCATCGATCTGCCACAGGCGGTCAACGCCGCCGGCAACAACAGTGCCCAGCGCATGTTCGAGCGTGATGTGGACAATATGCGCCGTTACTTCGGCCGCTTTGCCCCGGAGCTGCTGGCAACCGACTACGGTAAGGAAATCTGGGCGCTCTACGAAGCCGGTGACCTCTATCCGGACAGCAAGCTGACAGGCTACTTCGAACACGACACCCACAGTGCCGACGTTGAGGAACTCATGGCGGTTATCGACGCGGCTAAAGAGGAAGAGTCCGAGCGTCAGGCCCGACTGCAGGATGATGAAGACGGGGATTAACGCAAGCCCCCGGGTCCTTCACCTCCCGTTGGCCTAAACTTCTCTGCAAGGACATGAGCGGCTTAATTTGGGATTATGAATGAAAGAGTTACTTGATCGGTACGACGGTATATTGGCGGAAGCGGCTATCGTTGAGCGGCTTCGTCGCAACGATGACATTGAGTTGGATGAAAGGCTCGTTCATGCGCCGCTGCTATATTGTGACGCGGGGAGAGACGCTCTGGCGCGCCTGTATCGGGAATATATCGGGATCGCCGAATCCGGAAGCCTTCCGATATTGCTCGGGACTCCAACGTGGCGGGCAAATAAGGACCGGGTCATGGCCTCGGGGATCAGTCGGGATGTTAATGCCGATGCGGTTAGATTCCTGAAGCGTGTTGTTGAAGAGCTGGCGCCTGAGACTCCTGTCAAAATTGGTGGATTGATCGGGTGTAAAAATGATTGCTACTTGCCTGAACAGGCGCTCTCGACGGATGAGGCGAGGGCCTTCCATCAGTGGCAGATTGATCAGTTGGTCAGCGGTGGCGCGGATTTTCTGCTTGCGGCCACCTTGCCGTCGGTAGCGGAAGCTGCCGGTATTGCGCTGGCCATGGCGGATTCGGGGCTACCTTATATCCTCAGCTTTGTGGTGGGTGAGGATGGAAAAATATTGGATGGAACCAGCCTGCAGGCAGCCATTGAGGCTATCGATGCACTAGCGCCAGTGCCCCCATTAGGCTATTTCGTAAACTGCTCATATCCCTCATTCTTGAAAGCGGCCCTCTTACCCGGGAAAGCGCTGGGTCGCCTTATTGGCATCCAGGCAAACGCCTCGTCTCTGACCCATGCGGAACTGGACGGGTCTGCCGAGGTGAAATTCGAGCCCGTCGTCGAGTGGGGCCAACTGATGATTCAGTTGAACAGGGACTACGGTGTCAAGGTTCTTGGCGGCTGTTGCGGGACCCATGGCGAGCATCTTCAGTATCTATCGGACCATCTCCGCTAGCAGACGTGTGCGCGGAGGACGCAAGGAGGACGTTTATGGACATTCAGGGATTGTTACCTCTCGACGGGGCATGCCGCTGCGGACAGGTCGGTATTCGCATCGAGGCAGCTCCGATAATCACGGCCGCCTGTCACTGTACTGGCTGCCAGCGAATGAGTTCGAGTGCGTTCTCGTTGAGCGCCGTTATTCCTGCAGAGGGGTTTGCGGTGACGCGGGGGGAGCCGGTTATTGGTGGTCTGCATGGTAAGGAGGCCCGCCATTACTTTTGTCCCCATTGCATGACGTGGATGTTCACCCGCGTCGGCGGAGATTTCCCCTTCGTCAATGTGCGCCCCACCATGCTCGACCATTGCCACTGGTTCACGCCTTTTATCGAGACCTACACCAGCGAAAAACTGCCGTGGGCCTCGACGCCCGCCGTTCACAGCTTCGAGAAATTCCCGCCGTTCGAGCTGTATGAACGTCTTGGCCGGGAATATGCTCAGCATGTCGCGCGGTCGGGCAAGGTTAGCGAGCCATAGGGTCCCGGTCCCACCAGGTTTGATTGGGCCCCACGCTAAACTATGAAAGCCAGGAGGACGCAATGCCCTTGCCCTTGGATATCGATATCAGAGACGAGACGGACAACGACCTTGACGCGATCGCCGAGGTGACTGTCGCGGCGTTCCAGACCCTTGAGATCAGCCAGCATACCGAGCAGTTCGTGATCCAGGCGCTTCGCGCGGCCGGGGCGCTGACCCTGTCGCTGGTAGCGGTGAAAGGTGAGCATGTCATCGGGCACATTGCGTTCTCGCCAGTGACCCTGTCAGACGGCACGCCGGATTGGTATGGGCTTGGACCGGTTTCGGTGTTGCCGGACTATCAGCGTCAGGGTGTGGGGAAGGCCTTGATCCGGGAAGGTCTGGCAAGGATTAAGGCGAAGGGCGCCAGGGGCTGCTGCCTGGTAGGGCATCCGGAATACTATAAGAAGTTCGGGTTCGACAATGTTCAGGGGCTGGTGCATGAGGGCGTTCCGCCCGACGTCTTCCTGGCTATGTCATTCGACGGATACTGGCCTCAAGGTACCGTTCATTTCCACCCGGCCTTTGGGGCGGACGGGGCTGAACCGCCTCTGAACGCCTGATTTGGTGTGTCGTGGGGGAAGGGCTCAACATGAATCCACTCAAAGTACAGCGCAGTCGTGTGCAGCTGTTGACGGACCTGCCCAATATCGGCCCGTCGATGGCGGCGAGTCTGCAACGGATTGGTATCTCATCGCCCGGGCAGCTCGTGGGCAAGGACCCGTTCGAACTCTACACGAGCCTGTGCCGCAAAACCCGGACCCGGCAGGACCCCTGTGTCCTGGATGTGCTGATCTCGGTGACCTCCTTTATGAATGGGGGAGAACCCATGCCCTGGTGGCACTTCACCGAGGCGCGGAAGCGCCAGTACGGGGCGATATAACGCAAGTCTGTCCGTTCTGATTTATGGCAAAATGCGCGCGGTTTTTTTCCGTTATCAGGAGGCAGTTTTGATCGTTATCGAGGCGTTTTCTGCAGAGCATCAACAGGGTGTTGTTGACGTCATTCTTCCTATTCAGCAGGGCGAGTTTGATATTCCTATTACACTGGAAGCCCAGCCGGATCTGTTGAATATCGCCGGTTTTTACCAGACCGGTGCCGGTAACTTCTGGGTCGCGATTGCGGATGGGCAGGTTGTCGGAACCCTGGCACTGCTCGATATCGGGAACGGCCAGGGCGCGTTGCGCAAGATGTTTGTCAAACCGGAGTACCGGGGACGCGAGTTTGGGGTGGCGACGATGTTGCTGGATCATCTGCTGACCTGGAGCCGGAACCAGGGAATCACGGCGATCTATCTGGGGACCACGGCGAAATTCCTGGCCGCACATCGCTTTTACGAACGCAGCGGTTTTACGGAAATCGAAAAGGCGGCGCTGCCGGAGGCGTTCCCCGTGATGTCGGTCGATACCAAGTTCTACTCGCTGACACTGGGATAATCCGGGGTGGGCCGGCCATGCTGACGAGGAAACTTATCGAAGGGTAAAGTGGATGCCGGCGCCTTAAGTGATACAGTGGTTTCTGTATGGTTTGCGCGGCCTGCGGTATGGAGACTGCTCTTCCTTAGGTGAGGTGTCGATAAGCATGTTTGTTTCCCGCACATTTGTTTCCAATGTCATTGTTTTCCGCGCCATAGTGTCGAGCTGCCTTCTGGCGGCGTCATTGCTGTTGGCCGTTCCGCTGGCTCAGGCCGCGCCGGATAGCCAGGCACCGACCGTCGAGCAACTCAAGCAGGACACCCAGGCACTGGCCGAGAAACTGCAGCATTTCAGTGTGGACCAGCGGGACCAGGCGATGACCTCGATCCGTTCCACCCTGAAGGCGCTGGATCAGCGAATTGGCGAACTCCGCCAGTCCCTGTCGGATCATTGGGGCAGCATGAGTGACAAGAGTCGTGCCGAGTCCCAGCGCCAGTTGAATGAACTTCTGGCGCAGCGGAAGCGGGTTCAGGGATGGTCTGAGCGGCTCAAGGACAGCTCGGCGTCTGCCTGGAACTCGATGAAGAAAGGCTTCTCGAATGCCTACCGGGGGTTATCGGAGGCTTGGCAGAACAGCGAAAAGATACTGGACAAGGACGCGCCCGCGTCCCCCCAGCTCCAGAAAAGTATCTGAGGTTTCAGCCGAGCGCGAGCCAGACACCGACGCCGATCATCAGGCTCCCGGCGATACGATTGAGCGTGCGCACGCCTGCGCCCTGGCGTAGCGCATTCCGCAGTTTACGCCCGCCGTGGGCATACAGTTGCAGGCAGATGAACTCCAGGCCCAGGATCATCAGCACCAGCACGGTCAACTGGGGCGCCATGGGTAGCTTGCCGTCGATAAAGGGCGGCAGCAGGGCAATGAAAAAGGCCCAGCCCTTCGGGTTGGCGATGGCGGTGACGAAGCCCTGAAGGGCGAGTTGCAGACGGGTGGAGGTCTTCGGGCTGTCATCCAGTTCGGACATGGCCAGTTTCCCTCGGGACAGCCAGAGTTGAATGCCCAGCCATCCGAGATAAAGGCCGCCCGCATACCGAAAGACGATGAAAGCGGTAGGGTAGCGGAGCATAAAGGTTGCCACGCCTACCGCTGCCGCCGTCGCCACCAGTGCCACCCCAACCAGTTCCCCCGCCATCATCCAGAGTGCCCGCCGGACGCCAATGGTGATGCCCAGGGAGAGCGACAGCGTCATGCACATGCCCGGTGTAATGGACACGATAAAGAATGTGGGGATGAAGGCTGACAGCAGGTGTACATTCAATGCGGACAAGGTCGGAGCACTCTTGAAGGGCCTCGGGATTCGGCGATCATATAGCCTGCGACCTAATGCTGACTAGTCGACTATGGCTTAAGTCGAAACCGGAAAAATCACCGGTGGCGGTCTTTGGGGTCGACTTGCTGGGGATTGTTTCCTGACGGCCTGTTTGTGAGGGGTGTGCTCAAAAGAAAACGGACGGTATCGCCTGGATCAATGCGATGCCGTCCGTTCTGCCGGTGACGCAAATGCCTCTGCGGGGTGCCTTAAAAGGCATCCCCCGGCACGCGTACCCAACCTTCCATCAAAACGCGTGCGCTGCGACTCATCACGGCTTTGGTGGCCGTCCATGCGCCGTCAACCTGCTTGGCCTCGGCGCCGACGCGCAGCGTGCCAGACGGGTGACCGAAGCGGACTTCCGTGCGATCGCCACCACCGGCCGCCAGATTCACCAGCGTTCCGGGAACCGCTGCTGCGGTGGCTATGGCCACGGAGGCGGTGCCCATCATGGCATGGTGCAGTTTGCCCATGGACATGGCGCGAACTAGGACGTCGATATCGCCGGCAGCAATCAGCTTGCCGCTGGAGGCGGTGTAGTCCTTGGGCTTGGCGACAAAGGCCACCTTCGGGGTGTGCTGGCGGGCGGCAATCTCGTCCAGGTTCTGGATCAGGCCCATGCGCAGGGCGCCGTGGGCACGAATCGTCTCCAGCTTCTCGAGGGCGTCAGCGTTGTTGTTGATGTCGTCCTGCAACTCGGTACCGCTGTAGCCGATGTCTTCCGCGTTGACGAAGATCGTCGGGATGCCGGAGTTGATCATGGTGGCCTTGAGCGTGCCGACACCCGGCACTTCCAGGTCGTCCACCAGGTTGCCGGTGGGGAACATGGGGCCTTCGCCGTCGGCGGGGTCCATGAACTCGATCTGGACTTCCGCAGCCGGGAAGGTCACGCCGTCCAGCTCGAAGTCACCGGTTTCCTGCACGGCGCCGTCGGTCATCTGGACATGGGCGACGATGGTCTTCTTGATGTTGGCCTGCCAGATACGCACCGTGGCCAGTCCGTTTTGCGGCAGCCGGCCGGCATCGACCAGACCGTTGCTGATGGCGAAGGCACCTACCGCCGCCGTCAGGTTGCCGCAGTTACCGCTCCAGTCGACAAAGGGCTTATCGATGCCGACCTGGCCGAACAGGTAGTCCACATCATGGTCCGGCTGGCTGCTCTTGGACAGGATCACGGTCTTGCTGGTGCTGGAACTGCCGTTGCCCATGCCGTCGATCTGCTTGCCGTAGGGATCGGGGCTGCCGATCACGCGCATCAGGAGCTTGTCGCGGGCCGGACCGGGAACCTGGGCGGCCTCGGGAAGATCGTCCAGACGGAAAAAGACGCCTTTACTGGTGCCCCCACGCATGTAGGTGGCGGGGACTTTGATTTGGGGTTTGTGTGTCATGGGTTCGTCATTACCTTGAGTAGATCTGGGTATTTCAGGCCCAATCCCACTGTGGTTAGAGACATCGCCGCAGTGAAGCCCTTCTCCCCGAGGGGAGAAGGGTTGGGATGAGGGGGCCTAGCCACTCTCATCGTTTAAGGCCTGCAAAATAGCTGCAAGCACTTCTTCTGTATTCTGTAAAATCTCATTATTCCAAAACCGCATGATCCGATAGCCACGCTGCTGCAGCCAATGATCGCGTTCCTGGTCGTTGGCATCTGAGTTATGTTGTCCCCCATCTGCCTCGACGACCAAGCGGGCTTCAATGTTCACGAAATCAACAATGTATGGACCGATTGGTCGTTGACGTCGAAACTTGTGGCCATCTAAACGACGGTCTCTCAGGTGTCTCCAGAGTCGGTGCTCGGCGTCCGTCATGTTCTGACGTAACTGTTTTGCGAAATTCAGTTGATCCATCGTTCTTCCTTGAACGGGGGAAGCCCCTCATCCCAACCCTTCTCCCCTCGGGGAGAAGGGCTTTTCCGTTCGTGGGAATAGGCTTAAAGCGTGTTACCACGCACTGGCAACCGGGAGAAGGGGCAACTTTCCCTCCAGACTCAAACGGCCGCTTCGGCCTCCAAAAAGTCCTGGGCAAACCGCTGCAGCACGCCGCCCGCTTCGTAAATGGAAACTTCTTCCTGCGTATCCAGGCGGGAGGTCATCGGCACTTCCAGCGTTTCGCCGTTCTTGCGATGGATGACCAGCGTCATGGTGTTACGCGGCTTCAGTTCGCCGACCACGTCGTAGGTTTCCGTGCCGTCCAGGCCGAGCGTCTTGCGCGTGGTGCCTGGCTGGAATTCCAGCGGCAATACACCCATGCCGATCAGGTTGGTGCGGTGAATGCGCTCGAAACCTTCGGCGGCAATCGCTTCCACACCGGCCAGTCGTACGCCCTTGGCGGCCCAGTCACGGGAGGAGCCCTGGCCGTAGTCGGCACCGGCGACGATGATCAGCGGCTGCTTGCGCTCCATGTAGGTTTCGATGGCTTCCCACATGCGGGTGACCTTGCCTTCCGGCTCGATGCGGGCCAGGGAACCCTGCTTCACGTTACCGTTTTCGTCGCGCACCATCTCGTTCAGCAGTTTCGGGTTGGCGAAGGTGGCGCGTTGGGCGGTCAAGTGATCGCCGCGGTGGGTGGCGTAGGAGTTGAAGTCCTCCTCCGGCAGGCCCATTTTCGCCAGGTATTCGCCTGCCGCGCTGGACGCCAGGATGGCGTTGGACGGGGACAGGTGGTCGGTGGTGATGTTGTCACCCAGCACGGCCAGCGGACGCATGCCCTTCATGGTGCGCTTTGCCGCCAAGGCGCCTTCCCAGTAGGGCGGGCGGCGGATATAGGTGCTCATCGGGCGCCACTCATAGAGCGGATTGGTCTGCGCCTGGGCATCGCGTGTGATGTTGAACATCGGGATGTAGACGTCGCGGAACTGCTGCGGCTTCACGCTTTGCTTGACGATGGCGTCGATCTCTTCGTCGCTCGGCCAGATGTCTTTCAGCGTGATCGGGTTGCCGTCCTTGTCGTAACCCAGGGCATCCTTCTCGATATCGAAACGGATGGTGCCGGCTATGGCGTAGGCGACAACCAGGGGCGGTGAGGCCAGGAATGCCTGCTTGGCGTAGGGATGAATCCGGCCGTCGAAGTTACGGTTACCGGACAGCACCGCCGTGGAGTAAAGATCCCGGTCGATGATTTCCTGCTGGATTTTCGGGTCCAGGGCGCCGCTCATACCGTTACAGGTAGTGCAGGCGAAGGCGACCACGCCGAAACCCAGTTGTTCCAGTTCGGGCAGCAGTTGGGCATCTTCCAGGTACATCTTCACGGTCTTGGAGCCTGGCGCCAAAGAGGTCTTCACCCAGGGCTTGCGGGTCAGGCCCAGCTTATTGGCATTACGGGCGATCAGGCCCGCCGCCACCATGTTGCGCGGGTTACTGGTGTTGGTGCAGGAAGTGATGGCGGCGATGATCACTGCGCCGTCCGGCATCTTGCCCTCTTCGAGTTCCACATGCTTGGCAATGCCGCGGCTGGCCAGCTCGGAGACCGGCAAACGCGCATGGGGATTCGACGGGCCGGCCAGGGTCCGCTCGACCGTGGACAGATCGAAGGTCAACACCCGCTCGTACTCGGCGTTCGTCAGGGTGTCGGCCCAGAAGCCGGCTTCCTTGGCGTAGGTTTCGACCAGCTTGACCTGCTCGTCCTCGCGACCGGTCAGCTTCAGGTAATCGATGGTCTGGCCGTCGATGTAGAACATCGCGGCAGTGGCACCGTATTCCGGTGTCATGTTGGAGATGGTGGCGCGGTCGCCCACGGTCAGGGCATTGGCGCCTTCGCCATAGAATTCCAGGTAAGCGCCGACGACGCGTTCCTTACGCAGGAATTCGGTCAGCGCCAGTACCATGTCGGTGCTGGTGATGCCCGGTTGCAGCCTGCCGGTCAGCTCCACGCCAATGATGTCGGGCAGGCGCATGGTGGAGGCGCGGCCCAGCATCACGCTTTCCGCTTCCAGGCCGCCCACACCGACGGAGATGACGCCCAGCGCATCCACCATCGGCGTATGGCTGTCGGTACCCACACAGGTGTCGGGGAAAGCGACGCGCTTTCCGTTTCCGTCCGGGCGTACCTGCACCACCGGCGACATCTTCTCCAGGTTGATCTGGTGCATGATGCCGTTGCCCGGCGGAATCACGTCCACGTTCTCGAACGCGGTCTTGGTCCAGTTGATGAAGTGGAAACGGTCTTCGTTGCGGCGCTCTTCGATAGCCCGGTTTTCTTCGAAGGCATCCTTCTCGAAACCGGCGTGTTCCACTGCGAGGGAATGGTCGACGATCAACTGGGTCGGCACGACCGGGTTGACCTTGGCCGGATCGCCGCCTTTTTCAGCAATGGCATCACGCAGACCGGCGAGGTCGACGAGGGCGGTCTGGCCCAGGATGTCATGGCACACCACGCGCGCCGGGAACCAGGGGAAGTCGAGATCCCGCTTGCGTTCGATGATCTGCTTTAGTGCCGCGGTCAGCTCGGAAGGCTCGCAACGGCGTACCAGGTTTTCCGCCAGGACACGGGAGGTGTAGGGCAGTTTGTCGTAGGCGCCGGGCTGGATCGCATCGACGGCCGCGCGGGTGTCGAAGTAGTCCAGGTCGGTGCCGGGCAGGGATTTGCGGTATTCGGTGTTCATGGGTTCGGACTCGATCAAAAAATGGAAGACGGCTGAATCGCTCAGGGGAGCACATGGCTCCCCTGTTGATACTCAGTGTTAGGCTCGCTTCTCGATCGGCAGCCATTCCTGAGGCTCGGGGCCGATATAGTCGGCGCTCGGGCGGATGATCCGGTTATTGGACCGCTGCTCCTTCACATGAGCCGTCCAGCCGGAAACACGCGACATCACAAAAATGGGCGTGAACAGCTCAGTCGGAATGCCCATGAAGTGATAGGCGGAGGCATGGAAGAAGTCAGCGTTACAGAACAGCTTCTTCTCGCGCCACATGACTTCTTCGCAGCGAACGGAAACGGGGTACAGCACGGTGTCGCCGACTTCTGCGGCCAGCTTCTCTGACCACTTCTTGATGATGGCGTTGCGCGGATCCGATTCGCGGTAGATGGCATGGCCGAAGCCCATGATCTTCTCTTTCTTCGCCAGCATGTCCAGCAGGCCCTTCTCGGCCTCGTCCGGCGTCTGGAAACGTTGGATCAGTTCCATGGCGGCTTCGTTGGCGCCGCCGTGCAGCGGGCCGCGCAGGGTGCCGATGGCGCCGGTCACGCAGGAGTGGATATCCGACAGCGTGGAGGCACAGACACGGGCCGTAAAGGTGGAGGCGTTGAACTCGTGTTCCGCGTACAGGATCAGCGACACGTTCATCACGCGCTCATGCAGCTCGCTGGGCTTCTTGCCGTGCAGCAGGGCCAGGAAATGGCCGCCGATCGAGTCGCAGTCACTGTCGGTGTCGATGCGCACGCCTTCGTGGGCGAAGCGGTACCAATAGGTGATGATGCCCGGGAAGGTGGCCAGCATGCGGTCGATCTTGTCGTCCTGCTGGCTGAAATCGGTTTCGGTTTCCAGGTTGCCCAGCATGGAACAGCCGGTACGCATGACATCCATCGGATGGGCGTCTTTGGGAATCTGCTCAAGCACGGTTTTCAGGGCAGCGGGCAGGGTACGCAGGCTGCGCAGCTTCCGCTTATAGGCATCGAGTTCCTGCTGGGTGGGCAGCTTGCCGCGCAGCAGCAGGTGGGCCACTTCTTCAAACTGGGCATTGTCGGCCAGGTCCGAGACGTCATAACCCCGATAGGTCAGGCCGGTGCCGGTCTTGCCGACGGTACAGAGGGCGGTTTCGCCGGCAACCTGGCCCCGCAGGCCGGCGCCACTCAGTTTCTTATCGCTCATCAATGGCTCTCCCTTATTGATCTTTTTGGCTGGCGAACAGCTCGTCCAGCTTTTGTTCGAAGGCGTGGTAGTTGAGGAAATCGTACAGCTCCATGCGGGTCTGCATCGTGTCCACGACGTCTTTCTGATCGCCTTTCTCAAGAATGTTCTGGTACACCATCAGGGCCGCCTTGTTCATGGCGCGGAAGGCGCTCAGCGGATACAGCACCATTTCGGCACCGGCTTCGGCCAGCTCGGCACGGTTATACAGCGGCGTGGCGCCGAATTCGGTGATGTTGGCTAGGATCGGCACATCAAGGGCTTCGGAGAACGCTTTGTAGTGCTCAAGCTCCGTGACCGCTTCGGCGAAGATGCCGTCGGCACCTGCCTCGACGCAGGCCTGTGCCCGCTCGATAGCCTTCTCCAGGCCTTCCTTCTGGAAGGCATCGGTGCGGGCCATGATAAAGAAGTTGTCGTCAGTCCGGGCATCCACGCAGGCCTTGATGCGGTCGACCATCTCGTCCTGGGAGACGATTTCCTTGTTGGGACGATGGCCGCAACGCTTCTGCGCCACCTGATCCTCGATATGCACGGCAGCCGCCCCGGCCCGCTCCATCTCCCTGATCGTGCGTCCGATGTTGAAGGCGCCACCCCAACCGGTGTCGATATCGACCAGCAGCGGTGTCTCAACCGCTGCGGTGATCCGGCGGATATCCTCCAGGACATCGTTCATGGTGGTCATGCCCAGGTCGGGCAGACCGTAGGAGGCATTCGCCACACCGCCGCCGGACAGGTAGATCGCCTGGTGCCCAACGCGCTTCGCCATCAGGGCGGTATAGGCGTTGATGGTGCCGACAATCTGAAGGGGTTTGTTTTCAGCCAGCGCCTTGCGGAAACGGGCGCCTGCGGTCAGGGCGGTGCTCATATGCGTTCTCCCTTGTATGGAAAGGTGGGTTAAAGCGTAATCAAACCTTCGCGGATCTTTTCCTCGATATTAACGCGCGATGCATGAATGTGGCGTTGCATCAGAAACTGGGCCAGCTCCCCATCGCGCTGGGCGATGGCTTCGGCGATATGACGATGTTCTTTCAGGGCTTTCTGCGGACGCCCGGTCGAGGTACTGAACCGGCAGCGATAGAGGCGGAGCAGGTAATAGAGGTTATCCAACAGCATCTGCGCCAGCTTGCGGTTGCGGCTGCCGGTGACAATGCGATAGTGAAAGTCGTAATCACCCTCTTCCTGATAGTACGCCTGCCCCTGGGCAGCGGCCACCATTTGCTCGTGACCGTCCAGCAATGCCTGCAGGTCGGCAATTTCCTGATCGCTCATCCGCTCCGCCGCCTGCTTCGCCGCGAGACCTTCCATCACTTCACGGGTGTCATATAACTCAAGGAGTTCTTCAACGGTGATGGAGACAACCTTGACCCCGGCATGGGGGCGGCGCACCAGCAGGCCGCGGGATTCCAGACGCCCAAGAGCCTCACGGAGCGGGCCGCGAGTCAGGTTGAAGCGCTCGCAGAGCTCGACCTCGCCGATTTTCTCACCCGGAGCCAGTTCGCCCTTGATGATGGCCGTTTGTAGGCAATCGAGGGCTTCGTCGGCTCGGGTTGGGGATTTGGTTTGGAGGTCGAACATGTTTTGTTAACAAAAAGTGGCTTTGATTGGCAAAAGGTACGCTCGGTGTTCTGTATTGTCAACAATCAGCTCTTCCGTTGGGATATAGGGTTAGCCGTCATGGGCAGGCAAAAAGCCTAGTGAGGACGTGCGGAAAGTTCTCATATTCGAGTGATACCTGGACTTGGCGGAGTGCTTTCATTACTCTCCGTTTTTCATGGACTGACTGATATTCACTTAAGGATTGAGTGCATGCCTGACGTTTATTTTTCTGAAAATTCCTGCGTTGCCAATGATCTAGTTGGTAATGACCTTACTGTTGTTAACGATTTCAAACGCATTAACGGCCTCACTGACGAGGGCCGCATACTTCCGTATCAAGCCTATTCGACGGCACTTGGGCAACCCAATACCGCAGCCGTTATTCGACGCCTTAATACGATGCCCTATGCGCAGCGCAAGGCGCTTGCACAAAGCGCGGCACTAATGGGCAATCAGCTACATAGCCTCCAACGCTTTTATGACAAAAATCTCCCGCTTGATCAGCTCAGTCAGATTAACGGGTTGGTCGGTGCTGGCGCAGGCGCAATTCATAATCGCGTTACAGGGTTTCAGCGTGTTGTTGCCGAATATCAGGCAGCGTTGCTTGATTTGAACTTCCTCCAAAACATTGATGGGCCAGGTATTGGGCACCGGCGATTGCAGGCTGAGCAGCGGGTGCGAATTCTTTATCAGCGGCTTGAATCTATGTATCAGGCTGAGTTGTCCCATTTTGCGCCCATCAGTTACCGATACAAGAATCGTGGCGATGCACTAGCAAACGCAGATCGCGGTATTACGCTTGCTAAGCGGAATCGCGCCGGCAAGCCGGATGCTCGCCTTTATATAGAGGATTCTGTTGAGGCAAGTCGGTTAGGACTGTTCGCGCGAGGTCTCAGTCGGGTGGGGGCTGCAGCTCTTGTCGTTGATGCCGGTATTCGAGCAAAGAAGATTCGAACAATCTATCTCAATGGTGGTAATTGGATGCGAGAAGGTGCTATCCAAATGACCGGTTTCGGGGTAGGTGGAGTATTCGGAGCCGGTGTTGGTGGCCTTACTATTGAAGTTGGAACGGCCGGTGCCGCAATGGCTGCGGAAACAGGGCTTTTGGCCGCAGGCCCTATCGGGTGGGCCATATTGGTGGTCATTGTTTGTGCCGGGCTTTATGTAGGATATGAAGCCGGAGTCGGCGGCGACAATCTAGGTAGGCTTACTGCTTCTCGGATTTGGGATAGAGGCTGGTAGATTGGGAATGTTTCTCTCTCTGGAAGGATGTTTTTTTGCCTTCGCACTTTTCGCGATTATCGCAATGGCGGTTTCCTGGCTAAGTTTTTCCCGGCTGGCGATGGCACGAATCGAACGGCAAATGCGTGAAGACGGCTGCCCGAATCCAGTGCCATGGGATACGATCGGGGTGAGAGCCGTGTTGTATGCGTATACCATTGTTATCCCCCTGGGTACCTTTAACACCGTCAAGTCACCCTTTATCGATGTTCCGGCTGTTCGCCGTTATGCGAATGACCTTGATCGTAAGTTAGGGTTGGCGCTCTTGTTTTCGTTGGTTTTGATGGTGATAGTCGTCGTCACAGGGGGACCGGTACTCCACTATTACTAATGGACTCTAAGGCTTCCGCCCCAAATAGATCGTCGCCGTCGCTTCCCTGTTCTGATAGGGATTGGGGAATCGCACAATCTCTGCCCGAGCTTCCTCAAACTGGCTGCCCAGCGCGACCATGAAGTCTTCTTCAGGCGGATCGTTGGACCATAGGGCGAAGATGCCGCCGGGGTGGAGGTGTTCGGCGAGTTTCGCCAGTCCGGCGGGCTGGTAGAAGGGACGGTGGCCCTCGTTCAGGACATGGCCGGGGGCGTGATCGATATCCAGCAGGATGGCGTGAAACCGGCGTTGAGGGGATTCCGGGTCGAAGCCGTTCTTGGACTGGGCTAGGGCGAAGAAGTCGCCTTCCACAAAACGACAGCGCGGGTCTTCGGCCAGTTGTGCGCCCAGCGGGACCAGGTGGCGCTGGTGCCAGCTGATCACCGGGCCCAGGGCCTCGACGATCAGGAGGGAGCCAACCCGGTTATCTTTCAGTGCGGTGGCCGCGGTATAGCCCAGGCCCAAGCCGCCAACCACTACGTCGAGAGGCCCGTCACCCTTGGTGGCGGCCAGTCCGAGCAGTGCCAGCTCGGTCTCGCTCACATGGAAGTGGCTGGACATCAGAAACTCCTCGCCCAGCTTCACTTCATACACTTCCGTGCCGCCGAGGCTCATCTCCTTACGTCGTCTCAGACTGATCACACCGAGGCGTGTCGGTTGGCTGTCGAGTTCCGCGAACATCAGGCTCATGATGGTTGATTACCTCGTCAAAGTTTGAGCGAGGGTAGCACGTAGGGGATGGATGCTGAGAATAAATGGCATTTTCGTGGATAGCTTGAGCGTTATACTGCGTATGGCAGGACACTGTGAAATGGTGGTCAGGATTGGGGCTATGAGGTGCATGGTTTGAGCGGTGAAGTGAGCTTTGATTGCGTGCTGGCGGCGTGGAGTGCCCATGAAAGGGAAGTGCTCGATTTCCTGGCGCACCGCATCGGCGAGCGGGCCACGGCGGAAGACCTGTTACAGGAGGTCTTTCTCAAGGCTATGCGCCAGGGGAAAGGATTCTGCGAGCTGGACAACCCTCGGGCCTGGCTGTTCCAGGTTGCGCGAAATGCCATGACGGACCATTTCAGGCGTAGCCGCCCACACACAGCGCTGCCGGAGACACTGCCTGCGGCCGCCCCAGAGGAGCGGGCGCCGGTGGATGAGTTGGACGTCTGTGTCGCAAGAAACCTCGTTTACCTGACGGAGGCCGACCGCGCGGTTATCGAAGCCTGCGATCTGCAGTCGCTGACGGTCAGCGCATTTGCCGAGCGGGAAGGGCTGAGTCTCGCCGCCGCCAAGTCCAGGCTGCTACGCGCCCGCGAGCGGCTGCGGGCTTCGTTGGTTAGACACTGCCAGGTTCGTTTCGATTCGGGCACCGTCTGTTGTCATAAGCCGCCCCCTGAAGGGAGTCACTGACGTTTTTTTCATTTTTTCCTGAATCCTTTTCCCACCTGCGTCGTCTCCTGTGTATACAGAATCCAATCACAGGTTCATTGACAGGAGTACAGTCGATGGTAGGTATGGTTATGCGCTGGCCCCAGCGCACTCCCCGTTTCTTTCTGTTTGTTGCCGCTCTGGCCTGGCTGGGCCTTTATCAGGCGTTGACGCCCTTATCCGAAGGGCTGGTAAAGATGCTGCCGGTGGCCAGGGACACTCACCTGGGTGGGGCGCTGCAATTCTTCTTCTATGACACACCCAAGGTCCTGCTGTTGTTGACGGGTATCGTCTTCGTGATGGGGATGATCAACAGCTACTTCACCCCGGAGCGGACACGGGCCCTGCTGGCGGGGCGAACCGAAGGCGTGGCCAATGTGATGGCTGCCAGCCTGGGTATCGTTACACCCTTCTGCTCCTGTTCGGCGGTGCCTTTGTTCATCGGTTTTGTGCAGGCGGGCGTGCCCCTGGGGGTGACATTTTCCTTCCTGATCGCTGCGCCTATGGTCAATGAGGTGGCGCTGACGCTGTTGTTCGGACTCTTCGGCTGGAAGATTGCACTGATTTATCTGGGGCTGGGGCTGACGGTGGCGATTGTGGCGGGCTGGATTATCGGTCGTCTGAAAATGGAGGCGCACCTGGAGGATTGGGTGCGGGAGATTCCCCAGGTGGCGCCTGATTTTCAGGAAACCGGCATGACGCTGTCTCAGCGGATCGATGCGGGTTTTCAGAGTGTGCGGGAGATCGTCGGTAAGGTCTGGCCCTACATCCTCGTCGGTATCGCTATCGGTGGTGCCATTCACGGTTATGTGCCGGAAGATTTCATGGCCTCGATCATGGGGCGGGGCGAGTGGTGGGCGGTGCCGCTGGCGGTGGTGATTGGGGTGCCTATGTACACCAACGCCGCTGGGGTGATTCCCATCGTGCAGGCCCTATTGGCAAAAGGCGCGGCGCTGGGGACGGTGCTGGCCTTCATGATGAGCGTGATCGCCCTGTCGTTTCCCGAGATGGTGATCCTGCGCAAGGTGCTCAAGCTCCGCCTGATCGGCACCTTCATCGCGGTGGTGGCCAGCGGCATCCTGCTGGTCGGTTATGTCTTCAATTGGATCCTGTAAGGAGGTTCTTATGAAATCCGTCAAAGTCTTGGGCAGCGGGTGCACGAAGTGTAGGAATACGGTGGCGTTGATCGAGGAGGTCGCACAGGCAAAAGGGGTTGAGGTGGCGCTGGAGAAAGTCGAGGACATGCAGGCCATTGTCGGCTTTGGCGTGATGAGTACCCCGGCAGTCGTCGTTGACGGCAAAGTGGTTCACGCCGGCGGTATGCCGGATCGCCAGAGCGTTGAGCGCTGGCTGGAGGAGGCTTGACGCGGATAGGCTTTCAGCGTCAGGGTGGTTGGCCAGGGATGGCCGGTTATTCCCAGTCCCCTCCCGGGGGCCGTGTCCCTGCCACGGTCGGCATGACCTCCCGGATTAACGCCATGAACTTCCGCAACCGTGCAGGGTAATAGCTGGCATAGGGATACACCAGATACACGGGCAGCGATTTCGCCCGCCATTGTGGCAACAGATTCACCAGCCGTCCCTGTGCGATATCATCCTGCACCATCCAACTGGACGAGATGGCTGCGCCGAGACCGCTCAGCACCGCGTTGCGCAAGGCATAGAGGCTGTCGGTAGCCAGCTTGGGGGTGATGCCGAACTGGTAGGTTTCACCTTCTGCATCGTGATGGAGGGTGACTTCGTTGCGATAGAAGGTGCTCAGGGCCAGCCAGGGCAGCGTCGCAAGATCCCGAACCTCGCCGACAGCCCCGTGCCGGGCCAGTAAAGAGGGGGCGGCGATCACGATACGGGGGATTTCCGCCAACAGCACGGCCACCATGTTGGGATCGGTGAGGGTCCCGACGTGGACGGCGCAGTCGATGTCCTCTGCAATAAAATCCGGCGTACGGTCATTGAGCATCCAGTCGACAGACATTTCCGGGTAACGTTTCAGGTAGGTGGTCAGCGGGGCGATCAACTGATCCTGGCCGAAGGCGTGTGGTGCGCGTACGCGGAGGGTGCCGACCGGTTCGTCGCCGGCGCCGCGCAGTTCGTCTTCCAGCGCGTACCACTGCTCGATCAACTTGCGGGCATGGGCATAGCAACGCTCGCCATCATCGGTGAGCTTCATCGCATGGGTGGTGCGCAGGATAAGCTTGACGCCCAGCTGTTGTTCCAGTGCCTGCAGTCGTCGGCTGATTGTCGGCTGGGTTGTTGCCATCTGTGCTGCGGCGTTGGACAGGCTGCCGCTTTCGACGATGCGGACGAAGGTTCGCATCAACTCTATACGATCTGATCCTGATGAATTGTTTGTTCTCATGCGTGTGACGTATAACAGTTTTACCCGCGCGCTGGCTACCACTTCTTCATGGCTCCCGCGACACTGTGCGCCATTATTGTTAAGGAGCGATCAATGTCATCTCTGGAGTGCACATCCGTGAACACCGGTGCTGTGGAGACCCCCATTCCGGGCAAAATGGTGTTTACCCTGGCCGCTGGCGCCGGGCTGGCCGTGGCGTCCATCTATTACAGCCAGCCGATGCTGCAGGTGATGGGGGCCAGCCTGCATGCCAACGTCAGCAGCACCGGCCTGGTGCCGACGCTGACGCAGATTGGTTATGCCGTCGGTATTTTTTTCCTGATTCCGCTGGGCGACCGGTTTGACCGGCGTCTGGTCATTCTGGTGAAGAGTCTGTTGTTGGCGATGGCTCTCTGGCTGTGCAGTCTGGCGGGCAATATCCATGTCATGCTGTTGACGAGCCTGTCGATCGGTATCGCCGCCACCATGGCTCAGGATATCGTGCCGGCATCGGCAGCGCTGGCCCCGGAACGGCAGCGGGGAAAGACCGTCGGCACGGTTATGACCGGGCTGTTGGTGGGGATTCTATTATCCCGTGTTGTCAGTGGCTTTGTGGCCCAGGTGCTGGGCTGGCGTGAGCTTTATGAACTGGCGGCGCTCAGTATTGCACTGATCGGTGTGGCCCTGTGGCGTGTGCTGCCCAGCTTTGCGCCCGGAGCGCAACTGAGTTATCCCGCCTTACTTCACTCGATGTGGCAGTTATGGCGGCGTTACCCCGCTTTGCGGAGCGCGGCGGTTGCCCAGGGGTTGCTCTCCATCGGTTTCAGTGCCTTCTGGTCCACGCTGGCCATCATGTTGCATGATGCCTATGGCCTGGGTAGCGCGAGTGCAGGCGCTTTTGGTCTGGCTGGTGCCGCGGGAGCATTGGCCGCGCCGTTGTCGGGCATGCTGTCCGATCGCCACGGCCCGGGGCGGGTCACCCAGGTGGGATCGGCGATCGTCGCGGTGTCATTCGCATTAATGTTTGCGCTGCCATGGTTGCCGGTGGAAGGGCAGTTGGCCCTGATCGCGATAAGTGCGATTGGTTTCGATCTCGGCATTCAGGCGACGTTGATTGCACACCAAACCCTGATCTACGGCCTGCAGCCCGAGGCGCGAGGGCGCCTGAATGCACTGCTGTTTACGGTGGTCTTTGTCGGTATGGCCGTGGGGTCGGCGCTGGGGAGTATCGCGCTGGAGAAAGCCGGCTGGCCCGCGGTGGTGGGGCTGTCGGTGCTGGCCGGCATCGGCAGCCTGATCGTGCGATTGGGTAGAGGGGCGCGCTAGAGGCGCCCCGTGATTACCGGCGGCGGACGACTCTCACTTTCCCGCTGTTTCCGCCGCCGCAGAAGAACCGGTCGCCACCGTCGGACTCAAGCCCCGATACGCCCATGCCGGTCGGCATTTCCAGGCTTTCCAGTACCTCCCCTGATTGCGGATCGATCCGCCGCAATTCGCTCTGCTCATCTTCCCAGGTGCCGTGCCACAGCTCGCCGTCGACCCAGGTGACGCCTGTGACAAAACGGTTGGACTCGATGGTGCGGAGGATGGCGCCCGTTTGCGGGTCGACTTGATGGATCTTGCGGTCCCGATATTGACCCACCCAGAGCGATCCTTCGGCCCACGCCATTCCTGAACTGCTACCGCCGGGGGCCGGTATAGTATTGATGACGCGGCCGGACGTCGGGTCGATTTTCTGGATGCGATCTTCCCAGATCTGGTATAGGTGCCGACCGTCGAATGCCGTGCCCGCTTGGGCTGGGACATCGATGGAGTCCAGTGCTTGCCCTGTGGCCGGATCGATGGCGCTCAGTTTTTCACCCGTGGCGAACCATATCCGCTGACCGTCATAGGTGACGCCGTGCACGGCATTGATTCCCGTATAGGGGCCCAGTTCACTGACAACATTGGCTGATGACTTTTTCATGATTGCGCACTCGCTAAACAATGAGGATGACAGGCGTTGCATGGACTCATCCTAACCAGTCGGCAGGGGGGCGGGGAGTAACAATGTTGTCGGGAAACCGGGAATGGCCGGCGACATCCAGCGCCTTGCGCGACCACGACCGACGGACTGGATCTTGCCCGTCTCCGCCAGTTCGTCGAGGGCGCGTTGCACCGTACGCTGACTGACGCCGAGGGCAAGCGCCAGCGCCGAGCTGGACCAGGATTCGCCATCGGCGAGCAGAGCGAGCACACTGGCGTGCTTCCCGTCGACGGGTTGCGTCAGTACGGCGACGTCTGCCGCTTCCAGTGGTTCGAGCATAAAGCCCTGGCGCGTCGCCGTTACGCTGGCGACGGGGCTGAGTGCGGTGCGGAGCCGGCTCATTTCGACACGGAGGCGAGCCCGGTGTGTTTCGTCGATATGCCGGGTCCGAAAGGCGCGGGTTATAAGCGATTCTCGTGGAACTTCGGCGGGCCAGGTTTCAGCCAATGCTCGTATCAGGGCGAACAGTACCGGCCGGTTCCCGAGTGAGATGAACTTTCCGGCACTCCGCACGACCTGACGACACTCCTCCACGATAAGCGCATTCGATGCCAGCAAGCGTTCGACCTCATCCAGGAGCAGGAGCCGTTCATGACCTCCGGCGATGCATCGCGCGGCGGGCCTTCTCAGTACCTCCGCAACCTGGTCGATCTCTGCCTCCAATGCCGGGATGCCCGCGCGATGTGCCGCTTGTCGAGCCCGGGCAAGGGCCTCGCGTGCTGTCTTCGTTTGGATACGTCTCAAGCGAATCCCCGCGACAACCAGTTCAAAGGAGGCCTGTGACGCCGGTGGTAGCGGTGTAGGGTCGAAGACGGCGATTCGGTGTTCCGCCTCGTCGAGTCGTCCGATCAGAAGCAAGTGACGGATTTTGAGGTATTGCGCATGTGCGGCATTGATCCGATCACCTTGCGCTTCAAGAACGGCCTGCGCGGTTTCGAGAGCCTTTCCGGACCAGCCGAGATCGCGTGAAACCAGCGCGATCTCGGCTTCTGCGAGGATACAGCGGGCGCGAGCCATAACAGCTTTCGGTCCGAATGCGCCCGCGGCACTACGCACCAGCACCCGGGCACGGTCCAAGTCGCCGAGCTGTGCCATGGCAATGCCGCGCAACGCCAACGCCGGGGCGTCATTGCGCAAGGCTACTCGGTTGAGTGCTCCAAGCGGATCGCCGGCCGTCAGTGCGAGCGTCGCAGCGGTGATCAGCGAGTCCATCGGAATCCCACCACAGTTGTCACCCTCACCGTTCAATGCCTCGATCCTAATCTATCTCTCGACCACCAACCACTGCGTCGATTGCAGACAGTCGGGGAGCCGGCGCTGGAGAAAGCCGGAAGGCCCGCGGTGGTGGGGCTGTCGGTGCTGGCCGGCATCGGTAGTCTGGTGGTGCGTCTGATGAGAGGAACTCGCTAGTCGGACTCCAGCTGTGTTTCGATGGGAGTCGCCGGGCCTTGTGCCCGGCGTTTTTGCTTTATTCCGTCCCGGCGGGCTCCGCTGCCGGGATCAGCGAAGCCATTCTTTCCGCCATGGCGGTAATGGTCAGGCTCGGATTGACACCAATATTGGCGGGAATGGCGGAAGCGTCGGCAACATAGATATCCGGGTAACCATGTAGCCGATGATGCGTGTCGACGACGCTGTTTTCCGGGTAATCACCCAGGCAGGCACCGCCCAGAATATGTGCTGTGAGGGATTTGTTGCCGACACTCTCGACCAGAATGCTTTGTGGTTCGCCCCCGGAAACCTCGGCGAAGGCGCGGGCCGCCTGATTCGCTTTGGGGATGTAGGTCGGCGCCCGCTGCCCACTTCGGGCATGCGACTGCAACGCCTTCTTCCAGGGGCTGTACCACCGTCGTTCGAAACGGATGTCCAGGGCGTTATCCAGGCTTTGCATGACGGTCAGCAGGGTTGTGCGTCGATACCAGTCGGTGCGCCAGGATCCGGTGGCCCGGACCGGATCAAGCAAATACTGGGCAAGGGTTTTCAGGGCCCGCAGGAACGGACGAGACTCATCGACCATCGGACCGAACAGGAATCGCATCAGGCTATGGGACGGTGGTAGCCGGTTTTGCGTGATATGGGTGTCGGTGCCGAAGTAAAAGTCGCTGGAAATCGTGGTGCCTTCGCTAAGGTCTTCCTGCCGGTTCCGGGAGACGCTGGCGACGAGGGCTTCGCTATTGGTGCGCACGCGTTGACCCAGGCAGGCTGAGATCGCCGGCAGTGTGCGGTATTGGTCGCGGCATCGGAAGAGCAGTTCCAGGGTGCCGAGCACGCCACCGGCAAGGACGATCTTGCGGGCCCGGAACCGGAGTTTCCGGACGCTGGCGCTTGTTGAACGGGCCACGATGCGATAACCGTCGGGAGTGGGCTCGATCCGCTCGGCCCGAACCTCCGGGAACAGTTTGACGCCTAACTGTTCCGCCAGGTGCAGGTAGTTTTTGTCGAGGCTGTTCTTGGCGCCTACCGCGCAGCCGGACACGCAATGGCCGCAAAAGTTGCAGGGGCGGCGTGCAGGGCCCTTGCCGCCGAAAAAAGGGTCTGCGACGGGACCTTCTGTTTCTGAAAAGAAAATGCCTTGGGGCACGGTTCCGAAGCTGTCGGCACAGCCCAGCGCCTCGGCGGTCATGCGTAACTGCTCATCCATTTTTCCGTGGCGGGGATTCGGGGTCACACCCAGCATGGCACTCGCTACCTCGTAATGGGGTGCCAGCTCGCTTTCCCAGTCCGTCAGGTGCCGCCACTCAGGGCTTTGGAAAAAGGCTTGTCCGGGGCGCAGTAAAACGCCGGCGTAGACCAGACTGCCACCCCCAACGCCGATGCCGCGCACAACGGCCAGGTGCCGGAAATAGTCCTGGGAGAAGAACCCGTGCAGGCCCTGGCCCGGTTTCCAGAACAGGGCGCGTGGATCTGTCGCGGCGCGAGCCATGGTCTCCGGGTCTACGCGTTTGCCTTGTTCCAGCACGGCGACCCGGTAGCCCTTTTCGGCCAGGCGTAGTGCGCTGACACTCCCTCCGAAACCGCTGCCTATTACGATGAAGTCAAACTGGGGGTCAGTCATTTTCCGCGGCTTTTTTCAGCATGAAGGGCAGGGGGATAAGGTTGAGTAGTGGCAGGTTGACCCTGGCAAAAGCCAGGATCCGGTGTTCGTCATACTGACGAAGCTCATCCCGAAAGAACCGCAGCATTCCGGGCGCATTGCCCGCGTAACTGAAAATCAGCGACTGCCCGTCGTCCATCAGGGATGGGCCCTGGTCGGCCTGCATGGGACAGAAGTCCTGCAACTGTCCGGCGCGGCGGACCAGATTGACGGCGCGTCCGTTGCCCTCGATGCGTTTACCGACCCAGCCCCGCATGCCGCTTAACGGCAGACTCCAGCGGGCGCCGACACGCAGCCACCAGGGACCGACAAAAACAGCCAGGTAGGTACCGACAGCCGAAGCTTCCGAGACCGGTTGAAGGGTGGCGAATCTTTTTCGATACCAGTTGATAGGGTGTCGGTAGTGGTCGTCCATGGTATTTTCCAGCGTTACCAAGCAAGCGCTTGGTCGATATTATAGTGCGTTCTTCCTGAAAACAACCGTGTGCCGTCCTGTCGCCAACGGCGGGCCTGTTTACCCTGTCTTCTGGCGGGCGTACCTTGGCAGGGGGCCGGAGAGCCAGTAGTCTTTGTGCACTCCACCCTGTGCGCCGCCTCATTGACCTGTCCGGGACCCTCAGCATTGCGAACCTTTGCCGATAATGACTACCCTTCCGACCACAAGACCAACTGGCGGGTGATCGCCGGCCTCTGGCCCTACCTGAGGGAGTTCCGCAGCCGAGTGTTTGTGGCCGCTGCCTGCCTCGTCGTTGCCAAACTGGCGACGGTGGCGACGCCGGTCGCCCTCAAGTACATCGTCGATTACCTGGACAAGTCGCGGGGCAGCACCCTGGTCATGTGGGTGCCGATATTGCTGGTCGTCGGGTATGGGGTGCTCCGTTTCAGCGGCACCCTGTTCAACGAACTGCGGGACGCGATTTTCGCGCGGGTAGCGGAACGGGCGATGCGACGGGTGTCGCTGCGGGTCTTCGAGCATCTCCACGAGCGGGAACTGGCCTATCACCTGGACCGCAAGACCGGAGGGCTGGCCCGCGATATCGAGCGGGGCACCAACGGCATCAGTTTCCTGCTGCGTTTTACCCTGTTCAATATCGTCCCGACGCTGCTGGAGATCACGCTGGTTTCGGGCATCCTTTCAATTGCCTTCCGTCCCGGCTATGTCATTGCCATTGTGGTGGCCGTCGTTGTTTATGTCCTGTTTTCGATCAAGGTCACGGAGTGGCGTACCGGCTTCGTACGGGAAGCCAATGCCCGCGACAACCAGTCCAATGCGCGGGCCATGGACAGCCTGCTGAACTATGAAACGGTAAAGTATTTCAACAACGAGGCCTATGAAGCGGCGCGGTATGACGAGGACCTGAAAGTCTGGGAGACGGCCCGTCTCAAGAACCGCCTCTCGCTGGCAGCCCTTAACGCGGGCCAGGCGTTGATCATCGGCGTCACGTTGATCGTCATCATGAGCATGGCCGTGAGTGATGTCGCCTCAGGGACGATAACCCTCGGTGATTTCACCATGATTAACGCCTACCTGCTTCAGCTGTTCATACCGTTGAATGCGCTGGGTTTTGTGTATCGGGAGATTCGTCAGGCGCTGGTGAATGTCGAACGCCTGTTCGGGCTGCTGGGGGAGAAATCGGCGATTGTGGATGCGCCGGAGGCCAGGGACCTGGTGACTCAGGGGGCGACGGTGACGTTCGAGAATGTGTCCTTTGCCTACCAACCCAACCGCCCGATTCTCAAGGGTGTGACGTTTGAAGTGCCAGCGGGCCATAAAGTGGCGGTGGTGGGGGCCAGTGGTGCGGGTAAATCCACCATCGGCAGGCTGCTGTTCCGCTTCTTCGATGTGGGTGGCGGCCGGATTGCCATCGACGGACAGGATATCCGCGACGTCACCCAGCACAGCCTGCGCGCGGCTATCGGTGTGGTGCCCCAGGACACGGTGTTGTTCAACGACACCCTCTACCAGAACATCGCCTATGGCCGTCCGGATGCGACGGATGAGGAAGTGCGACAGGCGGCGCGACTGGCGCATTTGGAGCCTTTCATTGAAAGTTTGCCCGAGGGCTACGGGACCAAGGTCGGCGAGCGTGGATTAAAGTTGTCCGGTGGTGAAAAGCAGCGGGTGGCAATCGCCCGTGTGATCCTCAAGAACCCGCCCATCCTGTTGCTGGACGAAGCGACCTCCTCGTTGGATTCCCTCTCTGAACAGGCCATCCTCGCGGCCCTGAAGGAAGTCAGCCGCCAGCGCACGACGCTGGTGATCGCGCACCGTCTGTCGACAATTCGCGACGCCGATACCATCCTGGTGATGGCAGACGGGCAGATCGCCGAGTCGGGTAGCCACCAGCAACTGCTGGCTGCGGGAGGGCGTTATGCCGAGCTGTGGTCTCAGCAGCACCGGGGGGATAGTGTTGAGGTTGCGCATCCCGATGACGCAGACGGGACGGAATGATCCCCACGGAGTGACGGGGACACGACAAGAATATTGGAGGCAAACGATGAAACCCTTACAGGGCATCCGAGTGCTGGAGATGGGGCAGCTCATCGCGGGTCCCTATTGCGGTCAGTTGCTGGCGGATTTTGGCGCTGAGGTGGTCAAAGTTGAGCCGCCGGGCAGCGGTGATGCGATGCGCCAGTGGGGGCGGGCTGATGCTGAGGGCAATACGCCCTGGTGGTCGGTCATCGGCCGTAACAAGAAGTCCATCACACTGAACCTTCGCGAACCGGAGGGGCAGGCGGTCGCAAAACAACTGGCGGCCAAGGCGGATATCCTGGTGGAGAACTTTCGCGTCGGTACGCTCGAGCGTTGGGGGCTTGGCTGGGAGGCGCTGTCGGCGATCAATCCCGGTCTGATCATGGTCCGTATCACGGGCTTTGGCCAGAGCGGTCCCTATGCGGGCCGCGCAGGATTTGCGGCGGTGTGCGAAGCGATGGGCGGCCTGCGGTACATCAGCGGCTATCCGGATCGCCCGCCGGTGCGTGTTGGACTCTCGCTGGGCGATTCGCTGGCCGGCATGCACGGCGCCTTGGGGGCCATGATGGCCTTGCAGTACCGCCACCAGACCGGGCGGGGCCAGGTGGTGGATGCCTCCATCCTGGAATCCGTCCTGGGCATGACCGAGGGCCTGGTGGCTGAATACGACAGGGGAGGGCATATTCGCGAACGTTTCGGCAGTGCCCTCCCTGGGCTCGCGCCTTCCAATGCCTATCCCACCAGTGATGGCCGCGAGATTGTGATTGGTGCGAACCAGGACTCGGTGTTTCAGCGTCTGTGCGAGGCTATGGATCAGCCGGAACTGGCCGAAGATCTCCGTTATGCCACGCATAGGGCTCGTGGCGAACGGCAACAGGAGCTGGACGAACGGATCGCTGAATGGACACGCCGGCATCCGGCCGAGGTTCTGGTGGCCCGTCTGGCCGACGCCGGGGTGCCGGCCGGTCTGGCCTACCGCGCGCCGGATATGCTGGCGGACCCGCACTTCAAGGCGCGGGATTCGATCACTCGCGTGCCTGATCCCCGTTTTGGCGATCTCGCCATGCAGAACGTTTTCCCGCGTCTCTCGGAATCACCTGGAGCGATCGATCATACGGGGCCTGGTCTGGGTGAGCATACAGAGGCCGTCCTGCGTGAATGGATCGGCCTGGATGATGAGCATCTTCAGAGACTGAGGCATGACAACGTCATCTGAAGGCGCTTGTCATGGGTATGGATACCGGTGTTAAGGCCGTGCCGTACCGATAGCATCTGCCAACGCGCGCAAACTGTTGATCGTGATTGTCGGCGTCATGCCCCAGGGATCGAAAATGGCGTCCGGTGAGCGCTGGACCCAGGCGGCTCTCATGCCTGACGACATGGCGCCGATGACGTCGAAGGGGTTGCTGGAGACCAGCCAGGCTTCGGCGCCCGTTGCGCCGGCCTGACGCAGGAAATAGCTGTAGACGCCGGGGTTGGGTTTGAAGGACTTCATGCCGTCGACGCTGACCACTCCCATGAAATAATCCCGCAGCCCGGCATGGCTGAGCAGGGATTCCAGCGCATCGGCACTGCCGTTGGAGAAGGCAAACAGGCGGAAGCCCGCCTCCCGTGCCTGTTCCAGTCCGTCTTTGGCGTCCTCGAAAGCGGGCAGGGTCGCATAGGTGGCCATCAAGGCGTCTTTATCTTCGGGGCGGAGCCGGATCTGGAAGACTTCGTCGGCGTAGTCGAGCGCCTGACGTGTGCATACGGAGAAGGGTTCGTAGTTCTGCATCAGCGCCCGACGAAAAGAATACTCGAGCTGCTTCTCGCGCCAGAGGCGGGAAAAAGCGGACGCTTCATCGCCGCAGAAGGTTTCCAGCTCGGTAATAACACCATGGGGGTTGATCAGGGTGCCATAGACATCGAAGCCGATGGTGACGGACATGGGACCTACTCCTCAGATCGATACGAAGGCCGGACAAACAACGACCATAGGGGAGACGGCGCGGGAAGGAAAGGGGTGGTGTTGCCCTCCGAAAAGACCTTCGCATGACGGATGTCGACAGGTAGACTGGCGCCCCTATCGGCTCAGCGCGATTGAACGGGAGCATCATGGCCAAGAAGTATTACGTTGTCTGGAAAGGGCGGAAGCCCGGCATCTTCACGGATTGGAACAGTTGCAAGCAGCAGGTGGACCAGTTCCCCGGTGCCCGATACAAGTCATTCATGTCGTTGGCTGAGGCGGAAGCTGCCTATAGTGGAAAGGGTACAACCGGCCCCTCCGCCAAACCGGCTGCGAAGCGGGCTTCCTCGGCGAAAACGGTCAAAACCCACAGTGCTGCCGAGGTTGCGGCCATAGCGGCGGAACTCAAGATCTTTACGGATGGCGGTTGCGAGCCCAATCCGGGGGAAGCAGGGTCCGGACTTGCCGTCTATCGCAACAATGCCGTCGAGGCGCTTTGGTACGGCCTCTACAACCCTAAAGGCACCAACAATACGGCAGAGCTGAATGCGTTACACCAGGCATTGTTCATGGCCGAACAGGCGGTCGGCCAAGGGACGTCGGTGGCGATCTTCTGTGACTCGAAATATTCCATTCAATGTATTACCCAATGGGCTGTCGGCTGGCAGAAAAACGGGTGGATTAAGAAGGGCGGCGAAATCAAGAATCTGGCTCTGATCCAGGAGATGTTCGCCCTCTATCAACGCCTCAAGGACCAGATAGCGATCCTGCACGTTAATGGCCATGTCGGCGTTGAAGGGAATGAACTGGCTGACAGGATGTCGATGATGGCCATAGAGACGCGGGAAACGGCATTCGCCCGTTATGGTGATGCGCTTGACGTGAGGGCGATTCTGGCAATGCGTGCCGGATAACCCGAGTACCTGAAACCGCAGTCCAGGTCTCCACCCTGCGGCGGTCTTTCGTTGACGGCGATTTTGTTGACTCTTTAATTTATTTCAGTCTGAATATATTGGCGTGTGCGGTGTTTCCCGTCGGATGGGTTGTAGGAGGAAAGTCGTCGGTGGAAAACAGCGTAACGGGCGTTGTGCTGCCTGCACTGGCGTAAGGTGGCTCCTGTAGGAGCGATTCTGGCGCTGCCGCTGATCTACGGCGGTTATGGTGCTGTCGGGACCCGTCCGGTCCTTGTCGTTCTGTGCGTACGAGGATTCCTATCATGATGGTATGTCTTCACTATCCTTCACCGGTCTTGATGTATGGACGCGATCCGGTTCGTGCGACGCACGCTGACCGGCGCGTGGCGTCGTGGCGGAATTCTGGAGCGTCAGGTTCCAGCCGATGAACGTGTTTCAGCGGCGGTCGAGCGCCAACATCCTGCGGTCTCAAGACGGACCCGGCTCAGATAACAAAAAAAATCGCTAAAGGGGGAGCATTATGAGCAAATTACGAAAGACCATACTCGGTACGGTAGTGTTGTTGATGTCGGTAACGTCCGTTGCCGCGAAGCCGGAGCATTCGGCGGCGGAGAAGCAATGGGAGCGAGGGCGTTACCTGGTCAAAATCGGGGGGTGTAATGACTGTCACACACCTGGTTATGCACAATCGGGCGGAGCCGTGCCCGAGAAAGACTGGCTGGTGGGAGACAGGCTGGGTTGGCAGGGGCCATGGGGGACGACTTACCCCCCCAATCTCCGCCTCTACATGCAAACCCTCTCTGAAAAACAGTGGGTCAAGACAGCGCATACGCGGGAATACCGCCCGCCGATGCCCTGGTTCGCATTGCATGCGATGACGACTCGGGACCTTAAGGCGATTTACCATTTCGTGCGCCACCTGGGTCCCGCCGGGGAAGCTGCGCCGGCGTATCTTCCGCCCGGTCAAGTGGCATCAGGACCTGTCGTTCAGTTTCCTGCGCCGCCCAAGAAGTAGGGCGGCACCTGCCTTGGTGCCGGCCGCCATGGCCTCGCATTGCCATCTGGATGATAAGGTTGCGAGGCCATGGTTTCAGTAGGTTTCCCCACGCATATAGCTCTCAAGCTGTTTAATCAGCTTATTCTGTTCTTCCATCATGTTTCGCAGCAGGTCACCGATGGAGACGATGCCAACCAGTTTGCTGTCTTCGATAACCGGTAAGTGACGAATGCGTTTTTCGGTCATCAGCTCGATACAGGCTTCCATACGCTGGTCGACGCCCACGGTGATAGGGTTGGGGGTCATGATCTCCTTGACCGCCGTCGCATGCGATGAGCGCCCCATCAGGGAAACCTTGCGCAGGTAATCCCGCTCGCTGACGATACCCACAACCTGGCTGTTTTCCATCACGACCAAGGCGCCGATGCCTTTTTCCGACATCAACTTGATAGCGTCGAACACCAAGGTATCAGGAGTGACGCTAAAGGTTTCGCCGGCATGTTTCGCATGGAGAATGTCGTTAACCTTTTTCATGGTCTTACTCCAGTCTGCTTACGGGTTTAACGCTACGCTCAAGCGCGACTACGGCCTAACGTCCAGGATGTATCGGAATCTCACATAAAACTATTTTGGACTGAGCGACCCGTCGATGACAACCGTTGGTGGGCGGTAAATAAGGTTGCACGCTAACAGTTCATCCGTGATCTGCCTGCGCGCATTTAGGGATCGGGTGCCGAATGGGACGGCAACGACTTATCCCTTGAGCGGCAGGTAAACGTCCGTGATCAGCTCGTGTTCCGGGGTATCCGTGATCAGGTTCCGGTAGTGGAAGAACAGGGGGAAGTCCCGTAATTCCTCGCCACTGGCCGGTAACCACTCGCGATACAGATAGTAGGCTTTCTCGCCAAGCCGGTCGTGGGAGCCCTCGTGTCGGATAACGGCACAGCGGCCGGCGGGGATCGTTCCTGTCTGCACGCCTTGGGGATTGGCCGGAACGGTTTCTGTGACCGAGCCGCAGAGGTCGAAACGGAAATGTTCCGGTTCCGTCGTTGCCGGATCGTCGTAGGCCAGCCCAAAGGTATCGCTGGTTTCTACCGGCGATAGGCCGCTGGCCTTGCGCCACTCGATAAAACGTTTGGCGGTATCGTTGACCCGTTCCGGGGCGCCGCGATGTTCCAGCAGCGCGATTATCGTCTCGGGGAAATGCACGATTTTCACAGGCATATCCTGTCTCCTCATTCGGGGCGGCAACCGGAACCTCTCGCTCCAGGGCTGCCAGGCGGGTTGCTTTCTGAATTGAGAAGGCGTCTGGCCAAAGCTGTTCTTGAACGCACGTGAAAACGACTCGGGGTTCTCGAAGCCCGACTCGAGCGCGATATCGATAATCCGTGCGGATTCGTCGAACACCAGCCGGTGCGACGCGCGCTTAAGACGCATCAGTTGGATATAGCGAGCGACGTTGATGCCGGCATACAGGGCGAACTGCCGGTGAAAATGGTACTTGGAAAAATAGGCGACCTGGCTCAGGCGTTCGACGGACATCTCTTCGGAAAGATGTTCGTCGATATAGCCAAAGACTCTGTCGAAACGTTCCGCGTAGGCCTCTTCCTTGCGTTCGCTCATGCTATTCTCACCTCCTCAATTCCGGGCCCACTATGCCGTGATCCGGGCAGTGCTTCCTGACCGGTATTGCTGTCCTGCAAATGTCGCTGCGGTGTCGAGGCCTTTCCAACATTCGTGGTTTAATAGTCGGCACTGGAATCTACGATATATCGCCGGGAGTCTCTTGTTGAAAGTCGCTGTTTTCTCAACCAAATCCTATGACCGCGAACAGTTGGAACCGGCGAATGCCGGCCGCCATCAACTCGTGTATTTCGAACCTCATCTGACGGCGCTCACGGCTCCCTTGGCCCAGGGGTTCGAGGCGGTGTGCTGTTTCGTCAACGATACCCTGGATGCGGATACGGTGGCTGTACTTGCTGAGCAGAAGGTCGGCCTGATTGCGATGCGCTGTGCCGGCTACAACAATGTGGACCTGGCTGCCGTGAAGGCGGCCGGGCTGCGACTGGCCCGGGTTCCGGAGTATTCGCCCTATGCCGTAGCCGAACATGCCGTTGCCCTGATCCTTGACCTTAACCGCCATCTTCATCGCGCTCACAACCGCGTGCGCGAGCACGATTATTCCCTGACCGGCCTGCTTGGGTTCGACCTGCACGGCAAAACGGTTGGCGTGGTGGGGACTGGGAATATCGGCGTCGCATTCGCCCGGATCATGAAAGGTTTTGGATGCCGGGTGCTGGCCAATGACCCTCATGTCAATCCGGCTCTTGAGGGGATAGCCCAATACGTCGACAGAGCAGAGCTGTTCCGCGAGTCCGATGTCATCAGCCTGCATTGTCCTCTGCTGCCCGCTACCCGCCATATGATCGACGCCGACAGTCTGGCGGCGATGAAACCGGGCGTGATGCTGATCAATACCAGCCGCGGTGGACTCATCGATACGCCGGCGGTTATCGAGGGACTCAAGTCGGGTCAGGTAGGGTATTTGGGGCTGGACGTCTACGAGGAAGAGGCGGACCTGTTCTTCGAAGACAAGTCGAATATGCTGCTTCAGGACGATGTCTTCGCGCGGCTGCTCACCTTCCCGAACGTGATGGTCACCGGGCATCAGGCGTTTTTTACCCGTGAAGCGCTGCAGGCCATCGCGGATACGACCCTGAGAAACCTGGATGCATTCGAGGCCGGGGCGGTGTCGGGACCGGAGTGGGTCCTGTAAGTGCCGCCGCGTTATTGTACAGGCCCCTGGCCGCTGAGGTGGGTTGCGAACACAAGATAGGCAATCGTGAGGGCGATTGGTAAGGCATGCCACCAATAGCCTGAAGGACTACCGCCGTTCCTGTAGCAAAAGATCACTACCACGGCGCTCAAGATACAGCTCGCGGGTAGTGCATAGAGCGATAGATCCAGGATCGTGTTCTGAACACGGGTCAATGTTTGCAGGTTGGCAATACTGCTTGATGAAAAGACGACCACCATGAACAGGAAAAATGCCAGGAGTGCCTGGGCGACTGTTCCGAAAATGACCCATCCCAATGTCATTGTTTTTTCCCTATCCCTCATCACTTGGACACCCAGCTAACCGTCACCACATTTTGCACCTTACCTTTTGGGGCGGATGCTATGCGCGGAGCTGGCCGATAGCTTGAAGTTCAGCCTGGCGCGACCTTTCTGCCACGGCTGTCGTGAAGGATAGCGGATATCTGACGAAGTTAGGCATTTACCGGGGTGTTGATCTTTAGCATTGCATTATTCGGACACTTTTGTCGGGTTGGCTATGCTACAAGGTATGGGATAGGGTGCTTGCTGGACGGCCGGCATGATGCCCTCCTGCATAATGAACCCGTGGAAGGATCTACGACTTGCTACAAGGCCATTGGCACTACCGCGTATTACGTTACCTGTGTCTTCTTCTGTCGTTATTGGCAGTCGACAGAGCTGCGGCCGTTCAGCGGGTGCGCTTTGCACTTCCAGACTTTCCGCCCTATGTCGAAGGTTCTGGTGCAGCGTTGAGCGGTATTGCGGTGGACTGGCTGCGTCGTTTGCTGACAAAGAGCGATGTGCCCTATGCCCTGTACGCTGTGCCCAATTATGGGCGGGCGCTCAAGGAATTGCGTGTCGGGCGCGCTGATGTGTTTTTGGTCGCCACACGAAATGCCGAACGTGATCGTGTCGCTACATTTCTGCCGACGCCGTTCCGTGCCAAGTGGTGCTGGTTCGTGGCCAGTAAACGCGTGGCGGAGTTCTCGGGGCCAGACGCCTTCCGCCGGCCGGGGGTGACCATCGGTACCGTCATCAACACCAATACCGAATACTGGCTCGATCACCATCATTACAGGGTGGGTGTCACGGCTTCGTCGGCGGCGGTGCTGCCCCGCCTGCTGCTCAACTATGACCGCTTGGATGCAGTCCTGCTGACGGAGGATGTGTTTGTCAAAGCGGCAACCGATGACGGTATCGGCCCGGAACGCTATCAGTGCATCCTGAACTCCGAACATTCCTTTGGGGTCTATGTGTCCAATCGGTTTATCCGCAATGCGCCGGCGCTGTTTCAGCGTCTGCGGACGGCATTGTCCACCAGTGCTGGACGGGATGCACACCCTGCCAGCCCCTGAGCCGGGTTTATTTTCCGTTGATTGCGGATTCCCCCTGCGACTACAGTGAATGACTGTTGCGGGCGCATGACCCGTGCCGTTCAGGATACTCTCAGGCCCAATCGATCATGCTGGATAAAGAGACCCCCTGGCTTTCCAGTCAGCTGCCGACCACGATGCCGTTGGAAGCACTGTCCCCGGATGATGCGGCTCGGGCGCTGACGACGTTCATGCGCCGCTACCCCAGGCTGATGCTACTGACGGGCGCAGGTATCAGCACCGACTCCGGAATTCCCGACTACCGGGATGGTGATGGTGCCTGGAAACGCAAACAACCGGTGCAGCACCAGGCCTTTATGAACCGGGTCTCGGTGCGTCAGCGATACTGGGGGCGCAGTCTCGTCGGGTGGCCGCTCATACGCAATGCACAACCCAATCCTGCCCATTCCTGGCTGGCCGAACTCGAGCAGCGTGACCGAGTCTCCCTGCTGGTCACGCAGAACGTGGATCGCCTGCACCAACGGGCAGGTAGCCAGCAAGTGATCGACTTGCACGGTCGGGCCGATGAAGTGATCTGCATGGATTGTGGTTACCGCTGTGACAGGGACGAGGTTCATGCCTGGAACCATGCACTCAACCCGGATTTTCATGGCTATTCCGCCGCTGCAGCTCCTGATGGCGATGCCGACCTGGACCTGGACTTCAGCCGGTTCCAGGTGGCCGACTGCCCGCATTGTGGCGGCATTCTCAAACCGGACGTCGTATTCTTCGGTGATTTCGTGCCCAGGCATCGGGTCGACGCGGCGCTTGCCGCGCTCAAGGACAGCGATGGCCTGCTGGTGATCGGGTCTTCGCTGATGGTCTATTCCGGATTCCGGTTCTGCCGTTATGCGAAGGAATGGGGCAAGCCCATTGCGACGTTGAACCTCGGACGTACCCGTGCCGACGCGCTAGTGGACCTTAAACTCAATGCGCGTATCGGAGAGACGTTGGAGAGAGTGGTCGCCAGTTTTTAGCACTGCTTGAGCTTGGGATTTGATGATCAACCTTGTCAGGGATACCGCATGAGCCAGATGTCCGTTCGCATTTGCACTCCCGGTGGGTATGAGGTCCCACTGACCTGGTTTCCCGGGGAGGAGACCGGCCCCGTCATCCTGTTTATGGCTGCACTGGGGGTTCCCGCGCGATTCTATCGGCCAATCGCTCAGGCGTTGTCTGCCAACGGTTTTTGCGTGGCACTTATGGAGCAGCGAGGCCACGGTGATAGCGCGTTGCGGCCGGGGCGGCGCTCGGACTGGGGGTTTCGAGCAGTATTGGAAAACGATTTGCCAGCGGTGATGGCCTGGGTACGAAAGCAGGCGCCAGGTGCGCCCCTTTATCTGATGGGACACAGTCTGGGTGGGCACTACGCCGCCATCACCGCGGGGCTGCGTCCGAACGAGGTGGATGGCGTCATCCTGGTTGCCTGCGGTACCCCTTGGTGGCGAGCTTTCGACGGCGGGACGAAGGTCAGGATCAGGCTCCTGATTGGCCTCTTGCCAGTATGTCATGTCGCCTTTGGCTATTACCCCGGAGACCGTCTGGGTTTTGGCGGCCGCGAAGCACGCACGTTGATGAAGGATTGGCGGGCATTGGCGCAGACCAATCATTATTCGGCGACAGGGGTTAGCCAGGATCTGGATGCGGCAATCGGTAGCTATGGCGGGCCGGTGTTGGCCATTGGCCTGGCGGATGATGATTTTGCACCGGCCGCGGCAGTGGCCGCGGTAACAATGAAGTTCTGCAAAGCCAGGGTCGAGAACCGGGTGATCGATCAGGCTATGCTGGGAGACCGGGCCGACCACTTTCGCTGGGCAAGGACGCCCTCGGCGGTCGTTGAGGTCATTCGCGTGTGGGCGGATGGCGGCTGATTGTCGTGCTTGGGGTGTCGGCTTTTTTTACGTCCGCCGATGTGGATGCTTTTGGGCCAGTGCGTTAATCGGTTGCTTGCACTTTAAAATCGTCTTTTGGGTGTTAGAAATGCATCATCTCTGCCGCCTGCAGAAGGAATGCAGGGCAATAGGACGGTTTAAGGAGGGCAGACAGATGAAGATGAAATCCTTAACGGCCACGTTGGCCGCTACTGTGCTGACGGCGTCGCTCGTCTCGACACAAGCCTACGCCGGGTACCAGTACTCTCAAAATGATGGTGGAACGCCCTGCGCCAAGGTACCGGAGCCTGGGACACTGGGTTTGATGGGCGTTGGTGTCGTAGGGTTGCTGGTGTCGGTCCGCCGGCGTTCGCAGCGATAGGTCAGACAAGGAAGCCGCTCGGTTTTGTGTGAGATCGAGCTACCGTTTGGAAGGGGCGCGGTGACCTGAGCAGGACGCGATCAGGATGCTTTCTTCCGTTTGCGCGGTGTAGCCTTTGGCCTTTTGGCCGCCCTGGCCCTTGCAGCCCAGTGGCATAGGTTTTCTGAGTCCTCAAGCCATTCCTCGGGAACGCCGTAATAGCTCTCGACGACAACTTTTCGCTGTCTGGTGGTATAGTTGAAAGGCTCGCTACCCCGCGCAACATAATCCGGCCGGCTATCGTTGTCGACGCGGAAGTACAGGGTGTTGCCGATAATCAGCGCGGACTGGATGCCGTCGATCTTGATGCCGACACCACCGAATAGCCGTGAACACAGAATGCTGCCGGCAGGTTCCAGCTGTTCTACGACGAAATCCACGAATTCCTGACTGACCGATCCCACCGTTCTCATTCCCCTCATATGGCTGTCTGGAAGCCGTCAGGCTTCGTGGTACCCCCTAATATACCGCTACCTCGGTGAGGTCAGCCTAGATGGCTTCCGGCGTGGCCCGGCGCCCTGAGGTTCACGTTTGCGGGTACCTGCTGGCGGACGTTGTTAGCGGTCAGCAAACCGAGCTGGACCTGACACCCTACCGCCTCAGTCGCTGATCGCCCGTCAAGTACGGGGAGCCGGCAGGCTGTCCCGGGCAGGCGACGTTACTCTTCTTCGTCCAGGCCAATGACGTTCTCGTCCTCCAGCGATTCCAGGGCCTCTTCATAGGACGTCTCATCGCCGCCCGTGGCCGGCTCGGAATCGTTGTAGCCGAGCTCTTCGGCATCCACATCGACGGACCCCATCGGGTCCTCTGGTGGATCAATGACCTCAAGGTTGCTGGCGTGCCACGTGGCGAGATCCATCTCATCGACATCGCCGTCATAGGTTTGAATTTCGATGGTACCGGCGTCTTCATCCAGTGCGACGACTTCGAATCTCTCGCCGCTTTGGATATTGCGGTACCAGTCTCCAATGGTGGGGGAATGCGGGGTGACCATGATTGATTCCTCTTTCGATAAACTGCGATCCGGCGCTCTTTACAGTAAACGGCGATCTGCCTTCCGAGATGTTGATTCCGGTCAAGAGATGACGGCGAAGTGTCGTCAAGCCGTGGCTTCCGGTTCAATATTACCGGAGGCGCGCCGTTGAGCGGGGGCCGGGGCCAGGCTCGCCTCCATCGCGCTGAAGCATGGCGGTCAGGCGTTAACCAGCGCTGCACGCAACTCCTGTTTCATCCAATCGATAAATACGCGGGTCCTGGTCGGTAGCAGCTGTGCGTGAGGATAGACAATGCTGATCGGCCGCGGAGGCAACTCGAAGTCCTGCAGCACGGCCTGAAGGCGCCCAGAACGCAGGTGCTGCGTAACCTGATAGGACATGAACATGCCGAACCCGACGCCCTCCAGGCAGGCGTCAATCGCGGGGAACACCTGGTTGAATTCCAGGTTCCCCGAGACGGGCAAACTGAAGTGACGTTCCCCTTCGGCGAAAGCCCAAGGCAAGGCTCGACCTGCTATCCGCACGGCATTGCCCTTTAGCAGGTCCCTCGGATGCTGCGGCACCCCTTGTTTTTCCAGATAGGCTGGCGCCGCTACCACTATTCGGCGCACCTGACTGACGGTTTGGGCGATGAGAGAGGAGTCCTCCAGGTGGCCGATGCGAATGCCGACATCGATTCCCTCCTCCAGAAGGTCCAGGGACCGGTCGTTGAGCAGCAATTTACAACGCACCTTGCCATAACGTTGTACGAAGCGGGTGACGGCCGGAGCCACATAGAGCTGGCCGAAAGGTACGGGGGCGGTGATCACAAGCGCGCCGCTGGGCTCCGTGGCATCGACGGTCAATGCGGCTTCGGCTTCGTCAATAGCTCTCAGGATCTCGGTGCAGCGTTCAAGATAGTGGCGTCCCTCCTCGGTTAACGAAATCCGGCGGGTCGTCCGGTTGAACAGGCGGACGTTGAGATGATCTTCAAGGTCCGCCAATTGACGGACAACCGACGGCAAGGAGTTGCCGAGCGAGCGGGCCGCTGCGGTGAGAGTGCCGTCAGTGGCGATTTGGGCGAAGGTGCGCATGGCCTTGAGCTTATCCATGTGGCCAGAATAATCCGTTTTATGGAGTAGTGAAATCCATTTTAGCTCGTTTATTTCAATATCAAAAAGCCAAAGAATGAAGGCTCCCTCTGACGGCCGATAGGAGCCTGCCGAAATGACCTCTCTGAACCCGAGACCTGAGCGCCCGATCCGTTTCTATCATTCTGACATTTCAGGTCATAGCCACCGCGTACAGTTGTTCCTGACATTACTGGGATTGCCCTTCGAGGTGATACCGGTCGATCTAACGCGGCAGGAGCAGCGAGAGCCTGCCTTCCTGGCACTGAATCCCTTCGGGCAGGTGCCCGTGATCGACGACAACGGTTTTGTCCTGGCCGACTCCAACGCGATCCTGGTGTATTTGGCCAAGCGTTACGATGCCGGTCACGACTGGCTGCCGGAAGACGCCGTGAGGGCCGCGCGCACGCAGCGTTGGCTCTCTGTAGCCGCAGGGCCTCTTGCTGCCGGGCCTGCCCGATCGAGGGTGATCAACCTGTTCCGACTGTCAATGGATCAGGAAGCGGCTATCGCAACGGCGCTGAAGCTGTTTTCCCTTATGGATGCCGAACTGGAGGGGCACCCTTTTATCACGGGTGCATCGCCGACGATTGCCGATCTCGCACTCTATACCTATACCGCCCATGCGCCGGAGGGGGATATCCCGCTGACCCCCTATGCCCACCTGCAGGCGTGGTTGAAGAGAATCGAAGCCCTGCCACGGTTCGTACCGATGAGGCCTTCCCCTATCGGTCTTCTCGCGGACCTCACGGGTTAACCTCAACCTGCATGCAGGAGGGATAGCAATGACGCCCTATAGACCAAATGAAACCGCTGAGGCACCTTTTCATGAGGGTGAGCGTTGGATTCAGCAGCGAGTGGGCATCGCTGAAAAGATCCAGGTTGCCGCTCAGCGCAGCATCCGTGATTTCATGCCGGATCAGCATCGGGCATTCTTTGCCCAGTTGCCCTTTCTGGTCGTCGGCAGTCTTGATGCTTCTGGTCATCCTCTGGCGTCGATCCTGACGGGGGCGCCGGGATTCATCACCTCGCCGGACGAGCGGGAGTTGTGGATCCATGCTCGTCCGCATCCTGCCGATCGCTTGGGGGATGCCCTGGCGCCAGGGATGCCTCTGGGGCTCCTCGGTATCGAGCTCCATACAAGGCGCCGTAACCGGGTAAACGGACGGGTTTCCCGGTGCGGAGCAGATGGCTTTGGCGTTCGGGTAGACCAGAGCTTTGGCAACTGCCCCAAGTATATTCAGGCGCGGACCCTCGACGCAGACGCAGAGGGATGGCAGTTACGCGCTAATGTTCGTATCCATCGGTCGGCGGTACTGGATGCCGATATGTGCGGGATACTGAAACGGTCGGATACGTTCTTTATCGCGACGGCTCATCCCGGTGCGCGTTCGGCAAATGATGGGGTGGCGGGGGTGGATGTTTCCCATCGAGGCGGCAAGCCGGGGTTCGTCACGCTGGAGAGCTCGACAGAGCTGACGTTCCCTGACTATCAGGGCAATTTCTTCTTCAACACGTTGGGCAACCTGCTCTTGAATCCCAGAGCAGGGCTGCTATTTGTCGATTTTGACAGTGGAGACCTGCTATCCCTGAAAGGGGAGGGGTTTGTCGTCTGGGATGAGGCCGAGATCGCAACCGTTGATAAGGCGCTGCGTCTGGTGCGGTTCCGGGTGACGGAAGCGACGCGAATGGAAGCGGTCATTCCGTGGCATTGGAGCCCGCCTGTCATTTCGCCCCACCTGCTACCGTAAGGGTTTCACACACAAAAACGCCCGCGTTCAGCGGGCGTATTCAGGTGGAGTGCGATCTTACTGGCGGTTTTTGCGGGTGAGCCGGCGAAGGCCCAGACCGACCAAACCGAGACCCAGCAGAGCAACAGTGCCCGGCTCAGGTACCTTGGTGACGTTGCGTCCCCAGAGGAACATGTTCGACAGGCCGCCGCCACCACTGGTCAGACGGTCATAAGACCAAGTGCCGCTGGTGGAATCCGGCGTGATATACCAGGCGAAATAGTCGGGGTCGCCATTGCCGTTGCCAACGTGGATCGAAATAACTGCTTCGTTGTAAAGCGACCAGAAGCTGCTGTCGATACCCCAGATACCTTCAACGTTGTTGCCCCCCCACGAGCCGCTGGTCAGCTGAGCCGACAGATAGCTATCAGAGCCATTACCGGTCAGGCTGCCGATGCTGGTCCAGGGATCTCCCGGATAGGCTGCCAGGATCGTCGCTGCGCTGGGGGTGCCGGGAGAACCGGAAAGCGCACCCGTGACACAAGCGTCTGCAGGACCCAGCGTCGCTGTGCGTTGAGTGCTGCCGCAGGTGATCTGGGTAGACCAGGCTACGGATGCCAGGGTGCTCAGCAAGAGCCCTGCGAAGATTTTTACGATAGCGTTATACATGGCACGACTCCAAGGACTCTTTGACCACGTTTGGGTACGTTGACGTGTCCTCAGCAACTACCGGGCCAATTTAAGACGGAGTTTATGAAACAAGCAGATAGCTATAGGTGGGAAGGTTGCTTTGCTTTTGAGTGTAAATAATTCCGACAATACCGCGGTTAACGTGGCGAGTGGATAGCGCGGGGTGTCGAGCTTTTTGACAATGAGCGGAAAGAGCGTACGCGGTGACATGCCGTATTCGCCAGTCGTGGTGTCGCGGGCTTTGCTTGCCAGGGAAAATGACCGAAATGGTCAGTTTTCCGATTTGGTGACCGCAGGAAGCTGGTTATGCCGGGAGCGCTGCTGATACTGCCGCGGACTGACACCGAAGAATTGATGAAAGCGGCGGCTGAAGTGGCTCAGGTTCTGATAACCCAGGGCATAGCAGACCGTGGTTACCGGCTCTCCAAGGCGTAGTCGTGCGCAAGCCTGTTGCATGCGTAGTTGCTGCTGGAATTCGGCAGGTGAACAGCCAATGTGGCTTTTGAACGCCGCGAAGAAGCGTGTGCGGCTCATACAGGCGAGCTTGCACAGGTGGTCGATATCCAGTGGCTGATCGAGATTATTGCGAAGTTCGTTCAGCGCGGCCGTCAGCCCGTTGGCGTCCGGGGCTGCCTGGCAATAGCCCAGCAGGAAGGCTCTGGTCTGATGGCGCAGCATGCGTACGACCAGTTCGCTGACGCCGAGATCGATCAGCAGGTCGCGGTCGTCGGCATTTTCGAAGAAGGTTTCGACAAGGCGTTCCAGCAAGGATTGCGTGGCGTTGGAGTGGTGAGTGTGAATCAGACTGTCGGGTCGGTATTGCCAGCCCTCGAACTCACGCTCCAGCGGTGCAGCCTGATTCAGGTTGTCGCAGATCTGGGCAATGCGCTGACGGGAGATTTCGATCGTCAGGCAGGAGGTGGGTTGCTTGACGCTGGCGTCGGGAAAATCGATGGCAATGATCTCGCCCGGAGACATGACGAACGATTCCTGGGGCAGGAACTCGGTCTTGAAATCCTTGCCTCCATGCAGAATCTTACGTCCGGCAATCATGCCACAGTACAACAGCTCTCCAGACGTCAGGCAAACCTGACTTGCCGGGGAATAGGTGTCATAGATACTGAGTTCGGCATGCGGGCCCGCCCGGCAAATCCGGTTTTCCACCATGTCCCGCAATCGTTGTTCGCCGCCAACATTCTCGCCAAGCACGGCTGACATCCTCCACAGGAACGGAGTTTAGGCTCCGTTTTTATTTTATTCTTCAGTTCCTGAATTAACAGGCAACTGATACGTACTATCAGACAAGTATCTGCCTTGTCCAGTGAATAAAGTGGTCCCAAGAACGCTCAGAAACGACTCATGGTGCCATAGGGCATCGGGTGAGCCGCGTAGTGCAGCGTTTGTGGCTGGATACTTCGGAAAGATCCGGACCGGCCGAACGTCGACCGACAAGAACAAGAGGACGATCTTTATGATATACGCACAGCCTGGACAGCCTGATTCGGTTGTCAGTTTTCAGAAGCGTTACGGCAACTTTATCGGTGGCGAGTGGGTGGCGCCGGTAAATGGCCGTTACATGCCGAATATCTCTCCGGTAAACGGAGACGTCTTCTGCGAAGTACCGCGTTCCGATGAGGCCGATATCAATCTGGCCCTGGACGCCGCTCATGCCGCCAAGGCAGGTTGGGGTAGCACTTCTGTTACCGAACGCTCCAACATCCTGTTGAAAATCGCCGATCGCATCGAAGCCAATCTGGAGAAGCTGGCGGTCGCTGAAACCTGGGATAACGGTAAGGCTGTGCGCGAAACGCTGGCTGCCGATATTCCCCTCGCCGCTGACCATTTCCGTTACTTCGCGGGCTGTATCCGTGCCCAGGAAGGCAGTTTGGCGGAAATCGATGCCAATACGGTTTCCTATCATATCCATGAGCCGCTGGGTGTTGTCGGGCAGATTATCCCCTGGAACTTCCCCATTCTGATGGCTGCCTGGAAACTGGCGCCGGCCCTCGCCGCCGGTAACTGTGTGGTCTTGAAGCCGGCCGAACAAACGCCAGCCTCGATCCTGGTATTGATGGAGCTGATCCACGACCTGTTGCCCAAGGGGGTCATCAATATCGTCAACGGTATCGGCACCGAAGCGGGCCAGGCATTAGCGAGCAGCAAGCGGATTGCCAAGATTGCCTTCACCGGTTCGACGCCGGTCGGTTCCCATATCCTCAAGTGCGCTGCGGAAAACATCATTCCGTCGACAGTGGAACTGGGCGGCAAGTCACCCAACGTCTACTTCGCCGACATCATGCGCCATGAGGACAGCTTCCTGAGCAAGTGCGTGGAAGGCCTGGTGCTGGCGTTCTTCAACCAGGGTGAAGTGTGCACCTGTCCGTCGCGTGCACTGATCGAAGCCTCCATCTATGACGACTTTATCGGTATGGTCGTTGAGCGTTCCCAGAAGATCGTACGGGGCAACCCGCTGGACACCGAAACGCAGGTGGGTGCCCAGGCTTCGAAGGAGCAGTTCGACAAGATCCTCAGCTATATCGAAATCGGTAAGCAGGAAGGGGTCGAGGTACTGATTGGCGGCGGTGTCGCTTCGCTGGGCAATGACTTCGACCGTGGCTTCTATATCCAGCCGACCCTGCTCAAAGGTGATAACTCGATGCGGGTTTTCCAGGAAGAGATCTTTGGCCCTGTGGTGGGTATCACGACCTTCCGCGATGAGGAGGAAGCGCTGCGGATTGCCAACGACACTGAGTTTGGCCTTGGCGCCGGCGTCTGGACCCGGGATATCAACCGCGCCTACCGCATGGGTCGCGGCATCCAGGCGGGTCGCGTCTGGACCAACTGCTACCACCAGTATCCGGCCCATGCTGCCTTTGGCGGTTACAAGAAGTCCGGGGTCGGTCGTGAGACCCATAAGGTGGCGTTGGAACACTATCAGCAGACCAAGAACCTGCTGGTCAGCTACGACACCAACCCACTTGGTTTCTTCTGAGTACACTCTGTCTGGACACTAGTCCCTCGGGCCTTTAGCCCTTTTGGCCACAACCCTGCCAGTCCGGCTGGGTCGTGGCCCCTTTTGGAACCCCTCGGCGACGGTTATTCGGTGGTAGCCTGACTATTAGTCGTCTTCATAGTTTGCCATCAATACTGCGCATTCGATTTAGCGCCAGTCTCCCCCTATGCTCGATGAAGTCGTTATGAGTCTCCGGCCTCATGCGCGACCGACATCATTCCTCTCTGAATAATGCCAACAAGACGGGAACAAGCGAGCACTGCCGTATTTTAAGGGCACCTTGAGGGGTTGACCCTGAAGCATCGGCTCGGAATCGCTGACTCACCCCAACGAGGAGAACGCAATGCCCTATGCAGACGTGAATGGCCAGCACCTCTATTACGAAGATACCGGCGGTGACGGGCCCGTCGTGGTTTTCTCCCACGGCTTGATGATGGACCATGAAATGTTTGCGCCCCAGGTTGCCGCGCTACGCGACCGTTACCGCTGTATCACCTGGGATGAGCGAGGCCATGGCCTGACCGCTTCCGACGAACTCCCCCCTTTCACCTACTATGACTCGGCCGACGATCTGGCGGCACTGCTGGATTATCTGGGCGTCGAAGAAGCTGTCCTGGCGGGCATGTCCCAGGGGGGCTTCCTGTCGCTGCGCTGCGCCCTGACTCACCCGGACATCGTCCGGGGACTGGTCATGATCGACAGCCAGGCCGGACCGGAGCTGGCGGAAAAGATGCCGGCCTACACACAGATGATCGATACCTTCGTCAATAAGGGGCTGACTCCCGAACTGGGGAATGCCATTGCGTTTATTATCCTCGGCCAGAATTTTGCGCAGGCTGAAGAGTGGAAGGAAAAATGGCGGGGCTTTAAACCGGTTAATATCATGGGCACCTTCCAGGCCCTGGCCAGCCGTGACGATATTACCGAGCGTTTGCCGGAGATCGACAAGCCGACCCTGATCGTCCACGGCGACGCCGATGTGGCCATCCCGCTGGAGCGCGCCAGGGTCATGGAAGAGAAGCTGCCCAATGCGCATCTGGCGGTGATTCCCGGTGCAGGGCATGCGGCCAACCTGTCTCATCCCGAGCCGGTCAACCAGGCCTTGGCGGCGTTTCTGGAAAACGTTTACGCCTGAGGCTGGGGTCAAAACCGTTGGATCATCACGGAGAAACGCCGTCATGTACGACATTCCGGAAGGGTTTGAGCCGCTGTTCCGCACCAGTCCGTTCAGCGAGCTGTTGGGGCCGATCTTCAACAAGGCGGCCGACCGCGGCCTGCTGATCGGCATACGGGCTGAGGAAAAGCACTGCAATACCCGGGGAATCGTGCATGGCGGGGTTCTCAGCAGCCTTGCCGATATGGCGCTCGGCTTTAACGCTGCCCTGGCGGAAGGCGAGCAGATCCCCCTGGTGACCGTCAGTCTCACCGTCGACTATGCCGGCAGTGCGCATCAGGGCGACTGGATTACCGTCGAGACGGATGTCCAAAAGGTGGGGCGCCATATGGCGTTTGCCAATTGTTACCTGTTTGTGGAAGAGCGGCGCATTGCCCGTGGCAGTGGCGTGTTCAAGGTGTTGGCGGCTTGAAGCTTGGCTGTCGACCGTCATCGGGTAGGCAGGTGTTGAAGCCTTTGGGTGGTCTCAACTGACCGCTTCATGCCCTCATGCATCCAACGCCAGCAGATGACGCTCGATGGCAAACACGTGAGGGTCGTCTTCCGACAGGTCCCGTAGCGCCTTGGCCAGGTTGAGCAGGTAGTCCCGGTTAGGGCCGCTGGGGCCGGTGGAATGGGCGATCTGGTGGGCGATGTCCGCTTCCGGCGCGGGTCCCAGAAAGGCGGAATTGTCCTCGCCGGCGATATAGACCAGGCCGTCGGCCTGGGTGCCGTCGCGAAAGTACAGGGGCGTCTGAATGCGGATATAGCCGTTCTTTTCCCGGTAGTCCAGATGGGTGAACACATCCGCGGTGACCAGATAGGCCATGCCTTCACACTGTGTCCCGGCTTCAGCAATCAGGGTCACGACGCGACCGGGGGCCTCCGGTGTGCCCCGGTGGTCGTGTGATCCCTGCCAGAACCGTCGGGTCCAACCCTGGATCCTGGCGGGTCTGCGTTCGATAAAGGGGAAGTCGGCCTTGAAAATCAGGGACCCATAGCCAAACACCCAGACCCTTTCGTGGGCGGCAAAGCGAAAGCGGCTCTGATTGGTGTCGATGGTGTTGGCGGTCACTGTTATCTACTCCCGGTTAACTCAGTTTACGTTGATTCAGTGGTGGCGGTGAATACTGGTACACCCAGGTTTCCGTCAGCGGCTGGTCGCCCTGTTTCAGGTACAGACGGATATCGATCGGTTCGACCGAGTCGTCCGGCACCAGATCGAACATGGCCCGGTAGCCCTTGATCTCGTGCAAGGGGCGGGCGGAGGTGATTTCCACCTTGCCGCGGCTGACCGTGATGACGGGCTCGACCTTGGCGTTATCGCCGATCATCGACAACATACCCCCGGCAAAGTCGACGGCGAAGCGCCAAGAGAAGTGTGTATGTTTCTGACCGATGACACCGCCGATACCGGTGCGGGTGGCTTGTGTGGTCGCCAGTTCGAAAGGTCTTTGGGGAGCGTTTGCCCCCCAGGTCAGGCGATAGGACAGCAGGTGCTCCTGACCGGGCGGAATGGGTTTTTCCGGATTCCAGAAAGCGACGATGTTGTCGAAGGTTTCTGTCTGGGTGGGAATTTCCACCAGCATGACGGCGCCTTTGCCCCAATCGCCCTTAGGTTCGACCCAGGTACTTGGGCGTTCGTTGTAGAAGACGCCGTCGTCCTGATAATGATCGAAATTGCGGTCCCGCTGTAACAGGCCAAAGCCGCGCGGGCTGTGGTCGACGAAGGAGTTGACCCGGAGCGCCGGGGGATTGACCAGCGGTCGCCAGATCCATTCGCCGGCCCCGGTCCACATCGCCAGACCGTCGGAGTCGTGAATTTCCGGTCGCCAGTCCTCGTCGACGCGGCGGTCGTTCTCGCCAACCAGGTACATGCTGGTCAATGGTGCAAGCCCCAGACGCTTTATCGGTTTGCGCGGATACAGGGCTGCGCTGATGTCCATCACCATATCCCGGCCCGGAAACAGGTCGAACACGTAGGCGCCGGTGGTGCTGGGCGAGTCGAGCAGGGCGTAGACGGTCACCTTGTCCACGCCGGGCTTGGGTTTGACCAGCCAGAAGGCGACGAAATCCGGGAACTCCTCCCCGCTGGGCAGGGCCGTGTCGATGGCCAGTCCCCTGGCGGACATGCCGTACTGCATGGATTCGCCCACGGCCCGGAAATAGCTGGCGCCCTGGAACGCGGCCAGGTCCCGTTTGAAATCCGTATGGAACTGGAGACGGAAGCCGGCATAGCCCAAATCCTCAGGCAACTTACCGAGCGGCTCCTTACCGCTGTAGTCAAAATAGCGGGGATCGTAGCCCAGTTCCTGCGCCTCGCCGTCGATCACCTCGTACATGGTGACCGGGGTCTGGAAATACAGGCCCAGGTGGAAAAACTGCAGGTGGAAGTCGCTGCCCTTGTCCTGCCAGAGCGATTTATCCGGACGGAAACGAATGGCCTGGTAATCGTCCCAGGAGATGTCTTTTAAGGATTTTGGCAAATCACCTTTGTGCGAGCGGTAGGGCTTGGCGGATAGCTCGCGGGCATGGCCTTTCAGCCAGGCATAGTCGAAGGGTTTTTTCGGGCCGACGGGGCGGGCCTCGGCGCGAGGGCTGTCAAGCAATACTGAGAGCGGTATGCCGAAGGCGCCCAGTGCGGCGCTCATCTTGAGAAGGGTACGTCGATCCATCTGTCAGCCTTTGAAAGGTTTCCTGGGGCCAATGGTTCCTGGCGAACGGGTGCCGTTCGAACCGTTCATGGGAGCATATGTCCAAGGAGTATAAAGTGAAAGATGCGTCTGGATATTGTGGATTTGCGCAGTGGTGACAGGGCATAGGGCATGCTAGGGGACCCCGTGGCGTCCGATGCGGGTCGTTAGGACAATACGGGTTGTCGGACCTGTGTTGGACTATAAGAGTTTTAGACTATTAGGCTGTTTATAAAATGCAAATGGAAGCTATCAACCGCCATTGGTAAAACTCATCGGGTACAGATTAAGGTGCGTATTCTCCAGTAGGGATTCGCATGCACGGTGACAATGGTGATCAGCGTCGTCTTGATTCGACGCGTGTTGACGGAATGCAGCTATGAAGGAGCGTGATATGGACGGACAAAACAGCAATAGAAGCGGTGCAGGTAAATGCCCGGTTATGCATGGGGCGATGACCAAAATTGGTGATAAGGGGACGGCTAACCGGGATTGGTGGCCGAATCAGCTCAACCTCGGCATCCTTCATCAGCATTCTCCCAAGTCCAACCCCCTGGGCGAGGACTTCAATTATGCCGAAGCTTTCAAGGCACTTGATTTGGCGGCGGTGAAGAGTGACCTTCGCGCGCTGATGACGGATTCACAGGATTGGTGGCCGGCGGACTACGGGCATTACGGTCCCTTGTTTATCCGCATGGCCTGGCACAGTGCCGGTACCTATCGCGTCGGTGACGGACGCGGTGGTGCGGGTACCGGTTCTCAACGATTTGCGCCGGTCAACAGCTGGCCGGATAACGGGAACCTGGACAAGGCGCGTCGTTTGTTGTGGCCGATCAAGCAGAAGTACGGCAACAGCCTGTCCTGGGCGGACCTGATTATCCTGGCGGGTAACGTGGCCCTTGAATCCATGGGCTTCAAGACCTTTGGCTTCGGCGGCGGCCGTGAGGATATCTGGCAGCCGGAAGAAGACATCTATTGGGGCGCCGAGGACACCTGGCTCGGCAATAAGCGGTATAGCGGGGATCGCGATCTCGAGAACCCGCTGGCTGCCGTTCAGATGGGGTTGATCTATGTGAACCCCGAAGGTCCCGACGGCAACCCCGATCCTGTGGCGTCCGCGCGCGATATCCGCGAAACGTTCGCCAGGATGGCCATGGACGACTACGAGACCGTCGCCCTGGTGGCTGGCGGTCATACCTTCGGCAAATGCCACGGTGCCGGCGATCCGGCCAATGTCGGTCCCGAGCCCGAAGCGGCTCCCATCGAAGCCCAGGGCCTCGGCTGGAAAAACAGCCTGGGAACCGGCAGGGGTGGCGATGCCATTACCAGCGGTATCGAGGGCGCCTGGACCTATACGCCGACCCAGTGGGATATGAGTTACCTGGATATCCTGTTCGGCTACGAGTGGGAGCTGACCAAGAGCCCTGCAGGCGCCCATCAGTGGACGCCGAAAGAAGCGGCGGCTCAGGGTACGGTGCCCGATGCGGAAGACCCGAACAAACGCCATGCGCCGATGATGACCACGGCAGACCTCGCGCTGCGGGAAGACCCGGCCTACCGGAAGATTGCCAAGCATTTCCACGAAAATCCGGAAGAGTTCGCGGATGCGTTCGCACGGGCCTGGTTCAAGCTGACTCACCGGGATATGGGACCGCGTGCCCGTTACCTCGGTTCGGAAGTACCGGCGGAAGAACTCATCTGGCAGGACCCGCTGCCCGCCGTCGATCACGAACTGGTGAACGATCGGGATGTTGCCGAACTCAAGCGCGAGATCCTGGCGTCCGGGCTTTCGGTGGCCGAGCTGGTATCGACTGCCTGGGCATCGGCCTCAACCTTCCGGGGCTCCGACATGCGTGGCGGCGCCAATGGCGCCCGACTCCGGCTGGCGCCGCAAAAGGACTGGGCCGCCAACCAGCCCGAGCAGTTGGCGAAAGTCCTGCCGGTATTGGAAGGCATCCAGGCATCCTTTAATGCTGCGCAGACCGGCAACAAGAAGGTGTCCCTGGCCGACCTGATCGTGCTGGGCGGCGGCGCGGCCATCGAGAAGGCGGCGCATGACGCCGGTCACACCGTGACGGTGCCGTTCACACCGGGCCGTACCGATGCGACGCAGGATCAGACCGATATCGACTCCTTTGCGCCGCTTGAACCGGCGGCTGACGGTTTCCGCAACTATCGCCGTACCGCGTTCACGGTCTCAGACGAAGAAATGCTGCTCGACAAGGCCCAGTTGTTAGGGCTGGGTGCGCCGGAAATGACGGTGCTGGTCGGGGGGCTTCGGGTGTTGGACGCCAACCACAAGCACTCGCAGCATGGTGTGTTTACCGACAGGCCGGGGACGCTCACCAACGATTTCTTCGTCAATCTGCTCGATATGGGCAACGAGTGGAAGCCGACGTCGCGTGCCGCGGAGGAGTTCGAGGTTCAGGATCGTAAGACCGGCAGGGTGAAATGGACTGCGTCGCGTGTGGATCTGGTCTTTGGCTCCAACTCGCAGCTACGTGCGATTGCGGAGGTCTATGGCTGTGCCGGAAATGAGGCGAAGTTCGTGGGTGATTTCATCGCCGCCTGGAACAAGGTGATGAACGCGGATCGTTTCGACCTGGCCTGATCGGCTGCGGAAACGCAGACAGACGGCGGCACCTGTTGCCGTTTTCAGGTGCCTAAACAACGCCCGGATACGATGTCCGGGCGTTGCTTATTTCAGGGGGAGATTTTTGCCGATGCCTCAACTCGCCCACAGTTTTCGGGCCTTTCTGTTCGGCCTGACCTTGGCGGCTGGGGGCTCCGGGAAGCGCTGTCCTGACAGGGGTTAGTCGCGATAGAGATCAAGCATCGCGTTGGCCGTGTCGCGCAGGGCATCCCGCAGCTCCTTCGGTTCCAGCACTTCGATCTCCGCGCCCAGGCGCAGCAGTTCCAGGCTCGAGTGGCGGGGATCTCCCACGGGTATTGTGGCCCGGTGCCAGCCATCTGTATCCGGTTCGGGATCGATCTCGGTGGTGGCCCGGAAGGAATTCGGATACAGGTGTTCCAGTAGGCGCATGCCTCGCGGTGTCAGCCTGACCCTTGCCTGGTGGGAATATAGCTCCGATTCCAATCGCTGGAGACTGTCGTGCCAGTACTTCGCGAGGTCGAAATCCTCCGGTCGCTCAAAGCGGCCATCCAGGACGTTGAGTTCCTGGATGCGTGAGACGCGGTAGGTGCGAATGCTCCCTTCCACCTGGCCGACGATATACCAGGCGCCGCCCTTGAGCACGATGCCCAGTGGCTCAAGTTGCCTTTCGCGTTCGCCGTTCCAACTGGTGTAATGGACCCGTATCGGTCGCTGATCCCACACTGCCTTGGCGATGGTCGGCAACGACGGCGGCTGCTCCGAGTCGGTAAACCAGGCCGGGGCATCGAGGAGAAAGGTGGCTCGGATACGCTCGGCACTGGCGCGGACATCGGGCGGCAGGGCGGCCAGTAGCTTGAGTTCGGCCATCGGCATGACCGGCCCCAGACCGAGATCGGTGGCAGGACCGCTCAACCCTGCCAGGAAAAGCGCTTCGGCCTCTTCGGAGGACAGGCCGTTGAGGCGGGTTCGGTAACCGTTGAGCAGACGATAACCACCCTCTGGGCCGCGGTCCGCGTAGACCGGAATGCCCAGCTCGCTCAGTGTTTCAATGTCCCGGTAGATGGTTCTGTGCGATACGCCACAAGCATCGGCGAGGGCGGGTGCCGTCACCAGTTCGCGGGATTGCAGTGTCATGAGGATTTTCAGTAGTCGGCCAGCGCGCACGCCAAGAAACTCCCATCCGTGTGTGACCTGTCTCCGTTCCGCAGGCGGGAATGCCCCGGGCGGATTCAGCGCTTTCCTAATATGACAGGAACTGACAGGTAAGGGGGATTATGCTGTCGAGGTCGTACTGACGACAACCCAAGGACCCCGCGAATAAGGACCGATGCCATGAGTACCGACCAGAAACTGGTGTTGTTTCATTCCCCCCAGACCCGTTCATCCGGAACCCTGTTCCTGCTGGAAGAATTGGGTGCTGCCTACGATCTGCATATCCTGAATATGAAAGCGGGGGAAAACCGCGAACCGGCCTATCTGAAGATCAATCCGCTGGGCAAGGTACCGGCGTTGCTGCATGGCGAAGCACTGATTACCGAGCAGGTGGCGATTGCCATATACCTGGGCGACCTGTTCCCTGAAGCGGGGCTGACGCCGGCCATCGGCGATCCGCGCAGGGGACCCTATCTGCGCTGGCTGGTGTATTACGGCAGTTGCTTCGAGCCCGCCATCGTCGATCGTTTCCTGAAACACGAGCCTGCTCCGCCTTCAACCTCGCCCTATGGCGATTTCGACACCATGCTATCCACCCTTGTCGCCGAGATTACCGACAAGCCCTATCTGCTGGGGGACGCACCGACGGTGGCGGACATGTTGTGGGGGACGGCCCTCAACTGGGTAACGATGTTCGGGATGGTGGAGCGAACGGCGATCATCGGCCGCTATATCGACCGTATCACGTCGCGGCAGGCCTATGTCGATGTTATGGCAAGGGACGCCGTTTTAGCCGCCGAGCATGAGGCGGCGACCAACGCCGGTAAGGGCTAGAAAGCGTCGGCGATGACGATACGATTACGGCCCTGTGTCTTGGCTTCGTAAAGCGCCGAGTCGGCCCGGTTGATGGTGTTGTCTGGCTCTTCCTCGGGCCAGTGCTCGGCGACGCCAATCGATACCGTAATCCGGAAGGCGTTATCGATGGAAGGGAACCGCAGGGTCTCGATCTGCTGGCGTACCCGCTCGGCCTTGATTCTGGCACCTTCCAGAGAGGTCTGGGGGAGGATCAGCAGGAATTCCTCGCCACCGTAACGACCAAAGCAATCGATATTGCGCAGGTCGTTCATGACTGCTTCCGCGACGCGCTTGAGCACTTCATCGCCAGCGATGTGGCCATACTGGTCATTGACCTGTTTGAAGAAGTCGATATCCAGGATGCAGACGCTGAAGGGGCCATTGGCGCGCCGCTGGCGGTTGATTTCTTTGGCCATTACGTAGAAGAGGTGGCGGCGGTTGAAGACGCCGGTCAGGGCATCGCGGCTGGCCAGTTCCTGTATCCGTGCCAAAGCGCTGTTCAACTCCTCCATGGCGCTTTGCAATTCCCGGTTGCGATGTCGCAGCTTTTCCCGCAGTCCGTTGATAAAACCGCCAATGACGGCAATTTGCGCCAGTACCAGCATCAGTGCGAATAGCTGCAGCAGCTCCAGTGGCCCGCTCAATACCTGAGGACGCTGCCAATGGAGCATGACCATGAGCGCGCCGTACAGCAGGAAAAAGATCAGTACCACTGCCAGGAACTGACGCGTATTGAGCGCGAGAATGCCATACAGGGCGGGCACAATCGCAATGAACAGGAAAATGGCCCTGGCCTGGCCCGCATCGAGAAAATACATGACGTACAGGGCGGGGAGCAGGGAGGCAACCATCTGCACCGCGGTCAGGCTGGGGTCGCGAAACCGCAGGTTGAGATTGGTCTGGAAGGCGACCAGGAAACCCAGGTTGATCGCTATGGAGAACATCAGGTAGTGCGCCAGTACCCTCAAGGGGATCATGCCCTGGTACCAGCAAAATGCGACGACCGTGAAGGTCACCATATAGGACGCGAACGACATCGCAAGACGGCGCTTGCGCAGTTGTTGTTCTGCCTGGAGTTTCTGTTTGGCTTCAGCCGCTTCGGTGGGTGTGAAAGCAGCTGTCGAGGCATCCATCGTCGTTAACTCCGGTGTCCTTTCGGGTTGACGTATTAGTGTTCTGCCAAGTCGCGGCAATTATTGCAAATTTGTGAAAGTGTAGTCGTGTTTTACGGAATGTCCCGTGAATGACGCGAATTTGTTTTCTCAACCATAATGTCGACTACCGGAACGATCGATGCCGATTCTAGTATGGGTGTGTTCCTGTTCCCGGACGTTGCCGGGACGGGACTGGGTCTTACCGAAGCAGGGATAGTCAATCATGCAGAAAGCGGCTCCGGCCTCCCGTCACAGCCTGTTCTCGTCCGGCGCCAACCGGTTGGCGTTCTATACCGCCCTGAGGGGAACGGTTGCGGCTGCAGTGCCTTTCCTGGTGCTGCGTACCTTGGGTTATCCCCTGGAGGCGATGTTTGCCACGATTGCCGTCCTGAACCTGTCGATTGCGGATTCGGGGGGACCCTACCGCCAGCGTTTGGTCGTAATGGGTACGATGGCGCTCATCATTCCGTTGATTCTGATGGCGGGTATGCGAAGCCGGGAGATCTGGTGGCTGGCCGTCGGGTTGATGTTCGTAGTGTCCATGGTGGGCGGCATGGCGCGTTTGTTTGGCCCGGCCGGGACATCGGTCGGCTTGCTGAGCGGGGTCGTCTGCCTGATCGGCATTGAAGTGCCGGGTGACTGGAAACACAGCCTGATCTGTGCCGGCAGCTATTTTGTCGGCGCTTCCTGGACGCTGCTGATGGCACTCATCGTCTGGCGTCTGCGGCCGTACCGGCGGGTACGCTACGAGATTGGCGAAAGCTTTCGTCAACTGGCGGAAGCGGTGAGTTTGCTGGGCGTACGCTGTGCGTCGCCGCAACACGATTGCGAGGCCGACCTGGCGGAGGCCCAGGTAAAGGTCCGGGCCGCCATCGAGCAGGCCGAACAAACCCTGGGCGAAACGCTCAATCAAACGGCGACGTTACCGGCTTTCCTCGACGACCTCATCGTCCTGGCGCGAGCCGCTTCCCGCATCAGCGCCTCGGCAGGTAGCCTGGCGGGCGCCTTGAATCTCGACGATATCTACAAGTATCCGCAGGAGGCCAGGGCCGAGCTGGGCTCTGTGTTGGCGGAAATCGAGGCCGGTTGCAGGGATATCGCGCAACGCCTGCTGGAGGAGCCGGATACCATCGACCCCTCGTCTGCGGAAGAGCGGGCGCAACGCTGGCGCCGGATCGACCTGACCACGGGTGAACTGCCATCGCTGGAAGAGGCAGAAGCCTTTATCAACGTGATCAGGAGACAGCTGGAAACGGCCCAGCGCGTGGTGGATCGCCTGGGGAGCCAGGGCCATGGCGTGCGAATTCTGCCTCCGTTGCATGGACCTTCCTTCCCCAACTTCCGCTGGTCGACGATTCGTTCGAACCTCTCGTTCAACTCATTGATTTTTCGACATGCCATTCGGGTTGCTGTCGCAGCTTCCGCCGGAACCGCAGCCTTTGTCATCTGGAATATTCCTCATGGGATCTGGATACCGCTGACGGTCCTGATCGTTCTGCAGCCGCAATTGGGAGCAACCCTCAACCGGGCGATGCACCGCACCGGCGGCACCTTGCTGGGCGCCATTCTGGCGGGAGTCCTGGTGTGGCTGTTTCGGGATTCTGCCGTCATCGATGCCTCTATCCTGGCGTGTTTTTTCATGACACTGTTTTTCCTGCGACGGCACTACTGGGTCGCGATGATATTCCTGACGCCGTTGATCATCCTGTTGCTCAGCTTGCTGATCGATCGCCCCTGGATCGACATAATCGAGCGCATGGCGACGACCGTCGGTGGCGCTGCCGTTGCGTTGGCGGCGGGTTACCTGTTGTGGCCGAGCTGGGAATACCGTCGGCTGCCGGATGAGATTGCCGATGCCACTGACGCCAATGCCCGCTACCTGTCGGCGGTGCTGCGAGCCGTGGATAGGGGAACCGAGGCGGGCTGGCCGCTGGCCGGCATCCGGGCCCAGGCCGAGCTGGCGACGACCAATGCACGGGCCTCTCTTGAACGCATGCTGGCCGAGCCGGTGCGTATCCATGACGACACCCGTCGGGCGATTCCGCTGGTCGCTCACCTCGAACGCCTGACCCGGCATGTCACGCGACTCTCGATCTACTTGCACGCGACAGCCCATAGCGCGGTGCCGATGGCGGCATTGGCCGACGTCTTTGAGCGCAAAATGCGAGATATCAGCGACGCGGTTCATTCCGGACAGACCTACAGGGTCGATGAAAGTGTCGAGCAGGCCTATTCGCAAAACCGGCGTGTCTGGCAGGCGGGCGATGAGAGCCCGGATATGGACTGGCAGATTGTCGATTCCCTGGTCGGCAGTGTGGTGGCTGACGTCAACAGTCTGCAGTCGGTGCTGGCCGACAGCCGGAATCCGGCCCCCTCGGTCATTAAAACTTCTTAATCTCGCCTATAATGCTGGCTGGGAAGCCTGGGCAATGGGCGCCGGGCTGTCGTCGATATTGCACGAAAAGGAGTGTTTTATGAAGGACGTATATGCGGCCCCGCAAGCCGACCTGGAGGTTCCCGTTACCCTGAAAGACTACGGGTCGGTGGAGCAGGGAATCAGTGGCCAGTATGAGCTGCGTATCGGCGACATTATTCGTGAGGCCTGGGAGAAGACCAAGGGCGTTAAAGGCAGTTTTGTCCTTGCTTTCGTGTTCTATTTCCTGATTTCGGTGGTGCTCAACGGCGCTTTTCGTCTGTTGGGATACGTCTGGCTGGGTACTCAGAATCCTGGGCTTCATGGTGACTTCCATGCAGGCTTCTTCGTGATTCAGCAACTGGTCTCTATCCTGGTCACCATGCCGCTGGCGGTCGGGCTGTTCATGATGGGGGTGCGGCGAGCGGTCGACGCCCCTGTCCGGGCGACCATGATTTTCGCGTATTACGGTAAGTCGCTGACTTTTCTGGCAGCCATTGTGTTGATTTGTGTACTGATCATGATCGGGCTTGTGTTGCTGATCGTACCGGGCATCTATCTGGCATTTGCCTATTACCTGAGTCTGCCGTTGATGGTCGATAAAGGCCTCTCGATCTGGGCCGCGATGGAAACCTCACGCAAGGCGATTTCCAAGCGTTGGTTCACCTTTGCCGGCCTGTACATCCTCTTGGGCCTGATCGGCATCCTGGCGGCGATTCCGCTGCTTATCCCCTTGATTTGGGTGGGGCCGATGATCATTATCGCCGGCGGTATCATGTACCGGAATATCTTCGGTTGTGAGGCTGAAACCGTCGCCTGATCCCCGGCGAAGGTCTGTCCAAGTTCCACTCTGTTGACCCGTGTCAAAGCTGATGGCGGGCCGTCAGCGCACACTGCAAGTCTTTAATGCAGACCCGGTTTTGCCGTTTTCGCCGGGTCCGATATGGGAAGACGATATGGCGAGCCCGCTCAACCAAAACCGCATTGCACTCTGGTGGTATGTCCTGGTGGGTGTGATGATCATGCTCACCGTGCAGAGCTATCTGCAGGAACCTTCCCGCACCACCATCCAGTACAGTGACTTCAAGGCGCTCCTCAAGGCCGGGGATATCCGGAACCTGTCGTTGGCTGAGCACCAGATTATGGGCGAGCTACGGGTCAAAGGTGCGTTGCCCTCCTCGTTATCGGCCGATACGGCCGCGGCGTTGAAGACCTTGGGGACGGGCGATCACGCCTTCGTGACCAATCGGGTTGTCGACCCGCAACTGGTTGAGAGCCTGGATAAGGCCGGGGTTGCGTATCGCGGCGTGACCCAGAACCGCTGGCTGTCGACGATCCTGGCCTGGGTATTCCCCCTGCTGATCCTGTTCGTTTTCTGGAGTTTCATGCTGCGGCGAATGGGCGGCGGCGGTGCGGGAATGATGGCGATCGGCAAGAGCCGGGCAAAGGTCTATATGGAAACCGACACCAAGGTGACCTTTACCGATGTCGCCGGTGTCGACGAGGCGAAGCAGGAACTGATGGAAGTCGTCGAGTTCCTGCGAGAGCCCCAACGATATGGCCGATTGGGCGCGAGGATTCCCAAGGGGGTGTTGCTGGTAGGGCCTCCCGGCACCGGCAAGACGCTGTTGGCCCGTGCGGTGGCCGGTGAGGCGGGGGTTCCCTTCCTGTCGATCAGCGGCTCCGAGTTTGTCGAGCTCTTTGTGGGGGTTGGAGCGGCCCGGGTGAGAGACCTGTTCGAGCAGGCGCGTTCGAAGGCGCCGGCGATCATCTTCATCGACGAACTGGATGCCCTGGGACGTGCCCGTGGCGCGATGCCGGGGGGGGGCGTTGACGAGAAAGAGCAGACGCTCAACCAGTTGCTGGTGGAAATGGACGGTTTCGATCCCAGCAGCGGCCTGATTTTGCTGGCTGCGACCAATCGACCGGAAATCCTCGATCCCGCCCTGCTGCGGGCCGGCCGTTTTGACCGCCAGGTGCTGGTGGACCGTCCCGATCGTCCGGGAAGGGTGCAGATTCTCAATGTCCATCTACGCAATATCCGACTGGCGCCGGCGTTGGATGTCGATCAGATAGCGGCGATGACGCCCGGATTTACCGGTGCGGATCTGGCAAACCTGATCAATGAGGCTGCGCTGCTGGCGACACGACGTGGGGCGGAGGCGGTGGAGCAACGGGACTTCATGGATGCGATCGAGCGCATTGTCGCCGGTCTTGAGAAGAAGCAGCGGTTGTTGATGCCGCGGGAGAAGGAAGTCATCGCGCACCATGAAATGGGGCATGCCCTGGTGGCCATGTCCCTGCCGGATGTCGATCCCGTGCACAAGGTGTCGATTATTCCCCGGGGGATCGGCGCCCTCGGTTACACGTTGCAGCGTCCCACCCAGGACCGCTTCCTGCTCACCCAGGAAGAGCTGGAGCATCGCATGATGGTTCTACTGGGCGGGCGGGCGGCTGAGTACCTGATCTTCAATCAGCTCTCCACCGGGGCCATGGACGACCTGGCCAAGGCGACGGATATTGCCCGGCACATGGTAATGCGATACGGGATGAATCCAAAGCTGGGACACGTCACCTACGATGGTGAACAGAGCGGCTATCTGCAGAATACCTTCTCGTTCAAACCGCGGGAATACAGCGAAGAGACGGCCTTCGAAATCGACGAGGCGGTTCGAGAGCTGGTCGACAGGGCCTTTGACGAGGCGGTTGCGTTGTTGAAGAAACAGTCCAACAGGCTGCGTGAGGGCGCACGACGCTTGCAGGAACATGAAACGCTGGGAGAAGCTGAGCTGGCGGATCTGGCCAATGTCGCCGAGAATGGGGCCGCAGTTAATACGCCCTAAATAGCGCTGGGACGGCTGGGCCCATCATGATGCCGGAATTCGTTCCTTACCTGTTCGTCTACGGAACCCTGCGCGAGGGGTTCGGCAACCCCTATGCTCGCCGGCTGGCGAGAGAGGGAGACTTTATGGCGGCCGCCGCTTTTCAGGGGCGCCTGTATGATGTCGGACATTATCCGGGCGTCGTTGCTTCGGAGAGTGCGAGCGATCAGGTGTTCGGCGACCTGTTCCGCCTGCCGGAGGCGACAGGGCTGTGGCGCTGGCTCGATGCCTACGAAGGTTGCAGCCCCACCTGTGCGAAACCTCATGAATATGTGCGCGAGGTGCGGACCGTGCGAATGCACGATGAAACCCCTGTTCGTGCCTGGGTCTATCTGTATAACCGCAACGTCCGGCGTTTAAAACGCATTACTTCCGGCGACTACCGGCAATGGCTGCGTAGCGCCGGCGGTCGCTCTTGTTAAAGGCTTGCCGCAGGCATCAGTCGCTCACCACCGGGCGATCCGAAGGTAATCCCCATTCACTCCAGGAACCGTCGTAAACGCTGAAATGCGAATGGCCGGCCAGATCGGCCGCCAGGGCGAGGATGCAGGCGGTGACGCCCGACCCGCAACTGCAGATCAGGTGTTGCTCTGCATCGACCTCGCTTCGCAAGCGCCGGCTCAGTTCCTCTAGTGCCTGCATGCGGCCGGCCTCCTGGACCTGGTCGAAGGGCAGGTTGCGGGCATTGGGCATGTGGCCACCGCGCAGTCCGGCGCGAGGTTCAGGGGCCTTACCCTGGAAGCGATCAGCGGAACGGGCATCCAGTACAACGCAGCCATTGTCCTCAAGTGCAGCCGCCACCTGGTCTGCGTTACTGACCAGCTCCTGCCGTAGTTGCGCCATGAAATCGCCTTGTCCTGGAGAATCCGGCTGCATCGGCTCGCTGCTGTGACCGGCCGCTTCCCAGGCCGGCAGTCCGCCGTCCAGGACCGCAACCTGATCGTGGCCCATAGCCCGGAACATCCACCAGCCACGTGGGCTGGAGTAAGTTCCGACCCGGTCATAGACCACGATCAGGCTATCCTGGTTCACACCCAGTTCCCGCACCTGCCGTTCGAAATCCTCTGCTGGGGGCAGCATATGAGGCAGCGGATTTTCCCGGTCGCAGATCTCCCGATCGAAATCAAAGCGTCGTGCACCCGGTATTCGACGAGGTGCCGTGGTGTCTGCGGCGCCGGGTAACTGGAAGGTCGCATCCAGGAGCACCAGGCGTGGGTGGCCTTGATGCTGCGCCAGCCAGTCAACCGAGACCAGTGAGCCGGGCAGGGTCGGAGTCTTCATGGCGTGCCTCCTCAGGCATTGCGGTCATGGCGCTGTCGCTTTATCTGTTTAGCGGCGGACGCGCGTCATTCTGGAAAGTTGTTCACTCTACCTAATGTTGATAGCGATCAATTCGGTGTCCGGAACGGAAGCGTAGTCTGAAACCTGTTTGGACTGACTTCGACATACTTGGACTACACAGGCGTCTGCAGGACGGACGAGGTGGATTATGACAGATGTTCGTGAACCCATGGCGGGAGTTGATGCTGCCTGGTTGCGCATGGAGCGCGATACCAACCTGATGATGATCGGCGGCGTTCTGGTTCTGGATCGTCCCCTGGACATGGCACGCTTTCGGCAAGTGATCGAGGAGCGCTTCCTCAAGTTTCGCCGTTTCCGCCAGCGTGTCGTCGACGAGTCGGACAAGGTCTGGTGGGAAATGGATCCGGCCTTTAACCTGGATAACCATATCCATCGCGTGGGATTGCCGAGCCCTGCGGACAAGGCTGAGTTGCAGCAGTTGGTCAGCGATTTGATCAGCACACCTCTCGACTTCCGGCGTCCCCTTTGGCAAATGCACGTGGTGGACCAGTTCGACGGCGGTTCAGCGTTGATCGTGCGCATCCATCACTGTATTGCGGATGGTCTTGCCCTGGTGCAGGTGCTGTTGTCCATGACCGATGAGACGGAAGAGGGAAAGCCCGCCGATGCGCCGATTGCCCGAACAGCGTCGCTTACCGATCGTTTGCTGCAACCGGCGCAAAGCCTGATCCGCGAGGGGCTGCATCTTGGGCATGAGTTGATCGAGGAGGCCTGGGATCTGGTGGAGCATCCGACGCACCTGATCGATCTCGCCAAGCAGGGTATGGATGCGGGTCTGGAACTGGCGCATATCGGCCTGCTGCCTCCCGATCCGGTCACCGTGCTCAAAGGCGGTCTCAGCGGCCGTAAGCGGGTTGCCTGGGCGGAAGCGCTGGACCTGGGGCGGGTAAAGGCCACCGCCCATGCGCTGTCGGGGACGGTGAACGATGTCCTCATGGCCACGGTTGCCGGTGCCCTCCGTCAGTACCTGATGGAAAAGGGCAACCAGCTTGCAGCAGATATCCATGTCGCGGTGCCGTTCAACCTGAGACCCAGGCATCAGCCGATCCAGAGTCTTGGCAATCAGTTCGGTCTGGTGGTGGTCAATCTGCCAGTGGGTAAAGCTGCACCGCGTGAGCGTTACCAGGCAGTCAAAGAGGCTATGGAAACCCTCAAGGCGTCCGCCCAGCCGAAGGTGACGTTCGGCCTGCTGACGGCCCTGGGGCATGGACCGGCCAAACTGGAACGGACGGCACTGGATCTTCTCAGCAAGAAGGCATCACTGATCATGACCAATGTACCGGGGCCATCCAACCTGCTTTACCTGGCGGGAGCGAAGGTGCTGCAACCGATGGTGTGGGTGCCACAGTCTGGTGAAATCGGCGTTGGCCTGAGTATCCTGAGTTATGCTGGGACGGTTCAGTTCGGTGTCGTTGCCGATCAGAAAATGATCGAAGATGCGGAAAAGGTTGCCGAGTATTTCCGAGGGCATTTTGATGAACTGGAAGCGGCGGCATCGAATGTCGCCGGCTCGGATTGAGTTCGATCAGGGACCCGGTCGATGCAGCGTCGTCTGGTGAGCGCTCGCCGGGGAGGTGGCGTTGAGTGTGATCCAGGTGAAACGTGTATATGAACCACCGGCGGAGACAGACGGTCTCCGTATCCTGGTGGACCGACTCTGGCCGAGGGGGCTGTCTCGTGAGAAGGCTGCTGTCGATTATTGGTTTAAAGCTCTTGCCCCTTCGGACACCCTGCGACGTTGGTATGATCATGACCCCGAAAAATGGCCGCTGTTCAGGACTCGTTACCTGGACGAATTGCGCGACCCCCTTCCCGATGAGTTATGTCAGCTCCAGCATTGGCTGACCGAGGGGCGGCCCGTTACGCTCCTGTTCGGCAGTCGCGAACGGACATGCAACAATGCCGTTGCCTTGAAAGGATTTTTTGACGAAGGCTTATTGTTTTGATCGTCATCTAGTACCCTAAGTCCATACTGATCTCAAGCGCATAACACCGCCGTCGCCGATGCTGTTTTACGGGTGGTGGCGGGGCTAATGCCGTATTCTTGTATGATAATGAAAACTATTCGGTGACAGGGACCATGAACCCTCAAGAATCCCGCCACTTTTCCAGGCTCACAAAACAGGTCATGCGTCAGGTGCTCCTCCCTTCGGCGCAAGTATTGGCGGTGGCTGTTGCGCTGAGCGGCTGCAGCACCTTTAAGGCCGGGTCCGCAAGCTATGGCAGCAATGCAGCCAGCCCGCCTGAACCCGCCAAGGCTCCTGTGACGACTGCGCCAGTCGAAAAGTCGACGTCGACGGTTGCGCCCCAGCCGGCGGCCAGGACGGCGCAAAAAGGCGAGACAAAGCCCGCGAGCACAACCGCTTCCACCAGTCCCCGGAAGGTGCATCACAAAACCGCCAAACCCAAGCCGAAAGTGGCCGAGGTGGAAAAGAAAACGGTGATTCACGCCCAAACCAAACCGGCTCCACCCCTGCAGCCGGTCACTACGAAGACGGCACCGGCCACATCGACAAAGTCCGCTCCACTACGGCTAACTGCCGATGAATTGCCCTTTACGCAGGGCGATTGGACGTTGGAACGGAATTGGGACAACCGGCATCCGGGTGTTTGCCGTTTGGTCAGCAAGCACCTGACGATGGAAGATGGCTACGACAAAACCGCTGTCTGGGCGGAGATCCTGCCGGACCGCATCGCCATCCATACGGGCTCCAATATCGATCTGTCCTATAAAGGCATAGGGATTCAGTTCGACGACTCGGCGCTGGTGCCCGTTAAAGGTTTGATTGGCGATAATGGGATAAATATCCCCGGTCACTTTGACAGTGCGGTGGCCGATGCCCAAACGCTGGTGGTCCACCTCGGATTCTGGCCTACATGGCCCAAGACACAGCTGCAGCAGGCTGATATTCCGTTGGGCGGCGCCCGAGCGCTGATGCCAAGCTTCCGCGACTGCAAGAATCTATAAACGACAACGACATCAACAACGACATCAACAACGACATCAACAACAAGGGACCGTCATAGAATGTCGCTTAGACTCAAGTTCAACCTCGTACTGGGGCTTGCTTCCCTGGCGGGTATCGCGCTGGCCGCCATACTGGTCTACAACCTGTTGCAGAAAAATGCACGGCAGGAGATCCTCGACAGCGCCCGTATCATGTTGCAGAGCGCGATGTCCGTGCGGGCCTACACGGTAGATGAAATTCGCCCCTTGCTGGCGCTGCAGCAAAAGCGCCAGTTCCTGCCACAGACGGTGCCGGCTTATGCCGCCAATCGGTATATCGCACATCTGCAGAAACAGTATCCGGAATACAGTTATCGGGAAGCGACGCTCAACCCGACCAATCCCACCGACAGGGCGACTGACTGGGAAGCGGATATCGTCAACTATTTCCGTAATCACAAGGATGCCAAGGAGCTGATCGGCACCCGTGACACGCCGACAGGACCCTCCCTATACCTGAGTCATCCCATTCAGATCAACGATCCGAAATGTCTGGCCTGTCACAGTGTGCCGTCAGCGGCACCGGCGACGATGATTGCCAAGTACGGTAGCGATAACGGTTTCGGCTGGAAGTTGCATGAAGTGGTTGGGTCGCAGATCGTGTCGGTGCCCATGTCGTTGCCGCTGGATCGGGCGAAAAGGACGTTTATGGTGTTTATGTCGTTGCTGCTCGGTGTTTTCGTCCTGATTGCGATATTGTTGAACGTCATGCTCGATTTCGTGGTTGTGCGGCCAGTGAAACGCCTGTCCGAAAAGGCGAATGAGGTGAGCTTGGGCGCCCTGGAAGCCGAAGAAATGCCCGTGAAGGGGAACGATGAAATATCGTCGCTGACCCAGTCGTTCAATCGCATGCACCGGAGTCTGGCCAGCGCTGTCAAAATGCTGGATGAAACGGAATAATGCGACTCTGGCTGTGACCCCGCCCTGTGGCGGGGCATCGAATGTGCACTTTGATGTAGTAATGGGTCTATGAGTAAGCGACCACCTTTTGACGTTATTGGTAAATACCGCGTCGAGGCCATGATCGGCCAGGGCGCAATGGGCGTTGTCTATAAAGGGTTCGATCCCGATATCGAGCGGCCTGTTGCGATCAAGATGCTGCACTCGCACCTGGTGTCGTCCGGCGACGAAAGCAGTTTGCTCGCCCGCTTCCGGCAGGAAGCCCAGGCGGCGGCGCGTTGCCTGCACACCAATATCGTGACCGTATTCGACTACGGTGTCATCGACCACTCGCCTTACATGGTGATGGAGTTCGTCGACGGCATCGATCTGCGCTCCTTCCTGCGAGAGTCGGTAACCCTGACCTTCAAACAGATGATGGACCTGGTGATCCAGGTCCTCGAAGCGCTCGATTACGCGCATCGACAGGGGGTAGTGCATCGCGATATCAAACCGGCGAATATCCTGCTGCTCGACTCCGGGCAGGTTAAAGTCACCGATTTTGGTGTCGCAAAACTGGATACCTCCGAGTTGACCCATGTGGGCGACGTGATCGGGACGCCCAGCTATATGTCACCTGAAGCCCTGCGTGGCGATATCGTCGATGGGCGAAGTGACCTGTATTCGGCGGGCATTGTGCTGCTGGAGCTTCTGTCGGGCGACCGCCCCCAGAAGAAGGGGGTGAACTGGGATGATGCTGACATCGCCAAGGCCGTTCAACGCAGTCACCGGTTGCCGCCTTCTTTGGATGCCGAATTTACGCGGCTGATTTCGCGTGCCCTGTCCGGCGATCCGTCGCAGCGTTTTGCAACGGGGCAGGACTTTGCGGTCGAGCTCAAGGCGTTGACGTCACCTAACCAGGTGTATGTGCCGGAGCTGAATGATCTGGCGGCGACGGTTCTGCAAAGCAAACAGACCTCCGCTTTACGCCGTCCGGCGGATGGAGGGGTGCCCACCTCCGGCACCTCTCCCTCCCAGGTATCGCTATCGCCGGAGATTTCCCAAATCCTCAGCCAGAATCTGGCGCGCTTTCTGGGACCTATGGCCAGCCACATGATTCGGGCAACGGCATCCCAGTCGGTCAGTCTCCAGGATATGATCGAGCGTCTGTCGAAACGTATTCCCAGCGAGGACGAGCGGCGGGAGTTCCTGAACAGTCTGAACAAGACCGGTGTCCATGCCATGCATTCGGACAGCCTGGCGTCGGGATCGGGTGGGTCGGGAGCTGCAGGAGCTTCGGTTCCACGGCAGCCCTCGCTGGAGCTTTCCCAGGAGAGTATCCAGAAACTGACCCAACTCCTTGCCTACCACGTTGGGCCGCTGGCATCCCGTATTGTTCGCAAATCATTGCAGGGTGCACGCAATCTGGATGAGCTGCATCAGGCGCTGGCGGAGAACATTCCGGGGATGCCTGAGCGCTCGGAATTTCTGAGTAAGGTGCGATCCCGCTAAGCCCTGCATAAAAAAAGGGAGCGAATTCGCTCCCTTTTGTCTGCTGCACTTCAGGTTACCAGGTGAAGTACCGCCACCAGCGATCCTACGCTGATGGCTCCCCAGAGGATTACGCCCATCAGCAGCGGCTTGAAACCCACTGCCTTCAGCGTGTGCCGGGCCATGCCGGTGCCGATCAGGAACAGTGTCAGCGTCAGTGCTTTCTCTGCCACTTCCGTGATCGTCGGTGCGGCAGCGGCGATAGCGGGCGACATTGTCCGGGCCAGCGAAGCCACCAGGAAAAGACCGATAAACCAGGGGATACGGATCCGGCGCTTGGGTGCAATGGCATCTGGATGCTCCAGCTGCGCCCCATTTTTTGCCTGGTTGCGGTGGTGCAGGTAGACGGCGACCATGCTGACCGGCACGATCCACAGTGCTCGCGACAGTTTTACGGCCGTCGCCACTTGCAGTGCCCGTGTCCCGTAGTGCGCGCTGGCGCCAACCACCGACGAAATGTCATGGATGGCAATGCCCGCCCAGGTCCCGAACTGGTCCTGTGTGAGTCCCATCATATGCCCCAGCGCGGGGAAGATGAACAGGGCCACGGCGTTCAGCAGGAAGACGGTTCCCAGGGCGACCGACATCTCCGCTTCACCGGCTTCGATCACCGAACCCACGGCTGCAATCGCTGAACCGCCGCAGATAGCCGTGCCCGCACAGACAAGGTTGGCTGTCTTGGGGCGCAGGCCCAGCATCCTGCCTATGACCAACCCCAGTGCCCAGGTCCCCAGTATGCTGGCGGCTGCCAGCCAGAACCCCTGTACGCCGGCTTTCATGACGGCATTCAGGTTCATGCCGAAACCGAGGGCAACGACAGAGCCCTGCAGCAGCCACTTGGCCGCGTTACGGGTGGCACCGGCGAAGGGGTTGCCCAATGCGAGCGCCAATACCATTCCGAGAGCGAGGGCCGTCGGCGGAGACAACCAGGGGGTCACGCAGGCGATAATGCCTGCAGGCAGTAACCAACGGGCGAGAGGGTGGGCATCGGGAACGGTCGGTTCCTCGGCGGCTGGTAGGTAGCCTTGCTCGGTCGCTGAATCATCCATTGGAGTATCCTCGTTATAAGGTTATGCCGCTAATGCATAACGAAAGAGTACGCCGCTTGATGATATTGATAAAATACATATATTAAATGTATCCCATAACCTAAGGTTAACCGATGAACCTCAACCATCTGGCTATCTTCCATGCAGTGGCGGAGACTGGCAGCGTCAGCGGTGCCGCATCCCGGCTCTTTATCAGCCAACCCGCCGTCTCCAAGCAGTTGCGGGAATTCGAGGGCGTCATTGGCATGCCGTTGTTCGATCGGCTCCCGAAGGGAATGCGCCTGACGGCCACGGGCGAGGTGCTGCTTGTCTTCGCGCAACGTATCTTTGCGACCGAGGCTGCGGCCGAGCGGCGCTTGGCGGAACTGCGGGATGCCCGTTCCGGGCGCCTTTCCATCGGTGCCAGCATGACCATCGGCAATTACCTGCTGCCGAAGCTTCTGGCGCGTTACCAACAGCGTTACCCCGGGGTGGATGTGCAGCTTGAAATTGCCAACACCGAGGTGATCCAGCAAAAGCTGCTGGCAAATACGCTGGACCTGGGGTTTACCGAGGGCTTTGTCGAGGAAGAGGACTTGGAGGAAGTCGTCTTTGCGCTGGACCAATTGGTCGTCATCGCGGCTCCCGGGCATCGCTTTGCGGGGCGAACGGATCTTCGGGCGGAAGAGCTTTGCAGCGAGCCTTGCCTGCTGCGTGAGCAGGGGTCAGGGACGCGTGCCGTGGTGGAGCGCACCCTCTCCGCTCGAGACCTTCATCCCATCTCGACCATGTCGTTGGGGAGTCCGGAGGCGATTAAACAGGCGGTTGCCGCCGGTGCCGGGATATCACTGGTCTCTCGCTGGACCGTAGCGACGGAACTGAGAGCCGGCACCCTGACGGTGTTGCCGGTGACGGACCTGACGGTGGAGCGCCCGCTGCATCGTCTCAGCCTGCGACATAAGCACCCGAGCCGCGCTGTGGAACGCTTTCTGGACATGCTGCTCCAGGACGAGGGGCTGAACGGTGCCGGACTCGTCCCGGACTTGCCGAAGACGATCTAGTCCTGCCCCAGGGCCTCAAGTACCTGCTGGCAGTCGTTGGCGGCCATGTATCGTGGGACGGCATAGGTGCCGTGAGCCTCGTGAAAGGCCGCCTCGATAATCGCATTGAAGTCCTCGTGCCGGACACCTGCAACGTGGTGCGGGATATTCAGCGAAGCGATCAGTTCGCGGACATGGCTGACCAGTCGGCGGGCGGCGACAGCATCGTCCTGAGCGCTGCCAGCGAGACCGGTTTCGCGGGCCAGTTGGGCGAGTCGCTTTTGCGCCGCCTGCAGGTTGAAGTCGAGCACGTAGGGTAGAACGATGGCATTGGCACGGCCATGGGGCAAACCATAGTGGGCGCCCAGTTGGTGCGCGATGGCATGCACGTAGCCCAGTCCGGCCTTGTTGATCGCCAGACCGGCATAGTGAGAGGCAAGGGCCATGGCCTCACGTGCGGCGAGGTCATGGCCGTCGGTGTAGGCTTTGGGCAGGTTGTCGAAGATCAGGCGTACGGCGGCGCCCGCATACACATCCGTATCGTGATTGGCGAATTCACTGATCCAGGCTTCCAGCGCATGGGTCAGTGCATCGAGGCCGGTGTCGGCCGTAATGGCCGCCGGCAGGTCTCGCATCAGACGCGGGTCCAGGGCAGTGGCCAGCGGTACCACCTTGGGGTCGATAATCAGCGCTTTCTGATGGGTCTTGTCATCGGAGATTACGGCGCCCACGGTGACTTCCGATCCGGTGCCTGCTGTTGTGGGAATGGCGAATAGCGGCAACGCCGGTTTCCGGGCTTTCAATACGCCGACCAGCTTTTGCGGTTTCCTGTTCTGGGTCGCGGCGAGAGCGATGACCTTGGCGGCATCGATCGACGATCCGCCGCCGACGGCCAGCACGGCATCGCAGTGATCCCGTTTCAACTGTGCCAGGCCCTGTTCCACCACACTGAACGTGGGGTCCGGGAGGACGCCGGTAAAGAGGCTGACACTGAGCTTTTGCCGTTTCAGTCGTCGCACGATGGGATCAATCATCCCCAGTTTTTCCAGGCCCTTGTCGGTCACGATCAATACATGGTGCGCGCCGAGCTGGGCGATGGTCTGACAGAGTTTGTGGGAGGCGTCGGCCCCCAGTAAAACCAGAGGGCGGGGTGAAGGCAACAAGGTCGCGGCCACTTTGAGTGCAGCGAGCTGGGCCCGGGCCTTGAGTCGGGTTCCGAGTGGATTCATGGATGCGGTCCTCAACACCAGTCGTTCTTGATGGTTGTTATGACGTTTGTCGTTGGGTGCACATCCCAAGCTTGATGTCGGGGACAAAGCTCGACTGCGGATAGACCGTCAGTCTAGTGGTTGCTGTGATTGGGGGAAAGTCGGTGGAGAAATGCGGGCACGGCGCCTTTACGAGGCTCCGAGCCCTGCTGTCGATGTCTTCAGGCGTTGGGGGCCTCAGGCATAGGCGTATTCGCCGCCCCTCAGGAGGGCACGCTGGTAGGCTGGTCTTTCCTGAACCCGTTTTACAAAGGCCTGGATCTGCGGATAGTGTCCGTCGATCAGTCCCCGTGCAACGCTGGCTTCCAGAGGGAAACTCATCTGGATGTCGGCACCGCTGAGCCGGTCGCCGGCAAACCAGTCCTGCTTACCGAGATGCGCCTCGATATAGTCCAGGTGTGTCTTGATCTGGGGGCCGATAAAACGGCTGTTGGTCTTGTCGGCGATCTGTTTTGCGATGGGTCGCGCGAAGAATGGCATGGGGCTGGTTTTGACCTTTTCGAAAACCAGACGCAGGAGCAGCGGCGGCATCAGCGAACCTTCGGCGTAGTGCAACCAGTAAATATAATCCCGATAGGCGGGGCTGCTTCTATCCGGCAGCAGGTTGCCCTGTCCATAGGTTTCCGCGAGATAGGTCACGATGGCGCCGGATTCGGCGACCGTAACATCACCATCGGTGATGACCGGTGATTTCCCCAGCGGATGGACCTGTCGGAGGCTGGCCGGTGCCTGCATCGTCTGCGGATCACGTTCATAGCGCTGAATGTCATAGTCCTGTCCCAGTTCCTCCAGCATCCAGAGAATGCGCTGCGAGCGGGAATGGTTCAGGTGGTGCACGATGATCATGGATAACGCTCCTTGTAAAAGATGCTTGGGCCTTACGCTCTGCCGGTGTTATTGGATCGCTTCCTCGGCGGATATTTCTGTCTCCGGCGGAAGGGATTCCGACAGTGCCTGGGTCAGCCATCGCCTGAATTGTTCGGCTTCAGAGCTGCCGCGCATGTGCGGCGCCTCCAGCAGGGCATAGTGATAGCCCGTCAGGACGGCATCCGCTGTCACCAGCTGCAATACACCCTGTTTCAGTTCTTCATCGACCAGGAGCGGGTCCACGACGGTGATGCCGGCGTGACCGAGCGTGGCCTGGATGGCGGAACTCATGGAGTCCATCTGGATCTTGCGGGTACCGAGCGCTTCGGTGGTCAATGCCTGTGCCTCCAGAAAAGCCCCCCAGTCGTCCTGAACCCGTGACGGGTAGATCAGGGGGCCGCGTCGGAGAATGGCTTCCGGAGCCTTGTTCGGTGCGGCGTTGAGGTAGTCTGCCGAGGCGACGCACACCAGGCGTTCCTCATAGAGCGGCGAGCCGGGCGTCTCCGGGTTATAGACGATGGCGAGGTCGAACGGCTCGTGGGCGAAATCCACTTGCTGCTGCCAGCAGGAGGTGATCGAGAAAGTGAGCCCGGTGGCCGCCTCCAGCGTCTTCAGCCGCCGCATGAACCAGCGGTCGCCGAAGGACATGGGTAGCTTGAGGTTGATGACCTGGCGCGGAGCGATGCTGCGGCAGGCTTCGCGCAGTTGCACGAATGCGGCGCCGAGACCACGTGACAGGCGTTCGCCCTCCGGCGTCAGCGTGACGGTTTGCCGGGTCCGCTGGAACAGTGAGGTCTGGAAATGGGCCTCCAGTGCGCGGATCTGTTTGCTGACCGCACCATGGCTGATATGCAGCTCCTCGGCCGCCCGGCTGAAATTCCGGTGACGTGCCGCCGCTTCAAAAATTTGCAGGGCTTTGAGGGAGGGCAGGCTTTGCGATTGCATCCGATGTTCCGAAATCTCACATGGGCGTGAAAAAAGGTCGATGTACTTGGAGGTGCCCGCGCCGTACAGTGCGTCCATTCAGCGGAGCTGTCCTCCATTTAAACACAGTTCGGGGGCGCTTGTGGCGGTTGCCCTGCGACCCAACGGAGAGGAACGTGATACGAAATCTGCATGCGGAGTACAAGGCGATGTCGCTGGTGCTGGTGGCGGTCGTTGCCGGTGTCACCGTCGACAGCCTGACAAAGTTGGCGGGAGCGTCCCTGGGTACCTGGCAGTTGCTGTTTCTGCGCTGGTTGTTCGGCTTTGCCCTGTATCTGCCGATGGCGTTGTATCGTCCGGCCGCAGTGCGCTGGGGGCGGCCGAGCGTGCACGTCATCCGGTTGGCGATCAGTCTGGTCGCCTGCTATTGCCTGTACGACGCCTTGACGCACCTGCCACTGGCTACCTGCGTGACGGTGTTTTTCGCCGAGCCACTGTTTATGTTGCCGCTGTCGGCCTGGCTGCTCAACGAGCGGGTGGCTGCCAGTGACTGGGCCGCGGTCGTTGCCGGCTTTATCGGGGTTCTGATTATTGCCCGTCCTGGTGCCGGTGGTTTGCAGGCTCCGGTGCTGGTGGCCGTGCTCGGTGCGGTGAGCTTTTCCTTCCTGCATGTGATGAATAAGCGCTGGGGAAGAACAGAATCTACGGGCGCCTTGATGTTCTGGATGGCCTTGACGATGGCCATCGCGACTGCGCCGATGGGGTTGATGCATTGGCGCCCTGTCAGTAACGTCGTCTGGTTGACGATGGTCCTGGTCGCGGTGTCCGGCTTCGTTTATGGCGTTTCCTGGATCACGGCGGTCAAGCTGGGTACGGTTTCGCGTATCGCGGCGCTCAGCTATCTGGCGCTTCCGCTATCGTACCTGATCGGCTGGCGCTTTTTCGGTGAACCGCTACAGGCTCAGGTACTGGCGGGCAGTGGCGTCATCGTCGCTGCGGTCGTCGTGGTCAGCCGACGCAATGCCCGGCGGCTGGAAGAACCGGGTCTCGCCGATACGCGACCGGCAACGGCACTCGATGCACCGTTGCCGGTATCGCAGGATCAGGCGTCAGCCCGGAGCGAGGGTGTTTCTTCGGCCGGTGCGTCTTCATGCACCAGTGAGGACAGGTGATCGCTCAGCCGTGCAAGGGGCCCCGGCTTGAGGTTGGACAGCAGGCGGGTTAGCAGGCTATGGAAAGCCTTTTGTACGGTGCGGATGCCCGCGTCTGCCGTTTTCCGTGTGAACACGCCCAGGCTGACCTGATCGACCGGCTGCCTGTAGTAATGTACCAGGCAGATATCGACCACCTTTTGCAGGTGGCGGGTCAGGTGATGGACGTCGTCGATGGAGGCTGCAGACGCCCGGGCTTGCTCAAGTCTTTCGCGGAGCAGGGGGCCGAAATCGTCCTCCAGTTCGAAAATCAGGTGCGGTAGCTCACGGCCGTTAGGTTCCACCAGCATGCTGCCGATATAGTCGGCAATCAGGACCAGTTCCGCCTGGGATAGTCCGCCGAAGAATTGATTGGTCACCATCCGGATGGCGCCAGTAATGACCTGCATACTCTTGTCAGTTGCCGCCCGCAGCGTCGGTGACAGGCCAACCAGTTCGGCAGGTATATGGTAATAGGCCTGCAATCCCTCCTTCACCAGCTGGTTGACGACTTCCGCCAGCGCCTTGTTCTCAGCGCGGGCCGATGTCTCGCCATGACGGACGCTTTCGATCGTCCGCAGGGCCTTGTCGTAGAGTTCGTTGCTCAGGGGAAAACCCCAGTGAAGCGATGCCATGTCGGTAATCCTCATGAGTGCGATGCCATCGGCTCAACTGCCGTGTCGAGGCAGTATTGCGAGCGCCAGAAACGCTGAAGCGAGGCGGCGGTCTGCAGGGGCGCTTCCAGCATCGGCAGGTGGCCGGTGTTGGGCAAAATGCACTGTTCCGCATGGGGTAACAGCCTTTTCAGCACATCTGCACAGGAAACGTCCAGAACCTGATCCTTGTCGCCCCACAGGATCAGGGTGGGGCGTTCTTCAGTTTGCCCGATCAGCTTGGCCGGATCGGTGTTGGAGTTCAGCAAATCGAGAAACAGTCGGTGATTGACACGCTCCCGGTGAATCATGTCGCGGTACAGGAGGGGTGATAGCAGCCAGGCGATCCAGTTGCGATTCCGTTGGGTGGCCAGACGGAACAGACGTATAACATCGCCAAAGCTGCCCGGAATGAGCGGGTTTTCCCCGTTGAGCAAGGACTGCTCGAATCGGCTGCGTCGGCGGCCGGATACGCCGGCGGCATTCATGAGCGTCAGGGACGACACCTGCTCCGGCGCCTGTGAGGCCATAAGGCCGGCCAGCGCGCCGCCCATGGAGCTGCCGACAAAATGCGCGGAGTCTATACCCAGTCTCCCGAACCAGTCTCGCAGGCGCCCGACCTGGATTTCCGCTGTGTAACTGTCGCCCACATTGAAGTCGCTGGCGCCGAAGCCAGGCAGGTCCGGGATGAGCAGGCGATGACGACGAGCCAGCAAGGGGATCAGCGGCAACCAGTTTTCCTTGCTGGCGCCGAAGCCATGCAACAGCACCACCGGCGACGCCTCATGTCGGCCGATGTCCCAGAACACCATGCGATGTCCGTCGACCCGGCATTCCCTTGGGTGTAACGCCGGGACCGAGCGGCCAATCCAGACTTGCAGGCCGGAGCGGCGTGGTTGCCAGCGGGCCAGTGCCTCGTCGTCACGGCCAAGAGGGTTGCCGTTGCAGTAGGCCTGCACCACCTCTTCGGCGAACGCGACTGAAACCGGGCTTTCCTGGAGGTTCATGCATTCTGCTCCTGGAGCGGTGCCTCTGCGGACAGGCTTTCGACCCTCTGTGTCAGTGAGTCGATCTGGTCGAGGAAGTGGCGATTGTCATGCATCCAGGGGTGGAAGTCCGGTCGGAAGAAGTCGAACCAGGCCGGTACGATACGACGCAAGGCGCCGGGTGTACCCCACTGGTAACGGAAGCCGCGCCACCAGCCCTTGAGATCCCGGTGCTGGCCCCCGGCGCGGACCATCCGGAAATAGTACGGGTAGAACAGCGACCAGAAAATGGCATTGGCCAGCAGGAAGGCGCCCACCCGCAGCAGGTAGGCTTTGGGGCCGCTGCCGAAGGCGCGGGTGAAGACCTCGAAGGACACCGCCTTATGCTCGGTTTCCTCCAGCGCATGCCAGCGCCACAGGGCCTGGAAGTGAGGCTCGGCATTGGCGAGGAGTTCCGGTTCGCGCAGGAGGATGTCGCCCATAATGGCCGTCAGGTGTTCCAGTGCCACAGTGGCGCCCAGCTGGAGTGGCTTGGGCAGGCGTTTGACGACTTCCAGCAGTTGGGTGACCTGGGTCTCCAGTTTGTCAGCCGGCAGCCCAGCAGCGGTCAGCGCGGCGTTGTATTCGTCGTGTTCGCGGCCATGAAAGGCTTCCTGGCCGATAAAGCCGGCGACGTCGTCGCGCAGCTGTGGGTCTTCCACGATGTCGCGATACTGGCGCAGGCTGTGAATAAAGAAGCGTTCGCCGACCGGAAAGAAAATCGACAGGGTGTTGAAGAATTGGGTGACATGGTAGCCGGCAGGGTTCCACTTTGTTACCTGTTCTGGCGGCAGGTTGAACTTAAAGTTACGGCGTACCGGGGTAGTCTTGATTGTCATAACGAACCTCCCGAGCGAGCGTCTGTAGGGTGTGCACCCGTTTTGTTTATGGCCCGGAATTCTGTGGACCAAGCTGATTCTGTGAGTCCTGTTACGTTCTTTGACATCATTTCATGTTACATCTAATCATGTGACATCAAATAACGTTACATTGAATGATGTAATAATGGTATACGAAGCCGCCTTGAGACTGTCAAGAGAAAAGTCGCAGGGACGGAAATCCGAAACGTAGAATGTGAACGGTGACGCTATGACGAGTGCGGAGACGGGTGCCGAGGCCGAAGATTCGGTGATGGCAGTGCAAATTCAGGACAAGAAGGGAGCTGCACCGATGGCGAGCTATTGTTACTGGGGCTTTGTCGTGTCGTCAGCCTTGGGGGAGGAGGCCGCGACGATGATTTCAGAGGCCCGGACGCTGGAAGCGGCAGATCTCCCCGCCTGGCAGCGCCAGGTATTTGCGCTGGCCAGTCAGTTGGTTTTTGCCGGAGTGTCCTCATACGCGGACAGCGTGCAGCTTTCGCCATTGCCACCCTTGACGCCGCAGGTGGAGCCGGACGAGGCCGTCCAGGCCGTGGGGCTGGCCCTGAGTCTCTGGGTCAGTCGAGCACTGCAGAGCCGCACGCTGCAGGAGTTCAAGGACATGGCCGATTTCCTGGGGCGTTCGCTGGTCATCCATCCGGAATCCGCGGAGACGTTACTCGCCATCCCCCTGGACGCTGCGCTGGAGCATCAGCTGCATGAATGGGTGGCGCGCGTGGGCGATGCGGAGGACTCGACGCAATGTCGCGACAGGGTTCGGCAGGCGGTCCTGAGTATGGCGCAGGCGGCTGTCGTTCACTATTACCGCAGCATCCTTGAGAAAGCGCCGGATAGCTCACACCTGGAACAGGTCATGCGTTTCACCGCCCGCGAGGTGGAAAAGCGTCTGGTAGAGTTGATGGACCAGTTGTTGCCGACCTTCCCGCAGGCGCACCTGGTGCACATGGCCCATTATGTCGAGACACAGTTGGTGCGTTCGGCGCGCCCCCTGGCAAATGATGTGGCGGCGCGAGGCCGTGGCGAGTGAAGGCCGCTTCCGTTATTATCCGGGGCATGAAAAAAACCTCTTCCAACAAGCTGTCATTGATCTACGACCGGCTCTTCCCCCAGGGCGAGGTCGCTGAGCCAGCCGTTTCCGGTCAGACCGAATATACGGTCGATGAATTGGCGCGCGCAGCGGGGACCACGGTTCGCAATGTTCGCGCCTATCAGGATCGGGGCTTGTTGCCGCCGCCGGAGAAGCGGGGGCGGGTGGGCGTCTATTCGGCCTTGCATCTGTCGCGCTTGCGCCTGATCGGCAACCTGCTGCAGCGCAGTTACAGCCTGGCCAATATCAAGGAAATGGTCACGGCTTGGGAGCAGGGTGGCGACCTGGGACAGTTATTGGGATTGGAACAGGCCATTACCAGCCCCTGGTCTACCGAGGCACCCAGTCAGGTGTCGGTGGAAGAGTTGGAAAAAATGTTCGAGGGGTCGCTCAGCGAAGCCAACCTGGAGCGTGCCATCGAGCTGGAATTGATTCAGCCGGTAAGGGACGGCTACCGCCTGCGTCAGCCTCGTCTGTTCAATGCCGGTGCCGAGCTGGTTCGCCTGGGGATTCCGCTGGAGCAACTGTTCGAAATCCTGGGCGCGTTACGCAACAACGTCGAGCAGGTGGCGGAAGAACTGGTGCGCCTGGCTGCGAAACTGATCGATCGCTACGGGGAGGATCTTCCACCCAAGGAAGACATGCCCCAGCTTGCCGACCTGATCTGGCACCTGCGTCCGCTGGCCATGGTGGCGGTAGAGTCCGAAGTTCAACGCGCCATGGAAGCCGCTGCCAACAAATTCCTGATCGAGCGGGTTGCCCGCCTGTTTCGGCACGATCATGACATGACGGAGCCGGATGGCCCGGCGGAGGCGTCAGGGGCGCCGGGAAAGGGAACCGAGTGATAAGGCGGAAGGGTTCAAGACCGCTTCCGCCTGCTCTTTGCTGCTCCTGCGTCGGTTACAGGCCGAGATAGGCCTTGCGGATCTCGTCGTTGTGAGAGACTTCCTGTGCAGGACCCTCCAGGTGGACCTTTCCTTCCGCCAGTACGTATGCGTAGTCGGCCAGTGCCAGTGCCAGGTGGACATTCTGTTCCACCAGCAGCAGGGTCAGTCCGTCGTCACGCAGCTCCTTGAGTGTCTGGAACAACTGCTGAGCCAGCAGGGGTGACAGGCCGAGAGACATCTCATCGATCATCAGTACCTTTGGCTCTGCCATCAGGCCGCGACCCACTGCCACCATCTGCTGTTCGCCGCCGGACAGTGTGCCGGCTTTTTGCTGCAGACGCTCCTTGACTCGCGGGAAGTAGTGACAGACACGCTCCAGATTGCGGTCGTAATGCGCGCGAGCCCGAGCGCCGAAGGCGCCCATTTCAAGGTTCTCTTCCACTGTCATATCGGCAAACAGCTGTCGGCCTTCCGGCACCAGAACCAGGCCAAGCTCGGCCTTGGCATGGGTCGGCAGACGCGTGACGTCCTCGCCTTCGAAGATGATCCGGCCACTGGTGGGTTTGACGATGCCGGTGATGCTACGCAACGTGGTGGTCTTGCCGGCCCCGTTCGCGCCGACGATGGTGGTCAGGTGGCCGCCCGGCACTTCCAGCGAGGTTCCCCAAAGCACTTGGACCTCGCCGTAGCCTGCCTCGACCTTTTCGACTTTCAGTATGGTTTCGCTCATTGTCTCGCCATCAACTTTTCGGCCATGTTGGGATCGCCGAGGTAAGCCTCGACCACGTGAGGATGGTTGGCGACTTCCTCCGGTGTGCCGGTGGCCAGCAGTTCACCGAAGTTGAGCACCATGACCCGATCGGACAGGCTCATAACCGCCTGCATCAGGTGCTCGATCATCAGGATGCCGATGCCGGTCTCCTTGCGAACCGTACGAATCACCTCGATCATGCCGGCGACTTCGGTCGGGTTGAGCCCCGCCAAAACCTCATCGAGCAGCAGGAGCCGTGGGTTCCCGGCCAACGCTCGCGCCACTTCCAGGCGTTTCTTGCCGGCGATAGTCAGGTGGACAGCCAGGACATCCTTGCGGTCGGCGAGGCCCACCGTATGCAGGACTTTCAGGGCGTGTTCGCGTGCCTTGCCCAGCTGCAGTTTCTCCCGACCGAAGCAGGCGCCAACCGTCACGTTTTCCAGAACCGTCATGTCATTCAGCGGTTTTACGATCTGGTGCGTGCGGGCCAGGCCTCGGTTGACCACGTTGTAAGGTGCCATGCCGGTGATGTCTTCACCGAGCATGGTCACGCGACCTTCGTCCGGCGGAATCACGCCACTAACCAGGTTGAACAAGGTGGTTTTGCCGGCCCCGTTGGGACCGATCAAGCCCAGGATTTCGCCTTCGTCCATGTAAAAGCTGACGCCATTGACCGCTTGCACACCGCTAAAGCGTTTGCTGACGCCCTCGACGTTGATTAAATGGGTCATTCGAGCACCCTCCGTGTCAGCGACCAGCGCTCATGGAGCCAGCCGGTCAGGCCGCCCGGCGCAAACAGGACGATCAGGAGTAACAGAGCGCCTGCAATGACCAGGTGGAAATTCGAGAATGTTGCCGAGGTCAGCAGGTAGCCCCGGAACTGTTCATAGGCGAAACCACCCAAGGCTGCGCCGAATACGGTGCCTTGCCCGCCCAACATCAGCATGACGATAGCTTCGATGGACAGGGTTAGTTCGAAGGCCTGGTCAGGCTGGATGACGCCATTCTTGAAGAAGAACAGCACGCCGGCCATCGCCGGCAGAATGGAGGAAACGCTGTAGATGATGGCCTTGAACAGCGGGGCCTTGACGCCCAGTACCATCGCCGCATCTTCATCCTCGCGGATGGCGAAGAGGCCGAGGCCGAACCGTGAGCGCTTGATCATATAGCCCAGCAGCAGCGATGCGGCGAGCACGGCGATCACGAGGAAGTACACGATCCATAGTGCTTCGCGGGGGCCTCCCAGTGGCTTGTAGGAGGAAAATGAAATGTACATACCGGTCGAGCCGCCGAAGGGGTCGAAGTTGGAGACGAAGGATTTCGTCGCTTCCACCACGCCGATGGTCGCCAGTGCGAAGTAGGCACCACGCAGGCGAAGAATGCCCAGGCCCAAAAGCAGTGCCAGTAAGGCAACGACGACCGCGGCGCCAATCAGCGCGGCCCAAAGTGGCCAGCCCATGACAGTGATGGCGTATATCCCGAGGGTGCCACCCAGTCCGAAGAAGACGATGCTGCCGAAGTTGACGTAGCCGGTGTAGCCGATCATCAGGTTGAGGTTCAGCGCCAGGATCATATAGACCGCGGCGAGGAACAGGCTTTCCCGCACGCCGATACCCCCGAAGATTGGCATGACGACGAAGGCGATCACGGTGGCGACCATGATCCAGAAAAAGGGTTTCTTCAACATCACTTGCCTCTCCCCACACGGAACAGTCCCATCGGGAATGCGATCAGGATGACGACGAACAGGCTGAATTCGATGACCGGCGTCCAGCTCACGTCCACGAAGGGACTGACGACGCCTTCGATAAAGCCGAGTAACAAGCCACCGAGCAGGGCGCCCGCTGGATTACCCAATCCCCCAAGAACGGTCACGACGAAGCTTTTCAGCTCGTAGCCACCGCCTGACAGTATGGTGAAGGGGAACAGGGTGGCGATCAGGGCGCCGGCGACGGCGGCGATGCCGATCCCGATACCGAAGGCTATTGCCAGTACGCGAGTGGACGGAATGCCCATCAGTTCCGCGGCCTGGCGGTTACTCGCCACTGCGCGGATGGCTTTGCCGAGTCGGGTGTAGAACAGGAACAGGTACAGTGCGGCGGCGATCAGTATCGCAATGACTGCCGCCACCAGGTGGTTACCGGGAATGGTGTAGTTACCGATAGCCACGCCTGGAATGTTGATCTGGACGTTGTAGGGACTGGTGCTCCAGAGCGCCGTGCCCAGGCCGATGATGATCATGCTGACGGCGAAGGTGGCCAGCAGGCTCATCAGTTCGGCGCGGCCGATAACACGGTGTACGCCGATCCAGTAGACGGCCACACCCCCGACGAAGCCACCGATGGCAACCAGGGGTAGCGCCAGGTAGGGATTCATGCCGCCGCTGGTGGCGAGGAAGTACAGGGCGAACATGCCCAGGGCAATCATGGCGCCGTGCGCCAGGTTGATTACCTTCATGACGCCGAAGATCAATGTCAGGCCGATGGCGGCCAGTCCATAGATCGATCCCAGCAGGAGACCATTGATGACAGAAACGAGAATACCGATCACGTGAGGACTTCCCCTTGAATGCGGATGTCGGGGCCGCGATTGCGGCCCCGTCAGGCCGTTACTTGCTGATCGGGTAGATCAGGGGTGCAGTGCCTGCGGCGGCAGGCCAGACAACCTGCTTGCCCAGTTTGCCTTGACTGTCTTTCTGCCATTGGGCGAGGACCATGTCGTGACCGATCTGGAGGCCATGGTCGCTCTTATCGGTGGCGAACTGGATGTTGCCGTAGAAGGTGGTCGCGTTCATCTTGTTCAGTGCGGCAGCGACCTTGTCGGTATCGAGCGAGCCGGCTTGCTCGATGGCATGCTCCAGAACGATACCGGATGCGTAGCCGCCTGCAGCATGGTAGCCCGGCGTCACGTGGTACCTGGCTTTGTATTCCTTGGTGAACTGGGCTGCCGTCGGGCCGAAGTCCGGGGTGAACTTAACTTCCGGTTCCCACTGCGAGGGCACAGAAACGCCGTAAGCGGCATCGCCCAGTTCGACGAACTTGGGTACGTCGGGCGCCACCAGCAGCGAGATCATCTTGAGCTTCATGTTCTGCTCGTGCAGCTGGCGAGCCAGGGTGCTGCCGTCGGCGAAGTGACCGCCGCCGATCAGCACGGTTGCGCCGGAGGTGACGACTTTGTTCAGGATCGGGCTGAAGTCGGTAGTGGACGGATCATAGGCTTCGTCCATAACGACATTCAGGCCCAGCTTGCCGGCGTATTGCTTGGCCCCTTTGGCCACGGCCTTGGCGAAACCGCCGTTCTCATAGATCAGGGCGATCTTGGCGCCAGGGTCTTTGGCCTTCACGGCGTCCAGGGCACTGGCCAGGTAGAGGTTGGCGGGGGTGTACATCTGGAACAGGTACTGGTTGCCCAGCTCGTAGGTTTTACCTTCGGCGGCACCGGTGGTGATCATGACCTTGCCATACTGCTCGGAGATGATGGCGGCAGTGGCAGTCAGGCCCGAGGAGTAGGGGCTGAACAGGAAGTTTGCGTTGTCCTGGGTGACCAGCCGGACATACAGCTGCTGAACGCGACTGGCTGTGGACTGGTCATCGTACTTGACGAATTTCACCTTATAGTGGTCGTTACCGACCTTGATACCACCGGCGGCATTGACCTGATCGCGCCACAATTCGAAGCCCTGCAGCTGCGGGGTGGAGTCAGCATTCAGTTTACCGGTTTCGGAGGTGGTGAAACCGATCACGATATCTTTGGCATAGCTGATGGCCGGGGCGGTCAGGCTGGCGGAAATTAACAGGCTCAATGCGAGCTTTTTCATGGTAGCAACCCTTTTTGTTGTCGGTCGTTGATTGGTGGTTGATCTGTGCTTCTAGGAAAGTCCGTTGACCCGGTAACAGCGCGAGTCAGCAAGGCAGGATGAAAAAACGGCGACGCCACAGGCGACACCCGTGGCACTGACGTGGGGGGAGAGTAGAGCCAGGGCGTTCGTCACGTCAGGGACGTGGCGGGAGAGACAATGAAACATCGTATGACTCCTCACGGAACTTTTTTGTCGTTGTAGGTCGCCGTGGGTCCGCCAGTCAGGACGAACCCGCTCCTGTATTTGCAGGAAGGGTGCCAAGTTGGTCAAAGCGGGCTGGATGCCCGTTGGCTGTGGTGTAGCGATCGGTATCGATTTTCGGGGCGGGGATTAAAATGGCGGATATGCGCACATAGGTGGTGTTACCTATGGCGGAAATCCGCCATTTTCAGGCGGGGCTCAGGTACGGAACTGGCGGCGGTCGAGTCCGTATTTACGGACCTTGTCGTGCAGTGTTTTGCGCGGTATGCCAAGCGCCTCCGTGGCTTCGCTGATATTGCCCCTGCAGCGGTTCAGCGCCTGTTCGATCAGGCTCTTCTCGAACTGTTCCACCTGCTCTTTCAGGTTCATTGCGCCGACGTTGCCGGCGCCGGGCATGAGCCGTTCCAGGTCGTATCCGCAGTTCTCGCCGAGCAAGACGTAACGTTCTGCCAGGTTGCGCAATTCACGGACGTTGCCCGGCCAGGTGTGCGCCAGCAGTATCGGTACCTGTTGCGTGGACAGCGCCGGGATTTCCTTTTCATAGCGGGCACTGGCGACCAGCGCAAAATGCTGGAACAGCAGGGGGATGTCCTCGCGTCGCTCTCGCAGGGGGGGGATGTCCAGCGTAACCACGTTGAGTCGGTAGTAAAGGTCTTCGCGGAACTCCCCTTGATCGGCGGCTTCGCGTAAATCCACCTTGGTGGCCGCAACTACCCGCAGATCGATGGCAATTGGTTGGTTGGAACCCAGTCGTTCGACGTTGCGCTCCTGCAGCGACCGCAGCATCCGGACCTGCAGCGGTAACGGCATGCTTTCAATTTCGTCAAGAAAGAGGGTGCCGCCACTCGAGTGCTCCAGCTTGCCGATGCGTTTGCTGCGGGCGCCGGTGAAGGCGCCGGCCTCATGGCCGAACAGCTCGCTCTCAATCAGCTGCTCGGGAACGGCGCCACAATTAACCGCGACAAAGTTGCCGTTACGGCGGCGGCTGTACTCGTGTAGCGAGCGGGCGACCAGCTCTTTGCCTGTACCGGTTTCACCCAGGATCAGGACATCGGCAGCGGTGTCGGCGACCTGGCGGATCAGCAGGCGCAGCCGCTGCATGGCGGGTGTGCGTCCGATGATCCGTGGGCCAGGAACGCTCTGCGCTTCCAGCTCCTGGCGTAAGGTGCGGTTTTCCAGGGTCAGCCGGCGTTTGTCCAGAGCGCGGCGTACAACCTCGGTCAACGTGTCCGGGGAATAGGGCTTTTCCAGGAAGTCATAGGCCCCTTCGCGCATCGCTCCCACCGCCATAGCAATATCCCCGTGGCCGGTCACCAGGATGATGGGGAGATCGCGGTCCAGCGACAGCGCCTTCTCCAGAAAGGCGAGACCGTTCATGCGAGGCATCTTGATGTCGCAGACCACGACGCCGGGGAAATCCGCCGGCAGCTTTTGCAAGGCGGCCTCCGCATTTTCGAAGCAGGCCACCGAGATGTCCGCGAGTTCCAGGGTCTGGCTGGCGGCCATGCGGATATGGGCTTCATCATCGATGAATATCACTTGATTCGGCATGGTCATTCTGAGTCTCCTGGGGTCGACGCGGCAGGGAGCTCAATGATGAAGACAGCTCCTCCTTCTTCGTGGTTGTTAGCATGCATTGTGCCACCCAGTTCCTCGATGATTCTCATCGATATCGACAGTCCCAGACCAAGCCCTTCGCCAGCTTCTTTCGTGGTGAAGAACGGGTCGAAGATCTGTGCCAGGTCGTCGTCGGCGATACCTGGCCCACGGTCGCGCACGGCGGTACGGATACGGTTGCCTGTGCGGCGAATATCAATCTCGAGATGGGGGCTTTCCTGATCCTCCATCGCCTGCAGGGCGTTGCTCAGCAGGTTTACCAGGACCTGTTCCAACCGCACCATGTCACCCATGCACAACTGATCGCCGTCCGGCAGGTGGCGGTCGACCACCACGCCGTCCCGCTGCAGGCGCGGTGCCAGCAGCGTCAGGGCGCCGTCGACCACGGCTGTCATGGAGACGGGAACCGGCGTTCCCGAGCTTTTGCGTGCAAACAGTTTGAGCTGGGTGATGATGCGCCCCATGCGCTCGGTCAGACCGTCGATATGAATCAGGTTGTCATGAACATCCTGTAACCGGGCCTTCTCGAGAAAGGCTTTGGCATTGCCCGCATAAAAACGAATGGCGGTCAGCGGCTGATTCAGCTCATGGTTGATGCCGGCCGAGAGCTGACCGATGGCGGCGAGCTTGGCGGCCTGGATCAGCTCGTTGCGGGTTTGGCGTAATTCCGCCTCGGTCCGCCGGTGTTCCTCGATTTCACGGGTCAGGCGACGGTTGGTGTCGACCAGGTCGCTGGTTCGTTCGGCCACACGGTGTTCCAACTGGTCGTAAGCCTGCTGCAGCGCAGCCTCATGCTCCTTCCGCTCGGTAATATCGTGCAGGGTGACGATATAGTGCATGCCCTCGGTGCTGGGCATGCGATTGACCGAGGTTTCCAGGGGGAAGGTCTGGCCGTCCTGCCGCTGGCCGGTCAGTTCCTCCAAGGGGGGGGGTGTATGCCGGCCAGCATCGTGCAGCATGATAGTGAAGCGTTCGAATGACGCCGGTGAGAGCAATCCAGCCAGCGAATGGCCGGTCACCGTATTGGCGGGGCGGCCGAACAGGATTTCCGCGGTGGGATTGAACGACTCGATGGTGCCCTTGCCATCCAGGGTTACCAGGCCGGCCCGGGTGCTGTCGATAATGGCGCGAATGCGGGATTCACTGGCTTCGGCGGCTTCCATGGCGGCGTGTTCGTATCGTACCCGTTCGTCCAGCCGAGCGCGGCGCTGCAACAGAATCAGCGATCCGAGGATCAGAACACCGACGACGAAGGCCGCCAACACTTCTGCGTGGAAGACGTCAGCGGCAACAGGCGCGACATTGAGCAGTATATAAACGCGCCAATTGGCTTGCGGCATATTCAGGCCGCGCAACAGGTAGGTCTGGCGGCTACCCTTGCCTTCCAGCGCCAGCAGCCTGGCATCCTGGCTGAAAGGAACGCTGCGCACGATGGGCAGCGGATTAAGGGGATATTGCAGGTAACGGCGGCTGGCTTCGATACGGTGGCGCACGTCGGCGGTCAGGGGGGATAGGGTCTGGTAGCGCCACTCCGGTCGCGTCGAGAGAAATATCACCCCGTCAGGGTCGGTCACGACGAATTCGTAATGAGCGCCACCGCGTTCCTTCTCCAGCGAAGCCAGCGACACCTTGACAGCAATGGCGCCGAGGATCCTGCCATTGTCGCGCACGGGATAGGCAAAGTAATAGCCGCGCTGGCCGGAGGACATGCCCAGGGCAAAATAGTGGCCCAGGTGACCTGCGATGGCTTGCTGGAAGTAGGGACGGAAGCTGTAGTTGTCACCGATGAAACTATCCGACTGGTTCCAGTTGCTGGCGGCCAAAGTAACGCCCTTGGCGTCCATCAGGTAGATGTCGGAGGCTCCGGAGGATTCGGCGACAAACGCCAGGTAACGGTTGAGGTCGACGCGGTCCTGGACGTTCCAGGGCTTCGACAGCAAGGCCTTGACGCGGTAGTCGGCGACCAGCAGTTTAGGCAGGTACTCGTAGCGATCCAATTCGCGGCGAATATTGGCGATGTACAGGCGTAGATCCTGATTGCCGCGACTGAGCAGTTGTTCGAGTGACGAAGCCTCCGTTACCCGAGCGGTGACCCAGAGGACACCGGACAGCAATATCGCCAGCGCGACGAGGGCGGTCACAATGGTTCGCCGGCGCAGGGAAAGGGCCGTGGCAACGCCTTTGAGAAGATGCGATGGTAGCAGGAACTTTAGGGTCATTGACTGAAGGAACGTCGGTGGAGAGTCGCCGTCAGTCTAGCAGAACGCGAAGCCGGGCGTTCGGTGTGAATGCCCGGACCGGATAGGGGGTTCGCTGCTGTTGCCGCGTGATCAGGCTTTAATGTTCAGCAGGGTGCCAAGCTGATGACTGCCAGCCTCGATGACCTTGGCATTGGCCTTGGCGGATTGGCTGTACAGTTTGAGGTCTACCAGCGAGGATGTCAGGCTCTTGTCGTCGGAGCGGTTGGTATCGACATTGCCAGCATCATCCGTCCGATTGGTTTCACCGGCCTGGGCGATATTGGTGGCTGCCTTGTTGGCACCCTGAATACTGTGTTGCAGGCCCTGCAAACCCGTGTTGATTACAGAATTGATCATCGCGCCACCCTCTGTGCCGACAGGCTATAGTCGGGTTGGTGAATTAAGACTATTTTCCCATTGTACGTTGGGACAAAAGCGCCGACTGTCGGTTTTTTGTAAGCGTCGGTGATAATTGTTGCCGACACAGGATCATTGTTGGAGGCCACGCATGAGTAAAGGTATTCGAATCCAGAAGAACGGCGGCATCGAAGTCCTGGAATACGTCGACATCGTGCCGGGCGAACTCGGGCCCCATGATGTGCGAGTCAGGAACCACGCTGTCGGCGTGAACTTTATCGATATCTATTTCCGCACCGGGCTTTACCCGGCGCCATCCTTTCCCACCGGGTTGGGCGCTGAAGGGGCCGGTGTCGTCGAGGCTGTCGGCGAGGCGGTTACCGAGTTCAAACCGGGTGATCGCGTGGCTTATGCCAACGCGCCGCTGGGTGCCTATGCGGACGTGCATGTTATACCCGAATCGGTATTGGTCCCCTTGCCAGAGGCCATTGGCTTCGATGAAGCCGCTGCCGTGATGCTGAAAGGCCTGACGGTACAGTACCTGTTCCGGCGGCTGTACGCGTTGAAGCCGGGGCAGACGATTCTGTTCCACGCGGCAGCCGGCGGTGTCGGTCTGATCGCGTGTCAGTGGGCCAAGGCGCTGGGGGTGCAGTTGATCGGTACGGCCGGGAGTGATGAGAAGGCCCGCAAAGCCAAGGAGCTGGGTGCCTGGGAGACAATCAATTATTCGACCGAGTCCATTGTGGACCGGGTTTTGGCATTGACCAACGGCCAGAAGTGTCCGGTCGTCTATGACTCTGTCGGTCAGGCAACCTGGGAAGCCTCTCTGGATTGCCTGCAGACGCGGGGGCTGATGGTCAGCTTCGGCAACGCCTCGGGGCCGGTGACCGGCGTTAACCTGGGGGTACTGGCGGCGAAAGGCTCGCTCTACGTCACGCGTCCTTCACTGAAGGATTATGTGGCGAAACGGGAGGAGTTGCTGTCATCTGCGGCTGAATTGTTCGATCTGATGCAACAGGGCAAGATCCGGGTCGAGATCAATCAGCGACTGCCCCTGGCAGAGGCGGGCAAAGCCCAGCAGGCCATCGAAAGCAGGCAGACGACTGGAGCAACGATACTGCTGCCGGATAGCTAACGGACTAGGTTGTCATGCCTTCCCGGCTTTCTTCGTCATTGGTCGGAGGTTGTCGCTGTGCAAAGGCGCTGCCTCCGGCACTGAACCAGGATTCCAGATCGTTGGCGCTCTGAGGGCGGCTGTAGAAGTAGCCCTGCACGACTTTGCAGCCCTGATCGGTCAGGATGCGCAATTGCTCGGCGGTCTCTACGCCCTCGGCGACCACGCGCAGCTGGAGTGCCTGGCCGATACCAATGATGGCCCTGGCTAACTCCCGGTCATCGGAATCGATGCCGAGGTCGCGGACAAAGCTTTGGTCCAGCTTCAGAATATTGACAGGGAAGCGTTTCAGGTAGGACAGGCTGGAATAGCCTGTGCCGAAGTCATCGACTGCCAGTCCAACCCCACTGGCTCTGAGCGTCTGCAGTTGTTCCAGGGTCGGGGAAGCGGTGTTCAGCATAAGGCTTTCTGTAATCTCGATCGTCAGGCAGTTCGCTGCCAGACCGTGCCGGGTCAACGTATCAGTGACCCGTTGGGTAATGTCTCCGCGACGGAAGTCGTCTGCAGACAGGTTGACGGACACTGTCGGTACCGGCCACCCACTACGCTGCCAGGTGGCAAGTTGCGCGCAGGCCTGATCCAGGACGAATCGGTCGATGTCGCCGATCAGGCCGCAATCCTCGGCCAGTGGAATGAACGCAGCTGGCGAGATCATTCCCCATTCAGCATGTTGCCACCGAACCAGGGCTTCGACACCGTATAGCGCGTTATGCTCCAGATCGATCTGCGGCTGATAGTAAACGCTTAGCTCACCGGCGCTGATCGCCTGGCGCAATGCCGCTTCCAGCGACAACCTGCGGTTGGCCGCTTCGTTCATCTGTGGTTGGTAAAAACGCATGGCGTTGCGCCCGGCCAGTTTTGCCTGGTGCATGGCCATATCGGCGTTTTTCAGCAGGGTATCGAAGTCCTTGCCGTCGTCCGGAAAAATGCTGATGCCGATGCCGGCTGTAACGCAAAGGTCAACGTCATCAATGGTGACCGGGTGGGTCAGGGCATCCAGCATTTTCTCTGCCAGAAGACTGGCGGAATCGGCATTGCAGTTGAGGGTCAGCAATGCGAATTCGTCGCTGCTCAGCCGGCACAGGGTGTCGGTTTCATGGACGAGGTTTTTTAGCCGCTCAGCCACCGCTTGTAGCAAGCGGTCGCCAACACTGTGGCCGAGCGAGTCGTTGACGGTCTTGAAGCGGTCGAGGTCGATAAACATTAGGGCGACAGAGCGCCCGCGGGCCTGTGCACGGGTGATCGCTTGCCGTCCACGATCGGACAGCAAGGTGCGGTTGGGGAGGCCTGTCAGTGTGTCATAGAAGGCGAGCCGGTGGATCTCCGCCTCCGCTTCCTGGTGTTCGATGGCAAGGCTGCACAGGTGAACGCAGGCGTTCACCATCTGTCGATGGAAAAAACTGGCGCTGCGAACTTCCCGATAGTAGAGCGCAAAAGTGCCCATGACTCGCCCATTAGCGGCCTTGATCGGTGTCGACCAGCAGGCGGCCAGCCCCAGAGGAAGGGCCAGGGCCTTGTATTCCTCCCAGAGCGGATCGTTGGCAATATCGGTGACTTCGACGGGCTCCCCGCGATAGGCTGCCGTTCCACAGGAGCCGGCCTTGGGACCTATGGGCTCTCCGTCGATAGACTGGCTGAAAATGGGGGGCATGCTTGGTGCTGCGCAGGGGTGAACCCGGCCTTCTGAATCGACCAGGAGCACGGTGCAGATGACGTCGGGCGCCAGAGATTCCACGCGCCGGCACATCATGTCCAGAACCGTATGCAGTGGGTGGCCCGAGGCAACGGCTTCGAGCACCTCGTATTGCAGATGCTGGATATCTTCGGTCTGGCGTTGTGCCAGGATGTTCCTGACGCGTAATACGCCAATTTCCCGGTTGCCGGAATGCATTCGCTGCAGGGTAAGTTCGACCGGGCAGGTGGTTTCACTCGGCAATAACAGCTTGTCGCGGAGCGTTCGTACTTTGTTGCCGGCGGTGGAAACCCAGATGTCCCGCCAGCGATCCGCGGTCAGACCGGGTAAAAGGTCGCCGACGATTTTCCCCGCCACGAGGTGGGTTTTGCTTTCAAGCCATTCCGCAAGGCTTTGATTGGCCTCCAGGACTCGGCCCTGATCGTCGACCCAGGCAAGAGCGCCGACGGCCGTCGTCAGGGTCTGACGATAGAGGCTGTCGTCGAAAGGCGCGGCAGCATGTCCTGAAGATGCAGTTATCTCGTTCATTGCTTTTGTAGTTGCCTTGGCAAACCATCGTTGGACGAGGACCTGAGTCTCCAGTATAGATCAGTGAACGCAAGAGGTTGAATCTGCCAAGTCTAAGATAAAAGAGTCCGCGCCCGGCCGCCCATACAACGCCGGACGCAGACAAACAGGCCGTACGGGAGCCCTGGCTCAGGCGGCAACCGTCAGGGCGTTTGGTGTACAAACGGCATGCATCAAAGCAATAACTTCACTGGCAACCAGCGCTTCCGCCTTGTTGTGAGCACCCCTGGTATTGATATGGTCGATCAGGTCCTTGGTTGAAATCATGCCAGCGGAATGTCCTTCGCCGTCAACGACCGGAATGCGCCGGATGCGATGGTCGGCCATAAGCTTCAGCGCCTTATGGATGTCGTCCTCGGCGTTGCAGGTATACACGGGCCTGTCGTGCAGGACGTCGGCGACGAAAATCTCCCAGAGGGGTTGGTGCTTGAGCGCTGCGGCCATGGCAATGTCCCGGTCGGTAATAATGCCGATCACGACCTGCTGGTCATCGACGACCTGTACTGCGCCACAGTCTTCGTTCCACATCGTTGAGGCAACACCTTCCAGGCTGTCCCCGGCCTGACAGGTGAATGCGCCTTTATGCATCACGTCTTTGACTAACATGGTGGATACCTCCTTGGGTGAGGGTTGCACCGTCCGACCATGTTAGCGGCGCGGCTATCGAGGGCGCTTGATGTAAGTCAACGGAATACGCGAGCCTGTACCTGACTGGACCTTTTCCGAAAAGCCCGATAGAGTAGCGGGGTCTTTGGGGAGTAGCCTGCCTCCGGCTGCGGAGGTGATCGCGTCAACATCCTTGGCTTTTGCCGTGGCGCGTTCGACCATCTGGTTTGGCGAGACCATAGACGCAGTGCTCCGCAATGGGTCGGTGTGGGCAGTGCGTCTTTGGTGAAACGTCCGGCCCCATGGAGTATCCCCGTGTTCCCATTCTCTTTATCCGCCTTTGGTGCGCCCTCTCCCGCTTTCGAGCCTGTTAGTCGAGAGGAGGTCTGCGCATGACGACGCTTGTTCTCGAACTGGTTGCGATGTTGCTGATCATCCTGGCGGCATCCGAGCTATTCACCAATGCCCTGGAGCATTTAGGAGAACGCCTCGGTATTTCGGAAGGTGTTACCGGGTCATTGTTTGCAGCGGTTGGTACCGCGTTGCCCGAGACCATGGTGCCGTTGTTGGCGATCCTTGCCGGAACCGCCAATGTGCAACTCAATCAAGAAGTGGGGGTCGGCGCTATCCTGGGCGCGCCGCTGATGCTGTCCACCTTGTCGACAGCATTAATGGCACTGGCGGTTCTTCGTCGCCGCAAACTTGGCGGTTGGGTTCATGCGGAAGCGACAGGCCTGAAGCGGGATCTCCATTTCTTTTTGTTTGCTTTCCTGTTAGCGGCAGTTGCCATGTACATCCCACCGGAAAGCCGTTATCTGCGGGCGACGCTCAGCCTCGCCCTGGTGCTGACCTATTTCGTTTATATCCTGTTGACGCTCAAGGCTTCTGGCAAACTGGTGATGGACGGACATGGCACTGAAGCTGAAGAGCCCATGTATCTGTCCCGGTTGGGCCTGCGTACCAATGGCTTTACTATCCTTATCCAGCTCGCGGCGGGGCTCGCCTTGCTGGTGTTTGGCGCCAAGGGTTTCATCGATGGTGTCGAAGGAGTATCGCATATCCTGCATATCTCACCCCTGCTGCTGTCGCTGCTCATCATTCCCATCGCCACCGAGCTGCCGGAAAAGGTCAACAGTATTCTCTGGATTCGTAAGGGGCGGGATACGATGGCGTTCGGCAACATCACGGGTGCCATGGTGTTTCAGGGAACCTTGCTGCCTGCCATCGGCATCATGCTGACCCCCTGGCAGCCCAGGGTGGAAGTGTTGACCGGTATTCTGGTGACGTTGTTTGCAGCCGGCTGGATTCGATTCTGGATGCGGGGGCAGGGCATTCCGGTGTGGAGTCTGTTGTTCAGCGGCGTTTTCTACATCGGCTATCTCGCCATTACGCTGACGCGATAAGGGAAAAGGCCGCTATCGGGAAACCTGTGCCGCCTTTCACGCTGGTTTTAGGGGGGAAGGCGGAGTAAATTGATCAAGGAATGATCGATTTTATTCTCTTACATAAAAACAACAAGGAGAGTTCCATGCGCTGCCACGATGGCCGGCTATCTGCCGTCAAATCCTCACGTCTTTCATGTTGTTTCCTGTTCTTCATCGCCGTCGCTGTTATCCCTCAGGCTTTTGCAAGTCCGGCCATTGCCGGGTTGTGGGCGCCGGTTAATGTGACCCGCGATGTCGATGGTATCGCCCATGTGTCTGCCCTTAACGAACACGATATGTTCTTTATGCAGGGGTGGGTTCATGCGGAAGATCGCCTGTTCCAGATGGATACCAACCGGCGCCAGGCCAGTGGGACGCTCGCGGAGCTGCTGGGCAAGGGGGCTCTGGCCGGGGATGTGCAAATCCGAACGATCGGATTGCGACGTTCCGCAGAACGCACCTGGAGCGCGTTGCAAGCCGCTGCGGCGAAGGGCGACAGGGATGCCGCGGGGGCTGTCGCCGCGCTCAAGGCTTATTCCGATGGGGTCAATGCCTATGTGTCGCAACTGTCCCAACTGCCGCCGGAATACGGTGCGCTCGGTTTAACGCAGTTTGAACCCTGGACGCCGCTGGACAGCATCGTTGTCGGCAAGCTGATTGCGTTTGGCCTTTCATTCGATCTCGGCGATATCGATAACAGCATCCGCTTGCAGGCTTATGCCCAGGTCCTGGGTGCGCAGGCCGGGCAGGCGCTGTTCTTCGATGACCTCTTCCGCAGCCAACCATTCGATCCGGCGAGTACCGTGCCGGATAGTGGGGGCAGTGGCCCGCTGGGGCACGGCCATCACCGGGTCGCGATGGTATCTTCTTCGTTGAATGCCGGTCGTCTGCAGGCGCTGAATGAGGCCGCCAAACTGGGGAAACGCTATCTTCAGCGGGCTCGGCAGTCGCCGGTGCTGGCCCGTATTATCAAACACGACCGCACGGCTCTGGGATCGAACGAGTGGGGCGTCAGCGGCAAAGTGTCCCTGTCGGGCGATCCCATGATCGCCAATGACCCACATCTGTCGTTGGGCGAGCCGAGCACCTTCTATCCCATGCAGATCCGTGCGCCAGGGTACGCGGCGATGGGCAGTGGTTTTGCCGGCACCCCCTTCATCATCGTTGGCCGGAATCGGGACATCGCCTGGGGGCCAACCACCAATCCCATGGATGTGACGGACGTTTTTCAGGATAAGGTGGTTCAGGATGCAACGTCTCCCAGTGGCCTGGCGATCGTGCTGCCGGATAACCAATTGGGAGTTATCGTCCCTGTGCCAGAAACCTATCGGGTTAACGCGGATACGAACGGTGACGGCAAGCCGGACGGCGTGCTGGTCACGGTACCGCCCGGGGGGGCGATTCCCGCCCAGACCCTGACGGTGCCTGCCCGGAACAACGGCGCCATCATCGATTTCGATACCACGGCCATGACCGCGTTGACGGTGCAGTACACTGGCTTTGCGCCGACCCGTGAGCTGGAGACCTTTTATATCTGGAACAAGTCCCGTGACCTGACGGATTTCAAGCGTGGCTTGTCGTTCTTCGATTTTGGCTCCCAGAACTGGAGCTACGCGGATCGCAAAGGCAACCTGGCGTACTTTGCCAGTGGCGAAATGCCGGTTCGGACCGATCTGGAAACCCTGGGGCATGCAGCCGGCCTGCCGCCCTGGTTTATTCGCCAGGGGGATCTGGCCCTGAATCAGTGGATGCCGCGCCGTCACACCTATCCGAATCAGGTGCTGAACTACGAGATATACTCGCCCAGCGAGATGCCGCAGGTACTGAATCCTAAGAACGGCTGGTTCGTGAATGCCAACAATGACCCTGTCGGTACGACACTGGATAACAATCCGCTCAACAGTTTCCGCTCGACCGGAGGCGTCTTCTACCTGAGCAACAGTTATTCGCCGGGCTTCCGGGCGGGGCGGATCACTCAGGGAATACGGCGCCTGCTGGCCACCGGCGACCGCAAGATCTCCTTTGCCGAGATGCAGGCGCTGCAGGCCGACGTCGGTTTGCGTGACGCGGAATTCTTTGTCCCCTTGATGGAAAAGGCCTACCAGGAAAGCCAACAGGAGGGTGTCGATCCGGCGTTGGCCTCCGCGGGACAAGACCCGCGACTGGAGAAGGTCATGCAGCAGCTACAGGGGTGGGCGAGTGACGATTATCAGGCCAAGACCGGCATCGCCCAGGGCTATGATTCTGAAGATGTCGACGGTAATCCGGCCGGGAGCCTCTCGCCGAAGGAGATCGAGGAAAGCCGTGCGACGGCCATCTATAGCATGTGGCGTTCACAGTTTATCCGGCGGACGATCGATCAGACCCTGAAAAGTATGGGCCTGGGTGGCGAGCTTCCTGGTTCGTCGCAAGTGGTGGTGGATCTGCGGCATTTGGTGGAAAACGGTGGGCAATCGGCATCGGGCGTAGCCTTTTTCAATGAAGGTGCGGCAACGCCGGCAGCCAATGTCCAGGCTGCCATGCTGCGTGCGATCAGTGCTGCCCTGGACCGGTTCGAGGACGCGTCATTCAAGGCGGCTTTCAGTGCCTGTGACGGCAATGCCGACGATTATCGTTGGGGTTGCCTGCATCGCATCGTCTTTGCCTCGCCGCTGGGAGCCCCCTTCAGTGTGCCGGATGGATTCGGTGTGTTCCCGGCGCCGTTTGCCAGCCTGCCGGGTATCCCGACCGATGGCGGTTTCGGTACTGTCGATGCTGCGTCACATAACTCCCGGGCTAATGATGTCAACGGCTTTATGTTCAGTAGCGGGCCGACCAACCGTTTAGTGGTTCGTGTCGATCGCCATGGCATGAAGGCGCAATCGGTGTGGCCGAGCGGCACCAGTGCCATACCCGGCTCGCCCTTCTATATCGAACCCATGTTGCCGCGTTGGTTGACCAACGATGCTGATCCATTGCGCTTTACCCTGGCCGAAGTCGCACGAGGCGCCTATTCGTCCGACTGGTACTGGCCTGCGTGGTTTGGGTTTTACGGTAAAAGGTTCCCTGCTCCATAGGTGAACCTGGTGTCCTGGCGCAGGCGTTCAGGTCCTGGGCGCATCCGGCTGTTGTGACGGATGTGCCCGGGAAAATGCGTCCAGCGTTTCGCAGTGGCTGCCGATCCGGACCAGTGTCGGGTAGGGCGAAAGGTCGCAATCGAAGCGCCGCGCGTTGAATAGCTGCGGTACCAGGCAGGCATCGGCTAATGTCGGCTGGTCGCCGTGGCAGAAATATCCCGTTTCCGGAGTCGTCAGCAGAGATTCCAGTGCTCGAAAGCCTTCGTGAATCCAGTGCCGGTACCAGTCGAGCTTATCCGCTTCGCTAACGTCCAGAATGCCTGTCAGGTAGCGGAGGACCCGCAGGTTATCCAGAGGATGGATATCGCAGGCGATGGTCTGCGCCAGGGCGCGAACCCGGGCGCGTCCTTCGGCATCGGGCGGCATGAGCGGTGGCTGGGGATAGGCTTCGTCAAGATATTCGCAGATGGCCAGGGACTGCCGCAACATCAGGCCGTTATCCAGTTCAAGTGCGGGTACCAGACCCTGTGGCTGGCGGGCGAGATGGCCCGGGGCGGATTGTTCGCCCCGGACCAGGTTCACCGGCACTGACTGATAGGGCAAGGACTTCAGGTTCAGGACGATGCGTACCCGGTAGGCGGCGGACGAACGGTAGTAGTCATACAGTTTCATCGCCAAGTCCTCGGCTTAGGGTCCTTCGTAGTGCTGAACCTGTTGGTCGATGGCGCCGAACAGGCTTTCGCCCTGTGCATCGAACATCTCGATCCGAACCCGGTCTCCAAAGGCCATAAAGGGTGTCGAAGGTTTGCCGTCGGCGAGGATTTCCAACATGCGGCGTTCCGCAAGACAGCAGGAGCCCTTGCTTCTGTCCAGATTGGACACGGTACCGGACCCGATGATGGTGCCGGCGCCGACATGGCGGGTTTTCGCCACATGGGCGATCAGCGTCGGGAAGTCGAATGTCATATCGACGCCGGCGTCCGGTTCTCCAAACAGGGTGCCGTTCAGGTGCACGGTCAGTGGACGATGGACCTTGTGCCCATCCCAGGCCGAACCCAGTTCGTCGGGCGTGATGGCCACCGGGGAAAAGGCGGACGCCGGCTTGCTCTGGAAGAAGCCAAACCCCTTGCCGAGCTCTGCGGGAATCAGGTTGCGTAAGGAAACATCATTCACCAGCATCATCAGCTTGATGTGTTCCCCGGCCGCTTCCGGCGTCACGCCCATGGGTACATCGTCGGTGATGACGGCGATTTCGCCTTCGAAGTCGATGCCCCAGTCTTCGCTGCCGGCAAGGATGGCATCGCGAGGGCCGAGAAAACCGTCGGACATGCCCTGATACATGAGCGGGTCCGTCCAGAACTGCGGGGGCATTTCCGCACCCCGTGCCTTACGTACCAGCTCGACGTGGTTGACGTAGGCACTGCCGTCCGCCCATTGGTAGGCGCGTGGCAGGGGGGCGGCGCAGGCGGCAGGATCGAAGTCCTGCATGCCGTGGCGGACGCCGGCATTGAGTTCTTCGTAGATGGCCTGCAGGCGCGGCGCCGTTTCGGCCCAGTTATCCAACGCCTGTTGCAGCGTTTCTGCAATCTCCGGCACCGGCAGGACGTGTTGCAGGTCTCGGGACACGACGACCAGTTGGCCGTCCCGGCCCTGTTTCAGGGAAGCGAGTTTCATGAAACGGTCTCCGTCGATGACGCCTTACTTGACGCCGGGCGATTTCCAGGAATCCACATAGGCGCGATTTTCCACGGCATCCGGCAATTCATTCACGATAACCGGATAGCGCGTGTCGATCATGACCGCGACTTCGTCGGTTTCCTTCCTGGCGGCTTTGGCGCCGGTTTGGAGGGCCTTCGGATGGGGGCCGTGCGCGAAACCGCAGGGGTGCAGTGTCAGCATGCCGGGATGAATGTTGTCCCGGCTGAAGAATTCGCCCTGGTGATAGAAAATGATTTCGTCATAGTCATCGTTGTTATGGAAGAACGGCACCTTGAGGGCGCCAGGATCGCTTTCGATGGGGCGCGGTACAAAGGTGCAAATGACGAATCCCTGCGCCACAAAAGTGGTGTGCGCCGATGGGGGAAGATGGTAGCGGTGGCTCATCAGCGGACGAATATCGCGCCAGTTGATCTTCACCGGTACCAGGTCGCCCTGCCAGCCGACGGCATCCAGCGGGTTGTAGGGGAATGTGATCGTACTGTACTGGCCGCGGCGCTTGACCACGACCCTCCAGGTGTCTTCGGTCTGCTGGGCGCGGAAGCTGTCATCGATGTGCGGTGTTTCCAGCAAGGCCGGGTCGAATATGGCGTGCTGGCCAACCAGCCCTTTGTCGGGAAGTTGGTAGGCGCTGTCGGTCGCTTCGATCAGGAGCAGGGTAATGGGTTCCCGGCAGGTGATGCGCCATAGGGTGCCGCGAGGAATGACGATGTAATCGCCTTCGCGGAAGCTCATGTGGCCGTAATCGCAGAACAGCTCGCCAGCACCCTGGTGGACAAACAGCAGCTCGTCGCCGTCGCTGTTGCGCACAAGGTGATCCATATCCTCGGCCGTACGCCATTGGCGCAAGCGCACGTTGGCGTTGTGCAGGATTTCGCGAGCCAGCCAGGGCGAGTTATTGCTGTCCTCAAGTCGTGTCAGGTCGAGAGCACGGGGGCGTAGCGGGCCTTCCCAGTCGATCCAGCCGGTAGGCGGGTGTTTGTGCAGCATATGGGACGCCGGGCCAAAAAAGCCCTCCCGACCGAGTTCGCGTTCATAGGTGTCCGGGGGCAGGTCGCAGTGGGCCTGGCGGGGGGCAACACCCTCAACGCGAGGAAAGCGGATCCAGTTTCTCATCTCAGGCTCCTTGATAGTCGAATGCCCGGCGCGACGTATGCGGGCCGGGCAGCAAACACCTGACGGTCTGGGCTCAATCGGCTTTCAGTACACCGCGGCGGATCTGGTCTTCCTCAATGGACTCGAACAGCGCCCGGAAGTTGCCTTCGCCAAAGCCTTCATTCCCTTTTCGCTGGATGATCTCAAAGAAGATGGGGCCAATCACGGTTTCGGTAAAGATTTGCAGCAGCAACCCCTGGCCCTGCGTCGGCGCGCCATCGATGAGGATATGGTTGCGGCGCAGTCGTGCCAGGTCTTCATTGTGCCCGGGGAGCCGTTCGTCGACCTTTTCATAATAGGTGTCGGGTGTGCTCAGAAAGGTCACGCCGGCTTCGCTCATCCCTTCTACCGTGGCATAGATATCGTCCGTACCCAAAGCAATATGCTGGATTCCTTCTCCTTTATATTGCTGCAGGAATTCCTCGATCTGACTTTTCTCGTCCGTCGACTCGTTGATCGGAATGCGGATCTTGCCGCAGGGGCTGGTCATGGCACGTGATTTGAGGCCGGTCAGCTTGCCTTCGATGTCGAAGTAGCGGATTTCCCTGAAATTGAACAGTGTCTGATAGAAGCCTGCCCAGTGGTCCATTCTGCCGCGACCGACATTGTGGGTCAGGTGATCGATGTAAGTCAGTCCCAGCCCTTTGGGGTGTTGGTCAACGCCCGGAATGGGGCGGAAGTCCACATCGTAGATATTGTGGTCGCCATAGCGGTCCACCAGATAAATCAGGGAGCCGCCGATGCCTTCTATGGCAGGAATCTGCAGCTCCATCGGACCTGCACCTGAAGCCACCGGCTTGGCGCCTCCCGCGATCAGGGCTTCGAGGGCATGGGCCGCGTCCTTGACGCGGAAGGCCATGGCGTTGGCGCAGGGGCCGTGTGTTTCGGTAAAGCGGTGCGCCTGACTGTCCGGTTCCGCATTGAGGATAAAGTTGACGTCACCTTGGCGGTATAACGTGACGTTTTTGCGGCGGTGTCGGGCCACGGCGGAGAAACCCAGGCTTTCGAACAGGCTGGCCAGCTTTTCCGGTTCCGTGGAAGCGTATTCGACAAATTCGAATCCGTCCGTGCCGAGCGGGTTTTCCCAGAGGCCTGTATCGGTATGAGCAATTGCGGGTTGTGCCATGTTCTTGTTCTCCCCGAACCTGTTTGAGGGGTCCGATCTGGTCATGGAAGTAGCAGTAACAGTTGTAACAACTACGATACGGCGTTTGCCGCGCAAGGTGATTGCATATTTCGCGTTTTACCCTTAGCGTGTGCAATAAAGCTGCATCAATAGGACGTAAAGTGTGAAAACCGCGCATGTTGTTGAGTTGGATCGTCAGGATGCCCGAATTTTGGATGCATTACAGGACAATGCGCGTCTGAGTAATGTGGAACTGTCGGAAATCGTCCACCTGTCGCCTTCGCAGTGTCAGCGGCGGCGGCAGCGCCTGGAGGAGATGGGGATTGTCCAGCACTACGTGGCCCAGTTATCGCCGGAGAAGCTCGGGCTGACAGTGATGGCGTTGATGAGTGTGACGTTCGAGCGGCATGGCGAGCATATTGCCCAGGAGTTTCGGGAGCACATTGTCGACTATCCGGAAATTCTGGAGTGCTGGAGCGTGACCGGCGACGCGGATTACATTCTCAAGGTCGTGGCTGCCGACCTTAAGGCATTCAATGACTTCATGATGTATAAGCTTTTGAGCCTGCCCATGGTGGCTAATGTGCGCTCGAACCTCCTGCTGGAAGCCTTGAAATCCACAACACGCTTGCCTGTGCATTATGGGCGCTGAACGTGTGTTTCAGGCAGCGCTCTTTCATGGCAGGGCATGCGTGGCTTTATCGACATCCTGTTTGGCCTTGTGATAGAGGGTGGCGAGCGGATGCCTGCGTGGGTATCAAAAAGGGTGTTTTGGTGGGCCAAATGACCATGCGCAATATAGGGGAAATCGGGCAGTTTAGGTCGGGTATGTCGCTGATCTTCTTGCCATGTGGCTGTTTCGACAGGTAATTCGCGTTGATGGATTTTACGTCCAACTCATTAAATCGCATCTTATCTTTTGCCTTTTCCCTCCCAACCTCTGTACAATTCGCCACCTAAGAATAAGGCGAGAGCGTTTTTGTCTCGGCCAGATTGATCCTTTGGTGTGAAGTGGACGTAACCTCCTGTAAGTGCCCTGTAGGCTCCTGAGCGTTCAGGAAGAGGAAAATGTCACTCTCTGCATCTCGTAGGATGCAGCCATTTGATCAGAATTCGTCAGGGTTCCCGCGGCGCAGGCAGATTTTGTCGGCGACGGCGAAGCTATGTCTAAAGTCGTAAGTTCGGCCCAGGCTTATTTCACTCATCTGAAGATATAGGCTTCCGGCCCGGATTTCGACTGTATGGGCGTGTTAAGTGCATTAAATTTGGTTAAGTCTTCGGCAGGTTGATATCTGGTTGAAGGCTCTGGGGAAATTCTCCGGGTGCGGTTGAGCGGCTGATGGCGGCATTGCGGCTGTCTTGATGTAGCTTAATAAGTTGCCTGTACCTTTGACGGAGATGGGTGCAAATTTGCCGCCCCAAATCGCTTGGATAGGTGTTGGATAGTTTTGGTTGCAATCGTTCAATGATGCAGGGACTGAGTCATCGGGTTAGGCGAATGTAAAAGGCGGTCGGCATCGATCTCATGTCAGGGAATTCATGATTCAGGTTCCGCTGAAAGACCCTATCCAACATAACGACTTTCGATAACAAAAATTAATTTTTGAAAACCCGTTCCTAAATCGTTAGTGACTTGAGGTAGAGGTAGTGAGGTCGTGAAATGATCAAGGCGAAATACCCAGGCTTTGTCAAATGGCTTTCCCTTTGCTCCGTCGTTCTTCTGAGCGGCTGCAAAGCGGCATTGCTGGATCCTAAGGGGCAGGTTGGGGTCGACGAAAGATCGTTGATTCTGACTGCTTTCCTGTTGATGCTGATCGTCGTTATCCCGGTCATCGTGCTGACTTTGGTCTTCGCGTGGAAGTATCGGGCTTCGAACAAGAAAGCGACGTTCATGCCTAACTGGTCTCACTCCACTGCCATCGAGGTTGTGGTATGGCTGATTCCCTGCGTTATCATTCTGGTGCTGGGAACCATTACCTGGAAAACGACCCACTCTCTAGATCCCTTCAAACCCCTGGAGACCAAGGACAACGCCAAGCCGATAACCATTGAGGTTGTTCAGCTTGACTGGAAATGGCTCTTCATCTATCCGGAACAGCACATTGCCACCGTGAACCAGGTTGAATTCCCGGCTCATGTGCCTGTGCGTTTCAAGATTACGTCGGATACCGTGATGGGGGCCTTCTTCATTCCGCAATTGGGGACGCAGATCTACTCCATGGCCGGTATGCAGACGGAGGTTAACCTGATCGCGGATCACGAAGGTACCTTTGACGGCATTTGCTCGAACTTCACGGGCGATGGCTTCTCCGGTATGACCTTCAAGGCAATTGCGACCTCCAAGGATCAGTTCCAGAACTGGGTCAGCACGGTCAAGCAGGCTCCCCTGCAGCTGGATCAGGCGGTATACGACAAGCTCGCCAAACCCAGCGAGGACACGCCTGTGACTTATTACTCGTCGGTGAAGCCTGGTCTGTTCAAGGACATCATCGGTAAGTACATGAATATGAACTCCATGCAAATGAAATCGGGTTCCTAGGAGTCGTGATGTTAGGCAAATTAACACTTTCGGCAATCCCATTTGACAATCATATTGTTATGGGTGCGGTCGCCTTCATTCTCTTAGGGGGGGTGGCCGTTTTAGCAGCGATTACTTACTACGGTAAGTGGGGCTACCTCTGGAAAGAGTGGCTGACTTCCGTCGATCACAAGAAGATCGGCGTGATGTACATTGCGGTTGCGATGGTCATGTTGTTGCGGGGCTTCTCCGACGCAATCATGATGCGTGCCCAACAAGCGGTGGCAGAAGGTGCCTCCCAAGGCTACCTGCCGCCTCACCACTACGACCAGATCTTCACCGCACACGGCGTAATCATGATCTTCTTCATGGCCATGCCGTTTATGGTTGGTCTGATGAACATCGCGGTGCCGCTGCAGATCGGCGCACGTGACGTGGCCTTCCCCTTCATGAACTCCGTCAGCTTCTGGCTGTTCGTGGTTGGTGTGGTCCTTGTTAACCTGTCTCTGGGTGTAGGCGAATTCGCCAAGACTGGCTGGCTGGCCTATCCGCCGCTGTCCGAGCTGAAGTACAGTCCGGGGGTAGGGGTCGACTACTATATATGGAGTCTGCAGATAGCCGGTGTCGGTACGCTGCTGACCGGTATCAACTTCTTTGTCACCATTATCAAGATGCGTGCTCCGGGCATGGGGCTGATGAAGATGCCCGTATTCACCTGGGCCTCGCTGTGCACCAACATGCTGATCATCGCTGTGTTCCCGGTTCTGACCGTGACGCTGGCATTGCTGACGCTTGACCGCTATATGGGCATGCACTTCTTCACCAATGCCCTGGGCGGCGACATGATGATGTACGTGAACCTGATCTGGATTTGGGGTCACCCGGAAGTTTATATCCTGATCCTGCCGGCATTCGGTGTGTTCTCGGAAGTTATCGCAACCTTCTCCAAGAAGCCGCTGTTCGGTTACACCTCAATGGTCTACGCGACCATGGCGATTGCTGTACTGTCGTTTGTCGTTTGGCTGCACCACTTCTTCACCATGGGGTCAGGAGGGGATGTCAACGCCTTCTTCGGCATCATGACGATGATCATCGCGATACCGACAGGGGTAAAAATCTTCAACTGGCTGTTCACGATGTTCCGTGGTCGTGTGGAAATGACCACTCCGGTTCTGTGGACACTGGGCTTCATGGTGACCTTCACCATCGGTGGCATGACCGGTGTCTTGCTGGCGGTTCCGGGTGCTGACTTTGTTCTGCACAACAGTCTCTTCCTGATTGCGCACTTCCATAACGTCATCATCGGCGGTGTGGTATTTGGCTATCTGGCGGGCTTCTCATACTGGTTCCCGAAAGCCTTCGGTTTCAAGCTCAACGAGACTTGGGGCAAGAGAGCCTTCTGGTGCTGGCTGATTGGCTTCTACTTCGCCTTCATGCCGCTGTACTACCTGGGCTTCATGGGTATGACACGTCGTCTGGACCACTATGACAATCCTGCGTTCCAGCCCTACCTGATTGTTGCGTGCTTCGGTGCCGTCATCATTATGTTCGGCATTATCTTCCAGCTCGTTCAGCTGTACGTCAGCATCCGCGATCGCGAGCAGAACCTCGACCTGACCGGCGATCCCTGGGATGCCCGGACACTGGAGTGGTCTGTTTCCTCGCCGCCCCCGTTCTACAACTTTGCGGATGTTCCTGTCGCGGGTGAGATCGATTCCTTCTGGGCTATGAAGCAACGTGGCGAGTACCCGCATGTGCCGCGCGAATACAAGCGCATTCACATGCCGAAGAACACCGGTGTGGGTGTCTTTATCGGCGCGTTCAGCCTGGTCTTCGGTTTCGCCATGATCTGGTACATCTGGTGGCTGGCTATTGTGAGCTTCCTGGGTATTGCCGGTTCGATGATCTTCCGTAGCTTCCAGACTGATGTGGACTACTACGTCGAAGTCGAAGAGATCGAGAAGATCGAGAGTGAATGGCTGGAAAAGGTGCGTTCCGCCGGTAAGAAGAGCATGGCCGAGTCCACGCTTGCCGAAAACGGTGAACCGCAAGTCGCGCATTAAGCCGACAGACCTTAACTTCACACTTTGGTAAATCGGGCTTAAATCATGGCAACGGATGTATTAAATAGTCACGACGCTCATGCTCACGAGCATGAGCACCACGACGCCACGAAGACCAAGGTCTTCGGGTTCTGGATCTACATCATGAGCGACTGCATTTTGTTCGCGACGTTGTTCGCGACCTTTGCAGTGCTCAGTCACAATTTTGCCGGTGGTCCCACCGGCAAAGATATCTTCGAACTGAAGGGCGTTCTGGTAGAAACTTTCTGCCTGCTGTTCTCCAGTATTACCTATGGTTTTGCCATGCTGGGTATGAAGGCTGGCAAAAAGCAGGCGGTGCAATTCTGGTTGGCAGTAACCTTTGTGCTGGGGGCCTGCTTCGTGGGCCTGGAGCTGAAGGAGTTCCATCACCTGGTCGTTGAAGGCCATGGCTGGTGGCAGAGTGCCTTCCTGTCGTCCTTCTTCACCCTGGTCAGTACCCACGGTCTGCACGTGTCCTGCGGTTTGATCTGGATGGCGATAATGATGATCCAGATTCAGCGCTCCGGTCTGAACGAAACCAACAACATGCGCCTGATGTGCCTGAGTCTGTTCTGGCACTTCCTGGATATCGTCTGGATCTGCGTATTCACCTTTGTTTATCTGCTGGGGGTGCTGCATGGCTAACCAACATCACGATAACGCAAGCGCCTATCACGGTAGCTATAAGGCGTACATCATCGGCTTTGTGCTCTCTGTCATTCTGACGGTGATCCCGTTTTACATGGTGATGAACGGGACTGCTTCGCAGGCGGCGATCATTACGACCATCGTGATCTTTGCGGTAGTACAGGTGCTCGTTCACCTGTATTACTTCTTGCACCTGGACACGTCCGAAGAGCAGCGTTGGAACTTCATGGCGATAGCCTATACGTTTCTGCTGGTGTTTATCTTTATCGGCGGTTCGGTCTGGATTATGTGGCACCTCGACTACAACATGATGCTCCGCTGAGAAGCGCAACTGCGTGATTAAGAAATATCTCCTCGTCACCAAGCCGGGTATCGTGCTCGGCAATCTGATCTCCGTCGCGGGAGGCTTTTTCCTGGCCTCCAAAGGCAGTATCGATCCGGTACTGCTGCTCGCGACGGTGATTGGCGTTTCGCTGGTTGTGGCGTCGGGTTGCGTTTTCAACAATTATATTGATCGGGACATCGATCAAATGATGGAGAGAACCAGAAATCGTGTTCTGGTTAAGGGACTGATCTCTCCGCGCGTAACCTTGTTGTATGGGACCGTACTCGGTCTTGCGGGTATTGCCGTGCTGTATATGGCGACGAATCCGCTGGCCGTGGCGGTTGTGCTGGTCGGGTTTGCGGTTTATGTCGGGCTGTATAGCCTGTATCTGAAGCGCAATTCGGTCTACGGCACACTGGTTGGCAGTCTGGCTGGCGCAGCACCCCCTATTGTGGGGTATTGCGCTGTCAGTCAACGCTTCGATTCAGGAGCCTTGATCCTGTTGCTGATCTTTAGCCTGTGGCAGATGCCGCATTCCTACGCGATCGCTATTTTTCGGCTGAAGGACTATACGGCCGCTTCCATCCCGGTACTTCCCGTTAAAAAGGGGATTCCGGCGACCAAACACCATATCTTCCTTTATATCCTGGCCTTCGTTGTAGCGACCTCTTTGCTGACCTGGGATGGTTATGCTGGCGTCAAGTATCTGGTCGTGGCGGTTGCGATGGGAGTTTACTGGTTGTATATGGCCTGGTCCGGCTATCGGGCTGCGGATGACCGTCTTTGGGCGCGCAAGCTGTTTGTCTTCTCTATCATGACGATCACGGTGTTGAGTGTCATGATGTCTGTCGACTTCAACCTGCCTGCGGCTGCAGAGCTCGTTACCTACGTCCACTAGGCGGCGACAGCGATATACGGTAGTACGTGATCGCATTTTCGCCGGGAATTGAAAAAGGGGCTCCTTGGAGCCCCTTTTTTTATGGATCGATCATGCCTGCTTGCGGGTTTCCGGCTCGGATGCATCGAGTTCCAGTGTTGACAGGGTGCGGCGGCGGACGCTGCGTAGGAGCTCTGCGTCATCGATCAGGGACTGACCGTAAGACGGCACCATCTCGCGCATCTTCGCCTGCCACTCATCGCTGGCCATCCGATCCTTGAAGCAGCGTTCGAGCACGTCGATCATCGCATGGGCGGCTGTCGAGGCGCCGGGCGAGGCGCCCAGAAGTGCTGCCAGGGTACCGTCTTTGGCGGCGACGATTTCCGTACCGAATTCCAGCTTTCCGCCTCCCTGAGGCGTGGCTTTGATGATCTGGACACGCTGTCCTGCATATTGCAGGTTCCAGTCATCTGCCTGGGCATCAGGGAAGAAGTTCTGCAAGGCTTTGACGCGATCGGCGTGTGACTGGAAGACCTCACTGATGAGGTAGCGGGTCAGGTCGATATTGCTCAGGCCAGCGGCCATGATGGGCTTGAAGTTGCTGGATTTTACGGAAGAGAAGAGGTCGAAGTAGGAGCCTTCCTTCAGGAACTTCGTTGTAAAGCCGGCAAAGGGGCCGAACAACAGCGCCGGCTCGCCATTGATGATGCGCGTATCCAGGTGGGGTACGGACATCGGCGGCGCACCGATCGGCGCTTTACCGTAAACCTTGGAATGGTGACGCTTCACGATTTCCGGTTTGCGGCAGACCAGCCATTGCCCGCTGACGGGGAAACCGCCGTAACCTTTGCTTTCTTCGATACCCGATTTCTGTAGCAGCGGCAGGGCTCCACCACCGGCACCGAGGAATATGAATTTGGTGGTGATATGGCTGGCAGCGTCAGGCCCCCCGTCGTTACGGAGGTTGACCTTCCACTCGCCGTCACGGGTCTGCTTAAGGTTTTTGACGTGGTGGTTCAGGAGGAGCTTGAAGTTTTCATGGGTTTTAAGGTGCTTGACCATGTTGCGGGTCAGGGAGCCGAAGTCGACGTCGGAACCATGTTTGACGCGCGTTGCGGCGATAGGCTGGCTCGGGTCCCGGTTATCCAGAATCAGCGGCATCCAGTCCTGCAGGACTCTCGGATCATCGCTGAACTCCATACTTTCGAATAGATGGTGGGCGCTGAGCCGTTCGTGACGCTTGCGCAGGAAGGCGACATCCTTTTCACCCCAGACAAAGCTCTGGTGAGGCGTCGCATTAATGAACTCGCGAGGGCTGGGCAGCGCACCCTGTTCCACCAGATATGTCCAGAGCTGGAGGGAGGATTCGAAGGCTGCATTGATGCCCAGTGCTCGCTGGATCTCAACATCGCCGTCCGGTGTTTCCGGCGTGTAGTTGAGTTCGCAGTAGCCGGCGTGCCCCGTTCCTGCGTTATTCCAGCCGTCAGTACTTTCATGGGCGACGTGATCGAGACGTTCGACCATGGTGATATGCAGGGACGGGTCAAGGTTTTTGAGCATCATCCCCAGGGTGGCGCTCATGACGCCGCCCCCAACGAGCAGTACATCGGTTTTTATATCACTCATTACACGGTTGCCTTTAGGGTGAAAAATTTTGGCCCCATGATACCGTTTTAGCCATAAGGTAGGGAGCTAAAAGGAAACGCGTTACTGTACTCCACTTACCTGGACACCTGCCTTCAGAGGGATTCCCGGCGCGGTGATCGCGGGTCACTCGGTTCGCCTCGTGGTTGAACCGTAGACAGGACACGTCCTTTGGGGCGTGTGTTCAATCAGGGTTTTGTGAATCTATCGTTCGGCAGGTGACGCCTGCTTTTCCCCACCCGAGGGCTGCGTTTTCAACCCGGGATAAACAGACCTGGACCTGCGTTGCTTATTGTACCTGTACTCGGCGCATTTTTGTGCTTTCTGTTGACGCCGAATGGTGGCTTTTCTTCTCTGTTACCGAATATGGCGTCTATAGTGGTTTCGAACGGTTTCGTCTCAACGGGAGAGGCCCGCATTGGCAAGTTACCGAGTGGGATTGGTCGAGGATCAACATATCATCAGGGCCGGGCTCTGTTCTCTGGTGGAAAGTTTCAGTGATTTTTCTGTCGTCGCCGAGGGGGCGGATGGTGACGACGTGCCTCGAATGTTGCGTGATCACCAGATTGACGTCCTGATCATGGACATCGCCATGAAGCGGGTATCTGGCCTGGAAGCGTTAGCCCTGATCCGGAAGCACTATCCGGAAGTCCCTGTCATCATGTTGAGCATGTACGGAACCAAAGAGTTCATTTTTCGGGCGCTTCAGGATGGAGCTGCCGGTTATGTGATGAAGGACGGTGCGGTGATAGAGCTGCACCTGGCATTGCGTTCCGTTCTGCGGGGCGAACGCTATCTCAGTCCCCGGATATCTTCGGAGTTGGTCAATGCGATTTTTCAGGCCAGATCCGACCCCTTCGGGGTGGGCGAGGTGCTCAGTCCCCGCCAATTGGAAGTCCTGCGTTTGATCGCTCTCGGCAAGGCCACCAAGGAAATTGCCTTTGAGCTCGGGCTCAGCGCCAAAACTGTCGACACACATCGGCTGCAGATTATGAGCCGGCTGCAAATCCACGACATTCCGGGGCTGATTTTCTACGCCCTGCGCAACGGCATTATCTCCCTCGACCTGATTCAATGAGTTGCGAGGGGGAGCACCTGTCCAAGATCAGGAGTTCTCCTATGGAACCCTGTTTTCTGTAGCGTACACTCAAAAACGTGCAGGAGTGCAGAATATAGGCGGGATGCGTATGTCATCGGGCCTATTGGTGTTTTTCCCGTCTGGCGGAGTATGGAGCGGGCGATGTCTACCGAAGCATTGATGCGTTACGTGGCGGGTCTCGATGCCCCGGCTTGCGTCATAGACCCTGCGGGGGTTGTCTGTGTGGCCAATGACGCCTGGATAGAAGCCGTCGATCAGGGCGGCGGAGTGCTGTCGTTGACTCCGGTTCGGTCCGACTACCTCGCTTTTTGCGACGAGATTGCCATACATGGTTTTCCCGCTGCCCATCAGTTGGCACAAGGCATCCGGGACATTCTCGAAAAGCGAAGCGGGCAGTGGGCAATGGCTTACCGGCATCAAGCCGAGGGAATGCAGGCTTATTTCGCAGTGCGAATCGAAAGTCTTGATATAGATCATTGCCGGCATGTGCTTTTAAGTCATCGGCGAGTCGCGATGAACGCCTGAAATTTATCTTTATATAATTGATATGTATAGAGTATTTTGTTCTGTTTTTGCGGTTGTCCGTTCTGAGTAAACCCGTCAAAAACCTGATACCCCTATCAGGTATTTTCTGAGATGACCTTTTTAATAGGAGCCTAAGCTTTGAGTGCTTGGTTCGGGGAATCCGGACCTTCATTCATCAAAGGTGGGTGGAATGGTCGGCGGCAGCACGAGGAAGTATTGGTACGTCGCAGGAATAGCGGCAGCATCTGTGTTACTGGTGATCGCTCTTATCCGTGAAGACAGCTGGATTATCGCAGCGGCCCTGATCTCAGGGGCCATTCAGGTTGTTTCAGCCATGGCTGCCTGGCAGGCGGACGTTGAGAGGGTGGTGCCGGTGACCTCGGAGCCGGAGCCCGAGTCGCAGCCATCCCCTGTGACTGCGCTTTTGGATGATGTGCTTCCCGTTTGGAGTGACGGTATTCAGAGAGCGCGCGAAATTCTCCACGCCAATGTCGACGACTTAATCAGTAGTTTTTCCCAACTGGTCGGGGAAGTGGAGCAGACGCTATCCCAGGTGGCGTCCCTGCAAAGCGACAATGATGATTCCACCGTTGCCGGCTTGCTGGACTCAACCCGCATCGAACTGGAAACCGTGTTGGAAGGATTGCGTCGGAATCTCGTTGAGAAGAGTGAATTCCTTACCAAAATTTCCCATCTCGAAAGCTTTACTGAAGAGTTGCTGACCATGTCCACCGAGGTCCGCAGCATTGCCGGGCAGACCAACCTGCTGGCATTGAATGCGGCCATCGAAGCTGCCCGCGCCGGTGAGGCCGGACGGGGATTTGCGGTCGTTGCCGATGAGGTCCGCAAGTTATCGACATCGTCCGGCGATGCCGGCTCCCGCATGACGGACAAGACCCAGAGTATCAGCGCCGCCATGCATGAGGCGGTCGCGGCGGCGCGCTCCATGAGCGAGTCGGATAGCGAACAACTGGATTCGATGGCCAGCACTATCGATACCGTCCTCGGTCGCCTGCAAGGTAGCTTGGCGGCTGTCAACGATGCGTCCCGCTTGCTGGAAAACAGCAGTCGGCAGGTCTCGCAGCGCGTTCACCGCATCATGGTCGATCTCCAATTTCAGGATCGAGTCGAGCAGATACTGGAACATGTCCAAAGCGATCTGGTTCGGTTGGGGAATGCTCTTCGCGAGTCTGATGGTGAGATTGACCGGGAACTCTGGGTGCAGCGCTTGCGTTCCAGTTTTACAACCGCAGAGGAGCGTGGCGCCCCGGTTGCGGAAGACAGTCAAGAAGTCACCTTTTTCTGAGTAGGACAGTGCGGGATCGCCGCAACTGTCCTCACTCGGGTATCTGAAAAATCAAGACGACCACCACCATTAGGGAGTAAGGGAATGGCGAAAACCGTCTGTGTTGTCGACGATTCATCGTCTATGCGTCAACTGGTTCGAATGACCCTGAGTGGCGCCGGATATGACATTTTGGAAGCCGTGGATGGCCAGGACGCCCTGGAGAAACTCGGCGCGCGTCGGGTCAACCTGATCATTAGCGACGTCAATATGCCTCGCATGGACGGTATCAGCCTGGTTAAGGCGCTGAAGCAGAATGCCATGCACCGGTTTACGCCAGTGCTGATGCTGACGACGGAAAGTGAAGATGCCAAGAAAAGGGAAGGGCAGGCGGCTGGCGCCAAGGCTTGGATCGTCAAGCCCTTTAAGCCTGATCAACTGCTCGCCGCCGTTCAGAAGCTGATCATGTGAGGCCGTTATGGACGTGAGCGAACCGGGCGCGGGAGAACTGACTGTCGTGATTTCCGAAGATCTCTGTATCTATGAGATTGCCCAATTGCATGATCAACTGCTGCCGCGACTGGCCGGTGGACAGAAGATCCAGTTGGACCTTGGGGCGGTCGCCGAGTGTGATTCGGCGGGTCTGCAATGGCTGTTGGCGTTGCGCGCCTGGGCCCGTTCGTCGGGGGTGACACTATCCTTCGAGCCGCTTTCCGATGCGGTCAGGGAATTGGTCGATCTGTGCCAGGTACAGAGTCTTCTGGGGTTGCAGACCGTGATACCGGCTGACATGGGAGCCTGTTGATATGCTCGACGATGAGCAATGGCGCTGGCTGGCGGAAACCTTCATTTCGGAGGCCCAAGAGCTCCTGCAACGCGCGGAGATGAGCCTGTCTGACCTCGAGCAGGATCTTCAAGACGTTGAAGCGATCAATAGCCTTTTCCGGGCGGTACATACCCTCAAGGGATCTGCCGGTATCCTGGGTGTCGATTTCGTGGTGGGGTTTACTCACCATTACGAAAACCTGCTGGTTGGTGTGCGCGACGGGGACATTCCGCTCGACAGTGCACTGCTCCATCTGTGTTACCGGTGTCTGGACCGCATCAATCACCTGATTGAAGCCGCAACGGGTGGCCTACAGGACGACCCTGATCCTGAGGCAACGGCGATCCTGGTCCGTCAGCTCAACGAGGTCCAGCGTTCCGGAGCCGATCTGCCGGTTGCGCAGGATGGACAGCATCAGGAGCGGGGGACCTTCGAACGGGTTTCTCCGGCATCGGACCAACGCGATCAGGCATGGCATATTTCCCTCCGTTTCGATCGCGAGTTGTTCCGCAGCGGATTCGATCCCGCGTCCTTCCTGCGATACCTGGGGCGGTTGGGCCAGCTCACCGAAGTGATCTATATCGCGGACGAGCTTCCGGACGACCTGGCAGATTTTGATCCTGAGCAGTGCTACTTCGGCCTGGAAATCAACCTCCTTGGCGATACGACCAAAGCGGACATCGAACAGGTCTTCGAGTTTCTCGACGATCTGGCAACCATTCGTATCCTTCCGCCCGAGAGTCAGTTGGAAGACTACATCCAACTGATCAGGGCCTTGCCCGAGGATGACCACCGCCTGGGCGAAATCCTGGTAAAGGCCGGGCTGCTGACGGAAAAGGAACTTCAGCAGGGACTCAACCTGCAGTCCGCCGAGCAGGGCCGGAAATTGGGGGAGGTGGTCGTCGATGCGCAGATGGTGGCGCCTGAGGCCGTGCAGGTTGCGTTGGAGAAACAGTCCAGCGTCCGCGAGCGATTGGGGCGAGCGGCCTACCTGAAGATTGCCAGCGACAAGATGGATGAGCTGATCAATCAGGTCGGCGAGCTGGTCATTGCCGCAGAAGGCATGCGGCTGGCCGCGCAGCAGAGCGTTCAGGCGCGTATCTCGGAACGGGCGGAGGAGCTTTGTCGCCATGTGGAGTCCATCCGGGAATCCGCCCTGCGCTTGCGCATGGTTGAGATTGGCGAAACCTTCAACCGTTTCCACCGATTGATCCGGGAAACCGGCGATGGCCTCGGCAAGCAGGTGAAGCTGGATATCCAGGGGGCCGATACCGAACTCGATAAAACCATGGTCGACCGCATTTACGAGCCGCTGGTTCACCTGGTGCGCAATGCCATCGACCATGGACTGGAAAGTCCGGAACGGCGTCTTGAAGTCGGCAAACCGGAGCAGGGCACTGTAACCCTGAATGCCTTTCACGAGTCGGGGCAGATCGTCATTGAGGTCAGCGACGATGGCGGGGGCATCGATCCGGACCGCATCCTGCAGAAAGCGATCGAGCGGGATCTGGTCGCGCCTGGTGCGGATATCGACGAGCAGTCGGTCCTGCAACTGATTTTCCATCCCGGGTTTTCGACGGCGCAAACCGTAACGAACATTTCCGGTCGTGGTGTCGGCATGGATTCCGTGCGCAAGGATATCGATGGCCTGCGCGGCACCATTGAGATCGATAACCGCCCGGGACGTGGGTGCTGCTTCCGTATTCGCCTGCCGCTGACGCTGGCGATTATCGAGGGTTTCCTGGTGAGTGTGGGAGAGCAGTACTACGTCATTCCGCTGGAGCTGGTGACGGAGTGTATCGAACTGCCGGCTCACCTCGCCCAGAAGGCAGAAGGGTATCTGGAACTTCGAGGCCAGGCGCTGCCTTATCTGGCGTTGCGCCATTACTTCTCGATCAAGGGTGGCGCCGCGGAGCGTCAGAGCCTGGTCGTGGTTCGTCAGGGGAACTTGTCGGCGGGCGTTCTCGTGGATCGTCTGCACGGAGAAATCCAAACGGTGATCAAGCCATTGGGACAGTTGTTTCAACATCTCAAGGGGGTGGGAGGCGCCACCATCCTGGGGTCAGGGGAGGTCGCACTGATTCTGGATATCGGGAGCCTGCTGAGGCAGGTGTGTGACCAAACGGATGCCGGTAGTGACCGGTTGATAGCGGCGATGCCGTAGACAGGCTTCTCAACTGTTTTGGCCCAAGATTTTCAATTGGAGAATGAGCATGGGGTTCCTCGGAAATCTGAAATTACGTACACGTCTGGTGCTGGCCTTTATGGTCGTTTGCGCCCTGATGGTCATTGTCGGGGTGGTTGGGATGTCCAACATGTCGGAGATGGACGGTCTCGCGACGCACCTTTATAAGCACAATGTGCTGGGGATCTCACGGGTCAAGGAGGCCAACATCTCGCTGCTGTATGTTGAGCGTGATGCCCGGAATCTGGCGTTGGCCGATAAGCCGGAACAGCGCCAGTCGATGGAAGATGCGCTATCGAAGGACATGGCGGCCTATCAGCAGCAGGTTAAGGATGCCCATAAGTATGTCTCTTCGGAGGAGGACCGGGCGTCGTTCGACAAAGTCGATATCATGATGCCCAAGTATCTCCAGGGGCTGGATACGCTGATGTCGATGGCCAAGAGCGAGCCCTACACCCCGGCGGGAACGATCGCTTTGAGGGACTTCCTGTTTGGTCCTTTCCATGCCGTTGTCGAAGGGCTTGATCAGGATATGAGCGACTTTGTCACGCTCAAGGAAGATGACGCCAAGAACATGGCACAACAGACGACGTCGATCTATCACAATAGCCGTACAGTGATGCTGGTCGTGATCGTGCTGGGGGCTTTGATCGGTATGGTTATGGGCTACTGGATCGCGACACGCATTGTGCGCCAACTGGGTGGCGAGCCGGTCTATGCAGTCGAGATCACGCGACGAGTGGCGGATGGCGACCTGACCATGGATATCGATACCGACACCAGGAACAAGGGTTCTTTGTTGTATGCCCTTAAGGAGATGGTCGACAAGCTGGGCCATATCCTGGGTGAGGTGCGCGGCTCGGCCGACACGCTTTCTTCCGCTTCCAATCAGGTGAGCGCCACGTCGCAGGCCCTCAGCCAGGCGGCCAGCGAACAGGCGGCCAGTGTCGAGGAAACCACGTCTTCCGTGGAGCAGATGTCAGCGTCCATCAACCAGAACACGGAAAATGCCAAGGTCACCGACGGTATTGCGTCGAAGGCGGCCCAGGATGCGCAACTGGGCGGCAAGGCCGTCAGCGACACGGTTTCTGCCATGAAGCAGATAGCTGACAAGATTGGCATCATCGATGACATTGCCTACCAGACCAACCTGTTGGCGCTGAATGCGGCCATCGAAGCCGCACGTGCGGGAGAGCATGGTAAGGGCTTTGCGGTGGTTGCTGCAGAGGTTCGCAAGCTGGCGGAGCGAAGCCAGGTGGCCGCCCGGGAGATCGGTGAAGTGGCTGGCAGCAGCGTGGATCTGGCCGAACAGGCCGGAAGCTTGCTGCAGGAAATCCTGCCGAACATTCAGAAAACCTCGGATCTGGTGCAGGAGATCACGGCGGCCTCTGAAGAACAGGCCGCCGGTGTCAGCCAGATCAATGCGGCGATGACGCAACTGAATGAAGTCACCCAGCAGAATGCGTCCAGTTCGGAAGAACTGGCGGCGACCTCAGAGGAAATGAGTGCCCAGGCGAATCAGCTTCAGGAACTGGTGACCTTCTTCAAACTGCGCCACCTGAAGCACTCTGCGTCCGCTCGCAGTCCCCAGCGTTCCCTGGAACCGAACAGGGGTGAGGGCAGTGTCGCGAATCTGCATGGCGGCGCTAATGCCGATAAGGAATTCGTGGCATACGGCCAATAACCGGGAGGTCTGTGATGAGCGAGCCTGACGTGAAAGCGCTGCCCGCAGAACTGGCCGTGATTGACGAGCTGGCAGAGCAGTATCTGTCGTTTCGGTGCCGCGGCGAAGCCTTGGCGTTACCCATCCGTATTGTCCGGGAAATCATCGAGTACGGCCAGGTGACGCCTGTTCCCATGATGCCCAGCTTTATCCGGGGTGTGATCAACCTGCGTGGGCATGTCGTGCCCGTAGTGGATCTTGCCGGCAGGTTGGGGTATAACGCCGAAACTCAGGGTCACCGTACCTGTGTCATTATCATGGAGTTACAGCGCGAGGACTGCTCCATGGTGATGGGCCTGGTGGTCGATGCGGTGGATGCCGTGCTCGACATCCCAGGCGACGGCATTGAATCCGCGCCCAGTTTCGGAACCGGTATCCGGACTGACTTTATCGCAGGTATGGCCCGGCAGGATGCCGGGTTCCTGATCATCTTGAACGTTGACAATGTGCTATCCGTGGAGGACCTGCGACGTGTCGCCAGTGCTGGCGTCCAGGCTCCGGAAACGGAGGCGTAGCAGGCGGAGTCATGCAGTCGTTTTCTCTCGAACCTGAGGTCTTCCAGCAGTTGCAACGATTGATGAAAGAAGCCTCGGGTATCTTTCTGCCGGACCATAAGCAGGCGCTGGTGTCCGGCCGTTTGCAAAAGCGCTTGCGCGCGCTTCGCCTGCCTGGTTTTTCGGACTATGCCGCCTATTTGAAAACATCAGCGGAAGAGCGTCAGATTGCGATAGACCTGCTGACGACGAACGAAACCCGCTTTTTTCGGGAGCCCCGCCATTTTGAGATCCTGACGGATATCGCCGCCCAGTCGCGCCGGCCGCTCCGCCTGTGGAGCGCGGCATGCTCCTCCGGTGAAGAGCCGTATACCATGGCGATGGTCATGTCCGAATCGGCCCGGGAACCGGGGTGGGAGATTGTGGCGTCCGACCTGTCCCGCAGTGTGCTGGATAAGGCCCGTCAGGGTATCTACCCGGTCGCTCAGGAAAGCCAGATGTCGCGGGACTGTCTTGTGCGTTACTGCCTGCGGGGCACCGGAAGTCGCGCCGGCTACTTTCAGGTCAATCCCCAGTTGGCCCGGCGTATCGAGTTTCGTCCGATGAACCTGAATGAACCGTTGCCGGGCGACCTGGGGCGTTTTGATGTGATCTTCATTCGCAATGTCCTGATCTATTTCGACGTTGCGGCCAAGCGGAAAATACTCCAACGCGTGTTGTTGCAGCTTGTGCCCGGAGGCTATCTGTTCCTGGGGCACTCGGAAACGGTTCAAGGGCTGGGGCTGCCGCTCAGTACGATCGCACCTGCAACCTACCGCAAGGAGTCGTGACGCCTGGTGACGCCGCGTTATATCAATCCCGGAGAATACGTCTTTGGCGTGATTCCCGAAGGCGTGCGTACGCTGTTGGGCTCCTGTGCCTCCATCGTGCTCTGGCATCCCGAACGCCGGATTCTTGGGTTCTGTCACATCCTGTTGCCGGAGACCCCGAAGTCGCAGGGAACTTTGGTCAGGCGCGATGGTTACTATGCTGACCAGGTCATGACAAAGTTCCTGGACGATATGCGGAGTTGGGAAAGCCAACCCGGGGACTACGTTATGGAACTCTATGGGGGGAGCCGACTCTTGTTGGCGAACGGGGAAACGCTGCAGACGCCCTTCTCGGTCGGAGCACGAAACATCGAATACATTCATGCCCGCGCCGGAGAGCTCGGCTGGCACTTCAGCCGGGTCGACACTGGAGGCCCTCTGCCGCGCCGGATTGAAGTAAATGGTATGACGGGTAAAGTGACAGTCCAGTTCGTGCCGGCACGCCGCAAGGAGGCCTTATGAACCAACAGCGACCCCGGGCTTTTATCGTTGATGATTCCGCGCTGGTCAGGCAGGTGCTTACGCACTGTCTGAGAGATAACGGTATCGATGTCATTGGTTCCGCCGCCGATCCGATCTTCGCTCAACAGCGCATGGCAAAGGATTGGCCGGATGTGATCGTGCTTGACATGGAAATGCCGCGCATGGACGGCTTGACCTTCCTGCGGCAGCTGATGTCAGAGCGTCCGACGCCGGTCGTCGTGTGTTCCACACTGACGGAAAAGGGCGCCAGAATCACGCTGGAAGCGCTATCGGCGGGAGCCGTCAGTATTTTCACCAAGGCCAGCGTCGGCGTTCGCGAGAATCTTGAGGCCATGGGACGTGACCTGGCCCGGGCCGTCAAGGAAGCGGCGCTGTCCAGACCTAGAACCCTCGCCTCGGCACCCTCGCCGGCGACCGTGACGAAGGCGGCGGAGCCCGCCTCTGTATCACCCGCCTTGGCCCGCGGCGGCTATCGGACGACCGACAAGATTGTTGCCATCGGTACGTCGACGGGGGGAACCCAGGCCTTGGAACGTGTGTTGAGCCAGCTGCAGCCGGGGTGTCCGGGTATCGCTGTCGTTCAACACATGCCGGAACAGTTTACCGCCGCGTTTGCCAACCGGCTCAACGGGCTCTGCTCGATCGACGTCGCGGAGGCAAAGGATGGCGACCGGGTGCGGCCGGGATTGGCCCTGATCGCGCCGGGGGGGCGGCATATGCAGCTGGTGCGTAGCGGTGCCCAATACCGGGTCCGGGTGTTCGATGGCCCGCCAGTGAATCGTCATAAACCCTCTGTCGATGTCCTGTTTCGCTCAGTGGCCCAGTGCGCAGGCAATAGCGCCATGGGCGTTATCATGACGGGGATGGGGGACGACGGTGCCCGAGGATTGGTCGCCATGCGTGAAGCCGGAGCCCAGACGCTGGCGCAGGACGAGGCTTCCTGTGTGGTTTTCGGTATGCCGAAGGAGGCGATAAAGCTCGGCGGGGCGATGGATGTCTGTGCGTTGAACGCCATTCCAGGGCATATCAGCCGCTTTGGCTAGGCTGGTTCATCGTTTTGCCGTCTTTTGTGTTTTCCCTCGTGGCTGATTGGACGCTACGCTTAAGGTAACCTCGACCAAAATCCGGAAGCGAAGCCCCATGTCGATCAGCAATGCGCCCCTAGTGCCTCCCCGTGTCATGTTGTTCGATTGGCACGGTACCCTGGTCGATACGCTGGATGCGATGTTCAGCGCCATGGAGGAAATGCTGCCGCAGCTGGAGTCACTGGGGCTGGTCGAGCGGCTGTTACCGGAGCATCAATGCAAAACGCCGGAAGATGCGAAACTGGTTCGTTACATTCGCATATTCCGGCGCCTGCATCCCCGTATCCTGGCTGAGCGCCGCGTATCGCGCACCGATATCTTCAACGCCATTTTCGGCCCGGACCGGGTAGCCAAGGGTATTGCCCACCGGGCCTACAATGCCTGTTACCGGCATCACTTCGGCAAAGTGAAACCCTTCCAGGAAGGCGTACTCGATTATCTGACGCTGTTTCACCGACTCGGAATCCGTCTCGGAGTCGCCACCAATCGCAGCCGGGAGTTTCTCGATAAGGAAATCCGGTTGGTCGATGACGGGCGCTGGCAGGACATGATCGATACCACGGTATGCGCCGATGACGTGATCGACTATAAGCCAGCGCCGGAAGTGATCTTATCGGCATTGTCTGCATTCGATGTCGAGCCGGGACCGGATGTCTGGTACGTAGGGGACAGCTATGTCGACATGCTGACGGCCCGCAACGCCGGTGTGACGGCGGTGTTTTACAACGGCGCACGTTGGGAGCGGGATTGGATCGAGCAGAACTTCGAGGGAAACGGGGAGCTGCCGCCTGACGCTGTGGTTGATAGTTTCGACCAACTGGTCGATGTGCTGGTCAATGTGCAGTTGCATTGCCCCGAAGCTTTCGATATTTCCGTTGAGGCGAATCGTCCGCCGTCCTATCCGGCACCGGAGCCGCCACCGCCTCGCATCGAGGCCGACTGGCACCCGTCGGTCGCCCGCCTGACAGCACCCACCCTGATTCTCTTCGACTGGCACGCGACGCTGGTCGATACCCTGGACGCCATGTACCACGCGGTCGATGACATGCTGCCTGAGCTTAAGGCGCTGGGCCTTCAGGATCGGCTGGTGAGTCCTGAGGACAGCCGTTCTCCCGAGGACGCCAGACTGGTGGAGTATGTCCGCAGCTATGGCCAGCTGCATCCCAAGATCAAGGCGGACCGCAAGATATCTCGCACCGACATCTTCGAAGTCTTGTTTGGCGAAGACCAGGACGCGAAGATCATTGCTCACAAAGCCTTCAACCATCACTACCGCAAGCATTATGGACAGGTGCAGCCATTCGAACCCCAGGTGCGGCGTATGTTAGTGGCGTTGAGGGATCTGCCCGTCAAGGTTGGGGTGATTACCAATCGGGATCGGGAATTTTTCGAGCACGAGCTGGCGGCAGTCGATGGGACTGGCTGGGTGGAGCTGTTCGACACCAATGTGTGTGGGGACGATACTCCCTTGCGTAAGCCTCATCCCGACCAACTGCTTCGGGCTATCGATAACCTGGGGTGTACCGCCGGGCCGGATGTCTGGTATGTCGGGGACAGCACCACGGATATCGTGTCCGCCAAACGGGCCGGTATCACGGGGGTGTTTTTCAACGGTGCGCTTTGGGATCTGCCCTGGCTGCGCAAGATTTTCCCGGGAACGCCTCGTCACCCCCATAAACCAGATGTAGTGGTGAACGATTTTTCCGAATTCTGGGCACTGGTTTTGGCCTGCCGTGACAAGGGGCGCCGGTGAGTCGGGCCTGTTACGGCAATCACCAGGTATTGGGCTTCCAGTCCTTCATTGACCCATCGGCCAACGTGCCGACGCGGATCTCGCGGTCGTTCAGGAAATAGTAGGGAAGCACCGGCAGGTTGAGCGGCGCCGGGCTTCCTTTCAGCACTCTTCCGGCCAGGTCGTAGTGAGAACCATGGCAGGGGCAGAAAAAACCGCCAAGCCATTGGGGCCCCATTTCAGGAGAATGCGGTGTCGGCTTGTAGTCCGGGATGCAGCCAAGGTGAGTGCAGATACCGACGCAGACGAAATAGGCCGGTTCCAGTGACCGGTAAATGTTCTGTACCTTGGGGCTGAACTGTTGGTCGGCCTTGGAATCCGGATCCTTACAGGCGTCGTTGAGTTTGCTTAATGTAGCAAGCTGTTCCGGGGTGCGGTGCAAGACCCAGACCGGTCTGGAACGCCACGAGACCGTAACCATCTGGCCGGGCTCGAGCTTCTTGATACTGATGTCGACCGGTGAGCCGGCTGCTGTTGCCCTGGCGCTGGGCTCCCAGGACGCAATAAAGGGAACGGCTGCCCCCACAACCCCAATCGCGCCAATGACGGAGGTTGCGGTGACCAGAAAGCGTCGGCGGGCTTCGTTGGTGACAGGGTCTTCGTCGCAGTCGGAGACATCTTCGGTCATGCAGGTACTCCTCTGACGGTCGAGTGAGTCACAGACTTCCGAGACACTCCATTATGGCGACAACCTAACGCCCTTTTGGGAGACCGCTGTCCCTATTGCTATGATGCGCCATTCCGCCGAAGGTTTCCTGCTGCTTGACGAATGTCAAGATGAGCGAGAGGGGAACGTCAGCCGCAGGCATCCATGAGTGGGATCTCGTCCCGCCGGTTGTAGGGTGTCTGGGGAAGATGTTGCGCGCCTTTGTCGATCAGGCTGAAGATAGCCTCCGGCTCAGTGCTGCGCTTGATCTGAAGGAACAGTTCTGCCGCCGCGGGGTAGGTCTGTCTCAGGTAAGTCAGCCACTGTTTCAAACGTCCTGCCGCCTGAGCGGGTGTTGCCGTCGCCAGCATGCGCGCGAAGAACTCCCGCAGCAAGGGTGTTACACCCGCCCAGTCTAGAGGTTCTGCGGGAGCGTGCCGGCGGCCCCGTTGAATCTGCCGGGCGAGATCCGGGCGAGCCACCAGCCCGCGACCGAGCATGACGTCGTCACAGCCGCTGACGGTTCGGCAGGTGTCGTAGTCATCGCATGTCCAGATTTCGCCATTGGCGACGACCGGCACCGAGACCGCTTCGCGAATCGTGGCCAGCCAATGCCAGTGGGCTGGCGGCCGGTAGCCTTCGACTTTGGTGCGCGCGTGGACGGTAATCTCCGCGGCCCCCGCCGCCTCCAGCGCACGGGCGCAATCCAGGGTCAGGGCGGTATCGTCATATCCGAGACGCATCTTTGCCGTTACCGGAATCGCTTTCGGAACCGCCTGCCTCAGGGCTTCCACAATCCGTTGCATCAACTCGGGTTCACGCAGCAGGGCCGCACCCCCACGGTGCCGGTTGACGGTTTTTGCCGGACACCCGAAATTCACGTCGATTGCCGGTGCGCCCAGGGCGGCAGCCTGACAGGCATTTTCGGCCATGCAGACCGGGTCACTGCCGAGTAATTGGACGACGACGGGAGTGCCTGCCGCTGTGCGCCCTTCTGTGAGTAGTTCAGGTGCCAGGCGATAGAACACTTTGGGGGGTAGCAGGGTGTTGGTAATGCGGACGAATTCGGTAACGCACTGATCCACTCCGCCGAGGCGAGTGATCAGGTCGCGGGTGATTGGGTCAACCAGACCTTCCATCGGAGCCAGGATGATGCGCATGGGAACCTACTCGGTATTAGTCGAATCCGGGAGCTTCCTGTTCCGGGGCGCCTATTGTGCCACAGTCTGGAGGCGGGCCAAGCGTTTTACAGGGACAGGATATCGCAGCAGAGCACCTGATGTTCGCCATCTTTCTCGAAGGCACAGGACAACGTGACACACATATGGGCGCCGGTGACAGACAGGTAAGGGCGTGTGACCTGCAGGACATCGGGAGCTTGCATTGCCCGTCGAAGGTAATGCTGGCGATACCAATCGGCGCTGGTAGTATTTTCCAGTGGGCGGAAGCGTGGGTCGAGACCGTTGGTAAGGTGGGAGGCGAGCAGGGTATCGCCCAGTTGGACACCGTCGCTGCCGATCAGGTAGCAACGTGATACCGCGTGATGGGAAAGCAGGTGCTGGCTGGCGCTGGAAAGTGCTTCCCCACGCTTGAGCGCCCCCATGGCACCGCGGAAGCGGGCCTCAAAGAATCCGGTCAGTTGTTCGGTGGGGTCCGCGTGTTCGTTGGACTGGCTCTTGTAGTCCTGCAGCAGCGAGTCGAAATCGGCGCCGGAGGTGATGACCCGATCCAGGGCAATACTGGGCACTTGGAAGAAAAAGCCTTGCACGAAGTCGACGCCGGCATCTACCGCGATCATTGCCTGATCCCTCGTCTCCACACCTTCCAGGAGCACCAGGCAGCCCGATTGGTGGAGCAGGGAGACGATCCCGTTGAGAATTTGGCGCGCGCGCTTATCATCGGTCGCACGGACCAGGATCTGGCGGTCAAGCTTGACGATGTCCGGCCCCAGGTTCCAGATGCGTTCGAAATTGGAATGACCGGCTCCGAAGTCGTCAATGGCGATCAGGCAGCCGAGCTCATGGTAGTACTGGACGGTTTCGCGTAGTCGTGCGGCGTCGTCCGTGGGTTGCTCGACGATTTCGACAACCACGCGATGGGACGGGAACTGGGTTTTCGTCAGCAGCTGGCCAAAAAAGGAGTCGTAACGGGCGCCGCTGGCTACGGCTTGCGGGGATACATTGAGGAACAGCCAGTTCACGTCGTCAGACAGCGTGGAGAAATTACGGACATGCAGGTAGCGGCACAAGCGATCCAGCAAGACGTTTTCCGGTTCGCTGGATGGCAGTGAGAACAAATGGATCGGCAGTACGGGGGATCCATCGTTATCGAATGCCCGTATCAACGCCTCATAGCCAACCGTTCGCTTATGCGAAATGCTGAAGATGGGCTGCAGTGCCGTACGCAGCGTCAATCCCTGAAAGCTGGCGGTCCAGACAGAGTCTGACTGTTGTTTCAATAAATGCTTCAGGGCATCGAACTCTGGAAAAACGGGTGTCATGAAAGCGTTTGATCGCATTATCGACAACGTACTGATAACCGGATCGCTCGACGTCATCATGTCCTGTCGATGTTAGACAGTAACGGCAGACGTGGCGGCCAAATCCGGGTCGGATATCCTGGGTGGAGACCCCCACAGAAGGAGGAGCCATCAGATACGACACCGGCAAATCCGTTATTCATTAAGAGAATGAAGATATCTTAAGGCTCTCTTAAGAACAAAAAGCTAGCTAACTATGTATAGCAGTGAAGTGGCTAGCTTGCCAGAGTCGTTGACTGGCCACCAGAGGTCGTCGAAAAAATTTGGTTAAACGACACAGGAGGGGCGTGTGCCCGGATAACTTTACCCGGGCACACAGATATTCAAACCGGTCGTCACCGGCAGGCTTCAACGTTTCTCATTCAAGCCGTCGAACTATGTCGTGGACAGAGTGTATCGCTGGCTTGTTGTCGTTAGTTGTTGCTCGGAACAACAACGCGTTCGTCGAATTCCGGTTCCATGACGTTCATCCTGTTCTATGCCTTTGGTGTGTGCTGAGTGTTTTATTGTCCTTGTTTAAGAAAATACTTGACAATGCGTAGTAACCACAATTCTACCAACGTATGGGGTACCTGTTGGCCTTATCGGCCTGGACAGCGATGTTGGCGGATGCATAGACTCATCGCGGTCTGCTAAGCGAGCGAGAATGTTGTATGGAGCGCGGTACCGGGCAGGATCGTCGAGTTCAGGAGAATGAAGGTAAACCGAATGAGGGGCGGCCTTTTGTCTCGGTGTTGTCGGATTGGCTCGGGGAGACTGCCGATCGCATCAGCCGGTCATTGACCTATTCCTACGACATCAGTGAACAGGATATCGAGCGACATCTGGTGGCGACATTGGCCAAAGGGGGCGGTGCCTGGGGGCTGGTCGACCCCCGCTTGACGATTCAGTCCGAAGACAGATTGAGGCTGGAAGCGAATATCGCGCGAAGCTCCCGCACGAGAGAAGCGATTATTGGTTGCCTGGTGCTTGAGGGACGGTTGGAGTATGTCTCCGCCGAAGGTGTGTTTTGGGTCAGGGCCTCTCGCATTACCGATCTCCGTCTTGGCCCGTTACGACGTGTACTGGTGCCCCTGAGGCCGGTACTGCAATGGGGTGTTCGCTGCTGGATGCGTCGGCACCCGGTTTTCCGCTTTGATGCCCTGCGTCCGGGGCATGTCTGGGTCCACCGCTACCTGGACCGTATCGAGTGCCGCCCCGGCCGGCTGAGGCTACAGCTGCGCAGGCCGCCGAATGGCGGCCGCGCGCTTAAACCCTGAAACGGCTCACCTGGCCATGCAGTTCTTCCGCCCGAATGGTGAGGTTGCTGCTGATCTCGCTGATCTCTTTCGACCGTACGTCGTTTTGGTGAGCCTGATCACTGATCTCCGTGACGTTACGGTTGACGTCTTCAACCACCTGGGATTGCTGCTCCGTGGCGGAAGCGATGCTGATGCTCATATCGTTGATCTGGGTGATAGACTCCAGGATCCCGAGTAGCGCCGACTGGGCTTCTTCGGCCAGGGAAACGGTTTCTTCCGCCTGATTGCTGCCGGATTCCATGACCTGTACGGCTTGGCCGACCCCCTCCTGCAGCGTTTGAATCATGCGCTGTATATCTTCCGTCGACTGTTGTGTGCGACTGGCCAGGGTGCGCACTTCGTCGGCGACAACGGCAAACCCTCGGCCCTGTTCTCCGGCGCGGGCGGCCTCGATGGCGGCGTTCAGTGCGAGCAGGTTGGTTTGCTCGGCGATGCCGCGAATCACATCCAGGACCGAAACAATGTTCCCGGAGTCCGCCGCGAGTTTCTGGATAACCTGTACCGCCTCCTGCATCCTGTCCGCCAGAGCCCTGATCTGTGAGGTCGAGCGGTTGATCGTGCCGGTGACAGTATCTCCGTGAGTCCGGGCCAGGCGTGTCTGTTCCGCTGCCAATGAGGCGTTGTTGGCAACATCCTGGATGGCGCTCTGCATCTGGTTAACCGCAGTGGCCGACATATTGATGGCGTCGGTTTGGCGCGCGACGCTCTGGCGATTTTCGTGTGCGGCGCCATTGAGTTTTTCTGCGCCGGACTTGAGTTCCACCGAGTGTCCCTTGACGTTGCGGATCATGCCTTGCAGATTGGCCAGTACCTTGTTGAAACGTTCGGCGAGTTCGCCCAGCTCGTCCTTGGATGTCACCGGAATTCGCGCTGTCAGGTCGCCTTCGCCTTCGGCCATGTCGTCGATACGGTTACGCAGCTCACTGACGGATTTCAATATCATGCGGAGTGCCCAGAACATGATGGCACCGCTGAGGACGAGCGTTACGATGAAGATGATCAGCGTACTTAGGGTTCCTTCCCGGCCATTGGCAGCGGACTGTTCGGCAAGGTCGCGAGCCTCCCTGTCCGCCAGTTCACCCGCTTTGTTATAGATGTCCCGCAAACTCTGGAATTTGTCGTTGACCGGTCCCAGGGAGTCGGCCCAGGCCTGAGATGTCTGCCCGGCATCGGCCTCCTGAAAGACCTTATCGGCGGCCTGCTTCCAGGTTTGGTAACTGTCGTCGAATGACTGTAGCAATGCCTTTGCTTCTGGACTGGTCACCTTGGCCTGGAAGAGTTTCATGCGATCCCAGGCTTGTTTGGCGTTGTCCTCGTAATCTTTTCGGAAGCTACTGCCATCCTTTTTCTCGGAGATGGCGGCGATGTAGTCCTGTTGTGCGGTAAGTGCCTGGTAGAGATCTCGGTCCGCATTGAGAACGGCGCTGGTGCTGGGTAGGTAAACCTGTTGAAGAGTATGCGTATTATTCACCAGCTCCGAGCTAATGAAATAGGACATCACTCCAATGATGATCAATCCCAAGGCCATGATCGAGCATGGGACCAGTAGCTTGCTACGAAGAGTCATGTATACCCCTCCCGGGCCGCTCTGGTGGCGGTCTCCTTGATCTCGAGTTGTGTCTCTTATCGAGTCCTACCCGCGTCCTGGCCACTAAGCGGTCATACTGCCACGCTATTGTTCAGTGTAGTTGCTTGTGCAGATAATGACCTAAAAACAGATGGTCGGTATGAGAGTCTACGTGGTTAGTATGTTGCCGGAGTGTTGGTGGCTACCGTGGGGGGTCAGGAGGGCCGGAAGGGGCTGGATTTTGTCGGGGTTGTAGAGGTTTTGTTCATCGTGCAGTAAGCGTTGCGGGAACAGTAAGACAGCTGACGGGGCAGTGTAATGAAGAAAATAATGACGCTGATCGCACCTGCCGCATAGACGTAAGGCAGATACATTCGCAGATTGCCGCTGATACAGAACTCCATCAGGAGCATCAATGCCAGAGCCACCACACCGTTGGTGAGGGCCGACATCAGGGCTTGCAGACAGGCGCGCAATGTTCGCTTCATACTGCGTCCAGGGGAATCCGCCAGGATTCGTCGTCAGTTCGATGGGTTATAAATGTCTTCCGATGATTGCATGTGCTGCCTTTAATCCTTTCGGCCAATGGCAGGAGATTATGGAAAGCGTCCCTCGGGCTCCATGCGTATAATCCGCAACGCCGGGTCGTTGGCATTAGTGTTATGTCAGTGACCCTGGCGCGATGTTACGAAGGTTGGTCTGCGCCGAGTGCCTTCCTATAATACGGGATTGGCTAACTGGGCCCTGGCCCGGCGGCCAGCCGTCAGTCATAACCACAAAGAGGCTTCCATGCCAGAGTATCAAGCCACGGATGAGGGCTTCGAGCGAGTCGCCCTACGGGAATATACCGAGAAGGCCTATCTCGATTATTCGATGTACGTCATCCTGGATCGGGCCCTGCCGCATGTCGGGGACGGTCTCAAACCGGTACAGCGCCGCATCGTCTATGCCATGTCCGAGCTGGGGCTGAAAGCGACCGCCAAATATAAGAAGTCGGCGCGTACTGTCGGTGATGTCCTGGGTAAATTTCATCCCCACGGCGATAGCGCCTGTTATGAGGCCATGGTGCTCATGGCCCAGCCGTTCTCCTACCGTTATCCGCTGGTTGACGGTCAGGGCAACTGGGGTTCTCCAGACGATCCCAAATCCTTTGCCGCGATGCGTTATACCGAGGCGCGCCTGTCGGCATTCGCGGAGGTACTGCTGTCGGAGTTGGGGCAGGGGACTGTGGACTGGACGCCGAACTTTGACGGAACCCTCGATGAGCCGTCGACACTCCCGGCACGCCTGCCCCATGTCCTGCTCAATGGCACGACCGGGATTGCGGTGGGTATGGCGACGGACATCCCTCCGCACAACGTGCGCGAGGTCACGGCGGCCTGTATACGCTTGCTCGACGACCCGCTGGCGACCGTTGACGATCTCTGCGAACACGTGAAAGGACCTGACTTCCCCACCGGCGCGGAAATCGTGACGCCGCGCGCCGACTTGCGTCAACTCTACGAAACCGGTCGTGGCTCGCTGCGGATGCGCGCTCGTTGGCTGCTGGAGAACGGTGACGTAGTGATCACTGATTTGCCACACCAGGTTTCCGGCAACAAGGTTCTGGAGCAGATCGCTGCGCAGATGCAGGCCAAGAAACTGCCGATGGTGGCTGATCTGCGTGACGAGTCGGACCATGAGAACCCGACCCGGCTGGTCATTGTCCCGCGTTCCAACCGTATCGATGTCGACGGTCTGATGGCTCATCTCTTTGCGAGTACGGACCTGGAGAGAACCTATCGGGTCAACCTGAACGTGATCGGTATCGACGGCCGTCCAGCAGTCAAGAACCTGAGGGCCATGCTGAGCGAGTGGCTGAGCTATCGGACCGTCACGGTGCGCCGCCGTCTCCAGTATCGCCTGGACAAGGTGCTCTCCCGCCTGCACCTGTTGGAAGGCCTGTTGATTGCCTACCTGAATCTCGACGAAGTCATCGAGATTATCCGCAGTGAAGATAAACCAAAGCCGGTGCTGATGGCGCGGTTTGGTCTGAGTGACGAGCAGGCGGAAGCCATCCTCGAGCTGAAATTGCGGCACTTGGCCAAGCTGGAGGAAATGAAGATCCGGGGTGAGCAGGACGAGTTGCAGCAGGAGCGTGATTACCTGCAGCGGACGCTGGGCTCTGAAGCACTTCTGCGGGATCTGGTGAAAACCGAGTTGCAGGCGGACGCCGAAACCTATGGCGACGATCGTCGCTCGCCGATCGTCGCGCGAGAAGAGGCGCGCGCCTTCAGTGAAGCGGATCTGGTGACCAGCGAGCCGGTAACGGTCGTGCTTTCCGAAAAAGGCTGGGTACGCGCCGGCAAGGGACATGATATCGATCCCGCGGGGTTGAGTTACAAGGCGGGAGACCGTTATTTCCTTTCGGTGCATGGCCGAAACAACCAGCAGGTCGTGTTTCTCGATTCGACGGGGCGTAGCTACTCGGTGCCAGCGCACACACTGCCGTCGGCTAGAGGGCAGGGCGAGCCCCTGACCGGACGGGTCAATCCGCCGGCAGGTGCCGGTTTCGAAGCCCTGGTCATGGGGGATCCTGAGCAGAAAATTCTGATGGCGAGCGATGCGGGTTATGGCTTCGTTGCCAACCTCAGCGACCTGTTTGCCAAGAACCGGGCCGGCAAGGCGGCGCTCAGCTTACCCAAGGGCGGGCGGGTCATGCAGCCGTTGTTGGTGCCTCGGGGGAATGATGTCTTCCTGGCGGCGGCGTCGAACGAAGGCCGTATGCTGGTGTTCCCGTTGTCCGAACTTCCTGAGCTGGCGCGGGGCAAGGGTAACAAGATCATCAGCATCCCCGGTTCCCGCGTGCAGTCACGGGAAGAGTATGTGACGGCCGTTGCCCTGTTCCGGCGCGATGATGTGTTGGTGGTACAGGCTGGCAAGCGCCACATGAAACTGCAATTCTCCGACCTCGAGCACTATCTGGGTGAGCGGGGACGGCGCGGGCACAAGCTGCCGCGCGGCTTGCAGCGGGTGGATCGTATCGACGTGGAGGCGGCGGAGGTCGCCGCTCCCGCTACTGAAGGACAAGACGACAGTGAGTGAACGCGTCCTGATCAACGTGTCCGGGCACGATAAACCCGGCCTGACCTCCGAAATCACCGGCATCATGGCGCACTATGGCGCCCGCATCCTGGATATCGGTCAGGCGGTCATTCACGACCACCTGACCTGGGGCATCCTGGTGGAAATCCCTGACGAAACCAAGGCGCCGCTGCTGCTGAAGGATGTCCTGTTTCGGGTACACGAATTGGGGCTTCATGTGCGTTTCGCCCCGGTCAGTCAGGAGGATTACGATCAATGGGCTGCGGGGCGCAATCGGGCTCGCTACATCGTGACCCTGTTGGCGCGGGATATCAGCGCGGATCAGATCGCACGGGTTTCCGGCATTACCGCCCGTCATGGGCTGAATATCGACACGATCACCCGATTGTCGGGACGCCCGTCTCTGGATGCCGCCCGCAACCGGATAGCGTGCGTGGAATTTTCGGTCCGTGGCAAACCGGCCGATTTGGACCAGTTGCGTGCTGACTTCCTGCAAATCGCCAGTGAGCTGAATGTCGATATCGCGTTCCAGGAAGATTCGATTTTCCGGCGAAACCGCCGGTTGGTCGTGTTCGATATGGATTCGACACTCATCGAGGCGGAAGTCATCGACGAACTGGCCCGGGAAGCCGGTGTTGGCGAGGAAGTGGCCGCCATCACCGAGCGTGCTATGAGGGGAGAGCTGGATTTCGTGCAGAGTTTCACCCAACGGGTTGCGCTGCTCAAGGGATTGGATGCCCAGGTGCTGGAGAAGGTTTCGGCGCGCCTTAAATTGACCGAGGGGGCGGAACGCCTGATCCGGACACTGCGCAGCCTGGGGTACCGTACGGCAATTCTGTCGGGCGGCTTCACGTACTTTGCCCGCGAGCTGCAGCGCAAGCTGGGTATTGACTATATCTATGCCAATGAGCTGGAGATCGAGGACGGTCATGTCACCGGGCGTGTCACCGGTCAGGTTGTCGATGGTCAGCGCAAGGCACAGCTGCTACTGGAGATTGCCGAGCGGGAGCACGTTCGCCGCGAGCAGGTGATTGCAGTCGGCGACGGTGCCAACGATCTGCCGATGTTGAGCCAGGCCGGTCTCGGTGTAGCTTTTCGCGCCAAACCGTTGGTCAAGGAGTCTGCCCGCCACGCGATATCGACCCTGGGACTGGATGCGATTCTTTACCTTATTGGGTTTCGTGACAGCGATACGCTGGAGCAGATTGATATTTGAGACGGTTGTTCGTTGATGTGAAATGCAAAATGGGCGGGGAATTCCCCGCCCATTTTTTTGGTGGCATAACGATCTACTGTTCGCCGAAGTCGTAGTTCATCTCGGGGACCGGCGCTTGCAGGTAATAGCCCTGGATATAATTCACGCCCGCCTGCCAGAGCGTTGACAGTATGGATGCATTTTCCACCAGCGGTACAATCGTCAGTTTGCCGCTGTTCTGCAGTGAGCGAACCATTTCCTTGACGTTTTCCTTGGCTTCTTCGCTCTTCTGGATTTCCTCGGTGAAGGAACCGTCCAGTTTCACATAGTCGACATCCACGTGCTTCAGCGTGTTGAAGGGGTTCAGGGCACAACCGAAGCGGCTGATGGATATCTTGCAATGGAGCTCCCGCAACGATTTCGAGAATTCCCGGGCCTGCTTCAGATGGGTGGTAGTATCACCTTCCGAGAGCTGGAATATCAGGGAGTCACCGGGCAATCGGGCGGCTTTCAATGCGACAGACAGCCAGGACGTGAAGGTCTTGTCCACGATGGTTTCCGTCGTAACGTTCAGGAACAGGCGTGTATCGTGGCCTTTGGATCGGTGCGTCGACAGATGTTTGATCGTCTGCAGGACTACCCAGCGGTCGATTTTGGCTGCCATTTCCGATGGACCACCTGGCGGTAGGAAGTCGTAGGGAGAGACCTCTTCGCCCTTGTTGTCCAGCATGCGCAGGAAGGCTTCGTAGTGTTCTTCGCCTTCGCCCCGCAGATTGATAATCGGCTGGAACAGGAGGCGGAAGCGGTCTTCGTCCAGTGCCCGCTGAATGGCGGCAACAGAATTGTCATCGTCGCTGATTTCGTAGGAGGCCGGGTTGTAGATCACCACACCGTTGCCTTGCGGCTTGCCCTCACGTTTACGGACGTCCGACGATGCCGTATGGGCGCGACCAAGGAGATCCTGCGGTTTGGGCGCGTTTTCGGCGATGGCTGCGATCCCGATGCTGAAGGTTACCTGAACCGTTTTCCCGGAAATCTCAAACAGGTGATCTTCAATGGCCTTACGCAGGCTTTCGCAAATCTCAAACATGTGCTTTTCATCGCAGGGGTACGCCAGTAGCGCGAAAGCATCGTCACTGAGGCGGGCCAGCGTCATATTGCTATCGCCATGTTCGCGCAGAATATTGGCGACGTCGCTGAGGATAAGGTCTGCGCCGGCGATACCGACCTGGCTTTTGACCGGAGTAAAGTTGTCGAGCGCGATATAGGCGAGAGCGCCGACCTGACCACCTTCCTGCGCGCGCGCAATGGTCGCGGTCAGTTGGTCCATCAGGTATTGACGGTTGTAAAGGCCTGTCATCAGATCCTGGCTGCTGATCTGGCGTAGCTTTTCTTCAAGTTCTGCGTTGTCCTGTTCCGGGCGCAGGACGATCTGTATGCAGGGCTCGCCATCGTAGGTTGCGGCAGAGGCCTGCATGATCACGCTGATTTCCGTGTCGTCGCTGCGGCGCGTGACACACTTAAGCTGCTTGCCGTCTTCACGGGACTCGGCAAAAGCCTTCATGAAATCGCGGAAGGCTTCCTGGCTTTCAGGTGCCAGGGTGTCGAGTATGGGTATGCACATCAACTCATCGATGTCGTGGTAGCCGCAGAACTCCAGGTAAGACTGGTTGGCATACACGTGCATGCCGTCATTGACGTAGGCGATGGCATCCTTGGAGCTTTCCAGCAGCAGTTGACAGCGCTGCTCGGAGTCCCGCAGGTGTGACTCGAGGAGTCGCCTGCGACGGCGTTCGCCCAGGTTGCTCAGCTCCCGGTTGAGTATCAGTGTCAGCAGTTCCTGGTCATCGAAGGGGACGACGTCCTGAGCTCCCAGTTTCAGGAAGGCCGCGGATTTTTCGCGGTTGAACTCGTTGGTCAGCAGCACGAAAGGAACGTCTTTATCCAGACGCCGGATATGACCCAGCGCTGTTTCAGCTGAACATTCCTGTTCTGTGTCGCGGGCGAGGAACAGGTCCCAGTTGCCGTTGTTCAGGGTCTCCAGCAGGTCTTCTTCTGAGGTGATCCTGTGCGCGCGCGTGGCACGACCTGAATTACGAAGTAGACTGACGAGTTTTTCAGCATCGTTCTGCGACGGGTCGAGAATGAGCAGGTGCGTCGTCTCGTTCTTTTTCTGCATGCGGTGAGTATCTCGTGAAGGCCTCGAACCTCTGCCGGCCGAGACTATCGGATTTGCGCACATGAGCATGCGCACAGTGTTCTTTCGTCAGAAATTGCTAGTCCGGTAGATGGTCTTACTCGAAGGGTGTTGCAACTCTAACACCCTGAGCGCCATCTTTCTTTTTTATTCTAGAATGCGTTGCCGGTTGCCTCAACCTCTCCCAAGCGGGTCATCATGTGACCTGCGTCAAAGAGAGGGCCATAGCGAATCGAATTCGTCCTCACTGGTGCCGCCCTGGTTCGAACGCCGGCCGTTTGATTCGTTACCCTGTCCGCCCTGACTGCTACCCAGATTGATGAATTTGAGTTCGAATTGGCTGACACTGCCGGTTGCCGAAATGCGTCGGTTCAATTGGCACTGATCTTCCCGGCTGTCGTGCAGGAGGGATATGCGGTTACCTGTCTGAAAGGGCAGGCGCGGCGCGATCAAGGTGGCTGGTTGGCCGATAGCACTGAGCTCGGGCAGTAACAAGCCTCGCAGAAACTCACTGCTATTTCCGACTTTCTGGATCAGTCTCACTCCGCAGGGGGCTGCATTGGGTGCCAGCAACTCCACGCCGACCTGTGTACCCTGCTGGCGTACCTGTCGGATCCAGCGGATCACTGCAATGCTCCAGGGGTGCTCATTCTGCTCGCGAACGCCCAGGATTTCGCCAGCCTGCAATGTGGCTGGCACCTCAGCGTCCCAGTTGAGGCAATAGCCCCCGGGACTGGTGTTGATCAGGGATACGCGGTACTGCTTGTGGAGGACACCTTTCTCTGTGCCGTTCTGGATGCGGCCATCGGCGCCACGGAATTGAATGGGGGTATCCGGGGATACGAAGCTGTCTCCCGGGCCTGCATCGAAGGCACCGGCCCAGGCGTCTTCCCTGCGGCGAGCCCTGGACAGGAAGATGTTTTCGTCATCCTCGACGTGATCGTGGTTTTCCAGGTGCGATTTAACGAACTGGCTGAACTCCACCTGTCCCGAACAATAATAGTGAAGAGCGCTTAAGCCCAGGCACACCTGCAGCGTTCCCGAACTCGACATTCGCTTAAAGGATCGTTTGGTCAGTATGCCCAGGGCTTGGCTCAGGTGGCCGAGCAGCGACTCGCTGACGGTCACTGGAACGTCCAGAAGGGCGTCAGCCTCTTTCCTGCGTTCCCGCTTCAGGGCCAGATATTCCGTCAGCAGGTTTGACAGGTTCGAGGTGTCAAAGCCATAGCAGTAGCTGGACGAGGCATCCGGCGCCAGGCTCCGATACAGCGGTGGCGCGTCGCGTTCGAGGTTGATGACGAACATCGCGTCGGAATTATCCTCCGGCCGACAATTGACCAGGTCGGTCCAGTTCTCGAACAGCTCGTAGGCCTGCGTCAGCTCGTTCTGTCTCAGCTGGTTAGGCCGGCAACAGCCCAGAAGCAGTAGGCGCTTGTATGCATCGCTGACAGAGGTTTCCGCCCGATGGGTGTTGGTTTCGTCGGGCACCTGCTGGTTGTGCAGCTTGTTCTCATAACAGAATTGAAAGACCTGGTGGCTTTCAAGCCAGCTGCCTGCCGGGCTCGGACAGTAGAGCTGGCAGGAGCGCAGAATGGTGGCGCTCAGGTCGGTGATGACCCGGTGGGCGGCCTGAGACAGAGAGCGTTTGTTCTTCTCGGGGCTGTTCTGTTGGGCAAGTTCGCACAGTACGGTTTTATAGCCGCCCGCGAGATGCAGCTGTAGAGCCTGGGCCAGGTTGGCAATCTTCCGCTGCTTTTCGGGCAGCGAGATAGAGTGGCCGAGGAAGTGCCGGCTGAGTTCACCACAGATGAAATAGATGGGCTGTCGAATGCCTTCCAGCATCAGCATGCGCTGTGCGGGCGGGGTGATCAGCTGGTTGAGTTCGATAATGGCATGATAAAGCTGACGCGAAGCTTCCCCTATGTTTGCCAGTGGCAGGCTTGCCGCCCAGTCCCGAATCGCTTTCGGCGTTGCCTCGCAGAAAGAGAGATTGGCCAGCTTCTGTTCGGGTAGGGAAAGATCGAGCGTGCTTTTCGTGCCTGCCATCAAATACTCACCGATATCGTCGTGGAGCCCATCGCTGTACTTTGCCGACTGCCGGTTTTCGGGGTGGGCAGTCGGTAGTGGGGCATCGGAACATTCTGCATCGGGTTATCGTTTTGTAATAGCCCGAAAAGGCATTTGGATCTCAGGGTTATCATTCAGCTTCCTTCCCAAAAAATCCAACAGTTACGCATCTTTATAATACAAGCCCAGCCTTGGCGAAATAGCAAGTGCGTCATCCCGTGCCAAACCCATCACTTCGTGGTCTGATTTGACAATATTTGACGGCGACGAAGCCGTGGATGATGAATCGTATCACCTGTTCCCGTTAAGCGAGTCCCAGATCGAGAGGCCATTTGCTCTCGCCGCCAGGCACCTCTCTGACTAAACGCGGCACGAGAAAGCCTGGCAATCGAGACAGCATCTGGCGGCAAAGGTGACGAGCTTCGTCATCGGAGACCCGGAAATGTGCAGCGCCAAGGACCGGATCGAAGGCGTGCAGGTAATACGGCATTATACCGGCACCGAAGCATCGCTCGCTGAGTTCGCACAAGGTGTCGACCTGATCGTTCACGCCGCGCAGAATGACGCTCTGGTTTAGCAGTGTGGCGCCAGCGTCCCGCAGTCTCGCAGCGGCATCGGCCACTGCCTGATCAATCTCGTTGGGGTGATTTATGTGCAGGACGATCACTTTCTGTAGCGACGACTCTCGAAGCCAGGTCAGTAGGCGTTCGTCGACTCGTTGAGGAATGACAACAGGCAGGCGGGTGTGAATACGGAGTCGTTTGATATGGGGTATGGCTTCAAATGCCCTGACCCACTCGGCGAGCAGGCGATCGTTCATTGCCAGCGGATCCCCGCCGCTGAGAATGACTTCGTTGAGGCCGCTTTCGCGCTGCAGGTAACGAAGCGCTTCTTCGCGGGCAGACGGCGACAGCCGGTTGTCGCCGTAGGGAAAGTGACGGCGGAAGCAATAGCGACAGTTGACGGCACAGGTGCCGGTGAGAACCAGTAATGCGCGCGACTGGTACTTGCGGATGATGCCGGTAGTGACGGTAGTCGCAGCCTCCTCCAGGGGGTCATTCCGGTCTTCGTCGTCACTGAGTGTTTCCTCGTGACGGGGAAGGACCTGACGCAGCAGCGGGTCGTGCGGGTCGCCGGGTTTGATGCGGGATAGGTAGGGTTCGGGCACAACAGTGGGAAACAGCCGATGCCCCTGCACCGCCCCGGGCAGCCATTCCAGGGACAGGCCAAGGCGCGACAACAGCGTTTCGGGGTCGCGGATGGCCTGGGCTAAAAGGGTTTGCCAGGAAGCGTTAATGTCAGTGGCTTGCGCTCGGACTTCTAACGGAGTTGCGGTTCGCTGTATCATTACGCCCTTGTCATTCACAACAGCGTGATTTCGGGTATCTTTCTCATGGCTTCATATTCTACCAACGAATTCCGGGCTGGTCTCAAAGTTCTGCTGGAAGGCGATCCTTGTGTGGTACTGGAAAACGAGTTCGTCAAACCGGGTAAAGGGCAGGCCTTCAACCGTGTCAGACTGCGCAACCTGATCTCCAACCGGGTCTGGGAACGGACCTTCAAATCCGGCGAAACGCTGGAAGCGGCCGATGTCATGGACCGCGACATGGAGTATCTCTATAACGACGGCGAGTTCTGGCACTTTATGTTGACGGATGGCTCCTTCGAGCAGTTCGCTGCAGATGCCAAGGCGGTAGGGGATACCGTCAAGTGGCTGAAAGAACAGGATGTCTATACTGTGACGCTGTACAACGGTTCCCCGTTGTCTGTTGCACCGCCCAACTTTGTCGAACTGGAAATCGTGGATACGGATCCCGGTATCAAGGGCGATACAGCTCAAGGCGGCACCAAGCCGGCGACGCTGTCCACCGGCGCGGTGGTCAACGTACCGTTGTTCGTGGCCACGGGCGAGGTGATTCGTGTCGATACCCGTTCCGGCGACTATGTGAGCCGGGTCAAGAGCTGACCTCCTGAACGACCTGACCCACTCGGGGACAGGTCGTCATGTTCCCTCGGCCTTCTCTGTCTCTGTTCTGCCTGACCCCATTTTATGATGGAATCCTCCGATCCTGGCGCTCTGTGGCGTCCGAGTTGTTCTCTGTTGGCGCTGCAAACGCGCGCGCGCCTGCTGGCATCGCTGCGGGCGTTTTTTGCCGAGCGTAACGTGCTGGAAGTGGAGACGCCGGTTCTGGCCCATTATGCGGTTACGGACGTCCATATCTCCGCGGTTGAAGCCAAGATGCATCTTGGGCGGCCCGATGTCGGCGAAGCATATTGGTTGCAAACGTCTCCCGAATACCACATGAAACGCCTGTTGGCAGCCGGCAGCGGCTCGATCTATCAGGTTTTTCGGGCCTTTCGTGACGGTGAGCGCGGCGCTCGACACAACCCGGAGTTCAGCTTGCTGGAGTGGTATCGGGTTGGGTTCGATCATCTGTCGTTGATGGATGAGGTCAGGACGTTGGTCGAATCTCTGTTGGGGCCGCGTCAGTGGCTGACACTTTCCTATCGAGACCTGTTTAAGCGCTTCCTTGGGCTGGACCCGGTAGAAGTCTCTGATGGAATTCTTGCCGAAAGGGCTGCCCGGGTTTCCGGATTGACGGCGTCGTCGCTGGACCGGGATGGTGCACTGGACCTGCTATTGACCCACGTGATCGAACCTGCGCTGAAGGAACTGGATGCGGTATTCGTGCATAGTTATCCGCCATCTCAGGCGGCGTTGGCGCGCACGGATAGGGTCGATGGTGTAGAGGTCGCACACCGTTTCGAGCTTTACATCGGCGGTATGGAGTTGTGCAACGGATATTGGGAGCTGACCGACTCGGCTGAGCAGGCGCGCCGTTTTAGCGAGGACAACCGCCAGCGTCGTTTGCGTGGGTTGCCGCCGATGTCTGTCGACCCCTGGTTTATGGCGGCACTTCAGGAGGGGTTGCCCGATTGTGCGGGCGTTGCCCTGGGGCTGGACCGCCTGCTGATGTTGATGTTGCAGGCGACCAGACTCGAAGAGGTCGTGACTTTCCCCGTGGCGCGGGCCTAGGTCTCAGCGGTCAGCGACTGCCGAAGGCCTGCCCCATGCGTACCGAGGTGCCTGCGGTCATGGCACCATCCCACTTGACGGAGCCGCGGGGCATCACCATGACGACGGTGGAACCCAGCCGGAAGCGTCCCATCTCCGCCCCTTTTTCCAGTGTGATCGCCTGCTGGCCGCTGTATTTTACGGCCGTAATCCCGTTGTGCCGGTGCGCGACCAGGCCCGACCAGACGGTTTCCACGCTGGCAACGATCATGGCTCCGACCAGCACCAGTGCCATGGGCCCCCATTCCGTATCGAACAGGGCGACGACACGCTCGTTACGTGCAAACAGTCGCGGAACGTTGGCAGCAGTGACCGGATTGACCGAAAACAGGCGGCCAGGAACGTGCACCATTTCCTTTAGCGTGCCGGTAATCGGCATATGAATCCGGTGGTAGTCCTTGGGCGAAAGATAGAGTGTGGCGAAATGCCCACCCTGGAAGGGGGCTGCTCGTTGTGCATCTCCGCCCAGTAGCTCGGTCAGGCTGAATGACTGTCCCTTGGCCTGGAAAACCCGGTCGTCCGTTACATCGCCGAGTTGGCTGATGGCGCCATCCACCGGACAGATCAACGTATCTGGCTCGGAGGCGATCGGCCGGGCGCCGGGGCGAAGGGCCCGGGTGAAAAAGCTGTTGAAGTCGGGGTATGCGTCGAGGTCTGCATTTTCGGCCTCGCTCATATCGACGCCGTAATGCTTGGCGAACCAGTGGATAAAAGGTTGTTTCACACGGTTCGCGCGACTTTCCGCCAAGAGGCCGGCGGCGCGCGAGAGGGCGTGATGGGGCGTGATGTACTGGCTCCAGACAAATAACTTATCGAGCATTAACTCATTTCTCCACTGGGGTGTCCGGGTGATTGCCCCATTCCGCCCAGGAGCCGGCATAACCCTTGATTTTTGGGTAGCCCAGTATCTTGGCGACCAGATAGGTCAAGCCGGAGCGGTGATGGGTCTGGCAATGGGTGATAACGGTTTTGTCGGGCGTGATACCCAGGGTTTCGAGCTGCTTGCGCAGCAGGGTTTCCGGCTTGAGACGAAAGCCGCGCGCGGGATCCATGGCTTGCGTCCACTCGAAATGGCGCGCTCCGGGGATGTGGCCGGACTTCGCGGCGGTTTGCCGTTCGCCATGAAATTCCGCTGCGGACCGGGCATCCCAGATAACGTGGTCCCCCTGTCCGAGATGGTTCAGGATCTCGTCCAGGGTTGCAGTCGGTGCGTCGGTCAACTGGAGCGGGTAGTGGCTCGGAGCTATATCAGGTATTTCCACTGTAAGCGGACGCTCCTCGCTGTCCCAGGCAATCCAGCCACCGTTCAGATAGCTGTAATGCGAATGGCCGATGCAGTCGAGTAGCCAGATAAACCGGCCCGCCCAACCGCCGCCTTCGTCGTCGTAGACCACGACATGTCGCTCCGGCGTCAGACCGATGCGGTTGGCCAGAGCCTGCAGGGCTTCTCTGTCGGGCAATAGGCCGGGTGATGGCGGTCGTCTGGATTGGGTTTCCTGCGGGTGAACGTATACGGCACCGGGAATATGGCCCTGGCTGTAGCGTTCAGGATGACAAAGGTCAACAATCAGCAGGCTGTCGTCGTCAAGTAAGGGTTCCAGTGTTTCTGGTTCGACGATAAGCGGCAAGTCGGCCATAGAGAAATGTCCAGGATTCGGCAAAGCGCCAGTGTATCATGTCTTGGGTGGATGGTATGCGCCTGAACGTCGCGGTTTTACCCTGTCGAAAATAAAAAATCCTTTTTCCAACAGCAAGTTGGTGGCAAAGTAACAGCGGCCGGGGCTGCGTTTGGGAAAGTGCCTCCGGCAGAAATTAAAGCTCAGGTTTGCCAATCCCCGGCCGATAAGCTGAGCTCCTGGTTGTCGTGATCCTGCCGATTCCTGATAGATGATGTCGGGCAAAATGATGTGCCGGATTTGTCGTCATAAGTGTTTGTTAATCGCCTGAAAATAGTCTTAACTTGTGTGGTGCAATTGCCCCGGTGGGCACGGGAGACGATTCGTTATGGTCGTCATCCAGTGCATTCCATGTTGGATCGGGGCGGGTGACGGAGGCTGAATACCAGTATGACCCTGATTGTTGGCATGCTCATCGTTATAGGGTGTGTGGTCGGTGGCTTTATGGCGAGTGGCGGCGTTCTGCTCGCCCTTTGGCAGCCCTATGAGGTGCTGATCATTGCGGGGGGTGCGTTCGGTGCCTTCGTTATCGCCAACCCGATGCATACGGTTAAAACCGTATTCGGCAAACTGCCCAAGTTGCTCGGGGGCGGTGGTTTCAATAAAGCGTTCTACATGGATTTGTTGAGCCTGCTTTACGATTTGTTCGATAAATCGCGTAAGCAGGGCGTGATGGCGATCGAGGAAGATGTTGACAATCCCGCCGAGAGCCAGATCTTTACCCGCTATCCGGCCATCACGAAAATCGAGCCGTTGATGGCGTTCATCACGGATTACCTGCGCATTATCAGCGCCGGTAATATGGCGCCGCACGAGTTGGAAGGGTTGATGGATCAGGAGATCGAAACCCGTCTGCATGAACTCGAGGAGCCTTCCCACGCGGTCACCAAGGTTGCTGATGCATTGCCGGGCTTCGGTATCGTGGCGGCGGTTATGGGTGTGGTTATCACCATGGGAGCCATTGCCGGGCCTATCGAGGAAATTGGCCATCACGTCGGTGCTGCGTTGGTAGGGACCTTTATGGGTATCCTGCTGGCTTACGGGTTTGTCGGGCCGATGGCAACGTCGCTCGAGCATATGGCTCACGCCGAGATCAAGGCTTACGAGTGTGTTAAGGCGGCGATCCTCGCAACCATGGGCGGGCAGGCCCCGCAAATGGCTATCGAGTTTGGCCGGAAAACCCTGATGTCCGACAAGCGTCCTGGATTCCAGGAACTGAACGATCATGTGCGCTCCAAGTAAGCCGTGCTCGCTCATTTGATGTTCATTTGAAGTTTGTTCTTAAGCGGCGCGAGCCGCTTCCTGGAGAGGGGTAGTGGAAGATCGTCAGCCAATAATTGTCCGTCGGGTGAAGAAAGTGGTCGGCGGACACCATGGTGGTGCCTGGAAAGTGGCCTACGCCGACTTTGTCACGGCGATGATGGCGTTTTTCCTCGTGCTGTGGCTGATTGCGACCAGTACGCCGAAACAGCGGGCGGCGATCGAAGCCTATTTTCACAACCCCACTGGGTTCGTCAGCGGCGGTAGCGCACATCCCATTGACTTGAAGGGCAGCGCATCGGTGGTTCAGCAGACCTCTGCCGATCAAGCGCCGAATCAGATTACCATTCCCGAGAAGACCGTCACCCAGATGGCGGACACCATCGAGCAGCGGAAGATGCAGGATCTCCTGCAGGACCTGAAGAATAAGGTCGACACCGACAAAACCCTTCAAAAATTCAAGGACCAACTGCTGATTGATATCACCGACGAGGGGCTGCGGATCCAGATCGTGGATCGTTCCAAGCGTCCCATGTTCGATAGCGGCAGTGACGAGTTGAAATACTATTCCGAGGATTTGCTGTTCTCGTTGGCCAAGCTACTGGGCAAGCTGCCGAACAAGATCAGTATCACCGGTCACACCGACTCTTCGCCTTATGTCGGGCGTCCGGGTTATACCAACTGGGAGTTGTCGGCGGACCGTGCCAATGCGGCACGGCGAGCGTTGGTTGCCGGTGGCGTCTCACCCGACCAGATCGCCCGTGTGGAAGGCCTTGGCGATTCGGTGCCGTTCGACAAGTCGGATCCCACGGCGCCGGTCAATCGCCGAATCTCGATCATTGTGCTGAATAAGAAAACGGCCGAGAACATTCAGAAGAATGCCTCGGCAGGCGGTGACGCCCCGATCATCGATTTGACCAAGCCGACGCCTGGCCAGAGCAAGAATGCAGAAAAGTCACTGAAGGAAGGCGACTGGTTCAAGAGCGTCAAGCCGGACAAGCCGGGACCTGTGAAGTGGTAGTGGCCTGATGGCTACTGGCTATCTGTTATGACGTTGGACGACTGTTCGATATCGGTCAGGATTCGCTGAAAACTCTCTCGCCTTTGCAGCATCAGGCGCCCATCTTTGACCGCCTCATCCAACGCGCAACCGGGTTCGCCCTGATGCCGGCAGTTACGGAAACGGCAATGTCCGCTCAATGGGCGGATGTCTGTAAATCCCCATTCAAGCTGGTCCGGCGTGATATGCCAGAGTCCAAACTCGCGGATGCCGGGGGAGTCGATCAGGTCGCCCCCGCAAGGCAGGTGGAACAGTTTTGCCGTGGTGGTGGTATGGGTGCCTTTGCGGGTGGTTTCTGAAAGGGCGCCGATACGAATGTCCACGTCTGGTGCCAGCTGCTGGATCAGTGAGGATTTTCCGACACCCGACTGCCCGACGAAAACGCTGGTGCGATCGCGGACCAGGGCTTCGAGTTGGGCACGCTGATCGGCTCGTTTGGCAGATGTCTGCTCAACGGTGTAGCCCAAGGCCTGGTAGCGAGCCAGTAGGTCGAGTACCGGGTGTTCCGGCGAATCCTCCAGCAGGTCCGACTTGTTGAGCAACAGGACCGGCGGAATGCCGGTGGTCTCGGCGGCCACCAGATAGCGGTCGATCAGATTGGCATGCGGTGTCGGTTCGACCGCAATGACGATGATGATCTGGTCAATATTGGCGGCAACGGGCTTGAGCGCGCCATAATTGTCTGGTCGCAGCAGGACCGAGCGACGATCGCTGCGGGAGACCACGACGCCGCCCTGCTGATCATCGGCGCGCCAGGCCACGCGGTCACCCGTGACCAGGCTGTCGATGTTGGCTCGGATGTGGCAGCGGAAGAGTTCGCCTTTCTGGGCGCCTTCGAGCGCTTCGACATCCAGCTGGCGTCCGAAGTGCGCAATCACCAGTCCCGGCTGTTCCGGCCCCAGTTCCCCGGCTTGCAGGCGCCGGTCGATATCCTGCTCGCGTCGCTCGCTCCGGCGCGTGCGTTCTGACTGAATCTGGCGGATTCGTCGTTGCTGCTGCTGGTTGAGTCGTCGTTTTGCCATGGGTTCCTGTGGGCGCTCGGAATCTGGTGTAACATGATAACCGGCTTGGCAGCCCATCGCTTGCCTTTCACCGGGTTTCGTTTGAACGAGTGTGCTTGAAGCGTGTGGTTTCGGCCATAGTGCCTTTGGCAGATGTTTTTTTGATTGCGTGCACAGGAGTCCACAATCATGCCAGGTTTGGATCGTTTGATCTGGATCGATCTGGAAATGACCGGTCTGCACCCCGAGACCGACCGTATCCTCGAGATTGCCACCATCGTAACGGATGCTCAGCTCAATGTGATCGCGGAGGGGCCTGTTCTTGCGGTACACCAGTCCGACGAATTGCTGTCGGGCATGGATGAATGGTGCGTGCGTACCCATGGTGCGTCAGGTTTGACCGAGAGAGTCCGTCAAAGCACCTTGAGCGAATGTGCTGCGCAGCAGCAGACGCTGGACTTTCTTCGCCAGCACCTTGAAGCGGGTCAGTCCCCCATGTGCGGTAACAGTATCTGTCAGGACCGGCGTTTCCTGGCAAGCTACATGCCGGAACTTGAAGCTTTTTTCCACTACCGCAACCTCGACGTCAGCACCATCAAGGAACTGGCGAGGCGCTGGAAGCCCGCGGCCCTGTCCGGATTCAACAAGAAGGGTGCGCACCTGGCGCTGGACGATATTCGGGAATCCATTGCCGAATTGCGTCACTACCGGGAAACGTTCTTTAGTCTCTGACGTGGCCGGCGCAGGCCGGTTACCCGACACCGTGACGCGATAGGGCCCATTGGACATGTTCGCGAACCAGCGGGGATGGGTGGTCGGCTCGTTGCCTGAGCGCCTCGACAACGGGGATCGTTGTTGGTGCGTTGCCGAGTCCAACGGCCAGATTCCGTAGCCAGCTTTCATAGCCCGCGCGGCGGATCGCCGAACCTTCGGTGTTTCGTAGGAATGTCGCTTCATCCCACAAAAAAAGCTCGGCCAGTGTGCTGTTATCCAACTGATGGCGAGGGGAGAAGTCTGTTTCTGCAGTGGCGCGGCTGAAGCGGTTCCAGGGGCAGACCAACTGACAGTCGTCACAGCCAAACACCCTGTTGCCCATGGCCGCACGAAGTTCGGTCGGAATCGCCCCCTTCAGCTCAATCGTCAGGTACGAGATGCAGCGTCGGGCGTCCAGTTGGTAAGGGCCGACAAAGGCTTGGGTGGGACAGATATCCAGGCAGGCGCTGCACCGGCCGCAGTGTTCGGTCCTGTGCGGTTCGCTCAGCGGAATGGGCGCGTCGGTGAAAATTTCACCGAGAAAGAAAAAGGAGCCTGCGCGGCGGTTGAGCAGCATGGTGTTCTTGCCGATCCAGCCCATGCCGGCATTGCGGGCGACGGCACGCTCCAGTACTGGAGCGCTGTCGACAAAGGCGCGGTAGTGATAACCACTGACGGCTTCGTCGATTCGCTTCGCCAACTGTGCCAGCCGCTTACGGATCAACTTGTGATAATCACGCCCGAGGGCATACCGTGAGATGTAGGCGCGTTCGCGGTCCTGCAATACCTGGAGAGGGTTGTCCTGTGCGGGTAGGTAATCCATGCGCACTGAGATCAGCCGTCGGGTTCCCTCAACGAGGGCGTCGGGCTGGATGCGCTTGTCTCCATGCGCTCCCATGAAGGTCATTTCGCCCTGATAGCCGGCCGCAAGCCACTGCTTGAGGTGCTTGCCGTCCTCTCCCAGTTGGGTGTCGGTGATCCCGATTTCCTGAAAGCCCAGTTCCTGCGCCCATTGGCGAATCAGGTCAGGCAGGTCGCCCAAGGCGGCCTCATCGTGCGTGGCAGTGGCAGGATAATGATCTTGAGCCCCTGATTTGTTACGCTTTCCAGGCATCTCGCCCTCGTTTTTCAACCGAATGCTGTGACTGCGGATTTCCGATAACCATGATAACAGGCGAACACTCCAGATCCTCATTGCCCCACGCACTCTATCGTACCGAGTCGGTGCGGGCATTGGACCGCTATGCCATCGAACAAGGTGGCGTGCCGGGGTTTGAGCTGATGAGCCGGGCAGGGCGTCGTGCGTTCCGGCATCTCATGCGGCGCTGGCCACTGGCGCGGCACCTGACGGTGCTGTGTGGCGCGGGGAATAACGGAGGCGATGGCTACATCATGGCGGGCCTGGCTGTTGCGCAGGGGCTGTCGGTCCATTGCGTGGCTGTCGGGGATCCTGCCCGCCTGCAGGGGGATGCGCGCAGCGCCTGGGCCCAGGCTCAGGAGTTGGGTGTCCAGGTGCAAGGGATCGAAGCATCGTCATGGCGTGAATGCGTTGACGGTGCGGACGTTATCGTGGATGCGATGCTGGGCACCGGCCTGAGCGGTGAGGTCAGAGACCCTTATCGGACGGTGTTCGATTATGTCGCGCGGAGCGGGAAGCCCGTCCTGGCAGTGGATGTCCCGTCTGGACTCTGCAGCGACACAGGACGGGTACTCGGGCTGGCAATTCGGGCGGAATTGACGGTTACCTTTATTGGAATGAAGCAGGGGTTGCTGACCGCTGCGGCGCCCGATTACGTCGGTGAACTGGTCTTTGACGATCTCGGCGTTGGTGAAATGATTGAGGGGGTCGTGTCAGCCGACGCGACACGCTGTGACTGGCCATCTGTCGCGTCCCTTTTGCCGGAGCGCAAGGCCGCAAGTCATAAGGGGCTGTTTGGCCGGGTGCTGATCGTTGGCGGTGACTGTGGCATGGGCGGGGCGGCGATTCTGGCAGCGGAAGCGGCGGCTCGTACAGGGGCGGGGCTGGTTTATCTGGCCACGCGTCCCGAGCACGTAACGGCGGCCTTGACGCGTTGTCCGGACATCCAGGTAACGGGCGTCGAGCATGGCTCACAGCTGGATGCGCTGCTGGTGGGCAAGGATGTGGTCGTTGTCGGGCCTGGCCTGGGGCAGTCGGCTTGGGGGCAACAGATGCTGCAGCGGGTGATGGCCTGGGGCGGTCCCTGCGTGGCGGACGCGGATGCACTTAATCTCTTGTCGCGACCGGGCAAGGCGTTGCAGCGGGAGAATTGGATCTTGACGCCACACCCGGGTGAGGCGGCCCGAATGCTGGGAATCTCGACGGCAGAGATTGGCGCTGATCGGTTCTCCGCCGTATGCCGTTTAGCCCAATGCTGGGGTGGCGTTGCGGTGCTGAAAGGTGCCGGTACCTTGATAGCTTCCCGCGATGCGCCAGTGCAGGTTGCGACCACGGGCAACCCGGGTATGGCCAAGGGCGGTATGGGCGATGTGCTTTCGGGTATTTTGGGGAGCCTGCTGGCTCAGGGGCTTCCGGCTGCCGATGTCGCCTCATTGGGTGTGTGTTTGCACGGAGAGGCGGCGGATCGTCTGGTATCGTCATTCGGTTATCGCGGCCTGTTGCCGCAGGACCTGATCGCTGAGATCCCTTCGGTTCTTGCCCGGGCTGAAGCGATTGGAGTAGCCGGGGCATGAAGATAAACAATGGTGTCGACGGGATGGCTTGGGGAGATTGGGAGACGCTGGCGGATGCCGACGCGACCGAAGCCTGGGGGGCTGCCTTGGGCCGTGCCTGCGGGAACGGGGCGGTGGTGTACCTGTTTGGGGACCTCGGTGCAGGTAAGACGACACTGTGCCGCGGTTTGCTTCACGGTCTTGGGCATCAGGGGAATGTCAAAAGTCCGACCTATACCCTGGTTGAGCCCTACGAAGATATTCGGCCCCGTGTTTATCACTTCGACCTTTACCGGCTGGCCGATCCGGAGGAACTGGAGTTCATGGGCATCCGGGACTATTTTTCCGGTGAGCACCTGTGCTTGGTGGAATGGCCCCAGCGCGGGCAGGGATTGCTGCCGTCGGCGGATTGCGAAGTGGAGCTCCAGGTTGTCGGCACTCACCGACAGCTAAGGTGCAGGGCCTGTACCCGGGAAGGGAAGTCTATTGTGATGCGAATGCAGCAAGCGGTGCGGACATCTTAAAGGAGGCCCCGTCTGGGCGTGAAGCGAGTGTGAACAAGGAGAAGGTCTTGCAGCGCCGTTGGACGTTAGGGCGTCCAATCGGACTGACAATGATGCTGTTGATGCTCCTGATGGCGGGCAGTCGGCAGGCATGGGCGGAGACCCGCTTGAGCGACGCCCGCCTTTGGCCTGCGCCCGGGCATACCCGGCTTGTACTCGATCTTAGCGGCCGCATCGATCACAGCGTTTTCACGTTGGCCAAGCCTGACCGGCTGGTGATCGATATGCAGAATACCCGCCTGGCGGTTGACCTGACCCGCCTCAGCCTCAAAGGAACGCCGATTGAGGCGATTCGTAGTGCCCCCCGTAACGGGAACGACCTGCGGGTGGTGCTGGACCTGAGGCATCGTGTCTCACCCCGAAGCTTTCTGCTCGACCCCAATTCCCAGTATGGCTACCGGTTGATCGTCGACATGCAGGACCCCAATGTTCCTGACAATGACCAGACTGCCGTGATCAACGCATCCAGCGTGCAGGGCAAGCGGAATATCATTGTCTGTATCGATGCGGGGCATGGCGGCGAAGATCCCGGCGCGATAGGGCCGCATGGCTACAAGGAAAAGAATGTCACGTTGAGCATTGCCCGCGATCTCCAGGCGTTGGTCTCTGCGCAGCCGGGCTTCACCGCCAAGATGACCCGTACCGGCGATTACTACGTCGGCCTGCGGGACCGGACCCAGCTGGCGCGGAAGTACAATGCGGACATGTTTGTCTCGATTCATGCGGATTCCTACCCCAGTGCCTCCGCCGAGGGCGCGTCGGTTTACGCGCTGTCGCGGCGTGGTGCGACCAGCGAAACCGCGCGATGGCTGGCCCAGAGCGAAAACCGTGCTGACCTGATCGGTGGGGTGGGGGGTGTTTCGCTGGACGACAAGAGCAATACGCTGGCGCAGGTGCTGCTCGATCTTTCGATGACGGCAAGTATGAAGGCGAGCCTGGGTATTGGTAGAGATGTTCTCACCCAACTGGATGATGTGACGCAATTGCACCGGAATCACGTCGAACAGGCGGCTTTCGTAGTCCTGAAGTCACCGGATATTCCGTCGATTCTGGTGGAGTCCGGTTTTATCTCCAATCCCCAGGAGGAGCGCCTGCTGATTTCGCATAAGCATCAGCGTGCCATCGCCCATGCCATCTTCGAGGGCATTCAGGATTACTTCCAGAACTCGCCGCCGCCGGGCACACTGCTGGCGTCGGAGAAGCGTCAGAGCAGGACGGCTACCGCTGCACCTTTGCCGCGCCCCTCACCGTTGCAGCGTTATAAGGTGCGTAGCGGCGATACCCTGTCGAGCATTGCGCACCGTAGGCAGACTTCTGTGGATCGTTTGCGCAAACTTAACGGTCTCAATTCGGATGTGGTTGTTGTCGGTCAGGTATTGCAGGTACCGGCTTCCTGACTTCTGTCCCGGATGAGCGAAGGTCCGGGCTTCTGTTATCATCCCCACTTCTATTGCCTGATTAGTGAAGGTCCATGAGTCGCATCCAGTTACTGTCACCCAGACTTGCCAACCAGATTGCCGCCGGTGAGGTCGTTGAGCGACCAGCATCGGTCGTCAAGGAACTGTTGGAGAATGCCCTGGATGCCGGTGCGGGACGCGTCGAGGTGGATATCGAACAGGGGGGCGCGAAGCTGATTCGGATTCGGGACGATGGCGGTGGTATCGAACGAGACGATCTGCCGCTGGCACTCAGTCGCCATGCCACCAGTAAGATTGCCGAACTCGAAGACCTCGAGGCCGTCGCCTCACTTGGCTTTCGCGGCGAGGCGCTGGCCAGTATCAGCTCGGTGTCCCGCCTGTCGCTAACGTCGAGGCGACCGGAGGCCGAAGAAGCCTGGACGGTTGAGGTCGAGGGCCGCGATATGGCCGCGCAACTGTCGCCGGCGGCGCATCCCGTCGGGACGACCGTGGAAGTCCGTGACCTGTTTTTCAATACGCCGGCCCGGCGTAAGTTTATGCGCACGGAAAAGACCGAGTTTGGGCACATTGAAGAATGCCTGCGCCGCCAGGCGCTGGCGGCCTTCGATGTCGGTTTTACACTGCGTCATAACCAGCGGGGCATCCAGTCCTTGCGGCCGGCGACGGGGCAGGTGGACCGGGAGCGACGTATTGCTGCGCTTTGTGGAAAGCCCTTTATCGAGAATGCGGTGGCCATCGATGTGGAAGCGTCAGGTCTGCGTCTTTGGGGCTGGGTCGCACTGCCGACCTTTTCGCGCAGTCAGGCAGATCTTCAATATTTCTTCGTCAACCGCCGTGTGATCCGCGATCGATTGGTAGCGCATGCGGTGCGTCAGGCCTATCGGGATGTCCTGTACAACAATCGCCATCCGGCTTTTGTGCTCTATCTGGAGCTGGATCCGGCCAATGTCGACGTCAACGTGCACCCGACCAAGCATGAAGTACGGTTCCGCGATGGCCGCCTGGTGCACGATTTCATCTTCCGCAGCCTGCACCGGGTGTTGGCCGAAGTGCGGCCTGGCGACCAGATGCGTGGCGCCGTCTCCCAGTCTCTGGTGCGGGAGGAGGCGCAAGGCGGAGTGACGATTCCGTCAGTGGCCTATCGGCCAGAGACGGCAGCGGCCGAGGTGGTTCCGGCAGTGCGCGAGCAAATGGCCTTTTATCAGGCGCTGCATGGGAATGAGGGGGCGGTGTCTACAGATGGGCCCGAAGCGTCGGCCCCGGCTGCCGGCTATTCACCGGCGTCCCCTTCGCCGTCATTTACGTCACAGCCGCTGCCCACGTCGCCGAATGGCGACAACAGCCAGCCTCTCGGTTATGCGATCGCCCAACTGCATGGCATCTATATCCTGGCACAAAGCGCACAGGGTCTCATTGTCGTGGATATGCATGCTGCTCACGAGCGGATTACGTACGAGCGGATGAAAAGGGCATTGGCCGAGCAGGGCCTTAAAAGCCAACCGCTGCTGGTTCCCTTGAGCCTGGCGGTGAGTCAGCGCGAGGCCGATCTGGCGGAAACGCATGCTGCCGACTTGCTGACCCTGGGGTTGCAGGTGGAGCGCATGGGGCCGGAAACGCTTGTGGTCAGACAGATTCCTGCGTTGTTACGGGGCGCGGATGTCGAAAGCCTGATTCGGGATGTGGTGTCCGATCTGGCCGAAAATGGACGCAGCGATCGTGTCGAGGCCGTGACTCACGAATTGCTGGCAACCATGGCCTGCCATGGTTCCGTCAGGGCTAACCGGCAATTGACCATCCCGGAAATGAATGCCTTGTTGAGGGATATGGAGGCGACGGAACGTAGCGGTCAATGTAACCACGGTCGCCCCACCTGGACGCTGGTCACGATGGGCGAGCTCGATAAGCTTTTCCTGCGGGGGCGTTGATGAGCCATCACGATTCCCGTCCGCCAGCGATTTTCCTGATGGGGCCGACGGCGTCGGGCAAGACTGATCTTGCTGCAGAACTGTGCGAAGCGCTGCCTTGCGATGTGATCAGCGTCGATTCGGCGATGATCTATCGGGACATGGATATTGGTACGGCGAAACCGACACCGGATGAGCTGGCTCGTACGCCCCACCGCTTGATCGATATTCGGGATCCGGCTGAATCCTACTCCGCAGCGGATTTTCGAACGGACGCCTTGCGGGAGATGGCCGAGATTTCGGCTGCCGGGCGTATTCCGCTGTTGGTGGGCGGAACCATGATGTACTTCAAGACGTTGCGCCAGGGCATTGCGAATATGCCAGCGGCCGATCAGGCCATTCGTGCCCGTCTGGAATCCGAAGCGTCGGAGCGCGGCCTGGAGTCTTTGCACGCGCGACTGCGCGAGCTCGACCCCGAGGCGGCAGAAGCGATTCATCCCAATAATCGTCAGCGGCTGTTGCGGGCCCTGGAAGTCATTGAGTTGTCAGGGCGGCCCATTTCTGCAATTTGGCGTGACGGTGGAGATGACAATAGTCAGGAAAATGGTAAATACGTCCAATGGCGAGAAGACGGGAACTCGGCGCTGCCGTATAATGTCTTGCAGATAGCGTTGTTACCGGAACAACGCCCCCTGTTACACCGTCGAATCGATGAACGTTTCCAGAAGATGCTGGAGTCCGGATTGATCGATGAAGTTGCTGCGCTGAAGGCGCGCGGTGACTTGAATTTGTCGATGCCCTCCATGCGGTGTGTGGGATACCGGCAGGTCTGGGAATATCTTGACGGCATGCTGGATCGGAGCGAGATGGTTGAGCGCGCTTCAGCAGCGACCCGGCAGTTGGCCAAGCGTCAATTGACCTGGTTGCGAGGGTGGCCGGAGCTACACAGTTTGTCTTCCAATGACTCCGGAAACATACGTATGGCCTTGAAATTGATCCATGCGCACACCACATTGGAAAATCAGTGTTAGACGAACTGAAAAAAAACGGTATTCTGTCACAGGACGACGACGCAACACTGTTTCCCGACTCAGAATTTGGCTTGCGGCCGAGTTTCTTCAGGCCTGCCGTATCGATGATCTGCAGCATCAATAACAGGAGATAAAAAGATGTCAAAAGGGCACTCTTTACAAGACCCTTACCTGAATGCCTTGCGCAAGGAGCGAATTCCCGTATCCATCTTTCTGGTAAACGGGATTAAGCTGCAAGGTCAGATCGAGTCTTTCGACCAGTTCGTGATTCTACTCAAGAACACAGTCAGTCAGATGGTCTACAAACATGCCATTTCCACGGTGGTTCCGGCGCGTAATGTCCGGTTGCCCCAACAGAATCCCGCTGGGGAATCTGAAGGAGAAGGCAACGTCTGACCGGCGCTGGAAAGCGGCTGCATGATGCGGCGGTTTTCCGGAACCTCTTAAAGACGGAGTTTTCCCTACTTGTTCGAACGTCCTGATGTCGGTGAACGGGCAATACTCGTTCACCTAGACTTTCCCTCCGACACCGAATCCGAAGACCCCGGTGAATTTGCCGAATTGGTTGCTTCGTCAGGTGTCGAAGCCATGGAATTGGTGCGTGGTACACGCAATCAGCCCAGTTCCCGCTATTTCGTCGGCGAAGGTAAGCTGGAAGAAATCCGCGAAGCGGTCCTTCTGCACGGTGCCGATGTTGTCCTATTCAATCATTCGTTAAGCCCCAGCCAGGAACGCAACCTGGAGAAGGCCTTGCAGTGCCGTGTTCTCGATCGGACCGGCGTGATCCTGGATATCTTTGCCCAGCGGGCGCGCACGCACGAAGGTAAGTTGCAGGTCGAGCTGGCACAGCTTGAACACATGTCGACACGCCTGGTGCGAGGCTGGACTCACCTTGAGCGACAAAAAGGTGGTATCGGCCTGCGCGGCCCGGGTGAAACCCAGTTGGAAACGGACCGCCGATTGCTGCGCGGCCGGATCAAATCGATCCATAAGCGCCTGGACAAGGTGCGCCGGCAGCGCGATCAGGGGCGCCGGGCGCGTAAGCGCGCGGATATTCCCTCGGTGTCGCTCGTAGGCTACACCAATGCCGGCAAGTCAACGCTGTTCAATCGGCTTACGTCATCTTCGGTCTATGCGGCAAACCAGTTGTTTGCAACCCTGGACCCGACGCTGCGGCGTCTGGATTTGCCCGATGTGGGGCCGATTGTCCTCGCCGATACGGTAGGTTTTATCCGCCATCTTCCGCACAAACTGGTCGAGGCTTTCAGGGCCACACTGGAAGAGACGGTTGAAGCGACCCTCTTGCTGCATGTCGTTGATTGTCATGACGAACGCCGCGATGAAAATATCGAGCAAGTCGAATCGGTATTGACCGAGATCCACGCCGATGAAGTGCCCCGCCTGGAAGTTTTCAACAAGGTTGACCTGTTGGAGGACTTTTCGCCGAGGGTCGATCGCAATGATGAGGGCGTGCCGGTGCGGGTTTGGCTGTCTGCGGTGACCGGTGCAGGCCTGGATTTGCTCCTGGATGCCGTCAGTGAGCGGCTCGCCGAAGACGTCATTCACGAAGGCTTTGTGCTGGAACCACAGCAGGGGCGTTTGCGCGCGGCGTTATATCAGGCCGGCGGCGTGGTGAGGGAGCAGGCGCTGGATGATGGTAATACCTTTGTGGAGGTACGTCTTCAGTTGCGGGATTGGCGCCAACTGCTCAGTCGTCTTGGAATATCTGACGAAAGCCTGCCGCAGTTACCGTTTGCTGAGTGGCCTGGGGCGATCGACGTTGTCAGTCGCCACCACGCCTGACCCACGGTTGCTGTTGTGGGCCAGAACACATAGTATTTGCAGTCATTTGGGCGATGTGGGTTTTAGCCGTCGCTGTTTTAAATGGGTTTAATGGAGAACGTTATGGCCTGGAATGAACCGGGTGGAAACAACAAGGATCAGGACCCCTGGGGGAGTGGTAAGCGGGGGAACGATCAAGGTCCGCCGGATTTGGACGAAGCCTTGCGTAAAGGGCTGGATAAGCTGAATCGTCTGCTTGGCGGCGGCAAGTCCGGTGGTGGCGGTTCCCAGAACCGGAGTGGTGGTTCCGGGTACGGTTTTCTTTTTGCGCTGATAGGGATTCTTCTTGTCGTGTGGGTTGCCTATCAGTCGTTCTATACCGTCGATGAACGGGACAGGGCCATCGTTCTGCGTTTTGGTCAGTATTACCAGACTCAGCAACCTGGTTTGCATTTCCGTATCCCCTGGGTCGATGAGGTCCATATCGTTCCGGTAACCAACGTTAATTCCTTCTCCGTCCGGGGTGAAATGCTCACGGAAGACGAGAATATCGTTGATGTGAACCTGTCCGTTCAATATGTCGTCAGCGATCCCAAGGCGTATGTTCTGAATATCCGCGACGGCGTGCAGGCACTGCAATACGCCACTGACAGCGCCTTGCGCCACGAAGTGGGCAGCATGGCGTTCCAGGACGTGATTACTGAAGGTCGCGCAGAGCTGGGGGTGAATGTCGAGAAGCGTTTGCAAGGCTTCCTGAACGAGTATCGCGCCGGTCTGCGGGTCCTTAAGGTCAACGTTGAAAGCACTCAGCCTCCCCAGGAAGTGCAGGACGCCTTCCAGGATGTGCAGCGGGCGAAAGAAGATGAACAGCGCGCACAGGAAGAAGCCGAGACATACCGTAACAAGGTTGTTCCGGAAGCGCGCGGTAAGGCTCAGCGTATCCTTCAGGACGCCCAGGCGTACAAGCAGCAGGTGGTCGATCAGGCAACCGGTGATGCGTCTCGCTTCGACAAGATCCTGACGGCCTACAAGATGGCGCCAAGCGTGACCCGTGAACGCCTGTATCTGAGTGCGATGGAAAAAATCATGGGTGACAGCAGTAAGGTCATGTTGAACACTCGCTCCGGCGACAACGTCATTTTCCTGCCTCTGAACCGGCTAAGTCAGGGGGCTAACGGCACTCCTGTTGCGTCGGGTAACGATGACGGCAATGGCGACCTTTCCAGCAGCGAAGTTCAGGCGCTGACGGACAAGGTGGTGAACGAGTTGCGTTCACGTCAGGAAAATTCTGGCCGGAGGGGGCGTTAATATGCAGTCCAAATCCGTGATTGCGGTTGTTGTGGCGTTGGTGGTTCTGCTGCTGGTGTCGTCAACCCTCTACATCGTGCCGGCAACCCATCGGGCCGTCGTGTTGCGTTTTGGCAGCGTCGTTGAGGCCGATGTCAAACCGGGCCTGCACGTCAAGGCGCCGCTGATCGATAAGGTGCGCCAGTATGATGTGCGGGTACTTACGCTGGACTTGCCGACGCACGAATATCTGACGGCGGAGAAGAAACCGTTGGATGTGGATTCCTATGTCGTCTGGCAGATTTCCAATGTGCTGCAGTTCTATAAAGCGACTGGGGGCGACGAGCTGCAGGCTGTGCAGTTATTGTCCGCCCGGATCGACAACGGGCTGCGTGACCAGTTTGGTATCCGCACCATGCATGAAGTGGTTTCCGGGGAGCGGGACCAGTTGATGACCGAGCTGACCAAGCAGGTCGATAAGTTGACTGAGCAGGAGTTTGGTATCCGTGTCGTGGATATCCGCATCAAGGCCATCGATCTGCCAAAACAGGTGAGCGAGAACGTCTTCAAGCGTATGCGTACGGAGCGGCAGAAGGAAGCTCAGCAGCACCGTTCCAGCGGACAGGAAATGGCCGAAGGTATCCGGGCTGATGCCGATCGCCAACGTACGGTAATTCTGGCGACGGCTTATGCCAAGTCCCAGGAACTGCGTGGTGAGGGCGATCAGCAGGCGTCGGAGATCTATGCAAAGGCTTACGGCAAGGATCCGGAATTCTACCGATTCTTCAAAAGTCTGCAGGCTTACGAGAAGGCCTTTGCGAACAAGCATGACACCTTGGTTCTCGATGGTAACAGCGACTTTATGCGTTACTTCAATGACCTGCTGGGCAAAGGGGTGAAAACCGCACCAGCCCGGTGATGGTGGCGATATCGAAAACCGGAGCGTCGAGTGGCGTTCCGGTTTTTTTGTGGCTCCGATCCCTGTAAAATCTGGGCCCTTTGGGGCGCTGCCGTGAGGACCTGCCGAGTCAGGTGCTTGGCACGCGTCGGCCTTCGTCCGGCCTGGCGACATGCCGGTAGTGACGAGAGGGTGAAAGTTCGATGTGGCAGGAACTGGCAATAGGCTTCAGTCTGATGCTGGTCATCGAAGGGATCATTCCCTTTCTGTACCCTCAGCGTTGGAAGAACATGGTGCAGACCTTGGCCCGGATCGATGACCGAACCATGCGTATTATGGGTTTGATCAGCATGCTCGCCGGTACGGGCCTGCTGTATCTGGTGCACTGACAGACGGATTTCATGTAATGACCGTATCCGATCGCTGGTTGCTGCCCGACGGTGTGGAAGACATTCTTCCGCCTCAGGCGGCGCGTATCGAGCAATTGCGTCGTACCTTGCTGGACACCTGGCAACGCTGGGGTTACCAGCAAATCATCCCACCGCTGATTGAGTACCTGGAATCCCTGTTGACGGGAACCGGGACCGATCTGGCGCTACAGACTTTCAAATTGACCGATCAGCTGTCCGGGCGCTTAATGGGAGTGCGGGCTGATACCACGCCACAGGCCGCCCGTATCGATGCCCACAGCCTGCATCGTCAGGGCGTTTCCCGTCTTTGTTACTGCGGTCATGTGGTGCATACGCGTCCGGCACACATGTTGACCGGGCGTACGCCTCTGCAGGCTGGGTGCGAGCTCTTTGGGAGCGCCTCTGCCGAGGCAGATCAGGAGATTATTATCCTGATGTTGGAGACGCTGCATGCCGCGGGTCTTGAGCAGATTCACCTGGATCTCGCCCATGTGGCAGTGGTTCAGGGGCTTCTGGCCGGCATTGATGCAGACGCCGAAACGCAGGCCGCGATTTTCGATGCCGTGCGTCGCAAGTCGATTCCCGAACTGGACGAGCTTCTGGGTTCGGCGCCGGCAGGTTCCGCCGGGGAGCAGTTGCGGGCGCTAGCCCGCCTCAGCGGGGGGCCTGAAGTCCTCGAGGAAGCCCGCCGCATCCTGAAAGAGGCCAATCCGTCGGTTCAGGATGCATTGGCGGAGCTGGCGAACACGGCTGAAATGATTTCCAAGGCTTATCCGCATCTGGAAATGGGTTTCGATTTCTGTGAGCTGCGGGGCTACAACTATCATACCGGGCTTGTCTTTGCGGCATTCGTGCCGGGAGAGGGGCAGGCTGTTGCTCAGGGCGGTCGTTATGATTCGGTCGGACGGGACTTCGGCCGCGCCCGGCCGGCGACAGGGTTCAGTGTTGATTTGCGCCTGCTTGTCGCGGTGCACGGCCCGTCGGAGGACGCTATGCCAAAGGCTATCTGGGCACCGGCGCTCGCGGAAGTCGGGTTGAGAGTGAAGATTGCTGAGCTGCGCCAGAAGGAAACCGTCATACAGGCATTACCGGGAGATCTTGAAACGCCGGCCGATCTCGGGTGTGACCGGGTACTGGTGCAGCGTGACGGTCAATGGCAGGTCGAAGTATTGAATTCATGAGCCGGCCATTACCGGCGCAAGGTTTAATCAAGCGGGGCTAGAGAACATCATGGGCAAGAACGTTGTAGTACTGGGGACGCAATGGGGCGACGAAGGCAAGGGTAAGATCGTCGACCTGCTGACCGACCAGGTCGCGACCGTTGTGCGTTTTCAGGGCGGGCACAACGCGGGACATACTTTGGTCATTGACGGCCAGAAAACCGCGCTGCACCTGATCCCGTCCGGCATACTGCGTGAGCATGTCCAGTGCCTTATCGGTAATGGCGTGGTGTTGGCACCGGATGCCCTGCTGGAAGAGATGCGCCAGTTGGAGCAGCGTGGCGTCGATGTTCGCGATCGTCTGCGTATCAGTCTGGCCTGTCCGCTGATACTGCCGGTGCATAAGGCGCTGGATATCGTGCGTGAGCAGGCACGGGGCAACGCCAAGATCGGTACCACCGGCCGGGGAATCGGCCCTGCCTATGAAGACAAGGCGGCACGGCGTGGACTGCGTGTTGGGGACCTGTGCGACAACACCAGGCAGTTCGGGGAAAAACTGCGGGAAGTGATGGATTACCATAACTTCATCCTGCGTGGTTATTACCAGGCAGAAGCCGTCGACTATAAGCAGACGTTGGACGACATGCTGGCCTACGCCGAGGAAATCCTGCCGCTGACGGCGGACGTGACGGACATTCTGCACGCAAAACGGAAAGAAGGCGCAAACATCCTGTTTGAGGGTGCTCAAGGCTCGCTGCTGGATATCGATCTGGGCACCTATCCCTACGTGACGTCTTCCAACACAACGGCGGGTGGTACCGCCACCGGCAGCGGCTTCGGTCCGCTTTACCTGGATTATGTCCTGGGGATTACCAAGGCTTATACCACCCGTGTCGGTTCCGGTCCTTTCCCGACCGAGCTGTTCGACGACGTTGGTAAGCGACTGGCCTCCAAGGGACATGAATTCGGCACAACAACCGGTCGTGCGCGCCGTTGCGGCTGGTTCGATGCTGTTGCCTTGCGCCATGCTATCCAGATCAACAGCATCTCAGGTATCTGCCTGACCAAGCTGGATGTTCTTGACGGCCTGGAAACGGTCAAGGTCTGTACCCATTACCGTACGCCCTCAGGTGACCTCTCCCGGCCGCCTATCGGTTGCGATCACTACGCAGAGATCGAGCCGATCTACGAGGAACTGCCCGGCTGGCAGGAAAGCACCGTGGGACTGCGTTCCTTCGATGAATTACCGGCGAATGCGCAGGCCTATATCCGTTTCCTGGAGCAGCAGATCGAGGCGCCCATCGACATCATCTCCACCGGTCCGGACCGTGTGGAAACGATTACGCTGCGCCATCCATTCCTGAGCTGATTCGGGTTGTGGACCTAAAAGGCCGGCCCCAAGGGGCCGGCCTTTTCCGTTTGGGGCTAGCCGGGTTTTCGGGCAATAAACGTGGCTCTTAGCGGCGCCGGATAACCTTCTATGGTGCGGCTGGGGTTTTCCGGGTCGAGGAAGTCTGCCAGTGACTGGAACTGCATCCAGTCAGTCGAACGCTGTTCATCCACTGAGGTTTGGTTGAGGTCCACCTGGCGGATATCTTCGAAGCCGAGTCGGCCTAACCATTGGCTAAGGGTCGGACAACTGGGGATGAACCAGACGTTGCGCATCATGGCGTACCGGTCTTTCGGCATCAGCGCATAGCCTTCGTCGCCTTTGACGACCAGTGTCTCCAATACCAGTTCCCCGCCAGGGCGCAAGGCATCCATCAGCTCCTGGAGATGATCCAGTGGCGAGCGGCGGTGATAGAGTACGCCCATTGAGAAAACCGTATCGAACCAGCCCAGTCTTTCCGGGAGATCTTCCATCCGAATCGGAAGCAGGTCGACCGGGACCTCTCCGAGATAGCCTTTTACTGCAAGAAACTGCATCAGGAAGAGCAGGCTGGGATCAACGCCCACAACGCGCGCTGCGCCTTCGCCATACATGCGCCAGCAGTGATAACCTGACCCGCACCCCACATCCAGGATGCGCCGGCTTTTGAGCGGCGACAGGTGTGGAGCGACTCTTTCCCATTTCCAGTCCGAATGCCATTCGGTGTCGATGTGAATGCCGAAGAAGTCGAAGGGCCCTTTGCGCCAGGGCATTAGCCCTCGTAAGCCGGTTTCCAGCGCGTCACGATCAGCGTCATCCAGTGCGGTGTCTGCATGGAGCCTGATGGCGCTCTGGCGAAGGTCGGCTCGTACTGCTTCGACCTTCGGCAATGTGGCCAGGGCGGTCTGCCAGCGTGCGAGATCGCCGTGTATGCGCTCCTCGAAGCGTGTCATGAGTTGCTGTTGCAACCGGTCGGCCCAATCCGTTTGTCCTTCTTGGGCCAAGGTGTTCAGCAGGGGCGCAAAGCATTGGCGCCAGTCCAGTGTTTTCATGGTGAATCAGAGCGAATCGCCAGCAGGGACATAAAGTTAAAGCATTGATACCAGAGGACGACATGCTCGAAGCCCGCCTGGTGTAGTCGCTCCTTGTGAGCATCGATCGTTTCGGGAATCAGAACCCGTTCGAGCGCCGAGCGTTTCTGGCTGATTTCCAGCTCGCTATAGCCGTTGGCGCGCTTGAAGTCGTAGTAGAGTTCCTCCTGGCGTTCCTGTTCGTCAGAGTCGGCGAAGCAGATCTTCTCCGAAAGGACCAGGACGCCGCCCGGACGCAGCCCGTCGTGGATGCGGTGCAGTAACGGGAGCCGGTCTTCAGGGCTGACGAACTGTAACGTGAAGTTCAGCGTCACGATAGAGGCGTTTTCGATAGCGGTTTCGCGAATATCCGCGCATTTCAACTCCACTGGCGTCGGCGCGTCATCGAGTGCGATGAAATGTTCGCAGCGTTCGATCATATCGGTGGAATTATCGATGCCTACGATGCGGCAGCCCGGTGCGTTGATGCCGTGGCGCATGGCGAGGGTGGCGCCACCGAGAGAGCAGCCGAGGTCATAGCACAGGGAGTCCGGCTGAGCGTAGCGGGATGCGATGACGCCGATCATGGGCAGAATCAGCGTGTATCCCGGGACAGAGCGACGGATCATGTCCGGGAAAACGCGGGCGACCGCTGCGTCGAAACGAAATTTACCTATCTCGGTCCGGGCGTTGGCGAATACCCGGTCGATGTCATCGGCCTTGGAGGGCAGCGTGGGGCTGTCTGGCATCCGATATCTCCTGAAATTCTCTGGCCTCAGGCCGCGACGGCGCCGCGTCGGCTGGCCGGAAAGATACGCATTTGGGCGACCAGCATGCCGGTCAGCATCAGCCCGCAACCCAGCAACCCCTTGAAGGGCAGGGTTTCATTCAGGAACAGCCAGCCACCGATAACCGCGAACATGGATTCCAGGCTGAGAATCAGCGCGGCGTGGCTCGGCTGAGCCCATTGCTGTGCAACGACCTGCAATGTGTAGGCGATACTGGTCGACATCAGGCCGGTATACAGCAGTGCGGCCCCCGCTGCCTGAATGGCCTCAAGGCTGATCGACTCGGTAGCCAGCCCGATGATCAGACTCAGGATGCCTGTTACATAGAACTGGATGATCGACAGTCGGATGGCGCTGACCTTGGGCGATAGCCATCCGATCACCAATACATGGGCTGTCCAGAACAGGGCGCCGATCAGCTCCAGCGTGTCTCCCCAGCTCATCTTGAAGTCGCCGTGGATACTGAGCAGGTACAGGCCGATCAACGTGCATACGGCGCCAACCCAGGTTTCTGAGGATATCCGGTGGCCGATAAAGAGACCTGTCATTGGGACCAGGACGATATAGAGACCGGTGATGAAGCCCGCTTTTCCTGCCGAGGTATATTGCAGGCCGATTTGCTGGAGCGATGCGCCGGCAAAAAGGACGACGCCAGCGATCAGTCCTCCCCACCACACGAGAGAGGTTTTGACCTCAGCGTGTCGTACCGCGGGGGTGTGACGGTAATACCAGAGCACTGGCAGCAGTGTGGTGGCACCCAGCAGAAACCTTAGCCCGTTGAACGAGAAGGGGCCCAGGTGCTCCATACCCGTCCGTTGACCGACGAAAGCAAACCCCCAGATGGCGGCGGTCAGGAGCATTAAACCGTTGGCGATCAGCCGTTGCCGTGTTGAACTCACTGGACGTCCCCCTTATGCGCCGTCGCCGGCGGTACCGGCACACAACGAATGCCGCGGTTGCGGTAGTCGACCAAAAGACCCTTCATGTGGGGGTCGGCATCGGAGGCGATGACCACGTAGTCGTTCTGGCACTCGATATGGACGTTGGACGGCTTGGGTGACAACCGGTGCCCCTCGCCTGCCTTGAGGTAGATGGCGTGGAAGTCACCAACTGTTGTTGTCTGCTTATTGTTGTTGTGCTGGATAAGCCCATAGAAATCGAGGGCCAGAACGGTGCCGATGACGGCAATGAGTGCCGTTACCAGTAGCGCGCGGGCAGAGTATTGATCTCTCTTTTCTGTCATGTGAACGGGCTCTCCATTTCAATGGCGGGCAGCGGCACGGGCTCGCTGCCGACCACCGTATAAGCAGTTTCAGGGTTGTCCGGGCCTGGCCAGCGCAGGCGACTGGAGGGTGGCAAGTTGTTCTCGGAGCGCCAGGATATGATCCGCCCAGAATCGATCCTGTCCAAACCAGGGGAAGCTGCGAGGGAACGCCGGATCTTCCCAGCGATGGGCCAGCCAGGCAGTGTGCGTGACCAGGCGTCGCGCGCGTAAAGGCTCGATCAGCAAACGTTCCCGGTACGGAAAATCCCGAAACATTTCATAGCCTTCGAGTAATTCGGCAAACTGGCCGGCCTGTTCGTCCGGTGAACCGTTGAACAGCAGCCAAAGATCCTGAATCGCGGGGCCGTTGCGGGCGTCGTCAAAATCGACGAACAGCATCTGTTCCTGGCGCACCAGCATATTGCCGGCATGGCAGTCGCCATGCAGCCTTATCGTCTCGTAGGTACCGGCTTCCGTAACGAGCCGGTCGCACCATAACAGGATGTCCCGGACCAGGGTTTCATAACTGGCGCGCAAATCTTTGGGAATCCAGTTGCCGTCCAGCAAAAAGCGTTGATCCTCATCGATCTGCTCGACGATCCGGATAGTGGGGCGCTCCTCGAAAAGGTGCGTAGCCCCGACGGCATGAATACGTCCCAGCCATTGACCGAGCCGATAGAGCGTATCCTGCTCGCTGACGTCCGGTGCCTGGCCGCCGCGCTGGGGAAACAGGCAAAACAGGAAATCCCCCGCGTGCCCGAGTGTCTGGCCGTTGGCCAGCGGCAGGGGGGCGATGACCGGGATCTCCGCTTCCACGAGCTCCTGGCAGAAGCGGTGTTCCTCGAGAATTTGAGATTCGCTCCAACGTTGGGGGCGATAGAATTTGGCGATGACCGGCGTCTCGTCCTCGATGCCCACTTGGTAGACGCGGTTTTCATAGCTGTTCAGCCCGAACAGGCGGCCATTGACCCGGTAACCTTCGGCCTCGATAGCATCGAGAACGAGATCGGGCGTCAGCGCGTCATAAGGGTGGGGAGATGGGGTCATGGTGTACTTCAGAAGTCAAAAGGTGTTCTGGCGCTGTGTTTTTCCAGGCCGGCGAGGTAGTACCAGTTTTGATCCAGCTCCCAACGGATATGTCGGATATAGGGGCTGGCCAGCACGATTTCACTGGAGCGGGCCTGCAGGCGTGCGAATTCGCGCTCCGCATGTTGCCAGTCCGGGCTGTCGTCACTGGTGGAGCGGAGTTTTGGGTATAGATACTGTAAAGCCTGGTGCGTCGTGATGTTCGGTGAACGCAGGGTGCTCATGACCGCCGTGCTGCCATCGACACGCAGTACCCTGAATGGATAAGGGTAGTGACGCAGCTCCGTATCGCTACGGATGGCTTCGTTGAGGCGGATGACGACGAAGCCGCGCCAGCCCAACCAGGACACGAAGATGGCCGCAACCACCATTACCAGGATAAATTGTTTGCGATCCGACATGATCTCAACCGTTCTCTCGTGGCTGGCAGCGTGATGTCCCAAGCCGCCTATTATAGCCCGGAAACCCCTGTGAAGGGAGTTCAATCAGGCGCTTTAATCCCCGTTCCAATCCGCCTATAGTTTGTCCTCGATGGTCCCGAACAATGTAGTGGGCGCCTGCATTGGCATGGCCGCTCCGGGGACTCGGCGGTCTTAGGAGTGATGGGCGCTGAAACGTGAATCTGTTTCGATTGATTTAAGGAGCCAAGATGGCCAAGCGCAACTACGACATTGTTCTATTTGGAGCAACTGGCTTTACCGGCGAGTTGACAGCCGAATACTTGGCGCGGGCCATGTCCCGAGAGTCTTTCAACTGGGCGGTGGCGGGCCGTAATGCCGATAAGCTTGCCAGGGTATGTCGCCGGCTCGAATCGATCAACCCGGATTGTCGTGGCAAGGTTGGGCAGATTGTGGCAGATGTGGGGGATCCCGCGTCGCTGGCGGCCATGACAGCGCAGGCGAGGGTCGTGATCACGACGGTGGGACCTTATATCCACTTTGGGGAGCCGCTGGTAAAAGCCTGTGTGGAGCAGGGCACGGATTATGTGGACCTGACGGGGGAACCCGAATTCGTCGATAACATGATTCACCGTTATGGCGAGAAAGCCCGCGATAATAAGGTTCGTATCGTCAACAGTTGCGGTTTCGATAGTATCCCCCATGATTTGGGCGTCTGGTTCACGGTGCAGGAACTGACCCGGGACATGACCCGGAAAGCAGCGGCGGAGCAGCGTATTCAGGTCGAGGGTTTCGTGCGGGCTTCGGGCACCTTTTCCGGTGGTACCTGGCATTCCGCCATTCACGCCTTTTCCCGGTATCGGGAATTCATGAAAGAGAAGAAGGCGCATGGCAAGCCGCAGGGGCAGCGCGACCGCCGTCGCCTGATTCGGGCGATCCCGCCAAGCCTTCATTTTCACAAGGATCTCAATGCCTGGGCGGTGCCCTTCCCCACCATTGACCCACAGGTCGTGCGTCGTTCTGCACGGGAGCTGGACGATTACGGGCGTGAGTTCAGCTACGGCCATTATGTACAGGTGCGTAAGTTGCCCAAGGTGATCGCCGGAGGCGCCTTTGTGAGCGGCGTGTTCCTGCTGTCCCAACTGAAAATGACCCGAAACTGGCTGCTGTCGTTTAAATCCCAAGGCGATGGGCCTTCGCGGAAACAGATCGAACGGGCCTGGTTCAAGGTCACGTTCAAGGGCGAAATGGGGGACCGCCGGATCAAGACGATGGTGCGTGGTGGTGACCCCGGCTATGGTGAAACATCGAAGATGCTGGCCGAATCGGCGCTATGCCTGGCTTTGGATCGCCGGCGCCTGAACCCTGTATATGGTGTGGTTACGCCGGCGTCGGTCATGGGGCGTCCTCTCTACGAGCGTTTGCAGTCAGCGGGGATCGAGTTCCGGGTGCTCGAATTGTCGCCCTGACTATCCAGGCGACATCAGCGACCGGCCGGTTCTGGCGAGGGTCCAGACCTCAACCTGCTGGCAACCGCCTTTTCGCAGGAGTTCCGCCAGTGCGGTTGCTGTCGCGCCGGTTGTGAAAACGTCGTCGATCAGCGCCACATGTCGTGGTGGCTTGCCGGTCAGCCGAAAGGCTCCGCGCAGGTTGCCCAACCTTTCGGTTCGGCTCAACCCGGTTTGTGTTCTCGTGGCGCGCGTCCTTTCTATCAGTCGGTAATGAACGGGGATGGTGAGCGCTGTCCCCAGCCATTCGGCAATTTCCGCGGCCTGATTGAAGCCCCGGCCCCAAAGCCTTCGGCGGTGCAAAGGGCAGGGGATCAATCCTTCCGGCCTCACGGTCTCTTCAGCCAAACGCCTGGCTAACTCCTCCGCCAATGCCCGTCCGTAAGCTCTCTGGCCACCAAACTTGTAGCGCTGTATCAGCGAATTTGCCGGGTGGGCATAAAGGCAGAGGCTTTTGACGCTGTCGAAAGGGGGCGGCCTGTGCAGGCACTCGCCGCACAGCAGGTGGGGCGTTTCTTCGATGCCCGTTAGTGGGAGCCCGCATTGTGCGCAGGCTTGGCGACAGTAAGGCAGGTCGTTTGCGCAGCCTCGACAGAGTCCGCTCGGACTGTCTGGGCGCTGGCAGAGTACACAGGTCGTTAGTGTGGTGAGGGGCTGGAAGGATCTTAGACCTTCGTTAACCTCTAAAGATAATTTGGTTGACAGTGTTCTCAGGGCTTTTATCATCTCAGTCATTCCATGACCGTCTTTCGGTCTGCATCCATGTATTCCGGCATCACCCTACAGGGGCTGGCCGGTTTTGCCAAACAGGACGCCATGATGACTGCGATGACTGTAACTCCACGTCACGACTGGACTGCTGAAGAAGCGCGAGCGCTTTTCGAACTGCCTTTCAGCGATCTGTTATTCGAGGCGCAGCGGGTGCATCGGGCGCATTTCGATCCCAATGAAGTCCAGGTCTCCACGCTGCTGTCGATCAAGACCGGCGCCTGCCCGGAGGATTGCAAATATTGTCCGCAGAGCGGTCATTACAATACGGGCCTGGACAAGGAAAAGTTGCTGGAGGTCGAAAGGGTCGTTCAGCAGGCAAGAGCCGCCCGCGATAGCGGCGCGACACGCTTCTGCATGGGGGCCGCCTGGCGCAGTCCCTCGGAAAAGGATATGCCCTATGTGCTGGATATGGTGCAGCAGGTAAAGGAGCTCGGTCTGGAAACCTGCATGACGCTGGGAATGTTATCCGACGATCAGGCGCAGCGGCTTGCCGGCGCAGGTCTGGATTACTACAACCACAATCTCGATACCTCCGAGCAGTTCTACGGCAACATCATTACCACCCGGACCTATGCCGACCGGTTGCGAACGCTGGCTCATGTGCGTAATGCCGGCATGAAAGTCTGCTGCGGTGGGATCATGGGTATGGGGGAATCGGTGGATGACCGGGTGGGTCTTCTGGTGCAGCTGGCAACGATGCCGGTACACCCTGAAAGTGTGCCGATCAACATGTTGGTCAAGGTTCCCGGCACCCCGCTGGACGATGTGGATGCGCTGGACCCGTTCGACTTCGTTCGCACGATCGCGGTGGCCCGTATCATGATGCCTGCATCCCACGTCCGCCTGTCGGCCGGCCGCGAAGACATGAACGAACAGACCCAGGCGCTCTGTTTTCTGGCGGGAGCCAATTCCATCTTCTACGGCGAGAAATTACTGACCACCGTGAATCCGGCAGCCGACCGGGACCGCCAGCTTTTCGCCAAGCTGGGCATTCGTCCGGAATCCAGCGAAGAGTGCCGCTCGGAAGAAGCACAGCAGGCGGAGCTGATCGAATCCATCGAGCAGGAGAAAAATCGCCATCTCTTTTATGACGCCACTCGCAGTGCGAATGTCTGAGGTGTTGCTTGCGGGATTATGAAAAGGCCCTGGACCAGCGGCGGGCACAGCAACTCTACCGGCAGCGACGGTTGTTGGTGAGCCCGCAGGGGCCGGAAGTGCGGATCGATGGGCGTTCGCTGATCGCTTTTTGCAGTAACGATTATCTGGGGCTCGCCAATCATCCGGCACTGGTGGAAACCCTGCGCCAGGAGGCTGAGCGTCTGGGTGTTGGTGGCGGTGCATCGCATCTGGTGTGCGGCCATCATGAGGAGCATCACCGGCTCGAGGAGGCGTTGGCCGAGTTTACCGGCTATCCCGCCGTCCTGCTGTTTTCGACGGGCTATATGGCCAATCTTGGGGTCATCAGTGCCCTGACCGAACGGGGCGACACCGTTATCGAGGATCGTCTCAATCATGCTTCGCTAATCGACGGCGGTTTGCTGAGCCGGGCGAAACTGCAGCGTTATGCCCATGCCGATGTCGAGGCACTGTCCGCTCGTCTGGCAGCCGCCGAGGGAGAGAAGCTGGTGGTCACAGATGGCGTCTTCAGCATGGATGGCGATCTGGCGCCGTTGGCAGGGATGGCGTCAGCTTGCCGCCGGCATGATGCGCTGTTGATCGTCGACGATGCGCACGGCTTTGGCGTGATCGGCCATCAGGGGCGGGGTAGCGTCAGCCGCTGTGATCTTGGCGCGGATGAGGTGCCGGTCGTTATCGGCACATTGGGCAAGGCTTTTGGCACTGCCGGGGCCTTTGTCGCCGGGTCGCGCTCATTGATCGACTACCTGATCCAATCGGCTCGCCCCTATATCTACACGACGGCGATGCCCCCTGTTCTCGCTGCGGTGACCCGTCAAAGTCTGAGGCTGATTCGCGATGAAGAGTGGCGGCGGGAACGCCTGCGTTACCTGATTCGGATTTTTCGCGAAGAAGTCCAAGCCATCGGATTCCAGTTGATGCCCTCGGAAACCCCCATACAGCCGTTGTTGGTGGGTGACAGCGGCCGGGCTCTAGCGCTCAGCCAGGCACTGGAAGCGCAGGGCTTGCTGGTGACGGCGATTCGCCCGCCAACGGTGCCGACAGGTACGGCGAGACTGAGAGTCACACTGAGTGCTGCACATACAGACGCACATCTGGAGCAATTGCTCGCCGCGCTCAAGCGTGTCTACCGGCAACAACGGGTCACCCAATGACGGCCTTGGTGGTGATCGGCGGCTGGGGGCTTCCCGTCGAGGTGCTGGAACCGCTGGCTCGTGACTGGCGGGGCGAATGCTTTTACTTCGGGCTGGATCAGCCGCTGTCCTCCGTGGTGAATACGCCAGAGGCCTTCGCCGATACGTTGCTGGCACAGGTGCCAGACGGCGCTGCTTGGCTGGGGTGGTCTCTGGGGGGGCAATTGGCGATGTTGGCGGCATCGCGTGCGGTTATTCCTCCGGCAGGGGTTGTGACGTTGTGTAGTACCCCGGCTTTCGTGGAACGTCCGGGGTGGGAGCTGGGGATGGCTCGTGTTCGGTTTGAGGCTTTTGTGCAGGGTATGCGTGCGAATGCCGAGCGGGAATGGCGTCGCTTCCTGTTACTGCAAATCCGCGGTGATGAGCGTGCGACAGAGGCACGCCGGGCCCTGAATCCCTGGCTCGAACAGGGGGTTCCGGCGGCGCTGGCATCACTTCAATGCACGCTGGGCTGGCTGGAAACGCTTGACCTGAGAGAGCTCTGGCAGGCGCCGCCCTGCCCGGCGCTGCACATTTTGGGCGCCAGGGACCCTTTGGTCGATGCCGCTATCGCCGAGCAGCCGGGTATGCGGTCAAGGTTCCTGTCGATTCCGGAGATGGCGCATTGGCCCCATTCCCCATACTGGGGCAGCGTCCGGCAGTCTGTCATCGGGAGTATCGCAGCGTGGGAGTGATTGCACCGACACCTATAAACCTGGATAAGCAGTCGGTAGCCCGCGATTTCAGCCGGGCTGCGGAGCAATACGACCGGCTGGCGCTACTGCAGCGGCGGACAGGTCAGGCGTTGATGGCACGGCTGCCCACAAATGCCGTAGATGCGTTACTTGATCTGGGCTGTGGCACTGGTTTGTTCACGTCTCCGTTGCGGCAGCGTTTCCCGGGTGCCATTACGGTCGGCGCCGATCTCGCGCCGGGCATGATCGGTTACGCGCGCGATCATCATACGGGGGTGCGCTGGCTCGTCGCCGATGCGGAGGAACTGCCTTTTGCCTCGGCGACATTCGATGTGGTTTTTTCCAATCTGATGGTCCAGTGGTGTCCGTCACTTGAACGGTTCCTGGGTGAGGCTCACCGGGTGTTGCGGCCGGGCGGTATGCTGCTGTGTTCAACGTTGTTGGAGGGTACTCTCGCGGAACTCTCGGCGGCCTGGCATCAGGTCGACCCTGAGGGCCGTCACGTGAACCGCTTCCTTCCGGTTACTGTCTGGCAGCAGGCGCTAAAGCGACATTTCCCCGGGGCGGACCTGACGGTGGAAGCATTGACGTTATCCTATCCCGACCCGTTGGACTTGCTACGGGAACTGAAGGGAATCGGCGCGGGCTTTAAAGACGGGAGTCGCCGCCGCAGCGCGATGGCGCCAAGCCGCCTACAGCAATTGCGATCGGCTTATCCCCGGGCGCCGGATGGTCAGGTGATTGCGACCTATCAAGCCGGCTACGTGGTGGCAACGAAAGAAAACGGTTAGGCGGATACACATGGCAAAAAAGACATTCTTTGTGACGGGTACCGATACCGGTGTCGGAAAAACGTCGGTTTCGGCGGCTTTGTTGGTGGCCGCCCGTGAACAGGGACTGCGGACGATTGCGGTCAAACCTGTTGCGTCAGGGTGTGAGAGAACGCCGGAAGGCTTGCGGAACAGCGATGCACTGGCGCTCCAGAGCGCGATGACCGAGAGGCTTGCCTATGAGCAAGTCAATCCGGTGAGCCTGGAGCCGGCAATTGCTCCTCATGTGGCGGCTCGGCAGGCAGGGGTTCAGCTTTCCGTATCCCGCCTGGTGGGGTTCTGCCGCGGTGTTATGATGCGACCTGCGGAACTCTGTCTCATCGAGGGGGCTGGCGGCTGGCGGGTGCCTTTGAATCAACGGGAGAGCTTCGCCGGCGTGCCGCGTGAACTTGGCGTCGATGTCATCCTGGTGGTGGCGTTGCGACTTGGGGCCATTAATCATGCCTTGCTGACCGCGGAAGCGATACGCCATGACGGTTTGCGTCTGGCTGGCTGGGTGGGAAACCGGCCGGATTCGACGTCCATGGACGAGGAGCAGGATACTATCGAGTTTCTTCGGCAGCATATTGAAGCGCCTTGCCTCGGGCTTTTGCCCTGGGTCGGCAATGCCGATCCGGGCCTGTTGTCGCGGAGTCTGGATCTGTCGCCATTGACGCTCTATGGTTGATTTTTGTACAGATTCGTGCTTGAATTCTGATAACCGCCCGGACTCTATACGTCGTTAGTCGGGTGTTTGAGGTTTCAAGTGTGAATATTTCATCCCCGTCTCCACTACAGAGCGCGTTCTCTACGGTCTCGTCCTACGTACGCCAGGACACGAGAACGAGCGGTAATGTGCTGCGTAGCGGTGTCCTGGCTCCCGTCGATCAGACAGAGGCATCGGCCGCATCCCAGAGCGCGGCCGCCCGTTCTCCGGCGTCGACGGATACGGCCACCCAAACGAACGGTAACCAGGATAAAAACGCCAAGTCTTCCAGCAAATCGGATGACAGCAGCAAGACCTCAGGCGGCGATAACCGCGACAGGAGCGTGACGGGTCAGACGCTGACACCGCAGCAGAAGGAAGTCGTCCAGAAGTTGCAGGCGAGGGATCTTGAAGTTCATCAACACGAGGCGGCTCATCAGGCCGCCGGTGGCTCCTTGGCTGGTGCTGCGAGTTTTACCTATCAGCGTGGCCCCAACGGCGTGGAATACGCCGTCGGCGGGGATGTGCCCATCCAGATCAGCCAGGATCCGGGTAACCCTCAGGCGACGATTCAGCATATGGAGCAGGTTCGTGCTGCTGCACTGGCTCCTGCCCAGCCCTCTGCCCAAGACCGGTCGGTGGCTGCCGAAGCGTCACAGATCCTCCTCAAGGCGCAGACTGAGTTATTGAAAAAGCGCAGCGAACAACTCTCCTCCCAGGCTTCAGGCAACAGCGCCAAGACCTCCGGCCAATCCGGTCAGGGCAGTGCAGCGTCGGCGTCAGGTCAGTCTTCTTCGAACAGCGCGTCCGTTATCGGCATTCAGGCCTACAAGAATATTGCCGGCAACCCAGGTTCCAACAACGCTTCCTCATCGATCGCCAGTTTTTCCGCCAGCGCCTGATACCCTCTGTATCGTTTCTTCAAGGTTCCGCCCTGCTTCTCTAAACCCATGACACCACTGGGTTATGTCGGTATGAATTCGTGACGTATTAGACGTCTATTTTCTAAGCGCTCTCTTGACAAAAGCTTCCCAACAAACGTATGTTTCAAACACCTGTTTAATAATGGTCTAACGGAAGAGATCATGCGTATTGCGGTAGGTGGTCGCTTGAGTCGTCAGTCTATAACCGAGCGGCAACCTTGAGACAGTGATTGTCAAACCGCGATCAAGAATGCCGGCCGTCCCGTTACCGAGATTGAATGACGGGTTGAGCGGATAACCATTAGCAGACTGCGGCGATAGTCCTACGACAGCGCCGTCCAGAGCAGAAACCGAGGTGTGAGTCGATGCCTGAATATAAAGCGCCCTTGCGTGATATCAAATTCGTGATGACTGAGTTGCTGAACAGTGAGCAACATTACGCCAGCCTCCCCGGCGCCGAGGATTCGACGCCAGATATGGTTGAAGCCATTATTCAGGAAGGTGCGAAGTTCTGCGAACAGGTGTTGTCCCCGCTCAACCAGTCGGGCGACCGTGAAGGTTGTACCTGGAGCGAAGAGGGCGTGACCACGCCGACCGGCTTCAAGGAAGCCTATAAGCAATACGTCGAGGGCGGTTGGCCGTCCATGACGTCGCCGGTGGATTTCGGCGGACAGGGTCTACCCGAGTCGATCGGTCTGGTCATGAGTGAAATGGTCGGCAGCGCCAACTGGGCCTGGGGTATGTATCCCGGGCTGAGCCATGGTGCGGTCAACACCGTCATCGCTCACGGCTCTGACGAGCAGCGACAAGCCTACCTGCCCAAGCTGGTCAGCGGTGAGTGGACCGGTACCATGTGTCTGACCGAACCTCACTGCGGTTCGGATCTGGGCATCCTGCGTTCCAGGGCCGAGCCGAATGCCGATGGCTCTTACAGCATCACCGGCACCAAGATCTTCATTTCCGCCGGTGAACACGATATGGCGGAAAACATCGTTCACATTGTTCTGGCGCGTCTGCCAGATGCGCCGCAAGGCACCAAGGGTATTTCCCTGTTCATCGTGCCGAAGTTCCTGACGGATGGAAATGGCAACGTCGGCGAGAAGAACGCCGTGACCTGCGGTTCCATTGAGCACAAGATGGGGATTCACGGTAACTCGACCTGTGTCATGAACTTCGATGGCGCCAAGGGCTGGTTGATTGGGCCGGAAAACAAGGGCCTGAACTGCATGTTCACCTTCATGAACATTGCCCGTTTGGGTACCGCAATCCAAGGCCTGGGGGCTGCCGAGCTTTCCTTCCAGGGCTCTCTGGCTTATGCCCGTGAGCGTCTGGCCATGCGTTCCCTGTCCGGTATCAAAAACCCGGATGGCCCTGCCGATCCGATTATCGTACACCCGGATGTACGTCGTATGCTGCTGACCCAGAAAGCCTTTGCGGAAGGCGCTCGCGCGATGATCTACTTCGCAGCGCAGCAGGGCGACCTGGTTCACAAGGCGGAAGACGCGGAAACCCGCAACGAAGCTGACGAGCTGCTCAGCTTCCTGACGCCGATCGCCAAGGCCTTCCTGACTGAAGTCGGTTACGAATCGGCGAACCTGGGCATGCAGGTCTTCGGCGGCCACGGCTTCATCTCTGAGTGGGGCATGGAGCAGATCGTCCGCGATACCCGGATTTCCCTGATGTACGAAGGGACTACCGGAATCCAGGCGCTCGACCTGCTGGGCCGTAAAGTATTGATGAGCCAAGGCGAATCGCTTAAGCGCTTTACCAAGATCGTCCACATGTTCTGTAAGGAAAATGCTGACAACGAGCAGCTCAAGCCGCTGATTGAACCGCTGCAAAAGATCAACAAGGAGTGGGGCGAGCTGACCATGAAGATCGGCATGGCCTCGATGAAGAACCGGGATGAGGTGGGCGCAGCTTCTGTTGACTACCTGATGTACTCTGGTTATGCGGTTCTGGCCTATCTGTGGGCGCGCATGGCGAAAGTTGCACTCGACAAGCTGGCTGAAGGTACGTCGGAAGAGGCCTTCTACACGTCGAAGGTGCAAACGGCGCACTTCTACTTCCAGCGTTTGTTGCCGCGTACCCGCGCCCATGCAGAAATGATGGTGGCTGGTGCCGACAGTATGATGGATATGCCCGCGGAACACTTTGCGTTCTAAGCGGTGCTACCCGGAAAAGGCCCGCGATGCGGGCTTTTTTCTTTTGGGGTCGTATAACGATAACGTCCCAGGATTGACGTGCCCACGCCATGCGATTCCTTGAGGGATCGATTAAGATGGGGCCACGCCGATTCGGGAAACGGCAAGTGATCTTAAAGAGGGTGATTCGATGGCCGATTATCAAGCTCCGTTGCGCGATATGCGCTTTCTGCTCAATGAAGTCTTTGACGCGCCTGCACTTTGGGCTTCCCTGCCCGCGCTGAGCGAAGTCGTTGATCCGGATACCGCCGATGCCATTCTGGAAGAGGCCGGTAAAATCGCCAATGGCGTGCTGGCGCCATTGAATCGCGAGGGCGACGAGGAAGGCAGTCATTGGGATAACGGCACCGTTACTGCGCCGCACGGTTTCAAGGAAGCCTATCAAACGGTTGCCGAGGGTGGCTGGAATGGTCTGGGTGGTAACCCGGAATTCGGTGGCATGGGCATGCCGAAGATGCTGGTGGCGCAGTTCGAGGAAATGATGCAGGGCGCGAATATGGCGTTCGGTCTGGCACCAATGCTGACCGCCGGCGCCTGTCTGGCCTTGAGTGCCCATGGTAGCCAGGAGCTCAAGGAAAAATATCTGCCCAACATGTATGCCGGCACCTGGGCTGGAGCCATGGACCTGACCGAGCCGCATGCGGGTACCGACCTGGGCATCATTCGTACCAAGGCTGAGCCCAATGCCGACGGCAGCTACGCTATCACCGGGACCAAGATCTTTATTACCTGGGGCGAGCACGACATGGCCGAGAACATCATTCACCTGGTGTTGGCGAAATTGCCGGACGCGCCAGCGGGCCCCAAAGGTATCTCCCTGTTCCTGGTGCCCAAGGTCCTGGTCAACGGTGACGGCTCTTTGGGCGAGCGCAACAGCCTTTCTTGCGGTTCCATCGAGAAAAAGATGGGCATCAAGGCGTCAGCGACCTGTGTGATGAATTTCGATGGCGCCACGGGTTGGCTGGTCGGCGAGCCGAACAAAGGCTTGGCCGCCATGTTCACCATGATGAATTACGAGCGTCTTGGCGTGGGTATTCAGGGTATTGGTGCGGCCGAAGCCTCTTATCAGAATGCGCGCGCTTACGCGATGGATCGTCTGCAAAGCCGTGCGCCGACAGGCGCGCAACAAAAGGACAAGGCAGCTGATCCGATTATCGTGCACCCTGACGTGCGCCGAATGCTGCTGACCCAAAAGGCCTTCGTTGAAGGTGGCCGCGCATTCTCCACCTACGTGGCGAGCTATCTCGACCTGGCGAAATTTGCCGAAGGCGAGCGCCAGGAGCGGGCCGAGGCGATGGTCGCACTGCTCACGCCGGTGGCCAAGGCGTTCCTGACCGATCGCGGACTGGAGTGCTGTATTCTTGGTCAGCAAGTGTTCGGCGGCCACGGCTTCATCCGTGAGTGGGGACAGGAGCAGTTGGTTCGCGATACCCGGATCACGCAGATCTACGAAGGTACCAACGGTATCCAGGCGCTGGATCTTATGGGTCGGAAAATCGTGGCCAATAAGGGACGTTATTACGAACTGTTTGCCCAGGAAATCGTTGATTTCATTGAGGCGAATGCGGGTAACGAGAAACTGAAACCGTACCTCGAGCCTCTGGCGGCGGCGCTGGAGCGCCTGTCGGATGTCACCGAATATATTCTGGACGCCGCTGCACGTGACCCGAACGAAATCGGTGCTGCATCCGTCGATTACCTGGACCTGTTCGGTCTGACCGCTGTGGCGTTCATGTGGGCGCGTATGGTGGCGGTCGCGGGTGAGAAGGTCGATGCCGATACGTCCGGTTTCTACTCCAGCAAACTGAAGACGGCGCAATTCTTCTTCGGGCGCCTGCTGCCGCGTACTGTCTCCCTGGCGGAGAGTATTCGTAGCGGATCGGACCTGATGATGACGATGACGGCGGAAGAGTTCTAATCCGACGTCGATAACTAAAAAGCCGCAGAGATTTCGGTCCCTGCGGCTTTTTTGTATGTGGCATATTTTCCGTTATCGGTCTCGCTATAACCGGCCACGAATTCGGTCGTATCCTTTGTGAATCTCGCTACCCAGGTCTTTCGCCGCTGACGCAATGTCGTGGCTGGCGTCTTGGGCGTCATGCCCGATCTGTTTCATCTTGTTGAGAAACTGGTCCCATTTCACTTCCAGGTCATCCCATTCGTCTTTGACATCTTCCTTGGCCAGGTGCATCTGCACCCGTAACTCATCACGTTGCTGGCGCAACTGATCGTTCAGCTTTTTCAGATCTTCTTGCATGGTCATGCTGGCAGCTCCTCCCTGGGACAGGGTCCTTTCGGCGTTGTACGAGTCCGATATCCGGCCCGCTCCTTAATGAAGAGTCTGCGTTACAACGTGAAAGGAGGTGTTGACGCTCGTCAAGAAGGGAGGGGATTCAGCGGTTGGGTGCCGTGAGGTGGCCGACGAGCTGACTCAAGGCCATCCAGGGTAGTGCAGTATCTTGCCCCTTGGCGGCCCGGTCCACCTGCGCGCAGAGGGTGATCGCCTCGTTCAGGCGAGCGCTATTCACACGGCGTGCGGCTTGCTCCAGTTGACGGGCGCGTTGCGGCTGGCGAATGCGGCGGCTGTTGAAAAACTGACGAGTTGGGTGGCCGTGCTGCATCTCGTGCTGCAGTGCCATCAGCGTCTGCAGTTCCCGGGAGAGTATAGCCAGCACGCCAAGGGGATTTTCGCCTTCATGTTCCAGTGTCGTCAGGATCTTTTGCGCGTGAACCGCGCGTCCCTGCAATACCTCGGAAACCAGCTCGAAAACGTTAAAGCGCGCACTGTCGAGCACGGCCTCCTCGACCATCTGCTCGTCGACCGAGCCGTCCGGACAAAGAAGGTGAAGGCGATCCAGTTCCTGGCTTGCTGCCAACAGGTTGCCTTCCGTGCGGTCGGCCAGCAATTCCAGTGCGCCGCCAGTGAGTGACAGTCCCTTGGCCATGGCGCGCTCCCGCAACCATTCCGGAAAACGGTGCAGGTCGACAGGCCAGATCTGGACATGTACACCGGCTTCCTCGACCTGTTTCAGCCAGCGCTTACGCTGCTCGCCCGGGTCGAGGCGGGTGCTGATCAGGAGGACGATAATGTCGTCAGGCGGCTGTTTCAGAAAATCTTCAATGACCGTCTTGCCGTCGCCCAGTTTGCCTTTGGGCAGATGGATCTCGATGCGTCGTTTTGATGCAAACAGTGAAAGCGCGCTGACTTCATCGCGAACCAGATTCCAGTCAAGGTTGGTGTCGGCATGAAAGACCTGGCGGTCGAAATATTCGCGATCGCGAGCTGCTTTACGGATGGCGTCGCAGGCTTCCTGAACCAGCAGCGGTTCATCGCCGCTGACCAGGTAGACCGGCGCCAGGGTCTTGCGTAAATGGGTGTTCAACTGGGAGACGCTGGCTTTCAAGGGTGGGGCTCCCGGTTGTCAGGGGGTGGTGCCGGATGATGTGGCCGGTTTCCCTGGTGTGTTTGTTTTCTTCTGATAGTCCTGACGCAGGGTTTCGATCCGTTCCTGAGTGAAAGGCGTCAACTTGAACAGGATTTGCTGGGCAAGTCGCCCGTAGAGTGTCTTGTTCAGGTTTTGCTCTTCGCGACGTGCACCAAGGATGCTGGTTTCATTGTAGTTGTAGTCCTCGAAGGTGCTGACCGGATTATTGGTCAGCAGGGGAATCCCATCGGGGGTACTCAGCGACACCTTCGCGGTCATGCGAAGTTCGTATTGGGCGGCAACGGCCGTTTGAGTGATGGCCGTCGCCCGTTTCTCGCTGGTCAGGCTGTTCAGGGTCAGGACGTAATGCCCCTGTTCCTGGTCTTCGAGGACGATCCCGCTGCGTTTCAGTGTGTCCCTGACGCGGCTGCACAACTCGTAGGGAATGCCCGACTGACAGGATAGATACAGGGGTTGCACCGCCTGTGGCACCTGCGCAACGCCGCGCAGGTGAAAACCACAGGCGGCAAGCGCCAGTCCGGCTGACAAAGCGAGCGGGAGGCGGACCAGCGACGTCGCGCGCCTGTTCGATATGCCTGTCGTCATGGAGCCTGTTCCTTGTCGTTCATGCAGCGATCAGTTGGCGACGATATTGACCAGTTTACCTGGGACCACGATGACCTTACGGATGGTCTTGTCAGCCGTGAAACGGAGGACCGTCGGTTCCTCCAGTGCCTGCTGCTGCAGAGAGTCCTTGTCGATGTCAGCCGGTACCTGCAAGCGCGCGCGCAGTTTGCCGTTGACCTGAACCACGATTTCCAGGCTGCTGCGCACCATGGCGGATTCATCGGCGACCGGCCATGAGGCGTCCTCAATGGCATCCTGGTGCCCCAGCACTTGCCAGAGTTCGTGGCAGATGTGCGGCGTGATCGGCGCCAGCAACAGAACCGCGGCTTCGAGCGCTTCCTGGCTGACGGCCCTGTCCTGTTCGCTGTCGCCAGCGAGGCGGCCCGTTTCGTTGAGCATTTCCATGACCGCAGCAATCGCGGTATTGAAGGTCAGGCGACGGCTGACGTCATCGCTGACTTTGGCGATGGTTTCGTGAATCTTGCGCCGCAGGTCGCGCTGGCTGTCGTTAAGTTGTGCGGTATCCAGCGCCGGTGCAGGGCCTTGGGCAACGTGTTCCTGAACCAGGCGCCAGAAACGACGCAGGAAGCGGTTGGCGCCTTCGACACCACTGTCGGACCATTCGAGGGACTGCTCCGGCGGTGCAGCGAACATCATGAACAGACGAACCGTATCGGCGCCGTACTGGTCGATGATGGCCTGCGGGTCGATGCCGTTATTTTTCGACTTCGACATCTTGCTCATGCCTGCCGGAAGTACCGGCTGACCATCGTCCTTGTGCACGGTGCGGATGACCTGTCCCTTGTCGTCGCGCTCTACCACAACGTCCTGGGGTGAAATCCAGATCTTGCCGCCACGTTCGTCCTCCCGGTAATAGGTCTCGGCCAGCACCATCCCCTGACAGAGCAGACGCTTGAAGGGTTCATCGCTGTTGACCAGGCCGAAGTCGCGCAGCAGCTTGTGGAAGAAGCGGGAATAGAGCAGGTGCAAAATGGCGTGCTCGATGCCGCCGACATACTGATCCACCGGCAGCCAGTAGTTGGCGGCATCCGGCGCCAGCATGCCGTCCTGATACTGCGGGCAGCAGTAGCGCGCATAGTACCAGGAGGACTCCATAAAGGTGTCGAAGGTATCGGTTTCGCGGGTTGCCGGTATACCGTTAACCCGGGTCGCGGCCCAGGTCGGATCGGCCTTGATCGGCGAGATGACACCGTCCATTTCCACATCTTCCGGCAACACAACTGGCAACTGGTCGGCCGGTACGGGCATCTCTTCACCGTTTTCCAGGGTCAGCATGGGGATCGGTGCGCCCCAGTAACGCTGGCGGGAGACGCCCCAGTCACGCAGCCGGTAGTTGACCTTGCGTTCGCCCTTGCCGGCAGCCTGGAGTTTGCTTGCTATGGCATCGAAGGCTTCGGCGGAGGACATGCCGGTGAATTCGCCGGACGATACCAGTAGGCCCTTTTCGGTAAATGCGGCTTCCTGGACGTCTATTTCGCGCTCGTCGGTGGGTGCAATCACCTGTTTGATCGGCAGGCCGAACTTGTGGGCGAACTCGTGATCCCGTTCGTCATGACCGGGTACCGCCATAACGGCGCCGGAGCCGTATTCCATCAATACGAAGTTGGCCACCCAGACGGGGACTTCCTCACCGGTGAGCGGGTGCAGCGCGAACAGGCCGGTCGGTACGCCTTTCTTCTCCATCGTGGCCATATCGGCCTCGGCGGTCTTGGTATGGCGGCACTCTTCGATGAACTGTGCCAGCTCGGCGCTGCGCTGTGCCGCTTCCAGGGCCAGCGGATGCTGAGCCGCCAGGGCGACGTAGGTGACGCCCATCAGCGTATCGGGGCGGGTAGTGTAGACGGTCAGGGTTTCTTCGCGGTTCTTCAGGCCGAACTGGAGTTCAACACCTTCGGAGCGACCGATCCAGTTGCGCTGCATGGTCTTGACCTGTTCGGGCCAGCCTTCGAGCTGGTCCAGGTCGTTGAGCAGTTCCTCTGCGTAGTCGGTGATCCGGATAAACCACTGGGGGATTTCTTTCTGTTCGACCAGCGCACCGGATCGCCAGCCGCGGCCGTCGACGACCTGTTCGTTGGCGAGAACGGTCTGGTCCACAGGATCCCAGTTAACGGTGGCGTTCTTCTTGTAAACCAGGCCCTTTTCATACAGCTTGGTGAAGAACCATTGCTCCCAGCGGTAGTATTCCGGGGTGCAGGTAGCCAGCTCCCGCTGCCAGTCATAGCCGAAGCCCAGCTGTTTCAACTGGTTCTTCATGTAATCGATGTTGGCGTAAGTCCACTTTGCCGGCGCCGTTTCGTTCTTGATAGCGGCATTTTCCGCCGGCAGGCCGAAAGCGTCCCAGCCCATGGGCTGCAACACGTTCTTGCCACACATACGCTGGTAGCGTGCAATCACGTCCCCGATGGTGTAATTGCGCACATGCCCCATGTGCAACTTGCCGCTCGGGTAGGGGAACATGGAAAGACAGTAGTACTTGGGCTTGCCAGGTTCTTCGCGGACACTGAAGGTCTGGTTGTCGTCCCAGTATTGCTGTGCCGCTTTTTCGATGTCGCGCGGGCGATAATGCTCGTCCATTCCTGTGTTCACCTTCTTGATCGTGTGATGACGCTCTGCCGATGCGTTATCCTGAAAGTCTGACACGAAGCTTCTCGAGGGGCTGGCCGGCAGCGGGGAGTAATAACCCGTTCGCTGAAGGGGCACTGCCGCAGGCCGAGTCAAAACGGCCGTTCGTTGGAACTGTTCGTCCGGTTTGGGCGCCACCCTGTTGTCAGGCAGCTTCGTTGATGGATGTCAGGTTGTGGTTTAACGAAAGGACGTATTCTAACCTAGCATCAGGGTGACAGGTAGCCTTGTCGGGTCTGCTGGGCCAGGTTGGTCTCGGTGGTATTCGGATAGACAGTATTTGGATCGAATGTAGTCGGATGGAGACGTGTAATGAAAGATGAGAAAAGTCCGAAATTGAGCGGGCAGGCCGAGCAGATCTACAACCGCATGCTGCAACGGGTGGAGAAGGCTCTGGTCGTGGCTGAGGACAAGACCTGGGAGACCCTGACCGCCGAAATCGACAAGGCCGTGGAGTTTGAGATGGAGCTGGGTGAGGCCACCCGGGATGAGTTAAGCCTGTTGGCGGCCTATCTGCGTCGTGATCTGCAGCACCTGGTGCAATTCTTCGGTAGCGGTGACGAAGAGGAGACGCTGGGAGACTGGCTGCGGCTGGATCTGTCGCTGGTTGAAAAGCAGTTGGCGGATTTGCTGCTTTCCATTGCGGACAAAACCCAGGTCGAAACGCTGGAGCTGGATCAGAAAATTCATCATGCGCCGGATCAGTATCTGAGTGGCGAGATCGCTACGGCAGGTGTTCTGCGTTGCCTGGATTGCGGGGAACCGGTGGCGTTGACCGTTACGACCCGTATCGAACCCTGCCATCATTGTGGGTCGCATTACTTCGAACGAATTACGGCGAGGTCGCCAGAGCCGGACAGTGCTGCGTCCTGAGAATTATCGTTGAAGGCCGCCTGGATCAGTTGGGCCATGGCATCGGCGGCGGGGGTCAAGACGCGCCCCCGTCGCCATGCCAGGACACAGGAACGCTGCAGGCTGGGTTGTACGACCGGAATGGCGACCAGACATTCGACATTGCACAGCACACTTAATGTCACGCCCGGCAGCAAAGTGACTCCCAGCCCCCGCCGAACGAGATCGACCTGAACCCGTAACGAGTCCACCTCCAGGTCGGTCCGAACCGTCAATCCCTCGCGAAAGGCATATTGCTGAACCAGCGCGCGCAATCCGTGCCGCAATCCCGGCAAAATCAAGGGGAGCTCCACGACTTCGTCGAAACGGACACTGTCGCGGGATGCCAGGGCATGTTCCTGATCACAGACCAGGTGCAGATCCTCCGTCCCTAAAAAGCATGTCTGGACACCGCTGACCGCCGCGACTTCGTAGAGAATGCCCAGGTCGATGGTGTCGTTGAGCAGGCCCTCCTGGATAGTACCGCTGAGATCCTCTACCAGGCGCAGGCTGACGTTGGGGTAGAGGGCACGAAAACGTTCCACCAGTGGCGCAGTCAACCGGACGCCGACGCTCGGCGGAAGGCCAAAACTCAGGCGTCCTCCGAGGGTGTTCTTGTGCTGTCCGGTCTCCTGTCGTAATCGGGAGGCATTTTCCAGCACAGCCTTTGCGTGACCCAACGCTCTCCGTCCAGCTTCGGTCAGCGCGACGCCTCTGCCAGTGCGTTGAAACAGGCGTGCATTAAGCGCCTGTTCCAGGGCCTGTATTTGGCGACTCAGCGTAGGTTGCGACAGGTTGAGTTGCTCTGCTGCCCGCAACAGACTGCCCTGTTCTGCGGCTTGCACGAAGCAACGCAGCTGTTTCAGCTCCATGACGCGGGGTATCCGATAAATGAATATCTGATAGTTTGGAATTGCTGTTGGTAAAAGACAAGGTGTGGGAGATCATCGTCTTTCTCGGTTTACCATCCGTTTTTCGCACATCTTTCGCAAAGAGAGCCCTTGTTATGCCCATACGTCAACGCCTTGAATCCGGCCTTGTCCTGGTCGCCCTAGCCACCTTCTGTCTGGCTTTTAAAGGCATCTTTGCACGACTGGCCTACGAAGATGGGTTGTCTGTAGACAATCTGCTCCTCCTGCGATTCCTGTTTGCCGTTCCCTTGTTTCTCCTGGGTGCCCGTTGGCTCAATCGTGGCAAACCACGTGTGCGGCTCACGCGAAAGCAGTGGGGATGGGCCGGATTGACGGGCATGCTGTTTTTTCTCAGTGCCTTGTTTGACTTCAATGCGATCAAGTTGCTGGGCGCCAGTGTTTCCCGCTTGATCCTCTATGTCTTTCCCGCCCTGGTCATGCTCCTACAAAGCCTTCTAACACGACGCCTGCCGCCTCTACGGCAGGGCATGGCCTTCGTCGTGGCATGGCTGGGAATCGCTCTGGTCCTGTCACCGGGGTGGCATGGCGGCGGAATGGACCCATGGGGCGTCGCCTGTGGCTTTGGTGCGGCTTCGTGCTATGCGGTGTTCTGGCATATCAGCCAGCCGCTGACCCGCGAGCTGGGGTCTGTGCGTTTCAATGAAGTCTCTAACAGTTTTACCTTGGTGGCGATGTTGGTTTTCCTGGTGCCGGTCGCCCACCTCAATCAGTTGCGTTATGTTCAACCCATGGCCTGGGCCTGGGTGCTGGCATTGGTGGTGCTCACCACCGTCCTGCCTTTCTTCCTGTTGTTTGAAGGATTGCGCCGGGCGGATGCCGGCGAGGCTGGGGTGGTGGCAATGTTTGGTCCTGTGGTGACGGTTCTCGGGGCCTGGGTGGCCGTTGGCGAGCGGCTGTCGCCCATACAGTGGGCCGGGTTGGTCGTGGTGTTGGGGGCGATGGCGTTTATGAAGGCGCGGCGGAAGCCGGAGGCGGTTAACGCGACGGTTGATGCCTCCGCTTCGACACGTTGAGATCAAGGGCTCCGCCGGAGCCCTTGATGACGATCTGGCATTCGGCGCATTGCCCTTCGGTTAATGCGCCCTACCAATATCGAAGGAACAGCTGTCCGGGGCGTCAGCTTGACTCAGGACCCAGCTTGCGAGACCGGGCCAGCACAATCAGCGCCAAGCCGATGATCAGCGCCGGCCAGGAGCCCCAGCGCATAAAAGGCGTCAGTCCTGTCACCGGATACAGCTTGCCGGTCATGACCGTTTGCACGAAGCGAGGAGCCCGTTCCTCGATCTGTCCATCCGGTCCGACCAGTGCGGTGATGCCGTTGTTGGTATCTCGCAGGATATAACGCTGGGTTTCCAAGGCGCGCATACGGACGATCTGTAAGTGCTGCAAGGGGCCGAGCGAGTGGCCGAACCAGGCATCGTTGCTGATGTTGATCAGGTAATTGGTGTGCTCGGCATTGTGCGCGACGAAGTCCGGATAGGCTATTTCGTAGCAGATAAAGGGCATGACCTTGTGCGCGCCCACCGTCAGGGGTTCCTGATGGGCCGGCCCCTTGGTGAATTCGGACATGGGCAGGTCAAAGAAGGCAATCAGGCCTCGCAGCCAATGCTCCAGGGGAACATATTCACCGAAAGGTACCAGCTTCTGCTTGTGGTACACCCCGGACCCGTCCCCCATCGCCATAATGCTGTTGTGATAGATGTCCTGGCCCGTATCGCTGTAGGTATGCCACGGAATTCCGGTGACCAGCGTGGTGTTGGGGCCGAGCAGCTGGCGGATGTCGTCGATGATGGGGCCGGCATCGTCCTGGGGCAGGGGAATGGCGGTTTCTGGCCAGAGAACCAGGTCCTTGTTCCAGTGACCTTCAGTCAGATGGAAGTAGTCCTTGATTTGCCGGCTGAGGAATTTGGGGTCCCATTTCATTAATTGTGGGACATCGCCCTGGGCGGCAACGAAGCTGATGGGTTGGCTTTCGGGTTTCGTCCATTGGATTCTGGAGAGCAAGGGGCTGATCAGCCAAACCACCAGGATCGCGCCCACCAGGCCCCCGCTGAGTTTTCGCTGCTGCAGACGGTATGCCCGGTACGCCGCGAACAGGGCTGCTCCGGTGGCGACCTCAATCAGCGTGACGGCGTGTACCCCGGCGATGGGTGCCCAGCCGGCCAATGGTCCGCTTACCTGTGACGTGCCCAGATATAACCAGGGGAAGCCTGTCAGCACATGCCCGCGCAGCCAGTCGCCAATTACCCAGACGCCTGGCAACAGCCAGAGCCGGCGAATGCTGTCCGGGCCGGCCAGTTTCCCCCAGCCCCAGAAGGTCAGCGCTGGAAACAGTGACAGGCCGGCGACGAAAAGACCGGTCAGCGCCAGCGATAACGGCAGGGATGTCGATCCGTAGGTATTGATGCTGACGAAGACCCAGGAGGCTCCTGTGCCAAAGAGCCCGATGCCAAACCACCAGCCTGTCCTGAACAGGGCGCCGGAGGGTAGGTACCAGGCAATCCAGCACAGCAGTGCTATCGACAAAGGGCCGAGCGGCCAGGCATCGAAAGGCGAAAAGGTCAGCGTCTGCAGCGTGCCGGCCACCAGCAGTAAGGCAATTCTGGCGAGGCGACTCTGAAGCGGCGGTATGGCGTGTTGTCTGGCTTCAGGCACTGCGCTTGACCTGGATCAGCCGTATCACCCGGTTGTCTGCGTTGAGCACAGTAAAGTCCAGACCGTCCAGCGTAATGGACTCGCCACGACGGGGCAGGTGGCCGAAGGCCTTGAGCACGATGCCGCCTACCGTATCGAATTCCTCCTCATCCAGTGAGGTCTTGAAGAATTCGTTGAAGTCCTCGACGGGCGTCACGGCTTTCACCGCATAGCTGCCGTCATCACGGGTCTTGATCTGTGCTTCCTCGTCGAAATCGTGTTCGTCCTCGATTTCCCCGACGATCTGCTCAAGGACATCCTCGATGGTAATCAGTCCTGCAACGCCGCCATATTCGTCGACCACGATGGCCATATGATTACGGGTTTCCTTGAACTCCTTGAGCAACTGGTTGAGGCGCTTGCTCTCGGGAACAAAGGTGGCAGGCCTGAGCACTTCGCGGATGGTGTCCCGGCCCAGCCGGTTTTGCAGGGCCAGGGGCAGCAGATCCTTGGCCAGAAGAATGCCGATAACCTCGTCCGGATTATCGCCCATGACGGGGAAACGGCTGTGAGCGGATTCGATGATTTCCGGCAGGTAGTCGCGAGGATCGTTCGCGGCCTTCACGGTTACCATTTGCGACCGCGGAATCATGATCTCTTCGACGCGCATGTCGGTGACCTGCATGGCCCCTTCGATGATGCTCATGGCGTCGCTATCGATGATGTGCTGGGTTTCCGCGTCCCGCAGAATTTCTAGGATGTCGTCCGCCGATTCCGGTTCATTGGAGAATGCTTGGGAAATGCGTTCCAGCCAGGATTTGGAAGCCTGGCTGCGACTAGAGTGATCGTCGCTCATGGAGTCTGATCCGTGTCCTCAATCTTGATACGGGTTGGGATAGCCCAGTTCTGCCAGCAGGCGAATTTCCAGTGCTTCCATGACATCCGCTTCTGCTTCGGTTTCGTGGTCATAGCCCTGCAGGTGCAGAACGCCATGAATCACCATGTGGGCCCAGTGCATATCCAGCGGTTTGCCCTGTTCCGCCGCCTCGCGGGTCACGACACTGGCGCAGACTGCCAGATCGCCCAGCAATGGCAATGTTATACCGGGCGGCGCCTCAAATGGGAAGGACAGCACATTGGTTGGCTTCTCCTTGCCGCGGTAACGGGTATTCAGGTCCTGACTTTCCTCGGGGTCGACAACCCGTATAGTGACTTCGGTCGGCTCTTCCCCTTGATAGGCCTGTTCTGCCCAGCGCTTTATCTGTGAAGCCTCGGGTATGTTAGCGTCCGACGTGGCGATTTGAAGGTCAACGTTGACGTCGGTCATCACGGCTCCGCGGATCGTCAGTTTCGTCTTGATGTGCGTCGTAGGCTTCGACAATGCGTTGTACCAGCGGGTGACGCACGACGTCGGCGGAGGTGAACCGGGTCAGGCTGATCCCCTTGACCGGCTTGAGGACCTCAATAGCGTGGACCAGGCCCGAGTGCTGCCCCTTGGGAAGGTCGATCTGCGTGATGTCGCCGGTGATCACTGCCGTGGAGCCGAAACCGATCCGGGTCAGGAACATTTTCATCTGTTCCCGGGTGGTGTTCTGGCTTTCATCGAGGATGATGAACGCATTGTTCAGGGTACGGCCACGCATAAAGGCGAGCGGTGCGATCTCGATGACGCTGCGTTCTATCAGCCGGACGACCTGGTCGAAACCGAGCATTTCATAAAGCGCGTCATAGAGTGGGCGCAGATAGGGATCGACCTTTTGTGCCAGGTCGCCCGGCAGGAAGCCGAGTTTTTCGCCGGCTTCCACTGCCGGGCGGACCAACAGGATACGTTTGACTTCCTCGTTCTTCAGCGCTTCCACAGCACAGGCCACGGCGAGCCATGTCTTGCCGGTACCGGCCGGGCCGACACCAAAGTTGATGTCGTGCGTGCGGATCGAGTGTACATAGCGCTGCTGGTTGTCGCCGCGAGGCTTGATCTGCACTTTCGCCGTACGGATGACGATGCTGGAGCCATCGAAGACATCGCCTTCGGGGAGGCGATCGAAGCCGGATTCACGGATGAACAGATGCACCAGGTCGGGCGAGATGTCGTCCGATGCTTCGGTCTCTCGGTACAGGTGCTTGACCACTTCGGCGGCCGCCTGGGCCGCATCCTCATCGCCAATCACGCGGAACTGGTTGCCACGGTAACCGATTCGCACAGTCATGCGGCGTTCGATTTGTTTGAGATGTTCATCGAACTGGCCGCACAGCGCGGCCAGCCGTCGTGGATCGGCGGGAATCAGTTGAAACTGTCGACTCTCTTCGCTGCTCAAGCAGACCTCATATCAATATAGATTTGCGTCTATCATCTCGCCGCGCAGCGAGTTCGGCAAGGCTTCGACAATATGAACATCGACGAAATGGCCGATGACGTTGGGCAGGTCGCTGCGGAAATTGACCACGCGGTTATTCTCTGTGCGGCCCTGGAATTCTCCAGGATCCTTACGCGAAAGGCCCGTCACCAGAATGCGCTGGGTGGTACCGGCCATTTTGCGGCTGATATCCTGCGCCTGCTGGTTGATGCGTTGTTGCAGCAGGGCGAGCCGTGCCTTTTTGAGACTTTCCGGTGTGTCGTCGGGCAGGTCTGCCGCGGGAGTTCCCGGGCGTGCGCTGTAAACGAAACTGAAGGACACATCGAAGTTGATGTCCCGGATCAGGTTCATGGTGTCCTCGAAGTCCTTTTCCGTTTCACCCGGGAAGCCGACGATGAAGTCGGAGGAAATGCTGATGTCCGGGCGCAGCTTGCGCAGACGCCGGATTTTGGACTTGTATTCGAGCACGGTATGGCCGCGCTTCATCTGCGCCAGCACGCGGTCGGAGCCGCTCTGTACCGGTAGGTGCAGGTGGCTGACCAGTTCCGGTACCTGTGCATAGACATCGATCAGTGCATCGGAGAACTCGACCGGGTGCGATGTGGTATAGCGAATGCGGTCGATGCCATCGATTGCTGCGATGAAGGTGATCAGCTCCGCCAGGTCCATGATGTCGCCTTCGTGGGTTTCACCCCGGTAGGCGTTGACGTTCTGGCCGAGGAGGTTCACTTCACGCACACCCTGTGCTGCCAGGTGGGCGATTTCCGCAAGAACGTCGTCGACCGGTCGGCTGACCTCTTCCCCGCGGGTGTAAGGCACAACGCAGAAGGTGCAGTATTTGCTGCAGCCTTCCATGATCGAGACGAAGGCGCTGGGGCCGTCGACACCAGGAGCCGGCAGGTGATCGAATTTCTCGATCTCCGGGAAGCTGATATCCACTACGCCACCGCGGCCCTCGCGGGCATCGGCGATCATGTCCGGCAGGCGGTGCAGGGTTTGCGGGCCGAACACCATGTCCACGTAAGGCGCCCGCGACATGATGGCGTCGCCTTCCTGGCTCGCAACGCAGCCGCCGACACCGATCAACAGGTCCGGGTTGCGTGCCTTGAGCTGCTTCCAGCGTCCCAACTGGTGGAAGACTTTCTCCTGGGCCTTTTCCCGGATAGAGCAGGTATTAAGCAGGAGGATATCGGCATCGTCCGGCGTGTCGGTCAGTTCGACGCCTTCGCTGTCACGTAGCAGATCCACCATGCGGGAGGAATCATACTCGTTCATCTGACAGCCGTGGGTCTTGATATACAGCTTTTTGGCCATGATGGGGTGTGCAAACCTCAATAGAAACAGGCAGGTCTGCCAGGGTGCAGCCCGCCGGGTATCTGAAATCAGGTGCGCATTATACCGGTCTGCGCCCATTGCTGTAAAAGTGTGCGGTTATCTGTACGCACTGTCCGAAGGCTGGCTGCGAAGGGCGGCTATGGTATCATCGCCGCTTCGATGTTGTTGATGTCAGATCACTCCATGAGCCAGCGCAAGCTATACAAGATCATCTTCTATAACCAGGACGAAATCTTCGAGATCTATGCCGCTCACGTCTATCCCAGTGAGATGTACGGTTTTATCGAAGTCGAACAGTTGACCTTCGGAGAGCGGTCGCAAGTGCTTGTCGATCCGGGCCAGGAAAAGCTAAGGACCGAGTTCGATGGCGTCAAGCGCACCTGGATTCCCATGGGTGCAGTCGTGCGTATCGATGAAGTCGAGCAGGTTGGTATGGGCCGGGTCAGTAGCGTCAAAAACGGTGTGACGCCCTTCCCCGGCAACTCGGGGCGCAATAATACCTGACCCGGCGGCTACGACTCTTCCTTGCCTCTTTCGAGATACTGCTGTAACTGCAATTTCAGCGCTTTGGGCAGCTTTGTGATGGTGATCGCGTCTTTCTCACGGTCGTAGTAGACCGCCTGGTTAACCAGGTCCGACGAAAACGAAAGGCTGATCCCATTGCCGGCGCCGGAAATACGTACGAGTTTCTTCACCTTGCGATGGTCCGGATGCAGTACCGCATCCTCCGGCATGACCTGGGCTTCGTTGACGAAGCTCTTGAAGCGCGTGGGCTCCTGTTCGTCGAGGAAGCCGGATAACGCGTCGATGGGCACCGGTTCTCCCAGGTCGTGCTGCTGCTTGCAGAAATCATAGGCCCGGGTGCGGACCTTTTGTGCATCTTCGGGTTCGCTCTGGCGGGCGAACGCCTCCACCGCATCCAGAAAAGTACGGGTTTCCTGCTCGACGTCCACACTGCTCTGAAATCCCACCAGATCGCTGAAGGCCAGCCCCAGATCGCCGGTGCCGCGTGCGCGAACCAGCGTCAGGTAGTTGGTGGCGGCGGCTTCGCTACGCCAATCATCCAACTCGATGCGGGCCGCCAGGTCGAGACGAGAGGTGCTGAGTACTTCGGTCGCATCCAGTCCCAATTGGTTGTCGAGCAGCATGGCGCTGTCGGTTTCGAGCAGGAACAGGTAAACGACTTCACTGTCTGCGAGCGTTTCGTGAACCAGCATGATGGGGCCGGCGAACTCCAGGTCGCGTTGCGTCACCAGTTCCTCCCACTGCCCCAACAGGCGCTCGGAGAAGCTGGCAAAGCTCTGTCTGCCGTCGAGGTGATCGCGGAGCCAGGCGCTGAACGGGCTGGTACCGGTGTCTTCGGAAAAACGCCCGTAAAATTTGCCGGGCTTGCTGTTGAAGAGGCGCTTGTATTGCTTGAAGAGGCCTTCGTAATCGCCGCCGGGTGATGCCAGGGGCTCCCCGAGGCGTGTCGTGGCCGCTTGTCCCAGTTGCAGATGGGACACGAAGAGTACGCGAAGGTCTTGAATGGCCATGTTTCTGCAGATATGTCGGTCGGAATGGGGCGCCAGCATAACCCAGAAGCGCCGTTCTGTCAGGTGCGCTGAATGCGGCGCATGGCATGGCAACACTGGCGAATCCGGCTGCGCTGGCCGGATTCGCCTTGAGATTAGAGCAGGCCGCGTTCGCGCAGGTCCGTCAGCAGTTGGGCGGCGGTGGGTGCTGCCTGGGCCTCGTCATTGACTTCGGCCTGCCCGCCGATCAGGTCTCCGCTCAGGCCCTGAGCGACAACAATCAATCCCTGGTCGGATAACAGTTCAGCGACGTGCAGGCGCTCATCGGCGTCGGTGATACTGTTTTCGTCCAGAACGACGACCGTCTTGCCAAGATCGAACAACTGGCGCTCCAGCACATGTGCCAGCGCCGAGGCCTGCTGGCCGGAGACGGCAAGGATCAGAGGCTTCTGCCCCAGCCGCTGTATGCGCTCCTGTGCGGAAACCGGCTCGAATGCCTCGTCATTCTGCTCCAGCGCACCGTTGATCATGCCTGCCCCAACGGTCACATTGGTCAACCGGTCGATAATGATGAAGGCACCTGTGGCACGGTTCCTGTTGTAGGCGTCGAAAGCCACCGGCTGGCTGAGCGTGATTTCGCACAGGCCGATCTCGTTCAGGGCCAGGGCCTCTGTCGGCTGCTGTTCCAGCGTGTTGACGTCGGTACGGTAGTGGATTCGGCGTACCGAGCCTGACGTAAAGTTTTCGTTCAGCTTGATGTTGTACAACCGCCCTGGAACCAGGTCGTGATCGATCATCCAGACAATGTGCGCGTTGAAGCGGTTGCCTACCTGCGGCAGGTTGTCCGCCTTGACCAGCATGTCGCCACGGCTGATGTCGATCTCGTCCTTCAGTGTCAGGGTGACGGCCTGATCGGTGTAGGCTTCATCCAGTTTGCCGTCGAAGGTCACGATGTCCTTGACCGTACTTGTCCGTCGGGACGGCAGTGCCATCACCGCGTCGCCGGGGCGGATAACGCCGGAGGCGATGGTGCCGCAGAAACCGCGGAAGTCGAGGTTGGGGCGGTTGACATACTGCACCGGAAAGCGAAAGTCGCTCATGTTCTTGTCGCGGGCGATTTCGGCTGTTTCCAGGATGTCCATCAACGACGGGCCCTCGAACCACGGCATTCTTTCGCTACGGGCGACAACGTTGTCGCCTTCAAGGGCCGACATCGGGACGAAGCGGATGTCCTGGGAGCCGAGTTTGTCGGCGAAGGCCAGATAGTCGTCGCGGATGGCTTCGAAGCGCTCCTGGGAGAAATCGACCAGATCCATCTTGTTGATGGCGACCACAATGTGTTTGATGCCCAGCAGTGAGGCGATAAAACTGTGGCGACGGGTTTGCGTCAGCACGCCGTAGCGGGCGTCGATCAGTATGATCGCCAGTTGCGCGGTGGATGCACCGGTGGCCATGTTGCGAGTGTATTGTTCGTGCCCGGGTGTATCCGCAATGATGAATTTGCGTTTGTCGGTCGAGAAATAGCGATAGGCGACATCGATAGTGATCCCCTGTTCGCGCTCGGCCTGCAGCCCATCCACCAGTAGCGCCAGGTCCAGCTTTTCACCGGTGGTTCCCATCTTGGCGCTGTCCACCTTGAGCGCCGCCATGTGATCCTCGTAGATCATCTTGGTATCGTGCAGCAAGCGCCCGATCAGGGTGCTCTTGCCATCGTCGACGCTGCCGCAGGTCAGCAGGCGCAAGAGTTCCTTGTCCTCGTGTTGCTTGAGGTAGGTGTCGATATCGGTGCCGATCAGTTCGGATTGGTGTGCCATTGGTCTCTAATCCCGTGTCCGCTGCTGTTCAGAAATAACCTTCGCGCTTCTTTTGCTCCATGGAACCGGCCTGATCGTGATCGATCATCCGGCCCTGGCGCTCCGAGCCTTTTGCCAGCAGCATTTCCTGGATGATTTCAGGCAGCGTGGTGGCTTCGGACTCGACAGCGCCCGTCAGCGGATAGCAGCCGAGGGTGCGGAAGCGGACAAATTTCATTTGTGGCTCTTCGCCGGGCAGCAGCGGTATGCGATCGTCGTCAACCATGATCTGGGTGCCATCCCGTTCGACCACGGGTCGCTTCGCGGCATAGTAGAGCGGGACGATTTCGATATTTTCCAGATGGATATATTGCCAGATATCCAGTTCCGTCCAGTTCGACAGCGGGAACACCCGGATGCTTTCACCCTTGTTGATCTTGCCGTTGTAGATATTCCAGAGCTCCGGGCGCTGGTTTTTGGGATCCCAGCGATGGAACTGGTCGCGGAAGGAATAGACTCGCTCCTTGGCTCGCGATTTCTCTTCGTCGCGCCGCGCACCGCCAAAGGCAGCGTCGAAACGATATCTGTCCAGTGCCTGTTTGAGCGCCTGCGTCTTCATGATGTCGGTATATTTTGCGCTGCCCTGATCGAACGGATTGATGTTGGCGCGAACACCATCCTGGTTGGTGTGCACAATCAGCTCAAAGCCGTGCTTTTTGGCCTGGTCGTCGCGAAAACGGATCATGTCCTGGAATTTCCAGGTGGTGTCCACGTGCAGCAGGGGGAAGGGGAGCTTGCCCGGGAAAAAGGCCTTACGCGCCAAATGCAACATCACCGACGAATCCTTGCCGATGGAATACATCATGACCGGATTGCCGAACTCGGCCGCGACTTCCCGAATGATGTGGATGCTTTCCGCTTCCAACTGCTTGAGATGCGTAAGGTTGTACGTCGTCATTGCGTCCTTCACTTTGTGCAGGTGTCACGAAACATTTGGGACCCGGCGCCAATGACCCCGCGCAACCCGGGTGAGGGAGGGGAATATGGTTATCTAGCGACCGGTGCTTCTGTGTAGGAGCACTATATCAGAGGCAGGAAAGGCATAAGAAGTGTTTGAATTAGAGTTTAAAGCTATAACAATATGCCGGAATTTCGGAATGGTGGATCTTGCGATCAGGAGGTCTGGCCGAGATTGCGGTCGACAAACTGGTTGACGTAATCCTGTCCGTAACCTTCGAAAGAGACAAATTGCATGCCGATCTGAAAGGTGCTGCGCGAGACGCGCCGGATATGAACAACGTCGCATTCTGCATGGACGCGTACTCGCTGTAACGCAATGATTGGCAGATCGAAGACCGTCGATAGCCTCACCGCCTGACGCGGGGCGACGGGGGAGTGATTGGGGACGAGCTTTGCCATTTCCTCTGGCGTGCATTCCAGCATCATTCCGGCTCTCGACAGATTGGCGAGTTGGCAGGGCTGTACTGAGCCGTCTGGCAGTTTGACGTCGACGGCCAGTTCCAGCGCGATGCGCTGGTAATGACGCAGGTTTGGACGTGATGCCATGCGTTTGTCGGCTTCCAGGGGTGTTTTTTCCAAAAGTCTGTTCATGAGGCCGTAGGTTCGTCTCAAGGTCACGCCAGCTCCTCAGACTGCCTCGGCAGGTCGTGCCCCATGTCTCCAGGCCAGAGCGGCAACTGACTATCAAATAGTTGCAAGATGTATTGGATTGTAGGTCTCCGATAAAAAATGAACAAGTTATCCAGTCGAAGGGTGTCGCAAGTTGTGACGGTTTTCGTGGGACAGGCGGTTGCGGTGGTGAGATCCACTCATTTCGTGTCGCCAACAGCGTCTTAAGTCGGCGGGTGGAGATGAAGCCGGTGGATCCGTATTCCTGCGGCTTGGGTCTGGCCTGCCGGCTGTCTTACAATAGCAACCTTTGTGCAGGCGACTGCTCGTTGACAGGATTGACTGAGGTAGCATGACTTCTTCTACGAAAACGCCATCCGATGGGCGCACCGGCCGAGTCGGCTTTGTCAGCCTGGGCTGTCCCAAGGCATTGGTCGACTCCGAACGCATACTTACGCAGCTTCGCCTGGATGGCTATGACGTCGTGCCGACTTATCAGGACGCCGATGTGGTCGTCGTGAACACCTGTGGTTTTATCGATGCGGCCAAACAGGAATCTCTGGATGCGATTGGAGAAGCGCTGGCGGAAAACGGCAAGGTGATCGTCACCGGCTGTATGGGCGTAGAGGCGGACCGTATTCGTGAAACCCACCCAGGTGTGCTGGCCGTTACCGGACCGCAGGCGTACGAGGCGGTTGTCGGTGCCGTACATCAACACGTGCCGCAGGAGAAGCCGCACAATCCCTTCGTCGATCTGGTGCCGCCGCAGGGGGTCAAGCTGACGCCCAGGCACTATGCCTATCTCAAGATTTCCGAAGGCTGTAACCATCGCTGCTCGTTCTGCATTATTCCGTCGATGCGGGGTGATCTGGTCAGCCGTCCCATCGGCGACGTTATGGACGAGGCCGAGCGGCTGGTCAAGGCCGGGGTGAAGGAGCTGCTGGTCGTTTCCCAGGACACCAGTGCTTACGGGGTCGATATCAAATACCGCACAGGCTTCTGGCAGGGGCGGCCGCTGAAGACCCGGATGTATGAACTGTGTGAGGCGCTCGGCTCGTTGGGCGTTTGGGTGCGGCTGCATTATGTCTACCCCTACCCACACGTCGACACTATTCTGCCCCTGATGGCAGAGGGCAAAGTGCTGCCTTACCTGGATATTCCGTTCCAGCATGCAAGTCCTTCCGTGCTGCGGGCCATGAAGCGTCCGGCCCATGAAGCAAAAACCCTGGAGCGGATTCGTCACTGGCGTGAAATCTGTCCAGATCTGACGGTGCGCTCGACCTTCATTGCGGGCTTCCCCGGTGAGACTGAAGACGATTTCCAGTATCTGCTTGACTGGCTCGATGAAGCTCAGCTGGATCGCGTCGGCTGCTTTGCCTATTCTCCGGTCGAGGGCGCATCGGCGAATGCATTGGAAGGTGCCGTCCCGGAAGAGGTCAAGCAGGAGCGCGTGGCTCGCTTTATGGAGCATCAATCGAAGATCAGCGCCGATAAACTGCAGCGGAAGATCGGCAAGACCTTGCAGGTATTAGTGGACGAGGTCGATGAGGAAGGTGCTATCGCCCGTTCACAAGCGGATGCGCCGGAGATCGACGGCATGGTCTATCTGAACGGGGTGACCGATGTCGAGCCGGGATCGCTGTTGCAGGTGACCATTGAGCATGCGGATGAGCATGATCTTTGGGGGGTTCCGGTTTGATGTGATCCTGTCCGCCAACACTGCCAATGGACAGTGAATATGATGTTTTAATGGGGGCTTGGCAGCCCCCATTTTTATTCAGCCTTCCAGCTTCTGTTTGAGGATGTCGTTTACCTGTGCAGGGTTGGCCTTGCCCTTGGATGCCTTCATCACCTGGCCGACAAAGAAGCCCAGCATCTTCGGACGACGGTCTTCCGGCGCCGCACGGTAGTTGTCCACCTGCTCCTGGCTGTTGGCGAGCACCTCGTCGACAATCTGTTCGATGGCGCCGCTGTCGGTGACCTGTTTCAGACCCTGTTTCTCTATGATCTGATCCGGAGTGCCTTCGCCGTTCCACAGCGGTTCCAGGATCTGCTTGGCGATCTTGCCGGAGATGGTGTTATCGCGGATGCGTTGAATCAGTTGCCCCAGCGATTCGGCCGCGATCGGGCAGCGCTCGATGGGGGTGTCGTTCTGGTTCAACAGGCGTGACAGTTCCACCATCACCCAGTTGGCCGACAGCTTTGCGTCCCCCGATGTTTCGACGACCTGTTCGAAGTAATCCGCCAGGGCTCGGGTTTGTGACAGTACGGCGGCATCGTAATCCGAGAGACTGTAATTCTCGGTAAAACGATGGCGCTTCTCGTCCGGCAGCTCCGGTAGCGTGTCGCGCAAACGTTGGATATAACTATCGTCAATGACGACCGGCAGCAGGTCCGGGTCCGGGAAGTAGCGGTAGTCGTTGGCGTATTCCTTGGTCCGCATGGCACGGGTTTCGTTGGCATCCGGATCGTACAGGCGTGTTTCCTGGATGACTCTGCCGCCGTCTTCGATCAGCTCAATTTGACGCTGAACCTCTGCATTGATGGCCTTCTCCACGAAACGGAACGAGTTGACGTTCTTGATCTCGGCGCGGGTGCCAAATTCGGTTTGGCCGACAGGGCGAACCGATACGTTGCAGTCGCAGCGCATCGAGCCCTGGGACATGTCTCCGTCGGAAATGCCCAGATAGGTAACGATGGAGTGAATCTTGCGAAGATAGGCCACGGCTTCGGCCGCAGAGCGCATGTCCGGATCGGAAACGATTTCCAGCAGTGGCGTGCCGGCCCGGTTGAGATCGATGCCGGTCATGCCGTGGAAGTCTTCGTGCAGCGATTTGCCGGCGTCTTCTTCCAGATGGGCATGATGGATGCGAACCTGCTTGGTTTCGCCATTCTCCAGCGGGATTTCGACCAGTCCGGTGCCGACGATCGGCGCATACATCTGGCTGATCTGGTAACCCTTGGGCAGGTCCGGATAGAAGTAATTTTTACGGTCAAAGACCGAACGGTGGGCGATTTCCGCATTGACCGCCAGGCCGAAACAGACAGCCATGCGCACGGCTTCGCCATTAAGGACTGGCAGCATGCCCGGCATGGCCAGGTCGATGGCACTGGCCTGGGTGTTGGGGTCCGCGCCGAAAGCGGCACTGGCCCCGGAAAAGATTTTGGACTGGGTGGCCAACTGTACGTGAACTTCCAGCCCGATAACGACTTCCCATTGCATGATGAAACTCTCCTCGCAATCCGTCTCGGTTCAGGCCAGTCCGGCCGGCGTTTTCAGGTGCCAGTCAGTAGCCTGCTGGAAGCGATGCGCAGCGTTGAGCAGGCGCGCTTCGTCGAAATAGTTGCCGGTTAATTGCAGGCCAATCGGTAGTCCATTGATCAGTGCCGCCGGAATCGACATGCCGGGCAGGCCCGCAAGGTTGGTGGATATCGTAAAAATATCCTCCAGATACATGGTCACCGGATCGTCGGTTTTCTCGCCATGACGGAATGCCGGAGCCAGTGTGGTCGGCCCCATGATCACATCGACGTCCTTGAAGGCATTGATGAAGTCCTGCTGGATCAGGCGGCGGACTTTCTGTGCCTTGAGGTAATAGGCGTCGAAGAAGCCGGCGGACAGGGCATAGGTACCCACCAGAATTCGGCGTTTTACTTCATCGCCGAAGCCTTCCGCGCGTGAGCGCATGTACAGGTCTTCCAAATCCTTTGGCGCGTCGCAGCGGTAGCCATAGCGTACGCCGTCGAAGCGTGACAGGTTGGACGAGCATTCGGCTGGTGCGATCACGTAGTAGGCGGGGACCGCCAGGTGTGAATGAGGAAGATCGATTTCCTGGACCTTGGCGCCCATCTTCTCAAATTCGGCAATGGCGTCGCGAATGGCCTGGGCCACCACCGGGTCGAGTTGGTCGCTGAAGTATTCCCGCGGCAGCCCGATACGCATTCCTTCAAGGCTGTCATTGAGGGTGGCCGTGTAATCCGGAACCGGGCGGTCGATGGACGTGGAATCCTTGGCGTCGAAACCGGCCATGACATTCAGCATCAAGGCGCTGTCTTCCGCGGTGCGAGCCATGGTGCCGCCCTGGTCGAGGCTCGATGCGAAAGCCACCATGCCATAGCGGGAGACGCGACCATAGGTTGGCTTGAGGCCGGTGATACCGCACAGCGATGCTGGCTGGCGAATGGAACCGCCGGTATCGGTGGCGGTGGCGGCAGGTGTCAGTCGTGCGGCCACGGCAGCCGCGGAACCGCCGGAAGACCCGCCGGGAACCAGTCCCTCGCCCCAGGGATTGGTGACCTTGCCGAAATAGCTGTTTTCGTTGGAAGAGCCCATTGCGAACTCGTCCATGTTGGTCTTGCCCAGGCAGACCGCGCCGGCTTCCTTGAAGCGGGCAGCGACGGTGGCATCATAGGGTGGCACGAAATTGGACAGCATGCGCGAGCCGCAGGTAGTGCGAACACCCGCTGTACAGAAAATGTCCTTGTGCGCGAAGGGGATGCCGGTCCAGGGCGTGGCGTCTCCGCGCGCGCGCCGGGCGTCCGCCGCCTGGGCATCGAACAGTGCCTGTTCGTCGTTGACCGTAATAAAACTGTTGTAACGGCTGTCCTGCTCTTTGATGCGTTTCAGGAAGTGCTGGGTCAGTTCGACACTGGATACCTCACCCTGCTCCAGGGCGGCGGCCAGTTCGGTTACAGTCTTGTCATGCATGTCAAAACATCCGGGGCGTGATGAACGGTCTATACTATGTCCGATTCTGACTGTCGGAGGTCCGATTCCGGTGGTTGGTAGCCGGGTTCCGAGGCGCTGATGGCTTACTCGATAACGCGCGGAACCAAATACAGGCCATTTTCGGTGGCCGGCGCAACAGCCTGGAAGGCGGCTCTCTGGTCGCTTTCGGTGACAGCGTCCGCGCGCAAGCGCTGTACGGCATCGAGGGGATGTGCCATTGGCTGCACCGCGTCGGTATCGGCGGCCTGCAGTTGATCCACCAGGTTGAGGATGTTGGTCAGGTCCTTCTCCAGCGCACCGGTCTGGGCTTCGTCCAGCTGGAGGCGGGCGAGATAGGCGACTTTTTCGATATCCTCTCGCGAGATGGCCACGTTAGGTCTCCCTTGGTAATGGTTTGACAGTGCCTCGGGCAACGCGTTAGCGGCGGGCCGGGGCCTGTTTGGGTAAAGAGTCTCTCTATGGGGGGCTTATGGTATCAGATTATGGCAATCGCGGTAGCGGGTTGGATAGGATGCAGCTCGTCCTGCCGCCTTGCCTGCACAGGTGGCCGCTGATAAAGTTGCCGCAACGCTCCAGGGACTGATTTTTCAGGTTGAAATAACGCTAATGCTCATCAAGAAAATTCGTGGTTTATTTTCCAGTGATCTCTCCATCGATTTGGGTACTGCCAACACGCTGATCTACGTGCGTGGTCGCGGTATTGTCCTGAACGAACCCTCGGTTGTCGCCATCCGAACCAATAACGCTCAAAAAAGCGTCGCAGCCGTGGGCAGTGAGGCAAAGCGGATGCTGGGGCGTACACCGGGCAACATTACGGCGATTCGGCCACTGAAAGATGGCGTTATTGCCGACTTCGTGGTCACCGAGAAAATGCTGCAGCACTTTATTCACAAAGTGCATGAAAACAGCTTTATCACACCCAGCCCGCGGGTCCTCGTCTGTGTACCGAGCAAATCCACCCAGGTCGAGCGCAAGGCTATCCGCGAATCGGCCCTGGGTGCGGGTGCCCGGGAGGTGTTCCTGATCGAAGAGCCCATGGCGGCTGCGATCGGTGCAGGCCTGCCGGTGGAAGAGGCCAGTGGTTCGATGATCGTCGATATCGGCGGCGGCACCACCGAAATTGCGATCATCTCGCTGAACGGTATTGTCTATGCTGAATCGGTGCGTGTTGGGGGTGATCGTTTCGATGAGGCCATCGTGACCTATGTGCGTCGCAATTATGGCAGCCTGATCGGTGACTCGACGGCCGAGCGCATCAAGCATGAGATCGGTTGCGCCTATGAAGGCGTGGAGCTGCGGGAAATCGACGTGCGCGGCCGCAACCTGGCCGAAGGTGTGCCCCGGGCCTTTACGCTGAACAGCGAGGAGATCCTCGAGGCGCTGCAGGAGTCGCTGGCACAGATCGTACAGACTGTTAAAAGTGCACTGGAACAGTCGCCGCCTGAGCTGGCATCGGACATTGCCGAGCGTGGTATCGTCCTGACGGGAGGTGGTGCGCTGCTGCGTGGCCTGGATCGCCTGATCAGTGAAGAAACCGGCCTGCCGGTAATTATCGCCGAAGATCCGCTGACCTGTGTGGCTCGTGGTGGTGGCAAGGCGCTCGAACTGATCGATCGCGGCGGCATTGGTATGTTTTCCCCGGAAAGCTGACAGTTCCGGCTGTCGGTTTTGGGTGGCGGCCTCTGAGAGGCCGCTTCCCGACGAAGGCTAGCCTGATGATGCCACCTCTGTGTAGAAAGGTGGCACGGGTTTTATTGTTTCGCCGGAGACCAAACCATCAAGACCATTTTCGTTCAGGGGCCCCATCTCAGTGTTCGCCTGTTTTTGGTGACCCTCATTTCGGTTGCCTTGATTGTTCTGGATGTTAATTTTCCCCAGACAGAGCGACTGCGCAGTTGGCTGGGAACCGCACTAGCCCCGGTTGTCTGGTTGGGCCATGCGCCATCGAGCCTGGTCGACTGGGCTTCATTGTCCATGGCAAATCGCCAGCAGCTCATCGATGAAAACGAGTCATTGAAGGCGCAGTTACTGGTCCTGCAGCGGCGGTCGGAGAAGTATGCCGCCCTGGCGACGGAAAACAGCCGTCTGCGGGAACTGCTGCATGCGTCGGGTGCCCTGGACGACACGGTCATCGTGTCGGAAATCATCGGTGTGACCCCGGACCCATTCTCCCACGAAGTCATCATCGATAAAGGCCGACGTGACCATCTTTCCGTGGGGCAGGCTGTTCTCGATGCCCATGGCCTGATGGGCCAGATTATTCAGACCAGTGAATTCACTTCCCGGGTTCTCCTGATATCCGACAGCAGCAATGCCGTGCCGGTCGAGGTCAATCGCAGTGGGGTCCGGGCCATTCTGTTGGGGACTGGAGAGCCTTATCGCCTTGATCTGGTGCATGTCCCGGACACTGCCGATATTACCGTTGGCGATCTGCTGGTGAGCTCCGGCCTGGGTGGACGTTTCCCGAAAGGCTATCCGGTGGCAACGGTGACCAATGTCGAACACGACCCGGGTGAGCCATTCGCCAAGGTTGAGGCACGACCTATGGCGCACCTGTATCGCAGTCAACTGGTCCTGGTGGTTTTCAAGCAAGGTGTGGGCGATATCATCGGCACTCAGAGCGCGTCCCCTGCCGGTACCCAAAAGGGGGGACATTAAGCTATGGCGGCCGATTCCATCAGTTATCCCGTTTTCCTGCTCAGCACTGTGGTGGCTCTGGTACTGAGTATTGCCCTGTTTCCTCTGGCCTGGTTGCAATGGCGACCTGAATGGCTGGGATTGCTCGTTTTCTACTGGGTGTTTCGGGCACCGAGCCGGTTTGGCATCTTTGTCGCCTGGATGCTGGGCCTCCTGCTGGATGTCCTGGAATCCGCGACCCTCGGGGTCAATGCGTTGTCCCTGGCCGTTGTCGCTTTCCTCGTTCTCACCATGCATCAACGCTTACGTATGTTTCCGCTGCCGCAACAATGCCTGATGGTGTTCCTTCTGCTGGGTATCAATCAAATGCTGGTGCATTTCATCAATCAGTTGCTGGGCGTTAACGTGGAAGGTTTCGGGTACCTGCTGCCGGCAGTGACCAGTGCTTTTGTCTGGCCATTCGTCTGTTCGTTTCTCGACTTTTTCAATCGCAAACTGAGTTGATGCCATGAACGCCAACCGCACCCTGGTGCTCGCCTCGGCATCTCCGCGCCGGCGGGAGCTGCTGGAGCAAATCGGTCTCACCTTCCAGGTTCGGGCATTCGATCTCGATGAGAGGGTCCTGCCGAATGAATTGCCGGAGCATTACGTTGAGCGTCTGGCGCGCGCAAAAGCGAGTGCCGGTTATGCCGAGAGCTTAAGCTCTGATACGCTGGTGATCGGTGCGGATACCACGGTTGTGTGTAACGGGGATATCCTGGGTAAGCCGGTCGATGCAGATGACGCCGCACGCATGTTGGGCGCCCTTTCGGGGTGCAGTCACAAGGTGATGTCGGCAGTGGCGTTGGCTGGCGAGCATGGCTGTTTCGCGCGGTTGAGCGTGACCGAAGTGCGCTTCAGAACGCTGTTGGCGGAAGAGATCCATCATTACTGCCTGAGCGGGGAACCCTTTGATAAGGCTGGTGCCTATGCTATTCAGGGCCGCGCGGCCATTTTCGTCGAGGCTATCTCTGGCTGTTACAGTACCGTAGTGGGGTTGCCTTTGCAGGCGACAGCCGAATTGTTGCAGGAAGCGAATATGCCGGTTTGGCATTACTGGGGCGGTGCTGATGAGTGAAGAAATTCTGATTAACGTGACGCCGGTGGAAACGCGGGTCGCCCTGGTCGAAAACGGCATGCTTCAGGAAGCCTATATCGAACGGACTGGCCGCAAGGGGATCGTCGGTAATATCTACAAGGGCCGGGTTGCCCGGGTGCTACCGGGAATGGAAGCCGCTTTTGTCGATGTCGGTCTCGAACGTGCTGCCTTCATTCATGCTTCAGACGTCGTTAATTTGGCGACCTCGCAGGAAGAGGTCAGCGATGGCCCACGTCCAGTTCCGGATATCCGCTCGCTGTTACGCGAGGGGCAGTCTCTGGTGGTACAGGTAACAAAGGACCCCATCGGAACCAAGGGGGCCCGTCTGACCACACAACTCTCCATTCCCTCCCGTTATCTGGTGTTTATGCCCAATGTTCAGCATATCGGCATTTCCCAACGGATCGAGGACGAGGAAGAACGCTCCCGCCTCAAGTCCCTGGTCGAGGAATCGGCCCAGGAACTGAGTTTCGAAGGGGGTGGCTACATTATCCGTACGGCGGCGGAAGGCGCCGGGCGCGATGAACTGCTGGGGGATATGAAATACCTGCACCGACTGAGTCAATCCATCATGGAGCGCATCAAGTCGGCCAATGCACCCAGTGTCATCTATCAGGATCTACCGCTGTTTATCCGGACCATTCGGGACCTGGTTCGTCCGCAAACGGAAAAGGTGCGGATCGATTCCCGGGAAAGCTATCAGCGGGTGATGGACTTCGTGCATGAGTTCGTCAACGAAATTTCCGAAAAAGTCGAGTATTACCCGGGTGAGCGTCCCATCTTCGATCTCTACAGTGTCGAGGATGAAATTCAGAAGGCGCTGAGCCGCAAGGTGCAGCTCAAGTCCGGGGGATATGTGATCATCGATCAGACCGAGGCGATGACGACCATCGATGTGAATACCGGCGCCTTTGTCGGACATCGCAATCTGGAAGAGACCATCTTCAAGACCAACCTCGAAGCGGCCCGGTCAATTAGTCGTCAGTTGAGATTGCGCAATCTCGGCGGAATCATCATCATCGACTTTATCGACATGGAAGATCCCGAGCACCAGCGGCAGGTGCTGCGCATGCTGGAGAAAATGCTCGAAAGGGATCACGCCAGAACGAAGATCACGGGGGTCTCTGAGCTGGGTCTGGTCGAGATGACCCGTAAGCGAACCACGGAAAGCCTGGGTCAGGTGTTGTGCGAATCCTGCCCGATCTGTGACGGTCGTGGTTTCCTGAAGACGCCGGAAACCGTGTGCTATGAGATTTTCCGCGAGATCCTTCGGGTGAATCGGGCCTATGAGTCGGAAAGCTATCTGGTGCTGGCCTCTCAGGCAGTGGTCGACCGTTTGCTCGATGAGGAATCCGACAACGTTGCAGACCTGGAAACGTTTATCGGCAAGAGCATCAGGTTTCAGGTAGAGGCGCTCTACAGTCAGGAGCAATACGACGTCGTTCTGCTCTGACGGCGCTCCGTGGACTGAGCGTGCGTGTTGTTACAGGGTCGAGTCGGTACTGATGGCGCTGTTCGCGAGTTCTGGCCGCCTCGCGTCAACCGGCCGCATGCAGACTCGGTGAACAGGAAGTCACGGTCACGCGATGCGAGAACAGAATTACCCTCCGCAAATTCAAGCAGGTCCGCGGACGTGGCAGCGTTGGTTGCGGCGGCTGACGGGGCTGATTTGGTCCTTAGTCCTGCTGGTGCTGACCCTGATAGCGCTCTATGTCGGGATTGGCCGTCAGTGGGTGGAAACCATCGGCCAGTACCGCGTGCCGCTGGAGCACTTACTGAGTGAGCGTCTCGGGCAGCCGGTTACCATTGGATCAATTCAGGGGCGCTGGCAGTCGCTGGATCCCATTGTCGAAATTCACGACTTTACCATCCACAGTGCGCAGGCTCCGCAGCAGCCTGCGGCGTCTTTAAAGACCGTCCGTCTACGCCTGGATACCCTGGCTTCGTTACTGCGCCTGCGACTGGTGTTTCGGGACCTGTCGGCGTCAGGCGCGCACCTCTCGGTGGTTCAGTCTCCCGATGGGCGTGTTGGTGTGAAGGGCATATGGCTGCCGTCCGCCGAAGGTTCGACGAAGGAAGTGGCTTTTTCCGCGCAGGCAGTGGAGGAGTTTGTCGGTCGTTGGGTGGATAAGGCGGGGTCGGTGCTGTCCAACCCGCACATCAATGTTCGCGATATCCGGGTGACGCTTCAGTCGGCGAAAGGCGTTGAGCAGACGCTGCAAGTGCCGCAGCTGCGTCTCGTGTATGTCGGTGGCACCTTCGAGGCCAGTGGTCAGTTGACCCAGGGAGATGACCGTACGCCGCTGGCGGCCTTTGTGCTGCGCGGGGAACACTTTTTCCGTGGTCATTTCAATGGCGAGGCCTATTTCGATATCCGTTCGGGTCATCTGTTCGACCAATGGCTGCAGCGTTACCAATGGCAGGGCGTTCAAGTGCTCGGCCTGAATACGGTCAGCCAAGCATGGCTCGACTTCAAGGATGGGCGTATTCAGCAGGTCCTTGCCAAGGTTGCGGTTTCCCATCTGGAGCTCGGTGTGCCTCATCAGACGGTGGCGCCGGTCGACAACCTCTCGACGCTGATCGGGTGGCGGCGACAGGGGGATACCTGGAGCATGGCGGTCAGTAACCTGACATGGCAGTGGGGCGGCCAACGGGTGGCGGCATTGAATGCCACGCTGAGCCGGGATTCCGGTTGGCATGTGCGGGCCGATCAGGTGGATATCGGTCCCTGGAGCAGCCTGTTGCATGATCTCGCTTTACTGCCGGCGGACTGGAACGCCGATTTGGGCAGTCGGGCACCCAAGGGACAGCTGAGTCGTCTTTCTGTTGATGTGAACGCATCCGGCAACTTCCAGGTGGCTGCAAATCTGGCTCATGTGTCGGTGAAAGCCGCTCACGGTGCGCCGGGCGTTACAAACCTTTCGGGTTATCTTGCCTTTGACGATCATGATGGCGAAGTCATCATGAATGCCGACAACGCCAGTTTGGGTTTTCCGGATCTGTTCAAGGATAGCTGGCTACTGTCCCATCTCGGCGGACAGGTAACCTGGCACGTCGACAATCATGAATGGACGGTAAAAGGCGACGACCTGACGCTGGATTACGGCCAGAAAACCCGCTTTAACGGTGCCTTCGAGCTTCTCCTGAGCCCGCGTCGGGAGAATACTCTATCGCTGCATGTCGGGTTGCGGAACGGTGACGCGAGTCTCCTGCCTCTGTTTGTTCCGGTTCATGCGGTCAGTCCGGCGCTTTATCACTGGTTGACCACCGCAATCACCCAGGCCGATATCCCGGCGGGTGATTTTTATGGCCACGGCAGTATTCAGGAGGGGGCGCCGCCGGGCAGTTTCACCACGTCCATGTCTTATCAGTTCAGCAATGCCAGCGTGACCTATCAGCCTGACTGGCCTAGCGTGCAGAAGGCGAGTGGCTCGGTGACGGTGCAGGGTGGAGACGCCCATATCCAGATCGATCAGGGGGTGACGGGGGGTATTACGTTGGAGCCGGGCACCGTCGATGTGACCGACGATACGGATGGGACCTGGTTGCAGGTGCATGCCTCAGCCCCTGTCCCCGCCGAGGTGGTGCCGCAGTGGTTGACGGCAACGCCGCTGCACAGGCAGGTGGGGGACTGGATTAAGGACATGACCCTGACCGGCCAGTTCCACCTCAAGCTGGGTTTGGACATGTTGCTGGGAAGCAGCCGCGAACCCAGGGTGCAACTGGATGTGGGGGCAAAGGATGCGACACTCGTCTATAAGCCGCAGGACCTGGCCTGGAGCAAGATTCAAGGGCAGGTTATGTATGACTCCGATAAGGGGTTTGCGACAACACCGCTACAGGCCCGTTTTTTGGGCGCGCCGGTGAAGGTCTCGCTGTCGGGAGGAAATGCCAGTCAAGGTATTGTGATTGGCCAGACCGGCACCGCCGATATGGCCAAAATCAGCGCTCTTTTCGGCTTGAGCGGTGGCGTTCCGGGCGTTACCGGTACAGCGGGCTATCAGGCTCGCCTGGAAGCGTCGAGGACTGGGTCGCCCAGGCTCGTGGTCGATACGGACGGCCGTGGGCTCTCGGTGGATTGGCCGGCTCCGCTGAATAAGCCGTCAGGAGAGGCTCGCCCGTTACATCTGGTCTTGTCGGAAGGTGCCGATCAGGCACTGCGTCTTACCGGCCATTGGGGGGATACGCTGGCCTACCAATTGGATTGGCAAGGCGCAGGTCTGTCTGGTGGCCGGGTTGTTCTGGGGAAAGGCAGGCTTACATCTTCTGAGACTGCACCTGTGCAAGGGCTTCATATCAGCGGCACCGTCAAGGCTCTGGATGTGGCGGCCTGGCAGGGACGGCTGAAGGCGCTGCTGGCGCCATCGCCGACCGCGGCTTCCTCGTCAGCTTCCCAGCCGGTGAAAGGTGTCGATCTCCTGGTCGGTCGGTTGCAGGTTGCAGGGCAGTCTTTCCCGAACACGCGACTTCTGCTGTCGCCGGACAAGGGAGCCTGGACAATAACGCTGTCTGGATCGGCCATTGACGGATCCATTCTTGTGCCGGCTAACGATACCGCGCCGACGATCATGAAGCTGGCTCGCTTGGATGTCACTTCCGGAGGTGAGTCCGGCAAGGCGAGCGTGATCGTCGAGCAGCAGGGGGCACGTTCAGGATGGCCATTGCTCGATGCGACGATTCAGCAGCTCAGTGTCAATGGTAAGCATTACGGAGCCTGGCATTTTTCTCTCCGACCGAGCAGCGATGCGTTGCTTGTACAGAATATAGAGGGCAGTACGGGCTCCTTGAAGTTCTCCGGTAACCTGATCTGGGAGTACGATCGGGGCGGTATGGACGAAACTCGCCTCGACGGTACCTTGAAAGGAGGCAACCTCAATGACCTGAGTGCCTGGCTGGATAAGAAAGTGCCCTTGAAGAACAAAAGTACGGATGTCGAGTTCCACATCAACTGGCAAGGTTCGCCCACGCAGTTTTCACTCGCGCGACTGAACGGCGATATGAAGTTCCTGCTCAAGGACGGTGTTATCCTCCAGGACAACGATGTTGCCCAAATCTTCAGGATTTTCGGCATACTGAATACGGATACCATCTGGCGGCGCCTGAAGTTTGATTTTTCGGACCTTTACAAGGCGGGTGTCGCTTTTGATGGTATGTCTGGCAAGGCGAATTTCGAACAGGGAACGCTGATTCTGGATCCGGATATGCAGGTGGTTGGACCCTCTCTGGCATTTCGCCTCAGTGGCTCCACCCATTTGCTCAACGAAACCCTGGATATGCGCCTGGTGGTCATTCTGCCCTTGACCCAGAATCTGCCCCTGGCGGCACTTCTGGTCGGTGTGGCACCGCCGGTCGGCGGCGCGCTCTTCGTCCTGGATAAAATCCTCGGGGAACCCCTGAGCAAGTTAACCAGTGCGACATACAATGTCACCGGCACCTGGGATCACCCGGACATGAAGTTGCGCAATATCTTCGATACGGGGTCTAACAAGACACCAGCCAATACTGAAAATGGCCGTGATAACAGCCATCGGTAGTCACTGATATCGTTAACCCTGGTCCGTTTCTCATAGTAGGAGCCTGAACATGTCGTCGACGAAGCGTGTGGCAGCCATTCAGATGGTCAGCGGCTCGGACCTTGAGGCCAATCTTGCTCAGGCCCGAGAGTTACTGGCGGCGGCTCGTGACGGCGGTGCGCGCGTTGCCGTGTTACCCGAAAACTTCGCCCTTTTACACACGCCCGGCATGTGTGATCAGGGCGCGCTGGAAATAACGTCCAGCGGTCCCATTCGCGGATTTCTTGCCGAGCAGGCCCGTGAACTGGGGTTGTGGATCGTGGGCGGTTCGCTTCCGGTGGCGGCCCGACCCGATGGTTCTTTAATCCCTGACCGGGTCAGGGCGACCTGCTGGGTGCTCGATGACCAGGGGCGCGAGGTTGGTCGCTATGACAAGATTCATCTGTTCGATGCCGAGGTGGCGGATGCCCAAGGCCGCTACAAGGAGTCGGATACGTTCGAGCCCGGCGATTCCGTGGTAGTTGTGGATACCCCTGTTGGGCGTCTCGGGCTGAGCATCTGCTATGATCTGCGCTTTCCCGAGCTTTATCGTGCGCTTGCGCGGGAAGGCGCCGAGTGGGTGACGGTGCCGTCGGCGTTCACCTACAGGACGGGAGAGGCTCACTGGGAGCCGCTATTGCGCGCGAGGGCGATTGAAAATCAGCTTTGGGTCTGCGCGGTGGATCAGGGCGGGCAGCACAGCGCCAAGCGGCGTACTTGGGGGCATTCCATGGTGATTGACCCTTGGGGGAGTGTCGTCGCACAGGTGGAAGAGGGCGCGCAGGTGCTCTTTGCCGATATGGACTTGGAGCAACAGGCCGAACTGCGACGCCAGATGCCGGTGTTACATCACCGGCGCTTGCCGGACTGACCGCAGGCGAGCCTGACTTTCAGGTCTCTGCCTGGTCGATCAGGTCTCGGATTTCGCGAAACAATTTACGGGCATGTCCCGTGTTCTTTTGCAGGGCTGCATCCTTCCGCGCGTTGCGAATCAGGTTTCGCAGGTGTTGCACGTCCCCTCCGGGGACCTGTTCCATAAAGTCCGCCATGGCGCTGTCGCCTTCGGCAATCAGGCGCTCGCGCCAGTGTTCCGCCAGATGCAGCCGCCGTGTGTTTTCCTGGCTCCCCGCCGAATAGCCTTCGACGGCCTTCTCCAGTACTTCGTAATCCTCCGAACGCATCAGCTTGCCGATGTATTGCAGGTGCCGGCGCCGGGCTTCATGCTGGCGGATACGCTTAAACTCATCCAGGGCGCTCCGCAGGCGATCACTGATCGGCAGAGGCTCTAGTTGGTGGGTATCCAGCTCGCCCAATTTTTTACCGAGTTCTTGCAGTTGCTGCATTTCCCGTTTGAGTTGCGACTTGCTCTTCAGCTCATCGGATTCGGTGTCGAAATCATTTTCCTCTGCGCGCATAAAGGCTGTTTCCTAGCTTTCTTCACCAAAACGGTCGTTGATCAGCGCCTGCAAGGATTCCCAGGCTTCCTGTTCGTCCGGTCCTTCGATCATCAACTCGATGTCGGTGCCACAGCTGGCGGCAAGCATCATGACTGACATGATGCTTTTGCCGTCCACATCCCGTCCGTCCTTGACGATACGGACACTGCTTTCGAAGCGACTGGCTGTCGTGACCAGTTTGGCGGCCGCACGGGCATGCAGTCCCAACTGGTTAATGATCTTTATGGGTTCACGAATCATGGGCGTTTTCCGGCGCCTTGTCGGCCTGAAGGTTCTGGGCCCGTATATGGGGCATTTCGGTATGTCTGGCCTGCACGTTGCCAAACTGTTCAGAGAAATGTTTGGCCAGCCGGTCACAGACATAGACGGAGCGATGTTGTCCGCCTGTGCACCCGACAGAAATGGTCATGTAACTGCGATTGCTGCTCCGAAAACTGGGGAGCCAGCGCTCGAGCAGTTGTATCAAGTCCTGCAGCAACTGTTCGGTTTCCTCATGGGATTCGAGAAACTTCTGGACGGGTTCGTCGAGACCGGTAAAGCTGCGTAGGCTGGTATCCCAGTAAGGGTTCGGCAGGCAGCGCACATCGAAAACGAAGTCGGAGTCGATGGGGACGCCATGCTTGAAACCGAACGATTGGAAGAGCAGGGCCAGGTCCTGCTCGCTGCGCCCGGAAATCCGTTGCTTCACCATGTCCCGTAACTCGTACATCGAAAGCGCGCTGGTATCGATATGCAGATCTGCCAGGCGTGCGATGGGCTCGAGCAGGTGTTTTTCCTCGCTGATAGCCTCTTTCAGCGAGGTCCGGTCATTACTTAGTGGGTGCTTGCGGCGGGTTGCGTGGAAGCGTTGCAGCAGGGCTTGATCCCGGGAATCAAGATAGATGATCTCGGTCTGGATCGGGCAGGCCTTCAATTGCTGGTACAGTGTCTCGAAATTGGCAATTTCGTCGGACAGGTTTCGGGCGTCGATACTGACGGCCATGTGCCTCAAGCGCCCCGATGCGGTCTTCAGTGCTTCTTCCGTCAACGGGAAAAGCAGGCCTATAGGCAGGTTGTCGATGCAGTAATAACCAAGATCCTCAAGTACATGCAATGCTGTACTCTTGCCGGACCCGGAGCGTCCGCTGACGATAACCAGTTTCATGGCACCCACCTTGCCGGAGTCGAAATCGCTTAGCTGTCCTGGACCGTACGATACAGTTCAGTGGCGTCTTTGCACTGACGCAGCCGTTCGCAGAAACGGGCGTCGTTGAACCGCTCAGCCAGCTGGCTGAGCAAATCGAGATGTTCGCTGGTTGCTTCTTGCGGCACGATCAGCACGAAGAGAATATCCACTGGCTGGTTGTCGATGGCATCGAACGGGATACCCTCGCTCAGTGTCAGTAACGCGCCGAGCACATGCTTACAGTTCTGCAGCCGGCAGTGGGGGATAGCGATCCCCTGACCGATACCGGTGCTGCCGAGTCGTTCGCGAGCAATCAGGTTGTTGAATAGGGTGTTTTCATCCAGTTCCGGACTCTGTTTGGCCACTTTGGCGGCGATGAGTTCCAGGATCCGTTTCTTACTGCTCCCGGGCACACCACACAGGGTGAGCTCGGGAGACAGAATGGCTTGAATAGAAAGAGCTGTTTCCGTCATGAATCACGCGGTTCCGTTCAACGAGCCGTAGCACCGTGCATGCGGTCGATGTTCTTTTCCTTGTGCTTGAGGATTTGCCGGTCGAGCTTATCGATTAGCAGATCAATAGCGGCATACATGTCTTCGTGTTCGGCGCAGGCGTGAAGTTCGGCGCCCGAGATGTGCAGGATACCTTCGGCCTCCTGGCGCTGCTTCTCCACGGACAGGGTGACCTGGGCGTTGCTGATGTGATCGAAATGTCGCTCCAGTTTCTGGAATTTCGCGGTAACGTAATCTTTCAGAGCAGACGTCAGTTCGACATGATGACCGGTGATATTGAGTTGCATAAGCGGCTCCTATTGTCGATTTAGCCGGCGTTTCCACACCCCGGCAGCTTGCCATTTGACTATATCACAGGGTCCTGCGCTTTCCCTGTCCCGGATCATGTCCACGGGCATTCTCGGGCCAGTAGGGCATGATGGCCTATGGCTCGAACCGAAAACATGTCGAGCGCCGGTTTTCCCTGTGTTTACCTGTGGCGGTTGAACCGCCGTTTCAGCTCAAACGAGCCGTTTACGTTCGTTGGAAGGCGGAATTTGCATGGCCTCGCGGTACTTCGCGACTGTCCGGCGGGCCACCTTTATCCCCTGATCTCCCAGCAGTGCCGCAATCTTGCTGTCACTGAGCGGTTTACGCGCCGATTCTGCCGACACCAATTTGCGGATCATGGCACGAATCGCTGTAGATGAGCACTCTCCACCCTCGTCGGTGCTGACATGACTGGAGAAAAAGTATTTCAGCTCGAAAATGCCCCGGGGCGTGTGCATATATTTCTGTGTCGTCACCCGGGATATCGTCGATTCGTGCATCTCCACCGCCTGGGCAATGTCAGAGAGGATGAGAGGTTTCATCGCTTCTTCTCCCTGCTCAAGGAAACCTTGCTGGTGCTCGACGATCCGGGTGGCCACTTTGAGGAGTGTTTCGTTACGGCTCTGCAGGCTCTTGATGAACCACTTGGCCTCCTGCAGTTGATCACGCAGGAATGCGTTGTCTGAACTGCTGTCGGCGCGGCGCACCAGCGAGGCGTAATTGGCGTTAACCCGAATGCGGGGAGCAATATCGGGGTTCAGCTCAACGCGCCAGCGACCACTGTATTTGCGAACGATCACGTCAGGCACGATATATTCAGGCTCCGCCGTGTTCAATGCTTCGCCGGGACGTGGCTGAAGTGTCTGAATGAGTTCCAGTACGGCACGCAGCTGTTCCTCGGATAGCCGGCTGCGGCGCATTAGCTGTGCATAGTCGCGGTTGCCCAGCAGGTTCAGGTAGTGGCTGACCAGCAAGCGGGCCTGGGGGAGCCAGGGCGTGTCCGCAGGGAGTTGACCCAACTGGATCAGGAGGCATTCCTGCAGGTCGCGTGCGGCGACACCGGGCGGATCGAACTGCTGGAGGCGGTGCAGCACGGCCTCCACTTCGTCCAGTTCGAGCGGATCCTCATCGATCTCCTCGAAAAGGCCCGAGTGAATGTCTTCGAGGGAGGATGTCAGGTATCCGTTATCTTCGATCGCATCGATGATTGCCATGGCGACAGCGCGGTCGCGGTCGCTCATCGGCGTCAGATTCAATTGCCAGAGCAGGTGATCCTGCAAGGTTTCGACCGGGGAATTACGTGTTTCGAAGTCGCTGTCTTCGTCATCATCGTTGCGTGATGAGGACGCGGGTGCTGACTGATAGATATCGTCCCAGGCGGTATCGACTGGCAGGTCGTCAGGGATGTCCGATTGCGCTTCCCATTCCTGATTCTCGGTACTGTCGTCGGCGTCCCAGTTCTCGTCGTCGTTCTGGTCCTGTGATTCGTTTTCATAGGACTCGGTGTCGCGGGACTCCTGTTCTGCTTCCAATCGTTCAGCGTCGGTGGCTTCCTGATCCGCATCGGCATCTTCCGATACCTCAAGCATGGGATTGGACTCCAGTGCCTGCTGGATCTCCTGCTGAAGGTCTAGGGTCGACAGTTGTAAAAGCCGAATAGCCTGCTGGAGCTGGGGCGTCATCGTCAGCTGAGTGCCCAGCTTCAACTGTAGTGAGGCTTTCATAACCATTGGTTCGTTTCCGTCACCTTTCCTTCATTTGACTTCGGGACGGGCTGTAGGACAGTCGGCCCGGCCAAAGGGTCCGGTGCGCGACTTAAGACAATCGGCGAGACGTTGTCGAGTACCTGTACAGCCCGGTTGTGCAGCGCAAGCAAATTCTTTGCCGAAGTTTACTGTGTGGTGGGCGCTGCTGACAACGCGTTTCCCGGATGTCTGTTTCCGGGGCGCATATTTACAGTGTAGTCACAGGGTGTATGGTCGTCATTGCCGGCGCCGGATTTGACCTCAGAGCCGGAATTCATTCCCCAGGTAAACCTCTTTGACTTGTTGGTTACCAAGGATATCTTCGGCCGATCCGGACGCTATAATCTGTCCGTCGCTGACGATATAGGCTTTCTCGCAAATATCGAGGGTTTCCCGCACATTATGGTCGGTGATCAGTACGCCGATTCCCTTGGCCCGCAAGTGGCGGATAATCTGTTTGATGTCGCTGACCGATATCGGGTCGACGCCGGCGAATGGCTCGTCAAGCAGTATAAAGGCGGGCTCGGTCGCCAGCGCCCGGGCAATTTCCACCCGTCGGCGCTCGCCGCCCGAGAGGCTCATGCCGAGACTGTCCCGGATATGGGTGATATGGAACTCCTGCAGCAATCCCTCGAGCTTTTCTTCTCTTTCCGCGCGCCCCAACTCCTTCCGCGTTTCGAGAATTGCCATAATGTTGTCGCGAACGCTTAGGCGACGAAATACGGAGGCTTCCTGCGGCAGGTAGCCGATGCCGGACCGGGCACGACCGTGCATTGGCAGGGGTGTGATGTCCTTGCCGTCGATGCTGATCTGTCCGTGGTCGGCTGCGACGAGCCCGACAATCATATAGAAACAGGTTGTTTTTCCGGCGCCATTGGGGCCCAGAAGGCCGACGATGCTGCCACTTTCGATTTCCAGGGAGACGTCCTTGACGACCTGACGTTTCTTGTAGGATTTGGCCAGATGGGCGGCACGAAGTAGCGGCATTACTGTTTTTCTCGCGGAGCGGCGGGCTGAGTATTCGGTTGGACTTTCTTTGGCTGGATGATCATCTGTACCCGGCCGGAGGTGGCGTCGTTTCCGCTGCTGTTACCTTGGGCGGTGACGACACGGGTATTCGTGTCGTAGTGGATAAGGTCACCCTTGAAAACGTTGCCGTCCTGCTCGACGACAGCGTCGGTCTTCAGGGTGATTAAATGCTTGTCCCGGGAGTAGGTGATGGTCTTGGCCTGAGCATCGGTCGCCGGTTGGTTGGGCGGCGTTGCCGGCTCATGATAATGCGCGGGAGCACCGAAGGACTCGATGCGGTCGACACCTTGTTTGTCCCGGTAGAGAACAACCTTGTCCCCGGTCAGTTTTGAACCTTCCTGGGTGACCACGACATCCCCAGTATAGGTGGCCGTACCCTGGCGATCATCGAGCCGGGCATGGTCGGCGGTCACGTGGATGGGTTGATTCGAGTTGAGGTTGAACGCCCATGCGGGTGCTGTGATCCAGGTGCCGGCCAGGAGCAGCGACGCCAGCGCCAGGTGCCGGAAAGCACAGGGTTCAGCGCTTGGTCTTGTCGGACGAGAGGTCATAATTGCCATCCACTTGACTATTCAACTCGAGAATTCGTTGGGCAACGAACGCCTTCATGCCAACGGCATGAGTTACGCCCTGGGCGTCGGTAATCGTCACTGGGGCGTCAGTGTGCACAATGCGGCTTTGGTTATCCAGTACAAGCCGGCTGGTGGTCAGGGTCGACGGCTGTTGTGCGTCGCCCTGGCGAGTCACGACGACGGAATCTTCCAGTGTCAGGCTGTCCTGAGAAATGTTGTAGATGCCTTTATCCGCGCGAATGTGCCAGGGCGCGCCGCCCTGTTTTTCGAACACTTCGGCGGTGGGCTGCTGGAGATATGCCTTGTGTTGGCTGTCATATTCTTCCGCGCGTTGACTGTGCATACGGGTGGATGGATCGCCGTCGGTATCGAAAGTGAAATAGAGGCCGTTCTCGACGAAGGCGTCGGGCTCTTGTGGGCCGCCGACGGGAGATTCGGCAACCGGTGTCGGTTCCTCGCTATGCCATACCAGGAACGCGAGAACCAACGCGGCGGCAAGTAGCGCCATATAGCGGACGATAGGGCGATCCCACCATTCGGCAATGGACATGGGGGCTAGCCTTCGCCCAGATAATGGGCGTGGATGTCGGCCAGGTGGCCCCGGGCCTGAAGGATCAGGTCGCAGACTTCACGCACGGCACCTTCGCCGCCGGCCGCCTGGGTGCTCCAGTCCGCCTGCTCGCGGACAAACCAGTGACCGTTGGGAACCGATATGCCGAGTCCGGCATGGCGTATCGCCGACAGGTCAGGCAGGTCATCGCCCATGTAAGCGACCGACGAAAGTTCAATGCCGAGTTCGCGCGTCAGCTCCCGGAGTGCGTCCAGTTTGTCTTCCCGCCCCTGGAGCAGGTGCTCAATGCCAAGGTCCCGTGCCCGTCGGGCCGTCAGTGGAGAGGTACGGCCTGTAATGATCGCCACGGTGACGCCGGATTTCTGCAGCATCTTGATACCGTGGCCATCGAGGATGTTGAACGCCTTAAGTTCGTCGCCCTGAGCAGAAAAGTACAGTCGCCCATCGGTCAAAACGCCATCGACATCCAACGCTAGCAGTTGAATGCGACTGGCAAGGCTTATCAGTGATTCCGGCAGGGGTTCGGTCACTGGGTCTCTCCTGTATCCTGATCTTCCGGTCCGCGGTATCGGTTCTGGCGTGCAACCGTATACACAAGGCTCTGTCGTTATGTCGAATTCAACCGTCTTTAGATGACGCCTGCGCGTAGCAGGTCGTGCATATTCAGCGCACCCACCAAGTGGCGCTCGCTATCGGTCACGATCAGTGCGTTGATTTTGCGTTCTTCCATGATGTTCAGCGCTTCAGCCGCAAGAATATCCTGACGGATTGATTTGCAGTTGCGGGTCATGACGTCGGCGATCGGTGTTGCATGGACATCGATATTGCGATCAAGGGTTCGCCGCAGGTCGCCATCGGTGAAAATGCCGACCAGGCGGCCATCGTCATCGATGATGGCGGTCATGCCCAGTCCTTTTCGGGACATTTCGAGCAGGGCCTCGCGCATCAGTGTGCCTTCGTGAACGGACGGGATGCGTTCGCCGGTATGCATGACATCCTCGACCTTCAGCAACAAGCGTCGACCCAGTGTGCCACCAGGGTGAGAGAAGGCAAAGTCTTCGGCACTGAAGCCACGAGCTTCCAATAATGCAACGGCCAATGCATCGCCCATCACCAGGGTGGCTGTGGTGCTGGATGTCGGCGCCAGTCCCAGGGGGCAGGCTTCCCGCGTGACACTGACGTCCAGATTGACCGCAGCTTCCTTTGCCAATGTTGAGGTGTCGCTGCCGGTCATGCTGATCAAGGGGGCGCCCATGCGCTTGATCAGCGGCAGGATGGTGATCAGTTCGGCGGTATTGCCGGAATTCGAAATGGCGATCACCACATCCTGGCCGGTAATCATGCCGAGGTCGCCGTGGCTGGCCTCTCCGGGATGCACAAAAAAGGCGGGGGTGCCGGTGCTGGCAAGGGTCGCTGCTATCTTGGTGCCAACGTGGCCGGATTTGCCCATGCCGGTGACGACAACGCGCCCCTGGCACGCCATGATGATTTCGCAGGCTTTTATGAAGCCTGTATCGATGTGCTCTCGCAGCGCGTGAATGGCATCGCGCTCGATATCGATGGTGCGCAGAGCTGACTGGATAAAAGCGTTGTCCTGTACCATGGCGTTACTGATCGATTAGCTCCGTGTGCAGTATTCGATGGCGGGTCCGGCCGTTCAGCAGGCATCAACCGCTTGCTCGGGCTGCCTGATAAAGGAGCAGGCTGTACCCCAGATAAACGGCGAGCAGTATACCACCTTCAAGGCGGGCCAGTTTTCCCTTTTTGGGCATCAGGTAGGCAAAGCCGGCAAGGAGGAATGTGAGCAATGCCATGGTGCCGTAGTCGCGTAACCTGACACTTTCGCTGATGGGGGTGGGGGCGATCAGTGCGGGCATGGCGGCGACGACCAATAGGTTGAAAAGGTTCGAGCCGATGATGTTGCCCAGCGCGACATCATGATGGCCTTTGATTGCGCTGGCCAGCGATGCTGCCATTTCCGGCAGGCTGGTGCCGACGGCGACAACGCTGAGGCCGATGATCAGGGGGTCCACATGCAGGTAATTGGCCAGTCCGACCGCTCCCCAGACCAGTAGGCGGGAGCCTGCGATCAGGATAGTGAGCCCGATTAACGTCCATGTCATTGCGCGTGCTGAGGAGTAGATCGGGGCTTCGTTCACTTCCTCGGTCAACTCGGGCGGTGCGCCGCCGGCTTTTCGACTGAGCAGCCACAGCGCAACGGCCATCATGGCGAGCAGGATGATGCCATCCAGCCGACCTAGAGAGCCGTCCGTGAAGAGTGGGTAGGCCAGTACCGTTGAGGCCAGCAGTATCGGTAATTCCCGAAGGAGGACGATTCTTTTCAGGGGGAGAGGGGCGACCAACGCCGTCACGCCCAGTACGAGGCCGATGTTGGCAATGTTCGACCCCAGCGCGTTGCCGATCGCCATATCGGGTTCGCCTGATAGCGACGCCGTTGCGGATACCAGGATCTCCGGTGCGGAGGTGCCAAAAGCAATGATCGTCAGGCCAATGATCAGTGGTGAGATGTTATGGTTTCTGGCGTAGGCTACCGCACCGTCAACAAAACGGTCTGCACCCCAGGTGAGCAGGGCCAGGCCCAGGAGTATGGCTAAAAACAGGGTGAGCAGCGTCATGATCGTTTCCGTGTTTGGCGCGCCGGCGCATTGTGCGGGGTAGGCGGATGCTATTCAACCCTGTATGATCCGATCCACCTTTCTTGGCGAATCTAGGTGTTGGGCATACTGGGCTTCTCGAAAAAGGTCTGGAGTGTTCGTTGATTGTCCAGCGATGTCGTGGTTGGGGTCTTTGTCATATATCGGACTGAGATAATTTGGTTTGATGTTTGTGTCTGTGCCTAAGTTGGCTTAATGTTGCCCCGTTTTTGCGAGCCCCTGGCGTCTCCGATACCCAGTTTCCTGTGTTGCCATTGCCATTGTCGGATAGATTCAAGCATTTCGATGGACGGGTGGGTTATCGCCTATACCCGAGAGCTGTGTTGCAGCGGAGCCTGATTGATTCATGAATCCGGATACGTACGTTGAAATACGCGACTTGACCTTTTACCGGGGCAGCCGCTGCATTTTCAATGATGTCAGCCTAAATGTTCCGCGTGGTAAGATTACGGCGATCATGGGCCCCAGCGGTACCGGCAAAACCACACTGCTCAAGCTGATCGGTGGCCAGTTGAAGCCTGACCGCGGGTCGATTCTTGTGGATGGCCAGCCGATAGCGGAACTTGATCGAGCAGCGTTGTACAAGCTGCGCGAACAGATGGGTATGTTGTTCCAGAGTGGCGCATTGTTTTCAGACCTGACAGTCTTCGAGAACGTTGCCTTTCCCCTGCGTGTGCATACCCGCCTCCCCGAAGATATGATCCGCGACATCGTCCTGATGAAGCTTCATGCGGTGGGGCTGCGCGGAGCCCGGGACCTGATGCCTTCCGAGCTGTCTGGCGGAATGACCCGGCGTGTGGCACTGGCTCGCAGCATTGCGCTTGACCCGGACCTGGTCATGTACGATGAGCCCTTTACGGGGCAGGACCCGATTGCCATGGGTGTGCTGGTGCAATTGATCCGGTTGCTGAATGACGCACTTGGCCTTACGAGTATCATGGTGTCCCACGATGTGCCGGAATCGCTGAGCATCTGCGATCACGTCTGCATTATCGCCGACGGGCGGATTATCGGAGAGGGAACGCCTCAATCGCTCAAGCAGCATCCGTCGCCCCTGGTGAGACAGTTCCTCAATGGTCTGCCCGATGGGCCGGTGCCTTTCCATTACCCGGCGACAGACTATCGTTCGGATTTGCTGGAGGCGGATCTTTGATGTTGGATTCAGTGGCCAATCTCGGCAGACGTGCCATGAATTTCATGTCATCGGTCGGACGCTCGGGCCTGTTTTTATCCAATTCCCTGGTTGGCGTACCGCAGCTGCGTACCGGTTTTCCGCTGCTGATGAAGCAGCTCTATTCGATCGGCGTGCTGTCGCTGGCGATTATTGTCGTATCTGGCCTGTTCATCGGAATGGTGCTGGGGCTTCAAGGCTACAACATCCTTATCGATTACGGCTCACAGCAGTCGATTGGCGTTATGGTGGCGCTGACACTGGTTCGGGAGTTGGGGCCGGTGGTGACGGCATTGCTGTTTGCCGGTCGAGCAGGCTCGGCATTGACGGCCGAAATCGGCTTGATGAAGGCAACCGAACAGCTTTCCAGTATGGAAATGATGGGCGTGGACCCCCTCCGACGGGTGATTGCACCGCGACTGTGGGCCGGCTTTATCAGTATGCCGATCCTGTCCATGATTTTCTGTGCCGTCGGTATCTGGGGCGGCATGCTGGTGGCCGTCAAATGGCTGGGTGTCTACGACGGCTCTTATTGGACGAATATGCAGGCGGCGGTGGTGTTCAGTGACGACATCGTCAACGGCATTATCAAGAGTGTGGTGTTCGGTTTCGTGTGTACCTGGATTGCGGTCTACCAGGGCTATGACTGTGTTCCCACCTCGGAAGGGATCAGCGCGGCGACGACGAAGACGGTGGTCTTCTCCTCGCTGGCGGTGCTGGGCCTTGACTTTATCCTCACGGCGGTGATGTTCGGAGGCTTTTGATGCGACAAAGAACCGTGGAAATCCTGGTAGGCCTGTTCATGATCGTAGGTATGGCGTCTCTGGCGTTTCTGGCGATCCAGGTGAGTGGGTTGTCGATACAGGCGCCTGAGCAGACTTACAAGCTATATGCGGATTTCAACGATATCGGTGGTCTGCAGGTTCGCGGTAAAGTATCGCTTGCCGGGGTGACGATCGGCCGGATCGGCGCGATCACACTGGATCGCAAGACCTATCAGGCCAAGGTCGAGATGGATATCTACCGCTCGGTGGATAATATCCCGACAGACAGTATTGCGGTTATCCGCACGGCGGGTCTGCTGGGGGAAAAGTATGTTGATATCTCGGTCGGGGCCGATACCAAAAACATGAAGGCAGGCGATTACTTCTACAGTACTCAGTCTGCTTTGAACCTGGAAAAACTCATTGGCAGTTTTGCCGCCGGGAACAAATAGGCGTTTTTGCGCTCAAATGCGGCGGCCAAATAGGAGTAAAACCGTGGAGAAATCCAAAATCAGCTTACCGGTTCTGGTGATGGCGCTGATGGCAATGCTGCTTGTCCCGCTGACGAGTTATGCGGGCTCCAATGATGAGTTGCGTCAATACGTGGTCGATAACACCCATCTTTTGATGAGTAAGTTGGAGACCAATAAGACTGTCTACCATACCGATCCGGATAAGTTCTATCAGGTCATGGAGGAGTCACTTGGCAACTTTGTCGATTTTAGACGTATTGCCGCACGTGTGATGGGGCGTTATGCCCGTCAGGCGACGCCGGAACAGCGCCATGCATTTCTTGAAAAGTTCAAGCACAGCCTCTTTGATAGTTACGCCAAGGCGCTGGTCGATGCCAAGGATTACCAGATCAACGTGAAGGACGTGATCCCCAATCCGCGTGATGATAGTCGGGCACAGGTTAATCTTGAAGTGGTCTCCGGTTCTGGCAATCGTTATCCGATAACCTATTCCATGTACCGTAACGATCAGGGTAAATGGGTGCTGGAGAATATCATCGTTGAAGGTGTCAATATTGGCCTGGCGTTCCGCGACCGTTTTGAACAGGACATGGAAAAGCAGCGCGGAAACGTGCAGGCTGTCATCGACAACTGGTCGGGTGCCGTCAAGCAGCTTGATGAGAAGCACCCGGGTCAGGGTTCGGCGACCGGGCAGTCCTGAGAATCATGAATCACGATACGACCGAAACCTTCAAGCTTGAGCGTCTGGATGATGGCAGTCTGATGCTTAGCGGTGTCCTTGATCACAGCAATGTGACGAGTGCGCGAGAGTTGGGCGAGAGTCTCCTCGCGCAGGCGGGTCCTGGTTGTACGATCAGTTTGTCAGGTTTGAATAGCGCACACAGTGCAGTGCTCTCCTTGTTGCTGTGCTGGTTGCGCTATGCCGCCAAGCGCCAGCAGTCGCTGGTGTTCGCCGATATGCCCGAGCAGCTCTACGATATGGCGCGTGTCAGCGGCCTGGATGACCTCTTGCCGTTGTCGCGTCAGGAGTCTCGCCCGGACTGATAGATCTGCGGCGCCGGTGATTCTCTGGGGGATCCCTGGCGTCGTTTTTGTCGTTCCTTCTTCCCCCTGTTCAGCCGATCTGTGTAATTCGGTACAATTCCCCTCTTTATCACCGATGCCGGGGCTTTTCATGCAGCAGCAAGACATCGAACAGCGTGTACGCGAACAATTGCCGGATTGCGAAATTCAGGTACAGAGTGACGGTAATCATTACTTGGTCGTCGCCATAGGTGATTGTTTCGACGGCCTCTCGCCGGTCAAACGTCAGCAACTGGTTTATGGCGCGCTGAAAGATCCGCTGGCGGACGGCACTATCCATGCCTTGACGATCAAGGCTTATACACCGGCGCAGTGGGCGCAGCGTCAAAACAGTTGATCCGAAAGTGCGGTGAGCCGCTTGGACTCTGGAGCATCGCCAGCTTTCGATATGGGAACATTATTTGTGGATAAATTGCTGATTCGGGGCGGCAAGCCGCTCGATGGCGAAATTCGTATTTCCGGCGCGAAGAACTCGGCGTTGCCGATTTTGGCGGCGACGTTGCTGGCGGATGAGCCGGTGACGGTAGGTAACCTGCCTCATCTCAATGACATTACGACCATGATCGAGCTGTTGGGACGTCTGGGCGTGGAGTTGATGATCGACGAGAAAATGAGCGTCGAGGTTCATGCCAATACCATTAAACATTTCACGGCACCCTATGAGCTCGTCAAGACGATGCGGGCCTCGATCCTGGTGTTGGGGCCGCTGGTGGCGCATTTCGGTCAGGCTGAAGTGTCATTGCCAGGTGGCTGTGCCATCGGTAGCCGGCCGGTCAATCTGCACTTGCAGGGCCTGGAACAGATGGGCGCCGATATCCGTGTCGAAAACGGCTACATCAAGGCGCGCTGTGACGGCCGCCTGAAAGGTGCTCACTTGTTCCTGGATACGGTAACGGTTACCGGTACCGAGAACCTGATGATGGCAGCGGCGCTGGCTGAAGGTAAGACCATTATCGAAAATGCGGCACGGGAACCGGAGGTCGTGGATCTCGCGGAATGCCTGATTGCCATGGGCGCCGATATTCGCGGGCATGGATCCGCGACTATCGAGATTCACGGCGTTGAGCGCCTGCACGGTTGTCGTTTCAACGTTCTGCCGGACCGGGTTGAGACTGGAACCTATCTGGTGGCTGCAGCAGCGACCGGCGGTCGGGTTCGTTTGAAGGACACTCGTGAGGACTTGCTCGAAGCGGTGCTGCTCAAGCTGGAAGAGGCTGGTGCCCATATCAGTACGGGCAATGGCTGGATTGAGCTTGATATGAAGGGCAACCGTCCGCGGGCGGTGAATCTGCGCACGGCGCCTTTCCCCGCCTTCCCGACGGACATGCAAGCACAGTTCGTGACCATGAATACGGTGGCGGAAGGGATCGGCTCGATTACCGAAACGGTTTTCGAAAACCGGTTTATGCATGTGCAGGAGTTGGTGCGCATGGGGGCAGATATCGCGCTTGAGGGGAACACTGCCATCATCAAAGGGGTTCCCCGCCTGACGGGTGCGCCGGTCATGGCGACGGATCTACGTGCGTCGGCCAGCCTGGTTATTGCCGGGTTGGTGGCGGACGGGGATACCATTGTCGATCGCATCTATCACATCGATCGTGGTTATGAGTGCATCGAAGAAAAGCTGCAGCTGCTGGGTGCCAGTATCCGCCGTTTGCCCGGTTAACGGGGACTGTTGAATGCTATGCCGGACAGGAACATGACACAGACTGTAACCATTGCGCTCTCCAAGGGGCGAATTCTGGACGAAACCCTGCCATTGTTGGCAGAGGCCGGTGTCGAGCCGGTTGACGACATTGCGCGTTCGCGGAAGCTGGTGTTTCCGACAACCCGTCCCGATGTGCGTTTGCTGGTTATCCGTGCCACGGATGTACCGACCTATGTGCAGTATGGCGGAGCCGATCTGGGCGTTACCGGCAAGGATGTTTTGATGGAGCATGGCGCCGAAGGTCTGTATGAGCCTTTGGACCTGAAAATCGCATGCTGCCGTTTGATGACCGCCGGTCGCAAGGACGAGCAAACGCCGGAAGGGCGTGTCCGTGTCGCGACCAAGTTCGTCAATCTGGCGCGCCAGTATTATGCGCGGCAGGGGCGGCAGGTGGATGTCATCAAACTGTACGGTGCGATGGAGCTGGCGCCCATTCTCGGGCTTGCGGACGAAATCGTCGACATCGTCGATACCGGTAATACATTAAGAGCCAATGGACTCGAGCCGAGAGAGTTGATTTGCCATATCAGCTCCCGGCTTGTGGTCAACCGTACGGCCATGAAAACCAAGCATCGGGTATTGCAACCGATTATCGATGACCTGGGCGCGGCGGTTGCCCGTCGGCAGGTCCCGGCCTGATTGATATCCTGGACGCCCGGCGTCCGTCGAATTCGAGGGTGTTATGAGCGCAGTATCCATTCGTCGTCTGAACAGTCGGCAGGCTGATTTTGACAACGCCCTGGCTCAGTTGCTGGCCTGGGACGACAGTGTTGATGCCAGCGTGGGCGAAACGGTGCGTCATATCCTCCGCGATATCCGGGAGCGGGGCGATGAAGCGCTGCTGGCCTATACGGAGCGTTTCGACGGCGTGCAGGCTGGTAGCGTTGAAGAGTTGGAGATCTCTCAGGAACGGATGCAGGCCGCGCTGGCGAAAATTCCAGCGGAACAGCGAACGGCACTTCAGACAGCTGCCGATAGGGTTCGCGATTACCATGAGCGTCAGGCGCAGGCGTCCTGGCGGTATGAAGATGACGACGGTACGGTATTGGGGCAGCAGGTCCTGCCACTGGATCGTGCCGGGCTGTATGTGCCGGGTGGCAAGGCGGCTTATCCGTCATCGGTATTGATGAATGCCATACCGGCCAAGGTTGCCGGTGTCGCTGAAGTCATTATGGTGGTGCCGACGCCCAAGGGCGAGGTCAATGACCTGGTGCTGGCTGCTGCAGCGGTTAGCGGCGTGGATAGGGTCTTCACCGTGGGCGGTGCGCAGGCTGTCGGTGCCCTGGCATACGGAACGGCGACGATTCCTGCCGTCGATAAGATCGTTGGACCCGGTAACATTTTTGTGGCCACAGCGAAGCGCGAGGTCTTTGGTACTGTCGGTATTGATATGATTGCCGGCCCGTCGGAGATTCTGGTGATCTGTGATGGCCAGACCGATCCGGATTGGGTTGCCATGGATCTCTTCTCCCAGGCTGAACACGATGAACAGGCGCAATCCATACTGGTGTGCCCTGACGAGACCTATCTCGACCGGGTGGAAGCCAGCATACGGCGCCTGTTGCCCGATATGGAGCGTTCGGAGATTATTGCGCGCTCACTCTCCGATCGCGGGGCCCTTATTCTCGTCGAGGATCTTGAGGACGCTGCTCGCGTCAGCAACCGGGTGGCGCCGGAACATTTGGAGTTGTCCGTTGCAGATCCGGAAGCGCTGTTGCCGTTGATTCGTCATGCCGGCGCCATTTTTATGGGGCGTTATACCGCTGAGGCGCTGGGAGATTATTGTGCCGGCCCCAATCATGTGTTGCCGACATCGGGTACGGCACGGTTTTCATCGCCGCTGGGTGTCTACGATTTCCAGAAACGCTCGTCATTGATCGGCTTTTCTGCCAAGGGGGCTGATCGCATGGGGCGCGTCGCGTCTGTGCTGGCCCGCGGTGAGGGTCTGACGGCGCACGCCCGTTCTGCCGAGTATCGCATCAAAGAGTGAGGCACCTGGCTCTTCGCTCAGGAGAATCTCCATGGCAAAGCGTGACGATATCATCCAGTTGCTGAATGGGTGGCTGGAACCGGAAAAATTCAAGGATTACTGCCCCAACGGGCTGCAGGTCGAAGGCTGTGGTGACGTCCATCGCATCGTTACCGGAGTCACTGCCAGCCAGGCATTTCTCGATCAGGCTGTTGCCGCTGGGGCCGACATGGTTCTCGTGCATCATGGCTATTTCTGGCGGGGCGAAGATCCCCGCATTCTGGGCATTCGCCGGCGCCGTCTGGCAACGCTTTTCGCCCATGAGCTGAATCTGGCCGCCTATCATTTGCCGTTGGATGCTCATCCGGTCATGGGGAACAACATTCAGCTGGCCCATGTGCTGGACTTCAGAGAGGCAAAGCCGGCGGGGGAGGCAGGCGAGAGCGGTCTGCTGTGGACGGGTACCCTGGAGTCACCGTTGTCGCCGGAAGCCCTGGCGGAGCGCATTGGCGAGCGCCTGAATCGCATGCCGCTGCATGTTGGCGGAGGGGCAGCGGAAATTCGGACACTGGCTTGGTGCACGGGCGCTGCGCAGGGTTTTATTGAGCAAGCCGTCGGGTTGGGAGTGGATGCCTATATCAGTGGCGAGATTTCCGAGCCGACGGTCCACAGTGCCCGCGAGTGCGGTATCCATTATTACGCGGCAGGCCATCACGCTACGGAGCGTTATGGGGTCCAGGCGCTGGGCGCGAAGTTGCAGGAAGCGCTGGACATCGAACACCTGTTTATCGATGTCCCAAACCCTGTTTGATCGAAGGGCTTGCCAGCAATACCCTGCTGGGCGTTGCTGGTGTCGGCAGCGTCAGGCCTTGTCCTTTTTCTCCGGACTTTTGCTGCCCTTCGGTGCGGGCTTGAAGCCGTAGGCCTCTGACAGGGTGCCCTGTTCGTCAGGACTGTCCTTGGGGGCGTAATCGCGGGGCGGTTCGATACTGTCGTCATCCGGCAGCGAGCGATCCCTATGGGACTTCCCTTCAAAGACCAGGGCCTGTTGAGATTCTTCATCGCTTGAAAGGCGGCTGGCGCTGCGGGCCATTTGCTGCTGCAGGTCGCGCTGAACATCATTCAGTCGTCTCAGCAACTGAGCGGATTCCATGAAGTGCGCATTGACGTCCGCCTGATAACGGGTGTGCTCATTACGCAACTCGTCCATCTGTTGTTGTAGGCGCCGCTCGCGGGGGCGAGTGTTGCTGCGGGAACCGGCGGCGACGAAATAACCGATAAGAAGCCCAATCAGCAGTGCGCCGAGGGCAATCAGGATCATGGTGGTTGTCATGCTGTCCTTCTTGGTTCGTACGACTTGTGTGGGCAGTATAGCGCCCTTACAACGCATTGGAACATGCCACCATTGCACCATGCTATACCGCGAATGGATAGATGGTGCCATGCGTCAAAATCAGCGACAATAGCCGGCCGCCGCTTGTCGGTGCGGCGCTCTTCAGTATACAGAGACGGGCAGTAGAATTAATGACACCCTGGCAAAGGTACCAGCAGGATCTTCAAAAGGACGGATTTCATCACGATAAGGCACAGGAATTTGCCGTTCAACGTCTACAGGTGCTGTATGACGCGTTGATCGTTGCCGAGCAACAACGTGATCAGAAAGGCGTGCGACGTCTGGCGTCACGTCTCAGAAGGCGAGGCCACGAGAAGCCGTTGACGGGGCTCTATTTCTGGGGTGGAGTCGGGCGCGGCAAGACCTACCTGATGGATACCTTCTTTGAAGCGCTGCCCTTTGAGCGCAAAATGCGGGTCCACTTCCACCGTTTCATGCAGCGGGTTCATCATGAGCTGAAGCTGTTGCGCGGCACTAAAAACCCGCTGGAGCGTGTCGGTAAGCTGTTTAGCGAAGAAACGGCGGTTATTTGCTTCGACGAATTCTTCGTCTCTGATATCGGCGACGCCATGATTCTCGCGGGGCTGCTGGATGAACTCTTCAAGCGCGGCGTCGCCCTGGTCTGTACCTCAAACATCGTTCCCGACGGTCTTTATAAGGACGGTTTGCAGCGTGCACGTTTTCTGCCTGCCATTGAACTTCTGAAAAAGCACACGGAAGTCGTCAATGTCGATGGCGGGGTGGATTACCGTTTGCGAACCCTTGAGCAGGCCCGGTTGTACCACTGGCCCCTCGACGGGGCGGCGGAAAGCAGTCTCGACAGTTGCTACCGTTCGCTGGCCGTTGAAGCGGGTTGTCATGACCTGGATTTGGAGGTGAACGGCCGCCTGATTCGGGCGCGTCAGCGTGCCGAAGATGTAGCCTGGTTTGACTTTGCAGCGCTATGCGACGGTCCGCGCAGCCAGAACGATTACATTGAGCTTGCGCGCGAATATCACGCCATTATCGTCAGCGATGTTCCTGTATTGGGTGGGGATAAGGATGATCAGGCGCGTCGTTTCGTCAATATGATCGACGAGTTTTACGATCGGCACGTCAAGGTGATTATTTCAGCGCAAGCGCCTATTACCGAACTCTATTCCGGCGGGCGCTTGTCCTTCGAGTTTGAGCGGACCGAGTCGCGGTTGCTGGAAATGCAGTCCCAGGAATATCTGGAGTTACCGCACCGACCCTAGGTCTCCGCTGAGAAAGCCAAAGGGGCGGCCGGTGAGCTGCCGCCCCGATGGCGAACGGTTAAAGCATTTCGATGGCCATCGCGGTGGCTTCGCCGCCGCCGATACAGAGTGCGGCAATGCCCCGTTTTTTCTCTTGGCGCCGCAGGGCGTTCATCAGGGTTACCAGAAGGCGGGAACCTGTCGATCCTACCGGGTGCCCTTGAGCGCAAGCACCGCCGTAGACATTGACCTTCTCCGCATCCAGTCCCAGCTCAATAATCGGCATCATGGCGACCATGGCGAACGCTTCATTGATCTCGTAGAGATCCACCTCGGAAGAGCTCCAGCCTGTCTTTTCGAGCAGGCTCTTGATGGCACCAACGGGGGCGATGGTGAATTCTGCCGGGTGACGGGAATGCGTCGCATGTCCGACGATGCGAGCGATGGGCTTGAGACCCCTTCTGACCGCTTCGCTTTCGCGCATCAATACCAGGGCAGAGGCGCCGTCGGAAATAGATGAGGCGTTGGCTGCGGTGATGGTACCATCCTTCTTAAAGGCCGGGCGCAGAGTGGGTATCTTTTCCAGATTGGCCGTCAGCGGCTGTTCATCGTCTTCAATGATTTGCTCACCCTTCCGCGTGGATACGGTAACCGGAACAATTTCATCCTTCAGCCAGCCTTCCTGAATGGCCTGTTGAGCGCGTTTCAGCGAGCGGATGGCATACTCGTCCATTTGTTCCCGCGTGTAGCCTTTCTGGTCAGCGACGTCCTGCGCAAACGCCCCCATCAGGCGGCCGGTTTCGGCATCTTCGAGACCGTCCAGGAACATGTGATCTTGCGCGGTATCACCGCCACCCATCCGGTATCCTTTACGGGCGTTGAGGAGCAGGTACGGCGCATTGGACATGCTTTCCATGCCGCCTGCGACCATGATGTCGTTGGTGCCGGCACGGATCAGGTCGTGCGCCAGCATGGTCGCCTTCATCCCGGAGCCGCACAGCTTGTTGATCGTCGTGGCGCCGGTCGCGTCCGGCAGTCCGGCTTTACGCATGGCCTGGCGGGCGGGGCCCTGCTTGAGGCCAGCCGGCAGTACGTTGCCGATGATCCCTTCCTGAACGTCTTCCGGTTTGATTCCGGCGCGCGCGATGGCCTCCCGGATGGCGATAGCACCAAGCTCGGTAGCGCTGACGCTGGCCAGAGAGCCCTGAAAACCACCCATGGGTGTGCGTACACCGCTGACGATCACCACACTGTCGTTGCTCATCTGTTTTTCCTCGTTGAATGCTGATACGACCACGTCGGAATGTCCGTGGCAAAAGCGGCATTTTAACCTTTTGCGGGGGTTCGGGCGAGGAGGTGGGTCAGGGGTGAAAAGGGATGCTTTGGGGGAGGGGCCTAAAATTGGTTGAATTTCAGATTAGGGTCTATAGTGATTTCTAGGCTTTTCGCCCGTATTTCCTGAGAAAACGGGTGGTTGTGGGTGAAAAATGGGGATGTGGGAGTAGGCGCTTTATCGTAACACGACGGTAAATTCATACTTTTGACTGATCAAAGTGGTCTTGGCCTCGGCTATATTGCGACCATCGCCTTTTACGCGCGTAACAATCAGAAAGAGCAGCGACTCACATAATAACGACGGAGTAGCGTTCAATGACAAGAAGAACACAACGGTGGCAAAAATGGGTCAAATTGCCGCTGGCCGCCGCAGTTGCAGCGGGTATATCGGCGCAGGCCAGCGCCTTACAATTTTATTTGGGTAGTATGGAGGGATCTTTCGATACCTCATTGAGTGCTGGTGTGGGCATTCGTACCCAAAGCCCTGATCAGAAATATATCGGGCAAGGCAACCTGGGACCTCAATATGCGTACTCAAATATCGGTGCTTCATCCGGTAACTACGATAATGGGGATCTCAATTTTAAAGCCGGCGATATCTACTCCGAATTGGTCAAAGGCACCAGTGAACTGTATTTGAACAAAAGTGTTAACGGCCAGTATCTCTCGCGTGTTGGTGGCTTTGTCCGCGGCCGTTATTGGTATGACTTCAAGCTCAAGCAGAACGATTTCGCGGTTAATTCTGTCGGTGAGCAGCACAAGCTCAATCATGAGGCATTGAATCGTGCTTCCGGTGCCGAGCTGCTGGATGCCTATGTCTACAGTGATTGGAACCTGGGTGATGTGCCTGTCAGTGTCCGGTACGGGCGGCAGGTGCTGAGCTGGGGTGAAAGTACCTTCATTCAGAACGGCATCAACATTATCAACCCGGTTGATGTTTCCGCTATTCGTGCGCCTGGCGCCGAGTTGAAAGAGGCCCTGTTGCCGGTAGAAATGTTCTACATGTCGGCGGGCGTGACCGACAACATCACCCTGGAAGGTTTCGTCCAGACCAAGTGGGCGCCGACACGTATCGACGATTGCGGCACCTTCTTCTCCAATAATGATTTTGTCGGTAACGGCTGTGGCCCGGTCCTGGTCTACGGTGAGCTGTCTGACAAGACGAACCTGGACAACGGCTATATCGTACCTCGGGTGGGAGACAAGCGTCCGGGTTCCAACGACCAGTTCGGCTTGGCGATGCGTTGGTATCTGCCGGACCTGAACGAGTCGGAGCTGGGCTTTTACTTCGTTCATTACAACAGCCGCCTGCCCTATGTGAGCGGCATCGTCAACGATCCGGCGAACGGCAAGGTGTTCCCGAGCTACTTCGTTGAATACCCGACGAACATTCACCTGTATGGCGTCAGCTTGAATACATCGCTGCCGGGTGGCTGGTCGCTGGGCGCCGAGTATAGCTTCCGCGATAACCTGCCGTTGCAGTGGAACGCGTTCGAGCTGATTTACGGCGGATTACAGTTACCTTATTCGCAGCTGTACCAGCAGCAGGTCGCCAACGGCGTAAATCCCGCGACCCTCGCCGGCAAAGAGGTTCAGGGTTACGACCGCTACAAGGTATCCCAGGCTCAATTTACCCTGATCAAGTTCTTTGACCAGGTCATGGGAGCCAGCCGTTTGAGCGTGGTGACGGAAGTCGGTGCTGACTATGTACACGGGCTGCCCAGCACCAATGTGGCACGTTACGGTCGTTCCGGCATCTATGGTATCGGCAGCTTTAACTACCAGACTGCTACTGGGACGATTAGTTGTACAACACCTGCAAATACGACTGGTAACCTCCCAACGAATATCAACACGTCTAATTGTACCAATGATGGCTTCACCACCCGTTTCTCCTGGGGCTACCGTATGCGCTTCGTGCTGGACTACCCGGATGTTATCCAGGGCGTGAACCTGCATCCGCAGTTGGCGTGGTCGCAGGATGTGCAGGGTAATTCTCCTGAGCCGGGTGCGAACTTCATTGACGGACGCAAGTCTGTTGGGCTTTCGCTTAAAGCGGTATACCTGAACAAATACACGGCTGACATCGCGTACACGAATTATTTTGGTGGCCGATATACGACTATGAACGACCGCGATAATGTGATGATGAGTGTCTCTTACTCGTTCTGAGTCGGCCTTATCAACAAGAACATGTTCGTGACGCGAGTCGCTTAGCGTTCATCTAATGAGGTTTTCTTGATGAAATTCAGTAAGAAACTGCTGGCCAGTGGGGTCATTGCTGTATCGATGCTGGCAGGGACTGCCTGGGCGAAAGTTTCGCCACAAGAAGCTGCCAAGCTCGATAACCAGTTGACGGGAATCGGTGCTGAGAAAGCTGCCAGTGCAGACGGACTGGTGCCAGCCTGGGACGGTGGTCTGACCAAGATCCCCGCCGGGTTCGACGGCAACAACTATGTGAATCCGTTTGCCGACGAGAAGCCCCTGTTCGTGATCGATCAGAGCAATGTGGACAAGTACAAGGATCATTTGTCCGCAGGTGAAATTGCGATGATCAAGCGCTACAAGGATTACACGATTCCGGTTTATACCTCGCACCGGACGGTGACCTATCCTGCCGACATTTATGCCGATGCCAAGAAAAATGCGGTTAACACCGAGTTGGTAACCGGCGGCAATGGCCTGAAGGATTTCGACACCGCTATTCCGTTTCCGATTCCGCAGAACGGGCTTGAGGTGATCTGGAATCACATCATGCGCTATCGTGGTCGCTCCCTCTCCCGGGATGTCGTGCAGGTAACGCCGCTGGCCAATGGCGACTACTCGCCAGTGCAATTCCATGAAGATCTTACCTTCAGGACGGCACTGACCGACTATAAGCCTGGCGTAGACTCCAACGTTCTCTTCTACTTCAAGCAGGCGATCACTGCACCCGCTCGTCTGGCCGGTAATGTCCTGCTGGTCCATGAGACCATTGACCAGGTGAAGGAGCCTCGCCGGGCCTGGATATATAACGCCGGTCAGCGCCGCGTTCGTCGTGCGCCCCAGGTTGCCTATGATGGCCCGGGTACGGCATCGGATGGTCTGCGTACCACCGATGACTTCGATATGTTCAACGGCGCCCCCGATCGCTATGACTGGAAACTTCTAGGTAAGAAGGAGCTGTATATCCCATACAACTCCTACCAAATCTTCTCCAAGAAGTACAAGTACAGCGATATCGTCAAGGCTGGACACATCAATCAGAACCTGGCTCGCTACGAGATGCACCGTGTATGGGTTGTTCAGGCAACTCTAAAACCGGGTAAGCGTCACATTTATGCCAAGCGGGTCTTCTACATCGACGAAGATACCTGGGGTGCTTCGGAAGAGGATATTTACGACAGCCGCGGGGAGCTCTGGCGTGTAGCTGAGGCCCATAATATCTACTTCTACGATCAGAAAATTCCCTGGTATGCCCTTCAGGCGATCTACGACCTGCAGTCTGGTCGCTACATCGCGATGGGTTTGACGAACGAAATTCCTAATGCCTATAAGTTCGGGGTGAAGCGTTCTTCGGAAGACTTTACGCCGGCTGCACTGCGGCGGGAAGGCATTCGCTAGTCCAATCTGAGAATCAAAAGGCCGGTGCGAGAGCACCGGCTTTTTTTTGCTTCATCGCACTTTACCGGGAAAAGCGGCTTTGATTTCAAAGAGAAGTCGCTGCCCCGATACCCCTTGTCATACCTGGAGGTTAGCGCTTGCTCCATCGGTAGGGCGCAATAACCGAAGGGCATTGCGCCGCATGGCAGCGGGCAAATTCCGAGTTTAGCTTCCGGGTGTAGTATCGCCGTTGGTCAGTCATGGGGTGTTGTTACACCGAGTGGCGTCTCATTCGGCGCAATGCCCTTCGGTTATTGCGCCCTACGGCTTTTCACGCTAATCCGCGACGATCCTTTTTTTGCCCGCTTTGCGCGACTCATACTTTTGTATTACTCTTGCCGCAAAACAACGGTTAATTAGGCCTTTTGCTCTTAGATATTGGCACTTTAAAACGAGTGTTCCAGTGAGCCTCAGAGGCTGGTTGTCTTCGACTCCTTTTTGGACTTGAGTGCAACCTCTCACTTACCGGTTTCAGGCTCAAGCGAAGGTCCGACAGATCAAGTCGGTAATCACCAGACGCCACAAGCGTATCCAGAACCGTTGTCATCACAATTTATCGTACAGCCCGAATACCTGTTTTGTAGGTCTGGGCTGTCGCATCAATAATCCGTTTCCTGATCAGTGCATTGTCCGAGAGCAGACGGACCGAGTGCTCGGGAGTGAGTGTTGAAAATTTTTCCTGACAATCAGGCCGCTAATGACCATATCGGCGTTCTGGGAGAAATAAAGGCGCCCCCTGGTGAATTGCGTTGGGAGTTATTGCGATCCCGTTGGCGAGTGCCGGCTTTGGCGGACGAGCTCGTGCCGAGAAAGCATCTGATGAAGGTGTTCGATGCGACGCGGGCGGGGGAGTCACTGCTGTTGAATGCTCCCGCCGGTTATGGGAAAACTCAGGCCATTCGTCTTTGGCTGGACGACGCCATTGCCGCTGGCAAGGTTGCCTGGTTGAGTGCCGAAGCCCGGGACAATGATCCCGAGCGTTTTGTTGGACTCTTGGCAGCCGGGCTATTGACGCCCCAGCAGTGTTCGGATCATGCCCGGCATCCATTACATTCACAGTTGTCTGCGTCAGACCGTCTGACGTTGGCTTTGCGCGCTTGGCAGGATTCAGAATCCCCGATTGAGTACCTGGTCCTGGATAATCTGGAGCAGTTCGAATCGGATGTCGTCGAACTTATTGTGCAGCTCCTGAAGGAGCTTCCGCCAACGTTGTCGCTGCTTATGGCTGCCCGCCGCCAACGTATATTGCCCCTGCAATCAGGTACATTGTCCAGGCAGTTCCGATTGCTTGGCGAGTCGGAGTTGGCATTAACGCTGGATGAAACGCAGCGCTGGTTCGAGCCGTTGCAACGGCTCGGCGTCATCTGCCCTCGTCGAATTGAGCAAGTCCACCTGCACAGTGAGGGGTGGATTGCACCGCTGGCTTTATACCGCCGAGCTTTGGCGCAATTAGGCGCCGGCCTGGGGAAGATGGTCGAGTTGCCGGAGATTGGACGCTTTTTCGAAGATGTCGTGCTGGCACCATTTGCTGGCAAGCTCTCGCTTCCGTTGTCCTGGATTGCCGAGCCTAAGGAGTTGAGTGAGGCCCTCCTTCAGCAGTTGGGGTGGCATGTGAATGATGCGGCGCCAGGGCGTCAATTGGCGTGGCTGGCTGCGGAAGGCTTACCGTTGGAGCCCGTTTCTGCAAACGGACAACGTTGGCGATTGAATCGCCTGCTTCGTGATTGGCTTGAATCAGAGCGAGCTGAAGGCCGCCAGGAGCGGTTGCGGCGCTTAGGTGAATGGTTGTTCCAGGAAGGGGATATCGCTGCCGGAGCAGCCTGTCTTAGGGGAAATATACCAACACAGCACCTTCAGGCCATGCTGTCGCAGGAGGCCGAACGTCTTCTGGGAAACCAGGATCTTCGCGGTCTCTATGACCTGTTCGCAGGCCCTGTGGAGCCGGAAGACCCAGCGTTGAAGCTTGTATATGGCTGGTGTCTGGCGTTGTCGGGGCGCTACCGGGAGGCAGTTGACCTTGCCGAGGAACTGCACCCTGCGCTTCCGTTACCGCTGTGTGCGCGGCAACGTTTACTGATTGCGTTCTCCGTGCGAGAACAGGGGGATAGTATCCGGGCTCAGGCTATTGCCGAGCAGGTTCTCGGGATGGCGTCAGAGGATCTGTCCGCCGGGGCTAAGCGGATGGCATTGTTGTTGCGTGGGGGTGTTTACGCGGGCAACTATCGCTTCCAGGAAGCGAGAGATTCTCTTCGGGCGGCCATTCGCTTGAGCCGTGAGCAGGGGGATAACGCCGGCGAAATGGTTTGTCTCTATGAGCAGGCTCGGATTGAGGTTGCCAGCGGGTACCTGGGGCGGGCTCTGTCACAATTGCAGGCGGGGTTGGCGTTGGCTTCAGAATCGCCTGTAAACCAGAGTCGTATTGCTCAATCCCGTCTTTTGGACGCCATGGCTTGGCTTTTCTGGCACCGTGGTGAGCGAGAAGCTGCTTTGTGTCAGGTGGCCCTGGCCGTTGATGAAGCCTTGAAGGTTAAGGATGTCGCGGTCTTACGAGGTTTCGTACTGAAGAGCCTTTTGGCCCGGGCAAACATGGATCTCGACGGGGCTATGCATTGGTTGGATGAAGCTGAACGCCATATGCAGCGTTGGCAGGTTGACGACGTCGTGTATCTGCCCATGATCTCGCTATGCCAGGCGATGATTTGGATAGATCGACAGGTGCCGGATGAAGCGGCTGCCTGTCTGGCTCGGCTCGATAGTTATCCGGCCCTACCCGCGTCGGAGTTATTCCCCTGGTTGCCGGGGATGGCTGAGCTGGTCGATATTCGCCTGTGCATTCATCAGGGGGATATTCCTGCGGCATTAACGCGCTTAACGAGACTGCAGCAACGCCATCTGTCCCTGCCGCCCCTGTCTGTCCAGGCCTTGCATTTGCAGCTTCTGCAGGTGTTATGTTTTCAGAAGAACGGACGTCCGGAGCAAGCGCTGATCACGTTACGGCAGGCTGTAGAATTGGCAGCCACTGAGCAACTTGTCAGTCCCTTTGCCGAAATGCAGACGGATTTGAGGGGGCTCGTCGCTAAGCTCTCGGTTGCTGGTGCGCAGAGGGAGTTCTTGGCGTTCCTGCAAGATCAGTTGGGTTGTGCCGAAGTGGGGGCCACGGATGCTCCGGGTGGACTCCCTGTGGAGCCGGTCAGTGATCGTGAGCTCGGGGTGTTGGAACTGATTGCGTTAGGGTTGTCGAATCAGGATATTGCCGACCGCCTTCACATTTCCCTGCATACGGTTAAAACCCACGCACGAAAGATCAATGCCAAGTTGGGGGTTCGGTCGCGCACACAGGCGATCGTGCGTGCGCGGGATTTGGGCCTCCTGTAGGTCTGCTGAGCGTTGCTCTGGCCTTAGACGGCTGCAGGGAAGCGTGCCCTTAGCTGGGTCAGACGCTGGTCCTTGTCTTCCCACAATTTTCCAACCCATTGCTGAAACTCATATCGGAATGCTTCATCGTTGACGTAGTCTTTGCCGAGGAATGTCTCTGGAATGGGCAGCTTGCGGATATCGATGACAATGCGCCGGATCCTGCCGCACAGGAATGCCCAGAAGCCGGTGATTCCATCGGGATAGAGTATGCTGATGTCGAGCAAGGTGTGCAGTTGTTCGCCCATGGCACCCAGTACAAATCCAACACCGCCGGCTTTGGGGCGTAGAAGGTTTTGGTAGGGTGACTGTTGCCTGTCGTGTTTGGCCTGCGTAAAGCGGGTGCCTTCCAGAAAATTGAAGACGGTGACGGGCGTATATTTGAACTTTTCACAGGCGCGCCGAGTCGTCTCAAGATCCTTGCCTTTCAACTCGGGCCGCTTCTCCAGCAGCTCCTTCGGATACCGTTTCATAAACGGAAAGTCCAGTGCCCACCAGGCGATGCCCAGTAAAGGGACCCAGATAAGCTCCCGTTTGAGAAAGAACTTCAGTAATGGGATACGGCCATTCAGCGCGAATTGAATGGCAGGAATGTCAGCCCAGGATTGATGATTGCAGGTCACCAGATACCAGTCTCGCTGACTCAGTCCTTCACGCCCTTCGATGATCCATTCGGTACGGTGTAATAACGCTAGAAACAGGCCGTTGCTGGTGATCCATATGTTGGCGATGCCGATCAATAGACGTGTGCAGAGCCTGCGCGACGAGCGCAATGGTATCACTAGCTTGAGGATCGACAGCAACAGCAGCGGGGGATACCAGAACAGGGTGCTCATGAGAATGAGCGCAATCGCAAAAACGCCTTTCAATGGCGCTGGCAAAAAATCCAGCATGGATCACGTGTCTCCGATACAGCCTAGGGTACTACGACGCGCTGGGCGCAGACGCAAACGAAGGGGGTTTCCGTTGTTTGTCCGGATTCAATCAATGGGAATCGGCGCGGGCATTATGCGTGACCCCCGAATTGTCGTACAGCTTTTTGAGTACAGCTGTATGCCCAGTGAGAGGGGGGATGGGTTGGTTTACTTTACTGGCTAGCCCCTTTGTCGGCGTCACTGCCGAGAAGGCTGTCGACGTGCTGCTTCGCCTGTTCCCGGATTTCCGGAGTGACATGAGTGCCGAGTGTGGCGATGGCTGCCAGCATTACGCTGAGATCGTCGGTGTATCCAAGAATGGGGGTAAGGTCTGGGATGGCATCGACGAAGCTGATGAAATAGCCCAAGGCGCCGATGATGACCGTTTTACACCAGCGAGGTGTTTCCGGTGCCCGTAGTGTCAAGTAGAGTGTAAAAGCCGCATCCAGCGGCAGCGCTCCGACCGTTCTGGCGCCCCTTTTTACCTTACGCCAAAAGCCGGCTCTGGAATAACGACCTGGCTGCGAATCGCTGTCGTTGGGTATTGGCATGGTGGCCGGGGCAGTATGCTTCACATTCACCTCCAATGCAGTGACGTGTTTCGCTAGGCTCCCTTTATAGTACGCTTAATTCGATTCTTGCGGTAATCAAGCAACGTCAGCCTTTCTAAGAGGCGCGTGCAGAAAGAAGGTCGGCATGCAGATGCATCTCCCGAGGCATATCTTACTCACGCTTGCGTCGGTTCAGCTGTAACGAGTCGGCCCGTACAATCCCCGTTTATCCACTCTTGATGGTGCTACCGGACCCTGTCGGGACTTTGGTGTTGTCCATCATTTGTGCCAGTTGGCTCAGGGTGCCGTCATCCAGGCCACCGGCCATGAGCTCCTTGAACTTCTCATCGTAGTACTGGAGGTTGTTATAGCGAATCATGCCCATGATGTCATGGACGTAGGTTTTCCCCTTCTGCGAGTAGCTGCCCAGCCCCTTTGCCAGGGAAATCCCGCTGGGAAACTTATTGTTGTCCCTGAGGGCTTCTCGCATTTTGCGCAACTTCAGGTAGCTGGTATGGCGGTTCAGGTTAGTGATATAGCTACGAATGGACTGGTAAGGCGAATCAAAGCTTGCCACTTCGTGACTGGCGCCATCCGCCCGCTGTTTGGGAACGATGCCGCAACCGGATTGGAAGCACCATTGTCCAAAAAGGTTGTTACCTTCTCGGGCAAAACGGGAGGTTCCCCAGCCCGATTCATTGGCGGCCTGAGCCAGAACGAGTGATGGAGGGACGATATCCATCCGGCGATCGAGCAACTTATACATCTCAGGACTGCCTATGGGGGCATCGATAGCCAACCGCTTACACTGTATCCGCAACCACTGTTTGTCTCTGTCGTTGAGCGTTGTCTTTGCCTGTAATGCTTGCAGGTGTTGACGAAGCTTGAGAATACGGGCGTTCGCAAGCACCACTCGAGGAAACAGGAAGGCAAAGAAGTGTGCCTTCCTGATTTCTGTTTCCTGATAGCGGTTGAAGTTCGGTAGCGGCGCCAGTGCCCAGTTCGGTAGTGGCGGAAGGACGGATTCATCAACGTTGTTGGATACGGCCATCTGTTTTGACATCCAGGCGCCAAGACCGAATGCCAGGATCAGCGCTATACCGAGTGTCGTCGCATGAAAACGTGCCCGCATGGAACCTTCTCTTATGATCGGAATATGTCGGGATTGTAACAGTCTGCGACGCTGCGTAACGTCGAAATTTGTAATCGTTGGTATCGTCAGGTGGCCGGAGCGAAGACAACAGTAATGGTCAGTAAAATGTCGGTGACACAGGTTCTTACCCGTGGCGCGACTGCTCGACGGAAAAGTTACATGGGGGGTGTTGGGAGAGGTGGCGGTCGCCCCTGTCGAGGAGCCGGGCGACCGTCTATCACTTATTGGCGATAGCCGAACAGCAGGCCAACTTCCTGGTTCTTTGTATCTCGCACAGAGAGGATCAGCAGGCTGTGGTTACTATCGGGGCTGACATAGCCGTCGAGCGTGAGAGTGCCGGTGCCGTCGGTAAACGTTACCTTGGCTTCTCCGCTGGCGCTCAGAGTCATTGGGCTGCTCGACGTCAGGGTGAAGGGCGAAATCGCCAGGGGCTTTGAGACTTCTTGCGAGGACAGCGTATGCACCGCTTTGACGCCGCTGAGATTCAACGTCGCGTTGTAGGCGGAGTCAAGACTGAGCGTGCTGCTGTTGTACTGGCTCAGGGTGTTGGTCGAATTGTTCATGGCCAGCGAGACACCTTGCAGCTTATAGGTGATGCCACTGATTACGGGTGTTGAAGACGGTTGTTTCATGGCGAGCATCATGCCTTGCCCGTCATCGGTGTTCGCGATCATAAAGCCGGCGAGATTGCCATCGGGACTGGCGGCACCGCTTTCAGTCACGGCTGTGTTGCTGGAGTCCGTATGGACAAAGGTCAGTCGCCCGGTGACCCCCGTCGGATCTTCCTGGCCCGCGCCAATCGTCCAGCTTTGGGTTGGAAGTGCGATTGTAATGGGGGCGGCGGCAACATTGCTGTTGTCACGGGAAATCTGCGTTCGGCTTGGCGCACCCGCATCGGTGATGGTTTGGCCGCTGATGAGCCAGCTGTGCAGGGTGGTGGCCACGGTAATCGGGGTGGCGGTTTCATTGAGCAGAACAGCAAAGGATATGGCGTTGTAGTTGCCTGACAGCGTTGTGGGCGTGACGTATTGGGGGGGAGTCGAGGTTTGCACTGGCTTGGCAATATTGAATTCCAGTTCTCCGGTATTCATGTCCTCCAGTGTCCGCTGCCGCTGATACGTGCTGGAGGTTTCGGTCAACTGGATGGCTTTGCCTGAATGGAAGTAGCTGCCGATCAGTGCGCTTGGGCTAGCTGCACCACCGTACAGGAATCCGTCGAAGAAGTAGGGGTTTGGAGACCAGCCGATCAATGTTGAGTCTGTGGCAGTGGTTACACTTTGCAGCTGTGCGCGGCTGGTCAGCAGGAAGCTGTCCGATCCTGCCTGATTATTGACGATTGCCGCGGCACCGGGTGAGGCGGCGTGTGTATTGGTTTGCCAGTCGAATTTGGTCGTGGGTGTGCCGTCTGTTTGCTGTTGCAATGTGCTGCGGTCGTAGGGGACATCGGTCCCGATGGAATTGATGGCAAATCCGAACAGGCTGAACGAGGCGAGGGTCGAACCTGGGTAGGTATAGCTGCTGCCGTAGGCGTCTGTGCTCAGGACCCGCACCGATGATCTCAGCCCCCACTGACCCGCCAGGGTCGTGGCCGTTGGATAGGCTTGGTCCAGTTCTGCGCCAAAGACCAGCGCATTGAAATCTACCGAGCTGGCGGCAATCTGCTCCGACACGGCGGCAGCATTATCCACCATTGTTGTCTCGATACCGTTAATGAAGTTGGTAAAATCTATTCGCGTTCCAAGAAATGAAACGGCCTGGTCTTCATTCAGGGTATCCGGAATATCAATTTCGAAACTCTGTACCTGATTGGAGAGGGAGGGCCACAGCAGTTCGCTGACGCAGAGTGACTGCGTGTCGATACAGTTGAGAATGTTGCTGAGCTGGGTCGAGGAAAAGCCGGTACTGAAAACGTTCTTGACCAGATACTCGGAGAAGGGGTTGATCAATATGTCTCGAGTTTCGTTGGCGGCCGGTGCGCTTACGGTAACGGTACCAATCGACGTATCGACATCGGCCTGAACGATAATGTCTGGTCTCAGCGGGGTGCCATTGGGGAATTCACCCTGCTCGAAAGTGAGGACTGTAGAACCGTCGGTATCGGTTGTCTGCGTGAAGGGATAGGACTTGATAACGTTCAGTTCCTGCGACACCTGCTCGACACGAAGGTTGCTGGGCTGCACGACATTAAGGTTGCGATGCGTGGCGGTACCATTCGGTACGATGGCTTTCGGCAACTGCACGGTGACGCGAATCTGGTAGGAGGTCAGCCCTGATGAGGTCGTGCCTGAGGACGTTGAGCCGCTGTTGAAACCCGACGAGTTACTGCTCGAGGAGGTTGGCGGGAAGGAGTTGGGCTTTAACGACCCATTGTCGCCGGCTCCGCCACAACCGCTCAGGATGAAAATAACGGGTAAAAGCAGTGACAGCCTGAGGGCTATTGGGAGAGACATGCATCAACATCCATTTGGCACATAAAAGGATGTTGATATTCTATCATGAGGAAAAGCGTCAAAGTTTGCTCAAGCGCACAGGGCGTCGGTCGTGGCCCTTATCTTGGGTGTCAATAAGGGCCAGAGCGATCTCGGAACGTCGCTTAAAAATACAACTTCATGCCGGCCATGAGACCGTTGTCCAGGACCCGGTTATCGCCATGTTCCGGCTCATAGCTGACGTAGCGGTAGCCTGCGTATACCTCCCCGTTACGAATGACCCGGTAGCTCACCCGGCCATCGAAATCCCAGATATGATTCGCTGCGTCAAAGGACAGTACGTTCGGCGCGTAGTGGATAGCACCACCGACCGACAGCCCGGGGACCTGCGGGATGTTGACGGTGGTGAAACCGCCGATTCCGATGCCGCCACCTTTGACCCCGTTGTCGTTGAAATACAGGCCCCGTACCCCGAGACCGGCCGTCGCGGGCAGGTTACCCAGTGCGGTACGTCCCTGTGCATGGAAATCGAGGTTGAAGATATTTCGGCTGCCTGTGTGATAGGTGTACCCCGCGCCAACATTAATGGGCGAGCGGCTGTCCATGGCATTTACCTGAGCCCTGGCGGAGTGGTTGGTCAAGCTGAGATCGAGGTCGCCGGCGAAGGCAGGCATGGCGGCACATGCGGTTATCAGGACGGTCAATGTCTTTGCTTTCATGGATCACCTCGAAAGTGAACGGCGTGAATGGACTATAGCGCTCCTATCCTCGCTTTCAGCGGCCTGACGTTGTGAATAAGGCTCCGCTTGGGGCGCTAGAGGGAATGGAGGCGATGTTAGCGATACGTTAGGTGGGCCTCAACTTACCACTTTTTAAGGAAATATTCAGCGCTTCACTGAGCCACAGTGGTTTTGCCCGGATACAGTGGTTTTCGGCCTGGAACGGCGGGCTAGACGTCCACCGCTGACTGGCAGAACTGCTCCAGCACGGCGCGTATCAGGTCGATACGGACGGGTTTGGCGATAAAGGCGTCCATGCCGGCACGCAGGCACTTTTCTTCGTCCTTCTCCATGGCGCTGGCGGTCAGGGCAATGACGGTTGTACGGGGCTGTCCGCTGTCCTGTTCCCATTGGCGAAGACGGCGAGTGGCTTCGAACCCGTCGACATTGGGCAATAGGCAGTCCATGAAAACGACATCGAAACGCTCGGCCTGGCAGCAGGCTACCGCCTCTTCTCCGTCCGTTGCGGTAACAACGGTGCAGCCCAGCTTCTCGAGCAGGCGTTGGGTCAGCGCCAGGTTGACAGGGTTGTCCTCGACGACGAGAACGCGAAGCGGTGAGCAGGGCAGCGGAGGAACGCGGGACGCGGATTCGGTAGCCGGGGCAAGGGAGAAACGGGTGACGAAGGTTCGGTGCCCCTGATCCCGGTCCAGAAGCAGACGCTGCAAAATCGGTAGCAGCGAAGACTCCCTCAACGTTTTGCTCAGGAACCCGTCGGCGCCAGCCTGCCGAAAGTGTTCGGCATCTCCCCGTTGCGGATTGGATGATAGCACCAGGATGCGCAGGTCTCGCCAGCAGGCGTTCTCGCGAATACGGCGGCAAAGCCGGTCTGTATCCATGTCCGGCAGGAACCCGTCCAGGATCAACACGTCAAAGGCTTCATTGTTTTCAAAGCCTTGCTGCAGGGCCTGTAGCGTATCGGAAGCTGTGCGGACGCTATCCAACTGCGCTTCGTGACGGGCGAGCATTTCCAGTGTGATCTTCCTGGATAACGCGTAGGAGTCCGCAATCAGGAGTCGCCGTCCGTGAACGGCGCTGGTGTCTACCCGAACGCGGGCGCTGTGTGTCGACGCCACAGGCAGGGCGAGCTCGATCCAGAAAGTGGAGCCTTGGCCCAGGGTACTGCGAACTTCCAGGCGCCCGTTCATCAGGGTCACGAGCTGTCGTGTAATGGTTAATCCGAGTCCGGCGCCGGAGAGTGGCCTACGGGCCTGCGGCGCCAGCTGGATATAAGGTTCGTAGATGAGTTCGAGTTCGTCGGGTGCGATACCGACGCCGGTGTCTTCGACGGAAAGCCGCAGCGTCACATTGCCGTTTTCGCGCCGGAGTACTTCGGCGCTCAGCATGACGTGGCCGGAGTCAGTAAATTTGATGGCATTTGAGACGAGGTTGAGTAAAGCCTGGCGGACTCGCACCGGATCGCCGAGCAGGGCGACGGGCAGGTCGTCGTCGATACGCAACTCCAGTGCCAGACCCTTCTCGCGGGCTCGCCCGCTCAGCATGACAACGACATCGTTCAGGGTATCACGCAGATCGAAGTCGATCTCTTCCAGCTCCATTTTGCCGGCTTCCATCCGGGAAACATCGAGCAGGTCGTTGATAATGGACGCGAGGTTTTCGGCGGATCGCTGTAAGGTTTCGACATAGTCCCGCTGTTCGGCGTCGAGTTGTGTGTCACCCAGAAGCGTTGCATAGCCAACGACGGATTGCAGGGGGGTTCTCAGTTCATGGCTGACGTTTGCCAGGAAGAGGTTTTTCGCACGGTTGGCGCGAATGGCGATATCCCGTTCGCTTTGCGACTGCAATTCGGATTCGCGGATACGCCGGGCTTCATCCAGTAACTGCACGCGCATACTGTTGAGCGCTCGTTCCAGCTCGCTGAGTTCGTCGTTGCGTGCGCGTTCACGACGCTTGAGGCGGAGCGGCGCAATCAGTGCATCGAAATTGAGCCGGCTGGCGTAGTCGGCCATGGCTTCCAGGTGACGGGTTAGCGTCAGACGAACGATGAGCAGCAGCCCGAGTGTCCCGACCAGCACAATGATGCTCTGCAGGATCAGTGTGAGAAAGGCGCGTTCGCGCAAGGCGTCATAGATGGGGGTGAGGGAGGAAACGAGGTCCAGGGTGCCGTATTGGCGCTGGTTGAGGTCGCTGGATCGAATCGAAAATTCCTGTTCGAACTGATGCCGTCCCAAGGGTTTGCCGACGCTGAACACCCGACCATTCGCCGTCGTCACGCGGGCATAGCTCAGTCCCGGAAGTTCTAGTAGGCCGGTCAACTGATGTTGCACATCACTGATGCGTTGGTTTTCCAGACTGCTGATCAGGCTCGGCATGATGACCTTGGCCGCTCTGGCCTGAGCCTGCTGGAGTTCCTCTCTCTGTTGCTGGAATTCGCTGTAGATTTGAACGCCGGTTGCGACGACGGACAGAATGAGACTGTAAAGTAGGACGTAGACCAAAAGTCGCCATGCCAGGGGGCGTACTCTGAAATGTCGGAGCATCCTTCTCAATGGCATGCTGTAATCACTCCCTGAGTGCCACGGTACAGTTATATGCTTATGCAAAGAGTTTAGCAGAATACAAGACGCTCCGTTGCGCCTTCAAACCAAACACATATTACCTTTTCAGGGGCTTTTGTCTGCGTTTCGGTGAATATTTTCGACAATAACGTTGCCAGGCTCTATTCGAAAAATAACATCAAGGTCATAGATGGCCATGGCGTAGGTCCGGTTTTCGGCTGCTCCCCGCCGGTAGCCTGGCCGGGGATCCTGAGCCAGAAGTTGGCTGATTAGCGCACGCAGTTGAGGATAGCGGCTTGAGTCAAAACCCAGTAACGTCCGTTCGGCAACAGGGGAAAAATCTACTGGGAGCAGGGGCTGCTCTGGCGCTTCGGCCCAGTCGGTGAAAGCGTCTTCGACGCGGTCGACGTAGGGGAGATAAGGTTTTATATCGACAATCGGCGTGCCATCGACCAAATCGACTCCGCTGACTTCCAATATCAGTCCTTCAGCTTCGCGTTTCAGACTTTTAAAGCGCACAACGGAGAGTCCCAGATTATTGGGGCGAAACGGGGAGCGACTGGCGAATACGCCGATGCGGCGGTTGCCACCGAGTCGTGGTGGACGGATCGTGGGTTGCCAGGTGTCGCGCACTGCCAGATGGAACTGAAAGGTGAGCCACAGGTGACTGAAACCCTCGAGCCCGCGGAAGGCTTCCTCTCGATCATAAGGTGAATGGATTAAAATCCGGCCGAGCGCTGCGCTTGCAAGACCGGGTTGGCGGGGAATCCCAAATTTCTCCGGGAAACAGGATCGAAGGGTGCCGATCGGCTGAATCTGGATGTTGGTATCTTCACTGTGCATAGGGACTTCAGAAGTTAGGCGTTAGGTGTGTCACCGGTTGTCGGTATTGAGTTCCTGTCCGGTAAAGAAGACTTCGATACGCATCGTGATCGAAGGGTTGGCATGGAAGTGATTATCCCGCTGAAAGTCGAGAGCGGGAATTATCTCGCCATAAAGCCAGGTTTTGTAGAGTCTGTAGCGGTAGGTCATATCGGTGAAGTAGCTCGTCGCCTGCCAGGATGGTTGGCTCCAGCCCAGTATACCGACACGTGGTACCAGCGTGGCTCGGACGTTGAGTCTTTTTTCACCCTGAACAGTGTGTGACCACTCGTAGCGCCCTTCACGGTCAACCCAGCGCAGCTCAGTCGCGCTAAGGACGTGCCAGCCATTGGCATACTCCCGGGAGAATCCCGCCCAACTCGAGGCCCCCCAGCCTTTTCCGGTGAAGGCATAGAGTTTCTCTTCGAGGTGTAGGTCCCATTCTGGAGTGATGGCCCAGCCCCGTCGTGCCCGTGCCCGCCAGAAAGGTTCCGGCGGGATGCGTAGACGAATACCGATATCTGTGGACATATCCCAATGATTCGCCAGTGACATCAGGTACCGGAATGCGCCGAAGGAGCCGGTATCGGTGCGTTGTGGTTGGGTGAGTTGACGGTCTTTCTCCTGCTGCGCGAGAGGGACGGTTTCCACGGGATTGTTTTCAATGACCAGCCGGAACTTACGCCTGACCGTCGGCAGATCCAGACGAAACCTCGCCTCGGGTTTGATCAGGCTCGTCTGGTTCTTCTCCCAGTGAGAGGCCAGACCCAGGCGAAGATAGCTTTCGTTGTTGGCTTCGACCGCTGTTTCACCTGACAGGCGTTCATCCAGCCAGTTGCCGAAGCTCCGGATACGCTCCGATTGGGTGTCATGCTCGTCGATCAGCCAGTCCGTCGTATCCTGCCACACGGAAATTCTGGCCGGAGAGTAGCGTTCATCCGGTTTGAAATCGTAGAAGTCGGGTGGGAGCCGGTCTATGGAAAGCTCGTTTCGAATGGCGTCATGCCCATCCTGGCCTTTGGCCAATGTGGGGAGCAGGGTGATGACCAGGCTGCAAGCCAGACCAAGTCGGCGAATGGAAGTTGACGTCATTCTCAAAGTCTAGCTGCAATTACCGCATTGGCGCCGGATTCCGCCGTCGCATAATACGTGGCGAAGCCTTACCGGTGACTCCGTTGGGGCTATATCAATCCTCAAGGGCCGACAGGGCTTCACGGAGCTGTCGTGCCTCAAGTTCCAACACATCGCGGGCACGTGCCCGACCGAATAACCCCGTGATGTGCAGCGCCAGTTTACCCAGGGACTGTAGCCCATCGCCGCGACGACGAGGGATCAGGTGAATGTGGATATGTGCTACCTGCTGGTTTGCAGCCGGGCCGTCATTGACCAGAATGTGCGAGCCTTCGATTCCCTGTCCGATCCGGCGCTGGGCCCTTAGAATCCGCTGGGCGATCCCAAACAGGTGGGATGCGCTGTCTTGCGAGAGTTCTGTCAGTTGCAGGGCGTGCTGTCGTGGGATCACGAGGACGTGGCCGTCACCAATCGGATGAATGTCCATGAAGGCCACGCACTGATCGTCCTCATAAACCATGGACGCATCGGCCTTGTTGTCCGCAATCGCACAAAAAATGCAGTCGTCAGGCATGCTCAATGTGGGGTGTCGTCCAGTTCAGGGTCGTTCGGATCTGTCGGTTCGGCAGCGATGCGGTACTCTTCGTTGGCCCATGCGCCCAAATCAATGAGCTTGCAGCGTTCCGAGCAAAACGGGCGATGGGTGTTACGGTCATCCCACTCGACCGCTTGACCGCAGGTGGGGCAGTCGACGACAAGGTTGTTCGTGTTCATGGAGATGGCAAGTTTCTCAGCAAGTGGCTATCAGTTGTATGCCACCGAATCATAACAGGTCGCCGGCTGCTGGCGCGAGACAGGTGCTTATCGTGAAGATCGCCTGCTAGGTCGTGCCGGCTCCCAATGTGGCCAGCTCCAGGTAGCGCTGGTGAAGTTGTTCGACGGCTCGTGCTAAAGCGTCGGGGGTAACCTCGTTGTCGATGATGTCATCGGCCTGAGCCCGGCGTGCTTCGCGAGGCATTTGCGCAGCCATGATCCGCTCGACCTGCTCTCGATTATTATTGTCCCGTGACATGGTGCGATTTAGCTGGGTGTCGGTCGATACGTCGATCACGAGGATGCGATCGACGAGTTGTTGTTGATCCGTTTCGAGAAGTAGCGGCGAGACCAGAATGACATAAGGGGACGTTGCGGCTTGCAGCTGTTGCTCTGTGCGCTGGCGGATCAGTGGATGCAGCAATTGCTCCAGCCATTGACGTTTTTCCTCGGTGGCAAAAACAATGGCTCTTAGGGCTGCTCTATCGAGAGATCCGTTCTCTTGAATCACTTGCGGGCCGAAATGCCTGGCAATGGCCTCCAGGGCGGGAGATCCCGGCTCGACCACCTCCCGCGCAACATCGTCGGCATCCACGGTCACGACACCATGTTGACGAAAATAAGCCGCCACCGTGGATTTTCCGCTGCCAATACCGCCTGTCAGGCCAACCACGAACGATGACATCAGCCCCCCAGATAACTTAGCCAGGCGTGATTGATCTGGGGTCCCCACCATAATGCCAGGATACCTGCGGCAGCCAGATAGGGGCCAAACGGAATCGGCACTTCGCGCCCTCGTCCGCCGAACAGAATCAGGCTGATACCGATGATGGCGCCAACGAGCGAAGATAGAAGTATCACTGCCGGCAGCATCTGCCATCCCAGCCAGGCGCCCAATGCCCCCAGGAGTTTGAAGTCGCCGTAGCCCATGCCTTCTTTGCCGGTTGTCAGCCGGAAGGCATGGTAGACAAGCCAGAGCACCATATAGCCCGCGACGGCACCCCAGAAGGCGCTTTCAAAATCGGTAATCTGGCTGGAGTAATTGAGGACCAGGCCCAGCCAGAGCAGCGGCAGGGTGATCTTGTCAGGGAGAAGCTGTGTATCGAAGTCGATCATCGCCAGCGCGATCAGTGCCCATACCAGCAACAGTGCCCAAAGGGCTCCCACAGTCGGGCCCAGGAGCAGTACCGTCAGCACCGTCAGTAGACCGGTCGCCATCTCGATCATGGGATAACGTACTGAAATTTTCGTCTTGCAGGACGAGCATTTGCCGCCGAGTAGCAGGTAGCTGATGACCGGGATGTTTTCCAGTGCGGTGATTTGGTGTCCGCATTGAGGGCAGCGTGAACGAGGCGTGGCCAGCCCGATGGACTGCTGTGCAGCCCTCTGGGCTTCTGGAACTTCCAGCAACTCTTCGCACTGGCAGCGCCACTCCTGATCCAGCATCTTGGGCAGCCGGAGAATGACCACGTTCAGAAAACTACCGATACATAATCCCAAGACCAACAAGGTCGGATAGAGATAAGCGGGGTGGGCCAGCAGCGTGTTCAGGGTTTCCATGCAAGCATCCGGTCAGGGGTTCCTGTCAAACGAGAACGGCGCTCGGGGAGCGCCGTTCTGCAGTCGGTTCCATCAATGTTCTGAAGCGGTTTAGTGCACCACCTTGCCCAACTGGAAAATGGGAAGGTACATGGCGATGATGAGGCCACCGACGAGAACACCGAGAACGGCCATGATCATGGGTTCCATCAATGTCGTCAGGTTGTCGACCATGTCGTCTACATCGGCTTCATAGTGCTCCGCGACTTTGGCCAGCATGTCGTCCAGATTACCGGACTCCTCACCGATGGCGGTTAGCTGAACGGCCAATACTGGGAAAACATTAGCCTGCTTCATGCTGACCTGTAGTTGCGTCCCACTGGAGACGTCTTCGCGTATTTTCCTGATGGCATCGCGGTAGACAGCATTGCCGGTTGCCCCAGCAACAGAGTCCAAAGCATCGACGAGCGGCACACCGGATGCGAAGGTCGTCGACAAAACCCGTGCGAATTTGGCAACAGCGGATTTGTCCAATATTTGTCCCACTATGGGAAACTTTAATAGATATCGATCTATTGCGTCAGCGAGTTTCTGGGATCGCCTTACAGCTTCTTTGAACCCGAATACGAAGATCACAATGCCGATGAGGACAACATACCACCATGCTTGAAGCCAGTTAGAAAGGTTAACCACCATTTGTGTGAATACGGGCAGATCGGCCCCAAAACCGCTGAAAAGTGCTTGGAACTGCGGAACAACCTTTATCAGGAGAATGCCGCTTACGATAAAAGCAACGATGATAACCGCTGCAGGGTAAGTCATGGCTTTTTTGACTTTTCTCTTTAACGTTTCTGTCTTTTCCATGTAAGTGGCGACGCGGTCCAGCATGTGCTCGAGTGCGCCAGCTCGCTCTCCGGAGTCAACGAGATTACAAAACAGGTCGTCAAAGTATTTGGGGTGTTTTCGGAGGGCGCCAGCGAAGCTTGTGCCAGAAGAAACGTCAGTGCGAACAGAAGCGACCAAGTCGCGAAGCCCCGCGTTTTCTAAACCGTCCAGTACGATATCAAAAGATTGCACCAGCGGTACGCCAGCTTTCATCATAGTTGCCAATTGGCGGGTCAATACCGCAATATCGAAAGGCGTGACCTTTTTTGATCCCCCAAAAAGCGGTTGTGCCTTTTTACGGACTTTCCCGGGAACGATGCCCTGCTTTCTCAATTGAGCTTTAACAAGGGCAATATTCGACCCGGAGATTTCTCCCGCTGTCTTATTGCCTCTACGGTCCTTTCCTTCCCAGGTAAAGGTGACGAGCTTTTCTGCTTTCTCTGCCATGGTTAATCCTTCGTCGTACGATTCGCTTCCTCAAGGCTGGTCATACCTTGCATCACCTTGAGTAATGCCGACTGCCGAAGCGTTCGGAAACCTTCTTTTTGGGCCTGTTCGGAAAGTTCGATGGAGCTGGCCTCTTCCATAATCATAGAAGACATTGCCTTGGTAATCCTGACGACTTCATAAATGCCCACTCGACCTTTATAGCCTCCATTGCATTTATCACAGCCCTTGGGGTGGTACAACGTGAAGCCTGTTTCAATTTGTTCTTCCGTGAACCCTTCCTTAAGCAGGACATCTTTAGGCACATCTAAGGGTTCTTTGCAGCTACAGAGCCGACGGGCAAGGCGCTGCGCAATGATCAGGCTGACCGAGGTGGCGATGTTGAACGCCGGTACGCCCATGTTCATCATCCGCGTCAGTGTTTCGGCGGCGCTATTGGTATGGAGGGTTGAGAGTACCAAGTGGCCTGTCTGCGCCGCCTTGATGGCGATGGATGCGGTGTCGAGGTCACGGATCTCACCGACCATGATGACGTCAGGGTCCTGGCGAAGGAAGGAGCGTAGGGCTTCGGCAAAGGTCAGACCCACTTTGGTGTTGACGTTGACCTGGTTGATGCCCTCGAGGTTTATCTCCGCTGGGTCTTCGGCAGTAGAGATATTGCGTTCCGGTGTATTGAGGATATTCAAACCGGTATAGAGCGAAACCGTTTTCCCGGATCCTGTTGGACCTGTTACCAGGATCATGCCCTGAGGTTGTGCCAGTGCTTCCATATACAGCTGCTTCTGATCGTCCTCATAACCCAGGGCATCAATCCCCAGTTTGGCGCTGCTGGGGTCCAGAATCCGGAGAACGATTTTCTCACCCCAAAGTGTCGGCAGGGTGTTGACGCGAAAGTCGATCGCCTTGGTTTTGGACAGCTTCATCTTTATACGGCCGTCCTGGGGCATCCTTCGTTCAGAGATGTCCAGTTGCGCCATGATCTTTACGCGGGCCGATATCTTGGGAGCAAGCTTGATGGACGGTTTGGACACTTCATGGAGGATGCCGTCAGTCCGGTACCTGACGCGGTAGGTCTTTTCATAAGGCTCAAAGTGGATGTCGGATGCGCCGCCCCGAATGGCGTCCAGGAGAACCTTGTTGACATATTTGACGATAGGGGCGTCTTCGGTCTCGGCGACATTGACGGCGCCTCGGTCTTCTTCTTCTCCACCACTGACATCGATGTCCTCGAGGTCCGAGTCCTCAAGCCCCTGCATTGTCATGTCATTGGCATCGACATAGCGGTCAATGGCTTCTTTGAGTTTACCCTCTTCAACCAGGATGGCGTCGGTGCTCAGGCCAGTATGAAACTTGATTTCATCGAGTGCCTGGATATTGGTGGGGTCTGACAGTGCAATGAAGAGGCGATTGCCCCGTTTAAAGAGAGGGAGCGCATTATGTTTGCGGACCAGTTTCTCATCGACCAGCTTCTCGGGAGCTGTATCAGAGAGAAAGGCCGAAAGATCGAGTACTGGGATCCCAAATTCCATTGCGGCCGAGTAAGCAAGTCCGCGGCTAGCGGCCAGATTGTTCTGCACCAAATAGGTGATAAGCGGGATCTTGTTGTTGTTGGCTTGGAAAAAGGCGTCCTTGGCGGCCTGTTCTTCAATCAGCCCGTCCTCCACAAAGCGCCGGGCGAGTCCGGTAAGGACAATATTGGTCTTGCTCGTGGTAGCCATGAGGCGGGGTACCTAAAAACGTAGTGAATGATCAAGCTCCTGAGCAAGGAAGTTTAGAACTAAGCTTAGGGATTGGAAAGGCAATAGGTAGTGATGCGAGCCTTGTCACGGAGGGAGTGACCAAAATCGACGTTTGAGGGGTGACGAAATTTGTCACTCTGAGACAGTCCTCGGCAGGCGCGTACGTATGATGTTGCGAGATATTGTGTTGCGTTATGATCGTAGTATTATGATTTAATGGATAAATTTCGCATTCCATTGTATTTGGCATGATGCCTGCTAGCTTTAAAGCAAGGCAGCCTAAAGAATTGAGACTTCGATAGCAGTTGCGAACGAAGAATGTATCAAAAGGCGGTCGGACAAAAAAACCACTGGAGGAAACAACATGAAGCGTACCCAACAGGGCTTCACTTTGATCGAATTGATGATCGTTGTTGCGATCATCGGTATTTTGGCGGCTATCGCGATTCCGCAGTATCAGGATTATATTGCTCGCAGCCAGATGACGCGGGTTTATGGCGAGTTGTCGGATCTGAAAACAAATGTTGAGCAGGGGCTGTTGAGTGGTCAGGCTGCATCTATGAGCACTCCTACCTCTGTCGGTGCCGGCAAGTCTTCTCTGATGACTGGTGATTACCCGACCGTTGACTTTACAGCTGGTGACGGTAGCGGTGATCTATTAAGGCGACAATGGGAGGCACATCTAGTACTGCGGTTGCAAATAGTGTAGTTGATCTGCATCGTGATGTTTCCGGTACATGGACCTGTGTAATTTCTAGCGTTCCGACTGGCTACAAGACTTCGTACACTCCAGACGGTTGCACGAAAAGCTAACGCTTGATTGTTTTGAAAAAGGGGGGCTATGCGCCCCCCTTTTTTTTCGGATGGGAAGTGGAATGAAGAAAACGGTCTATATTATTCTGGCGCTATATTTCTTCCTGCCATCGTTAGCAGTCATTCGCCCTTGGCCTCTAACTTCAATGGTACCGGATGGAGGGGCGTTAGTACTTTTTCTTGTTCTGGGTGCCTGGTGTTTGGCATTGCTCAAATTGGGCCGTTTTGTTTATTCTAAGTCTGTATTTATTTATTTGAGTGTTGCTGCTTCGAGCTGTATTTCTATTTATTTTTCCGATTACGCATATTCAGCAGTTTGGAAGTGGTATGTAATTGTTCTCTTTTCATGCGCTATATTTGTGCTTGGTTTGAGTCAGTTTTTATCTTTAGTTGGGGTTGAAGGCTATTTAAGGGTATTGAATAAGATCCTGGCACTGAGCGGATTTATATACGCCGTATTTGGCCTGTTTCAATATTACGGTATCGATAACATTTTGGGTATCTCGGGACATGTTGCTACGGATATAAGGTTGCAAGGTATTTTAGGGCAGCCAAATTTAAGTAACACGTTCCTTTGGGTGGCATTATTAGCTGTAGCCTACGATTTTTTCAACGAATCTAACCGGAAGATAGCCCGGTTCTCACTGATTTCTGTGATTCTTTGGGCTTCGGTGCTTACTGCATCGAGGATGCTATATTTATATTTTCTTTTATTGGTTTTCTACTATCTTTTTCTGAGTTTTTATAAGTTGGCTGATAGGGGGTACAGGAATTCAGTACTAGTTATTGTTGCGCAAGTTTTGGTTTTTATCATTTTTGTACCAAAACTGAGCGCTATCCTTGATACAGAGTTGGCAAGAGCTGGAGTTGTTGATCGCACGGCTCAGGTGAATGTGATGACTAGAGGCTTTCATGATTCGGCAAGAATCTCGGAGCTGAAGAAGGATTTTCATGCGCTGCGGCAGATGACGCCCACCCAATTGTTGGTTGGCATTGGGCCTGATAACTATGCGGCATTTTCCGAAGAGAAAGATCTTGGTCTTCCTTCCAGTCGGCAGTTTGAATTCCTATGGACCAATTCTCACAATATATTCACAATGTTCTTGGTACAAGGAGGATTCTTAGGTTTTGTTACGATACTAGCTTGTTTCCTGTATGTAGGGATTTGTATATTTAAGCATGCGAAGAAAAAGGAATATAGTTGGTTGATTGGTGGTGTTCTCGTTTTAGCTTTGCACTCGATGGTAGAGTATCCTCTCTGGTATCCATGGTTTTTGGGCTTGCTGGCAGTTTTGTTAATTCCTATATGTGGGGTTTCGGAAATACAAGGTGGAAAGGAGAGCTCGAAGAGAATTGTCGCAGTGTTTGTTTTTGTTTTTCTTTTGCTGTTTTTGTTTGACGTTGGTGGTCAGGCTCGCCTTATTGCTAAAGTGGCGTATTCAAAAAAACAAGATCGGCATGACTATATAGCACTTTCCCTAATGGGTTCTCACGCGTTGTTAGGGCCTTACGCGACTCTAGTAAAATATAGAATGTTTTCGCCAGAAAAGGGAAATTTGAATGGCCAGCTTCGCCAGGTCGATAAGATGATGAGTTGGCGGCCTTTTGATTTGGTTTTTATGAGAAAGTTCACAATAGAGGCTATGATGGGGGACGTTTCGGCAGCGTGCGTAACCGCTACCGAGTTAAGTAAGCTGTATACCTTTGCCGCACCGCTAATAATGACTAAAGCGACGATGATTCATGGGCTTGATGCAAATAATATTGGCGCTATTTACAGTTGTGTGTCCAAGGGGTTGGCTGAGCGAAATATCAGCTTTTTGGATGCTGAGAAAATAGACAAAAAAATGATTGATGGCCTGCACATGTAGTGAACTTATTTGGTGGTAGGCTATCGGGTTGAGTTTTGTCATGGTTTTTATGTGGCTGAGAGCTTAGATGTCTAATACCAAGCGATATATTTTCATTTATTTTTTAATTTATATTGTTGTTTCGCTTTCCTTGGCAGAGGCTTTTTGGGGGCAATTTTTGGGGTTTGGTATTGGTTCTTATGCTGCCAGAAGATTTTCTTTGATTTTAATAATTGTTTGCTCTGCTATTTTTGGTTCTTTATTTTTTGGCTGGGTTAGATTGCTGGGTGGGCCTAGATCTAGATTTTTTGTTTTCATTGGTTTTTTTGTGATTTTATTTTCTTGCTTGGCTTCGCAGTTTAATTCGACTAATGGTTGGTCGTGGATAGAGGTCGGGCTGTATCTTTTGTATATTATTTCGGTATCTGGTTTGGCGAAATTTTTCCTGTCCCAGCGGAAAGGTGCTAATTTCTTTTGGTATGGAAATTTTATTCCATTTGTAGTCGGGTTTTGCGTTATTGTTTATGCGATATTAACGATTCCGGTTTATATTTATTCTGTGTCAGATGGTTTTGGTTCGATAAGATCATTTATACCATGGGGATTTATTAATATTCGTTATTGGTCTCAAGTTGCTACTTGGGTTCTTCCTATTCTTCCTTTGGCTGGTGCCAATGCTTTCCTGTGGAAAGGACGTTTCTGGCGCGGTGCTATATTTTTCTCTGGGGCTCTGTGGTGGTGGATTGTATTTATTTCTGTTGCAAGAGGGACTGCGTGTTCAATTTTTATTTCTACTGTCTTTGTTCTGATCTTATTTAAAGGCTCTGCAAAGGCTTGGTTTATCGAATCAATAAAGTATGTTTTTGGTGGGACGTTGCTTTGGTTGCTGCTTTCTGTAATCGTGCCGTATGTCTTTTTCGGCGGAGCGGATTTTCCGCACGGAGGCTTAGGCTCGGATGGGAGAGGGCCGCTTTGGTTGGAGGCTTGGAATATGGCCTTGCAACACTTTCCGCTGGGTATGGGGGGGCAGTCTTGGCTCACGCATAGCATTCTAACAGAGGCTTATGAGAGTAGTGCTAGGTTTGCCCATCCACATAATATGTATCTTATGTGGGCTGCAGAATATGGCTGGCTTTCTGTTGTGGGTCTTTTGATCCTTTTCGGGGGAGTTGGGGCTCATCTTGTAAGGAGATTGGACGGTTTGGCGGCTTGCTCTTCCTTGCAAAAGCTTTCGCTTGTTTCGGTAACTGCTAGCGTGGTGGCCGCCATGATTCATGCTGGGGTTTCTTCGGTATTTATAACCCCTGCATCTATGATTGTTGGCTTGATTGTTTTTGCGATGTTTTGGGCTGAGGTCTCAGACCAGAAAGGTGCAGGGGAATGCGGTGGTTATGCTGCCGTTGATGAGGGAATTGGGTTCGGTGAAGCCTTGTGGAGCAAAAGGCTTTTGCGGGCGGGGTTTTTCACGGTAATAACACTGGTTTGCGCTTTTTGGGTTTGGGGGTGTGTAGATTATTATCGTGCCATGAGAGCCGATCTCCCCTTCTATCAAACGGTACTCAGAAAAGGGGTGGAGCCTCGATTCTGGCTACACGGCAATTTTCCGCGCCCGCCAGAACTAATGCCGCCTTCTTCGAGAGATTGAAACGTCGGGAACCTACATCTATAATCGCGCTCCGTGCCGAAATAGCTCAGTCGGTAGAGCAACTGATTCGTAATCAGTAGGTCGGCGGTTCGATTCCGCCTTTCGGCACCATGATTGCCACATCGTGACCCTGCGCTCCATCAAGTAGCAAAAAGCTGTCTGTTGAGGGATGAAGCTGCGGAAGCGTACTTTTAATTTGTTGTGTGGATGCCGACCATCCAAGATAGTGCATTAGTTGGCTTTTCACGCAATAGAATGGCCTTTGCCCTCGAGCTTGACGATTTTTCGTAAGAAACTTCGCAGTTTTGGCGGAATAGATGTCCTCGGAAGCTATTTGCTGCTCTTCCTTTATAAGCGTTGCATCGACGCCGTGGTGCTTTCGTTTGGCGATTATGCATGGTTATGCAGCTTCGGTGGACATGCTGGATCGCTGGTGGTGCGGTTTGTGATATTAAGGAGTGTGTTTTGGAAAAGTTCGATCGCAGTTCTTCGGCTGCTGGCTACGGGTCGAGTGAGATCAGCTTGGTTGACCTCGCCAAAATCGCGATCAAGTGGAGAAAGCTCGAGTTCATCATCTTGGCGCTGTGTTTTTTTGCTGGTCTGGCCTACGTGTTACTGGTTCCTCGCTCTTTTGAATTCAGCTCCGTTTACCAGATGGCAACGGGGGGCGATCAGCCGCTTGAGGTCCCTGCAGCGCTGCTTGCAAAAATTGAGGATTATTACGAGCCTGCTGTATATCAGCAGTTGTCGGAGGGTTCGGGTAAATCGCCTGCTAGCGAGATAAAGCTAGACGTCTCAAACCCGTCCTCCACTACTTTGGTGACTATACGGTCGATCGGGCCCAAATCAAAAATCAAGCTCGTTCAGTTGCTTCACCAGAAAATGCTTAAAAAAATTGATGAAGAACAAAGCCAGTTGTTGGCCCGCAAAGAAAGTACACTTAATGCCCAATTAAAGGCGCTGGATGAGCAATTGAAAATTTTGGGTCAAGGGCGCAGCGGTGATGGAGGCGCGGCAGTAGTTGCATCCACCATAGGCGAAAAAAACGACGTTCAGCAAGCTCTTGCTAACTTGGCGGGGGGGCAGGTGCTGGTGTTGGCTCAGCCCAGTCAGAAACCGAAAGGACTGAGTCGTGCACTTGTCCTTCTCTTATCGCTACTATTAGGCGCATTTTTGGCGTTGCTGGCTGGATTTGGCGCTGAATTTGCGGCGTTGGTCAAGGCAAGCTACAGAGAGTGATTGCCTGATTCCTAAACCATAGAAAGGCAGGGCTCTCGCGGGAAAGGGGTGATGCTCTCAAAATATTACCGGGGGATGCGGCGGACCCAAGAGGTTTCGTTGAGTTTCGCCGAAAGAGTAGATCAGCAATCTTGGTGGGCTCATTTTTTCTATCTGGAGCTCGTGTCCATATTTGAATAATGTTCGATTGCTTATTTATTATTAGTAGCTGAACTTGATTTAGGTGTCTGTATCTTTCCTGTGATTCTTCTGGCAAATTCGCTCTGTACTTCAAGGGGCCTTTGAAAAGTCTATTCTGCGGCGAATTGCTGCGTGGCAGGTTGCTCGAACGCTCACCTACTTACTGCCGCGCTGGGTCGAGCCGCAGACGAAACACTGGTCTCATATGATATGACGAACTGTTACTTCCTTTACGCAGAGCCTCAAAACTGTGCACTACTCGCCGATGACCACGAATAACATGGCGACACTAACGTGTTTTAACGCCTATGGCATCCGCGGTCGGCTTGGTGCAGAACTCAGCGAAGACATTCCTTCCTGTATAGGTTGTGTCAAAATCATCAACGATCCGCACCTGACCTGGACCTCCATCGATGTCCGCCAGCAATACGGCAGTTAGATGAGTGCTCACCACTATTTTTATGATTTTGCCTACTGTGGCGGCAAGATTCCCAGACCGTTGGTGGCTGAGGTGATTTGTCTTGGGGGCAAGCCAATGTGCAGGCTGGTCAACACTCGCCCTCAGGCCTATGGTTGTGATGGCGAGGTTAGTTTCAAGGTGCTGGACGTCAAAGCCTGCATTCGACAAGTAGAAACTTGCCGCTCATCCTTGGGCCTTCAAGTGGATGAAACCGATGGGCTGCCTCTGGAATTTGGTGGCTGGCACATGAATCTACGTGGTTCCAATACTGAGCCGTTGCTCAGACTGAACATCGAAGCCAAAGCAGATGTCACAAAAGTTGCGCAGCAGTTTGCCTCTGTAACGAAAGACTTAGAGTCCGTTAATGCCTAAAAAAGTAACGCTTGCAAATGGCAATGTTTTTGATGCCGGGGCTAATCAAACAATCCTCGAGGCAGCAGCACAGCATGGGGTGGCATTGGAACACAGTTGTCGCACCGGTCGATGTGGCGTCTGTAAAGCGGAAGTCATCTGTGGCGAAACGGAAGCAATCAAGCCAGAAGAATCCCTGACTGAGCAGGAAAAGGCAAAGGGCTTTATTTTGACCTGTTGTCGTTCTGCATCATCTGATATCCGGTTGGATTTAGAAGACCTTGGAGAGCTAGGTAGTATTCAGGTGAGGACGCTGCCCTGCCGTATCGACAAGCTTCAGCCTCTGTCCAGTGATGTGATTGAAGTAACACTGCGTACTCCGCCCAACAGTCACCTTGAATACCTGCCGGGCCAGTATGTGGACATGATCGGAAAAGATGGCCTGCGCCGCAGTTATTCGTTAGCCAACGCCCCACGTGAAGATGGCAAAATCACCCTGCAAATCCGCAAGGTCCAAAATGGACAGATGAGTCATTATTGGTTCAATGAAGCTCAACCTAATGATTTGCTCCGTATGGAAGGGCCACTGGGTACGTTTTGTTTACGTCAAAAAAAAGCGTCACACCTTTTACTCCTGGCAACTGGGACTGGAATCGCACCGATCAAGGCAATTCTGGAACAGCTTTCAGTCGTGCCGGAATTGAATGCTTACCGTCAAGTACACCTATATTGGGGGGGGCGAACAGAGCAGGATATATATTGGCAACCGGAATTTCCTGAGTTGCCACTGAAATATACTCCTGTGTTGTCACGCGGGAAGAACTGGCACGGTCGCACTGGGCATGTGCAGCAAGTTGCAATCGCTGATGGAATCGATTTGAAAGATGCGGTGGTATATGCCTGTGGCTCTGAAGCAATGATTCGTAGCGCACATGAACAGCTGACGGCAGCTGGTCTAAATACAAAACACTTTTACTCCGATGCTTTTGTAAGCTCGAACTGACCCGAAATCCGGAGGAAGGATGAAAGCAGTCATTTTGGCAGGTGGTCTGGGAACGCGCCTGAGCGAAGAAACCAGCACACGCCCCAAGCCGATGGTGGAAATTGGCGGGAAGCCAATCCTATGGCACATCATGAAAATGTATTCCTCCCACGGCATCAATGACTTTGTAATTTGCTGCGGCTACAAGGGGTACGTGATTAAGGAGTACTTTGCCAACTACTTTCTGCATATGTCAGATGTCACCTTCAATATGCGTGACAACAGCATGGAAGTACACAACAAGCGTGCTGAGCCATGGAACGTAACTCTGGTGGATACCGGTGAGCAAGCCATGACTGGTGGCCGTCTGCGTCGTGTGGCTGACTATGTTAAGAACGAAGATGCTTTCTGCTTTACTTATGGTGACGGCGTTGGTGACATTGATATTGCTGACAGCATCCGTTTTCATGAGGCACATGGTAAGGCAGCAACTCTGGCTGCAACCTATCCGCCGGGTCGTTTCGGTGCACTGGATATCCAGAACAAGCAGGTGATGAACTTCAAGGAAAAGCCCAAGGGCGATAATGTCATGATCAATGGCGGGTTTTTCGTGCTGAAACCGAAGGTACTGGATTACCTTACTGATGACAGTACTGTATGGGAGCAGGAGCCCTTGATGAATCTGGCAGAGGATGGCGAGCTGATGGCGTATGAGCATCACGGATTCTGGCAGCCTATGGATACCCTGCGCGATAAAAATTTATTGGAAGAACTGTGGGAAAGCGGCAAAGCTCCCTGGAAAACCTGGGAATAACCTGATGACTGCAATAGTCAATCCCGCCTTTTGGGAAGGCAAAAAGGTATTTTTAACAGGCCACACCGGTTTTAAGGGCAGTTGGCTTTCCCTTTGGCTGCAAAGCATGGGTGCAGAGGTCAAGGGCTTTGCACTAAAACCGCCAACTACCCCCGCACTTTTTGAACAAGCACGTGTTGCAGACAGTATGGAGTCAGAAATCGGAGATATCCGTGATCTGGGGTCTATCAGTGCCAGTATGATCGCATTCAACCCCGACATTCTGATTCATATGGCAGCACAGCCACTGGTACGTTTTTCCTATCGGGCGCCTGTCGAAACTTACGCCACCAACGTCATGGGCACGGTGCATGTGCTGGAAGCTGCACGTCAGTGCAGCCACCTCAAGGCCATCGTCAACGTCACGACAGACAAATGTTATGAAAACCGCGAATGGGCCTGGGGTTATCGCGAAAATGAGCCCATGGGCGGCCACGACCCCTACAGCAACAGTAAAGGTTGTTCGGAGCTGGTGACGTCCGCCTATCGCAACTCGTTTTTTAACTCGCCAGATACCGCCGCGCTGGCCTCAGCCCGAGCCGGTAACGTGATCGGTGGTGGTGACTGGGCTGAAGACCGGCTAATCCCTGATGTACTTCGCGCTTTCGAAAAAAAACAGCCGGTGGTTATCCGTAACCCTCTGGCAACTCGTCCATGGCAGCATGTACTGGAACCGCTTAGCGGTTACCTTAAGCTGGCTGAAAAGCTCTATAACGAAGGGGCGGCGTATGCAGAAGGCTGGAACTTTGGACCGCGTGATGAAGATGTGCAACCGGTAGAGTGGATACTCAGCCATATGGTTCAGCACTGGGGTGAGGGGGCTAGCTGGCAGCTGGATACCAACCCTCAGCCACACGAAGCTCAATTGTTGAAGCTGGACATCAGCAAGGCTGCCGCCAAACTGAAATGGCACCCACGCTGGTCTTTGGCGCAGTCACTGGACAGTGTCGTCGAGTGGCATCAGTGCTGGCTGGCGCATGGTGATATTCGCCAGAAGACTCTCGATCAGATAGCGCAATATCAGGCTCACTGACCACAAGATTTACTTACAGTTAGAATTGCAGGCAATTTATGACACCCGAAACACTCCGTCAGGAAATCAGCAAACTGGTTGAACAATACGCCAATACCGCCCTGGCACCAAAACCTTTCACCGCCGGCGAAACCGTGATTCCGCCATCAGGCAAGGTTATTGGCGCACGTGAACTTCAGTTGATGGTTGAGGCATCACTGGATGGTTGGCTGACCACCGGTCGCTTTAACACAGAGTTCGAGCAAAAACTGTCTGAATTCATCGGTGTAAAGCATTTGATCACGGTCAACTCGGGCTCATCGGCGAATCTCGTCGCCTTCAGCACCCTGACCTCGCCCAAGCTAGCTGAACGGGCTATCAAAAAGGGTGATGAAGTAATCGGTGTGGCTGCAGGCTTTCCAACCACTGTTAACCCTATTGTACAGTTCGGTGCGGTGCCGGTCTTTGTTGATGTGGACATGAAAACCCACAACGTTGATGCAGACCTGATTGAAGCGGCGATCACCCCTAAAACCAAGGCGATCATGCTTGCACATACCTTGGGTAACCCGTTCAACGTGGCGAAAGTCAAAGCTCTGTGTGAAAAATACAACCTATGGCTGGTGGAAGACTGCTGTGATGCACTGGGAGCAACTTATGATGGCAAAATGGTTGGTACCTGGGGTGATATTGCTACCCTGAGCTTCTACCCTGCTCACCATATCACGATGGGTGAAGGCGGTGCCGTATTCACCAGCAACCCGACGTTAAAGGTGATAGCTGAATCTTTTCGAGACTGGGGCCGTGATTGCTACTGTGCTCCCGGTTGTGATAATACTTGTGGCAACCGTTTTGGCCAGCAGTTTGGTACTCTGCCGCAAGGCTACGACCACAAGTATGTGTATGCGCACTTGGGGTATAACCTGAAAATCACTGATATGCAGGCTGCTTGTGGCCTAGCGCAGTTGGAGCGTGCGCCTGAATTTGTTGCCACACGCAAGCGTAACTTCGCCCTTCTGAAAGAGCGTCTGGCTAGTCTCAGTGACTACCTGGAAGTCGTCGAAGCTACCCCCAACAGTGACCCCTCATGGTTTGGCTTCCCGGTTACCCTCAAGGAAAGCAGTGGTGTACGGCGTGTAGATCTGCTCAAGTATCTGGACCAGCACAAAATTGGTACACGCCTGCTTTTTGCCGGCAATCTGATCCGTCAGCCTTATTTCCAGAACGTGGAGTATCGGGTGGTTGGAGAACTGACCAACACCGACCGCACCATGAGTCAGACCTTCTGGCTGGGTGTTCAGCCTTCACTTAGGCAAGAGCACTTCGACTTTGTGGGTGAAAAGCTGGAAGAGTTTTTCGGGCTGAACTTCTGATGCAGCACATACTGCTGACCGGTGCGACTGGTTTTTTGGGTAGCCATCTGCTGGAGGCTCTGCTAGGTCGGGGCTACAGCGTAACTATTCTCAAGCGCTCTACCTCTGATACATGGCGAATTAACCACTTGCTTGCGCAGGTTCGCGCGTTTGATATTGACTTGGTGCCCTTAGACGAAGCTTTCAAGGAAAAGAACGTCGATGCTGTATTTCATACGGCATGCACTTATGGCCGACACGGCCAGGCAGCAAATGAGGTGGTTGAAACCAATTTGTTGTTTGGTCTGAAGCTGCTCGATGTAGCCACCGCCTATAATACAAAAGCCTTCTTTAATACAGATACTTTATTGCCAAAATATCTGAATGCTTATTCACTATCGAAACGGCATTTTTCCGAATGGCTCAAGCAGCGCAGTGACAAGATCCAGGTGATTAATCTCAAGTTGGAGCATATGTATGGACCTGGAGACGATCAAACAAAATTTGTACCTTGGCTAATTAATCAGCTGCAGCGAAACGTTGAGCGTATTCCACTAACTGAAGGTAAGCAGCTGCGGGATTTTATCTACATTGATGATGTGATATCAGCTTATATGCTGACATTAGAGAAAAGGATGCAACTACCGAGATTCAGCGAGTTTGATGTCGGTACGGGTAATCTCATCAGTGTCAGAGAGTTTGTTACGACCCTATATGAAATTTATCAACAGTTGAACCCAAATTCCAAGACCCTGCTAGGCTTCGGCGATATTCCTTTAAGGGATGGTGAGATGATGAAGGTCGAAGTTAATAATGCTGCTTTAAAAGGATTGGGATGGGATTCGGCAGTATCTCAAAATCAGGGACTATCACGATTGCTTAAGGTGATTGCATGAAATATCTGGTTACCGGCGGGTGCGGCTTTTTGGGGTCCAATATAGCGCGCGAATTGATTAAATTCGGCCACGAGTTGGTGATATTTGACAGTCTCTATCGTCATGGTAGTTACCAGAACCTTGAGTGGTTAAAAAAACAAGGTGAATTCCAGTTTATTCATGGTGACATTCGCAACACCAACGATGTAGAGCGAATGGTTCGAGTGCACCAACCAGATGCGATTTATCACTTGGCTGGGCAGGTTGCAATGACAACCTCCGTAGACGATCCACGTATGGATTTTGAGGTCAACGTAGGTGGAAGCTTTAATCTTCTAAACGCCGTACGTCTATACTCACCAGAAAGCGCCGTTATTTATTCGTCCACTAATAAGGTTTACGGCGATCTGGAACAGTTCAATTATCAAGAAACAGCTACTCGCTATGAATGTGTTGATAAGCCAAATGGCTTTGATGAAAGTGTCAACCTGGACTTCCACTCCCCTTATGGCACATCCAAGGGGAGCGCTGATCAATACATGCTGGATTTTGCCCGAATTTATGGTTTAAAAACAGTCGTTTTTCGCCATTCATCTATGTTCGGAGGTCGCCAGTATGCAACTTTTGATCAAGGATGGCTGGGCTGGTTTACTCAAAAAGCCATCGAAATAAAAAGTGGTTTTGCGGGAGAACCCTTCACTATATCCGGTAATGGTAAGCAGGTGCGTGATCTTCTTTATGCGAGTGATTGTGTTTCTCTGTACCTGAAAGCTTTTGAAAATATTGAAAGAATAAAAGGGCAAGCCTTTAATATCGGTGGTGGAATCAAAAACTCTTCGTCATTGTTGGAGTTGTTTGCCTTTCTGGAAAGTGAGTTAGATATTAAGATGAATTATCGAAAATTGCCGCCAAGGCAGAGTGATCAAAGGTTGTTTGTGGCTGATATCACAAAGGCTCAAAAACTCATTGGCTGGCAGCCAGAGGTCAATAAAGTGCAGGGAATAAAAAAAATGATTGAGTGGGTGTCAAGCCATTGAGTCAGTCCCTTGCGCGAAGTCAGAATTACAAGGTGCAACTAAAAGGCTCAATTTTTTATAAATTTGGAGCTATTTTTGCAACCTTTGTAGCAATGCCCATCATGATTAAGTATTTGGGTGTTGAGCAGTTCGGTGTTTGGTCTACCATGCTTACGCTTGTTAATTGGGTCATGCTTTTTGATTTGGGTATTGGTAATGGTTTGAAGAATAAAATATTGGAGGGGCTTGCCAAGAATGAAGGTAAGGAAGTTGTAAGCTATATCTCTACGGCCTACGTATTAATAGGCTTGGTATCTTTTGTTTTCTTTGCTTTTTTTGCTTTTGCTAGTTTTCATATATCATGGCGTGAGGTATTTAACTCGGCCTCCATGAGTGAAGGCGAGTTGAGGTATTCTGTTATAATTTTGAGCTTTTTCGTTTTTTTTAACTTCTGGATGAGTCTAGTTAATCAGGTATATCATGGCCTGCAAATGTCGTCTTTTGTTGCGCTAGGCCAGTTTTTATCGAATGGGTTGGCATTGTTGTTTGTGGCGTTGCTGTACCGTTTTTGTGGGGCTTCCCTTATAAAAATGGTTCTGGTGTATGGCTCGGCTCTAGTGATTTCCAATGGGGCGTTGAGTTTTTTTATTTTTAAGTCAAATGCGGAAGTAAGGCCATCTATAGCGGGCTTTGATACAAGGAAAATAAGTCCTTTATTGTCGTTGGGTGGTAAGTTTTTTGTCATACAGATTTCCATGCTTTTAATATTTATGACGGATAAAATAATTATAACTCAGTTGCTTGGGCCTAAGCAGGTTACACCTTACGATGTTGTCTTTAAACTTTTTAGTGTTTTCACTATTTTTCATAGTTTGATACTCTTACCTATTTGGTCTGCATATTCCAATGCTTATGCTCAGGGCGATTTTGTCTGGATAAGAGATGCGTTAAAAAAGCAGATAAAGATAGCTTTTTTTATTTTCTTGGGTGCTGGTTTTATGGCGTTTATAGGGCCATTTATCGTAAGGGTTTGGGTTGGAAAGAATTTAGAGGTTAGTAATTCGCTTTATTTGTTTTTTTGGGGGTTTGTGGGTGTTTCTGTTTGGAGTAATGTTTTTGCTTATTTTGTGAATGCAGTTAATGAAATAAATTTGCAGATTGTAACTTCGGTTGTTGCTGCGATAATTAATGTTCCCATGTCAATATACTTTGTTTCTTATTTGGGGCTTGGGCTTGGAGGCGTTGTGTTAGCGACGACGCTAAGTCTATCAATTTTTGGTTTGGTTGGACCTGTCCAGGTTTTAAATATTATAAGGCATAGGTTGTAAATGGATAATCTTGTATCAATATTGGTGCCTGTATACAATCGTGAGCATTTTATTGCTGAAACACTACATTCTGCACTATCTCAGACGTATAAAAATATTGAATTGATAGTTGTTGATAATGCTAGCCAGGATGATACTTGGCGAGTGATTCTGGATTTTGCCGCTAAAGATAGTCGTGTCAAAGCTTTTCGAAATGAAACCAATATAGGGCCCGTAAAAAATTGGAAGCGATGTATTGAGAAGGCCAGCGGTTTTTATGGGAAAATTTTGTGGTCTGATGATCTCATTTCACCAAACTACCTTGCGAAGTGTTTGCCGCTGTTTGATGAAGAAACGGCTTTTGTATACTCTGGAGTGAAGATTTTTACGGATAGTCCAGAAGATGGTGACGCTTGCTACTTTATTGGAAATACAGGATTAAGAAAATCTTCTGAATATATAACTAGGGCGCTGATTGATAATAATGTACCTGTTTCGCCTGGATGTGCTGTTTTTCGCTTAGATGATTTGAAAAAAAATCTTTTAGTCGATATAGAAAATAGAGTTAATAGTGATTTTTCCATGCATGCCATTGGCAATGACCTGCTTCTTTTCCTGTTAACTGCAAAGGATTACAAAAAATTTGGCTTTGTGGCAGAGGCTCTTTCGTTTTTTAGAGCGCATCCGGGTTCAATCACTATATCATCTGTCGATGGTAAGCTCCCGTTGCACTATATGTTGGTAAGGGCTTATTTTGCTGAACGTTTCAAAAATGACATGATTGATCAGGTTGCGGCTAATGCTTGGTTCTTGCTCAAGAAATATCCGTCGCACAGCTCTTTTGGTATAAATGACCTCAGTGACTTCTTTTGTGACGATGTAAAAATTAATTACAATTTTTTTGCTTTATCCCTGATTAAACGGTTGGTTTGGATGCCTGTCCGAGTAGCCAGAAAAATATTCCGTATGCTGGAAGGAAAAAAATGAAAAAAGCCCTCATCACCGGTGTCACCGGCCAGGATGGTTCCTACCTTGCTGAGTTCTTGCTGGAGAAAGGTTATCAGGTACATGGCATCAAGCGCCGTGCCTCTCTGTTCAACACCCAGCGGGTGGACCACATCTATCAGGATCCACACGTTGCGCAGCAGAATTTTGTGCTGCACTACGGTGATTTGACTGATTCCTCCAACCTCACCCGCATCCTGCAGGAAGTTCAGCCTGACGAAGTATATAACCTAGGTGCGCAGTCCCATGTGGCTGTGAGCTTTGAGTCACCAGAATATACTGCAGATGTTGATGCTATGGGGACATTGAGGTTGCTTGAAGCGATCCGTTTTCTCGGGCTTGAGAAGAAGACCAGGTTCTATCAGGCTTCCACTTCCGAGTTGTATGGTCTGGTCCAGGAAACCCCCCAGAAGGAAACCACACCCTTTTACCCGCGTTCACCCTATGCGGTGGCCAAGCTTTATGCCTACTGGATCACTGTCAATTACCGTGAGGCCTATGGCATGTATGCCTGCAACGGTATTCTGTTTAACCATGAATCCCCGCGCCGCGGAGAGACCTTTGTCACTCGCAAAATCACACGTGGCCTAGCCAACATTGCTCAAGGCTCGGAGAGTTGTCTTTACATGGGTAATCTGGACGCGCTGCGGGATTGGGGACATGCCAAGGACTACGTACGCATGCAGTGGATGATGCTGCAACAGGAACAACCGGAAGATTTTGTCATAGCCACGGGTGTGCAGTATTCCGTGCGTCAGTTCATTGTATGGTCTGCCAAAGAACTGGGCATCACACTGCGCTTTGTAGGTGAGGGCGTTGACGAGGTCGCGGTCATCGAGGCCATTGAGGGCGACAAGGCACCGGCATTGAAGGTAGGTGATGTTATTGTTCGCGTGGATCCTCGTTATTTTCGCCCGGCCGAAGTAGAAACTTTGCTGGGTGATCCAGGCAAGGCGAAAGAAAAATTAGGCTGGGTGCCGGAGATCACTGTGCAGGAAATGTGTGCAGAAATGGTAGCTGAAGATTTGAAAACAGCAGAGCGCCATGCTCTGCTGAAAAAACACGGTTATGAAATTCCGGTATCAGTAGAGAATTGATCAGCGATGGAAAAACAAAGAATCTTTATTGCTGGCCATAACGGCATGGTGGGCTCTGCGTTATTGCGCCAGCTTCAGGACCAGTCAGATGTGGAGCTTGTCACTCGTAGTCGCGCCGAGCTGAATCTACTGGATCAGACCGCCGTTCAGCAGTTTTTCCAGCAGGAACAGATCGATCAGGTTTATTTGGCTGCTGCCAAAGTGGGTGGCATTTATGCTAATAATACCTATCCGGCAGAGTTTATCTACGAAAACCTGATGATCGAAGCCAACATCATTCATTCGGCGCATCAGGCTGATGTCCAGCGCTTGCTATTCTTGGGTTCATCTTGCATTTACCCCAAACTGGCTGAGCAACCGATGACCGAAACGGCGCTGCTGACTGGTGCGCTGGAACCCACCAACGAGCCCTATGCCATCGCCAAGATTGCTGGCATCAAGCTCTGTGAAAGTTATAACCGTCAGTATGGAAGAGACTATCGCAGTGTCATGCCAACCAACCTTTACGGTCCGAATGACAATTTCCATCCTGAAAATAGCCATGTCATTCCTGCCATGATGCAGCGCTTCCATGACGCCAGGATGGTTTGTGCGGATCAGGTCGTGGTCTGGGGTAGCGGCAAACCCAGGCGCGAGTTTCTGCATGTGGATGACATGGCCGCTGCCAGCGTGCATGTAATGAATTTGGACGTGACAACCTACGAGGCCAACACGCAGCCGATGTTGTCTCATATCAACGTGGGTACCGGGTTGGACTGCACCATTCGCGAACTGGCTGAAGCCATGCAACGCGTCGTTGGTTTTGAGGGTGAGTTGGTGTTTGACGCCAGTAAACCTGATGGCGCTCCCCGCAAACTGATGGATGTATCGCGCCTGAAATCACTAGGGTGGAAGGCTAGCATTACGCTGGAAGCTGGTTTGCGGCAAACCTACCATTGGTTTCTCGCCCACAAGGAGCAACTGCGTGGCTGAACGATCAGCTTGGCTGGATGCCGCCACTTTTAAAACTGTGGTGTCGTCGACGCCTCTGGTCTCTATCGACTTCTTGGTTGAGAATGAGCGGGGTGAGTATCTGCTGGGGCGACGTAAGAATCGCCCGGCTCAGGGAAATTGGTTTGTGCCTGGCGGGCGTGTTCGGAAAAACGAGTCCTTGGATATTGCCTTTAAGCGCCTTACAGGCACGGAACTGGGTGTTGAGTTGGAAAGGACCTCTGCTGAGTTCAAAGGGGTGTATGAGCATTTTTATCGGGATTCGATTTTTGGGTTGCAAGTATCCACTCACTATATTGTGATGGCTTATAAGGTGCGTTTGCATTCCGATTTTATTCAGCTGGATGTAAACCAGCATGAAAATATGCTCTTGGTCAAACCCGAACACCTTGAGCAGTATGATGTCCACCGTCATACCCTTGATTATTTTTATGGGACGCTTTGAATAACCTTCTTATGAAAACCCCCGACTACTCCACCACCCGCCACCTAACGCCCGAAAAGCCAGCTTGTTTTGATACCTCGCAAGCTGGGCTGACAACTTTGCAGAAGATCCCGGATCATGATGGCAAGATTGCCGAAGGCGGTCTGCGGCTGCAAGGGCAGTTCAAAGTGAGTTTAAATGAAAAGCCGCTGATCACTGTTGTGACCGTGGTTTACAATGGCGCTGATTGCCTGGAAGGCACGATCAAAAGTGTGATCGAACAGCGCTATGACAATGTGGAGTACATCATTGTTGATGGAGGGTCCACTGATGGCACTCTCGATATTGTCAGGAAATATGAGCATGCCATCGACTATTGGGTGAGTGAGCCGGATAAAGGGATTTATGATGCGATGAATAAAGGGATTGATCTTGGGAGCGGGCAATGGATCAATTTTATGAACGCCGGAGATTATTTTTTTGATATTGATATTTTGTGTAAAATTTTCAGAAATTCGGCAGTGGTCAGTGGTGCTGATGTAATATATGGTGATCATGAAGTTAGATACCCTAACAAAACTAAAATCGTTAAAGCTGGTAGGATTGAGAAGCTATGGAAAGGAAGTCAGTTTTGCCATCAGTCTGTGCTGGTGAATCTAAATCAACATAAAAAAAACAAGTTCAATATCTGTAAAAAAATGGCAGCGGATTTCGAATTTTTCTATGAATCAAGTAGGAATGGTTCGTTAATGCGTCATGTGGCTTGTGTTATTTCTAAAATTAGCTCAGGTGGCGTTTCTGATGTGAGGAGGATTGATTCTATATTGGAATGGTGGATTGTTGTTGACAAAAAAACAGTTGTTAATTTATTTTATATTTTTAGAATTATTGGTGAGATGTTAAAGGGCGGTGTAAAAAAATACCTTCGAAAATAATTTAGGGCTGAATTAGTGGCTGCATTTCTAATATAGTCGGCATGGCCTTGGTCGATTCAGACTGAACTGCTTCGCGAAGCTACTCTGGTCATTTTCAGAACATGTTCGAGTCTGCCCGCTAACTGTGGCTAAGAAGTAATCGTTTGTTGATCGGATTTCGGTATTCGGGAAATGTAAGCCTCCAAGCGAGTATGCAGGGGTGATATCGAGAACGGAGCTAACGGGCCTGTCTCTTCAGAAGAGCCAAGCCTCGATAGAGGTCATGGCAAACGCCAAAGCCAGAGCAGTGCGATCGGAGCGCAGATCCCCCCCCTTTTTGTAACCATCCCTGAAATTGGCGAATACGAAATTAGGGTTCTCCGGCCTACAATGAGGTAAACGGAGAACGACATGAAGCAAATCATGATACAGCGAGTCACAGATCGTCAGGACCCTTAAAATCAGGAGTGTGTTGACTATTTGCCGGCTTGCGTTATGTTGTTGAACCGAAGCATCTTCGACGAAGTCGGCGTGATGCGCGAGCGCTATTTTGTCTAGTGCGACGATACGGACTTCGTCTGGCATATGCACCACCGCGGTGTGCGCATACGCTTTGAACTAACGTAACTGTTCTTCAGAAGGTTAGCATGCCGACGGTTAGAGTGTGCTCGCCGTTTACGGTGTACTTTCCGGATCGTAAACGCATTTAGCTTATCCGGAAAGATCTTCATGGACTCAAAAAAATCATTTGCTCTCCTCTACGTCATGGCAACAAGGTTGATACGAGCGTTGCTTCTATCGAAAAATGTCTTCCAAATGGATTGGGTAGGCGTTCGGGATTGGTTTAATCTTCAGTTGCATGATGAAAGAAATCATTAAGCCAGCTATGCATTTTGCTTTCGTCCAGGTTAAGGCCTTCGGTGATCTTACTGTAACAGCGACAATATTACGCAACCTGCCGCAGGAGTCGCTGGCGCGCTGCAAAATCGTCGTTGCTCCCCATTTAGTCGAATTGGTGAATGCTCTCGCGCCCGTATGCGATGTAGAGGTGCTAGATCTGATCGATCGCCGATTGCCAGCACTTTTTGATCTCAAAAAGCGTGGTTTGTTTGCAGGTGCGCGCAGCGCTCTGTCGCTCCGGCGATCCTTGGCCAAAGCTGCCCCACAGGCTACCTTCGTTATGCCAAGTGCTCGATTACGTGAACACTTTATAGTTGGCCGGCGCTCGTCTCTGATCCTTCCCAAGGCATCGAATGTTTATGTTGCTCATGAGCAGTTTATCAATCAGCAATTTGGTGCTATTGGATGTTTACCTAAACACCACAAAACCATACAGTCATCGCGTATTGCATTGTGCCCCTTCAGTCGGGTCTCGGCGAAAAATATTCCTTGGGATCTCGTCGTAGAACTGGCTGATGCGTGCAGCAGGAAAGGTTTTGAAGTCGAACTTTTATTGCTTGAAGGGGAGGACGTTGCCAACCCTGAAGGCCTTCGGGCGCGGGTCATTCCTCGCCGTTTTGACGCTTTGGCGGCGGCACTATCAACATATTCAGGGGTGGTTTCTGCCGATAGTCTACCTGCCCACTTGGGTGAGTATTGCAATATACCTTCATTCGTAGTGTCGCCTGTGCCGAATTGCTATTGGCTCCCTGCACATGCTTTCAAAAGTGAGCACTGGGGGGTGTTCAATCGGCGAGTAGAACTACATGAGCGCCTTATAGAGTTCCTTTGTGCCGCCAAACGATGAGCTCTTTAAGGCTCTTCTTTTTTTTCTTTTTAGATCAGAGAATGAGTGAAGTCGTTCCTGGTCATTTATTTTTTGCACTAGTTAAATCTAATTGACCAGATGTGACTCCAATAGAAGGAATAGGGGGCGAAAAATATTCAGTTGATTTTAATTTTTCGATTTTGACGATAATCATGAGACTGGGATTTACGAAGAAAAATGTCGTTTTCTGGATCTTATTATAGATAATAAGCAAGTGCTACAGTTTTTGCTTGAAAACAACGAAGTTAGCCCGCATTAGTCTATAGTTATATTGGTGTCGTTTGGAAGTCTAGGAATATAAAATGCCTTCTTGTTGTTGAGCTTAAGAATTAAGAATAGACCTTAAAATTCGGGCTTTTTCTGAGTCTCAATTTATGCGATTGTGGTAAAGATATGAGTTTAAATAAAACTGTAGCTATATTATTTGTTTATTTTAGCTTTTTCCCGTGGGTTGGATTTGGTATTTTGAATATGGATATTCAGCCGTACTATATTATTTTCGGAATAATGTTTCTTTTTCTGAATATTAATTTTGGTATTCCGAAGTGGTTATATGTTTTGGCTATTCCTGGGGTGCTATCAATTATTGTTGCTGTAGCCTACGGAAAGTTCGATTTTATTACCGCAAGAGCAGTTGCTAGTTACCTTTCTGTTTTTGTGGCGGCAGCATCTTTCTTTATATGTAAAAAGAAGTATTTTGGCGAGAGCTTAAAGACTCATCTTTACTTGATAAATTGCGTTTGGATTTTCGCGGGCGTATTGCAAATGGCGTTGGGTCCATATGTTCTTGATTTTCTGGTTCACGTAAGAACCACTCAAGGGCGCGGAGTTACGGGCTTGGCGCCAGAGCCAACTTATTATGGGTTGTTTTTAATATTTATATCTATTTTGATAGCAAAAGAATATGGTTATAGAGTTTTGAGATTGAAGCCGTTATTCTTCATCGTGATTAATATATTTTTTGTGGTTTTGGTTGCCAAGTCTTCGATGTCAATAATGTTGATTGTAGCAATGGCTATCCTTTATGCTGTGTCAAATTTTTTCAAAATCAAAAAAAATGTCAGCATGCTCGTGATTTCTGTTCTGGTTTTAGGTGTTTTGTCACCATTCCTTCAAAATTTGAGAGATTCCCGCGTTGGAAAGATCGAAAAGCTGTTTTTGAAAGGACCGATTACTTTAATTCATGCTGATGCTAGTGCTAATCAACGGTTAAGAAATGTAGTTTATCCGTTTTACGGAGCTGCAGAAGATGGATTTATTCCGCATGGATATCACCGGTTTTCTGATACTACGAAAAAACTAGATCAAAAGTTTGATAATTTTTTCTGGTGGGGAGAGGCAGAGAATAAGATAATGTCAGGTTTAGGTGCAGCAATCTATGAGCTAGGTTTTATCGGATTTTTCTACTTCTTGGCAATATTCAGTTCGACGAGAAAAATCAAGCCTTTTCGGCTGGCTTTTTTTGAAGCTTCAACTCTCATAATGCTAATGACAACGGCGATACCGCTGTCGTTTCCTTTGTTCCCATTTATACTGGCAGCAAACGAATAATGCTTAAGGAAGCTCCTGCTAAATCCACCATTAGACTTGGCTAGGTAAATTGTGCAACGGCTCATTACGCTCAGGAGGGGTAGAATGAAGCAGTGGTGCTTTCCCCTCGCTAAATCAGTCGGCAATATGTAGAGCTTGGTTATGCTGGTATTAGCGATGGGTAATTTCATTGCTGAAAAAGAGTTGTTTGAGCAATCTGTTAAAGATGCTGAGGTTCTGGCTCAGCAAGACAGGCTAGGTACTTTTTTGCATTGCGCCTACTTGTGACGAAACGGATTACGGCTATATCCAGAGGGGTATGAAGTTGCCGTGCAACGGTTATGCTTTGGTGCTTTTTGTGGAGAAACCCAACTTTGAAACCGCAGAGGAATATTTTTAATCTGGTGATTATTACTGAAACTGCGGAATGTTTATGCCCAAGGTCAGCGTGTAACTGGGCGCCTTGTGTGAACACGGTGCCAATATGCTGAATACCTGCCTGATGCCTTCGAAACTGATACAAGGCTTCGGCGTTATTTAAGTGGAGGCATTGGCTTTAGGTGACTGCCCGAAAGGTTTCATTTACTATGCCGCGTTGGAAGAAACTGCGATTCCGGAAGATGCCAGCGAGAATGATTCGCAGGGTGATGACTGTAGCGAGGATGTGCAGGTAATGAACTCTCATTACAGTTTGATTTGCGCTGAACATGGGTTTATGACTACGTTGCGTGCGGATGATCTAGTGGTGGTGGAAACCAAGGATGCGGTGTTGATCGCACGCAGTAATAGGTTGCCGTATGTTAAAAGAGTGGTGGAAGCCATCTGGAGCAGTGGCCGTCATGAGCTTTAAATCATAGTGAAGCGTATAGAGCTTGGGCGAGAATATGACACCTCCAAGAACGAACCTGCAAAATGCATGACTGTCAAACTGGGTGACAAGCTTTCGTTACAGATACACTACGACCGAGTTGAGTACGGGGTGGTGATCATCCTACGGTTAGGATCACCAATGGTGTCAAGGCCTTCCTGGTGACCTAAAGCGAACCGACCTTCATACCCACTGGTGAAGCCCATTCCCTAGAAAGATTCCTCTGGAATTGATTGAAGTTCAGCCCGGCAGTTATCAGGGCAAAGATGACGTTTTGCGCTTTGGCAATCAGTGTGGCCGAGCCCGAGGATAGAACTTGAAGATCTCATTGATTACTGTGTCCTACAATAGTGAAGCGACGATCAGAACAACTTTGGATTCCGTGGTTGCCCAGCATTACCCGGACCTGGAATATATCATTATTGATGGCGGCTCGAACGACGGAACGCTGCGAGTCATTCGGGACTATCCTGAGCTGGTAACGGAATGCATTTCTGAGCCGGACCAGGGGATTTACGATGCCATGAACAAGGGCGTGGAAAGTGCAACGGGTGAGGTTATCGGCATTCTGAACTCGGATGATTTTTACTTGAATGGGGATGTGCTCAGAGAGGTGGCGTCCATCTTTGCGGCGAACCCCGCAACGGAGGTAGTGCTGGGTGATGTCGATTTTGTTCGCGAGGATAACCTGAACCGGCCGATACGTGCCTACAGGGCAGGAAAGTTTAAACCCTGGATGTTTCGCTTTGGCTTGATGCCGCCTCACCCAGCTGTTTTTGTGCGTAAATCGGCGTATGCGCGTGTCGGACTTTACAAGCTTGGCTATAAAATTGCGGCTGACTTTGATTTTCTCGTCCGCTTGTTGTTGGTGGATGGCGCCCAATATCATCTAGCCCATAAGACCTGGGTCAGAATGCGTACCGGAGGTGCGAGTACTGCGGGCTGGAGAAGTAACCAGGTAATCACGGCTGAGATGAAACGCTCATTAAGCGAGAATGGAGTTCATGCCAGCTCTATTTTGCTGATGTGCCGTCTGCCTTATAAGCTCGTTACTCAGGTGCTGGCTATCAAAAGAGGCGGCTGATTTCTATTGAATATATAAGCTGGTTGATTATTCACCTCTATTTATCGCTCACCTCCGATTGGCAGTCTTTATCATGCGTGTTTTGCTGACAGGTGCTTCTGGTTTTTTGGGTCGAAGACTGTCTCTGTATCTGTGCGAGCAGAAAAGGTTTGAATTAACCAGTGCTGTAAGGTTTGAGGCAGTCAAAGCACATGGTCGTAAGGTGGCGGTTGCAGGGATTGACGCTGCGACTGATTGGTTCGATGCTTTGGCTGGGCAGCACGTTGTGATTCACGCCGCAGCCCGCGCTCACGTCATGAAAGATAAAGTCGCCGACCCTCTGGTTGAATACCGAAAGGTCAATGTTGATGGCACTCTCAACCTTGCTCGTCAGGCCGCCGAAGCCGGTGTCAAGCGCTTTATCTTCATCAGTTCCATTAAGGTCAACGGTGAGCAGACGCCTTTGGGTAAGCCGTTCACGGCAGCCGATACGCCAGCCCCTGAAGACTCCTACGGCATTTCCAAGTGGGAAGCCGAGCAAGGGCTTCAGGAACTGGCGGCTGAAAGCGGAATGGAGGTGGTAATTATTCGCCCCCCGCTCGTGTATGGGCCGGAGGTGAAGGGTAACTTTGCCAGCATGATCCGGCTGCTTGAATACGGCCTGCCCCTGCCACTTGGCGCCATCCACAACCGGCGTTCCCTGGTGGCGCTGGATAATCTGGTTGATCTGATTATGACTTGTATTGATCATCCGGCGGCCGCCAATCAGGTGTTTCTGGCCGGAGATGGGCAGGATCTTTCCACCACGGAGCTGCTGCGCGCGGTGGCTAAAGCCAGGGGAAAGGCGCTCTGTCTCGTGCCTGTGCCCGCCGTGCTGTTGATGCTGGGTGCAACGGTGCTTGGTAAAAGGGCGGTTGCACAGCGGCTGCTCGGCTCTTTACAGGTGGATATCACCAAGGCCTGTAACGTGTTGGGCTGGCAGCCGCCTGTATCGGTGGAAGAGGGGTTGAGGCGATGTTTTCCAAAGTAATCGCACTAGCCCGCAAGCAGGGCGTCAATAGGAGTATCTGAGTTGATCCGCGTGTTTGATATTGTTTTTTCACTCCTGGGATTGGTGTTCGGCTTTCCGGTATTGTTGCTGCTGATGATTATCGGTTTCTTTGATACCGGTTCGCCTCTCTTCTGGCAGGAGCGGGTAGGGCGTCACAAAAAACCGTTCACGCTGGTGAAGTTCCGCACCATGAGAAGGGATACCGCCTCAGTAGCCAGCCATCTGGCCAGCGCCGACGCCATTACGCCGTTTGGCAGTTTCCTGCGTCGCACGAAACTGGATGAGCTGCCCCAGTTGTGGAATGTGCTGAAGGGTGAGATGAGCCTGGTCGGCCCTCGTCCCAGCCTGTTCAATCAGAAGGAGTTGATTGACGAGCGCGATCAGCGCGGCGTGCTCGCCGCCCGTCCAGGCATTACCGGGCTAGCGCAGGTGAATGATATTGATATGTCTGAGCCAAAACGGCTGGCCGAAACCGACCAGCAGATGTTGCAAGGTCTGACAGTGGGGGCGTACTTCAGGTACATCTTAATGACTGTCGCCGGTAAGGGGGCTGGCGATCGAGTGGCTCGCCCCAAATGATCGGCTTTTCGGGGGTTGTCTCTGCGATAACTGGTTGCTCAAGCGACTATGCCAAAAAGTTGATTGAACGCAAAATGAGCAGCCTGAAGATCAAGTCAGTTATTGTGGCGTTTCCTCGCTGAAGTGGGTGGTTTGAAAAATAACCACTGCGACTAGAACTCCCTTCCTGGCGGGAAGGCAATATCCATTGTCCATTATGCTTACCAGCAACTAAAATAAGGCACACATTTTTTACCAAGGATTTGGTCCACCATGGGTTCGGTATTCAGTCGATTCTTGGATCTGCCAAGATTCCATAAGCGCGTCATTTCGGTGTTTGCTGACACTTTTCTGCTCTCCTTGGCACTCTGGTTGGCATTTTCTTTGCGATTGGATCAGTTATATGTCCCCCAGGGATGGCAGTCGTATTTTGTGTTTGGTACAACGGTTGCGATTACGATTTTTGCCTTTATCAGGTTGGGGCTTTACAGGGCCATCATTCGATATCTGAGTAATCAGGCGGTTATGAGTGTGATAGCCGCTGTCGGTTTTTCGACCCTGTCTTTGATGGCCCTTGGGTTCTTGCTGCACGTCTTTGTCCCCCGATCTGTACCTATTATCTATTTTGCCATCGCGCTGATCTTTACCGGGGGCTCCAGGATTCTTGTAAGATCGTGGGTATTTCTGATTAATCAGAAACCTAAGGGTAAAATTCTTATTTACGGCGCTGGAGAAACCGGCAGGCAATTGGCCTCCGCCCTTGCAAATGGCGGGGAGTTTCAGGCTGTAGGCTTCGTTGATGATGATGACGCCAAGCACGGCAGTATTATCAATGGTTTGAAAGTCTACGCACCTTCCCAAATAGCCAGATTGATTGAGAAGAAAGGTATCCACCGGGTGTTGCTCGCGCTGGGCAATGCTCCACATGCCCAGCGCAGTCAGATACTGCACTTTCTTGAACCTTTGGGTATTGCGGTGCAGACAGTGCCCGACTTCGCAGAGATCTTGGCTGGGAAGGCCCGCATCAGCGAAGTGCGGGACCTGGACGTTGAGGATCTGCTTGGGCGCGATCCGGTGGTGCCGGATACTGATCTATTACAATCCTCTATCGCTGGCAAAACGGTAATGGTGACCGGTGCAGGAGGCTCTATTGGTTCTGAACTTTGTCGCCAGATCGTGCGCCAGCGGCCCAAGGTTCTGGTTCTTCTGGAACTGTCCGAGTATGGGCTCTATGCGCTAGAGAGAGAGATGCTGGCGCTTTTGGCTGCAGAGTCATTGGATGTGGAAATCCGCCCTATCCTGGGTTCTGTGCAGAAGGAACACCGTCTTGAAGTGATTATGCGAACTTTTAAGATCGATACCGTCTATCATGCGGCAGCCTACAAGCATGTGCCCATGGTAGAGCACAACGTCGTTGAAGGAGTTCGTAACAATGTGTTCGGTACCTGGTATGCGGCCGAGGCGGCGATTCGGGCCGGCGTTAAGACTTTTGTATTGATCTCGACAGATAAAGCCGTACGTCCGACCAATGTGATGGGTGCCAGCAAAAGGATGGCGGAACTGGTCCTTCAGGGGCTTGCGTTACGTCAGGATAAAACCCGTTTCTGTATGGTGCGTTTTGGCAATGTGCTGGGTTCCTCAGGATCGGTTGTTCCTCTTTTTCGTGAGCAGATTCGGCAGGGTGGACCGGTTACGGTGACCCATCCCGATATCTACCGGTTCTTTATGACCATTCCGGAAGCGGCGCAACTGGTGATTCAGGCCAGTAGTATTGCTAAAGGGGGCGAAGTCTTTGTGTTGGATATGGGGCAGCATGTGCGTATTTCCGAATTGGCCCAGAAAATGATTCGCTTAATGGGTTATGAAGTAAAGGACTCGGAACATCCTGATGGCGATATTGAGATCGTCTATACCGGATTGCGCCCCGGAGAAAAGCTTTATGAAGAGCTGCTGATTGGCAATGATCCCCAGGGGACGGAGCATCCTCGCATTATGAAGGCCAGGGAGCGCTATATGGAATGGGATGATATTGCCGGGTTGCTCAAAGAGCTGGATGGGGCCTGTCATGTTTTCGATTGCGAACAGGTTAGAGCGTTACTCCTTGCGGCCCCTACTGACTTTTCACCTTCCTCGGAAATGGAAGATCTGGTCTGGAAGCAGACGACGGCTTCGGCCGGTTTCGTCGAAGGGCAGTTCAGTGAGACTGCCAGTAAAGTGACGCCCATCCCGGGGCTATCGCGCCACCACTAACACTCTTGTTTACCTGGAGCGGTTTTTGCTCCAGGGGTATTGAGGATCTTCATGCACGCTATCATCCTTTCTGGTGGTTCAGGGACTCGCCTGTGGCCGCTTTCACGAGAAGCTTATCCCAAACAATTCCTGTCTTTGGTTTCAGCGGAGTCTCTTTTGGCAGAGACTATTGAGCGGGCTAAGGCGATTGATGCTTGTGATCATGTTATCGGCGTCACTAATGAGGAGCATCGCTTTATCGTTGCTGCGCATTTGCAGAAACAATGTGCAGAAATCAACCACGAGATTATTTTGGAACCCGTGGGTCGGAATACTGCGCCGGCCATTGCTCTCGCTGCTTTGATGGCGATGGAATCGAATCCAGACGCGACGTTGCTGGTTATGCCATCCGATCATGTCATCGCCAATACCGAGGCCTTTCACCTAGCGGTGTCTGTTGCTGAGAAGGCTGCCCAGTCAGGCCATCTGGTGACTTTTGGCATCGTTCCTCAAAGTGCTCATACGGGATATGGATACATTCAATCTGAACGGCGCAGTGGTAACTGGTCGCCCGTATCCCAGTTTGTAGAAAAGCCCGATTTGGAAACCGCAGAAAGTTACTTGAACGCGGGTAACTATTACTGGAACAGCGGCATATTCCTCTTTCGGGCAGACCGTTATCTGGAAGAACTCGGGAAATTTCGCCCCGATATCCTGGAATCCTGCCGCCAGGCTTACGCGAATCGTCAGAAGGACCTCGACTTTACTCGGGTCGATGCGGATGCTTTTGCCAGTTGCCCTGAAGAATCCATCGACTATGCCGTCATGGAAAAGACCAGTGACGCTGTTGTCGTACCGCTAGATGCGGGTTGGAGCGATATTGGTTCCTGGACGGCGCTTTGGGAAATTCAAGCGCAAGATGAGCAGGGTAATGTGTTTAAAGGGGATGTGATCGTAGAAGATGTTTATAACTCCTACATTCATTCCGAAGGTCGGCTTATTGCTGCGATTGGACTTCAGGACCATGTGATCGTTGAAACGGACGATGTTGTTCTTGTTGCCGATAAGAACCGGGTGCAGGATGTCAAAAAGCTTGTCGCGCAGGTTAAGGCTCAGGATCGTCTGGAGCACCGGTTTCACAAGCGAGTCCACCGTCCGTGGGGGACCTATGAAGGGATCTCCATGAGTGACCGGTTTCAGGTTAAGCGAATAACGGTGAATCCGGGAGCGAAGCTTTCGTTACAGAAGCATCATCATCGGTCCGAGCACTGGGTTGTCGTTCGTGGTACGGCGCTTGTGACCCGCGGCGATGAGGAAACCTTGCTTACCGAGGATCAGTCCACTTATATTCCGGTCGGTGTTGTTCATCGTCTCTCGAATCCGGGAGTCATTCCTTTGGAGTTGATTGAAGTCCAAACCGGCAGTTATCTTGGTGAAGACGACATCGTGCGCTTCGAGGATACGTATAACCGCTGTTAAATTACGTCCCTTCGGACCGTTTCATTCAAGGAAGAGATCAAGGAGTTGATCATGGAAGACTGGCAAGGATGCCTGGACCCCGTTTGTCAGAATGCCCTTATTCAGGCCAAAACTGAAGTCGATCGCCGAGGTGGTGCCGCAATCTCGGTGGAAGACTTCCTGCTGGAATTGTTGCAGGTCGATAAGGCCCTGGTGCCCTTCCTTTCGCGGTGTGCGGTGGATCAGGACGAATTGGTGCGCACGATCCAGTGCGAGCAGCCACTGACCACTCCGCCCAGCGAGAGCGGCGGGCTGTGCTCTCAACTGGTCTACTGGCTATCCCTCGCGCGAGACCTGTGTGACAGTCCCTGGCTGTCCGTGGCCGATCTACTGAAAGTGATGGTTTACGACGCCGATAGACTGTCGCACAAAGCCTACGTGGCGGTGTTAGAAAAGGTCGGAGAGGTTAACTTTCGTCGCTATCGGGATGGGATGGCTGAGGTAAAGTCTTCCCGTGAGGTAATGACTCGCCCTCTATGCCTGCGTCCCCTTTCGCTTGAGCGCCCTTTCCTGGTGGCCGTGCAAACCGACTGGATCGAGTCTGCGAGGGATTTGTTGGTCAGTATAGGACGACAGAGTTCTGGTTCTATACACTGCCTGTGGGGCGAAGCCGGCAGTGGCTGCTCAAGTCTTATCCGTTATGCGGCAACCTTGGCTGACGCCGTCCCCGATGGCCGTTTAGGACGGGTGGCGTTTCTGGCCCTGGATGTTGAGGTGCTGTCCCGCAGCAATGATCTGGAAGGGCTTTTGGAGGCTGCGGCGGATTATCTCGGTCATGGGGGAATTTCCACCTGCCTGGTGATGGATCCGGGGTGTTCGGCTCTTTGAGCGAAGCAGCCTGGATTGCCGTGGGCCCGACTGTTGAAGGCAGCAGCGCATGGCGCCTTGATCACTGCGACACGGCCACTTCTTGAAGACGTCACTGAACACCGCTGGATTGCTGCTCTCGGTCTGAGGGTGACTCAGCAAGCCGTGCCGGTTACCACCGTCGCTCAGGTGCTGGCTGTGTTGCGCTTACATCAGCCGCGACTGGAAAGGGAGCTGGGTGTTGTCATTCGAGATGCGGCGTTAAGGGCGGCGGCCTGCCTGTCGGTCTCTTTGGATGAGAATATGACTGAAGAGACCGAAAATGCGAACTTGCCGGCACATCCTGGGCGAGCACTGGCGCTGATTGAAGGCGCCGCCACCCGTCTTCAGCTTTGGCGAGGGGCCGGGTGCGCCCAGTTATTGGCGTTGCGCGATCAACTGGAAGACCGGCGCCGTTTTTGCCTGGTGCAGGGCGCTCGGGAACAGGTGCGGGAAGCCGATCAGCATCTGAGACAGTTGGGTGTGGAGTTCGCCGCCTACGAAGCGGATTGGATGGAGCGCCGGGCGAGTGCCGATGAGATGGTCATCGACCGGTCTGCGGTGATTGAGGAGCGTCTTCGTCAGGAGGGCTTGCCTCTTTCTAGTTCGGTTCGACGAGGTAAGATCCGCCTTGTTGAGTACTGACCGGGATGCGGGCGGAAAAGCTTTGCGAAAGCGTGGTTCGATGCGGGGATTGGGGTGAAATGTGCTCGCATTTTCCGTATCTTGAGGAGCTTGATGACTCTATAAATAAGGCCACCATGCACTCGTCTGATATCGAAATCTATATTCGTGACGTCGACATCGAAACCGTTTCCCGCTGGCTGTCAGCACGCTTTGATCGCGTGGATCTGAACATCCGATCGCCCAAGTCTGTGGCAAAGGGGGGGGTCTACCTCGATGATCTCCGCATTCCGGTGACGCTTTTCCCTGAAGCGCACGGGAAGCACTATCTCTGCGTTCTTTTTGAATCGCCTGATGCCCCCTGGGAGGATGATCTTTCCTGCGCGCGGGAGTTGTTCCAGATGCTCGGTAAAGAAGTGCGTTGCAGTACTGGGGGGTGGCAGGAAGGTGAAGACCCGGAAGACGAGTTCTGGTGGCGGATCGATGAGAGCGGCGAAGAGCAGGTTCGCTGGCGTTGAAGAGCCGGCGGACGGGTGAGGTCTGCCGGCATCCGTAGTAAGGTACCGGCTGATGCCGGTACCTTTACTCATTCGCCAATTATGGACACGTTACTGGCTTGCAGGCCCTTGTCCGCTTCAACGACGTCGAAGCGAACCTGTTGGCCCTGTCGCAGAACCCGGCGTCCGTGACCTTGAATGGCGCGGAAGTGGACGAAAATTTCCTCGCCGTTATCCCGCAGAATAAATCCAAACCCTTTTTTAACATTAAACCACTTCACCGTGCCTTCTTCGGTGCCGTCGCCGCTGTTGTCACTGCTTGGCGTGTTGTACGACGTCGCTGCACGACTACGATGGGTACGCGTGCGGTTGGAAGATGCCTTTCGGATCAGCACACTGTTGATCAGCCCTACCAGGAAGAACAGGATGAAGCTCCAAAAGTAGGCAAGGAAACCGGGACCGGATCCCAGTAGGGTGGCGGTATCGGTCCAAATGGAATCAACGTTACCGGCCGTACGGAAGTTGAATAACTCGGGACTGAAACACAACAACAGCGCCGCCAGGATGAAGGGGGCAGGAATGGCGATCAACAGGGCCGCTAAACCGGCTCTAACCATGTTTTGCATGAACAGCTCTCGCTCCGTCTTTTTTATGTCGATGATGAACACAGCTCTAACAAATAGCATCGGCCAATGTCCGTAATCCCCGGGCCTTCGATGGGTATCGAAAGTCTAGGGTTCCAGCCCGCCGTCGACGGATGAAACGTCGAATAAGGGGTCATCGGCTCGATGTAAAGTTACAATAATAACAGAACAGTTCAATGACTGACGAAGGGCTTGAGCAATGAGTGAGAAAGATATCGAAAATAGGCTGATTGAACTGGAGAGTCGGATGGCTTTTCAGGACGATATCATTGCTGTTTTGAATGACCAGGTGGCAGACCAGCAGTTGGAAATCCAAAAACTCTGGGAAGCGAACCGTCTGATGCGTGATCATGTGGAGTCACTGAAATCTTCAGACATCCGCAGTCTGGATGAGGAGGTTCCGCCACCGCACTATTGACGATGAAATAAAACGGCGGCGGGACCGGGAGATTGTTTGCCGGTTAAAGCAGGTTTTCCAGAATGCGCTCGTAAATGGATGACAGTCTATCCAGATCCTCAACCCGGACACATTCGTCGATTTTATGAATAGTGGCGTTGACCGGGCCAAGCTCGACGACTTGGGCGCCGGTCGGTGCAATAAAGCGACCATCGGATGTGCCGCCTGACGTCGACAGTTGGGTTTCCTGGCCTGTGATTTCCCGAATACTGGACACGGCGGCTTCCACCAGTGCTCCTCTGGCGGTCAGGAAGGGCTCGCCGCTCAATTGCCATTGGAGTTCGTAGCGCAATTCGAAACGGTCGAGTATGGCGCTCACCCGTTGTTCCAATTGCTCCGCGGTCACTTCCGTACAGTAACGGAAGTTAAAGTTCACCGACAGCTCGCCGGGAATGACATTGCTGGCGCCGGTGCCCGCGTGGATTTGCGTTACCTGAAACGTCGTTGCCGGAAAGAATTCGTTGCCCTCGTCCCAGACCTCGTCTGTCAGCGCCGCCAGGGCTGGTGCCGCACGATGAATGGGGTTGTCGGCAAGGTGCGGGTAGGCCACATGACCCTGGATACCCTTAATCCGCAGGTGGCCGTGTAGGGAACCCCGCCGGCCGTTTTTAATAACGTCTCCCACCTGATCGCTACTGGAGGGTTCGCCGATCAGGCACCAGTCGATCTTTTCGTTGCGGGCTTCAAGGGTTTCTACCACTTTGACGGTGCCATTGTGGGCCGGGCCCTCTTCATCGCTGGTAAGCAGTAATGCAATGCTGCCGTTAGGTCGTCGGTGAGCGAGAAAACGTTCGCAAGCTGTCACGAAGGCTGCAAGGCTGCCTTTCATATCCGCCGCGCCGCGACCATAGAGGTGACCATCTGCCACTGTAGGCTCGAAAGGTGGGAACGACCACTGGCCCTCAGGTCCCGAGGGTACGACATCGGTATGTCCGGCAAAGGCCAGGACCGGACCGCTATCACCCAAGCGGGCCCATAGATTGTCGACTTCTGCAAAACGCAGGCGCTCAATACGGAAGCCAAGCTTTTCCAGGCGCTGTGCAAGCAGGTCCTGACAGGTGGCATCATCCGGAGTGATGGAAGGGCGGCGAATCAGTTCGCAGGTCAGATCGAAGGTATCCGAGGCGCTGCTCATGGTTTGGGCTTCCTGAAATCGTGGGCAGAGTGCCAAATAGGCATTCCGCCCTTGAAACGGTGCCGCCGGCTATTGCCGATCGGCGCCGTGTTTTAATGGAGGTTCTGCGAATCAGTTGTGACTGTGCAGGATGTCGTTCAGCTCGATGGCCGTCTTGTTGGTTTTGCATTCCACCGCGCCGTTCTGTGAATTACGGCGGAACAGCAGGTCAGGCTTGCCGGCCAGGTCTCGCGCCTTGACGACCTCGACCAGTGCGTTCTTGTCGTCCAACAATGCCACTTTGGTGCCGGCAGTGATATACAGGCCTGCCTCGACAGTACAGCGATCCCCGATAGGAATTCCTATGCCGGCGTTGGCGCCAATAAGGCAGTTCTCGCCGACGGAGATGACAATGTTACCGCCGCCGGACAATGTACCCATGGTCGAACAGCCGCCACCCAGATCGGAGCCGAGACCGATCATCACGCCGGCGGAGACCCGGCCTTCAATCATCGATTTGCCTTCGGTTCCGGCATTAAAGTTGACGAAACCTTCGTGCATGATGGTCGTGCCTTCGCCGATATAGGCGCCGAGGCGTACGCGGGCGGTATCAGCGATACGAACGCCTCCCGGAACCACGTAATCTGTCATCTGGGGGAATTTATCGACGGACTTCACCTCAAGAATACGGTCATTCAGGCGAGCTTGTAGCTGGCGTTGAGGAAGTTCAGCCAGATCGATAGCACCTTCGTTGGTCCAGGCTACATTCGGCAACTGGGCAAAAATGCCATCCAACGCCACACCGTGGGGCTTGACCAGGCGGTGCGAGAGCAGATGTAGCTTCAAATAGACTTCCGGTGTATTGGCGGCCTTTTCGTCGTGTTCAAGCAGTGTAATGACGACAGGGCGCTGGCTTTCCGAAGCCATATCGGCGAGTTTCGCCTGGTCGTCGATCCCGGCATTGCGAAGGCCATCTGCCAGTGCCTTTAACTGCTCGGACGAGACTTCAATGGCTTCGTTGCCGCCACGATAGGGCAGCAGGTTACGAACCACTTCCATCAGGGTGGGATCGGGCAGGTACAGCGGTTTCTGGTAATAAACCTCCAGCCATTCCCGTTTCTGGTTCTGGGTACCGATACCGATGCCGAATGCAAAGCTCATGATGGGTTCTGACTCCCTGTATTGCGTTGGGCGGCCTTGGCGGCCGGTGGTTCGTAATGTGTGTTGCGATGACTTGCCTGCAGGTTCGCTCTTCAGCTCGCCAGCTTTTTACTCCATAGCTCCGCGTCGAAGCCGAGTAGGCGCTGCGCGCCCGCGTCGACGAGAGGTCGCTTAATGATGGCTGGAGTCTCCAGCATCACCTCGATGGCTTGGTGGGCGTCCATATTATCACGAACCGTTTCCGGAAGTTTTCGCCAGGTAGTGCCCCGGCGGTTGAGCAGGTTTTCCCAGCCCAGCTCTTCGGTCCAGGCTTCCAGTTGCTCTCGGTTCAGGCCATCTTTGCGAAAGTCGTGAAAACGGTAGATGACGGCATGCTCATCCAGCCAACGGCGGGCCTTTTTTACGGTGTCGCAGTTACTGATGCCGTAAACGGTCAGCATGATATCTCCAGTTTCGGGCGTTAAAGTTGTTGAATAAAGCGACTGATGCGCTCGGCGGCTTCCACGCACTCTTCAAGAGGGGCAACGAGGGCCATGCGGATGCGGTTGGCTCCGGGGTTGATGCCGTCGATCTCGCGTGAAAGATAGCTTCCGGGCAGAACAGTGACGTTCTGTTGGGCAAACAACTCCCGCGCGAACAGGGTGTCGTCGATGGGGGTCTCCGGCCAGAGGTAGAAACCAGCGTCGGACTGACGGACATTCATCAGCGGCATCAGGCGTGTCAGCATAGCGTCGAACTTGGCGCGATAGGCGTCGCGGTTAACCTTGACGTGCTCCTCGTCCTGCCAGGCCGCGATACTGGCCCACTGGTGTTGAATCGGCATCGCGCTGCCATGGTAGGTGCGATAACTCAGATAATCTTTCAGCAACGCGGCATCACCAGCAACAAAGCCGGAGCGCATGCCTGGGAGGTTACTGCGCTTCGACAGGCTGTGGAAGACCACGCAGCGACGGTAGTCGTCCCGGCCCATTGCTGCGCAAGCTTCGAGAAGACCTGGAGGCGGTGCCAGTTCGTCCGGATAGATCTCCGAATAGCATTCGTCAGAGGCGATGATGAAGTCATGCCGGTCGGCCAGGGCAATAAGCGTTTTGAGTGTTTCCAGCGGAATCACGGCGCCAGTCGGGTTGCCCGGAGAGCAGAGGAACAGGATCTGGCATTGCTTCCAGATCGTCTCTGGTACCGCACCGAAGTCGGGGATGAGCCCGTTGCTTTCCTCGCATGGCAGAAAGTGGGGCTGGGCACCGGCGAGAAAGGCAGCTCCCTCATAAATCTGATAGAACGGATTGGGGCTGAGCACCAATGCGGGCTTGGCGGGATCGATCACCGCCTGGGTCAGCGAAAAAATCGCTTCCCGTGTGCCGTTCACAGGTAAGACGTGGTGTGCGCCGGTCAGCGAGCCGGGCTTAAGCTTGAAGCGGTTGCTGGCCCATTGGGCGATAGCCTCCCGCAGCTCGTCCAGCCCTTTGGTGCTGGGATAGACGGCCAACTGATCGAGGCGGTCGATCAGCACCTGTTTGACGAAGGCTGGGGCCGGATGCTTTGGCTCACCGATCGAAAGTGCTATCGGCCGAAGGTCTGCAGGCGGCGTGATGCCGGCCTTTAAGTTAGCCAGTTTTTCGAACGGATAGGGTTGCAGTCGCTTCAGGTTCGGGTTCATCGGTTGACCGGGCGTCCTTGTGTCTGTGGATCAGCTTTTCAGGCGATCGCGTGTCGGGAGCGGCTTGTTTTTCTCCACGCCGGCGACTTCATCAAGCTGTTGGCAGAGACTGTTTTGTAGTCGCAGGCACACATCTGCATCGCTGAGGGGTTCTCCATCCTCGTCAGTAACGAAGAACACGTCTTCTACGCGTTCGCCGAGGGTGGCGATCTTGGCGCTGACGAGTCGAACCCGGTGCTCCAGGAGGATTTGGCCGATCCGGGCCAGCAGGCCGGGGCGATCCGGGGTGATCACTTCCATCAGTGTGCGCTGGTTGACCGTATCGTTGGAAAAGGTCACTTCCGTGGGGAAGGCGAAATGTTTGAGCTGTCGGGACGTGCGGCGCTGGATGATGTCCGGGTAGTCTTCCGGATCGTCCAGTTCTTCCACGAGCTTTTTCTGCGCCCGTTCGCGGCGGGCGGGGTCCTTGCCCAGGGGTTGTCCCTGTTCATCGAGCACGACATAGCTGCTGAGACTGAATGGCCCGAGACTGCTGCTGATACGGGCCGCCACGATATTCAGGTTTAGCTGCTCCAGCACGGCCGTTGTGGCAGCAAAAAGGTCGATGCGTTCGGGCACCCATATTACGATCTGGGTAAAACCGTCGCTGGGACCGCCTTTTGTATCGCGGATCAGTACGAGCGGCGCCGTATTGTCGCCGTGGCGGATAATCGCAGAGGTTTGCCAGGCGATATCCACCGTCGAATCCTGCAGGAAATAATCCTCGTCCAGCATGTTCCAGATTCGGTCGATCTGATCGTCGGTAAAGTGCTGGGCATACAGCAGTTCCCGGACCTCTGTCTGGGTGGCTTTGATCCACTCGTTGCGGTCCACCGGTTTTTCCACGCCGCGGCGCAGGGCTCGCTTGGTTTCGATGAACAGCTGGCGCAGCAGGGAGGCGCGCCAGGTATTCCAGAGTTTCGGATTCGTCGCACTGATATCGCAGACCGTCAGTACGTACAGGTAGTCGAGGTGCACCTGGCTCGGCACTTCGCGGGCAAAGGCGTGAATGATATCCGGGTCGGAGATATCCTTGCGCTGTGCCGTCATCGACATGAGCAGGTGATTCTCGACCAGCCAGGCAACCAGCTTGGTATCGCGCGCGCTCAAATGGTGTCGCGCACAGAATGCCTCGGCATCGGTCGCGCCCAGCTCCGAATGGTCGCCGCCCCGTCCTTTGGCAATGTCATGGTAAAGGCCGGCAATATACAGCAGCTCCATTTTTGGAAGTCGATGGATAAGGCGGGAGGCCAGCGGATAGTTGGTACGACCTTCAGGCTCGCGCAGTTTTACCATGTTGCGGATAACGCGGAGAGTGTGCGCGTCGACCGTATAAATGTGGAAAAGGTCGTGCTGCATCTGGCCGACAATCTGGCCGAATTCCGGCAGGTAGCGCCCGAGCACGTTATAGCGCTTCATGTAGGACAGGGTGCGGTGCAACGGGTGAGGCGTGCGCAGCAGTTCCATGAACAATGTCGTGACCGCGAGGTCATGACGGAAGGCGTCGTCGATCAGGTGACGGTGCGCACGAATAGAGCGAATGGTTGTGGCTCGAATGCCGCGCACTTCGGGGTGCTGCGCCATGAGCACGAAAATTTCCATCAGTGCGTAAGGCGCATAGGCGAAGACCTGGTTGTTGATCGCCTCGATATAATGGTTGCGGATCTGGAAACGTTTGTTGAGGGGGATAAGGGCTTCATTGGAGGGATCGTTGAGGATCGCTTCGTCGAAGTGCTGGAGGATAACGTCTGTCAGCTCCGCCAGTGCGAGAACGGTGCGGTAATATTCCTGCATCATCCGTTCTACACCGAGTTTTTCCTCATCGTCCAGATAGCCCAGCATGTCCGCCAGGGCCCGCTGGTAGTCGAACAGCATCCTGTTCTCGTTGCGGTCGGCAATCATCTGCAGACCGAAGCGCAAACGCCAGAGGAAGGTCTCGCCATCCTGCAGGACCTGATATTCCTCGTCCGTCAGAATGCTGAAGCGGGTCAGGTCTGCGGTGCTTTGCAAGCCAAAGTGCCGCTTGGTAATCCAGCCTATGGTCTGGATGTCGCGAAGGGCGCCTGGCGATGACTTCAGGTTGGGTTCGAGGTTGTATTCGGTGTCGCCATATTTCTCGTGACGCTGACGCTGCTCTTCGCGTTTGGCCAGGAAATAGGCTCGATCCGATGTGACCTCATCGGAATACACGCGCAGGCTGAGGCTTTCACGTAAGGCATCCACACCGGCAATCGTGCGGGTTTCCAGCAGGTTGGTCAGAATGGTGACGTCTTCGCGTGCGGCGCCGATGCATTCCTCGATACTGCGAACGCTGTGCCCGATATCCAGCTTCATATCCCATAGCAGGGTAATGAAAGCCGAGAGCTCTTCCTGCCAGGAATCTTCCACGCCGAGGCGGGTCAGGATCAGCAGGTCGATATCGGAATGGGGATGCAGTTCGCCGCGGCCATATCCGCCGACGGCAATCAGGGCGATATCGTGGCTGGCCGAGAAATGGTATTGGGACCAGAGCACCCGCAGGATCGCGTCGATGACTGCCGCCCGGGCGGCCACCAACTGGCGGACGTCGTCACCGGCGAGAAAGGCTTCTCCCTGGGCTGCCTGAAATGCTTTGAGTGTTTCCCGGATCGGTGTGACCGGCGAAGGCGCGGCATCAATTCGCGCCTGTAAGGCTGCCTCGTCGACGAAATGCGCAAGCGCATGGCCGGTCTGCGACGTGGCCTCCATCGACTGATCAATCGACTGGCCTTCGCCAGTGACGCGAGTCCCCATAGTCATGCTCGTGGCCCGTGCCGTTTACGGCTCAGAAGGTTTCTTCACTGCGACGCGTCAACACTTCATACCCGTCGGCGGTCACCAGTACCGTATGTTCCCATTGCGCCGACAGTTTATGGTCCTTGGTGACAACGGTCCATCCGTCAGGTAGCAGTTTGCACTGGAATTTGCCCTGGTTGATCATGGGCTCGATGGTAATGGTCATGCCTTCCTTCAACTCGAACCCTGTGCCGGGCTTGCCGTAGTGCATGACCTGCGGCTCTTCGTGGAATACGCGACCGATCCCGTGGCCGCAATAATCCCTTACGACCGAGTAGTGATGCGCTTCCGCGTGGGTCTGGATAGCGTGTCCGATATCGCCCAGTCTCACGCCGGGGCGTACCAGCTCGATACCTTTATACATGCACTCTTGGGTTACCCGAACCAGGCGCTCGGCGGCAATTTTACGTTCGCCGACGAAAAACATCTTACTGGTGTCGCCGTGATACTCGTCCTTTATGACGGTGATATCGATGTTCAGGATGTCGCCGTTCTTCAGTAGCTTGCTGTCAGAAGGGATGCCGTGGCAAATGACGTGGTTAACCGAGGTACAGATGGATTTCGGAAAGCCGCGATAATTCAGGGGTGCCGGAATAGCCTTCTGTTCATTGACGATGTAATCGTGGCAGATGCGATCCAGTTCTCCCGTGGTGACGCCGGGCTTGATGTAGGGCTCGATCATCTCCAGGACTTCGGCGGCAAGTCTGCCTGCCACTCGCATCTTCTCGATTTCCTCGGGGGTCTTAATCGTAGCAGTCATAGTGTTCCCACCGAAATTGATAACCAAAACCGCTATTCTAGCGACTGGAGGGGCGGAAAGAAACGCGCAGGCGCTTGAGTTGGCTGCTACCGCAGGGCGAAATGCGCAGGCTTTAAGTGTAAAATTCTGGCCTTGATGGGGGTGTTTGTGCTATAAACGCGCCCGCCGGAGCTGCATGCTCTGAGAATGTGTTCTCAGGGACGGTTTCGGTCAATGACACACATGTGTCGACACGTTGCCCGGGTGCCGGCTTGCCGGTTGGGTAATGGGACACATGGAGGACAAACCCAATCATTACAGGTGAAATCATGGCACAAGTCAGTATGCGCGATCTGCTGAAGGCAGGCGCTCACTTCGGTCACCAGACCCGTTACTGGAATCCGAAAATGTCCAAGTACATTTTCGGCGCACGTAACAAGATTCATATCATCAACCTTGAACACACCGTTCCGGCAATGAACAACGCGCTGAAGTTCGTTCAGCAGTTGGCCGAGAACAAGAACAAGGTCCTGTTTGTCGGCACCAAGCGTGCGGCCAGCAAGATCATCAAAGAAGAAGCCGAACGCTCCAACATGCCTTTCGTCAACCATCGTTGGTTGGGTGGCATGCTGACCAACTATAAGACGATTCGTCAGTCGATTCGTCGTTATCGTGAGCTGGAAGCCCAGAGCAAAGACGGCACCTTCGACAAGCTGACCAAGAAAGAAGCGCTGATGCGCACGCGTGAGATGGAAAAACTCGAGCGCAGCATCGGTGGTATCAAGGATATGGGCGGCCTGCCTGACGCGTTGTTCGTTGTCGATGTCGACCACGAGCGCATCGCGATCAAGGAAGCCAACAAGCTGGGTATCCCGGTAATCGGTGTCGTGGATACCAACAGTGACCCCGATGGCGTGGATTACGTCATTCCGGGTAACGATGACGCTATCCGTGCCGTGCAGATCTATGTTCAGGCTATCGCAGATGCCTGCATGGAAGGTGCTCAGGCTGGTGGTGCAAGCCCTGACGAGTTCGTCGAAGTCAGCGAAGAGCTGCCGGCAGCCGAGTAAGGGCGTCCACAGGTCTCGACAGATAGAAAAAAGGGGGCTTTGTTCCCCCTTTTTTTAAAGGTTCCGGGTATTGGCCCAGCCTGTCGCGATCGCGTGATGGATGTCATGCAATTCTGGTTTAACGGGGAGGCCGCGAAGGCCCCGGGTATCGGAACAGTGCTCCGGTGATCCTGGTGGGGAGTGTCTGTTTGCCCCGGATTCGCGTGTTTGACAGGCGCCTGGCGTGGCGCCGACCGTCCGGTTAACCGTCTGGGCCCAGAGGCCCGGCGCATTGAATTAAAGAGGAACGATCATGGCTGCAATTTCTGCCGCACAAGTTAAAGAACTCCGTGAGCGCACCGGCCTGGGCATGATGGAATGCAAAAAGGCGCTGGTAGAGGCTGAGGGTGATATCGAAAAAGCGATTGACGATCTGCGTAAGTCTTCCGGCCTGAAAGCCGCCAAGAAAGCAGGCCGTACTGCCGCTGAAGGTGTTGTGCTGGTTAAGGTTTCTGACGACAACACGCGGGCACTGGTCCTGGAAGTCAACTCCGAAACTGACTTCGTCGCTCGTGACGATAACTTCATGGCGTTTGCCAGCGAGGTTCTGGCCAATGCCTTCGAGCGTCGCGAAACCGACATCGCCAAATTGATGGAAGGTGAGCTGGAAGAGAAGCGTCAGGCGCTGGTCCAGAAAATCGGCGAAAACATTTCCGTGCGTCGTGCCCTTGAAGTGGAAGGCGCGGTTGTCGGCGGCTATGTTCACTCCAACAGCAAAATCGCAGCGGTCGTTGCCCTGAGCGCGGGCGATACCGAGTTGGCTCGTGACGTAGCCATGCATGTGACGGCTGTTAATCCCCGTGTCGTGAAGTCTGACGACATGCCGGCGGAGCTGATCGAAAAAGAGCGCGAAATCATCAAGGCGCAGCCGGATATGGCGGGCAAGCCGGAAGAGATCGTCGAGAAAATGGTTTCCGGCCGTATCAGCAAATTCCTCAAGGAAAACAGCCTGGTCGACCAGCCGTTCGTTAAGAACCCCGATCAGAAAGTGGGTGCCTTGGTGAAGGCTGCCGGCGGTGAAGTGCTGGCCTTCGTGCGAATGGAAGTCGGTGAAGGTATCGAAAAGGAAGAAGTGGACTTTGCTGCCGAAGTGGCTGCTGCTGCGGGTATCAATAAGTCCTGATCCTCCTGGGGTTGGGGTGCTGTCGCCGGCAGCCGGTCGTCGTGAGCTGTACCGACGCCACCCCGCCCACCGCAGGATGAAGTAAAAGGTGCGCCGCACGTCTGATCTGGAGTGATTCGGGTCGGTGCGGCCCACTTGTATATATCTCCACCGTTTCGGCGCGCGAGCTGTTGCGGTGGTCCCGGTGTTGCGATCAGGCTGATTCTTCAGTCGGAACCGCTCAGTTTTGCCGTCGAGCCGGATCTTTCACTTGAATCGTCAAAGACAGGAGCCCTCTATGCCAGCGCCCACCCAATCCCAGCCCCGATACAAGCGTGTGCTGCTCAAACTCAGCGGCGAAGCCTTGATGGGTGAGATCGATTTTGGTATCGACCCTCGGGTCCTGGATCGCATGGCCCTGGAAATTGGCGCGCTAATCGGCATCGGTGTTCAGGTCGGGCTGGTTATCGGCGGGGGCAACCTTTTCCGCGGTGCAGCGTTGCATGCCGCGGGGATGGATCGGGTGACCGGCGACCACATGGGTATGCTGGCAACGGTCATGAACGGTTTGGCGATGCGCGACGCGCTCGAGCGCTCCAATATCCGGACGCGTGTGATGTCCGCCATTCCCATGAGCGGCATCGTGGAGCATTATGATCGTCGCCGTGCAATTCGTGACCTGAAGGACGGTGATGTCGTGATATTCTGTGCGGGTACCGGAAATCCGTTTTTTACGACAGACTCTGCGGCCTGTCTACGCGGCATTGAGATCGAAGCGGATATTGTCTTAAAGGCGACAAAGGTGGATGGTGTCTACTCGGCAGATCCAATGAAAGACCCGACCGCGGAAAAATTCGATCGCCTGACTTATGATGCTGTGCTTGATCGTAAGCTTGGTGTGATGGATCTCACAGCGATCTGCCTCTGTCGGGATCACGATATGCCTGTTCGTGTTTTTAACATGAATAAGGCCGGCGCCTTGACCCGTATTATGGTCGGCGAGAATGAAGGCACGTTGATCGAAAAGGATTGACGGCTGTTGAGCTATGCAGAAGGTCGGTTTCGAGCCGGCCGGTTTCATCGAGTAAGTAAGGGGATGAAGGCAAGTGATTACGGAAATCCGAAAAGACACTGAAAACCGGATGAAGAAGTCCATCGAATCGCTGCACGTGGCGTTCAACAAGATCCGCACCGGCCGCGCGCATCCCAGTATCCTGGACAGCGTCATGGTGAATTACTATGGACAGGAAACGCCCCTGAAGCAGATTGCCAGTGTGACGGCGGAAGATTCCCGCACCTTGGCGGTGTCGCCTTGGGAGAAAAACCTGGTTCCCGTCATCGAGAAGGCGATCATGTCCTCGGATTTGGGGCTCAACCCGTCTTCGACGGGCGACCTTATCCGGGTGCCGATGCCAGCGCTGACCGAAGAAACCCGTAAAGAGATGGTCAAGCATGCGCGTAACGAAGCTGAGCATGCCCGGGTGGCTGTTCGCAACGTGCGTCGCGATGCGAATAACGATATCAAGGAACTCCTCAAAGAGAAGGAAATCTCTGAAGATGAGGAGCGTAAGGCGATGGACGATATTCAGAAACTGACCGATCGTTACGTGGCTGAGGTGGATCGCTTCCTGAAAGAAAAAGAAGCGGATTTGATGGAAATTTGATGCCCTCCTTTCGGGTGCCGGAGCGGCGGTGCCCGGAGTCTGTACCAGCATAACAATGCCGGTGTTTGTGCCCCATGAGGGGCGAGGGATGTAACTGATAGGGGAGATCATGACGGAGCGGATATCGGCGGCAATCCCGACCGAAGCTGCAAAATGTCCCCGCCACGTAGCCATCATCATGGATGGCAACAACCGTTGGGCCAAAGTTCGTGGCCTGCTCGGGGTGGCGGGACACAAGGCCGGAGTAGAGGCCGTTCGCGCCGTAGTGGAAACCTGCGCCAGAGAAGGGGTCGAGGTGCTGACGCTGTTTGCGTTCAGTAGCGAGAACTGGCGTCGTCCGGCCGATGAGGTTGGTGCCCTCATGCGTCTGTTCCTGTTCGCTTTGCGCCGGGAAGTACGCAAGCTGCAGCGGAATAACATCCGTCTGCGTATCATCGGCGACCGCAGCAAATTCTCGCCGATACTGCAGGAGCACATGGCAAAGGCCGAAGAAATGACGGCCGGCAACACCGGATTGACCCTGGCGATTGCGGCCAACTACGGTGGTCATTGGGATATCCTGCAGGCCACTCGGCAGCTGGCGCAAGAGGTAGCTGCCGGCCGGTTGTCTCCTGATGAAATCACCGAGGACGTGTTCCAGGCCCGACTGATGCTGGGCGACCTCCCTATGCCGGATCTGTTGATTCGTACGGCTGGTGAGGAGCGAGTCAGCAATTTCATGTTGTGGCACCTGGCCTATACAGAATTCTACTTTTCCAGTGTCTATTGGCCGGATTTCAAGCAGGCCGAAATGTTGAAGGCATTGGAGGCCTACTCGCACCGTAAACGGCGCTTTGGGCAGACAGACGACCAACTCTCCGTAGCCGAAGAATCGGCCGAGCTGCCGACCGCTGCAGTACGCGGCTCTTCCTGAAGCCTGCCAGAAGGGCGATTTCCTGTCGTGTTGATGCAACGAGTACTGACTGCGCTGATCATGGCGCCGATTGCGGTCGGCGGCCTGTTTTTTCTTCCGCCCCATGGTTTTGCCCTGTTTACAGGCGCCATCATCACGATCGGTGCCTGGGAGTGGGCGCGGATGTCCGGTTGGCAGGGCCAGGCTGCACGTATCGGTTATGCGCTGGCCATGGCGCTGCTGATGTTCTTGTTACGTCATGCGCCTGCACTGCCGATTTTATGGCTGGCTGCGGCATGGTGGATTATCGCTCTGGTCATGATTGCCCGTTACCCGGCTGCCGTTGACGCTTGGCGGGCGGTTCCCGTCCGCAGTCTGATGGGCGTGGTGGTGCTGATCCCAGCCTGGATTGGCTTGAATCATCTGCGCAATGGCGACTTCGCTCTTGGTAGCGTGCACAATAATCTGGTGTTGATTCTCTATACCCTGTGCATCGTCTGGGCCGCGGATATTGGCGCCTTCTTTGCTGGCAGACGCTGGGGCCATCGCAAGCTGGCTCCACGGGTCAGTCCAGGTAAGTCGTGGGCGGGCGTCTACGGTGGCCTGGCATCTGTCGGCTTGCTGGCCATTGTGGTATCCCTGCTGACAGGCTGCAGTGGCGTACAGGCAACCGGATTGTTGCTGGTTAGCCTTTTTGTCGCGCTGGTGTCGGTGGTCGGTGACCTTTTTGAGAGTATGCTGAAGCGTTATTGTGGCCTGAAGGATAGCAGCCAGTTGCTGCCCGGTCATGGCGGCTTCATGGACCGAATCGATAGTCTGACGGCTGCCATCCCGGTCTTTTCGTTGTGTATGACGCTGCTAATGCGAGTGACGGGGTGAGTTCCCGAATGCAAACAGTTTCTGCCGAAGCCGGAACGGCCGACTCCTCCCTGCGCCAGGTTACGATCCTGGGTGCGACCGGTTCGATTGGTTTGAGCACCCTGGATGTGATCGAACGTCATCCCGAACGTTTTCGTGTTTTTGCGTTGACTGCGGCCTGCCGTGTAGAGGAGATGGCAGCGTTGTGTCGCCGATTCCGGCCCAGGATGGCTGTGATGGCCAGTACGGAGGCCGCGGATCGGCTTCGGGATCTGCTGTCGAATACGTCAACGGAAGTGCTCAGTGGCGAGGAGGGGCTCTGTCTCGCCGCCTCCCATGCCGAAGTACACACCGTGATGGCGGCCATCGTCGGTGCGGCGGGCCTGGTGCCGACGTTGGCGGCGGTGCGCGCCGGAAAGCGGGTGTTGCTGGCCAATAAAGAGGCCCTGGTGATGTCCGGGGCGCTCTTCATGCAGGCCGTGGTCGATGCGGGTGCCGAGCTGCTTCCTATCGATAGTGAGCACAATGCCATCTTCCAGTGCCTGCCCGCCGAACATCTCCGTGATCCGGCTAAGGCTGGGGTCCGGCGCATACTGTTGACCGCCTCCGGAGGTCCTTTTCGCCAAACGTCTGCGGCGGATCTGCATAGCGTGACGCCGGAGCAGGCCTGTGCGCATCCGAATTGGACGATGGGGCGCAAGATTTCGGTCGACTCGGCCACATTGATGAATAAGGGGCTCGAACTCATCGAAGCCTGCTGGCTGTTCAATACGTCGCCGGATAAGGTGGAAGTCCATGTTCATCCGGAGAGTATCATCCACTCGATGGTGGAATATGTGGACGGCTCGGTCCTGGCTCAATTGGGGAGCCCGGATATGCGCACGCCCATTGCGAACGGTTTGGCCTGGCCGGAACGGATCGATGCGGGTGTTGGTTCGCTGGATCTCTTTGCCTTACAGAAATTTCACTTCGAAAGACCGGATTTTGACCGCTTCCCCTGTCTAAACTTGGCCGCAGAGGCGTTTAAAATGGGAGGCTCGGCACCAGCGGTGCTCAATGCCGCCAACGAAGTCGCGGTGGCAGCCTTCCTGGAAGGGCGCCTGCGGTTCACCGATATCCCTGTCGTTATAGAAGGGACGCTGGCGGCTTTGGCTGGGGTCGATGCTGACAGTTTTGAGGTGATCTTCGAACAGGACCGTCTGGCCCGGCATCATGCCGAAGGTCTAGTGCGGAACCGATGCTAAATCCCGGTGGATCAGCGTCAGATATCAGTTGCCGGTAATCGTTAACCGAGAGTGCGTGACGATCTCGGGCGGCGGGTAGGAGTTGCATGCACATTATTGAAACTATTCTCTCGTTACTGGTGACCCTTGGCATTCTGGTCACTATTCACGAGTACGGTCATTTTTGGGTTGCGCGTCGTTGCGGCGTTCGGGTGCTACGTTTTTCTGTTGGCTTCGGTAAGCCCCTGTGGTCCCGTTTCGATCGCCACGGAACCGAGTTTGCGGTGGCGGCTATTCCGCTGGGCGGCTATGTGAAGATGCTGGACGAGCGCGAAGGGCCTGTGCCGGCGGACCAGCTTCATCTTGCGTTCAATCGCCAGACGCCGATCAAGCGCATTGCGATTGCCTCCGCAGGGCCGATAGCGAATTTCCTGTTCGCCATTTTTGCGTATTGGATATTGAGCGTTGTGGGCTTTACCACCGTTGCACCTGTCGTGGGGACCGTAAAACCTCAATCGCTGGCTGCACAGGCAGGGCTGCAGAACGGTGATGAAATTACGTATATCGATGGGCAGACGACGCCTTCTTGGCGTCAGGTCAGCATAGCTTTGCTCGAACGGGCAGGCGAGCATGGCACTCTGACCCTGGAAACCTCCCGTGACGGCCAGACGGCGCATCATAAGGTAGCGCTAAATGGGTGGTCACTGACCGGTGGAGAGCCGGATCCGATTGCGTTGTTTGGTATTCAGCCCTGGCAGCCGGACATCGCGCCGGTCATTGGCGAAGTGCTCAAGGGGCAGGCTGCTGCGTCGGCTGGCTTGATGGCTGGGGATCGGGTGCTTAGCGTCGATGGACACAAGATCGATAACTGGGCGGGTTTTGTCGGTTGGATAAAAAAGTCGGCGGGGCAAACGCTGGATGTTGTCGTGTCGAGAAGTGGTCGTGATGTGACGTTACGGATGACGCCGCGCGAATTCACTGCGACCGACGGCAAGAAAATTGGCCATATCGGCGCGGCACCGAAAACGGTGAAATGGCCAGAGAAGTACCTGCGAAAAACCCGTTATAACCCGCTGACTGCGATTCCCAACGCGGTTGCGCAGACATGGGATGATACCCATGTCACGCTGGTTGCGATCGGCAAGATGTTGACCGGCATGCTGTCTATTCACAATATCAGTGGACCGATCACCATCGCCCGGGTGGCAGAAGCCAGTGTCAGTTCCGGGTTCGAGGATTTTATTGGGTTCCTGGCTTACGTCAGTATCAGTCTGGGAGTCTTGAACCTGCTCCCGGTGCCCGTCTTGGATGGTGGGCATATTCTCTATTACGGCATTGAGGCCATCCGCGGTAAGCCCCTTTCAGAGAGCGCCCAGGAAGTGGGGATGCGTATCGGGATTGCGCTTATCTTCACTTTAATGGTTATTGCCCTTTACAACGACCTGATGCGGTTGTGAAAATTGCGCCTTTCCATTTCACATGGATGGACCCGTTATGGGGTTTTCTATGTGTAAAGGCGACCGTAACAGGTCCGCGTCTACCAATAATTAACGCATTGCTGACAATAAGGTGACAACGCATGCGGGGCGAGGGCCGTACCCAACAGGCGTATGACTGCATGAGACATTTTTGGCTCAGAGCTTTACTGATTTTGGTCTGTGCGATGACTTTGGCACAACAGGCCCAGGCTTATGAATTCAAGGTTTCGGATATCGAAGTGGAGGGGCTTCAACGGGTTTCCGCCGGAACTGTATTCAGTGCGTTTCCGATCGACGTAGGTGACAAGGTTGACGAAGTCAGCTTGGCGCAGGCGATTCGTACACTCTTTAAAACCGGTCTTTTCACGGATATCAGTGTGGATCGGGATAAGGATGTGTTGATTCTGCATGTTTCTGAACGTCCCTCGATTGCGAAAATCAACATCAAGGGCAACAAATCCATCAAAACGGACAAGCTGAAGGAAGGCCTTAAAAACGCCGGGCTGGAAGAAGGGCAGGTGTTCCGACGGGCGACATTGGATCGTATCCAGTTGGAAATCCTGCGCTCCTACGTCTCCCAAGGGCGCTATAACGCCAGGGTCAAGGCGACAGCCAAGGAGCTGCCCCGCAACCGTGTCGACATCAACCTCAAGATCAGTGAAGGCGATACCGCTTCCATCCAGCACATCAACATCATCGGGAACAAGGCGTTTCCCGACAGTCGGCTGAAAGAACTGTTCGAGCTGAAAACCTCGGATTGGTGGACGTCTTTGTTCAATGACGACAAGTATTCCCGGGAAAAGCTCAGTGGCGACCTCGAGAAGCTGCGCTCCTTCTACCTGGACCGCGGCTATATCAAGTTCAGCATCGAGTCTGCCCAGGTCTCCATTTCTCCGGACAAGAAGCAGGTATTCATTACCATTGCGGTGAACGAGGGGCCCCGCTATACCATTCGGGATATCTCTTTGAAGGGCAAACTGATTCTGCCCGAAAAAGAGCTGCGTAAATTTATCCTGGCCAAGCCGGGAGAAGTCTTTTCGCGGGAGAAATTGACGGCCAGCTCCGATCTCATCTCGAAGCGCCTGGGTACCGAAGGCTATACCTTTGCCAACGTCAATGCGGTTCCGGTGACCCATGACGATAATACGGCATCGATTACCTTCTACGTCGATCCTGGCCACAGGGTCTATGTGCGTCGAATCAACTTCCGCGGCAATACGGCGACGCGCGATGATGTCTTGCGTCAGGAAATGTTGCAGATGGAAGGTGCTGTTGCATCGACGGACCTGATTGACAAATCCAAGGATCGCCTGAATCGTCTGGGCTTTTTCAAGGACGTGAATGTTGAAACACCAGGCGTGCCCGGCAAGGATGACCAGATCGACGTCAATTACAGTGTCGAGGAGCAGCCGACTGGTAGCTTGTCGGCGTCCTTGGGTTTCTCTCAGACCAATGGTTTCCTGGTCGGCGCCAACGTTGCTGAAAATAACTTCTTTGGTACCGGTCGTCGGGTGTCCTTTGGTGTCAATGTCAGTAAATCCGTCAAGAGCGCGAATTTCTCCTTCCTGGATCCCTATTACACGGTGGATGGGGTCAGCCGGGGCTTCACGCTGTTTGCGACAAAAACGGACTATGCCCAGGAGAATATTTCTTCCTATGTCCTGAACAACTACGGCGGTACCCTGACGTTCGGTTATCCGATAGACAACGTCACGCGCATGAGCTTTGGGGTCGGCGTCCAGCACCCCAGTCTGAGTGTGGGGACCCTGCCTGCCCAGGAAATTACCAACTTTATTAGCGCGCAGGGTGATGCCTTCAATATCTTCACGTTGAACGGCGGCTGGTCACGCGACACACTGAATCGAGGTATCCTGCCCACGGCCGGTTATAAGCACTCGATTTCGCTGGAGCTTGCGGTACCCTTCAGTGACCTGGAGTACTATAAGGCGACGGATAACTTTAATTATTACTGGCCGATCAATAGGGATCAGACATGGGTCACGCGCTTGAGAACGGCGTTGGGCTACGGTGGCGGCTACGGTAAGACTGGTTCGCTGCCCTTCTTCCAGAACTACTACTCCGGGGGTATTGGATCGGTGCGCGGCTATGCAACCAATTCGTTGGGTGCTCTGTCGACGCCTGCCGTGGGTGATTACTCTTCACCCCAGCCATTTGGTGGCAACGTTCTCACTGAGGCCAGTGCCGAGTTGATTTTCCCGACGCCGTTCGCTAAAGGTTCCCAGTCGATGCGTACCTCGTTGTTCCTGGATGCGGGTAACGTCTTTGATACCCATCGGGGGTTCAATCCGAGTCTTGGCCAGATCAGGGCGTCCGTGGGGGTCAGTTTTCAGTGGATAACGGCAGTTGGGCCTTTGGGCTTCAGTCTGGCGAAACCGTTGAATAGCCGTAATGGTGACCAAACGCAGATCTTCCAGTTCACGCTGGGACAGCAGTTCTAAGCGGGGAGGGGCCCCTCCCCGTGGATCGGAAATGAAAAGGGTGCCCTTGTGGCAGCCCTTTGACATAAACAACGTTAAGGAGCAATCAGCATGAAGTGGCTAAAGGTCCTCGCGGCCGTCATGATCATGAGTGTGGCGGTGCCGGCGGCAGCCCAGTTGAAGATTGGGGTGGTCGACCTGCGTCAGGCCCTGTTTACCTCGAATGCCGCCAAGAGCTTCAGCGAGAAGCTTAAGAGCGAGTTCCAAGGCCAGGAAGCCAAGGTTCGCAAGGTTCATGATGAGGCGCAGAAGCTCAAGGACCGTCTGGATAAGGACGGCGCCATGATGAGCGATGCTGAGCGCAATAAGGTTGCCAGCGATTTCCAGGATAAGGTAAAGGAATTCCAATACCTGAAGAACAAGTTGGACACTGCTGTCGACAATCGCAAACAGTCGTTCCTGGACGGTGCAAAGCCTCTGGTTGATCAGTCGCTGCAGGAAATCGTCAAGGAACGGCACCTGGATATGATCCTGCCCCGCGAGGCGGTTGTTTATGCGCTGCCGAGTATGGATGTGACCGCAGAGTTAATCGACAAGCTGAACCATAAACAAAAAGGCAAATAATCTTCCCCGACCCGTCCCGGCGGCCTCGCCGTTAGGGCGGGCCGGGCGGGTAGCGGAGGGTTGGTGACGATGACACAGACGCCTCGAACGCTCGGCGCGATCGCCGAAGCACTGGGTGCACAACTAAAAGGTGATGCCGATGTCGTCATCACCGGGATAGGAACGCTTCAGTCTTCCGATGCTGGCCAGATCTCGTTCCTGGCCAATGCCACATACGCGCGCTATCTGCCTGAGACCAGGGCGTCTGCGGTTATTCTTAGCGAGGCCTTTGCGGATCAGTGTCCGACCAATGTCCTGGTTATGGAGAATCCGTATCTCGGCTATGCTCGCCTGAGCCACTGGTTCGACCCCGCGGGCCGGCCTGCGACGGGTATTCACCCCTCTGCAACGGTTGATCCGTCTGCTTCCGTCGCCGCCTCCGCATCCGTTGGGGCGGGAGCCGTGATTGAGGCAGGTGCGGTGGTCGGTGAAGGTGTGATTGTGGGGGCTGGCTCAGTGGTTGGTGCCCGCTGCCATATCGGTGAAGATTCGCGGCTGTGGCCGAATGTCACGTTGTATCACGATGTTTACATCGGGAAGCGTTGCATCCTGCATAGCGGCGCGATTCTCGGCGCAGATGGTTTCGGTTTTGCCAACGAGCGCGGTGTCTGGCACAAGATTGCCCAGATCGGCGGTGTGCGTGTAGGCGACGATGTAGAAATCGGTGCCAACACCACGATCGATCGTGGTGCCTTGGAGGACACGGTCATTGGTGACGGCGTGAAGCTGGATAACCAGATCCAGATCGCCCATAACGTGCAGATCGGCGCGCATACGGCGATTGCGGCCTGCGTTGGCATCGCTGGCAGCACCACGATTGGCGAATACTGTATTTTCGGGGGCGGCTCGGGTGTGGGCGGTCATCTGGAGATTACCGATCGCGTCCATTTGACCGGCATGACGATGGTCACCCGTAGCCTCAATGAACCAGGGGTATACTCTTCCGGCACAGGTGTCGAGTCCAATAAACAGTGGCGCAAAAGCGTGGTTCGCTTTCGCCAGCTGGATGATATGGCTCGCCGCCTGAAAGCGCTGGAGAAGAAATTGAGTGATTGATGAGGTCGAGGCGTTTTCCTGATGATGCGTATTGAAGAGATTATGGAGTATCTGCCCCACCGGTACCCCTTCCTGCTGGTGGATCGGGTGACCGAGGTCGAGAAAGGGAAGTCGATTGCCGGATACAAGAATATCTCCATCAACGAGGCCTTTTTCAACGGCCATTTTCCGGGTAAGCCGGTTATGCCGGGGGTCCTGATTCTTGAGGCCATGGCGCAGCTATCGGGTATTTTGGGTTTTGTGACCAACGACAGTAAACCGGAGAACGGTTTGATTCATTATTTCGCCGGTGCTGATCGCGTGCGTTTCAAGCGGCCAGTGGTGCCAGGGGATCAACTGCGTCTGGAGTCGGTATTGTTGGCGGACAAGCATAGTATCTGGAAGTTTGAGTGCCGTGCGCTGGTGGATGGCCAGGTGGCTTGTGTGGCGGAGATCATGACGGCGGAGAGAGAAGTTTGATGGCAGGGTCTCCATTTTCTGGAGTGCACCCCCAGGCGATCGTCGATCCGGCCGCGCGTATCGCGGACGACGTGACGATTGGTCCCTGGTCTTACATCGGGCCCGATGTCGAGATCGGAGAGGGGACTGAGATTATGTCTCACGTCGTGGTCAAGGGCCCCACCACGATTGGTCGGCACAACCGGATTTTTCAGTTTTCCAGTGTTGGCGAGGAATGCCAGGACAAGAAATACCAGGGTGAGCCAACGCGTCTGGTTATCGGCGACCATAACGTCATTCGTGAAAGTTGCACGATTCATCGGGGCACCATTCAGGATAAGGGCGAGACGCGAATCGGCAGTCACAACTTGTTGATGGCCTATGTTCACGTTGCCCATGATTGTGTTGTCGGTGACAATACGATCCTTGCGAACTGTTCCACGCTTGCCGGTCACGTGCATGTCGGCGACTGGGCAATTCTCGGCGGCGGCACCATGGTGCACCAGTTCTGCCATATCGGCGCCCACAGTATGTGTGCCGGTGGCAGTATCGTGCTGAAGGATGTGCCGGCGTACGTCATGGCCAGTGGACAGTCGGCATCTGCGCACGGCATTAATGTCGAAGGTCTTAAACGAAGGGGCTTCGCAAGGGAAGATATCGATGCGCTGCGGCGGGCCTACAAAGTGATCTATCGCCAGGGATTGACGCTTAAGCAGGCTATCGAGATGCTGGAGCAGGATAGCGTTGAGATTGCCGTGGTCAAGTTGCTGGTGGATTCGCTGAAAATCGCCACACGCGGCATCGTTCGCTAGGATAATCGGGTATCCCGAAACCCGGTGTCGACCGAATGCTATTCGGCAGGCTCCGGGTTTCTTGGTTTTTGGAGCTTCATCTCATGAATCGGGACGTGACTGCGTCCACCAGCGAACGGCGCGTCACGATTGGTATCGTCGTCGGTGAGGACTCCGGCGACATTCTGGGGGCCGGTCTGATCCGCGCTCTCCGTCAGCATTACCCTCAGGCCCGGTTTGTCGGTCTGGGCGGTCCTCTCATGCTGGCAGAAGGATTCCACTCCATCATTCCTCTGGAACGTATGTCGGTCATGGGTCTGGTTGAGATCCTAGCCCGGTTACCGGAATTCTTTTCGATTCGCCGTCGCTTGATTGAGTACTTCACGCATGTCTGTGCGCCTGATGTCGTTGTCGGTATCGATGCGCCGGACTTCAACCTCGGACTTGAGGAAAAGCTGCGTCAGGCGGGTGTGCGGACAGCGCATTATGTCAGTCCCTCGGTCTGGGCATGGCGCCAGAAGCGGGTGCACAAGGTTGCGCGGGCGGTGGACATGATGCTGACGCTGTTTCCCTTCGAGGCGCGCTTCTACGAAGAGCACCAAGTGCCGGTGACCTATGTAGGGCACCCGCTGGCGGACCAGATCCCATTGAGCATCGACCAGGCTGCTGCGCGCGCAGCGCTGGATATCGACGGTGATGCCCCGGTCGTTGCGATGCTACCTGGAAGTCGGGGCGGAGAGGTTCAGCAGTTGGGGCCCTTGTTTCTGGATGCTGCCCGCTGGCTCCATGAACGGCGGCCGGATCTCCGGTTTGTGGTGCCCTGCATTAATGGCGCCCGGCTGGCCCAGATGAAGCTCCTTTTGGAAGCGAAAGGCGCCGATCTGCCGGTTAGTCTGGTGCTGGGGCAGTCGCGGGAGGTGATGGCTGCCGCTGATGTGGTCCTGCTGGCATCGGGTACGGCAACCCTCGAGGCGACGCTGCTCAAGCGTCCCATGGTGGTGGCTTATCGCATGGCGCCGCTGACGTTCAGCATCGTTTCCCGGTTGGTGAAAATTCGCAATGTCGCGTTGCCGAACCTGCTGGCGGAAGAGCCGCTAGTGCCGGAACTGCTTCAGGACGAGGCGACGCCGGAGCGCCTGGGCGCTGAAATTATGGAGCGTCTGGAGAACAGCAGCGAAATCGCGCATGAGCAGCAGGCCTTCCTTCGTATTCACGAAATGTTGCGCTGCGGGGCCGATGGGCGTGCGGCAGAGGCCATTGCGGCGCTCATAGAGCAAAAAGCTCCCCTTAAAGGAGCTGCATTGGCATGACCCCCTTTGAGTGTTGTTATGACGGCGTCTTGCTGGCCGGTGTCGATGAGGTGGGGCGGGGGCCGCTCGCCGGTCCCGTGGTGACCGCTGCCGTGATTCTCGATCCGGAACGCCCCATTGAAGGGCTGATGGATTCCAAGCAGCTCTCGGAGCGAAAGCGCGATCGGCTGTTCGACCTTATCAGGGAGCGTTCGCTTGCCTGGAGTCTTGGCCGCTGCGAAGTTGCTGAAATAGATCGGCTCAACATCTTCCATGCAACCCTGTTGGCGATGGAGCGCGCTGTGGCAGGGCTGTCGATTGCCCCAGAATATGTCCTGGTGGACGGCAATCGTTGTCCGAAATGGCACTGGCGCAGTGAAGCGGTGGTCAAGGGCGATGGCCGGGTTCCCTGCATCAGTGCGGCATCTATACTGGCCAAGGTCGCCCGGGACCGGGAAATGGTTGAACTGGACAGCCGTTTCCCAGGCTACGGCTTGGCCCGTCACAAGGGATACCCCACGCCTGACCACCTACAGGCTCTGAGGGAGCAGGGGGCGACCTCTATCCATCGGCGCTCGTTCCGCCCCGTTCAGGAAGCGCTGAGTTCAACAAAATCCGGTAGTCAGAGCGATCTATTTGGCGCCGAATAGGGGCCGTTTCTTCACCTGTGTCATGTCGTTCTCATAGTCTTCTGAAAGATTATGGTCTATCTTATTAAATTACATCGGAATATACTTGCGCTATCAGTCAGGTCGTCTATTTTTTAGGCAGAGCCTCGTTGTAGAAATGCAGGATTTGAATCATGGGCCCTTTTGATCACGACGAAGTCAGGAGACGCTTTCTCAAGCGCCTATTCGAAGCTTCCGGCGCGGTCACCGTTGCCAGTCTCTTTCCCAGTCGCGTGCTGGCTGCGGAGGCGACGGCGGTCGTTCACGGTATGCATGTCTCTAAGGTCGGGGATGATGCCACGCTGACGCTGGATCTCAGCGGCGTTGCGGATCACCACATCTTTGCGCTGCCGAATCCTAATCGTCTGGTTATCGACCTTTCCCGTACGGGCATCCGTCAGGGCGTGACGCCGTCCATGGTGCAGGGCGGGGTGGTTAAGGATGTGCGCTATGCGCGCCGGCACGGCAATGATTTGCGTGTTGTCCTCGATCTGGATCGCTCGGTTCATGCGAGCGCGGTCATGTTGCAGCCGGGTGGGGGTTTTCCCTACTACCGCCTCGTGGTGGACCTCAACGCTTCCGGCAGGGCCGTTCCCGTTGCTCCCACGCAGCCTGCGCAACCGGTGATGACGGCGCAGGACCATAGCGGTCACCTGCGCGATGTGGTTGTCGTTATCGATCCGGGACACGGCGGCAAGGACCCGGGGGCTATCGGTAAGCACGGGACCTTCGAGAAAGACGTCGTTTTGGCCATGGGACATCGGCTGCATAAGCTGTTGAATGCGGAAAAAGGCGTCCGTGCCGTAATGACCCGGGACAGCGACTTCTTCATTCCGTTGTATCACCGCGTGCAGATTGCCCATCATCATAAGGCAGACCTGTTCGTTTCCATTCACGCTGATGCTTCGACGGATCGGCGTGTGACCGGTTCCTCGGTATACATCCTGTCCGAGCATGGGGCGTCCAGTGTCATGGCGCGCCGTCTGGCGGAGCGGGAGAACCGTTCCGACCTGATCGGTGGGGTGAAGCTCAATGGTAAGAGCGATACCCTGGCTTCGGTGCTGTTGGATCTCTCCCAGACAGGCACCCTGGAGGCCAGTGCGAACCTGGCGAGCGATATGCTGAAGAGGCTGGATCCGGTGGCGGGTGTTTTGTCCGACCGGGTGGAGCGTGCTGCCTTTGCTGTCCTCAAGTCGCCGGATATCCCTTCGGCGCTGGTGGAGACTGCATTTATCTCCAACCCCCAGGAAGAGCGTCGGCTGCGTTCGCCTGCCTTCCAGCATGAAATTGCTACGGCCCTGCACAAAGGCATCCGGGCCTACTTCGACGAATACGCGCCACCCGGCACCTTGCTGGCGGAAATGAATCAGAAGCGTAGCGTCATTGGTTAAGATGGGGTTTTTCGCCCTTTCACGAACAGGTTTCAGCGAGTCTGAAAGGGCGCAATAACCGGTCCGAGTTGTCCCGAACGACAGTGATTCGGGGAAGGGAAGCTTGGTCGAACCGTGCGTCAGAAACGAAGAAAGCCGGCTAATAGCCGGCTTTCTTGTGTTGGTAGCGGGGGCTGGATTTGAACCAACGACCTTCGGGTTATGAGCCCGACGAGCTACCAGACTGCTCCACCCCGCATCATCGTAAAACGAAGAAGGCCGACTAAACGCCGGCCTTCCAAAATTTGGTAGCGGGGGCTGGATTTGAACCAACGACCTTCGGGTTATGAGCCCGACGAGCTACCAGACTGCTCCACCCCGCATCAACGTGGGGCGTATACTACTGCCCGTTTGGCAGGTCGTCAAGTGAATCGGCATAAAAAATTCAATACCTTGCGAATTAGAAGGCAACAGGCTAGAAAGAGAAGATTGTCAGAGAACGGTTTTCCGATGTCGAACCCATCTTACCCCCGCCTTGAAGAATTAATCGAGCATGCGCGGCGCAACGAGGCGATTGCGCGCAAGTTGTTCGATATCGAAATTGAGGTAATGAATCTTCAGGAAACGGGCGCTTATCTAGAGCGTTTGACGGATATGGTTCGTCAGCGTTTCACTTTGGACGAAGTCTGGCTTGTTCTGACCGATATCGAGTCCAATCAGCGATTGAGCGAAGTTGTGCGAGAGCAGGGGGCTCTGGTCACGATCGTATCCATGCCGACCGTCGATTACATGCGGCAAACGCAAAACGCGCGTACCCCGATTCTCCTGGACCAGCCCAGTGTGCTGAAACGTCTGGTTCCGGAGCACCTGCGTAAGAAACTCGGTTCCATGGCGGTGTTGCCCTTGTTGATGGAAAACCGGGTCATCGGTGCAATGGTGCTGGGGACCCGCGACAAGGCGCGCTATCAGCCGGGTATGGACAGCTTCTTTCTCCATCAGTTGGCCATCAAGGCGTCGGTGGGGCTCGACGGCGTCTGGGCCAGGGAGCAGCTTCGCCGACTTGCGACCCGTGATCCCCTGACCGGCCTGCGTAATCGCCGCGAGATGGAAGAGTTGCTGAAGCAGGAAATGAGCCGCGCCCGCCGCTATGGCCAGCCCTTATCGCTCGTGTTCATCGACTGCGACGATTTCAAGGCGGTCAACGATCGCTGGGGCCATGATTGCGGGGATGCCTATCTCTGTCACTTGGCGCGGCATTTGGGAGATCTGCTGCGAAAGGATGACACCATCTTCCGCTTCGCCGGTGACGAGTTCATCGTATTGCTCCCCAACCAGCCGCAGTCGCGCGCCCTGTCCATCGCCGAGCGTATGTTGGATTATTTCGAGGAGACGCCGTTTCAGTATGGCGATAATCCGGTTTTTGTCCGTTTCAGTTACGGGGTGGCTTCTTTGGAGGACAACACCTTGCTGGAACCGGAGCGTCTCCTACGCCAGGCCGACCAGCGGCTTTACGAAATGAAGCGTGAACGCAAACTGATGGGTGCCGCACCACTACCATCTGAATAAGCCCCTAGCGCTCGCCTTCCCGGTAAGCGCCTGGTGTAACGCCGGTCCATTTCTTGAATGCCCGGTGAAAGGTGGAGGGTTCAGTAAAACCGACCAGGTGGGCAATCTCGTTGATTGCATAGTCGTGTCGGCTGAGATGATAGATGGCCTGGTCTCTCCGCAAGTTGTCCTTGATCTCCTGGAAGGACGTATTCTCCTCACGCAAGCGACGCCGCAGGGTTTGCGGACTCATACTCAGTTGCGCGGCAATGGTTTCAAAGTCCGGAAGGCTCTCCGAAAAGTCTTTCCCGATAATCGCCCTGATACGGGCGGTAAAGCTGTTGCTGCCGTCCGGTCGCGCCAGCAGGTCTGCCGGGGACTTCTCCAGAAAGTGTTTCATTTCGCGTTCGTCACGAATCACCGGTGCGCTCAGGTAGCGGGAAAAAAATCGAAAGCCGGTGCGGGGTTGCTCGAAGCGGAGCGGGCAGTGGAAAAGGTGACGGTATTCATCCACATGCGAGGGGCTGGGATAGGCGAAAAAGGCTTCCTCGAGATCGATGCGTTGTCCGATGAGCCAGCAGGACAGGCGATGCCAGATAACCAGTAGGCTTTCCTGCAGAAAATGGTCGGGGTCGTGCAGGCCTTCTTCCGACTCGATCTCCAGCCTGGCCAGGTTTCCTTCCTGGTACAGCACCACGTTGACGGGGTTTTCGAACAGGCCATAGAAGCTCTGCGCGCGCTTGTAGACACTCTCCAGTGTGTGACTGTGAATGGCAAGATGGCACATCGTCGCGAAGGTGCCGGGCTTGCTGCGCAAGGGGGCGAATCCCATGAATTCGTCCTGCATGGTGGCCCACAGGACCTGCATCAGGCGCGTAAACTGTGTTCCAGTGACACGTATACGTTTGCCTTGTAACAGGTCTGGCGGGATGCCGGCGGAGCGTAGCATCTGCACGGTGTTGAAGCCCTTTTTCTCGGCGCCTCTGAGCGCGGCGCGGACAAAGTGCTCGGAAACCGTCAGTTCATCCATAGAGTGCCTATCGGGGTATCGGGGAAAAGCGAATTCATCATAAGCACGTGATCGTTGATTGCAACTCCTGGCAGTGTGGTTCTGGTGGCCGAAAATGCCAATCGGTTTGATGCCTGTGGTCGTTGGTTCTATCGGCATTATGCGGTGTAGTAGCAGCTATCGTCATAAATGACGGAATAGATATAGCAACCGCAGATGCACCACAATGCCTGTCTACAGTAACTTTCCAGATGCGAGTGAGTTTATGCCTGGGCCATTATCGACACTGAAAATCCTCGATTTCACCACCCTCCTGCCAGGACCCTATGCCACCATGATGCTGGCCGATATGGGGGCGGATGTCTTGCGGGTGGAATCGCCGACGCGCGTGGACCTGACCCGGGTTATGCCGCCCCATGACCAGGGCGTCGCTACGGCTCACAGTTATTTGAACCGCGGTAAACGATCCCTGGCCTTGGATCTCAAGCAGCCGGATAACGTTGAGGCGGTGAAAGCGCTGGTGCCGAAATTCGATATTGTCATCGAACAGTTCCGGCCGGGTGTGATGGATCGGTTGGGGCTTGGCTATGAAACCCTCAGGGCGATCAATCCCCGGCTCATCTATTGTTCGATCACCGGCTACGGCCAGACGGGCCCCTATCGGAACCGGGCCGGCCATGACATCAACTATCTTTCTCTGGCAGGGGTGTCCGGTCATGGCGGTCGCCAGGATAGCGGCCCTCCACCGCTGGGGATTCAGGTGGCGGATGTTGCAGGAGGCTCACATCATGCCGTTATGGGTATCCTGGCCGCCGTCATTCACCGACAGCAGACAGGAGAAGGGCAGTTTATCGACATCAGCATGACCGATGCCGCATTTGCCCTGAATGCGATGGCCGGAGCTGCCTGCCTGGCGGGTCACCGCGATCCCGCTGCTGAAACCGAGATGCTCAATGGCGGCAGCTTTTACGACTATTACCGGACGGCAGACGATCGCTGGCTTTCCATCGGTAGTCTCGAGCCTCCCTTCATGAAACAGTTGTGTGAGATTATCGGCCAGCCTGAGCTCGTCAGTTACGGTTTGAGTCAGAATCCTGAACATCAACGTAAGCTCAAACAGGCGTTGCGTGACCGGATCGGTCAACGGACCCTGTCGGAGTGGCAATCGATCTTTGCGGAAGTCGATGCCTGCGTCGAACCGGTTTTGAGCATTCGTGAAGCGTCGGAGCATCCTCAATTGCAGGCCCGTCACATGGTTATCGAGGTGCCCCGGGAACGCGGAGAACCGCAGCGCCAGATCGGTTTTCCGATCAAGTTCGAAAAGACGGCCTGTCAGGCTGCTTATGCCGGTAAGGCAGTGGGGGCCGATAATGAAGCGGTGCTGGGGAGTTTGCCGGCGAAGTAGCTTTGCTACGGTCGCGCCCTGTCAACGCCCCCGGAACTCCCCGGGAGTCAGGCCACTCCAGCCCTTGAAGCTGCGGTGAAAGGAGCGAACTTCGCTGAATCCCAGGCGCAGGGCGATGTCGGGAATCGGCAGGGAGCTTTCGCGCAGGTAGTACTCGGCCAGTTCCCGTCGCTCCTCATCCAGCAGGCGTTGGTAGGACAACCCCTCCTGACTCAGCCGCCGCTGCAATGTCCGCGCGTTCATCCGTAAGTGTTCTGCGACCATATCCTGCCGGGTGATTCCTTGCTGGAGCTGGTGCCGGATGGCTTGTCGGACACGGTTGATTAGCGTGCTGTCGTCGTCCAGCGCCGCAATCTGGGTCATGGCGTGGGCTTCCAGGGTCTTACGAAGCAGGGGGTCTGGCTGGCGTAGAGGAATATCCAGCAAGCTACGGGGAAGGACGATACTGCTACTGGGGGCGCCGAAGGTGACGGGACAGCGCCAGCGCCGCTGATACTCCTGCTCCAGCTCAGGGCCTGGCGACGGCCTCTCCAGTGCGATTGCTGTGGCTGCCGCCTCGGGATAATCCCCCAGCCAGCGGGCGTAGTTGATCCAGGAGGCAAAAACGTTGTCGATCATCTGGGGACGCACCATGGGGTCTGGGTAGGCGCAATGCCAGCTCAGCTTTAGCTGATCCCCTTCCTGGTGCATGCGAGTCACGCCCATATCTCCCACCAGTTTCTCGTAAGGCCCTATACGTGCGACGGCCTCGCCCAATGTCGAGCAACTCATGGTGATGTAGCCAAGCACGTTGTAGGAGCCGGGCTGCACATAATCCCCGCTGCGCAACCCCAGTAAAGGGTCTCCACTCATCAGCGTCAGTTCACGGATAAGTCGTTGAAACTGGCTGCCGTCAATGCGCTCACTGCCTTCATCCAATACGTCGGCCGACAGGCCGGCGGCGGCGAGCGCACCAAGCCAATCCAGCCCTTCGGCCTGCGCCAGACGCAAATACTGTCGCACGGCAGCGATGGAAGCGGTACCCAATGAGTCTGTCGTCATGGCGTGTCGGACTGTGTGACGGAATTTGCCACCCGCAGTGTCGTGATCCGACAGTGCGAATAGATATCAGTTCTTTAGTATAACCGGCAATGATGGCTGCGTTTTGAGACGAATTCAGGAGAAATACCCACATGCGACGCTGGAATGGTTGGGGCGACGATCAGTTTCATATGGATTTGCCGGAAAATGGCCAGTCTTTTCTTGCTGAACGTATCGGTGACGGCCGTGCGTTGCCTGACGTCACGTTGTCGGAAGTTTGCCAGCAGGTGCCCGCGTCCCGTTTGCCCGCACATCCACTGGTCGTGACCAAGGCTGAAGATCGAGTCCGGCACGCGAGGGGGCAGAGTCTGCCCGATTGGCTGGCCGTGCGCAGCGGCGATATCGGTGTTTTCCCGGACGGGGTCGCTTATCCCGAAGACAGTGATCAGGTGTCTGAGTTACTGCGTTACGCGGCCGAACAGGATGTGACGCTCATTCCCTATGGTGGCGGTACCAGTGTCGCGGGGCACATCAATCCGAGCCCGTCGCTGCGACCGGTGTTGACGGTTGACCTGGGGCGGATGAACCGGTTGCTGGACTTTGACAGCGATAGCCAGATCGCCACCTTTGGGGCCGGTACGCCTGGACCGCTGGTCGAATCCCAGTTACGCGCTCGCGGATACACCCTTGGGCATTTCCCGCAGTCCTTCGAGTTATCGACGGTTGGCGGCTGGGTGGCCAGCCGTTCCAGCGGTCAACAATCCCTGCGCTATGGTCGGATCGAACAGCTGTTCGCGGGCGGGCGCATGGAAACGCTCAGTGGCACGTTGACCCTGCCAGCCATTCCTGCCTCATCGGCAGGGCCCGACGTGCGGGAGATGGTGCTGGGCTCCGAGGGTCGGCTCGGTATTCTGACCGAGGTGAAAGTCCGGGTAACGCCGCTGGCCGAGCGTGAGCGCTTCCATGTCGTCTTTTTCCCCGACTGGGATCGAGCCCGTACGGCCTCCCGTCGCCTGGTCCAGGCGCGTATCCCGCTCTCGATGATCCGTGTCAGTAATGCCATCGAAACCGAAACCCAACTGGCGCTGGCGGGCCATCCGGGGCAGGTCGGTCTGCTTGAGCGTTACCTGCGCTGGCGGGGGGCGGGGCAAGGCAAGTGCATGATGATGATCGGAACCACCGGTACACGGCGCCAGTGCCAAGCCGCGCTCAAGGATGCCCTGGCTGTTTCGCGCTCCTGTCGCGGGATTCATACCGGGACCTATCTGGGACGCAAGTGGGCCGAGAAGCGTTTCAATATGCCTTATCTGCGCGAAGCTCTGTGGAGACTGGGGTATGCGGTCGACACGCTGGAAACCGCCACCAACTGGGAGAACGTCGATAACCTGCTCCACCGCATCGAACACAACCTGCAACATGGGTTGGAAGAGGCGGGCGAAAAAGTTCACGTCTTTACGCACCTTTCCCACTTCTATCCCCAGGGGTGCAGCATCTACACCACCTATGTCTACCGTGTGGCTGAAAGCTATGGGCAGACACTGGAACACTGGGACCGCCTCAAACGCACGACCTCGGATCTTATCGTTCGGCACAAGGGCACCATCAGCCATCAACATGGGGTGGGTAAGGACCATGCGCCCTATCTGCCGATTGAAAAGGGGGCTCTCGCTATCACGGCGATCCGTTCGCTCTGTGACACCTTCGATCCCGACAAGCGCCTGAATCCGGGTACCTTGTTGCTGGACCCCTGAGCCGGGCGAGGACATGACGATGAACGGATTAACGATACCTGAAATCGGTTGGCAGGCGGGTTCGCGAAAAGCGGCGCTCGAAGCGTTGCATCAGATTCCGGATTGGGACCTGATTGTTATCGGGGGTGGTATCACCGGTGCGGGTATCCTCCGCGAAGCCAGTCGGCGCCGGCTACGGGTGTTACTCGTCGAACAGCGGGATTTTGCCTGGGGGACATCCAGCCGTTCATCGAAGATGGTTCACGGTGGACTGCGGTATCTGGGGAGTGGTCAGTATCGATTGACCCGGGACTCGGTACATGAGCGCGAACGTCTGCTGCGTGAGGCGCCGGGTCTGGTCGATCCGCTGCCGTTCGTGATGCCTCATTATCGGGGACAGTTCCCGGGGCCGCGGGTCTTCGGCGGAGTTCTTGGCGTCTACGACTGGATTGCCGGGCGTAAAGATCATGACTTCCTGTCGAAGAGCGAAACTGCCTATTGGTTCTATGGGCTGCTTCAGGAAGGTCTCCTGGGGGCGACCCGTTTTTCGGATGCCGTCACCGACGATGCGCGCCTGGTACTGCGGGTGCTGCAGACGGCGGTCGATGAAGGTGCCGTGGCCCTCAATAATCTGGAGGCGACCCGCGTGCTGCGGGATGATCAGGGCGTTTGTGGCTTGCAGGTACGCGATGCCGAAACCGCCGAGGAAATAACGCTGCGCAGCCGTGCTGTCATCAATGCGACGGGGGCCTGGACCGATAACCTTCGCGCTCAGTTGGGTGCCGGACGCAGCATTCGCCCACTGCGAGGCAGTCACCTGGTGTTCCCGTTCTGGCGGCTGCCGATTGCCAATACCCTGTCGTTTTTCCATCCGGATGATAAACGGCCGGTATTCCTCTTCCCGTGGGAAGGGGTCACGGTTGTCGGGACCACCGACCTGGACCATGCCGAGCCGCTGAAGGCCGAAGCGGCCATCACAACAGGGGAGATCGATTATTTGCTGAAGGCTGCGAATCGCCTGCTGCCTTCAGCTCGCCTCGGTGTCTCCGATATCCAGTGTACCTGGGCCGGCGTTCGCCCGGTGATTGGCGGCAGCGCCAAAGACCCCTCCAAGGAAAAGCGCGAGCATGCCGTTTGGGATGATCAGGGCCTGATCAGCGTGGCGGGTGGCAAGCTGACCACCTTCCGCTTGATCGCATTGGATGTGTTGTCCCGCGTTGCCCCGTATTTGCCGAAGACGGCTTCGGTTGATGTCCAGTTGTCCGATGAAACGGTTTTTGCGCCGCCGGATGCGACGATGGCGCGCCCCGAAAATCTGTCGCTCCAGCGCTGGCGTCGGATCGTGGGCCACTATGGACCGCGTGTGATGGAGGTGCTGACGGCAGGTCCGGTCGAACCGGTCGCGGGGACTGAGACCCTGTGGTGTGAGCTGATATGGGCCTCTGGGCGTGAGGCGGTCCGGCACCTGGATGATCTGTTGCTGCGCCGCACTCGCCTGGGGCTGCTGTTGCCTCAGGGGGGGGAGGCGATACTGGCGCGTTTGCGGGAGTGTTGCCAGCCGGTGCTGCGCTGGGACGATGCCCGATGGACGCAGGAGGTTTCCCGCTATCGCGATCTTTGGTCACGCTGCTATAGCGTGCCGGGAGGTGAGGCATGACAACCCCCCTGATTTTTGCGATCGATAATGGCACCCAGAGTGTACGGGCCCTGCTGTTCGATCTGGAGGGCAACCTGATCGGCAAGGGGAAGACGGAAATCGACCCCTATTTTTCCGAGCAGCCGGGCTGGGCCGAGCAGCACCCCGATTACTATTGGGAGAGTCTCGGAAAGGCCTGCGAGAGCCTTTGGCAAAGCGTCGATGTATCGCCCGCCCAGGTGAAAGGCATCGCGGTGACGACCCAGCGGGGTACCGTGGTCAACCTGGATACGGAGGGGCGTGTCCTGCGCCCCGCCATTACCTGGTTGGATCAGCGTCATGCGGCGGTCGACGGACCCGTCTCAGGCCGCTGGGGATGGGCATTCAAGGCCCTGGGGTTGGAAGACACCATTACCCGGTTCCGAGAGAAGGCCCAGGCTAACTGGATCAGTCAGCAGCAGCCTGCCATCTGGGAAAATACCGGGAAGTTCCTGTTATTGTCCGGATATCTGAATTGGCGTCTGACCGGGCGCTATGTCGACTCCACCGGCAGCCAGGTGGGCTATATCCCCTTCGATTACAAGCGCCAGCGCTGGGCTGCGCCCCGGGACTTCAAATGGCAGGTGCTTCCCGTGACCCGCGCGCAATTGCCTGAGCTGGTACCGCCTGGTGCCACAATCGGCGACCTTCAACCGGAAGCGGCTGAGCATCTTGGATTACCTGCAGGCCTGCCCGTGATTGCAGCGGCATCGGACAAGGCATGCGAAGTCTTGGGATCGGGCGGCATCAGTCCGGATACGGGCTGCATGAGTTACGGCACGACGGCCACGATCAATACCACCAGTGCCCGCTACATCGAACCGATCCGCTTCATGCCGCCCTATCCTGCGGCGGTTCCCAGGCATTACTGCACAGAAGTCATGATTTACCGCGGTTTCTGGATGGTCAGCTGGTTCAAGCACGAATTCGGTCTGCGGGAACGGCATCTGGCCGAAGAGCGCGGGATACAACCGGAGCAACTCTTCGACGAGCTGGTACAAGCAGTGCCTCCCGGGTCCATGGGCCTGATGCTGCAGCCCTATTGGTCGCCGGGTGTCCGGGAGCCGGGGCCGGAAGCCAAGGGGGCGATTATCGGATTTGGCGATGTTCACACCCGCGCGCATATCTATCGGGCCATTCTGGAAGGTCTGGCGTACGCCCTCCGCGAAGGGCGGGAGCGTATCGAGAAACGCAGCGGGGTGAAGATGCGCCGCTTGCGCGTTGCGGGTGGGGGCTCCCAAAGCGACGTGGCCATGCAGCTGACGGCCGATATTTTCAATTTGCCCGCCGAGAGGCCGCATACCTACGAGACTTCAGGGCTCGGCGCGGCCATGGATGCTGCCGTGGGTTTGGGGTTGATCGCGGATTTTCCGACGGCGGTGCGGCAGATGACGCGGGTGGGGCGGCGTTTCGAACCGAATCCAGAGCACGTCAGGCTATATGACCGTCTGTATCGCGAGGTGTATACCCAGATGTATCGCCGCCTGAAGCCGCTCTATCACAGTATTCGCGACATAACAGGATATCCCCGGTAACGACAGGTAGGTCGTAAGCCTGTCACTTGAAAATGGAAACTGTCGTGTGTCCACCGGCCGGGCGGTGGGCACAGGGCCGGTGCATTGGCGCTGTCTGAAATAACAATAATCTTCATATGCAAGGAGAGATCCCATGTCGCTAACACGTCGTCGTTTTCTGAAGACCGTTGTGGTGTCTGCAGGTGCAGTGGCTTTAACCCAGGTGACCGGTTGTCTGCCCATAAGCAACAAGCAAGCCGAGGAATTACGCGCCAAGCTGTTTCCCCAGTCGTTGGCCTCCGGCGATCCGCGGCCGTCCAGTGTCGTGCTTTGGACCCGGCTCGAGCTTGACCGCCCGGACCTCCCTCCGCAGGAACTGGTTTTACAGGTGGCCACGGATAAACACTTCAAGCGGGTTATCGTCGACCAGAAGGTGACGGTCGCCTCCGAACATGATTTCTGTGCAAAGGTGCGGGTCACGCAGCTGTCCCCGGATACCCGTTACTATTACCGTTTCATCTACCTGGGGCTTGCCTCCAACGTCGGGCGCACGCGCACCGCTCCGGCCCTCGACAGCCAGCGAAAGGTCAAGTTCGCCTATGTCAGTTGCCAGGATTACAACGGGCGTTACTACAACCTGTACCTGCGCCTGCTGGAGCAGGACATGGATGACCTGGATTTCGTCGTGCATCTGGGGGATTACATCTACGAGACGGACCGTAACCCCTCATTCCAGACGACCAGCGCCGATCGCCAGGTACTTTTCACCGATACCGCCGGTGCTATCGCCATGTCGTCCAATGGGCAGACCTACTATGCAGCCCGCAGCCTGGACAACTACCGTCAGCTCTACAAGACCTACCGTGGCGACAGCGTGCTGCAGCAGATTCACGAAAAATTCCCCATGATTGCCATCTGGGACGACCATGAATTCTCCGATGACTGCTGGCAGTGCAATGGCACCTACTACGATGGCGTGAAGGGTGAAGGCGATATCGAGCGTCGCCGGAACTGCGAGCAGGCCTACTTCGAATACATGCCGATCGACCAGGAGAGTGTGGCCGGTGCTGTGGCGAATACCACTGCGGCGATCGACACCCTTGCAGGGGAGCTGTCCCAGGGGAGTGTCGACAGTGCAACCGGCGTGGGCACCATCTCCAATCCCGCCACGATTTACCGCAGTATGCGCTTCGGTCAGCATGTGGAGTTGTTCCTGACCGACTATCGAACCATCCGGCCGGATCACGTGATTCCCGAAGATGCATTCCCGGGCTCTGTGATTTTCAATGCGGGCGTGAACGACCCGTCGGGCGCCTTGGATTATGTGGAACTCGGCACATTAACTCCCACGACACAGGGCACATTGCAGGCTGTTTTCCTCCAGATGTATCAGTGCGAGTATGCCGGCGCCGGGTTTACCGCGGCAGAGGCCGGTGCCAAAGCGACCGCTAAGGTGGCAGAGGTTCTGACCGGCAAGCTGTCTGCTGCCTATCTGTTGACGGTGATTTCTGCGGTGGTGGCTCAAGGCGGCCTGACTTCGACGCAGGGTTCTGCATTGCAAGCCGACATTGGCGGCAACATCGCCGGCCATGACGGTATTTCCTATTATTCGCTGGGCAAGGGTGGCTTGTTCTCCCACCTCGGCTCGCGGTATCTGACCGTCAAGCCAACCTTCGACGCGCTGGCGGCATATGTCTACCAGACGAATAAATCGGCCTTGAATGCTTATGGGGATACCCAGTTCCAGTGGCTGACCCAGGGCTTCAGCGAATCGAATGCCACCTGGCGGGTCCTGGCATCGTCGGTTTCGATGACCAAGATGGTGATGGGCTTGAAGAGCACGCTGCCGGCTTCGCAACTGAGTCAGTTGCCGGTTCAGCTGCAAAACGATTTCTACCTGGATCTGGACCAGTGGGATGGCTTTGCCCCGTTCCGCGATAACGATCTGTTCCCCGCGATGATGGCGACCGACAACAGCCCCAACGGTGTTGTGACTATCGCCGGCGACATTCACTCGTCCTGGGTATCCGATCACGGCGAAGGACGGGTGGTGTTTACCGGTTCCTCGATCACGTCTGAGACCCTTCACGGGCTACTGTCGCATCAGGTGAGTGGGCTTGCGGATATGTTGGCGGGCGGTGACGCCACGAAAAAGGCAGAACTGATTCAACTGGTTGGCGCGCTGTTGAGCAATGGTGATCAGATCCTGACCCAGTCGAACAGCGATGTGAAGTTGGCTCGCATCGATCAGCACGGCCTGAATGTGGTCGAGGCCGATGCAGACGGTTTCAACGTGACGTTCTATCAGTTGGAGTCGACGGTAGGGGGGCTGGATATGATTGGCGTGTCGTATTACGACAGCCCGAGCACCGTGCTCGATAACATCTTCACGTATCGGTTCCAGGTTGCGAATAACTATCTTTCGCAGCTTTGACAGAGTGTTCCAGGGAGAGGGGTAAGAGGCGCGTAGCGGGAAGGATGGGTATAAAAAAAGGCGGACAACTCAGCTCGCCTCAAAGCTCAGAGAAACCTGAAATCTCGTAACCCCCGTGGAAATCCCAAAAAAGGTGGTGGAGGTACTACGCGGCTCCTCCACCCGTTGGGATACTACTCAATTCCACATTGTCAGATTAGCGCTGCAGCATCCGGAAATCTGTGGTTAAACGGTGAGCAAATGTCATTTTGCGTAACCCTGTACGGCAAAAATGTTGCGTGTAGGTCTTGCGCGAGGCTTCTGCTGAGGTCTTGGTTGTGACGCGGTAAAGCGATAGCCAAAAAAAAAGCGGATCCATTGGATCCGCTGTAATAAGGGAAGATTGAAGAAGATGAAAAGCCTGATAAATCTGTTACCCCCGGTGGGATTGAGATCCCCAAAAAAGGGTGGAGTTACAACTCAGCTCCTCCACCCATGGGGGATACTACTCAAATCCACGATTACAACTATAGGTAGGCGCGGGAAGAATGTCTGTCGTGATCAGGTGAGTATCTGTTGGTGACTGATGTCGCTTTGTAATTTTTAGGTTGCCCTTTGTAATGATGTGTTTCAGTGGCAGGCTTTATGGCGCCTGATAAGCCAGAGCGGCGTGTCTCCAGGCAGCCGGGCAGGGAAGTGGGTGCAGAGGTTGACGCTCGTCTCCGGGTGCGGCCTGGTCGAGGTCAGGCGCAAGGCGCCGTCCCGCATCGCCAACTCGGCATCCCCACTGTAATAACCGTCGATGATGCCGTAACCCGGCAATTGTTGACGTAACAAGTCCGGAGCGTGATGGGATACCAGTTGTGCAGGGGGGGAAGAATGGTGTCCGAGCCAGCGAATGGCCTGCTGAATGGGTGGCAGGGTAGACCCTTTCAGGCTGACTGACGCGTAGTGGATACCTTGTATCGTGACGAGGAGGGTGAGGATTGCACGCCGTTCTCGTTGTCGTATCGATTGAAAGCCGGCCGAGATGAATAGTCCCCAACCTAGTGCAATCACCGGTATCAGGTGCCGGAGGTGCCTGGGGTTTTGTGCCAACGCGCACCAGAGCACCGCCACGACTGTCAGCAGCAACCAGGGGCGCATCGCCGGCCGGCGTCGATACAGGCTGGGCGTGGCAATAAGGCCGCTGATCAGCATCAAGCCCCAAAGCGGGCCCGAAACGCCCGCCCTGGAAAATGCACTGAACCAGGATACCCCTTGGCCCCGCTCTCCTACGGCATCGCCCCAGATGGTGAAATGTCCGATAAAGAAACGCCAACCTTCCAGGAAGTAGGCGACGCCATTGGCTGACCACACGAAGAGCAAGGCGACTAGGCCGACCAATGCTGCCGGGATAACAAAACGTCTGGCGCTGGCTCGGTGGAGAATCGCTCCTGCCAATACCAGCGCCAGAACCCCGTAAGAAGGGCGCACGCATAACGCCAGCCCCCACAGGGCGCCAGCCAGCGCCGGACGTCGATACAGTGCAGCCAGCCAGGCCGCGAGCAGGAGGCAAAGCCCCGGGCCGTCGCTGAGGCCAGACAGGGCCACCTCAGACCATAATGGGTCCAGTAAGAGGAGCAACGAAAGGAAAAAAGCGCCCTCTTCATCTCCCGTCAGTCGCCGATAGATGGCTCCGGCCAGTATTGCCGACGTCAACGTTAACACCAGGGAGACAGCCATTAGCGCCTGAAAGGGCGTTTGCGACCAGGGTGCGAAAAAGCGAGCCAGCCAGATCAGGCCAGGATAGCCAGGGAAGTTCGGCGCAAAGCTCAGCACATCGAAGTGTGTGACGCCTCTGGCCAAATAGAGCGCGTCATCCGAGCCAGGCAGGGCCGGATAGCGCCAGAGCAGCCAGCAGCCCACCATGACGGCGACGGCAACGACGGTGGCCCGGAATGGGTATCGTGTTGTCACGGATCAGGGTTGCGGCAAGCTCTGGAGAAGGGTTTTCATGGCGCGGTCATAGGCCTTGGGGTCAGCTGGCTGGCGACCGACGCCGAACACGCCGGGGTTGCCGATGGCTTTTACGCAGGCTCGAATGGCGGTTTCTGCCTGTTGCCGATTGGCGGCTGAGAGCCGGGGCTCGATCAGCTCCAGAAAGCGGTTGGCCTTGAAAACCAGCACCTTGGCAACCTGATAGTCGTCGAAATGCTGCGTGGCACCGACCAGGCGGCGGTGGATTTCTGCCGCAAAGGCCCGGTCCAGTAGTGCTTGCGCCTGATCAGCATCGCCCTTGTCCACAGCCAGTTGCAGTAGCTTGGCGTAATCGACATGGTAATCGTGCTGCAAGTATCCCAGCTCCTTCTGCATGCCATCCAGGGCCTGTTGGGCCTTCGCCTTTGCACCGGCCTGCAGGGCCGTCAGCAGTGCCTGCCGCCCCTCGATAAGGGGCTCCTTACCGGCTGCCGCGTAGGAATAGGCCCAAGCCTGTGTGGTGCCCAGCAATCCCCCCAGGAAGCTGAGACACAGGAGCAGGTTGCGCCATCCCATCACTTGGCGGTTAGGCGACGCTTTGTACCTCGATGACGGTTTTCTCGTTGCGGTGATTGTAGATGTCATGCCGGTAGTCCTTGTCTTCGAGTAAGGAGCGGGCGGCGAGCAGGCCCATCTCCATGGCTGTATCGGTAAAGATATAGCGAAAGGTGCCCTGGCGTCCGCACATCTGCAAATTGCGAAACTGCCCGAGAAAATCGAGGTTCGCCTGCCGTTCCCGGTGATAGCCCAGCGCCATCAGCGGGTAGGCATGGGCGGCGTAGGATGAAAAGTATTCGCCCGTGGCCCGTCCAGCGGCGACGCCCAAGCGCTCGAGATCGGCGTGAACCCTGGGTTGCAGCTCCGTTTCGGACATCCTCCAAAGGTTGTCCTTCTCCTGGCAGGGAATTTCCAGCATGGCGGAGGTATGGCCCTCGGGTGTCATAAACGGCGAGCGACGCCTCGGCTCCTGCAGGCGGGTGGCCAGGATGTCCGGGTCGGACAGGTATTGCCAGGTGTGCGGCGAAATATCCGGTCCGGCCAGCGGCATATTGAAGAAGCGTAAGGCCCTGAAGCCCAGGCTGGATTGGCCGCCCAGCATTTTTACCATGTCCGGCAGCGGCAGGCTGCTGATAACGGCATCCACCGCCATGTCCCGCGCCTGTCCATCCTGATCGAAACGGACGGCGCGGACCTGCCCGTCTTCCGCTCGGAGGCCGGTCACCGATGCCCGGGTCAGCACCTCGCCCCCGAGTTCGCCGATCAGCGCGGCCAGCCGGTCGAAAATCATACCGAAGCCGTGCTTTGGATAACGGTAGTGACGGGCATAGGTCCGGGGCGTGTTATCGGCGCGACGCAATAGGCGCTGGGCGACGTCGCGCAGATCGATCAGGCTGATGCGCTGGGCTGCCCAGTCACCGGAGAGCTGGCGGGGATCGATGCCCCACAGTTTGCCGGTATAGCCTTCGAAAAAGTGGCGGTAGAGCGTGGTGCCGAAACGCGCCTCTATCCAGTCCGCAAAACTGATGTCGTCGTCGCTCTCACGCAGGCGGGGCGGGTTGATCAGCTTGCCCAGAAGATCGATGCCGGCTCCCAGCAGCAGGCCTGGCGGGGCGTTGCGCAGGAGGTTGCCGAGCGCCAGGGGGTAGTCGTAGGTGCGGCCGCGATAGCGGATCACGCTGGAGCGCTCGGCGTGCATCAGGTCGTCGCCCATCAGGCTTTCGACGAACGTGAGCAGTTCCGGGTTCTTGGTAAGGAAGCGGTGCCCGCCGAAGTCGAAGCGGTAGGTTCCGGCCTTGCCCTCGAAACTGTGGGTGGCTGCCAGGCCTCCCAGATAGTCGTTGGCTTCCAGAACGGTGACGCGATAGCCGTTGTCGGCCAGTTTCCAGGCGGCGGACAGTCCGGCAGGACCGCCACCAAGGATAGCAATATGACGAAGATCAGGCATGACGATAGCTACGCTTCCAGATCGAGAGAAAGACCGCAAGGTAGAGCAGCCAGATACCGAACTGCGCCACCGAAGGTTCGGCGTTATAGCCGAACAGGCCGCGGAGGAACATGCCGAACGAACCCTGATCGTTCAGGATGCCGGACAGGTTGAACGCCGTAGCGGTCAGGAAAGGCAGCAGGTCCGCTGACTGGAGGATGTTGACGGAGGATGCCAGCAAGCCGGCGGCGATCAGGATCAGCAACAGGCTGGAATAGCGGAACAGGGGCCTGATCGGGAGTTTGCGGGTTGACCGGAACAATACCCAGACAGCCGCAACGGCAACCACCAGCCCCAATATGGCGCCGATGGCGTTGTCCTCGATGCCGCCGGTGCTCGTGGTTGAATAGGCCAGCGCCGAGAAAAAGAGGACCGTTTCCAAGCCTTCCCGGGCAATGGAAATAAAGGTGAGCATGACCAATCCGATCAAGTTGCCGGTAGAGACCAGTTGCGACAGGTCCTCGTGCACATTGGCGACCTTCTTGCCGGATTTCTTCTGCATCCACAATACCATATAGGTCAGGACGGCCGCGGCGAACAGCATGATGGATGCCATGAAGATCTGACGATAGAGCGCCTGGTTGAACTCGTCGACGACGACCTGGAACAGTACGGCTGCGGCGAAGGACAACAGCAGGCCCAGCACGACACCCAGGTAGATATAGCGGAAGTAGCGCCGGGCGCCGAGTTTGGAGAGGTGGGTCAGGATGATCCCGACCAGCAGGAAGGCTTCCAACCCTTCACGGAAGGTAATCAGGAAACTAGTCAGCATGAGGGGCTCCAAACGTCTGTTCAATGGTATTGAGCGTCTTGATGCCGGGCGTCGGCAACGTCGGGTTCTGCTGTTGCACCAACCGGGTGACCCAGGCCGGGAAAATGCGGAAGTCCAGTTTCGCCGTCACATGGATCGGCCAACGGACCTGGTCCGGAAGCGGGTAATGTTCGTCACGGTAACTGTCGGCGGGGATGCGGGTGTCTTCCAGCATCCTGGCGTACCGCCAGAATTCGAGGCCGACCGGTTTGCCGTCCTTGTCACCGAATACCTTGCGGAACTGACGGGCATCGTCGGGTACCTTGCCGTCGGCGTCCGGTTGCCCATTCGCTAGAATGACCTTGCCCTCGGCATCGGTTACGGTCACTTCGAGCCAGAACTGCCGGAAGTCGGCGACCCCCGTGGGGAACTTGTGGCCGGCGCCAACGTTGGTCACACGTACCACGACACCATTCCTGTCCAGGCTGAGACCCAGCTTCGCGGCGGTTCGCAGCAGAGCCAGGCTCATTTCTGCCTGATGGGGATTGCGGAGTCCGGGCAGGAAGTAATTGGCGCCGGTGAATTGGTGCGTGACCACATTCTTTTTCAGCTTGCCGCCATCGGTCGCGTAGCCGGGGACAGGTTGGCCGATACGCGAAATGTCCGCATGCATATGACAGTCGATACAGGTCCGATTGCGTGCAGGATCGGTGGGCGCGTTAAAGGACGACTTGGCCCACTCCTCGTAGGTGCCGACAATGCGGGCACCGGGACCGGGTGAAAACTCGGTGTGGCAGGAGCCGCAGAACTGCGAGCTGCTGTAGAACGGCTGACTGTACGAGTCGATGTGCGCCTGAGGCTTGGCCTGGATCAGTCGTTTTCCGAACCAACGGAACAGTGCATTGTTGCTGTCCTCGCCAGGATAGGTAGCGCGGTCCTTGAGGTTGACGGTGAAGTTGGCGTTGCCGCCAGCGTCATCCAGGCGGGTGATGCGATGACAGAACAGGCAGGACGCGCCTTCGTCGTTCAGGGTCGTCGGATGCAATCCGGCACGCTGAAGGAACTGGCCGCCCTTGTCGAACATATGGTTGGCCTGTCCATGCTGTTTTTCGCCGACGCTCAGGCGCTCGGGGTCGTGGCAGCCCAGGCACCAGGCCCTGAAACCTTCGCCTTCCGTTTTACCGGCCAAGTCTTCCAGCAGGCGGTAGTAGGGGTCTGATCCCGCCATATAGTGGTGATTGGAGTCGACCCACTGTTTGAAAATGTCGCTGTGGCAACTGGCACAGGTCGCGGAGTTGAGCCAGGACTGCGGGTGCAGGAACTGACCTTGACCATCGACGCCATCGACTCGCAGCCAGGTTGAGACAAACGGCAGGTTGAAGGGGCGTGTGACATAGGCATGCAGGGCTTCCATGTCGCGGCGGACATTGTCCGGCGGCTGATCCGGATCGACCGGCTTTGCCTGGTCGCGGGTATCATGTCCCAGTCCGCCCTGAGTATTCTGGATCATGCGGATATAGTCGCCGACAAAGTCGCCGCCCACCATGTGTTTGAGACTGGCATGGCCAGTAATGGCGTTTTCGTGGATATTGCGTGGCGCTGCGGCCATCAGGTAACGGTTGGTAAAGTTGAAGCCGTCCGTATGGCAACTGTCGCAGCTCATCCAGGAATCGCCCGCCATGGGGTAGGAGGGATGCTTGCTGGTGTCGGCGTCATTGAATATGCGTTCGCCTTCACGGATTTTCGCCGGCAAGGGATCCTTATCCACCAGTTTGACCCACTGGGCGACGGTGACCCTCGCCCGGGCAAACGGCGAGTTGCCGCCACGGGTCAGTTTGGTCAGGTCGAGGCTCATGGCGTTCTGCACGTAGATGTCATCCCCCTGGATGACCAGCCCTCGAGGGTTGGAGCCCGGCAGCGTTCGTACCAACTGCACTGCCTTGGCACCGGGATCGTCACTGTTCGGGCCGACCTTGCCGGGGTCATGGATGCTGCGTGAGCGGTCGAACACCAGGACGTCTTCACTGCCGGCCATCGTCACATAGACCTTTTTGCCATCCGGCGAGAAGGCGGCTTCGGCCGGGTTGGAGACGATCAACGTACGGTTGCGGGTGTTGGTCAGGTTGATCTGTTTGAACAGCTGCTTGCGCCAGGAGGGGATTTCCCGTTCCTCACCCGCTTTCAGGGACAGCACGGAGATGGCCGGGAAAACGGTCGACTGGAATTGAAAAGGGTGGTCGAAATTCCACAGGACGTGGGGTAACCAGGCCACTCGTTCGTCGGGCGATACGGCGATATTGTCGAGTCGGCGTGGGAGTCCCTGGGATACCGTCTGATCCGGATTCTGGGTGGTTTTCAGGGTAATACGCTTTTCCAGCGTCGGGGGCAGGCTGCGCGTGTTGTAGATCGAGACCTGGCCGGTCATGGAATGGGTCATCAGCAAGCGGCCGTCACTGAGCAGTGCCAGTCCCCGGGGCGTATCGGCCGTGTGCTGGCTGTAGAGCACTTTTCCGGATTCGCTGATGCCGACCAGCTTGGCCGACTGAAACAGGGTCACCCAGAACAACCGGTTACGGGCATCATAGACCACACCGAAAGGCCGTTTGGGCAGGTGCAGGCGGTGTTTCACCTTAAGGTTCCTGGCGTCGAGAAGGAGGACGTCTTCAGCCCGATAGTCGGTGGCGGCCAGCAATTGGTGCGTACTGTCCAGCGCCAGGCGACGGATATCCTTGCCGACCTGTCTTTCGAGCCGCGATTTGGGATTGGCCGTCTCGATACGGGAGACATAGCCGCTGTCGAAATCCGCGGAATAGAGGAATTTCCCGTCAGGGGAGGCGATAAGCGAGTGGCTGCTGACAGCAGCGCTGGCGAGATGAGCGACGGCGAGCAATGCCAGCCCAAGCAGTAAACGCGACATGCTTAGCGGGCTCCCAATCCGAGACGTTTCCAGAGCGGCTGAAGCACCGACCAGCGCCAGGCGTGTCGCATGACAACCAGCGTCAGGCCCAACGATGCAATCAAGTGGGCTTGGTGAACGAGATTACCCAAGGGGCCGCCACGATTTCCCCAAAGGATCAGGTAGTAACCGGAGGCACCGGTCACCAGCAACAGGACTTCGGTGATGCGCCCCGTCATGCGGAGAAAGCTTTTCCGGGACCTCAGCAGCAGGCGGCGGTGAGAAGACCAGAAAGGCAAGATCAGCGTGATAAAACCAAAGGTTCCCAGCAGCGCATGACCGACCAGATCCCAGCGTTGCCATTGCCAGTCGGCGGAAAAGGCGGCGATCAATGGCAGGCCGCTGAACGCCAATGCGTAGAGGGTCCATTCCGCTGTACGGTTGCGATAGGCAAGCGCCTGCCAACGGGCTTTGCAGCGTTGCGCCAAATCGAGGGATTCATGGCCGACGGACATCGCAGTCATGGAGACACCGCTGGTTGTTCGAAAATGAGAGGGGGATGACGAGCTGAACCGCAGGAACGTCACCGACCCGAACATAATGAGAATAAGATAACCTGACGTTTTATCATTAATCTCATTTGTAACTGGTTCTCATTTTAATGGAAGTGATGGTGGCTGCCAAGCCGGGCCATCCTTATGGGTGACCCGGCTCACGGAAGTGACTTATTTTTCAGAAACCTCAGCGCTACCGGCCATGACCATGGCAGTGCCATGAGGCCCGCCAGCGGCGGTGATCTGGGGTACGTGGTCGTGATCGGTATCCCCACCTTCGCCGGAAATCATATTTTCACCGGTATCTTCCAGCCACTCCGCCTGCTGCATGCCTTCGCCCAGACGAGGGCCGTTGATCACGGTGCGGAACCAACTGACATAGCGCTGCGCCAGCTGAGCCAACTCCAGTTCGGGGCTGCTTTCCGGGCCTTCATTGCGCAACTGCTGCATCGCGGTGCGAAGACCGCCACTGATGGCTGCTTCGGTCCAGGCTGTGTGCAGCGTGGGCTGGCCGGGCTTATCAGCCCAGGTACCGATGCTGGGATCAAACATCCGTTTTTCGATGGTCAGGTAGAGCTGGCGTCCCGCTTGTCGGTAGCGGCTGTCTCCGGTAGCGGCAAAGGCCGCGCCCAGGCCGCGAAGCAGGGCGAACTGGGTGCCGAGGGACTGCTTTTTGTCGGCAGGGCTTGCGGCTGTCGCCTTGCCCTGGGGGTCCAGCGTCAGGCCATCGTGGGCCAGGCCGTTTGCGCCCAGTGCCTGCTTGAGCAGGAAATCTGCCTGCCGGCGAATCATGGCCTTGGCCGCTTCGCCTTCTGGGGTTTTGAGGACGGTGCTGGCAACCGCCGCGCTGGCATAGCCGACCGGCTCGGCATTTTGTGCGCGCTGGTAGATGTCCAGGGCGACCAGGGCGTAGGCCGCGTCGTAGATAGTGATGTGGTTGCCGGGCTTGCCGTTCCAGCGATCCACCAGGGTGCCGGCTGCCTTATTGAAATGCAGTGCCTGCAGATTGCGGAATACCAAGTGGGAGAGATTGCTGGCGAGCGAGAAGGCATCCTCTCCGGCAATGTCGTTGTGGGGATTCCTGTCGATATTGACCTTCGGTGCCGCTGCAAAGGGGCTGCCGTCGAAAACCGCCTGGAAGGCGGCCTTCTTGTGCGTGTTGGCTGCCCGCTGATCGCTGAAGCCGTAATATTCGGCGAGCGGCCACAGCAACATCCATTCGTCCCGCAGGGTAGAGCTGCGGTCGTCGACGGTCAGTTTGCCCAGGGCGTTCAAACCGTGCTTCTGCACCAGCTCCACGCGGGTGCTGTGGGGGAACCAGATGGGACCCTTGGCCGGGTCGTAGTCAGGGCTGATCTTGGCGCCCAGCGTTTTGCCGTTGAAAGCCAGGCGGTTCTGCATCAGCGTCATCTTGTCCAGGGAAAGTTCGGTCAGTACGACGCCGTTGAAGCCGTCCACGGCGGAGTCGCCCAGAGCGTACTGGTCGCCCTGATCCATGGTGGCGCTGGTCGCTTCGACTTCCTGGTCGTCCTTGCGCGAATGCATGGTGCCGAGGAAATCCTGGGACCACATGACTTCTTTCAACAGCATGCCGCCGATGGCCGCAGGCTCGAGACTCATGGTCATACCCTTGGGGTCCCACGCCAGGGTCTTGAAGTCGCGGTAGTAGGCCGGGATATCTGTCGTCAGGGTTTTCTTCTGGCCATTGGCTTCCTCAACAGTGACTTCCCCGTGATTCACGATGCGGGTATCGACCGGCTGTCCGAACTGGGGAATACCGGCGCTCAGTGGCAATGAAATCGGGTACATATTGAGCGGGATTTCATCGGGCGAGAAGCCCACCGCCTGGCTCAGGTCGATAAAGCGCTTGCCGAGGTCGGCCAAGGTACCGCCCCGATGGGCATTGCGCGGGCCGTTGGCCAGGTGAGGGCCGAGGTGGGACTGGTAATCCAGTGCGTACATGGCCTCTTCGGAATACTCATAGCTCTCGATGCCGGCGGCGTAATCGAAGGGGTAGGGTTTATCGATGGCCGACGGCGATAGTACGTCCAGATCCAGGCCCAGTGATTCTGCCAGGGGTTCACCGGACAGCTCGAATTCGGTGTAGGCGAGCATGCCGGGAGCGACGTGGAAGGTATTGTCCTTGACCCGGACGTGAACGTCCGCCTGTACGTTGGCCGTGCCAGCGAGAATGCATGGGGCTATCAGCCAGGGCCCAAAGAGGCGAATGGAGTGGCGCATAATGATCCTCGTACTTGAGTGGGTTGCCGCAAACAGTCACCGGTGGCGGCCGCCGCGATGGCAGAATCGAGAGGATCATAACAGGATTTATTGTTAATGATAATACTTCTCATTTTAGTTGAAGGGTTTCGCGTGAGAAGTGCATCACCGGCTTTGGTAAACGCGGTCTGTTATCGCGGCAAAGGGGAAAAAGGTCTGCAGTTGTACGGCGGGGAGAGGAATATGCTCGAACGTGACCAGGGAAGTTGCGCCCCCAGAGCATTCCGTTGCGGGGCGCTCTGGGGAGGAGGGGGGCTTCAGGCTTCCCGCGTTGTCACCCGGGCGGGGCGGGTTTCCGTCAGCACGCGGGTTTCGTAAGAACGCATGAGCGCCGTAATGGCTCCTTTTTCGACGTCCTGAACCGTTGGCGTTCCATCTTCGGAACTGGCCGCGCAAAGGGCGGTTCCGGCTTCCACGGAGATATAGCCGGCGGTCGTCTTGAACGCCTTGTGGTTAATGCCGTCGTGGATACGTTTGAACACGCTGGGCGAGCAGTGATCGGCGCTGGCAAAATGGGCAACGATGGCATATTGATTGTCGCCGACACGACACAGGGCGTCCAGGGGCCGGATCAGGTGGCTGAGACGGTGACCGATCCCGGAGGCGAGTTCGCTGATGATGCTTGGCGAATACTGCTTACGCAGCCCCTGCCAGTTGCGGATACCGATCAGGACATAGGCAGTTGCGCCACCCCGGGATTCCGTATGCCGCAGGTTCTTCTGGAGGCGTTCGCGGGCATAGGTTGCGTTGGCCAGACCGGTTTCCAGGTCAATGATATTGCGCGCTTCCAGCTCCCTGTTGTTTTCCACCAGCAGGCGATTGGCAACCAGCAACGTATTGTGGCGGTCGGCCAGGCGGTCTGCGGCAAAGACCCGGGGCAGGAGCTGTTTGCTCATATCCGACTTGTAGATGAAGTCGTCGACGCCCCGGTCGAAGGCTTCCGCCAGGGCGTCGACGCTCTCCTTGGCGGTGAGCAGGATGATATAGGTGTAATGGTTGTGCTGTTCATCCAACTGGCGGACGCGATCGGTGAGTTCCAGTCCGTCCATGTCAGGCATCAGCCAGTCGGCAATCAGGACGCTGACGAGTCGCTCTTCGATCAGTTGGAGGCCCGCCGGTGCGTTGTTGGCGATGCGTACGTCGCGGTAGCCTGCGTTTCGAAGCGCCCGGCTAACGACAGTACTGCTGAATTTGGCGTCGTCGACGACAAGAATCGGGAGATCCAGGTTCGGCATGGGTGTGCTCTGAGCTATGTGTATTTATGGGGGCTGCGTATATTTTTAAGTGTTATAGCGACCCTCCAGAAGCGTGGGCATGGCGTAATGCTCACGCATCTGTAAAAATTCGGGCCGACGCAGCCGCAGTATAGCGCATGCGCTTGTCTGTTCAGCGGCAATTTGCAAAAGTTTGAACTGGGTTATGCTTGGTGCCCTGTTCTGCAATTCCGGAGTTTCTCAATGCCTTCTTTCGATATTGTTTCTGAAATCAATATGCACGAAGTCCAGAACGCGGTGGATCAGGCTCAACGCGAGTTAGGGAACCGGTGGGATTTCAAGAATGTCGAAGCGTCCTTTGAGCTGGCTGACAAGCAGGTCACGGTCGGTGCCGAGCAGGAATTTCAGGTCGAGCAGATGATCGATATGCTCCGTATGGCGTTTGCCAAGCGTCAACTGGACTTGCGGGCGTTGAAAGAAGAAAAGGAAAGCCGGTCCGGCAAGTTGGTACGGCGTCATTTTTCGTTGCGCGAAGGAATCGATCAGCCGACAGCCAAGGACCTGGTCAAGCGCATCAAGGAATCGAAAATCAAGGTGCAGGCAAGTATCCAGGGCGACAAGTTGCGGGTCACCGGTAAGAAACGGGACGAGCTGCAGGAAACCATCGCGTTGTTGCGGGCGGCAGAACTGGATATTCCCCTGCAGTTCGACAACTTCCGGGACTGAGTGTGGCGTCCTCTCCCGAGACTGCCACGAACTGGCGGGAAGCGCTGCAGGTCTATCTGCATTGGCCGGTTCTGGCGCTGCTTTTTCTGGGATTTTCGTCAGGCCTGCCGTATCTGCTGGTCTTCTCGACCCTGACGGCCCGGTTGGCCGATGTTGGTATCAACACGACAACCATTGGTTTCTTTAGCTGGTTGGGAATCACCTATTCGATCAAGGTGCTATGGGCGCCGGTCGTCGACCAGTTACGGTTGCCGATACTCTACCGCCTTTTCGGTCAGCGGCGGAGCTGGCTGCTGTTGGCGCAGGCCGGAATTGCCACAGGGCTTTGGGCTATGGCCCATGTCAGTGCCCATACCGACACCAGTATGCTGGCGCTTTGGGGCTTGTTGGTGGCCTTTTCCTCCGCCACTCAGGATGTGGTGATCGATGCGCTGCGCATTGAAAGCGCCGAAGCCAGGTTGCAGGCGGCCATGTCTGCGGCCTATGTGTTTGGCTATCGGGTAGCCTTGCTGGTCGCTGGTGCAGGGGCGCTCTATCTGGCGCAGTTCTGGTCCTGGACTTTTGCCTATCAGTGTATGGCGGCGCTGGTCGGTGTCGGTGTGATCACAGCCTTGCTGATTCCAGAACCGGCGATCAATCACCGGCGCCTGACAGAGGACCTGGAAAAAGCGCTTGAAGTACGCATGGCCGGGCGGGGCCGAGTGCCGAAGCGTTGGGTCAGGATACAGGCCTGGGTCTCCACCGTGGTCATGGGGCCCTTTATCGATTTCGTGACCCGCTATCGCCGGTTTGCGGTGACGCTCCTGGCCCTGGTGGCCCTCTATCGGGTGTGCGATATCAGCATGGGCGTCATGGCCAATCCCTTCTACTTGAAATTCCTTGGTTTCTCCAAGGCCGAGGTGGCCAGTGTCACCAAGATATTCGGCTTCTTCATGACCATTCTCGGCTCGCTGGTGGGCGGCAGTCTGGTGATGAAATTTGGGGTCCGTAAGATTCTCCTGCTGGGGGCGATATTGGCGGCGGCGAACCACCTGCTATTTGTGGTGGTGGCGATGCTACCGCCTAATCTGGTGACCCTGGCATTTGCCGTCAGCGTGGAGAACCTGAGCTCTGGTATCGCCATTGTGGCCTTCATTGCGTGGCTGTCGAGCATGACCAATGCCGCTTTCACCGCGACGCAATATGCGCTGTTCAGTTCATTGATGACATTGCCGGGCAAGTTCATCGGCGGCTTTTCGGGGTGGCTGGTTGCGGAGTACGGCTATGCGGGCTTTTTCTTTATTTCGTCCCTGTTAGGGATTCCTGCCATTTTGCTGGCCTGGCGTGTGCTTTATATCGGACCTTCGCTGGACCGTCTTGTCGCCTCTCATGGCGAAATGTCGCCGGCCGAGCAACTGCCTAGGGCTCCCAGCCGAAACGGCGCAGGCTGATTTTCCCGTCGCGCACTTCAACACCTTCCATTCGCAGGCGCTGGGCCTGCTCCATGGCTTCTGGCGTTCCCTGGGGAAAAGAGATTCGTCCCTGGCTGTTGATCACACGATACCAGGGGATTTCATGTCCTGCGGGCAGTTGTCCAAGCGCATAACCGACATAGCGGGCCTGGCCGAAGAGTCCGGCCAACTGGGCGACCTGGCCGTAGGTGGCGACCTGTCCGGGCGGGATCGTACTGACCACCTGCCAGACAAGTTGCTTGCGTGACACCTGTGTCATAATTGAGCGTCCTCAGGCTGTTCTGTCGGCACGGTTAGCGGTTGGCGGTACAGTACAAAGATCCATAACAATACCAACGATGATTCTGGGAAGGGAGAGTTTCCGCATGCGAATGGACGAATATCTGGTGCTCGATGGAGTCGGTATGGCGGAAGCGGTGCGTCGAGGCGACGTGACGGCCGAAGCCTTGCTGGAATTGGCCATCGGTCGGGCGGAAGCCGTCAACCCCCGGATCAATGCGATTATCACACCCCTCTACGAACGTGCGCGATCACAGCTTCGGCAGGGCCTACCGGATGGCGATTTCACCGGTGTGCCCTTCATGCTCAAGGATCTTCTCGGCGCCCTTGCCGGTGAGACCTTGACGGACGGTTCGGCGGCCTACGCTGATAGACGCGTCGATTACAGCAGCCATCTGGTGAACGCCTTTCAGGAGACGGGCGTCAATATCATGGCCAAGACCAATACGCCGGAGTTCGGCCTGCTGGCGACTACGGAACCGAAGGCTTTTGGCAAAACCTCAAACCCCTGGGCCAGTGATCGCTCTGCAGGCGGCTCCAGTGGCGGGTCTGCTGCGGCGGTTGCGGCAGGTATCGTTCCGATGGCGTCGGCCAGCGACGGTGGTGGCTCGATTCGTATTCCGGCCGCCTGCTGTGGCCTCTTCGGTCTCAAGCCGTCGCGGGGCCTGGTGCCCACCGGCCCCGTCTATCCGGAGGTTTGGGATGGTGCGTCTGCGGAGCATATCCTCAGCCGTTCAGTGAGAGACTCTGCTGTCATGCTGGATTGCGTGGTTCGTCAGGACCCGACGGCGCAGGTCCCCTTTTCGCCGCCTCCGGGCCACTATCGCGAGCGTATCAAGGTGCCGCCCGAGAAATTGCGCATTGGGTATTTTTGCGATTCGCCCCTGGGGAATATCGTCGATCCGGCATGCCGGACTGCCGTGGAGGCGACTGCGGAGCAGTTGGCTTCGCTGGGGCACGCTGTTGAACCTACTGCGATACCCTATGAGGGGCTCGAAGTCGCCCGCTGTTATATGGCGCTCTACTTGGCCCATGTGACGGCCGAAGTGCTGGCCATCGAGGAAAATTTTGGTGTGGCCTATGCCCGTTCGCATATCGAGCCTGCAACCCGGATGCTGGCGGCCGTCGGTCGGCACTATCCCGCCGGGGCCTACGTGCGTTCACGGATGGGCTGGGGCCGTCTCCGCCGGCAGATGCTGTCGGCGTTCGAGCGTTTCGATATGATCCTCTGCCCCGTGCTCAGCGAGCCTGCGCCTAAGCTGGGGCAACTGCGCCCCAAGGCGGCGGAAGAGTTGGGGATGACGATTGTCGACCGACTGCACCTGGGCGGATGGATACCGGCACCGTCGCTGGAAAAGCTGTTTCTGGATACGCTCAAGGCAACACCCTTCACGGCGATTGCCAATCTGGCGGGCCTGCCGGCCATGTCCGTGCCGACCTATTGGACGGATGAAGGGCTGCCCGTGGGGGTGCAGGTTATCGGTCCCTATGGCGCCGATGGAGACCTGCTGGCGCTGGCGGCGGAGCTTGAGAGGGTGGCAGGGGGTTTCAATCGGGTCGCAATGACCGATCGTTGAATCTGACGTAAAGACAAGGGATAGTCTGGCGGGATGCCTGTTTGCCGGCACCCCGCTTGCCGCGGTCAGAGTCGCAGTGCGCCGTCGACTTCGATTACCCGACCGGAGAGGTAGTCGTTCTCCAGAATGAAGGCAACCGTCGATGCGATTTCTTCCGGTTTGCCCATGCGTTTTGCGGGGATACCGGCGGTCATCTTCTCCAGCGCTTCCGGCTTCATGGAGGCCGTCATTTCCGTTTCGATGAATCCCGGTGCGATGGCCATGGCGCGGATCTTGTAGCGGGCCAGCTCACGGGCCCAGGCACTGGCCATGGCAACGACTCCGGCTTTGGCGGCCGAGTAATTGGTCTGTCCCACATTGCCCGCTCGGGAAATGCTGGAGATATTGACGATGCAGCCCGCATTTTCACCCTGAATCATATGGGTGGCTGCTGCCCGCCCGCAGAGAAAGACGCCGGTGAGGTTGACGTCGATGACGGCCTGCCACTGCTCCAGCGTCATGCGCTTCTCAATCGCGCCGTCTTTAACCTTGACCAGCATGGCGTCGCGCAGAATGCCTGCGTTGTTGACCAGGGCATCCAGGCGCCCGAAATCACTGACGATCTGTGCAAAGGTGTTGTCGACATCCGCTTCCCTGGACACATTGCACAGGTAGGCGCGAGCTTCCGTCCCGGCGGCCTGGCAGGCGGCAACCGCCTCATCGAGACGTTGCTGGTTGAGGTCGATCAAGGCCAGTTTGGCGCCGCGAGCCGCCAGGAATTCGGCCATGGCGCGGCCCAGACCCTGGCCGCCGCCGGTGATTGCAACGACTGCGTCTTGAAGTTTCATTGCGAGCCCTAATATCTGTGGATGGATGAGTGTCGGCGATTATAGCCCAAGTGACATCTGGGCGGCGGACCGGCTCATTCCGGACTGCCGGTCGTTTTCCATGATCCCGGCAGCGGTTCACTGAACGACGGAATTCGTCATGCGTTTGCTTTTCCTCGCCTTTGTGGTCCTGCCGATCGTCGAAATGACGATTCTTATCAAGGTGGGATCGATTATCGGAGCCCTCAACACCATCGGTTTGGTGCTGCTGACGGCCGTGGTCGGTGCCGCCATGCTGAGACAGCAGGGGTTGGCGACCTTGATGCGTGCCAATGAGCGCCTGAATAGCGGCGAGCTGCCGGCACGCGAAGTGGCCGAAGGCATTTTGCTCGCTGTTGGCGGCGCCTTGCTGATTACGCCCGGCTTCGTCACGGACTTCGCTGGCTTGCTGTGCCTGATGCCGTTCACCCGCCGCTGGCTGGCGACCCGGGTGTTGCGTCGGATTGTGGTCATCAACACCCGGCAGGGGTTTGGTGCTTCGTCGGGACACAGCCCGTTTAGCGAGGTTCATGAGGAAATCATCATCGAAGGCGAATTTCGACGTGATGAGGATACCGATGCGAGCCGGCATGAACGGCTTGATGGAAAACGCTAGAAATCCGACCCTAAGGGCAAAAAAAATTGCTTGAGGGTGTTGAAAAAGACTTAGTCGGCCCCACATACAGGGTCACAAGATTGCCGGTGCAGCCGAAGCGCTTGCAAAACAGGTGGTTACGGTGCCCGGTGCTTACCCACAACGTCATTGCTAACAGACAACCTGACATTGGAGAACGCGTGCAATGAAAATCCGTCCGTTACACGATCGTGTTGTCGTGCGCCGCAAGGAAGAAGAGGAAAAAACCGCAGGCGGTATAGTACTGCCCGGTAACGCCAAGGAAAAGCCGTCTCAAGGTGAAGTGGTGGCCGTCGGCAACGGTCGCGTTCTGGAGAACGGCGAAGTCCGTCCCATGGCTGTAAAAGCCGGCGACATCGTTGTGTTCGGTCAGTACGCCGGTAACACCGTTAAAGTTGACGGTGAAGAGCTCCTGATCATGAACGAGAACGAAATCTACGGTGTGCTGGACAAGTAAGTTCCTTCCAGCCGTCACGAAAACGTTTGGTTGATCGAATACGCAAACAGGATACGAAACTATGGCAGCTAAAGACGTTAAATTCGGTGATGCCGCCCGCAAACGCATGGTCGCGGGTGTAAACATTCTGGCTGACGCCGTCAAGGTAACCTTGGGCCCGAAAGGCCGTAATGTGGTTCTCGACAAATCCTTCGGCGCGCCGACCGTCACTAAAGACGGTGTTTCCGTGGCCAAGGAAATCGAACTGAAAGACAAGTTCGAGAACATGGGCGCTCAAATGGTCAAGGAAGTCGCTTCCCAGACCAACGATGCGGCCGGTGACGGTACCACTACTGCAACCGTTCTGGCGCAGTCCATCCTGAACGAGGGTATGAAGGCCGTTGCTGCCGGCATGAACCCGATGGACCTGAAGCGCGGTATCGACAAGGCTGTTCAAGTCGCGGTTAAGCATGTGCGTGACCTGTCCCGTCCCTGCGATGACTCCAAGAACATCGCCCAGGTAGGTACCATCTCTGCCAACAGTGACGAAAATATCGGCCAGATCATCGCCAAGGCGATGGAGCGCGTCGGTAAAGAAGGCGTTATCACCGTTGAGGAAGGCCGTGGCCTGGAAGACGAGCTGGACGTGGTCGAAGGTATGCAGTTCGACCGTGGCTACCTGTCTCCTTACTTCATCAACAACCAGGACAACATGGCGGCTGAGCTGGATAGCCCCTACATCCTGCTGGTTGACAAGAAGATCTCCAACATCCGCGAACTGTTGCCGGTTCTGGAAGCTGTCGCTAAAGCCGGCAAGCCGCTGCTGATCATCTCCGAAGACGTTGAAGGCGAAGCCCTGGCAACGTTGGTGGTGAACAACATGCGCGGTATCGTCAAAGTCGCTGCCGTCAAGGCGCCGGGCTTTGGTGATCGTCGCAAGGAAATGCTGCAGGATATCGCTATCCTGACTGGCGGCACCGTGATTTCCGAAGAAGTTGGCCTGTCCCTGGAAAACGCTACCCTGGACGACCTGGGTACCGCCAAGCGCGTCAACATCACCAAGGAAAACACCACTGTCATCGACGGCGCTGGTGCGCAAGCCGACATCCAGGCTCGCGTTGAGCAGATCCGCAAGCAGATCGAAGACAGCACCTCTGACTACGACAAAGAGAAGCTGCAAGAGCGCGTTGCCAAGCTGGCAGGCGGTGTTGCTGTGATCAAGGTCGGTGCTGGCTCCGAAGTGGAAATGAAAGAGAAGAAAGCCCGCGTCGAAGACGCGCTGCACTCCACCCGTGCTGCGGTGGAAGAAGGCGTGGTACCTGGCGGCGGTGTTGCGCTGATCCGCGCTCTGCAAGCCATTGCAGACCTGAAAGGCGACAACGAAGATCAGAACGTAGGTATCAACATCCTGCGTCGTGCGATGGAATCTCCGCTGCGTCAGATCGTCACCAACTCCGGCGGTGAAGCCTCCGTGGTTGTTGACAAGGTCAAGCAGGGTGAAGGTAGCTTCGGTTACAATGCTTCCAACGGCGAATACGGTGACATGATCGAGCTGGGCATCCTGGATCCAGCGAAAGTTACCCGTTCCGCGCTGCAGGCAGCATCTTCTGTCGCTGGTCTGATGATCACTACCGAGTGTATGGTGACCGAGCATCCGGAAGACGATAAAGCCGGTGGCGGTATGCCTGACATGGGCGGTATGGGCGGTATGGGTGGTATGGGCGGCATGATGTAAGCCTGCCTGACCCCTTGCTCTCGAAAAACCCCGCGCTTTGCGCGGGGTTTTTTTGTGGGTTTTCATAAACAGGGTAGGCGCTGGTGGGCATGCCGCTGTTGTTATGTACCTGTCACAAACCGCCGTTATCTTCCTTCTGCTATCGCTATTTTCCCTCAGTGAGTTGTGATGGGAGCCCAAAATCAGAAATCCCTTCATGTATTTGCTGCATCGCTTTGCTAGACTTGCCGTTTTCCGATTTTATCCTGTGCCATACTATGGGCAGGATGTGCGGCGGTCGTCCGGGGCCGCGAGGAGTCCTCGAGACACGCTATGAGAACAAAAGCCCCCCAATTTCGCCTGGGGCCTGGAAAGTGGATCGGTCTGCTATTACTGGCGCTGTGTGCCTATCTGGTTGCGTTGCTGGTTCAGCTCCCGGCGGGATGGGCTTGGCGATGGCTTGCGCCGCAAGTTGGTCTTCCGCCAGGCATGTCCGTTACGCAGGTGGGCGGTACGATCTGGCAGGGCGCGGCCCGGATTCGCTTGGACAATATCCCTACGCGCTTGACCTGGTCGTTCCAGATGAGATCGCTGCTGCATGGTCAGCTGCCGGTGAACTGGACACTGGAGTCGGCACAATCCCGATTGCAGGGTGACGTGCTGGTGCTCGGACAAAAGCATGTCGTGGTCAATGTGCGTGGCAAGCTCTACATGCCGGAGTTCAGTCGCTTGGTTCAGGCTCAGGGTGGTGCCAATCTGGCCGGCAGCGTCACGATCCGTAACCTCTCCCTGGGTTGGGAGGGGCAAGGGTGGTCGGTCGCCAACGGGGAGGCAAATTGGCCGGGCGGGCTGGTGACCTGGCCTATGGGACAGACGATGCAACAGGCCACGATGCCGCCAATGCAAGCGCTTTTGCGGCGCCAGGGTCAGGTCCTGACGGTTTCCGTGAGTAGAACCGGTGATCATCAGGCTGCGGCACAGCTCAACCTTTCGCCGGACGGCGTGGTCGAGCTGCTGATTTATCGCCACCTCCTGGATCTGGCGGGTCAGAGCTGGCCGGCCTCGGTCGGGCCGGGTGCGATTGTGTTCAGAATGCGGCAGAAAGTCCTGCCGGCTTTCGGCTAGCAGGCGGTGAGAGGCATTGGCGTGGCGACGGCAGTCCAACAGTCAGGTCGGGTGAACGGGGCGGGCGGTTTTCCGGCCAGGTTGGCGATTATTTTAGCCAATCTGTTCCTGATCCTGATGTTTGTGGAAGGTGGCTGGCTGTTGGGCAAGTTCACATGGACGCTGGCCTGGTCTGCTGGGCCTGTTGCGTCGCCCTATGTGGGTGGCGTGTCAAACGGAACGGTATCGGCATTGCCCGAGGTGCGACTGGATGAGCTGAACCTGTTTGGTTTGGGGCAGTCGTCGCAAGGCGTACCACAGGTAATCAGTGCGACAGCCCCGCAGACACAGCTGCAACTGGTGCTTGAAGGTGTGCTGGTTGGACAGCGGGGTGAAGAGTCCGGTGCTATAGTTGCACAGAACGGCGGAGACACCGAGTACTACAAGGTCGGCGACATGCTGCCCGGTAACGCCAAGTTGATCGAGGTGCAGTCGGACAAGATTTTGCTGCGTCGCGCCGGCCGGGTGGAAGCCCTTTCCTTTGCCGATGCGGAGAAAGAGCGTCAGGCCATTGAGGCGGCTAGAACGGCGTCGCCGGGTTCGGTGCTGGCGGAAGCGTCGTCCCAGTTGGCGAACAACCCGCAGGCGGCCTTGGCATCCGCCGGTTTGCAGGCGGTTAAGCCGGGGCTGCCGGCAGGTTATGTCTTTAACGGGAATAACCCGATGTTGTCCGCGTTGGACCTGAAAAAGGGTGATGTCATCCGGTCTGTGAATGGTCACAACCTGGGTGACATCCAGCAGGATCGACAGATGCTGCAGCAATGGTATGAACAGGGACAGCTACAAATCGAGGTCCAGCGGGGCGATACCCAATTTACTCTGACGTATCCGCTGCACCCCTGAAAATAATATTCGGCAATTGGACGGGATTCGAACGTCGCATGATGCAAGCTACAGTGTCTTCTCCGCGTATAAGTTCGTCGCAGGCTCGATGGCTCTCTACCGCGACCGTCGGTCCGGCTCTCGCTCTGCTGCTGATGGTTTTTCTGTTGCCGCTTCATGCGATTGCGGCGACCTCGATGTCTGGCCCGGCAACAGTTTCGTCGAGGCAGGAGCAGACCTGGAAGGTTAACCTGAAGGATGCCGATATCCGCGCGTTCATAACGCAGGTTGCCGATATCACCGGCTACAGCTTCGTGGTGGACCCGCGTGTCAAAGGCAAGGTGACGGTGCTTTCCAGTGCGCCAATGAACAAAAGTGAGATCTACGACCTTTTCCTGTCGGTCCTTCAGGTGCATGGGTTCGCTGCGATTCCCGGCGAAGAGGCGATCAAGGTCGTGCCGGAAATCGATGCCAAGCAGTCGGCAGAAAACCTCAAGCGTTTCAAGAGAATACCGGGTGAACAGCTGATCACCAAGGTCATCCAGGTCAACAATGCCAATGCGCTTGAATTGGTGCCGATTTTGCGGCCAATGGTGGCAAAATATGGACATCTTGCCGGGGTTGCGGCGGCCAACGCGCTCATCATCAGTGACCATGCATCCAACATCGCTCGCATAGAACGTATCGTCAAAGAGTTGGATAGCCCCTCCAAATACGATGTCGACGTGATCCAGCTGAAACAGGCCTGGGTGGATGACATGGTCAAGCTGCTCAAGCAATTGGCTCCGGAAGAGTTGGGGGCAAGCAAAAACAGCGGTGTTGCCGGCAAGTACAGTGTGGTTGCGGATGAGCGAAGCAATCGCCTGATCATTCGCGGCGACGAGAATTTCCGGGAAAAGATGCGCCAATTGGTCGAGAAACTGGATCAGCCGGCTGTCGGTGGGGGAACGACCAAGGTATTTCGCCTCCAGCACGCAGACGCCAAGGACATGGCGAAAATCCTGAAAGGTGTCATGGGGGAAGTGGCCAAGGAAATGAAGGGCAGCTCCAATCCAGGGGGTGGAGGCTCCGCCGGCCAGGGTTTTGCCATCCTGCCGGATGAAGGCCTGAATGCTTTGGTGGTCAGGGCCGATCCTTCGATCATGCGCGAAGTCGACAAGGTCGTTGCCCAATTGGATGTGCGGCGGGCTCAGGTGTTGATCGAAGCGGCCATCGTGGAAATCAGTGACGATACCAATCGCGATCTGGGTGTTCAGTTCGGTATCGGGGACCAGTCCGGTGGCACCGTACCGGTGATGGGGACCAATTTCAGCAACGTGGGTAACAGCCTGAGCGATATCATTTCGGCGATTGCGTCCAGCCAGGTGATCGGTCCGGCAGCGGGCGGTTTGACCTTGGGGGCAGGCCAGCGAGACAAGAGTGGAGTCACCTGGGGCGCCCTGATTCAGGCCTTGCAGACATCGAATGAGGCGAACCTGTTGTCGACGCCGAGTATCATCACGCTGGACAATCAGGAGTCTGAGATTCAGGTTGGCCAGAACGTTCCGTTCAAGACCGGTGAAACCACCACCACCAGCGGCGGTACGACCAATCCGTTTACCACGATTGAACGCAAGGACATCGGTTTGACCCTTAAGGTGACGCCGAGTATCAGCTCGGGCAATCTGGTGCGGCTGAAGGTGGAACAAACGACCGAAGACGTCACCAACAGTGTCCAGAACGCCGCTGATATCGTGACCAACAAGCGCTCAATCAAGACCACGGTTTTGGCGGACAATGGGCAGACCATCGTCTTGGGCGGCTTGATTCAGGAGAATTACAAGACAGTGGAGAGCAAGGTGCCTCTGCTGGGCGATATTCCCTATCTGGGTAGACTGTTCTCTTCCCAATCGCGGGAGAAGGTGAAGGAGAACCTGCTGGTCTTCCTGCGCCCGACGATTATCCGCACCAAGGATCAAGGTGCTGTCGCCACCCAGCGTAAGTTCGACACCCTCTGGCGTGTGAATCTGGATCTTCACAGAAAGCACGATAAGGGTGTCGATACGTCGATGGCGAAGCCGGATGTGGACTCAGTGTTTGAGGCGAACGATTTCGTCCAGCACAGCAAGTAATCGATCAGGCCGGGTTTGCGGGTAGTGGCGGCATGGGGCAGTCGAGTTGATCGGCAACCAGTCGCAGCAACTCGTACTCCCGGCTGCGTACTTTCCCGTCGGCCAGCACGCAATCTCCGCAGGCATCGAGCACTGCCGGTTTAAGCATCGGTGACAGTGCCGCCAGTCGTTGCAGTGCCCGCTGCAATGCTTCAGCCCCCACACCTTTATCGTCAGGAATTTCAGGGTCATTCACAAAGGTCACTGCTGTGCGCTTGAAAAGGGTCTCGGCGGCCGTTGCGTCGTCGCTCGCGGCCCGGGACATGAGCCAGAGCAGGGTCAGGATATCCCCCTTTACCGCGCTGTAGCTGCGAAAGCGGATACGACGGGCTCGGCCTGCGCTGGGGCTCAGGTGCTTGCTGACGAAGTTGAGTACGGCGAATTCGAAAAGGTTTATTCGTCCGTCGCAAACGACGATTTCCCGCAATAAGCCGGTCAGTTCTACCCGCTCCGGTGCAGGTAGGCGCTTCAGTGCAGGCAGGGCCAGCTCCAGAGACGGCAGGCGATAGTTGCTGCCCAGCTGTTTCAGTGTCTGCAACTGATAATCCAGTATCCCGTCATCTCTGGCCAAGGAGCCTTCCTGCGGAAGCCCCTCGCGGATTCCGGGTCGGAGGTTCGATGGGACTTCCGCCAGTGTCAGCGCGTAGCACAGTTGAACGGCACCGCTCGGCGTGTGGAGGTGTCCGTGGAAGCGGGGAGGGAGTTGGCTCAGCAGATAGCGCGCATAGTCCTCCGCTTCACGGGTGACAGTACCCACGCGTGCGGACAGCTTTGCTGAGGGAGGCTGCTCCGCAAATGAAGCTCCATTTCCGGCAAAGCCAAGGCTGTCCTCCGGCAGTGTGTCCCCGTGCCCCGTCCTGGGCGCGCCGGCCTTGCCGTACCTCACGCGCATTCGGGTCAGAAGGCTGGGGTCGATGGCCTTGATTCGGTCTTCGATGGGCGGGTGCGACGCGAGGAGGGAACTCCACATCATGGTGATCGTCTCGCCAAAGCACAGATGGTTCATCTCTTCGGCATGGGAGGTGTGCTGCAGGAGCGAGGTATTGCCGTGGATGCCGATCTTATAGAGGGCCCCGGTAAGGCCTTCCGGATTACGGGTGAACTGCACCGAGGATGCGTCCGCCAAGCGCTCGCGCTGACGCGATATCGCCGCCTTGATGAGGCGGCCGAAGAAAACACCGATAAAGCCGATCAGCGTTAACGCCAGGCCAACTACGGCTATCGCTGCCGCATTGTTGCGATCTCCCCGGGAGCGACCGCTGCGTAGACCTCCCGAGCGCACCAGGAAGAGTCCTACCTGCCCGATCAGGAGAATGCCGGCCAGAATCGCGATCAAGCGTACGTTAATGCGCATATCGCCGTTCAGGATGTGACTGAACTCATGCCCGATGACGCCCTGAAGTTCATCGCGGGTCAACTCACTGAGGGCGCCGTGGGTAACGACCAGTACAGCCTGGTTAGGCTCGTAACCTGCGACAAAGGCATTAATGCTGGTTTCCTGGTCCATGATGTACAGACGAGGCATGGGCACACCGCTGGCGATGGCCATTTCCTCGACGATGTTGCGCAATCGCTGTTCCGAGGGTTCTCGTGTTGACGGATCCACCGGCCGGGCACCCACCATATTTGCCACACTTTCGCCGCCATCAGCGAGGGCGGCAAAGCGTGCAATGGAGCCGATTGCGATGAGGCCGATGCTGGCAGCAGAAGTCGCCAGGCCCTGTTTGGTGGCAAGCCAGTGAGGGAAGTCGATCCCCGCCTGTTCCGTGCGCACCACCAGGTAGCCTACAAAGTCCACCGCTAACGTGATCAGTGCGACGGCACTGAGAAACAGCAGAAACAGGACAAGCGTATTACGGCGCGCCTTGTCCTGATTGTCGAAGAAGCTCATGGTTCAGTTCCCGATCAGAAACTCACCTTGGGTGCCTGACGGGCTTCGGGGTTTTCAAGCTCCAGCGGTTGTGACGGCTTGAAGGCGAACATGCCGGCGAGGATGTTGCTGGGAAACTGTTCGCGATAGGTGTTGTACGTCATCACCGAGTCGTTGTAGGCCTGACGGGCAAAGGCTACCTTGTTTTCGGTGCTGGACAACTCCTCCATCAACTGTTGTATGGTCTGGTTGGCCTTGAGGTCCGGGTAATTCTCGGAAACCGCATAGAAGCCCGCCAGTGCCCGTGTCAGCATATTCTCCGCACTGGACAGCTTGCCGATGCGTTGGCCGTCAGCAGGGTTCTCCGCTGCACTTTTCTTGGCGACCACCGCCTGATTGCGGGCTTCAATCACCCGGGTCAGTGTTTCCTGCTCGTGTGTCAGATAGGCTTTGGCGGCTTCGACCAGATTGGGGATCAGGTCATGGCGTCGCTGCAACTGCACGTCGATCTGGGCAAAACCGTTCTTGAAACGATTCCGTAACGTCACCAAGCGGTTGTACATGGTTGCGGTATAGATGATTGCGACCAGAATGACGGCCAGACCGATCAGGGTGGTTGTAGACATGCGGGATCCTCAGTTGTCTTTACATCGACACGATACTTCCCCGGCCCTGCAATAGCATCATGCAGGGCCGGGCGCGTGGCGTTCGTAAAAGCATAGCATTCGCGGGCTGAATTGTTGGGGCGATAAGCGTCTTGTTGGGGAGGAAAGGCCGGAGCAGCTATGGCTTAGCCCGGTAATTCGGTTTTGTCGAAGCTTCTGTGAAATTCGCTGACGAAGGTTTCGAAGACGTCCGGAGTCAGGGGTTTGCTGAACAGGTAACCCTGCGCAAGCATACAACCGCGGGTTCGCAGGTAGACTTCCTGCTCTTCTGTCTCCACCCCTTCAGCAACAACATCGAGATTAAGGCTCTTGCCGAGGTCGATAATGGTGTTGGCGATGCGGGTGTCATCGTCGTTAACCAGGAGGTCGTGGATAAACTGTTTGTCGATTTTCAGGTGCTGGACCGGCAGGCGCTTAAGGTAGGTAAGTGACGAGTAGCCGGTGCCGAAATCGTCCACAGCGATCTGTATACCTTCATTGCGCAGTTTGGTCAGCTTATCTACGGCTTCGTCCAGGCTTTCCATGAAGCTGGTTTCGGTGACTTCCAGTTCGAGGCGGTTGGGTGGCAGCGAGTGACGCTTGAGGACTTCAAGCACCCGCTCGACAATATCATCCTGACGTAATTGAACGGCAGACAGGTTGACGGCGATACGGATGGGCATCCCTTTCTCGCACCAGGCTGCAGCTTGCTGGCAGGCCTGATCCAGTACCCAATTGCCAATCTCGATAATCGAATGGTTAAGTTCTGCCAGAGGAATAAACTGGTCGGGGGGTATCAGGCCTCGTTCGGGGTGCTGCCAGCGGATCAAGGCCTCGGCGCCAATCACGCGGCGCATTTCCAGATTGATCTGCGGCTGATAGACCAGATGGAACTGGTTGCCGCTGAGGGCTTTGGAAAGGTCCCGTTCAAGCTGTTTACGTTCGCGGATTTCCCGGTCGATACTGGCGACGTAAAACTGGAACCGGTTGCGCCCGCCGGCCTTGGCCAGCGTCATGGTCTGTTCGGCCTGCTGAAGTAGCTTGTCTGCCTGATGGGCGTCGCCGGGGAATAGTGAAATACCGATGGTTGCCGTCGTTGAAACTTCCCGATCGCCGATCAGGGTGGCGCGGCTGATCTCGCGCAGCAACCACTCCGCGGTTGCTGCCGCCTGATAGCCGTCCTTCAGTCGCTGCTCAACGATAACGAATTGATCGCCACTCAAGCGGGCCGCCACCAGGGCAACATCGTTATGTTCGATCGCAAGCCTGTCGGCAATGGATTGCAGCAGGCGGTCTCCCGCCCGGTAACCGTATTGGTCATTGATGCCTTTGAAGTCGTCCAGCCCGCAACAGTAGATCGCCACGACATGCTCGCGGCGCCTTGAGTCGTCCAGCGCAGAGGTAAGCAGTGATAAGAGCATGGCCCGATTGGGCAGGCCGGTGAGATGATCGTAGCGGGACAGGCGGGTGATCCGGGCCTCGGCGGCCCACTGTTTTTTCTGGCTGTCGGCAATGGAGCGCAAGAGGTTGTTGGTCCCCTTGACCCAGATGTCCAACTCGTCCCCCTGATGACCTTCGGGGGTTTTTAGCAGGTGTTCGCCTGGATTTTCCGGGTCCACTGCGGCGACGGACTCGATGATGCGCATCAGTGGGCGGTTGAGCAGCCAGTGATAAACGAGGTAGAGCGCAAGTCCCAGGATCAGGGCCCGGGCAATGCCGGATAATAGGGTCAGGGTTGCCCGTTCCAGCCAGAGGCGGGCGGTATGCACCGTATCCAGTCGAATTTCCAGGGTGCCGTAGGTCACCGGCTGGGGGTCATTTTTGATCAGTGGTACGGAGTAGGTGCGTTCTGGTTTGAAGATGACATCGGTAATGCTGCGGTAGGAGGCTGTCTCAAGGGGGCGTGTGCGCTCGGCGAGAATGGTGCCGTCCGGATGTCGGATGCTGGCAAAACGCACTGCCGCCTGCTTGAACAGGCCATCGACCACCTGCCGCGCAAGATCCTCGTCGATACTGTATACCGCCTGTGTGGCTGCATCACGAACGAGGGCCAGGGTCTGTCTCGCATTCTGGTTCAGCTCTTCGGACACGCGTTGGGCGTCGAAGATAACCTGCATGGCGCTCAGCATGATGCCCGCCACCAGCGCTGTCAGTAGTACCCAGCGCAGGATACGGTAACCAAGACGATTTTCGACAAGGAATGATTCTGTCATGGATGTCGTATTGAGCCCAGAGACAATTCGGCTGGCTAATGCGGTAACCCGCTCGCCAGCCGGAAGACGTCACAGATCGTTGAGCTTCTTGCCTGCGAAGTCTCAACCTTGCATAAGAGCATATATCTTTTAATAGACCCTTAATAACTCGCAGTCCAGAATAAAAACAATCTTTTGCTGTGGTCCGGGGGTGACATTTGCCTGTCCGATTATTGCAATTGCCGGTGCAAAATGCACCGGGGCTTTGTCATTTCGCCTGATGTTCGATGCCTTAATAAACAAAAAACCCCGGCCAAGCCGGGGTTTTTTGTCATGAAGTCTGCCCGCTTCAGGCGGACCACTTCGGGGCAGGTCGTCAAGACTCGAGGGCGTTAGCCCGCCAGATTCTCGTTGACGAAATCCCAGTTCACCAGTTTCCAGAATGCTTCGATGTAGTTCGGGCGGGCATTCCGGTAGTCGATATAGTAAGCGTGTTCCCAGACATCGATGGTCAGGATCGGCTTGTCTTGTGTCGTCAGCGGGGTTTCTGCATTGCTGGTGCTGACGATGGCAACGGAGCCATCAGGCTTCTTGACCAGCCAGGTCCAGCCGGAACCGAAGTTACCTGCAGCCTTCTCGCTGAATTCCTTCTTGAATGCATCGAAGGAACCGAAGGCCTGCTTGATCGCTTCAGCCGCCGCGCCGGTCGGCTCGCCGCCGCCGTTAGGGCTCATGCAGTGCCAGTAGAAAGTATGGTTCCAAACTTGTGCCGCCTGGTTGAAGAGGCCGCCGCTAGAGCTGCGAATGATTTCTTCGAGCGACTTGCTGGCGTCGTCGGTGCCTTCGGTCAGCGCGTTCAGCTTCACCACGTAGGCGTTATGGTGCTTGCCATGATGGTATTCGAGGGTCTCGGCGGAGATGTGCGGTTCCAGTGCATTTTTCTCGTAGGGCAACGGAGGAAGTTCAAATGCCATGAGATTACTCTCCCTTTGTTCTGCTGTCGGAATGGAAGCGCCGTTCGATGACCGTTCCATGATGAGCTGCCGGTAAAGGCTGGCTTGCAGGAAGTTGCTCCGGTCGTCGTGAGGATTGATTGTCCCTGGCGCCTGTTTGAAGCGATTGTCTGGGCCGAAATCTCGACCCATCAATAAGGTGCGTCGATAATAGCATTCCCCTGCAGGGTAGGCTATGGCGCTGCTTTACCGCCGGAATGGCCTCGCCGGGCGACTCTGCAGGGCTATTCATCGTTGGTAAGAAGGACAGTTTGGGGCGACCAGGCGGATTTCAAGGGCGTTACCGGGCCTGCAGTTCAGGCCCGGTAACGCTCCGATAAGTGCTCGGTGTTATAGCTGGTCTGACGATGCCAGCAGAGAGCAGGACAGTTCCGGAGTGCCGGGTAGGTAACTGGCAACATTCATCGCGCGCCAGACGAGTTCCCGGTAGCTGTCGGCCTGGACGTTGACGTGGCCCAGCTTGCGTCCTGCCCGTTCCGATTTGTCGTAGAGGTGCAGGTGGGTATAGGGCAGTCGCAGCAGATCCTTCGCTTCGCCATGCCGGCCGATAATGTTCACCATGCAGGTGAGCCCGCGGGCGCTGACATCGCCGAGGGGCATGCCGGTGATCGCGCGAATATGGTTCTCGAACTGGCTGGTATTGGCGCCGTCCTGAGTCCAATGGCCGGAATTGTGTACCCTTGGTGCCATCTCGTTGGCCAGCAGGCCGTCGTCTGTTTCGAACAGTTCCAGCGCCAGGACGCCGACGTGATCCATTTCTTTCAGCAGGGCGCGAATATAGGTTTCAGCTTCGACCTGAATCGTTGATGACAGGCTCGGGGCGGGTGCTATTGAGTAGCGCAGAATCCCGTCGACATGGACGTTTTCGGCCATGGGATAGACAGCGATTTCGTCATCCTGTCCGCGGACGGCGATGACGGAGAGTTCGCGGGCAAACTGGACGAAGGATTCGACAATCAGGCGATGGTGCCCAATGCGTTCCCAGGCGTCTGCGGCGTCTTCCGGTGCTCGCAGCAATGCCTGTCCCTTGCCGTCATAGCCTTCCGTAATCGACTTGGCCACTACGGGGCAGCCCAATTCGCGGGCGGCCGCCTCCAGGCTCTCGACACTGTCGGCAACGCGCCAGCGGGCAGTGGGGATGCCCAGTTGTCCGAAAAGCCGTTTCTCGGACTCACGGTTCTGGCAGACCTGCAGCGACGTTACGCCTGGGTAAAGGGGCCTGCGCTCGGCAATGGCGGCAACCATATCCGCCGGCAGGTTCTCGAATTCATAGGTCACAACATCGACCTGACTCAAAAATTCGTCTAGTTTTTCCTGGGCGGGATCGGCCATCAGGTCGCCGATAACGGCGCCGGGGCTGCCGGAAATGTCATAGCTGACGAATTGGTTGCCGAGCGGGTAGCCGGACAGCGCCAGCATACGGCCGAGTTGCCCAGCACCGAGAATGCCTATTCGCATGGTCACCTCGAGAGGACGTTGGCTTAGGGAGCGGCCGGGTCAGGGTTATCCAGCACGCTCTGGGTTTGTTCTGCCCGGAACGCCTGTACCGCGGTGCGTACAGCCGGATTCGACAGGGCGACGATCTCTGCGGCCAAAAGGCCTGCATTGGTTGCACCAGCGCGGCCGATTGCCAGGGTACCGACGGGTACGCCGCCCGGCATCTGGACAATAGAAAGCAGGGAGTCGAGACCGTTCAACGTTTTGGACTGGACGGGAACCCCGAGCACCGGCAATGAGGTTTGTGACGCCACCATGCCAGGCAGGTGCGCCGCGCCGCCAGCGCCTGCGATGATCACTTGCAAGCCCCGGGCTTCGGCTGACTTGGCATAATCGAACAGCAGATCGGGTGTTCGGTGTGCCGATACCACACGGGTTTCGTAGGGAACGTTAAGCCGCTCCAGCATCGTTGCTGCATGCTCCATGGTCGGCCAGTCCGACTTGGAACCCATGATAAGGCCAACAAGTGCCTGCATTGATTTGGTCTCGTACGATGGCTGGTGAAAAGATGAACAATTTGAAAGCCGCACATTGTATTGGCAGTCGCCAGGGCATGCAAATGCCTGTGCAGGTTCTGTAGCCAGCAGGTATTATGCCGCGACAGCTTATAGATGTTGCGACTATGCCGCTCCGGGCGTCGAACCCCAAGGGGGGAAGGCTGTCAGAGGGTGGTAATTGGGTCCGCAGGTGTAAAACAGGTTTCTCTGAGGGTGTACATGGAAACGATTCGACCGGATAAAGACGATCTGCATGCTCATCGTCCCCGTAGCGCGGCTCCCTTGCGCACGGAGGCTGCCAAACCCGCGGCGCCGGCCAGCGTGCGTTCCGGGTCTTCGCATGGCGGATTGATCCCCTGGTTGCTGGTGTTGGCGTTGCTACTGTTGGGGGGCGGCTTTTACTGGTGGGGCCAGGACGAGCTTAAAACCCTGAACAGCCAACTGGCGGAAACTCAGGATACGCTGCGCCAAAGCAAACTGGCGTTGGCCCGCTTTGAAGGGAAGTTGACAGAAACCGGTCAGGAACTGCAGCAAAGCGGCAGTAGTGTATCCAAAACCCTGCAAAGCCACGGTACTGCCATACAAAAACTGGATAAGACCGCCGACCGCCAACACAAGGATATTACGCTGAATGCGGAGTCTATCCGTCGCATCAGCCGCCAGTTGGATGCACTGGACCAACAGTTGCAGGATCTGTCGAACCACATCGGCGACCTGAACACGTCGGTCGCAGACCTGAAAAAGTCGGGTATTTCGGCGGCAGCGGCACTGCAGCAGGTGCAACAGAAGCTGGATAGTACCAGTCAGCAATTCTCCCAGACGCAGGCGGATCTCAAGAAACAGATCGACCAGCGTCAGCAGGAGCGGGTTCTGGCTGATCAGGAGGTACAGGCACGGCTGAACAAACTGGACCAGGAAGTGGCGGGCGCTTCGTCCGACAAGGCACTGCAGGCAATGACGAAAAAACTGAAGAACCTGCAGGATACGGTTTCAGCCATTGATGCCTCCCGGGCTCAGCTGAACGCGCGATTGATCCAGTTGAACAAACGGGTGGATGCACTTGCGAGCCAGTCGGGCAAGAAGTGACCTGAGGTGCCGGGACGGCCTTTCTGTAGGAATGCCGGTTTGATGCGGCTTCCAACAGGCGTGTAACATTTTGTATCCGGGGCTTGCGGTATCTCTCAAATCCCGAAAACCAAAGCTGTTAATATGCGCCCACCGATAACCGGATAGAGAAAGGCGGCGATGATTGGAAGACTCCTGCACCGGCTGGTGTTTGTGTTGGCACTTCTCTCCCTGGGTGGCTGTACGCTTTATCAGTCCATGGGGCAAAGTACCGGCGCCTATCTGGACCCGGTCGCTGGCGAAAACTTCGTACATATCCCCAATACATCCTGGGACAGTTCCGCCGACGCGCTGTTCTACTTTTACCGCCCCCATTCCGAATGGGCGGCGGACGAACTGGAATCCCCCAGCGTCTATATCGACGGCAAGCATTACTTCAATCTGCGCGATGACAGCTATACCTGGATCGAGGTGTATCCCGGCGAGCGCCATGTTGTCATGCGCCGCCCGCTTATGGGCTTCGAGGGCCTGGGGAGTTTCAATCTGGACAAGATCGTTGACGCCAAAGTCAATGTGAAGGCCGGCCACATCTACTACTTCCGTTATTCCGAGGTCAGTCCTCCAAAGCAAACCAATCCGGATTTGGATCAGAGCTCGCCGCTGGCGACCGGTTCGCTACAGCTCGTCACGCGGGATTATGCGATGACCGAAATCGTCAAGACTCATTTCCTCACCAGCGACAGCCTGGCTTCCAATGATGCAGCGCGCTCCATCGTGGCGCACAATCGTGATTACGATTACGAGCATGAGAAGGCGCGACTGAAAAAGGAACTCAAGAAGGAGCTTGAACAGATGAAGGAGCAGGGTTTCTGGCATCCGGCTCCATGGTACTGGCCTTTTGGCGGCGGCCCTACCCGGGAGCCTGCGGCGCAGCAAAAGCTTGATGCCCTGGAAAAAGCGCATGACGCCTGGATTGAATCGCAGAAGAAGCCGTCATCGGGTTTCTTTGGTTGGTGGCCGTTTTAAGGCGTTGTATCCGGAGGCCTGAATTTTGCGTCCTGGTGCAGGAGCGCCAGTGCATCAGGCAGATTCCTTTTTCGGATGTGCCTGCGTCCCAATAATAGAGATAACTATCGCAAGTAATCGGCAGGTTCTGGACGCCTTTCGAATCGATAAAAGGGAGTGGAGGACTACGTTCATGTCTTTGAAAGAGACCGTCAGCGGCCAGGTCGACAGGGCCAAGGTGTTCGTTGATCGGCTTCGTGCGCGCTATATCGATGCCTACGCGCGAGCGTTGGAGCTAAGCGGTGATCGTTTGGATGATCTGGCTCGATTGAGTGAAACGCTGGGCCCAAGTGTACGGGACGCTGTGGATGCCCGTATCGAGGGCTTGCGGCAGCATCTGGACGAACTGAATCGTTCGCTGGCCGACAAGGCCGTCCCGTTGGACCGCAAGGCTAAAGTGGACCGGATGGCATTGAACGAAAAGGCGCGAAAGGCCGGGCAGGGGCTGCGTTTGGTGAAAGGTGCTGTGGGGGCTGAGGCGTCGAAACCTGACGTACCTGCGAAAGCGGTTGTCGCCGCCGAAGCGAAGCCGTCGACAAAGACTGCTCGTGCTAAGCCGGCAGCCACCCGGGCGAGTTCTGCCAAAACGGCAAAAGGCGCAGCCTCTAAGCCGAAGAAAGCCGCCGCAAAGACGTCTGCTGCGGCGAAAGGCCCTGAAGGCGCGGCCAAGGCCCCATCCCGGCCCCGTAGCGGGCGTCAGGCAGGCAGCAAGGGTTCCGGGTCCGCAGCGAAGGGGACGGCAGTGCCCCCTCGCAAAAAAGCGCCCAAGGCACCTCGTAAGCCTGCAGACAACACATAGGGAGATTGGGTGAAGTCGGCTTGACGGCGGGAGGCTCAAAGCGTCAGAGTATCGAACCGGTAGCGTGGCGTGCGCGTTGTCATACTGCCGGAAAAAACATTTGACAGTGCAGATCAAATGCTTAAAATGCGCAACTCACTTGGACAGCATGGGTGGTTAGCTCAGCTGGGAGAGCATCGCCCTTACAAGGCGAGGGTCGCAGGTTCGAACCCTGCACCACCCACCATCAACACCAAGTGCGATTGGCAATTTTCGCCGATCAACTCGGAGCGGTAGTTCAGCTGGTTAGAATACCGGCCTGTCACGCCGGGGGTCGCGGGTTCGAGTCCCGTCCGCTCCGCCATCTTCGGGTGGTTAGCTCAGCTGGGAGAGCATCGCCCTTACAAGGCGAGGGTCGCAGGTTCGAACCCTGCACCACCCACCATTTTGATTTCCCTTTATGACGTGCTGGTGACAATGGGTGAAACATCTGCCCAGGCACCGTCATGCCTGTCATTTCCCTATGGCAGGATAAGCGTACTGACCGGTCTTGGGATGGGGGTGCCTGTCGGGGCATGCACCCCGTGCGATACCACTATCGGTGTCGCACCGGGATGCCGGTTGCTCCTGAGTACAATGCGCCAGCGACTTACTTACCGATCAGGCTCTGGCCGCAGACGCGGATGATGTTGCCGTTGACGCCACCGGACAACGGGTTGCAGTAGTAGGCGATGGTTTCCGCCACATCCACCGGTAATCCTCCCTGTGACAGGCTATTCATGCGACGACCGGCTTCCCGGATCGTGATCGGCATGGCCGCAGTCATCTGGGTTTCAATAAAGCCCGGTGCCACAGCGTTGATCGTGATCCCGTCCTTGAGCTGCTTGGCCATGGCTTCGACATAGCCGATAACGCCGCACTTGGAGGTCGCGTAGTTGGTCTGGCCAAAATTACCGGCAATACCGCTGATGGAGGATACGCAGACGATGCGGCCGTTCGAGCGCAGCAGTTTGCGTTTCATCAGCTCGTCGTTGATCAGTTCCTCGGCGGTAAGGTTGACCGCAATGGTCAGGTCCCAGAAATGATCGGGCATGCGGCCGAGGGTTTTGTCGCGGGTAATGCCCGCATTGTGAACGACCAGGTCGACGCCCTTGAAATGTTCTTCGAGGTAGTCGGCGATGGCCTTCGGACCGTTCGGTTCAGTGATATCCGCCGCCAGCGCCTTGCCGTTGATGCTGTTGGCGACGCCTTCGAGTGCCGCCATGGCCGCCGGGACATCCAGGCAGACGACCGTTGCGCCGTCCCGGGCCAGTACACGCGCCACGGACTCTCCAATGCCCCTTGAGGCGCCTGTGACCAGCGCCACCTTGCCGGTTAACGGTGCGATGTTGTTGGTCGCCGTTCTGCCTTTGCCGTCCCTCTTGCTGATCCGCACGACCTGACCCGAGACGAAGGCGGCTTTGGGCGACAGGAAAAAGCGTACGGTTGACTCCAGTTGGGTTTCTGCACCCGGCGCCATCCAGATCAGTTGCGCTGTGGCGCCTTTCTTGCCGATTTCCTTGCCGACGCTGCGGACAAAACCCTCCAGGGCCTTCTGCGTAGCCGCTTGCGCTGCCGTGGTGCAATCGGCCGGGTCGGTGCCGATCACCACGATGCGGCCGCAGCGGCCGATGTTGCGGATCGTCGGATGGAAGAAGTCGTAGACGCAGCGCAGTTGGGTCGTATCGGTCAGGCCGCTGGCGTCGAAGACCAGCGCCTTGAAACGACGTTGCTCGCCGATGTTATCCATTTCCAGGCTGTTCGCCTTGTGGCTTTGCGCAAGATCGGCGGAGGCTCTCAGGGATTCGACATGGTCCGGATAGTACAGCGTGGCAGCGCTATTGCTGATCAGGTCCGCCAGTACCTTCATGGCCTTGGGTTCAGGGCCTGCGCCCAACAGTACGTGTCCTTCGACAAAGGGCTGATCGGCCCGTTGCCAGCGTTCCAGGTTAACCGGAGACGGCAGGCTCAGCGATTGCACCACCGATTTCCCGATAGGCGTGTTGACGAACTTGAGGTAAAGATCGGACATGTTAGCTTCCTTTAACGTACAAGGCTGTTATCGTCGTGGCGATGTCATGCGAACAACGCTTCCGGATGTGGATGCGCTTCATATTAGGGATTCGCTTGCGATTTGGATTGACTAAATGCGAGGGGCCTCTCGTCAACGGAGCCAATGAGGCTACGGGCCTGCGCGTTAGACTGCCAGGTATCGCGACCTCGATGTCGCAATCCACAGTAATCGCTGCAATAGCAACAGGATACGCTTATGGCTCAGGGTGGCAATCAACGTCGGGCGAAAAACGCCGACCAGGTCAACTCCACAGGAATTCGTCGCGTCGCCGTGATCGGCGGCAACCGGATTCCCTTTGCGCGTTCCAATACCGCATACAGCAAACTCAGTAACCAGGACATGCTCACCGTCGCCGTCCGCGGCCTGATCGACCGCTACCATCTTCAGGGCGAGCGGTTGGGAGAGGTCGTTGCCGGAGCGGTCATCAAGCACTCGCGGGATTTCAACCTGACCCGTGAGACGGTGCTAAGCAGCGGCCTTGCCCCGGAAACGCCGGCGTACGACGTGCAGCAAGCCTGCGGCACCGGGCTCGAAGCGGCTATCCTGGTGGCGAACAAGATTGCTCTCGGCCAGATCGACTGCGGCATTGCCGGCGGGACCGATACCACTTCCGATGCACCTATCGGGATCGGGGAAGGGCTGCGCGAAATCCTGCTGGACCTTAATCGTGCCAAGACAGTGGGCGAGCGCCTGAAGATCATCGGACGTTTTCGTCCGAACCACCTGATGCCGCTGATTCCGGAGAACCGGGAGCCGCGTACCGGGTTGTCCATGGGCGAGCATTGCCAACTGACGGCGCACGAGTGGAAGATACCCCGCGAGGCGCAGGATCAACTGGCACTGGAAAGCCACCAGAAGCTTGCAGCCGCTTATGACGAAGGCTTCTTCGACGATCTCATTACGCCGCTTGCCGGGCTGAATAAGGACAATATCCTGCGGCCGGATTCCAGTCTGGAAAAACTGGCCAGCCTGAAGCCCGTTTTTGACCGGGAGAAGGGCACCATGACGGCGGCCAACAGCACCGCGTTGACCGATGGGGCTTCCGCCGTGTTATTGGCGAGCGAGGCCTGGGCCCAGGAGCGCGGTCTGCCGGTTCGTGCCTACCTGACCTTTTGCGAAACCGCGGCCGTGGACTTCGTCGACAAGGGCGAAGGGCTGCTGATGGCGCCGGCTTACGCTGTGCCTCGTATGCTGGAGCGGGCAGGCCTCACGCTGCAGGACTTCGATTTCTATGAAATCCACGAAGCCTTTGCCGCGCAGGTCCTGTCGACCCTGAAGGCGTGGGAGGACGAGACTTACTGCCGCGAACGGTTGGGGTTGTCGAAACCGCTGGGGAGCATCGATCGCAGCAAACTCAATGTTAAAGGCAGCAGTCTCGCTACCGGGCACCCGTTCGCCGCCACGGGCGGTCGAATCCTGGCAACGCTGGCCAAATTGCTGGAGCAGAAAGGCAGTGGGCGCGGCCTGATTTCCATCTGTGCGGCCGGTGGGCAGGGGGTGACGGCGATCCTGGAGCGGTGATGTTGGCGGCGAAGGCTGTATTGGTGGGCTGTGACTGTCTTCGGGCTTTGTTCGGGGAGTTTTCCCCCTCTCCCCCGGCCCCTCTCCCGCCAGGGAGAGGGGAGCAAAAAAACAGGTGACGGGGTCAGACGCCCGACTCGGAGTAGCGCGCCACCCCGGGAAGCCCCTCGCCCCTGGCGGGAGAGGGGTTGGGGAGAGGGGGGGCCTCTAAACTCTCAAAACCCCTCCGGCCGCTCAAACCCGCTAAGCCCCGCCTCTTCCAGCAACTGCGCCACCCGGATCGTCGTCAGATCCATACCGGGTGCGCCTATAATCTGCACGCCGAACGGCAGACCGTTCTCATCCTTGCCCACCGGGGCCGTGGTGGCAGGCAGGCCGAGCAGGGTGGCGAGGCCGATCCAGCAGAACTGGTCCATATAGGAGCGCTTTTCGCCGTTGACGCTGATCTTGCGATTGAAGATGGGCATGCTGTGATCGTGGTGGATGGCGACGGTCGGTGTGATGGGGGTCAGCAGCACGTCCACTTCGGCAAACAGCGTTTCGATTTGGGCGCGCATCTGCTCCCGCGTTTCATGATGTACGACCCACTCGTGGAAGCGCTGATTGACGCCGCGCCCGTACTGGCCGATGCCGAGCGTCATCTGAATAAACAGTCGCAGCCATTTTTCGAGGCGTGCAATCCAGGCCATCTGGCGGCGCTGGGCGGGGGTGAGCCCGGTACCCATCAGGCTGCCCAGCAGGTTGAAGTAGGTTGGCAGGATCTGCTCGAGTCGCAACAGCTCATGCCGGGCTTCCTGCACCCGTGCGCCTTCCCGCGCCAGCGCATCGCTCAGGGCCTGATAGCCCTGTTGCAGGGGGTTGTCGATGGGGCAGGCCGGGTCCTCGAACCAGACGGCGACCTTGAGGTCTTTCAGTGAATCGAGGCGGGCCGGTGTCAGGTCCAGCTTCCAGGCGCGGGCGTCGGCGGTCCTGGGGCCGGCGATAATCCCCAGAATAAAGGACAGGTCGTCTGCGGTGCGGGCGATTGGACCGGCTTCGACCAGATCCGGCTGGAGGACGAGACCGGGGGGGCCGGGAATATGGCCGCGCATGGAAACGAGGTCCCGCGTGGGCTTGTGGCCAAAGACACCGTTGAAGTGCGTCGGGGTTCGGATAGAGCCACCGACGTCGCTGCCGACTTCGAAACTGGTCAGGCCAGCGGCCACGGCCGCCGCCGCTCCGCCAGAGGAACCGCCTGGCGTTCGCTCCAGGTCACGCGGATTCCGTGTGACACCGTATACCTTGTTATAGGACTGCAGATCGGATGCGTATAGCGGCACGTTGGTCTTGCCGATAATAATGGCGCCGGCGTCCACCAGCTTTTGGGCGATATCCGCATGTTTCTCCGGCCGGTGCTGGGCGAGTGCGGGCGCGCCGGCGGTGGTCGGCATGCCGACGACTTCCCAGGTGTCCTTGAGGGTCAACGGTACGCCGTGGAGCGGGCCGCAGGGTTCCCCGTTCGCCCGTTTTTCATCTGCCACCCGCGCCCGTTCCCGTGCAGCGGTTTCGTCGAGGGCAACGACAGCATTGATCGGGCCATTCAGCCGTTGAATCCTTTCAAGATAGGCATTGACGGCGTCGGTGCTGGATATCTCGCCAGCGCGGATCTTCTCCGCCAGTGCTCGGGTGGGCATGAAGGCCAGATCGGTCATGCGGAATCCTCATCAGAGTGAATTTGGCATTAAATCCCAACCGCGGCATCCTGTAAATCACTTGCTTTAATTGCTGTGAGGCAATCTACAGGGACGATTGGCTTCCCTTTCATTGCTACAGCGACGCCCTCCAGCGCTTGATGCGCATCTGCGCCTTGACCAGATCGAGTATCTCATTGACTACCCGGATCAACTGGTGATTGGCATCTTCTTCCTCAGCTTCGCTTTCGTAGATCAGGCCAGCGACCAGATCCTCGACGAAGGGATGATTCTGAGGGGTGGCCAGGTCGTCGAGAATCTGGTGGATCACGTGGGACACGATATCGCCGACGGCCGCATCCAGTGCGCTGGAAACCGTCTGTCCGAGCATCGGAATCTGGCGGATGCGGCGAATCTCCTGGTTCTGTTGGAGAGCCTCGTCGACACAGCCTTCCAGATAGCGGCGCAAGGTGGCGCGATGGGGGATGTAACCGTTCTGCACGGTTTCCGCAAGACGTCGCGACAGCCAGTCCTGGATCTGGTCTCGCCGAGGGAGCAGGACATCGTTGCGGATACGGGTGATCAAAGTGGAGCCGTGGCGGATTTCCTCCTGGGCGCCGGACAGGATCTTGATCACGATGCGGTCGGACAGTTCCTCCATAAAGGCTTCGTAATAGAAATTCAGGAAACGATAGAGGCGAGTCCGTTTGAAATCGATGATCTCATATTGGTCCAGCCGGTAGATGATGGAGGCAATCCGCAGGATACGCAGAAACCGGTAGGTGCCGGAGGGAATACAGCCGACCAGGTCGTACCAGTGGATAAACGGGTAAAAGTACCAGCGGTAGTACGTCTTGTTCACCATGGCACGGATCCAGCGGACGCCGAATTCGATCAAAAAGACCGTCACGAACATGATGTCGTAGAGGATGAAATGCTTGTGGATCGGTGCGTAGAAGGCGGCGAAGGCGGGAATTTCCCGCTGGGCGAGTTCCTGCACCAGCGCCAGGCCGTAAATCGTATCGAAGATAATCCAGGCCATGTTGACCAGAAGCAGGGCCAACATCAGGAAGTCGATCAGAAACCAGAAGGCCTCGTGGCTCGAGAAGAGTTTTTCCCGGTTGATGGTCAGCACGAATCGCTCCCTACGTTGCCGTGATGGAATGGCTTCATAACCATAGCGTATAGAAAGACCTCACCCTAATGCGAATATGACACCGTGGCTGGGTGGACAGATATGGGGGGAATCTGGAAACTTGCAGAACGCCCGCTACCGCATGGTGACGACCGGGGACACGACGGAGCGTTGCCGCTATTGGGTACAAGCCTGTCCTCACGGGACGCGCTGACTGAACAAGGGATGCGGTGGAAGGAGGTCGACCATGGAAACGCAAATGCCGGACCTCGATAATCCGGCAGCTATCCACCGCATGGTGCAGATTTTCTATGCCCGCTTGCTGGATGATCCGGTGATGCGCCCTGTCTTTATGGAGGTGGCCGGTGTTCATCTTGCCGAGCATTTGCCTCGCATTGAAGCCTACTGGTGCAAGATGTTGCTCGGGCATGCTACCTATGGCCGCAATATGATTCGCCAACATGAGGCCGTCGACGACCAGTTGGCGCTCAGCGACGAACACTTCCACCTTTGGCAGCGCCACTTCGAGCAGACTCTGGATGTGCACTTCGAGGGCCCCTACACGGACAAGGCCCGCAAGATCGCATGCGCAGTGTTGCGCAACCTCTCGTACTGGCTGGCGGAACGTAACCGGGACTGGGGGTAAGTCCGGCAGCCATAAAAAAGGTTCATCGCACTTTACCGGGAAAAGCGGCTTTGATTTCAAAAAGAAGTCGCTGCCCCGATACCCCTTTGTCATACCTGGAGGTTAGCGCTTGCTCCATCGGCTTTTCACGCTAATCCGCGACGATCCATAAAAAAGCCCAGCACCACAGGCCTGGGCAGAAAAACAAGGATCACGGAAAGGCCTGACGTCCGGAGTTCCCACACGCCAGCGGTTCACCCTTGGGCCGAACCTGTCACCATTTTCCCGCCTACACCATCACACCGCATTGGCATCGCCGCCGTTGGCTGAGGGGCTGTCCAGTCAAGGCGACGAAACACGCCTATTTCAACTGGGCCGACGTCTTGTTGAGCAAGCGTCGGGCGATGATCAGGAGCTGAATCTGCTGCGTCCCCTCGAAGATATCGAGGATTTTGGAATCCCGGGCCCACTTTTCGAGCAATTCGGTTTCGGCATAACCGAGGTTTCCGCACAGTTCGACGCATCGCAGTGTGATTTGGTTGGCGACACGACCCGCCTTGGCCTTGGCCATGGAGGCTTCCTTGGAGTTAGGCAGGCCGTTGTCCGCCATCCAGGCGGCACGGATCGTGAGCAGACGGGCGGCTTCCAGCTCCGCTTCCATCATGTTCAGCTCGCGGGCGGCGGCGGGCTGCAGCCAGGACTGCTGAACATATTCCTGATTCAGTCCGGCCAGCTCCAGTAGGCGGCGGGTCCGCTCCAGGGCGGCCCGCGCGACCCCGACGGCCATGGCGGCAACCACCGGTCGGGTATTGTCGAAGGTCTGCATGGCGCCGGCGAAACCCTTGTCGACGCTGATTTCCGGATCGCCCAGCAGGTTTTCCTTCGGCACGCGGCAGTTGTCGAAGCGGATAGCGGCCGTGTCGGAGGCTCTGATGCCTAACTTCTTTTCCAGGCGCTCCACCGTCATGCCCGGTGTGCCCTTGGTGACCACAAATGACTTGATGGCCGCGCGGCCCTGTTGGCGATCGAGCGTTGCCCAGACCACCACGGCATTCGCCCGCTCACCGGCAGTGACATAGATTTTTTCGCCGTTGATGATGTAGTCGTCGCCATCACGTCTGGCGGTGGTTCGGATGGCCGCAGAATCGGAACCGGCACCGGGCTCGGTAATGGCCATCGCGGCCCAGGTGTCGCCGAAACGCCGGAGCTGTTCGTCGTTCGCCACCGCCGCGATAGCCGAGTTGCCGAGCCCCTGGCGGGGGATGGACAGCGCCAGCCCGACATCGCCCCAGCACAGCTCGGTCAATCCTAGGACGGTTCGCATGTTGACGCCGTTGCGGATGCCATCGCCGCTGTTACCCTTTGCGCGGGCTAATCGTCCGGCGCCAGCACCTTCGTCTCCCACGCCGGCATTCATCCCGTCCATGATGGAGGCCAGCATATCCAGCTCTTTGGGATAGTCGTGTTCGGCCCTGTCGTACTTGCGGGATATGGGACGGAACACCTGTTCGGCGACTTGGTGAGCCTGATTGACCAATGCCTTGAAACGTGCGGGAATTTCCAGTTGCATGGTGGTTGTCTCCTGGACTGGCGACCAAGGCCCTAAGCCTGTAGGCCGCCGTTGAGAACGGCGATGGAGCGCAAATCGCGGTACCAGCGTTCGACCGGGTGTTCCTTGACGAATCCATGCCCCCCAAGGAGCTGGACGCCCTGGCTGCCGATCTCCATCGCCTTTTCATTGCAGAAGAGGCGGGCCAGGGCCGTTTCCCGGCTGAAGGGCAGTCCTTGTTCCGCGCGGCTGGCGGCGCGCCATGTCAGTAAGCGCATGGCGTCGAGTTCGATAGCGATGTTGCTGATCATGAATGCCACCGATTGCCGATGGGAAATCGGTTCACCAAAGGCTTCACGTTCGTTGCAGTAGGGGATGACATAGTCCAGAACGGCTTGCGCGCAGCCGATGGCCAACGCGCAACGCATCAGCGAGGAACGGTCGAGGAATTCGCGATAATCGAAGTCGTCGTTTTCGCCCAGAAGGGCGCCTTCAGGCAGCGCAACGTCGCTGAGGGCCACTTGTTCTGTACTGGCGGCTCTTACGCCCATGGCCGGATCGGGCTTGCAGGCCAGACCGGCAGCCCCCGGCTCGACCAGGAACAGGCGTGGTCCCTCGTTTTCGAGATCGGCGGAGACCAGCAGCAGCCGGGCTTCGCTGGCCCTGACCACGCTGCTTTTGAGGCCGTTGAGAACGAAGCCGTGTTCTGTCCGGTGGGCACGGGTATGCAGGTGATAGGGGTCGAACAGCGGATGCGGTTCGTCCACCGCAATGGTTGCGACCGGCGCTTCAGCGTCCGACTCGCAGAACTCCGGCAGATAGCGGGATTGCTGATGGCCCGAGCCCCAGCGGGTGAGAGCCTGTGCCACACTCAATGTCGACAGGGCTGCGAGTGCGATCCCCATGTCGCCCCAGGCCAGTTGTTCGCCGATCAACACACTGGTAACCGGCGACTGATGTTCGGCCGTGCCGCCGAAAGCCGCCGGCACGGCATAGTGGATCAGGCCTAGCTCGTTGATAGCGGCTTCCAGGTCCGGAGTGAGTTTCCCGGCTTCGTCCGCGATGGCGGCGGCAGGCCGGATGGCCTCCTGTGCCAGTCGCTGCAGGCTATCGACGATCATCTGTTGTTCGTCGCTCAGTGACAGGTCGAAAAGGTCCTGGCGGGATGGCCCGGGTAATCGCTGGGTGGGCAGCAACTGGCGGGCGCGCTTGAAACCCTTGCTGGAGGCCGCCAGGGCATGGAAACCTGCACGGGTACCTTGAAAGGCAAGCCGTTCGGCGCGTTTGCGCAGTCCAAAACGGTCGAGCCAGGGGGCGCCGGCCAGGCGATTGATGGTGGCCAGGGCCAGGCCGATGGGGTCACGGGCCATGGGCTGTTGCTCCTCTCTGATAGGGCCGCGCCGATCGATCTTATGGTGGTAGCGTTATTGCCCGGTGCGGCATTGAATCCATGGTGTGAAAAGGCGCGCGCAATGCCATTGGCAACGGGGACAGCGGTGTCAGGCAACTGGGTCAAATCGCGGGTCCCAGGCGTGAAGAACCACTCGGACGCTTGGAAAGTCGCGCCGGTGTCCCCAACCTATGTACTGAAAGTTAAAAGGAATCTGATGGAGTTGATTCCTGTCATGATCCCCGCGTGCTGTCGGTGTACGATGTTATAAGTTAGGGCGCTGGGAAGCCCTATCTTGCCGGCCCGGAGCGTCGGCGTGAGTTCAACGGTTGTCGGAAGCCGGGTTTTGACATCCGAGGTTGTTGCGTTTCTGTAGGAGATGGTATTTCCGTGACACATCAGGAAGAGGCCCCGCAAGGGGTAGCCCCAAGCTATACGGTTCTTGAGGAATGGTTGAATAGTCTGACACATGGTGTCGGTGCGGGTTTGAGCATCGCGGGCATGGTGGTGTTGATCGTCTTTGCCTCCATGGCGGCAGACGCCTGGAAAATCGTCAGTTTCAGCATTTACGGCGCAAGCCTGATCACGCTGTTCCTGGCCTCCACGCTCTACCATGCGGTGCGGAATCCCAGGCTCAAGCGTGGTTTTAAGATGCTTGATCACTGTGCGATATTTCTTCTGATTGCCGGGACCTACACACCCTTTCTGCTGGTGAACCTGCGAGGGTCGCTGGGCTGGACGTTGTTTGGCGTGGTGTGGGGACTGGCGATTGCCGGTATTGCGTTGAAGCTGGTTTTCGGTCACCGCTTCAAGGCACTACAGGTCATCATCTATCTGCTGATGGGGTGGATGGTTGTCTTTGCGTCATCGGAACTGGCGGCACATCTCAACGGCACCGGCCTGGACCTGGTCGTGGCCGGCGGTATCACCTACACCGTGGGGGTGATTTTCTATCTGGTTCGGCGCATTCCCTATAATCACGCCATCTGGCACCTGTTCGTGATCGGCGGCAGCGTGTGCCATTTCTTTGCCATTTACTATGGCGTGCTGAACGGGCAGGTCAGTTAAAACGATCTTCCGGGGCCGCGAGGGTCCCGGAAGTCGTCCTCTTGCCGATGATCTCCCGGCATAAGGTGGCAGGGGCGCATTAACGCAGTTTGAAGGTCGCTCTCACGTTGACCTTCAGGCTCTGCTCGCCAACCGTGACGGATGGTTGGGCATTGCTGATGGCAGACATCTTCATCATGAGCGGCCTGGGCCCCTGGTTATTGACGTCCAGTGTGTCGACGGAGCCGCATTGACGGCCCAACTGGTGGGCGATGAACTTGCATTGCTCCTGCGCATCCTTGATCGCGGCGGCCAGTGCCCGCTTCTGCAGGCCGGATGCATCGGCCGCGAAGAAATCGGCCGGCGTCAGCTGGTAGCGGAATCCAGCGGTGTTCGCCGCACCCAAGAGCGTATCGAGGAGCTTGAGATCGTGTAGGGTAAAGGTGACCGTTTGTGTTGCCACCACTATGGTCTTGCCCGTGTCGTGTCCCTGGTCGTCGGTCTGGCGACGGGTGTAAACCCCCAACTGTGCCGTTGAATAGTCGCTGAGCTTTTGGCGCTCCGGTTTGATCTGGGCTTCCCAGGTCTGGATTTCCCGGGAGGTTTCAGCCTGCGCTGCCGATACCGTTGCGGCTTCCGCACTGGCGGTGAAGGACAGGTGAACGCTGTCCGGCGCGTATTTCACGGAGCCTTCCCCAGTCAGGCTTACGGTGCCTGCCCAGACAGCGGGAGATAATGCCAAACAACCGATCAGGGCCCAACGCTTTCCGTGTGCATTCATTACTCACTTTCTCCTTTGTCTATACACCTGGCATTGGCGGAACTGCCGATCATCTGCAATCATACCGATGAGGCCACAAGGAATCCTGTGCATCCCGCAAGCTTCTCTGCCAATCGGGAATGACGTCTCAGCAGCAAGTCGCTTTCCCGTCAGGACAGGGAACTCCGCCGGTTCAACCTCACAGGGAGACGAGGATAGATGCTGATCCATGGCGAACAGATTCGGCTGACGCCACGAGAGCGCAAGGTGCTTTTCAGGCTCACCGGCATCGACCCCCGCTTTATTAAAACCCGAGCGGGCCTGCAACGCTTTGTCGATCAACACCTCTCCACGCACAAAACCGACTCGCCGGAAATCCAGCTGATCAAGCTATTGCTGCAGAAGTATCTGCCGCCGGGGGCAATAGAGCGCGGGCCGAAAGTTTGATGCCATGTTAGGTGCTGCGGCGGCTGTTCGAAGCATTAAGCGAACCTTCCTAATGTCACGCGGCAATTTTCGCGCCGGTCATGAAAATACCCCTGTGAAAGCAGACTTTGACCTGACTCACTTTCCAATTTCGTCAGATATGTCTTTAATGATGGCTGGTTGTGTTATTTCAGGCTCCATGTCACCGAAGTGATCTTTTCGCCAACACCACCTGATCCGGCAGAACGGACACCTCAATCGCCTCACAAGGATTCAGTGAGTTCATGAACCGTACCGAACGCTTTTACAAAATCCATCAGCAGCTCAGTTCGGGTCGCCCGATTTCGATGAAACGCCTGCAGGAGACGGTGGGGGTTAGTCGAACCACCGTCATGGACGATTTCGCCTACCTGCGCGATTTCCTGGGAGCACCGATCATCTATAGCCGGGAAAGTGGCGGTTATTTCTATGATCCGGAACAGACTCGCTTTGAGTTGCCTGGGTTTTGGCTTAATGCGGATGAGTTGCAGGCTTTGCTGATCACGGAACAGTGGTTGGATGGCATCCAGCCCGGACTTTTGTCCGATATGATCGGGCCGCTACGACAGCGCGTGCAATCCCTGCTCGATAAGAGCGGCCATGACAGCACCGAAGTCAATCGTCGTATTCGGACAAAAGCTGTCCACACGCGCCAGGTCGACAATCAGGATTTCCAGCGGCTATGCGGAGCGTTGTTGCAACGACTTACTATTGATGCGGAATACCATGGACGTGCATCCGACTCCCTCCAGGAGCGCCGCCTCCACCCACAGAGGCTCCTCCAATATCGCGACAACTGGTACCTCCTCGCCTGGTGCGAACTGAAACAGGCGATGCGGCTGTTCGCTACCGAGCGGCTGAGGTTTCGGGTGTTGGACACGCCCTGTATAGACAGGCCGGACTCTGAACTCGACCACATCATTCAGTCCGGGTTCGGCATCTTCGCCGGCGCCGCCCAAAACGTCGCCCAGCTACGCTTCCTTCAGCCGAACGCCCGCTGGGTTGCCGATGAGCATTGGCATCCGGATCAGCGGGGCGAGTGGGATGGAGACACCTATCTGTTGAATATCCCCTACAACGAGAGCACTGAGCTGGAAATGGAGATTTTGCGGCATTGTCCGTTTGTGGAGGTGATGGGGCCGGTTGAACTGAAACAGAAGATCAAGGAACGACTGCAGTTGGCGCTTGGGAAATTCGAGTAGGGGTGTCCTGATTTGGCGGACAGTGGGTGTGGTAGAACAAGCTAAGTTGTTTGGCTGCGTTATTAGCGGAATGCCTCTTTTACGGATGGAGTTGCCTTGATGTTGAGACGTTCAAACAGGTCAAATGACGTTGATCCGAAGGTCATTCCTTTTGGTACCTGTCCGGCAAAAACCTATCTGAGGCCCAACGGCGATATTGTCCAAGGGCGTTCAGTGCTTAATCACTGTCAAATCGTGGGCGAGGTTGCCAAGGAAATCATTGCTCGCTATCCCTCAGAAATTGGGCGTGAGCTTTTCCCCCCGGGAGCGGCTATGGCTGCGGGGGCGCATGATATCGGCAAGGTCAGTCCCTGTTTCGCTGAAAAGATCCGGCAGGCATGTAAGCCCGGAGCGGCCAGCTTTGAACCCTTGCCTAACGTAAATCCGTCGCTTGAATCAGCGTGGGGCGGTCATGCGGGAGTCAGTCAAGTCACGGCGAAAGCGATTGGCGCGCCGGAGTTTGTGCCGGAGATTCTGGGGCAACACCATGGATTCGCTCCCCCTGTTCAAGGTAGACGAGCCGGAGACGAGGTCTTTGGTGGGCCGGGATGGCAGCGAGAAAGAGCGTCTCTCGTTTCTGAACTGAAATCACGATTGGACGCTGACTGGCCTATCTTGAAATCGATGCCGCAAGCACGCCTCGTGGCAGGATTGACCTCCGTCGCCGACTGGATTGGTTCCGGGGAGTTTTTTGAAGACCCCGAATCACCCTGGCAAGAGAATATAGGCCGCTCAGTCGATGCAGCAGGGCTTATACCACCTACGTACCGCCAGGGCCTGAGCTTTGATCAGGTTTTTCCATTTCCACCCAATGACGTCCAGCAGCAGTTAATCGATCAGGTAACCCTCCCCGGTGTTTATGTGCTGGAGGCCCCGATGGGGCTGGGAAAAACCGAAGCTGCCTTATATGCCGCCTATCGCATGCTGGAACAATGCCGTGCCACGGGAATTTACTTCGCCCTGCCGACGCAACTGACATCGAACAAGATTTTCGACCGCTTCAATGCGTTTCTCTGCGAGGTTTTGGCTGAGGACTGTTCCCATCGTTCGTTGTTGTTGCATGGAAATGCCTGGTTGCTGGATACGGATATGGGGGAAGAGGGGCGCCCTGGCGGCGCATGGTTCAACCATGCCAAGCGAGGTCTCTTGGCGCCTTTTGCCGTGGGCACTATTGATCAGGCGTTGATGGCGGCAATGAATGTAAAGCACGGATTTGTTCGCGCATTTGGACTGGCAGGGAAGGTTGTGATTCTCGACGAAGTTCATTCCTATGATGCCTTCACAGGGACGTTACTGGATGCGTTGGTCGAACTCCTGCGGGCACTGCACTGTACGGTCATCATACTCAGCGCGACGCTCAGCCGAGAGCGCCGCCAGCAGCTTCTGGCTTGTAAACTTTGTTGTGACAGCTACCCGCTGATTACTGCACTGCCAGCGTCAGAGGCGGCCAGTGAACTGCCAGTGCCAGTGGATGCCAGCAGGCAAGTTTCTATCCGTCTATTGGATGACGAACCGCGCGCGCTTCAAGAAGCACTGGAGAGAGCCGAAACCGGTCAACAGGTATTGTGGCTAGAAAATACCGTTACAGAGGCGCAGCAGCGTTACCTTGATTTGGCCGCGAGGGCGGCAGAGATGGGGGTCGCTTGCGGTCTTTTGCACTCGCGATTCATCCCGGATGATCGGCAGTCTATTGAGAATCAGTGGGTGAGCCTGTTTGGTAAAGGCGGTTGGAGCAAGCGACAGAATCAGGGGCGTATTCTGGTCGGCACTCAGGTGTTGGAGCAGTCACTGGATATTGATGCGGACTTTATGGTTAGCCGCTTCGCTCCAACCGATATGCTTTTTCAGCGCTTGGGCCGCTTATGGCGTCACGACAAAACACCCAGGAAGGATTCCGCCGTTTGCGAAGCATGGCTACTGGTCCCTTCGTTGAGACAGGCCATTGTGTCTCCTGAGAAGGCCTTTGGTTCCAGCGCCTTCGTCTACAGCGCCTACGTGTTATGTCGAAGCCTGGAAGTGTGGCAGCCCCTAAGCGCACTGACTCTTCCGAAGGACATTCGTCCACTGATCGAACAAACCTATATCGCTCGTGAAGAACAGGGTCAGATGGCCCGTTGGCTGGCGGATCTGGATAACGGCACGCGTTGGCGTACTGGCCGGAATGCGATGCGGCAGCTCGCCAGGGTCACCCTGGCAGACGTCGGAAATACGCTGCCGGAAAGCAAAGCACAGACTCGCTATAGCGAATCCGAAACTTGCGAGGTGCTGTTGTTAAGACAGATGACTCGGATCCCCAGCGAGAAGCGGACTCTGCTGACGCTCATGAATGGGAAGCAGTGTTCGTTGCCTTGGCAAAGAAACATGCTGGGTCGCAAAGAGTGGCGTGCGTTAAGCGCCACGTTGATGCGCCAGGTTGTTACCGTGCGGGTGCATGATGCACCGCAGAAGTTATCGCTTAGGACCCTGGAGAATTTTGCGTTGCAGCTCTGTTTCTACCTAGGCAACCAGGCGCAAGAGGAATCAATTCTGCGGGTGGCATTGGTTGATGAAGCGGGGGGGCTCAAGGGTGTTGAGGGTGCCCCCTTGCACGAAAAATATGGGTTGGATTATCGCAATGACCTCGGCTATCGGGTCATTAAGAACTAAGGGTCGATGTTTATGGAAAACCATTTCAACTTGGTGGATGAACCCTGGATCCCCGTTGCCGACCATGGTTTGGTCAGCTTGAGGGATATTTTCGTCCATCCTGAATACCGCAGCCTGGGCGGCAATCCGGTGCAGAAGATTGCACTCATGAAGCTGCTGCTGGCGATCGCCCAAGCGGCGGCTACGCCCGAGAACGAGCAGGATTGGAAATCGCTTGGTGCGGCAGGGCTCGCAGAGCGATGCCTTGAATATTTGGAACGCTGGCGCGACCGGTTTTATTTGTATGGGGAACAGCCATTCTTGCAGATGCCAGCCATTGCAGCGGCCAAGGTTCAGGATTTTGGTGCTGTGCTACCGCAAATATCCACCGGTAACACGACCGTACTGAGCCAAATTCAAGTTCAGAGACCACTTGATGAGGCGGAGAAGGCGCTGACGCTCCTTTCTCTGATGGGATTCGCGTTGGCAGGGAAGAAAACGGATAACAGCGTGGTGTTATCGGAAGGCTACCAAGGCAAGTGCAATGAGAAGGGAAGGCCATCCTCAAGCAAGCCCGGTCCTTCTGTCGCTTATATGGGACTGCTGCACAATTTTCTGGTTGGACAAAACCTGTTGGAGAGTTTGTGGCTCAATCTTTTGACCAAAAACCAGGTTGAGCAAATGCAAATGTTTCCCGCGGGTGTGGGTGTGCCGCCGTGGGAAAAAATGCCCGAGGGTGAGGATTGTCCAACCGCTCAGACGCTGAAGCGTTCATTGATGGGAAGGTTGATTCCCTTATGCAGGTTCTGCTTGCTGACGGACATGGGCATTCACTATTCCGAAGGCATTGCCCATGACGGATATAAAGAAGGTATGACAGACCCAACGACCGCGGTGAACTTCGCTGGAAAGCAGCCGAAAGCGCTATGGGTCGATCCGGAAAAACGGCCTTGGCGGGAACTAACCGCTTTGTTGGGGTTCCTGGGGCAAGATGGTTCTCAAGGCTTTCAAAGTTGGCAGATTCGTTTCGGCTTGGACAGGGCTCGCGAAGTTACGCGCGAATTTGCGCTTTGGTTCGGAGGTCTAAGGGTAAGCAGTAATGCAGGTGAACAGTACGTGTCGGGAAGTGATGATTTTGTCGAGTCAGCGGTTTGGTTGGATTCCGGCATGTTGGGGGAAGCGTGGTTCGCTCAGCTCAAACTAGAAATGGACGAGCTGGATCGACTGGCCAAGGGACTGTATGGGCGAGTCATGGGTTTTTTTAAAGAACAAAAGGTCGATGGAAGCACCATTGCGGCACAAGCCAGTCACCAATTTTGGCAGCGCTGTGAACGTAATTTCCAGCAACTCGTCGATAACTGCGATCAGAGCGACCATGGGCGAATTGAACGGCGGAACCTGCGCCGTCAGTTTGCGGGCTACGTCTTACAGATCTACGACCAGTTCTGCCCCAAAGAAACCGCACGGCAGCTCGATGCCTGGGCCAAATGCCGACCCAATAACAGCAAATACCTGAAGCAGGAGGCCTGAAATGATGGCGCAGACACAGGCTAGTTCACAACCTAGGTGGGAAGAGCGTTTCGTCAGCAGCGTTATTCAGCGGTGCCAAGTGGATAACGGGCTCGCAGCGCGGCTCCGGCGGGCGGATAACCCCGCCACCGAATATCAGAGCTGGGAATTGCTCGCTTCGTTGGGCGTTGATTTGGAAAAGGACTACCAGCGCTTGCCGTTTGTGACCATTGCGGCAGCGATCGCTAAATCCAAGAGTGATCGCAACGGTGTACTGACGTTGGGTCGTGCGGTGGCCGCTTGTTATGAAGACGGCCGGGAAAGCAGTCAGGCCAAGGCAAGGCTACGGCGGCTGCTGGCCTGCAACGACCTACCGGAAGCGTGCCGTATATTGCGTTCGCTGTTTTCCCTCATAGACAGCAAAGTGGGACAGCCTCTGGATTTTGTCCGGTTGTTGAAGCAACTGAGACGCTTTTCCTTTGAGGATGCGCGCAACAGGATCAAGGCCCAGTGGGCCCAGGAGTTTTATGGCCAGCCGGCAGAGGCAATGGCAGAAGGAGGTGGCTCATGAACATGATTGCGAGTGTGCTGCGTCTCGATCGCAAGGCGGTTAAGGAACTGCGTATAACCGATGCGTACTCTCTCCACCGGGTTGTTTACAGCCTGTATGACGACATACGGGATGAGGCTAAAAAGGGGGCCAGCCAGGGCAGTGGCATCCTGTTTGCCGATCAGGGGGGAGACTTTCATGGCCGCCGGATTCTGATGCTTTCAGATCGACAACCCGCAGCCTGCATAGAAAGCCAGTACGGCCAAGTTCAAAGCAAGCTTATCCCGGACGATTTTTTGCGTCACCGGCATTATCGTTTCAGGGTCATCGTCAACCCCACCCGCCGCGACAGCGCCAGTCGTAAATTGATTCCGGTGAAGGGGCGTGAGGCGATTGCTGAATGGTTTACTGAGCGGGCATCCAAAAGCTGGGGTTTCAGCGTCTCGCCCGAACATTTGCAGGTGGACAAGGTCGAAGTGCTGCGTTTTAACGATAAGCACCAGCACCCTGTCACCCTTTGTCAGGCCCATATTCAGGGTCAGCTACAGATTTCTGATAGTACCCAATTTGCTCGTAGTTTTAGCCAGGGCATCGGCAGAGCGCGCGCCTTTGGCTGCGGTCTGCTGCAGATTGTTCCCCTCATCGATAACCCTTTCGCCTGAATAAGGATACTTGTGATGACCAATGCATTCACGAATACCCGTGTCGAGTTCCATATCCTGCAATCCTTCCCGGTCACTTGCCTAAACCGTGACGATGTTGGCGCGCCGAAAACTGCCATTGTCGGCGGTGTAACTCGTGCTCGGGTAAGTTCGCAGTGCTGGAAACGCCAAGTCCGTCTGGCTATGCAGGACTTTGGTGTGAAATTGGCCGTGCGTACGAAGCATGCCGAAGCCCTATTCACCAAAGCCTGCCTGGAGGCGGGGGCGGATGAGGCAAGCGCAACGGCTTGTGGCAAGAAAATCGCCGACCAGTTGATTGATGACACATTGTTGTTTATCAGCGATACGGAGGCTAAAGCCTTTGCGGCCTATGCGAAAGATCAGGCTTTTGATGAAACCAAGTTGAAGGATAAGGAACTCGCCAAAGTTGCAAAAAAGGCGATTAACCCCGCTGTGGATGCTCTGGATATCGCCTTGTTTGGACGTATGGTCGCCAAAGCGGCCGACATGAATGTCGAGGCGGCGGCATCGTTTGCTCACGCCATCTCCACCCATAGAGTGAGCAATGAAGTTGAATTCTTTACCGCGCTTGATGACCGCCCAGTGGAAGCCGGCTCTGCCCACATGGGCAGTCTCGAATTCAATTCGGCAACCTACTATCGCTATGTCAGTTTGGATTTGGGGCAGTTGGCGCAGAACATGGCTGCAGATGACCTAAAAAAGGCGATTGCCGCGTTTACTCAGGCCTTGTTTGTGGCGGTGCCCCAAGCTCGACAGGCTACGCAGTCCGGTGCAAGCCCTTGGGAATTCGCCCGAGTCCAGGTGCGCAAAGGGCAACGTTTACAAGTCCCATTTGAAACCGCCGTCAAGGCCAAAGAGGGCGGCTATTTGCAGTCGAGTATCGAATCATTGAAAGGCTATTTGGATAAGAAAGAGAAACTATCCGGCTCCTTGTTTGGCAAGGTCGCCAGCTACGACTGGGGCGAAAATGACGACTTCAGCATCGATGACCTGGTTTCCGCGCTGCAAAGCCATGTGCACTGAGGTGGTCCATGAGTAACCCGTATTTGCTGCTTTGGCTGGAGGCCCCTTTGCAGTCCTGGGGGCACGACTCCAAATTTGGTCGGCGAGATAGCCTGGATTTTCCAACCAAATCGGGTGTGCTGGGGCTATTGTGCAGTGCCCGTGGCGCAGGGGGGGAAGAGTCCGAGTGGCTCAGTGAATGGGCCGACCAGGACATGGAGGTGTTGGCCTATGTTCCCAGAGACAAACAGGGTAAACCGATGGCTCGCCAGCCTCTCATGCGGGATTTCCACATGGTGGGCAGTGGCTATGATGATCAGGACCCTTGGATGTCGCTGATGATTCCAAAAACCAGTGAGGGGAAAAAGGCGGTGGGCGGGGGAGCCAAAATGACTTACCGCTATTACCTTCAGGATATGGCGTTTGCCGTCGCTGTTCAGGCACCGGATTCGTTGATTCAGGATGCGGCCGAAGCGCTGGTCAGTCCCGTATGGGATCTCTACCTGGGGCGGAAGAACTGTGTGCCCACGGAGTTTATCGCCCAAGGGATTTTTCCCTCGCTTGAAAAGACCGAGAGAGCTGCCGAGCAGTTGGCGATAAACAAGAACAGGGCTCTCGCGTTTCGGGTAAGGCAGGGCGAGCATGAAGGCGAAGTGCTTACCCTGAACGACGTCCCTCTGCAGTTCGGTGCGCATAAGAAATACCGGGACAGACGTGTCACTGTACAAAAAATGGAGTAACGCGCAATGGCTACGGGACAGCGATTGTTCGTTAAGGTCACCCGCGACTCTCTTCCTCAGGTCAAAGACAAATATCCGTTCATCTATCTGGAGCGAGGTCGCCTGGAGATTGACGACAGCAGCATCAAATGGATTGATTCGGAATGCAATGTGGTGCCGCTGCCAGTGGCCACGTTGAATACTCTGTTGCTGGGACCGGGCACCACCGTCACGCATGACGCAATTAAAACAGCGGTAGCGGCAAACTGCTCCGTATGTTGGGTGGGCGAGGACACGCTGCTATTTTATGCGGCGGGCTTCTTGCCTACGGCGGATACGCGAAACCTGAAACGTCAGATTGTGCTGTCAGCAAATCCCGACAAGTCAGTCGAGGTGGCATGCCGTATGTTCGCCAGGCGCTTTCCCGATGCTGACTTGGTGGGTAAGACGCTTAAGGAAATGATGGGCATGGAAGGTCATCGGGTGCGCGCTCTTTACCAGACAAAGGCTGAGGAGTATCAGGTTGGTTGGAAAGGGCGCAACTTCACGCCGGGGAAGTTCGCCCTCAGCGACCTGACCAATCAGGTTTTGACCGCGGCGAATGCAGCTCTATATGGCATTCTCTGTTCGGCAGTCCATAGCTTGGGCTATTCGCCACATATCGGATTTATCCACTCAGGAAGTCCTCTGCCGTTCGTCTACGACCTTGCGGATCTTTACAAGGAAAACCTGTGTATTGATCTTGCTTTTTCGCTGACGCGGGATATGGCAGGACGTTATGACAAACATAAGGTGTCTGCCGCATTTCGTCAGCGAGTGATCGACATGGATTTACTGGCTCTGATCGCGGATGACATCGCTGAAATGCTGGGGACAAGCCATGCTCGTCGTCGTCGCAAATGATTTGCCGCCAGCCGTTCGAGGGCGAATGAAACTCTGGTTTGTCGAGCCAAAGCCCAACGTTTTTGTGTCCGGGGTTAAAGATTCAGTTGCCGTCTACGTGGTTGATTACCTTTACAAACATTGCCCGCCGGAGTCGGGCATTGTCATATTCCGTTCCTTGCCAAGCCCACCTGGTTATGAAATCAGAACCATCGGACCAACAAAAAAGACGTTGACGACAATCAGCGGACTGCAGTTGGTTATCGAAACCCTTAACCACCATTAATCCCAATATGTTGCATGTTAGGGGGTGATCTTTAACAATTTGTTGGTGTCTTCCCCACGGGCGTGGGGGTGTTTCTGCCGTTGATTTCTTCCAGATCGATGAAAGAGGGTCTTCCCCACGGGCGTGGGGGTGTTTCCCGAGGTCCCGCGCTTCGCAGCAAGCGCCTGGAGTCTTCCCCACGGGCGTGGGGGTGTTTCTGACCCGCTGGCTACGGATTATTACCGCCCAACGTCTTCCCCACGGGCGTGGGGGTGTTTCTTTGTCCGCAAGTATGTACGGATTACATTTCGAGTCTTCCCCACGGGCGTGGGGGTGTTTCCGCTTTATCTGATCGATATGTTGGTCTGATTGGGTCTTCCCCACGGGCGTGGGGGTGTTTCCCAGGCGTATATTGGCTGAAATCGTTTGAAATTGTCTTCCCCACGGGCGTGGGGGTGTTTCCGTCGGTGTTGTAGTTGTCCACCAGCTGGATCTGTCTTCCCCACGGGCGTGGGGGTGTTTCTCCCACATGCACCTCGCGGGATTTCTCGGCATTGTCTTCCCCACGGGCGTGGGGGTGTTTCTTTCACGAAGGCACTTGAACCAGGCAGTAGATTGTCTTCCCCACGGGCGTGGGGGTGTTTCGTGGGAAAGACGCTGACTATTGATTCTGCGGATGTCTTCCCCACGGGCGTGGGGGTGTTTCTGCCGCTCATGCACTGGCGGTCCATATAACTGCGTCTTCCCCACGGGCGTGGGGGTGTTTCTCTGGCTGCGCAAGGCGTCATACTCGACGGCATGTCTTCCCCACGGGCGTGGGGGTGTTTCTCTTGGATTTAGCGGATCGGCGAACCTGATTGCGTCTTCCCCACGGGCGTGGGGGTGTTTCCGAGTTGAGGATTGAAACGATGTTTAGATTCTGGTCTTCCCCACGGGCGTGGGGGTGTTTCCTCGCGGAGAGATTGCATAGCGTTATACCTTGTGTCTTCCCCACGGGCGTGGGGGTGTTTCTATGTCCCTCCCTTTCTCAGTGGATCATCATCGGTCTTCCCCACGGGCGTGGGGGTGTTTCCGCCTCACAGCGGCCCCCACGGCGCGAGACGCGGTCTTCCCCACGGGCGTGGGGGTGTTTCTGGGGCACGCCTTGATCGCTAACGTAACGATGAGTCTTCCCCACGGGCGTGGGGGTGTTTCCGGATGAAGCGCTATGACTAGCTTCGTCGTCGTGTCTTCCCCACGGGCGTGGGGGTGTTTCCCATCAGACTGGCGCTCGCTCTGCTCTTCTTCGGTCTTCCCCACGGGCGTGGGGGTGTTTCCCTGTTTACGCGGCGCATCGACGAAAAGACCCAGTCTTCCCCACGGGCGTGGGGGTGTTTCTATAGATTATTAGGAATCAAAAAGCCTTCAACTGTCTTCCCCACGGGCGTGGGGGTGTTTCTACACTCCCTGCATTTAGAGTCGATACAGGCCCGTCTTCCCCACGGGCGTGGGGGTGTTTCTACACTCCCTGCATTTAGAGTCGATACAGGCCCGTCTTCCCCACGGGCGTGGGGGTGTTTCTCTCCGACGCCATCGCTAAGGCGCATGCGCAGGGTCTTCCCCACGGGCGTGGGGGTGTTTCTAGTTCGGTGTAAATGGTGTCGGTCATGTTTTTGTCTTCCCCACGGGCGTGGGGGTGTTTCTACCCTGGCTCTGTCCATGTGGAATTTTGCAGCGTCTTCCCCACGGGCGTGGGGGTGTTTCTCCCCTTGGCCTTGGTCAGATCCTGCTGGAGTCGTCTTCCCCACGGGCGTGGGGGTGTTTCCTGCATGGAGTTGTCGACATAGAGGGTCAGCATGTCTTCCCCACGGGCGTGGGGGTGTTTCCCCCCAGCAGCCAGTGAGCGGGAGGAGTGATGAGTCTTCCCCACGGGCGTGGGGGTGTTTCCCGCTCCACCTCTGCCTCAAGCTCGGCTATGTGGTCTTCCCCACGGGCGTGGGGGTGTTTCTCGATGCAGAGCGGACGGCGCCTGCCGTGGCAGGTCTTCCCCACGGGCGTGGGGGTGTTTCTGTATCTAAACAGCGCAGAGGCCTGGATCGATGGTCTTCCCCACGGGCGTGGGGGTGTTTCCGATTGTTCGATGCAGTCAGATGGCGGGTATTGGTCTTCCCCACGGGCGTGGGGGTGTTTCCTCGATATGCGGATTCCGGAAATCAGGCCATCGGTCTTCCCCACGGGCGTGGGGGTGTTTCCGCCTGTACGGCCTACCAGGGCGCCCAGCAAATGTCTTCCCCACGGGCGTGGGGGTGTTTCCTTCGAGTAGATGGAGCCTGGAGTGGATTCAAAGTCTTCCCCACGGGCGTGGGGGTGTTTCCAAAGCAATGGGCGGTAAACGTCCTAATCTCGGGTCTTCCCCACGGGCGTGGGGGTGTTTCTGATGAGCCGTTGGTAATCGCCGCCGAGAACGCGTCTTCCCCACGGGCGTGGGGGTGTTTCCATAGTCCCACAAAAATCCCATATTGAGAGTCCGTCTTCCCCACGGGCGTGGGGGTGTTTCCGCTTTTCTGATCGTCTTCGGTGCAGGCGTCGAGTCTTCCCCACGGGCGTGGGGGTGTTTCTGCAGACTGGCCATTGATAGCGCTGTCCGTCTCGTCTTCCCCACGGGCGTGGGGGTGTTTCCGACCATTGGTGCGCTCACTGTGATTGAAGGAGGTCTTCCCCACGGGCGTGGGGGTGTTTCTGGGGTTGTTAAATCTTGCGAGTTACCTCTTGAGTCTTCCCCACGGGCGTGGGGGTGTTTCTGTACAACCTACTTTCAACTGATCAAAACAAACGTCTTCCCCACGGGCGTGGGGGTGTTTCCGATTACACCGATGGATTGTGCAAGGATGGATAGTCTTCCCCACGGGCGTGGGGGTGTTTCTGTTTTACGTAACAAAGGATCAGGAAGTATTGTGTCTTCCCCACGGGCGTGGGGGTGTTTCTGGTACTACTCCAGCGGGTGCGAAATGGAACCCGTCTTCCCCACGGGCGTGGGGGTGTTTCTCTGCGTCCCATTCAGGGTCGCATAAAGGATCGGTCTTCCCCACGGGCGTGGGGGTGTTTCTAAAGCCCGATATTGTCCGAAGTGATCTAGTGTGTCTTCCCCACGGGCGTGGGGGTGTTTCCATGTTTGAGCAAATACAGAAGCCGTTGATGTTGTCTTCCCCACGGGCGTGGGGGTGTTTCTCTCGGCATGTCAGACGTGCCGGTTTTCCAGTGGTCTTCCCCACGAGTGTGGGGGTGTTTCCCAGTAACCGCAAGGCAAAAATAAGTCCATCGCAGATGAGCTTGAAAGCCATCAATTTACAATAGGCTTACTGGCAAATCGCGCACGGAGAACGTGGGGTGCCTGCCTCTTCCCCCTCTCCCCAACCCCTCTCCCGCCAGGGGCGAGGGGATTTTAACCCCAACGCCGACACTTGGCGCCAAGTGGTCTTTCTCCCCTTGCCTATGGCCGGAGAGGGGGCTCGGAAACGGTGTGCGGTCGACCGGTCTGCAATACATCATTCCAATAAGCACTTCACGGTTAGCTGGAAAAGCGGGCGGCCCCTTGCAGAGACTGAATCCGGCCTTCCCGTTTAAATGGGATAAGCCTCTTTTATTGAGCGTCCCTCAATGCACCGCATACGCCTTAGCCTTCCGAATCACCGACTTGCCATAGGTCGGTGCCGCAATGGTCCTTAGCAGGGCGTGGTTCACCAGGTTGGGGAGCACGGGCAGTGGCCGGTAGATGTCGACGATCAGCACGACGCGGGGCTCGCTGCTGTGGTTGATCACTTCGTGCGGCCAGAAATCGTCGAACAGCACGCCTTCACCTTCCTTCCAGACATAGGGCTGATCGGCCACCACGATACTGGGTGGGTTTTCCCGCGGTACCTTGATGCCAAGGTGGTAACGAAGATAGCCCAGGTAGGGGCCTTCGTGGCGGGGTACCGATTTGCCGGGTTCGAGGATCGAAAAGAAGGCCTGTACCTTGCCGGGTATCCGCTCCAGGACCCTGGCGGTTTCCGGGCAGCGGGCCAGGTTGTCTTCCAGCTTGTAGCCGAGCAGCTCGAGCATAAAGACATTCCAGCGACCAGCTGTCGTGCTGGAAATCTCTTTCGCGGGCGGATTGACGACATGGTACTCGGGCATATCGAGGTGTTCGCTCAGGAGGGTTTCCACTTCGGTGCGGATGGCGGGGTAAGCCGCTTCGAGATGGTGAAGGGCAGGGCAGTACTGATCGATATCGTAGTAGACGGGACGGCTGTCGCCGCCGATGTGGCGCGCCAGGTAACGGTTTACGGCCGATTTGAAACGATGATAGTCCATTATGCTCCTCCCAAATTGACGTCCGTCAGGAATTACTTTTCCACATCTTTGTCGTCGAGGGAACGTCAATCGCGAAATCGTGAACAACGTTATCGGTCAAGTTGTCGCCAAGTTGGCCGGCGTTAGCACTGTTTGGAATCAAGAGCCGAAATGCTAGTCCTCTCGGGTCTTGTGCGGCGATACGTAAAACTAACTAGGTGGCTATTAAAGAGTTGGCAATTAATGCGTCTGTAAATGGGTTGCCTTTTCAAGGAGTTTTCGCGCTGGCGGGCGGTTGCTGGCGTGCTCTTTGTGCAGAGCAATGACCCATGTCATGACGGGTAGGGGGGGCTTGGAACTTCAGTCCCAACTGCTTATCGAACCGGCTCGGTTCACGCCCGAAATCAGGACGAGGAGACCGGACCCAAAATGATTAAAGTGGAACAGCTTAGTCGGTATTACGGGAGCTTTGCGGCCGTCAAGGACGTGTCGTTCTCAATTCAGTCAGGGGAAATTGTGGGCCTGTTGGGTCACAACGGCGCCGGTAAGACCACCATCATGAAGATGCTGATGGGGTATCTGGAGCCTTCTGCTGGCGAAATATTCATTCAGGGGCAGGATCTGCAGGAGCATTCGCTCGACCTGCGGCGGGAGATGGGCTATCTCCCGGAATTGCCGCCCACCTATCCGGAAATGATTCTCTGCGATTACCTCGAATACGCCGCCCAACTGCATGGCGTACCGAAGGACAAGCGCACCGAAGCCGTACGTGTCGCGATGGAAAAGACGGCGTTGCTGGGCAAGGCCCTGCAGCCGATCGATACCCTGTCCCGAGGCTACCGCCAGCGCGTCGGGGTGGCGCAGGCCATTGTGCATAATCCCGCCATGCTCATCCTGGACGAGCCGACCAACGGCCTCGACCCCGCCCAAATCCAGCATATGCGTGAGCTGATTCGCGGTTTGCGGCGGGATGCGACGGTGATCCTGTCGACGCACATCATGCAGGAAGTGAACGCGGTCTGTGATCGGGTGCTGATCATCCGGAATGGCGAACTGGCGCTGGATGCCACCATGGAGGAGTTGAACAGGAGCAAGGTATTGCGCCTGGTCAGCGACGTGCCGGACGCCGAGCTGGGCCTGATCGTGCGGTCGCTGGGCATTGCCCGCGTGCGCCTTGAACAACGTCGGGGTACGCGTCACGAGTACCTGTTGTTCGTCGAGGAAGGGAAGGACGCGGAACAGGTGGCGGCAGAGGTGGCTGATCACCTTGTGGAACGTCGCCAGCGTATCTACGCGCTCACCCCGGAAACCCGCGATCTGGAAACCGTTTTCCGCGAGATCAATGAGCATGCGACGGAGGGTTCTCATGCCGCGTGAACAGAGTATTCGGAGAATCGCCCGCAAGGAGATCGGGCTCTTCTTCTCATCCCCAATAGCCTTTGTCTTCCTGGCCACCTTCCTGGCGGTGGTGCTGTTTGTCTTTTTTTGGGTGGATACCTTCTTTGCCCGCAATATTGCGGACGTTCACCCTCTGTTTCAGTGGATGCCGCTGTTGCTGATTTTCCTCGTTGCGGCGATCACCATGCGGATGTGGAGCGAGGAGCGTCGTAGCGGCACTATCGAGTTCCTGATGACGCTGCCGGTGACGCCGCTGGAATTTGTCCTGGGCAAGTTCCTGGCCTGTTTCAGCCTGCTCGGTATAGCGTTGCTGTTGACGCTGCCCCTGCCGATTACGGTATCCATGATCGGCAATCTCGACTGGGGTCCTGTTATTGGCGCCTACGTCGCCACCCTGTTCCTGGGGGCGGCGTATATTTCGATCGGCCTCTATGTCAGCGCCCGCAACGATAGTCAGATCGTCAGCCTGATTTTGACGGTTCTGATCTGTTTGGCGTTCTACCTGATCGGCTCCTCGACACTCACCGACCTGGTGGGCTATAAGGTCGGCGATTTCCTCAAGCTGCTGGGGACGGGGTCGCGCTTCGATTCGATTACCCGCGGCGTGATCGATATCCGTGACCTGTATTACTACCTGAGCATCATGGGTGTCTTCCTGACGCTGAATATCCTGGCACTGGAGCGTCAGCGTTGGACCACGGATCGCCGTAAGCCGCGCCATCGCCTGTGGTTCGCCGCGTCGACGCTGCTGATCCTCAACTTTATCGCGGCCAATGTCTGGCTCAGTCATGTCAACGGTTTGCGTATCGATATGACGCGGCATCACCTGTACTCGCTCAGCCCGACCACCAAACGTTATCTGAGCGAATTACAGGAGCCCCTGCTGATCCATGCCTATTTCAGTTCCAAAACCCATCCACTGCTGGAGCCGTTGATTCCGGAACTGGAAAACCTGCTCAAGGAGTACCAGGTGGCGGGTAACGGCAAGGTGCGGCTGCAGATTGTCGATCCGCAGAGCAACCCGGATGCCGAGGAGGCAGCGCGCAAGAAGTTCGGTATCCACCCGGTGCCGTTCGAGGTGTCCAACAAGTATCAGTCGTCGGTGGTGAACTCCTATTTCAACATCGTGGTGCAGTATGGCGATCAATATCAGGTGCTGGGTTTCCGCGACCTGATCGATGTGAAAGAGAGCGGTCCTGATCATCTGGATGTCCGTCTGCGCAATCCGGAGTACGACATCACCCGGGCGATCAAGAAGGTGCTCTACGGCTTCCAGAGTTCCGGTGACCTGTTCGCCAGCCTGCATCAGCCGGTCAACTTCACGGGCTATATCTCCTCCGACAAGGTATTGCCGGACAAGCTGGCCACGCTGAAGTCCGATCTTACCGACGTCCTGAACGAGCTGAAGAAGCAGGGCGGGGACAAGTTCTCCTTCGACTTCAAGGATCCGGATGCCGGTGACGGCTCTCTCGCCAAGCAGTTGCAGAAGCAGTATGGCATGCAGCCCATGGCGACCAGCCTGCTGAGCCAGAATACGTTCTATTTCTATATGATGCTGAACAACGGCAAGCAGCATGTGCAGGTGGCGATTCCGGACGCACTCGATAAGGCTGGCCTCAAGCACAATATCGAAGCGGGCCTGAAGCGTTTTGCCTCCGGCTTCACCAAGACGGTGGCTCTCTACACGCCGCCGCCGGTGGGCAATCCGTACATGCAACAGCAGGGGCCCAGTTTCCGGCTGCTCCGCAAGAAGCTGTCTGAGGATATGACTGTCGAGTCGACCACTCTGGAGTCCGGTCAGGTGCCTTCCGATGCGGATTTGCTGATGGTCGTCGATCCGTCCTCGTTGAACAAAAAGCAGCTGTTTGCCATCGACCAGTTCCTGATGCAGGGCGGTACGGTCGTGCTGGGGACTTCGCCTTACTCGGCGCATTTGACGCGCACGGCCCTCGATGCCCAGCCGCAGACGTCCGGTCTTGGCGACTGGCTGAAGCATAACGGCCTGAGCATTGACCACACGTTGGCGCTGGATCCCCATAATGCGCGGTTCCCCATCCCGATTGAACGCAAGGTGGGCAATTTCAGCTTCCGTGAAATCCGTCTGCTGGACTACCCGTACTTCCCGGATATCCGTGGCTCGGGACTCAACCAGCAAAACCCGATTACCTCGGGCTTGCCTCAGGTCACCATGAGTTGGGTATCGCCCATCGAGGTGAACGCCAAGGCCAACGCCAAGCGCAAGGTGACGGACCTGCTGAAAACCTCGCCACAGTCCTGGGTGTCCGGCTCGCTGGATGTCACACCCTCGGTCGATCAGGGTGGCGGCAGCGGATTCCAGCCCCAAGGCAAGCGGGCGTCGCGCCTGGTGGGTGTCATGGTGCAGGGACAGTTCAGTTCCTACTTCAAGGGTAAGGAATCTCCGCTGCTGGCGGCGGCAGAGAAGGCCGACCAGAAGAGCAAAGGCAAAAACGGCAAATCCGACGCGGATCAGAAGGATGTGGTTTCCAGTGTGATCGACAAGTCGCCGGATTCGGCACGGATCATCCTGTTCCCGTCCAACGAGTTCCTCTCGGATCAGACGTTGAACATCCTCAGTTCCGTGAATCGTTCGGTCTACCTGAACTCGCTGCAACTGGTGCAGAACGCTGTGGACTGGTCGCTGGAAGACCGCGGACTGCTGGCCATTCGCAGTCGGGGGCATTTCGCCAATACCTTGCCGCCCATGTCACAGGGGGATCAGGAATTCTGGGAATACCTCAACTACGGCCTGATCGTGCTGGGACTCCTGATCGTCTGGGGTGTCTCGCGGGCGGTGCGTCGACAACGCCTGCATCACTATGCGACGACCATGCAACTGGGGAGGGTGTGAACCGTGACCAAGCGATTGATTACGTGGCTTTCCGTCATTCTGGTCTGTCAGGTTGCCGTGGCCTTCGGTCTCACGCTGGAGCAGTGGGACCACAGCGATAGCGGCGCGACCAATGGCCCCTTGCTGGCTGTGGATTTTCCCGCGGTCGACAAGATCCTGATCAATCAGGATAAGGATCACCAGGTTGTCCTGGCCAGGAAGAATGGCCATTGGGTCATGCCGAACGACGACAACCTGCCGGTTAATGAGGACAAGCTGAAAACGCTGATCGGTAAACTGAAAGGCCTGCGGCATAGTTGGGCGGTGGCGGACACCGCCGGCTCTGCCAAGCGCTTCAAGGTGACCGAGAGCGATCATCAGCGCAAGATCGTGCTCAGCCATAACGGGACCGATCTGGCGACTGTCTATCTGGGCACCTCGCCGGGATTCCGCCGTACCCACGTGCGGATTGGCGGCAAACCGGCAATCTACGAGGAGGCTATCGCCACCTACCAGGCCCCGACAGCCTCCGCTCAATGGTTGGATAAGCAGCTGTTGAAGGTGAGCGGTAAGGACCTGAAGGTGATCAAGGGCAATGATTACACCCTCGACCATGACAAGCAGGGTTGGACGCTGGCTCAACTCGACGCCAAGCACGATACCAACAGTGCCCAGGTGTCCGCGTTACTGGATGACCTGAAGTCGCTCCGTATCGAGTCGGTCTTGGGTAAGGAAGACAAACCCGCTTACCACATGGACAAGCCGACCCTCACACTGGCGTTTACCCAGGATGACGGCAAGACGCTGACGTATCGTTTTGGCATCGAAGAGACGCCGGCGCCGAACCCGGGCAAGGCGACCAAAGATGCCAAGAAGGCTCCGCCGCTAAAGACCTATATCGTGAAGTCTTCTGCGCGTCCGGAGTACTTCAAGTTGGCGCAATGGCAGTACCAGCGTCTGCTGGATATCAACCGGGGGGCGCTGAGTGTGCCGAAGCCGGCGAAAAAGACCGCTGCGACGTCGGATAAATCCACCAAGAGCACATCCACTGCTGCAGCGACACCTGTTGAAAAGGCAGCGGAGAAAAAATCCTCCTGATAGTGGCCTCCGCCCTGCAAAGGGCTTGCACCACCACGGCCGGCATTTGCCGGCCGTGGTGGCGTTTCCTCACCCCGATACCCGCCCAGTCTTTCAAGTCTTCCTCAGACTCAGTAGATCTGCAGCTTGCCGTCGATGCTGATGGCGCTTTCCGTAACGATGCGGCGTGTGGGTGCGGTCAGCAGGGGGTTGTTCAAGCGGATAACGGTTCGCTGCGACAGGTTCAGCTTTTGCAGTGACGGCGCAATGTAGTTTTCGAAGTAAGCCTTGTAGCGGCCGTTGAGCATGGCCCGGCGCAGGCCCAGCTCGATACGGGCAGCCAGGGCTTTGTTCTCCTTGTTAACGAAGAAGAACGACGGCATGGGATAGGTGAACAGGAGTGACGGTTCTATGGAAATCCCTTCTGTGGGATGCGTCTGCAGGTCGTAGTAGATCTCGGTAACGCTGCGGGGAAAGCAGTCGAAGCGCTTGTAAGCCAGCATATGGAAAAGGTTGCCGAAGCGGACCTGAGTCAGGACGTTCAAGCCGTTGGCTTTGAGCACCTCGGTGTCAGGCCAGTCCACGCCCTGGCCGAAAGTCAGGTTGCGTTTTCGGATGTCGGTGAAGCTCTTGATGCCCTTGAAGCGTCCCTCTGTCCCGGTGGCGATCAGGCAGACCCGGTAGCCGAGCAGGCCGTCCGCGGTGGGGACTCGAATGGGGAGCAGGCGCTGTTCGCGCCGGGGATTGGTGGCGACATCGATAGCGTTGATGCGTTTATGGCGACCCTTCTCGATTTCAGCGATCCCGCGTGCCTGACTCATCTGCGGAGAGGACTCGATGCGGTAGTCGCCGTAGAGGTCGCGGGTTTCGTCCAGGGCCAATTTGAGGAGTGCGAGCGTGGCAGGTTGGTCGAAGTTGCGATACCACAAGTGGACAACCTCGGTAGCCTGTGTGGGAGCAGCAACAAACACCGCGCTGAGCAACAGGGCGGGGAGCAGGCGTCGTAGGGTTAGGGCTTGTACCACAGCGAATCATCTCTCAACAGGGCCCGTGATTGGGGCGACAGGTCTGGATTGTTCAGGTGAAACAGGATCCGGCTACCCAGCTTAAGGGAGCCCAGTCGATGACTGAAGCGGGTCCGGAACAGCTTTTCGTAACGACCGTCGTCGATAGCGCGTAACAGACCGAGCTCGATACGCGCGGCGAGTTTGGGATTGTCCGGGCGGACGAAGAAATAGGCCGGTTCGGGATAGAGAAAGAGGATAGAGGGTTCGATAGCGAGGTCGGGATGTGCGGCGGCTTCCGGGCCGACTTCTCCCACGCTGCGCAGGAAGCAATCGCAGTCACCGTTCGAGACAGCACTGAACAGGGCCCCATAAGTCTCGGTCGTTTCCACGGTAAAGCCATTTCTGCGCAGTATACGGGTGTCGGGCCAGCCCTTGGCCTGACAGATTTTCAGGTGCTGGTTCTGCCAGTCGAAGGTGGTTTGGAGGGTGGAGAACTGACCGACTTTGGCTTTGCGCGTCAGGCATACGCGATAACCCAACAGACCTTTCATGACCGGAATGCGGATGGCCAGCAGATGCTCTTCCCGCCAGGGCGTCGTTGCGCCGCTGGCAACGTCGAGGATCCGGGGCTGTCGTTTTCCGGCGAGGTCCTCAAAGGCGGCTTTCTGTTCCAGTGGGGAGCTTTTAACCAGCGTGTAAGGGCCGAAGAGGTCCCTGGTCTCATCCAGGGCCAGGTCAAGGACTTCGTTGACTGGGGCCGTATCGTAGTTTCGGTTCCAAAGCACGACCTGTGTGGCCGGGACCTCCTCGGCAGCTTGGGTGAGCGTCGGTGGGAGCCAGAACAGGGTACAGATTACAAGCATGAGGCGCTGCCAACGCAAGCCGGGCGCCATTTCTCTGCAACGTGTTGTCATTGTGAATTCTTATTGTGGAGTCGCAACTGGAATTCGTGCGCAAAAAATAGGGGGTATCAGGAATGCCCCATCAATTCCATCAGTTGGCCAATAATGTCACGTAATACACCGGACTGGTTATTGACCGAGCGCAATAATGTTTGCAATGCATCGTACTGGTACCAGACCGCTGCACCCAACCCGATAATCAGCAGTAGCATCAAACCGTTCAGCCACCGCATGCGCCGTTGACGTCTGGCGAGTTCGACCTGCTCGTCAGCCCTCGACTGGGCAAGCTCAAGGCGCAATTGATGGAGTTCGTCAGCAACCTCCTCGTAAGCAATTTCCAGCGTGGAGAGGCGCCCTGTCAGCCGCTTCAACATGACGCTATCGCTGGAAATGTTGCTCTCTGCCGGGGCTGGGGTGGGTGTTGACGGCGAGGCTTCGGGCAATGCCGTCGTATCCTGCTGCATCGGTAAGGGTATGGCGGTGGTTTCGGTTGGCTGGATACCGCTGCTGATGGCTTCCAGAGCCTGTTGCAACTGGTCGCGATCGAGCTGTTTGCCGATGACGCCGGCTGCGCCGAGCTGGGCGGCTTCGGTCCGGTATGGCGCTGTATTTTGGGAGGTGTACATGAAGACGGGGATATCCTGCATTTTTGGCGACGTCTTCAGGATTTGAAGTGCCTCGAAGCCGTTCATCCCCGGCAGCAGGTGATCCAGGAAAATGTAATCGACCTGATGATCATCCAGAAAGTCGAACGCGTCTTCTGCGGAAACGACACCTTCGCTGGAAATATCCAGACGATCAAGCATGCGCGCCAACATCAGGCGCGCCGTGGATGAGTCATCCACGATCAGTGCGTGACCACGCGACATTCTGATCTCCCGTCCTGTGGTGAACCCGTCGCCAGTCCCTGTGGCACCCCACCCAAGGCGGGGCGACGGCGCAGGGATAGTACCATCTCTTCAAGAAGGTGCACATGGCGTTGCTCCCTCTCGGCGAAGCGGCTGGCAGGGGTGGCAGAAGCCCCTGTCAGTGCACACCTGTTGAGAGCGTAGCGGTGAAAAACCGGAATCGCCAGTTGCCGGCGTCAGGGAAGCCAGATTTCGAAAATACCGCCGCCGAGCTCACCACCGTTGCGTAATTTGATGAAGCCCGTGCGTTGGCCTTCCTTGTGTAGCCTTGCAACGCAGGAGGCGAAATAGAGGCCGAGGTTGGTGCTGCCGGTGCTGAAGCTGATGCCCTGGTCACTGGCATCCGGTGCTTCCAGCATACGGGCGGGATAACCATCGCCGTCATCCTCCACCGCCAGTACGACGAAGTCGTCTTCCTCTCTGGCGGAAATGCGGATGCGCGAGTGGGTATAACGGACGGCGTTGTTGATGATGTTACTGAGTACGCCGGGAATCAGTTCCAGATCGAAATAGGCATTGATGGGCGGGCATTCGATTTCGCCGCGAATGCCCCGGCCTTCCAGCGACGGTTGGTGGCGGGCCATTTGCTCGCCGAGAACGTCCGGCAGGTAGTGTTCGTCCAGGTGTGCCGACAGCGTTCGTTGCTGTACCCGGTAGAGACCCAGCAACTGAACCAGGTCGCTATGCACGCGTTCGGCTTCGTACTGCAGTGTATTGAAGCGGGGCGCCCGCGCAACATCGTCGGGGAGGTCGCTCCGCAGTTCGTCCAGGGAGTGAAGCAGCATGCCCAGCGAATTTTTCATGTCGTGGACCGCGGAGGCAATCACCATGGAAAAGTCGATGCTCGGATCCTGGTCGCTCACAAGGACCTCCTCCTGAAAATCGTTTTCTGACGTAAGTACGTGGCCAGCAGTCGTCCTTGATCGGCGATGAAGGTGCTCATGATGCACCGCCAGGACGATTCATCTGTTCGATCTTGTTCTTGAGGAACTGCAGCCGTTTGTATTGACGATGCTGGGAAGGAATATGTTCCGCCTGTTCCAGGCAGTTCTTGCAACGGCGCAGGCTGGCGAGATCCTGCCCCGCAGTTTCCATGCGTTTGAGAAGCACCTGAACCAGGTTGAGATTAAGCGCCGGATGGCGGGGAACCAGCGACAGCGCCTCCTCGAAGGCCGTAGCGGCTTCGTCGAGCCGGCCGGCCTCGAAGGCCTTGATCGCATCGCGGTTGAGTCCCCTGGCGCGGATGCGCTTCTGAAAACTCACCGGTTCGTCCATCAGGTTTTCGATACGCTGGATGATGGCTGGCTGGTCCTCGAAGCGCTGGGCCAGGGTGTTCAGCAGCTTTTCGGCCGCCTGGGTATCGCCGAGCACGTAGAGGGATCGGGCCATCTCCAGACCGACATCGGCGTCCAGGGTGTCGGGGTCGACGCTCGCCTGGACCTGTTCCAGTATCCGGCGGCTGTCCTGCGCACGGCCCTGGCCGGCATGGACTCGGGATTCCACCAACATGCCGGTCAGTTTCGCCTTTTCGTCGTCCTTGTACTTCCGGTTCATGCGATGGAGGGTGCTCATCGCCTCTTCGGCGAGATTGCGTCCGGTTTCGCTGGTATCTCCGTCGCTGAGTTCGGCCAGCGTCCGGCCCAGGTTGAGGTAGTTCTCGGCGCTGTCGTGAACCGAATGATTTCCCAGTTTGACGGCACTGCGCCAAGCCTTGGCGGCCGTATCCAGATCCTGGTTGCTGGTGGCCAGTGTGGCCAGTGACTGTTGGCGAACAATGGCGTTGGGTGAAATCCGCAGCGCTTCTTCGAGCGACTGTTGTGCCTGGCGGTCCTTACCCTGGGCCTGTAGTACCTTGGCGAGCAGATCGTAGGCTTCCATCGATTCGGGATGACTTTCGATCAGCGCCTTGAGCAGGTCGCTGGCCGCGTCCAGTTGCTGCTCTGCCAGCAGCACGCGCCCCAGTCCGAGGCGTGCCCAGGGCAGGTCACGGGAATTCAGGACATCCTCATACAGCTTGCGGGCGTGGCTATAGTCGCCGGTCTGATAGTAGAGGTCTGCCAGGGTGCGCAGCAGCCAGGTCCGGTGGCGAGGCAGGCGGGGTATCGCCTCCAGGCACTGGGAAATCGCCTTGGGGTAGTTGTCGACGTCGAGCTCCCGGTTGATATCGTACAGTACGTTGCGCTGTTCGATCAGGGCATCCAGCCGCTTCTGCAGCACGGCGCGGGTGATCGGCTTGGTGATATAGGCATCGGGCTGGTATTCGCGGGCGCCCATGACCATGTCACGCGAGGTTTCCGCAGTCACCAGTATAAAAATGGAGGTATGTTTCAGCAGTTTCTTGTGGCGCAACTCTTCAAGGATCTGTTGGCCGTTCTTGCCATCGCCCAGATTGTAGTCGCACAGGACGATATCGAAGCGTTCGTAAGTGCACTTGGAAACGGCGTCATTACCGTTGGAGGCGACTTCAATGTGATCTGCGCCGAATGCGCGCAGCATCTGTTTCATCGAGAGCCGGAAGTTCTCGAAATCGTCGACCACCAGGAAACGCAGTTTACGGTACAGCTTGGCCAGTTCCGTAGGGTTGTCGGAAGCAGTTGTCATGGGCGCAAGGCGTCTCTATTCGATTCGAAGCCGTTAATGGTTTATGCCGGTACCGTCCCTGAACTCGTTGGCTGTTCTACCTGTTTTTTTAAAGCTAGATCAAAAACCTGCGACCAACAACCCAAAGCTCATCCGGTTTGGCGGATAGGTCGCGTCAGCTGACCTTTCTCTAGCGTCGAAGGCATCATCAGCCGGCTTGGCGTCGACGCAGCATCTTGTTCACCAGCGCCCGTAACGCCGCGGGTTTGACAGGCTTGAACAGGACCTGATAACCCCGCTCCATGGCTTCCGCCCGCACTTCGGCGCTCACCAGGCCTGTGACAAGAATACCCGGAACCTTGACGTGCCAGTTGCTGCGCAGGGCATCCATTGCGTCCAGACCGTTTTCGTCATTGTCCAGTTGATAGTCCGCCAGGATGATATTGGGAACGCGTTCGCCCAGAACCCTGCGTGCGCTCTCCAGACTGTCGGCGGCAAGGACTTCGCACTGCCAGTTGCCCAGCAAGGCGACCATGCCGTCGAGAATGCTCTGGTCGTTGTCGATACAGAGCACTGTCAGCCCGCGCAATGTGCTGACGCTGCGGCTGGCCGCTGACGGCTCGACGGGCGTTTCGGCCACCGCTTCGGCCGGTGCCAGCGGTACTGTGATACAGAATACGCTGCCCCGGCCCTGCCAGGAGCGTACGCCGACGGGATGGTCGAGGACATGACTGATGCGGTCGACGATCGCAAGCCCCAGGCCCAGCCCCTTGTGGTCACGGCCCTGTTGGAGCCGCCGGAATTCCTCGAAGATCTGTTCCAGCTTGTCCTGGGGTATGCCGGGGCCGGTATCCCAGACTTCGATGCGCAGATAGCCCTTGAGGCGACGGCAGCCGACGAGGATTCGGCCGCGGGTGGTATAGCGCATGGCATTGGACAGGAAGTTCTGGACAACGCGACGCAGCAACTGGCTGTCGGAGCGCACCCAGGCAGAGCAGGGCACGGCATCCAGTGTGAGGCCCTGTTCCCGCGCGATGGCGTCGAACTCGGTAGTCAGGTGACGCAGCAAGTCGTTAACGGGGAATATGTTCCATTGCGGCTCAAGGGCGCCCGCATCGAGTTTGGAAATGTCCAGCAGGGTGCTGATGATCTCTTCCGCCGAGCCAAGGGAACTGTCGATATGGGTGACCAGCTCACGGATCTCTCCATCCAGCGGCTTTCCGGCCAGTGCCGAGGTGAACAGCCGCGCGGCATTGAGGGGCTGCAGCAGATCATGGCTGGCGGCGGCAAGGAAGCGGGTTTTACTCTGGTTTGCCTGTTCAGCCGTCGATTTTGCCTTCAGCAACTGATCGTTGAGGACCTGCAGTTCCTGCGTCCGTTCCTTCACCCGTTGTTCCAGGTAAGTATTGGTTTCCTTCAGCGCCTGTTCGGTTCGGCGCATGGTCGTGATGTCCTGGAAGGTGGTGACGTAACCGCCTCCGGGCACCGGGTTGCCCTGCACCAGCAAAATAGTGCCGTCCGAGCGCTGACGTTCGTAACTGTTCGGCAACCCTTCCCGCATGTAGCCAAGGCGGGTGCGGATGATTTCGTCGACACGGCGGGCCGGCAGGTTGGCCGTGATCAGGTTGTAGCGAATCAGGTCGGTAATCGGGCGTCCTGTGCGGACGAAGCCTTTGGGAAACATGAACAGGTCGAGGTAGCGCTGGTTCCAGGAAACGACCCGGTGCTGGGCATCGACCACGACGACTGCCAGTGTGATGTTTTCGATAGCCGACTGCAGCAGCTCGCGGCTGAAGGTCATGGCTTGGGAGGCTTCGTCGACGATACTGACGACGTCCTCGATCTGCATGTCGCGTCCGGTCAGTGTCGATTCCAGTACGACACGGGCCGTCGAGGCGCCAATGACGGCGGCGAGCTGCCGCTCGACGTGCTTCATCAGGTACGGCGTGGCGATACGCTGGGCCGAGAGGCGCAATGCGTGCCGTTGCTCGAACTGTTGAAAGATGGCCTTGGCCCGCTCCGTGCCGAGGAACCGCTCAGCCAGTGCCCGCAGGTCGGCGACCGTGACATCGCCCTCACGTACGATCTCCTCGGGATGGTCGGACCGGGGTTGCGGCTCCTGGAAAAAAGCCGCGATCTGGATACGTTCCCGGATGCGTTGCCGGGTCAGCAGTGACAGGGTCACAAACAGGAACAGGTTGGTGCCCAGGCTGAGGATGGTGCCAAAGGTTACTGGGTCGAGACTGATGCCAAAGAGGTCTCGAGTCTGGAGACTGTCCACGCCGCCCAGGCCAAGACCCTCGATGAGGGCGGGTGTCTTCATCCAACCGACGCTGATCAGCGTCGGTAACAGCAGGGTGAAGACCCAGGCGGTAAAACCGCCCACCAGTCCCCAGAAGGCGCCGGTATGGTTGCTGCGGCGCCAGAGCACGGCGCCGAGCAGCGCCGGTCCGAATTGGGCCGCGGCAACAAACGACAACAGCCCGAACGCGGTCAGGGAATAGTCCGCGGCGGCGATGCGATAAAAGCCATAAGAGGCCAGCAGGAGCAGCAGGATAATGACGCGCCGCACGCCCAGCAGGAAGGGTCTCAGGCTGCTGCGCCGGTTCAGTCGGTTCAGCAGTCGCAACAGGATGGGCATGATGAGTTCGTTGCTGAACATGGTCGCGTTGGCCACCGAGGATACGATGACCATCGCAGCGGCTGCGGAGGCGCCACCGAGGAAAGCCAGAACGGCCAGCCAGTGATAGCCGGTAATCATCGGCAGATTCAGGACCAGGATATCTGCGTTGGTGGACTTGGGGCCGTAGGCGAAGAGGCCGGCCGCCGCAATCGGCAGCACAAAGAGGCTGGCCAGGACCAGGAAAACCGGCATGATCCAGCGTGCCAGGTTGAAGTCCTGATATTCGGTATTCTCCACCACCGTAACGTGGAACTGGCGAGGTAGGCAGATGATCGCCAGCATCGATACCAGGGTTTCGCTGATAAAGGTGGAAGGGCGGATTGAGGCCGGGCTCAGCACGTGCGCCAGCCCGGCATTCTTCAGGTGGGCGAACAATTGCAGCGGGCTGCCGAAAAGGACGAAGGCCGCAAAGAGACCGACCAGGATAAAGGCAAACATCTTGATGAGTGATTCAAAGGCAATGGCCTGGATCATGCCCCTGTGGTGTTCCGTGGCGTCCAGGTGACGGGTACCGAACAGGATGGTGAATGCCGCCAGGATCAGGGTGATGTACCAACCGGTATCCTGTAGCCAGTGGGGGGCCGGCAGGCCGCTGCTGGCGGTTTGATCGGTCAGCACGCTGAAACCCATGGCGATGGCTTTCAACTGCAACGCGATATAGGGAATGCTGCCAATCATCGCGATAAAGGCGATCAATGCGGCCAGCTGCGGAGATTTACCATAGCGGGAAGCGATGAAATCGGCGATCGAGGTCGTGTTGTTACGTTTGCTGATAAAGATGATCCGTTTCAGGATCGGCGCACCGAACAGGTACAGGAGGAGTGGTCCGAGATAGATCGGCAGGAACTCCAGCCCGTCCCGGGTGGCGCGCCCTACGGCACCGAAAAAGGTCCAGGACGAAAAATACACGGCAAGCGAAAAGCCATAGACCATCCGCCTCATCAGCGGGTGCCGGTAATACTGGTTCGCCTTGCGATCGCCATGCCAGGCGACCAGGAACAGCAAGGAAATATAGAGCAGGGATATGCCGATGAGCAGCCAGCCGTTGATCATGATCCGGAACGTTACCACCGCAAGTTGAATGGAATGCCGAGAGTATAGGACAAAGGAGCGTTGCGACAGTCGACCAAGCTACAGTTGGCCAAACGGCAGTTAGTCAAACGACGGTCAGTCAAACCTCAGTCGGCCAAGTCGTCGGAGAAACGAAAGCGAAAGAAACGACAGTCGACGAAATGGTTGACAGCTTTTGTCATAAACCGCTGAGATAGTCGGGCCTGTCGTCGAACTTTCGACGGCATCGCGGCGAAATGACAAAGAAGGAATCTTGCATGAGCGATAACCCATACCAATCACCGGAAGCGGCCATGCCGCCGCCCGAGGCGCCCGGCGCCCCTTGGCACGAGCCTTCGGCATGTCCGGCCGGACGTGGCAGCAACTGGTTCTTCGATGGCTGGAAGCTGTTCCTTAAATCTCCCGGAATGCTGGTGGTGCTGGTACTGTTAACCGCTGTCTGCGCCCTGGTGGTGGTATGGATTCCGTTCCTGGGAGGTCTGCTGATTACGCTGTTTACGCCCCACTTCAGGGCCGGCTTCTACTTGGCTTTGCAGCATGCCGCCAATGACGAAGAGGTTTCGATCAGCGATCTGTTTGCGCCATTGCAGAAACCCGTTCCGCTGCTTGTGGTGGGCGCGCTCTATCTGGCGTCTTTGTTGGTGCTGGGGCTGATTGTCGGTGTTTTCGCCCTGGGTGGGATGGGGCTGGGCGGGATGCATGCGATGATGAGCATGCAGCCGGGTATGGCCGCTGGCGACTTCCATCCGGCAACGGCGGGCCTGACCATGTTGCTGGGAATGTTGATCGCCCTGGCTTTGTGGATTCCGGTCCTGATGGCTTTCCTTTTCGCGCCAATCCTGGTGTTTTTGCACGATGTGGAACCGGTTGCGGCGCTGAAACTGAGTTTCAAGGCCTGTATGCGTAATGTTACGCCCTTCCTGATCTGGGGGCTGGTCTGGCTGGTGGCCCTGATCGTGGTCGGGCTGATCTCGGCCTTTATCCCGATTGTGGGCTGGCTGTTGGGCATCGCCTTCGCGTTGGTGGCGCTGCCGTTCTATGCGGCCACCATCTATCAGGCGTGGCTCGATATCTTTATCCGCTAACCCCGTCGTTTCCCGGCTCGCGGGCTCCGCGGGCCCGTGCTTCCTTCCTGCGATCGCCAGCGCATGAATTGCCGACAGTTTCCGGGAGTGTGTCGGCGATGGTAAAGTCTGAACTTGGCGTCATCTCGGCCTTTCAGCCTGGTCTGCGCCTGTATTAGCGGCAACGGTTGTATTGCCGTGGCGTCACGGTAATAGGCATTGCCTCTGGTCGCCTTCGTAATTTGACAGGGTTCCATCATGACGACCAAACATGAGCGAATGCAGTTTTTGGAGGAAATGCAGGACGTCCGCCCGATTCGCCGGACCAACCGTGCTGACGTCAGCGCTTCCCGCGAACTTACTCCCGGTCATCTCGAGCGACAGCGGGCTGCTGTTTCTGAGGGGGCGAGGGACGATAATCACCTGACGGCAAACGACGTTGACCTGCTCTCCAGCCACGACGTACTCAGCTTCATGCGTCCTGGCGTTCAACATGGTGTCTTTCGTAAGTTGCGTCTGGGGCAGTATGGCATCGAGGCCCGACTGGACCTGCACCGGATGACGGTAGAAGTGGCGCGAAGGGAAGTGTTCGGTTTTGTGCAGGACTGCCTGCGCTATGGCTTGAGGTCCGTATTGATACTGCATGGCAAGGGTGAGCGTAATCCGGATAATATCGCTCTGCTGAAAAGCTATGTGGCGAAGTGGCTGACGGAGCTCGATGCGGTCATGGCATTTCATTCGGCGCAGCGCCATCATGGCGGCACCGGTGCGGTGTACGTCATGTTGCGCAAGAACGAGCAGCAAAAGCAGCATAATCGTGAAATTCACGGATCCCGATGATTAAGGATGGCGCGGAGGCGCTTGCGGGGTCCCTTTTAGAGGAAGAATGATGCGTCAGGCGAGTCTGATTGTGCTTGTGGCACTGGTCCTGACCGGTTGTGCCGGTCGTACTATCTGGAACAGCAATGGGCAAATGGAAAAAGACCGCAAGGTCTGGGACACCAACAACAAGGTCAAGCCGCCTGAGAAGCGTGTTTTCTGGGACACCAACGGTAAGCTGAACCAGAACGATCGTAAGATCTGGGATAACGCCGAAGGTCAGCCCGTCATCAAATAAGGCCTGGATAGCTCTGGTAAACGGGTTCCGGAACGGCTCCGGAACCAATGCCGGCCATCCGGGTCATTGCAATATCCGGCCGGAAACAACAAGAAAAAAGCTAAGGAGTGGGGGAATGTCGATCTCGTTCAAGGTCAACGGGCAGGTGCGCTCGCTCGACGTCGATGCGGATACGCCGCTGTTGTGGGCGCTACGTGATGAGTTGGGTTTGAAAGGCACCAAATTCGGTTGTGGTGCGGGCCTCTGCGGCGCCTGTACCGTGCTCTTCGATGGTTCACCGATTCGTTCGTGCAGCACGTCCCTGAGTCAGGTCGAAGGCCACGATATCACGACCATCGAAGGCATCACGCCTGCGGAGGGGCTGCATCCATTGCAGGCAGCCTGGAGCGAGCACAACGTTCCCCAGTGCGGCTATTGCCAGTCCGGGCAGATCATGTCCGCCCTGGCGTTGCTGCGTGAAAATCCCTCACCGTCCGATGACGATATCGATGCCGCGATGACCGGCAACATCTGCCGATGCGGAACCTATCCCCGAATCCGGGAGGCAATCAAAGCCGCTGCCGAAGCGCGCAAAACGAGCGATGCCTCGGTCTCGGGTGGTGACGGGAGGGCTGTGTCATGAAGCCGATATCCCGCCGTGGTTTTCTTAAAGTCACCATGACGTCTGGCGGTGCGCTTGCGGTCGGTTTCACGTTGCCCGGCTGCAGTACGTTCAAAACCGGTTTTGACGAGAAGGAACAGTCCTGGACACCCAATGCCTGGCTGCAGGTCGATCGTCAGGGGGCGGTGCAGTTTACCCTGGACCGGGTGGAAATGGGGCAGGGTACCTACACCGGTTTGACCACGCTGGCGGCGGAAGAGTTGGATGTCGATCCGGAAACGATCGATGTCGTTTTTGCGCCCGTCGCAGACCCCTATAAAAATCCGCTCTACAAGCTGCAAATTACCGGCGGCAGTACCAGCATGCGTTCGAGCTGGCTGCAGATACGTGAGGCCGGTGCCGGTGCGCGGGCCTTGTTGGTGGCTGCTGCCGCACGTGTCTGGCAGGTAGACCCGTCGAATTGTATGACCCGGGACGGTATTGTTTCGGACAGCAATGGCCAGCGTTCCCTGAGCTATGGACAACTGGTCGAGCTGGCAGCGAAGGAAAAACTGCCCGACCCGCTGCCCCTCAAAGACCCGGCGGATTTCCGCTATATCGGTCATTTCAAGCATCGCCTGGATGCCCATGCCAAAGTGACGGGCACAGCCGTTTACGGCATCGACAGTGAATTGCCGGACCTGACTTATGCCTCGCTGCTGCGGCCGCCGATGGTGGGAGGCAAGATTGGCTCGGTGGATGATTCGGCCGCGCGCGCTATGTCTGGCGTAATCGATATCGTCCAAACACGGCATGGTGTTGCCGTGGTCGCCGAAAAATACTGGCAGGCCTACAAGGCCCGGCAGGCGCTCAAGGTCAGCTGGAACCAGGAAGACGCGGTGCTCAAGTCCACGGCGGATGTCTTTGCGGAATACGCCAAGGCGGCCGATAAGGATGCCGGCAGCACCAAGCGGGACGATGGTGATTACGACGAGGCGCGCCAGGATGCGGATCGTCAGCTGGAAGTGACCTACGAGCAGCCGTTTCTCGCTCACGCGACAATGGAGCCGATGAACTGTACGGCGCGGCTGACCGAAGGCGGCATGGAAATCTGGGCGCCGACCCAGGCGCCGGATCTGGGGCGCATCGCGGCTGCTCGAGATACCGGGCTGTCGCCGGACGATGTGACCGTCCACACAACCTTCATCGGCGGGGGCTTTGGTCGTCGGCTCTCGCAGGATTATATCGGTGAAGCCGCCGCGATCTGTTGGCAGGTCAAACGACCGGTCAAGCTGGTCTGGTCCCGGGAAGACGACATGCAACACGACGTCTATCGTCCTGCCATGCTCCACCGGCTGCGGGCGACCCTCAAAAAAGGCGAATTGACCGGCTGGGATCACCAGATCACGGGCCCCGACCTGATGGATTGGTATGCCCGGGATGCGGCCCCGGCCCAATACCCCTGGACGCCCAAGTTCATGTGGGGGGCATTGGCCCGTATCGGGATACTGGGGGAGGGGCTGATTGCGCCGGTGGATACCTCCGCCTACGAAGGCGCGGTGGAATATCCCTACGCCGTGCCCAACGTGGTCGTGCGTCACACCAAGGCTGACGCCGGCATCCCTGTCAGTTACTGGCGCTCTGTGGGCCACTCGCACAACGCCTTTGCGGTGGAAACCTTTATGGACGAGGTTGCCCATGCGCTGGAGAAGGACCCCTACGAATTCCGGGCGCACCTGTTACGTAAAGATCCACGCCGCCTGGCCGTTTTGCAGAAAGCCGCCGACATGGCCGGCTGGGGAAAACCGTTGCCGAAGGGCCATGCTCAAGGGATCGCCGTTCATCGCAGTTTCGAGACCTATGTCGCCGAGGTGGTGGAAGCCAGCATCGAATTCGGCGAGGTCAAGCTGCACAAGGTGTTCTGTGCGGTGGATTGCGGTCGCGCGGTGAACCCGGACATCGTGCGCATGCAGATGGAAAGCGGCATCATCTTCGGTCTGACTGCAGCACTGTACGGCGAGATCGATTTCAAGGACGGCGTCGTCCAGCAGAGCAATTTCCAGAATTACCGCATGTTGCGGATGGACACCGCGCCGCGTATCGAGGTTGCCATCATCGAAAGCGAGGCCGACCCTACCGGCGTGGGCGAGCCGGGCGTTCCACCGTCACTACCGGCGTTGGGTAATGCGCTATTCCAGCTGACCGGCAAGCGCCAGCGCCGGCTTCCCTTCAAGCTGGAGGTCTGATTTCGCGTGCGATCACTGGATGTTCAGGTACTGGCGCGGGTCGTCGACTGGTTACAGTCGGGGACCCGGGTTTGGTTATGCACGATTGTCGACACCTGGGGCTCGTCGCCCCGGCCCATTGGGTCGATGCTGGCGGTGAATGCTGCCGGCCAGTGGGCCGGGTCGGTCTCGGGCGGCTGTCTGGAAGAAGATCTGATCCGGCGTTTTACGGAAGAGGCGCCTGAAACGGCGGCTCCCTCCTTCGTGGATTATGGCGTGACCGACGCCGATAAATCACACTTTCAGCTGCCCTGCGGCGGTCAGATACGCCTGTTGATCGAGCCTCTGTCCGGTGATGTCGCCACGGCACACATGGTTGAATTGGTTGAACGCCTGGAGCGTCGGGAGCCGGTGACCCGGGTTCTCAGCCTGTCTGGCGCAGCACCGGTGTTACAGGCAGCGACCTTGGCGCCGGGTGTCCTGCAGGAAGGTTCTTCGATTTATCATACGCTGGGGCCGCGCACCCGTATGTTGCTGATCGGCGCTGGCGAGGTGTCCCGCTTTATTGCCCGCTTTGCGGCCGCGGCGGATTTCGATGTGACGGTTTGCGAACCGAGGGAAACCTTCCTGAACGGCTGGGACGAGCCGGGTATCGAAACCCTGCAGGTGCTGCCCGACGACCTGATTCGCAAAAGTTTCCATGACCGCTATTGTGCGATTCTCGCCCTGGCGCATGATCCCCGGGTGGACGATATGGCCCTGCTGGAAGCCTTTCGTTCATCGGCCTTCTATATCGGGGCAATGGGGTCTCAGCGAACGTCCGCCGCCCGGCGTGAGCGTCTGTTTCAACTGGGAGTCGACCGCAACGCCATGACCCGTCTGCACGCGCCGATTGGTTTTAATATCGGCAGCAAGACGCCGGCGGAAATTGCGATTTCGGCGATGGCGCAGGTTGTGGCAGAGCGTTATCGTTTGCTGGTCCGAAACGTGCCCCGCCCGACCTGATCCGGGTATCATTCTCCGTTTGTCGCCCTGTTTCAAAGTCCGCATAATGCGTAGTCGTGTCGTTTATCGTCAGGATGTAATGGCGCCGTAGAATCGTTTGTTTGATGACATCAGTGAGGATGCCGCGTGTTCGATGTGACCCGTTATGCCGCTGCTGCCCAGAGCATTATCGAGGCAGGCCGCTTTCTTTATGCCCGAGGCTGGTCGCCGGCCACCAGCAGCAACTATTCGGCGCGGGTGGATGCGGCCCATATTGCGATTACCGTGTCCGGCAAACACAAGGGCGAGCTGGGCGCGGGTGACGTGATGGTCGTCGACCTGTCTGGTGAACCGGTGCAGAGCGATTGCCGTTCTTCGGCGGAAACGTTGTTGCATACCGTCCTTTACGATCTGTTTCCCCATGTCGACGCGGTGCTGCATACGCACTCCGTCAATGCCACCGTTATCAGCCGCGTCTTGGCCGGGCAGGACCGGTTGGTGTTGCAGGATTACGAGCTGCAGAAGGCGTTCAACGGTGTGACCACCCATGAAGGGGCGCTGGTTATCCCGATTTTCGAGAATACCCAGGATATTGCAGCGCTGGCGGAAGCGACACGCGCCCATTTCCAGGATCACCCGGAGCAGCCCGCTTACCTGATCCGGGGGCATGGTCTTTACACCTGGGGCCGCAGCATGGCGGAATGCCTGCGCCATGTGGAAGCCCTGGAGTTTTTGTTGAATTGCGAGCTTGAAACGATGAGGTTGGGAAGCTAATGACAACGCTGAGTATCTTTGCAGAGAACAGTGCGGAGCCGGTTCTGGTCACCCGCGATGGCGATGAAATTGCCCGTCTGCTGGGTGAAAAACAGATTCGTTTCGAACGCTGGCCGACCCGTGATCTGTCGTCCGGTGCGACCAACGAGCAGATTCTTGAAGCCTATGCAGATGAGGTGGCGCGTCTTAAGTCTGAGCGCGGTTTCCAGACCGCCGATGTCGTCAGCCTTACCGCGTCGCATCCCCAGAAGGAGGAATTCCGCAAGAAATTCCTCGACGAGCATACGCACAGCGAGGACGAAGTCCGTTTCTTCGTGCGCGGTCAGGGCATCTTCTATCTGCACCTGGAGGATAAGGTCTATGCCGTCATGTGTGAGAAAAACGATCTGATCAGCGTTCCCGACGGCACCCGTCACTGGTTCGATATGGGCCCTGAGCCGGAATTTACCTGTATCCGGCTGTTCACCAATCCGGAAGGTTGGGTGGCCCAGTTCACCGGTGACGATATCGCCAGTCAGCTGCCGCGTTATGAAGGTCTGGCGCAGGACGCCGCATGATTCGGGTTATCGTGACCGATATCGAGGGGACGACCAGTTCGATCTCCTTTGTTCATGAAGTGTTGTTTCCCTATGCCGCTGAACACATGGCGGCATTTGTGCGAGAGCATGCCGGGGAAGCGGCAGTGAAGTCTGCGCTGGAAGCGGTATCCGCGGAGGCGGGTCTGGGGCCGGACGATCTCGACGGTCAGATCGATACCCTGCTGGGCTGGATCGCGGAGGACCGCAAGGCGACCCCGCTAAAGGCGTTGCAGGGGATGATCTGGGCGGAAGGCTATCGCAGCGGCGCCTATCAGGGCCATGTCTATGACGATGCGGCGGAGCACTTGCGCCGCTGGCATGATCGAGGCCTTCGCCTTTACGTCTATTCTTCCGGTTCGGAGCAGGCTCAGAGGCTGCTGTTCGGGTATAGCCTCGATGGCGACCTGACCCCCCTGTTTAGCGGTTACTTCGATACACGGATCGGCGGTAAGAAAGAGACGGCATCCTACCAGGCGATCGTCGATGCGTTGGGTATGGCGCCCGGTGAAATCCTGTTTCTCTCCGATATCGAGGCCGAGCTGATCGCGGCCGAATCTGCGGGCCTGCATACCTGCTGGTTGGTGCGGGACGGTGAGCTGCCTGAAACCTCAAGGGCGGTGGCGCGCGATTTTGCCGACGTCGAACGCTATTTGCAGACCGCGTCACGCTGATTTTCCACAAGGCCGGTCATTCGGGTACTCCGGATGACCGGCTGTCTTTCCTGAGCTACCCGCGGTTTTCGTCTTGCGGGTAATTGGAAGGAAACAGCGCGCGTCTCGCCGCTTCGTCCATCTCCTTCTTGAACGTATGCTCCTGACCGAGCGCACGGGCTCGCGCTGCGGCAGGACGACTGTCGATCCGGTTGAACCAGCGCTGAATGTGGGCGTAGGGACCGAGAGGGTCTTCCGAGCCGGGCATGACGCGAGCGGCCCGATCGACCCAGCCCCAGGCGGACATGTCGGCAATACTGTAGTCGTCACCGACGATGTAGTCGCGGTCGGCGAGATGCTGGTTCAGTACGTCGTAATGTCGCTCTGCTTCCCGTCGATACCGGTTGATGGCATACGGCAGCTTTTCCGGCGCAGCCCACTGGAAGTGTACGGCCTGACCGGAAAAGGGACCCAGTCCCGAGCCAATGAAAAAGAGCCACGACAGCAGTTCGCCACGCTGCTCCGGCGTACCGGCAAAACGGCCTGTCTTGTCGGCAAGATAAAGCAGTATGGCGCTGGAATCGAAAACGCGTACGGGTGTTGCGGCGCTGCTGTCGACAATGGCCGGTACCTTGCCGTTGGGATTGATGGTGCGAAATTCCGGGGTGTGTTGCTCGCCTTTGCTGGTGTCGACCGGGACTGCCTCGTAGTCGAGTCCGGACTCTTCCAGAAAGAGCGCAACCTTTGCAGGGTTCGGGGTAGGGTGGAAGTAGAAGTGGATCATCCAGGCTTGCTCCTCTCGGTTGACCGGTGTCATCGATTACGGGAATCGCTGATTTGAGTTTTAGATCGAGCGATCTAAAATAAACATAAATTTCCCGCTGAACAAGTTGCAACCATTGAACGAGGATTTGTGCGCATGGCGCGTCCACGGGGATTTGACGAGACAGCCGTACTCGAGAAAGCGGTCCAATGTTTTTGGTCGCGTGGCTACGAAGCCGTGTCAGTGCGGGATCTGGCGGCGGAAATGGGTATCAAGGGGGCCAGTCTTTATAACGCCTTCGGCGACAAGCGCAGCTTGTACCGGCGGGCACTCGACCACTATGTGGCACAGACCGTGGGAGATCGCCTTCAGCGTCTTGCGGGAGTTCCGCCGCGGGAAGCGCTCGAACGTTTTTATGCTGAAATCATCGAGCGCTCCTTGAATGATGCGGAGCGTAAAGGCTGCCTGTTAGTGAACTCCGCTCTGGAGGTCGCACCCCATGATGACGAGTTTCGCGAGGTGGTAGCCGGTGTCCTGAAGGATATCGAGGCGTTCTTTCTGCGCTGTGTGACTGCAGGGCAGGCGGACGGCTCGATAACCACGCGTCAGCCGGCAGCGGACCTGGCTCGGTTGCTACTGGGTGTCTTGATGGGTATTCGGGTCCTGGCGCGAACGCGTCCGGATAGAGAGTTGTTGGAGGGTATTGTAAAACCGGTGTTTTTCCTGCTGGACAACCTGTAACCGCGGAGGAAGGATTTGTCATGATCGATCTTTATTATTGGCCCACACCAAACGGCCATAAGGTCACGCTGTTCCTGGAAGAGGCGGGGCTCGACTACGATATCCACCCGGTGGATATCAGTGCCGGCGACCAGTTCAAACCCGCGTTCCTGGTGTTCTCGCCCAATAATCGCATGCCCGCGATCATTGATCGCGACCCGGCGGACGGGGGTGAGCCGATTACCGTCTTCGAATCCGGCGCCATACTGCTTTATCTTGCGGAGAAAACCGGGCAATTCCTGCCGTCGGATCTGCGTGGCCGCAAGACCGTGAACGAATGGCTGTTCTGGCAGGTCGGTGGTCTGGGCCCCATGGCTGGGCAGAATCACCATTTCGGTGTCTATGCACCGGAGAAAATCCCTTACGCCATTGAGCGCTACGTGAAGGAAACCAACCGTCTTTACGGTGTGTTGGATCGTCGCCTTGCCGAGGCTGAGTTTATCGCCGGCGATGACTATACGATTGCGGATATGGCGGCCTACCCATGGATCGTGCCCTGGGAGCGTCAGCAGCAGAATCTGGATGAGTTCCCGCACTTGAGACGCTGGTTCGACAGTATTGCCCAGCGGCCCGGCACGGTTAGTGCGTACGCCAAGGCTGAGCCCTACTCGAATCGGCCGACAGTGACGGAAGAGGGCAAGAAGCTCCTGTTCGGACAGACGGCTTCGTCAATCCAGGGGCAGACATGATCGGTGGGGAGCGGTACAGGCGCTCCTGTAGGCGTACCTCTTCCCGGCGTTTCGGTTAGCGCTCGCTTTCAGGCGTGACGCGGAGAACCTCTTCCAGTGTTGTGAGTCCGGCTCCGACTTTTTGAGCGCCGTTCAGGCGTAACGAACGCATCCCGTCCTTGTAGGCATCCCGCCGCAGGGTATCAAGCTCTGTCTGATCGGTGATTTGTGCCCGCAGACGGGGTGTCAGGGTCAGAATCTCATAGATACCGACGCGGCCCAGGTAGCCGGTGTTGCGGCATTCGAGACAACCGACCGGTGCAAAACCCGTTTCCGGCACGTTGGCCTTCCAGGGGCGGGTCAGGTTGTCCCAGGCACCCTTGTCGATCGGGGCCGGAGCCTTACAGTGCGGGCATAATGTGCGGGCCAGGCGCTGTGCCATGACGCCGTTGACGGTTGCCCGGATCAGGTAGGGCGGGACTCCCAGCTCCATGAGGCGGGTAATGGCGCTGGGCGCGTCGTTGGTATGCAGCGTCGATAGCACCAGGTGGCCGGTCAGGGCTGCCTGGATGGCCATTTCGGCGGTTTCCAGGTCGCGGATCTCACCGATCATGATAATGTCCGGATCCTGCCGCAGGAGTGCCCGGATGCCCGATGCGAAGGTCAGGTCGATGCCCGCCTGGACCTGCATCTGATTGAACGAAGGTTCCACCATCTCGATCGGGTCTTCGATCGTGCAGATGTTCACTTCGGGTGTCGCCATCTGTTTCAGGCTGGAATAGAGCGTTGTCGTTTTGCCCGATCCGGTCGGCCCGGTGACCAACACGATGCCGTGCGGCTGTTGGGTCATATCCTGCCAGTGCTTTTGTTCGTCCCTTGAGAAACCCAGTTGCTCGAAAGACTTAACCACAACCTCCGGGTCGAAGATCCGCATGACCAGCTTTTCGCCAAAGGCGGTCGGCAGGGTCGATAACCGCAGTTCGACTTCGCTGTTGTCCGGCTTACGGGTCTTGATCCGGCCATCCTGGGGTTTGCGCTTTTCCGCGATGTTCAAGCGACCGAGAATCTTCAGGCGGCTGGTCACTGCGAGCCCCACCTGACCTGGAAATTCGTAGACATTGTGGAGCACGCCATCGATCCGGAAGCGGACCTGGGTGATATCCCGGCGGGGTTCGATATGGATATCGCTGGCCCGCTGTTCGTAGGCGTATTGCAGCAGCCAATCGACGATGTTGACGACATGCTGGTCGTTGGCATCCGGATTGGCACTGTCGCTGCCGAGGTCCAGCAGTTGTTCGAAGTTCTGCGTCTGGCCACCGCTGCTGCCGCCACCGGCTTTACTGACGGAATTTGCCAGGCGGTAGAACTCCACCGTATAGCGGCGAATGTCCTGAGGGTTGGTGACGACCCGGCGTATGTTGCGCCGCAATACGTGCCGCAGGTTGTCTTCCCAATCGCGCTTGAAGGGCTCCGTGCTGGCAATCCAGGCCTCATCCTCGTGGATTTCCACGGCGAGGATGCCGTGGCGCTGGGCAAAGGCGTAAGACATGGCACGGGCGATGGCTGGCGCGTCGATCTTCAGGGGGTCGATGTGATAGTAGGACTGTCCCGACCAGTCGGCGAGCCAGTGGGTCAGCGTTTCCAGGTCGAGCGTGCGGCCTGTGCGCTGACTGGTGACCTGGGACTGCGCGACCAGTTCAAGGGGATGCCGCTTCTGCGCATCCTGACCGATGTGGGCATGCAGGATCTTTTCGGCGTCGTCCTGACTCAGCTCGCCCTGTTCGACCAGTGCACTGCAGAGGTCACGTAGGCTCAGGATGTAGTGGGCGGGTCTCAGTTCGGTAGCAACAGCCATGACGATTCCGGTGTGGGGGACAGTTGGCGTCGTATTTCCATTATTGGCGGTTGAGGCGAATGTGGCAAAGCGAAAGCACAAACAGAAGCGCACTCATCGCCGCCACCATCGAATCCCGCCAGTGACCATGGTGTACCCAGGCGCTCATGAATCCCGCCAGAAAGTAAAAGAGCAGGACGAAACTCATCCAGATCAGCGTCCGGTTCTGTCCGCGCCAGACACCGGGAAGGAAGATCAACAGGGGAATGAGCTTGACGGCCAGCAGCGATCCGGCGGATGCCCCGGCGACCGGCGCAGGCCAAAAGGTCGTCAATACCAGCCAGGCCAAAAGCAGGGCATAAACCAGCACTGTCAGCACACGGGTCACACGGGCCTTTGCCGTATGCAACATCAGGCGGACTCCCTTTGGCGCAGGGCGATCCCGGCGATTCGCTGACCTAATCGTTGACAGAGTCGGCGTTCGTCGTCGGACAGAGACCGGTCATGGTCGGAGCCGGCCCAGTGGCTGGCGCCGTAAGGCGTTCCACCGGCTTCGGTTCGGCCCAACTCCTCGTACGTATAAGGCAGGCCGAGTATCAGCATGCCGTGGTGCATCAACGGCAGCGTCATGCTCAGGAGGGTCGACTCCTGGCCGCCGTGCAGGCTTCCCGTCGAGGTGAATACGCAGGCCGGTTTGTCCACGAGGGCGCCGGACAGCCAAAGATCGCCGGTGTTATCGAGAAAGTACTTCAACGGCGCGGCCATGTTGCCGAAGCGCGTCGGGCTGCCCAGCGCCAGTCCGGCACAGTGGCGCAGGTCGTCCGCCGTGCAATAAACGGCACCTTCGGCAGGAATCGCGGGTGTGACGGCTTCGCATTCGGCGGAGACGGGCGGCACGGTACGGACCCGTGCCTCGATACCCCCGGCACGTTCCACGCCGCGGGCAATCTGCAGGGCCATCTCCGCGGTATGACCGCCGCGGCTGTAATACAGCACTAGAATATATGGCTGATCTGCCACGGCAATTCCTTAGAGTAAGGTCAGGACGGATTCGGGCGGGCGTCCCAGGACGGCCTTGTCACCGCGAACGACGATCGGCCTCTCGATCAGTTTGGGATGTGCGACCATGGCTTCGATCAGTTGATCTTCGCTCAGCGCAGTGTCGTTCAGGCCAAGTTCGCGGTATTCGTCTTCCTTGGTGCGCATGAGCTCACGGGCTGACAGGCCAAGCTTGGCGAGCAGGTCACGCAGTTGCAAGGCGTCCGGCGGGGTCTCCAGGTAACGGACCACGTCGGGCTCGATACCTTTCTCTTCCAGGAGTGCCAGGGTTTGTCGGGATTTGGAGCAGCGCGGATTATGGAAAATCGTAATCTGATCTGTCATGGTTCTGAGAATTTCCTTCCAGCCACAGAAAGCATGGGTGAGCCGTTGCCCGTGGCAGCGGCATCGAGTTCGTGGGGCATCAGTCTAGCAGGAGGTTATCGCTTGAAGCACCCCGAAAAATGGGTTGGGTTTCTGCTATTGGCTTTTTTCCTGAGCGGTTGCAGCCGCTCGGTCTCGTTGACGGATGCGGATGGCCGAACCATCGACTGGCAAAGCCTGCGGGGACAGTGGGTGGTGGTCAATTATTGGGCCCAGTGGTGTGGGCCCTGCCACCGGGAAGTGCCTGAGTTGAATCGACTTGACGAAGATCCGCAGGTCACTGTGCTCGGTGTGAACTACGATAATAAGCAAGGCGCTGCGTTGAAGAGAGCGATCGAGGATATGGGCATCCACTACCGGGTTTTGGCAGTCAATCCCGGAGAACAGCTGGGATGGAAGATCCCCCTTTCCCTCCCGGCGACCTACCTGATCGATCCGCAGGGCAAACTGGAAGAAGCCCGGTTTGGGGTTCAGACCCGGCAGGGATTGCTGAAGCGTATCCGTCAGCATGCGTCAATCGAATGATAACGATAAAGCTCCTGACCCGAGTTTCAGCGGGTATCCCCGGAGCCTGGTTGGAATGTTTGGAAAACATCTATGAGTCAGAACGGCAGCAAACAGGCGCTAAAAGCGTTGGCACCGCATTGGTTGGAGCAGATGCGGGATGGGCTGATGGTCGTCGATGCACAATGGCAGGTGGTTTTTATCAATGGGGCAATGCGCACGCTCAGTGGTAACCGTCTAAACCGGGGAGACAGGCTGTCAGAGGTGGACGGCTTCGAATACAGTCAGTTGCTATGGGCGAAATGGCGCGACGAGGTCGCGTCTTCGGACCAACCGCTCTGTGTTGCCTGGCGTCAGGCCGGGGAGGTGATTCGACGCCTTTTCTCACCGTCCTCTGCGGTATTTGTCGAGTTTACCCTGTATGCGCTGCCCTATGAGGGTGAGCAGGCGTTGGGCGTTCAGGTGACCGACGTCAGTGAGCGCCTGGGGCAGACGATCCGTGAGCGGGAGGCTCGCCTGGAACTGTTGCAGCACAAGCGGATCGATAGTGAGTCTGCGATGGACAACAGGACCTTCTGGGAGACCCGGTTTGCGACGGAGTTTCGCCGCAGTGTCCGTTACGACGAGCCTCTTAGCCTTCTCCTGATCGACGTCGGCGCAACGCCGATGCCTGAGGAAGCAGAGTCCACGGTGATGCGTGAAGTGGCGACGGTGGTGCGTCAGGCACTGCGTGAATCGGATATCGCCGGTCGCTTTGATCGCAGCCTGCTGGCAGTGGTGCTTCCGCACACGGATTCGGAAGGGGCTGCCGACGTTGCGCAACGACTGTGTGAGCGTGTCGGCCATTTGCTGATAGAATGGCGCGACGGTTCGATTCACGGGCGTACGGCGATCGGTGTCATTCAGCGTCGTGGCAACGCAGGCACTTACACGGAAATGCTGCAACGTGCCGACGACGCGCTGTACGAGGCGCGCAACGGTGCACCTAACAGCTATGTCGTTATTGAATAGTATGTTGTTATTGAATCGTTAACGAGCTGTTGCCGAACAGTCGTCGAGTGATGCCGTGATCGGGCAAGAGTCCCGTTGGCGAACCGCTATCTTCAGGGCCTGTTTCCGGCCGATATCCTGTTTCATTCAAGGCGCTTCGATCGAGGCGCCTCTCGAAAGGTTAGTGATCCGATCCCATGTCACAGACGTTTGTCCATCTCCGTGTTCACTCCGAGTATTCCCTGGTCGACGGGATCGTCCGTATCAAGCCCCTGATTGGCCGTGTGGCCGAGTTTGGTATGCCGGCGGTGGCGCTTACCGAGCAGTCGAACATGTGTTCGCTGGTCAAATTCTATAAGGCGGCGCTGGGCTCCGGCGTCAAACCGGTCATCGGTGCCGATGTCTGGGTGGAAAACCCGGACGAACCGGAAACGCCTTTTCGTCTCACGTTGCTGGCCCGCAACCTGACCGGCTACCGGAACCTGACGGAGCTGATATCACTGGGCTTCACCGAAGGCCAGCATTTGGGCCGCCCGATACTCCAAAAGACCTGGATCGAGGGCCGCAGCGAAGGGTTGATCGCCCTGTGTGGCGCCCGTATGGGTGAGGTGGGCCGAGCATTGCTGAGCGGCAAGCCGGAGCTGGCTGAGCAGCGCGCGTCTTACTGGATGAGTCTGTTTCCGGATGCGTTCTACATCGAGCTGCAACGCACCGGCCGGGTCAACGACGAAGAGTGCCTGCATCTTAGTGTCGAATTGGCGGCGCGCCTTGGCTGCCCGGTGGTGGCGACAAACGATGTCCACTTCATCAACCGGGACGACTTCGACGCCCATGAGGCACGGGTCTGCATCGGTGAAAGCCGGGCCCTGGACGATCCCCGGCGCGAGCGTCGTTTCAGCGAAGAGCAGTACCTCAAGTCGCCGGAGGAAATGATCGAGCTGTTCCGGGACATTCCGGAAGCTATCGAGAATACCGTGGAAATCGCGCGACGCTGCAGCGTCAAGGTGCGTATGGGCGAGTACTTCCTGCCCAATTACCCGGTTCCCGAAGGCATGACCATGGACGACTATTTCCGTCATGTCTCCGAAGAGGGCTTGGAAAAGCGGCTGAAAACCATTCTGGACCCCGAAGACCCGAACTACGCAGAGAAACGGCAGGCCTACTTCGACCGGCTCAAGTTCGAGCTGGACATCATTATCCAGATGGGGTTCCCCGGCTACTTCCTCATCGTGATGGACTTTATCAAGTGGGCCAAGAACAACGGCGTACCGGTCGGCCCGGGCCGGGGTTCCGGTGCCGGCTCGCTGGTGGCCTATTCCCAGGAAATCACTGACCTCGATCCGCTGGGCTACGATCTCCTGTTCGAACGATTCCTCAACCCGGAACGGGTCTCCATGCCCGACTTCGACGTCGACTTCTGTATGGAAGGCCGCGACCGGGTCATTGCCTATGTGGCGGAGAAGTACGGCCGTGAGGCCGTTTCGCAGATCATCACTTTCGGTACCATGGCTGCCAAGGCTGTGGTTCGCGATGTGGCGCGGGTGCAGGGCAAGTCCTACGGCCTGGCTGACAAACTGTCCAAGCTGATCCCGTTCGAAGTGGGCATGACCCTGAAAAAGGCCGTCGAGCAGGAAGAGGCGCTGCGGGAATTCCTGGCGGTGGATGAAGAAGCCCAGGAAATCTGGGAGATGGCCCTCAAGCTCGAAGGTGTGGCGCGGAATGCCGGCAAACACGCCGGGGGCGTCGTAATCGCACCGACCAAGCTGACCGATTTCGCGCCGCTCTATTGTGACGAGGAAGGCGAGGGGTTGGTCACCCAGTTCGATAAGAACGACGTCGAGGACGTCGGGCTGGTTAAGTTCGACTTCCTGGGATTGCGGACCCTGACGATCATCAACTGGGCGCTTGAGATGGTCAACAGTCGCCGCGCGGAAACCGGTGACGCACCGCTCGATATCAGCGCTATTCCCCTGGACGACGCGCCATCGTTCGACATGCTCAAGCGCGCCGAGACCACCGCGGTATTCCAGCTCGAATCCCGTGGTATGAAGGACCTGATCCGTCGTTTGCAGCCGGACTGCCTGGAGGACATGATCGCCCTGGTGGCCCTGTTCCGTCCGGGCCCCCTGCAATCGGGCATGGTGGACGATTTTATCGACCGGAAGCACGGCAAGGCCCCTATTTCCTATCCGCACCCTGACTTCCAGTACCCCGGGCTGAAACCGGTCCTCGAGCCGACCTATGGGGTCATCCTGTACCAGGAACAGGTCATGCAGATCGCCCAGGTTATGGCCGGCTATACGCTCGGCGGTGCAGACTTGTTGCGCCGGGCCATGGGTAAGAAGAAGCCGGAGGAGATGGCCAAGCAGAAGGCTTTCTTTATCGAGGGCTGTGAGAAGAACAACATCGATCGCAAGCTGGCGGAAAACATTTTCGACCTGGTGGAGAAGTTCGCCGGCTACGGCTTCAACAAATCGCACTCCGCGGCTTACGCACTGGTGTCCTATCAGACGCTCTGGCTCAAGGCGCATTATCCGGCGGAGTTCATGGCCGCGGTTCTGACCGCGGATATGCAGAACACCGACAAGGTGGTGACGCTGATCGAGGATTGTCGCCAGCAGAATCTCGATCTGGTGCTGCCCGACGTCAATATGTCCGAATATACCTTTACCGTGAACCGGGAAGGCCAGATTGTCTACGGTCTCGGCGCCATCAAGGGATTGGGGGAGGGGCCGGTGCACAGCCTTGTGGAGGCGCGCAAGGCGGGCGGACCCTTTACCGATCTTTTCGACTTCTGTAATCGCGTGGACCTTCGCAAGGTCAATAAGCGCGCCATCGAGGCGCTGATTCGTGGTGGCGCGCTGGACAAGTTGGGGCCTCGCCGATCCTGGCTGATGGCCAGCATCGAAAAGGCGGTGCATCAGGCTGACCAGAACTCCCGCAACGAAAATGCCGGCATCATCGATATGTTCGGCGATGTTGTCGAAACCACTGAAAACGGCGATCCCTATGCCGACGTGTCCCATCTGCGGGAATGGAGCGAGAGGGAGCGTCTTCAGGGGGAAAAGGATACGCTCGGGCTCTACCTGACGGGGCATCCCTTCGACGAATACGAGAAGGAAGTCCGTAAGTTTGCGTCCAATGCCATCGCCAACCTGAAGCCAGGCAAGGGATCGCAGCGGGTCGTTGGTCTGGTGGTTGCGATTCGGGTGCTGAAGAACAAGCGCGGCCAGACGATGGCGATTGCCACCCTGGATGATCGTAGCGCGCGGATCGAAGTGACGCTGTTCAGTGAAGCTTATATGGAGAGTCGCGAGGTTCTGCGCAAGGATGCCGTTGTAGTGATAGAAGGTGAGGTGAGCCACGACGATTACTCCGGCTCTCTCAAGGTGCGCGCCAATGCCGTGTATGCGGTGGCCGAGGCCCGTCAGCGCTTCAGTCGGGGGTTGCGGGTCTCGGTGGATGCGAGCCAGTTCGGTAACGGATTCCTGGGCGAGCTGGTTGAAGTGCTCAAGCCGTATCGTGCGGAGGCCTGTCCGGTCAGCGTCGAATACCGTTGCGACAAGGCCAGGACCCTGATCCAGTTGGGTAGCGATTGGCGGGTGCAGCCTGAGGATGACCTTTTGACAGGCTTGCGTCACTTGCTGGGCGACGAGCGGGTGACGCTGGTGTATGACTAGCGTGATGGAGCTAGATGAGTGTTTTGGTATTAAATGGCTGAGAATTTGGACTGAAAATCAGCGAAAACTAGGTTAATGTGCTGTTTTGGCGCTTTGTGACGCGCCGATCGGGATCGTACGATGTTACAGTTCGCCTTCTTGCGACTATTGTCCGCTTTTGCCGGATCAGCAAGGCTGATACATTCTCATTCCAAGTGAGATGAAACAGGTTGGTAGCGCCACTGGCGGACCACAGAAGCTGCCAAGCATAACGGAGAGTCATGAATCCTTATTACCTGGATTTCGAGCAGCCCATTGCCGAGCTTGAGGCCAAAATCGAAGAGCTTCGCTTGGTGGGCAACGACACGGATATCAATATCAACGATGAGATCAATCGGCTGAAAAGCAAGAGTGTCAGCCTGACGGAGACGATTTTCTCCGATCTCACGCCCTGGGATATCACGCGCCTTGCCCGGCACCCAAAGCGGCCGTATACCCTGGACTACGTTGATTTGATCTTTGATGATTTTGACGAGTTGCACGGTGATCGGCGTTTTGCTGACGATCACGCTATCGTTGGAGGGATTGCGCGTCTCGAGGGCGAACCGGTCATGATTATCGGTCACCAGAAGGGGCGTGAAGTTAAGGAAAAGGTCAAACGCAACTTCGGTATGCCTCGTCCGGAAGGTTATCGGAAGGCCTGTCGACTGATGGAGATGGCGGAGCGCTTTAACATGCCGATCCTGACCTTCATCGATACGCCGGGTGCTTATCCGGGTATTGGTGCGGAGGAGCGTGGACAGAGTGAGGCTATCGCCTGGAATCTGGCCCTGATGTCGCGTCTCAAGGTGCCGGTCCTGTCGACGGTGATCGGTGAGGGCGGCTCCGGTGGGGCCTTGGCTATCGGCGTCTGCGACCGGCTGTATATGTTGCAGTACTCTATCTACTCCGTCATTTCGCCGGAGGGCTGTGCCTCCATTCTCTGGAAGAGCGCAGAGTATGCCTCGCAAGCCGCGGAAGCTATGGGTGTTGCGGCAGAGCGCCTCAAGGCCCTGGGTGTTGCGGACCGGGTGATCGGTGAGCCGCTGGGCGGCGCGCATCGCAATCCCGAGCTGATGGCAACGCACCTGAAGGCCGCCTTGGTCGAAGGGCTGGCCGAGCTCAAGGGCATTCCTTCCGATGAATTGGTGCAGCGCCGCTACGAGCGTTTGACTGCCTATGACAGCGGGCGCTGACTGGCAACAGCCTGCGTCCTGGCCGGACATCCTGCGGGATGCCATGCAAAGCCTGCCCACCGCTACGCGCTGGTGGGTCGGGCTGAGCGGAGGCCTTGATTCCATTTTTCTGCTGCACGTTGCAAGGGCCTGGATTCGTTATCAGGGGTTGCCTGTTGCCTTGCATGCGGTGCATGTCAATCACCAGCTCAGTGCCCGTTCGCCGGTATGGCAAGCCTTCTGCGAGAAGACTTGTGCGGGGCTGGATGTTCCGCTCGTCAGTGAAGCCGTTCTGATCGCGCCGGAAGGCGTGGGGGTTGAGGCCGAAGCCCGGCGGATGCGTTACCAGGTTTTCCAGCGCCTCTTGGAGGCGGGAGACCTTCTTTTGCTGGCGCATCACGCGGACGATCAGGCGGAAACGCTTCTGTATCGTCTGATGCGGGGTTCCGGTGTGCGCGGCCTGGCGGCGATGCCGGCGCAGCGGCGCTTGGGCGAAGGGCGTCTGATGCGCCCGTTGCTGACATTGTCCCGTGCCTTTATCGAAACCCAGGCGAAGGCCTGGGGATTGGACTGGCATGACGATGAGTCCAACCTGGATGTCGGTTTCGACCGGAACTTTCTGCGTCACCGTGTGCTGCCGGTGCTCGGTGAGCGCTGGCCTCATGTTGTCGATAGCCTGTCGCAAGTCGCCGAGGCTTGTGGCGAGGCGGATGCCCTATTGGGCGAACTGGCTGAAATCGATGCTGACAGCGCTTGTCATGCGGATGGCCAGTTGTTGTGTGCGCCGTTGGCGTCCCTGTCGACGCGTCGCCAAATGAACCTCATGCGCTACTGGCTTCGGAAGCAGGGCGTGCAACCGCCGGGGCGGCAACGCCTTCTGGCGGGTGTGGCGATGTTGTTGCAGGCTGGCGAAGATCGGCAGCCTGCGTTGGAATGGCCGGGCTGGTCGGTGCGCCGTTACCGGGGTGCCTTGTACCTGGTTCGCCGCATCGCCGAGTCGCCTGAGGCCCGCGAATGGGATCTTCGGCAAGCTCTGTCGTGGGCGGGTGGCCGTCTATTCGTTAAGGGTGTTGACGGCGAAGGGTTGCGCTCCGAAGTCGATCGCGTCAGGGTGTCGTTACGTCAGGGTGGCGAGCATCTCGATGTTGACGGACGGGGTTCTCGTCGTCCGTTGAAGAAGTGGTTGCAGGATCAGGGTGTTCCGCCCTGGTTGCGCACACGTCTACCGCTGCTGTGGTGGCGGGATGAGCTGGTGGCGGTCGGCGATCTTTGGGTGCACCCGGGGTATCGCGCCGCAGCCGGTGAGGCTGGTCTCAAGGTGATCTGGCAACCCTAACCAGTTGCGGATAACCGTCATTGAGGCGTTTTTGAATTGAGGGAAGGTGGGGGTTCTGGTATTCTGGCGTCCCATCTTGAGATGAAAATCTCCCACCTCCACTGACCAGTAAAATCGCACGGAAACTGCATGACGCGCTATATATTCGTCACAGGCGGTGTCGTGTCTTCTTTGGGTAAAGGTATTGCCTCCGCTTCATTGGCAGCCATTCTCGAAGCACGCGGCCTTAAGGTGACTATCCTCAAGCTGGACCCGTACATCAACGTGGACCCCGGCACTATGAGCCCGTTTCAGCACGGTGAAGTTTTCGTGACGAAAGACGGCGCGGAAACCGATCTGGATCTGGGCCACTACGAACGCTTTATTCGTACGCCGATGACCCGGCGTAACAATTTCACCAGTGGCCGGGTCTACGAAGAGGTCATCCGCAAGGAGCGTCGCGGAGACTATCTCGGCGGCACCGTGCAGGTGATTCCCCACATTACGGATGAAATCAAGCGCCGTATCGTGGAAGGCGCCGGCGAAGCCGATGTGGCCTTGGTGGAGATCGGTGGCACCGTGGGTGACATCGAGTCCCAGCCCTTCCTGGAGGCCACCCGTCAGTTGAAGGTGGAAGTCGGCTCCCAGCGCGCACTGTTCATGCACCTGACGCTGGTGCCTTACATTGCGACGGCCGGCGAAGTTAAAACCAAGCCAACCCAGCACTCCGTCAAGGAAATGCGTTCCATCGGTCTTCAGCCGGATATCCTTTTGTGCCGTTCCGAGCACGAAATCGATGCCAGCTCCCGCCGCAAGATAGCGCTATTCACCAACGTGGAAGAACGCGCTGTCATTCCGTTGCAGGATGCCAAGACCATCTACCAGATTCCGATGATGCTGCACCAGTTCGGTCTGGACGACATTATTGTCGAACGCTTCCACCTGGAGTGCGGTAAGGCCGATCTGTCCGAGTGGGAAAATGTCGTCGAGGCGCAGCTCAATCCCGAGCGGGAAGTGACTATCGCCATGGTCGGTAAGTACATGGACCTGCTCGATGCCTATAAATCATTGATTGAGGCGCTGACTCACGCCGGCATCCGGAATCGGACCAAGATCAAGACGCTGTACATCGATTCTGAAGATATCGAGCGCGATGGTACCGCAGTGCTGGAGCAGGCGGATGCCATTCTGGTACCCGGCGGTTTCGGCGAGCGTGGTGTGGAAGGCAAGATTCGGACCGTACAGTATGCCCGCGAGAACAAGATCCCGTACCTGGGTATCTGTCTCGGCATGCAGGTTGCCGTGATCGAATATGCCCGTAACGTCGCTGGTCTGACTGGGGCTCACAGCACTGAGTTCCGGGCCGATGCCAGTTATCCGGTGGTGGGGCTGATCACCGAATGGATCGATGCCGACGGTTCGGTGGAAAGGCGTGACGATGCGTCGGACCTGGGTGGCACTATGCGCCTTGGCGAGCAGAAGTGCCGGTTGGTTGAGGGCTCGACCATCGAGCAATGCTACGGCAAGCCGGTTATCGAGGAACGTCACCGTCACCGTTATGAGGTGAACAACCGTTTCGTGCCGCAACTGGAAGAGGCTGGCCTGCGTATTGCCGGGCGTTCCGAGGACGGGGCGCTGGTCGAGGTGATCGAAGTGCCGGGCCACCCCTGGTTTGTCGCGTGTCAGTTCCATCCGGAATTCACGTCGACACCGCGTGACGGTCATCCCCTGTTTGAAGGCTTTATCCGTGCGGCCAACGAGCATCACGGCAACTGATTCCGCAATCGGTATCAGGTAAAATGCGCCTTTGAACAAAGTAGCACCGGGGTTGCCGCTGACGGCGGCCCCGGGCGGAAGGACGATGGTTTATGAGTCAGAAGATTATCCGGGTCGGCGAAAATATTTCGGTTTCCAATGAGCTGCCGTTCGTGCTGTTTGGCGGCATGAATGTCCTGGAGTCCCGGGATTTGGCCATGCAGGTGGCCGAAGCCTATGTCGAGGTTACGAGTAAGCTGCGTATTCCGTATGTGTTCAAGGCCTCCTTCGACAAGGCCAATCGTTCTTCCATGTATTCCTTCCGCGGTCCGGGTCTCGATGCCGGCCTGAAGATCCTCGAAGAGATCAAGCGTACCTTCAATGTGCCGATCCTGACGGACGTGCATGAGCCGGAGCAGGCTGCTCCGGCTGCGGAGGTCTGCGACGTTATTCAGTTGCCGGCGTTCTTGTCCCGGCAGACGGATCTGGTTGTCGCCATGGCGCAGACCAAGGCCGTTATCAACATCAAAAAGGCTCAGTTCCTCGCGCCGCAGGAAATGCAGCACATCATCACCAAGTGTGCGGAGGCGGGTAACGAGCGCGTGATCCTGTGCGAACGCGGCACCAGCTTCGGCTACAACAATCTGGTGGTCGATATGTTGGGATTCGGTATCATGAAGAAGTTCGGGTATCCGGTCTTTTTCGATGTCACCCACGCGTTGCAGATGCCGGGCGGTCGTTCCGACTCTGCGGGCGGGCGTCGTGAGCAGGTGACGGAGTTGGCGCGGGCCGGTATGTCGCAGTCCCTGGCGGGGCTCTTCCTTGAGGCGCATCCTGAGCCGGAGAAAGCAAAATGCGATGGCCCCTGCGCCCTGCGGTTGAGTCAGCTGGAGCCGTTCCTGGCGCAGATCAAGGCGCTCGACGATTTGGTGAAGCAGTTTACGCCTGTCGACACGGCCTGATTTACCATCGAATACCAGGGGCTCGGCGCGATGAACGTCGGGCCTTTATTTTCTGTCCGGGCCGTTCGTTGGGCTGTCGGCACGAATAAGATTGATCAGCATCAAACTGTGGAGAACCTCAAGCATGGCAACGATTGCGGATATCAAGGCGCGCGAGATCCTGGACTCGCGTGGCAACCCCACTGTCGAAGCGGACGTGATTCTGGCGTCTGGTGTGATTGGCCGGGCCTGTGCCCCGTCCGGTGCTTCTACCGGCTCGCGCGAAGCGCTTGAGCTGCGTGACAAGGATCCCGCCCGTTATCTTGGCAAAGGTGTGCTGAAAGCCGTGCAGGCCGTCACGGGCCCCATCCGTGAGGCGCTGTTGGGCAAGGACGCGTCGCAACAACGCGTTATCGATCAGGTCATGCTCGATCTCGACGGCACTGAGAACAAGTCCAATCTCGGTGCCAACGCCATTCTGGCTGTGTCCCTGGCTGCCGCCAAGGCAGCGGCCCTGGATAAAGGTGTTCCTCTTTATGAACACCTGGCTGAAATCAATGGTACGCCGGGGCAGTTCTCCATGCCGGTTCCGATGATGAATATCCTCAATGGCGGTGAGCATGCCGACAACAACGTCGACATTCAGGAATTCATGGTACAGCCGGTAGGGGCGAAGAGCTTTGCGGAAGCCCTGCGAATGGGTGCCGAGATCTTTCACAGCCTGAAGTCGGTCCTGAAAGCGAAAGGCCTGAGCACGTCGGTTGGCGATGAAGGTGGGTTTGCGCCGGATCTGCCGTCCAACGAAGGGGCGCTGCAGGTCATTCGTGAAGCCGTCGAGCGTGCGGGCTATACGCTGGGTCAGGATGTCACTCTGGCACTGGACTGCGCGTCGTCGGAATTCTACAAAGATGGAAAATATGATCTTGCCGGCGAAGGAAAGGTCTATACTGCTGAAGAGTTTGCCGATTACCTGGACGGCCTGACCCAGCGCTTCCCGATTATTTCCATCGAAGATGGCATGGATGAGAGCGACTGGGACGGCTGGGCGGCCCTGACGAAGAAAGTCGGAGACCGTATCCAGTTGGTGGGCGACGACCTGTTTGTGACGAACACGCGAATTCTGAAAGAAGGTATCGAAAAGGGCATTGCTAACTCCATTCTGATTAAGTTCAATCAGATTGGTAGTCTGTCCGAGACGCTGGACGCCATTAAAATGGCTCGGGATGCAGGCTACACGGCCGTGATTTCCCACCGCTCGGGCGAGACCGAGGATACCACCATTGCCGATCTGGCCGTTGCGACATGCGCCGGTCAGATCAAGACGGGGTCTCTCTGCCGTTCGGATCGCGTTGCGAAATATAACCAGTTGCTCCGTATCGAGGAGGCCTTGGGAGCGAAAGCTCCTTATCGTGGTCTCAGCGAAATCAAAGGGCAGCACTAGAAGATCGGGTGGGATGCCGGGGTTGAAGATCCTGGCATCCTGCTGATGGCTTCCGGGCTAGGGTATTGTCCGGTTTGGGGATCGACGATGAAGTGGCTGTGGACGGTGTTGGTACTGTTGATCGTGCTGCTGCAGGTGCGCCTGTGGGTAGGCGAAGGCAGTTTTGCGCAGGTCTGGCAGTTGCATCATCAGATCGCCGAACAGCAGGTTGAGAACAACCAGTTGTCCGAACGCAATGCCCGCCTGCTGGCTGAGGTTGATAACCTGCGCCAGGGCAAGGGCGCCATTGAAGAACGTGCCCGTATGAATCTGGGTATGATTCGTCGGGGAGAGACCTTCTTCTGGGTCGTTAATCCCTGATGCCCCTTTCTGTAACGCGATAACCTTTCTGCATGGCTCGTCTCTGGCTGATCGTTCCCGCCGCTGGCATTGGTTCACGTATGCAGGCGGATCGCCCCAAGCAATATCTGACGATGGGCGGCCGTCTCCTGCTCGATATCACCTTACAACGCTTACTCGGTTTCCCGGCTTTCGACAGCCTATGGCTGGCGCTGCATCCAGAGGATGCGTGGTGGCATGGATCCGAGAGTGCCTCCCGTGCTGAGATCAATGTGTATACCGGCGGCGTTGAGCGGGTCGATTCAGTTTGTCGTGGGTTGGATGCCATCCGTGATAACGCTGCGCCCGATGATTGGGTCATTGTGCATGATGTTGCTCGTCCCTGTATCCGTTATGACGATCTGTCACGTTTGCTGTCTGCGCTGGAGGACGAGCCCGTGGGGGCTTTGTTGGGCGCGCCGGTGAGCGACACCGTCAAGCGTGTGGGTGATTCTGAACGGATCATGGAAACGGTTCCTCGAGAAGGGCTTTGGCGGGCATTCACGCCTCAGGTATTCCGGTTCGCCTTGCTGGATGAGGCATTGCGCGAAGCGCCTCGCAAAGGTGTTCTGGTCACCGACGAGGCGTCGGCGGTTGAGGCATTGGGTCACCGGCCGCGGATGGTCGAGGGGCATACCGACAATATCAAGGTAACGGTTCCTGCGGATCTGGCCATGGCTGCCTGGACGCTGGAGCAGATAACGAAAGGAGAATAGGGATGTGGCGAATCGGCCAAGGGGTCGACGTTCACGCTTTTGGTGACGGGGATCAGGTCACGCTGGGTGGCGTTACAATATCCCACAACCGCGGGCTGGTGGCGCACTCTGACGGCGATGTGCTGCTGCATGCTCTGGCGGATGCGCTGCTGGGTGCAGCTGCTCTCGGTGACATTGGACACTTCTTTCCTGACAGCGACCCTCGTTGGGCTGGCGCCGATAGCCGGGTCCTTTTGCGTGAAGTCGTGCGCCAGGTGCAGGCCCGAGGCTATTGTGTCGGTAACGTCGATGCCACTATCGTGGCTCAGGCGCCCCGCATGGCGCCTCATATCGATCTCATGCGGGCCAATATTGCAGAAGACCTGCACGTTGCGTTGGATGCTGTCGGGGTGAAGGCGACCACGACAGAACATCTGGGGTTTACCGGTCGTAAAGAGGGTATAGCCTGCTTTGCCGTATGCCTGCTGGCCCGCGACGGAGTGCCCTTAGCGTGAGCGCGTGGAGGCTTTCCTGGCCCGCTGCCTGGGGTGAACCTGTCGGCCGGGCAAGTATGCGGGCTCACCCGGAAGACTTCGACGTTGAGGAAGTCCTCGGTTTTCTGCCGGAAGGGCAGGGCGAGCACCTGTACATTTTCCTCGAAAAAGTGGGTGACAACACGGACTACGTGGCTCGCCAATTGGCAGAGCTGTCGGGTTGCCGTCCGATGGATGTCGGGCTGAGCGGCTTGAAAGACCGGCATGCGGTGACCCGGCAATGGTTCAGTCTCTACCGTCCCGGGATGGATGACACGGCGTTTCTGGATGGCGTCTCAGCCCGATGGAAACTGTTGTCCCATGGACGTCATCCGGTAAAGTTGCGACGGGGAACCCATTCGGCAAACCGTTTTCGTCTGGTCCTACGGGATCTGCATGCGGATGCCGTCCAGTTGCAGGCTCGATTGCAACGTATCGCTGCAGAGGGTTGCCCGAATTACTTCGGTCCTCAGCGGTTTGGCCGTGATGCCGGGAATCTGGACGCGGCGGCAAAACTTAATGCGCGGAAGTTGCGTGGAAAGGACCCCCGACGCGGGCTCTACCTTTCCGCAGCCCGCTCCTGGCTTTTCAATGAGGTCCTGGCTCAGCGCATTGCAGAGAACGACTGGCAAACTCTGAGAGCCGGGGATCCGGGAGACGGCTGTCCTACCGGTCCGCTCTTCGGCGATGGGGGTTCTTCTGCCGGCGAACCGCTGTTGTCATGGGAAAATGCGATCCTTGGCCCTCATGCGGTCTTTCGCGCGTTATTCGATGGTGCACGGATACGCCCGGAGCGCCGGCCCTTGGTGCTGCACCCCCAGGATTTCGAGTTTGAGTTGACCGAAGACCGCCTGCAGCTGCAATTTGCCTTGCCCAGCGGCAGCTTCGCCACTGCAGTGGTTGGCGAGCTGCTTGAGGTCGAAGATAAGTCGGTCAGGGTGGCTCAATAGCGCCATTCTGATTTAACACGGATGGCAACCCTGATGTTGTCGTCCCGGTCCGATAAAGGGTTCGGACCCATAATAATGAGCGTCATGCCGGTTGCGCTGCCGGCAAGTATGGCGCGGCTAGCGGAGAACGACCGTGAGATTATTGTTGTCCAACGACGACGGCGTAACGGCGCCGGGACTCCAGATACTCTATGAGACGCTCAAAGATCTGGGTGAGGTTGTCGTGGTTGCACCGGACCGTGACCATAGCGGTGCCAGCAACGCGTTGACGCTCAGTCGTCCGCTGTATCCCCAAACGCTGGCCAATGGTTTCCACAGTGTTGATGGCACCCCAACAGATTGTGTGCACCTTGCAGTAAACGGGCTTTTCGGCGAAGAGTTCGACCGGATTGTTTCCGGTATCAATACACACGCCAACCTGGGTGACGATGTCCTCTATTCCGGCACGGTGGCAGCGGCGGTAGAAGGGCGCTTCCTGGCTGGGACGGCGATTGCCGTCTCTCTCGTCAACGAGGGGCGGGAACATTACGACACTGCCGCGCGGGTCGTTCGTTGGCTGCTGGAGCAGCGTCAGGCAGATACGTTGCCTCCCCGGACGATTCTCAACATCAATGTGCCGGACCGCCCCTGGTCCGATCTCCAGGGGGTACGTGTTACGCGACTGGGGCATCGGAGCCGCAGTGGCTTGCCGCAGAAAGTGATTTGTCCCCGGGGTAAAGAACGTTACTGGATCGGTGCCGCTGGTGCTGGCGACGATGCCGGCCCGGGCACGGATTTTCATGCCGTTGAGGAAGGTTGTGTTTCAATAACGCCGATTCAGGTCGATATGACCCGTTACGATGCGTTCTCGGCCGCGACTGACTGGAGTGAGGGACTGTTGAAATGAACGCCTCTCTCGAAGGTATCGGTATGACGTCGCGTCGAACGCGACAGCGGCTGATACAGCGACTGCAGGAATCGGGGATTCGCGATCAGCGAGTCCTGGACGTGATCATGCAGACCCCGCGACACATTTTCCTTGATGAGGCCTTGTCCCACCGGGCCTACGAAGATACGGCCCTGCCCATCGGCTATAACCAGACGCTATCGCAACCTTACATCGTTGCCCGAATGACAGAATTGATGATGGCACACCAGCCCCGGCGGGTGCTTGAAATCGGGACGGGCTCGGGTTATCAGACTGCCGTGCTGGCTCAGCTCGCAACGCATGTTTACAGCCTTGAGCGGATCAAGCCGTTACAGGACCGGGCACGTGACCGGTTGGCGCAGCTGCGATTGTCGAATGTGTCACTGCGACATGCCGATGGGGGTGTCGGTTGGCCGGAAGCCGCGCCTTTCGAAGGTATCCTGATCACGGCCGCACCGACCGAGTTGCCGCGGGGCTTGATGAGCCAACTGGCTGACGGCGGGGTCATGATATTGCCGTTGGGAGACCAGCAGCAGACACTGACGCGGGTGACACGCCGTGGTGACGATTTCAGTGTCGATGCGGTAGAGCCTGTGCGGTTCGTACCTTTGTTGGGTGGCGTCATTCGGTGACGGCAGGCAAAATCCCGTTGCTTGGTCTATTCTTCTGCTGCACGTCGGTAACCTTCCTGATCTGTCGCTTTTTCGGGTCGTGCAGGGAATGCTCCAGCCGCTGACCTTTGATGGGATGGTTTCCTCGCGGATCGTGAACTTACCCGCGGTCTGGCTTCTTGGGTGTTTGGTGTCGCAGGTTACGCACCAAGTGTTACCACGAGTGTTCCGCTAGGTAACACTGTCCGAAATGACGTAACTTTAATTTGACTAAAAAATGCGCAGAGAATTAGATAGTTAAGCCATAAAGCTGAGAAAGCACCCCATTTTTTATAATATTTAACCATAAAAGAGGATTTTTAATTCCTTGCGATGTGTGAGCGCCGGATGACTCTGTGGTGTAGTAAGACCCGGCTGCAATCATGGCATTTCCTGTCGTGGTGGCCCCGTTTGACGGGCGGTGTTTGTCTATGTGCGCTGATCCTTTTCCTCTCCGGTTGTAATACCTCTGCGATCTATCAGGATAATCTCTACAATCCGCCGGTCTATTGGGGCCGACACGTTGTGCAGCAAGGCGATACGATGTATTCCGTCGCCTGGCGATACGGTCGGAACTACAAGGAATTGGCGGCCGCCAACCATATCCCTCCACCGTATAATATCTATCCAGGGGAGGTTATAAGACTCGATGTCAGAGCCTCTTCGTCACAGATCGCATCCAACGATTCCGATCGTTCGAATCCCGCCGGTTCACGCTCTCAATCTGCCGAAAAAAGCCCTCGGCCCCAGGAAAAAACCTCCAGTCGCAACATAACGTTACAAACAAAACATTACACGGCGGCTCACATTCGGTGGCAGTGGCCGCACGTTGGCCCGATTATTGCCCAATATTCCTTGAGCGGCCATGTTAACAAGGGTATCGACATTGCCGGTCAGCTAGGTGATCCGGTCCATGCAGCCGCCGACGGTGAAGTGGTCTACGCCGGCAGCGGGTTACTAGGCTACGGGGAGCTGGTCATTATCAACCATAATGAGCATTACCTGAGCGCCTATGCCCATAACAGCAAAATCCTGGTCAAGGAAGGTGAAAGGATTCGTGCTGGACAGGTGATTGCCAGGATGGGAGCAACGGGCGCCAAACGGGTCGAACTGCATTTCGAGATCCGTAGGGACGGCCAACCGGTTAACCCGGAACGCTACCTTCCGCCAAGAAAATAAACGACGACAGGCTCCCACCCATAATCAATTACAAGTCAGGTGGGGAAACCGGGGCAGTAGAAAAGGCAGGGCTAGTCATGTCAGCAGAGAGAGCAGAGAGAGAAGATTACATCGACGATGTCACCCTCGATGAGGCCGAAGAGTCCGTGATGACACTGGACGACGACAGCAGCGAAGATGACGCCACTACGTCTATCGACAAAGCGAAGCAGGGCGGTCGCTACTACAGCAACAACAACCGCCAACTGGATGCCACTCAGCTTTATCTCAATGAAATCGGTTTTTCACCGCTCCTGACTCCTGAAGAAGAAGTTTACTATGCGCGCCTGGCCCAGAAGGGTGAGGAAAGCGGTCGTAAACGCATGATCGAAAGCAACCTTCGTCTGGTGGTCAAGATTGCACGGCGTTACGTGAATCGTGGGCTGACGCTGTTGGACCTGATCGAAGAAGGTAACCTGGGCCTGATCCGCGCTGTCGAGAAATTCGACCCTGAGCGTGGGTTCCGCTTCTCTACCTATGCGACCTGGTGGATTCGCCAGACGATTGAACGGGCTATCATGAATCAGACCCGTACGATTCGCCTGCCCATCCATGTGGTCAAGGAACTGAATCTTTACCTGCGTGCTGCGCGTGAACTGACCCAAAAACTGGATCATGAGCCGAGTGCGGAGGAAATTGCCCAACTGGTCGATAAGCCGGTTGAGGATGTTAAGCGGATGTTGGGGCTCAACGAGCGCGTTACCTCGGTCGATACACCGATTGGCGTGAACGGTGACAAGTCCCTGCTGGACACGGTTGCCGACGAAGGTGCTTCCGACCCGGCGGATCTGCTGCAGGAAAATAACATGCGCGGCTGTATCGAGCGTTGGCTCGATCAACTGAGCGACAAGCAACAGGAAGTGCTGGCCCGTCGTTTCGGTCTGCGTGGTTACCAGATCAGTACGCTGGAAGAAGTTGGCCAGGAAATCGGTCTGACTCGCGAGCGGGTGCGTCAGATCCAGGTGGAAGCGCTGCGTCGTCTGCGTGAAATCCTGGAGAAGGAAGGTCTGAACGGCGCGACCTTGTTCGAGTAAATCGCTGTAGTTGTGAACGTCGTCGTCAACGTCGTTGTCAAAAAAGCCGAGCACAGGTTTATGTGCTCGGCTTTTTTTTGTGGGCGTCAGTCGGTCAGTGGCGTGCTACGCTGGACGCTGCCGAATAATTCATGTCAGATGAGAACTACATGGCAAAATCACCCCCAACAGGCTGGTAAACTGCCGTGGCCTGGCTTGTCTGCAAGGGCCTGAGTCTTCGGGTGGGTTAGCGTGAGATGTGCAACCTTTCGGGCTTGGGGGGGCAGATGCCGGTCACCGACGGGTGTGGTGTCGGTGTGTCTACCGGGGTAGTCCGGTGGCTACTCATTCCATTGGTCGGGAGGCCTCCGCGCTGTCGGTTGGACTCTTCGGTCATACCCAATAAAAAAGAGTTTAGGGACGAAGCAAAGATGAAGAAGCTTGTGCTCGCTATCGTAATGTTGTTTTCATTCGTGTCCTATGCGCAGGCGCGCATGGTCGACGATGTCAACGTTCCCGATACGTACCTGGCAGGCAACAGCCAGTTGATCCTCAACGGTGCCGGTGTCCGTTCCAAGTGGTTTATCGATCTGTACGTGGGTGGTCTCTACCTGACCAAGGCCAACCAGGATGCCCAGGCCATCATTGATGCCGATGAGCCGATGGCTATCTCCATGCACATCATCACCAGCCTGATTTCCGACAGCAAGATGCAGTCGGCCACGATGGAAGGTTTCGAGAACTCGACCAACAACAATATCAAGCCGATCAAGGCTGAAGTCGATAAGTTCATCTCGCTGTTCAAGGGCGATATCAACAAGGGCGATATCTTCACTATCGTTTATGAGCCCCAGAAAGGCATTGAACTGTATCGCAACAACAAGTTGCTGGGCACTGTGGGTGGTGGCCTGGCCTTCAAGAAAGCGGTTTTTGGTATCTGGCTGTGCGACAAGCCAGCTCAGAAAGACCTGAAGCAGGAAATGCTGGGTAAGAAAGACAGCTAAGTTTTCCGGTTGTCGAGAAAAGCCCTGGCGATGCCAGGGCTTTTTGCGTTTCAGGCGAGAGCGATGCGGCCGGGGCTGCGTCCTCATGCCGTCGAAAGTGGCAGAGTCATACCCTACAGATACTCCCGTTTATCCTTGAACTCACAAAGGTCTTCTATCAGGCAGGCCCCGCAGCGTGGTTTCCGTGCCGTGCAGGTATAGCGTCCATGCAGGATCAGCCAGTGGTGCGCGTCGTGCAGAAACTCCTTGGGGACCAGTCTGACCAGCCGCTTCTCCACTTCCAGGACGTTTTTGCCCGGTGCGATACCCGTGCGGTTGGACACGCGAAAAATATGCGTATCAACGGCCATGGTTGGCTGGCCGAAAGCGGTATTGAGAACGACGTTGGCCGTTTTGCGGCCTACGCCGGGCAAGGCTTCCAGGGCTTCCCGGTTGTCCGGGACTTCGCCGTCGAAACGTTCCAGCAGCAGACGGCAGGTCTCGATAATGTTTTTCGCCTTGCTGTTGAACAGACCGATGGTCTTCACGTACTCCTTCAATCCGTCTTCACCAAGGTCGAGGATTGCCTGCGGGGTATTGGCCACGGGGAAGAGCTTTTCTGTGGCCTTGTTAACGCCTTTGTCGGTCGCCTGCGCCGAAAGAATCACCGCAACCAGTAATTCGAAAGGCGTGCTGTACTGGAGTTCGGTGGTCGGTTTGGGGTTGGCCGCCTGGAGGCGCCGGAAAATGTCGGTGCGTTTTTCGCGATTCATGGGGCCGCTTAGAGATTTTGGGTGGGAATCAGCGCGTCCTGTCCCTCACGGGCCTGGGTCGATTGGCCTGTGACCCGGATGCGCACGCGTTGTACCGAAGGCTCCACAGCCACCTGCCGGGCACGGGCTTGACGAATACGGTTGTCGATGACGTTCTTGAGTGCCATCAGCAGTCCCATGGCGATGAAGGCGCCTGGGGGCAGAACGGCGAACAATACCTTGGCGTAGTCGTGGAAAACGACGATTTCCCAGTGCTGGGCAGCCGGTCCGAACAACAGCTGCATATTGGCGAAAAGGGTGCCTTGGCCGATCAGTTCACGTATGCCTCCAAGAACAACCAAAACGGCGCTGAAACCGACCCCCATCATTAGCCCGTCGATCAGGGCCGGCAGGACCGGCTGGCGAGAGGCGAAAGCGTCGGCACGCCCGAGGATCATGCAATTGGTGACGATGAGCGGAATGAAAATACCCAGTATCTGGTACAGCGGATAGGCATATGCCTGCATCAGGAGTTCGGCGCAGGTGACAAAGGCGGCGATAATCATGACGAAGGCCGGCAGCCGTACGGCCGCGGGTACGTAGTGCCGCAGGATGGATACCGCCAGATTGGAGCCGGTGAGCACGAGGGTGGTGGCTATTCCGAGCCCGAGCGCGTTGACCACGGTACCGGTCACCGCCAGCGCGGGGCACAGTCCCAACACTTGGACCAGCGCGGGGTTGTTGTGCCAGAGGCCGTCTTTGGCAATCTTCAGGAGCGAGGGCGTTTCCATGGTTGTGTGCTGTCCGGCGTCTGGGTTTTCCAATTCCTGAGAGTGTGTCTGCGTGTTCTCTAACTATTGGGATGGCAACTGCTGCATATTCCCTGTCAGCAAGGCATCCCGGTGTTGTCGAAAATACCGCAAAGCCCCGTAAACCGCACCTACGACCGCTCTGGGGGTGATGGTGGCGCCGGTAAACTGGTCGAAGTCGCCGCCATCCTTCCTGACTTTCCAGTCGCTTGGGCCGGGATTGTCCAGGGATTTGCCGTCGAAGGACAGAACCCAGTTCGATTTCTTTAACTCGATTCGATCCCCAAGGCCCGGCGTTTCGTGGTTTTCGATCACACGAACGCCGAGGATCTTGCCGTCCCTTTCGATGCCGACCAGCAGGCGGATGGCACCGGAATAGCCATCGGGTGCGATGACAGGCAGGATAATGGCCGTGGGATGTCCCTTGAGGCGTGCGATATACGCATCGGCAGGTTTGTCCAGGCCCAGAGCCTCAATGGCCGGAAGTCGCAGGGTGGAGGCCAGGATGTCATTGTCATGCAGGCGTCTTGGTACTATGGCAAGCAGCGCACCTGCCTGAGCCCGGCGTGCCTGCTGCTCGATGCGACTGGCCGTCAGGTGGTGAACCAATGCAATAGCGCCCGCCGTAAAGAGCGCGAACAAGGCCAGACCGATGGCGTTGTGGAGGATGGAACGTTGCAGTGTCGGCATCTTAGTTTCCGGGTCCCATTCCGCGTTTGGGGGCCTTGTGGCCATAGGCACGCGGACGGGTATAGTAGTCGATCAACGGTGCAGCGAAATTCATGAGCAGGACTGCAAACGCAACGGCATCCGGATAGGTGCCATAGGCGCGGATGACGTACAGCAGAATACCGATGCCGGCACCGTAGACCAGCTTGCCGGTATGGCTGGAGGCCGCCGTGACCGGATCCGTCGCGATAAAGAAAGCGCCCAGCATGGTTCCCCCGGCCAGCAGGTGCAGACTCAGGGGGATGGAGCGGTCCGGGTCCCAGCCGATAGCCGCGCCCAGCAGGATCAGTGCCCCCAGCAAGCCTGCCGGAATATGCCAACTGATAATGCGGCGATACAGCAGGAATAAACCTCCCAGCAGGAATCCGCCGTTAACCCATTCCCAGCCATAGGCCACGAAGTGACCGAAAACCGGATTTTCCAGAATGGTCTGGGACAGGTGGCGGCCGATCTGGTGCTTATAGACGTCCAGGGGTGTGGCCATGGTGATAGCATCCACCCCCGCACCGGTGGCGCTCTGCCGGTTGCCGAAGATCTGGTGAAGCGTCTGGGGCAAGGATAGCGGGTGTTGCAGGAAGCTGTCCGGCGTCGGCCAGTTGGTGGTCATGGCGACGGGGAAGGAGACCAACACCAGGGCATAGCCGACCATGGCCGGGTTGAAGGGATTGAAGCCCAGGCCGCCGTAGAGCTGTTTGGCGAGAACTATGGCGGCGATGACGGCCACCAGCGATGTCCACCAGGGCACCAGGGGCGGCAGTGACAGTCCGAGTAGCCAACCGGTGACCACCGCACTCCAGTCGCCCAGATAGAAGGCCAGGGGGCGTTTGCGCAACCATAGGACCGCCGCTTCGGCGACCACTGCCAGGGTGGCACACCAAAAGACATTGATCAGGTTGCCCCAGCCAAAAAAGACCGTCTGCGCGGCGAGGCCAGGCAGTGTGGCAAGGATGAGCCACTGCATGACGCGGTCTGTACGCTGTGGACCATGCATAAAGGGCGAGGAGCGAAGCCGGTCAGTCATGTCTCTCGGCATCCGTGGACGGGGATTCTACGGCAGCTCGCAAGCTGGCAATGCGGGCTTCCTGCCGGGCGATGGAATCGAGCAGGCGGGTGTGGCGTCGCGGATCGCTGTCCGCATCCACTTCAGCCAGCGTGGACTTCAGTTCCTTCAGGCGTTCTTCTGCGTTGGCCAACTGTTTGCGTTTGACGGTTGCCTCGTCGGTTGCCGTGCGTTTTTGTTGGCGCTCGACGGCGGCGCGCACCGCGGCCGCCTTGGCGGCTTTGTCGTCCGTTGCGATTTGGGCTGCCGTCGATCGCTGAGCCAAGGCTTCGGCCCGCGCGCGGCGACGAGCTTCCTGTTCTTCCTGTTCCCGCTGCATTCGTTCCTGGTGAGCCTCAAAGCGTTGACGGGCCTGATCGGCTTTGGTTTTCTCCTGACGTAGAGCCCTGATTTCCCCTTTGGCGTGGCGATAGTGCTGCACCAGGGGTATATGGCTGGGGCAAACATAGGCGCAGGCACCACATTCGATGCAGTCGAACAGATTGAAGGCTTCGGCCTTGTCCCATTCCCCGGCGTTTGCAAACCAGAAAAGCTGTTGAGGAAGCAAGCTGGCTGGGCAGGCATCGGCGCAGTACCCGCAACGGATGCAGGCCCGTGCGGGTGGCGGTGTCGGCAGTTCCGCTTCGGAGGCGGCGATCAGACAGGCGCTGGTCTTGATCACGGGAATGTCTGTCGATGGGAGTGTGAATCCCATCAAGGGCCCGCCGCAGATCAGTCGGTCCGCTTGTCCGGAGAGTCCCGTGTGCTTCAGCAGGTGACTGAACGGGGTGCCCAACAGGACTTCCACATTGCCCGGATTGGCCACCCGATCACCGGTGATGGTAACAATGCGCGAGATCAGGGGTTCGCCATGGCGGATTGCCCGTTCTACGGCCGCGGCGGTTGCCACATTCTGACAGATCACGCCGATATCCGCCGGTCGGCCCCCACTGGGCACCTCGCGGCCAGTCAGTAGTTGGATGAGCTGGCGCTCTCCGCCTGACGGATAGCGGGCCGGCAGCGTCACGACCTGTATGTCGCGTTCGCTGCAGACGGCGTGCATGGCCGCAATGGCCTCAGGTTTGTCATCTTCGATGGCAATAAGCACCCTCTGCGGGCGGGTGATAAAGGCCAGTATGTCTGCGCCGTCGGCAACCGCTTTGGCCCGTTCGCGCATAAGCATGTCATCGGCGCTGATGTAGGGTTCGCACTCGGCGCCGTTGAGGATTAGCGTATGTATCGTCGATTCCACGCCGGTGCGGAGTTTGTTCGCGGTTGGGAAACCGGCTCCGCCCAGACCGGCAATGCCAGCGTCATGAAGGCGCTCCAGCAGTTGGAAGGTCGTCAGGGACCGGTAATCCTCGAAACCCTGGCAATCGGTCCAGCAATCCCTGCCATCGGGAACCAGGCGGATACAGGGTTCGCTGAGTCCGGAGGGATGGGGCACCGGGTGGTCGAACAGGGCATCGATGCGACCGGAGGTTGGTGCATGGATGGGAACCCCTGAACGCCCATTGACGGTGGCGATGCACTGGCCTTTCAGAACATGGTCGCCGACAGCGACGCAGGGGACCGCCAGTGAGCCGATATGCTGGCGCAGGGGCAGGATCAATGCCTCGGGCAGCGGTAGCTGGCGAATAGGTTGTTGGGTGGAGCGCTCTTTATGGGCAGGCGGATGTATGCCGCCGGGAAAACGGCCGGGCAGTTGCATCAGGCAGCTTCTCCCCGATCCTTGTCACTGGCGATCAGGACCTCCGGGGCTGTCCAGTGCCAGCTGTCCAGGGTCGGCTCCAGGGTCACCATATCGATGCAGTCGACGGGGCAGGGTTCGACGCATAGGTCGCAGCCGGTGCATTCACTTTCGATCACGGTATGCATGAATTTCGCCGCGCCGAGAATGGCGTCGACCGGGCAGGCCTGGATACATTTGGTGCAGCCGATGCATTCGTCCTCGCGAATACGCGCAACGCGCACCGATCCGGCGATGCCGGCGGGGTCGTCGAGCGGTTGGGGGGCCTGGCCCAGCAGGTCGGCAAGGGCCTGGACGGTCGCCGCGCCGCCAGGAGGGCATCGATTGAAGGCTTCGCCGGCAGCAATGGCTTCGGCGTAGGGATGGCAGCCGGGATGGCCGCATTGCCCGCATTGGGTCTGTGGCAGCAGGGCATCGATGCGCTCGACCAGCGGATCGCCTTCGACGTGGAACCGAACGGCAGCATAGCCCAACAGCGCGCCGAAGATCAGCGCCAGCAGCAGGACTGTGAGTGTGGCTGTGAGGATGCCCGTCATCGCGATGCCCAGGTCAAAGACTGACCAAGCCGGTAAAGCCAAGGAAAGCCAGCGACATCAGGCCGGCTGTAATCATGCCGATGGCGGAGCCTTTGAAGGGTAAGGGCACGTCAGCGACCTGGATACGCTCACGCATGGCGGCAAACAGCACCAATACCAGAGAGAAACCCATCGCGGCACCGAAACCGTACAACGCCGAATCGAGAAAGTCGTTGCCTTTGTTGAGGTTGAGCAGCGCCACGCCCAGAACGGCACAGTTGGTGGTGATCAACGGCAGGAAAATGCCCAGTACCCGGTAAAGTACCGGGCTGGTCTTATGCACCACCATCTCGGTGAATTGCACCACGACGGCGATGACCAGGATAAAGGTCAGCGTCTTCAGGTAGCCGAGGCCCAGGGGCGCCAGCAGGTCGTGGTAGACCAGATAGCTGCAGACCGACGACAGCGTCAGCACGAAGGTGGTGGCCAGGGACATGCCGATGGCGGTCTCCAGCTTGCCGGAGACCCCCATGAAGGGACAGAGCCCGAGAAACTGCACCAGCACGAAGTTGTTGACCAGTATCGCGCTGACCAGAATCAGCAGATAGTGGCTCATAGGCTCACCTGACCTTCGTTCACAGGTTCTGTCTAGCGGATGCGCATGCCTGGCTGGGCGCCGTCATGCGGCTCCAGCAGCCAGATATCCTTGCCGCCGGGACCGGCTGCCAGCACCATGCCTTCCGACAGTCCAAACTTCATCTTACGGGGCTTCAGGTTGGCGATCATTACCGTCAGTTTGCCCTCGAGGGCCTCCGGCTGATAAGCCGATTTGATGCCGGCAAAGACGTTGCGGGTACCGCTGCCGATATCCAGCGTCAGGCGCAACAGCTTGTCCGCGCCTTCTACATGCTCGGCCTTGAGGATGCGGGCCACCCGCAGGTCGAGACGGGCAAAATCGTCGTACTCGATCTCGTCGGCAACCGGCTCGATATCTGCGGCTGGCTTGGCCGCAGGTTCGCCCATGGCGGCGGACATTTCTTCCCGGGAGGCTTCCGTCATCGCCTCGATCTGTTTCATGTCCACCCGGGCCATCATCGGCTCGAAGCGATTGATGCTGTGGTCGACCAGCATGGTGGCGCGCCCGTTCCAGTCCAGCGGTTGTGCCAGGAACGCTTCGGTTTTCTCGGCCGTTGTCGGCAGGACCGGTGCCAGATAGGTCATCAGCAGTCGGAACATGTTGAGCGCATTGGTGCAGACCAGCTGCACGTTCTCTGACTGCTCCGGCTGTTTAGCCAGGACCCAGGGTTGCTGATCGTTGACATATTGATTGGCCGCATCCGCCAGTTCCATGATCAGGCGCATCGCGCGACCGAACTCACGCTTTTCGTAGCAGTCTGCGATTTCGTCGCCTTGATCGACGAAGCGTTGCAGCAGCGCCTCCTCGGTGCAGCGATTCGCCAGGCGGCCATCGAATTTCTTGCTAATGAAGCCGGCGGTACGGCTGGCGATATTGACCACTTTGCCGACCAGGTCAGAATTCACCCGCAGGGCAAAGTCTTCCAGGTTCAGGTCGAGATCGTCGACGTGGGAAGTCAGCTTGGCTGCAAAGTAGTAACGCAGGTATTCCGGATCCAGGTGATCCAGGTAAGTGCGGGCCATGATGAAGGTGCCCCGCGACTTGGACATTTTCTTGCCGTTGACCGTGACGAAACCATGGGCATAGACGGCGGTCGGCGTGCGGAATCCAGCACTGTGCAGCATGGCCGGCCAGAACAGGGCGTGGAAGTTGATGATGTCCTTACCGATGAAGTGGTAGACCTCGGCCTTGGAATCCGGCTTCCAGAACTGGTCGAAATCCAGGTCTTCGCGCCGTTCGCACAGGTTGCGGAAGCTGGCGAGGTAGCCGATTGGGGCATCCAGCCAGACATAGAAGTATTTGCCCGGAGCATCCGGGATCTCAAAGCCAAAGTAGGGCGCGTCGCGGGAGATATCCCACTCCTGCAGCCCGGCATCCAGCCACTCGGCCAGTTTGTTGGCGACCTGAGGTTGCAGGGTACCGCTGCGCGTCCATTCGCGGAGAAATTCGTCGAACTCGGGCAGCTTGAAGAAATAGTGCTCGGAATCCTTCTCGACCGGTGTCGCGCCGGAGATGGCCGAACGGGGATTGATCAGCTCCATCGGCGTATAGGTGGCGCCGCAGACTTCACAGTTGTCGCCGTACTGATCTTCCGACTTGCACTTCGGGCAGGTGCCTTTGATGAAGCGATCGGCCAGGAACAGGTTCTTTTCCGGATCGTAGGCCTGGGTGATCATCCTTGTCGCAATATGACCGTTCTTCCGCAACTGGCGATAGATGTACTCCGAGTACTTGCGGTTCTCTTCCGAGTGGGTGGAGTAGTAGTTGTCGAAGTTGACCAGGAAGCCGGCGAAGTCCTGGCGATGTTCGGCATTGACGCGGTCGATCAGTTGCTCGGACGTGATGCCTTCGCGTTGGGCGCGCAGCATGATGGCGGTGCCGTGGGCATCGTCGGCGCAGACGTAGACACAGTGCTCGCCGCGCATCTTCTGGTAGCGCACCCAAATGTCCGTCTGGATGTATTCCAGCAAATGGCCCAGGTGAATGGGGCCGTTGGCGTAGGGAAGTGCGCTGGTGACCAGAATGTCGCGGGGTGACTGAAGGGCGTGCTGCGTCATGTTGGGATTCGCTTTATCCTGTCGGGTATCATAGCTGGCCCGTCCACACGGGATCCGCGTCTGCGGTACGTGCGAACGGAGGAGAGTGGCGCAAATGATACCGTCAGGGCCATGATTTTTCATCTTTTCGGCCTGCAAAAGACGTTGACCGGCCACTCGCGTGCCAGCACTATAGTAGACTAAATTACTCAAGTATTCAGTTTGGGAGCCTGCCTCAATGAGCACCGTTGATCGTGCCGCCGTCGAAAATGCCATACGGGAGTATCGTGATCCCTATCTTGAACAGGATCTGTTGAGCCTGGACGCGATCCGGCAGTTGGATATCGAGGGAGGCGTGGTTTCGGTTAAGGTCGAACTGCCCTATGCCGCCAAGGGGATTGCCGGTGCCTTGCGTCAACTGGTGGCTCACGCTATCGAACAGGTCACCGGCGTGGAGCGGGCTGACATCGACGTGCAACAGCGCATCCGGGCACATCAGGCGCAGCGTGGCATGCAGTCAATGGCAAACGTGAAGAACATTATTGCCGTGGCCTCCGGCAAGGGTGGGGTCGGCAAGTCCACCACGGCGGTCAATCTGGCCCTGGCGCTGTCCCAGGAGGGCGCCCGCGTCGGTATTCTCGACGCCGATATATATGGACCCAGTGTCGGCATGATGCTGGGGTTGCCGGAAGGCACCCGGCCGGGCAACAAGGACAACAAGTTTTTCATTCCCGTGGAAGCCCATGGTATCCAGGCCATGTCCATGGCGTTTCTGGTCACCGACAGTACGCCGATGGTCTGGCGTGGGCCCATGGTCAGCGGTGCGCTTCAACAGTTGCTGACGCAGAGCCTGTGGGATGACCTGGACTATCTGGTGATCGACATGCCGCCGGGTACCGGCGATATCCAGTTGACCCTGGCCCAGAAGGTGCCGGTGACCGGGGCGGTGATTGTGACGACGCCCCAGGATATTGCCTTACTGGACTGCAAAAAAGGGATAGAGATGTTCCGTAAGGTGGAGATCCCGGTGCTGGGGGTGGTCGAGAATATGAGCATCCATATCTGCAGCAACTGTGGTCACCAGGAGCCCTTATTCGGCAGTGGCGGTGGCGCCAAGGTGGCGGACCAGTATGAGACGGAATTGCTCGGCCAGTTGCCGTTGCACCTGACCATTCGGGAGCAGACCGACTCGGGTAATCCTAGCGTCATGGCGGAGCCGGACTCCGAGGTCGCCATGATTTATCGCGACATTGCCCGTAAGGTCGGGGCCAAGCTTTCTCAGCGTGCGCGTAACCTGAGCTCGCCGATCCCGAGCTTCTCCGTCAGCGAAGATTGATCCTGCCTCGGGATTGGAGTGCAACGGCCGCCTATTGCTCGCAAGTTGGCTTTGTTTTGAGCGCCTCAACAGGTAAGATTGCGGGTTTCATCGGCGGGCGGCCTGGTGTCGTTCCCGTTTAACCCGTAGCCAGCATGAGTACCCGTTCCATGAGTATCAAATCCGATAAGTGGATCCGCCGGATGGCCGAACAGCACGGTATGATCGAGCCGTTCGAGGCCGGGCAGGTGCGTCAGGGAGAACAGGGGCGCATTATTTCCTACGGCACTTCCAGCTACGGCTATGACGTCCGTTGCAGCAACGAATTCAAGATTTTCACCAACGTCCATTCCGCGACGGTCGATCCGAAGAATTTCGACAACAGCAGCCTCGTGGACTTTACCGGTGAGGTTTGCATTATTCCGCCGAATTCCTTTGCCCTGGCGCGAACGGTGGAATATTTCCGTATCCCGCGCAATGTGCTGACGATCTGCCTGGGCAAGTCGACCTACGCCCGTTGCGGTATCATCGTGAACGTGACGCCGCTGGAGCCGGAATGGGAAGGTCAGGTGACGCTGGAGTTTTCCAACACCACCAATCTGCCGGCAAAGATCTACGCCAATGAAGGTGTGGCCCAGATGCTGTTCTTCGAATCCGATGAGGAATGCGAGACCAGCTATGCGGACCGCGGTGGCAAATATATGGGGCAAACCGGAGTCACCTTGCCCCGTACCTGAGGAACAGGAGTCGTTATGAACTCGGCCCAGTTCCAGAAAGCGCTCGAGCAATTGCGTGGATGGCGTCAATACGCCTTCCTGTTGGCGCTTGCCGAGCGCGCCTTTCCCAACTTTGTCCTCTTCGCCGAATCGCAGGGCCTGAAATCGCCGGCGGTAATGCGGGTCTTGCTCGATCAGGCCTGGCAGATGCTGGTGGAGCGGGACCACGACATCGATCCCTATCGTCTGCTGACTCGCCTGGAAAGCCTGGTACCCAATCCCGAAAAGCATGAAAGCTATGGAGCTTTCCCGGCGGCGGATATGGGCTTCCTTCTTGAAAGCGCCCTGTTGTGCCGGGTCAATACCGACAAGCCGCGAGGTGCGGAAGGTTCGGCGCGGGCTTTGGGCACCGTTATGAGTTTTCTGGAGGTCAGCGAAGGCGAAGGCATGGATGACGATGACCTGGTTCGCCTGTTCGATCGTCATGAATTGATGCGGGTCGAGCGCAGCTTCCAGCGTGAAGTGGTGGTGATGCTGCGCCGCCAGCGGGCGCCGACGGAAGATTTTATACAGGAATTGCGTGAGATGGCGGCGAACGGCGGCGTGAGCAATCTGGGTATTGCCTTGGACGATGATGATCAGGAGGCGGCGCCATGAAGTTGTCGGCGTTCGGTCGCAAGTTCACTCAGGGGGCGGGTATTGCCTCCTTGATGGATGACTTGGGCAAGGCCCTGGCGTCCGACCAGGACTACATCATGATGGGTGGGGGCAACCCAGGCCATGTTCCGGAAATTCAGGCCCTGCTACGTCAGCGACTGCATGACCTGGCGGAGGATGAGGATGCGTTCCGCCATCTCGTCGGTGTGTACGATTCCCCGCAGGGGGAGAAGCAGTTCATTGCCAGCCTGGCAGACCTGTTTAATCGGGAGTATGGCTGGGGGCTGACGCCGGACCATATTGCCCTGACCAATGGCAGTCAGTCGGCATTCTTCATGTTGTTCAACATGTTTGCCGGCGACTACGGCGATGGCTCGCGCAAACAGATCCTGTTTCCGCTGGCGCCGGAATATATCGGATACGCGGATGCCGGGCTGTCGCCGGAACTGTTCCGCGCGGTGCGTCCGTCGATCAGTTACACGGGCGACCACGAATTCAAATATCATATTGATTTCGATGCCTTACAGGTCACGCCGGATACTGGCGCCATCTGTGTGTCACGTCCCACCAATCCGACAGGGAATGTGTTGACCGATGAGGAAATGCAGCGGCTGGAGGCGTTGGCGCGGGAGCACGATGTACCGCTGATCGTCGACGGCGCCTACGGTATGCCTTTCCCGCATCTCCTGTTTACCGAGGCCACTCCCCATTGGAATGAGCACCTTATTCTTTGTCTGAGCTTGTCGAAGTTCGGTTTACCGGCAGCTCGTACCGGCATCGTCATTGCGGAACCGGAAGTGATCAAGGCGCTTGCGGGAATCAATGCCATCATGAATCTGGCGACAGGGAGTTTCGGCGCTATGCTGGTGGAGCCGCTCGTGCGCAGCGGCGACATTATCCGGCTCAGTCGCGATGTGGTGATGCCTTTCTATCGTGATCGTATGAGACGCGCCGTGAATACCTTGCACGAAGCGCTGGGCGATCGCTGCGAATGGTTTATTCACCGCCCCGAGGGCGCTATGTTCCTGTGGGTCTGGTTTCCGGGGCTGCCAATCGACAGTCTCGAGCTGTATAACAGGCTTAAGGCGAGAGGCGTCCTGGTGGTCTCCGGGCATTATTTCTTTCCTGGCCTGCCTGAAGACGATTGGCGGCATCGGCACGAATGCCTGCGGGTCACCTATTCGCAAGACCCTGAGCAGGTGGAAAAGGGCCTGCGAATCATCGCCGAAGAGGTCCTTGCCGCACACCAGGCTGGCGGCTGAGGGTTGCGTCGCTCAAGGACCCTGTAGCCGTCGCTCGTTGGTCGTCTTCGGCGCTGTGTCGATAGGGTTGATCGTCTTATTGGGAAGCTGGGCGCTATCGAGATAGATCTCGTATTTGGTGCCATTCTCGATCTGAATCATGCGGACCAGCAGGTAATCCCATTTCGGTGCGAACCAGAGATGGGTCTCACGCTTGTGATTATGCGGGTCGCGGATCTGGTCGACCTGAATCGTCTCGATGGTGCCATGTTTGGTCTTGAGTGGCCCTTTCTTGACGACCGCAAACTCGAAGTCCTTCAACTTGCCACCATCGGCAATATCGTAGGTCATGTGATCCTTGCCGGCCTTGAGGTCCTGCCTCAGCTGCAGTTGAAAGCCGAGACGGTCAAGTACGCCGGCATGGATCGGCATGTTCCAGGGTTTATTGCGGACGTCGTTGCGGACACGCTGTTTGTCCCAGTCAAAATCCAGCTTGGCGTCACGGTCGGGAACTGCCCAGCCACTCAGGGAGTAACGATAGTGAAGCGGTACGACCTGTCGGCCGTTCCAACGGAAAATCACCGATTCGTGGATGTCCGCGATAAAGGACGTGACATCAAAATGAAACTCCCAGAGTCCATCCTTGCGCTGAGTGATGCGGCGGGTGGCTTGTCCGTTAAACGAAATGCCGTGATCGAGGGTGGCCTTGTAAACCGACGATTGGGGATTCAGCGGAATCGGCGTCTTGTCAGAAGAAGCGGCGCTCTTACCTTGAGCGAGCACTGGCAGCGCCACGGCGGCAAGTACTGCGCAGGTCCAGCATCGAAGGTTTCGGATTCTGTCGTTTCGTTTCTGCATGGCCGGTATCTGTGCGTGGCAGTCCGCGCTGGCGTCTCCCACGCACGTTGCTGTCTCTCCAGGAAAAATAACGGTTCTCATACCTGACAGCATAACATTGCTGTCAGGACCGGGCATGCGCGATTCCCGAAGTGAGCGACGCGGGTACTAATGCTCGCCGACGGCTCGTTGTAACGGTTGAGCGAGTGGTTGCCCATCGAAAACGACGGCGTTTTCGCCGAGCACCAGGCGCCCTTCGCAGAACCAGCGAACTACGTCCGGGTATATGCGGTGTTCCTCTGCCAGGACTCGGGCGGCAAGGCTGGTTTCGGTGTCGTTCGGCAGGATAGGCACGCGTGTCTGGAGAATGCCGGGGCCTCCATCCAGCTCCTCGGTGACAAAATGCACTGTCGCGCCATGTTCGGCGTCACCGGCGGCGAGGGCCTGGCGGTGGGTGTGTAAGCCCGGATAGTGGGGCAGCAGCGAGGGGTGAATGTTCACCAGTCGCCCATGATAATGGCGGACAAAGTCGCTGGTAAGAATACGCATAAAACCGGCGAGCACTACCAGGTCGGGCTGATGAGCGTCGATTCGGGCCTTTAGGGCTTGATCGAAGCTGGTGCGATCCGGGTATTGCCGGTGGTCGAGGGTTTCTGTCGGAATGCCGGCGTGCCGGGCCCGGGCCAAACCTCCGGCCTCGGGCTTGTTGCTGATGACGGCGACGATACTGCCCGGGAATTCGTCATCCCGGGTAGCATCGATAAGCGCCTGGAGATTGGTGCCGCCGCCGGAAATCAGGACCAGTATCCGACGTTTTTCCGAGTGACCGCCCGGCCTCATGCGACCTCGCCGGTTTGGGTGTATCGGACTTGCGGTTCACCTTCTGCTGCTTCCATATGGCCGATGACCCAGGCGTTCAGGCCCAGATCCGCCAATAACTCGACTGCACGCTCGGCGTCTGGACCGGGCACGCAGCAGATCATGCCCACGCCGCAGTTGAAGGTACGGTACATCTCGGGTTCGGCGACGCCGCCATTTTCCTGGAGCCAGCGGAACACGGCCGGCCATTCCCAGGAACTCTTGTCAATAACGGCCGAGGTGCCGTTGGGCAGGACGCGCGGGAGGTTCTCGGTGATACCGCCGCCGGTGATGTGGGCCATGGCCCGGACATCGAGCAGACGGATCAGTTCCAGCAGGGGTTTCACGTAGATCTGTGTCGGGGCCAGCAGGGCGTCGCGCAGCGGGCGGCCGTCCAGGTCGGCATCCAGGTCTGCGTTGCTGACTTCGACGATTTTGCGGATCAGCGAGTAGCCGTTGGAATGTGGGCCTGAAGACGCCAGGCCGATCAGGGCGTCGCCTGGCCGCACGCGACTACCGTCGATGATGCTTTCCCGTTCGACCACGCCGACACAGAAGCCCGCAAGGTCATAGTCATCGCCTTCGTACATGCCAGGCATTTCGGCCGTTTCACCACCGACCAGGGCGCAGCCGGCCTGTTCGCAACCGTCGCCGATACCCGCGATAACGTCGGCGGCGATATCGACATTCAGTTTGCCGGTGGCGTAATAATCCAGAAAGAAGAGCGGTTCGGCACCTGCGACCACAAGGTCATTAACGCACATGGCGACGAGGTCGATACCAATGGTATCGTGCTTTTCCAGCTGCATGGCGAGCTTCAGCTTGGTGCCGACACCGTCGGTACCAGAGATCAGCACTGGCTCACGGTAACCTTTGGGAATCGATACCAGCGCACCGAAGCCCCCCAGTCCACCCATGACTTCCGGGCGACGGGTCCGTGCCGCTGTCGTTTTGATACGTTCTACCAGTGCATTTCCGGCATCGATATCTACGCCGGCGTCACGGTAACTGAGGGAGCGGGTCTGGTCGGTCATGGCAGGGGCCTCATTCTTCGCAAGGCGGCAATTCTAGCAGGTACATGAAGGTGCACCAAGGCAAGTATTCAGCGGACACGAGGGCGGCCTCCCGAGAGGTGTACACGTGGCTGCGTCCCTGTTGTATCCTATGCGCCAATCCTTTAGGACAGGACGGATCATGACGTTGATTAGACGGGCACTGTTGCTTTTATTCTGCCTGGTGCCCACGGCAAATGTCTGGGCGGTTTCGGTAAACGGGCTTTATGACGCGACCGTGCCGGTTCCCAGTACGTCCTCCTCGGATCGTCCGGCTGCATTTTCGGCGGCATTGAGCTTGGTGATGCAGCGTGTGGCCGGCTCTGCCGATATCCTGCAGCAGCCCGGTATTGTCGCCGAGCTCAAGGATGCCGGCCAACTGGTTCAATCCTACCGCTACGAGACCGTCCCGGCACCCCAGGTGACCACCGGCGACGGCTCCACCACGGCCTCGCCGCCGGCTGCCGCTCCGTCTGCGACACCCGCAGCGGCCATGCCGGCAAACGGCACCACATCGGGGGCGCCTGCCCAGACACCCGCGCCCCAGGCTCTGCAAATGGTGGTTTCTTTCGGTCCGGTGGGCGTCAATAAGGCGCTGGCATCCGCCGGCGCGTCCGTTTGGGGGGCCAATCGACCGCAGATCGTCGTTTGGGCGGCCTTGGACAGTGATAGCGGGCGCATGCTGATTACCCCGTCGACGGCCGACTGGGCGAGCGCCTTCCAGCAAGCTGCCGATACCTGGGGATTGCCTCTGGTTCTGCCTCGCTATGACGCCCAGGATCAGCAGGCCGTCAATCTGTCGGAAGTCTGGGGGCAGTTCATGGACTCCATACAGCAGGCGTCGAAACCTTATCATGCCGATGAAGTCGTGGCGGTCCGTCTTTCCGGGTCGCCAGGAAGTTGGCAGGCCAACTGGCGTATGCAGGGAGCTGACCTGTCAAGCCAGGGGAGCGGTACCGCGGATACGCCGGCCGACCTGGTTTCCCAACTGGCGCAGGCGTGGGCTTCGCAGTTGGCGCAACGCTTCGCGGTGGCTCCGTCGGCAGTGGGGAAGGACCAGTCTGTGGAGCTCGCCATTCGTAATGTGAACGATCTGGATGGCTATGCCGCTGTACGCCGTGCGCTTCGTAATATGACACCTATCGAGTCGGTGGAGCCAGTGTCGATTACGCCGGGAGAACTGGTATTACGCGTCCAATTCCTGGGAGAATTGAACGTACTGCAGCAATATGTGGCGTTGGATCACCGGTTTAAGGCTCTCGACGATGCAACGCCGACCGGCCAGCCTGCGTTGTCGGTATCCGAGTCTCCGTCGGCGGAGGCGAACCAGATGTCGCCTCAGGGTTCGCCCCAGCCGGAGGCCGCTCAAGGTTCTGACGCCGGCGCCACCAATGCCGCTCGAACCCTGCCGGGAGCTGGCAATGGGGCCGCTCAGGCCGGTCCAGGCGATGAAGCCAGCCCGGCGACCGACTCGGCGGCCTTCTCCACGCTTTATCCGCGCCTTCATTACATTTGGCAGGGAGCGGCTCCTGCCGCATCACCTGGCAGTGCGACTCCTCCGCCGGCTGCCGGTGCGGCTCAGGCCCCTGGTGCTGTCGCGACGCCCGCTTCTGGTAACGTTGGGACCGGGAGTGGTTCACCCTGACGGTTAATCGGTGTCTGCGCCAGTGAGCTATCTTCGTTCGCTCATATCAGGTCCCTGCCTGATGATACCCCCTCTCTGGGAGTGGGAGGTGCTGGCATGAAGATAGGCTGGCACCTGATTCCCAATGTGTTGACGTTCCTGCGTATCCTGCTGATCATTCCGTTTGCCCTGGCCCTGTTGCACGGGCACGACGTGATCGCGCTGATCCTGTTCTTTATCGCGGGTCTGTCGGACGGCGTGGATGGCTTCCTGGCCCGGCGTTTCAACTGGCGTTCGCGCTTCGGTGCCATCGCCGATCCGTTGGCGGACAAGGCGCTGCTGGTCACCACTTATCTGGTGCTGACCATCATCGGACAATTCCCCTGGTGGCTCTTTGCCGTTGTTGTGGGACGAGACATTGTCATCGTCAGTGGTGCAACAGCGTACCACTTCATGTTGGGACGCTACGAAATGCAGCCGAGCCTGCTGGGGAAGCTGAATACGCTGGTGCAAATCGTCGTAGCGTTGGCCGTCGTGATTTCGTTGGCACAATGGCCGATGCCGGATGCCGTGCACAGGGTTGGAATCTGGCTGGTGGCGGCGATGGCGGTGTTCAGCGGGCTGCATTATGTCTTGTTGTGGGGACTCCGGGCTTGGCGAGCCAAGTGATGAGTCGTAAAGAGGGGTGGTACGGTTTGATGAACAGAGAAATAACAGGATGAAAGAGGCTCCTCAGCAGCAGATGACGCTGGGTGTTCATCTTCGTGACGACGCCACCTTTGCCAACTACCTCGGCGACCACAACCGCGAGATCGCCATGCGTTTGCGCCAAGCCATTGGCGCGCCCCAACTCGGACTGCTTTTTCTCTGTGGCGATGCTGGAACCGGAAAGAGTCACCTTCTTCAAGCGGCCTGTCTTGAACAGGAGCAACGCGGTGGCAGCAGCCTTTGCCTCAGCTTGGAGGAACTGGTGCTTTTGGAGCCGGAAGCCTTGCAGGGCCTGGAGGTGGACGACCTGATCTGTCTCGACGGCCTGGAACATCTGCGAGGAAAGGAGGCTTGGCAGGAGGCGTTCTTCCACCTGTTCAACCGAATTCAGGATGCTGGACGCCAGTTGTTTGTCGGTTCACGTTTTCCTCCGGGTGAGTTGGCGCTCGAGTTGGCGGATATCCAGTCCCGGTTAGCGTCGGGTCTGGTGCTGCAGCTGGCACGGCCCCGAGATGAGGATTTTCTGGAAATCCTGGGTGCTCGAGCCGCCAGACGTGGCTTGTCCATGCCGGATGAAGTGGCGCAATATATCCTGCGCCGGGCGCCACGGGACGCCGGTGCGCTGTTGGAGCTGTTGGATCGCTTGGATAGCTTGTCCCTGCAGCACCAGCGCCGACTGACGGTCCCGTTCGTGAAGCAGGCAATGAGTTGGTAAGCATTACGTTGGTAAATGGTGGAGTGCTGACGTCGGAACAAGAAAACCCCTGAACGCGCCCGGAGAATGGCGCCCAGATGTAGTCAGGGGCTCGCATGGATTGCCATATAACAGCATCAACTTAGGGGGAGAGAAATGCGCAGAGTGGTGTTCAACCAGAAAGGCGGGGTTGGCAAGTCGAGTATTGCCTGTAACCTGGCGGCGGTCAGTGCTGCTGAAGGATTGCGAACGCTGGTGGTCGATCTCGATATCCAGGGCAATTCGACGCATTACCTGCTAGGCAGGGCGGCCGACAGTCTGAAGGATACCGTGGCCGACCTCTACGAGCAGACACTGGCATTCAACATTTTTACGCGTAAGCCGGAAGATTTCGTACATGCCTCGCCGTTTGAGAACCTGTTCGTGTTGCCGTCCAGCCCCGAGCTGGAGTTCCTGGAAAGGAAGCTCGAGGCGAAACACAAGATTTATAAGTTGCGGGAAGCGTTGAAAAAGCTGGGTGAGACATTCGACGCCATCTACATCGACACGGCGCCAGCGCTGAATTTCTACACGAGATCGGCACTGATCGCGGCACAGCGCTGCCTGATCCCTTTCGATTGTGACGATTTTTCGCGGAAAGCCCTGTATAACCTGCTAGGTGAAATTCAGGAGCTGCAAAGCGACCATAACCCAGACCTGGTGGTTGAGGGTATCGTCGCCAATCAGTTTCAGCCACAGGCGTCTCTGCCACGCCAATTGCTGAAGGAACTCGGAGAGGAAGGGCTGCCGGTGTTGCCGGTCAGACTCGCCAGCTCTGTGAAGATGAAGGAGTCCCACCAGGCAGGCAAGCCTTTGATCCATTTCGCGCCCAAGCACAAGCTGACGCAGCAGTATGTCGATCTGCATCGGCTGCTGAGTGGCGAAACCGTTGAAATTGAACCGTTGGAGTAATCGTGCCGGATTTCGAGGACACATACATCCAAGTTGCCGATCTTATGCTGAGGCTTGAGGCGGAGATGCGCCGGCTGTCCCTGTGGGAAGCCGAGCGCCCGTCTCCCGAGGCGCTGGCGAGCACCGAACCCTTTTGTATCGATACGCTGACGTTTCCCCAATGGTTGCAGTTCATCTTCCTTGAGCGCCTAAAAGACATTGTCGAGGCAGGGGCGCCTTTGCCTCAGCGTTCCGAAATTCATCCCCTGGCAGTGGAATACTTCAAGCAGGAGCCTGTAAGTTCCGGCGGCATCGTCAAGCTGGTGTGGGAGTTCGATCAGTTGATCTTGGAGGGATCTTCTCGCTGAGTTGGCATCCGTCAAACCCTGGTCGACGTTACGTCGAACTACCAGCACCACTCCTTCAGCGCCTGGTAATGGGAGCCTGTGGGGGTAAGTGTACTTATCAGCAATTGCAACTGTTGAATGGGAAGCCTGCAATCGATACCGACCTCGTTGACGGGCTCGCCTCGCTCCAGTCCCTTCTGCCGAGCCAGCGACACATGAGGGCGCCAACGCCTCGTGTCCGGTTGGATGCCATGCTGAATCAATAGCTCTCCGAGTTTTTGCTGCCAACAGGAAAGGCTGTCTGGCGATTTTCCCTCTGCGACCCAAAATCGAGGATGTGCCTCGTCGGGAAATGCTCCCAGGCGAGTCAGGCTGATGGATTCGCCAGGTGGTTGGTGACGAATCAGTTCGTCGATGGGCGTATACAGACTTTCCACAAGGGCGCGCGATTGCTGGTCGAGGAAATGCACGGTCAAGTGCCAGTTTACGGTTGGGATTTGTCGATAGTGCCTGGCCAATCCTTTCCAGGATCGTCTTAGCTCAGTCTCTAATTCCTGTTGTACGGTCTGCGGCACAGGGAATGCCAGAAAACAGCGAACCGTATCTTCCGAGGCTGGGTCGCTCTTGGTCATGCCTCTCACTCAGCGATTGTCGACCAGCGGCAGGTTGAATTGATTGCCGTGCAGTAATCGTTTCCCGCCACGAATGCGATGGAAAATGTCGCCCAGTTCATTGCTGGGAATAGCTTCGCAGAAGCGGTGCCCTTGGGCCAGATGGCAACCGGCCGTTCGCAGGAAACGTTCCTGTTCCTGCGACTCAACCCCGGCAGCCGCAACCGTGAGCGACAATTGGCGCCCGAGATTGATCAATGTGTGCACAATCGCTGCGGTGTTGGCGTCCTCCGGCAAGCCCTGCAGTAGCTCGCGGTCGATCTTGACCTGATTGAACGGGAATTCCCGAAGCAGGCGTAGGGAGGAAAGCCCACTGCCGAAACGGTCCAGCACCAGTTGTATGCCAAGTTCGCGTAGCCGCAACAGAATGGCCAGTGATTCCTCGGGACGTTCTGTCAGCAGGTGTTCGTCGATTTCAATACACAGCAAGTGGGGTATGACGTTGGTTTCCTGAATGACCTTTTCCAGTACCTGTGCCAGCTGCGGATGGTTGTATTGGCGCGGTGAGATATTGATGCTGACCTGTATCGGTTGATGGCTCATGGTCTGAATGGCGCGGGCCTGCAGGCAGGCGTTGTAGCAAACCCATTCTCCCAGTTGCAGCAGTAAGCCGGTCTGTTCCGCCGTGTTGAGGAATTGCTCGGGACTGAGCAGTCCCTTTTCCGGGTGCCGCCAGCGCAGTAACGCTTCCATTGCAACGACATCGCCCGTCTGGAGGTCTACAACGGGCTGGTAGTACAGGTCGAGTTCATTGTTCTGAATGGCATGGCGCAGCTCCTGCTCGAGCGTCATCTGGCGTTGCATCTCATCGTTCATTTCGCGACTGAAGAACTGGATGTTGTTGCGGCCAGCCTTCTTGGCGCGGTACATGGCCATGTCGGCGTTCTTGAGCAACTCCTCGTATTCGGTGCCATCCTCGGGTGCCAGGGTAATACCAATGCTTGACGTGATGACCAGCTCGCCGCTGGGGATTCGAACCGGTTGAGTGATTGCGTCCAATATATTTCTGGCGGCTCTTTCGCAGCCCTCGATACCTGTCACCTTATTCAAAAGGACCGCAAATTCGTCGCCACCGAGCCGGGCAATGGTGTCTTCTCGCCGAACGCTGTCTCGCAAACGTTGTGCGATCTCCTTGAGAAGTTCGTCGCCGGCGTCGTGTCCGAGGGTATCGTTGATACGCTTGAAGTGGTCGACGTCGAGACTGATGAGCGCTGTCTGGTGCCCGTAGCGCAAGGCGCCTTCGATAGCCTGGCGACAACGGTCGTCGAAGAGACGCCGGTTCGCGGTGCCCGTTAGGGCATCGTAGTGGGCCAGGTAATGCAGCTTGTCCTGGGTCTCGCGGATTTCGGTAATATCCTGGCCAATCAGGATGATCTGAGGGGACTCGTCCTCTTCCTCGCCGTGCAACCGGTTGATGTTCCAGAGCATGATGTGGCGAGACCCATCAAACCCATAAGCCTCGGTTTCGATGCTTTCTTTAAGGACGCCGCTGGTCAGTACCTTGGTAATTTTCCAGGCCATTTCGTCCTGATGCGGCTTTGGGGTGAAGGCATCGATCAGGTTGAGGCCCCGAGCATCGTCCCTACTGTATCCGAACAGGCTTTCGGCCGCGCCGTTCCATTGGCGAATCACACATTGGTCGTCGACAACAATGATGGGGTTGCTGGCGGTTTCGACCAGGGCCCGGTAATGCCGGGATGAGCGCCGGAAAGATTTTTCGGCCTGCTGGCGGACGAAGATTTCGTCCCGCAACTCGAAGTTCATCAGTTGCAATTCCCGGGTCCGCTCCTCGACGGTGTGTTCCAGGCTGGTTGCGACCTGTCGGCGATCTTCCAAAAGCGAGCGGATATAGCAGGAGGTTCCCACCATGACCAGAACCAGGGTTTCTTCGAGCAGTATGTCGTTGACCGACAACTGGAGTTCGGCCCCATGGATCAGAATCTCCGCGATGGTGACCAGCGCCGCGAGTCCAATGGCCAGCATGCTGCCCGACAGCGAAAAGCGGGTTGCGGCCCAGGCCATCAGGGGTAGCATCAGGTAGATAGCTTCGAACTGGGAATAGCGCGCCAATGTCGCGATGAAAATCAGGCCACCCAGCCAGGCCATCCATTCGAGAGGCCGTCTCATCAGTGAGGACAGTCTGGGACGCGGCCAATGGGCAATGATGAGCGGAGCTATGAGTAGCATGCCGAGAAAACCCGAAAGCCAGAGCATCAGGATGGTCTGAATGGGTCCCAGGTTTCCCCTCAAGTGCAAATAATCAATCAGGAGTGTCAGTGGCAGGGTGCCGATAAAGCAGGATAGGGTCATGGCACCGAGAAACCACAGGAACCCGCTGTAGTCCTTAAGTGGGTGGCGGTCGTGAGCGGTGCGCCGATATATCCAGACGGCCAGAAACGGTTCTATAAGGTCGGTGAAGGAAAGGCCGAATATCAGCTTTAGCTCTCCAACGCCGGGCGGAAGCAGCTTCCAACTAAGAACGATTGCACTCACAAGGATGCCGATGATAATGCCCGGCCAGGCACGCCGACCGGCGACCATCAGGGCAGCCAGTGTCAATCCGTTGGGCAGCCAGGCCGCGGACAATAGGCCGCCCGGGAACAGCAGCCTGCGGCTCCAAAGTGAGAGAAGTAGATAGCTCACCGCTATCAGCAGGGTGGGTATTGCCCCCCTGGCGACGAGTCTGCGCTTGCCTGGCATTGCTTCCATGGTTCCTTCCGTGGCGCGAGTCATGGTGTTTCACATGCCGCGTGCAGAGCTTTCCTGCTTTGCTTCTCCTCTCCCGCCTTCATGGCCGCAAGGCAGGCAGATCATTCCTTAGATCCAGGTTACCCTGGCAGGGTACCTGAAGGAATCCGCGGTCTCTCAGACACTATTGCAGAATCTAATCGGATTCCCGTCAACAATCGGTTGCTTGATGTAACGTTATGTTACATTTTGTAAGTCGTTTCTCTTGTCGGTTGTAAGTCGTTCCCCGTGTCGGGCGAAACTATCGAGAAAGTGTCCTGAGAGCGATTAGAGCAATCGCATGGATAGATCGGTGGCCCTCACGTGTTTGGTCAGGCTCCCGATTGAGATGTAGTCGACGCCGGTTTCCGCAGCGGGTACCAGTGTCTGTTCATTGATATTGCCCGAGGCTTCCAGCGCGGCCCGGCCCCGGCAGCGCGATACGGCGTCGGCCATATCCGCCATCGAAAATTCGTCGAGCATGATAATGTCTGCACCGGCTTCCAGGGCTTGCTCAAACTCTGTCAGGTTTTCGGTCTCGACTTCGACCGGACGACCGGGAGCTATCTGGTGGGCACGTTCGACGGCTGCCGCTATAGAGCCGCAAGCCGCAATATGGTTTTCCTTGATCAGGAAGGCGTCGTAGAGACCGAGGCGGTGGTTGAAGCAGCCACCGACCGTCACTGCATATTTTTGCGCGATCCTCAGTCCCGGCACTGTTTTTCGGGTATCCAGTAATTTGACCCGGGTATGTGAGACGCGCTCGGCATAGCTCCGGCAGCATGTAGCAACGCCGGAGAGGGTCTGCAGCCAGTTGAGCGCGGACCGTTCTCCTGTCAGCAGGGCGCGGGCCGGACCCTGCAAGCGAAACAGGGGGGTGTTGGATCCTGCGTGAGCTCCCTCGGCAACCAACCAGGTGACGGAAACGCGAGAATCGATCTGGCGAAAGACTTCCTCTACCCAGGCCTGGCCGGCAAGTGTCATGGGCTCCCGGGTAATGACCTGGGCTTCGGCGCTGCGGTCTGCGGGGATTAGCTCTGCAGTGATATCTCCGCTGCCCACATCCTCACGTAGACTGTTCGCAACGCCTTCGATGATTGACTGGCGCAGAATGGAAGTAGGAATAACGTTCATCGTCCAGGTCCGGTTGTCGCCAGGGGCGGCGGTGGATTTCGCCAACTGCCGTATCGTGTCACAGGGCGGGGCGTGGAAGTTTACTGCGAATGTGGCATGCTTCCAAGTCAGTGGGAAAGCCGGGGCAGGCTGCCCGATGCCGCGGGTTGATGGTTGCTTGGTTCTCGGCTGTTCATCATCGGTGTGGGAATGTCAAAATGTGTGAGCCCGTTCTCTGAATGACAAATAGTGACAAAACCTGACACAAGATGACAGCCTTGGGGCCTATGATCTGAAATAGGCAACATGGCTTTTAGTGACAGCCATTCCGAACAGGCTTTAAATCAACACAGTCCACACCGCCCGGAGACGCAGTAGTCATGACAAATGATGCCAAGGTCATCAACCTTCGCGACAGCGGGAACGGAACGGCATCACGCCTTCCGGCACCACTGATCCGGTTGCGGGACCTGTCTGCCAACGCATTGCGTCAACTGCTCGGAGAATCCTTCGACGGTGCGGACGACGCTCTGTTTAATATGGCCGATAAGGCTGGCTCGAATGCGGAGCAGTCGGCATATTTCGATGCCATGCGGGAGCTGCGCCTGCGTCGCAAGCAAGTGACCCTCTCCATGCTGCAGTGGGTGGCCCGTGCATTCAACGAAGTGGGCCGCTTTTCACCGCGCCCTCATCGTGGCGGTATGGATCAGGTGGATCGGGATGAGTTGAGCCTGGTGGACAACAGCCAGTTGGAGGAGCAGGTTGCCCTCGACGGCATGATCAACAAAACGCGTGCCCATAACGACGAACTCCTGCGTATGCTGGATGCGCGCCTTGCGCAAATGTTGCCCGGTGTGAGCCTTGGTACTGCACAGAATCCGTTGAGTCCGGAAGTCCTGTGTTCGGGGCTGGGCGAAGCCTGTACGGAGTTGAACATCGATATCCGGGCCAAGCTGATTGTCTTCAAACTGTTTGACAAGCTGCTGATTGCCCGCCTTGAGCAACTTTACCGTGAAGCGAACGACTTCCTGGCCCGAGAAGGTGTGATGCCGGAGATGCGGCGTGCGCCTGTGCCGGGATCGAAGCGATCGGCTTCTGCGGCGAGAATATCCCAGCCTTCGCCGCAATCCTATGAAGCTGGCGACGAAGATAGCAATCACAGTTTCAATGAGCTGACGGCCCTGCTGCGCGATGGGCGGGGCAGCAGAGAAGGGGCTCAGAGTGGCCCCGTCCTGGCAACGGCAGAACTGTTGAGTGCGCTGTCGCAGATGCAGTATCAGGTATTGCCCAGCGCCGAGGCGCTCCCTGGTGTCGCTGGGGGCAACCTCCAAAGCTGCATCGGCAGCATCGCATCCTCTTCCGGCCAGAGCCGGGGGCAACCAGGGCAGGTGGACGCGGATGTCATTAACCTGGTCTCCATGCTGTTCGATTTCATCCTTGAGGATCGCCAACTGCCGGAGGCCATGAAAGCGTTACTTGCCCGCCTGCAGATCCCGGTCCTTAAGGTCGCGCTGCTGGATCGCAGTTTCTTCAATCGGGGAGGGCACCCGGCCCGCAAGCTGCTGAATGAGCTGGCGATGGCGGCGATTGGTTGGAATGAACGGCCAGAGGGACAGCGGGACCCGTTGAGAGAAAAGATTGAATCGGTTGTTGAACGTCTGCTTAACGAGTTTACCGACAACATCGAGCTCTTTGCGGAGCTGCTTGAGGATTTCACGCGGTTCATGGGGCTCGAACAACGCCGGCGTGAGCTGGTGGAGCAGCGCCTGCGGGATGTTGAGGAAGGGCGTGCGCGTCAGGAACAGGCTAAAGAGCGTGTCGAGCAACTGCTCGTTGCGCATACCGAAGGCCGGGACATCCCGGAAAATGTACAGCAACTGCTGAATGACGCCTGGACTCGGTTCCTGCAGTGGACCTATTTGCGCCAGGGTCCGGAAAGCGAAGATTGGTCGAAGGCCGAACGGCTGACCGAGCAGTTGGTCTGGAGCGTGAGTCCTCAGCCGATTGCTGCTGATACCCGTCGCCAGTTGCTTAAGGCTATTCCTGGTATCGTCGATGGGGTTCGTTCCGGCTTGCAGACGATTTCGTGGGATCCTTTTGCCACGGACAGGCTGGTGCGCGACCTGGAGTTGACCCACGTCGACACCTTACAGAATCTGGTGACTTTCCGTGAGGCTCCGGCGGTGAAACCGTTGGAAGAGGTGGCGCCGGATCCGGCGCCACGTCAGCCTGTTGAACCCGAGGTCCCGGTTGAGGCTCGTCAGGCTGAGCCGGCAGTACCCGTTGTCGAATCGTCCGCTCCCGCAGTTGACATGCCGGTTTCGACGCCTGCCGAGGTGGAGGTTGCCGCGTCGTCGACAGTACCTGATGCCGAGGTCGTCGCGCCGGAGTTGTCGGTTTGGGAAGAAAAAGCCCAGCTGCTGCGAGTCGGGTCCTGGTTTGAACTGGTGCCGCCGGGCGAAAACAAATTGCGCTGCAAGCTGGCAGCGGTTATCAAGGCCACCGGCAAGTATATTTTCGTGAACCGCAGTGGCGCCAAGGTGGCGGAGCAGACGCTTAAGGATGTTGCTCAGGCCATGGCCGAGGAGCGGCTGGTGATGCTGGATGACGGCCTGATCTTCGATCGGGCGCTCGAGTCCATTATTGATAACCTGCGTAGCAATCGTCGGGATTGATAAGGCGTGCGCGGTGCCAGCGAAATGTCTTGGTTTTACATTCGCGGGAACTGTGCTTCAATCCTGAGGGCAGGGGTAGCGAGAGGCGTTACCCGAAACGACGGATGTGGCTGCAGAGCTCGTGGTGAACATTCAGGATGAAAAGACAAGCGCCCTGCCAGTCGATGGCTGGATGGGCGCTGCCCGCAAGGTCCCGTCACCCAACTTCAACGATAGGCCGGCAGGGGTCCCTGTTTCCCTGTTGGTGCTGCACAATATCAGCCTGCCACCTGCGCAGTTCGAGGGAAACGCGATTGAACGTTTTTTCCTTAATGAATTGGAGCCAGACGAACATCCGTACTTCCAGCAGATACACTCGCTGAAAGTGTCTGCTCACTTCCTCATTCGTCGTCAAGGCGAGCTGATACAGTTCGTGTCGGTGTTTGATCGAGCCTGGCATGCGGGCCGTTCGTCCTTCGAGGGGCGGTCGGAGTGCAATGACTTTTCCGTGGGTATCGAACTCGAAGGTACGGACGACCTGCCGTATTCAGACGCGCAATACGCATGCCTTGTCAGTGTTACGCAGGAATTGATGGCGGTTTTCCCTGCCATTACACCGGAACGGATCGTCGGGCATGAACATGTCGCGCCCGGTCGCAAGACGGATCCCGGTCCGGCATTCGACTGGAGCCGTTTCCTCAATCAGTTAAGTATTCTCAAGCCGAAAGGCGATCAGGAGGATGTCTCTCCGTGCGTTTCCTGATCATCCTGCTGGCCTGCCTGATACGCCGGCAGCTCGATGCCCGCCGTAAACTGGACTGCCACTCGGCACTACGTAAGCTGTTTGCCCGACTGGGCGCCAATCACCCATCTCCGGGCTGGGGGTGGGGCATTATGGCGATTATTCTCGCGCTGGGCGCCCTGGTTTGGGTAGGCGACTATGTTATCTCCCATAATGCCTTGTTCTTCCTCTGGGCACCGGTTGAACTGTTGGTCCTGGTCGCCCTGATGGGGAATCCCGGCTGGCATGGAACCCTGCGTGCGTATGCCGAATCCTGGCTGCGAGGGGATGCGCAGGCTGCTTGGCATCATGTTCGCCACTTATTGCCGCCGGAGCGGCAGGGGGAGGCGATCTCGCCGGAGAAGTTGCACGTCATTTTGGCCAGCCGCCTATTGGTTACGGCGTTTGAGGGTTATTTTCTGATGATCTTCTGGTATGCCCTGCTGGGGCCTGCCGGAGCCTTGGTGGTCCGCCTCGCTATGGGCGTTCGTGATCATTGGCCGGCAGCGACGGTCAGGGCGACCTTTGCCGGTTTTTGCGAGGTTCTGGCCTGGATCCCCGTGCGGTTGTTATCGACGACCTTTGGATTGGCCGGCGATTTCAGTGGCTGGTTGCACTATCGCCGCTCTCAGGGGGCGATGGCGCGGGAAGCGCCGGAAACGGTACTTTTCGGGGCGGCTAACGGGGCGCTGTCCAGCTTCTCTCTGGAACCGAAGCGCTTCGCCGAACGGCATCCGGAGGAGTGGCCTGAATTCGGGCGGCGTAGCATGCTCGCTGTGAGAGACCTTCTCAATCGCAGTATGATGGTCTGGATCGCTCTGTTTGCGTTGCTTGCCATCGGTGGTTGGCTCTGACCGCTGTCCCGATTGCCAATCCTGCGTCTGCTGTCACCGCCAGAGCCAGGCAGCACCCCTAACGCCACTGCTATCGCCATGTTGGTGGCGGACAATCGCGGTGTTCACCTTGTCAGAGAACAGGTAGCGGGCAAGTAAATTGCCGACGCTGTCTGTAATGCCCGGTAAATTGGATAAGCCTCCGCCCAGTACAATCGCGTGCGGGTCCAGGATGTTCGCCACTGAGGCCAAACCCCTCGCCAATTGATCTGCATAGTGTGCAAGTATGGCGCTGGCCTCGCCGTCACCCTTCGCTGCCCGTGCGGAGAGAGCTTCGCCGGAACGCTGTTTGCCACTGAGGTAACGATCGGTAAGGGTCAGGCCGGGGCCGGAAAGAAAGGTTTCCAGGCAGTCCTGCTTGCCGCAATAGCACTTCCTCACCGGTCCGTCTTCCGTTCGTCTCCAGGGCAGTGGATTGTGGCCCCATTCGCCGGCAATGGCATTGGGACCGGCCAGAAGTGTGCCGTTGACAAGGATGCCGCCACCGCAGCCAGTGCCGATAATCACGCCGAAAACGGTTGGGTAACCGGCGCCTGCGCCATCGGTTCCTTCCGATAAGGCAAAGCAGTCTGCATCGTTGGCAACCCTGACGGGACGATGCAGGCAGGTTTCCAGATCAGTTTTCAGATCCTGTCCGATCAGGTACACCGAATTCGCGTTTTTTACCCGTCCGTGGTCGGGGGATATGGTACCTGGAATACCGATGCCGACCGATGCCTGTTCCCCGCATAAATCGTCGGCCTCAGCCACCAACGCCATGATGCATCGAAGTGTGGCCGCGTAGTCGTTCGAGGGGGTTGCGGTTCGTCGCCGCCAAAGGGTATTGCCTGCATCAAGGAGGATCGCCTCGGTCTTTGTTCCGCCGAGGTCGACGCCTATCCGGAATTTGCGGGGCTCTGACATGCGTTCGGGTTTTCCTCTCTCAGAAGCTGATATACCGCGGAGTCGATTCGCGTCCGGTGCTGGCCGAGTGGCAAAAACGGCAAAGGTTTGGTGATAACTTGAACAATTTTGCCGCATAACTCGTTAAAGATCATGAATAATGCGGAGGTTTGCGAGCGTATATCAAGCTCCCCTGCTAGACTTTCGTATTAGCAGTCACAGTTACTTCCTGACAGATAAGAATAATCCTGTACACCCTGAGGGTGTCTTGTGTGGAGGCATGCGGTGAAGCGTGTTTTGTATCCGGCTATTTTGCTGATGAATCGACTGAAAATGGTTTACAAATTCAGTCTTATCAGTGTCCTTTTCCTATTGCCGATTGCCGGTCTGAGCTATTTACTCGTCAGTCAGCTTAACCATTCCATAGCGTTGACGCAGGGCGAGGTAGACGGACTGTCCGTCATGCGTCAGGTCAGCGAACTGACCCGCGCTTCCATTGACTACCGAGACTACCGATCGGTTCTCAAACAGCGTAGTGAACAGACCGATATCGCCAAGCGGAGTACCGAGGCGAGTGACAAGATCGACGGTCTGTTTAAATCGCTGGGTGCGGTGAATGTAACCTTTGATGAAGGTGGTGACTGGGCCAAGCAGTTAAAACAGCTGGAAGTTGCCTGGCAAAAGCTGAAAAAGGAAGACGCCTATCAATCCTCACTGGATCCGCAGTTCAAGTATTTCGAGGAGTTCGTCCAGAAAGTCAGGGCCTTTATGAATTCCACGGTCCAGATATCCGGTCTCGCCCAGGATTCGTCCAGGGAAGTGCAACTACTGCTCCAGTTGACGACATCGACGCTGGTAAACGATGCCAGTGTGATTGGCCAGGCCCGGGCTTTTGCCGATTTTGGCCTGATCCAGGGGCAATTGGGATCGGATATGGCCGATTCGATGAACGCCATTTACGATCGTCTGACGAATCAGGATACAACGCAGCAGGCGGCCTTGAACGTTGCGGTTAACAGTATTCCTGCGCTGAGTAGTGATAGCGGTGACCTGCTGACGACGGTGAAGAAATCGCTGATCAAAACCCGCACGGCGCTCGACACCAATGTTATTACGCCCTATCACCTGTCCATGCCCTGGGCGCAAATGGATACGTTGACGTCTTCACAGATTGCCGCCGTCTTTCAACTGAATCACAAGATCCTCGATATCATCGGTAAGGATCTCAGTAGCCGGCTGCATGATCAGGTGACCCAGCGTTTCCTCATCTTCGCCGCCCTGATCCTGGTGCTGGCGGTTGTGGTTTACCTCTACATCGGGTTTTTCCTGTCGGTGCGTGGCGCCATCAACCGGTTTGGTCAAGCTGCGCGTAAGGTCGCAGCGGGCGATATGACCGTTCGTATCCAGTTGAAGAACCGGGATGAGCTGGGGCAACTGACCAGTGAATTCAACAACATGACTGAAAAGATGCATCAGCTGATCCAGGTCGTCAGCGGGACGACCAGCGACGTGGATCTCCAGGCCCAGCGTGTGACGGATACCGCCAAAGCCAACAGCGATGCTGTCTATAAGCAGATGGCGGAGACGAAGCAGATCTCTGAAGCCATGCACCAGATGGTGGAAACGGTGCAGGAAGTGGCGGAGAGTTCTCAAAAGGTATCGGATGCCGCTAATTTTGCCGACGCCGAAGCGGAGCAGGGCAGAGATGTAGTGAATGAATCTGTGGCAACCATCAACCGGTTGGCGGAGGAGATTCGTGCGGCGGCGGAGGTCATTAATCGCGTCAGCCAGGATAGCACCAGCATCAGCCAGGTGCTGGTAGAGATCAAGGCCATCGCCGAGCAGACCAACCTGCTGGCGTTGAACGCTGCGATCGAGGCGGCGCGGGCCGGTGAGCAGGGGCGGGGCTTTGCAGTCGTGGCGGATGAGGTCCGCTCGCTGTCACAACGGACGCACAAGTCCACCGAAGAAATCGAGGAAATGATCGTTCGTTTGCAGAGTGGTGTTAAAGATGCGGTCAAGGCGATGACGAACAGTCATGAGGTGACGAATGCGACAGTGGAGCAATCCGGCAAGGTCTCTGATGCATTGGGTCAGATTGTCGCCAGCATCTCCACCATCGTCGATATGAGTCACCATATCGCCCAGGCGGCAGAAGAGCAGGCGGCAGTGGCACGTAATATCAACGTCAATGTTGAGCAGATCGGTGGACTGGGTCAGGAGACGGCAGACAACGCCCAGGAAACCCTGTCTGCCAGTAACGAAATGTCCGGTCTTACCGGTTCCCTGCAAAAACTGATCGCCACCTTCCGCGTTTGAGGTGGTAGCAAGACCGCGGCCGGGCGAGAAGCCCCGCCGCGGTTTTTTTATGTCTGGTGATTACTGATGGGGCTGCCAAAGTACTTCTTCGCTGCCATTTCTCCGGGAGAGCACGCGGGCGGCGACAAAGAGCAGATCGGATAGACGGTTAAGGTAGTGGCGTGCCTCCGAATTGATGGAGTCTTCGTGGCTCAGGGCTACCAGAACCCGCTCGGCACGTCGACAGATTCCCCTGGCCAGATGGCAATGAGCCCCGGCGAGATTGCCGCCTGGCAGTATAAAGTTCTTGAGTGGCGGTAAGTCGCTGTTCCACTCATCGAGCACCTCTTCGAGCCAGGACACCTGCTCCGCGGTAATGGCTTGGCTGCCCGGAATCGCCAGTTCGCCGCCGAGATCGAAAAGCTGGTGCTGTATGCGTTGCAATGGCGCAAGCAACGCATCGTCGGGTTCCAGGTACTGGAGTAATACACCCAACTGGCAGTTGAGTTCGTCGATTGATCCCATGGCTTCGACGCGCTGCGCATTTTTTGCGATACGCTTGCCGTCTGCCAGACCGGTGGAACCGTCGTCACCGGTGCGCGTGTAAATTTTGGAAAGCCGGTATCCCATGCTGTCGGGGTCCTTTTTGTCGGAAGTGCTCTAGGGCCGGCTCAGTAAGCTGAACCTTGTGCCTTCAATACGGCGTCGACCAGTGTCTGGTTCATCGGCGTCTTAAGTCCAAGCCGCTGGCCCTGTCGCACCAGATAGCCGTTTATGTAATCGATTTCTGTCGGCCGTCCGCTTCGTAGATCCTGAAGCATCGACGACACATTGTCCCGCGTTGCCAGTGCGACGTCACGAATACGTGCTTCCAGCACGCCTGCGTCCGTGGGATAGCCACTGGCTGTGGCAATGGCCGCAATTTCTGCACTGAGCTGAGCGATGTTCTGCGCGAAAAAAGGCTGTTCAAGAATGTGGCCGTTCGTACAGCCGAGAATGGCTGTAAAGGCATTGATGCCGGCATTGATCGCAAGCTTCTGCCAGAGGCGTTCTTCGATATTGTTGCTGACGCTTGCCTTGAGGCCTGCGCGGTTCAATAGTCGTGCAAAGGGGGCGCAGGCGGTTTCTCCAGAAGGGGTCAGGCTTCCAATCCAGGTTTCCCCTTGCCCGGCATGGCACAGGGTCGATTGATCCGGACGGTTAGCGCCCTCAGTGGTCGACGCGCAGAGGATTGGGCGCTCCGGGTGGCGGGAGGCAATCGCCTGCTGCGAGCCCATGCCATTCTGAAACAGCAGGATTGCCGTTTCCATCGGCAATGTGGGGATGAGCGTTTCTACGGCGGCTTCGACATCGTTCGCCTTGGTGGTCACCAGAGCCCAGCGTATGCCGGAGTGCTTCGACCCGGCGACGGAAACCGGTAATGTCAGTGTCTTGCGGCTGCCGTCGAAGGCGATCAGGTCGTATGTCAGCGTGGGGACGGTTGCAGGTGTTCGCTGGAGAACTGTCACCGGGACGAACGACGCCAGGTAGCCGCCGAACAGGCGCCCCAGAGAGCCCGCACCCAGAATCAGGGTCCGGTCATTTTGCGTGTCGGTGGGGGACATTTACGGCCGCCTCCACAAACCTGTGAGGTGGCGGCGTGTAGGATCAGGCGCCGAGGCGAACCACGTCGTTGGCCTGGGGTCCTTTCTGGCCCTGAACCACTTCGAATTCGACCTTTTCTCCTTCCTGCAGCGAACGGTGACCATCACCGCGGATGGAGGAATAGTGAACAAACACATCTGCGCCGTTATCAGGCTTGATAAAACCGAAACCCTTGGAGTCATTGAACCACTTAACGACACCTTGAATACGTGCGGACATTGCTTTGTCTCTCCAATGATGCGAAATCCCTATTCGGTCTCCCTGCACCCTGTTGGGTACGCCCAAGGCGCACCGGGTAATCGTACGATCGCAGGAAGACAGGTCGAAAATCACCCCGACCTGTCGCCATCATAGATGAAAAGCCTTATGTCGCAAAGATGAGCTAATTTACATCGCCCGAATTTTTTCAACCTGAATATTCAGGCGTTCGGCGTTATTTTTTGCGTCATTGAGTTTTTCACGTTCTTTGTCGACCACGTCAGCCGGTGCCCGGCTGACGAAGTTCTCATTGGCCAGTTTGGATTCGACGCGCTGGATTTCCTTGGTCAGCTTTTCGATTTCCCGGTTCAGTCGGCCGATCTCTTCGTCCTTGTCGATAAGTCCGGCCATCGGTACCAACACTTCCATGCTGCCAACCAGTTGGGTGGCGGACATGGGCGGCTCGTCTCCGTCGAACCAGGTGGCGGATTCCAGTCGGGCCAGGGATTCGAGGAACTGGCGGTTCGCCTCGAGTCTTGCCCGGTCGCTGTCCGTGCCTTTGTGGAAAAGGACGGGGATGCGCTGGCCGGGGGCGATATTCATTTCGCCGCGGATATTACGAATCGCGAGGATAACGCCTTTCAACCACTCGATATCGGCCGTTGCCTCCGGGTCAATCCGGCTTTCATCGGCAACAGGGTATGCCTGCAGCATAATGGTTTCACCGTGTTGCCCGGCCAGCGGCGCAACACGTTGCCAGATCTCTTCCGAGATGAAGGGGGCAATGGGGTGAATCAGGCGCAATACAGCTTCCAGGACCCTGACCAGTGTGCGCCGAGTGCCGCGTTTGGCTTCTGCACTGGCGTTTTCGTCGTTGAGCACGGGTTTGGATAGCTCCAGATACCAATCGCAATACTCGTTCCAGATGAAGTCGTAAAGTGCATGGGCGGCCAGGTCGAAGCGATACTGCTCGAAGTGGCGGGTGACTTCCTTCTCGCAGAGCTGTAGCTGACTGATGATCCAGCGGTCCGCCAGAGAGAGGCTGACATCGCTGCCATCGGCGCCGCAGTCCTGGTCTTCGGTGTTCATCAAGACATAACGTGCCGCGTTCCACAGCTTGTTGCAGAAGTTGCGGTAGCCTTCCAGGCGTTTCATATCCCAGTTGATATCGCGACCGGTGGACGCCAGGGCCGCCAGGGTAAAGCGCAGGGCGTCGGTACCGTGGGCGGCGATGCCTTCTGGAAATTCCACTTGGGTGCGCTTGCCGATCTTCTCCGCGAGTTGCGGCTGCATCAGGTTGCTGGTGCGCTTTTCCAGCAGGGTGGCGAGGTCGATGCCGTCGATCATATCGAGCGGGTCGAGCACGTTGCCCTTGGACTTGGACATCTTGTGACCATGTTCGTCACGAATCAGGCCGGTGACGTACACGGTGCGGAAAGGCACTTGCGGCTCGCCGTTTTCATCCTTCATGAAATGCATGGTCATCATGATCATGCGGGCAACCCAGAAGAAAATGATATCGAAGCCGGTAACCAGCACGTCCGTCGGATGGAACGTCTGCAGACGTTCGGTGTTTTCGGGCCAGCCGAGTGTGCCGAAGGTCCAGAGGGCGGAGCTGAACCAGGTGTCGAGGACATCGTTGTCCTGGGTCAGCGCCAGGTCGGCGGCCAGGCTGTATTTTTCGCGGACCGACTGTTCGTCGCGGCCCACATAGATATTGCCGTCGGCATCGTACCAGGCCGGGATGCGGTGACCCCACCAGAGCTGGCGGGAAATACACCAATCCTGGATGTCGCGCATCCAGGAGAAGTACATGTTCTCATACTGTTTGGGGACGAACTGGATGCGGCCGTCCTCGACCGCTTCGATGGCTGGTTTGGCCAGCGTCTTGGCGTCAGCGAACCACTGGTCGGTCAGCATGGGCTCGATGATCAGGCCGGAGCGGTCACCGCGCGGCGCCTGCAGGATATGGTCCTTGACCTCATCCAGCAGTCCTTGCGCCTCCATCTCTGCAACGATGGCTTTACGTGCGGCGGTTCTGTCGAGCCCCTGATACGCTGCGGGCAGCTCCGCGCTGTAGGCATCGCTGGGGTTGCCCTGACTGTCGAACACCTCGGCTTCGGCGCGGATAGCCGCATCGATAGTCAGGATGTTGATCATCGGCAACTGGTGGCGCTTGCCAACCTGATAGTCGTTGAAGTCGTGGGCCGGCGTAATCTTCACGCAACCCGTGCCTTTTTCCATGTTGGCGTGTTCGTCAGCCACGATGGGAATGCGGCGGTTGACCAGCGGCAGCAGGATGTAAGCGCCGATCAGGTCGCTATAGCGCTCATCCTGAGGGTTAACCGCGACCGCCGTGTCACCCAGCATGGTTTCCGGGCGAGTGGTGGCAACGACGAGGTAATCTTTGCCGTCTTGGGTTTTCCTGCCATCGGCCAACGGATAGCGGAAGTGCCAGAGATAGCCTTTTTCTTCCCTGTTCTCGACTTCCAGGTCGGAGATTGCCGTGTGCAGTTTCGGATCCCAGTTGACCAGGCGCTTGCCGCGGTAGATCAGGCCTTCGTCATAAAGACGGATAAAGACTTCCTGAACGGCACGGTAGAAACCGTCGTCCATAGTGAAGCGCTCGTGGTCCCAATCGACTGAGTTGCCCAGGCGACGCATTTGGCCGGTGATGGTGCCGCCGGATTCTGCTTTCCACTCCCAGATTTTTTCGATGAAGGCGTCACGCCCCAGATCGTGACGGGTCTTTCCCTCTTCGACTGCCAGTTTGCGCTCGACCACCATCTGCGTGGCGATGCCTGCATGGTCGGTGCCCACCTGCCACAGGGTGTTGCGGCCCTGCATACGACGGTAGCGGGTCAGCGTGTCCATAATGGTGTGTTGGAACGCGTGCCCCATGTGCAGGCTGCCGGTCACATTGGGCGGCGGAATCATGATGCAGTACGGATCGCCTTTGCCGACAGGCTTGAAGTAGCCGTTGCGTTCCCAGGTCTGGTACCACTGACGTTCAAGGTTTTCGGGCTGGTAGGTCTTTTCCATATCGGCGTCTGTCGATCTTCTTTTGCGAAAAGTGAACGGAACCCGGGCGACGCTGGCGTCAGCCCATAAGGGGCGAATTATACATGTAGGCCGTCAGCGCGGCGAACCCGGGCGGCCACGGGAACGGCTCCGGGTATCGTGAACCCGGGGTTCGCAGCCGAGCTCGCGCAACTGGCGGTAGAGATCCCGGGCTCGCGCCAGTGTGGCCTGCTCATTATGTGCGACCAGTGCCAGGCGTTGGAAACGGTCGGCCATCGACGGTAGGCGTGAGCCGAGAATGATCAGGGTATCCCAGTCCTGTGGTGACGGATCGCAACAGAGCACGCCGATCGGGTCTGGGCAGTTCACGCTATTGTCCGCCACGATACGGTGCGGTAGAAACGATTCCGGTGTGAACTGCCAGAGAACCCGGTCGACCGCCTCGGCCTGGGCGGTGCCATCCACCTGAAGACCGACCCGGTGCCCTTCCTGCCACGCCTTTTCCGTCAGGCGCGCCGCGAAACTGTAGCGGGCTCCATCGTCGGTCTGTGGCAGGATGTAGAACCAGCGCCTTGCGACGCTTGCGTCGTCAGCCGGCATGGGACAGAAGGTAGTCCATCAGCAGGGGGACGGGGCGTCCGGTTGCACCTTTTTCCTTGCCGGATAGCCAGGCGACACCGGCAATGTCCAAATGAGCCCAGGTATAGTCCTTGGTGAAACGGGACAGGTAGCAGGCCGCAGTAATGGTGCCGGCAGGGCGCCCGCCGATGTTCTGGATGTCGGCGAAATTGCTGTCCAGCTGACTCTGGTATTCATCCCACAGGGGCAATTGCCAGGCGCGGTCACCTGTACGCTCGCCCGCTTCCAGCAGCGCCTTGGCAAGGTTGTCGTCATTGGACAGCAAGCCTGCGGCGTGGTGGCCGAGCGCGATGATGCAGGCGCCGGTCAGGGTTGCGATATCGACGACGGTGGCGGGCTTGAATCGCTCCACATAGGTCAGTGCGTCGCACAGCACCAGACGGCCTTCTGCGTCGGTGTTGAGGATTTCCACCGTCTGGCCGGACATGGTTTTGATAATGTCGCCCGGACGTGTGGCCGCGCTGCCGGGCATGTTCTCTGCGCTGGCGATGACACCGACGACGTTGATCTTGGGTTTGAGCTCGGCAATCGCGCGCATCGCGCCGAGTACACTGGCGGCGCCACACATGTCGAACTTCATTTCATCCATGGCTTCACCGGGCTTCAGGCTGATGCCGCCGGTGTCGAAGGTGATGCCCTTGCCAACCAGGACATGGGGTTTGTCCTTGGCCTTGCCGCCCTTGTACTGCATGACGATCAGCCGAGCGGGCTCGGCACTGCCGGCGGACACGGACAGCAGGGTGTTCATGCCCAACGCTTTCATCTGTTTCTCGTCGAGGATTTCCGTCTCGACGCAGTCGAACTCTTTGGCCAGGTCCTTGGCGTGTTTCGCCAGCCAGCGAGGGGTGCAAACGTTGCCTGGGGTGTTGCCCAGGTCTCTCGCCAAATTCATGCCGTGTCCAACGGACTGGCCGGTCTGCAAGGCTTGCTCCAGCGAGGCGTCCGCCGCGGAGACATCCAGCGTGATTTGCTTGAGTGCACGAGCCGGCGTTTTTTCACTCTTGAATTCGGTGAAGCGGTAAAGGCTTTCTTCACAGGCGCGGGCGAGAAAGGCAACGCGCCAGGCTTCGTCGCGATCCTTGACGGGCAATTCTGCCAGGGTCAGGAGGGCGTGTTTGCTGCCGGCGTCCTTCAGGCGTCCGAGAGCAGCGATGGCTATCTTGCGGAACTGCTGAACAGTGATGCTGTCCAGCTTGCCGGCACCGACCATCAGGATGCGCGACCAGGGCTTACCGTTCAGTGGCAGCAGCATGGTGCTGCCGAGCTTGCCGGAAAAATCGCCTTGTTTGACAACGCGACGGAGCAGGCCGTCTTCCTGCTTGTCAGCGGTGTCCGCGCTGGCGGGCCAAGTGCCGGACTCGGGAATAGCAACGACGAGACAGTCGGCGGAACAGTCGATCAAACCCTTGGTATTCAGCGCGTATTTCATGATCTCTCCTGATAATGACAATGGCGCACCGGGCCTCGCGCAACAGTGCGTTCGACAGCAGGCTGCTGGCGGTTCCCGGTCTAGCGATATAGTTGAAGGCAAGTGTACGTCAAACCTGGCAGCGTTGCATGACCGGCCGCTGTCATTCGGCAGCAAGGTTCTCTAGAATAGCGGGCTTTCGGATGGTCAGCTTCAGTAGCGTCAACGCCGAGGGGACGTAACCGGTTTGTTCATTATTTTCCGATATCTGACGCGCCAGATCCTGGTCAGCATGCTGGCAGTGACCGGTGTACTGCTTATGGTCTTCATGAGCGGTCGTTTCATCAAGTATCTGGCGCAGGCGGCAGAGGGCAGCATTTCGCCTGATGTGCTGTTTGCGATCATGGGCTATCGCCTGCCGGACTTCCTGGAGTTGATCCTGCCGCTGGGCCTGTTTATCGGCATTCTCCTTGCCTATGGGCGGATGTACCTGGAAAGCGAAATGGTCGTGCTGTACGCCTGCGGGGTGAGTGAGCGGCAGATCATTATGCAGACCATGGGGGCCAGCCTGCTGGTGACCCTCATCGTCGGCGCCTGCACCATCTATCTTTCGCCCTGGGGGCTGCAGCAGGTCGACAATATCCTCAAGGAACAGTCTCAGACCACCGAGTTTGCCATGTTGGTACCCGGTCGCTTCCAGAAGCTTAAGGAAGGTAACCGGGTGGCCTATTCGGAATCGCTGAGTGGCGACAAGCGTGAGATGCACAACGTATTCATTGCTCAGCACGATAAGGCGAACCAGCCTTTGATCCTGATTTCAGCCGAGACCGGCAATCAGTATGTCGACCCCAAAACCGGCAGCCGTTATCTGGTGTTGCACAACGGCGCCCGTTTCGAAGGCAACCCCGGTAAACTGGACTACAAGGTGACCACGTTCGATAGCTACGGTATGCGTCTGGCCAAACCGACAAATTCGTCGTTTTCGGGCTATGCGGATGCTGTCAGCACGGAGAAGTTGTGGGGTAGCTCCGATCCTAAAATGCAGGCGATGCTGCAGTGGCGGTTGGCGCTGCCGTTTATTGTGCCTGTCGTGACGTTGCTGGCCATTCGGCTGAGTCGCGTGAATCCTCGGCAGGGGCGGTTTTTCCACCTGTTGCCGGCCATGCTGATCTATATCACCTATCTTGGCTCGATGATCGCCGGGCAGAGTGCGCTGGCCAAGGGGCGTTTGCCGCTCTGGGCCGGGCTATGGTGGATCCATATCTTGTTTTTGCTGCTGATCGCCGGGCTCTACTGGTTGCCGGCGTGGCGCCGTAAGCGGGGGGCGCGTCATGCGGCAGCTTGATCGTTACATTAACCGTACTGTTTTCATGGCGTCACTGCTGGTCTTGCTGGTGGTGCTGTCGCTGGATTTCATCTTCGGATTCATTAATGAGCTGAAGTCGTTGCAAAACGGCTATCAGGTGTCTCAGGCATTGATGTACATGGTGCTGAGCTTTCCTGACCGGCTATACCAGTACTTACCGCTGGGCGCCTTTATGGGCTGTCTCATCGGCCTGGGAACCCTGGCCAACACCTCGGAACTGACGGTTATCCGTGCTGCCGGGGTATCGATTCGCCGAATAGTCTGGGCGGCCATGAAGCCTGCTCTGGTGATCGTGATCATCGGCTTGCTGTTGGGGCAGTTCGTGGCGCCTTACTTCCAGCGGATTGCGGAGAGCGATCGCCAGGTCGAGCGGGGCGACAGCAATAACCTGGCGTCGTCCGGCGGCCTGTGGCACCGGGAAGGGCAAACCTTCATGCACTTCAATGCGGTGCAGCCGAACGGGGTTCTCCATGGCGTATCCCTGTTCAAGTTTGGTGATAAGCACTGGCTTGAATCGGCCACTTTTGCGGAACGGGCCATCTACCAGAGCGATCACTGGCTGCTCGAAAACGTGGTGACCACGACGTTGACGCCTAACGGCACGCATATGCAACGCTATGCCACCGAAGTGTGGAAGACGTCTTTGTCGCCGCGACTGTTGAATGTGTTGTCCGTCTATCCGGACAACCTGTCGATTTCGGGGCTTTATACCTACGCCCGTTACCTCGGCAAGCAGGACCTGAATGCCAAGACCTACTGGCTGGCGTTCTGGAAGAAAGTCTTGAGGCCGCTCGCCACCGGTGTCCTGGTGTTGGTGGCTATCTCGTTCGTGTTCGGGCCTTTACGTTCGGTCACGATGGGGTTCCGGGTGTTTACCGGGATTATCGTCGGCCTCGTTTTCAAGTATGTCCAGGATCTTCTGGGCCCGACCAGCATGGTGTTCGGCTTCAGTCCAATCCTGGCGACCTTGGTGCCGATTGTTATCTGCGCGGTGATCGGATTGGTGTTGATCCGGCGGGTAGGGTAGTCCACCGCCGTTATTCCGTCGTGGTTTCGCCCTTGGTCTCGGTTTTGTCCTTGTTCCCGTAGGGGCGGGGCAGCCTGACGACAATGCTTTCGGAGAAGCGGTCGGTCCAGGTTTGGTGCTTGCGATCGACCAACTGCCAGAGATAACCCAGCCCCACCGCTCCCCAGCTGACGAATCCCATCATGAAGCGCAGGAGCGCCTGTAACCAGGAAATGCTGGATCCGTCAGGGTTCTGCGTCCGGATCAACCAGACCTGCATACCCAGCGTTTGCCCGGTGCGTGTCCAGAAATAGGCGAAGAACAGGTACAGGCTGATGAACAGGACTGACGTCAGTAGCGGGTCATGCGTCGTCGCACCGCTTTCGAAGAGAACCTTGTAGCGGTCGGCGCCGACACTCAACTGATAGATCGTGTTGTAGATCTCGGTGACGACCATGAGCAGTGCGATACAGATCAGCCCGTCATAGACCATGGCTAAAAAGCGACGGAGCAGGCCCGCGGCGGGGAGTGAATCTGGGGCTTCCGGAAAGCGCCGTGGCATTGTTGGATTCTCCTTGTGCTTGATCCTGGGCCTTGATTGCCAGGCAGTATACTCCGGCTGACGACCGAATGCGGTGAGGATTGGACATCAGGCGGTGGTTCGATAAATGGCGTTTAAAGTTTTTGACGAAGCTGCCGCTAAATGCTCCATCAGGGGGCGGCAAGGCCAAGTCTGCTCCAGCGATGAAGGGGGTTCGTCATGACTATCGCGCTGTCTCCGCTGTTCCAGGGTCTGCTGGGACACTCGTCGGGACTTCATTTGCAGCCGCGTGTCAACGGTCAATCCGCTGACAGTGATTCTGCATTGAGTGCCGGCTCAGCCAAAACCGAGAGTGTTGCCAGCGGTACGGGTGCCAATGAAGACCAGGATACACGGGCGATCAAGCTGCTCCAATCCAGCTTACGCTACCATCTGGGGTCCTTCAGTCGCCAAGCGGGCGCGAGCAGCTCCGGAACCACTTCTGGTGCAACCGCACCACAGTCGTCAGAAGCGCCATCTGCGGATAAAACCGCCAAGAATATTCTCGGATTCATTACCCAGCGTCTGAATCAGGCCGCTGCCAATGGCGCGGACCAATCGCAGCTGGATGGCCTGCTCAATCAGGCTCGTGATGGTGTGCAGAAGGGCTTCCAGGAAGCCCGTGACCAGTTGAAGTCGTTGGGTTTGCTCAGCCCGGAGCTGGACAAGTCCATCGGGAAAAGTCTGTCCAGTGTCACACAGGGGCTCGACAAGCTTCAGCAGCAGGTTGACGGTGCCACGGCGAGCAGCGGGTCAGCCGGCGCCACAGGTTCCGGTTCGGCCGACGTTGTGTCCAGTCAGGCTGCCGCGATCGAGTCGACCAGTCGTGAGAGCCTGTCGCTGAAGATCACAACGAAAGACGGCGACCGGGTTACGATCCAGCTGGATCAGCGTCAATACGACGGAGCATCGATCAGTAGCTCCCAGAATGCCAGCGGACAAACTCTGCAGGCGCAGACCGGCCACCTGTTTTCTGGGCACTATCGGATCAGCGTCAAGGGGCATCTGGATGCCAGTGAGCAGAAGTCGATCACTGACCTGCTGGACAAGGTGCAGTCGCTCTCCAACACCTTTTTTAATGGCAATGTGCAGGACGCCTTCAAGCAGGCTCAGTCGCTGGGTATCGATGGCACTTCGCTGGCCAAGTTCAGTCTCTCACTGAGTTACAGTAAGAGCGTTCGGGCGGCGGCTTACAGCCAAACGGCGCCGGCCGCCCAGTCTTTGGCATCGCTGCAGCCTATCGGGCAGCTGGCGTCGGGTGTTCAGGGCGCATCGCAACAGGCTGCGCAGTCCGGTGTAAGCGCCAATGATTTTGCCTCGTTGTTCCAGCAACTGCTGGGGGCTGGTCACCAACAGGCGACGCAGCTGGGGCAGTCTGTCGCACCCAAAGACTTTCTTTCCCAGTTCCTGCAAACATTACTGTCACCTGCCGACAGCAAGGCTTCATCGTCTGCCGCAGGGCATACCTCCAAAACCGCTGCTTCGCAGCCGGCGACATCCGCCCAATCGGTGGCATAAAAACGTCTTACCGGAGCTCAAGGGGAACCTTGGGCCCGGGTGTCATTCCTATCTGTGCGCCTCATCGACTTTTTCGCTCTGCGGGCGCGTTTTGACGCTGGCCAAGCTGTGTTACAGTAACGCTCTTTCGCGCGTCCACGCCGCCACAGCGCCGGGTTTCGCCCCGTCCGATGGCAAACATATACCGAATCCGCATCTGTACCGGCCCTTAGCAACCCGTACAGCGTGATCGGCTGCCGGCCGGCGCTGGACGTGAGATGAATCTCTTTGGGACAAGGTGATCGGGAATCGGGTATGAAGACCGCAGAAATACGTAAGGCCTTTTTGGAATTCTTCCAGCAGCAGGGACATACCATCGTGCCCAGCAGTTCGCTGGTGCCCGCGAACGATCCCACCCTGCTGTTCACCAATGCCGGGATGAATCAGTTCAAGGATGTCTTCCTGGGGCGTGAGCAGCGTAATTACTCCCGCGCGACCAGTTCCCAGCGCTGCGTGCGTGCCGGCGGCAAACACAACGACCTCGAGAACGTCGGCTATACCGCCCGTCACCATACCTTCTTTGAGATGCTGGGTAACTTCAGCTTCGGTGACTACTTCAAACGCGAAGCCATTAACTTCGCCTGGACCTTCCTGACGTCGCCGGACTGGCTGGGCATCGATCGCGACCGCCTGTGGGTGACCGTCTACGGGTCCGATGACGAAGCTTTCAATATCTGGGCCGATGAGATCGGTGTGCCGCGCGAGCGGATTGTGCGCATCGGTGACAACAAGGGTGCGCCCTATGCCTCCGACAACTTCTGGCAGATGGGCGATACCGGCCCCTGTGGCCCCTGTACCGAAATCTTCTTCGATCACGGTCCTGACGTGGCCGGAGGTCCTCCTGGCAGTCCTGAGGAGGACGGTGACCGCTATATCGAGATCTGGAACGTGGTCTTCATGCAATTCAATCGTACTGCAGACGGTGAAATGCAGCCGTTGCCGCGTCCCTCGGTGGATACCGGTATGGGGCTGGAGCGCATTTCGGCCGTCATGCAGAAGGTCCATAGCAACTATGAGATAGACCTGTTCGAAGACCTTCTCAAGGCCGCGTCCGATGTCCTGGGCGGTATCGATCATCGGGAAGCGTCCCTGCGGGTCATTGCCGATCACATCCGCTCCTGTGCGTTCCTGATCACTGACGGCGTCATGCCATCCAATGAAGGACGCGGCTTTGTGTTGCGCCGGATCATTCGCCGTGCGGTACGTCATGGCAACAAGCTCGGCGCGAAAGAACCCTTTTTCTACAAATTGGTTGGCGCTCTGGCGGCGATCATGGGCGATGCCTACCCCGAGCTGAAACAACAGCGTGAGCAGATCGAGCGCATTCTCCTGCAGGAGGAAGAGCAGTTCGCCCGCACTCTGGACAAGGGGCTGCGCCTGCTTGAGCAGGACATCGAAGCGCTTAGCGGAACCGAGATTCCGGGTACCACCATCTTTACGCTTTACGACACCTATGGTTTTCCTGTCGACCTGACCAACGATATCGCCCGCGAGCGTGGCCTGACGTTGGACTACGAAGGTTATGAGCGGGAGATGGAGGCGCAGCGCGAGCGGGCCAGGGCGGCCAGTAAGTTCGGCGTCGATTATAACGCCGGCGTGCGGCTTGAAGGGCGTACCGAGTTTACCGGTTACGAACTGGTCGATGACCGGGATGTGGTGCGTGCCGTTTATGTCGACGGCAAGGTTGGTACCGCGGCTGCCGGTGACGAGGCGGTGGTGGTTCTGGAGAAAACACCTTTTTATGCGGAGTCCGGCGGTCAGGTCGGTGATACCGGTGTACTGCTGTGGAATGGTGGTCGCTTCGAGGTGACCGATACCCGCAAAGACGGTGATCATCACCTGCACGTTGGCCGTGTGGTCAGCGGCGAGCTGACCAGCGGCCAGCAGGTGGAAGCCCGTGTCGATCAGCAGCGGCGTCAGGCGACAGCCCTGAATCACTCTGCAACGCATTTGCTGCACGCGGCTCTGCGGCAGGTTCTGGGGGACCATGTCACCCAGAAAGGCTCGCTGGTGGATCCCGACCGCCTGCGCTTTGACTTCTCTCACTTTGAAGCCGTCTCTGCCGATCAGTTGAAGACCATCGAGCGGATGGTCAATGCACAGATCCGCGCCAATACCCCGGTTCACACAGAGCTGATGGATATGGACCGCGCGCGTGAAAAGGGCGCAATGGCGCTGTTCGGGGAAAAATACGGCGATACGGTCCGGGTGTTGTCGATGGGAACCGAGGGCTTTTCCGTGGAGCTTTGCGGTGGTATCCATGCCGCCCGTACCGGTGATATCGGCGTGCTGCGGATTACCGGTGAAAGTGGCATTTCGGCAGGTGTTCGGCGGATCGAGGCGGTTACCGGCCAAGGGGCGCTGGACTGGTTCGATGCGACGGAGTCGACGCTCCGGGAAGTGGCGTCATTGGTCAAGGCCAACCGGGATGCCGTTATCGAGAAGGTGCAGGTTGCTGTTGAGCGCAGCCGACAGCTGGAAAAAGAGCTGGCGCAACTGAAAGGCAAGCTGGCCAGCGCTGCCGGATCGGATTTGGCGTCCAGTGCCAAAGAGGTCGGCGGGGTTAAAGTCGTGGCTGCCGAGATGGCGGGCGCCGACCGTAAAGGTCTGATGGAAACGGTCGATCAGCTCAAGAACAAGCTGGGCTCCGGTATCGTCGTATTGGCGAGTGTCGAGGACGGCAAGGTATCCCTTGTTGCAGGCGTCACCAAGGATCTCACTGCCCGGGTGCGCGCTGGCGACCTGGTTCGGGATCTTGCCGCTGAGGTCGGCGGTAAGGGCGGCGGTCGTCCCGATATGGCGCAGGGGGGTGGTACCGATGCCGATAAGCTGCCGGCGGCGCTGGCGTCCGTCGAGGCCCGCGTTGCGGCCCTGCTGGGCTGAGGGCGGCGCGCCAGTGCACAAGAGACTGTTGCGGACGGCGGGGCACTGTTTATAATCGCGGCCCCGGCATTGTCCGCAAATTGATCAACGGCTTTCTTCAGGACCTTAGTGAAAGGACAAAGACGTCACATGGCATTACTGGTTCAGAAATTTGGCGGTACCTCCGTCGGTACCGTGGATCGCATTGAGGCGGTGGCCGATAAGGTCAAGGCGTTCCGGGAAGCCGGTCACGATTTGGTGATTGTAGTGTCGGCGATGAGCGGGGAAACCAACCGACTGATTTCCCTGGCCAAGGAAATCATGGAGGAGCCCACGCCGAGAGAGTTCGACGTACTGCTCTCCACGGGTGAACAGGTCACTATCGCGTTGTTATGCATGGCACTGATCAAACGTGGCGTGGAAGCCCGTTCCTATACCGGAGCCCAGGTGCGTATCGTCACTGACAGTGTCTTCAACAAGGCACGCATCCAGTCAATTGACGACTGCAATATGCGCGCCGACCTGCAGGCCGGTCGAGTCGTTGTGGTTGCGGGTTTCCAGGGGGTCGATGAGCAGGGGAACATCACCACGCTGGGACGGGGTGGCTCCGACACCACCGCTGTGGCCTTGGCGGCCGCGCTCAAGGCGGACGAATGCCAGATCTATACGGATGTGGACGGTGTCTATACCACGGACCCGCGGGTGGTCGATACCGCGCGCCGTCTGGACAAGATCACATTCGAGGAAATGATCGAGATGGCGAGCCTGGGCTCCAAGGTCCTGCAGATCCGCTCGGTCGAATTTGCCGGCAAATACAATGTACCGTTACGGGTGCTTTCCAGTTTCCAGGAAGGGCCCGGCACGCTGATTACCCTTGAGGATGAGAACGTGATGGAGCAACCCGTTGTTTCCGGTATCGCCTTCAACCGTGATGAAGCGAAATTGACGATAGCCGGTGTACCAGATACCCCCGGCGTTGCGCTGCGCATCCTGCAACCGATCAGTGAAGCCAATATCGAGGTCGACATGATCGTGCAGAACGTCAGTGCCGATAATCGCACTGATTTCACGTTCACCGTGCACCGCAACGATTACCGCCGGGCGCTCGACGTCCTGCAAAATGTTGCAAAAGACGTGGCGGCACTTGAGGTCAAGAGTGATAACAAAATTGCAAAAGTGTCTATAGTGGGCGTAGGGATGCGGTCTCACGCGGGAGTTGCCACCAAGATGTTCAAGGCACTTTCCCAGGAAGGGATCAATATCCAGATGATCTCGACGTCTGAGATCAAGATTTCCGTCGTCATCGACGAGAAATATCTGGAGTTGGCGGTTCGTGCGCTGCATAGCGCATTTGAGCTGCACAAGCCCGAGGACAATCACTGAGGTGCGATTTGGTCGCCGCACTTTCAGGGTTGTACCGGCACTGCAGGTGCGAACGGAGATCCTTAAAGGACACTCATTCGTATGATATGGCAGGGCCGGGTTACTATAACGAATATATTCGGAACAGGTCGCTCTGAATAAGGAGTAAGGATATGTTGATTCTAACCCGCCGTGTAGGCGAGACCCTGATGGTCGGTGACGATGTTACCGTTACTGTTCTGGGGGTTAAGGGAAATCAGGTACGTATTGGGGTGAATGCTCCGAAAGACGTGGCGGTTCACCGTGAAGAGATCTACCAGCGCATTCAGCGTGAGAAGAGTGACGGTGAGGATCAGGGGCACGATTAGTTCGCCCCTGAGCTGAGTGACGGGCTTGCGCCGATGTCGTCAACAGCCTTAAGCCTACACCGTATGAAAGGGAGCCGGACTGATTCTGGTTCCAAAGAAGGGAGCCCTGATTGAGGTGTCGAAAGGCACTTGGTTGGCGGCTCCTTTTTTGTGGCATCAGGTTTCGTGGGATGGGGAAGGCGGTTTTCTCCGGGATCGGTTTTTGTCGATATCTCAAGGAGTTTGGTGTCGTTTCGGTGATTTTGGATGTCATTGGAAAAAAGCCGGATCAACCCTATGAATCCGGAAAATTTATGGTATGATACGCCGCGTCTTTGGAGAGGTGGCCGAGTGGCTGAAGGCGCTCCCCTGCTAAGGGAGTATAGGGCTTATACCCCTATCGAGGGTTCGAATCCCTCCCTCTCCGCCATTGACGCTTTGCGCGGCTGTAGCTCAGCTGGATAGAGTACCTGGCTACGAACCAGGCGGTCGGAGGTTCGAATCCTCCCAGCCGCGCCACTTAACGTTGATCGGTGACGTAAACCATCGATATGCGGCTGTAGCTCAGCTGGATAGAGTACCTGGCTACGAACCAGGCGGTCGGAGGTTCGAATCCTCCCAGCCGCGCCATATCAAACAAAAGTGCCCGCTTAATGCGGGCATTTTTGTGTCTGGACTTTGGCATCCTGGGTTTAAATGCTCTGTGCCAGCTCTTCCCGTACGGCCTTTGTGGCCGCCACCATGGCAGAGAGAGACGCTTTCACTTCCTGCCAGCCGCGCGTTTTAAGGCCGCAATCCGGATTGATCCACAGGCGCTCGGCAGGTAAGACGGTCAGAAGCTGCCGGATACGCGCCGCGATCTGGGGTTCGCTGGGAGCCAGCGGGCTGTGGATATCATAGACTCCGGGGCCCAGGTTCTGGCGGTAGCCGGCGTCCCGCAGGCGAGGAACCACGGCCAGGTCCGTGCGCGCTGCCTCGATAGTGGCAACATCGGCATCCAGTGCACCGATAGCTTCGATAATATCCTCGAAGCGTGAGTAACACATGTGGGTGTGGATCTGGGTTTCCGGCGCGACGCCGGCAGTCGCCAGGCGAAACGCATCGGTGGCCCAGTTGAGATATTCCTCCTGGCGCTGCTTCCTCAGCGGCAACTTTTCCCGGAGTGCCGGTTCATCGACCTGGATGATCCTGATGCCCGCCTGCTCGAGACTGGCGAGTTCGTCGCTCAGGGCCAGCGCAATCTGGTCGGCAATCGTCGAGTTGGCAATGTCGTCCCTGGGAAACGACCAGGCGAGCATCGTTACAGGGCCCGTAAGCATGCCTTTGACGGGCTTGGTCGTCGAAGTGGCCGCAAGCTTGATCCACTGGCCAGAGAGCGACGCCTTGCGACTGACGTCCCCGTAGATAATGGGCGGTTTGACGCATCGAGTGCCGTAGCTCTGCACCCAGCCATTTTGGGTGGTGGCAAAGCCAGTCAGGAAGTCGGCGAAATATTCGACCATATCGTTTCTTTCGGGCTCGCCGTGCACCAATACGTCCAGGCCGAGCGATTCCTGGATGGCGATGTTGTCGGTGATTGAGCGTTCGATAGCGGCATCGTAGGCGAGTTTATCGATCTTTCCCTGGCGCAATTCGCGGCGGGCTCGGCGTAGGTCTTCCGTTTGCGGGAAGGAGCCAATGGTTGTCGTTGGCAGGGGCGGCAGCTTCAGGCTGTTTTGCTGCAGAGGATAACGTTCGGCAAACGGGAGGCTGCGGCGTCGATGATCGGGGCCGGTATGGTCCAGTCGATCCTGTACCTCCTTTAGATGCCGCTCGGGCAGCCGGGCCCAGGCATCGCGGGCCTGGTTGCTATGGGTGAACGCGTTAAGCCATTCGGAGGCCGGCGCGTCGGCAAGGCGAGCGGCCAGGACTTTGAGTTCGAACTGCTTCTGCTCGGCAAAGGCAAGGTTTTCCTGCAAGGCGGCTGGCAGCTGTGTTTCCTGCGCGCTGTCGTAAGGTACGTGTAGCAGAGAGCAACTGGTAGACAGCCAGAGGCGTTGACCAAGTCGCTCCCGGGCCGGGATCAGTCGCTGATAGATGGCCTCAAGATCCGCGCGCCAGATATTGCGTCCACTGATAACGCCACAGGACAGGATCTTGTTGGGGCCCAGTCGATCAAGAAGTACGCCGAGTTGCTCCGGTGCGCTGACAAGGTCAACGTGAAGACCGTCGACCGGGAGGCTCAATGCCAGTGAGAGATTGTCTTCCAGTCCACCGAAATAGCTGCTGACGAACACCTTGACAGTGCGTCCGAGCATCAGCTGATGGTAGGAGCGCTCGAACGCGTGGCGCCAGTCGGCAGGCAGGTCCAGGGCCAGCACGGGTTCATCCAGTTGAACCCATTCAACGCCTCGTTCCTGCAAAGCGTTCAGGACGTCCCGGTATACGGGTAGGAGGCGTTCGAGAGCCTCAAACGGATCAATGCTGTCGAAATGGCTTAGCCAGACGAATGTCAGTGGGCCCGTTAGTGCCACCTTTAGGTGGTCAGAGTATTGTGCGGCTTCGTCCACCCAATCGAGCAAGTCGCCACCCAGCCATTGGGGCCGGGTTTCCGGATCCCACTCTGGCGCCAGATAGTGGTAGTTGGTGTCGAACCATTTGCGCATCGGACTGGCCGCACGCTCTTCGCCATGCTCATCGCGATGTCCTCGGGCGACGGCATAGACCTGATCCTGTCGATCCAGCTTAAGGCCCTGGCGAAACCGGGCGGGGACGATGTTGAACGACAGCGCCTGCTCGAGTACCTGGTCGTACCACGCGAAGTCACCAACCGTCAGGTGACCCGCGCCAGCCTCGAGTTGTTGCTGCCAATGCTGGCGGCGTAGTTCGGCGCCAGTTTCGCGAAGGGCCTGCAGGGGCTGTTCACCTCGCCAATAGGCTTCCGTTGCCCACTTAAGTTGTCGTTGGGGCCCTATCCTGGGGAATCCCAGGAAATGCAAATGTGCCATCTTTTTGGCTCTCCTTTGGGTGAGTTGTTGGATGGGGCCATTGTGTCGCGTCGTGTAAATGAGACAAAATCAATGTCCTCAGAATTAAAATGAAAAAAATTCATGATTGATGTGAAGCACCTGAAAACGCTGCAGGCCTTATCGGAAGCCGGCAGCCTGACATTGGCCGCGGATCGCCTGCACGTGACGCAGTCGGCGTTGTCGCACCAGCTCCTGGATCTGGAACGTTATTTCGGGGTATCACTGTTCCTGCGGAAGTCGCGTCCATTGCGCCTGACGCCGGCGGGAGAGCTGTTGTTGTCGCTGGCGGAGCGGGTGGTGCCCGAGATCCGCGAAGCGGAGCAGCGGTTATTCCAGCTGGGCAACGGTAAGCGTGGTCGGCTGCATATGGCCATCGAATGCCATAGTTGTTATCTGTGGCTGATACCGGCCATCAACGCATATCGCGGGGCCTGGCCGGATGTCGAGCTGGATTTTGTGGGACACTGGCACCTGGATGCCTTGCCCGCATTGCGTGAAGAGCAGCTCGATCTGGTGGTGACTTCAGATCCGTTACCCCTGGAAGGCATTCACTACGAGCCTCTGTTTCGCTATGAAATGCTGTTGGGGGTTGCACCGGAGCACCCCCTTGCCAGGGAGGCGGTGATTACGCCGGAGGCGTTGGCGCGGGAAACCCTTATCACCTATCCGGTGGCTCCCGAAAGATTGGATGTGATGCGTCATTTCTTGACGCCGTTAGGGCTGCAGCCGGTTGAGGTGCGAACTGCTGACATGACGCTGATGATCGCTCAGTTGGTCGCCAGCCAGCGTGGTGTTGCAGCGCTCCCCAGTTGGGCCTTGCGAGAGTTCACCGAGTCCCAGCTCCTGTGCGCACGCCCCTTTGCCGGCGGCGGGCTTTGGTCGGATCTGTATGCGGCAGTGCGATTGGATGAACGGAACGCGCCATTTATGCGGGCTTTTCTGCAGACATTGGTCGAGGTGTCGTTCCGAACGCTGCGGAATATTTTCCCTTTGACGGGCGGTAAGGAGAGTTTTGCTGGCAAAGGGCGCAGCGTGCCACAATAGCGACAGCTCCATTCCTTGTTATTTTTTCTCACGAAGGTCCCAACATGGACAATGTGCTCAAGGCGCTGGATGAACTGGCAGAGACTTTAGCGGCAGCGGTCGAGCGGGGTGACTGGGACACGGTGACAGCTCTCGACGAGAACCTGCAGGCTTCGGTGGAAGCGGCAATGGCGGAGGCGCGTGCAGGCGATATTTCCGCCGAAGCATTGCGGGCGCGACTCGATACCTTGCAGGAGCTCTACATGAAGGCCCGTGAAATCGCTGTTAAATCACGTGATAAAGCGGCTCTGGCATTGCGTCAGATGGGGAAGACCCATGAGGCGGCAAATGCCTACTTGGATGTCTCGAAACCCCGTCGCGACTAATTTTTGCGTTACGAATTCGACGCGAATTTGATTTTGTCAAAGGCCTACCATCTCCGGCGTCATAAAATTGACTCTTAGGGCATAACATACTTAAATACCCAACGGGTTAATTCACGTTAATGTGTTGCTGCTGTTTTCAGCGCTGTCGCTGGTCATCCGGTCACAGAAATAACGACAAACCGGGGTGTTTCGTCTGCATGACAAAAGAAAGCAAGGTATTGGTGCTGCTCGATGATGTGGAGCGGCGTCGCGATTTGAGTGTCATTCTGGACTTTGTGGGAGAAGAGTTTCTGGCGCCGGCACTGGACGGTTGGCAACAGGTGCTGGATGGGGAACAGCATTCTCCTCAGGATCTTGCTGTGGCTATTCTCGACAGCCATGCCGGGGATGCTGTGCAGCGGGTCACCGAAGTCGCCGAGTTGGATCAGGCGTTGCCGATTCTACTGATCGGCGACCGTGAGCTTGACGGCCTTGATGACGAGATTGAAACCCGGGTGATTGCTCGTCTCAACTGGGTGCCCAATTACACCAAGTTTGTCGATTCGCTTTACCGTGCCCAGGTCTATCGTCAGCAGTTCGCTCGCAACCGGGAGCGGGGGCAGCAGCGCGATGTCCAGTTATTCCGGAGTCTGGTGGGCACCAGTCGGGCCGTCCAGCATGTTCGGCAGCTGATGACTCAGGTGGCGGATAAGGACGTGAGCGTCCTGATCACCGGCGAGTCCGGTACCGGAAAGGAAGTCGTTGCCCGCAACCTGCATTATCATTCTCCCCGCCGGGATAAGCCTTTTGTTCCCGTCAATTGCGGTGCTATTCCTGCAGAGTTGCTCGAAAGTGAGCTGTTTGGGCACGAGAAAGGGGCCTTTACCGGGGCTATTACCTCCCGCGTCGGCCGTTTTGAGATGGCGGAAGGGGGCACGCTGTTTCTGGACGAGATTGGCGATATGCCGCTCAATATGCAGGTCAAGATCCTGCGGGTGTTGCAGGAGCGTACCTATGAGCGGGTGGGGAGCAACCGGACGATCCAGGCCAATGTGCGGGTCATCGCCGCGACACACAAGAACCTGGAAGACATGATCGAGAACGGCCTGTTCCGGGAAGATCTCTATTATCGCCTTAATGTATTCCCTATCGAGATGCCGGCGCTTCGTGAGCGCGTTGAAGACATTCCGCTGCTGATCAATGAATTGATTGCACGGATGGAAAAGGAAAAACGCGGCTCTATCCGCCTCAATTCGGCCAGCATCATGAGCCTGTGCCGACACGATTGGCCTGGCAACGTGCGCGAGCTCGCCAACCTGATCGAGCGCTTGGCGATTATGCACCCCTACGGCGTTATCGGTGTTCAGGAGCTACCGAAGAAGTTTCGTTATATCGATGACATCGATGAGAATCGCCCCGTCGAGGACACGGGTATGCCGATCAATATCCCCGGTTTGGTCGGACTGGACGCGCCGGCGCTGCTGCCCGTAAACGGGGTCGACCTCAAGGAGTATCTGGGCAACCTCGAGCGTAGCCTGATTCAGCAGGCTTTGGATGAGTCGGGTGGCGTGGTGGCTCGCGCTGCGGAAAAACTGCGTATCCGCCGGACAACCCTGGTGGAAAAGGTTCGCAAGTACGGCCTGCGCGAAGAGGCTGAGGAAGAGTAGTTCCATCAACTGATTTTGCGCTCTACAAGCCCACTTCCTGACGATATCGGTAACGACACTCCCTGACTGCCCGGTCGCCCCTGTAATGGGGGACCGGCGCGTCAATAATCTGTAGATGCTTCGGATTACCCCAATCCAGAACGACGAAAACCCGTCTTTCTCGCCCCCTTCGATGTGAATCTTTTATTCTAGTTGTCTGTATTTAAAAAAGAAAATTCACTTGGCACGGCTCGTGCTATTTGTTGTTGGCAAGTCAATCCGCCACGCTTCGCCACGGTGTGTCGAACGAGGAAAGAGCATGAGCCAACAACAGACAATCCGGTTTGAAGGGCTGTCCGCCGACCAGTATTCGAATGCGGCGGCTGACGTCAACGAAAAGGTAACGGCACTGTTTCCTGCAGGTCGTGACGAACCTGCCGTGGATCAGGCATTGGAACTTTTCAACCGGATGTCCCGGCAGATCACTGACTCTTATCGGACACTGGAATCCCGTGTTAACCAGTTGTCCGGGGAGCTCTCGGCGGAAGCGCAGCAGCGGCGCCAGGAGCTTGAAGAGAAGGAATGTCTTGCCGACCGTTTGTCGACACTGCTTGCAGCACTGCCGGCTGGCGTGGTCGTACTGGATAGCCAGGGTGTTATCACTCAGTGCAACCCGGCGGCGATCGATCTGCTTGGTGAACCTCTGGAAGGTGAGCGTTGGCTGGACATTATCCAGCGCTGCTTTGCGCCGCGTCGGGATGATGGTCACGAGGTATCCCTTAAGGATGGCCGTCGTGTCAGCATCGAAATCCGGACGATGAATAACGAGCCTGGTCAGTTGATCCTTCTGACCGACCTGACGGAAACCCGTCGTCTGCAATCGGATCTTGCCCGTGCCGAGCGGCTATCGTCCATGGGGAGAATGGTGGCGTCCCTGGCGCATCAGGTGCGTACGCCGCTTTCCGCTGCGATGCTCTATGCCGGTCATCTTTGTCAGCCGGATCTGACGGACGACCTGCGTTTACGTTGTGCTGAGAAGTTGATGTCCCGCCTGAGTCATCTTGAACATCAGGTTCGGGACATGCTGATTTTTGCGCGTGGCGAAACCCGTCTGGCAGAACAAATGAGCCTGGCTGACTTTGTGAAAGCGCTCGGTCAGGCGACCGAAGCTCCGGTCACGGCACGCGGGGCCGCGTTGGCGTGGCACAGTGCTGTCGGGGACGGTCGACTGTTGTGTAACCGGGATGCTTTGATCGGCGCCTGTATGAACCTGATCAATAACAGTCTGGAAGCGGGTGCGACAGCGATTCGCATCGAGGCTGTCGAGGAGAAAGCGGTTTTCGTCCTGAAAATCTGCGACAACGGGCCTGGATTCGATAAGGCGCTGCGAGACCGTTTGCTGGAAGCCTTCTATACCACGAAATCCCAAGGTACCGGGCTGGGGCTGGCCGTCGTTCAGGCGGTGGTGCATGCCCACAAGGGTGAGTTTTCGCTTGATGCGGCTGAAGAGGGGGCAGTTGCCACCCTGCGGCTGCCTTTATACATGAAGTCCTGAGGAGTGCGCGGAGGCAATTATGGCCAAGGCAACCCTACTGATCGTTGAAGACGATGCTGACCTGCGCGACGCGCTGGTGACCACGCTCGAAATGGCCCGCTTTGGTGTTGAGCAGGCGGACTGTGCCGAACAGGCGCTGGAGAAAATGGCCCGGCGACCCTTTGATATGGTGGTCAGCGACGTCAATATGCCGGGCATGTCCGGGCATGAGTTGTTGGACGAAGTCCAACGGCGCTATCCGGGTACGCCCATGATGCTGATTACGGCATACGGGCAGATCAATCACGCCGTGTCTGCGATTCAGGCGGGCGCCGTCGATTATCTGGTGAAGCCGTTCGAACCGGAAGTCCTCATCGAGGCCGTCACCAAAGTTGTCGGTGGGCCTGTTGCGAGTGCCGACGAGCCGGTGGCGGAAGATCCTGTCAGTCAGCGGCTGTTCCAGCTGGCGAAGCGGGTTGCCGGGTGCGACTCCACCGTGATGATCTCCGGGGAGAGCGGAACGGGTAAAGAGGTGCTGGCACGCTACATCCACCAGCACTCGTCCCGTGCTGAGGCGCCTTTCGTTGCGATCAACTGCGCGGCGATTCCCGAGAATATGCTGGAGGCGATTCTGTTTGGGCATGAGAAGGGCGCTTTTACCGGTGCCTATGCGTCGTCTCCGGGCAAATTCGAACAGGCCAATGGCGGCACCATCCTGCTGGATGAGGTGTCGGAAATGGACCTTGGTCTGCAGGCCAAGTTACTCAGGGTTTTGCAGGAGCGTGAGGTCGAGCGCGTCGGTGGTCGTCGCACAATTGCCCTGGATGTCCGGGTGCTTGCAACTACCAACCGCGATTTGCGTGACTATGTGCGGGCCGGGCGGTTCCGCGAGGATCTCTATTATCGCTTGAGCGTGTTCCCTTTACAGTGGCAGCCGCTGCGTGAACGTCGACGCGACATTCTGCCTTTGGCGGAATACTTGCTGCGTAAACATTCACGCAAGATGAAACTTAGCGGCATTACTTTCGACGTGGATGCCAGAGAGGCACTTTTGATGCATCCCTGGCCGGGCAATGTCCGCGAACTCGATAATGCGATTCAACGGGCCCTGGTCTTGCATCAGGGGCAACGTATCTCTGCTGATGACCTGTGTCTGGATGTTGCCATGGCATCGGGGCTGGCGGCCCCGGTCACAGAATCCTCGTTATCGGCTGTCGTGGCCGTGCCGGCAGAGAGTGCGCCGCTCGCTACCGAGGTGCCGGACCCGGCTGACCACACGTTGGGGCGCGACCTTCAGCAGCGGGAATTCCAGATTATTCTCGATACGTTACGCATGGAGCGTGGGCGTCGTAAGCAGGCAGCCGAGCGGCTGGGTATCAGCCCGAGGACCTTGCGATATAAGTTGGCTCAAATGCGGGATCAGGGAATAGATCTCGAATCAGAATTGGTCTACGCCTAAACGGTAATCCTCTTTTCATTCTCTCGTTTCTACTAGCCCCTTGGGTGACCTTTGGTCACCCGTTTTTTTTGTGTCGAGATCTACCTTTCCAGTCCCTGTCGAAAACTTGACAACCCGTTAATGTGAGCACGAAAACTTTATAAATAATCCTTTTTAAACAATGGATTGTTGTGTTTGGCGCGAAGCTTGCTAAACCCTCTCAAACTGACGGTATTCGTGAACGGAGTCCCGTCAACGCTTTGGGCAGGGGAGGTAAACGTCATGGTTGAACGCGCCGATATCAATAATGTTCTGTCACAGATTCGTACCATGCGTGCGGAAATGATGCAGAAGCAGCGTATCCAACAGGACATTCAGGCCGATCGCATTGGTGCCGGAACACAGATTGGGCAAATCGGCAAGGCGCAGGACGCGATGCCGAGCTTTGGCCAGACCCTCGAAAATGCCATTAATACCGTCAACGATCTTCAGCAGAATTCGAGTCAGCTATCCACCGCCTATGAAAAGGGTGATCCCAAGGTGGATATCACGCGCGTGATGATTGCCTCCCAAAAGGCATCGCTGTCGTTCCAGGCGTTGACCCAGGTGCGAAACAAGGTGATCGAGGCGTATCAGGACATTATGAAAATGCCTATGTGAGTGTGCGTCTGCGGTTGACTACCGTAACCCCCGTTTTTTAAACGACAAGATCCTGTTATTGATGCGCCGGTTTTGGCGCGCGTTAAGGCGAAGGCCAGGGCCTCTTGGCTTAGTGGAGCATTCAAATGGCAAGCGTACCGGCAACAGCTTCCAACCCCAACAATCCTGCTGTTGATAGTCCTGTGGAACGTGATATCGGTGACGAGAGCCGGAGCGATCTGCTGTTTGGTTTCAACAAACTCAGTCTGTTGCGCCAAATTGGCTTGATGATTGGTCTGGCGGCCAGCGTTGCGCTGGGCGTGGCTATCGTGTTGTGGGCGCAGACGCCGAACTATCAGCCGGTTATCGGCAACATGGGGCAATACGATCCCCAGGATGTTACGAAAATCCTCGATCAGGCCGGTATTTCCTACAAGGTTTCACCCGCCAGTGGTGCGTTGCTGGTCAAGAGCGATGACGTCTACAAGGCCCGGATGCGATTGGCCGCGGCCGGCGTGACCGACAATAAGACCTATACCTGGGACATGCTCGACAAGAGTCAGGGTCTGGGTACCTCCCAGTTTATGGAAATGGCCCGTTACCGTCGTGCGCTCGAAGGCGAGCTGGCGCGCACGATCTCCAGCCTGAACTCGGTGCACAGCGCCCGCGTGCACTTGGCTATCCCCAAGCAATCGGTGTTCGTCAATGACAACCGAAAGCCGACGGCGTCAGTGTTTGTCGACGTCTTTGCCGGTCAGCGGCTTAGCGACGAGCAAGTGTCTTCCATCGTCAACCTGGTTGCCAGCAGTGTGCCTGAGATGAAGGGGAGCGATGTCACAGTCGTCGATCAACGGGGCAACCTGTTAACGCATAACGGGGAAGACAGCGAATCCAAGCTGGCAGATGAACAGCTGAGCTATACCCAGCGCTATGAAGACAACCTCAATCAGCAGATTGCCAACCTGTTACGGCCGATTGTCGGTAGCGGACATTTCCGTGCCGAGGTGACGGCGGATCTCGATTTCTCCAGCGTCCAGCAGGCCCAGGAGTTGTATAACCCTGACCAGAAGGCGATTCGCAGTGAGCAGACGCTGGATGAGCAGAAGGTTGGCGGTTCGGAAGGCGGGGTGCCGGGAGCGCTCTCCAACCAGCCGCCGGGTAATGCCACGGCGCCGGAAATGGCGAAGAACGTTCAACAGCAGAATCAACAGGGCGGTCAGAGTTCGTCGTCCTCCCAGACCCAGAGTTCCCAGCAGCCAATGGACGTGCGCAAGCAGGCCACCCGCAACTTCGAGGTGGATCGCACGCTCAACTATCGCCAGCAGGCGCCGGGGCAGGTGCGTCGATTGACGGTGGCCGTGGCGGTGGATGACATAAAGTCGGTTGATCCCAAAACCGGTCAGGTATCCTATAAGCCCTGGCCCAAGGATGAGTTACAGCGCCTGACGATGCTGGTGCGCGATGCGGTGGGCTACTCGGCGGCGCGTGGCGACAGCGTGACCGTCGTCAACACGCCCTTTGCCCCGGAAGAGCCGATCGAATTCAAGCAGCCACACTTCTGGGAGCAGCCCTGGTTCCCGGACCTGATCAAGCAGGTACTGATGGTGCTGGTGATCCTGGCCTTGATCCTCTTCCTGTTGCGCCCGACGCTGAAAAACCTGGCCAGTGGCGGTCGTTCGGCCCGCGACCAGATGCTGGGTGGCGACGGTAGCGGACTCGACGACCTGGACGGCCTGGAAGGTGGCTCCGCCATTCGGGAGGCGTTGGAGAAAAGCGATGAGTTGCTTTTGCCTGGCGCCACCGGCGGCTATGATAGACAGATAAATGCGCTGAAAGGGCTGATCGCTGACGATCCCGCCCGTGTTGCGCAGGTCGTGCGTCAATGGGTCAATGCGGATGAGTGACGAGGATAACAAACCAGCTCCGGCGAAACAGGACTCTGGTGCCCGGAAGCTGCGTCGGAAGGTGTCGCGGCTGGAGTCGGCGGCCATCCTGCTGATGTCGCTGGGAGAGGGTGACGCAGCCCAGATTCTCAAACACATGGGCCCGAAGGAGGTGCAGCGGGTTGGTGTGACGATGGCGCAGCTGCGTGACGTCAGCAAGGAAGAAGTCGAATACGTTGTTGATGAGTTTATGAATGCCGTCGGCGGCCAGACCGGTCTGGGAATCGGAGCCGACGACTATATCCGCACCATGCTGACGCAGGCGTTGGGTGAGGAAAAGGCCTCCAGCCTGATCGACCGTATCCTGATCGGCGGTAATACCACGGGCCTCGATACGCTCAAATGGATGGAGCCGCGCGCGGTTGCGGACATGATTCGCTACGAGCATCCGCAGATCCAGGCGATAGTGGTCTCCTATCTGGACCCTGACCAGGCCGCGGAAATTCTGTCCAACCTGGATGATAAGGTCCGGCTCGATATCGTGATGCGGGTGGCCTCCCTGGAAACGATCCAGCCGCAGGCGTTGCAGGAACTCAATAATATCCTTGAGAAGCAGTTCTCCGGCGGCTCCGGTGCCCAGACCAGCAAGATCGGGGGCGTGAAGCGGGCCGCCGACATCATGAACTACATGGATCGAGGCGTCGAAGGCATGCTGATGGATTCCATCAAGGAGATGGATCCTGACCTCGGCAGCACTATCGAGGATCTCATGTTCGTCTTCGACAACCTGCGCGAGGTGGATGACCGGGGTATTCAGGCACTGTTGCGCGAAGTTTCGTCCGAGGTGCTGGTCGTGGCGCTGAAAGGGTCCGACGAGGAGGTCAAGGAGAAGATTTTCCGCAATATGTCCAAGCGTGCCGCCGAATTGCTACGCGATGACCTTGAGGCGAAGGGCCCCGTGCGCGTCAGCGAAGTCGAAACGGCCCAGAAGGATATCATTACAATTGCACGCCGTATGGCTGAGGCTGGCGAAATCTCGCTGGGCGGCTCCGGCGAAGAAATGGTCTGATGAGCGACAAGTCGTATCGAGATCGAATCCCTTCCGCAGATCTCACTGCTTACGAGCGGTGGGAGCTCCCCTTGCTAGACGACCAGGGCAACGAAGTTGCTCCCTCTTCCCGGGAAGAGGAGATGGATGTCAAACCTTTGACGGCAGCCGACCTCGAACGTATCCATAAGGAAGCCTGGGACGAGGGACATCGGGATGGGCAGACCGAGGGCTATAACAAGGGATACAAGGACGGTCACGAGGCGGGTCACAAGGATGGTTTCGCCAAAGGGGAGGCCGAAGGGTTGGAGGCCGGTAAGGCCCGCGCCCTCGAAGAGACCCGGCAGCAGGTTGAGGCCGGTCTCGATCGCCTGGATATGGTCATGGGTGAGCTGCTCGATCCGATAGAACGCCAGAGAGATGAGGTTGAGTCGGCCCTGGTTAACCTCGCCACCGCATTAACCCGCGTCATTCTCTACCGTGAACTGAAAACCGACAGCAGCCAGATTCGTCAGGTGGTAGCAAAGGCCCTGGACACCTTGCCGTCGCCAGCGGACAACGTCCGTATTCGGGTGCATCCGAGCGACCGGCAGTGGGTCGAGGAAGTCGCCGAACGTTTTGAGGCGCAGAGCCGGATAACGGAAGACGACAGTCTCATGCCTGGTGGCTGTCTGGTGGAGACGCACCACAGTCTGGTCGACTTCACGGTCGAGAAGCGATTCCAGAAAACCCTGCAGACCATGCTCGATCGCCAGCTTTCCCAGTCGGAATCCCTTGAGGGGAGCGAGCTGGATGCGCTGATGGGCGAGCTCACCGACATGCACCGGGAACTGCTCGACGATCCGTCTCCAGCGTCGGATCCAGAGAACGGTGAGCACGATGGCGAGCGCTGAACGAGCTCTGGCTGAACGCCTGCTGAATTTTGCTGAGGCCGTGCAAGACGGCGTTGCCCCGGAATTGTCCGGCCGCCTGACGCGCATGGTCGGCCTCACTCTCGAATGCGTGGGTTGCCCGATGGTTGTCGGGGACCGCTGTCATATCACTGCCGAAGGTCTTGCGCCGGTCGAAGCCGAAGTCGTTGGTTTCGACGGCGACCGTGTCTACCTGATGCCTCTCTCGGCGATTGAGGGGTTGCGTCCCGGTGCGCGCGTTGTTCCCATCGCCGCAGCAAGTCGTGTGCCGGTTGGGCCCCAGCTTCTGGGGCGGGTCGTCGATGGCGCGGGTGAACCCCTCGACGGGAAAGGTCCGCTCCTTGTCGAGGCTCACGTACCGCTGATGGCGGGCATTATCAATCCGTTGCACCGCGCACCCGTTCGCCAGCCAATGGATGTCGGCATTCGTGCCATCAACGCGTTATTGACGGTGGGGCAGGGGCAGCGACTGGGGCTGTTTGCCGGTAGTGGCGTCGGTAAGAGTATGCTGCTGGGGATGATGACCCGGTTTACCGATGCCGATATCACCGTTGTGGGGTTGATCGGCGAGCGGGGCCGGGAGGTCAAGGAATTTATCGAAGACATTCTGGGCGATGAAGGGCTGGCGAGATCCATTGTGGTGGCGTCACCAGCGGATGACTCTCCGCTGATGCGCCTGCGGGCCGCCATGCTGACCACGCGTATCGCTGAATTTTTTCGTGATCGCGGGCAGAAAGTGCTGCTGCTGATGGATTCGCTGACCCGCTATTGCCAGGCGCAGCGCGAAATCGCGTTGGCCGTTGGCGAGCCGCCTGCGACCAAGGGGTATCCGCCATCCGTTTTCGCCAAGTTACCGCAATTGGTGGAGCGTGCGGGTAACGGTAAGCCTGGAGGCGGTTCCATAACGGCTTTTTACACCGTGCTGACGGAAGGTGACGACCAGCAGGATCCGATTGCCGATGCGGCGCGGGCGATCCTGGATGGCCACATTGTGCTGTCGCGTCGCCTGGCTGAGGAAGGCCATTATCCGGCCATTGATGTGGAAGCCTCGGTCAGCCGTGTCATGCCACAGGTGGTGAGCGAAGAACATTTCCGTCTGTCGCAACGGTTCAAGCAGGTATATGCCCGCTACCAGCAGACGCGGGACCTGATCAGCGTCGGCGCCTATGTCAAGGGCAGCGACCCGGAGGTTGATTTCGCGATCGAGCGTATCCCGGCTATGCGCCAGTTCCTGCAGCAAGGACTGAAAGAGAGCTCGCCGTCGGCAGACAGTATCGAGCGCTTGAAAACCGTTCTGGATTCCAGCCAGAATCGAGAACAGGCTGCGCAACCCGGCCACTGATCTGAGCGTTGGCAGGAGAGGTATCGACGGCAATGGTTAAGCGCTCTGAAAGATTGGATATCGTCCTGCAACTGGCCCAGCGTAAGGAAGATGAAGCGCTGGAACGGATGAGTGGTGCGCAGCGGGTGTGGCAGGCTGAAACCCTACGACTGGGCGAGTTGACACAGTATCATGTGGATTACCAGAACCAGATTCGCTCCGCCAGCCGCGGTCAGGTCTCAGCGTCCCAGCTGCAATCCTGGCAACATTTTGTCAGTCGTCTGGCTGATGCAATCGCTCAGCAGCAGCAGCGGGTGGCAGTGGCGCTCGATCACTTCGAGCAGTTGCGAGCGGTCTGGCGGGAGACCTACGAACGCCGGCGTGGCATGGAGCGGCATATTGAGGCGTGTCGGCAACAGGAGCAATATGAGGAGGGGCGTCGCGAGCAGCGTCAACTCGATGAGGCCGCCAACAACCGCTATGCCCGGCGTCGCTGAGATTTCTGGCCGATTTAGGAAGGATGCCGGCACGGAACGGTTTGACGAATATGAAGGGGACTTGTGCTCGGGGAATGCAAAACCGTCAGGGTTGTCTATGCTCTTTTGAGGTAAGCTGTGAACAATGCCTGTGTGTCGCCAAGAGCTGCGGTTCTTGTGTGGTCTACAGGGTACGTGTCGGAAGGATTGGCAGAATCATACAGGGATGAGAGGATAGGGGGCGCTATGGCAATAACCACCCAGCGTTCGACAGACGGACGAACATTGACCATCAACATCGATGGCCGCTTCGACTTCAGCTCGCATCAAGCGTTTCGGGAAGCCTACGAAACCGGCGAGAATGCTGTAGCTGAGTATTTGGTGGACATGCGGGACACTACATACCTGGATAGCTCCGCATTGGGCATGTTGCTGTTGCTGCGGGACTACGCCGGTGGAGACAGTGCCCGTATCCGTATTCTGAATTGCAATGGCGATGTCCGTCGGATACTGGCCATCTCGAATTTCGAACAGCTTTTCGATATCCACTGAACGGCGTCTGAGGCGCCGTTTGGCATGTTATCCGCAATTCCTCCCGGTTCCGCAGTAGCGAGCGGTTCCGATACCCTTAAGATTCTGATTGCTGACGATAGCGACAGTGATCGGCTGATCCTTCAGGCCATGCTGCGCAAGCAGGGGCATGAGGTGGTTACTGCTGTAGATGGCATGGATGCCGTTGAACGCTTTCGTGCCGAGCGGCCCCAGATCGTGCTTCTGGATGCGTTGATGCCCCGCATGGATGGCCGGGAGGCTGCCCGACGTATCAAGGCACTGGCCGGTGAGGCGCTGGTGCCGATTATCTTCCTCACGTCCCTGTCCGATGCGGAGGAGTTGGCCGACTGTCTTGCTGCAGGCGGCGACGACTTTCTTTCGAAGCCCTACAACCGCATCATCATCGAAGCAAAAATCAATGCTTTCAACCGAATGCGGATGATGCATGCAACGGTGCAGGCGCAGCGTGACCATATTCGCGAGCGTAATGAGCAGCTATTGCTCGAACAAAAGACGGCACGCCGGGTGTTTGAGAACGTCGCCCACAGGGGCTGTCTGGAGGCCGGGAACATCCGCTACCTGATGTCGCCGTTGTCTATCTTTAACGGTGATGTCTTGTTTGCCTGCCCAAAGCCCTCTGGCGGCATGCACATTTTCCTGGGGGACTTTACCGGTCACGGGCTGCCAGCGGCCATCGGGGCTATGCCGCTGGCCGAGATCTTTTATGGGATGACCAGTAAAGGGTTTCCCATCGCGGATGTGCTCCGGGAGATCAATCAGAAGCTCAAACGGATACTGCCTACCGGCATGTTCTGTTGCGGGGCCATGATAGACATGAATCTCCAGTTGCAGGAGGTGGAGGTCTGGAATGGTGGCTTACCGGCCGGTTACCTGATTCGGACAGACGGCTCCCGCGTCAGGCTGGTATCCGATCACCTTCCCTTGGGCGTCTTGCCCGCAGAGCGTTTTTCGCCGGAGTGTGTTCGTTATACGTTGCTCCGAGACGAGCGTGTCCTGTTCTGTTCCGACGGCATTTTGGAGGCGACCAACGGGAACGAGGAGATGTTTGGGGAGGCGCGGTTGCTGGAAGTCCTCGACAACTGCGACTCGCCGGACAAGGTTTTCGATGAATTGACCTTGGCCGTAAGGCGCTTCACGGGCAGCGTTGAAAGCCGGGATGACATCAGCCTGGTGGAAGTGGCGATGGTTCCGGAAAAGATGCTCGATGTGCATCAAAGTGTGATTTCGACCGGTCTTACGGGGCCCTCGGACTGGCGATGTGCTTACGAGTTGCGTGACGAGACGCTCTCTACGTTCAATCCATTACCGTTACTTTTGCATATCTGCATGGAGGCTCCTGGGTTACGGCTGTGCAGTGGACAGATCTACACTATCCTGGCGGAAATGTTTTCCAACGCGCTTGAGCACGGAATCCTGCGTTTGTCGTCGACGCTTAAAGGGAGTGCGAGTGGTTTTAGTCGCTATTACGAGGAACGGGAACGGCGTTTGAAGCAGGTGGGTAACCATTTTATACGCTTTGAACTGGAGCATATTTCACAGGAAAATGGGGGGCGACTGCTCATCGCCTGTGAAGATAGCGGCCCAGGCTTTGACTACACTCATCAAGAGGAATGTCCTCAGGCATCAGCTCCGTATGGTGGCCGGGGGATAATGCTATTGCGGCAATTGTGCGATAGCGTGGTCTACTGCGGCAGCGGCAATCGAATAGAAGCGGCATTTGAATGGTCGTTCCAGCAGCGCAGTATGGGGAAGCATTGAGCGCTGGTATCGCTGAGCGGTCAGGTAAGTGCCGGTAGCGTAGTGGGGAAGTCCGACTGGGAATCATGATGAACGAACACACACATTTGGACGATGAAGCCTTGGCGGAACTCCGCGAGGTGATGGATGATGATTTTTCCATTCTGATCTCGACGTTTATCGACGATTCGGCTGAGCGAGTATCCACCTTAAAGAAAAGGTTCGATGCCGCAGACGCGGAAGCCTTTTCCAAGGCCGCGCATAGCTTTAAGGGGAGTTGCATCAACATCGGCGCGCCACGATTGGGCGACTTATGTCTGGAGGCCGAGCAGATGGGGCGTTCCGGCGACCTCACGGGTGCTGAGGATCTGCTTGCGAGCATCGAGCAGGAATTCGAGACCGTCAAGACGCTGTTGCAACCCTATTTAGCCTCCGCCTGAGCCGCTTTCACACAATTTGGCACTGAATTTGCTATCTCTGGTTAGACCCTTTTTTCTTCTGACCAGCGGCAAGAGGTTGCCATGCCAGGACTGACTTTTACGCCGGTATCGTCCACCAGTCTCAGTGATGCCGTTCCGGCGGCGCCTCAGCAGGATGCTGCCAGTGCTTACGGCAGTTTTCAGCAAGTCCATCAGCAGGAAAGTTCACGGATGAACGACTATGCCGCCTTCAGTTCCGGCAATGATGCCGCGTCGGGGGTGACGAACAGCGATAGCGCTCCTTCGCGAAGTACCGCCGATGCCTCTCAGTCTTCCTCTCCGGATGCATCGTCCACGACTCAAACTGCGTCATCCACCACACCCAATTCGTCGGATAATCAGGGCGATAAGGCTCCTGCCTCGTCTGATGACACCCAGTCCACGGCCTCTGCAAACAAGCCCAACCAGGCCGGGCAGAGTGATAAGGCGGATAAGGGCAGGTCGCAAAAGGCGACCCAAAACAAGGATGACAAGAAACACGACAAGAAAGACGACAACAGCAAGGACGCGCAACCCACGAATGTCGCGGCGGCAGACCAACCCTCCAAGTCGTCGTCTGCTGCAGTTTTGAATATCGCCCTCTCCGCTCAATCCGGTAAGTCCCAGGCATCCGGAAAATCGGATCTGCCAGTTGGAAAGGGGAAGGGGGGGAAAGAGGGGCAAGTGGTTGCCGCCGACCTCAAGTTGGGTGATGGCGATGGCAACAAATCGAATAAAGCCTCCGGTATTACCGATCTTCTGAAATCGACTGCTGCCGGGAAAAATGCCCGGCCCAGTCATTCCGATGCTAAGACCAGTACTTTCTTTCAGCAGTTGCAGGCCAGTCACGGGCAGGCAGGGCAGAGCGGGCTGGATGGGAGTACGTCGGGTACCGCGGCCCAAGGAACGCAACAGGCGACGGCCACAGCTTCGGCTTCCCACCAGGGGGCCGCTCAGGCGAAGGCAGCGGCCGGCACCTTGAATCAATATACGACGAGCGTCAATGTGCCCGTGGGGCAAGCGTCCTGGGGGGATCAGATTGCGGGCAAGATCGCCTGGCTGACTCATCAGGGGATGCAAACGGCCGACATTCACCTGAATCCACCCGAGTTGGGGCCGGTTCAGGTTCAGGTTCAGATGCACAACGATCAGGCGAATATCGTTATGCATTCGCATCATGCCGGGATTCGCGACCTTCTTGAGTCCAATGGTTCCAAGCTGCGTGACATGCTGCAGAACAATGGTGTTGGGCTCGGCAGCTTCAATGTCTCCACGCAATCTGGTCAACAGCAGGGTGGCCAGCAGTCTGGCACATCGGGGTCAGGTTCAGGCGGCAGTTCGCGAGGAGGTTCATTATCCGGAGTGACCTCTGTCAGCGATGGTGGTGATGCCGTCAGTAGTGGTCAGATCTCTCTGGCGTGGCGCGGCGAGGTCGATCTTTACGCTTGAGTCCTGTTTTTCCTTTCCCTGTCCCGGCGGGCGCGCATGACTTTGATGTCGCAATTGCGCGCGCCGCCGCAGCATCTTGCCTATAATTGCGATTGCTGATGGCGATACCTATCGTCTTTTGCGCTAAACTTCTGTTTTATAAAGTGTCGACTGGTAGCCTGGTCACCGTCGGGCACAGATTCAAATCGGTATAACCAATCACATGGCATGACTATTGCCTTATCTCTATACAGAACCCGGAGTTGACGACTTTTCGCCATGGCAGAAGCAGATGCGGAGGCCCCAGCCAAAAAGAAGGGCAATTGGAAACTGATTGTCATCGTGATTGTTGCAATCCTGTTGACGGTCGGACTCTCGGTCGGAGCGACTTTGTTTTTTATGCATGGTTCTTCGTCTGCCTCGACGGCAGAGGAGTCGCACGCCGCAGGTAAAGACGGTGAAGGGGAGAAGGCAAAGCCGAACCCCGCGGAATATTATGAAGCGCAGAAGCCGTTCATCGTCACACTGAACGACAGCGGTCAGAGCCGTTACTTTCAGGTGTTTGTGGCATTTATGGCGCATGACAAGGCAGCGCTGGATGGGGTTCAAAGCCTGTTGCCGGATGTGCGCAACCAGCTGTTGATCCTGTTTGGCTCCCAGGATTTCATGGCGCTTCAAACGGACAAGGGTAAGCGCGACTTGCAGAAGGCGGCGCTCGATACGGTGAATGGCATTCTGAAGAAGAATAAAGCGCCACCCATCGAGCAGGTACTGTTTACCAATTTCGTATTGCAGTAGGCCGATACGGGCATACGCTGGAACAGCCTCGATGCAGGGGCTCGGTAGTCGTCTATCCCGTTCGGCGGATTCGTTTCTGCAAGGCTTGACGGGTATCATGAACGAACCACAGGAACCCCTTTCGGGATAACGGGATCTCGCATGCAGGACTTGCTGTCACAAGACGAAATCGACGCGCTTCTGCACGGTATCGACGACGGTGATATCGACACCGAAGACGATTCCGACGAAGCGGGTGTCCGATCCTACGATCTCGCCAGTCAGGATCGGATTGTTCGTGGGCGTATGCCCACGCTCGAGATGATCAATGAGCGTTTTGCGCGCTATACCCGGATCAGTCTGTTCAATCTGATGCGGCGTAACGCCGATGTCGCGACTGGCGGCGTCCAGATCATGAAATTCGGCGAGTACATTCATACCCTGTATGTGCCAACCAGCCTTAATCTCGTTAAGGTACGTCCTTTGCGGGGGACGGGGTTGTTTATTCTCGACGCCAAACTGGTTTTCAAGCTTGTCGACAACTTCTTTGGTGGCGAAGGCCGGCACGCAAAGATTGAGGGGCGCGAATTTACGCCGACCGAGACCCGTATCGTACAGATGGTCCTGGAACAGGTGTTCCATGATATGAAGGAGGCTTGGGCCGCGGTCCTGAAGGTGGACTTCGAGTATTTGAGTTCGGAAGTCAATCCCGCGATGGCCAATATCGTCAGCCCGAGCGAAGTGGTGGTTGTCAGCACCTTCCACATCGAACTTGATGGCGGCGGTGGCGAGATGCACGTGGCCATGCCGTATTCAATGATAGAACCCATTCGCGATGTGCTCGATGCGGGGGTGCAGAGTGATGTCGATGATGTCGACGAGCGCTGGATCACCGCGTTGCAGGAAGACATCATGGATGTCTCGGTACCGCTGAATTCACTGGTGGTGAAGCGTCAGATTTCGCTGCGTGAAGTTTCCCGCTTCAGTCCAGGCGATGTCATTCCTGTGGAGATGCCGGGGGCGGTGACGTTGACGGCCAATGGTATACCGGTTTTTCGCGCCAAGCTGGGTACTCGCAACGGGAAATTGGCGCTAAAGATCACCAGTCGTATTGAACGTCCGAAAGTCGCCAAGTCGCTGAAGGTGGAGAATTATGGCTGAAGACGACAAGCAAAATGATGCTTCCGATATGAGCGAGGATGAAAAACTCGCGGCGGAATGGGAAGCGGCCATGACAGAGGCCGAGACCGGTGCCGATGCAGAGTCGGACGCCAGTGGTGATGTGGAAGACGAATGGGCCGCCGCTATGGCGGAAGCCGAGGCAGGAGAGCATGTTCAACAGAGTTCTGGGGCGGGTGCGCCGGTGGCCAATGTAATGGCTGCACCGATGGAAGAGTTCGATGAGGCCGGGGTTAGCGGCGACGGTAGATCCCCAGACCTGGAAGTCATCCTGGATATCCCGGTGACCATCTCCATGGAGGTAGGCAACACGCAGATTCCCATTCGCAATTTGCTGCAATTGAACCAGGGGTCGGTTATCGAGTTGGACCGGTTGGCCGGCGAGCCGCTGGATGTACTGGTAAACGGCACCCTGATTGCCCATGGCGAGGTGGTCATGGTCAACGAAAAATTCGGCATCCGCCTGACCGATGTCATGAGTCCTGGCGAACGTATTCGCAAACTGACCAAGTGAGCCCCATGCGTAAGCTCGTCTTTGTCCCGTTGCTTTGGCTACCGTCCCTGATGGCGATGGCAGCGGGCTCGGCCGGGACCATCGCCCCGCCGAACACCACCAAGACAATGCTCAGCATGGTGCTGGGATTACTGGCGGTGCTGGCCGTTATTTTTGTCTGCGCCTGGCTCGTAAAGCGCATGAATGGCCTGCAGGGCGTGAACAACGGTGCGATGCGTGTGGTCAGTGTGATTGCTGTCGGCCCCCGGGAGCGCGTGGCTTTGTTGGATGTGGCCGGTACCCAGGTGTTGATCGGCATTACGCCGCAGAACATTCGGCAGTTGCATGTTTTTGACGAGCCCGTGGTGGCGTCCGGCCGCAAGACCGAGGGGGAGTTTGCCTCCCGCCTGCAGGCGATGCTTGCGCGGGGCTTGGGGGGGCAGGATCGCGGGCTTTCCGGCGAAGCCCCTTCGAAATTCGGTCGCAAGGGTTCCGGCCGGCCTGATGGAGGGCAGGACGAAAGAGGGGATTCGGACTCATGAGTTTTGCCCGTTCAGGTCATGTTGTCTGGCGGACACTGATTCTTCTGTTGCCGTTACTCGTCTTGGCCGTGCCTGCCCATGCAGCGCCCATTGGAATTCCTGCCTTAACCGTCACGCCGGGGCCTAACGGCACGCAGGAATACAGCGTTACGATACAAATCCTGGCGCTGATGACGGCGCTGACCTTCCTGCCGGCATTCCTGATGATGATGACGTCGTTTACGCGCATCATTATCGTCTTTTCGATCCTGCGTCAGGCTCTGGGGTTACAGCAGGCGCCGTCCAATCAGATCCTGATCGGCCTGGCCCTGTTCCTTACGATTTTTATCATGGCACCGGTTTTTCAGCGGGTGAATACGGAAGCCTTGCAGCCTTACCTGAATAACCAGATGCCGGCCCAGGAGGCGGTGATCAAGGCTAGTCAGCCGTTTCGCAAGTTCATGATGGCGCAGACCCGGAAGGAAGACCTGAACCTTTTCGTCAAACTGTCCGGGAAGACCTACAAGTCACCACAGGATGTCTCCTTCTGGGTGCTGATGCCGGCGTTTGTCACCAGCGAGCTGAAAACGGCTTTCCAGATAGGCTTTATCCTTTTTATTCCGTTCCTGATCATCGATATGGTGGTGGCGTCGGTGTTGATGGCAATGGGCATGATGATGTTGTCGCCCATTATTATCTCGCTACCCTTCAAGATAATGTTGTTCGTGCTGGTCGACGGCTGGACCCTGATTATGGGCACCCTGGCGGCTAGCTTCGGCATGTAACGGAGGCGATGATGACACCAGATACCATTATCGATGCCATGCGTCAGGCGCTGTGGATGATTGTTGTGTTGTCCTGTCTCATTATTGGCCCCAGCCTTGTGGTTGGTTTGATCGTCAGCGTATTTCAGGCGGCCACCCAGATAAACGAGCAGACCCTGAGCTTTCTGCCCCGTCTTATCGTGACGCTGATTGTCGTGATCGTATTCGGACCCTGGATCATGACCCAGCTGGTCGATGAGACCCGGACCCTGTTTATGAACATTCCCTATATGATCGGCTGATCGCCTGTGCAACCGCTCGTCGTCAATGCGCCGGAAATCGGGCAGTGGGTAGGGCGCTATCTTTGGCCGCTGTTTCGTATCGGCAGTTTCCTGATGGTGGTCCCGGTGATCGGTACGGCGTTGGTGCCCATGAGGGTGCGGGTCGGTCTCGCGCTACTGATCACCATTCTGATCCAGCCGATGATCGGTGCGGTTCCCAAGGTTGATGCGCTAAGTCTTGCGGCCACGGTGATAACTTTGCAGCAGATTCTCATCGGCACCGCCATGGGGTTTGCGGTATTGATGCTGTTCCAGCTTTTCGTCATTGCCGGGCAGATGATGGCCATGCAGATGGGGCTGGGATTCGCGTCGATGGTGGACCCGACGAACGGTATTTCAGTGCCCGCGGTTTCCCAGTTCTACCTGATTTCGATCACGCTGTTGTATCTGGCCATGAATGGTCATCTGGTGGTGTTCGATGTCTTTCTGGAGAGTTTCCGTACCATGCCGATTTCCGAATCCGGCCTGGGAACCAATCATCTCTGGGAACTGGTGCACCACATTACCTGGATGTTTTCGGCGGCCCTGCTGCTGGCGCTTCCCGCGATAACGGCCGTGATGATCGTCAATATCTCATTCGGGGTCATGACCAAAGCGGCTCCGCAAATGAACCTGTTTTCCCTCGGCTTTCCCATTGCACTGCTCTTCGGCCTATTTTCCATCTGGGTGCTGGAAGGGGATTTCCTGCCGCATTTTCAGCGCCTGAGTGAAGATACTTTTGCTTTCATGCGCCACCTGCAGGGGCTGCCCTGACGGAGTATGTAAATGGCTGAGAACGAAGACGGTCAGGAAAAGTCGGAGGACCCTACCGGGCGACGCATCCAAAAGGCCCGGGAGGAGGGGAATATCGCGCGCTCCAAGGAACTGTCGACGATGGCAGTTCTGGTGGGCGGCGCGGCCGCGCTTCTGATATTTGGCTCCATTCTGGGCAAGGCGCTGCTTGAGGTCATGCACATGGCCTTGCAGCTTGACCGGCAGACCATCTTCGATCCGCACCAGATGGGGCTGAAACTGCTCGCCGCTGCGTCGGATGCGGGGCTGGCGACGACGCCGATCCTGGTTTTGCTGTTCGTTGCGGCCGTTGCCGGCACCGTGGCCATCGGCGGCGCGGTGTTCAGCAGCCAGGCGCTGGTTCCCAAATTCAGCCGCCTGAACCCCTTGCAGGGCATCAAGAAGATGTTCTCGCTGAACTCGATTGTCGAGTTGGTAAAGGGGTTCCTCAAGGCTGGCGTGGTGATGGCGATCGCACTGCTGATCCTGCACCACGAAACCGGTGATTTGCTGTCTCTGGCCAACGAGTCTGTCCGGCCGGCGATGGCACATGTTCTGAAGATTCTGAGCTGGAGCTTTTTGTGGCTTTCCTGCTCGATGATCCTGATTGCCCTAATCGACGTGCCGTTCCAGCTGTTCGACTATCGCAAGAAATTGCGCATGACCAAGCAGGAAATCAAAGACGAATACAAGGATACCGAAGGTAAGCCGGAGGTTAAGAGCCGTATTCGTCGTCTGCAAATGGAAGCGGCGCAACGTCGGATGATGCAGGATGTGCCGAAAGCCGACGTTATTATCACCAACCCTACACATTTTGCGGTTGCCTTGCAGTACGACCAGAACACCATGGTTGCGCCTGTCGTGGTCGCCAAGGGTGTCGATCAGACGGCAATGAAGATCCAGGAAATCGCGCGTGAGCATCGTATCGATATTCTGCGTACGCCATCGCTGACCCGGGCGGTCTACCACAATACCGATATCGGTGATGCCATTCCTGCCGGTCTTTACGTTGCCGTAGCACAGGTCTTGGCCTACCTGTTCCAGTTGCGTCGATTCCGGCGCGGCCAGGGGCCCAAGCCGGGTATGCCTGACTTCCCGATCCCCTCAGATATGCGTCACGACTAGCCAAACGGATACCGTGGCGCCCGTTTTGCTGCCGCCGAGACTTTCCTGGCACGGCTTTTGAAACAGTCCCCCCAATATTTCCCGGTTCGTCAAAATCGCGGCGGCCATTTCGCGGGATCTCGTGTTTCAAAAGGTGTCCTGATCCATGGAACGAGCTGTTCTTCTCAATAATGTCAAAATTCTGACTCGCGGTAACCTGGGGATACCGATCCTCCTGGTTGCGGTTCTCGGGATGATGACGTTGCCGGTGCCGCCGTTCCTGCTCGACGTTCTGTTTACCTTCAATATTGCCCTGTCTCTGGTAGTGCTGCTGGTCTGTGTCTATGCGATGCGCCCCATGGACTTTGCTGCCTTCCCAACGGTATTGCTGGTGGCCACCTTGCTGCGACTGGCTCTCAACGTGGCTTCGACGCGCGTTGTGCTCCTGCATGGCTATCAGGGTGGTGCCGCGGCCGGTAAGGTCATTCAGTCGTTCGGTGAGGTGCTGATCGGAGGCAACTACGCCGTCGGCCTGGTGGTGTTTGCCATCCTGATGATTATCAACTTCGTGGTCGTGACGAAGGGTGCCGGCCGGGTGTCGGAAGTGAGCGCTCGTTTTACCCTCGATGCCATGCCCGGTAAGCAGATGGCAATCGATGCTGATCTTAATGCCGGCCTGATCGATCAGGATGAAGCTAAGGCGCGTCGGACTGAAATTGCTGATGAAGCCGATTTCTACGGTTCCATGGACGGTGCCAGTAAGTTTGTGCGTGGCGATGCCATGGCGGGCCTGTTGATCCTGGCAATCAACCTGTTGGGTGGCGTCGGCATCGGGATGGTTCAGCATGATCTGACCTTTGCCCAGGCCATGCAGAACTACGCGCTGCTGACGATAGGTGACGGCCTGGTTGCCCAGATTCCTTCGCTGATGCTGTCGACGGCCGCTGCGATCATGGTCACCCGGGTGGCGACCACACAGGATATGTCTGGCCAGATCATGAGCCAGATGTTCACGGCGCCGAGGGCACTGGGTATTGCCGCCGGTATTATGGTCCTGCTGGGGCTGGTACCCGGTATGCCGCATGTGGCGTTTTTGGGGTTGGGTGGCGTTGCAGGTGGGCTGGCCTATTGGATCTGGAAACAGCAGCAGCAGGTTGACGCCGAAGAGGGGAGTTTTCCGGTGCGTCCGGCAGGGCAGGCGGCAGCGGCCGGCTTGCCTGCGCAACCCTCTGCCGGCGGCGCGGCCCAGGCTTTGCCGGCGCCGGGCGATAACCGCGAGCTGGGATGGGAAGATGTGGCCACGGTGGACATGATCGGCCTGGAGGTCGGGTATCGTCTGATCCCCTTGGTCGACAAGTCCCAGGGCGGACAGATGCTGACCCGGATCAAGGGGGTCCGCAAGAAACTGTCGCAGGAACTGGGTTTCCTGATGCCCTCGGTCCATATTCGCGACAACCTTGACCTCATGCCCAACGCCTACCGCGTCACGCTTATGGGTGTCACCATTGCCGAGGCAGAGATCTATCCTGACCGTGAGCTGGCCATCGATCCGGGGCAGGTGTTCGGGCGCATCGAGGGGATTGACGGTAAGGACCCGGCTTTCGGTCTGGATGCCATCTGGATTGAAGTCTCCCAGCGGGATCAGGCGCAGACCCTGGGTTACACCGTTGTGGATGCGAGCACGGTGGTTGCCACACACCTTAACCAGATTCTGCAGCGTCATGCGCATGAACTGATCGGTCACGAAGAGGTTCAGAAGTGGCTGGAACAGTTGGAGAAGGTCTCACCGAAACTGGCAGAGGAATTGGTACCGACGACCGTTACGATCAGTTTGCTGCTGAAAGTGCTGCAAAGCCTGCTGATCGAAGAGGTTCCGATTCGGGATATGCGGAGCATCGCCGAGGCGATGGTCAACGTGCAGCCGAAGAGCCAGGATCCCCAGGTGCTCACCACGGCTGCCCGGCATTCCTTGCGTCGAATGATTGTCCAGTCGATTTGCGGTAATGACCCAGAGATTCCGGTGATTACGCTGGATCCTGAATTGGAACAGATGTTGCTTAAGTCGTTACAGCAGAGTCAACAATCCGGCGCCGGAGATGAAGTGGGCTTGATTCTTGAGCCTGGCCTGGTGGAGAAGTTGCAGCGTTCGCTGGCGGAAGCCGCTCAGCGACAGGAGATGATGGGTAAGCCTGCCGTGCTCTTGGTTTCGGCGCCATTGCGGCCAGTCCTGGCGCGGTTTGCCCGGTATGGTGTTGAGCGAATCCATGTGCTCTCGTACCAGGAAGTGCCGGACAACAAGCAGATCACCATCGTGTCTTCAATCGGTCAGTAAGGCGTGTGTCGTCGCTTGATAGGCGATATGCAGGAGGTCAGTTACGATGAAAGTCAAACGGTTTATCGCGCCCAGCATGCAGCAGGCCCTGCGCATGGTGCGGGAGGAGATGGGGGACGATGCCGTCATTCTCTCCAATCGCAAGGTCGATGGTGGTGTCGAGATCGTAACGGCCCTCAATTATGACGAAGGCGAGGCCCGCGACCGCTTGGGCAAAGAAGGCGTTGGCGCCACGAATGCTGCACGATTGGCTGAGCTACAGGCGGAACAGCATCGCCGTCTGCAGGCAGAGCTTGACCGCTCACGCCATCGCATTCGTGAAGTACGGGAACGCCGGACTCCGGCAGGGCCTTTCGATGATTTCGATGTCAGCCTCCCGGAGCCTGTTCAGGCGCCCCGGAAGAGTCTGCCGGATAATGACGCGCTGGCGGAAATGCGTGCCGAAATTTTGTCGCTTAAGGATATGATCAGCCGCCAGGGCAATATGAATGAGCCCCAGGTGGCACCGGCGGGAAGAACTGTCGCTAAACGGTTGGAAGAACGACTGACTGAATTTGGTTTGTCGCCGACATTGGCGGCGACCCTGGCGCGTGACCATGGCCGGGGGCGGCTCGATGCCGGCTGGAAATCCGCGCTGAAAACACTGGCGGCCGGTATTCATTGCGAACAGCGAGAGCTGGCCGAGCGTGGTGGTATTTACGCGTTGGTTGGACCCACTGGTTCAGGCAAGACGACCACCATCGGAAAACTGGCGGCCCGTTACGTGCTGCGCTATGGTCCTGAGTCTATTGCCCTGGTGACGACCGACCGTTACCGGGTCGCGGCGCATGAGCAATTGTTTGTTTTCGGCCGAATCCTGAATATTCCCGTGCGCGTCGTGGATGAATCAAACTCGCTCGATGACATTCTCGACGAGTTGACCGACCGTCGTCTCGTGCTCATCGATACGGCGGGACTCACGGCCTCAGACAAGGGATGGGATGAGCAACTGCATGAACTGGCTGCCAGCCGGCATGCTATCAAGCCCTATCTGGTGCTGGCAGCGACCAGTCAGCCGCGTATCATGAAATCGACGTATCATTGTTATAAGATGGTGAATCTCGCGGGTTGCTTCATGACCAAGCTGGATGAAGCGTTAACGCTGGGAGAAGTACTGGGTTTCGCAATGGAAACCCGGTTGCCGGTCGCCTATTACACGGATGGTCAGAAAATTCCGCAGGATTTGCATCAGGCGCGGTCGGTGCCGTTGGTGCGTTTGGCGATAGAGCGCCTGCGCGCGCAGCACGAACAGGCCGCCGTCGCAAATACAGGTGCCTGATCTCTCCGGGGGGTTATACTATCCCGTTAATGTTCCCCGGTTTCCCGAAAGCGTTGTTCTCGTCATATGGCCAGGGAGTGGCGGAGTGTCGGTGCGAAGTCTGGGCATGCGACATGTTTTCGCGGGCTTCCGGGCCCCCTTGCGCTTAACTGCATGAGACGCCCGGGAAAGACCCATAACTACGAATAACGAGAGAAAGTCTTCCGGTATGAGTAAGGCACATCCGGTACAGGTTATTGCCGTCACGGGCGGCAAGGGTGGGGTTGGCAAGAGTAACGTCTCTGTCAATCTTGCTATTGCCCTTTCCGAGCTTGGGCGCCGCGTTGTTGTAATGGACGCGGATCTCGGGCTTGCTAACATCGACGTCCTTCTGGGAATAACCGCCAATCGCAACCTGGCGGATGTTCTCGCCGGCGACAGCAGTTTGCGTGAGGTCCTGGTTGAGGGACCAGGTGGCATTCAGATTGTTCCCGCTTCGTCGGGCACACAGCGCATGACGCAGTTGTCTCCCATGGAACACGCGGGATTGATCAATGCGTTCAGTGAGCTGGGCGACGATATCGATGTGTTGATCGTTGACACGGCAGCGGGCATTTCCGAAGGGGTGGTCAGCTTTTTACGGGCTTCCCAGGAGATCATGCTGGTCGTCTGCGATGAACCCACTTCCATTACTGACTGCTATGCTCTAATCAAGTTGCTGAACCGCGATTACGGGCTTTACCGTTTTCGGGTACTGGCCAACCAGGTGCGGAGTCAGCAGGAAGGTAAACACCTCTACAACAAGTTATCCCGAGTCACCGAGCGCTTTCTGGATGTTGCGCTACAATATGTCGGCAGCATCCCTTATGACGAAGCCATAAAAAAGGCTGTCCAGCGTCAGCGGGCGGTTGTCGAGGCTTATCCGCGGGCCAAGGCTTCTCTGGCTTTCAAGGCGCTGGCGCAGAAGGTCGATGCATGGCCTTTACCGGCGAATCCGCGTGGTCATCTGGAGTTTTTCGTGGAGCGGCTGGTACAGGCGTGATGGGTGTTGTACTGGACGTTTTTGCGAACGACCGGGTTTTCAGGGCTGACAAGCGGTACCACGATCAATGACACTGGCGAAGGGCCTGGGGATCTATCATCAAGCGAGCGAGCGGGCTGCGGAGGCATTGGTGCGAAGCCATGCGCCGCTGGTCAAAAAGATCGCTTTGCATATGATGGCCCGGCTTCCTGATTCTGTGCTGCTGGAAGATTTGATGCAGGCCGGTATGATCGGGCTGCTTGAAGCTGCGCATAAGTACGAGCCTTCGCGGGGAGCTTCCTTCGAGACTTATGCGGGCATCCGTATTCGTGGAGCGATTGTCGACGAGATCCGTAAGGGTGACTGGGTCCCGCGCTCCGTGCACCGGAATGCGCGTCGTATTTCGGAAGCGATACGGGTGGTCGAGAGCCGCGAGCATCGAGATGCGCGTGACAATGAGATCGCGGCCGAAATGGGGCTGTCGATTTCCGATTACCACTCTTGTCTTGCTGATGCTGTCTGCGGCCGGCTGTTTAGCCTGGAAGCGTTGAGTGAGACCGGGGAAGCGCCACTGGATGAAGATGTGATGCACGGCGAGAACCCTCTCGACGGGCTTCAGCAGGAGGCCTTTCAGGCCAGCCTCGCCGACGCGATCGAAATGCTTCCTGAGCGGGAAAAATTAGTGCTCGCCCTGTATTACCAGGAAGAGCTGAATTTGAAGGAAATTGGTGCTGTACTTGGGGTCAGCGAGTCCCGGGTCAGCCAGATTCACAGCCAGGCGGCCATGCGTTTGCGTGCCCGTTTGCAGGATTGGCAGCAGGTTTGACTGGCTAGCCACGAACAACCAGCTAGACTTAGCGATAGGGCCATGAATTCTCGGGAATTCCAGGCTTGATTAACTCTGGAGGTCGCATTGGACAAGAATATGAAGATTCTCATCGTGGACGACTTCTCCACGATGCGGCGAATCATCAAGAATCTGTTGCGCGATCTAGGCTTCACCAATGTGGATGAAGCGGACGACGGCAATTCGGCTCTGCCCATGTTACAGACGGGCAAATATGACTTTCTGGTCACGGACTGGAACATGCCTGGAATGACAGGCATCGATCTGCTCAAGGCGGTTCGCGCCGACAATGGTTTGAAGAGTTTGCCGGTATTGATGGTCACCGCTGAAGCCAAGCGTGACCAGATCGTCGCAGCTGCTCAGGCCGGTGTGAACGGCTACGTAGTGAAGCCGTTTACTGCGGCGGTTCTTAAGGAGAAGATCGAGAAGATTTTCGAACGCATCCAGTCCTGATGAGAGGCTCGCAGGAACGGGCATGACCGATTCTAAAGAAAAAAGTAGGTCGAAGTTAGATCCCGAGTTCGAGGAGCAACTTCGCGAAAAAAGTGCGACGCTCAAGGACTTGGTAGATGCCGGAGATTTTCCGGCGGCCATGCGACAGATCAATGACCTTTGTGAGGTTCGGGATCAGAGCCTGTACCGTGAAGTCGGTCGGTTGACTCGCACCTTGCATGAATCGATTCGTAATTTTCATATCGACGCCCATAATTTGGAACAGCAGGCAGAGCTGTCCAAGATGGCGGATGCGTCGGATCGCTTGAAGTACGTTATCGACATGACCGGTCGTTCGGCCAACCGGACGATGGATCTGGTCGAAGCGACAATGCCTCTTGCCACCGCGTTGCGGGAAGAAGCGGCAGCCATCAGTGAAGACTGGCAGCGTCTTCGTCGGCGGGAAATGGAGCCGGCGGAGTTTCGCGAGTTGTATAAGCGGGTGGACGGCTTCCTTGGGCAGCTGACGACCGATGCCGACACCGTCTATGGAAACCTTTCGGAAATACTCCTGGCACAGGACTACCAGGATCTAACGGGGCAGGTTATTCAACGGGTGACCACCCTGGTCAGGGAGGTTGAGGATAACCTGGTTCAGCTCGTCGTCATGGCCAGTAACGTGGATAACATCACGGGTACGGTTCATGACATTGATAATGACAATAAAGACGAAGACGGCATCCGTGCCGAAGGGCCGCAACTTCATGTTGAAGGGCGAACGGACGTGGTGTCTGGTCAGGACGAAGTGGATGACCTGTTGTCCAGTCTTGGCTTTTGAGGAGCCGCTGCATGGCGTTTGATGCCGATGAAGAGATTTTACAGGACTTCCTAGTCGAGGCTGGAGAGATCCTGGAACAGCTATCGGAACAATTGGTGGACCTGGAGCAGAATCCGGACGACAGGGATTTGCTCAATGCCATCTTCCGTGGTTTTCACACCGTAAAAGGCGGGGCTGGCTTCCTGCAACTGGATGCTCTGGTCCATTGCTGCCATGCGGCCGAGAATGTATTCGACACCTTGCGGAATGGCAAGCGTCGGGTAACTTCCGACCTTATGGATATCGTCCTGCAGGCTTTGGACTCCGTCAACGCCATGTTCGACCAAGTGCGGAACATGGAAGAGCCAACTCCGGCCGATCCCGCGATGATCGAACAGCTCAATCAACTGGCTGAGCCGGAAGATGAAACCGCTGTGTCGGAGCCTGTCGAAGAGACGGTCGATGAGGTGGCGGAAGGGACGAGTGACGCCGATGAGCATGGCGACATCACCGATGACGAGTTCGAGCAATTGCTTGATGCGCTCGATGAAGAAAAGGCGCCGGCTGCCACCTCTGTCGCCGAAGCCGGTGGCGACAATATCACCGACGATGAATTCGAAGCGCTGCTCGACGAATTGCATGGTTCGGGCCAGCACCAAGGGGTGCCTGATTCGTCCGGGGACGCTGACGCTGCCTCGGCGAAAACGTCATCCGTCTCTGCAAATAGCGATGAAATCACTGACGATGAATTCGAAGCTTTGCTGGATCAATTGCATGGCAAAGGGAGTTTCAGTGGCGAAGTTGCGCAGAATGCCGAGCCTCCCAAGACCGCAGCAAAAGCCGATTCCTCCGCGAAGACGGATGAAAACGGCGAGCTGATTACGGACGATGAGTTCGAGCAGCTCCTCGACCAATTGCATGGCGAGGGTAAAGGGCCTTCCGTGGAGCCTTCGAATAAGGCCGGGCCGAAAGCCGCAGCCAAGTCCGATAAGCCTGCCAAGGGTGCCTCTGGCGCTGCGACGCCCAAAGCCAAGAACGAAAAACCTGCCGCATCGGCGAAGCCCGCTGCTGCCAAGGCGGCTGCGCCTGCCCGTGCCGCTGAAGACGAGCGATCCGCTGCCCCCCGTGAAACCGCTAATGCGGCGGACACCACGGTGCGAGTCGATACCAAGCGCCTCGACGATATCATGAACATGGTTGGCGAATTGGTGCTGGTGCGCAATCGGATGCAGCGTTTGAGCAACGAAATCGCGCATGAACATATGCAGAAGGCGGTTTCTAATCTGGATGTCGTGACCAGCGACCTGCAGTCTGCGGTCATGCAGACCCGGATGCAGCCGATCAAGAAAGTCTTCGGTCGCTTCCCGCGCGTCGTGCGGGATCTGGCGCGCAATCTCAAGAAAGAAATCAACCTGGTGCTCAAGGGTGAAGAAACCGATCTCGACAAGAACCTGGTCGAGGCGCTTTCCGATCCACTGGTCCACCTTGTTCGCAATGCTGTCGATCACGGTATCGAAATGCCGGATGAGCGTGAAGCCGCCGGTAAGTCCCGTACAGGCCGGATCATTCTTTCGGCAGAGCAGGAAGGTGATCATATCCTGCTCTCGATCGAAGACGACGGCGCCGGTATGGACCCTGACAAATTGCGCCAGAAGGCGGTCGACAAGGGGCTTTTCGATCCGGATGCTGCCGAGCGGCTGACGGTCACCGAGTGTTACAACATTATTTTCATGCCGGGCTTCTCGACCCGAGATCAGATTTCCGATGTCTCCGGGCGCGGTGTCGGCATGGACGTGGTCAAAACCAAGATCAGTCAGCTCAACGGTTCCATCAACATCCAGTCGGAGCTGGGCAAGGGCTCCCGGATCATGATCAAGGTGCCGTTGACCCTGGCGATTATGCCCACACTCATGGTTATGTTGGGGGATCAGTCCTTCGCTTTACCGTTGGTGAATGTCGTTGAAATTTTCCACCTTGATCTGACCAAGAAGAATATCGTTGACGGTCGCGAGTGTATTGTTGTCCGTGACCGGGTCTATCCCTTGTTCCACATCAAACGCTGGCTGGTGAAAGGGGCTCTCGGTGAAGTCGAGCCCGAGAACGGTCATGTGGTCATTGTTGCGATGGGCACTAAACGGGTGGGGTTCGTTGTTGATCAATTGATCGGTCAGGAAGAGGTGGTGATCAAGCCGCTGGGACGTATGTTGCACGGTACGCCAGGTATGGCTGGCGCGACGATTACCGGTGATGGACGTATTGCGCTGATTATCGACGTTCCGTCCCTTCTGCAGCGATACGCCTGAGTCATGGCGGTGGTATGTGACCGCCATGCTGCCCGGCACGGTCGGCAGGTGGGCTGCTATGGAGCGAATACATCCCGGGAGAGGATTGCATGACGGTTTCCGTCCTCGTTGTCGACGATTCTGGATTTTTCCGTAAGCGATTGACTGAAATTCTCAATGGCGCCGGCAGTATCAAGGTGGTCGGCACGGCCACCAATGGGCGAGAGGCCGTTGAGCTGGCTGAGAAGTTGCGGCCGGATGTTATTACCATGGATTATGAAATGCCGGTGATGGACGGCATCAGTGCTGTGAAGCAAATCATGGCGAACCGTCCAACACCGGTGTTGATGTTTTCCTCACTGACCTATGAAGGTGCGCGTGTCACGCTGGATGCGTTGGAGGCGGGCGCCGTCGATTATCTCCCCAAGAATTTCGAAGATATCGCGCAGAACGCCAGCCAACTCCAGAACGTTCTGAAGCAGCGGATTCTGGAAATTTCCCGTAGTCGTCCCGGTGTTCGCAGTGCCCGGCCAACTGCACCGGCACCCGCACCTGCGGCACCGACACCGACACCTTCGGCGTCAGCCGCGCGGCAGCCTTTGACGTCCGCTGCACCCAGCAGCCGAACGCGCCCGATTCAGCCCGAGCGAACTCCCCGTCAGGAACCTTCTGCGCCGGAGCGGCCCGTCCGTTCTGGCAGAAGGCCTGTGCCGCGTCACTACAATGTGGTGGCGATAGGGACTTCAACCGGTGGCCCCATTGCATTACAGCGTATTCTGACCAAGTTGCCGGCGCGTTTTCCGGCACCGATTGTGCTGGTTCAGCATATGCCTGCCAGCTTTACTCCGGCCTTTGCGGATCGTCTGAACAAACTCTGTCAGATAGAGGTGCGTCAGGCCGAAGATGGCGATGAACTCAAGCCGGGGCTGGCCCTGTTAGCTCCAGGCGGTAAGCAGATGCTGGTGGAGGGTAAGGGGAGTCACGGCAAGGTCCGTATTCTGCCGGGCGACGACCGTCTCAATTACAAACCCTGTGTCGACGTCACGTTCGGCTCCCTGGCGCGGACTTATCCGGGCAAGACGTTAGGCATCATCCTTACCGGCATGGGGGCGGACGGCAAGGACGGTTGTCGGTTGATGAAGGACTCCGGTTCGGTTGTCTGGTCCCAGGATGAGAAGAGTTGCGTCATCTATGGAATGCCCATGGCCGTGGCTCGTGCCGGCCTTTCAGATGAGGTTCTTTCACTGGAGGATTTTGCGCCGCGCCTGATTGAGGACGTCATCTAATGGATGTCCTGAGCCTGATCGGCGTCATCCTTGGATTTGCCGCCCTGTTGGGCGGCAATTTTCTGGAGGGCGGCAGTCTTGGCTCGTTGTATAACGGTCCTGCCATCCTGATCGTCGTCGGCGGTACCGTCGCGGCGACGATGCTGCAAACCTCCCGCCCTCTGTTGATACGCGCCCTGACGATGTTGCGTTGGGTGATCACGCCGCCCTATGTCGGCCTGGAAGACGGCATCGACAAGGTCATCGGATGGAGCATGAAGGCTCGCAAGGAAGGGTTGCTGGGGTTGGAGTCCCTGGCGGAAAAGGAGCCTGAGCGCTTTGCCCGTAAAGGATTGCAACTGCTGGTCGACGGTTCTGAAGCCGAAGCCATTCGCAGTATCCTGGAAGTGGAGCTGGAGTACCGCGAACAACGGGATTTCGATGCCTCCCGCGTCTATGAATCGATGGGCGGTTACTCGCCGACGATCGGTATTATCGGGGCGGTGATGGGCCTGATCCAGGTTATGACGAATCTTGAGGATCCCAGCACGTTGGGGCGGGGGATCGCGACGGCCTTCGTCGCCACCATCTACGGCGTCGCTTTTGCCAACCTGCTGCTTTTCCCTATCGCCAACAAGCTCCGGGGGGTGGTGAAGGAACGGTCTCGCTACGAAGAAATGATGATCGATGGGATCATTGCCATCGCGGAAGGTGAAAACCCGCGCTCGATCGAGTTGCGTCTGCGAGGCTTTTTGCAATGAAGCACGGGGTTCGCAGGAGAAGACGCTCTCCCGACGACCTGCACAACCGCGAGCGCTGGCTGGTTTCCTACGCGGATTTCATCACGCTGCTCTTTGCCTTCTTTGTGGTGATGTATTCCGTTTCGTCGGTCAATGAGGGCAAGTACAAGGTCCTCTCAGATACACTGGAAGGCATATTCAACGCCCCTCGAAAAGCTCCCCAGCCGGTTCCTGTTCCCAGCAAGGATACGACGCAGTCGGGACAGGTGCCTGAAGACCAGATTGTGACCCCTATCGCGGAAGCGCCGAAGAATGCCGAGGGGATCGAAGAGCGCCGCTCGGCGGAACTGAAGACTATCGCCAATAAGTTTGCCTCCCAGTTCGGTGCCCTGATGTCCCAGGGGCTGGTGACTGTCAGCGTCAACGACAAATGGATAAAGGTGTCGCTGCGCGACAGTCTGCTGTTTGCCAGTGGCGATGCTGAACCGCACTATGACGCCTTTCCCGTTGTCGAAAAAATCGCATCGATACTTCGCAATCATGACAACGGCATATTGGTGGAGGGGTTTACCGACAACCTGCCGATCAAAACCGGCCAGTACCCTTCCAACTGGGAGCTCTCAGCGGCGCGCGCCGCTACCATCGTTCGCCTGTTGGCGGCCTCTGGCATGGATGCCGAGCGGATGGCTGCGGTCGGTTTTGGCCAGTACCAGCCGGTGGCGCGCAACGACACGGCGGAAGGACGTCGCCGCAATCGACGTGTCGTCATCCTCATTTCACGTGATCCAAACGTCAGGGGCGCCTTGCAATAGGCGTTTGCGGTAAACTGGCATAGATCCTGAATTACTGTCCACAGGAAGGTCAGTGTCGGCAATGGCTTGCCGTACGGACTCATGTCCGTTCATCGTCGGCCGATAAGCTAAAAGCTGCGATGTTGGTTTCGGGTGCTGCGCGCAATAGCCAGGGCCCGTGTCGCGTCATTGACAAGTAGTGTGCACATCAAGACAGGAGAGCAGGCGTGCGTATCTGGGCGGTGGCCAATCAAAAAGGTGGGGTCGGCAAGACCACCACTGTGACGACTCTGGCGGGTTTGCTGGGCGAATCGGGCAAGCGTGTGTTGATGCTGGACCTGGATCCCCATGGCTCCCTGACCAGTTGGTTCGGGCACGATCCGGATACCATGGCGCACAGTGCTTTCGATCTGTTTCAGCATAATGGCAAGGTGCCGCAGGACCTGCCGGCGCAACTCCTCCAGGAAACACCGCTGAGTAATGTCTTCCTCATGCCGGCGTCGACGGCGCTGGCCACGCTGGAGCGACGGCTGATCGGTGTCGAAGGCATGGGTTTGATCATTTCCCGAGCCCTGGCGCAGCTCTGGGAGGACTTTGACTATGTGTTGATCGACAATTCGCCGTCCTTGGGTGTACTGATGATCAACGCTCTGGCGGCTGCCCAGCAGTTGCTGATTCCCGTGCAGACCGAATTCCTCGCCCTCAAGGGACTTGAGCGCATGCTGCATACCCTTGAAATGGTGATGCGCTCGCAAAAGAACAACCTCAAGTACGTCATTGTCCCGACGCTGTTCGATCGTCGTACCCAGGCATCAGTGCAGAGCCTTCGGGCCTTGCAGCAGCAATACGATGCCGATCATTTATGGCGCTTTGCCATTCCTGTCGATACCCGTTTCCGTGACGCCAGCCGGATGGGGACCTTCCCGTCGGTGTTCGACGCGGAGACGCATGGCGTAAGAGCCTACAAGCGCCTGCTGTTGGATCTGCAAGCCAATTACGAAGTGCCGGCACAGCCGCAGACCCGTTCCGCCTAGTTTGCCGCTGACAATATTTTGACAGTGTAAATAGAAAGCCTTGTTCCTCCTAACGTGATTTCGGGAGCCGGAGTGAGTTCAAACGACGCCAACGATTCCAGTACGCCGAATGGTGCATTAGCCAGCTATCTGGATGAGCTGTTGCACAGTGCCACCACGCGCACTATGGACGACGAGCCTGCAGAAGCTTCTGAGACCTCGGCTGCGCGGCACGTTCAGGGCAGTGGTCGCGTGTCTTCCTCTGAAGAGTCGACGCGGACGACCGTTCGTCAGGTGGCAGGGCAACGGGTACCGGCGCCGGTCGCGGTGATGCCCAAAATTGCGCCGCCTCCGTTAAAGGTTGCTCCGGCACCGCCGAAAACGGCACCGCAAACCCGAACCGAAACGCCAACGAAAGTGGCTCCTGAAACAACGGTTCCGCAAGCGCGCACGAAAACTGAACAGCCTGCTCCTTTAGCAACACCCAAGGTCAAGGCTCGGGCGGCGGAAACCGTTCAAGCCCAGCGTACGGAAACCGAGGCACCCACCGATGGCGGCAGGCCACAGGGGCCGACTGAGCGACCGGAGTGGTCCCGTCACCCTTTCGAATGCCTGCTGTTCAAGGTTGCTGGGCTACAATTGGCCGTACCATTGGTTTTGCTCGGGGCCATTCACCGTATCGACCGGGAGCTGACCGAATTGCCGGGCCGTCCGCGCTGGTTCCTGGGAATGCTGCCGCTGGGCGAACGTAATATCCGGGTTGTAGATACTGCCGCCTGGGTTATGCCGGGTCGTTATCCCGAAGGTTGTGCCGAAAACTACAAGTTGGTGATCAGTCTTGATGACAGCGATTGGGGGCTGGCTTGTGATGAAGTGGCGCAATCGTTCACGCTTAACCCTGATGACGTCAAGTGGCGACAGGGCGCCGGCAAGCGTCCCTGGCTGGCCGGAACGGTGATTAAACACATGTGTGCCTTGATTGATGTGGGGGCAATGGCTACCTTGCTGGCACGGGCTGAGCAGGAGCGGCGCCTGGATCTGAATTGAAAATGCCGGTTACGACGCTGTCGGGACTGGCACAGTTTGTGCCCTGTTCTATAGTAAAGGGCACTGGCGATGAAAATTTGACGCGCGCGAGCAGCCCTGAAACATCGAACGATGCGAATGGGTCACAGGTTGTTCGCCCGCATAGCGCACCGGAGAGTTTCAGGTATGGCTGCCCAAAGCGGAAATAATAGTCAGGCGTCCCAAGATACGATGTTGCAGTACGTGACCTTCAGGCTGGATGACGAGACCTATGGCATTAATGTCATGCGTATCCAGGAAGTGTTGCGGTATACGGAGATAGCGCCGGTCCCCGGTGCCCCGGACTACGTCTTGGGAATCATTAACCTGCGCGGCAACGTGGTGACGGTTATCGACACCCGCCGCCGTTTCGGGTTGATGGATGCCGAGGTGACGGATGCCACCCGCATAGTGGTGATCGAGGCGGAAAACCAGGTGATCGGTATCCTGGTCGATTCGGTGGCCGAGGTGGTCTATCTCCGTCAGAGTGAGATTGAAACCACGCCCAACGTGGGGAACGAGGAAAGTGCCAAGTTCATCCAGGGCGTTTGCAACAAGAACGGTGAACTCATCATTCTGGTTGAGTTCGACAAGATGCTTTCGGACGAGGAGTGGGCAGACGTCGCCTCCCTCTGATCCGGCTCACTGATCGGGAGGTGACACGTGACTGACTGGCTGACTTTATTGCCCTGGGCCATTACTGCGGTTGCAGTGGTTTTGCTGGGAATCCAGACGGTACTGCTACGCAGGCGACTCGATCGCCAGGACGAACGCCTGAAGGGCGGGCTTGAAATCCAGGGGCGCGAACTTCACGCGCTGACCAGCGGCAGTATTGGTGTTGGCCGTCGCGTGCAGGAGTGTGAAAAGCAGTTGCATCAGCTGCAAAGCACGATTGAGGAAATGCGTCAGAACGATCCGTTGCGTATTTCCTACGATGAGGCGTCACGGCTTGTGGAGTTGGGCGCTGACATCGAAGACCTGATGAACTCCTGCGGCATATCCCGCCCTGAAGCCGAGTTGGTTTCTGCTCTCCACAAGCGGCGTAGTGCGGCCTGAGCCCATAGGTTAAACCCCACTTCCCGAGATCCCATCCAAGGGGCGGACATTCTCCGTCCCTTGATTATCCGTGCCTTTCCCCTCTTGCTGTGTTATTGTCGCGCGCCCCGATAAGGAAACGGTTAACTCTGTGATGTTTGTTGTATCCAGCCTGACGCCACCCTAGTTCTCATTCATCTATTCCATCGTTCATTGTCCCTGTAACCGCGGCTAATACCGTGACGGGATGCTTTTGACTTTCCGAATTGAGTGAGACGGCATGTTCGACCTGAAAAACTATTCTACCGCTAATGCAAAGAACGACGTCCTTTCCGGTTCTGTCGTTGCGTTAGCGCTGATTCCTGAAGCTGTGGCTTTTTCGCTGGTTGTCGGGTTTTCGCCGACAGTGGGCCTCTATACCGCCTTTATGCTGGGACTGATTACCGCCCTGATCGGTGGTAAACCGGGCATGATCAGCGGCGCTACCGGCTCCATGGTGGTGGTGATGGCGTCACTGGCGGAGGCGCACGGCCTGCAATATGTGCTCTGGACCACGGTGTTGACCGGCCTGATCCAGATCGGTATCGGTGTAGCCCGCCTCGGTAAGCTGATTCGCCTGGTGCCGCAGCCAGCGATTTTCGGATTCGTCAATGGGCTGGCGATTGTGATCATGTTGGCGCAGTTACCCATGTTTAAGGGCGAAACCTGGGTGATGGGGGCGTTGGTCGCGCTGACGATGGCCATTGTGGCAATCCTGCCGCGTTTTACCAAAGTTGTTCCGGCTTCCCTGGTGGCTATCGCCATTGTCACTACGCTGGTGATCGGGTTGGGATTGCATACCAAGAGAGTGGGGGATCTGGCGGATATCAGCGGTCATTTCCCCGTTTTCCATATCCCAATGGCGCCTCTGAACTTCGAGACCTTTAAGATCATCGTGCCCTACGCGGTTATCCTGGCACTGGTTGGATTGATCGAGTCTTTGCTGACGCTGAGTGTGCTGGATGAAATCGGCGGCAAGCGGGGCAGCGGCAATAAGGAATGCGTAGCGCAAGGGGTTGGGAATCTGACCTGTGGTTTCTTTGGCGGCATGGCAGGTTGTGCCATGATCGGCCAGTCCATGATCAACTTTACCTCCGGCGGTTTGACGCGCCTGTCCAGCTTCACTGCGGCTGTGCTCCTGATTACATTCGTTGTCGTCCTGGCACCGCATATCGCCCTGTTACCGGTTGCGGCCCTGGTCGGGATCATGTTTATGGTCTGCATCGAAACCTTCGAGTGGGCCAGCTTTCAACGTCTCGCCCGGATGCCGCGAGCCGATGCCTTTGTGCTTGTCACGGTGACGGTGGTCACGGTCTTCTCGGATCTGGCTGTTGCGGTGATTGTGGGCGTGATCATCTCGGCACTGGTTTTCGCCTGGCAGCATGCACGCATCACCATCGAAAATAAGCGGGACCTCGACGATACCCGTATCTATGAACTTGAAGGGCCCTTGTTCTTTGGGTCGGCCACGGCTTTCGTCCAGTTGTTCGATCCGGAAAACGATCCGGAAAACGTGGTTATCGACTTCAATCACACGCGAGTAATGGATTCCAGCGGTGTGGAAGCGATTGATAAGCTGACAAAGCAGTATATCGAGATAGGGAAGCGGGTATCGCTCCGCCACTTGTCAGAGGACTGTATCGCATTGCTCAAACAGGCCGGGCCTTTCTGCTCCCATGAGCTCGATAGCCCCACCTACAAAGTGGCTGCTGACGTTTGATCGCTCGTCAGCAGCGACCTGCAGTGCCGTTATTCCCGTGCATCACAGGCGTACCACAGGTCGCAGGCGTCTGCGTTGCAACCGTCTGCGGCATGCATGAGGTCGGTGCAGTCTATGGGCGGGGCAACTGCGGTGCGCTGAGCGCGAGCTGTAGTGGCGCTCGGCAGCTCCCCGAAGAGGTTCCGATACTGGGTGGCAAACCGGCCCAGGTGGAAAAATCCCTCATTGGTGGCGTGCCAGGCGACGGGGTTTTGCTGGGGGACGTCGCAGAGCAATGCCAGCCGGACCCTGGCCAGTTTACAGTTGCGATGAAAGCGGTAGGGCGTGGTGCCAAACGTGCGCTCGAAGCCGTAATACAGGGCCCTCAAGCTCATCCCCGCCAACTCACAGAGCTGTTCCGGCTCGTATTCCCAACGTTGTTGTTGCTCTATAAAATCCGCGACCCGTTGTAAGCGCGGGTCGATCCGCTGTGTCGATGGCGGCGGAATAGGCGAGCCCGACGCGTGTAGCGAAAGGGCGTTGATCAGCCGAGCGCGAAGCCTGCCCATTTTTTGCCGGATATCGTGGATTCCCTGCGCAAACTTTATCGTTTGCATCTGTTCGCAGATCAGTTGGCTCAGTATCCGCCGAAGTCTGCGGGTCGGGCGGCGGCGAGCAGCATCGAACAATGCCTGGAGGTCACCGGGCGTCTCCTCTGCCAATTCGTGGACATGCACCAGATAATGGGCCGATGGCAGCGGCAGTAGCCCTTCGAGCACCTGTCTTGCGTCTGGGAAAACGACGTCGAAGGCTTCGACATCCCGGACCCGGTTATTGAATTTGATCAGGGTTCTCTGCGTGAATACCGCGAGGTATTCAGAGGCCGGTAGTTGGCCGGATATGCGTACGGGCTGATCGAAGTCGATATAGCTCACCTCGATGCCGACGTGTCCGGCCACAGCCCAGAAAGCATCGCGCGTTCGCCGTACGGGGGTTTTGCAAGGGCAGAGCCTCAGCGGACTTGTATTGTTCTGTTGAAAGGCTTCCACCAGATTCTGCAGTCGAGATCCTGCATGTTGGGCAATGACCTGGAGACTGATATCCCGGGCTAGGCAGCGCATAGTGATTTACAACGCGGTGTTATAGGGAGAAAGGGTCGGGGAATAACCATGACCAAGCTAAGGTTTTTAGGAAGGAACGTATACCCGTTTTTTGCATATGGGCTCCATTATTTGACGAACTGTTCATCATTGTTGACGGTTGGATTGCCAATTGGCTGCGCCAGGTGAGGGGCGGTTAGGAGATCGGCGAACGGGAGGGGGTGGGACAGCCAGAAACCCTGACCCACGTCGCATCCGTCGGTGCTGAGTTGCCGGCACTGCTGGGCGTTTTCGATTCCCTCCGCCACCACTCTCAGGTCGAGCCCCCGGGCCATGGCGACGATGGCTTTGATGATGGCCGCATCCTGAACGTTTCGGTCCAGTTCGCGGATAAAGCAGCGATCGATTTTCAGCGTATCTACCGGTAGCCGTCGCAGGTAACCCAGCGCAGAATAGCCGGTTCCGAAGTCGTCGATAGCAATGCTGTATCCGGCTTGCCGAAGGTCGCGAAGACCTTGTGGAAACTTTTCCGATTGCCGCATCAGCTGGGTCTCTGTGATTTCGAGTTCTATGTCCATGCCCAGGGCTACGCAACGCTGCTGGAGCGGTTCCAGGACGGGCAACAGGATGGCATTGGGAATCTGCAGTGCCGAAACGTTCAGGCACAGGCGGTGGCGGCTGAAAATGTCAGTTGGCGCACCGGCTATGTCTCTCATGACGGCTTCGACCAGCCGTAGCGTAAGGGGCTGAATCAGGCTGTGATTTTCCGCAATCGGGATGAATTCGGCTGGAGATACTATTCCCAGTACAGGGCTGTGCCAACGGAGCAGTACCTCCATTCCGATTCGCTGTTGAGAGGCAAGGTCGAACTGCGGTTGATAGACCGCGGAGAAAGCTTTGGGCGTTCGTTCCAGTTCCTGACGAAGCGTCGTGGCGACCAGGTTGGCTCGCAGAATCGGTGCAAAAAGGTCCGGGCTGAAATAACGGGCCTGCCCACGTCCGCTTTCCTTGGCGGCATAGAGGGCAATGTCCGCGTTGCGTATCAGGGTTTCGACATCGCTGCCATCTTCCGGGTGGCGGGCAGCGCCGATGGTCACGGAGATATAACGCGGCTCTCCTTCAATCATCAGTGGGGTTTCAAAGGCCTGTGTCATCCGTTTGCAGAGGTCGCCGAGACTGCTGCTCTCCGCGCAGTCATCCAGCAGCACGACGAACTCATCTCCGGCGAAGCGGGCCACCACGTCGCTGTCCCGGAGGGTGCTGCTCAGTCGTTGGGCGACCGCCCGGATCACATTGTCGCCGTATGGGTGTCCGTAGACGTCATTGAACTGCTTGAAGTGATCGATATCGACGAACAGGAGGGCACAAGGCCGGTTTTGGCGCACGCTCTGGCGGAGTCGTGCCCGAACGAGATCTTCGAACAGGGCGCGATTGGGTAGCTCCGTAAGGTGGTCATAGCAGGCGAAGCGGCGCAAATCGCTTCGAATGTTTTCAAAGGCGCTAAGGTCGGAAAATTGTCCGGCGTAATAGGTCGCCTGTCCTTCCTGCACTCTGATGATATTGAGCCATTCCGGGTAGACCTGTCCGTCCTTGCGTCGATTCCACACCAAACCCTGCCAGCGGCCACGTTGCTCGATAGTTTTCCACATACGCTGGTAGAACTCCGGCCCATGGTAGCCGGAACTGAGCAGTGACGGGCGTTGTCCCTGGACTTCTTTGGAGTGATAGCCCGTTGTCGCCTCAAAGGCCGCATTGACGTAGACAATGCTCAGGTCCTCCTGAGTCACCATCAATGCTTCCGCTGAAAGCTCGCAAATATGGTGGAACAGCTGCGGTTGTTCACTTATCGACACCATGCCGTTACTCCTTGTGCATGCTTACACGATAGGTGTCTGAAAATTGGGTTGCCTAGCCAATTTTTGCAGGCTTCTTGTTGTTAGTGAGAATCTTTCAACTTGCAAAAAATGGCTTTTTATCGCGAGGCTGAACTGCCTAACTGAATCGGAAGGACGCGTAGTGAGACGTTCTGACAATCAGGAATTACCCATAGGAGGGGTCTTTGAGCTATGCGACGCAATCATCCGGTTACCCAGCGGGAGGTTATTGTCCCTTCCGGCCAGCAGTTGATTACAACAACCAATTTGAAAGGGGTCATCACTGACGTTAACGACGATTTTGTCGCGGTGTCCGGTTTTTCTCGCGATGAGTTGATCGGTCAGGCTCATAACATCATCCGGCACCCGGATATGCCGCAGGAGGCGTTTGCCGACCTCTGGCTTTGTCTCAAGATGGGGCGTTCATGGAAGGGCGTCGTTAAGAACCGTTGCAAGAATGGCGATCATTATTGGGTGGATGCCTATGTGACGCCGATTCGCCGTCATGGCGCTATCGTAGAATACCAGTCGGTGCGGGTTACCCCTGAACGGGAGCAGGTCCGGCGGGCTGAATCCCTATATGCGGTCTGGCGGCAGGGAAAGCTTCCGCTGGCCCTTCGCTTGCCACGCATGGGCCTCTGGAGACGGGTTTGCGCAGGAGGTTTGCTGCCGGCCATCGGATTTGCGTCAGTCGGCTATGCCATCAACCTGTCTGCCGCCCTATTGGTGGCGGCAACCTATGTTTCGGGGCTTGCGGTTTTGGGGCTTGCGATGGGGCCGCTGTTTCGGTTGGAGCGCGAAGCCGGTGGCGGCTCCGCAGCGCGCATAATGAGTTATATCTATACCGGACGGCAGGATGAAGTGGGGTTGGTGCGATTTGCGATAGAGCGTCGATGCTCGGAGTTACTTGCCGTGGCCGCGCGCATATTTTACAGCAGTGGCTTTTTGCGTGATGCCACCGAGCGGTCACAGCAACTGACGATAGAGTCGGCCGCCAGCGTCGAGCAGCAACAACGGGATGTCGCGGAAATCTGTCGTGCCGCGGAGCATCTGGCCCAGAGTGTCCATGAAGTGGCGACGCGAGCGGCGCAGTCGAGTGAAACCGCGGGCCAATCCGTGGCTCGTACCGAGGAAGGGCAGGGGCTGGTGAGCCAGGTCAGTGCAGCGGTGGAGAGTCTGGCGCAAAACCTGGAAGGTGCCCGGCAGCGTATTGCCCAGTTGGAGGCGCGTAGCGAGGAGATCGGGACCGTGGTCGATGTCATTCGCGATGTTGCTGAACAAACGAACCTGTTGGCGTTGAACGCGGCTATTGAAGCGGCTCGCGCGGGTGAGCAGGGGCGGGGCTTCGCGGTGGTGGCGGATGAAGTCCGTGCGCTGGCCCGGCGTACGCATGAGTCGACCCGAAAGATCGGTTCCATCGTGGAGGGGTTGCAGGCCGATACCGCGTCGGCGGTGATTGCTATCGATGAAAGCGTGATCACCGTCGGTGAAACCGTTCAATTGGGATACGGTGTCAGGGATTCGTTGCAGGAGACGCTTCAGGACGTCGAGCGTATCGCGCATTATATGCAGGATATCGCTGCTGCGAATGAGGAGCAGGCCACCTTGGGCGATCAGATGAAGCGTCAGGTGGAGCACCTGAATGATCTGTCGGAACAGTCGCTGGGTTGCAGTCATGCCGCCAGTCAGGAGGCTGATCAGCTCGGGCAGCGTATTGCCGACATCCATCTGCTGGCCAACCACTTCCTCGAAGAGTTGGCAACGGGCGCTTTCAAGCAGGAACCTGCACCGGCGATTACGCCCCAAAAGGATCGTCGGCCCATGGGAGAGCAGCCGCTTACGGCATCGTGATTTGCGGTTAGAGGAATGGAATCCTCGTCCTGTTGAATGTGTCGCTGTCGTATAACAAGTGGACAACGACTTTCTCTGCTCCGATCAAAAAATAGTGGTGGTACGAAAGTAAGAACTCGCCTATAGTTGCTCGAGTACAGTTATTGGTTATTTGAGTAGTTCCTCGCAGATACTTCCCGAATGCCCTTCCCATTACCTGTACTGTGAACATGATCCAATAGTCTGATTATTGAAGGTAAAAGGTAGATAAATAATGGCTACAGGTACCGTAAAGTGGTTTAACGAATCCAAAGGTTTTGGTTTCATCTCTCAGGCTGATGGCGGTCCGGACGTATTCGTCCACTTCAGCGCTATCCAGGGGTCCGGCTTCAAAACCCTGGCGGAAGGGCAGAAAGTGACCTTTACCGTGGAACAGGGTCCAAAAGGCCCTCAGGCGAGCAACGTCGTCCCCGAGTAAGGCTTGTAATACCGTATTAGCTGAAGTGCGCCTTCGGGCGCGTTTCCGGCAGACAGGAACGGGTTTTCATCTAACCATATCCTTGTGGGTATGAGTTGGATGCCCGTTCCTTTTTCGTTTTAAAATCCCTTTTCTGAAGACGGTAGCGGTTGTGCGTTGCCAGTCTTTTAGCACTGCATCCTCAATTTCCGCGGTTTTCCTGCAGTGTTCCCGCGATTCGCCTGGCCGTAAACATTCCCCTCGTAGTTGCGAGTGACTATGATGTCGGCCTATAGAGAAAACACAAGGTTGCATCCATGCTCACATTCTTGCCCGCCCCGGTCCGTGGGGTGATTGCCTCTTTATTACTCGCTATCAACACCGTCTTCTGGTGTGTGCTTCTTTATATTCCTGCGCTGCTGAAACTGATCCCGATTCACGGTTGGCGTGTTCTCTGTACCCGCGTCATTATCGTCATTTCCGAATGTTGGGTGGCTTGCAACAGCGGCTGGATGCGGCTGACACAGCGCACGCAATGGGATGTCGAAGGGCTTGATGATCTGAAGCGTGAAGGCTGGTATCTGGTGCTGAGCAACCATCAGAGCTGGGTCGATATCTTTGCGATGCAGCATGTCCTGAATCGGCGCATCCCGTTTCTCAAGTTTTTCCTGAAGAAAGAGCTGATCTGGGTTCCCGTTATTGGCCTGGCCTGGTGGGGGCTCGACTTTCCTTTTATGAAGCGTTACTCACCGGAGTATCTCGCCCGCCATCCTGAAAAGCGCGGTAAGGATATGGAAACCACGCGGCGAGCGTGCGCCAAATTCCGGACAACACCGGTCAGTGTGATGAATTTTATTGAAGGGACGCGCTATAGCCGTGCCAAGCACGACCGCCAGAAATCACCCTATCGTCACCTGTTGAGACCTAAGGCCGGCGGAGTGGCCTTTGTGCTGGATGCAATGGGGGATGCCCTGAATGAAACCCTGGATGTCACCATCGCTTACCCGGACGGCAGACCAACGCTGTGGGAGTTCCTCTGCGGCAAGGTGACTCGTATCACCATGCGGGTGGAACGTCGTCCGATTCCCGAGCCCTTACGCCGGCCAGACGATCTGGAAAGCAGTCATCGGGGGCAGGTCAAACTGTGGCTCGACGAACTGTGGCGCGCGAAGGACGACCAGTTGGATGGACTGCTGGGCGTGGATGTTCAAGACTGAACCGACTCGTTTTGTTTGCCTTCTGCTGACGCTGTAGTCAGGCCCCAAAAAGTGGCGTTGCGCCTTGGTTCGGTGCACGCCACTCCTCGCGAAATCCCTCCTTTTGCTCTCATTTTAATGTCATCTACCTGTTTTAGTTAGTCTTTCCAAGAGTGGCCCCGCCATTGCTTTTGCGGGTATTACCGATCCGACAAATCGTAATACTCACAAAGAGGAAATGGCAGATGACAGCCAAAGCCGTGTTACGTTACCTGAAGACAGGCCTGGCCGGCCTGGTGTTTGCGTTGACGATGGGACACTCCCTGTCGGCGCTGTCCGCCCCGTTGAAAATCGGTTACAGCGACTGGCCGGGATGGGTCGCCTGGCAGGTTGCTATCGAAAAGGGCTGGTTTAAGGAAGCCGGGGTCGATGTCGAATTCGATTGGTTCGACTATGTGCCCTCGATGGACGCCTTTGCGGCAGGCAAGCTGGACGCGGTTTGCATGACCAACGGCGATGCCTTGGTCACTGGGGCTACCGGTGGCAAGAGTGTGATGATCCTGGTGAACGATTACTCGGCGGGTAACGACATGATCGTCGGTCAGCCGGGTATCAATAGCCTCAAGGACCTCAAAGGCAAGAAGGTTGGTGTCGAGCTGGGCTTCGTCGACCATCTGCTGTTGCTCAAGGGTCTCGAAAAATACGGTATGACCGAGAACGACGTTCAGCTCGTCAACGTGCCGACCAATGAAACCCCGCAGGTTCTGGCATCCGGTCAGGTGAGTGCCATTGGCGCCTGGCAGCCTAACTCCGGTAAGGCCCTGGAAATGGTGCCGGGTGCCAAGCCTATCTTCACCTCCGCCCAGGAACCCGGTCTGATTTACGACACCCTGGCGGTCAGTCCTTCCAGCCTTGCGGCTCACCCGGAAGAGTGGAAGAAGGTGATGAAGGTCTGGTACCGCGTCGTCAACTACATCAAAGATCCCAAGACCCGTCCTGAAGCCATCAAGATCATGGCTGCCCGAGTGGGTATCTCGCCAGCGGAGTATGCGCCGCTGCTCAAAGGAACACACATCCTGACGCTGCCTGAGGCGAAGAAGGTCTTCAAGATAGGGGATGGCTTCTCCTCGATGTATGGCTCTACGGAGATCGTCAACAAGTTCAACCTGAAGTACGACGTGTACAAGAAGTCGCAGGACGTGAGCAGCTATATCGATCCGTCCATGACCGAAGCGATGCACTAACGATCTGAGTCCCAACCGGCAGCAGAGAAGGAGAATTTTGCATGGGTAGTCGCCAATGGTTCGCGGTGCGCCAGTCAGTTACCCCTCGCAACCGCAGGATGTTGACCATCGGTTCCTTTCTGCTGCCGTTGCTGTTGTGGTGCCTGGTGAGTTATGTCCCTTTCGTCTGGCACCCTCAGGTCAAAATCACGGACCCTGGCGGCGTGGGATTCCTGCAACCCGGTATGCAGGTCTCCCGCGCAGTCTTCCAGGCGCAGGTTGGCGCCATGGACAAGGCGGGCAAGAAGCCGCCTGAGGGGGTAAGGGCAAACCCGATCTATCTGCCGGCGCCGGACCAGGTGGCTAAAGCCTTCTACACGGCCTTTACCACACCACCGCAGATGCGTAGTGAAAAATGGTTGTATCAGAGCCTCTGGCACAGCATTCAGATCATTTTCTGGGGCTTTTTCCTGTCGTCGCTGATCGGCGTACCGCTGGGAATCCTCTGCGGGACCTTCACACCGATAGCCCGGCTGACAGAACCCTTTATCGAATTCTTCCGTTACCTGCCAGCGCCCGCGTTCGGCGCCCTGGCGGTGGCGGTGCTGGGGATCTTCGATGGTCCCAAGATTGCGATCATCTTTATCGGCACCTTTTTCCAACAGGTACTGGTGATAGCCAACACCACGCGCAAGCTCGATCTGTCCCTGCTTGAAGCGGCGCTGACGTTAGGCTCCAGTCGTTGGCAACTACTGAAGCGCGTGGTACTGCCGGGCATCCTGCCGGATATCCACCGAGACCAGCGGATTCTCCTGGGCTGGGCCTGGACTTACCTGATTGTGGCGGAGTTGGTGGGTACCAGCTCCGGTATCACCTGGTTCATTACCCAGCAGGCCCGCTACAAGAACTTCGAAAACGTCTATGCCGCCATCATGATCATCGGCTTTATCGGTGTGGCAACGGACCTCTTTCTCGCCTGGCTCGGCAGACGGCTCTTCCCCTGGGAACAGTCGCAGACCAAAGCCTGAGGAGACGCGTCATGAACAAGACTGAAAGCATGCCCAAGTATCTGGAACAGTCGCCGGCGGTGCGGGAGCGCTTCGAGCGCCTCAAGCAGCGCCCGGTAATCCTGGATGTGAAGAACCTCTACAAGACCTTCGATTCCGCGCAGGGTGAAGTGACGGCGCTCAAGGATGTCAGCTTCCAGACGCACCGTCGCGAGTTCCTCTGTGTCATCGGCCCCTCAGGTTGTGGCAAGTCGACGCTGGTCCGAATCCTCTCGGGCCTGGAAACCTACAGTGGCGGTCAGGTGTTGCTGGACGGCAACCCCGTTACCCGGCCGGGGGCGGACCGGGGCATGGTCTTCCAGGGATATACCCTGTTCCCCTGGCTGACCGTGAAGAAGAACGTCATGTTCGGCCTGGAGGTCAACGGAAACGGCAAGTCCATCGCCGAGCGCGAAGCCCTGCAATGGATAGATCTGGTGGGGCTGAGCAAATTCGCCGATCACTATCCGCACCAGCTTTCCGGGGGGATGAAACAGCGGGTGGCTATTGCCCGTGCGCTGGCCAACAAGCCCAGAATCCTGCTGATGGACGAACCTTTCGGTGCGCTGGATGCCCAGACCCGCGCCCGCATGCAGTCCTATTTGCTGGAGATCTGGAAGAACATCGATATCACCGTGGTGTTCATCACCCACGACCTGGACGAAGCCGTCTATCTGGCAGACCGCATTCTCGTCCTGAAAGCGCATCCCGGCGAGGTTCAGGAGTTGATTGAAGTGCCGGTGCCGCACCCGCGTACACCGGAGCAGCGTTTCTCCGAAGAGTTCATCGCCACCAAGGCCCGTCTCGAAAGCCTGATCCATCCGCCCAAGGAAGAGGAGGCGGAAATGGTGATTCCCCATGTGGCGCGTTTGACGCATGTCGGCGACGAGGTGGATTGACGATGGAATGGTCGAAGCTCACCTGGAAAGAGGTACCGGTGCAACTGGCGTCCGTGGCCGGGGCGGCGATCCTGCCCGTGGGCGCCACCGAACAGCACGGTCCTCATATGGGATGCGGTATGGACGCGGTGATGGCCGATACGCTGTGTCGTGCCGTGGCGGAGGAAACCGGGGTCCCTATGCTGCCGACGCTGCCTTACGGCTGCTCTCTGGGGCATAGCCGACGTTGGCCCGGCACTCTGGCTGTGCAACCCATTACGTTGATTGAACTGGTCAAGCAGATTGGCGACTGGGCTTATCACAGCGGGGTCCGTCGACTGTTTATGGTCAATACCCATGTCACCAACGCCGCGCCGCTGCGCTGTGCGCTGGAAATGCTTCGGGCCGAACACGATGACCTGATGGTCGCGCTGTTCAACTCGGCAACCCTGAGCCCGCGTGTCCGCGAATTCCATTTCGCCGATGGCGACGACTGGCATGCGAACGATGCCGAAACCTCACTGATGATGGCTGTCGTGCCGGACATGGTCCGGATGGACCGTCTCACAGAGGCCGACGATCCGGATCGTACCGACGGCCTTGTCTTCGCCCACCCCGTGAACCGCACCAGCCGTAACGGGGTGACCGGTCTGCCCAGCGGCGCCAGCGCCGGAAAGGGCCAGCAGTGGTTCGACTGGATGGTGGAAGACCTGGGTTCATTGATACGACGCGGTCTGCAGGAGCAACCCCCGCTCGACTATTCCTACTTCGACCCGATACGGGAGGAGCCAGTATGAAATCCAAAGAAGAGATTCAGGCGATTCAGGCGCGTTTACGAGAGCAGGGCGTTAAGTACTGCATCGGTGCCTTTGTCGATATCCATGGCGTGCCCAAGGGCAAAGTCGTGCCCATCGACCACCTGGAGCACATGGCCGAAGGGTCGGAACTGTATACCGGCTATGCGCTGGATGGGCTGGGCCAGGCGCCCAACGACGACGAGATCGCGTCGGTACCGGACCTGGATGGTGTCATCCAGCTCCCCTGGGAACCCCGGATGGCCTGGATGCCGGCGGACAACACCTTTAAGGGACAGCCGTATCCGCTGAATACACGGGTGGCCCTGAAGCGGGTACTTGCCCAGGCGGCGGAAATGGGATTCGGATTCAATCTGGGGATCGAGTGTGAGATTTTCCTGCTCAAGCAGCACGAGGACGGCACGCTCTCTGTGCCGAATCCGGATGATCGCCTGAACAAGCCCTGCTACGACGTGCGCGGTTTTGTCGATAGCCTGCCCTGGCTCGATAAGGTTGCTACCTGCATGAACGACCTGGGCTGGGACCTGTATTCCCTCGACCACGAAGACGCCAACGGCCAGTACGAATTCGACTTCAAGTATGCCGACGCGTTGACCATGTGCGATCGCTTCACCTTCTTCCGCTTTATGGCCAAGCACTACGCCAAGGAAGAGGGGCTGTTGGCCACCTGCATGCCCAAACCCTTCGCTGACCGCACCGGCAACGGTGCCCACTTCAACATGTCACTGTTCGACCTGGAAACGGGCGTCAACCTGTTCGCCTGTGAGCCGTCCGATGACCCCCGTGGACTGGGCCTGACGGAGCTGGGGTATTACTTCATTGGGGGTATCCTCAAGCACGGCCGGGCTCTCTGTGCGGCCTTCGCACCGACCGTCAACAGCTACAAGCGACTGGTACGGCAGGGCGCGATGAACTATTTCTCCTGGGCGCCGGTGTTCAACTCCTACGGCTCCAACAACAGAACCAATTCGGTTCGGGTGCCGATGAACGGCGGTCGTTGTGAGTCGCGTAATGCCGATGGCGCCGTGAATCCCTATCTGGCAGCGACCCTGGCGCTGGCGGCCGGACTTGAAGGAATCCGAGAGCGCATTGATCCCGGCAATCCGCAGGAGGACAACCTCTATGCAATCTCGGAAGCCGAGCGTAACGACAGGGGAATCGAGTTCCTGCCGCAGACCCTGCAGGAGGCGGTAGCGGCCTTTGCGGCGGATCCCCTGGTGGAAAAGACCTTGGGCAAGGCGTTGCGCGACGAGTTCATCCGTTACAAGAGCCAGGAGTGGGAGGCCTATCACCAGACCGTTAGCGCCTGGGAAGTCGACCGTTACGCATACATGTTCTGAGGTGCCTTGGGCGAGGTGGTGGTCTGTTATCGATCACCGCCGGCCTCTTGCACCACCGGGGAAAAGGCTATGACTGCTGGATTACCGATACGCCCGCGGCCTGTGAGCCGGATCAGTGTTTCACTACCGGAGGATCTGGTGATCGATCTCGACCGGATGGTGGCTAGCCGGGGGTTCGAAAGCCGTTCGCAGGCCATCGCGGAAATGATCAATCAGCAACTGGCAAATCATCATCGGCAGTTAGGGCAGGAAGTGATGGCCGGCACGGTGACCCTGTTTTACGACCATTCAACGCGGGGGTTGCAGAACCAGTTGGCGGACTTGCAGCACCGCTATATCGACGAGGTGATCAGCTCACTGCACGTACACCTGGAACGGAGCCAGACCATGGAAGTCATTCTGGTCCAGGGACCAGCCTGCAAGCTGCAATCGATTGCCGACGAAATGATAACCCTGCGCGGTGTTATCACGGGTCGTCTGCAACTGATGGCGTCGGTGATTCCGCCGCTGCATTCCCCGAATCAGCTGGCCGATACGGCAGAGACACTGGACTGAGACGGTTGCGGGATGATGCGCATGGCACCATCCCGCGATCGGATCTTCAGGAATCAGTCCTGATCGTTCCAACGCTGGTCATCATCCTGTCCCCAACCCCACCCATGGTGATGGAAGTTGAAGAGGGACATCAGGTCATCAATCGCCGGCCGGTTGACCGGCACATAGGGATCGTGACGGGTGACCGGGTTCGGCAGGTTGTCACGGCTGCGATCAGACAACGGCGGCAGCCCCCAGTTGCGCTCGATGAACTTCAGGATCGAAGCATGGTCGGCATAGCTGTGGTCGACATAGCCACGCTTGGCGTAGGGTGAAATGGCGATCAGGGGAATCCGGGTGCCATCGCCGAAGAAGTCGATTGGCTGGATATAGCCGGAATCGTAATAACCGCCACCTTCGTCCACCGTCACCAGGATCGCCGTATGGCGCCATACCTCTGGATTGGCCTGGACACGCTGAACGACATTCTGCACGAACTTCTCGAAATCCGGCACCGTCGCGTCGGCGGGATGGCCCGCGTCGCTTTCGAAGGGACGGATATAGGAGACGGCCGGCAGCGTATTCGGGTTCTTCACATCCTGATAGAACTGCTCCATGCCCTGCAGGTTGTTCTTCTGCGAGGTCGTCATGATCGACGTGAAGCCGGTCAACGGATCACAGATGCCGCAGTATTCATTGGTCGGTGCGCCATTCGGTTGGCGGCCGCCAATATAGTACTTCCAGGAGATGTTGCGGGCGGACAGGGCGTCTGCAATCGTCGGAATCGTCTGCGGCGGAAGCACGAACTTATCGGACCCCAGTTTGCGGGGATCGCCTTTGTAGTCATACCCCAGGTTGTAGTTGTTAACCAGGTAGTAGGTGTTGTCGGCGCAGTTGCCCTTGTTGAAGGGCTTATAGGGCAGTGAGCGCAGGTACTGATCGATGGCTGCGACACCGGGCTGCGATGAGTCCGAGCAGTTGACGTAGGAGCCACCGCCGTAGCCGTCCTGGGTATAGAAATTATTCGTACCCTGTTGCGGATCCGGGTTTTCGATCTGGTTGGCCGGTGGCATGGTCGGGCCGTTGCCGTCGGTGTAGTACCCCACATCGCCGGTGACCAGGGCGAGGAAGTTGGCGCCGGTGCCGCCCATAACGGCCTGGTGATAGTTATCGCTGATGGCGTACTGGTGCGCAAAGTTGTTGAAGATCGAGGCGTCGCCTTCCTGCATGTTGTAGAAGCCTAACGCTTCGCCACCCTGATAGGTGTTACCGGGTGTCGGTGCGGGCGGGCTGTTCTGACCGCCGACGCCGATGGTCACACCGACCCAGGCAAACAGGTCCATCTTGCCGCCATCGTACTGTTGCCACATCTGGAAGAACCGGTGTGCGGGGTCCCCGGTGTGTGCGTCGTAGTTCACGTAATCGGTGATCTGGAACGGACCGTCCGGTAAATCCGCAGGGAAACGGTCATCAGGCACGCCCGGGGGAACGCCGAGAGCGTAAGTCGTGGCCGGTTGCGGAAGATAGCTGTAGGCGCCGCTCTGTTCCGGTGTCGGCGAATAGCGATCAGTCACAGAGGCGGTCTGTTGCATGGCCTGCTTGAAGTTCGGACCCGGGGACCCGTCAGCCTTGATGATACCCTCGGACAGCAGGTTGGTCACAAACTGGCCATGGCGTGGCTTGAAGGTGGCGAACAGGTTATCGAAGGTATGGTTCTCGCCCACGATGACGATCAGGTGCTTGATGGGAGTGGCTGTCTGGGCATGATCCCGGGCCATGACAGCACTGGTACTGCCGGCAATCAGCGCGCCGAGAACGAGCCTGGATAATAGGCTGCGTCGAAACATGATTATCTCCTTATGGTGTGTTTGACGAAATGCCTGAGTGCGAGCGTCAGCCTCTCCCGGTTCCGGAACCGACAGCGCAGAGGGGTGAAGGGACTCCGGTTTCTGACTCGACCGCAAGGAGAGTGTGGGGAACAGAGATGACTGGTGCGTGTCCGGATGATGACGGATAGATCGCAATGAGATGACAGCATCTCGTTGATTTGGGTGAGAATTATTTGCGATATAAAAGCTGTTTGCGTTTGCGGCTGAAGGTCATGTTTCCGCGGATTCACCCGTTTGGCGGGAATACCATTCTTTTCTAGTGCAGGCGTCGCTTGTTGTTTCTGCGAAAAGCCTAAGCGCTTCCCCAAACAACGTCCTTGCCTAAGTGCCGGACCTCTATCCTTAGTCTGCAAATCGGCCAAAGCAGACGTTTACCTGTCTTGCGATTCATGTCCGGTTCCCATCAATACCGGACCTTGGCAAACGACATCCGTACAAAACTGGAAAGTGGCTAGATAAATGTTGGCGATTCAGGCATGGCCACGAACTTTGTAACTAAAACAGTATGTGAGCGGATGCTGGCTAAATTTTCAAGCTACTTAGCGGAGCTGGTTGCAGGCCGAACAACGGCAAAACGAAGCCGGGCAAGCCCGGCTAGTTACCTCAACTTCCTTAAGAGCCTGAGGGCGCCCCGGGCTCTTATTGCGGGTACTGATCGTCCAGCTCGCGCTTTTTCTGTATGAATTGCTGGTTTGTCAGCGTCCCGGCGGCCAAACTATCTTCCAGTTTGTTTTCCGCTAGCTTGCGCTGATAGTCCACCTTACCTTTAGTTGCATAATAGTTCGCCGTCTCGGCCCCATTATGTCCACTAACCGGGTCCCAAAGCACCGAGGCTGGCCACAACAGCAAGTTAAGAATTCCCAATCCAATATGCCCGGTGTAGAAAGATCCGCCGCCTGGCAAGATTCCAAGGCCGGCCGCCAAGGTTGGGTTTTTCTTTTCCACCACTAAATTGCGCGCCTGGTACTGATCCATGAATTGCGTTTGCTGAGGACTCAATCCGGTCGCACACCCGGACAGCATAAGAAGGGCTCCTACCAGAGACGCCAAAATCACACCTTTCATTTTTTCTCCTTGTTTATGCCATAAAAAGGGGCGACCGCAGCAGCCCTCCTTCATCTTAGCGTATTTTAATGTGGCCTGTTTGTAGACGTATCATTTTCGAGGGCGAGAGCTCTAGCCAGAACAGCATCGAGTGAATCGCCACCAGTTCGCTAGCCACTTTTCATCCTTTCTCGGGTCCCGCCTGCCAGCGGCAGTTAAAGTGCTTGAAACGGACACTCATCGCAGGACAAACAAACGTCCGCTTTGGCCGATTACCCGAAGTCTTCTTTAAAATGGTTCAGGAAATAACCTTATCCCCTGTTTACATCGCCCATATGCTCCGTAACGAAATCGACGAAGGAGCGTAATTTGGCAGAGTTGCGCATATGCGGGGGCCAGACGATGAGTGTGGGGCGGGCCCTTAGCTGCCAGCCGGGCAGAACCTGTTGCAACTGTCCGTTGGCGATGGGCTCGGCGACGAGGGTTTCTGCCTGCACGGTCACACCTTGGCCGTTGATGGCCGCACGGCGCAATGCCAGCACACTGTCTGAGCGGAAGCCGCCGGAGACGGGGACGGTCCGGATGTCATTGCCTTGCTGAAAGCGCCAGACGGGGTGGCGCCCCCATTGTGCGAATGCCAGGCATTGATGCCCTTCAAGGTCCTGCGGTTTCTCAATGGGAGGATGCGATGCCAGATAGGCGGGGCTGGCGCAGGCGAGCATCCGGTAGGGGGAAAGTGGCCGGGCAATCAGGTCCTGATGGATCTCGTCGCCGGTACGAATCGCGACATGAAACCCTTCGTCCACCAGGTCAACGACGCGGTCCGTAATGCTCAGCTCGACATCCACTTCCGGATAGTGCTCACGATAGTCGGCGATGACGTCCACCAGCCGCTCCACGCCCAGCGCTGTCGGTGCGCTGGGCGTAAAGTCCCTCGGGGTTGCTGCCGGATTTCATCCGCCAGGGCATCGGCCGTTTCAATATCCGCGAGGATGGCGCGGGCGCGCTCCAGGAAGAGGGCGCCAAGGTCCGTCAGGCTTTGTCGCCGTGTCGAGCGGGCAATGAGCTTCCCTCCCAGTCGTCTTTCCAGGGCCTGAATATGTTTGCCGATCATGGTTCCGGACACGTCGAACTCTTGCGCCACGGCAGAGAAATTTCCGAGTTCTGCAACCCGAATGAAGACAGCGAGGCTTTTCAGGTAATCCATTACTAACCTTTTGGTTGTTAATGAGGGAACCTAAACTTCGATGATCAATTCCTTGGTTAAGAATAGAGTGCCCCTATCCTTTCCAGGGAGCAACCTTCATGTCCAGACTTTTCAAAACCATGGCGCTTCTCGCCGTCATCAACCTCTTGTGGGCCTGCAGCTGGCTACCGCCGTCGCCGATAAGGGATTTTTCCCTGCCGAAGGATTTCTATCCTGAAAGTATCGCGGTCAGCCCTGACGGGACTTTCTACATCGGCAGTTGGCGGGAAGGTGCCATTGCCCGTCTTGCGCCAGGGCAGCACCGGGCCGGGCTGTTTGTCGCACCAGGCAGCAATGGCCTGAGTAATACCCAGGGTGTGCTGGTTGACCAGAAGCGTGGCCGGCTGTGGGCCTGTTCCGGCAGCCTCGGCTATACGACGGTGCCGCGGACGCCGAGTGCGCTGAAATCCTTTGATCTCGCGACCGGTGCGGCCTTGCACAGCTATGCATTACCGGGTGGGGGCTATTGCAATGATCTGGCCCTGGCGCCGGACGGCCGTCTCTATGTGACCGATTCGAAGCATGCGAGGATACTGGTGCTGGACCGTTCCTCGGGGCACCTGCGAACCTGGGTTTCGGATCCGGCCTTTTGCCCCGGAAGCAACGGCTTTTGCCTCAACGGTATCGCGATCGATCCGGGACAGGCGATCTATGTGAGCGCGGTTAACGCGACGGACCGACTGTTCAGGGTTCCCTTCGTGAGGCAAGGCAGGGCCGGTCGGGTGGGGGAGGTCGTCTTTCCCAGGGTGTTGAAGAATGCTGACGGTATTCGGTATTTGCAGGGTGGGCGTTTGCTGATCTTCGAAAGTAATGCCTTCGCCAGGAACGATCCGCTGGACGGTAGCGTCAGTCTGGCGTCACTGCATACGGACGGGACAGCTTCGTTAAAGACGTTGGTGAACGGTCTGGCCAGCCCTTCATCGGGTGTGGCCTACAACGGCCGGGTGTATTTCATTCAATCCAAGTACGCCATCCTGCTGCGGCATCCGGCAAACGATACTGCCGAGGTGCCGAGGGGCGTTCCTTTCATGGTGCAATCGGTGCCGTTGCCGCGCCCCTGATGGCCAGCGACCGGGATTCCCGGTCGCGACGGCCATCAGGACTGTTGTCCTGGTCCGCTTTAGTGGTGATGTCCACCCGGACCATGCACATGCCGGTGGGCTTTTTCTTCATCGCTGGCGTCGCGCAGATCCACCACTTCCAGCTCGAAACGCAGGGTTTTGCCTGCCAGGGGATGGTTGATATCGACATCGACGGTCTTCAGGCCGACTTTGACGATAGTAACGATGTGATCGCCTTCCTTCGTTTGCAGCGGTACCTGCATGCCGGGCTTCAGTTTGCCGGCGTGCTTGAAGTACTTGATCGGCATGCGCTGGGTGGCATCTTCCCTGCGCTCACCGTAGGCCTGGTCCGGCGGCAGGGTAACGGTGACAGTGTCGCCCTTGCTTTTGCCTGCCACGGCATTTTCAAGGCCGGCGATGATGTTGCTGTAGCCGTGCAGGTACGTCAGTGCCTCGTCCTCGTAAGAGGATTCGACCAAGTCATTGCTGTCGGCGTCATAGAGTTTGTAGTGCAAGGTGACGACCTTGCCGGATTCGATAGTATTGGCGGATTCGATTGTCATGAGGTTCGCGTCGTCCGAGATAAGCTGATGCTGGCGAAGTCTCCAACAACGGTCGGGTTTAGGCAAGTGGTATTGATGGGATTCGTGACTCGGGATCGAGCCCCGTGGAGACTCCTGCGGGATCGGCCGGGACCTTCCCCGGGCGAGCGGATGCCGAAGCTCGGTAACGCCGGGGAACTCTGCGGCTGATCCCCGTGACCAGGGTATAGGGGATGGTGTTGCAATAGTCGGCCACTTCATTGAGTGACAAATTTTTCCCCCAGAATTCCACCGTATCGCCGACCTGTGCGTCGGGCAGTTCCGTCACATCGATGCTCAGCATATCCATGGAGACACGCCCGACCAAACCGGTGCGTCGCCCCTTTACCATGACGGGCGTGCCGCTCTTCGCCTGGCGCGGGTAGCCATCGCCGTAACCCATGGCAACGGTGGCCACGCGGCTGGGATGTTTGCACACGTAGTCTGCGCCGTAGCCGATGCTGTCGCCCGCTTGCAGATCGCGGATGGCGATGATGCGGGAGTGGAGCGTCATGGCCGGTTGCAAATGATCGGCATGGTCCTGCGGGTGCGTAAAAGGACTGGCGCCGTAGAGCATCATGCCGGGTCTTAGCCAGTTCCGGTGGGCTTGGGGCCAGGCAAGTGTCGCCGCTGAATTGGCGAGGCTGGCGGGTGCTTCGAGACCGGCACTTGCCGCATCGAAACAGGCGATTTGTGCGTCGGTGTTGGGGCTGTTGAGTTCATCGGCGCAGGCCAGGTGGGTCATCAGGACGACATCGCCGACATTCTGCAGCCCTCGCAGTGTGTTGTAGGTGGTCTGGTAGTCCGGCGGGCTGATGCCGACCCGGTGCATGCCGGAGTCCAGCTTCAACCAGACATGAATTGGTTGCGGCAGTCGCGTCCGCTTCAACGCCTCGATTTGATGAGGGCTATGGATCGTGCACCACAGCTGTTCGCGGGCGATGGTTTCCAGCTCGTCTTCCTCGAAAAACCCCTCAAGCAGCAGAATCGGAAGCGTGATGCCGGCCTCGCGCAGTTCGAGAGCTTCCTCGATACAGGCAACGGCAAAGGCGTCGGCGTCCCCGTGGAGTGCCCGGGCAACGGCTACGGCGCCATGACCGTAGGCATCGGCCTTGATGACGGCCACCGCGCAGGATGCCGGAGCGAGGCGCTTCGCCAGCCGGTAGTTGTGGAGGATGGCGTTCAGGTCGATATCAGCGCTGGCGGCCCGGCTCATGGCTCTCTCCCGTTCAGTCGTTCACTTCTCAGGTTGCTATCGGATTATTCGCAGGCCGTTCTCAGGTCACCATGATGGCTTCCACTTCGATATCGACGCCCTTGGGCAGCGCCTTAACGGCGTAGGCGGCGCGTGCCGGGTAGGGGGCCTTGAAGTAGCGGGTCATGATCTCGTTGACGGTGGCGAAGTTGTCGAGGTCCGTCAGCAACACCGTCAGTTTGACGATATCCGCCAGGGAGCCGCCGGCCGCTTCGGCCACTGCGGTGAGGTTATCGAAGACGCGCACCGCCTGGGCTTCGAAGGCGTAATTTACGACCTCCATCGTTTGCGGGTCGAGCGGGATCTGGCCGGACAGGTAAACGGTGTCGCCAGCGCGAACGGCCTGGGAGTAAGGGCCGATAGCGGCAGGGGCCTTGTCGGTACTGATGATGCTTTTGTTGGTCATACGAAGTCCTCGTTATCGATGTGGGCTTACCGGTAAGGCATACCCATAACCTCAATGTTTCAGGCATAGGCCCGCGGGTAGCGACTGATATCCAGCCCGGCTGGATCGATATCCGGCTGACGGCTGCTGATGACGTCGGCGATAAAGCGGCCGGAGCCAAGGGACATGGTCCAGCCCAGGGTGCCATGACCGGTGTTCAGGTAGAGACTCGGGTACTTGGTACCGCCGAGGATCGGTGTGCCGTCAGGCGTCATCGGGCGCAGCCCGGTCCAGAATTCGGCGTTCTCCAGATCGCCTCCACCGCCGAACAGGTCTTCGACCACAAAGCGCACGTTGGCCTTGCGGCTTTCGGGGGTGCTCAGGTCGTAGCCGGTCAGCTCGGCGGTGCCGCCGACGCGGATGCGGTTGTTCAGCCGGCTGACGGCAACCTTGTAGGTTTCATCCATCACGGTGGACACCGGGGCGCGGGATTCGTCGGTGATATCCAGGGTCAGCGAATAGCCCTTTACCGGGTAGACCGGGATGCGGATGCCGATGCGTGACAGTAGCAGGGGGCTGTAGCTGCCCATGGCGACCAGATAGCGGTCGGCCTTGAAAAGGCCGGCATCGGTCTGGACGCCCTGGATATCGCCATTTTCAACCGCAATATCCTTGATGTCGGTATTGAAACGGAACTGTACGCCGAGTTCTTCGCAGGCGGTTGCCAGTGCCTGGGTGAACTTGAAGCAGTCGCCGGTCTCGTCATTGGGCAGACGCAGGCCGCCGAGGATTTTTCCCTGAACGTGGGCCAGCGCGGGTTCATAACGAACGCAGTCGGCGCGGCTGAGTTCCTCGTAGGCCACGCCACACTCTTGGAGTATGGCAATGTCGGCTGCCGCGCCGTCGACCTGTTTCTGACTGCGGAACAGCTGGATCAGCCCGCCGGCGCCGTCGTCGTAACGAATCCCTGTTTCGCGGCGCAGCTCACGGAAACAATCGCGGCTGTATTCGGCAATGCGCAGCATGCGCGCTTTGTTTACCTGATAGGCAGCCTGGGAGCAGTTGCGCAGCATCTGCGCCATCCATCCAATCAAGGCCGGGTCCGGCTGAAAGCGGATTCTTAACGGCGCGAGATCCTGCATCATCCACTTGATCGCTTTCAGTGGAATGCCCGGTGCCGCCCACGGGGCGGAGTAGCCCGGGGATATCTGGCCGGCGTTGGCAAAACTGGTCTCCAGGGCCGGCGCAGGTTGGCGGTCGATGACCGTAACTTCGTGCCCTGCCTTGGCGAGATACCAGGCACTGGTGACCCCGATGACCCCACTTCCCAGAATAAGAATCCGCATAAACTCACCTGTCCGGTTGGATGCGCGTAATGCCGCGATATTCGCCAGTATATGATGGCTATTGCGTTTTATTTTTTTGTTGTTTTTGAAAAATCAGGATAAATTTCTGTCAATTGACTCATTGGCAGATAAAGTTATGGTCGCGAAATCTTCAGGTGAGAAACCCCGGACGCTGGACAGGATCGACCTCAATATCCTGCGCGTCCTGCAGCGTAACGGTCGTATTTCCTACACGGATCTGGCCGACCAGGTCGGCCTATCGACAACGCCCTGTATGGAACGCGTCAAGCGGCTTGAAAAGCAGGGTGTCATCGAAGGGTATTACGCCCGTCTGAGTCCATCGCACCTGGGCTACAGCATGCTTGTCTTTGTGGAAATTGCGCTGTCCTACCAGTCACCCGATGCCTTCGAACGCTTCAACGAGGCGGTGGCGGACTTGCCCTATGTGTTGGAGTGTCATCTGGTTTCCGGTGACGCCGATTACCTGTTGAAGGCCAGGATTGCGGATATGTCCGAATACCGGGAACTGCTCGGGGAAATGCTGCTGACCCTGCCGGGGGTAAAGAATTCGAAGAGTTATATCGTCATGGAAGAGGTGAAAGAGTCGCTGTCGCTGCCGGTCAATCCGGGGCGATCGCGGCGGTAACCGGATGACAACAAAAAATCGGTACGCAGGACATTCGTTCGGCGGCTATGGTTATCTCTGGTCTTGTGTTCGCTCCACACATTGGCTCCAAAACAGGACGATTCGCCGAATTCTCGAGGGACTGTTTCATGCTCCGGTTGGTTTGCCCACTGCTCCTGCTGCTTCTGTCAGTTGCTTTCAGCGTCGACGCCTTCGCTGCGGGGCCGGCTCGGCCTGACGCAATCCTCCCGAGCGGCGCCAAATACTATGGCGCGTTGAAAGATGGCGTGCTCGAGGGGAAGGGAACGCTCGTCTGGCCTAATGGTGACCGTTATCAGGGCGGATTCCATGCCGGGCTGATGTCGGGTAAGGGCGTCTGGGTGCGCGGCGACGGTGACCGCTATGAGGGCGAAATGGCCGATGGGCTGCCCAATGGCCAGGGGACGCTGGCCTATGCCAATGGTTCGCACTACGAAGGTCATTTCAGCAACGGTTATCCGGACGGTAAGGGGCGGTTGACCTGGATCAGCGGCAGCACCTATCAAGGCGATTTCAAACTGGGCGAGCCGGATGGGCAGGGGCGTCTGACCCGGTTCAACGGCAATGTCTACACCGGTGGAATGAAGGCGGGTCTCTTCAGTGGGCAAGGTGAGCTACGGGAGCCCGGCGGCGCCCTGTTCAAAGGGACCTTCGCAAAAGGCGATATCGTCAAGGGCGTATGGATTGGGGCCGGGCATCGCCACTATCAAGGCGGCTTTAAGCACTGGCGCTTCGATGGCGAGGGTACCTATACCAATGACAGCGGCGAGACGTTCAGCGGCACTTTCGCTGAGGGCTCTCTCGTCAAAGGGCGTTGGCGTGACGGCCAGGGCGATCATTACGAAGGCGGCTTCAAGAAACTGTATTTTGACGGCCAGGGCACCTATACGACCGCCAAGGGCGATGTCTTCAGCGGGTCCTTCAAAGACGGCGAAATGACAGGGATTGGCCGGTATGACGGAACCGATGGGGAGCACTACGAAGGTAGCTTCGAACACTGGCGTTACAGTGGCTTGGGGCACCTGACAACGCCGGATGGCGATGTCTACATCGGGCAGTTCAAGCACGGTGAATACAACGGCTGGGGGATACTGACCGAAGCCTCGGCGGCGCCGGGTGGCAAGCCGAAGGTGGAAACCGGGAAATGGATTGATGGTGAGCTGGAGGGACATACCTGGTGGGACGAGTCGGTGAAAGTCGCCGCTCAGGCACTTTACAGTCAGCAGCGCCTGCTCAGCCGCGCCTTGGCAAATCTCAAACCCGCGACACCCCATGCGATCAATCTTTATCTGGTTTCTGTGGCGGGCGATGGGTCCGAGGAAGTGTTCCGCCGTGAGGCCGAGTATGTCGACCGGGAATTTGCCGATCGTTTCAGTACCGAAGGCCATTCCGTGGTGTTGGCCAACAGCCGAACCAGTGCCACACGCCTGCCGATGGCGACGGTGGAAAGCCTGCGTCGCACACTGGCGGCGACGGCTCGTCAGATGGACCCCAAGCGGGACATCCTGTTCCTGTTCCTCACCAGTCACGGCGGCCGTGACCATGAACTCTCCCTGCGCGAGTACGGCATCGATCTCGCCAATCTCAAGGCTGAGACGCTGGGCAAGATGCTGAAGGCGTCACCTTTCCGGTATAAAGTGGTGGTTATTTCTGCCTGCTATTCCGGAGGTTTTATCAATGATCTCAAGGACGGTCATACGCTGATTATTACGGCGGCGCGTTTTGACCGTACGTCGTTTGGTTGTGCGGACGAAAACCAGTTCACCTACTTTGGCAGGGCTTTCTTCAAGGAAAGTGTGCCCAAGACCCACTCCTTCGTCGATGCTTTCAATATGGCGAGCAGCCTTGTACTGAAGTGGGAGAACAAGGATAAGGCCACACATCATTCACATCCGCAGATTTACCGCGAGCCTGGTGTCGAGTCGCAGTTGAAGCGCTGGCGGGCACAATTCGACAACTCTCCAGCCGGTAACACCATTGCCGCCGTAAGATCGTAACGGGTTTCTTTCACTTCCCGGATCAGGGGGCCGCTGGGCATCGCACGATTCCGCACTCAGGCCCTCAACGCGATATCCCCTCAGCCAGCCGCTTTTCTTGACCGTCGTCATGGTCCATTCAGGGTGTTTTTGCCCAATTATCGGGCACAGATGCAGGAATCAACTAAAATTTCCGTAGTTGGATCCGTAGTGAGGGCTTTTTCATGGCAGTGGCACCGGCAAAGCGTGGTTATGCGACATGGTTGCTGGCTTTAGGCTCGGCAATCATCGTCACCCTTTTCGTTGCTTTTGCCGAAGGGAATGAGGGCTCTGTTTGGTGGCTGTTTTCGACCGCTTTGATACCTGCGATCATCGTTGCCGCCTGGAGTGGAATCCGCTATCAACACCCGCTGGCGCGGCTCGATGACACTGTGGATGCCCTCGTCGGCGGCGATGAGTCAGTGCTCAAGGCGACAACCCACGAGCCCGCCCCTCTCGTCTTGAAAGCCTTGGGTGACTACGGTCTCCAGACATTGGAGCGCAACGATACTCTGGCAACCTTTTGCGATCGTTTGGCTATCGGTGCCGCCGAGGTCTCATTCTTTCTGGATAAGTTGCGCGCCGACATAACCAACGACCGAGCGGGTAATGAAGCGGTGAGCGGTGCGGTCTCGGAGATTCGGGACGGCACCGAGATGATTACCCGGTCAGCGGGCGAGGCTGCCAAGGTGGCCAATGACACCAGTAGCGCCGCCAGGGAGGGGTTGGACATTATCCAGAGTGCCATCGACAAGATCCGCAAAGTGGCGGATCAGGTCGAGAACACCAGCGCGTCGATGTCCCGCCTGGAGGAGGCTTCCACCCGTATTCAAGGCATAACTACCGTCATCAACGAAGTGGCGGACCAAACCAATCTTCTGGCGCTCAATGCCGCTATCGAAGCGGCGCGGGCTGGGGAGCATGGACGTGGATTCGCGGTCGTAGCCGATGAAGTGAGGGAACTGGCCAAGAAAACAAGCCAGGCGACGGACGAAATTGCGGGTGTGTTGCAAACGATCGAGCAGGAAAGCCAACTGTCATCCAGTGTGATGGGGGAATTACGCTCGCGGGTCAACGAGACGGTCGATGTCTCGGCAACCGTCGCCGACATGCTACGGGCCATTGCCGAGCAGGCGCAGGCCTCCGATCAGGGGATTCAAAGCATTGCCGCCAGCATGACCCAGCAGTTGGCGGCATCGGACAGAATCAACGACGCGGTTTCCAGCCTGAATGCGCGACTGCATCAGACGGAGGCGGAATCGGAAAGTACCTCCGGGCGCGCGTTGCACCTGTCGGAAATCGCCGAGAATATGAGCCTTGAGCTGGCGAAGGTAAAACTGGCGGAGCACCATCAACAGGTTCGCGCCGCTGCGGTCCGGGCTGCGGCCGCCGTCGGTGCGCAATTCGAGCAGGCGATTGCTTCCGGCCGCCTGAGCGAAGCGGATGTCTTCGACACGCAATACAAGCCGTTGCCCAATACCAATCCCGTCAAATTCAAAACCCGCTACGACGATTTTACCGATCAGGCACTGCCGGCCATTCAGGAACCCATCCTCGACAGCAATTCGGCGATCCTCTATGCCGGTGCGGTTGACGTCAAAGGCTATTTTCCCACGCACAACAAACGCTACAGCAAGCCGCTCACCGGCGTTTACGAGACCGACCTGGTCGGTAACCGCACCAAGCGCATTTTCAATGACCGTACCGGGTCCCGTTGTGGCAGCCATACACAGGCTTTCCTGCTACAGACCTATAAACGGGATACCGGCGAAATCCTCCATGACCTGTCGGTGCCGATCTATGTCAACGGACGCCACTGGGGGGGATTCCGTATCGGCTACAGGGCGCAGGTCTCCGAGGATTAACGCGGGTTAAAGCGCCGCTGGCCCGAGTCAGGTCCTGTGGCCATCAACGGCCTTCGGTTCAGACCAAGGTCAGACCGCAGGTGATTATCCAGGCGTTCGAGCTGCGCTAATGTCGCCTGCTGTCTCCGCCGTACCTGCACCCTTCCGAATCCCTGTTTCACCGCAGCCAGGAATTTCGCTATGCCTGAACATGGTGGTGTGGCGCTGATGGTCCGTGTTCGCATGATTTTGGCCTCCCAAGTCTCCGGCACTGAGCCAGTGCCCCTTTGAAGCCTCAGGATGAAACTGATAGATTGATCAATCAAACGAAATAAAGTGCATCTTGAGTTCAATAATATTGAAATCTGGCTTGTCTCCGGGAGGGGTTGTCATGAAGGGCATGAAGGATGAGTCGCTCAGATCTCAGGCCCTGTTGGAAACAGACTTGCTGAAGACCTTTCTCACCATTGCCGAGACCGGCAGTTTCAGCCGAACGGCCACGCTGGTATTCCGGACGCCCTCTGCAGTGAGCATGCAGATCAAGCGGCTGGAAACCTTGTTGGACAGGGCGCTGTTTCGGCGCGAGGGGCGGAACGTCGAGTTGACGGCTGACGGCGAAATGCTGGTCGGCTATGCGCGGCGACTGATCAAGCTGAATGAGGAAACCGTCGCCCGGTTTCTCGCCCCTCCGGTAGAAGGGCGCGTCCGTTTTGGGGCGCCTGACGACTTCGGTACCCGCTTTCTGCCCCAGATTTTGAGCCGCTTCGCCAGCACACATCCCCAGGTGGAAGTGGACGTCGACCTTGCGCCGAGCCGGCAGTTGATCAAGCGTCAGGACCAAGGCAAGGTCGACCTGATCCTGATGACCGCGGATCAGGATATCCCGCATACCGATTTCACTGAGCCGGTCTATTCCGAGCCCCTGGTGTGGGTCGGCCGTCAAGGTGGGCAGGCGCACGAACGCGATCCGGTGCCTCTGGCGCTTTCAAGCCTCGGCTGTGCATGGCGAGCCGTCGCAACCCGCGCTCTGGATGCGGTCGGCAAGCGCTATCGCATTGCCTATAACAGCGAGCATAGCCAGGGGCAGGTTGCAGCGATTGTCGCTGATCTGGCCGTTGCTCCATTGCCCGTCAGCCGAGTTGCTCCGCCGCTGACCCGGCTGGGGCCACAGAACGGCTTTCCCAAGCTGGCGGACTACACCATTCTTCTCCGGCGCCGCCCCGACCTGGGGGCGGCAGCGACGGCGCTGGCGGGCCATGTGGTGGACAGCTTTGCGGCCGAGCGGTCGAAGGATATTGCAGGAATATCCGGGCCTGAGACATCAGGCTGAAGCCCACCAACAGTTTGCGAATTTCGGGAAAAGAATCGTCATCGGTCTTAATGTAGGGCGCAATAACCGAAGGGCATTGCGCCTTGAGTGCGCCGTTTTAATTAAGTGAGATACTTTGTTGCAAGTGACTTGAGAATTGATTCTATATGGAGATCGTTTTAATGGATTTTTCTGACGGAGCAGATGTTATAAAGTTTATTCCATCAGGGTTGGATGTGTCGGAGGTGCATGATGGAATAAAGTTGTCATCGTCCTTTTGCCAAAAGAAGTTTATCTGCATCCGAGGGCTCTTATATCTTAGCGGGAATCCCTGCGAGAGTGCAGTATCTCTTCGCAGGCGAAATTGTTTGTCATGATGATTCCGCTGATATTGCGGCTTTCGGGAGGGCTATATGTCTACAGTGCGCTCATTCTACATAGGAGATTTTTTCCTTTGGAGCGCTTCATTCTATATTCCTAAGGAGTATATTTTCGTTCTTCAGAGATATAGTTTTCCATGCCGGCTTCTCTAATAGCATCACGCTGTGCCCAACCAGAATGTCCCCCACTCACAGAGATTTTCGAGTTCGGAAGAAAAAAGTCAGGCGGGGTTGGGTAGATAGGCTCTTGGATTGCAACTTCTTCCGGCGATAGCCACACAGAGTCACACTCGTCGCACATGATCACGACTTTTTCCCCGTCGCTGCATGTTAAGAGTCCTAATATGCCTTCTTGGCATACAGGACAGTTTTTCTCTAAGTAATACATAAAGTGTCCTAAGGGATTACAGGGAATGAGCTGACTATTTTGCTTTTTTCTTCGATCACAAGTTTTATGTGGCTGGCTTCGGGGTAGCCATTAGCGTTACCCCACTGTCCTCCGATAAAGCCTGTTCGTTTGTTCATCGGAACAATATAAACATCTCTCGCCATCACTTTCCCTCTGGCTGGGTAGACAGTATGTACGATACCTGCTCCGCCTTTCAAAACTTTGCTCCAGGCTTCATCTGTGAGCGTTAGAGCTTCCTTGCGACTGTTGAAAACGCCATGCTTTCCAGGTCTATTCGGCAGATCTTCCGCGTGGTTGAGAACATGCTGAACTCGATTGCTGAAGTTTGGAGCGGGGTCCGGGCCATATTTGAGTCCTGCTTGGGATTCCCATGTCTTAATACCATGGGAATTATCGAAGAGTAGCGGGAATCGTGATGTGTTATGCCGGCGTTGGTTGAGCTTCGCTCCATCAGATGCGTTGCCCACATAGGGTACCTCTGGCGCAGGCGTGTTCAGGGAGAATGGCGAGGGTGTTAATGAAGATAACTCAACATGCTCACCAAGCGCGGGTAGTGATCCGGTAATATCCTCCTCATGAGCAATCATCGCTCCGGTTGCTGAGGTCACGACCGCTGGCCCTTCGTTACACAGTCCTAGCGGGTCACTGTGTTGAATGGGATTCCAGCTATATTGGTATAGGTTGAGACCGCCCTTTAACCCCAAAGGATCCGGCTGGATATAGTGGCCCAGCAGGGGTGAGTAGTAGCGATGCCGGTTGTAGTACAAACCAGTTTCCGGGTCATGATATTGCCCCGGAAAGCGTATGGGGTTGTCGGTGCCGTTGGGGGTTTCTAGAACAAGGCCGCCATAGGCCAGGTACTCACCACTCCAGACGATATTGCCATGGTCGTCGGTCAGGCGTTGCGGCGTGCCAAGGTGGTCGTTGTGGTAGTAGCAGCAACGTTTTGCATCGATCTTGAGCAGTGGCCGGAAACTGCCGGGTTCAAACACATAGTGCGTTTGCCGATCTGTGTGGATCTCCTGCCAAAGCACGTCGCCACACCAGACGAATTCAACGGTTCCTCGGGGCGATTGTTTGCGCCAGCGGCGACCGAGCGCATCGTAGTCATAATGTACTGTGCCATTATGGCCTTCAGCCTGAGCCAGTTGATGATCCGCTTGGTAACGGAGGCGAAGAGATGTTTCACTGGTCTTTAGCCGTTCAAGGCACCCACTATCGTTGTAATGCTCTTTGGGGCCGTCGGTATCCGCTGGCGGGGAGGCTTTGCCTGTGCCGATTGCCAGCGTCTGAGCGCCGTACCCCTGTGACAGTAGTTTCGCCATCTCAAACGGTTGGCCGGCGCGACTGACCTGCATGTGAGTGACAGTACCATCCGTCGCCCGTTCGATGTTTTCCTGCCAGTCGCCGACGGCGGCTTTGAGTCGGCCGACCGGGTCGTAGTCGAAGTGACGGCTTCCCTGGCTGGGACTGGAAATTCCCACAAGGCGACCGCCCTGATCGTAGCGGTAATCATCGCTTGAATCGCTACCTGAGGTATTGCGCCAAAGGCGCTGCGCCAGCAGACCCTGTTGGTCATAGCGGGATTCTATCTGGTGACCGTTGGCATACTGCCGGGACATTTCTCGACCGAGGGCATCATGGGTGAACCGGGCCCTTTCCACACCGTTGACTCGAACGCTGTCCAAATGGCCCACAGCGCCGTACTGATACTCGATCTGCAACTGGCCGTCCGAGGATTGAATACGACGTCCCCGGACATCGTAGCGGTGACAAATCGTCCGCCCGTTTTGCCACTCTTCGAGGAGTTGATTGTGACTGTTGTAGCGGAATCGCAGGGTGTGGCCCGGTGATATGGCCTCGATCAGGCGTCCGAGACCGTCGTACCGGTAGCGCACGCTGCGGCTATCACCGGTGCGGGTATCGACGCTGGTGCGTTGAACCAGGCGTCCTGCGCTGTCCCGCTCGAATGTATGACGATGATGGCGCTCTTGGCGTGCAATCAAGTGGCCATCATCGTTGTAACTGAAGCGCTGGGTGCGCGCCGTAAAATCCCGGTGTGCAATGACATTGCCGTTGCCATCGTAATCCCATGTAGCCTTCTTTCCTCGCGAATCGATGAGCGCGGTCAGGCGGCGTTCGTGGTCGTATTCGAATTGTAAGCGTTGACCGGCGGCATCGATGCGTTCGACCGGTTGGGATAGGCCACCATAGCGGTATTGCGTCGTACGACCCGCCGCATCCGTATAGTGGGTGAGGCGTCCTGCGGCGTCGTAGGTGAAATGTTCAAGGCGTGCGCCGGGCAGATGTGCAAGTTCCGCCCAGGCGGTTTTCAACTGATCGCTGACAAGGGCAGTGGCAAGCGTGATTAACTGCCCCGCCGTGTTGTATTGGAAACGGGTGAGGTGGCCTTCGGCATCGAGTTTGGCGGTTATATGCCCTTCGGCATCATACAGCCACTCTGTGAGCGCACCCCCGGGTGAACGTTCGGCAATAAGGTCGCCGTAGGCGTTGTAGGCATAGCGATATTCATCGCCGTCCGGCCCGGCGACGGCCTGTAGCTGGCCTTGTTCATTGTAGTGATATGTCCAGGTATCGCCTTCCGGCTGCGTAAGAGTCCGCAATCGGCCTAGCGGGTCGTAGGTTCTTTGCCACAACTGCCCTGCGCCGTCGAGATGCTGCAGAGGATGGTTGAGATCGTTGTAGGTGAAGCGTTCGATACTGCCGTCAATGTGCTGGCGTTGTATCAGGCGGCCTTTGGCGTCGTATGACCATCGAGCCTTTGCGCCGGACGGATGACATTCTTCGATCAGGCGGCCTGCGGCATCGTATTTCCGTTGGATCTCATGGTCGAGGCTGTCCTGATAGGCCACGCAGTGGCCTCGTGCGTCAAAGCGATAACATCGCGTCCCACCCAGGGCGTCGATAACGCGGGTTTCTCGGGGGGCATACTCAAATCGGTAGTCGTAGTGGCCGTCATCGCCAAAATGGTGCAGGCAGCGCCCTTGCGCGTCCCATTCGAAGTGATAGCTGAAACCGCTGCGAAGTGTCCGGCGTACGAGGAGGTGAGCCTTGTAATGGTAGGTCTCGGCCCGACCCGATGCATCGTCAGCCCGAATCAGGTCGCTCTGGCTGTCATAGACGTATTGGGCAACCTGGCGCCTATGCGCTGTACCTGGATAGATCCGTAGCAACCGGATCAACAGTCCCTTGCTGTCATACTCGCAGCGAAATCCTCGCCCCTGGTCATTCATCACTTCCGCGAGTCGGTGCTGTTCATCGTACCGGCAATGCAGTGCGGAGCCGGACGGAATAGAGCTGTGATCGAGACGCCAGCCTTCGGGGGCGGCGTGAAAGACCCAGTGCTGGCTATCCCGACCGAAAATCGTAAGACGGTCCTCTCGCTCCACGAGGCACAGTCCCTCGGCTGTCTGGTAGCTGCGCCCGCCGACCTGAGGGCGGCTGAACCGAACCTGACGACCCTCGGGATCAAACCACTCCCAGTGATCAGCCTCGGCGCGAACTCGAGTATGAAAGGGGGTGAACCAACCGGCGCCCATCCCCAGGTCCTGACCGCGATGTGATGAGCGGTAATGGCGAATCCAAGCTAGCGGTAGGGGCCCAGGGATTTCGGCGTCTGTCACATGCAGCCACTCTTCGCCTGTGAGCAGAATAATCGGGTCGCCGACGTGGGGCAGTTGGCTGCCTGGCGGTGTGGACGCTGGTTCATGGCGGCTGACGGTCGAGCTTGAAACTGCGGAGGGACGTTCTGGTGGTGGCGTAGTCTGCCGCTGACGCCGTTGTGCCACCGGGCTTTGTTCCGGCCCTTGTGTCGTTGCAGTTGCGTCGACGGTCCCGGCAATGAGGGGTAACCCTTCGCGTTTGACCGACAGCTTGTTGCTGGCTAACAGGGCCAATAGATAATGACGGGCAAAGGTCTGCGGATTGGCGATTCCGGTTTGTTTTTGTACTGCGGCCCTGTTGTCGTCGTTAAGCCAATGGTACAGGTCGTTCAAGGTGTGGCCCGGTACCTTGGGCAGCTCGCGAGACAGGAAATCGATCGATCGTTTGTCGACATCCTGACTCCCATCGGCCGCCTGCAGCGTGATGCGATATTGGGATAGGTTGAAGGCGAAGGGTTTCCTCATGACGTCGTACGATCCTTGTTCGACTGTGTCGGGGCGCGAGTACCTTGCGCTAACGGTGCCATCGTCAATGGAAGCGGTGTGACATCGGGGGCACAGGTTTCCAGCAGGGCCGCACTGCGGTAAAGCCAGTCGCTGCCAGCGGTCAACAGTATGGGACCTGGAGGCTGTTCCTGTTGGGCGAGGGCATGGCATTGCGCAATGTGGATCAGCGCGGCAACAGCGCCGGTATCGCCGAGCTGAGGTCCTGTCGACAGCAGTTGGAAATCCGGGCGAATGTGAGCGCGGTTGCGTTGTTGCGCAGCACTCCAGTCGTTCAGCCAACGCGGGTCACCCGCTGAGGCCGGCATCAACGTTTCGATCGTTGTCGGCCGTTGTTCGAGAATGCGATGGAGGGCGCGTCCCAACCCACTGGGCTGGGTACTGCCATCGGTCGTCGCCTCCAGCTCGGTCGCGGCGGCGGATAGGACCAGTGATCCGACAGGCGGGTTTTGCATAGCGCGCAGCAACAGGAACGCAGAAGCTTGGCTATAAGCAGTGGTTTTCGAGGTCGAATCGTTCCGTTTCCCCTGCACCGGCGCGAACATCGCGCCGACAAGAACATCGTCGCCGGTCTGTCTGCACCGCAGGAATCCGGCTTCCAATGCCATGATGCCCGCCGCGCGACCGAAGGGAAAAAGGGCAGACCTTTCAGGGTCGATCATGCCCTCGGGAATTTGGCGGTACAGGTGGTCGAATAGGGCTTTTGCACATCGATGGTCCGGATCTGCTGCAGAAGATGCCAGCCCGAGCATCAACGGCGTTTTCCCGGCTTCGTTCTGAGCGGTGACCAACTGCAGCAAGGGCTCTAACAACGCTTCGTCATACGCTGGATCTGAAGCAGGTGGAAGCGTGCGAGTACCGGGTAACGACAGCACCGACTCACCCAGGCTTAGTGCAAGCAGGCTGTCGTCGGTGCCGCCGAAAGCGGTGTGAAGAGCGGTATCAGCGATGACGACCTTCAAACGCACGTCCTCCGCAGGTGGGGCGTGAAGCGGCGTGGATCGTCGAAATGCTGTGTCTGCCCATGCCAGTATTGATACCAGGCCCATTGATACCGGTTGTGTTGGCTGAGGTCTTCGGGAGTGGCGAGCTGCCCGGCGATCAGAGGCTGGCCGCCCAATAAGCGTGCATCACCCGAGCATTCATCGAGTTGGTCCGACAGGTCGTTGCTTGCCGTCTCCGGCACCCAGCCGGTAAGCAGGTGTAAGGCATCTCCGTGGTAGGGCATGTTGGCTTCAGTTGACGCGACCTCTGTCAGCCAATGGATATAGCGGCCCCGGCCCGAGAGCCCCATGGCCAGCATGGCCAGTTCCTTGTCTTTGCGGCTGAACTGGTTGATCCAGAGCGAAAGCTGACGATCGGTGCCGCTCAGAAAAAGCACCCGCAGCGCGTCATAAGGTGCGTTTTTAAGCCATGCAATATCGGCTGAGACCAGCAGCGACTGGGCCAGGGTGTAACTTTCCTGTGTGGAGGGCGACGATGTCTCCACGATAGGACCGTTGAGGGCGAGCCATGCCGCGGCAGCGTGCCTGTCGCCTGTGGAGAGGCGGGATGTCAGCCAGTCCTGTGCCCAGTTTTGACGCAGGTGGACGATGTAATCCAATACGGCGGGGTAGAGTGCCGGGGGTATTCGGTCATTGCATAGCGGAGCCAGCTCGAGGTTGATGGGTTCTTCGCCATGTCTTGCCAGGACCCGCAATACCAGCGCTTGTCGTTCCGGTTCATGGCTGTGCCAGAGTTGCTTCAGGGTTGAGAAGCAGCACCTGATCGGCCGCCAGGCCAGCCAGTCCAGCGTCTTATCGGGGTTGGCCATGTAGTAGTCGAACAATATGTCTGCGGATGGCGCCTGCCAAAGGTCATGCACCAAGGCGAGCCAATCGGAGGATGCGTCCGGCTGGGGGCGTGTTCTCAGCGCGAGGGAGAGCTTTTGGTCGAGTTGGGCCAGCGTCTCCCGGTTGCAATAGCGGGACAGTGCAGCCTGCTGGCGGCGCAACCAAAGTGCTTCCAAGTCCTGAGTGAGCCTTGCCTGATCGATCATGCGTCCTTTCTATCCTATGGGGCAAAACGGTGTCAGTTGAGCTTGAGTAATGCGCCCTTGAGACTGACGGTCGTTCCATTGACCTGTACGTTGGCACCACTGATCTTGATAGAGCCGTCGCTGCCCATCACAATCTCGGCGCCACCGGTCTTCAGTGTGATCTGACTGCCGGCCTCCAGTGTCAAGGCATTGCCAGCCTTGATCCTCGTGTCCTTGCCGGACGTTAACTGGTCGTTCTGCTTGATATCGACAGTCCGGTTTTCTCCGACCTCGATTGCCTCATTCTTGCCGACCTTGGTGGTGCGGTTCTCATCGATCCGGTTGGTCTCGTTATGCTTGATCCAGGTATTGAAATCCTTCTGTGCCTGTAGGAAGACCTCTTCCTTGTCTTTACGGTCATCAAAACGCAATTCGTTGAATTGGTCGGCGGCGCCGTTGGGCGTCGAACGGGTTCTTATGCCGCTGATGGTTTTGTCATCCGGCAGGCTGTACGGATGGCGGTGCTTGTCGTTATAGAGTTGACCAGTCACGACAGGCCGATCGGGGTCGCCCTGAATGAAGCTGACGATCACCTCCTGACCGATACGGGGCGTAAAGACGCTGCCGAACTTTTGGCCTGCCCAATCCTGCGCGACGCGTAACCAGCAAGTGTTCTGTTTGTCTGGCTTGCCTTGGCGGTCCCAGTGGAACAGCACGCAGATGCGGCCGTATTCGTCGCAATGGATTTCCTTGTCGGCCGGCCCGGTGACGCTGGCCGTCTGGATGCCGTGAACCTGAGGGCGGGGGAAGTGTCCCTGCAAGCGATAGGGAACGTCGACCGGAATGCAGCGAATTTCCAGTGAAAGACCCTGGTGAGCCTGACCGGCATTACGGTAGGTGTCCTCTTCGGCATAAAGTCGGGTGCCGGTAACGATGTATTCCCGGTTTTTCTCTGCAGGGTTTGAATGCTCGACGAATGCAAAGCGGCTTAGCGATGCCAACGAAAACACATTGGTCGTTCCGCGATAGGTATCGTATTCGGCCTGATCGGCCTCGATATCCAGGCGGGAGTAGCGGGCGCCCTCGGTGGGCTTGTCGAAACGTTCGTTGTAGCGGTAACGTTCGTGCGGGTGACGTTTTGCGCCCTTGAGCTTACCGGAGGCTTTGCCCGACACGGGTTTGCTCGAGGTCAGGAAGTTGTAAGCGCGTTGTTCTGAACGATCGCTGGTGACGTGGCTGATGCGAACCCAATCGCGCACATAGGGGCCAGCCCGGTCGCCGGAGTATTGATGGAGTCTAAGCGCTTTGGGCGGGTAATTGTCGGTGTTGTCGCACAACACCATCACATGGTTGTTTTCACTGTGCTGGAAGTAATAGAAAATGCCTTCTTCCTGCATCAGTCGCTGGGTGAAATTAAAGTCACTTTCGTTGAACTGAACGCAGTAATCCCGCTCCTGATACTGGCCGTGCAATCCGGCACGTGGTGCCGTACTGTTGCCGCCGCCAGTCGCTTTCACGACGAAGTCCTCGAAGCCTGCATGGCGAAACACCTCTGCGAGGATGTCGGGAACAGACTTTTTCTGGAAGATTCGACAGTTGAGATTCTTGCGTAAGAGGTCGTTCCAGGCGGTAATTTCCGCCTCATATTCCCGTCGCCCTTCTGCACCGATGCCCTTGGCCTGGAACCGGCAGACGCGGCCATGAATCCAGCGCTCCTGGTTATCGTCGTACCGCAGCTTTACGTTGATGGATTGACCGAGCAATTGGGTCGGGTCGATGGCAAGATTGTCCGACAGCATGTACAGGCGGTAGAGGAAGGGTTTTCCCACCTCTTCGACGCCATCCACCTGTGTCAGTATCAGCGTATCGGTGCCCAACGGTGTGTTCACCGAAATCAGGCGATTCTTCTGCGAAAGTTCAGACATAGCGGTCGCTCAGCCTCCCTGCGACAAACCGGGATACCAGCCGGGAATGGTCCGGCGGTATCCCGAGGCAGCGGAATTACACCATTGCAGCTTGGGTAACGTCGTAACCAGCGGAAATCGATGCGGTTTTCTTGTGCTTATCGTCGTAGGGGGTGTATTTCATCTCGACCTTGGTGAAGCTCAATGTCATGGTCTCGATAGGTCGTTCGCCGTCGGTGTGCATGGAGTAGCCGCTGATCATGACGTCGGTCAGCGTGTATTCCATGTAGTTTTCGAGATTGTCACCGGTTTTGGTCAGATGGATTTCAACCTTCTTGCCTTTGCCTACACAGGACTCGGTGAACAGCAGCGGCGTGGTTTCGTCCATCAGTTTGGTAATGGTGACGTTGCTGACATTGGTGGAGGTGGCTTCACGGTCCTTGTTGGTACCGGTGGCGGCGGAGATGTTGCGGTTGACGCCCCAGTCCATAGTCATGATGTCAATCCATTGCTCATGACCCTTCGCTGTGACTTCGCCTTTGATTCCTTCATAGTTCATGAAGATGGACATCGATGTTTCTCCTTGTCTCATTGGATGGTGCTGTCGTGTCGAACAACAGCGCAGAAAAAGAACCGGGGTTCTTTGGTATCCCTGACGGTCGATCCTTACCGTCCTAGGATTCGTTGCACGGCGTTGCCCGGACAAGGCGATACGCCGCATATTCCTGATTACAGGCTGCGCGTGACGGACTACTGCATGAAAACGGTAGTGCTCTCGCTGGCAGCGACGGATGCCACGGTGCCTGCAAGGTATGCAGTGATCGGTGTATCAGAGGGAGCGTAGTGGGCGGGCGGGTCTATGCCCTGACAGGAAATAAGCGGAGATTCCATTCGAAACATGGCGCGTCCGACCATTGTCGGAACATCCTTGCGACTTCCCATAACTGCGTACATCCCTGTTAAATACACATGACTTCCCTGTTCGAAAAACCGTCTCGGGACACCCTTGTTCCAATCGGTTTTCTGTCTGATTTCTGCGAGGCACGAAGGGCCATCGGCGCACGAAATCAGCATATTTTGAACGCGGTGACTATAGCGAATATGGCAAGGCCCCGCAATTGGATCTGATCACTTTCCTTGCCTCTGATAGCCCGCATTTGCTTGATTGTAAACCGGATATTTCTTATCGCCGCGAAAGTGTACCGAGCGCTGGGCTGTCCGTTCAGAGTGGGCGCTCAGCCAGCTGCTCCTCCCTATACGGGCTGATGGCCGACCGAGAGCCACGGTGTCCGCATTCCGGGATTCGATCGAGACCCTCAGACTGAAACTGATCGGTTCTCCGAGGTAGTGCCGGATGACGTTCTGGAGTTTCGGCAGACGAGAGCCGCCGGGGCAGAGCCCGTCTGCGTCTTCTCGGGTTCGCGGTTCGATGTGAATGCAGATATGGCTTTGTGTATTCCAGGTGCGGCCACCGAGTATCAGGTCGTCGCCGAGCCGGTTGAACTGATGGTGGCGACTGGCCCGTGTCTGGTCGCGGCCAGGGATATCCAGCCAACGTCCGACGAATTGTTCCAGGCGGACGGGGCAGCCGAGCATGTCGCTCAAGATTCGCTCCAGGTTGCCTGCGTTTCTCGGTGTTCGCTGTATAAGGGCGCAGTAGTAGGCGAGAGTGGGATCAAAGCTCTCGGCGTGCTGACCCGACAGGGCTTGAACCATGCCATGAACGGTGTTGCTGTCGTCGTACCGAAAACGGACCGGTAGACGGTGCTTTTGCCAGGCACGATAAAACAGTGAGACCAGTCGATGATTGAAGAGATCGAGGAAGTCGGCCAATGCCCGATCCCTATGACGGAGTCGCTCGGATATCAACTCGCTATAGTGTCGGGGCAGGATACCGTTGAAGCCGGTTAGCGCCATGAATGAAACGAAGACCTCCGCAGGTTTCCCGGGCTCTTCGGGCAGGTCCACGGCGGTGATATTCGCGCCGGGATAACTCACTCCCGGGGTGGCCTTGAATCGCAGGGTCTCGCGATCCGGCAACTGAAGGCTGCCTACGCCGTTTTTCGGCAGCCCGGCCCGTGAGGCTCTCGTCAGCAGGTGCTGTTCAAGCATCTGAATGGCCTGGAACACATCCTCTTCCTGTGCGGTTTCCAGATAGTCGGGCAAGCTCATAAGATCACCTGACGACCGTTACGGGCGGGCCACCGGGCAAGCGGGTGTGCTTGGTCGTGTACGCGAGTGACGAGCCGGGTAAAGCGGTTGACGGTGCAGAATTCCGCAAAAAAACGTTCGAGGACACAACTGAACGGATAGAGGCTATGTCCTGAAACATGCGCCTGCTCGAAGAGCAGCTCGATGTCTGCTCCCTGGCAAATGACCGTGCGCTTCTCGACACGGACGCGGGCGACCCCAGGTCTGACGGCGAGTCCGACGATATTGTCGATCAGCGCGAGATGATCGGGTGACTGGGTGATATTGAACAGTCGCAGGACCTTTTTCAGGACAGACAAACCGTTTTCGTTTGAGAAGCTGTTGAGTGTCAGGTGGGTGAGAAGCTGCCAAACCCGGCGATGATCCAACGGCGCCCTCCGTGTCGGCGTTGGTGCTGTCAGGCAGGTGGCCTTGTCCAGAGCGCTATGGGGCGTAATAAAGTCCAGTTGCGGGGCGCCGGACCCGAATGGCAGCAGGCTTGGTAAATCCCTGTTGAGGCAGTAAAGGGTCGGAGTCAAAACCAGTCGCTCATCATCATCCGGCTTCTCCATCATTCGGTTGAGGATGGTTAGGTAGGTTTCCGTGCCCGACTCGACCTCGCTGGTCGACGAGAAGGCCGCCTGGCGCCGACTGTTCCAGAAGAGTCCGGGGGCCGCCTGATCCTGTTCGGGGGTGGGGCGATACAGCGGCTGGACGATAATATCGTCGCCCTGCATATTGGTCGCCGTGACGGACTCGACATGATGGATTTCCAGATATGGCTCGTGGCGCTGGTCGGGAACGATACGGAACTCGTTCTGCCCGGGTTCGAGGCGATGCGGTTCACCCCCCTGGCGGAAGTAGTTTCGCAATGGTACGACATTGATGGCCAAGTGTTGCTCGGTCAGTCGGTTCTCCAATTGCGGGCAAGGCGTGCGCAGGTAAAAGTACAAGGTTACTTCGTTGCCAATGCCCTGAAGTGTGTTTGCCAGGCCTTGCAGCTCGATAAACTGGAATTTCTGGGGGAAGAGAAAATATTCGGCCAGCAGGCGGGTGCCGGTGAAATGTCTCGGGCCATAGGGAATCACGGCCTCTTCCGAGTCCAGGCCAACCGGCCTTAGTGATTCTGGCTGCAGGTAACGGACCTGGCTTCCGTCAGGCGTCGCGATGACGACACCTTGGCAATCGGTCAATAAACGTTCGTGTAGGAGGTACGCCTGCTGCGGCCCACCTCGCAGAAAGAAGCACAGCCGGTCAATATCCAGCGCGCCAATCTCAAGCTGTGGACTGAGTCCTCGCAGTGTGACCTTGAGCAGTGCTTTGCAGCCGCGGGTTGCAGCCATCACCGGCGCTTCGAACGGCAGGCCCTCCAGCGACACATTCTGTATCGACAGCGGCAGCAGCGTAGATGGGTAGGCGGGCTCGTAGGTGACGGCATGGGGGAGGCCCTCCTCGGTGGTCAGCGCTTCATCCGGAGTAATCTTTATGGGGCTTTCCTGATCACGGGCCAGAGTGATTTGCGCCATTGTCATGGATGGGACGGGTGCAAGGTAATCAGGTGCGACAATGCCCAGCAGGGAGCCTGCGATTTCCGGAAACTCCTCATCCAGTTTGTGACTGATACGTGCTGTCAGAAAAGCCACTCCCTCCAGCAGGCGGGAGACGTGGGGGTCCTCGATGGTGTCTTCACTCATCTTGAGGCGACCGGCTATCTTGGGGTGCCGTTCAGCGAACTCGACCCCGAGACGGCGCAGATAGGTGAGTTCGTCGTTGTAGTACTTCAGCAGCGCATCATCCACGGGAGCTCTCCTGGAGATTCATGGTGCGGTGTACCGGTTCGACGATGGAATCGAATGAAATCGGTTCCGGTTCTGGCTCAACACGTAGCAGGGCTTCGATACGGAAGTTCAGGGTGCGGTCGAGCGTTTCCCCTTCGTCGAGCAACACCACGCGCACGTGTCCGAACCGGGGTTCGTAGCGGCGAATGATGTCCTCGATGACCTGCCTGTAGCGCTCGCGGTTTTCATCGGAGCTGAGATTTGTCCCGGTGAAATCGGGTAGGCCGTAGTTCGCCAGCGACAACTGCAGCTCACTCCAGCGGTCGCTCGGCAGGTGCCAGGGTGGGCGGGTGTTGAGCAGGTTTTCCAGGTCCCGGCGCACACAGTCCTTCAGTTCTCGGACAATGTGCGTCCGCGAACGGTAAGGCTCATGCGTCACGTCCGGCTCATCATCGATCAGGCGATCGAGGATGGAAGGACTGAGTGGCTGAAGTACGTCGGGCTTGGCCATTAATCTATCCTCCATGCCTCGGTGGGGCAATTTCCGTCACCAACCGGAGCGACGAGTTCAACTGGTCCAACTGAAAATGCGGTTTCAGGTGAGCCTGACAGAGGTAGTGTCCGGGTTGTCCCGGCATCTCTTTGACGTCGATCCGCGCTTCCCGCAGAGGACGCTTGGCTTTCATTTCCTGGTCGGCGCTATCGTTGGCTGTGGCGTATTCGAGAATCCAGTTCTGGAGAAAGCGTTCGCACTCCTGCGCACTGATGAAAGCGCCGACCTTATCGCGGCCGATCACCTTCAGGTAGTGGGCAAAGCGGGACACACAGAGGGTGTATTGCAACATGCTGGACAGGTTGGCATTGGCCGTTGCTTCCTGGTGGTTGTAACGCGACGGCCGGTGCAACGAAGGGTTGCCATAAAACACCAGGTGACGGCTGTCCTGAGTCGAGCACAATGCGAGCAGGCCGAGCTCTGCCAGCTCCTTTTCGAGACGTTCGCTGATGAGGGTTTCCACCGGAGCCTGGCTGATCAGGCCTCGCTGATCCCCGGGTAGTGACTGGGCCGGAAGGTCGGTGACCAGCCCGCCGCAGATGAGATTACGCTGAGATCCGCGAATGTTGGCAAACCAGCCATGTTGGGCATAGGCGCGCAACACGGTGGCGCCGAAGGCGTAAACGGCGTTCCCCCAAAGTGCGAAATCGGGATTGCCGCCCCACTTTTCACGGAACCTCAGTCGATGATGTCGCGTCTGGGCTTCCGTGTAAGGTCGGCGCATCAGCACCCGCGGCAACGTGAGGCCGACGAACCGCAGGTCCTCCTGATTGCGTAGACGATTGAAGCCCAGGTACTCCGGTGTCTTGAACACCTCGGCCAGATTCAACCTGGACGAGAGCTCCCGATAACTGTCCAGCCCGAATAGCGACGGATGGGCGGACGTAATAAACGGGGCGAAGGCCGCGGCCGCAATTTGGGACAGGTTTTGCAGGTTGTCCATATCCCGTGTTCGCTGCTCTGGCCGGGGGCGGTGGCTGAGCTGGTAGTCGCCGAGCAGGATGCCGAAGGGCTCTCCTCCGGGCGTGTCGAACTCGTCGCTGTAAATTTTACGAAAGAGAACGCTCTGGTCGAACTCTATGGCCTTCTCGAGGTCTTTGCAGACTGACGACCAACTGACATTGAGCACCCGAATTTTCAGACGGCGGCGTGTATCGGCGCCATCCATCTGTTCGGCCAGATAATGCAGCCCCCGCCAGGAGGCTTCCAGCGCCTGAAGTTGGGGGTGGTGCAGGATCTCGTTGAGTTGGCGTTCGATCCGCTCGTCGATGTCCGCGATGCACTGTGCCAGCAACGCTCGGATGCGGGAAGTGCGATAGTCCGTCATCGCTGGAGCTGCGTTTGCCAGCCAACCGAGCAATGTCTCCCAGGGAGCCTCACTGGTAAGGAAGCGATCCAGGGCAGCGTCGTGCATTGGCAACCGTAATGGCGACGGCACAGTCTCTTCTTCCAGGCGACGCAATGTCGCTGGGGCGTGTAGTCGCAGTCGCGCTTCGGGTTGGGCTGTTACGGCAAAAGTCATCGACACCGGACTTCCTGTCTGGCGGTACGGTTGAACAGGCATCGTTTTCAGCGAATTTGTCGGCCACACAGGGATTCCCGGTTCGGCATTGAGTGATCGGCCAGGACTGAAGCGGAGACAAATGCGCGCTCCTGAACCCTTTGAGGCAGGCTCAGGAGAGCTCGGATCCCTGTCTTATTCTGTGGTTGGAATACGGGCGACCATGCGTAATGACGTGGTCAGCTCCTCCAACTGCAACCAGGGTTGTAACCAGGCGATAGCGTTGTAGGCGCCGGGCTTGCCCGGTATCTCCTTGACCACTACACGGGCATCGGCCAACGGATATTTTGCACGTGACTCCTGACTGGCAATTGGGTTGGCATTGACGTAGTTGGCGATCCAGCGGTCCAGCCAGGTTTCCATTTCCTGCTGGGAGGCAAAGCTGCCAATCTTGTCGCGTGCCATGACCTTGAGGTAGTGGGCGAAGCGTGAGGTGGCCATGATGTAAGGCAGGCGCGTGGCGATCATGGCGTTGGCCTGGGCTTCCGGCTTGTCGTACGCCTTACACTTCTGCGCAGTCTGTGCACCGAAGAACACCGCATGGTCTGTGTTCTTGTAGTGACTCAGGGGAAGGAAACCCTGCTTGCTCAGCTCTGCTTCGCGACGGTCGGTGATACCGATTTCGGTCGGGCATTTGATGTCCGGGTCGCCGTCGTCGCTGGTAAAGACGTGCGTGGGCAGGCCTTCGACCTTGCCCCCGCCTTCCATTCCACGGATTGCCGTGCACCAACCGTGTTCGGCAAAGGCTCTGGTCAATTTGCCGCCGAGGACGTAGGCCGCGTTCATCCAGCAGTACTGATTATGATCGACCTTGTTGGCACGTTTGGTTTCAGGATTGACGTCCACTTCCTCGTACTGGAACTCGTCGATGGGCTTGGTTGCTTCACCGTAGGGAAGGCGGGCCAGAACCCTGGGCATTGCCAGTGAGACGAACCGGGAATCCTCGGATTCGCGGAACGCACGCCACTGCAGGTACTCGGCCGAGTCGAATATCTTTTCCAGATCGCGGGGCTTACTCAGCTCCTGCCAGCTTTCAAAGCCGAACAGGTTTGCGGCAGGTGCGGTGATAAAGGGGGCGAAAGCCGCTGCGGAGACGCTGGACATGTTGCGCAGCAGCTCGATGTCCTCCGGGTGATTGCTGAATTCGTAGTCGCCGATCAGTGCAGCATAGGGTTCGCCGCCCGGACTGCCGAATTCGTTTTCATAGATTTTCTTGAAGACCTGGCTCTGGTCGAACTCCACCGCTCGTGACAGGTCCTTATGCAGGTCTTTCTTGGAGACATTCAACACCCGCAATTTCAGTGAATTGCTGGTTTCGGCGTTCATGACCAGATGATGCAGTCCGCGCCAGGACCCCTCCAGTTTTTGGAAGTCCTGCTGCTGCATGATTTCCGACAGCTGACCGGAAAGAACCGCGTCGATACGATCAATCGCCGCTTTGAGGGTTTTGGTCAGGTTCTTGTCCCAGGTGACGGTCCCTTCCAGCGCCTGCTCGGTCAGGACGCGCAGAAGCTCTTCCGCGCGCGACGGTTCTGTTTGTTTGGTGGCCAGAACGGCCTGATCGAGCAGGCTTAGCGGCGCGTCGGTTCCAGTGAGGCCTTCGTTCTCCCTTTCGGCTTGTGCTAGGTCAGTCATCCTGCTTCTCCTTGCCAGTCTGCACTTCCTGATTTAACGCGGTGGCCATCGCGGCCAGATCGTCCGTGTTCTGCAGCACCTTCTCCAAAATACCTTCCAGCTCCTCGCTGCGGTCGATCTTGGTCATCAGGTCACGAAGTTTGTTGCGGGTGTCGAGCAGTTTTTTCAGCGGATCGACCTGCTCGATGATGGCGCCGGGTTCAAAGTCTTCGATCCGGTCGAATTTCAACTGGACCCCCATCTCGCTACCGTCATCCTGCAAACGATTGGAGACGCGAAGATTCAGCCCCGGGGTCATTCGTGCCATGACGTCATTGAAGTTGTCGCGATCGATCTGAATGAAACGACGGTCCTTGAGAGGCTTGAGCGGTTCTGTTGAATGTCCCGAAAAATCGCCCATGACGCCCATCACGAACGGCAGTTCCTTCTGCACGGTGCCGCCCTCGGTCTCCACGTCGTAGGTGATATGAACGCGAGGTTTGCGAACCCGGTTAAGTTTGTCGTGCACACTAGCCATGTGTCGTTTGCTCCTTGAATGTGACGGTCCTTATCAATGCCATGCCCGTGGGCGGATGTAGCGTTCTATTCCTCTTTGACGGGCTTTATTCCGGCAAGCTTGCAGTAGTTCTTGCGTGCTTCCTGGTCCTCGATCAGCTCCTGTAACAGCTCGGGCAGGGAAAGGGTGCTCCAGCGAATAGCCTGGTCGAGAAGGTAGGAAATCGGCGAGTGGGGCTCAGCCCCCCGGAAATAGGTGGCGGCCTGATCCAGCAGTTTGAGTGCCTGGCGTCGGTTAGCGGCGTTCGCCGCCGGAGAGGGTTCAGGGGCGACGGTGGTCCCGGATCCTTCCGACAACACTTCTTCTGTTTCCGCTCCCATGAGGCTCGCCTCGATAAGCGCATCGCCGGCGATAAAACGCAAGGTTTCGGCGCATTGATCCAGTGCGTTTCGAATCCGGCTCGTGGGTTGCGACTCGTCGCCGCAAGCCTGATCGATGGTTGCTTGAAGCTGCTGATATTCACCGATACAGGCAGTCAGGGCTGCGTGCTGGCGGCGGAAAAAGGGGGCATCGGTGCCCCTGATTGCGGCTTGCAGTTCTTCCATGCTGAGTGCGCCGTCTTCGAGGCGCTGGCGTTTCTGTTCCGGGTCACTGATACGGTCCACTTCGAAGGCCTGCCGACATTGCCAGGTGGCGAATGGACCGGCTTCGCGGTCGTCAGTCAGCGGAATATGGAGAATGGGTGCAATCAGGGTACCTTCGCCCTCGACACCGTTGAGTCCAACCAAGGGGGCAATGCGCGTAGCGAGGCCGTCCTCGTCGGGCTGAGGATACAGGTGATCCCAGTAACGCTCGATCAGTTGACGGGTCAGTGCGAAACCGGCATGAAGGCCCGAAAAGCCGTACAGGCGGGGCAGGGCTTCAAGCAGCCAGGCAACGACTTCAAGGTCCTTGCTGCGGGCGCCGAGGATATGGACAGCGGTATCCAGAATCTGTTTCCAGTCGTCGCTGGGCGTTACCGGTGTATCGTCGTCCACCAGGGCTTGACGCTCAAGGGAGCGGGCCTGTGCCCGAGTGCTTTTCAGGGTGTAATAGAGCGAATTGGAACTGGCGTCATCCCGCAGATCCGAACCGGCGGGTTGTGAGACATCGATAGGCGAGAGGAGCGCCTCGATATCAAAAGGCATATTGAAACTGGATGACATCATGGCCACTGGTTTTGGTAACTATCCCTGTCCAACGCAAAAACACAGTTCTGCAGGCGAGCGCTGTTTCATGTGGACTTGTCCGGTAACCGGGAGGTCGACCCTGACCTCGGCGGAACCCTACCATGAACTAGCGGCCGCATTTTCACATAACCCCCAGCGCCCTGTACAGACGCGGTGCGTAAAAACGTGCATTTTCGCAGTGGACGAAAACGCCGGCACGTCCAGTAATCCTGGATAGGTTTGCTAGCCATGGACGCTGACCAGTACGGAGGTGACGTTGTCCCGTGCTTCCCGGATCAGGCTCTCGTGCAGCATTGCCCGGTTGGCATCGACCAGACTGCTCTGGCCGAGGAAATAGGCAATGTCGTCGTCGCGGAGCGTATCGTTGAGTCCGTCGCTACAGAGGAGGAACAGGTCTCCCGGCCGGAGAGTGCCGCAATAGGTCTCTAGCTCCAAGTCGTCCATCGCGCCGACCGCTCGCGTGATGCGGTTGGAGAGAGGATGTCCGCGCACCTGATCGGGGCGAATCCGCCCCTGCGTTAACAGCTCCTCAACTTCGCTGTGATCCCGGCTGATCTGGTCGAGGTGCTGTTGGCGGAACCGGTAGCAGCGACTGTCGCCAGCCCAGAGAAGGCCGTAACGACGTTCCCTGGCAAGCAGGCAAACCAATGTGCTGCCTATGATTCCGCCATTGAAGTGCTCATGGGAGAGGCGTCGCAAACGGCCGTTCAGCGCGAGAATGGCCCTTTCCAGCTCGCGCATGCAGTTGTCAAGTGAACCGGCGTGAACGGCCTGTTCCAAAGTTTCCACAACCATGGCACTGGCGACTTCGCCAGCCTCGTGGCCACCCATGCCGTCGGCAACGGCCCAGAGCCCAAGGTCGGGGCGAACCAGCAGACTGTCCTGGTTGATCGAACGTACAGCGCCGGGGTGGGTCTGACCATCCGAGCTCCAGGAAAGGCGCGTCTGTGTATTCATGCTTCGGCTCCGGCAGGCTCAGGGTGTGGGATGATGGCCAGGAAATTATGGATTTCCCAGCCCCATTGCTGCCACTGCCCGTCCAACATGGCGGCATAACCGCTGATGGGGGGCAGTCCTGAGCATACGAGGCAGGTCGGGTCGACGCTGGCCGAGCCCTCGGTCCACCAGAGTGAGTAGGCCGGGACCGCTTTCGACAGCACGTGGTGGAGGAATGCCAGGCTGGTCTCACCCAGATTGCCGGTAGCGCCCGTTGGGATATGCCAGGGGTAGTGGGGTTGTGACGGTTGTTGCCGGAAGGATTGTTGCCCCTGAAAGGGCGACGCTATGACCTGTTCTGCCAGGACTGGCGGTAACTCACGGATGGTCGTGGCCAGGGGCGCGAGGTCGAGGTTGGGCTCCAGTGCCGAGAGTGCCAGCGCCGCAAGGTTGTCATACCAGGCTGCGCCATGCATATGCAGTTCAATCGGCGCGGCTCCATGAGTTTTCAGCAACACCAGGGGGAAGTAGCGTCCTACACGATCGACACTGGGAATCATCACCCCCGCGCAGCCATAGGGCCCGAAAGCACCGGCTGGCGTTGCAAAGCGCCACACGGGGCTGGTGAGGTAGAGGTCCAGCCAATGTTGCTGCAACTGATCCCGGCTAACGCCGATCAGGGCCTGCAGCCATTCTGTGAGGGGCTGCTGCAGATCCCAGGGTAGCCCGCTATCGACGAAATCGCCCCGGCTTGGGATTTTACCGCATAGCCCGCCGGGCTCCATTACAGGTTCCTGGGGCATCGGAAATTCTCGAGTTCTGGCAATTGGAATGGGTTGTCGACGCTCTGTGCGATCAGTTCGTATTTGGCCGTGTGGCCCTTGTAGCTAAAGCTGACGTGATAGTGATCCGCCGAGGTTTTGCTCAGGTGACTGCGGTCCAGCAGGCGAAACCAGGCCCAGGGGCCTTCCAGTGCCTGACTGAGAGGACGTAAGCCGCCTGGCGGGGTGAATGCGATAACCGCCTCGCCGAGATTTTCGCCGCCCGGCCACTGAATCGGCGTGGCGATGGGCGGCCCATGGCGATAGGTGATCTGCTGGCCGTTGATGCTTAGCAGGAACTGGTTGATGTGGGTGTCAAGTGTCAGGGGTTTTAGTGAAAAGCGGATGTCCGGCAGCTTGCTGCCCGGCTGGAACATGACCTGACGGACCTTATCGGCATTTTCGAAGACCTGTAGGGCGCGGTTGCTCAGGCCCAGGTCCGTTGTCCAGCGCCAGTGGTGGCCGGAGGTATTGACGAACGGTTTGAGGTAGTTGTCGAAGTAGGTCTGCACCAAGCCTTGGGGGCCAAAGAATGTGGCGAAATCTTTGAGTGTGGTGGCTTGGTGGCGTTTCTTGTCGACGGGATAATGGTCGGCGATGGCACGTTCATAGAATCGATACACCTGATCCCGCCAAATCTGGTTGAGGTAGGACTGGGCACCTTGCACCAGCACCTCATTACTATTCTCTGCCACCTGACTGAGCCAGCCGCCGACCGGAGCCGGCAGGTTTTGGGATGTCATCGCCAGTTTGCGGCTGGGTCGGTCACCTGCAATCAGGCTGTGGTAGCTGTCGGCCTGACGGCTGGGACTCAGTGCGATGTTGTCCAGGCTCTGCTGAATCTGACCCATGAGGGTGAATGCCCGGGAAATCGATGAGTGGGTGTCGTCCAGCTCTCTGGCCAGCTGGATTTCGTTCTTGAAGGCGGCTTCCACTTCCTTGCCGGGAAGAGCTGCGGAGATGTCCGGTGCGCCTTCCTGAGGCATGAAACGGCGCATCCGTGCCTTGAGGCTCGATAGTTTCTGGTCGACTGCTGCAGGCGCGGCCTTTCCGGTATCGGAGACCGATGGCAGGTGGGTTAACTCAACATTCTTGCGAACGATCCGGAGCAACTGTTGTAACGGCTCGCTGGGTCCGCCCAGCGAGCCCAGCAACTGTCGACCATTGTTGAGGTCGTGGAAGGGTATGGGCTGGATGTCGTCGAGCAGCTGCCGCCACCGGTAGATATATTCGGCGAAATACCGCTTACGAACTTCGTCTCGCAGGTGCTTGCGATCTTCATCGCTGAGTTGGGGCATGTCGGTCTGTCCATACACCCAGGATTCCCTGGACAGCTTGTCGGTGAGCTTACGGCTTTCCATCTGGAAGATGGTGTGGAAGCCGTTGTAGGTGAAAAGGCCGGGAATGGTGAGATCCAGCGGTTTACCGCTTTTGCGCTCCAGGAAAGCCAGCGTCTGGCTGTCGAGGACGTCGCTCAAATGGAAGGCCGGCAATTGCTTGTCGGTGCCGTATTCCTGTTTCAACTCCCGATAAGCCCGTTCGGACAGCGGCATACGGTTAAGCTGCTGGCGGGCTTGGGCGACCACCGCCGAATCGGCTCCTCCGAGGGTCATTTTATGGCTGACCACCTCAGTCAGGTGGTTCTCCAGGGAATCGCGTAGCTGACGGTTTAGTGATCCTGGCCAGGTCTCCTCCCAATCCAGTTGGAACCACGCCTGAACCTGGTCCGGGTCGAAGTGGGACTTGTCGTGCAGCATGAGATAGGTCTTGAGGGTTTCGTACTCGTACTCAAACGAATTTCCGGGCTCGGACAGGCGACTGGCCAGGCGTCGATTGAGGTAGGGCAGGAATTTTTGCCTGAGGGCATGCTCATAGGCGACGGTTCCCGCCTGACCAAGCTTCTCACCCTGATAGAGACCGAAACCTTCGCTCCAGGTCTTAGGCGCAGTGCCCTGAGCGAAGCCGTAGGGCAGGTCCCTGAGGAGATTGAGTGCCTGGGCCAATTGTACAACGTCGTAATGATCGGCGTTCCCGGGTAAATCGTTCTGCAACTGCTTTATCTGATCGATGTGGTTGTCGACCTGATGGATTGTTTGCAGGTTACGGCTATAACTCTGCGTCCAGGCGGCCACTCCGGTGCATAACAGCAAGCCCATCGCTGTGTAGGTGGCGATGGTGAGATGACGTAATCGCTTGGACGCAGTGTGGCTGATGGTGGCCACGTTACTTTCCGGGAAGATGACGCCGTCGAAGACCTTCTTGAGGAAGTAGCCCTTTGCCGCATCGTGAACGGCGGGCTCGACGTCACTGGTGCGCAGTCCCAGTTCGGCTTTGAGATTCTTGAGAATGCGGTTGACCGGGTGTCCGCTCTGCGAGGCACTGACGATATAGATTCCCCGCAGTAACGGCGGTTCTTCATATTGATTGGGGGCGAATATTGCCCTGGCCAGTTCGTCGATGGGGCCTTGCAGTAATCGCATCTGGCGGGGGAAGCCCTGGATCAGCGCTCGGGTATCAATATCCCTCTCGTGGTCGATCCGCTTCAGGGTGCCGAGTTCGAGGCGCCGCACCAGCGTCAGGTAAGCATTGTTGAAGTCGTCGATATTGATCAGGTTGTCGTTGTTGTCGAAGGGTAAGGTGACCCCCAGGATCTGCTCGCGTTCTTCCTGGGAAAGATCCTTGAAGTACTCGCGAAAACCGGAAATGAGGTCGGCCTTGGTAAGCAGCAGATACACCGGCGTCCGAAGGCCTAGCTGATTGTTGAGCTCCTGGATGCGCTGTTTGATGGCGCGGGCGTTGAGGCCGCGTTCAGTGGGTGTTTGGTTGGCGATATCCTCGAGGCTGACTGTCACGATGACACCGTTGACCGGTCGTTTGGGCCGGTGTTTGCGCAGCAGCGAGAGGAAACCGTTCCAGGCTTTGCGGTCCTGTTCCCGATCGCTGTCCTGGGACGTATATCGGCCGGCGGTATCCAGCATCACGGCCTTGTCGGTGAACCACCAGTCGCAGTTACGAGTGCCACCGATGCCCTCTAATGCATCGATTCCCATGGATTCGCGCAGGGGGAAGCGCAGGCCTGAGTTGAGCAATGCCGTGCTTTTGCCGGAACCGGGGGCGCCGATCAGCATGTACCAGGGCAATTGATAGATGGTTTTGCGGCCGCCGAGATGCATATTTTTCAGGGTTTGCAGTGCTTCCTGCAGCCGCGTTTGCAACTGTGCGATTTCCCGGTTGGCCGGTTCGTCTCCCTGGCTATCTTCATCGCCGTCGACGATACGGGCCATCATCTCCTGATGGGAGCGTTTCTCCCTGTGCCGCAACCGGGCGTTGTTTGCCCCCCAGAGCAACAGGATGGCAATAAGGGTTAGCAGTCGTGCGCTGGTGCCGGCCAGGGGGGTATGACCCGCGAAGGCGATCAGTGGCCCGCCAAACCATACCAGGATTGCAATGGCGATCAGGCCGAGCGCGATCAGTGCGGTGCGGGAGAACAAAAAGGTCTTGAGCGATTGAAAGACAGTTTTCATGACTATGGCGATAACATCCTGTTAGGGGAGCCCGTTATCCATTACGGGTATACGTTGATATCAACTCTGCGATTGCGGGCCCTATCTGCAGGACTGTCGTTGGCGACGAGGGGTTGGGAAGCGCCTTCCCCCTCTGCGATCAGGCGGCCGGCCAGGCTGCCCGCCTGACCAAGGATGCCGACGACCGCATTGGCTCTGGCCAGTGAAAGGTGCCAGTTTGAGGGGTAGCGGGTGGTAAAGATCGGCTGGTTGTCCGTATGCCCGTCCACCTCAATGTGACCTTTCACCGTTTCCAGGCTCTGCGCGACTTTCTGCAGTATCGGTACATAGGACTCATTGAGCGAAGCGCTGCCGGAACCGAACAGGTTATCGGCCTGTAGGCGGATGGTGGTGTGATCTGGGTAGCTGACGACGCTGAGCAGTTTCCGATTGATCTCGACACTGAGCAATTGGCGAAGATGGTTCGCAGTGCCGGTCAGTAGCTGTGGAGTTGCCGAAGAAGCAGTTTGAGGCGGATCGATTTGGTTGAGTGCAGCAAAGGCGGGTTCGGCGCGCCGGTTGATGGCATAGCTGAAGCCCAGGTAGATGGCGAGCATGAGTGCCAGTATCAAGGCACAGCCTACCCAAAGGGGCAGCTTTTCTCCCAAAGAGGGCTCGCGGATAACATTCTTTTCCGCATCCGGGGTCAAGCGTGCACTGTCGACATCCCGCTGGCGCTGAATGCTGTGATATAGCTCACTGCGAAGGGTGTCGAGTCGCTCCCGTCCACGTTCCGCCAGGCGCAGTTTCCCTTCAAAACCCAGGGCCAGGCATAAGTAGAACAGTTCCAGGAGGTGGAGGTGCTTCACCGGGGTTTCCTGGCACTTTGCCAGTAGCTCGAAAAAGCGTTCGCCGCCCACCGTTTCCTTGTGTAGGGTCGCCACCAGGGTGTGCGTGCCCCAACTGCTTTCATTGCCCCAGACGGTGTGCAGTACGGTCTCGTCGATCAGGGCGCAGAGTGCGTAACGGGCGGCATGAAGATCGTCGAGATCGACGTCCTGTTTGCGCAGTTGACGTTCGAACTCCTTTACCATTTGCAGGCACTGCTGGTGCAGTCGTGTTACATCCTGGTATTGATCCAGGTGCCTTAGCTGGCCGGCCAGACTGAGCAGTGTGGCCGCCCCGTCGAGAATTGGATTGATGCCAATCTCCGGACACAGCGGTTGTGCGTGTGTACGCGGTGCGATCGGATTGAGCAGTGTCGGGTCCGAACCTGTGGCGGCTGTGCCCGGTGGGCGGGGCTCGCCTTTTGCAGAGCGGGCACCGGGACGCGGAATCAGAAGCGTCGCGTCCTCGCTATTGCTGTAGGCTGTCACGTTGCATCACTCCTTGATGGCCCAAAATTCCAACTCCAGTCCTGGATAGTTGCCGGCGAGGTGGAAGGCAAAGCCTCCCGAATTCTGCATGGATTCCCAGTAGGCACTGTGTTTGTCCAGCTGGAAGTAAACGAAACCTGCAATGACTGGCACCTGCCGGGGCGCGACGGCCAATGTGGTCAGGCCGATACCGGGCAGTTGGTTGTTGACGAGTTGCCTGATCATTTCCACAGGACCAATTTTCATGTGTCCCGGCAGCAGGGTTACCAGCTCGTTGCGGGGGGTATCGGCCTTCACGGCCAGAATGAACTGATCGAACTTGAGCCAGCTACGGTCGGTCACCGGTGCTACGCTAACGCCGTAGGATTGCTCCTTGATCGGTATCCGCGTCGCCGTTTGTTCCAGCACCGAACTCAGTTGCAGGTACAGCTGCTCGAGCAGCGGCGTCATGCTGTGGCGTAGGTCGTCGTGATTGTAATGGACCTTTAGTTGCGGCCGCTTTTGCGCCTGCACGAAGGTCGAAAGTTCTGCATAGAGCTGTATCGTGGCTTCGAAAAGCTGCAGGGGATGCAGGTGCGGCAGTTCGGCATAGTGCTCGAACAATGCCTGATAGCGGTTCAGCATCTGCAGCATGATAAAGTCAGCTACCGCTGAGGCGCCGCCTTGGCCTGCCTGAGCAAAACGGGTTGCCAGACTTTCCGCACGCTGATTCAACAGACCGACGACTTCTGTGATCTGGTGATGCAAGACCGGTAGGTTATTGACCGATACCGTGGCGGGAATGAAACTTTCGTCCAACTGGATGGAGCTGTTCTGGCGAACCTCCGAAACACGGGTTACCGCCAATCGCGTAAAGCCGTCCAGCTCCTCATTGTCGCGTAGCAAGCAGCATTTCAGGCGTCCCACTTCAAGGACTTCGGCTTCGTCGCCGGCTTCAGTTAGATCGTAGACATCGGTATCCATGCGTAACAGGCCGCAGGTGCGGTCGTTCTCGTCTGTGGTGACGTAGGGCGTGCCGGCACGGTAAACGGGGATGGCCAAGTAGAGAAGGGTGTCGCGGGTGCCGCTAGACAGCTCCAGTACCGGCGGCGGTTGATCCTGGTCGGGAATCCGGAAGGGAGTGCCGTCAGGAAACACGCCGCAGGCCCGTCGGATGGCGACTTTTCCCATTCGTAGCAGGTTATGATCCAGCTCCAGCTCGTCGAAGCCATAGGAATAGGAGCCCAGCACGCGGCAGCGGGATTCGATCCGCTGTTCGATAAAGCGGTCATGTTGTTGCAAATGGTGGGGCTTGAGCAGCATGCCTTCTGACCATACCACCCGATTGTGGAGACTCATGGGCGACTACCTCGATGGCGGTTAGTGGTCCCGGCCGATGGCCAGGGAAAGACGGTTGACGTCGACGGAAAAGGTATCGTGGCCATCCGGATCGACAGGAATGACGGCACGCCAGTTGGCGTTGCCGATATCCCGATAGGCGACGACGATGCCGAGGTAGCGAGTCGCCGGGTTCAGCTCGCGGTGGATAACTTTGGTTTCGGTCGGGCGTAGCTCGAATTCGGACTTCTTCAGCAGGTCGGGGCCCAGTACGCTTTTGTCCTGGCTGAACAGGGGGAAGAAACCCGAGTTTTGGAAAACGTCCTTGGCGCCGAGTTCGTAGACGCGCACGACCACGGGCGACGCCTGCCCCTGGATATTCGGATTGGTGTCGGCCGATGCCTTGATATCGAGCTCGGTATAGGGGGGATAGACTTCCCGGACGGTACTGCAGCCGCCAAGTCCCGCTGCTGCGAGAATGGCCGACAACGCCAGCCATCGAAAAAGCCTGCGTGGTGCTGAAAGCATGGTGATGGTTACTCCCTGTGCGCTTCTTGCGTCCTTGTCTGTTCGTAAGCGGTGACGAATTCGTCGGAAAAATGATGGAGCAGGCCGTCGCCATGCTGGTCTGCCAGCAGTGAGTAAAGCGCCTGATAGCGGTCCCAGGCCTCTGCTTTGCGTCCGCTGGCGCTTAGCCTTGCCATCAGTGACTCAGGTCTTTCCTTTTGCCCGATTTGCTCCGGATCGAAATGCGCCATTAGCGCGGCAAACACCGACTGCATGCCATTCAGCAGGCCAGCTTGATGGCTTGCAATGTCCTCAAAGGATTTCCGTACCGCTTCCACGGGTTCCAGATAGCTTGACCGGCTTTGCAGCAGCAGGTTGAACACCGCGTCATCTGCGGTGGCGGAGAACTTCAGTGGGTTATTGTCGCCAACACGAATGCGCGTCTGGATCGCACGGAATTCGCTCTTTGTGGTTTCCCGCATTCGCATCAGCTGCAGCAATCCTTCGAGCAGTTCGCGGGTAAGTTGGCCGGCTTTGCGTCCCAGCTCGGCGGGGGCCAGATTGGTGAGGCCTTGTTCGTCGGCGATGCCCAACGCTTCGGTATAGGACCGGAAGAAGGCTTCATTGCCTTCGGGGGCTGGCACTGCCGGCAGGGGCTGATCCGTTCTGAACCCGGTAATACTTTTGGATTCGGATACTGTCACCAGGCCGTCAATGGGTGTTTTGGTGTTCGGTTCTGGACGGATCTCTTGTGACAGCGGTGGTGCGGCTGGTGCCTCTATCTTTTCAGGTGACTGTTCGTGCGGCCGGGCAAAGGCGGATAGATGATTCTCGAACTGCTCGGGGATAAAGGGCTGCTGTGATGTCTGCCCCTCTGTTTGAGGCCCGCCTTTTGGCGTTATTGGTGTTACGGCGGGGATACTGAACGCATCGCTGCTCAACCCGAGATTATCCGGCCGCTTGTTTAATGCGTTGGCGCCGGAAGTTGCTGTAGCGTTGGGAATGGCGAGGTTCGGCTGATCCGTGTCTGCGGCCTTAACGGAATTTTGCGCGTTTCCGATGGCTACGACTTCCACCTCGTACTCACCCAGAAACAGCACATCGCCGACATTGAGTACAGCCGTTTTGTCTTTGCCAAGAGGGTCGGAAGCGTTGTTGATGAAAAGACCGTTGGTGGATTCGTCACGAACGACAAAGCAGTCGTCTCGATAGAAAATCGAAGCGTGGATGCCGGAAATAACGCGCGAAGGATCGGGAAGCACCCAGTCGCAGTCGACGTTTCGCCCCAGGGTCTTGCCGCCCTGAATGTCGAAGTGCCTTTCCGCTTCCTGCGTTCTAGACAAACGGTGATAGCTGATAATCCGCAAACGGATTGTGCGGGAGTCCACCATACTGCAGTCCATTAACTCGTTTCAGTCCCTTTTGTTCCCTTTATGATGGCCATCCTTTCCCGTTTCCGGGGGAGCGGCCAACGGCTCCTGTGCCAGCTTCGGCACTGTGCCATTGCAGTCATGACACCTCCGTGTCACTTCTCGGCCCGCATTCAAATGCCGGGGCGAGCAATGGCCTCATCGACACCAATCCCACCATGGTTCGGTGACGACGAGGCCTTGGATTATAGGGAGCGTCTGGGGTAGACTCAAGCCGCTTTTCCGGACCGGGTATCATGAAAGGGAAGGCGGCCGCCCTCTCCGGTGATGCGGGAGGGTGGGTTCGATGAAGTGCCGGCCATGCCGCCGTACAGAGGGAGAGGGCTTTCCCCGGGGCATGGAGCGCAAAGGGTTAACAACGGATTGAGACCTCGGGCATGGCTGTAGAGACCCCCAAGCAGGCACCCACCACAGGTGCTATTCAGACTCCTCGTCACGATAATGACGACATCCCGGAAAGCGTCAATACGCGCCGAAGCGATAGCGTTAAAACGCGAAGTCGTGAGCGGGAACGCCCCCAAACGTCGACAAAGTCCCAACCAAATACTGCTTCAACATCAAGAAGGCCGGCTCTTCAGCCAGGTGCTGTTCTTAGTAATCGATATGAGATCCTCGCGCTGCTAGGCAGCGGCGGCACCAGCCGAGTCTTCAAGGCGCGGGACCGGCATTTGGAACAGGCTGGAGAGCATGCCTGCGAAGTTGCGCTCAAAGTGCTCAACGAAAGCTATGCCGACGACGATGATGCGGTGCGGATGCTGCAGCAGGAAGTCTATAAGAGCCGCCTGCTCTGTCACCCCAATCTGGTTCGAATCTACGATTGCGACAAGTCCGATGGCCTGTTCTTTGTGGTCATGGAGTTACTTGACGGGGAGACCCTGGATGCGGTGATCAAGCGAGCCAGGCCGCGAGGGCTATCGCCGAAAGCCGCGATCAGCATCCTGCGGGATCTCTGCAGTGCTCTGGAGGTAGCTCATGGTGCAGGCTTGATTCATGCAGACCTCAAACCGTCGAACATCATGGTGACCCATGACGGGCAAGTGAAATTGCTGGATTTCGGCGTGGCGCGCCGGGTTCATAGTCCGCTGTTACCCGGTATGGAGAGTAAAGGCGATGCTGACGAAGTGTTGGGCCTGACACCGGCTTATGCCAGTTGTGCGTTGCTGGAGGGGAAGGAACCGACGCCGTCTGACGATGTGTTTGCACTGGCCTGTATCGGGTACGAAATGCTCACCACGCAACACCCGTTCAGTCGAAAACCCGCCAATGAAGCACGTTTGGCAGGTTTGCTACCAAAGCGTTGCAATGGGCTGAGCAGGGCACAATGGCGTACGTTACATCGAGCCCTGGCGTTTGATCGCGAGGCGGGATTTCAGACGGTGTCGACCTTTATGAAAGCCCTCGCCGGACATCGGTATGGCAAGCGCTATGCTGTCGCCGCAGTGGTTCTTGCCGCAATTGCTGCGAGTACGGGTTGGGGGTACCTGCAGCACCGGCAACTGACCTCTCTGGCCAGCCAGGATAACGCGCATCGGGCATTGGTTGAAAAACTGACTGCAGCTTTCGCCCAGGCGCCGCAGAACGATAGTCAGTGGATTTCCAGCGATGCGGTGCAGCAGCTTTCAGCGGTGGAGAAGGCGGGACTGTTGCGCCTGCAACGCAATGCTTTCGTTAACAACCTCAAGCAGGAGGTGGCAAAGGGTCTGAGTAAACCGGACGGCCAATATGTCGACTTTGTCGGCCTGCAGTCGCTACTGACCCAGGCCAGGAAACTGTACCCCGACTCGCAGGCCTTGACGGAGACCCAGAGGGATCTGGACCAGCGGCGCTCTGGACTGCTGAGTGCGTTGACGTTCCAGGCCAACGGCCTGCTGGAACAACAGCGCTATGGTCACGCCAAGGGGGATGACGACGATCTCTACAAAATTGCCAGTCGGCTGAAGGCTATTCGTCCGGGTTATAGCGTCACAACCAGCGATCGTGCTGTGGCTGCCTACAAGACGTCGGTAGCAAAGGCCATTGACGCCTGGGACCCCTCGTCATTGCGGAAACTGCTCGATATTGGGCGTCTCTATTTCCCCCAGCTACCGACCTATTTGAAGCTTTTGCAACGGGGAGATGGTTTTATTGCCGCCACCCATGCGATGGCGGCCTATGAGCAGGAGGTTGCGACTAACAGCAAGGCGACATTACCGCAAAAGGCCGCTCAGACGTTTTATGGCGGCTACCTGGCTCATCTGTCTACGGTGCTGGAAACCGCGGACGATGAGCAGAGCCTGAATGAGGTCGAGATGGGGTTGCGTCGAGTGGCCAATCAACTCCCGGCCACCTTCAAGCCGCTGCTTGATACGCGGCGAAAGCTGGCTAACGCCTATATCCGCGACGCCAACCAACTACTTGAGAAAGGGCAGTACCAGCGCGGAAAGGCATTGATTTCAAAAGCGAATCGCATTCTGTCGATGCTGGGTAGCTAGGGGCTTCACGACGCGGGACATTTCCTGCCGTCACTGCATATCCGATTCGACAACAGAAAGGAGTGATAACGATGGGCAAGCCAGCGGCGGTATTGGGCAGCTTTCACGTCTGCCCCAAGGTGAATCCAGGACCCACGCCTCATGTTGGAGGGCCAGTGGCGGAAGGTTCGCCAAATGTCCTGATCGGCGGGCGACCTGCGGCCCGTGTTGGCGACAAGCTGATTTGTGTCGGCCCACCGGATACGATTGCAGAAGGCTCTGCGGCGGTGTTGATCAACGGCAAGCCTGCTGCACGGATGGGGGATGGCACCGAGCATGGCGGCCGCATTGCCGTTGGGGACATGACCGTCGTTATCGGTTGAGTGGCCTGTTACCGGTGAAGCACGGCCTGTATCAGTTCCGGCCCCGTCATCTTGGGTGATCCTTTCCCTTGGCTTTCGGCTGCTTTGATCAGGGAAACAATACGTTCGTTGACCGGAGCCCGCAGATGATGGCTGGCCGCTAAGCGAACAATCTCGCCATTCAGGAAATCGATTTCGGTGGTGCGGCGGTTATGCAGGTCGTCGGCCATTGAAGATCGGGCATCCGGGTCGATTTTCAGCATGGCGCTGGCAATCCTTCGAAACAGCGGCGTTGGTAGCGATAGCACCGTCGGCACCAACGCGGGCAACACTTTCCCCGTTCTGGCTGGCTTGATATGCGCCTGATGCAAGATCTGCAGTGCTTCGCGGATGCTGGCGGCCAAAACCCGCCGATAGTTCCTGTCTGCCAGTTCTTCCGCCAATGGGATTCCGGCGAGCGCATTGACGGCATTGTTCAGGTTCATCAACAGCTTGCCCCATAACACAGGGGTGATGTCCGGATAGAGCAGCGGGGGAAGTTTGGCGGCTGACAGCCTTTCGATCAGCTTTGCTGCACCGGCACTTTCTTCCAGTGCGAGGTGCCCCTCGGTGGCACAATGGAAGCGTCCTTGCCCCTGGGCGATGACGTTGAAGGGGACCATGCCCTGCAGGACTTCGTGGCCAGGAAGGTGTTCACGCAGGAGTGCACTGTTACCGATGCCGTTTTGAAAACTGACCACCAGCGCATCGGTGTCGGCATGGGCCGCTATGGCGTTTGCGGCGTCTACGGTGTTGCCGCTCTTGACGGTAACGAGAATGACATTCTGACCGGCCAAGGCCTCAGGTTCCAAAGCGATGGTGAGTGCCTGTGCATCGACGTGCTGGTTCCGCCCCTGCCAATCGGTCAGTGTCAGGCCGGACGCCTGTATTTGATCATGGATGCGGGGACGGGCGATCAGCGTGACCGGTGCACCGGCCGCTGCGAGACAGCCGCCGATGTAGCAACCGATCACTCCGGCGCCGAAGATGGCAATGCGTGGTGCCTGCTCTGACATTGTTGTTCCTTAATCCTGATTCCCTGGCGTCAAAAGCGTAGCGGATAAAACGGATCGGTACACTGTTTACGCTGCACGGTATTTGACGGCGGAATCTGAGACAATTTCGTTTTACGCACTAAAATGATTCATAAGGAATTTCTGTACCCTCATCCAAAACCTGTCTGATGCCTTTTGCTGGGAGTCGTCAAGGCTGGAGATAGGTTGTCGGAAAATGGCGTGAAGTGTCGATCATGGGGCGTGCCCGGTATCGATCTCGTCAGAAGTTCTTTCTCCTTTAATGTCTTCCTGAACAGGTTAGAGTATGGGTTCCATCCGCATAATGGCCTGGATCTTTTGCGCGATATTCGTGTCGTGCCAAGCCATTGCGGAACCGCTGCATGTTGTTTACCCGCGGGTTATGTCCAATGGTAAGGATGCGTTTGGTTATCGGGTGCTCAAGCTGGCTTTGGATGAGTCAGGTGTCGATTATCGTCTGTCGCTGACCGAAGCTGTCATGAACCATGATCGGGCGCGGGAGATGGTCAAGAGTGGTCGCGCCAGTGTCTTCGACTTCGGTACCAGTCCGGCATACGAGAAGGAGCTTCTGCCGATCTACTTCCCGATTGACCGGGGCTTGAACGGGTGGCGGTTGTTTGTCATCAAGAGGGAGCGACAGAAAGACTTCGACAAGATAAAGACGCTTGCGGATCTTCGGAAGATGACGGCCGGGCAGGGCCCCTGGGCAGACCGGGCGGTGCTCAAGGCTTCGGGCATTGGTGTGATCACGGCACCGTTCTCCAGCCTGTTTAAAATGGTGCAGGCGGGGCGTTTCGATTTTTTCCCGCTAGGCGTAAACGAGGTCTACAGCCTGCTGGATCTGCATCTCGCGGAGTCTCCTGATCTGATGGTGGAGAAGCATATCGTCCTGATCTATCCCTTCGGTCGCCTTTTCTTTGTGGAGAAGGGTAATCAGCGCCTCCACGATATTATCCAAAGAGGACTGGAAAGAGCCTGGACCGACGGCTCCTTCCTGAGACTTTTCAACAACGATCCCGCCTTCCGCCAAGCGCTGCAGGATGCCAATTTACGTGACCGTATACAGATACGCATTCCCAATCCCTACTTGACCGACCGCTTCCGCCAAATTCCAAAGGAATATTTCTTTTCGGAGTAGGGGCTCCTGGTTTTGGTTATATAGCCGTGTGCAAACAATGGATGATGTTTGGCGGCCAGTTTTCATTCTGAGCCGCCTCCAGGGGAAGACCCCATTCGGGCCTTATACCTGACATTTTTCCGGTATTGAGGCAATAGCGTTGCTCTGTGCAGAAGTTCGCGTTTGCCACATAAGTTTGCGCATTCTTTGCGGGTCCGTATATCGCGCCCTTGGTTTTGCTGTATTGTTAGCTAGTAGATTGAACAAATAGAAAAAATACTGAAGGCAGGACAAGATGGGAACGCAATAACACGGACCGTCGGGTCCGGTTTATTGCTCTGATATGTATCTGAGGAGAGTAAATGAGAATCGGAAAATTAATAATTATATCGTGTTCGCTTTTTTTGTTTGGTTGCTCCGCTGCATTGGTTCCTTACACAAATGACCCAGAGACAAAAATTGATGATGCCTATCGACTTATTCAGGACGGTCGTGCGCTTCCAGCAGAGAAACTGGCAAGGGAAGCAGTAGCGGCTTTCCAGCAGAAGGGTGATTACGAGGGAATGGGTCATGCCTATACCGTTCTGGGTGTTCTGTACAGTAGTTCAGCGTACCGGGCAGCCAAGAAATTTTATCAAGATAATGGCACATATGATCCAACGTATGAAAAATCAATTAGCTTTCATAAAAAGGCAATGGATTCATTGCGTAAAGCCGGTGACTATTGGGGAGTAGCAAATTCTTGGGTTGGCGTTGGCGACGGCTACACCAATGAAGGAAAGCCCCAAAAGGCCTGTGATGCCTATAGCGAGGCTTTAAAAACATTTGAAGATCCTAACGCAAAGAACGTGGGTTATATGTACAGTTGGAATCAAAAATACCCTTCCTACAAGGCTATGCTAGAGGCACTTGTTAAAAAGTCTTGTGGTTAGGGAAATGGCGCACCGAACGAAAAATAGCATTACAAATTGATGCAGTTCGTTCTGGGCCTATGGCCCTTCACCGGACGCACTAAAGTGCACCGCTGATCAATGCGTTATGTTTAAGGCAGGTGAGCCCATGCCCCAGACAAGGCAATCCATCCCTTCCAGCAAAGACTGGCACGATGAAGTGCTCGCTCAGGTCCGCGCCTTGATCGCAGAGGCCGACCCTCAGGCTGTCGAGGAGCGGAAATGGAAAAAGCCGTCGAACCCCGCGGGTGTCCCCGTCTGGTCAGACCACGGCATTATCTGCACCGGTGAGACCTACAAGGACAAGATCAAGCTGACCTTTGCCAAGGGCGCTGCACTGAAAGATCCGCAACGGCTTTTCAATGCCAGCCTGGATGGGAATGTTCGCCGTGCGATCGACCTGAAGCGGGGTGATGATCTAGATCCGCAGGCGTTTAAGGATCTCGTGCGCGCAGCAGCAGCCCTGAACCGGAAGACTATCGAGGGCTAAAAAGGAATATACGGACCGCAGGGTCCGCTCTATTGCACTTTTAAATGCGGTCGAGCACGCGACATGGAAGACTACGAAATTTGGGCTGAAGATGAGGCCTGTTACCTTTGGCGCTATACGTCGCTAAACCCATGCACCTTGGAATCATGGTCATGACTGAAGACAGAACACTGCGCACCTCAAGAACATTGCCGTTCTCTCCCAAAGAAATTTTTGGCGCTTTTGCGTCGCCTGACATGCTGGCAGCGTGGTGGGGACCCGAAGGATTTACCAATACCTTCGACGTTTTTGAGTTTTCTGTGGGTGGTCGCTGGAAGTTCGTGATGCACGGCCCTGACGGAAAGAGCTATCTCAATGAGAGCTTCTTCGAGGAACTGGTGCCTGATGCCAAAATAGTCATCCACCATGATTGTCCTCCCAACTTTAAACTTACCGTACAACTCTCTCCCGTCAGCGAAGGTACACTCCTGGCGTGGGAGCAGGTTTTTGAAGACTCTGGAACAGCGCAAGCCGTCAAGCAGCGGGCTGGCTCCGCAAACGAGCAGAACATTGACCGTCTTACACGTGTGCTCAGAGAAGCTGCGAGTGTCGCATAACCGTGCTTTGCTAAGGACAAATTCATGCTGCACTTCGGTTTGTGTCAGCATGTGTGGCTACATTTCGGGAGGTGACTTTGCAGGGAGCGAGGAAATTTGAAGATTGCGTAACGGCGCGGCCAAAACCCAAAGGCATTGATGTCCTGTGCGGCTTAAAGCACTTTGCAATAATTACGTATGCTGTTCCCGTCGACAGATTCAGCGGAATTTTCCCAGATAGGTTCCAGTTAGATACTCTTCAAATTAACGGACAAACGCTGGGGCTGATCTCGGTTGTGCCATTTATCGATGTCGATTTTACTTCGGCAGTTTTTCCGTTCCCAAAGTTCACGATGGGCCAAACCAACTATCGCATATACATCATCGATAAGAAGACAGGAGAGCGATGTGTGTGGTTTCTTGGTACCACACTCGATTCCTGGACGCTGATGGTTCCTAGATACTTGTGGAATCTTCCCTGGCATGCTGGAAAGGTAAGGTTCGACTGCAGTCTTAACCCGTCCTCCGGTTTGTATGAAAAGTATGAGATGACCACCGAGTCAAACTGGGCAGAAGCCGCGGTTGAACTGTGTCAGTCAGAAGAAGACACTTTTTATTTTCCGGGATTTCCTGATGCAGAGTCAGCTCTTGTTTATCTGACTCACCCTCTTGCGGGCTATTATTATCGTAGAGATGGCAAGCTCGGTACCTACAGGGTTTGGCACAAGGAATTACAGGTAAAGCCGGCAACGCTCAAGTCAGCAAGGTTTCGACTTTTATCCCAACTTGGAATCGTTTCAGGCCCGGAACAACTCCGCCCGTATAGTGTGCTTATCGAGCCTTTGAATGAATTTACGATTTATTTGCCGCCAACCGTGATCGGCTGAATATTAAACAAGTCGCGTCACGGGGATGGCCATAAAATGGCTACTTTTTGTGGATAAGACCAGCGAAGAAATGACCACTCGCTATCTCCGAACCAGTTTGGCAACGGAGTTCAAAGAAGGTAGAACGCTGGTTGAGCGTGTTATTGGCTCAATGTGCTTCTTTGTACCCAAGGCCAATCCCGGATATGAAGATAGGCTGCACTTGGTGAGCGAGTGGGTCGTGGAGTTCGATAAGAATGGCTTGCCCGGCCGAGAAATCGGGTTAGATCAACATGGCGGAGTAGTTCTTGCCGGACCCAATCAGGAAGATTACGGGTTCTGGTTAGATACCAACATGACGTATCAAGACTTCACTGGTGAATCGGTGTCGGCTGAAACATTTGAGGCTTTGTGGGTCAAGAGTGAGGCATACCGTAATGCTTGCGGTCGCGCCTAAAAAACAATAGAGCGGATCCTGCGGTCCGTATATTACAGGGCTAACCTTTGAATGATATGACCAGTGGTAATCTCCGTGCATATGCTCCAACGAAGGCCGCACAAATAGCTGCGATTTGTTTTACCGTTCCGGGAATACTGCTTTTTGGCTGGATGGGAATAAAAATTCTCAGTCAGGGAATGTGGTGGGGAGCAATCTTCATCGTAGGGAGCGTATTTTTGGCTATCTGGACAATTTTCATTGCGACTATTCGGGTGACGTTAAACGATCGACAACTGATCCGTACATGGGCGTTTGGGTCCTGCGTTATCCCAGTTGCAGAAATTACAAAACTTACTTTAAGTGGCGGTCGTACGTTATTTCTCGTAATAAGGGCAAGAGAAAAGCGAATGATGCTCTCTACGCAATCGTTTAAGAAATTGGCACTACACGAGATTTCAAACGCTATTCTTGCGGCCCGTGGTTTAGAGGGCCAGCCTCCTTTGCCGCCAAAGGCTAACTACATCGATGTTGAGGAAATGACGCTCAGGTATTTAGGGCGAAATGGCGATCAGGGATAGCGCTTAAATACAGATGCTCTGGAATAGATTTGCTTCGGTGGCGTACAGGCGGTCAGTAGCGCAGTTCGTTCTGGCTTTTCTTAGCACTCAAAAACAGCCTTAAAGACAGTGTTAGGTGATGGAAATGAATAAGACCGCGATGAAACATCAGGCGATAAATTTCAAGAACAAGCTCGGCCTTTTCAATGAGCAGTGGTCACCGAAAGTGATCGCTGAAATGAATGACTATCAGTTCAAGGTGGTCAAACTTCAGGGCGAGTTCGTGTGGCATGATCACAAAGACACGGATGAAACCTTCGTCGTGCTAGAAGGGACTCTTCGAATCGATTTCAGAGATGGGCATGTGGATCTCTCTGAGGGCGAAATGTACGTTGTTCCCAAGGGCGTCGAACACAAGCCATATGCGGAGAACGAGGCAAAGGTTCTGCTAATCGAGCCACGGGGCGTCGTGAACACTGGTGATGAGGTCGGCAGCCAGACGGCGGAAAATGACGTTTGGATCTGAATCAGTCAACAGGGCGCTCGCTCGGGCGCAAACTACTCGGCGCTTGATTTGCGCTGTCTCTTTTAGACGTTAGGAGCATCAATGAGTTCGATTCCTCCTGAGTTCTCGAACATCAAAATTGGCCGCCGTAATGGCTATGAAGAAATTGTTATGCCCTCAGGAAACGGCGGCTTCATGCGCTTCGTTATCGGCATTTTTATTATTTGTTGGCTCGGTGGTTGGGTTGTGGGATTTCATCATGCAGTGGCTCAGCTACTTTCTGGCAAGGGTGGTGCATTTCTCATTTTCTGGCTCGGTGGTTGGACTGTTGGCGGCGCATTTGCGGTAGCTATCGTTGTTAGGATTTTTCGAAAGCCGGTTCCGGAGAGGCTGTTGCTGAACAAGCCAAATTTAGCATTTGACTCTGGTGTGCCGCCTTTCAAGCTAAAAACAGGCTCCAATTCGCCAAAAGATCAATGGCAGGCTCTCTTTCCAAAAAGAAAAAAGCTGCAATTTACTCCGGATCAGATCAATACGCTGTCTCTTCGCGAAACCTATTCGGGCAACCGGTTAACCGTCGATGTCGGAAACATGAGAATAGATCTTGCCGGTGCGGTTACTGAAGTTGAGAGGGAATGGCTATACCAGTACCTCAAATCGAACTACTCCTAACCGTTTGATTCGGAAAATTTTGTGCCTTCACCGGATGCACTATGTGTGTTGCTGATCAAAGCGTCTTATTTCAAGACGGTCTCAACGATGAGCTTGAAAGGTGGTGTGGCTCAGATTGCATCGCTATGAATCGCCACCCCTTCGTTAGACTCATGTCCGTCACCACTGATTCGATCGCTCTGGATCGTAGGTGACGACGGCTGCTGGCTGGAAGACCTCTCGCCTGAGCGAGATATTTCCCTTACGACGTCAGGTTGGAAGCGCTGCGTGTTGCCATACTTCTCTGAACCCGCCAGTTATCGGCTGTGTACAGCGCCAAGCCAAACCAGATGCAGGTGAAGGTGATGGCGTCGGCGCGGGTGAAGATTTCACCAAACAGGAAGATACCTGTCAGCAGGTGAGCTGTCGGGGTGATGTATTGGAAAAGGCCCAGTGTCCCCAGCCGTAGTCGTCTCGCGGCCGCAGCGAACAGGACCAGAGGAACGACGGTGACGGCACCGGCGCCGACCAGCAGGAGATTCGTTTTCAGGTTGCTGTTCAGAAAGGCTGCTGTGCCGTGTTGGTAGAGCATGGCGAGCCAAATCAAGGCAAAGGGTGACAGTATCAGGGTTTCGACCAGTAGCCCCGTGGCGCCGTCCACATTGACCTGTTTACGGATCAGTCCGTAGATCGCAAAGGCACTCGCCAGCACCAGCGAGATCCAGGGTACCTGACCAAAAGCCAGGATCATGACCATCACGCCGCCCGCGGCAATCGCCACTGCCAGGCTCTGTAACGGGCGCAGTCGCTCGCCGAGGAAAAAGAAGCCCAGCAGGACGTTGAGTAACGGGTTGATGTAATAGCCGAGGCTGCTTTCCAGCACATGATTGTGCGTGACGGCCCAGATAAAGACCCCCCAGTTCACCGCAATCAGCATGGCGCTCAACGTTAGCGCCGCCATGGTGCGCGGTTGGCGGAAGACGTTACGCAACCGTTCGCCGCGCCCGAGTACCAGGGTGAAGACGAAGAGCAGGGCAGCGGCCCAAATGACCCGGTGAATCAGCATTTCCCAGGTCGACACACGAGGGCCGATCAGGTGGAAGTAGAGCGGTAGAAAGCCCCACAACATAAATGCCGATGTCGCCGAGATCATTCCCTGGCGCGTTTCGCGGCCGTCAGTCACATTGCCTCCAATACATTAGGGAGCTACGTATGAACATGGACGAAGCCGCGATGATCTCAGGGGCTTCGTTCCAGGGTTAGTAAGTGTCGCTTACGATCGAGTCCACCGGCATAACCGGTAAGCGAACCGTTGGCTCCTACAGCCCGGTGGCAGGGGACGATCACCGATAACGGGTTGCGTCCCACCGCAGACCCCACCGCGCGTGAGGCTGTCGGTTGCCCCAACTGCTGGGCCAGGGCCCCGTAGGTTGTGGTGTCACCATAAGGAATAGTCTGCAGCACCTGCCAGACTCGCTGCTGGAAGAGAGTTCCCTTGGGGGCTAGCGGCAAGTCGAAACGGTCCCGCTGACCGGCGAAGTAGTCTGCCAGTTGTTCGCGTGCGGCGTCCAGTAGCGGGTGCTGATTTACCGTCTGCCAATCGTCGGCGATATGGGGATAGTATCGCTGACCCTCAAACCAGGTCCCCATAAGACCATTGTCGGTTGCCGCGAGAAGGATGGCGCCCAATGGGCTGTCGATAGTGGTGTAGACGATCATGGGACTGTGCCTCCAGTCGCGTCAGGGGGATTCGGGTTGAAAGGTGCCGCCGTGCCACAGATGCATTGCGGCGTAAGCGCGCCAGGGGCGCCAGCGTTCGGCGATGGCCAGAATGCGCTTTGGTGAGCGTTCATCCAGCGCTTTCATGAGGCCTGCGTCAGCCGCCGGGAAGGCGTCCGGCCAGGAAAGGGCGCGCATGATGACGTATTGCGCTGTCCAGTCGCCAATGCCGGGCAGGGCCTTCAGGGAAGCGAGTGTCTGCTCGACCGGCGTGCCTGGGGACAGAATCAGCTCCCGGGTCGCACAAGCGGCAGCCAGCGCCTGTATCGCCGTGCTGCGCATGCGGATAATCCCCATCTGGCCAAGCGTATCCGGGCTGGTTCCGGCCATTCGGGCCGCAGAAGGAAAAGTGCGATTCAATTCTGGGAAGGGCGTTTCGAGCGGTTCGCCCAGATCTGTTGCGATGCGCCCGGCCAGGGTGCGGGCGGCCTTTACCGTGATTTGTTGTCCCAAGACGGCTCGCACGGTCATCTCGAATCCGTCGAAGGCACCGGGTACCCTTAAGCCAGGACTGGTCCGGCTGAGTTCTCCCAGATGTGCATTGATCTCGTCGGGACGGCAGTCCAGGTCGAACAGTCGCTTGACCCGTCCCAGCACTTCAGGCGCTACCGCGGCCAGAGACCCCGACAGTATCACTTCCAGTGTATGGCGTTGTGGCAGGTGGGCCACGCTGAGCCAGCCCCGGTACACCCGTTCGCCGCGGTCGATGGTCACGGTACGAAGGTAGCGGTCATCGGCGACCCATTCGACATTGGCGATGGCGCGGTAGGCGAGGAAGCCCAGCTGCGTCTCCCACGCATAGGGTGGACGATAGGCCAGTTCGAACCGGAGTTCGCTTCGCGGGGCGGCTTCGGGCGTTTTGCGTAGATCCCGTGGTTGTAACCGGTACCGTTCCCGAAACAGGGTGTTGAAGCGTCGAACGCTGCCGAAGCCGGCCGCCATGGCAATATCCGTCACCGGCAGGTCAGTGTCGGTCAGCAGGCGCTTGGCGAGTAGCAGGCGTTGTGTCTGGGCATAGGCCACGGGCGTGACGCCGAATTCACCCGTGAAGACGCGGCGGAGGTGGCGGTCGCTGGTTTCCAGCCGGGCTGCCAGGGTACTGAGATCGCTGTCCGTCAGCACTCCGTCGTCGATCAGGCTGGCCGCTGCATGGGCGATCTGGCGTCCTGCGTCCACCCGGGCGTGCCCTGGCGCAAGTTCCGGCCGGCAGCGCAGGCAGGGCCGGAAACCAGCCGCCTCGGCGGCTGCGGCACTGGGGTAGAAGTGGCAGTTCTCCGGACGGGGTGTGCGTACGCGGCAAACCGGCCGGCAGTAGATGCCGGTGGAGGATACGCCGACGTAAAAGCGTCCGTCGAAGCGGGCGTCCCGTGCCAGGAGCGCCTTGTAACAAATCTCGGTCTCTATCCACATGACGCTATCATAACGGGCTTGCATGTCCTGGACTCGCCATTTTCGGACATTATGTTGGTTTGATGCGGCGCAAGGTTTCCTGCCTGCCATCCGTGCAGCATAGGCAGCAGGTAGCGGATGAAAGGGGAACCGTCATGGAACGAAAGATTTTGGTTATTCAGGGGCATCCCGATGCGTCGACGCAGCACCTTTGCCACCAGATTGGAGCGGCTTATTCCGACGGCGCCCGGGACGCCGGTCATGACGTGCGGGAACTGGATATCGGCCGACTCGAATTTTCAATTCTGCGAAGTACCGCCGACTGGCAGGACGGGACGCCGTCACCCGCGATTAGAGAAGCGCAGGATGCCATTCGCCGGGCGCAGCACCTGGTGTTGATCTACCCGCTCTGGCTGGGAGCTCCTCCGGCTTTGCTCAAAGGTTTTCTGGAGCAGGTCTTTCGACCGGGATTTGCCTCTCCCGATAGCCCCAAAAAGGGCAAGTCGCGTTTTCCCCATCCATTGCGGGGGAAGAGCGTCCGGATTGTGATCACGATGGGAATGCCGAGCTGGTTTTATCGCCTGCACTTCGGCGCCCATAGCCTGCGAAGCCTCAAGCGCAACATCCTGGGTTTTCTCGGCGCCGGGCCGATCCGAACCTCGTTGGTCGGTATGGTGGAAGCCATGCCTGAACAACGGCGTGAACGGCTGCTAACGCAGATGCGGCATCTGGGCGAACGGGCGCGTTAGGCTATCCGGTCCAGCCAGACATCCAACCCCTGGGCGTTCAGTTTGGCGTCTGTGCGTAGAATCTCTTCCACAACCCGGTCGGGAAGCCGGCAACCATGCTGGCGGACCTGGTTGCGCAAGTAGTGCCACAGGTCTTCGGCGATCCGCTCAAGCCGGCTATCGCCAGCGTGGCGATGTTCCTCCGCGATACGCACATATTCGTCGATCCGCTGATGCAGCTGACGGGCCAGCTCCGGCAGCCCCGTGACCTCGCCGAAGTGGGTGAGGTAGGCGGCGCGGGTATTCAGGCCGACGATGTGGTTTACCGAGTCGTGTAAGGCGGCGGGGTCGAATTGGGTTGGCGTTGTGGTGGGGAAAATAAAGGCGCCATTGGCGGTGTCGAATTCCCGGTACGAGATCCCGAAGGTGTCGCCGGTAAACACCGCGGAGGCGTCGACATCGTGAATGCAGTAATGATGGAGCGCATGCCCCGGCGTATGCAGGAATCGGAATTCTGATGAGCCCAGTCTGAGGCTGTCGCCATCCGCCACCTCGATAACGCGTTCCGCCGGGACCGGAAGGATGGTGCCGTAAAGACGGTTGAAGGTTTCGTCGCCATACACGCCGCGCGTACTGGCTATCAGCTTTTCCGGGTCGATCATGTGCCGGCTGCCGCGGGGGTGGATTACCATGCGGGCATCGGGTAATGCGGCCATAAGGGTCCCTGCGCCGCCGGCATGATCCAGGTGAACGTGAGTGACCATGACATAATCTACCTGCTCGGGCGCGATATTCCGCTCACGCAGGGCTTCGAGCACCAACGGCGTGCCAGGGGCTGTTCCCGTATCGACCAACGCCGCGCGGCCATCGCGCACGATCAGGTGGCAGGCGTCGAGCAGGGGCCGTATGTAATCGGTATCGATGGCGGTGATCCCGTTGTCGTATTCAATGCAATTGATCTTTGACATGCGCAGGCCCCTTGGCAAGACATCGTAATCCAGGTTTATCGCAGTCGCTGGCGTCGAGGTACCGCCAAGGACATGTCGAGACTGTCCCCGATCGCGCTGGTGGGGTCAAGGCTGTGGAAGGTTCCAAGTTTTTCACAACAGACCGGTTTCTTCCCGCCCCCTTTGCCGTTAGAATACTGGCCCTTCGGAGAGGTGGCTGAGCGGTTGAAAGCGCACGACTCGAAATCGTGTTTACGGGCGACCGTAACGAGGGTTCGAATCCCTCCCTCTCCGCCAGTTAATAAAGAACCCGGCCTTGTGCCGGGTTTTTTATTGACCGGAGACTGGGCAGGGTGAGAAGCCTCGCGGGTTCGACCGTAGCCAGCAACGCTGGCGAAGGAACGTCGGAGCAAAGCGACGACGGCCCCGAAGGGGTGAGCCGCGTAGCGGCGAATAATCCCTCCCTCTCCGCCAGTTAATAAAGAACCCGGCCTTGTGCCGGGTTTTTTATTGACCGGAGACTGGGCAGGGTGAGAAGCCTCGCGGGTTCGACCGTAGCCGGTAAAGGGCCCGTCAGCCAGCTAAAGAGGCCGATCGTTTTTCCTGAACACAAACACAATTGCGGCCCTGGTGCTTGGCTTGATACATCAACTGGTCGGCGTCGTTCAATAACGTCTCGAAGTTGATGCGACCGGATGCGGAGGCAATGCCGAAGCTGGCTGTCACCTTAATGTTGCGTTCTGGCAAAACCACAGGTGTGGTTGCGATCTTTTGCCGTATGCGTTCGGCAATCATGAGAGTGGTCTCTGCGCTGAGGCCGGGCAGCAATATCACAAACTCTTCTCCACCGATGCGGGCAACCAGATCGGACGCTCGGGAGAAATGCTCCAGTTGTCTGGCGACCTCGGCCAGCACCAAATCCCCAACCTGGTGGCCATGCGTATCATTGATCCGTTTGAAATGATCAATGTCCACGACAATGACGTTGAGTGCTGAGTTTCTCGCTTTCAGGATCGGTAACAGGGTGGTCAGCGCGTTCGATAAGCCCCGGCGATTCAATACGCCTGTCAGAGGGTCGTTGAGTGCCTGATTGAGCAGTTGGCGATGTTTGTGTATGAGGATGGCGGTCAGGAAACCGATGGAAACCAGGACGAAGCTGCTCGTTGTGGTAACAAAGGCGAGGGAATAGGCCGTAAGTAAGGCGTCGGCTTCGTAGCCTAGGTAAAACTGTACCGGTGCCGTCACAACCACTAATAAGGCGCCGAACGCAATCAGCCCATTGCCAACATTTTTCAATTTCAGGGCGCGTTGAAATGATGTGTAGAAAATACCCGAATAGGCGATGAACGCGTATGTAGAGACGATCATGAGGTGTTGCAAGGGTTGCGTGGCGCGCCAATTAAGGAAAAAGACAAAGCAGTGAAAGCCGATAGTGAGAATGAGTTTGTTTGAGACTTTTGAATACTGCTTGACGGCAATAAATAATAAAAATCCGCTGATAATATAGGCGGATCCTGCCGGAATTAATGGGTGCCTATGACCGTCGATATCTTTCAGCGCAAACAGAATCCAGCCGATGATGCTGAACACAAAGAAGGCTTTGAACAAACGAATGGAGGCAACTGGTAACGTTTTGCTTTGCAGAGAAAAAGTGACTAGAACAATGCCGCCCGTTAGCAGGATGAGTGCAAGGTGCAAGGCATAAATATAGGTGTGAAGGCTTATCTCGAGCATGACGTTCCAAGAGAATTTCGGGATGCGTTCATTCGATGCTCTGGGTCCGGTGATCCAGGCCTTTTGTCGTTAGAATTCAGCGATAATCCTCAGGGGGGACGGGCCGATTGCGCCCGCGGGATTTTGCACGGCAGTAGGTGCCTGAATATTCGGTCATGTTATGCCGTGAAATTTCGTTGTCGTTTCCGCGCCAATCTTCCGGCTTTTTCGGCGTTTCGGCAAGCGCTAAAAAGGCAATGCAGTGGCTGGCCTGCTGCGCGAACGTCGTTGCTTAAGGCACTGTTGTTTAGGGGCTATCCCTAACCGTTGAGGTTGCTTTTCCCATCGGGTCGAGCCGGCTCTGATGTGGCTTTTCCTGCTGAACCAAGGCGGTTTCCCTTGATGAAGCGTACAATCCGCTGAGCCAGATCAAGATAAATTTTCCCTTGTTGAGCATAATCCCAAACATTCCTGTATTTCCTAGCAAGAAGGAATATCACCATGAAAACGGCTCATGACTTGGTACAGGCTGCCAAGGCGCAAATTCAGGAAATTTCTGTCGATCAATCGGACGACGCGATCCGACAGGCGGATCTGCTGATCGACGTTCGCGAACCCGACGAATACCACGCAGGCCATATTCCGGGAGCGGTGAATATTCCGCGGGGGCTGCTGGAATTCAAACTCACCAACGACCAGGCCCTGGAAGACCGAAACCTGAATATCGTGCTCTACTGTAAGAACAGCGGTCGGGCGGCGCTTTCAGCGGTTGCCATGAAGGAAATGGGGTACCTTCACGTGCAGTCGATCACCGGTGGTATCGAGGCATGGCACGGAGCGGGTAAGCCGCTGATTACGCCCAGGCTGCCGGATTTCGAGTAGCAGAAGGAAGCGCTTCGGTTCGGTGCAGGTCCGGGATCGAAAAGGGGAAATGGCGGGTGTTTGCCTGAATCCATCGCCTCACTCTGACATGACGTTGGCGTGGGCCAGGTGCAGCTCGCGCAGCATGGCCCGCTTCTTCGCCTGGTGGGCCTGCATGCGCTTCATGATGTTATCCAGCGCCTGCATGGCTTCCACCACATGGGGCCCTTTGTTGAGCATCACGCACTCCGCCCGGTGGCCCATGGCGGCATCGGTAATCTCCGCCCGTGAGGGCATGCCTTTCTGTGCCAGCGTTTCCAGGACCTGAGTTGCCCAGATCACGGGAATATGGGCCGCTTCGCAAATCCAGAGAATTTCCTCCTGCACCTCGGCCAGTCGCTCGAAGCCGCACTCGATCGCCAGGTCTCCGCGCGCAATCATCACGCCGCAACCTGGCCACTTCATGGCCGCGAGAATCATGGCGGGCAGGTTGTCGAAAGCCCGTCGGGTTTCCACTTTCAGTACCAACCCAGAGGGACGGCTGCCAAGGTGCTGAAGCGCGTTTTCGAGTGCTTCGACGTCCCGGGCGGTATTGACGAAGGACATTTCAACCACGTCGGCGTGAGCGGCGATGAAGGGCAGGTTCTGGATGTCTTCGTCTGTGAGGGCGGGCAGGTCCAGGTGGCTGTCCGGCAGGTTGATGCCTTTGTCAGCGCGTAACTTTGATCCACCGGGGGCCGCATGGCGGATTCTGACAAGTAGTCTGTCCGGCGTCACGGTTTCAATCACGCCGCCAATCTTGCCGTCGTCGAACCAGATGGATTCGCCCGCCTGTACCTGCGCGAAAATACGGGGAATGGTGCAGCCGATAGCGGCCGATGTCGTGGGGCATCCCTGAGGGACGGTCCGGGCATTGTGGCCAGGTGTCAGGTCGGCTGTGAGCGTGAGCAGGTCGCCGGTGTTCAGTCGCAAAAAGCCCTCGCGTGCCGGTAGGGCGTCGAGTCGGGTAACGGCCTGATGGAGGGACAAGGGAGCCGCGTCGTATCGCAGCGCGGTACCGGGGACCAGATAGCAGGTCTTGAGGGATTCCGCCCAGCAACCTTCCGGGGTCACCGCAGAAACCGTCCAGCGGCGGCGGGCGCCACGGGCGTCGAGTAACCTGATGATACTGCCTTCGGTCAATCCTGCGAGCCAGTCGGCGGCGACGGCCAGTGCTGCGTCAGCGGCGGCGGGGGCGCTTTGAGGGGCTGTTGTCAGCCAGACTCGAGCCGGCGTTACCACCGCTCCAAATTCATCGCGTCTTGGGCGCACTCGTACCACCATCGGTCCGGGTTCCACGGGCCCTGTTCGCAGCTTGGGGCCTCCCAGATCCATCACCACCCGGCAGTGTTTACCCAGTTGTTGTTCCGCCTGCCGCAGATGCTCGATCATCGCTGCCCACTGATCCGGTCCATCGTGAGCGCAGTTGATACGCATGCAGTCCATACCTGCGTCCAGTAGACGGCGCAGCAGACCCGCGTCGGTTGCCGCCTCGCTGGGCATTGTCACCATGATTCGGGTGCTGCGTTCATCGGGGGCGGGGCCGAGTAACATTTCCGTATGGTCTCTCAGCAGTGATTGCCCCCTGGAAAAGTCGGCTGGGCAGGGCGAAGTCTTTTCATCGGAAGCATCGCCAGCCAGACCTTTCAGTGCCAGCAGCACCGCGTCCAGCGTTGCGAGTACCGAGGACTCCGCCCGGCCAAGGGAGGACAGCCCCAGCGTGGCAAGCCGCATCTGCAGGGATCGGATATCGTGCCGTCGCAGGGCCAGGTAGAGCAGAAGGTTATCGGCGCTGTCCCGGTAGTCCGGGTGAATGGCGTATCCCTGGCGGTGGGCGTGTGTGGCCTGCGCGATGACGTCGGACCTTAGTGCTTCCAGTTCGCGTCGCAGGGATGCGATCTCTGTAGCCCGTGTTGAGTGGTCAGCTGGCATTCTGAAGCCCTTCATTATGTGGGCAGTGTGACGGCTTGGGGCAGATGGCTCCGTCTGTCCTTTCAATGTGAGATTCTCGTGTGACGCTGTTGTGACAGTCAGGGGCTCGGCAAAAGCGAAAATGACTTCGGCAAGGTGCTGGGTCGGGAAAGGGAGCTGCATTATCTTGAAATAGGTAATAGCTATTTCTAGCTTAAAGTTAATCAATTAGAGTAATTGTTGGTGGGCCCGTAACCTTGAATCCGTAACCCACTATCAAGGAGCTTTTACGAATGTCTCTGATCAACACCGAAATCAAACCTTTCAAGGCGAACGCATTCAAGGCGGGCGAATTCATTCAGGTCAGCGACGAGGATCTGCGCGGCAAATGGTCTGTCGTCTTCTTCTACCCGGCTGACTTCACCTTTGTCTGCCCGACGGAACTGGAAGACCTGGCGGACAACTATGCCGAGTTCCAGAAGCTGGGTGTCGAAATCTACAGCGTTTCCACCGATACCCATTTCGCTCACAAGGCATGGCACGACACGTCCGACGCCATCGGCAAGATCAACTACACCATGGTCGGCGACCCGACCGGCACCCTCAGCCGCAATTTCGATGTCATGATCGAAGAGGACGGTGTGGCGGATCGCGGTACTTTCGTGATCGATCCCGAAGGCCGTATCCAGATAGTTGAAGTGAATGCCGGCGGTGTCGGTCGCGATGCCAGCGAGCTGTTGCGTAAGATCAAGGCGGCTCAGTACGTCGCAGCCCACCCTGGCGAAGTTTGCCCGGCCAAGTGGAAGGAAGGCGAGAAGACGCTTGCTCCTTCGCTGGATCTTGTCGGCAAGATCTAACGCCGCCCAGCGGGGCCAATCCGGCCCCGCCGCTACCGAAATGACAGGCTTCTCAGACCCGGCTGTGCCGGGTCCCTGGGAGCCTTTGACCCCAATTTTTGCCGAGGGAGGCATAAACGATGTTGGACGAGAATCTCAAGAGCCAGTTGAAGGCCTATCTCGAGAAAGTGACGCAGCCCGTCGAGCTGGTTGCCTCCCTCGATGATAGTGCCAAGTCCCGCGAGCTGAATGAACTGTTGCAGGAGATAGAGGCTCTGTCGCCGAAGATCAGCCTGCGACATGACGATGGCGCGGACGTGCGTAAGCCGTCATTTGCGATTCGCCGCGTGGGTACCGATATCGGCGTAAGCTTCGCCGGTATCCCGTTGGGCCACGAATTTACGTCACTGGTGCTGGCGCTGTTGCAGGTGGGGGGACATCCTTCCAAGGCGTCGCAGGATGTTATCGAGCAGGTGATGAGCCTGGAAGGCGACTTCCGCTTCGAAACCTATTTTTCGCTGTCCTGCCAGAATTGCCCGGACGTGGTCCAGGCTCTCAACCTGATGAGCGTGCTCAATCCCCACATCCAGCACGTGGCTATCGACGGCGCCCTGTTTCAGGACGAGGTGGAGCGTCGCGAAGTCATGGCGGTTCCCAGTGTCTTCCTCAACGGGCAGCCTTTTGAGCAGGGCCGCATGAGTCTTGAGCAGATCGTTGCCAGGCTGGATACCGGTGCAGAAGCCCGCGAAGCCGAGAAGATCAGGGCCAAGGACATCTTCGAGGTGCTGGTGGTCGGTGGTGGCCCTGCAGGTGCTGCTGCCGCCATCTATACGGCGCGTAAGGGAATCCGTACCGGTGTTGCGGCAGAGCGCTTCGGCGGTCAGGTCCTGGACACTATGGGCATCGAGAATTTTATTTCGGTTCCCTATACGGAAGGCCCGAAGCTGGGGGCGGCGCTTGAGCAGCACGTGTTGGAGTATGGAGTGGACATCATGAACCTGCAGCGCGCCGAAAAGCTGGTACCGGCTGCCGCACCAGGCCTGCTGCATGAAGTTCAACTGGCGAATGGAGCCTCCCTGAAAGCCCGCACGCTGATACTCGCGACGGGTGCACGCTGGAGACAGATGGGCGTTCCGGGGGAAGCAGAATACCGCAATAAAGGTGTGGCCTACTGCCCCCATTGTGATGGCCCACTTTTCAAGGGCAAGCGGGTTGCGGTGATTGGCGGTGGTAACTCCGGTGTCGAGGCCGCCATTGATCTGGCCGGCATTGTGGCTCACGTGACGCTGGTTGAGTTCGACAGCAAGTTGCGGGCTGATGAGGTATTGCAGAAGAAGCTGCGCAGCCTGCCGAACGTCGACGTCGTCGTGTCAGCCCAAACCACTGAGATCCACGGCGACAACGGCAAGGTTAACGGTATGAGCTATAAGGACCGTAACAGTGCCGAAGTACACCGGATCCCACTCGAAGGGGTCTTCGTACAGATCGGCTTGGTACCGAATACCGAATGGCTGAAAGGGGATGTCGCGTTGAGTCCCCGAGGCGAGATCGAAGTGGATGCGCGTGGTGAGACCTCCGTGCCGGGCGTATTTGCCGCCGGGGATGCCACGACGGTGCCCTACAAGCAGATCGTCATCTCCATGGGTGATGGTGCCAAGGCCGGGCTGAGTGCCTTTGACTTCCTCATCCGCCATTCGGTGCCGGATGAGCAGGAGGCGGCGGCCTGAGGCTCAACGCAACTGTAAGCAGAAAGTCCCGGCGACGTACGCGTTCCCGGGACTTTTTGTTTGCCGTCTCTTTTCCGTCAGGCGCTGATCAGATGGAAAAATCCTCGATGACCATGGCCTGAAGGCAGGTGCGGGCTTCATCGGGAATGACCAGGGCGCGGCGGGCATCCAGATCCAGTATGACCGCGACAGCTTCCGTCGTAGCGATGGCCTGGCCGGTTTCGGCATCGAACAACCAATGTCCGAGGCGATATGCCTTGTTGCCAATACTGATGATGGCGCTGCGCATGGCAACCAGGTCGCCGGCCCGGGGACGCTGGTGGTAGATCCAGCGATACTCCAATGCGGCGCCGCCGAGTCGCTGGTCCGGGATGATACTGTCGCGTATGCGGGACAGCATGTGAGGGATCCCTTCCGAGACTATGCCCATGTAACTGCGCACCGCCAGGCCGCCATCCGCTTCACACATCGTCTGCGGAACGATGCCCAGATAGGTGTGCAGCATACCCATTTCGTTGGCTTCCGCCAGCGTCGGCGCCGGACGCGGAGTCCCTCGGGCGACACCATGGGGGGCATGCTCCTGGGGAACCTCGACCACCCGGCGCTGAGCCTGCTCCCGGACGCTGTCAGGCAACGGCAGCGGATCGTCAGAGACATGATGCAGTTCGGCCGTCGTGATGATGCTGGCAGCGACCTCCTTCCTGGCGGGATTCACCAGTTCAAGATAAACCTCAAGTTGCTCCCCATTTACGGCGATGATGCCGGCACGCAGGGTCAGTGGGGCGCCGGCATGTTGCTCCCTGATGAAGCGGACATGGTGCTCGCAAGTGTGCACCCGCGCCTGTTGCTCGCTCAGGGTCTGCCTGTCCAGTCCCAACTGACGGCACAGGATGTTTAGACCGATATCCGCCTTGTCCAGATAGAACTGCACGTTGAGATGTCCCATCTGGTCGCATTCCCAGGTGCTGACGCTACTGCGGTATACATCGACAAGCTGACTCATGCTGCCTTCCTGCTATTCGGTAATGAAGCATCAAAGTGAGTTGGCTGCTAACTGTTTCGCCTTGCAAAATAGCATTCCAAAAAGTTGACCTCAAGCATTCTCCGTGCGAGATTGCGGGCGTACTGCGTTGTTTTAAACGCGTCGATACGGGGTGCGAATCCAGTCTGACGCAATGCGCCAGCTGCCATTTGTGTGCCTCGTCGCATCAAAAATAAGAACGGGAGAACCACATGCTTGGACTGATGATGAATCGGCCGCTGCTGATTTCGCAAATCATTGAGTATGCTGCCATTAATTTCCCGGAGCAGGAAGTCGTCTCCCGTTCCACGGAAGGCGAGATCCATCGCTATCGGTTTGTCGACCTTCATGCCCGCACCTGCCAGTTGGCACATGCCCTGGAAAAGCTCGGTGTGAAGAAGGACGACCGTATTGCCACCGTTGCCTGGAACAATTACCGGCATCTCGAAATCTATTATGCCGTTTCCGGTATCGGTGCCATCTGTCACACCATCAATCCCCGCCTGAGCGCGGACCAATTCCATTTCATCGTCGATCACGCCGACGACCAGTATCTTTTCGTGGACCTGACCTTTGTGCCCATTCTGGAGAAGCTGCAGGGGCAGCTCAAAAAGGTTAAGGGCTATATCGTGATGACCGACAGGGCACATATGCCTGAGACGTCCCTGCCCAATGCCCACTGCTACGAGACATTGCTGGAAGGGGAGCCGGAGCGTTTCGACTGGCCGGAATTCGACGAGAACCAGGCCTCTTCGCTGTGCTACACCTCGGGGACTACCGGCAATCCCAAGGGTGTGTTGTATTCACACCGTTCGACGTTGTTGCATGCCCTCTCGGTGGTGGCGTTCCCCGGTGTTGATTTCGGCGAGGACAGTGCGTTGTTGCCTGTCGTGCCGATGTTTCACGTCAATGCCTGGGGTATGCCTTACTTTGCCTTGTTCACCGGGTCCAAGCTGGTCTTTCCCGGGCCTCGGCTCGACGGTGCGTCACTGGCAGCGCTGATCAACGACGAAGGTGTTACCGATACCTGGGGCGTGCCGACGGTCTGGCTGGGACTGCTCCGTCACATGCGGGAGTCGGGGGAGCGCTTCACCACCCTGAAACATGTTCAGATCGGGGGTTCTGCGGCCCCTAAAGCCATGATTCGCGAATTCCAGGAAGATTATGGTGTGGAAGCCATTCAGGGCTGGGGGATGACGGAAATGAGCCCTGTCGGAACCGTTTCCCGGCCAACACCGTCCATGCAGCGGCGGATGAGTGCCGAAGAGCTGTTGAACGTGCGTGGCAAGCAGGGACGTGCGCTGTTGGGCGTCGAACTGAAGATTGTCGATGCCGACGGAAAACGCCTGCCCCGGGACGGCGTGGCGCGGGGAGAACTGCTGGTACGCGGACCGGCGATCACCAGCGGCTATTACGAGAATGCGGCGGCCAACGCCAAGGCGTTCGATGAGGAAGGCTGGTTTCGAACCGGCGACGTGGCGACGATCGATGCGGACGGCTATATGGAAATCGTCGACCGGGTCAAGGATGTGATCAAGTCGGGCGGCGAGTGGATCAGCTCCATCGATCTCGAAAACGAGGCGGTTGGGCATCCTGAGGTTGCCGAAGCTGCAGTGATCGGCTTGCCCCATAGCAAGTGGGCCGAGCGGCCATTGCTGGTGGTCGTGCGTAATCCAGACAGCACCCTCGATGCGAAAGGCATGATCGACTATCTCCGTGGCCGGGTTGTCGACTGGTGGCTGCCGAACGATGTGGTGTTTGTCGACGAGCTGCCGCATAGCGCCACGGGCAAGCTGCAGAAGGTCCGGCTACGGGAAGACTTCCGGGATTTCCGCTTCAGTGACGACCGGGATAACGGGAGCACCTGAAGAATGCAGGGTGCGGGCAGGGAGCCTGCACCCTCTAACCCTCCGCAGAACCCATCGCAAAATCACCGTGAGGAAGGGGCTTATGCAGCTCAGCGACCCAAAATTCCTGGAAACCGAGAGGGGCCGCTTCAGCTGGCGTGAAGGTGGGGACAGCGGCGGCGCTCCTGTCGTCATGATCCATGGCTGGCCGGAAAGCAGCTATTGCTGGGAGCATGTGGCGGGGCATCTCAAACCAGGATTACGTATTATCGCACCCGATCTGCGGGGCTTGGGGGACAGTGAACGTAGCCCTGACCCCGATGGTTATCGCAAGCAGGCATTGGCGCAGGATGTCATCGGCATGCTCGACAGTCTCGGTGTCGAACGATTCCAACTGGTAGGACACGACTGGGGTGGGATCGTGGCCCAGGAGATCGCACTGGCCATCCCGGATCGGATCTCGCGTCTGGTGATCATGAATATTGCGATTATCAACAATCTGAAAGGCAACCAGGAGGTGATCGAGAAAGTGCGCTCCGGCAGTGGCCGTGCCTACTGGTATCAGCACTTCATGCAGACACCGGGATTGCCCGAAGCCATGATTCCCGGTGCCGAGGAGGCCTGGCTCGGTTACTTCCTGCGGACCTGGAATCGTGAACCCTTCCCGCCGGACGCGTTGGCGGAATATATCCGCACCTTCAGAATTCCGGGAACGCCGGGCTGCAGTGCCAATTTCTACCGGACCTTCGATATCGATGCCAAACGCTGGGCAACGACGGCTGGCCACCTCTGGCCGATGCCTGCGCTGTATATCTATGGCAACAAAGACCATGTCATCATCCCGGAATACCTGAACCATGCCGAGAGCTGCTTTGCCAGTCTCCGGATCGCACAGATTGAAGCCGGGCACTTTGTCCAGGAAGAACAACCGGAGGCGGTGGCTCAACAGTTGAATGCCTTTCTTGAAACCTGAGCCCGCGATGGGGCGGAGTCGTGGGGCCGTTGCAAACCCGGTGTTTTAAGACACTTTTCTTGCGACGGCCTGCACGACTGAAAACCGCCTTTCGCGTAGATTCCCAATCATATTCTCGAACTTCTCCCTGGCCGTCGGGCCCATCAATAACCCTATACCGAAGGGTGGAGCCGGGAGCGTCTTGAGCTTTTCCGTTGCCTTGGCGAACCACTCCAACGAGCGGTCGCTGGTGTCGTCCCACGCTTCAATGACGAGACCCAGGGATGTCAGGGTGTCCTGGATATCGCTGGGGGCGGCGAGATAACTGATGGCTGCACTTTCTGCCCAGGGGACGGGGTAGTGCAGGGCAAGGCCGTTGCCGGAAAAAACATCGTGAAACAACAAGATACCTCCGGGAATAAGGACCCGTGCTATCTCACTGTAAAAGCGGGTCTTATCGGCAATGTTCATCTGGACATGCTCGGTCCAGACCACATCGAAGCTGTTGTCGGGGAAGGGCAGGTCGAGCGCACTGGCCCGTTTAAACGAAACCCGTTCACTTAAGTTGACGCGGCGGGAAAGGTCGTTGGCGATATCGACATACTCTTGCGTCAGGTCGATGCCCGTGACGTGACAGTGATGTGCGTCCGCGAGGTAGCGTGCCGACCCTCCCAGGCCACAACCCACGTCGAGTACCCGGCAGGCAGGTTGAATGTCGGCACGACGTGCGAGTTCCAGCGTCGCCTCTCGTCCTCGGATGTGGAATTCATCCACAGGCGCCAGGTCTTGCAGGGACAACCGGTCCAGATCCTTACCTGATTCGCGGAGCCGGTTGAGAATGGCGTCCAGTAGTGCGCCATGTTCGTAGTGTTGCTCGACGGTATCTTTCGCGTCATGCATGGGCCTTTTCCTCGGCGTTATCTGGGATCGGGGATGACTCCTTTATTCGAAGGCGTGGGACGCATGCCTCTTCGCCAACGGTTCCTGTCGGGCCCTCTGGTGTACAGGTCCTTTATCCGCCTATCGGCCCCGTCCGGGGGCGTAGCCGAAGGAAGGATGGCGCTCTCGAACCTTGAGGGTACACTCGGTGGCATTCCTGGGAAAGGCATGATGACTTATGACGAGACCCTTGCTGATTATTGGCGGTACTTCGGTAGACACCATCGTTCATCTCGACGAATTACCCTCCGGCGTCCCTCAGACTATATGGCCCAATGAGGTGTATCGTTCGCTGGGCAGTACCGGCGCGGGAAAAGCCCTGAACCTGCGGGCCCTGGGTATGCCGGTCCTGTTGCATACGCTGTTGGGACGTGACGCCGAGGGTGACTATATCCGGCGCACCTTGCGTGATCGCGGCATAGAACTGATGGTTGAAGAGACACTGGAGCCGACTGAGCAGCACGTCAATCTGATGGATGCCGAGGGTCGCCGTATGTCGATCTTCGTCCGCCCCCCCGCGACGCCGGCTGATGTGAACTGGGCACCGGTGGAAGCGGCTATGGCGGCGAGCGAGGTGGTGATTGTCAACATCCTCGCCTACGCGCAACCGGCGCTGGCGATGGCTAAGGCCCTGGAAAAGCCGATCTGGACCGACCTGCACGACTACGATGGTACCAACGCCTATCATCAACCCTTTATCGACGCTGCGGACGTTATTCAACTGTCGAGCGACAATCTGCCAGACTACCGTGGCTTTATGGAGGCCCAGATTCGGGCGGGCAAGCGAATGGTCGTCTGCACGCACGGCCGGCATGGTGCGTCCCTCATCAATGCGAAAGGTGAGTGGTACGAACAACCCGCATTGCCGGTCGGTGAGATGCGGGACAGCAACGGTGCCGGTGATGCGTTTTTTAGCGGGCTCCTGTACGGCCATCTCATGGGCCGGTCCGAAACGGAGTGCTTACGTCTCGCCGCGGCCTGCGGTGCTCTCTGTGTGGCATCTTCGGCGCTGGCTTCGCCTGAACTGAATGCAGAAAACCTTCAGCGCATGGTGTAGATCATCGACTGCTACCTGTATCTCTTGTCTCACGGAAAGATCGCTGCGAGGATCGTTACTCCACCTTTGTTGGGGATGCAGGAGAGGAACCATGATCAAAGTGAGTGTGATGTATCCGAACACGCCCGGTGCGCGCTTCGATCACGACTACTATCGAGACAAGCATATGCCTCTGGTCAAGTCCCTGATGGGGGATTACTGCCGTTTCTATACCGTGGATAAAGGCCTCTCCGGCGGGGCACCGGGCGCACCGGCGACCTATGTCGGCATGTGCCATATCTTCTGTGAATCCCTGGAGGCTTTTCAGGCAGGTTTTGGCCCTCATGCCCGGGAAATACTGGCGGATGTCGCGAACTACACCGACTTGCAGCCAATGATGCAGATCAGTGAGGTCGTGGTGGGATTCCCGGGCGCGAATTGAGGTCTGGCGGCCCGGTGCCACGCCCGTGTTGAGTCGGGCATGGCACCGGTGTGACGGTTGCGCTCTAGCGCCTCCCTGTACCCGTCATCTGGATGATGTTGTTGGGAAACTCCAGGGATTCCACTTCTGCGGCGAAGCGTTTGGCGACATCCTGGATCGTCTTGCCGACATAGTCATACTGTTTTGAGAAGGGCGGCCAGTAATCTCCCAGTCCCAATGCGTCATTGATGACGAGCACCTGGCCATCGCAGTCGGGGCCGGCGCCGATACCGATGGTCGGAATGCGCAAGGCGCCCGTGATGTTCTGGGCGAGGGTGTAGGGGATATGCTCCAGTACGAGCATGAAGGCTCCCGCCTCCTGAATCGCGATGGCTTCGTCCATGATACGCTTGGCTTCCGCATCGGTCCTGCCCACCTTGGCAAAACTCTTGGCCGTCTGGGGCGTCAGGCCCGTGTGGCCGACGACGGGAATGCCGGCTTGTTTCAGGTGGGAGATAACGTCTGTTTTCGGACCTTCCAACTTGATGCTGTCGGCACCGGCTGCCATGAGGCGCCGTGCGCTGGTTAGCGCGGTCTCAGGGTCCTTGTCGGTCTCGTAAGGCAGATCCCCGATAATGTGGGTATTCGGCGCTCCCCGGCGGACAGCGCCGATATGGTATTCCATGTGCGCCAGTGTCACGTCCCGGGTGCTGTCGAAACCCATTTCCACCATGCCGACCGTATCTCCGACCAGAATGATGGGAATCCCAGCCGCTTCCAGCGCACGAGCTACCGGACAGGTATAGGCTGTCAGCATGGTAATCGGCTTGGTGCCCTTGAGATTCACGAATTCCTGCGCTTGCATCTTCATGAGTTCAGCACTCCTTTGGGGGAAGGGATGGCCTGATCCACCGATGAAACCTGATCATGCCGTGGCGCTAAAGTTTACCCGCGTTTACGGGCTGAATCCTAGACTTCCAGCCTTCGGCTAACCCTGCTCAGTCTCCTGACTCGACAAGCGCTGCGAGTTTACCGAGGGCCACTCGCCAGGCGACCTCGTTGTCTGTCAGCGACACCCCGGCAGGCAGGTTCTCATGGACGAGGACGAGTTCAGTGTCGCCGTCGATATCGCTAAGGGTGAAGGTGATCGCCATCTCGCCGCTGAAGGCCGGGTCATCCGTCTCGAATGCTGCGGTTTGGACAATCAGCTCGCCCGGGATCAGTGTCAGGAAACGACCGTGGTAGGTATGGGCGGCTGGCGGTGTTTTGCCGGGATGGGACGGGTCGTCTTCGGTCAGGACAATGCGGTAGGCCCCTCCCTCCCGCACATCGAAAATATCCACATGACAGCTCATCCCGGTGGGCGCCCTCCAGTTGGCGATGGCACGATGGTCCAGGAGCGCGCGATAAACGCGCGCGCGTGAGGCCATGATATGCAGTGTGATGTGGGTCGCTCTCATTCTGGCGTCCTGTCGGCTTGGATGCAGAGGTTTCTTCGCTCAGGGATGCATTAGCTGGCTGTCCTGCCAGAGGATCTTTGTATCGACATCCTGAATATCACGCAACCCGCACAGCGCGAGGGTCGTATCCAGTTCCTTATAAAGGGTGTTCAGGGCAATCGTTACGCCTTTCTCTCCCATTGCACCCAGGCCATAGATAAAGGCCCTGCCGATAAATACCGATTTGGCGCCCAGGGCGACCGCCTTGAGGATATCCTGGCCGCTGCGGATGCCGCCATCCAGGTAGACCTCGGTACGCTCGCCCACCGCAGATACGATGGCCGGCAACGCGCGGATCGAAGACGGTGCTCCGTCCAGTTGCCGTCCGCCGTGGTTGGAGACGATGATGCCGTCAGCCCCGGCGTTGACGGCGGCTTCTGCGTCCTCCGGGTCAAGGATGCCCTTGATGATCAGCTTGCCGCCCCAGCGCTCCTTGATCCAGCGGACATCGTCCCAACTGAGGCTGGGATCGAACTGCGATGCGGTCCAGGCCGAAAGCGAACTCAGGTTGCTTGCATCTTTCACGTGGCCGGCGATGTTGCCGAAGGTTCGCCGCTGTGTGCGCAGCATCCCGAGAACCCACCGCCACTTCGTTGCGAGATTGATCAGGTTCCGTACCGTGGGGCGCGGCGGGACCGTCATGCCGTTGATGATGTCCTTGTGGCGTTGGCCGAGAATCTGTAAGTCCGCCGTCAGAACCAGGGCCGAGCAACCCGCCGCCCTGGCGCGATCGATCAGTCGTCCCACGTAGTCCCGGTCGCGCATGACATAGAGTTGGAACCAGAAGGGGCTGTTGGTGTGTTCTGCCACATCCTCGATGGAGCAGATACTCATCGTCGAGAGCGTGAAAGGAACGCCGAACTTCTCCGCCGCCCGGGCGGCATGAATCTCGCCGTCGGCATGCTGCATGCCGGTCAGTCCAACGGGTGCGAGTGCCACCGGCATGCTGCAGGGCTGGCCGAGCATTTCGCATTTCACACTGCGGCCGGCCATATCGACCATGACCCGCTGACGGAACTTGATGGTGTCGAAATCGGAATGATTGGCGCGATAGGTGCTCTCGGTCCAGGATCCTGAATCTGCATAGTCGTAGAACATCTTGGGTACACGGCGGCGCGCCAGGCGCTGTAAATCGTCGATACAGGTGATGGTCGTCATGATGGAGGAAGGTATCCTTGTCTTGATCGTGTTGACGCGGGCTTTCGGTCTGCCAGGTTTGCGGCGTCGACAGGAGCATCCGGTGTGCGAGGTATCAACCTATTATCAAACCTCTCTCGGCTCCATCCTGAACATTACTCGTATTGATCTGAATTAAGAAGTGGGTGCGGGTAACGAGATGTTCGCACAGAAAATATACCGATACGGACGTCCATACCTCGACAAACCCGGTGACCCTGTCTATTAGTTTCTAACCGCATCACAAAATCATCGCGCAAGGTCAGAAAGGCCGCCCGCGATGGGAATCTATCAGGGATGCCCGTCGTGACGGGTTGCGTGAGCGCCGGCGGGAGGAGTGGATCCGCGATGTTTCGTATTACCTTCAAACAAAAACTATCAGCCGTTGTCGTCCTGTCATTGATGGGCATCGGCTACCTTGCCTACGTCGCCTTTGCCAGCCTTTATGAACTCGACAGCACCAGTAAGCGCGTGGCAAGCCTGACCGCCCTGGGCGACACCCTGTCCAGCGCGCAGTTGGCATTGTTGACGGCAGAGAATCGTATTCCCCACCTCCAGGCCGGCGAGGTGACGTCCTACAAGCAGTCTCTGGGCAAGCTGCGGCAGCGTTACAGTGAGCGCTTTTCCGAAGCCGCCGGGCATATTGAGAATACCGACTTGAAAGATCGCCTCACGAACGTGAACCATCTGTTCGAGGCATACCAGGAAGCGCTGTTGAAGGCCCTGGCCGTGCGGCAGGCGCTTGGCTTCGACGACCAGTCCGGAGCCCTGAAGACCCTCAAGCAGAGCGAACAGGCAATAGAGAAACAGTTATCGCCGTTCAATATGCTCTGGCAGCCCTTTATCGTCGTCCAGCAACTGACGTCGAGGTTTTTGGTCGACCCCAGCGAGAGCGCGGCAAAAAACCTGAAAACTCAGCTGTCGACCGCCATCGCCAAGGTCAAGGATGCCGGCTTCTATGACTCATCCAAAAGCCAGATCGATGGCTACCAGTCTGCGGTCGATGGTGTCGTGGATGCGGCCCTTAAAGTGGGTCAGCAGGCGGTTGTGGTCAAGCAGGCAGATGCACAATTCATCGAACAGTCGCAGCAAACCGATCGCTTCCTGAAAGAAAACCTGCTGGTAAAGGCGAGGGTTGAGGCCGATCAGGCGACAACCCAAGCACGCTGGACCCTCGGCCTGGTCAGCGGCGGCGTCGCGTTGGGTATTGCCTTGATCCTGGCTGCGACCGGCTTGGGGGCTGCAGGGAGCCTGCGTCGGATCATGCAGCAAGTCAGCGCCGTTGCCGAAGGCGACCTAAGGAAACGGTTGGTGACGGAGCCGGCCCGTAAAGACGAATTCGATCAGGTGTCGAGCGCTGTCGACACCATGACGGACGATCTGCATAAGGTGATCAGTGAGGTGGTGGGTGACCAGGGCGCGCTCAATGACCAGGTGAGCGAGCTGACATCCGCTGTGCAGGTGATCGCTGACAACAACGGTTCGGTATCGGAGCAATCCACCAGCCTTGCCGGCGCAACGGAAGAGATCAGCGCGACCACCAGTGAGGTCGCCAACAGTATCCGTAGCTTGCGGGACGACACCGAAAGTGCGCACCATGCCGCGATAGAAGGCGAGAGAACGATCTCCGAGGCAATGCGTTCACTGACAGAAACCGCAGGGGTGATGGAGGCTTCGGCGCAGCAGTTGATGCAGCTTGAGCAATACTCCCAGGAGATCGATAAGGTCATGTCCATGATCAATGACCTTGCCGAACAGACTAATCTCCTGGCCCTGAATGCGGCCATTGAAGCGGCGCGCGCCGGCGAGCAGGGCAGAGGTTTTGCCGTCGTGGCCGATGAGGTGCGTACGCTGGCAGAGCGGACCGGGTCGGCGACGGGGGAGATCACGCGGGCGGTCAGGGCGATTCAGGAACAGACCCAGTCCGTCGTCAGCATCATGAATCAAAGCCGCTCGAGTATCGATGTCGTCCAGCAGCAGGGGAGGGAGGCACAAACCGCTGTAACGCGGATCCAGGCCCAGACAGAGAAGGCCTCCTCCACCTGCGCGGAGATCACCTCGGCCATCGAGGAAACGGCTCGCACGACGCGGGAGATGGCGGCCAACATGGACCATATTGCCCACAGCATCGAACGGAACAGCGATGCTATCAAAGCGATTGTCGATTCCAGCGACAGTCTGCAGAAACGCGCCGAAGCGATGGGCCGGATGACGGCGAAATTCAAGCTGCGTTAGCGTCCCGGTTTCAGCCGCGTGCAAAACCAGTCTGCTGCAAGACGAGCGACTTCTTCCAGCTTACCGGGTTCTTCGAACAGGTGGGTTGCCTCAGGGACGATGACGATTTGATGCTCGCACTCCAGGCGCCGGGCTGCCATTTGATTCAGGGTAATTACCTGGCCGTCCCAACCTCCGACGATCAGCAGGGTGGGCGCCCGTACCCGGCGAAGGTCATCACCGGCCAGATCCGGTCTACCGCCACGCGAGACGACGGCTGACACCTGCTGCGGTCGCTTGGCGGCTGCAATCAATGCTGCAGCGGCACCGGTACTGGCACCAAACAGGCCAATGGGCAGTTGCGCGGTCCGATGGTTCCTGCTTATCCAGTCGACGGCATCGGTCATGCGTAACGCCAGCAGGGGAATATTGAACCGGAATTCCGTGGTCAGCACGTCCTGCTCGTTTTCCTCGGCGCTGAGCAGGTCGAACAGCAGTGTCGCGAGCCCTGAGTCGTTAAGCGTATGGGCAACCTGCTGGTTGCGGCGACTGAAGCGACTGCTGCCGCTGCCATGTGCGAACGCAACGATGCCCCTGCAGTGTGGCGGCACCGTCAGCGCCCCCTCCAGCAGGGTGCCCCGGGAATCGATAACGATATCGGCGGTGTGGGTTTCGTCCATGAGGGCTCTCTCTTTTTCGGCGGTATCAGGTGGCCGTTTCACTGGCTTCTGGCCGGTGCCAGTGGTGTGGTTTGTCCAGCGGTTCCAGGGCACTGCTCTCATCGATGTGAAACACCGCATCGAACTGGTTGGCGACAGAGGCGTCAAAGTAGTGGCTGACCCTTTCGGTCTCCGGCAGGTAGATGACGCCAATGGCCCTTTCCAGCAAGGATTCCCGCAGCGGCGCGGCCGCTTCTTCGTTCAGGGGCAGGAAAAAGCGGTCGAGGCCGCTACGGTGGAAGAGGTGCTCAATGCTGTCCGCCAGGGCCGGTCTGACCCACTTGTGTTCAACGTCCGCATCCCACTGCGAGGCTGCGGAAACGTGGCCGGTGTACGTGGTGAAGCCGACCAGCAGGGCTTCATGACCGACTTGCTGGCGTAGCAACTGTCCCAGGTTCCATTCGCCTCGATGGTGCGCCTCGGTCGCGCGGGCATCGCCCAGATGGGAGTTGTGTGCCCAAACCACTACCCGGCCGCTTCCGCCACGTTCCTGCAGGTAATGCGAGAGTGCCAGCAGCGTATCCAGCATATGGGCGTCACGCAGGTTCCAGGTATTGACTCTTCGTCCGAACATGGCGCGATAGTAGGCCTCGGCGTTGACGACGACGGCTGCGTTACGTTCAGCAAAGAAATAGGCGTCCCGGGCATCGAGACCGTTGCTGGAGACATAGGCCTCAGCCCTGGCTCGTAGCTTGAGCAACTGCTCGAGAGCGGCGTCGCGCCCAGAAGGACGCAGCCCGAAAGCGGCTTGGTAACCATAGGTTTGGGGTTCGCGGACATGATCCAGGACTTCGTAGTACCGGCGAGCCTGCGTGGCCTTTTCAGGATCGATATGGTCGAGATAGCGTATGACCGCGTCTGCCGACCGGTACAGGCTATAGAGGTCCAGCCCGAAAATACCGGCACGTCGTATTGCCTCGACGGAGAAGTTGCGACTGCGGAGCCAATCAACGAAACCGAGGAATTCCCGGTTCCGCCACATCCAGGCAGGGAACCGCTCGAAATCGTCCAGGGCTGACTCGGCATCATCGTCGCCGCTGCCTTGCACGAAACGGTTGGTGCGCCAGGCATCAGGCCAGTCACCTTCTATGGCGACAGCATCGAAACCCTCTTCAGTAATCAGGCGGCGGGAGATGGCGGCGCGCATGCGATAGAACTCCTGGGTGCCATGAGTGGCTTCACCCAGCAGGACGAAGCGACGATCGCGGGCCATCGATAACAGGCGGTCGTAATCGCCATCGTTGCCATTCAGGCGTTGTCCAAGGTCGCGTACGGCCTGGAAAGGCGTCGTGGGTACCGTCATGACGACGCCTCCCCATGAAATCGGGTCAGCAGCTCACGCACTTCGTCATCGCTTGTTTGATCGAACCGGGTATAGAACTGCCCCACGGCATAAAAATCCTCGGGGCTCAGTACGCTGATAAAGGCATCTGCATCGTCGGCAAAACGACCGGCGGCTTCTGCCGGGGATACCGGTACGGCCACGACGATACGTGCGGGCCGGTTACTTCGCAGGGCCATGACGGCGGCATGCATGGATGCGCCGGTGGCAATGCCGTCATCCACCAGTATCACGGTTTTATCGTTGATCTCGGCGGGAGCTCGCGTGCCCCGGTACAGGGTTTCTCGACGTATCAGTTCTTCCCGCTCGGTGGCCATGACCTGATCGATCTGGGCCTGGCTGACACCGGCGTTACGGATGACAGAGGGATTCAGATAAAGCGCGCCGCCGGAGGCAATGGCCCCCATGGCAAGTTCCGGGTGATAAGGCACGCCGAGTTTGCGGACAATGAGAATATCGAAGTCGGCCCCCAAAGCGGTGGCGACTTCATAGCCTACCGGTACGCCACCGCGAGGTAGCGCAAGGACCAGAACATCGTTTCGGCCCCCGTAGGCGAGCAACGCTTTCGCCAACTGACGACCAGCGTCGTGACGGTCGAAGAAGTAGCTTTCCATAGCGACGCTCCCATTATGCGGTTGTTGGAAAGCATACAAGGGGGAGACACGGAGACTGTTTGATGTGCGTCAGGAAGCGGCGAAATGATAGGCGCCGCCGCTGGGGACTGGAAAGAAAAATGCCCGGCAAGAGCCGGGCATTTTCTGGTAGAGCGGGACGGGCTTAGAGCTTGTCCTGCGATACCGTCGGGAACGCGAACTTGGCAAAGCCTTGCTCGGCCACGTTAAACCAGGCGTACTCCATATCGCGGAATTTCTTCCACGGGGTGTAGACCTTGTTCCACGTCTTGTCTTTCGACGCCAGATCTTCGTAGATCGCGAAGGCGTTTTTCTGTGCCTCGGTCATGATGTCGTCGCTGAAGGTATGCAACTTGACACCTTTGGCCAACAGGCGAGCCAGTGCTGGCGGGTTAACGGCATCGTAGTGGGCGATCATACGCAGGTTGGCCTCAGCCGATGCCGTATGCAGTGCCTGTTGGTATTCCTTGGGCAGCTTGTCATAGGCTTTGCGGTTGAAGTAAACCGACAACTGGGCGTTGGGCTCCCACCAGCTCGGTGCGTAATAGTTCTTCGCAACCTGATAGAAACCAAGCTTCTCGTCGTCGTAAGGACCGACCCACTCGGTGGCGTCGATAACACCACGCTCCAGTGCCGGGTAGATTTCCGGCGCCGCCAGCGTCTGTACGTTAACGCCCATGGTGGCCATAACCTTACCGCCGAAGCCCGGGATACGCATCTTGATGCCTTTCAGGGCTGCAAGATTCGGGACTTCCTTGCGGAACCAGCCACCCATCTGACAGGTGGTGTTACCGCCGGGCAGGGAGATGATGCCGAAGTCTGAGAAAACTTCCTTGTTGACCAGCTCGTTACCGCCGCCATGATACATCCAGGCGTTTTGCTGACGGGTATTGAAACCGAACGGCAGCGTGGTATCGAAGGCCAGGGAAGGGTTTTTGCCGATGTAGTAGTAGGAAGCCGTATGGCCAGCTTCCACGGTGCCTTGCTGGACCGCGTCGAATACCTGCAGGCCGCCAACCAGTTCACCCGCCGCGTAGGTGCGGATCTGGAACTTGCCGCCAGTCAGTTCGCTAACACGATCAGCGATCAACTTGGCACCGCTGAAGATGGTGTCCAGGCTGGTCGGCCAGCTTGCTGCCATGCGCCAGCGAACCGTAGGGGTTGCTGCAGCAACGTAGGGAGCTGCAGTTACAGCAGCGCCTGCTGCCGCACCGACGGTGGCCTTGGTGATAAAGTCACGACGTTTCATCCAGGTTCTCCTTTCTTGTTGTAGTCGCCAGGTCTGGGACCTGGCGCCGATTACGTTTGGGAGTGCTCGTTTTTCTCTGTGTTTTCTAGCGGTTGTGACACTGTCTGAACGTTTACATTACCCTGAGTTTTACCCGCCCAGCAAATGCACCAGGCTCGGGAAGAATATCACCAGCCCCAAGCCGATGATCTGTATGCCGATAAAGGGCATAACTCCCCGATAAATCTGACCGGTTCTGACACTCGCCGGTGTGACCCCTCGTAAGTAGAACAGAGAGAAGCCGAACGGTGGCGTCAGGAAGGATGTCTGCAGGTTCATGCCGATCATGACGCCGAACCAGACCATATCGATTCCCAGGTGCACGGCGGCAGGCGCCAGCAGGGGCAGCACGATGAAGGCGATCTCGAAGAAGTCGATGAAGAACCCCAGAATAAAGATCACCAGGTTCGAGACGATCAGGAACCCGACTTCACCGCCGGGCAGGTTGGTCAGGAAGCTATCGACCCACAAATCGCCATTGAAGCCGCGGAACACAAGGCTGAAGGCCCGTGAACCGACCAGGATAAACATGACCATGGCGGTCAGTTTGGTGGTCGTATCCATGGTGCCGAGCATGGACTTCAGGTCCAGGCGGCGATTGACTGCGGCGAGGATAATGGCGCCGACGGCGCCAAAGGCACCCGCTTCCGTCGGTGTTGCAATCCCGGCAAAGATGGAACCCAGCACCAGCAGAATCAACACCAGCGGCGGGATCATTACGAGGCCAACGCGACGCAGCAGCTCACGCTTGTCGGCAATGCGGTCTTCGATCGGTAATGCCGGTGCTGCCATCGGTTTGAACTTGGCAACAGCCAGCGCGTAGATGGCATACATCGCCGCCAGTGCGACGCCCGGCAGCAGGGAACCCATGAACAGGTTGCCGACGGATACGCCCAACTGGTCACCCAGGACGATCAGCACCACGCTGGGTGGGATCACCTGCCCCAGGGTCCCCGAGGCGGCAATAATGCCGGTCGAGAGTTCCTTGGAGTAGCCATAGCGGAGCATGACCGGAAGGGAGATCATACCCATCGCAACGACGGTCGCACCGACAACGCCGGTAGCGGCAGCCAGCAGGGTACCGACGATTACAACGGAGAGGGCGAGGCCGCCCCGCAGCGGGCCGAAGAGCTGTCCCATGGTCTTGAGCAGGTCTTCGGCCAATCCGGATCGTTCAAGCATTGTCCCCATAAATATGAAATAGGGCACTGCCAACAGGGTGAAGTTGCCCATCACCGAGAAGATGCGTTGCGGCAGTGCCTGCATCAGGTTGATGTCGAACATATCCATGTGAATGCCGAGGGGCAGGAACAGCAATGACGTTCCAGCCAGGGCAAAAGCTACCGGGTAGCCGCTGAAAATCAGTACCAGCGCTACCAGGAACATCACGCCACCAATCCAGTCTCCGCTCATAACCCCTCCATACTGTCGGTCTTGTCGGGAGTCATGCTTTCGAGGTGGCCGGTGATCACGCCAACGGCTTTGATCAGCTGGGATATACCCTGAAGAATGAGCATTGCGAAGGCGACGGGGACAACCGTTTTAATGGGATAGCGTGCCAGCCCCGAAGGGTCGGATGACATCTCGTGGATCTTCCAGGAGAAGGCGACCCAGTCCCACGACAGCCAGAGCACGAGGATGCAGAACGGCAGCAGGAACAACAGTGTGCCCAGCAGATCGATCCAGGCTTTGCCTTTGGTGGAAAGACGGGAGTAGAGAATATCCACGCGAACGTGGGCATCGTGGCGAAGGGTGTAGGAGGCACCCAACATGAAGATGGCACCGAACAGGTACCACTGTAATTCCAGATAGGCATTGGAGCTGAGATTGCGTCCAATCAGATTGCCGAGGTATCGGGCTGAGGCGTTGTAGACGCCGATCAAAACCATCAGCAGGGCGAGCCACTGCATGAGCTGACCCAACTTTTGATTGAGCCAGTCGATACCACCAGCCAGTTTAAGCAGGTGGGGCATGCCGGTTCTCCGTCTTGTCTTATTGTATAAGCACGGTGTTTTATTGTGATGAAGCAATATTGCGTGTTAATCGAAGGAAAATAGCACAGATTGAGGCAAACGTGAGGGCAATTCGACCAAGATCGATACTGCTCGGATTATACGGCTCAAAGTATCGCCGTACTTTTCACCAAAGATGCCTGCTTTTTCACCGACTAAGCGGCTTCAGCGTTGAAGATTAAGGGTTTTGCCCCGATCTGGTGCACTAGGATGGCTGGAATTATTTTCGGGTCCGTTAACAAGATGTGACCGGTCGAACAGGAAAGGCCACCCGGGAACGGGTGGCCTCCTAACCGGATCAGGGACAGCGCTTAGCGCTGACCAAGGCATTCCTCCAGGCTAAGCGATAGCCAGGTCTGACGATTCACGAGGTCAGTCCTTGTGAAAATCTCGTTAAGGGGCCTGATCACTGGCCCCGAGTTTGTTAGCTGGCTTTCTGATTTTTCCTCGGTAATGTTTCACCGGCATTGCAGAGACGGTCAGCCGTGTCCGGCTCGATAGGGGTTACCGGGCTTGTAGCCGTCGGTCAGGGTTTTCAGGAAGGCGATGACGTCCTTGATTTCCTTGTCGGTCAGCGCTGGCGCCTCTCCGGGGTGGCGATCGAAAGGCGCGTCCTGGGTATCTACGTTCTTCCAGTATTGGTGCGGAATGTCATTGTATTTCAGTATGTTGCCCTTAGTATCTTTCGGATAGATATCTCCGGGATTGGTTTCCCGGTGGGCATAGAACTCCAGGACCTGGTGCAGGTTGTGATAGACGCCGTTATGGAAGAACGCCTTGCGGGTCGCCACATTGCGTAGGGAGGGGGTCAGGAACATGCCGCAATACTGAGGCTGGTCCTTCAGATCCTTCCGGATGGGCCCGCAGAGGCCGAGATCGTAATAGTCAGGGGCGGCATTGGCCCTGATCTCGGGGTTGCGGGGAACGGCCAGGGCTTCATATTCGTAGTCGGTAAACATCGGCGGCTTACCGCTGGCGGTTTTCTTGTCCAGGTGACAGGCCGCGCAGTTACCCTTGTTCTTGTCCTCGAACAGCTTGAGGCCAGCCTGTTCCTGGGGCGAAAGCGTCGCTTTCCCGTTGAGGTAGTAGTCGTATTTGCTGTTATAGGGGTGGAAGGCCCGCTCTTCCTGCTGATAGCGACCGACGGCGAACATGGCCTTGGCTACCAGCTCCCTGTCGTGTTTCAGGATATTGGGCCCGGCCAGTTCCACGAAGTAGTGGGCATACGGCGCCGTGCGCAGTTTCTCTGCGGCAACGGCGACATTCTTTACGGCCATCTCAAAGGGACTGAACAGGGGGCCGCTTGCCTGGCTTTGGAAGGTGTTGGCCCGACCATCCCAAAACAGGCCGCCATGGGGAACCGGTGGGAGTGTGGCGGGGGGTGCCTCCGCGATTTTATCGGTGTGCGGGTGGGATTTCGCCTGGTTCGCCATCTTCACGATGTTGACGCCGTCCATACCTTCCGGCTCGGGTCCGATGCTGAATCCCGGGCTGCGATACAGGTATTCCAGCGAGGGTACGGCGCGCAGGCCCTGGCGATTATGGTCGGGACCGCCGAGCTGAACGGAAAGGGCGTTGGCCGGACCGAAGTTGTGTGCCGGGCTGTGGCAACTGGCACAGGACATGGTGCCGGACGCCGATAATCTCGGGTCATAGAAAACCTGCTTGCCGAGCTGTGCCATCAGGCTCATCTGGGGTCTTTCGCTGGCGGCTGCGGGGGGGATCTGGTGCACCGCGATGCGGACGATGGCAACGGTTAGCAGCAGGGCGGCGCTTATGATCGGCAACAGGTATCGGCGACGTAGGGACATGTCGGAGAAACTCGGTATCGGTTTTGAGGCAGCGATAAGGGCTGCGGAAAAGGGTCGTTTGCCGGGGCGCGTGTTGCAGTCTCGGCTGGTTCGAAAGAGTGCAGGACCTATATGACGATTGTGAGACAGGAGCACCCTTGTTCACCTGAATTCCAAGGGCTGATCCGACCGCAAGGGGCGGCTATTCCCGTCTCCGCGACGGTGTTAAGGTGTTGTTCGACATTGTTGTCCTACATCGTGGTTCGATATCAAAGTGGTAGATGCATAGGGTGCTTTGAGTCATGAGTTTTCGAGTTCGAGAGGTGGGGGGGTGTCGCGGCATGGCGGTAAGGTTGTCCTCGGTCGGCCTGTCGTTGCTGTTGGCGGCGACCGCTGGTTGCGCCAGCCTCCAGGGAACGCCTTCGCCAGCGGTTGCCAAGCAGCACAATCAGCGGGCGATGGCCGCGTTCGATCAGTATATGGGGTGTATGCAGGCTGCGGCACAGCGTTATGCGCCCGCGCAGGCGACCGCCTTCGAGATTGCCGCCGCGGCCCAGGCCGACTGTCATGGGGCGTTTATCGCCTACAAGCATGGCTACGAGAAATATCTGCAGAGTCTCGTTTCGCCGGCGAGTGCCGATTTCGCCCGTAGCTCGGCCGACAAGCATGTTGAGGAATCCCGGCAGCAGGCGCGGGATCGCGTGGTGCAGATTGTTGTCGAAGCCCGATTACCCTCGCATAATTCCGCCCAGCCAAAGCCCTGAGCGCCGCCATGCACTCGGGATGGCTGGCCTGGCGTTTCAGCCTTACCTTTCAATGACTGCTACGACTTACGACTAAGGAAAAATTCGCATGCAACGTTATCTGGTGATGACTCTTCGGACACCCGATTTTCAAGCGTCGGCGATCGAACCGCATTACGCTTTCCTCGATCGGTTGCGTCAGGACGGGAAGCTTGAGTTGGCCGGTCCCTTCACCGATAAATCCGGCGGGGCCTACCTGATCCGTGCGAATGACATCAACGAGGCGAAGGCCATCGCGTTTTCAGATCCCGTGCATACCTCCGGCTCCTCCAAAGTCACGGTCTATGAGTGGGATGCCAAGGCCTGATTAAATGCGGAAGCGTCGCATCTCGGCGTTCAGCCGGTCGGACAGATCCTGCAACGCAGCGGCCGCTTCCGCACACTTGTTGACTTCGTGGGCGGTGGCCCGGGACAGTTCGGCGATTTCGGCAATATTACGGCTGATCTCTTCGGATGCCGTGGTTTGCTCTTCCGTTGCCGCTGCAACCTGATCGGTCACCTGATGGATGTTTTCTGAGGCGTTGGCGATGACCTGAAAGGCTTCGTTGACGCGGTTAGCAGATACCACACTGTTGTCGGTGATCGCTTTGCCCTGATTCATGGCCATCGTGGTACGTCGGGCACTTTCTTCCAGGTTGTCGATCTTCTCGCGGATGCTGGTCGTGGCCTCCTGCGCCTTGTGGGCCAGGTTGCGGACTTCATCGGCGACCACCGCGAACCCCCGACCTTGTTCCCCGGCTCGTGCCGCCTCAATGGAAGCATTGAGGGCGAGCAGGTTGGTTTGCTCGGAGATGTTGTGTATCTCGTCCAGCACGCTGCCGATTGAGGCGACATCATTGCCCAGGCCGGTGATGGCCGCAGAAGATTCCGCCATCGCCGCCGACATTTCGCTGATATGTGCCGTGGTTTCGCGCAGTAGAGTGCTGCCGTTTTCGGTAGCGTCACGGGTGCGCCGAGCGGCGTCGGCGGCGTCGCTGGCGTTGCGGGCAATTTCCTGTACGGTACTGCCCATTTGCTGGGCCGCGGTGGCGACCAGGTCGGCTTTGTGCTGTTGCTGGTGGGATTGGTCTGCGCTGACTCTGACGGCGGCGAGGACATCCTTGGTGCGGGAATCCAGGGCGTTTGCCACATCCAATATGTCCCGGGTCATGGACTGCAGTTGCGCAATGAAGGTGTTGAAGCCCTGGGCCAGCTTGCCCAGTTCATCCTCACTGATGACCTCGAGGCGCCGGGTCAGGTCGCCCCCATTTGAGCCGATCTCCGTCAGCGTGTCCGCCACCACGCGAATCGGTTTGACCATACGGTTGGCCACCAGAATCAGCATCATCACCACCACTACGGCGAGGGCGATGGCGATGGATGCCATTTCGACGCCGAAGCGGGAAACGGAGGAAAAGAGTTCCTTCTCTGGTATCTCTGCAATCAGGTGCCCATTGACTGTCGGTGCAGGCAAACTGGCGACCACCCATTTCTGGCCGTTGATCCGGGTGATCACACTGACGAAACCTGTGTTGCCCGTCAGCTTGTCGGCGATGTCGCTGAAGCCGCGCAGGCTGGCAATTGCCTTGCCCGTCATCTGGCTATGCGGGCTCAGCAGTACCTGGTTGTTGTGATTCAGCAGCATCACAAAACCGCTTTTGCCGATACGGTAGCCGGTAATTTTCGAGATGAGCGTGTTCAGCGAACGACCGATGCCCGCCACGGCCACGCGTTTGCCGTCGACAGATACAATATAGTTGCAGAACAGTGTCGCTTTACCGCTGTCTTCTGAAACATCCAGGTCGAGACTGAAGGCGCGTTGACTATCCATAAACTGGTAAAACCAGCCGTCCTGCGGTTTATCCTTCGACAGCGTACGTTTCAGCCCGCTGGGCTCGTAGTAATGACCACTGGCGTCTGCGACGAGAAAGGCGCTGTCTGCGTCGCCCATCGCCTGAACTTCCTGTAATTGCCTCTTGAGCGCTTCGATCCCGCTATCGGGCTCCCCTTGTTTCAGCCAGCTGTGAATATAGGCATTGTGGGCCAGCGATTGGGATAAGGTCAGCGTTTTGCTCAGGTCGAGCTGAATTTCGTCTCGCACATAGCTGAGCATCGAGGGCAGTTCCTGTTCTTCCACCCGGTGCTCAAGCAGGTTGCGCATAAACAGGTTGTTGAGAAAGGTCGACAAAAGGAGCGCGATAATGAGAAGGATGCCGACGGAGAGACTGATTTTGTGCGCGATCTTCAGGCGTTTTAGCATGACAGTAGCGACCAGCATGTCAGGGCTGTCTTTTAAACATAGCAGTAATAGCGCGAGGTGTTCAGGCCTTTAGCGCCTTCCACGTCAGCACCTCCAGGTGCACAATAGTCGGGCGTGTACTTCCTCCGTTAACGAGGTGCAGGACCATGGCGAGGAATCACTGGCTGTATCGGCTTGCCCTTTATCCGTTTCTCGGACTGATCTTTAGCGGCGCGGCGTGGGCGGCGAGCCCGCTGGATCGCTTGGTAATGCCTCCGGGATTTCATATTGCGGTCTATGCGGAAGTCCCGGGTGCTCGGTCCATGGCCCTCGATACAGCAACCGGCGTTGTCTATGTCGGAACCCGTCATCGCCGGCTCTACGCGGTCTTGCCCGGAGACTCATCGGCCAAGGCGGGTGCGGTCGTAACCCTCAGGGACGACCTGGATGTCCCCAATGGCGTCGCTGTGCATCAGGGATACCTCTACGTGGCGGAGCAGCCGCGTATCGTTCGTTTCCCCTTGCCGAAGACGCCACCAGACACCTACTGGTCGGCGACGCCCCAGGTCGTCTACGGGTCCTTGCCGGACAAGGCGCACCATGGGTGGCGGTATATGGCATTCGGACCCGACGGCAAGTTGTATGTGACGGTCGGCTCACCGTGCAATATCTGTAGCGATCACGGGGTGGAGGGAACCATTCTGCGAATGAACAGCGATGGCTCGGCCGTTGAGGTTTTCGCCAGCGGCATTCGGAATTCCGTCGGGATGGATTTTCAACCGGGTACGAATACCCTGTTCTTCACGGACAATGGGACCGACATGATGGGGGACGACGTACCTCCGGATGAACTGAACGCTGCGCCGGTCGCCGGACTCTTTTTCGGTTTTCCGTACTATGCCGGCGGTCATGCACGTTTCAAAGGATGGGATCAGCAGACACCCCCTCAGACGCCAACCTTCCCGGTGGTGGATTTTCATGCCCATACCGCCAGTCTGGGCATTCGCTTCTACACCGGCCGTCAGTTCCCGGAAGCATACCGTCACGATGCCTTTGTCGCCCAGCACGGCTCCTGGAACCGGTCGGTGCCGATAGGATACCGAATCATGCGGATACAGTTCGATGCGGACGGAAAGGTTGTCGGCAAGCGTGTGTTTGTGTCGGGATGGTTGCAGAAGGGACAGGCCTGGGGGCGCCCCGTCGACATACTGCAAATGCCGGATGGGGCGCTTCTGGTATCGGACGACTACGCAGGACGGATTTACCGTATTAGCTACGGCACCGGTGCGTCCGGCAATCAGTAGTGGATCCCGAAACGTTTATAGAGGGGCGCAAGCGTCCAGGCGGGACCGATCAGCAGGAACTGCAGGTCTTCGAAGAATGAGGGTTTCTTGCCTTCGATCTTGTGGCCCACGAACTGACCGATCCAGGCGACAACGAAAACGATGACGGAGAGGCTGAGGATGCTGATGCCGGCCTGCTCCAGAACCCCAAGCAGGGCCAGGAACGCAAGGCTCATGGTTGCCATGCCGAGACTCAGCGCCCAGGACAGGCGAACGTAATAGACCAGCCCCAGGATGAAGACCAGGCTTGCAATATTGGTGTAGCCGATGCCACCGATGCTCAGGCTGTGTCGCAGCGTATCCGGAAGCGGAATCGACCAGAGCAGGCCATAGACGGTGAAAACGATGGTCGGCACACAGATCTTGTGGATGCGGATGTTGGCTGGGTTTTGATGACTTTCCCCGTAGTGTTCGAGCAGCGCGTCGATCCGTTTCATGGTGATCTCCCGTTAGCGGTCTTGTTATTAGTGCTGACAGTTTACGTGCAGACCCGGGGTAGGCGCTTGAACAAATCTGCTATGGGTTCAGGTGTCCGGGGAAAGCCAAATGCGCATCCGGCCGAGCTCGGAGGGCGCCACGCCAAAGGTGCTGTGGAAACGGCGGCTCATGTGGGCGAGATCGGCAAAGCCGCTGCCGTGGGCTGCCTCGGTCACACTGGCCCCCTGGGCCAAAATCCTCACGGCGTTCAGGAGTTGCTGCCAGATACGGTACCGGCTGGGCGACAGGCCGGTTTGTTGACTGAACAGGTGCGTAAAGCGGCTGGATGACAGTCCGACGGAGCGCGCCAGATCTTCCGTGCGACGGCCTTCCGGCGCCTGGGCGAGATGGGATAGTGCCTGACGGATCCTGACATCGAAATGCGGTGCCCTCTCGAAACCCGGAAGCCAGGCTGCCTGCCATTGCTGTGCAATGGTCTCTGCCTGATGTATGTCTATCGGCGCAGCAGGGATATTACACAGTGCTTCCGTCAGTGAGGCGGGCAGGGGCTCGTGAGCCGGGTCGTTCGCTGCGCGCCAGAGGTCCAGGTGGCGTTGGCCGGGGTCGATAAACAGGTGCGCCAGCTGAGCTCCCCGGGCTTCGAGGCGATGTCTTTCGCCTGGCCAGAACAGGGCCTGACGCCGGGACTCGACGCCCGTGGCGGTTTCGACCGTAAAGGGCTGGTTCAGGGCCACTGTCATTTGCAGGGCGAAATGATCGTGCATCACGGAATCGATGGCGGGGCCGATGATAAGGGCATGCCCGTGCCAAAGGTAAAGGCATCCGAAGGGCGGGTGCGGGGCTGTCGGCATACCGTGTTGCCTCAATCGGCCGGGGAAGGGCCGTCAGTCTGTTGGGATTCCGCCCGTCATGCTGTCATCGCAATGCCGGATTATGGGCTTGCTGGATGACTGGCAGGACGTTCTTTACAAAAGAACCAGGGCCGTTTGTCGTTGTTTTGGTGCTGTTTTTCAAGCATGGACGTTACACGTTGAAACATAAAATGTGAGGGGGTTCAAAAAACTGTCAAAAAACCTTCTTACTCTGTCGCCACAACCTGAAGAAGTGGAGCCTCATGTTCGCAATCGACGCCATACACGGCATTATCGATGACGAAGCCGTCTCGACTTGGTTCCAGCCCATCGTCCACGCCCGCAACGGCGATATCATGGCCTACGAGGCCCTCTCCCGTGGTCCTTCGAATAGCCCGCTTCATGCGCCGTTGATCATGATCGAAGCCGCCGAACGTGTCGGCCGGCTGGGAGACCTGGAGCAGGCCTGCGTTCGTGCTGCGGTCTCCAATTTCTGCGCACAGGGGCTGCAGGGGCGCCTGTTTCTCAATGTCGGGCCGGAAAGCCTGCTCGATCCCCAGTTCCAGAACGGTCACACGCGAGCCTTGCTGGAGAAGTATGGCATGCGCAGTGAACAGATCGTCATCGAGCTGACCGAGCATCGTCCCCTGAGCGATATCGAGTTGGTGAAGGATGCGATCCGTCATTTCAAATCCCTGGGTTTTGCCATCGCGCTGGATGATCTTGGTGCGGGCTATGCTTCGTTGCAATTGTGGTCGGAGCTGCATCCGGATTTCGTCAAGATAGACCGCCACTTCATCACCCGGATCGACGAGGACCCCGTCAAGCGGGAGTTCGTTCGTTCCATTATCGAGATTGCTCGCACGCTGAATTGCCAGGTGATTGCCGAAGGTATTGAAACTGCCGGGGAATATGCCGCGTTACGCGGTCTCGGTGTCGATTTTCTGCAAGGCTACTTTATCGAGCGACCGCTACCGCAACCACCATTGCAGATTCCCGCCGAGCGCCTGGCCAAGGTGCTGAATCCCGAATACCGTCATGACCATTCCGTCGGTATCCTTTGTGTCGAGCGGGAACCGGTCGCCCTGGGAACGCCGGTACTCGACATCGCTGCCCGTTTTCGCGATGCACCGGTAATGAATGCCCTGGCGGTGGTGGAGGGCGATCGCCCGGTCGGTATCGTCTATCGGCACAAGTTGCTGGATGTGTTGAGCCGGCCCTATGCGCTGGACCTGTTCGCCAAGAAAACCGTTGAGCGGGTGATGGAGAAGGCGCCGTTGATCGTAGAGTCGGACTGGCGGCTGGACCAGGTAAGTCGTCTCGTGACGGCACGGGCGCGGCTTTACCGGGAGGATGATTTCCTGATTGTCGATCATGGCCGATACCGGGGTATGGGGCAGGTGATCGATCTACTCAAGCATATTACCGAGATGCAGATGCAGACGGCGCGCCATGCGAACCCGCTGACGTTGCTGCCGGGTACCATCCCCCTGCACGAAGTGCTGGATCAGCTGTTGGTCGGTACGGATCCCTTTGTCGTCTGTTACTTCGACCTGAATCATTTCAAACCCTATAACGACGTCTACGGTTATGCGCGGGGGGATGAGGTCCTGTTGCATATGGCGCGCATGCTACGCCAATCGCTGGTCGACGAATGCGAGTTCCTGGCGCATGTGGGTGGGGATGACTTTATCGGGGTTTATCGCCGGCAGGACTGGCGTGACAGGGTGGAATCCCTGGTCATGGATTTCGCCGATGCCGCCGCTTCCTTCTACAGCGAATCGCAGCGTCAGGCCGGCGGTTTCTGGGCCACTGATCGCTATGGTGAAAAACGTTTTCACCCGCTCCTCTCACTGGCGGCAGGGGGGTTGGAGGTGACGCCGGGCGATTATGACAAGGCGGCGGACTTGGCCGCCGTGCTCAGTGGAGTGAAGCGGGCCGCGAAACGCGTCGCGACCGGCAGTGTGGTGGTCTGGAATGCCTCTTCGCTAGATCAGGCGGCAACCGTCGAGACAGGTACCGCGCTGATCGAACCTTTGTCCTGAGGTCGGCGGGGCTAGTGCCAGCGTCCCGGAACCCATACCCAGCCATGGCGTTCATGTCGCCAGACGCCGGGAGCCCAGCGGCTATGTCCTTGTGGCGGGCGCGCCCAGTGACCGTCATGCCAGACCCAGTTGTTGTATTGGCGGGACCAGTAACCATCGATCCAGACGAACTCAATCGACGGTTGCGGCGGCCTGACGACAATCCGCGCAGGCGGCGGCGCCACGGTGACATAACCCGGGTAAGGGTAGGCGGGTCCGATGGTACAACCGGACAGTCCCGTCAGGCTCAACGCCAGGACTGCCCCGAGAATCGATGTCTTCAATGCGATGACTCCTGAAAGCCCACGGATGGGGGATCGTGCGTGCCCAATGGTTTCAGATTGGCACCCCCCGGGGGGAAATGCCTTGACCCTGATCAGGATATCGCTGCGGTTTTTTTGACAAGACTCCTGTCGCTGTATTTATTCTCAATATGACCCCTGATGTGAGACGCTTAGCGTTTCCCTTGCTTCGATAAGGCGCCAGAACCCTCATGCTGCATTTCCCTGCGGTGCCCCCGCTGTTGAGCGAGTTTGCGTTGACTTTGGCGCTCAGTTTTCTTGTGGGCCTTGAATACCACACCTATCGCAGAGCCAATAATCGGGATCTGGGGTTGGGCACGACGCGAACCTTCAGCCTGGTGGGTGTGGTAGGGCTGGCGCTGTTCAGTCTGGATCCCAGTCACCTCCTTTATGCCTTGGGCCTCGCCATTGTCGGACTGCTGACGGCCCTTTACTACTGGCAGCGTGCCAGGCAGGAGCAATACACGCTACTGGCTCCCCTGTTGCTCGTTTCCACCTACTTGATCGGCCCGGCGACCATTGCGTTGCCCATCTGGTTCGTTGTGGCGATGGTGGTTCTGATCCTGGTGTTATTGGGGGAGAAAATGTCGATCCGGCGTTTCTCCGACACTTTCCACAGTGCGGAAATGGTCACGCTGGCCAAGTTCCTGTTGCTGGCGGGCGTGATTCTGCCGCTACTGCCAAGCCGGCCGGTCGCTCCCATGGTGCAAGTGACCTACTACCAGGTGTGGATTGCGCTGTTGGTGGTGTCCGGCATTTCCTACCTGAGCTATCTCGCGCAGACCTACCTGTTCCCCCAGCGGGGCTATCAGCTCACCGGGTTATTGGGGGGGCTCTATTCCAGCACGGCGGCGTCCGTGGTGCTGGCCCGGCGGGCGCATGAAGTGCCGAAAGGCATGGGGGTCGTCGACGTCAATCAGGGACTGGTCCTGGCGACGGCCATGATGTATCTGCGCCTCCTGGTGATCGTCGCCATGCTGGGGCATTGGGATGCCGCCCGGGCGCTGGCGTTGCCGTTTGGGGTTTTCGTGCTGCTGTCTCTGCTGGTCGTTGCGGCACTGCCCCGGCTGCTCCCAGGGCGGAACGGCGAAGGAGTGGTGGCAGCTCATGCGCCGATCACCCATCCCCTGGAAATGTCGACGGCGGTACTCTTCGCGCTGCTGTTCGTGTTTTTTGCGGCGCTGTCACAGTTCGTTATTGCCCACTACGGCTCGGCGGGCCTGCATGTCCTTTCGGTGTTGGTGGGGTTGACCGATATCGATCCGTTTATCCTGTCGTTGCTGGCCGGGAAGTTCCAGGTGGCCACGAACGAGGTGGTCGCTGCCATTATTCTTGCGTCTGGCAGCAACAACCTGCTTAAGGCCTTGTACATCCTGAGCTTGGGGCGTCGCCGGGACCTCTGGCCGAGCATTGTCTGGCTATCGCTGCTTTTTGTCGGCTCCCTGTTGGTCTAGTTCGTCTCGACGCGGCCCCGGCTGTCGCTGAACCTTACGGAAGCTGAGGGGTCCAGAGAGAGCTGGTAGTGGTAAAACTGCTCGTCGCGTTGCCATCCCAGCTGTTCGTACAGGCGCTGAGCATTGTTGTTGGTGACCTGTGTCGACAGTGACAGCCTTATCGCCCCTTGCCGCGAGGCAAATCCCCGGGCGGCGGTCAGTAGTTTTTTTGCGATACCGCCACGACGTGCTTCCGGTGCAACGAACAGGTCGTTGAGGACATACACCGGCGCCAGGCTGATTGACGAGAAGCTGGGGTACAGTTGGGTAAATCCCACCGCCGCCGCATTCTCCTGCCGGGCCACGAGTATGATGGACTCCTGTCGGCGCAGCCGCTCGTTCAGGAAGTGACGAGCGCTGTCAGGCGCTGCCGGCATGCCGTAAAACTGACGGTAGGCATCGAATAGCCGCGTGATATCCCCAATGTCTTCGAGGGTGGCTCTGCTGATTTGGCAGGGCATGGTTATTCCTCGTCGGCAGATGTGTTGGCGGACACGGGTGGTATCAACTGAAAGGCCACGCCAAACCGGTTCCAGGCATTGATGTGCGCGATAGCCAGGGTGAGGTTGGTGAGCTCCTCCTCTGAGAACTGCGCGCGGGCATCCGCATAGAGGGTGTCGGCAACGCCGTCGCCCAGTGCCGTGAGGGCTTCGGTCCAGGCCAGTGCGGCCTTTTCCCTCGGTGTAAACGCATTGGTGTCGCGCCAGGCGGCGACCAGCATCAGGCGATCCACAGATTCCCCCAACTGGCGCGCGGCCTGGGCGTGCATATTCAGGCAGAAGGCGCAGCCGTTGATTTGGGAGGCGCGAATCTTGACCAGTTCCTGCAGACTTTTTTCCAGGCCGCACTGACTAACGGCCTCCGACATTGCCAGCATTGAAGCATAGGCCTTGGGTGATGAACGGTGAAGTTCCAGTCTGGGTTCCATAGAGATGTCCTTGTAATGAGTGCTCGTCGTGAGGGCTTGTCATGGGCGCTCGGTCGCCGGGTGGCCGTTACGCGAGGTTGACGTGAACCTCACTTTAGGGCTAATTGGTCTTATCAAATAGAACCAAAAATGGAGGTTTTGAGTGGACCAATCTGGAGTCCTCTCACCAGGCTGGACGATCGGCGGACTCGACCGTTCGGATGCACGGCCGCTGTCCCAACAGATGCAGGCCAGAATTCGCGACGCGATTGTCAAAGGAGTCCTGGTGCCGGGAGAACGTCTGCCGTCATCCCGGGCGCTGGCCAGCCAGTTGGGTGTGGCGCGGGGAACCGTGGAGTCCGTCTACAGTCAATTGGTGGGTGAGGGTTTCCTGGTTCGCTGGGGGGCTGCGGGGACCCGGGTCAATCCGCAGCTGCAGGCGGTGGATCTTGGACATCTTCAGCGGGAAAAAGTACCGGCCGAACAGGCTTCGCAACGGGCAACCGGAAGTGGCTTGGCTGAGGGTGTTCGGCCGCTATCGATTGGTGTGCCTGCCCTGGATATTTTCCCGCGAAAGCTCTGGTCGCGGTTGATGGCCCGGGAGGCCCGGCACCTGGCAAGTGGTGATATGGCCTATCCGGACGAACGTGGAGCACTGGAACTCCGTGAACAGCTGGCCAGCTATCTGGCAGTGGCGCGGGGCATTCTCTGCCGACCGGACCAGATTCTGATCACGGCGGGCTTCCTGGGTGCGATGGGCCTGATGTTGCGATCCCTGCTGCAGCCCGGCGACCCGGTCTGGATCGAAGATCCCGGTTACTTTCGTGTCGGGCAGGCGTTGGATCTTGTGGGCGCGAAGCCGGTCCCTGTGCCGGTCGACGAGGATGGCCTTTGCGTTGAAGCGGCCATCGATCGTTGTCCTGAAGCGCGCATGGCGATCATTACACCGGCAAACCAGGCGCCGTTAGGGGCTTCATTGTCGCTGGCGCGCCGGCTGGAATTGCTCGATTGGTCCCGTCAGACCGGTGCCTGGATCATCGAAGACGATTACGACAGCGAGTTCCGTTATGCCGGTAAGCCGCTGGCAGCGCTGAAAAGTCTCGATCGGGACGAACGGGTTTTCTATGTGGGAACCTTCAGCAAAGTGCTTTTCCCGCGTTTGCGGCTTGGATATCTGGTCGTGCCGGAGCCCTGGGTTGAGCGTCTCCGCTGGACGGCGCGCCTGACGGCGCCTGCCAGCGGTCTGGTGGAGCAGCGGTCGGTGGCAACCTTTATGGCAGAAGGCCATTTCGGACGTCATATCCGCCGTATGCGGCAGGCCTATGCGCATCGCCGGAGTGCGCTGATCGAGGCGCTACAACGCCATACCGCGGAGGAATTGAATGTGCAGGTGCCTGAGGGCGGTATGCAGATTGTCGGTTGGCTGAAGTCGCCGATAGACGAGTCAGCCCTTGGCGCCTGTTTGCGTGAGCAGGATCTGGGCGCGGAGTCGTTGCGCCGTTGGGTGCGAGGGAATCCCCGTTCCCAAGCCCTGTTACTTGGCTTTGTCACGGTTCCCGTGGAGGAGACAGAGGCTGTCGCCCAGCGTCTCGCGGTGGCACTGAAGCGGGCGCGGGCAGTGTCTTGAGCTCCTCCCGACTTGCCGAATCATCCGCGGGCCGTTAGTCTGCGCCGGGCTTTACGTCGATCGCTACGGGATATATTTCATGTCAATGTTGCGCGCTTTGTTCGCTATCGCTGCCATCGTTCTCCTGGCCGGTTGCAGTCAGCCGCCCAAAATCGTGGGTCTGCAGGGGCATGCGGAGGGCACCACCTACCATATCCGTTGGTGGAGCCAGAAGCCTGTCGATATGGCGCAGATCAAACAGCAGATGCAGGTCGCGCTGGACCGGGTGGATCGGGAGATTTCCAACTACCGTGACGATTCCGACATCGAGCATTTCAACCGCAATCGGACGACGGATTGGCAGACCTTGCCGGCCGATGTGATTCAGTTGCTGGATATTGCCAAAACCGTTTACCACGATTCGCACGGCTGCTATGACCCGACCATCAAGCCGCTGTTCGATCTCTGGGGATTCCGGGCCGATAAGCTGCATGTGCCCTCCGCGGCGGAGATCGCGGCCACCAAGGCTGAGGTCGGCTTCGATCATGTCACCATCGATACGGCACACAGCCGTATTCGCAAGAGCCTGCCACAACTGGCAATCGACATGTCTTCCATGGGCGAGGGATACACCATCTGGCATCTGTCCAAGGTGCTGGAGGATGCCGGTGTCCATAACTATCTGGTGGAGTTCGGCGGGGACATGCTGGTGAAAGGGCACAAGCCCGGCGGCAAGCGTTGGAAAATCGCGATCGAACGGCCTCTGCCGGGGGACATGCAGGTCGAGAAAGTGGTCGCCATTCTGGCTGATAACGGGGTTTCAATTAATACATCAGGAACTTATCGGCACTTTTTCGACGAGGATGGACATGTCTACTCGCACATCCTCAATCCCCGTACCGGCGCGCCAGTGACCCATAATCTGGTATCCGCCACTGTCTTCGGTACCGATCCCCGGGTCAGTGACGCCTGGGCGACGGCCATGCTCTGTATGGGGCGCGACGAAGGGGGGCAGGTGGCGCAGGCGCAATCGCTGCCGGTATTCTTTATCCAGCAGGAAGGTAAGAAGTTGATAACCTCGGAAAGCCCGGCGCTGGAAAAATCGACCGCTGTCATGATTCAACGATAACGGCACAGCCTTCACCCCGGCTGGTCGTCGATGGCAGGCTCATGTCCCGCTAATCTGAGAAAGTTGCGGATCTTCGGACTGAGCCCCTGCTTGGCGTAGGCCAGGAAAATGTCTGAATGGGCTCCCTGGGCCTCTAAAGGGATATAGCGCACATGCGGAATCCGGATTTGTGCCATGGAGGCGGTTACCAGGGAAATTCCCAGCCCGGCTGCGACCAGTCCCAATACCGTTGGCATTTCCTCGGCTTCCTGCACGATGTTGGGTGTAAAACCTGCGGCATGACAGAGGGCGATCACCTGTGTCGGCAATCCCACCCCGAGATAACTCGCATAGTTGATGAAAGGCTCGTTCCGCAGGTCCGCCATGGCGATGCGGGAGCTCCCGGCCATCGGGTGACTCTCGTTGAGTGCGACCACCAACGGCTCGGACAGTAACCGGAACAGTGCGACGCCGCTTGCTGGGCCGAGATTGCGGTCGCCGCGCAGAAACCCGATGTCCAGCCGGCCATCCTGTAACTGCTCTATCTGCTGGTTGGAGGGCTGTTCCCGCAGGGTCAGCTGAACGTCCGGGTAGGTGCGCCGGAAGCGGTAGATAATGTTGGGCATGACCTCGGTAAACGGCAGGGAACCGGTAAAGCCGATATGAATTTCGCCGACTTCACCCTGAGCGGCGCGCTGGGCCTGGCGGACGGCCCGTTCGGTGTCCTCAAGGATGCGTTTTGCGGCCGGAAGGAAGGCCCGGCCGGCTTCGGTCAGTTCCACTTTCCGCCGGGTCCGTTCCAGCAACGACACTCCGATCTCGTCTTCGAGAGCCTTGATTTGCTGACTGAGCGGCGGCTGGGAGATATGCAGGCGTTGCGCCGCCTGCCCAAAGTGAAGCGTTTCCGCCAAGGTGACGAAGTAGCGTAGATGGCGTAATTCCATTGATATGTTTTCCGTATCACTGGGACTCTAAAAATATATTTCCCATATTTAAGCGTGATCGTTAAGGTAATGACAAGGGCTGCCGGTGAGTGTGCAGCTGTCTCTTTTCTGCGGATAAGTATGTCGATCGATAAGCGTCAACTGGCGGTGGGCGCCGCTGGTTTCTGTGCCTTCACGAATCTATACCCTGTTCAGGCGCTCCTGCCGGATCTAATGTCTTCCTTCCATGCCTCAGCGGCTGAAGTCGGCCTGACGGTTTCCGCTGGCACGGCGGCTGTGGCATTGACCGCGCCGTTCGCGGGTGCGATCTCCGACGCCCTGGGGCGGAAGCCCATCATTCTGAGCTGTCTTGCGGCTGTGGCCCTGGTGACACTTTCCACCGCACTTGCCACGTCCATCGACAGCCTGATCGTCTGGCGTTTTATCGTTGGACTGTTTATTCCGGGTATCTTCGCCACCGTCGTGGCTTATATCGGTGAGGAGTGGGATGCCAAGGGGGCTATAGAAACCACGGGCATCTACGTGTCGGGCACTATCCTGGGCGGCTTCTCCGGCCGCTTCATTGCCGGCATCGCAACCTATTATGGCGGTTGGCATGCCGCCTTTGTCGCACTCGGTGTCATGGATCTGATATTGGTGCCGCTGGTATGGCGTTGGCTGCCGCCCTCCAAGCACTTCCATCCGGGCCGGGGGCTGCGACCCGTGCTGCGTGCGATGCGAGGCCATATGACCAATCACCTGCTATTGAAGACCTTCATGGTCAGCTTCGGGATGCTGTTCTCCCTGGTGGGAATCTTCACTTATGTCAGTCTGCGGTTGGCCGGGGCTCCTTTCAATCTGGGGCCGGGTGTCATCGGCGGTATCTTCGTGGTTTACCTGTTGGGGGTGGTGGTGACGCCCTTTGGCGGACGTTTCGTCAATCGTTGGGGGCGTGCGCCCGTAGCCGTCGGCGGTGTGGTGACGGCGATCCTGGGGCTGTGCCTGACGCTGTTTCCCTATCTCTCCACGATGATTGTGGGCCTGGCGCTATTCTCGGCCGGACTCTTTGTCCTGCAGAGCATCGCCACCGGCTATGTGCCGCAGGTGGCGGAGGGCAGTCGTTCAGCGGCCGTCGGGCTCTATGTGACGGCCTACTACATCGGCGGAACCCTGGGCGGTGTCGTGCCGGCGCCCATCTGGGCACGTTATGGCTGGGGCGGTTGCGTGCTGATGATCGGTGTTGTGCTGGCCCTGATCGGTATCCTGGCCTACCGCCTTTGGTTCCGGGATCCCCACAGTCAACATATGCTCGCCGAGCGGCTGGCAGGGTTTGCCGGTAAGTAACGCATCACTCGGACAGGTTTCTGACCTTGTAGAGCGGTGGGAACAGGCGTATCCATAGAACGACGACCGCCAGGGTACCGATCCCGCCCAGCAGGACAGCGGGCACGGTACCAAACCAGCTGGCGGTTACTCCCGATTCGAATTCCCCCAATTGATTCGATGTCCCGATAAACACGGAATTAACTGCGTTCACCCGTCCGCGCATGGCATCGGGTGTTCGCAGCTGTATCAGCGACGAACGGATCACCACGCTGATCATGTCCGCCGCCCCCATGATTCCCAGGACCAGAAGTGAGAGTGGGAAGGACGTCGATACGGCAAACACGATGGTCATCAGGCCGAAAATGGCGACCGCCAGGAACATGATTCTGCCAAGGTTTTTCTCAATCGGGTAACGAGCCAACCAGACCGACATCAGCAGAGCGCCAATCGCCGGGGACGAGCGTAACAGCCCCAATCCCCAGGGGCCGGTGGACAGGATATCGTGCGCATATACCGGAAGCAGCGCCGTGGCGCCGCCCAGCAGGACGGCAAAAAGGTCGAGGGAAATGGCGCCGAGAATGACCGGTCGCTGACGAATAAAGGCAATGCCTGCGACCAGCGATTGCACACTGATCGGGGTCTTTTGCGGTACCTTGCGTTCCATACGGATCAGGGTCACCAGCAGGCCGGCCAAGAGGAAAGCGAGCGCGCTGCTGGCGTAAGTGTAATCGGCACCGGCCACATAGATCAGCCCACCCAGTGCCGGTCCGATGATGATCGCGGTCTGTGCGGCGGAACTGGAAAGGGCCAGGGCGCGGGGCAGCCAGCTTTCGGGTACCAGGTTGGGTGTCAGTGATTGCAAGGCTGGCGCCTCGAAGGAGCGGGCCGCGCCCATGACGGCCGCGATACTGAAAATCAGTGGTGTTGTGATCCATCCGTCGAGACTCGCCAGGGCGAGAAGCGCGGAGGCTATGCCTTCGATCAGCTGACAAAGTCCGGCGACCCTGCGCCGGTCGTAATGGTCGGCGACGTGGCCGGTCGCCAACACCAGGAGGATTCTCGGCAGGAACTGCGCCAAACCGACCAGCCCCAGGTCCAGCGTGCTGTGGGTCAGGGCATACACCTGCCAACCAATCGCGACGGTCTGGATCTGGTAGGCGATGGTGGTGAGGACCCTTGCGCCCCAGTAAAAGCGGAATGGCGGAAGTCGCAGCGGTGATTGTGGTGCACTATCTAGCGATGTGGAGGGCATACTGCTCTGGCAGGTTCGGAAGGGCTGAGGAAGTGGCCCAGGGGCCATGCAATACCTAGCTTACTACAGGTCTGTCTCGGAAGCCTCCGCCCGAATGATCGTAAAGAGGCCTACCGTGCTGCTACTGCTTTTCTGTCGCCTTTCTACGGGCGTATTTTTGCCGGCAGCATGATATCCGGCATTCACTCTCCTTGACCCCCGTCAATGTTGACAGCTCCGCTCTCACATAAAGTGATGCCATCTTGGTTGTTTATCGGGTGAATTTTATGCGGATGGAACAATACATTAGGGCAATTGCCGGCACCTTCATTCTGATCTCGTTGTTGCTCGGCCATTTCGTCAATCCCTATTGGTACCTGTTCACGGCTTTTGTCGGACTGAATCTTCTGCAGTCCGCCTTTAGCGGCTGGTGCCTGATGGAAAAAATTCTGGCCCGTCTTGGCGTTCAACGCTGACGAATTCAGAGGCTTGTCTGTTCGACGGCTTCGGCGCATTGACGATAAAAAAGAGGAAACGCGCATGGCGACGATAATGGTTTTGGGTGCAGGACTGGGTGGCGTACCCATGGCGCTGGAGATGCGCGATCTGAAACGCTCGGAAGACAAGGTGGTGGTGGTCAGCGACCATGATTACTTCCATTTTGTGCCTTCCAACCCCTGGGTGGCGGTGGACTGGCGTACGCCGGACGCCATCAAGATACCGCTGGACGAAGCGTTGACGAAACGCGGCATTGAAGTCGTGATCGGCAAGGTCACGCAAGTGTCGCCTGAGCAATCTTCCGTCACGCTGGAGGATGGTCAGGTCCTGCCTTACGATCACCTGATTATTGCCACTGGTCCCAAGCTGGCCTTCGAAGAGATCGAGGGGCTTGGACCGGATGGGCATACGCAATCCATTTGTCATGTTGAACATGCGGTCCACGCCCGGGGCAAGTGGGCAGAGTTTGTCGAGGAACCGGGGCCGGTTATCATCGGTGCCGTTCAAGGGGCTTCCTGTTTCGGGCCGGCCTATGAATTTGCCTTTATCGTCGACAAGGACCTGCGCAATCGCCGTCTTCGCGACCGCGTACCGATGACCTTCGTCACGTCGGAGCCTTATATCGGACACCTGGGGCTCGGTGGGGTCGGTGACAGCAAGGGTATGCTGGAGTCGGAACTGCGTCAGCACCACATCAACTGGATCTGCAACGCCAAGGTGGAAAAGGTCGAGGCGGGCATGATGCATGTGGTGGAGGTCAACGAAGACGGTAGCGAGAAGAAACGTCACGAACTGCCGTTCTCCTATTCAATGATGTTGCCCGCGTTCCTGGGTATCGATGCGGTGCGTAATGTCGAAGGCTTGTCGAATCCCCGCGGATTCATCATCATCGACGATCATCAGCGCAACCTCACCTATCCGAATATCTGGGGGATCGGCGTCGCTGTCGCCATAGCGCCTCCCGGCAAGACACCGTTGCCGGTTGGTGTGCCCAAGACCGGATTTATGATCGAAAGTATGGTGACGGCCACGGCGCACAACATCCGGGCGGTGCTGGACGGCAAGGAGCCGGTCAGCGAAGCGACCTGGAATGCCGTCTGTCTGGCGGATATGGGTGACACCGGGATCGCGTTCGTCGCGATACCGCAGGTGCCGCCTCGTAATGTTAACTGGATGAAGAAAGGCAAGTGGGTACACGTCGGCAAGCTGGCCTTCGAAAAATACTTTATGCACAAGGTGCGTCGTGGTGTGAGCGAGCCGATATACGAGCGCTACATCATGAAGGCTTTGGGCATCAAGAAGCTGAAGTCCTGAGGCGGCGCGTCCGGGATCGGGGATTCAGCCGGGCATTGCCATGCTGAATCCCGCGACCTGGGCCATATTGGCTGACCTCTATTCGCCTTTCCTGGTCGTCGTTTCGCTCTATAACCTGGGGCGGATGCTGCTGCGGGACCGTCATCAGGCCCTGGAAAGCGGGCTGCGGCTGCTGGGCGCCTTGGCCTGGGTGTACGGGGTGATGGCCCTGGACCTTGCGTTGACAATTTGGGGGCGCTGGGGAGCGGACTACAGCACCCACACGGCGTTTGCCCTGGCATTTGTCCTCTTTCTCGCCCGCAACAGCCTTGGGGCTGTCCTTTGGGGCATCTCCCTGGTGCTCTACGCCATCCTGATGATCCTTCTCGGTTACCACACGCTGACCGACATCCTGTCGACCGCGTTGGTGCTTATTGTGCCGCTGACCGCCACGCTCTATATCGGACACCGCCGTGTCAGGCTCTCAGGACCCCGTTACCGGGGGCGCGAGTAGACCGGATCTGCCAGTTTCCTGTGTTTGGCGGTTGAGTTTTCCGCCCTCCATTGGGCAAACTGCGCTTCCTATCGTTTTGAATTCCGTCCCAGAGGATGTCGATGAAAGCACTTCAATTCGCGAAGACCGGTGATCTCAATGAGCTGCAATTGGTCGAAGTCGCACGACCTGCGCTGCGACCGGGAGAGGTTCTGGTGGAAATCCGTGCGGCGGGGCTTAATCCCAGCGACGTGAAAAACGTCCTGGGGCGATTCCCCTATACGACGTTGCCGCGGATTCCGGGGCGCGATTTTGCCGGTGTCGTCGTCGAGGGCACAACCTCATTGCTGGGGCGTGAAGTGTGGGGCACCGGGAAGGAGCTGGGCTTCACGCGGGACGGCAGTCATGCTGAGTATCTGGCGTTACCGGCCGAGGGGGTTGCGCTCAAGCCTCCCGGCGTGTCCTTTGCCCAGGCGGCGAGTTGCGGTGTGCCGTACACCACGGCCTGGGACGCCTTGGAACGTTGCCGGGTGGGCGCGGGCTCCCGTGTCGTTATTCTCGGCGCGAACGGGGCTGTCGGTAAAGCGGCTGTTGCGTTGGCGCGTTGGCGTGGTGCCCAGGTGATTGGTGCGGTGCGTCGTGCCGAGGAGCAGGATGTTCTGGAGCGTCAGGGAATCCCTGCCCTGAAACTGGACCGGGCCGACGATTTCGCCGGCCAGGTACGGGGACACTTTCCCGGGGGCGCCGACATGGTTTTCGACACCACGGGGTTTTGGGTCGCCGCATCCGTGGCGGCTCTGGCACCTTTTGGGCGCCTGGCGATCATTGCTGCACCGGCAGATGGCCTGGCCCAGGTTCCTGTGCTGGATCTCTACCGGCGAGGTGGTGAAATCGTGGGCGTCAATTCTCTGCTCTATGACAGTCGTGCCTGTGCCCGCATGCTGGAACGGATCGGTGGGGCGTTCGACGCAGGTCAGCTACCGTTGCCTGCAACGCCCGCGACCTGTCCCTTGGAAGAGGGGCTGGCGGCCTATCACCGGGTGAACGATGGCGACAGCCGGAAGCAGGTGTTGGTGCCGTGAGGCCGGCTCGCGCTTTTCCCGGGGCGACGGTACTATAGCCGGGCTTTTCATCGAAAGGGTCTGGATGCCTCATGCTGGGAAAATTGATCAGTCTGCTCGCCGGTTTTGTCATTGCGACGATTTCGCGGATGGAATACGTCGGAATTGCATTGTTGATGGGCATTGAAAGTGCCTGCATTCCGTTGCCTTCGGAAATCATTATGCCGTTCTCCGGCTATCTGGTGTTCCAGGGCAAGTTGACGCTCTGGGGTGTTGCCGTGGCCGGTGCCGTGGGCTGCGTAATAGGCTCCTGGATTGCGTATGCGATCGGTGCCTGGGGTGGGCGGCCGCTGATAGAGCGTTACGGCAAGTATGTGCTGATCTCTCACCATGACCTGGACCTGGCGGATCGCTGGTTCCAGCGTCACGGCGACATCACGATTTTCATCGGGCGACTTTTGCCGGTGATCCGGACCTTCATCGCATTCCCGGCGGGTGTTGCGCGGATGGCCGTCTGGCGCTTTACACTCTATACGTTCATCGGGTCGCTGATCTGGTGTTGGGGGTTGGCCTGGATCGGCCTCAAACTGGGGGAAAACTGGGACACCTTGGGGACCTATTTCCACCGGTTCGACGCGGTCATCGGCGCGGTGATCATTGCGGCTGTCGTCTGGTATGTCTGGCGGCATATCAAGCATATGCAGCGGACATAAATCGAGCTCCCACCATTGAACTGCAGTGCGGCCTGTCCCTGAGCTGGTCAGGCCGCTCTTTGCTTACCTTACCGGACGTCCAGCGCCCGTCGCAGCTCGGCGACCTGTGCTGCCAATGCTGTCAGTCCTTCCTGTGGTGTCGCCGCCGCTTCCAGCGTGTCGTGCAATGCCGAGCCGATGACGATCCAGTCCGCCTTGCCATTGAGTGCGCGAAAGTGCTCCGGTTTCCTCAATCCAAACCCCACTGCAAGGGGCTGGTCTGTAAGGCCGCGTGTCATGGCCAGCCGCTCCTCCAGCGCAACCTGTGCGACCTCGCCGCTGCCGGTCACGCCGTTTCGGGCAACCAGGTACAGAAATCCCGTGCTCTGTTCGGCGATGTGTCCCAGTCGCTGGCCGTCGGTGGCGGGTGCAACCATCCGGGGCCAGAGCATTCCGTTGGCATCGCAGGCATTTCGCAACGGTTGCCCCTGATCGGTGGGCAGGTCGACAAGCAGCAGACCGTCGACGCCGGCCTTTGACGCCGCCTGACAAAAGGCGTCGACGCCATACTGCCAGACCGGGTTGGCGTACCCCATCAACACCACCGGGGTGTCCTGGTCACTCTCCCGAAACCGTTGGACGCTGGCGAGCGTCCGTTGGACCGTTTCGCCTGCTGCGAGGGCGCGCAAGGCAGCCCGTTGCAGGGTAGGGCCGTCGGCCATGGGGTCAGAGAAGGGCATACCCAGCTCGATAAGGTCTGCACCGGCACGCGCCAGGGTGAGCAGCGCCTCCGACGTATTGCCTGTCTGTGGATCGCCGGCGGTCAGATAGGTGACCAGACCGCTACGGCCCTGATGGCGCAGTTGTTCAAGCCGTTGAGTGTAACGTGTCATTGTCGTCATTCTCCGGTTTCCAGAATCGTCGCCAGGTCCTTGTCGCCGCGACCGCTAAGGCAAACGACCAGGCTTTGCTCCGGGCTCATGGTGGGCGCGCGCTTGTAGGCCTCAGCCAGGGCATGGGCGCTTTCCAGAGCGGGAATAATGCCTTCTTCCTGCGCCAGCTGACGGAAGGCGGAGCGTGCCTCGTCGTCGGTGATACCGACATAGTCGACGCGGCCACTGTCGTGCAGCCACGCATGTTCGGGGCCGACGCCGGGATAATCGAGTCCGGCCGACAGGGAGTATCCTTCTTCGATCTGGCCGGCGGCGTCCTGCAGGAGATAGGTGAGGTTGCCATGCAGGATTCCGGGACGTCCGCCGTTCATCGATGCGGCGTGCAGGGCCGTGTCGAGGCCTTTGCCGGCGGCTTCTGTCCCGACCAGCGTAACGTCGGTGTCCAGGAATGGATGGAAGAAACCAATAGCGTTGGAGCCACCGCCGATGCAGGCAATCAGCATGTCCGGCAGTCCGCCGAGGCGCTCCTGGCACTGGTCGCGGGTTTCCTCGCCGATCACGCGTTGGAAATCCCGCACCATGGTGGGATAGGGATGCGGCCCGGCGGCGGTGCCGATCAGGTAGTAGGTATCGTCCACGTTTGTGACCCAATCCCGCAATGCTTCATTCATGGCATCCTTGAGTGTCCCCCGGCCCTGATCGACAGCGCGGACTTCGGCGCCGAGCAGGCGCATGCGATCGACATTCGGTTGCTGGCGCTGTATGTCGTGGCGCCCCATATAGACGACGCACTCGAGACCGAAGAGCGCGCAGACCGTGGCGGTCGCGACGCCATGCTGGCCTGCGCCGGTTTCGGCAATGATCCGGGTTTTGCCCATGGCGCGGGCCAGCAGGATCTGTCCCAGGCAGTTGTTGATCTTGTGCGCACCGGTGTGGTTGAGATCTTCCCGCTTCAAGAAGATACGCGCACCGCCAAGGCGCTGACTGGTCCGGGCGGCGAAGTAGAGGGGGCTGCTGCGTCCCACGTAGTCGCGGCGTAATGCGTTCAGTTGGGCGATAAAGTCGGGATCATTCTTCAGGCGCTCATAGGCGGCTTCGAGTGCGTTCAGGGGAGCAATCAGGGTCTCGGCCACGAAGCGTCCGCCGTAGGGGCCAAAAAATCCCGCTTGAGGTGAGGCGGTGCTGGTCTCGGGATTCATAGGAAATCTCAATATTAATGACTGTTCCGCTATGCTAATGTCCGGCTAATTAAAGTGTGTAACGATTCTTTCCCACAGTGCCTGTGAGAAAAACTCACGTCGGAGAGGTGATATTGCCTTCACTGAAAGCGTTGAAAGCCTTCGATACGGCCGCTGGCTGCGGCAGCTTCAGTCAGGCGGCCGAGCGGCTGTTCGTTACCCATGGCGCGGTCAGCCGGCTGATTCGCCAGCTTGAATCGGAGTTGGGCGTGACGCTGTTCGATAGGCATCAGGACGGCGTGACATTAACGGCAGCGGGGCAACGGCTGAGGGCGTCTAGCGAGATGGCCTTCCGGTTGCTGGACGAGGGTTGTGCTGCAGTGGCGCGGGCGACCGGGGACGATGTTGTCGTTCTGGCATGCCCGGGGAGCTTTATGATGCGCTGGCTCATTCCTCGTCTCGAAGCGTTGAAAACGGCATGCCCCGGGATCATGTTGCGCCTGCAGGCCTTGGACGGACCCTGGCAGGGGCGGCTGGACGGTATCGACCTCGCGATCGTCAACGGCGATGGGCAGAGCCCGCCGGGATGGCGATCCCGGCACCTGGCCGACGACGAACTGGGGCCGGTATGCACGCCGGGATTGGCGGCCCGTCTCAAGGTGCCGGAGGACCTTGCCGGCCAACGCCTCCTGCAGGTCGCGTCGCGCCCTGATGCCTGGCAGGACTGGGCCAGGGAGCAGGGGGTGGCGCTGCGGAATGAAGATGTGGGCACTGAGTTCGAGCAGTTGAGTTTTATGCTGGAGGCCGCTCTGACCGGGTTGGGCGTGGCGATAGCGCCGCGCTTTCTGGTTGCCGGGGATATTGCTGCCGGTCGCCTGTGCGCCCCTTTTGGGTTCGTGAGGGGCGATCAGGATTACCGGTTGCTGCAGTCCGGCAGTGGAGGGGCGCCGGTTCAGGCTGTTGCGGAGTGGCTGCTGCAACAGGCGCCGTAAAGGACCTGTGTTCAGCCCCCGGACAATAGCCCTGCGGGCTGTTTGCCGCTGACGGGCAGGAAAATGTACCGACTGTCTTTCCTCTGTCGCCGTTCTCAGCGAGACTAGGCAACTTTCGCTTTGGGGCTCCGGTGGTTAAAGGGAAGCTCCGTCAGAGTTTATCGCCGGTGCGGCCATGAGTCGCGTCGGCCGCTTTCGATTGAAGGAGATGTATCCAGGATGAATGCGATTCACGTTCTGCTGTTTGCCATCATGCAGGGCATTACTGAGTTGTTCCCGATCAGTAGTCTCGGGCATGGGGTTATCGCCCCGTCCTTACTGGGTTGGGACCTGAATCGGGATAACCCGAATTTCCTGCCGCTGCTGGTTGTCTTGCACTTGGGCACCGCGACAGCGTTGCTGCTGTATTTTCGCCGGGACTGGATTCGCTTGATCGGTGGTGTGCTGAGGCAGCATCGGGAACCGTCAAACCCCGAAGCCAAGGTTTTTTGGCTATTGGTCATGGCGACGGTGCCGGCAGGTCTGCTGGGTTTGTTGCTGGAGAAAAAATTGCGGCTCCTGTTCGGTAACGCCGAACTGGTCTCAGGAGTGCTCGCGATAAACGGTATCGTGTTGTGGATCGGTGACCGACTGAAGAATCGTTCCGCCCGGCATACGCTGGAGACGATGGGCTGGCAGAAGGCGGTAGGCATTGGCTTTGCCCAGGCGCTGGCCCTGATTCCGGGCATGTCCCGCTCCGGAGTGACCCTGGTCGCCGGTCTGGCCAGCGGGTTGGATTATGCCGCTTCGGCGCGTTTTTCATTCCTGATGGCGACGCCCATCATTCTGGCGGCCGGTGTACTTGAAGTGCCGAAGTTGCTGCATCATGGTCTCGGCACCGCGGGGCTGGGTGTGATTGCCGCGGCCGGTGTTCTGGCAGGTATTTTTGCCTGGCTGAGTACCTGGGTATTGATGCGCTGGTTCAGTTCCCATGAAGTGCAGGCACTGCGCCCCTTTGCCGTCTACTGCCTCCTGGCTGGACTGGGAGCCTTGACCTATCTACTCGCCGGCGGCTGAGCCGGCTCCTTTCCTGATTTTCTCACCGGGCGCCTGAGCGGTTTCTACGGCCAGTCAGGCGCCACGCACTTTTGTGTGACGGGTATAAAGTAAGTCCGTTCGTCGTAGTGTCCCTTGAACGCGGGTAGCCGTGGCCACCTTGCTTTTTGATGATTGTTTGGCCGGTTCTCGGTCATAACGGGCTCTTCGAAAACGCGGCTCCACCGACCGTTATTGGCGCACTAACCGGCCCGGAGAAACAGCCGCTGATTCGGCATTTCAATGTAGACATAAGCTCGACGAGCAAACTCTCTACAGGCATCTGCTGGTGTAGATATGCGACACCTGTCGCTGATTTCCAAAATATGACTGATAGCTTATGTGTATCTTTCTGAAAAAATTGAAATTGTGTTTTTCGGCACGAATGGATAAGTGACGAGTGGTAAGCTGGATATAGACGACAAGTGACGCAAGAGATTCAGGCAGGACGAGGTGTGATCTTCTATTCTTTTGATATTGAAGTGTTTTCCTGTTTTGCGATTTTGGGTTTGTGGAGATAAGCGACAGCGCGATATATGACATTTGTCGTTGAATTAACTGTTAAGTTTATATACGAGTGAGCATGGGAAAGAAGAATAAGGATAAATGGCACCTGCCCAAAGAAGAAGTAACTTGGCACGGAGGCGGCTGCACTTCTACTCATCGGAAGAAGCGTTCAGTCGCATCTCGTGCAGTAGATGACCGCAGCTGGCACTTCACTCTAGTTCATACTCCATCGGGTATTGAGGTTTCAGGTGAAGTACCCAAAGGCAATTACTCACAGAAACAGATGCAGCAAGAAAGAGATAAATTATTTACCCAATTATGGGCCCAACTAGAGCTTAAAGTGGCTCGTCATTTGAGGCTTCCAGGTTGGTAAACTTAACAAGGCCAGGCACAATCGCCCCTTCGGGGCTGGACCTCCGCACTGCGTGCTCCGGCCTGTGCTGGCGGCGTTAAAAGTCACAAGAGGTAGCCATGGAAGTAAAGCTCAGTGAAGAGTATGAGGAATTGGCCATTGAGTGGCAGTACCAAATAATCCTTTTGCTCAAGCAAACGCTAAAGAAAAAAGGCATTGATGATGCGATTGCAAAAGATGTGATTGGTGACTTTGTCTTTGACCTCTCCATGCTGCATGACCAGGGTGAAATTAAGCTCGATGGCAAGTCCTATAACCCTCGAATTTGCTTCGATGATTTCAGCGGCTCGTTGGTTGCAACAGACGAAGAGACTGGGCTTCATGAATATGCCTTCGGTAGCACCGGCGAAGCCTTCGGGGGATGAGCAACTTTTAACAAGTCATTCAAGTTCGTTCCGGCCCTGACGGGCCTCCACCGGACCGCCTTTACGCTGCGCTCCAAGGCGGCCGCTTAATATCGGCGTTAAAGGGCATGATCAAGTGAAGATATACGGGTACGAAAAATCCGAGAAGATTTCAGATGATGAAATTGTGCCCGCTGAGTTAGCTGAGATAACCCTGGTGGCTGATGCAGAAGAGCTACGAAAGATCGCCAGTTTTATTTATTCTGCCGCAGATGAAATTGAAAGGCTCGGCTCCAAGTGGGAACACGAACATTTGGCTGACTCTTACCCAGATTTTGAAGGTGCACCGCACTTTGTGGTGTTCAACCCGGATGCGGAGTAACACCCTTTAGCGCCCGTTAAATGGTTCAAGCAATGAGCGGAAGTATCAAAGTTGGAGATATGGTCAGGTTAAAGGAGGTGCCCGAGGGGACTTTTGATTACCTGCCAGACTCGGAGAAGCAATCTCTTTATGAAAGTTGCGGGCATCCGGTACGAGTTCAGCGATTAGACAACGATAAAACAGTAACGGTGCTGCTCTCCAGCGTCTGGAATGAGGAGTGTGACGCCTGGGAAGGGCATGAGTTAACGGTTTATCGTGAAGAAGTTGAGCCTGTGTAATTCTTTAACAATCCGCGTCAGTCGGACGTGCTAAAGCACGCCGCTGCGCTCCGCGTTAGGCGTGAGAAGGTCAGTGAATGCACAACTTCAATTTAGTTGAAAATGCAAAGGATTCGCTTAGCCATGCGATCGAGCACCTTGGGCCTGTTAATAGAAACACCACTGGCGATTGGAAGCGTATTATTGTTGATTTGGCACACGTAATTGAACTCTTGGTGAAAGAAAGGCTAAGAAGGATTCATCCTGCATTTGTATTTGGCAATATTGACAAGTATCCATCAAATACTGCTCATACTGTTGGTGCTGAGCAGGCTTTTATAAGGCTTCAAAAAATTGGAGAAATTCATTTTTCTGAATCTGAAATTAATGCAGTGAAAGTAGCTCGTGAAAAGAGAAATGAAATTGAGCATTTTGAATTTACAATAGAGAACCATGAGGCCAAAGTTCTTGTAGGTCAAGCATTGTCGTTTATCTTAAAGTTTGCCGAAGACGAGTTAGCCTTAGAGTGGAATGCCCTGTGTTTTAAAGGGGGTAAGTGGTGGGTGCTATTTGAGTACAAAGAATTCTACGTGGCATTACAGAAATCGGTGCAAGACAAGATAGATAGCAATGAAATACCGGTAATAGAATGTACGTCATGCCATAACGACTCCTTTGATCTTGATAATGAAGAATGCCTGTTGTGTGGCCACAGAGAAGAAGTACTAGATTGCAAATGGTGTGGTGAGCCCTATATATATTCATCATGCGAATACGGTGAAGAGGCAGAACTTTGTCCTAGCTGTGAGAGAAAAGATGGTTATGCTGCTGCCCACCATGAGAAATACTAAAATGCCTAACAAAGTGCTGCTAGGGACAAACCTACGCTGCGCTCCAGTTTGCCCCAGAGCACGGCGTTAACTGACAACGGACCGTCTATGCACGCTCGACTGAAAAGTATTATGAGCCCTGATTTGGACTACGGTGCATCACCGAATGATCCTGAAGACTGCTGCGTCTTCATTGAGGCAGA